>NZ_OZ241356.1:0-2400000 GCF_965200405.1 Glacieibacterium sp.
ATGCCGGTGACGACGATCTCGTCGCCCGGTGCAGCGGCCTGGGTCTCAGCCTGGGCGACCGATGGGGCAGCGCCGGGTTGTGCGTTGGTGGCCTCGGCGCCGGCTGACGGCACCTGGGCGAGCAGCGGCGCTGGAAATGCAAAACATGCGGCGAGCGCGATCGTCGACGACGAGCGAACCAGCGTGGACGTGCAGATACGGAATTTCATCAGACTCCCCTTCATTGGCCAATTTGTGGCCGTACGGATTTAAATCCTTAATGGGAGCGGTAACATTATGTCGTGTGGTGTCAACTGAGAATAATCTTACGAAATGATCTATGTTTGAAAATGCGCTGAAACCCGCATTCCGTGACTGTTTTATCACGCTTTTCCGCAGAAAGTTCTGATTTCCAGAACTTGTAGGACAAGTTAGCGCTATCTTCGCGCGGTGTATGTATCGGCTTCGGCGCTCGAAGCGGCTATGTCAGAGCGAGAGACCGCGGCAGTCAGAACGCGGCGAATGCATGTTGTGGGGGGCAGAAATGGCCAGGAAGCGCGTCGAGCGGGTCGTCATCGCGGGCGGCGGAACTGCCGGCTGGGTCGCCGCGGCGGCGCTGGTCAAGCAGTTGGGACCGTTGATCTCAATCACGCTGATCGAGTCGGAAGAAATCGGCACGGTCGGCGTGGGCGAGTCGACGATTCCGACGGCACGCACCTTTCACGATCTGCTTGGGATCAACGAAGGCGTGTTCATGCGCGCCGCCCAGGCCACGTTCAAGCTGGGCATCGCCTTCGAAAACTGGGGTCGCGATGGCAGCCGATATTTCCACCCATTCGGATCGGTCGGGCGGTCGGTCTGGATGGGAGACTTCCAACATTTCTGGCTGGAGGCGCGACGCCAGGGGCTGACACAGGAGGGCTATGGCGCTTTCTCGCTCGAGCAGCAGGCGGCGCTCGCCGGACGCTTTTCGCAGGGTTCGAAGCCGCCGCTGGCCTATGCCTATCACCTCAACGCGACCGGCTATGCCGCCTTCCTCCGATCGCTTGCCGAGCCGGCCGGCGTCCGCCGCGTCGAAGGCAAGATCCGTAAGGTCGAGCTGGCGCCGGAAAGCGGCGACATCGCTGCACTCGAGCTCGAGTCCGGCGAGCGTATCGAGGGCGACCTGTTCATCGACTGCACCGGGTTCCGCGCGCTGCTGATCGGCGAGGCGCTGGGCGTGCCGTTCCGCGACTGGAGCGAGTGGATCGCCACCGACCGGGCGCTTGCAGTGCAGACCGAGAGCGTCGGGCCGCCGGTTCCGTTCACCCGCGTCGTCGCACACGGCGAGGGTTGGCGCTGGCAGATCCCGTTGCAGACGCGGGTCGGCAACGGCCTGGTCTACGCCAGCGACTATCTGTCCGAGGACGAAGCGGTGTCCCGCCTGCTGGGCGCGATCGACGGCAAGCCGTTATTCGAGCCGCGCCCGATCCGCTATCGCACCGGGATGCGGGCCAGCACTTGGAAGCGCAACTGCGTCGCGCTCGGCCTCGCGTCCGGCTTCATCGAACCGCTGGAGTCGACGTCGATCCACCTGATCCACGTCGCCGTGACGCGGCTGCTGCAGCTGTTTCCCTTCGCCGGCATGGACGATGCCCTGACGGCGCGCTTCAACGCCCAGTCGACGCACGAGTGGGAGGGCGTCCGCGACTTCATCATACTTCACTACAAAGTCTCTGAGCGCGACGACACCGCGTTCTGGCGGCGCTGCCGGGACATGCCGATCCCCGACACGCTGGCGCAGCGCATTGCGCTGTTTCGCGAATCGGCGGCGGCTTACCAAGGCGGTGAAGACCTGTTCCGCGTCGACTCCTGGGTTTCGGTGATGCTCGGCCAGGGGATCACGCCGCGCGAGTGGCACCAGCTCGGCAAGCTGCTCAAGCCCGGCGAGCTTGGCCAGGCCTTCGGCGACATCCGACGCGGGATCGCAGCCACGGTCGCGACCCTGCCGACCCACCAGCAATATCTGAACGACTATTGCAAAGCCCGGTAGCGCCTCAGGTGCAGACCGTCGCCAGTTCGACCGCGTAATCCGTGCGCGGCGCCGGCGCCTTGCCCATTGCCTGCAACCGCTCGCGCAAGGATGCGGCAGGCGGCAGCGATGGGTCGACGTCGGCAGCATAGACCGGATCGGACTCGGCCTTGGCCAAGGTCGTGAAGGCAAAGCCATCTCGTCGGTATTGAGCCAGCAACCGGGGCAGCATGCGCGCATCGAAGGCGCCGATGTGCATGAGCAAGACATAAGGCGTGTCGCGCCCGTACGCCGACCTGGCATCCGTGCGCGCGGCCGTGGCCGTCTCGGCCGCATCGGCGAGGTAGCTGGTTTCCAATCGGGCAATGGCAGCGGTATCGCCCTTGGCCACGCAGCGCGCGTACGCCGGGTTCCACAGATAGTCGCCAAAGCTCATGGTCACCCCGGCGATCCGGTAGCCGCGCGTCGCAAGCTCATGACGGAAAGCCAGACGCATCGCGGGATCATTGCCCTCCGCCAGGAAGGGAAAGCGGAACCAGTGCCACTGGGTCTTGCCTGCCAGCGTGGCGACCAACGGTTCGTTACGGTCGAGGTCGACGGTTGCGGCGGCGGCGCCGACGTCGTCCAGCCTCAGGTGCGACCAGCCGTGGTTGCCGACCGGGAGCCCAGCCGCGCGCCATAGTTCGAGCACCGGCAGATCCGGCGCGCGTTCGGTCAGGAAGCCGTTGACGAAGCCATAGACCTCGCCGACCCGCGCCGCCTTCAGCGCATCGATGACAGCCTGCGCGACTGCCAGCCGCGTCGTGCCAGCGGGCAGCGGACCGTGCGCCGGCAGGTCGTCGAAGGTGATCGCCAGTTGCGGGCGCGCCGTGGCCGGGACCGCCGCCAAAGCAATGACCAGCGCCGCGAGATACTTCACCGAAACAGCTTCAGCGGGATGACATCGCCCATGGCGCGATAGCCGGCGGGCGACGGGTGGAGATGGTCGCCGGAATCGAACTCGGCGCGCATCTGCTCGGGACGCGCGGGGTTTCGTGTCGCCGCATCGAAGTCGATCACCGCATCGAAATTGCCCGGAGCGCGGATCCACGCATTGATCGCCTGGCGATCGGCGTCACCGGCAGCACTGTAATAGCCCGCGCCGCTGTACGGCAGGATGGTCGCGCCATAGGCCTTGATGCCGTGGTCGTGCGCCCGCGTGATGATCTGGCGGTAGACGCCGATGGCGCGGGCGACCAGCGCCGTATGCTCGGCCGGGCCAGCCGAGGCTTCGCGGGTCAGCGTGCCGATGTCGTTGACCCCTTCCAGCACCACGACATAGCGCACCCCGGACTGGGCCAGCACGTCGCGGTCGAAACGGGCCAGCGCGCTCGGGCCGGTGCCTTCGCGGAGCAGCCGGTTGCCGCCGATGCCGTGGTTGAGCACCGCGATGTTGCGGCTTGCCGACGCCGCCTTCAACCGCTCGGCCAGGCGGTCGGGCCAGCGATCGTTGCCATTGGTCGTCGCACCATGACCATCGGTGATCGAGTCCCCGAACGTCACGATAGCACGCGCGTCGGGAGCGGCCGCAACCTCGACGCCTGCCATCTGCAGCCAACGCTCCACCGGCTTCGCACCGGTCAGGACGTCGTCTGCAACATGGTTGCCGGCGATCAGGTACGACGTCGCGTGCGACCCCGTGTGGGTGGTCTGCCCGACCGGCGCAGTCGGATAATGCACCGTGATCGCGACGCTGCCGAGTGCCGGCACGGCCAGGTCGACGGGGTCCGACCGGTATGACGCGCCGGCCGGAATGATGACTGCCGGAGAACCGTCGAAAGTCAGGGCGCGGTCGCTGCCGGCTGCAATGCGGGAGGTCGCCGGGTCGCTCGACAGGCCGATATGGACGGCATCGACCCTGAGCGGCTCGGTCCCGAAGGCGTTGGAAACGATGACCCGCAACTTCGAGCCGCCGATCGTCAGCCGCACGACTTGTCTCAGCGTCGCGTCGGTCAGGTCGGCATCGGCGACGCGGTTGCGCTCCTCCGGGGCCTGCAGCGACGTCGCCCAGCCTGCGACCCAATGGTCCTTGGCCAAAGCGCCCGACGCGCCGACGATCAACGACGCAGCGACGATCGACCTTAATATCTTGAACATGGCGGGCTCCCGTTGCGATAAGGTCAGGGCGTGACGGTCAACGTTGCGGACTTTAGCGCGATCGAGCTGTTGCCCGCCATGATCTCGAACTGGCCGGGCTCGACGACGCGCTTCATGTTGAGGTTCCACAGCTCGAAAGCGCGGTGGTCGAGCGTGAAGTCGATCGTCCGGGCTTCACCCGGCTGCAGCGTCACGCGCTGGAACGCCTTCAGCTCCTTGACCGGACGGGTGACGGTGCTGACCACGTCGCGGACATAAAGCTGGACGACTTCGTCACCGGCACGTGCACCGGTGTTGCGGACCTCGACGCGGACGCCGACGGTGCCATCGGGACGGATTGACGGTGTCGAGAGCTGCGGCGCGCCAACCGCGAAGCTGGTGTAGCTAAGGCCGAAACCGAACGGGAACAGCGGGGTCTTGTCGCTGAACAGATAACCGCGATGCGCCGACGGCTTGTAGTTGTAGAACATCGGCAGCTGTCCGACCGAACGGGCGATGGTCACCGGCAGCTTACCGCCGGGATTGACGTCGCCGAACAGCGCGTCGGCAAGGGCATTGCCGCCCTGCTCACCGAGGTACCAGCCTTCGATGACCGCGTTGGCCTGCTCGGCGACGGTGTTGATCGACAAGGGTCGCCCATTCAACATCACTACGACGATCGGTTTGCCGAGCTTTTTCAGCGCGTCGAACAGCGCCTGCTGCTCCCCGACGAGATCGATCGAGGCGCGATCGCCGAGGTGCGCGTCGGCCCAGCCTTCGCGGCTGGTCTGCTCGGTGTCGCCGATCGCCAGGATGATGGTGTCGGCACCACGCGCCGCCTCGACGGCCTCGGCGATGCGTGTCGCGTTCTGTGCAGGATCGGCCAGTACGGGCTTGTCCTCCCACCAGTCGTCGTTCTCGGTGATCTTGACGCCCAGCGACGAGATGATGCGCGCGCGCGTGCCGACCTTGGCCTTGATGCCGTCCAGCAGCGACACGGTCACCGGGGGCTGGCCGTAGTAGCCGCCGAGCCGCGCGACTGCCGCATTAGGTCCGATCACCGCGATGACCGGGGCGGCCGCACCCGCCTTCGGCAAGGCCAGCGGCAGGACGCCGTCGTTCTTGAGCAGCACCATCGAGCGCGCCGCAGCAACCCGCGCCTCGGCACGCGCCGCCGCGTTGTTGGTCGTCGCCACTGCCGCAGCGGCATTGGCATAGGGATGCTCGAACAGCCCGGCGCGGAACTTGATCTCGAGCATCTTGCGCACCGCATCGTCGACCTGCGCCAATGGCACGCGACCCGCGGTCACCGCAGCGGCAAGTGTGCCATAGCTGACACCGTCGGGAAGATCGTTGTCGACGCCTGCCGCGATGGCGAGCCGCGCCGCGCCCTCATGATCGGCGGCGACGTGGTGCAGGTCGGCGAGCTGGTCGATGGCGGAATAGTCGCTGACGATCGCGCCCTTGAAACCCCATTCGCCGCGCAGCACCGTCTGCAGCAGCCACTTGCTCGCGTGGCTTGGGACTCCGTCGATCTCGTTATACGACGGCATCACGGCGCCCGGGCCGGCGCGCGAGATAACCTGCTCGAAGGGTGGGAAGAAGTTCTCGCGCAGCTCACGCTCCGAGATCGGCGCCGGGCCGACATTGGTGCCGCTCTCCGGCTGGCCGTGGCCGGTCAGGTGCTTGAGTGTCGCGAATACCTTTCCCGGGGCGAGCATCTGCGGCTTGCCGGGACCTTCCAGCCCCTCGACCGCGGCAACGCCGAGTTCCCCGACCAGATAGGGATCTTCGCCGAAAGTCTCCTCGATGCGGCCCCAGCGTGGATCGCGAGCGATATCGACGACCGGCGACAGGGCCAGGGTCACGCCGCGCGCGGCGATCTCGCGGGCGGTGATGACGTTGACGCTGCGCACCAGGTCCGGATCCCAGCTCGACGCGAGGGCGATCGGCACGGGGAAGCTTGTCGCGCCCAAGGCGGCATAGCCGTGCAGGCCTTCTTCGTGGAACAGGATCGGGATGCCCAGCCGGGTGTGGGTGACGGCGTCCCGTTGCAGGTCGTTGACCAGCTGGATGGTGCTGCGAGCGTCGCGCCCGGGCACGACGCGCGGCGACACCGGGCCCCGCATGTCGGACGGTCGCGCAAAGCCGCCGATACCGTCAGGAAACAGCGCGGCCCGCTTTGCAGGATCGAGACGCTGCGCCGAATCGAGCAGTTTGACCTTGCCCTCCCATACGGTGCGCAATTGGGCGACCTTCTCTGGCAGCGTCATCCGCGCCAGCAGGTCGTCGACCCGGGCGGCAACCGGTGCGGCTGCATCCTTGTAGACCGGCCGCTCCGCCGCGTTGGTCGTCACGCCGAGCGTCACCGAAGCCAGCAGAGCGGCGACGAACGTCAAGGAAATGCGTCCCGAAACCGGACGTAAGTTCATTCTATCCTCCCCGACGCCGCTGCCTGTATTCGGCATGCCAACGCACTTGTCATTGATAGCGCTAACATGCGACATGCGTGGAAACGATGTCAACATCGAACGGTATCACGCTTGGGGAGCCTTGAACGACCGCACGGTGGCTGAGATCATCCCTGAGCCGTCGCGTCGCAAGAATTTCCAGCTGAATCCGGTCGATCGACGTCAGCGCGGAAAGAGTAATTGGCAACGCCAGAAGTGTTTCCTTACAAACTGTCGGGGTTGGCGCGTTGCGTCGACGGCCGCAGCATCGTACCGACGCGTCAGGAGAATTGACATTGGCACAAGAACCGACCCGTCGACAACGCAGCGCCACGATCAGCGATGTTGCTGAACGGGCCGGCGTCTCACCGATGACGGTTTCGCGTGTCATAAACAGCGAAACCAACGTTCGCCCCAAGACACGCGACAAGGTCAACGAAGCGATCGCTGCCTTGCAATACTCGCCCAACCCTGCCGCGCAGAGCCTGGCAGGCGCACAACCGATCCGCATCGGCCTGTTGTACAGTAACCCGAGCGCCGCTTATCTAAGCGAGTTCCTGGTCGGCAGCCTCGATTATGCCAGCCGCGCCAACGTCCAACTGGTCGTCGAGAAATGCGACACCGTCGCCCTGGCCGAGGAGGCCGCGCGGCACCTGCTCTCCGGCGGCATCGAGGGCATCGTACTGCCCTCCCCGCTATGCGATTCCGCCCGCTTGCTGGCGGTCCTACGCACTGCCGGCGCGCTGAGCGTCACCGTCGCCAGCGGCCATCCGGCCCCGGGGTTCTCGGCGGTCAGTATCGACGATCGCCGGGCGGCCTATGACATGACGACCCACATCGCGTCGCTCGGCCATCAGCGCATCGGCTTCATCGTTGGCAACCTCGACCAGTCCGCCAGCGAGCTGCGGCTTGCCGGGTACCGCGAAGCGATGGCGGTAGCCGGGCTCGACGTGCCCGACGAACTCATCGTACACGGGCTGTTTACCTACCGCTCCGGGCTCGATGCCGCCGAAGCATTGCTCGGCATCGACGATCCGCCCTCGGCAATATTCGCCAGCAACGACGACATGGCCGCAGCGACGGTTGCGGTCGCCCACCGCCGCGGCCTCGACGTGCCCAGCGACCTGACCGTGTGCGGCTTCGACGATACGGCGCTGGCGACGACGATCTGGCCTGAGCTAACGACCATCCACCAGCCGATCACCGACATGTCGTTCGCCGCCGTCGAGCTGCTGGTGCGCGAGATTCGCGCCCGGCGTTCCGGTGATCCGGTCGTCCCCAAGCATATCGAGCTCGATTTCAAACTTGTTCGCCGGCAGTCCGACGCTGCCCCCCGCCGACGCCCTTCTGTGATTATAGGCCGCTCATGACGCAATACGGAGAACCCGTCCGCCGCTTCCGGTCTCGCGACTGGTTCGATGCGCCCGGCCGCTCGGACATGACCGCGCTCTATCTCGAGCGCTTCATGAATTACGGGGTCACCGCCGCCGAATTGCGCTCCGGCCGGCCGATCATCGGTATCGCCCAAAGCGGCAGCGACCTGTCGCCGTGCAACCGCATCCATCTCGATCTGGCGAACCGGACCAAGGCCGGTATCCGCGACGCGGGCGGTATTCCCATGGAATTCCCGACCCATCCGATCTTCGAGAATTGCCGCCGTCCGACAGCGGCGCTCGACCGCAATTTGTCGTACCTCGGCCTCGTCGAGATCCTGTACGGCTACCCGATCGACGCGGTCGTGCTGACCACCGGCTGCGACAAGACCACTCCAGCAGGCATCATGGCGGCCTCGACGGTCGACATACCCGCCATCGTCCTGTCGGGCGGCCCGATGCTCGACGGCTGGCATGAGGGTGAGCTGGTCGGTTCCGGCACAGTCATCTGGCGCGCCCGCCGCAAGCTGGCCGCCGGCGAGATCACCGAGGCCGAGTTCCTCGACCGCGCCACCGACAGCGCCCCGTCGGCCGGGCATTGCAACACGATGGGTACCGCGTCGACGATGAACGCCGTTGCGGAAGTGCTGGGCCTGTCGCTGCCCGGGTGCGCCGCGATCCCGGCGCCGTATCGCGAGCGCGGACAGATGGCCTATGCCACCGGCGTCCGCATCGTCGAGATGGCCTATGCCGACCTGCGCCCGTCGAAGATCCTGACCCGCGAGAGCTTTCTCAACGCGATCCGCCTCGTCACCGCGATCGGCGGCTCGTCGAACGCCCAGCCGCACATCATGGCCATGGCGCGCCATGCCGGTGTCGAGCTGGCACCGTCGGACTGGACGACGTACGGCTACGACCTGCCATTGCTCGCCGACGTGCAGCCGGCCGGCCGCTTCCTGGGCGAGCGCTTCCACCGCGCCGGCGGCGTCCCGGCCTTGCTGTGCGAACTGGCCCGCGCCGGACAGCTCGACAGCGACTGCCTGACCGTCACCGGGCGAACCCTTGGCGAGAACATCGCCGGGCGGGACAGCCGCGACCGCGACGTCATCCGCACCTTCGAGCTGCCGCTGAAGGAGCGCGCCGGCTTCCTGGCCTTGTCGGGCAATCTATTCGACTTCGCCATCCTGAAGACCAGCGTCATCTCCGAGGAGTTCCGGACCCGCTATCTAAGCCGCCCGGGCAGCGAGGGCGTCTTCGAGGCGCGCGCCGTCGTGTTCGAAGGCTCGGACGATTATCACCACCGGATCAACGATCCTGCGTTGGAGATCGACGAGAATTGCATCCTGGTGATCCGTGGTGCCGGCCCGATCGGCTGGCCGGGCTCGGCCGAGGTCGTCAACATGCAGCCGCCGGATGCCCTGCTCAAGCGCGGTATCGCCTGGCTTCCGACGCTGGGCGACGGTCGCCAGTCGGGCACGTCCGATAGCCCGTCGATCCTCAATGCCTCGCCCGAGAGCGCCGTCGGCGGCGGCCTGGCGTGGCTGGCGACCGGCGACACCATTCGCATCGACCTCAACACCGGTGCCTGCAACGCGCTCGTCGATGACGCCGAGATCGCGCGCCGCCTGACCGAGACGCCGCCGCCGGTCCCGGCCAGCCATACGCCGTGGGAAGAGCTTTACCGGGAAAAGACCGGCCAGCTTGCGACCGGTGCAGTGCTGGAGATGGCGGTCAAGTACCGCAACGTCGCCGAGACGACGCCGCGCCACAACCACTAGGGTGATCGCCGAGCCTTACTGCCCCCCTCCCGGAACGGGAGGGGACGGGGGTGGGACTTGGCATAAAGTCCGGCTGCCGACCTTGTGGAAGACCCACCCCCGGCCCTTCCCGTTCCGGGAGGGGAGCAGCAAGAATGGCGCTCCGGACCCCGGAGCGCCATTTTCGTATCAGCCAACCATGTCCTCGAGCTCACGACCACGCGTCTCGTGGATGAACTTGCGGACGAAGAAGAACGAGACCAGCGCGCTCAGGGCGTAGAAGCCGTAAGTCAGCCCCAGGCCAAGCCCCGCCGCCATCGACGGAAAGCTGACCGAGATGCCGAAGTTGGTCATCCACTGGGCCAGACCGGCGACCGCCAGTGCGGAGCCGCGGATCTGGTTGGGGAACATCTCGCCGAGCATCACCCACATCACCGGTCCCCAGGACAGGTTGAAGAAGACGACATAGGCGTTCGCAGCGATCAGCGCGGTGATGCCGACCTGGTCGCTCAGATGTAGGCTGCCGTTTACCGTCGTCGCGGTCGAGAAGCAGACCATGAGGATGCCGAGCGTCACCGCCATGCCCGCCGACCCGATCAGCAGCAGCGGCTTGCGGCCGAAGCGATCGATGGTCAGGATCGTGAACAAGCAGGCCAGGATCGACAGGCTGCCCGACAGGATGTTGATCTTCAGCGCGTCGTTCTCGCTGAAGCCGACCGACTGCCATAGTACCGAGCCATAATAGAAAACGATGTTGATGCCGACGAGCTGCTGGAAGATCGCCAGCCCGATGCCGGCCCAGACGATCAGCCGGACCTTGCCGGTCGCCTTGTCGAGCAGATCCGACAGCCGGGGCCGGTGATGATCGACCGCGAGGCTGTCACGGATCGTTCGCACCATTTCATGGGCGTGGTCGTTGCCGAACAACTTGGTCAGGACCGTCTCGGCCTCGCTATCGCGCCCCTTCATGACGAGGTAGCGTGGGCTCTCCGGGATCAGCAACAGGGTCGCGAAGTAGATCGCCGCAGGAATGACCTGGAGCCAGAACATCCAACGCCAGGCCGGCTGGTCGAACCAAAGGGTGCCCAGCGAGCCGCCCGCAGAATGGGCGAGGACGTAGTTGGCGACGAACGCACCGGTCAGGCCGGTGATGATCATGATCTGCTGGACGCTCGATAGCCGGCCGCGGACCGACGCCGGGACGACTTCGCTGATATAGACCGGTGCCAGAACGCTGGCCGCGCCGACGCCGAGACCGCCGACGATGCGAGCCAGGATGAACATCAGCGACGAACTCGCAGCGCCAGCGGCCAAAGCACTGACGATGAACAGCAAGGCCGCGATCTTCATGACCGTGCGACGTCCGATGCGGTCAGCCAGTCGTCCGGCGATGAACGCTCCAGCGGCACAGCCGAGCAGGATCGCGCCGACGTTGAGACCGGTGCCCAGCGTCGAAAGATTGAAGGCCTTGTCGAGCCCGGCCTGCGTGCCGTTGATGACCCCGCTGTCATAGCCGAACATGAAGCCACCGATCGTCGCGACGATGACGATCAGCGCGACGAAGGCCTTGTTGACCCGTTCCGTACTTGTCCTTGCCATGCCACTCCCCTCAATGTTGTTTTTGCAGGCGATCGTTATGCAGCGATCCTGGCCTCGGCAACGGCGAGGCCAGGGACATCGACTTCGAAAGCGAACAGGTCGCCCGCCTCGGGTTGGGCAGCAAGTGCCGCCGCGTCCAGTCCCTTGCGGGCAGTGGTAGCATAGGCAGTGGTCAGTGTCGGACCACCAAAGGCGATCTTAGTGACGTTCGCCGTCGGCAGGCGCACCGACGTCATCAGGCGGCCGTCGGGCGCATAGCGACGTGTCGCCCAACCACCGAAGAGACCGGTCCAGACGCAGCCGGCACTGTCGACGGTGATCCCGTCGGGATATCCGGCCCCGTCCTCGATCTCGACGAAGATCCGGGGTGCGCCGACGCTACCGTCGTCATGGAGATCGGCCGCAAAGATCGTCCGGGCAAAAGTATCGGTGTGATACAAGATCCGGCCGTCCGGCGAGAACGCCGGACCATTGGTGATGATGGCCTTGGGCAGACCGGTGTGGCGCACGCCGGTCGCATCGATGCTGTAGAAGCAGCCGCTGAGCGCCGTCTCCGCATCGTCCATCGAGCCGAACCAAATGCAGCCTCGCGCATCGGTCGAAGCGTCGTTCAGGCGATTGCCCGGCTGGTCGGCCTCCGGATTGGCCACTGACTCAAAGCTGCCGTTTGCAAGGTCGAAGCGCTTGATGCCTGACTGCATCCCGACGACGAAATCGCCGCCCTCGGCCGGAAGGATCCAGCCCGGCTGGCTCGACGTCACCCAGCTCGACAGGGTGGCCTTGGCTGGATCGAAACGGTGCAGCTGGTGGCCCTTGATGTCGACGAACCACAGCGCCTGCTCGCGCGCCACCCACACCGGCCCTTCGCCGAGCATCGCACCGACACGACACGCCAGTCGCGGACTGCCCGTCGTCATCAGCGCCAGCCGGCGTCGACGAAATAGTTGTGACTGGTACACATCCGGGCGTCGTCCGAAGCGAGGAACAAGACGAGTGCGGCGACGTCGGACGGTTGGATGCGGCCGTCGAGGCATTGCGCCGCGACGATCTCGGCCTCGCCCTCCGGTGTGTACCATTTCATCTGGCGCGGCGTCTCGACATTGCCCGGCACGATCGTGTTGACCCGGATGTTCGAGCGACCGAGATCACGCGCCAAGCTGCGCGTCAGACCCTCGATCGCTGCCTTGGCGGTCTGGTACAGCACGAGGTCGGCGAGCGCGAGATGCCAGCTGATCGAGCCGAAGTTCAGGATGACCCCGCCGCCCGCACGCTTCAGCGCGGGAACGACGGCCTGCGCTGCAAAGAACTGGTGGCGCAGGTTCGTCGCCATCCGCTCGTCCCAATATTCCGGCGTCACTTCGGCAATCGAATGGCGGTCGTCGTTCGCCGCGTTGTTGATCAGAACGTCGACACCGCCAAGGATTGCCTCGATCTCGGCGATCGTTGCCCGGAGCTTGGCGACGTCTGTCAGGTCGCAGTGGCGATAGACCGGCGCGTGCGCGGCCCCGCCAAGCCGGTCGACCAGCTCAAGGCTGGGACCGTCGGCTACGTCGACGAACGCGACCTGGGCGCCCTGCTGGACGAATGCCTCGACAAGGCCGGCGCCGATGCCACTGCCGCCGCCGGTAACGATGACACGCTTGCCCGAAAGGCTCGGATAGCTTGCCCGTGCGGAACCCGGCGTTCCTGCAGGCGCCAAACCGCCGGTAGAAGCTGGATCACTAGTCATTCAGAAAGACTCCACGCCGGTTGCGGCAATGTTCAAAGCGGATTGAAAACGAAAATCGCGGAAGCAGGATCGAAAGTGGCAAGCGCCTCGACCTGTCCGAAACGGACTAGCTGAGCGACATCGGCTCGACGCCAATTGTCTGGCATCCCCCACCTGCCGACACGTCGGTCGAGGGACAGCGCTGCCGCTGCAAAGCTTCCTTCATCATTCCCCAAGTCATTCTTTTTTATTGATAGCGCTACCATCCATACAAGCGGCGGCAGTGTCAAGCACCTGTCGCGGGCGGGCGCCGGTCGACACTGTCCAACCATGTGAAGTGCCTCAACAGGTGAGCGAATCCGTGAAGCCACGGCGCACGGCGTCAGGCGCTCGCCCGGAACTCCGCAGGCAGTTGCCGCAAGACATCAGGATCGAGCGTTGTGATATCGGTCTGGCCCGTCAGCGCCATCGCCACCGCCAGCTCGTGGCGCAACAGGTCGAGCATCCGCGCGACGCCGGCACCGCCCGCTGCACCCAGCGCATAGGCCCATGCTCGACCAAGCAGCACACCCTTCGCGCCGAGTGCCATCGCGCGCAGGATATCGACACCCGACCGGATGCCGCCGTCCATCAGCACGTCCATCCTCCCCGCCACTGCCTCGACGACCGAAGGCAGGGCAACGATGGTCGAGGGAGCGCCGTCGAGTTGCCGCCCACCGTGGTTCGAAACGATGATCGCATCTGCGCCGACCTGGGCCGCCATCTCGGCGTCCGCCGGTTCCAGGATGCCCTTGAGGACCAGCCGTCCGTGCCAGCGCTGCTTGATCCAGGCGAGGTCGTCCCAGCTGATCGAGGCATCGAAATTACGCTGCACCCAAGCCGTGAACTGCGCCAGACCAGCGCCGTCGGGCATCGCCGGAGCGAAGTTCCCGAGCGTATGCGGCCGCCCGTTTACGCCGACGTCCCAGGCCCATTCCGGGTGACGGATGATCTCGACAGCACGCTTCAGCCGCGCCCCCAGGTTCTGCGACCCGGTCAGGCTGGAACGCATGTCGCGGTAACGCGCGCTGTGCACGACCAGGTCGACTGTCATCACCAGCGTCTCGACCTTCAGCGCAGCGGCGCGCGCTAATATGCTCTCCATGACCGCGCGATCCTTGATCATGTACAATTGAAAGATCAGCGGTGACTGCACCGCGGGCGCGACTTCCTCCATCGCGCAGCATGATGAACTGGACAGGATGAAGGGGACGCCGGCGGCCTCGGCAGCGCGCGCCGCCTGAACCTCGCCGCGTCGCGCATACAGGCCGGCAAGGCCAATCGGCGCCAGCGCGACAGGCATCGCCGACGGCCGTCCGAACATCGTGGTCGCAAGGTTGATCGCGGACACGTCCCGCAGGACGCGCTGCCGCAAGTGCAGCCGCTGCAGGTCCGCGACGTTGCTGCGCATCGTGGCCTCGGAATACGAGCCACCGTCGATATAATCGAAAAGGAAGCGCGGCAGGCGGCGCTCGGCGAGCAGCCTGAAGTCGTCGATGCAGGCCGCGATCAATGCAACACTCCTGCCGGTCGCACGTCAAAGTCGCCCGACACGGGCAGATCGACCAGGCGCCCGGACGTCGGTGGAGGCCGCTTGCACGGCCTCCACGTCATACGAGCCTGGCTGGCGTCAGTCCGTTGCGAAGTTGTGCAGGATGACCGGGCGAGGATTGAACGGGATGCGCGTCGACATTGGCGTGTCGGGCGCGCTCGACGGACGATGCCAACGTCCCTTGATCGCCGCGACCACATCACCCTGCTCAGCCTCGAAGTAAGGAACGCCTTCGATCTGGTAGCCGATCTTGCCTTCCATGACGAACCAGAACTCGGTCCAGTCGACGTGGAAGTGGCCCTTGTTGGTGGCCGGCGGGATCGGCTGACCCTTGCCGCGCAGGATGTTAGAGGTGAAGTGGTCGTCCCAGACGAACTTGCCGTTATACGGCTGGTCCGTATTGGCGACCTGCTTCCAGAAATCGACATAGATCGGGTTGGTGTCGCGATCCTTGCCGGGACCAGGCGTGCCGGTAACCTTGACGTAGGTCTTCCCCGGGAACGCATCGGGCGTCTCGGTCAGCGGGTACAGCGGCGGCGACCCGGCCTGGCGAACCTCGAAGCGCAGCGACGGCTTGTCGCCGACCGTCTCGATCGAATAAAAGTGGCGGAAAGGCACGTTGACCATGAAGCCCTTGGTCGCAACGAAAGGCTCGGTGCCGTCGATCGACACCTTCATGGAGCCGTCCTGCACGATCCAGACGACCCGGTCATCGGCATACATCTTGCGCTTCGTCGACTTGCCGACGCCGAGCGAAATATAGTCGGCATCCTGCTCGTTGTTGCGGACGATCGGCTGGACCCAATCGGTCTTGCCACGATGCGCGGCGAGAATTTCGGACAGTTTCCAATGAGGCTTGTTCGGAGCAACATAGGGCGTCATCTTCGTCGGCTTACCCGACCAATAAGCTTCAGGGACCTTCTGCGCCGTCACCGGCATCGCATCGCCCTTGCCGAGGAACTGCGCGCCTGCCGGCACAGCGATGCCGACCACCGCCATTGCTGCGGCGCTTAGAACCAGTTGTTTGTAACTGCTCATTCTTCTCTCCCCAAGTGACTGACAATGTTCAGTCTACAATCAAAAGTTCTGTACTAGCCAGCAGTTTAACCGGCTGGACCCGCCGATCAGGGCGGTGTGGATTACCGCCGATCTACGCTGCCGCCGGCTTGTTCAGATTTCGAGCGGTGATCGCGGAAACGACCAGCATCACCACGAACACCATGAACGCCGGCCGGAAGTGCATCGCCGAGGCAAAAGGCGCTCCGAAGCCCTGCAGGATCAGGACCATCGGGCTCATCAGACCCATCACCTGCGGCAGCGCGTGGCGGCCGAAGCGGAAGGCGATCAGGCCCGGCCAAAGCGGCAGCACGCCGCCAGCCGACGCGCCGGCAAGCGCGCTGGCGACGAACAGGATCTTGTAGTCCGGGATCACCGCCAGCAGGATGCACGCGACAAGGTTGAGCGAGATCGCGACCCAGAAGGTGTTGCGAAGGCCGATCCTGTCCGTCCACGTCGCGAACATGATCTTGCCGAGGATCGCGAACACTCCCATCGTGATGGTTAGCTGGCTCGCCTCGAGTGCCGTTACGCCATAGGTCCGCGCATAAGGCACCATCACCGCCATCAGGGCGAGATAGACCGTGACGGTCAGCACGAAGCTGACCCCGATCGTCCAGAAGTCGGTGCGCCGGAGAATTTCACTGTTCGACAGCAGTGCCACGGCCGGAGCAGGTGCGCTGCCCGCATCCGGGATGCCGCCGTACGGGTGCAGGCCTTTGTCCTCAGGACGGTCGACGACGATCAGCAGGATGATCGGAATGGCAACCAGCGTGACCAGCGCGAAGATTCGGTAGGCGGCGGGCCAGCCCCAACCCTCGATCACGTAAGCGGCGAGCCTGGGGATCACCAGCTGTCCGAACGAGGTCCCGAGCGTCGCCATGGTCAGGGCACGTCCGCGCGAAACGGCGAACCAGTTGGTGACGATCGCGGCAGCACCGAGCGGCGCCACGATGATTGAGCCGAAGGCGATGACGATCCCGTAGAGAAGGTAGAATTGCCAGAGCGATGTCGCCGTCGACAGGCCGAGATAGCCGATGGCCATGATGACCAGGCCGACCAGCATCATCCGCCGGATCGGGAAGCGCATCAGCAGGCGACCGGCGTAGATGCCCAGGACGCCGGTACCGATATTGGCCAATGTAAAGCCGAACAGGACGCTGGTCGTCGTCACGCCGAATGACTTGGCGACCGGGTTTACGAACACCGCAAAGGAATAGGTCACCGTGCCATAGACGATGCCGAAAGCGAAAAAGGCCGCGAGGACGATCAGCCAACCATAATATAGCCGGCTTGCCGGTGCTCCGGTGGCACTTGTCGTCACCATGCTCGACTCCCCTGATCATCCCGCTTCTTCGAGCGGGTCGTACTTGGACTAGAGGCCGCTATTCGATCCAGCAAGTTTCGGCCCCTCTTGATGCTCTTGTCCCTCTCATTGGATGAGAGAGGATTTCCATGATCGATCGTCGAAGGAAGCGCCCACCGGATGCGGACGCTTCCCTCTTTCCAGGCTAGCGCAGGTTCTCGGGCTTCAGCGAGTATTTGACCAGCGAGGCCGGCAGGACCTTGGCGACGTAGATGATCCCGTCGTCCGAGATGCCGACGCCTTCCGAACCGCCGGTGGTGCCGGATGGCATCCACGGCGTCGGATTGCCGAGCGGCTCAGGAATGAAGGCGGTGACCTTGCCGGTGCGGGCGTCACCGACATGGACGCCGCGGACGAAGGCATTGTGCTGCACGACGTCCGATTCCGAGTCCGCCGCGTAGAGCTTGTCGTCCTTGGTGATGAACAAGCCGCTCGGCCGACCGAAATTATACCATTCGTCGAGCAACACGCCCTCCTGGTCGAAGATCTCGATGCGGTTGTTGCCGCGGTTGGCGACGAAGACGCGGCCCTGGCTGTCCATCGCGATCGAGTGCGTGCAGTCCAGCGTGTCGGACGGCAGTCGCCCGCAGGCGTTCCACTCCTTGATGAACTTGCCGGTCTTGTCGAACTTGGCGATGCGGCCGTTCGACGGGTTCGAGTCATGGCCGTCGGCGACGAAGACATCGCCATTGGGGCCGGTCACCACGTCGGACGGCTGGCTGAGGTGGGTGCCGTCCTTGCCGAACACCCCGGGCGTGCCGATCCGCAACAGCAGCTTGCCGTCCTGGTTGAACTTGAGCACCACGGCACCGGCCAGCGGCGTCCCGGCAGGCGCTGGCGGTGGGCGCACGCCGCCCGGAGGCGCCGGGCGATCCATGTTCGACTGGAGGTCGGTGACCCAGATATTATTGTCGCGGTCGACGTACATGCCGTGCGGATAGACCAGCAGGCCGGCGCCGAACTGCTTGACGAGGTTGCCCTTGTCATCGAACTTCATGATCGGGTTCACGGTCGAGCCGATGCAGCTGTTGAGCGTGCCGCAGCGCTCGACGATCCAGATCGACTTGCCGTCGCGGTCCATGTCCATGGCGCTGGTCGAGCCGATCGGGCGACCCTTTGGCCATTTGAAGAAGCCTTCGTCGAGGTAATAGGGGTTCGGCAACGCGATATCTTCCGGCGTCCGTGCCGAGGTATTATAATTGCCCTGGCGGACCGCCAGCGGCGGCAGGCCCTGGGCTTGCGCGGCGGCAACGCCGACATAGGCCGACATCGTTCCGAGCAGTGCGGCAACCAACGCGAATCTAGTCATCTGCATAGTTTTCTTTCCCCATGGTCGTTCGTCTCCGAGATGTTCTGCCCGGAGACGCTAATCGCTTGTTTTAGAAGCTCTTTTTATTGATTGGTTTGCCGTTTTCGTCGACGAGGACGTTTGGCACTGGGCCTTCGCCGACGATCATCAGGACGACGGGTGCGTCGCGGGCGCCGTCCCAGTGGACGGTGTTGACGACGTCGGAGACGACCGAGCCCGGCCCCAGCGGATAGGTCTTGGTCGGGTCGTACTTGGCGCTGCTGCTCACCCACCAGGTGCCCGACACCACGACGATGTAGCGCGGCATGCCGTGGAAGTGCGGCTTGGAATAGGCGCCCGGGAACCACTTGAGCAGCATGGCGTAGGGGCCCGGCTTCCGCGGGTCGCCGTAGACGTTGTACTGCTGTTCCTTGCCGGCCTCGCCGGTCCACGGAATGGTCTCGGGGCGGAAGAACGGGATATGGGTGGGGTCCGGATAGAACTGGGCATAAGGGTCGCCGGGTGCGGGGCCCTTGGGGACAGTCTCGGGGGTCTGGGCCGAGGCCGCGGCAAAGCCGGTGACGGCCAGCGCGGCGATCAATAAGGTCCTGGTATGACGCATGGCATCGCTCCCTCGTTTTTTAGTCGTTGCCCGAGATAGGCCAGAAGAGCGGGTTGCTATCCAGAGGCAACGGGCAAAGCATCTCATCTAATGAGAGATTTATCCAGTCCGGCTTTGAGTTTTGGCGCGCGCCTTGCAACATCGGGTCAACGAGCCGGCCCAGGCGTCCGGACAAGCAAGAACGACAAGGGGGGATTGTGGCGGCAGGCGAGCCTAAGGTTAAGGTCGCGATCATCGGATCCGGGAACATCGGCACCGACCTGATGATCAAGATCATCCGCACCTCCGACGTGCTGGAAATGGGCGCCTTCGTCGGCATCGATCCCGAGAGCGACGGGCTCAAGCGCGCGGCGCGGCTGGGCGTCGCCACCACGCACGAAGGCATCGACGGGCTGGTCCGGATGGCGATCTGGCCCGAGATCGGCATCGTCTTCGACGCGACCAGCGCCGGCGCGCACAAGCACCACAGCGCGGTCAGCATCGCGGCGGGCAAGAAGGTCGTCGACCTGACCCCGGCCGCCATCGGCCCCTATGTCATTCCCGTCGTCAACGGCGACGCGCACCTCGATGCCGACAACGTCAACATGGTGACCTGCGGCGGCCAGGCGACGATCCCGATCGTGGCGGCGGTCAGCCAGGTCGCGCGCGTCCATTACGGCGAGATCGTCGCGTCGATCTCGTCGAAGTCGGCCGGCCCCGGCACCCGCGCCAACATCGACGAGTTCACCGAGACGACGTCCAAGGGCATCGAGACGGTGGGCGGCGCCGAGCGCGGCAAGGCGATCATCATCCTCAATCCGGCCGAGCCGCCGATGATCATGCGCGACACGGTGTTCACCCTGTCGTCGGGCGCCACCGAGGCGCAGATCGAGGCCTCGATCCTGGCGATGGTCGAGAAGGTCCGCGCCTATGTGCCGGGCTACCGGCTGAAGCAGCAGGTCCAGTTCGAGCGCTTCGGCGCCAACAACCCGGTGGTCATCCCCGGCGTCGGCAGCTTCGAGGGCATCAAGACCAGCGTCTTCCTCGAGGTCGAGGGCGCCGCGCACTACCTGCCCGCCTATGCCGGCAACCTCGACATCATGACCTCGGCAGCGCTCAAGACCGCCGAGAAGATGGCGCTTCGCACCGCGACGAAGAAGGCGGCCTGATGTTCGACCCCCGCACCGACAAGCTCTACATCCAGGACGTGACGCTGCGCGACGGCATGCACGCGGTCCGGCACAAGTACAGCATCCAGCAGGTCGTCGACATCGCCCGCGCCCTCGACGAGGCCGGCGTCGATGCGATCGAGGTCGCGCACGGCGACGGCCTCAACGGCTCGTCGTTCAACTACGGCTTTGGCGCCCACACCGACTGGGAGTGGATCGAGGCGGTCGGCAAGACCGTCACCAAGGCGCGGCTGACCACCCTGCTGATCCCCGGCATCGGCACCATCGAGGACCTGCACCGCGCCCATGACCTCGGCGTCACCTCGGTCCGCGTCGCGACGCACTGCACCGAGGCCGACATCTCGAAGCAGCACATCGGCTTTGCCAAGAAGCTCGGCATGGACGTCTCGGGGTTCCTGATGATGAGTCACATGTCCGAGCCCGACGCGCTGGCGCAGCAGGCCAGGCTGATGGAGGACTACGGCGTCGACTGCGTCTATGTCACCGACAGCGGCGGCGCCCTCGACATGGACGGCTACACCGCCCGGCTCGAGGCCTATGAGCGCGTGCTGCGGCCCGAGACCCAGCGCGGCATCCACGCCCACCACAACCTGTCGCTCGGCGTCGCCAACTCGATCGTCGGCGCGCAGGGCGGCGCGGTGCGCATCGACGCCTCGCTGGCGGGCATGGGTGCCGGCGCCGGCAACGCCCCGCTCGAGGTGTTCATCGCCGCTGCCGACCGCAAGGGCTGGCACCACGGCTGCGACCTGTTCAAGCTGATGGACGCCGCCGAGGATCTCGTCCGCCCGATGCAGGACCGCCCGGTCCGCGTCGATCGCGAGACGCTCAGCCTGGGCTATGCCGGGGTCTACTCCTCGTTCCTGCGCCATGCCGAAAAGGCCAGCGAGGAGTACGGCGTCGACACCCGCAGCATCCTGGTCGAGCTCGGCCGGCGACGGATGGTCGGCGGGCAGGAAGACATGATAGTAGACGTCGCACTCGACATGGTCGCTGCCGGCCAGTCGAACACCGGTCGACCTGCCCCGGCAGGCGAGGGACTGTGAGCACGGAGAGTTTGTCGGGTTTGAAGGGCTGAGAACAACCATGTCGACCCCCAGGAATCAATCGGTCATCAAGGCCTTCCGGATGCTCAAGCTGTTCGTCGGACCCGACGAATGGCTGACCAGCTCGGAGCTCAGCCGGCGCGCCGGCCTGCCCGAGGCCTCGGGCTACCGCCTGATGCAGACCCTGGAGGAAGTCGGCGCCGTGGTGCGCGGCCCGCGCGGACGCTACCGCCCCGGCATGCTGCTGCTGTCGCTGTCCCGCGACGTCGACATCGGCAACCTGCTGCACGAGGCCTCGCAGGGCATGATCGTCCAGCTGGCGCGCCAGCTCGACGTGACGCTGCACATCGGGCTGCTCGACGACGGCATGGTCACCTATGTCTCCAAGGTCGGCACCCCGACCTCGTTCCACACCTTCACCCGCCTCGGCGCCCAGCTCGAGGCCTATTGCTCGGGGCTCGGCAAGGTCCTGCTCGCCGCCCTGCCCCAGGAGGAACTCGACCGCTTCCTGCTCAGCGGCCCGCTGATCCCGCTGACCCCCTATACGATCACCGATCCCGAGGCGCTGCGCACCCATCTCGACGAGATCCGCCGCACCGGCTTTGCCCTCGACGACCGCGAGGTGCGCGAGGACATGTGCTGCATCGCCGTGCCGATCCGCGACGCCCAGGGCGCCATCGTCGCTGCCATCTCGGCGACCGACACCGTCGAGCGCATGACCCCCGAGCGCCTCGCCACGCTGCGCGCCGCCCTCGACACCGCCGCTGCCGGGATCAGCCGCAAGGTCTTCCCGGTCGAGCCGCTCGGCGACCCGATCGGCCTTGCCCCGCGCTCGCCGCTGCGCGAGACCTCGGCCACGCACGGCTCGGCATGACCGGCATGACCACAGCCGACCCCCGCTCGCCCGGCCACGATGTCGAGGCCATCGCCCGGCGCCTCGACCACGCCTGGACGGCGCGCACGCCGATCGCCCCGCTCAGCGACACCGACGCCATCGACGTCGCCACCGCCTATGACATCCAGACCGCCTGGGGCCGCCTGCGCCTGGCCCGCGGCGAGCGCATCGTCGGGCGCAAGATCGGCCTGACCAGCCCGGCCATCCAGGCCCAGCTCGGCGTCAGCGAACCCGACTATGGCGCGCTCTGGGCCGCCAGCCACTATGCCACCCGCGACGGCGTCGTCACCATCCCGGCCGCCGACTTCCTGCAGCCGCGCATCGAGGGCGAGATCGCCTTCCGCCTCAGCCGGCCGCTCCGCCAGCCCGGCGTCACCGCCGAACAGGTGATCGCTGCCACCGACGCCTGCGCGCTCGCCGTCGAGATCGTCGACAGCCGCATCGCCGACTGGAAGATCAAGCTCGTCGACACCATCGCCGACAACGCCTCCTACGGCGGCTTTGCCCACGGCCCCTGGGACGCCGCCATGCGCACCAGCGACCTCGCCGCCCTCGCCATGCAGATCCATCACAACGGCACCCTCGCCGCCGAGGGCCTGGGCAGCGCCGCACTCGGCAACCCCGCCCTGTCCACCGCCTGGCTCGCCAACAAACTCCTCGAGTTCGGCGTCAACCTCGAACCCGGCGACATCGTCATCTCCGGCGGCATCACCAAGATGCTCCCCGTCAAACCCGGGGATACCTTCCGGTTCACCCTCACCGGACAACCAGACCTCACCGTCAACTTCACCTGACGACACAAAACCGCCGGGCCGCGAAAAACGCAGACCCGGCGGAAGGATAGAGCGAGCCTAGCCGTTGCCGGCCAGGTACCTAGCGCTTGGCTGGCGCCGCGCCGGCCGCCGGTGTCGGGCCAAGGTTCTTGGCGAGATACTGCACGATCATCTGATAGTCCGGGTCGGCGACCTGCGCACCACGCGCGATCATCTGGTCGACCGTATCGGCCCAGTCAGCCTGGGTCTTGCGTTGTTCGGTGACCTGGGTGATCGCATGGCAGGCGGTGCAGGATTTGAGCACCTGCTCCTTGCCTGGACCATCGGGAAGCGCAGGCTCCTGCGCCGACGCGAAACCAGCCGACATCATCGCACCGAACGCCAGCGGAACCAAATATGTTGCAAGTCGCATTCTTCACTCCTGCCTATGCTTCAACATAGCCGATCCAAGCTGCGCCCAAGATGAACGGCCGCGCGATCGGCGTGAATTTCGATGACCAGTTCGTCACACCCGATCATTGGGTCGTGTGCAAGTGTCGATCTGGACGCAGCGCCACTCTGCCCCGTCCTACCGCATTCAGCGGCTGCGCGCCGTCGCGATCGCACCCGGCCGCGTGTCGAAGGTCAGCGTCGCGTTCTCGACCGGCGTCAGCTTCGATCCATCGAAGGCGAAGGTGGTGATGGTCTTCTCGACCGCGCACTGGACCAGGATGTGGCGACCGTCGTCGCTGAAGGTCGCACCCTGGCAGTTGTGGCCGACGTTCGCCTCGGCGAGCTGGACGAGTTCCGCCTTGCCGGCCCGGTACACCCGGACCCGACCGACGACGTCGGCGAAGTTCGCCGCGTCACGCGTGAAGGCAGAGCCGTTGCCGACGATCGAGACGAGATAGCGACCATCCGCCGACAGCGCGACATGCTCCGGCGTCGGGCCGACGGTGATGGCCGCGACCATCGCCTGGGTCCGCAGGTCGACCGTCGAGATCGCCCCCGCCTTGCCGGACGACGGTGTTCCCCCGAAGTTGGTGTTGTAGAGGTAGCGTCCGTCATGCGTGATGATCGCGCCATCGGGGTTGGTCCCGACCGCGATATCGGCCCCGCGGGTGACTGTCGTCCCGTCGATCAGCAACCTGGTGATCTTGCCGTCACCGAAGCGGACGACATAGGCCGACCGGCTGTCCGGCGCGATGACGACGTCGCGGGGTTCGGCCTTGGGCTCCAGCCGGATCGTCGACACCAGCTTCATGTCCTTGCCCGGCGTGATCGAGAGCACGGAAACCGAATCGTCGCTTGCCGAGACGATCAGCGCCAGCTTCGTGTCGCGGGTCATCGTCACGCCCATCGCGCCGGGCGGGAGTTCCAGGCTTTGCACGACACGCGGCTTGGTCGGAACGCTGATGTCGATCATCGAGACGACGCCATAGGGCTGAAGCTTGTTGTCCGGTCCGAAGCGCTGCGCCGACGTCACCAGCGCGAACCGGGCGTTCGGCGCAACGGTGATCGAAACCGGCGGGCCGTTGAGCGTCGCCGGCGCATTGACGCGGCCGAGCACCTGCGGACGTCCGGCACGGTCGAGCGACAGGGTCAGCACCTCGTCGGGGAACGGCCCGGCGACCGCATCACCGGAGCGCACCTGCTTGCCGTCGTTGGCGGAGACGATCACTTGGGCTCCGGCAGCGGTAAACGCGCTTGCGCCGAGCATGCACAGGAGGGCGAGCATCGCTGCGGGTCTGCTGGACATCGGCGCGGCGGCGTCGAACCTGGCGCGCGCGGTCTTGCTGTTATTGCTCATGGTGCATCCTGCTCCCCGAAGATTGCCGATCGCTTCCCGGCTCGGGCCGGAAAAGCAAGGTATGAAATCGGACGATGAAGCCAGACCGCCGGGGCCAGGCTCCGAGATCGTCGTTCGCCCATGGTGCCGAATTCAGTTCGCCCGATCTGAAGCCGGGCTATGTGAGCTCCATAAAGCGAGTTCTCGGCGCACCTTAAAGAGCAAGGTCTTCAGCCCTCTCACTGTATGAGAGAAATCCAATAGCCGGCTTTTGAGATTAGCAGGCCTTGTTGCAATAGAAGTTTAACGAAGCTGGACTGCGATCCGGATGTCCGTAGAGACGAGTCTTCAACAAGACAGGGGAACGGGTTCGCCCACATCCACTGCGTCCTCGATCGTCGCCCGACGAACCTGATTAATTCAAAAAAGTAGCTGTAGCAATACTACAGCAATATTCTTGAGGGAGAGAATGATGTCTAGCATGTCGTACAAATTTGCTCGCGGCGCATCGCGGGCGGCACTCGCCTCCGCAATGTACTTCGTCGCCCTGCCAGCTCTCGCCCAGACAAATCCGGCACCTGCTCCGGCGCAGGCGAGCCCTGCTGCACCGAGCTCGACCGAAGTCCAGAACTCGGCGCTTGCCGTTCCCGGCGCACCGACCGCTGCCACCGACGAAGGCGAAATCGTCGTCACCGGCACCAGCATCCGCGGCGTCGCGCCGATCGGCTCGAACCTGGTATCCGTCGGTGTCGAGGCGCTCCGTGCCACCGGCTCCCAGAGCGTTACCGGCGCCCTGGCCTCCGTCCCGGCGCTGAGCGGCATTACCGGCCAGGGCAACACATCGGCATTCTACCAGCCCAGCATCCACCAGCTCGGCGCCAGCGCCAGCAACTCGACCCTGGTCCTGATCGACGGCCACCGCGGGCCGACGGGCGGCACCAACCACACCTTCCTCGACCCCAACATCGTGCCCAACATCATGATCGAGCGGGTCGAAGTGCTCGCCGAGGGCGCCTCGTCGGTCTACGGCTCCGACGCGGTCGCCGGCGTCATCAACTTCATCACGCGCCGCAAGTTCGACGGCTTCCAGGCGGAGGCCTCGACGACGCTGCGCGACGGCACCGTCGGCTATACCGCCGGTGTGCTCGCCGGCAAGACCTGGGATCGCGGCTCCGCCATCTTCGGCGCGCAATATACCTACCAGGACAATCTGCAGAACAAGGATCGGGGCTTCACCTATCCGAACCATCTGGCGCAGGGCGGCAACAACTTCCTGACGCGCTCCTGCTCGCCGGCAGCGATCCAGCCGAACGGCACGGGCAACATCTACCTGTCGCCGACGGCGACCTCGTCGGTTCCCAACACGGCCGCCAACTATCCTTGCTCGAGCTGGGGCGTCACCGATCTGGTCGGCTCCGAGGAGCGCGAGAACGTCATGGCCAAGCTCAGCTTCGACATGACCGACAATCTGACGATCGGGCTGGACCTGCTGTACGCCCGTCGTCGCAACGACACGCTGCAGGGTGCCGGCACCGTGCAGGCGACGGTCTTCGCCACCGGCGCGCAGGCCAATCCGTTCTACATCAACCCGCCCGGCGTCACCGCCGACCGGCAGGTCGTGACCTGGGATGCCACCGACCTGGTCGGCCCGGCACACGGACGGTCTGAGTCGGACAGCATGTATGCGAACTTCACCGCGGCCTATAAGATCACCGATAATTGGAACTTCGACTTCCTCGCCAGTGCCGGGCGCGACGAGAGCACGACCTTCACCACCGGCACGATCAACAGCAGCGTCGCCAACCTGGCGCTGAACGGCACCACCAACGGCGGCGGCAGCCTGACCGCAGTCTCGGTTCCGGGCACCACCACGATCGTGACCCAGCTGCCGCTGACCACGGCGAACGCACTCGATGTCTGGAACCCCGCCGCGACCAATCGCACCTCGGCGGCGACGCTGGCGCGCCTGCTCGACAATGCCAACCGGCTGCGCGCGACGTCGGGCTACCAGCAGGTTCGCGGCAACGTCAGCGGCTCGCTGTTCGACCTGCCGGCCGGACCGGTCAAGATCGCCGTCGGCGGCGAGATGCTGAAGACGCAGCTCAGCCAGTTCGTCACCCGCGCCAACAACAGCGGCCCGGCGTCGAGCGGCTCGCAGCAGTTGTTCTTCCCGTTCAAGCGGACCGTGTTCTCGGGCTTTGCCGAGTTGAACATCCCGCTGGTTTCGCCCGACATGGAAGTGCCGTTCGTCCACCGCTTCGACCTGTCGCTGGCCGGCCGCTACGATCACTACAGCGACTTCGGCAAGACGACGAACCCGAAGGTCGCGTTCAACCTCGAGCCGGTCGAGGGCCTTCGCCTGCGCGGCAACTGGTCGACCTCGTTCGTCGCGCCGCCGCTGACCATCGTCGGCGACCAGTTCGGCGCGTTCGGCACCGCCGGCTGGGGCACGCAGACCAACAACATCAACGTGCCGGTCGCCGCCTATCCCGACGTCGTCAAGATCCTGCCGAATTGCGCCGGCCAGGCGCTTTGCAACATCGGTACGCTCCAGGGCATCCAGAACACCACCGGTGATCCAAATGCCGGTCCGCAGAAGGGTAGCGGCTGGTCGCTCGGCTTCGATGTCCAGCCGGCGCTGGTTCCCGGCCTGCACACCAGCTTCAGCTACTGGACGACCAAGTTCAAGGGCGGCGTCACCGGTCCGCAGTTGAGCAACGTCATCAACACGGCCTCGGCCCAATACCTCCTGCAATTCTATCCGAATTGCGCGACGCCGGCCCAGATCGCGGCACAGACGCAGGGCATTCCGCAGACCAGCTCGACCGCGGCGTGCACGAGCTATATCTTCCACACGCTCAACACCAACTGGCTCAACCTCGACATCGCCGGCATCGACTATTCGATCGACTATGACCTGCGGACCGATACCGCGGGCACGTTCAGCGCCGGGCTGTCGGGCACCGAGTTCGTCCAGTTCGACCAGTCGTTCGGCTCCGGACCGAAGTACAGCGTTCTCAACACCGCGGGTAACAACGGCACATTCCCGTCGCTCAAGCGCAAGGCGCGTGGCTATATCGGCTGGTCCGATGGTCCGTTCACCGCCCGCATCTTCGCGAACTACACCGGGTCGTTCCGCAACTGGTCGTCGAACACGGTGACGCCGCTGACCCGCGACGCGGCCGGCAACCCCAACGGCGGCGGCGACAAGGTCAAGGCGCAGACGACGATCGACCTGAACGTCGTCTATGACTTCACCGGCGGCTTCCTCGACGGTTCGCAGGTATCGATCGCCGCGACGAACGTCTTCGACAAGGATCCACCATTCTATAATGGCGCGACGGGCTATTATAGCCTGATCCACAACCCGTTCGGCCGGACCGTCACCGTCGCGCTGCGGGCCAAGTTCTAAGGCGCCCCGCGGCCCCAGTCAGGAGAAGACGATGAAGCTCAATGGTTTTACCGGTACGGCGATCGCAGCCCTGCTGGCAGGCGCGACGATGGCTTCGGCCCAGTCGGTGCCGGCGACGCGTGGCCCAGCGGCGAACGGCCAGCCGGCCTGGTTCCTCCAGGGCAGCTTCCCCGATCCTCAGGGCTATACCTCGACGGCGCCGGGTGGCGTCGTGACGGTGGTGCCGCGGCCGGCCACCCCGCCGACGCTGGCGCTGCCCAATCCGCCGCCCTGCCGCCGCGCGCCGGAGTGCGGCAACCGCATGCCCGGTGCGCCGCTGCGCTCGCAGATGCAGCGCGTGCAGTGGGAACAGAAGCTCGGCTATGACTTCACCTATCCGATCGATCTTCCTGCCGGGACCGGCGGCGTGCCCTCGGTCGCCCTCGATTCCAAGGGCAACCTCTGGGTCTTCCAGCGCAAGCCGACCGGCATGCCGCAGCTGTTCAAGTACGACCGCAACAACAAGCTGGTCCTGACGGTCGGCGAGGACGTCATCGGGCACCACAACAAGGCACACGGCATGGCCGTCGATGCCGACGACAATGTCTGGATCCTCGACACCGGGCTCGCCACTGCGACCAAGCTGTCGAGCGACGGCAAGGTGCTGATGCGCCTCGGCGAGCGTGGCCACCGCGGCGACTGGATCGAAGACAAGGGCCAGCGGCTGCTGTGGGAGCCGGTGATGATCGCGTTCGGCAAGAACGGCGACCTCTACATCGCCGAAGGCCACGGCAACGAAAGCCCCAACGACGCGCAGAGCGATGATCCGACCAACCAGTCCGGCGCCGCCCGGGTCCTGCAGCTCGACAAGAACGGCAAGTTCATTCGCCAATGGTATGGCAACGACGTCGGCGAGGGCAAGTTCGCCAACGCCCATGCGATCGGCATCGACCCGACCAACGGCGACGTCTGGATCGGCGACCGCGAGGACTATCGCATCCTGATCTATTCGTCGGACGGCAAGTTCCTGCGCCAGCTGCCGACACGCAACCTCGTCTGCGCCATCATGTTCGATCCGCAGGGTAATCCCTGGATGGCGAGCGGGCAGGACGGCCAGTATCTGAAACTCGACCGCACCGGCCGCGTGCTCGGCGCCATCGGCAACGGCATGGGCATCGGCCGCGGCCAGTTCACCGAGGCGAGCTATTGGGTCTTCGACAAGCAGGGCAATTTGTACGCCGGCGACACCAGCGTCAGCCGGGTCACGGTGATGAAGAAGTCCCGCTGACCCATTCCCGGCGGCCCGGCTGGGTGGCCTAGACCATCCGAGGTATCGATGCTCAAAGCATTCCTGGCCGCCGCCGTCGCCCTGCCTGCCATGGCGATCGCGCAGACCCCTGCAGCGGCACCTGCCGCGGCGCCTGCCGCCGACTGGCCGACCTGGGGCTATGACGAGGAACGCACCGCCTGGAACCGGGGCGAGACCAGACTGTCCAAGGCCAATGTCGGCAAGCTGCGCGTCCAGTGGAAGGCGCAGCTGGCGACCCCGGCGCGCGACGTCGTCCTGTCGACGCTGACCGCACCGATCGTCGTCGCCGGCGTCGCCACCGCGCAGGGGCCGCGGGACATGCTGTTCCTGCTCGGTGCCGACGACGTCCTGTACGCCCTCGACGCCAACACCGGCGCGAAGCTGTGGGAGAAGCGCTTCCCCAACCCGGTCAAGCCGGCGCGTCCGGCGACCTGGCTGTGCTCCAACACCAACAATGCGACCCCGACCGCAGACAAGGCGCGCGGCATCATCTATTTCATCGCCAGCGACGGACTGCTGCGCGGTCTGTCGCTGGCGGACGGCAGCGAGCGCCTGACGCCGGTGGAGATGGTCGCGCCCTACACGCGTGCCTGGAGCCTCAATCTGATCGGCGACGTGGTCTACACCACCAGCGGTCGCGCCTGCGGCCAGTTGATGGACCCGAAATCGCCGATGTACCTCGCGCGGGACCTCGACGAAGTCTACAACCCCGACCTGCCGCCGACCGACCCTTCCGCGGTCACCGCCGTCGACGTCGGCGATCTGGGCAAGCCGACGCTGACCCGCTTCTACACCAGCGGTAGCCGTCCGGCGGCACCCTGGGGCCGCGGCGGCCTGATCAAGGGGCCCAACAACAGCGTCCTGCTCGAGACGTCGGACGGACTCTATGACCCTCAAAGCGGCTATTGGGGCGACAGCCTGCTGCGCCTGTCGGCCAAGGCGGCGCGACTGGTCGACAGCTTCACCCCGTCCAACGCCAAGTACATCCTGCAGCACGATCTTGCCGGCTCGGCCAGCCCGACGATCTTCCCATTCGGCGACAAGACGCTGGTCGCCTATGTCCAGAAGGAGAGCGTGCTGCGGCTGCTCGACGCGAAGAACCTCGGCGGCCGCGCCGCTGCCCAGCACCAGCAGCCGCTGTGGCAGTCCACCCTGCTCGGCAACGATCGCGCGGTCGGCACCGATCCCAGCCAGGGCGTCTGGGGCGCGATCACCACCTACCTCGCGCCTAACGGCAAGCGCTACCTATACCTGCCGATGTGGGGGCCGATCTCGGTCAAGGCGCCGACCTTCCCGGTCAGCGGCGGCGACGCACCGAACGGCATGATCATGGCCTTCGAGGTCGTCGACAAGGGCGGCACCATCTCGGCCGAGCCGCGCTGGACCTCGACCGACATGATCATGGCGGACCCGCCGACGGTCGCCAACGGCGTGCTGTACGCCACCTCGACCGGCGGCCAGCCGATGCAGAATCCCAAGCTGCCGGACGGCACCAAGCTGTCGTCGGCAACCGCTGAATCGGCGAAGCGGCGGTCGACGCCGACCGGCAATCTGACGCTGTTCGCCTATGATGCGGAGTCGGGCAAGCAACTGTATTCGAGCAAGAAGCTCATCACCGACTGGGTGCATTTCAACCAGCCGGTCGTCGCGCTCGGCAAGGTCTTCATCGTCACGCACGACGCCCAGGTCTTTGCCTTCGGGGTCGGCAAATAAGCCAGCCGCCGCGGCCGGACACACAAAGGGCGGGCACCGTTTGCACGGTGCCCGCCCTTTTCGCGTTCCAGCCTAAAAGTTGAAGCGCACGCCGACCGTGTAGTAGCGGCCGAGCACATCGGCATAGTTCACGGTCGGATAGCGCAGCCCGATGCTGCCGGTGTAGCCCGGATCCTGGAAGATCCCGCCCTTGGCGTTGGTCAGATTCGCGACGTTGACGAACATCGTCGCGCTCTTGTCGCCGACCGGGATGTCGTACGAGACGTTGAGGTCGGTCTGCCAGTAAGCCGGGACGTTGGGGATGTTGTAGACCAGCGTCGGATTGGCGCTCTGGTGGACGGAGGAATAGAAGCGCTCCAGCACGTCGATGCTGAACCCGCCGAGGCGGTACGCTGCGGTGAAGTTGACCTTGTCCTTCGGCACGGCCTGGGTACCCGAGGCGTTGGTGGTGATCGCACCCGGGATGGTCGTGGTCTTGGTCGTCGGCTGGTGCGTCCACAGCCCGCGCAGGTTCAGCGTACCGTCCAGCCCGAGGTCGGACAGTTCGGCGCGGTAGTTGACCTCGACGTCGATGCCCTTGGCATGAAGCTGCGCGATATTCTGGTTGAGCGAGTAGACCAGGGTCGGGAAGTTCGCCGCCGAGGTATTGTTGTACGAGATCGGCCGATTGACCAGGGCGCAATACGGCGACGAGCCGTCGGAGCCGAGGCACAGGCTCTGGATCAGCGGGTTGAGGCCGTTGACCGCGCCGATCGCGTTGCTGATCTTGACGTTGTAATAATCGACCGAGACGCTGAAGTTGCGGAAGAAGGTCGGGTTGAAGACGACGCCGACTGTCAGGTTCTTGCCGATTTCGGGGCGCAGATTGGGATTGCCACCCGCCACCGTGTTGAGCTGTGCGGCGACGTTGGTCAGCGGATCGGTGACGCCGGAGGCGCTGATGATCTGATTCTGGTACAGGTCCCACAGGGTCGGGGCGCGGAAGTCACGCGAGCGCGTGGCGCGAACCCGAAGACCGTCGGTGACCGCCCACTCGAGGCCGAGCTTCCAGGTCTTGGCGTTGAACTTGGTGTTGACCCCGCCATTGCCGGATGCGTCGTACTTGGCATAGCGGAAGGCACCGTTCAGCGACAGCAGGTCGATCAGCGGCAGGTCCTTCAGGACCGGGAAATTGGCCTCGACGTTTGCCTCGTAGATGTCCTCGCTGCCGTTGGCGCCCGACTGTACTTCCTTGAAATACGCCAGGTTCGACGTCGGATAGGACCCCGTCAGCGAGTTGCCGGCCGGCCCGAGACGCAGGTTCGCAGGGTTGAAGGCGGTGTTCGGCACGGTCGTCGTGACCTTCAGGCCCTGGTGACGATACTGGCCACCGACGGCGACCTTCATCGGTCCGGCCCAGCCCTGGAACAGCGTGCCGGTCGCGTTGGCACCGAAGTCGTCCATGGTGTTCTTGGCCGTCCACGACGTCGTGTCGAAGGTGAAGTCCTGCGCCGCGTCGGAGGCGCGGTTCTGGCCGAACAGGTTGAGCGGCGCGCAGCCCGGGAAGGCGCCCGGCGTCGTCAGGGTCGCCCGACAGACGATGTTGCCCGACGCCGGATCACGCACTGCATCGACCGCTGCATAGAAGTTGGCGGTGTTGACGTTGTTGATCGAGGCGAAGCGGGTCTTGTTGTCGCCGCGGGTGTAATGCGCATCCCAGGCGAAGTCGCCGAACAACTGGCCGTTGACGCCGACCGTGCCGGCAGCGGCCGTGATCTTCTGGTCGAGGGCGAGCTGGCGCATCAGGTCGTTGTCGAAGCGGTTGACGGCAAAGCTGGCAGTGCCCGACGAGGTCAGCGCCGCCTGCTGTGCCGCGGTCAGATAGGCGTTGCCGCTATAGATCCACAGCGGATAGGAGCCCGCGGCAGTCGTCGGATTGGCCGCCGTCGCGTTCGAGATGTTGGTATAGATCTGGCTTGCCGCATAAGTGTGGTTGGCGGCGTAGCGACCCTGGACGTAGAAGTGCATCGTGTCCGTCAGGTCATAGTCGAAGCGTCCGAAGGCCTGTGCGGTGCGCAGGTTGGGGACCAGATACTGGTTCTGGGTGTAGCCGCCGTCGCCGCCGATCGCCGCGTTGGCAGTAGCCGTCGGCGTACCGCGGTTGAACGGCGCCAACGAACCGTCGTTCAGGAATTGCTGCCCTGCGAACGGTCCGGTCAGGACCAGTCCGCCCGGTGCCGCGTTGCTCTGCCGGGCGCCATAGACCAGGTTGTAGGGGTTGGCCGCGGTGCCGCCCCCGACGACGGCCGGGTACAACTCGCCATATGGGCGGCTGGCGGTGTCGCTGACGCCCCGGCGCTTGAAGTATTCGGCGCTGACTTCGAAGTGGCCCCGATCACCGATGTTCAGGCCATAGGCGAGGCCGCCGCGCACCGATCGCGCATCGCCATAGTCGGAGATGCCGCTCTGCACGACGCCCTTGAGGCCGACGAACTTGGTATCGGTGATGAAGTTGACGACGCCGGTGACCGCATCCGAACCATAGACCGCCGAGGCGCCGCCGGTGACGACCTCGACACGCGACAACAGCAGCTGGGGCAGCATGTTGGTGTCGACGGTCATGTCGTAGAAGGTTCCGGGCACCCGATTGCCGTCCTGCAGGATCAGCGTCCGGATCGCGCCGAGCGAGCGCAGGTTGAGGAAGTTGCCGGGCGCTCCAAAACCGCGGCCGTTGGCGCCGATGGCCGCGTTGTTAGGGGTCGCCGAACCGGCGTTGAACTGAGGCAGCTTGTTCAACGCGTCCGGAATGTTCGTCGGCGTGGTCCGCTGCAGCTGCTCGGCCGAGACGATCGTCAGCGGCGTCGGCGAGTTGTTGCCGTTCTGGATGCGAGATCCGGTAACGACGATCTCCGCATCGTCGCCGGTGCCGTTCGCGCTGACTGCGGTCTGGCCCTGCAAGCCCGGATCGGCGATGCCGGAAGCGGCATTTGCCGGCGGCGCAGTCGGTGTCGCCTGATCCTGCGCAAGCGCCGCGGTCGAGGCCGTCATCGCCAGCGAGCTGATGCCCGACAGCCAGATCCTGCTGATCTTCATGATTATCGTCCCCAAGCCCTGAAATGAAATATTGTCGGTATATTGCTGTCGCGAACTTACCGGCGCGTTGCGGCCCCTGTGGCTCCTCCAGTGACGGAACTCAAAGCGCCGAGACCGCAACCGTCTCATCTGTTGAGTTCGGTCGGTCGTTACGGCTGCATCGTGAGGCTGGAGGTTGGTCGGCCCAGAGAGGTTTGAACCCGCGATCTACTGATCGAGAGGTCGTAAGAAAGCGTTCGCTTTCAGTGCGCCTGGTGACTTTTCGCGTGAAGTGCCCTTGCGTAAATAACCGCAGGGGCCAGCGTTGGACTCAAGACTAGGCGCAGCGGACGCATTGCCTCAGCCGCGCCCATGTCAAGCTGCCGCGGAACGTGACCTTCACCGGCTTCCGGCATGGCGGCGCGACGGAGCTCGGCGACGCCGGCACTATCGAGCTCCGCCCGATCAGCCGCCACAAGACGCTCGTCCACACGTCGACCTGCAACGAGCTAAACGACGAGAAGGGGCGTGGCGTCGCCGGCCAGCATAACGCTCAGGTGGACTGCAAGAAGAGAGATTAGCTTGGCCTAGCAGTTAATTTGAAGCCTCGAACTAAAGGGCGATCTTTGTGGAAATCGTGCCATCCGCGAGCGCGGATTGTCCGCCTTCAAAGTGCGCTTGCATCGCTATCAGAATACTTCGGACCAGCTTGTACAGTCTCCCAACAATATCAAACACAAGCTCGCCCGCGAAAGGGACATTTTTTGGAAATCTAAGTTCGCTGCTGATTGTCGGAGCCTTTGTAACGTTAAGAGGCCGGCGACTTCTTTGGATCTCCATGACCATTCCTGGCTGAATTGTCCAGAGCGAAGACCGGTTCGTGACCCCTTCAGCGGTTATGTAATCAATTGCTCCCGACGTTGTCGTCAGGACGGTTACAAGCATCTGGTGCTTCTGCAAGTTGTCAAGTTTATTTAACGCCCAGAGTGGATAGTTGCCCGCTTCCCAAGGCTGGAACACTTCGAAAACAAGACGTTCTAAGTCGGGCACTGAGGACCTGATCAGCGCCATCGAGGCTTTTGTATTGCGGGTATTACCGCAGTCAGGGCAGGTACGTCGCCCGGGCTCAAAGGACGCTCGAAGGCCGGACTCCGTAGAATGGAAAGGAAAAGCAACGCGCATGTCCTGTTTACCACCCGCCTCGCGGACGATCATACTTACCGCCGTATCTAGGGCGCTTCGTAGACTGTGAATCCCTGTGCCGATAAATAGTGCAATTTGGCGTGGGAGACGTTCCGCAAATAGCTCTGTTACGTAGGTTGATGATTCCGCCTCATAGCGTTCTCGTATGCCGGTGCCGCCGTTCTGCGTATAAGTGTCGAGTAGATAAAGCGCCTGCAGGAACTGATCGTCAGCCCAGTCGAGTTTGAAAGCGGCCTGCCAGAATAGCCCGCTTTTCAAAGGAGCGAGATCCGGCGAATCTATATCTAGTCCCAAAGAAAACGCCTCCAGCAAAAGGATCGGCTACATCCCGAACGTTTGACCGCCGATACGAACTCATAAGAGATTCAACGTAGGTACGTCCGACCAATCTGTGGCGAGACATTCATGTCGCAATGCGGTCGCAATGCCGTTCGCTTGAGCCCCGCCAAGTCCTCGAAAACGTTGGTGAGCCCTGCGGGATTTGAACCCGCGACCTACTGATTAAAAGTCAGTTGCTCTACCGATTGAGCTAAGGGCTCGTCCCAACGTTTCGGCGACCTCGGGGCTGTTGGCCCAAGTTCGCCCGGCGAGACGCCTATACCGGCAGGTGGCGCGGATTGTCGAGGGTTCCCGGCCCGGTGTGCGGCCGGGTCACACCGGATGCGGCGCTACGCGGTCGGCAGCTTGCGCGCCTTGACCTTGATGCGGGCGACCTGGTGATTGCAGGTCATGTACAGATAGCCGTCCGCGCCGAAGGTGCAGTTGGCGCAGATGCCGGTGATGCGGATCACGCCGAGGCGCTTGCCCGACGGGTCGAGGATCCAGATGCCGTCGCGCGACGACGTCCACATGTTGCCCCGGCTGTCGATCTTCAGTCCGTCTCCGCCCGGGATGGCGTCACGCGCGATGAAGGTACGGGTGTCGGCGAAATTGCCACGGTCGTCGATGCTGTGCGCCAGCCAGCCGGCCTTGATATCGGTATGGTACACCGTGCGGCCATCGGGCGAGATGCCGATGCCGTTGGGGATGTCGAACTTGCCCATCAGCGTCACGCTGTTATCGGGCGCGATCCGGAAGACGCCGGTATAGTCCATCTCGCGCAGCGGCGAGTTGACCTTGTCCTTCAGCCCATAGGCCGGGTCGGTGAAGTAGATCGAGCCGTCGCGCGGCGAAATGCACATGTCGTTGGGGCTGTTGAAGCGCTTGCCCTCGAACTTGTCGGTCAGGACGACGCGCTGCCTGGTCTTGAGGTCGATGCGGCTGACGCAGCGATTGCCGCTGTCTGCCGCGAGCAGGCCGCCGCGGCCGGAGAACAACCCATTGGTGCCGGGCTCGACGATGCCGTCGGCGACGCCGCGAGCATAGCCCGACGGGTCGATCCACACCTTGTCGCCGTCGCGCTTGTTCCAGCGGTGGATGCGGTTGCCGATGACGTCGGAGTAGAACAGCGCGCCGTCCGCGCCGCCGACCCAGGTCGGGCCCTCGCACCAGGTCAGTCCCGAATTTATGGTCTCGAGCTTCGCGCCGACGTCGATCAGTGCGTCCAGCGCCGGATCGAGCCGCTCGACCCGCCCGATCACGTCGGGAGTAGCCGGTGCCGCCTGGGCGCGCAGCGGCGCCGTCGCGAGTGCGGTACCGAGCGCGAGTCCGCTCGCCAATAGTCCGCGCCGAGTGACTGTCTGCATCGTCTCGTCCTCCCCAACTTTTGTCGGACTATATCGGCCTGCACGGGAGGCGTATAGCGGGCAGAGGTGGTGCCTGTGCACCGTCTCGTCTAAGGGCTGCCACGCCCCAAAGAAGGAATTCAGCTTGTTCGACGGATCAATCCTGCTCGGCGCCAAGACCGAGCATCGTGACGGCGGTTTTGCAGCGATCGACCCGGCCACCGGCCAGGCGCTGGAGACGCTGTTCCCCGAATCGGGTGCTGCCGAAGTCGAAGCCGCCTGCGCGCTCGCCGCTGCCGCGTTCGACACCTACCGCGAAACCACGCCGGAGGAGCGCGCCCGTTTTCTCGAGACCATCGCCGAGAAGATCATCGCCATCGGCGACACGCTGATCGCCCGCGCCATTTCGGAAAGCGGCCTGCCCCGTCCGCGCCTCGAGGGCGAGCGCGGTCGCACGGTCGGCCAGTTGCGCCTGTTCGCCTCGGTGCTGCGTCAGGGCGACTGGCTCGGCGCGACGATCGATCCGGCCATGCCCGACCGCGCGCCCCTGCCCCGCCCCGACCTGCGGCTGCGCAATATCGCCATCGGCCCGGTCGCGGTGTTCGGCGCCAGCAACTTCCCGCTCGCCTTCTCGGTAGCGGGTGGCGACACCGCCTCGGCACTGGCGGCAGGCTGCCCGGTCGTCGTCAAGGGTCATCCGGCGCACCCCGGCACCGGTGAGCTGGTTGGTCGCGCCATCCAGGCGGCGGTTGCCAGCTGCGGTCTGCCGGAGGGCGTGTTCTCGCTGTTGCCCGGCACCACCAATGCACTCGGCGGCGCGCTCGTCGCCGATCCGCGGATCAAGGCGGTCGGCTTCACCGGTTCGCGCGGCGGCGGCCTCGCCCTCGTCGCCATCGCCGCGGGCCGGCCCGAGCCGATCCCGGTCTATGCCGAGATGAGCAGCATCAACCCGGTCGTGCTGTTCCCCGCCGCGCTCGCCGCGCGCGGTCCGGCGCTGGCTCCGGGTTTCATCGCCTCGCTGACCATGGGCGCGGGGCAGTTCTGCACCAATCCCGGCCTGGTGCTGGCGATTGCCGGGCCCGAGCTCGACGCGTTCATCGCCGCCGCCGCGACCGCGCTAGCCGACAGCAAGCCGGTGCAGATGCTGACCCCCGGCATCCACGCCAGCTTCGAGAAGGGCGTCGACGCGCTCGCCTCGCACTCGTCGGTCGAGGTGATCGCGCGCGGTTGCGTCGGCGACGGCGTCAACCAGGCCCGCGGTGCGCTGTTCGCCACCGATGCCGCCGCCTTCATCGCCGACGCGGCGCTCGGGCATGAGGTGTTCGGCTCCTCCGCCGTCGTCGTGCGCTGCGCCGACATCACCGAGATCGCCAAGGTACTGGAGGCGCTCGAGGGCCAGCTCACCGCCACCCTGCACCTCGATGCCGCCGACGAGCCGCTCGCCGTCGGCCTGATGCCGATCCTGGAGCGCAAGGTCGGCCGCATCCTGGCGAACGGCTGGCCGACCGGCGTCGAGGTCGCGCATGCGATGGTCCACGGCGGACCGTTCCCGGCGACTTCGGACTCGCGCAGCACCTCGGTCGGCAGCCTGGCGATCACGCGCTTCCTGCGCCCGGTCAGCTACCAGTCGCTGCCCGAGGCGTTGCTGCCGGTCGCGCTGCGCGACGGCAATCCGTGGCAGGTCGCCCGCCGCATCGACGGAAAAGTGACCGCCGCCGAGTAACTCAACCGCGCCGCAGCAGCCTCGCCCGCAGTTGCCGGCTGGTGGCACCCAACACCGGGTGCCGCCAGCCGGGCGCGACCTCGACCAGCGGATCGAGCACGAAGCGGCGCAGCGCGATCCCCGGATGCGGCACCACCAGCCCGGCCCGCGCGCCCCGCCAGCCGAGGCGCGACGGCAACACCGCATCGCCCTGCGCCAATATGTCGAGATCGAGCACCCGCGCCCCCCAGCGCCTTCCGCCGCGCCGGCCAAAAGCGCGCTCGATCGCCTTCAGCCGCACCAGCACCTCCGGCAGCGCCAGCGCGCTCGCTACTTCGACCACGGCGTTGGCATAGCTGCGCCCGCCCGGTCCGAACGCCGCAGTCGCATGAATTCGGGAGCGCCGCACCACGGCGAACCCCGCCTCGGCCAGCGCCACGACCGCTGCCTCGACGACGCCCGCCGGGCTGCCGAAGCGGCCATGCCGTCGGTTCGAGCCCAGTGCGATCAGGATGTTTGCGGCCATGCCCGGTCGCGCATACACAGCGCCGCCATGGACACCAACTCTGCAGACACCGAGACCCACGCGCCCCTGGCCGACCCGCACTTCGCCGATCCGCCGCGCGACTGCCCGATCTGCCCGCGGCTGGTCGAGTACCGCCTCGCCAATCGCGCCGCGCATCCCGACTGGTGGAATGCGCCGGTGCCGGGCTGGGGCGACGCGAACGCCTGGCTGTGCATCGTCGGCCTGGCTCCCGGCGTCACCGGCGCCAACCGCACCGGCCGCCCGTTCACCGGCGATTTCGCCGGCACCTTGCTGTACGAGACACTGGCCAAGTTCGGCCTGTCGGAGGGCGTCTTCGATGCCCGCGCCGACGACGGGCTGCGCCTGACCGGCGCCTTCATCAGCAATTCGGTGCGCTGCGTGCCGCCCCAGAACAAGCCCGAGGTATCGGAGATTCACGCCTGCCGCCCGTTCCTCGAGGCGCAGCTCGCCAGCCTACCGAATTTGAAAGTCGTGCTGGCACTCGGCACCATCGCCCACCAGTCGGCGGTCAAGGCGCTCGGCGGCAAGCTGCCCAAGCACCGCTTCGCCCATGCCGCCGTGCACCGGCTGCATACCGGCCCGGTGCTGGTCGATAGCTATCATTGCTCCCGCTACAACACCAACACCGGCCGCCTGACCGCCGAGATGTTCGAAGCGGCATTCGCAGCGGCAGTGGCGGCGCGTCCCGGCTGACCCGCCCCAGGCTGAGTGCCAGCCCATCGACGTCCGCCCCAAACTTGGCCCCTGTATCGAGACGCTGCCGCTCACTCTCCGTGAGGAAGAAGCGCCAGCGCGTCGCGCCGCTCGGGAACATAGCGGCCCTTGACCAGGCCAGCCAGGCCGAGCGCGCGAACATAGATTTCGCGGCGATCGTACAGCGCGTCGATCAAGGCCCGGTTGCCGACGCCGGGCTGCAGCGCGCGGATCGTTGCCGTGACCAGCTGCGCCGCGCGGCCGTGCTGGACGGCCATCGACCAGACGACATCGCTGACCGCCGGGCACCGGGCCGACAGGTCGATGCGCGTCAGCAGGCGGACCTTGGCGACCACGACCGCGAAATGCGTGCGCTGGATGAAGTCGTGCTGGGCAGCGAAGAAAGCGGCGGCCTCGCTCGTCGCAACCACCTTCCATGCCGCGGCGAACCGTCCCGCCCGGGTCGGGTCGAGGCCGGCGAACAACGTCGCCCACGGCTTGCCCTCGGCCTTCAGGAACGCCAGCACCTGCTGCCCGGCCTGCACCGTCGACGACAGTTGATACGCGCCATAGCTCCTGCCGCCCGGATCGGCGCTGCCCTGTCCAAGCAGGCCGGTCGAGACGACGGCGCAAGCCAGCGCCTCCTGCCCCGGCCTGAAGCCGGTTTCAAAGCGCATCGAAAGATCGCCGAGACGGTGGCCAGGCATCGTGCATCTCCAGGCTTGAGGATTACGCACGCTCCTACTCAGCCAAATCTATAGCCGATCTGGTACAAATTGTCAAGGCTGAGGTTCGTTCCTCCTGGCTCGGAGTGAGCAGGTCAGACGACCGAGACGCCGCCGTCGATGACGACGCTCTGCCCAGTCATGAATCCGCCGGCCCGGCTCGCCATCAGCACTGCCATGCCGGCGATCTCGTCGGGGATGCCGATGCGGCGCAGAGGGGCGGCGGCGGTCGAGTGCTTCAATATCTCGGGATTGTCCCACAGCGCCTTGGCGAAGTCGGTCTTGACCAGCCCGGGCGCGATGCAGTTGACCCGGACATTGTCGGGCCCGAACTCCGCCGCAAGGTTGCGCGCCAGCTGCATGTCAGCAGCCTTGGAGATGCAATAGGCGCCGATCACCGTCGACCCTTTGATGCCGCCGACCGAGGAAATGATCGTGATGCTGCCCGCCTTGCGCTGGCGCATCGCCGGCGCGACCATGGCGATCAGCCAATGGTTCGAGACGATGTTGTTCTGCAGGATCTTCAGGAACTGGTCGTCGGTGATCCCCGACTGCGGCCCGAAATAGGGGTTCGAGGCGGCGTTGCAGACCAGCGCGTCGATCTGGCCGAACCGCTCCAGCGTCGCATCGACAAGATGCTGGAGGCTGGCCTTGTCGGCGATGTTGGCGGGAATGGCGACGGCGGCCTCGCGCCCGACGGCGTCGTTGATCTGGCCCACGGCGATGTCGCAGGAATCGGCCTTGCGGCTGCTGACCACGACATTGGCACCGTGTTCGGCCATGCGGTGCGCGATGGCCTTGCCGATGCCGCGCGACGATCCGGTGATGACCGCGGTCTGGCCGCTGAGGTCGAACAAGGCGGGCTGTGTCATGGCGTCGGGCTCCCAAGGTTTGTTGGCGCGCATCTTTCATCGGGCCGGTGCGCGATGCAACCGGGGCGCGGCCTGCTGCGGCACGCCTGCCACGAACTTGGGTTTCGATGCCCCTTGCGGATGACAGCCGAAATTTTAACCGCCATGGTGGAACCGATCGAATCCGGAGTCCCGAGTGCCAGCAAGTCCAGCCGTACGCTCAACTGTTCTCGCCTGCCTGTTCTTCGCAGGCTTCGGCTGCCTGATTCCGTTCCTGCCGCTTTGGCTGGAGAAGGTCCATGGTTTCTCGGGCGCCGAGATCGCCGTCGTGCTGGCCATTGCCGGGTTCAGCCGGGCGATCGCCGGGCCGTTGACCGCGGCCTGGGCCGACGGGCGCAGCGACCGCCGCGCGCCGCTGTTCCTGTTCACCATCGTCCTGACCGCCGGGTTCATCGCGCTGCGCTTCCTCGATGGCTTCGCCGCGGTGTTCCTGCTGATCCTGTTGCTCGACATCGCCTATTGGGGCCTGTTGCCGGTGGTCGAGACGGCGCTGCTGCGGCTGACCCGCACCGGCAAGCCGAGCTATGGTTTTGCTCGTGGCCTCGCCAGCGCGGCCTTCGTCATCGGCACCACCACCGTCGGCTTGCTCAACGACTGGATGCGCAGCTTCTGGCCGATCTGGGGCTTCATGCTGCTGGTTTCGATGCTGATGATCGCGGGGAGCGCTTGGATGCCCAAGGAGCCGGTACTGGCCGCCGAGGAGCGCCGGGTGCCGTTCGGCGAGCGGCTGTCGTCCGGCCTCGGCATGCTGCGCAACCCCGAGTTCACGCTGTTCATCTTCGCCGCCGGGCTGATCCAGGCCAGCGCCGCCTTCCTTTACACCGCTGGCTCGCTGGTCTGGTCCAACGCGCAGGGGCTGAGCAGCTCGACCATCGCGATGCTCTGGAACGTCGGCGTGCTGGCCGAGGTCGGCTTCCTGATGTTCCTCGGCAACTGGTCGGCCAAGTTCCGGCCGGAAACGCTGATCGTCGCGGGCGGTGTTGGTGCGGTGCTGCGCTGGACCGCACTCGCGGCCCTGCCGCCGGTGTGGTTGCTGGTGCCGTTGCAGCTGCTCCATGCGCTCAGCTTCGCCGCGACGTTCCTCGGTGGCATGCGCTTTATCCAGACCATCCACGGTGACGACCGGGCACCGACGGCGCAGATGATCTACATGGGCCTCGCCAATGCGCCGACCTATGCCGCGGCGGTGCTGGTCTCGGGACCGTTGTACGACCGGGTCGGCGCGGTCGGCTATCTGGCGATGACCGCCGTTGCTGCGGTCGGGCTGGTCATGGCGATCATGCTGCGCGCCCGCGGCATCGCCGGCGCCACGGGGTCGACCCGGCCAGCCTAGATCCGACCCGCCTAGATGACTTGGGGCGGGCCATAGGGCGGCGTCGGGATTTCGCGCTGCGCCGCCTGCAATGCTGCGCCCCAACGGTCGTCGAGTTCGCGGTAATATGCGTCCTCATGGTCGATGCGGTGGTTTAGCCCCGGCTCCGAACAGCCCGGCTCGATGGTCAGCAGGTCGATCGGCAGCCCGACCGCAAGGTTGGAGCGCATGGTCGAGCTGAACGAGATCAGCCCGACCTTGATCGCCTCGGCGATCGGCGTGTCATAGGTGATCTGCCGGTCGAGGATCGGCTTGCCGTATTTGTGCTCGCCGATCTGCAGGAACGGCGTGTCGGACTGGCACTCGATGAAATTGCCGCTGCCGTAGATCAGGAACAGACGCGGCTTGCGCCCGCCGATGCTGCCGCCGAACAACAGGCTGGCGCCGGTCGCGATCTTGTCGTTGTCGATGGTCGCCTCGATGACCGACTTGGCCTCGCGCAGGGCGATGCCGACCAGCTGCGCGGCGCGGAACATCGACGGGGCGTTATCCAGCGTGTCGCGCTCGTCGGCACCCGGCAGGGTCATCGCATCGGTCAGCTTGGCGACCGCCGCCTGGGTCACCGACAGGCTGCCGGCGCTGGACACCGCCAGGCAGCGCCCCGGCTGGGTGCCGAAGACGCGCAGCTTGCGATAGGTCGAGATGTTATCGACGCCGGCGTTGGTGCGGGTGTCGGCCATCATCACCAGCCCGTCGCGGACCAGTATGCCGATGCAATAGGTCATTGCTGCTGCTGGCCACCGCCATAGGTCGCGCCTGAATCGAACGCGTTGACCGAGACGCGCATGGTCTCGACACCACCGCCGCGCCGCGCGCCGCGCACCGGCGCCGCATCCAGATAGTCGAGGCCGACCGCGACCCGGACATGCGCCGCCGTCGTCGAGATACCGTGCGTCGGGTCGAAGCCGACCCAGCCGAGATCGTCGACCCACGCTTCCGCCCAGGCATGGCCGGCACCCTGCGTCTCGTGATTGACGAAATGCCCCGAGACATAGCGCGCCGGAATGCCGAGGTGCCGGGCGCCGGCGCAAAAGATGTGGGTGTAATCCTGGCAGACGCCCAGCCCCTGGCCGAACGCCGTGGCGCTGTCGGTGCCGGTCCCGGTCTCGCCGACCTGATAGGTCATATGGTCGTGGACCCCGCTCAGCATGGCGTGCAGCGATTCCAGCCGGTCCTTGCCGGCAAAGCTTTCGGCGAATTCGCGGATCGCCGGGTCGGGCAGGCTCAGCCCGGTGGTGCGCAGGTACAGCACTGGCGGCAGCGGCTCGTTGGCGCCTCTGATGACGCCGCCGGTGTCGACCGTCTCGACCTCGCCCGCGACCTTCAGGGTCAGCTTGGTGATCGGGTGCTCGGCATAGAAAGTATGGGTCCAGTTGCCGAACACGTCGGTGCCGAGCTGGAGCGAGCCGTCGGCATCGACGTCGACCCGCCACGCCAGCACGTGCAGGTCCTCATGCGCGTGCGGCTGCACCCGCAGCAGCTGAACGACGTTGCTGGCCGGCAGCGCATAGTCGTACGCCGTCGTGTAATCGATCCTGATCCGCACCTGGCGCGCTCCTAGAACAGATATTGTTCGGCGATGGCTTCACCGAGCCGGTTGTTGTCGCCGATGAACTTCTGCAGGAACTGATGCAGGCCGCCGGAGAAGATCGTGTCGATCTTCATCGAGTTGAGCCGCGCATGCTCGGCCGAGGCGAGCCGGTGCGCGCCGCCGCGCCTGCCCCCCGACGCGCTGGCGAGCAGGTCGAGATAGCGCAGCAGGTCGCTGTAGCAACACGCCAGGGACCGCGGGATCTGCTTGTTGAGGATCAGCAGGTCGGCGACCAGCCACGGCTTGACCGAGTCCCGGTACACCCAGCGATACGCGGTCAGCGCCGACACCGTGCGCAGGATCGTCGTCCACTGGAAATAGTCGAGGCTGCCCCCGACCGCCTCGCCGCGCGGCAGCAGCAGGTGATACTTCACGTCCAGCAGCCGGGCGCTGTTGTCGGCCCGTTCGATCGCCGAGCCGAGCCGCACGAACCAATAGGCGTCACCGCGCAACATGGTGCGGTGCGCGGCGCCGTCGAACGACTGCATCGCCGCCTTGACCGTCTCCAGCAGCGTCACCAGGTCCTCGCGGCTGGTCAGGCGGGTGCCGAACTTCTGCACCTCCAGCCAGGCGCCGTTGATCGCCTCCCACGCCTCCAGCGTCAGGGCGGTCCGCACCGCCCGCGCATTGGCGCGTGCCGCCTCGACGCAGCGGCGGATCGAGCTCGGGTTCGCGGCATCGACGGTCAGGAACTCCGACACGCCAAGCTCGTCCATCGGCAGGCCGCGCGCCGAATGCGCCTCGGTCATCCACGCCGCCTCCAGCGCGCTTTCCCAGGCGTTGGTCGCGCCGCCATAGCTTTGCGGCAGCGACGCCAGCCGCAACGTCGCCTCGATCAGCCGCGACAGGAAATCGGCACGCTCGATATAGCGGCCGACCCAGTACAGATTGCCGGCGGTGCTGCTCAGCATCGTCCGCTACTCATCCAGCACCCATGTATCCTTGGTTCCGCCGCCCTGCGAGGAGTTGACCACCAGCGAGCCAGGGTCGAGCGCGACGCGGGTCAGCCCGCCCGGCACGATGCGCGTGCCGTTCGCCCCGGTCAGCACGAATGGCCTGAGATCGACGTGGCGCGGCGCGATGCCGGTGTCGCACAGCGTCGGGCAGGTCGACAGCGCCAGCGTCGGCTGGGCGATGAACTTCTCCGGATGCGCCTTCAGCTTGGCCGCGAACGCCGCGATCGTCGCTGCCGGAGCATGCGGCCCGACCAGCATGCCATAGCCGCCGGACCCGTCGACTTCCTTGACCACCAGCTCGGCCAGATGGTCGAGGACATAGCCCAGCGCCTCCGGCTCGCGGCAGCGCCACGTCGGCACGTTCTTCAGGATCGGCTCCTCGCCGGTATAAAAGCGCACGATCTCGGGCATGTAGCTGTAGATCGCCTTGTCGTCGGCGACGCCGGTGCCGACCGCGTTGGCGATGGTGACATTGCCCGCCGCATAGGCATTCATCAGCCCCGGCACGCCCAGCAGCGACCCCGGGTTGAAGGTCAGCGGATCGAGGAACGCATCGTCGAGCCGCCGGTAGATCACGTCGACCCGCCGCGGCCCCTGCGTCGTCCGCATGTAGACGACGTCGTCGCGCACCGCGAGGTCGCTGCCCTCGACCAGCTCGATCCCCAGCTTGTCGGCCAGGAAGCTGTGTTCGTAAAAGGCGCTGTTGTGCTGGCCCGGCGTCAGCAGCACCGTCACCGGATCGCCCTTGCAGCCGCCCGGCGCCACCGAGCGCAACGTCTCCAGCAACGCCTCGGGATAGATTTCGACCGGCGCGATCTTGAGGTTGCGGAACAGCTCCGGCACCAGCTTGAGCATCACCTCGCGGTTCTCGAGCATGTACGACACGCCCGACGGCGTCCGCGCATTGTCCTCCAGCACGTAGAATTCATGCGCGTCGGTCCGCACCAGGTCGATGCCGGCGATATGGACCCAGATGTCATTGGCCGGCCGCTGCCCGATCATCGGCAGCGAATAGGCCGGGTTGAGCAGCACCAGCTCCTCCGGCACGATCCCGGCGCGCAGGATTTCACGCGGGCCGTAGATGTCGGCCAGGAACATGTTGAGCGCCTTGACGCGCTGGACCAGTCCCTTCTCCAGCGTCACCCATTCGGCACGCGACAGGATGCGCGGCACGATGTCGAAGGGGATCAGCCGCTCCGCCGCATCGGGGTCGCCGTACACAGCAAAGGTGATGCCGATACGCCGGAAAAACAGCTCGGCCTGGCGTCGCCGGGTCTCCATGACTTCCTGCGGGGAGTTATCCAGCCACGCACGTATAGGGCGGTACGCGTCGCGTACCGTTTCGGTGCCGGCACTCGCGAAGCCGAACATCTCATCGAAAGCCGTTATCTGCGCCAAGGTTTCCCCACAGGTCCGCTCCACGCCGCCATAGTGTGCAGCGCAGAACGAACGTGCAAGCGACTTGTCGGTAATAACGATTTACGTAAGCTGCGAAGGCGTAAGGCTCAGGCGGCCTTCAGCGCCTCGCCCAGTTCTTCCAGCTTCGGCTGCACGGCACCCTCGGTGCGCCCGGCGATCTTGGTGACGCCTTCCGCCAGTTTGCCGAGCAGCGTCTTGACCCGCTCGCCATCCGGCTCGTCGGCCGACAGCGCCTTCTTCAGGGCTTCGAGATCGCGGGCGATACCCTTGGCACCGGGCACATCGACATCCTTCAGTGCTTCTTCCCAGCCTTCGATCATCTTGACCGCGGCGGCTGGCTTGGTTGCTTCAATGCCCTTCTCGAAAGCATTGGCGGTAGCGGCAAAACGGACTGGCATGAAACACCTCTTGATTGGTGCCGACGTGACGGCGATACATCGAACATCGACTGAGGTTTCGGGTTGCACAGGCAAAAGGTCGCGCATGTCGTAACCGCCTGAACAACCCGGCTCAATCTGTGAGTGTTGGCCGGATTCTAGAGTTGACCCTTCGTGCGGGCGTGGCATGACGACGTAACAACCGGATTAGCCTGACACATGAAGTTCTCACCTGCCTCGACATCGTTGCTTCTGTTGTTACTTGCCGGATGCGGCAATGGTGCTGCCGAAAAGACACGCCAGCGTCCGATGATGACAGTCGCCGTCGAAAAGGCGGCGATTGCCGATTTCGTTCCCAGGCTGTCGGCGCTCGGCACCATAACCCCCCTGCAGTCGGTCGCGGTGCGGTCGCGCGTCGACGGCCAGATCACGGCGGTCTTGTTCAGCGAAGGCCAGCAGGTCCGCGCCGGCCAGCCGCTGTTCCGTCTCGACGACCGTGCGGTGCTTGCCCAGATCGCGCAAAATCGTGCCGCCCTCGCCAGCGCCACGGCGACGTCGGGACAGGCTGCCGCCGATCTGAAGCGCACCCAGGCGCTGCTCGGCAGCGGCTTCGTGTCGAAGGCGACGATCGAGCAGAAGCAGGCGATCGCCGACACCGGGATCGCCGGCATCGGCCAGGCGCGCGCCGCGATCACCTCGGCCGAGACTTCGCTGAGCTACCTGACCATCCGCGCCCCCGTCAGCGGCCGCACCGGCGAGATCGGCTACAAGGTCGGCGCGACGGTCCGTTCCGGCGATACCGTGCCGTTGGTCACCGTCAACCAGCTGTCGCCGATCACCGCGCGCTTCGCCGTGCCGCCCGAACAGATCCAGACGCTGCGCAGCGCGCTCGCCGCCGGTCCGGTCACCGTGCTGGCGCGTCCATCGGAGAGCGCGCCGCCGATCGCCAGCGGCCGGCTGGTGTTCCTCGACAACAATGTCGATCCGACCACCGGCACGCTCACCGCCAAGGCGCAGTTCGAGAACCGCAACGACGAGCTTTGGCCCGGTGCGCTGGTCTCGGTCGACCTGCCGCTGTCGATGCCGCAGCACCTGATCTCGCTGCCTGAAGCAGCGATCCAGAACGGTCGCGACGGCAGCTTCGTGTGGGCGCTGGGCGATGGCGACAAGGTCAAGATGACCCAGGTTTCGGTCGTTGGCCGCGCCAACGGCCGGGCCTTCATCGCCGCCGGGATCACCGCCGGTACGCGGGTCGTCTCGGACGCGCTGGCCAAGCTGAAGGACGGCGACGGCGTCCGGGTCAAGGGTGCCGGCCGTGGTGGACCGGGCGGCCCGGGCGCCGGTCGCGGCGACAAGCCAAAGGCAACCCAGGCATGAGCGGCAGCGGTCCGGGCGGCAGCGCGGGCACCAGCGGTGGGGAGCGTCCCGCAACGGGTATCGTCGAACTGATCGTGTCGCGCCCGATCGCGACGATCCTGCTGACCATCGCGATCATCATCGCCGGTGCGTTCGGCTATCGCCAACTGCCCGTCGCCGCCCTGCCCCAGGTCGATTTCCCGACCATCCAGATCAACGCCAGCCTGCCCGGCGCCAATCCGCAGACCATGGCCAGCGCCGTTGCGACGCCGATCGAACGCCAGCTGTCGACCATCGCCGGCATCGACCAGATCACCTCGCTCAGCTCGACCGGTTCGACCAGCGTCACCGTGCAGTTCGCGCTCGACCGCAACATCGACGCCGCCGCACTCGACGTGCAGACCGCGCTGTCGGCGGTGCAGCGCCGCCTGCCGCAGGAGATGCCCGACCCGCCATCGTTCCAGAAGGTCAACCCCGCCGACCAGCCGGTGCTGATCCTCGCGGTCCGCGACCCGGCGCGGTCGTTGTCCGACATGCAGCGCATGCTCGACACCACCATCGTGCCGCGCATCTCGACGCTGGAGGGCGTCGCCCAGATCAACCTGATGGGCGCCAAGAAATACGCCGTCCGCGTCCAGTTCGACCCCGCCAAGCTGGCGGCGCGCGGCCTGACGCCGGAGGATGTCCGCACCGCCGTCGCGGGCGCCAACACCAACAGCGCCGTCGGCCTGATCGGCAACGGCCAGCGCAACTACGTCCTCGACGCGACCGGCACGATGCAGACCGCGGCGGAGTTCGGCCAGATCGTCATCGCCTCGCAGAACGGCATCCCGGTGCGCGTCGCCGACGTCGCCAACGTCATTGATTCGATCGAGAATCTGCGCGGCGTCGCCAAGTTCAACGGCGAAACCGCGGTGATGATGGCCGTGGTCCGCCAGCCCGGCGCCAACGTCGTGCAACTCGTCGACCGCATCACCGACCTGATTCCGTCGCTACGCGAGACGCTGCCGCCATCGGCGTCCATCGACATCATGGTCGACCGCTCGCAGTCGATCCGCCACTCGGTCGCCGACGCGCAATATACGCTGGTCGGCACCGCGGTGCTGGTCGTGCTGGTGATCTACCTGGTACTGGGCGACCTGCGCGCCACCTTCATCCCGGGCCTGGTCCTGCCGGTCGCCGCCATTGGCACTTTCGCCGGCATGTTCGCCTTCGGCTACAGCCTCGACAACCTCAGCCTGCTGGCGCTGACGCTCGCCACCGGCTTCGTCGTCGACGACGCCATCGTCGTGCTGGAGAACATCGTCCGCCACATCGAGATGGGCAAGTCGCCGCGACAGGCCGCCGTCGTCGCCACCAAGGAAATCGCTTTCACCGTCTTGTCGATCTCGGTCAGCCTGGTCGCGGTGTTCATCCCGCTGCTGTTCATGGGCGGTGTAGTCGGGCGGCTGTTCCACGAATTCGCGGTGACCATGACCATCGCCATCTTCGTCTCCGCGATCCTGGCGCTGACGCTGATCCCGATGGCCGCGGCGCGAGTACTCAAACCCGGCCATGTCGCACCGGGCCGGGTCGCACGCGTCACCACCGGCGCCTTCCAGCGCCTGCAGAACGCCTATGTCCGCGGCCTCGACGCGACGCTGCGCCACCAGCGCACCGTGCTGATCCTGACCGGCCTGTCGATCCTCGTCGCGATCTGGGGCTTCAGCGCGGTGCCCAAGGGCTTCTTCCCGACCGAGGATACCGGCACGCTGGCGGTCAATGTCGAGGTCGCGCCCGACGCCTCCTATCCGACGACGCTGACCAAGCAGGACGCCGTCGCCAAGATCTTCGCCGAGGATCCGGCAGTGATGCGCGTCGCCGCCTTCACCGGTGGGCAGGGCGCGCGCATGTTCGGCATGCTCAAGCCACGCGGCGAGCGCGAGTCCGCCGAAGCGGTCCAGTCGCGGCTGCGGCGCAAGCTCGGCAGCATCGCCGGCGCGGCCGCCTATCCCAACATTCCGCAGAACCTGACGCTGGGCGGTCGCGGTGCGGCGTCTAACTTCCAGTATACGCTGGCGTCGGTCGACCAGAAGACGCTGTACGACTTCGCGCCGTCGTTCGAGGCACGGTTGCGCGCCGCCCCCGGGTTCGAGGATGTCACCTCCGACTATACCGTCGGCAGTCGCCAGGCGCGGGTCATCATCGACCGCGATGCCGCGTCACGGCTCGGCGTACCGATCCAGTCAATCCGCTCGACGCTGTACTCGGCGTTCGGCAACGGCCAGATCTCGACGATCTATACCGACGTCGACAGCTACCGCGTCATCCTCGAGGCGCTGCCCGACCTGCAGATGACCCCCGACAGCATCGGCGGGCTGTACGTTCGCGGCCGCGCCGGGTCGACGGTGCCGCTGTCGGCGGTGACGCGCACGGTGATCGAGGGCGCGCCGCTGTCGATCAGCCACCAGTCGCAGCTGCCCGCCGTCACCGTCGCGTTCAACCTCGGCAAGGGCGTCGCCCTGTCCCAGGCCAAGACGCGGATCGAGGCGATCCAGGCCGACCTCGGCATGCCTGCCTCGCTCAGCGGCTCGTTCCAGGGCAATGCGCAGGCGTTCGAAGCCTCGACCAAGTCGATGCCGATCCTGTTCCTCGCCGCCGTGCTGGTCATCTACATCGTGCTCGGCGTCCTGTACGAAAGCTTCGTCCATCCGATCACCATCCTGTCCGGGCTCCCTGCCGCCGGCATCGGCGCCGTTGCCGCACTGTCGATTTTCGGGATGCCGCTCGACGTCATCGGGATTATCGGGGTCGTCATGCTGATCGGCATCGTCAAGAAGAACGCCATCATGATGATCGACTTCGCCCTGTCGGGGCAGCGCGAGCAGGGCTGGACGCCGGAACACGCGATCCGCGAGGCGTGCGTCAAGCGCTTCCGCCCGATCATGATGACGACCTTCGCCGCCATCGCCGCCGCGCTGCCGCTGGCCCTCGGCCTCGGCGCGGGTGCGGAGCTGCGCCAGCCGCTCGGCGTCGCGGTGATGGGCGGCCTGATGGTCAGCCAGGTGCTGACGCTGTTCATCACCCCGGTCGTCTACCTCGGCATCGAGCGGCTCTCGACGCGCCGCCGCCGCCGCGCACCCGTGCTTGCCGAGGCTCGCGGCGTCCCCGCCGAATGAGCGCGCTGCCACTCGCCGGCATCAAGGTGCTGGACCTCGGCTCGGTGGTGTTCGCGCCCTACGCCGGACAATGGCTCGCGGACCTCGGGGCCGATGTCATCAAGGTCGAGGCGCCTGGCGGCTGCACGACGCGCCACACCGGGCCGAGCTACGAACCCGGCATGTCGGCGATCTTCCTCGGGGTGAACCGCTCGAAGCGCTCGATCGTGCTCGACCTTTCGACGGATGGCGGCCGCGACGCGCTGCTGCGGCTGGTCGATACCGCCGACGTGCTGCTCCACTCGATCCGCCCGCAGAAGCTGGCGAAGCTCGGCCTTGCGCCGGAAGTGCTGCTGGAGCGCAATCCGCGACTGGTGTTCGCCGGGCTGCACGGCTTTGCGGAAGGTGGGCCGTACGCCGGCAAGCCCGCCTATGACGACGTCATCCAGGGCATGTCGGGCATCGCCGACCTGATGGCGCGCCAGGGCGGGGAGCCGCGCTATTACCCCGCCATCGCCGCCGACAAGATCAGCGGGCTGACCGCCGCCATCGCCATCCTCGCCGCCATCGTCCGGCGCGAGAAGACCGGCTCCGGCGGCTTCGTCGAGATTCCGATGTTCGAGAGCCTGGTCGCCTTCAACCTCGTCGAGCATCTGTACGGCGAGCAGTTCATCCCCGCCAAGGCCGGCACCGGCTATCCGCGCGTCATGAACGCCTTCCGCAAGCCGCTGCCGACGGCGGACAGCTTCATCTGCATGATGCCCTACACCGACGCGCACTGGCGGGCGTTCTTCACCGAGAACGGCAGGGCGGAGCTGGCGAGCGACCCGCGCTTCCTCGACGTCGGGGTGCGCACCACCAACATCGCGGCGCTGTATGAACTGGCGGGCGAGCTGGTCCGGACGCGCACCACCGCGGACTGGGTCGCCACGCTGGAGCGGCTGCAAATCCCCGCCGCACCGATCCTCGGACTCGACGACCTGCTCGACGACCCGCAGTTGAAGGCAACGAACTTCTTCGAGGTCATCCCCGACCCGGCGGGCGACCTGCGCTATCCCGGCGTGCCCGTGCGCTTCGACGGCGAGCGACCGCCGATGCGCTATCCGCCGCGCCTTGGCGAGCATACCCGCGCCGTGCTGGCCGAGGCGGGGTTCAGCGACTCCGACATCGACGCGCTGGTCCTCGCCCGCGCCGCCCGGGAGCGCGACGCCTAGTCCTTGTCGAGCTTCGCCTTCAGCCCGTCGGCCCATTTCTCGCCCGGGTCACCGCCCCACAGCAACCACGCGATGTACCCGGCCGACGGATCTGAGTCGTCGCCCCACTCGTGCGCCTTGGCCTGCTTGTCGACCGTATGGCGCTTGAAATAGCTGCTGATCGCGGTGACATCCTCCTCCGAGACTGCGTGGCGCCCGGCCAGCTGCTGCGCCCGCTTGACCCCCACTTCGGTGCCGCCGCGATTGAATTTCTCGCGCAGCTCCAAGCCTTTCTTTGCGGCCGCCGCGACCGCCGCCGGTGGCTTCATGTCCATCTCAACGCGCCTTCTTCAACGAGCCCGGCTTGTGCGCCGCCTCGGCCCCGGACTTGTCGGATTTGACGATGAATTCCGGATTATCCTTCGACGCCGCGACCTTGTAGCCCTTGATCGAAGTCGGCGAGGTGATCTTCTTGACCACCTTCCCGACGGAATGCCCGCCGCTCGAATCCCATTCGACCTTGTCTCCGGGCTTGGGTTCCTTGGCTGCCATGTCGTTCTCCCTCGGCCTCAGAACGGGCTCCACCCAGCCCGGTTCCTGAGGCGATTTGAGCGCCGGTCAAATCACCGCTTGGCAGCTTTGAAGTTCACGACTATGTTTGTGTTGCAGTGCGGCAAACCCCGGGAAACAAAATGCGCTCCATTCTTCTGCCTGCGCTTGCGCTGACTCTTGCTGCCTGTGGTGGCAAGCAGGACGGTGCCGCGGGCGCTCCCGGTGGCCCCGGCGGACCGCCTCCCGAAGTCACCGTCGCGACCCCGCTGATGAAGCCGATCGTCGATTGGGACGATTACACCGGCCGCTTCGAGGCGATCCGAGAGTCGGAAGTGCGCCCGCGCGTCTCCGGCTACATCAAGTCGGTCAATTTCCGCGACGGCCAGTTCGCCAAGGCCGGGCAACTGCTGTTCGTCATCGACCCCCGCCCGTTCCAGGCGGTCCTCGACCAGGCCAAGGCCGATGCGCTGCGCCTGCGCGCCTCCGCCGAGGTCGCCCGCACCACCTTCGCCCGCACCAAGGGCCTGCTGGACGCCAACGCCGTCAGCAAGGAAGAATTCGAACAGGCCCAGGCGACGCTCAACCAGGCCAATGCCGCGCTGGCAGCGGGCGAGGCCAACATCCGCGCCAAGGCCCTGGATGTCGAGTTCACCCGCGTCACCGCGCCGATCGCCGGGCGCCTGTCCGACCGTCGCCTCGATGTCGGCAATTTCGTCACCGCCGGCACCACGGTGCTGACCACGGTCGTCGCGCTCGACCCGATCTACTTCACCTTCACCGGTTCCGAGGCGGTCTACCTCAAATACCAGCGCGCCAACCGCGCCGGCACCCGTCCGTCGTCGCGCGTCGCCCCCAACCCGGTCGATATCCGCCTGGGTGACGAGAGCGAATACCGCTGGCACGGCCGCATGAACTTCGTCGACAACGCCCTCGACCAGGGCAGCGGCACGATCCGCGGCCGCGCCGAGGTCCGCAATCCCGGCGGCTTCCTGACCCCGGGCCTGTTCGGCCACATGCGCCTGCTCGGTTCGGGCGCCTACATGGGCATGCTGATTCCCGAGGATTCGATCGTCACCGACCAGACCCGCCGCGTCGCGCTGGTCGTCGGCCCCGACAACAAGGTGGCGCAACGCGTCGTCGAGCTCGGGCCGATCGTCGACGGCCTGCGCGTCGTCCGTTCGGGTCTGAAGGCCACCGACCGCGTCGTCATCGCCGGCGTCCAGCGCGGCCGCCCCGGCACGCCCGTGACGCCCAAGCTCGGCAAGATCGTGCCGCCCGCCCCCGGCACCGGCCCGGCTGTCCCTGAGCTGACCGAGCCACCCGCGACCTCCGCCACGTCGGCGGCGGACGCCAAGTAACATGCGCTTCTCGCACTTCTTCATCGACAGGCCGATCTTCGCCGGGGTGATCTCGGTGCTGATCGTGCTGATCGGCATTTTCGCCTATCCGACGCTGCCGGTGGCGCAATATCCCGAGATCGCGCCGCCGACGGTGGCCGTCACCGCGACCTACCCGGGCGCCTCGGCCGAAGTTCTCGCCGACACCGTCGCTGCGCCGCTGGAGCAGGAGATCAACGGCGTCGAGAACATGCTGTACATCACGTCGTCGTCGACGGCGAACGGCACGGTCACGATCAACGTCGTCTTCAAGCTCGGCACCAACCTCGATACCGCCCAGGTGCTGGTCCAGAACCGCGTCAGCTCGGCCGAGCCGCGCCTGCCCGACACCGTGCGCTCGCTCGGCGTGACGACGCGCAAGAACACCCCCGACATCCTGATGGCGGTGTTCCTGACGTCGCCCGACAACAGCCACGACATCCAGTATCTGTCGAACTATGCGACGCTGCAGGTCCGCGACAAGCTGCTGCGCTTGCAGGGCATCGGCGGCATCCAGCTGTTCGGCGCCCGCGATTACGCGATGCGAGTCTGGATCGACCCCGAAAAGGCCGCGTCGCGCAATCTCAACGCCTCGGAGATCGTCGCCGCCCTGCGCGCCCAGAACGTCCAGGTCGCCGCGGGCAGCGTCGGTGCGCCGCCGTTCGCCAAGGGCGGCTCGGGCTTCGAGCTCAGCGTCCAGACCCAGGGCCGCCTCAGCACGCCCGAGCAGTTCGGCGACATCGTCATCAAGGCCGATCCCAATGGCGCGCTCACCCGCGTCTCCGACGTCGCGCGCATCGAGATCGGCGCCCAGGACTACGGCACCACCGCCTATATCAACCACACCCAGGGCATCGGCATGGGCATCACCCAGCTGCCGGGCTCGAACGCGCTGGCGACCGCTGAATCGATCATCGCGACGATGGAGGAAGCCAAGAAGAGCTTCCCGCCCGGCGTCGCCTACAGCATCCCGTACAACCCGACGACGTACGTCGCGGACTCGATCGACAGCGTCCAGGAGACGCTGGTCGAGGCGATCCTGCTGGTCGTGCTGGTCGTGCTGATCTTCCTGCAGAGCTGGCGCGCCGCGATCATCCCGGTGCTGGCGATCCCGGTGTCGCTGATCGGCACCTTCGCGGTCATGGCGGCCTTCGGCTATTCGCTCAACAGCCTGTCGCTGTTCGGCCTGGTGCTCGCCATCGGCATCGTCGTCGACGACGCGATCGTCGTCGTCGAGAACGTCGAGCGCGAGTTGCGCAATGGCCTCAGCCCGCACGACGCCGCCTTCGCGACGATGGACGAGGTCGGCGGCGCGCTGATCGCCATCGCCCTGACGCTGTGCGCGGTGTTCATCCCGACCGCCTTCATCAGCGGCATCTCCGGGCAGTTCTACAAGCAGTTCGCGCTGACCATCTCGGCGGCGACGCTGATCTCGTGCCTGGTCTCGCTGACCCTTTCGCCGGCATTGGCCGCCCTGCTGCTCAAGCCGCACGACGACCATGCGACGCAGAACCCGCGCGGCATCTTCGCGCCGTTGCAGCGCGTTGCCAACGGCTTCAACCGCGGCTTCGACTGGCTGTCGGACCGCTATGGCCGGGTCACGGCGCGCGCCGTCCGGCTGATCGCCATCGTGCTAGTCTGCTATGTCGGCCTGCTCGGGCTGGCGGCGTGGCGCTTCAATGCCACCCCGACCGGCTTCATCCCGGCGCAGGACCAGGGCTATCTGATCGGCATCGTCCAGATGCCGCCCGGCTCGACGCTGGAGCGCACCGGCGTCGTCATGCAGGACGCCATCACCACGGCGCTCAAGATCCCCGGCGTCAACCACATCGTCTCGATCGGTGGCCTCGACGGCGCCAGCTTCTCGAACGCGCCGAATGCCGGCACGATCTTCCTGGCGCTCGACGATTACGCCGACCGCAAGAAGCATAACCAGACCGGTGACTCGATCCTGGCGGAGCTGCGCCAGAAGCTCGGCGCCATCGACGCCGCCAATCTGCTGGTCGTCGCTCCGCCCCCGGTTCGCGGTATCGGCACCGGCGGCGGCTTCAAGATGATGATCCAGGATCGCGGCAACAAGGGCGCGCAGGCGCTCGAGGGCGCGACGATGGCGATGATGATGGCGGGCAACCAGACCAAGGGCCTGACCTCGGTGTTCTCGCTCTACAACACCGGCACGCCGCGCATCTATGCCGACATCGACCGCGAAAAGGCGCAGCAGCTCGGCGTTGCGCCTTCCGACGTGTTCTCGACGTTGCAGACCTATCTCGGCTCGACCTATGTCAACGACTTCAACATGTTCGGGCGCACTTACCGTGTCACCGCACAGGCCGACGCACCGTTCCGCCACGACCCGTCCGACATCGTTAACCTGAAGACGCGCTCACTGTCGGGGCAGATGGTGCCGATCGGCTCGGTGGCGACGCTGAAGGACCAAGCCGGCCCGTACCGCGTCGTCCGTCACAACCTGTATCCGGCGTCGGAACTGCAGGGCGACACGATGCCCGGCTTCTCGTCGGGGCAGGCGCTCGATGCGATGGAGTCGCTTGCCGCCAAGACACTTCCCGATGGCTTCGGCTTCGAATGGACCGAGCTGGCGTACCAGGAGAAGACCCAGGGCAATACCGCGTCGATCGTCTTCGCACTGGCGGTGGTCTTCGTCTTCCTGCTGCTGGCAGCGCAGTACGAATCGCTGGTGCTGCCGCTGGCAGTCATCCTGATCGTGCCGATGTGTCTGTTGGCCGCCATACTCGGGGTCAATTTGCGCGGCTTCGACAACAACATCCTGACGCAGATCGGCCTCGTCGTGCTGGTCGGCCTCGCGGCGAAGAACGCCATCCTGATCGTCGAGTTCGCCAAGCAGGCGGAGGAGCGCGGCGAGGACCGGTGGCAGGCTGCCGAAAGCGCCGCCCGCACCCGGTTGCGCCCGATCCTGATGACGTCGTTCGCCTTCATCCTCGGCGTCGTGCCGCTGACCATCGCCAGCGGCCCGGGCTTCGAGATGCGGCAGGCGCTCGGCACCGCGGTGTTCTTCGGCATGATCGGCGTGACCATCTTCGGCCTGTTGTTCACCCCGGTGTTCTACGTCATCGCCAGCTGGCTCTCGTCCAAGATCCCGCACCGCCGCCGCGCACCCCGGCCCGACGCCGACGCCGCCTATCCGCACGCCCCAGTCGCGGAGCCAGCCGAATGACCGTGCTTAGTAACGTTGGCCCGGCGCTGCGGGCAGCCGCCCTTGCTGCTCCCCTCCCCTCGAGGGGAGGGGCGAGAGACGGCGCAGCTGGCCCGGGAGTGGGTGCCGCTCCCTCGCCCCGTCGCCGGGCTTTGGCGGTCAGCACCCTCGTCGCGCTGACCCTCTCCGCCTGCACCGTCGGCCCGAACTATCACCCGGCACTGACCCCGCCCGCCGCCGCCGGCAAGTTCGACGCCGCGCTGCAGCCGGTCTTCGACCAGAGCGACTCGCCCTCCAAATGGTGGCGCCTGTACGACGATCCGGTCCTCGACGGCCTGATCGCCCAGGCGTTCGTCGCCAACACCGACATCCGCGTCGCCACCGCGAACCTGCGCCGCGCCCGCGCCGTGCTCAGCGAAGCGCGTTCGGCCCGCCTGCCGTCGACCGCGGTATCCGCCAGCGCGCAGCGCCAGCGTTACGGCGGCGCCCAGAGTGCGGCCGCGCTCGGTCAGGCCGTCGGTGGCAGCGATCCATCCGCCGTCAGGCCTTCGACCTTCGAGACCGACGTCTATTCGGTCGGCTTCGACGCCACCTACGAGGTCGACCTGTTCGGCCGCGTCCGCCGCCTGGTCGAGGCTGCCCGCGCCGACACCGCCGCGCTCGCCGCCGCTCGCGATTCGGTGCGGATCAGCGTCGCCGCCGAAACGACGCGCGCCTATGCCGACGCCTGCTCTTCGGCCCGCCAGCTCGCCGTCGCACGCAACTCGCTGTATTTGCAGGGCCAGACCTTCGACCTGACCGAGCGCCTGTACACCGCCGGCCGCGGCACGCCGCTCGACGTGGCACGCGCCCGCGCCCAGCTCGAAACCACCCGCGCGACGCTGCCGGGCTTTGTCGCCAACCGCCAGACCGCGCTGTACCGCCTCGCCGTGCTGATCGGCCAGCCGCCGGAGCAGATCCCGGCTGCCGCCGCCGCCTGCGCCATGCCGCCCAAGCTGGCCCGCCCGCTGCCGATCGGTGACGCCGCCGCGCTGCTCAAGCGTCGCCCCGACATCCGCGAGGCCGACCGCAACCTCGCCGCCGAGACCGCGCGCATCGGCGTCGCCACTGCCGACCTGTATCCGCGCATCACGCTGGGCCTGTCGGCCTCGACCTCGGCGTTCAAGGTCGGCGATCTCGGCTCGTCGTCCAGCTTCGCCTTCGGGCTCGGGCCGCTGCTCAACTGGAGCTTCCCGAACATCGCCGTCGCCCGCGCCCGCATCCGCCAGGCCGAAGCGACGACCGAGGGCGCGCTCGCCACCTTCGACGGCACCGTTCTGGCCGCGCTCCAGGACGCCGAGAGCGCGCTCGCCAACTTCTCCGGCGAACGCGACCGCAACCAGGCGCTGCTCGCCGCCCGCCAGCAAAGCGCCGAAGCCGCCCGCATCGTCCGCCTGCGCTACGGCGCCGGGGCCGAGAGCTTCATCGACGTCCTCGACGCCGAACGCGTCCTGGCGAACTCCGACGCCAGCCTCGCCGCCTCCGACGCCCAGGTCATCACCAACCAGATCGCCGTCTTCAAAGCCCTCGGTGGCGGCTGGGAAGACGCCCCCGAACCCCTTGTCCCCTCACGCACCAACTGATATAGCCGAGTAATACACTCGGAGATTTCAGATGCGCCGTTTTCTTCCCATATTCATCACGCTTCCCCTCCTCGCCTGCCACGCCGAATCCACCACCAAGAGCACCGCCGCCGACCACGGCCTCAAGATCGACGCCAACGGTTTCAAAGCCTCGCTCGACATCCCCGGCATGGCCCTCGGCGGCAAGGACTTCGACATCTCCGGAATGAAACTCTACCCCGGCTCCGAAGTCCACGGCATGAAGGTCACAGCCCACGACAAGGACGGCGCCAAGCAAGGCACCGTCACCGTCAGCTTCACCAGTCCCGCCCCACCCGAAAAAGTCCTGACCGAGGCAGAAACCGAAGCCAAGGCCAACGACTGGACCATGACCCGCAGCGGCGACACGCTCAACGGAATCAACGACGACGGCGACACCATGACCTACACGGTCACCTCGAGCGGCTCCGCCAGCACCGGCACGATCATCCTCACCGACAAGGACTGAACGATGCAGCGAACGTCTGCCGATCAGCCGATCCGTTCCTGCTCCATCAACTCCGCCAAAAGCCCAGCCCAGAACTCGATCCCCGCCCGGTCGGCCAGCAAATCCTGCCTCACCTCCAACTCGACGTAGCCAAGACCTCGCGAAAACGCATGGTACGGTATCGTGAAGTCGGTGCTGTCCATCCGATACGGCTCATTGTCACCGACGACGAAATCTGTCCGACGTTGCAACGCTGCCAGCAGCCGGCGGGCAAATCCGTCATTATGCCCGTCGTGCAGCACCCCAATCTGCCATGGTCGCTCCACTTCCTGAAGCTTCGGCGTAAAGCTGTGCAGCGAGACCAAAATCGGTGATTGCCCTTCCATCACGCGACGGTCTATCTCGTCGGCGATGGCAGCCTGATATGGCGCGAAGAGATCGCTGAAGCGAGCATCTCGTTCGGAAGGCGTTACCCCTAAGTTGCCAGGAACGGCACGGCCATCGCTGATTGTCGGCACCGCTTCCGAGGAAGCAGGATCGCGATTGCAGTCGATCACAAGCCGAGAATAGCTCTGGCTGATGAAGATTGCGTCCAAGGCGACGGATAGTGTCCTCCCCAACTCGGCAACGCCGATATCCCAGCCAACATGCTGCGCCAGAATCGTCGTATCTAGTCCGAGTTCACTAAGCGATCGCGGCACCAGATTTCCAGCATGATCCCCAATAAGTAGGAATGGCGACCGGCCTGATGGATTACAGATCCGAACGGCGGCTTGCTCGTTGTCGACCAGCAATTCATGAGGCGCATTCTGTATCACGCCCTTACGCTCCTGACTTGGACAGGGACATCTGCAGTCGCCCTCATACGATTGTGGAGAACGTCAATAGCTAGGCATATTTCGGAAGCAAGGAGACGGTTCAGGCTTCCGCTTCCGCTTCCGCTAAGCGGACCGCGATCAGAACCGCCGACGCGTAGGCAGACGAATATGGCGGGGCTATCGCTTCGCTGGTCACGTCGATCTCACTATATGAGATGCCCTTAGGATGATGTACCGCCTGCTCTTGTTGGAGCGGTTTGGACCGGCTACTCGAGTAGCAACGGCTCAAAGAAGCCAATGCGCGGGGGAGTGAGATAGAATTTGGCCAAGCGCCGTCTGCATCGATCGTCCTGATCCGCTTCCTGCTGGATGCCAATAAAAGATGCCTGCGTCTCTGGTCCAGAGTGTTGCGATGCGCTCCGATTCAGCATTGCACGGTGTCATCTGCGGCTTTCCAAGGTGCGGCAACGGTGCCGATAGCTTAAAGTCGAAGGAAGCTGACAAGTTGGTCCGTATGGTCCCACAATGATTGTTCGCCGATTCTGAACGAGATGGGCGCTCGCTTTTTCTGTTGATTCCGCCGCTTAAGCTCCGAACGAAAAATCACTGCCCGCTACGCATCCCTGATCTCGCCGAAGGTGTATATGACGACCCATATCAGCCGCCGCCAAGCTCTTTTGTCCACTGCAGCTTTTGCTTCGATCGCAGTCTGGGCGCCTCGGGTGCGGGCGCAAGGGCCGTTGCCGGTAAAGTCAGCTACACCTGCAAATGCCGCCGCTGAAACTGATTGGATCAGCTACGGCAACGATCTGGCGGCCACTCGTTACGCGGCGTTGGATCAGATTAGCGGCTCGAACTTTAACAGCCTTGAAGTCGCCTGGAGGTTCAAGACCGATAACTTCGGCGGCCGCAAGGACTCGTATTTCAACGCCACCCCCATCGTGGTGAAGGGTCGACTCTACAGCACTGTTGGCTTGGACCGTTACCTGGTCTGCCTCGACGCTGGCACCGGGCAAATTATCTGGACCTATCGCCATGATGAAAAGGGGCGAATTGGCGCCCGCGGCGGTTCGGGTTGGGGCGTATCTTATTGGACTGACGGTACGGCCGAGCGGATCCTGTACGTTACGACAAGCTATCAACTCATCTCTATTGATGCTCGAACAGGTCTGCCTGATCCGGCATTTGGTGCGAACAACGAGGTCGACCTGCGCCTGAACTGGGATCACGACGTCGACCCCAAGGCGGGTATCGTCGGCCTGCATGCTCCTCCGCTAGTGGTTAAGGACACTGTTGTCGTGGGCGCGGCATCGCCTTCGACAGGTCCGGGGTATCTGCGTGGATTTGATGTTCGGACCGGGAAGCGGAAGTGGATTTTCCACACCGTTCCGAAGAAGGGCGAGTTCGGTTACGATACCTGGATCACCCCGGGGCAGGCCGAGACTGCGACGAATACGGGCGTTTGGGCGATGATGTCGGCGGACCCGGAGTTGGGGTTGATCTATGCTGGCGTCGAGTTGCCGCAGGCGGATTGGCTGGGGGTGACCCGGCGTGGAAATGCCTTGTTTACAGAGACACTTGTGGCTTTGGACATCGAGACCGGGGAGCGGCGTTGGCACTATCAGACGGAGCATCACGGGCTGTGGGATCGGGACATTCCGGCGCCGCCCGTGCTGATGGATATTCGGCATGGGGGCAAGGTCGTGAAGGCGCTTGCGCTGCCGACCAAGCAGGCTTTCCTGTTTGTGCTGGATCGTGCGACCGGTAAGCCGATCTGGCCGATCCGCGAGCAGAAGGTCCTGGCCGGCGACATTCCGGGCGAATATTATTCGCCGACGCAGCCCGTGCCGTCCAAGCCGCCGGCGTTCGATCGGCAGGGTTTTTCGGCCGATGACGTGATCGACTGGACGCCGGAGATCAAGGCCCGGGCGCTCGAGATCATCAGCCATTACCGGATGGGCCCGCTGTACTCGCCGCCGACGCTGGTCAAGCCGGAGGGTCCCTGGGGGACGCTGCAGACGCCGGAGAATCAGGGCGGGGCCAATTGGCCCGGCGGTGCCTGCGACCCGGAGACCGGGATTTTCTACGTCTATTCAAAGTCGGTTCCCCAGGTTTATGGCCATGTCCTGCAGCCCAACGGGCGCCTGACGGGTGGCGGCACCACGGGGCGCGGCAACAACGACAACATGGGCGGCAGCTTTGGCGGCATGGCGAATCCGCGTGGCCGGCCGGGCCTGGGTGGTCCGGTTCCGGCGACCGTCAAGGACGGGCTGAACGATCCGATCGAGCGCGGCATGCTGACGATCGGCGGCATGTCGATCCTGAAGCCGCCTTACGGCCGGATCACCGCGCTCGACCTCAACCAGGGGACCAAGGTCTGGCAGACCGCGCACGGCGAGACGCCCGACTTCATCAAGAACAATCCCCTGCTGAAGGGCATGAAGATCCCGCGGACCGGCCAGTCGGGCATACTCGGGGTGCTGGTCACCAAGACTCTGGTGATCTGCGGCGATAGCGGCGCGTTCACCGACGAGCAGGGGCGCAAGGCGGCGCGTCTGCGGGCCTATGACAAGGCGACCGGCCAGGAGCTTGGGGCGGTCTTCCTCGACCAGCCGCAGACCGGTTCTCCGATGACCTACATGCGCGGCGGCCGCCAGCATATCGTGCTGGCCAGCGGTGGCTTCGAGGGTGGCGAACTGATCTGCTACCGCCTGCCCGCTTCGTCGGCGGTCGCGACCCCGGATCCGGCGCGCGCCGCGGAAGCACGCCGCGCGGTCGACTGATCGGACACCAAAAAGGGGGAGCAAGCGCCGTGGAGATCAACAAGCGTAGCCTGCTGACCGGCGCCATGATGGGCGCCGGGATGGCGGCGGTGGCGAGCACAACGTCCAGTGCGGCGGCGGCTGCCGGCGCCGCGGCTGCCCCACCCGCCGGTCCCCCCAAGGCCAGCGGCCGGACGATGCTGGATAGTCCCAACTATTTCGGCACGGCAGGCAAGGGCGGCGGATTCAGGTCGAATTGGGCGCGGACGCTGCCGCAGGCTCCCAGCGTCGACCTCAACTACAAGCCACGGCGGATCAACAAGGCGATCGAGCTGTGGGAAGACAATCAGGTCGTCTATTACCACGTCTACATGCCGTCCGGCGCGCCCGACGGCTATGAAGAAGGCCGGCGCATGGCCCGGACCTATTGCGACGCCATCAATTACGAGATGGAAAACGGCTGCATGGACTTCGCGAATTTGCGGAATTTCATGCAGGGCCTGGTCGACGGCGGCCCGACACCGAGCGGTCATCGCACCCCAATGGTGTTCGTGACCCTGCCCGCCACCGGCTTCGATGGGCCGTCGATGCGCGCCAACGCCTGGCAGATCCAGCAGGCGATGGCCTCCGGTGCGCACGGCGTGCTGGTCTGCGAGATGCACTCGCCCGAAGCCGGAGAGATCGCCATCGCCGCCGCCCGTTACAAATTCACCCTGCCCGGCGTAACGGAAATGCCGGTCGAGGGTATGCGCGGCGCCGGCAGCCAGGCGTTTGCCTCGCATATCTGGGGAATGCCGGGCAACAAGTACCTCGAGGTCGCCGATACCTGGCCGCTCAACCCCAAGGGCGAAGTCGCGATGGGCTTCAAGCTGGAGAACCGCCACGGCGCCGAAGCCGCCGAACAGTTGATGGCGATCAAGGGCCTGGCCTTTGCCGAGCCCGGCCCTGCCGACAACAGCTGGTCGATCATGGGCTGGGACGCCATCCGCGACATGCCGGCCGCCGACCGCGCCGTGCTGCCCGCCAAGCTGCGCCTCGAAGATACGCTGGAGCGCATCCGCATGGCCGCCAAGCGCAACAACATCCAGTGGCTCGGCACCGCCCGCGGCATGACCCATAACCAGAGCATCGATGCCGGCATGCGGATGCTGCCCGGCGACAACGAGAAGGTCGTCATGGACGCCCGTGCCTATACCAAGCGCAAGATGCCTGCCTGACGGCGAGCGGGGCAGCAGCGGCGGTCGCCGGCGATCGTCGCCACCTTGAAGCCGCGGACAAATCGGCGAGTCGTGCCAATTCGCCGTTTGTCACAAACCGTTAACGTCAAACGCGACGGCACCGTGCTAGTCTGACCGCCGTTCGAATGGAGGGCGCATGAAGAGTATCGCGGTATTCAGCGTCAAGGGTGGCGTCGGCAAGTCGACGCTGGCCGTCAACCTCGCCTTTGCGGCCTCGGCGCAGAGCGCGCGACGGACGCTGCTGTGGGACCTCGATCCGCAGGGTGCTGCGACCTTCAGCCTGAAGCTGGCGCCGCGCACCGGTGCAGCGTCGCGCAAGCTGTTCGCCAAGGATGCCGAGTTTCAGGGGCTGGTCCAGCCCAGCGCGTGGCGCAACCTCGACCTGCTCGCGGCGGACAAGTCGCTGCACCAGCTGGAACGGCAGCTGGTTGCCGACGACAAGGCGAAGCGGCTGCAGAAGCTGTTGCGTGACCTCGCCGGCGACTATGACCGGGTGATCCTCGATTGCCCGCCCGGACTGAACGAGCTTGCCGAACAGGTGTTTCGCGCCGTCGACGTGCTGGTCGTGCCGATGCTGCCGTCACCCTTGTCGCTGCGCGCCTTCGAGCAACTGACCGCGCATCTGTCGTCGGGGCGCGGTGGCGGACCGCTGGTCATTCCGGTGTTCAACCTGGTCGATCGCCGGCGGGGGTTGCACAAGGCGACTGTCGATTCCGTGCCGGACCGCCCGACGATTCCCTATGCCAGCGCGATCGAGACGATGGCGGTCAGGCAGGCGCCGCTGGCGGCGTGGCGACCGCGCGATGCGGCGGCGGTGGCGTTCAGCCGGCTATGGGCCAATGTCGAGCAGCGCCTGATCGCCGGGGCGTGAGCCACGGGCGAACGGCGAACTGTGAAGACCCGGCCGAAGCCGGGCCTGAAGTATCAGGAAGCGATGATCCGGTCGGCCCCGGCCAGCATCTCGCGCCAGGCGAAATGCCCCGGCGCGCCGCACGGCAGCACGCCATCCTCGGGCTCTTCGTCGAGGGTGTTCGGCCGCAGGCTGTCATGGGCGACCCCTGAGCTCGCGCATAGTTGCTTTGCCAATTCCTCGCGGTCGGTGGACGCATCCTGGCACCGGACGTTCGCCGGCAGTTCGAGGGTCTGGATCACGCGGGCATCGGAACAAAAGCTGCACATGTAACACACTCGTCGGTTTGCGTTGGATCGACCCTGCCACACAGATATGACAGTTGGATGATCGTTCGATTACAATCGACGAGCCGCAGCCCGGGATCGACGGGTCGCGTGTAACAAGCCCGTCACCTTTCAAGATTATGAAGGATCGATCGAGAGGCTTGTCGGATGGCCAATAGTCTGCGGAACGGCGTCAGGAGTTTGCGGCGGGTGCTCGCCGATGCCGAGCTGTTCGGCGCGGCCCACACGGTCCGGCGACGCCTGCGGCCCGCCGCCGCGTCGCCCGACCGCGCCAGCGTCGCCGGGATCGGGACGGTCTGGCTGCGCCCCGGGACCACCGACGACGAGGTTTTTCGCCAGGTCTTCAGCGGCCGCGAGTACGAGCTTCGGTCGCTGAAGCGCTATGCGGCGATCCTTGCGCATCACGACGCGATGCTTGCCGCGGGTCGAACCCCGGTCATCGTCGATGCCGGTGCCAACATCGGCGCAGCGTCGCTGTGGTTCTCTGCCGCCTTCCCGCGCGCGCACGTCGTCGCCGTCGAGCCCGACGCCGGGAACGCCGCGATGTGCCGCCGGAATTGCGCGGGCCGTCAGTCGATCGACGTGGTGGAGGCGGCGATCGGCTCGATGCCCGGTGGCGTGACGCTGCATAACCCGTCCGGCAAGGCGTGGGCCCCGCGCAGCGAGCGCAGCGCCGGCGGTGATATCCGCATCGTCACCATCCCGGACATGGTCGCTGCGGTGCCGAGCGGCCGGCTGTTCATCGCCAAGGTCGATATCGAGGGTTTCGAGTCAGACCTGTTTGCCGACAACACCGGCTGGATCGACGATATCGCGGTGCTGATCATCGAGCTGCACGACTGGATGCGACCCGGCGGCGGGACCAGCTTCGCGCTCCAGCAGGCGATGGCCGAACGCCGGTTCGAGATCGTCATCAGCGGCGAGAATCTCGTCTATATCAACGCCGGCCTGATCGATGCCTGGACCCGGGAGGGTTGATCGCCGGCCGGGCTTGTGAGCAAGTGCAGCATTGTCACACAAAGTTCACATGGGCGCGCTACCCTTCCAGCGACCGATCGGATGATGTAGCGATGCTTTCAACGTCAATTTCAGCTGTTCCGGCAGTTTCAGTGGCGCCGGAACCGCCTGGAATTGCTGCCGCCCAGCCGCAGCCGGCCGGCGCTGTCGACACCGGCCACCGGATCGACGTGCTGATCCCGGTGTACAATGCCGAGGCGACCGTCCGATCCGCCGTCGAGAGCATCTGCGCGCAGACCGAGCGGAGCATCCTGATCCACATCGTCGACGACGGCTCGACCGATGCCACGCCGCGTATCCTGGCGGAGCTGGCCGGCGACGACGCCCGCATTCGCATCCATCACAAGCCGAACGGTGGCATCGTCGATGCTCTCAACTACGGCCTGGGGTTCTGCACCGCGGAATATATCGCACGCCACGACGGTGACGACCTCGCCTATCCGGAGCGGCTGGCGGTCCAGCTCGACTGGCTGACGCAGCACCCCGATGCCGTCGCGGTCGGGGCCGGTGTCCGCCACATCGACGAGCATGGGCAACCGACGGGCGAAGTCGTGCGCCTGATCTCGCCCGACCTGGCCGATCCCTGCCAGGTGCCGTCGCAGGAGCCGTATATCATCCACCCGTTCCTGATGGTGCGGCGGGCAGCGGTCGAGGCCGCCGGCGGTTATCGTCACGTCCATCACGCCGAGGACACCGACCTGTACTGGCGCCTGTCCGAGCATGGCCGGATGCACAACCTGCCCGACGTGCTGGGCGACTACCGCGTCCACAGCAACAGCGTGTCGAGCGCCAGCATCGTCAACGGGCGCATCGCGGCGGCCTATGCGCAGCTGGCGGCGCTGTCGTACCGGCGACGCAAACGCTCGCAGCCCGACATCGCCTTTCCCAAGGGCCTGCACCGGCTGCACGAGGCGAAAGACCTGGCGCAGGTCATGGCGGTTGCCGGCGCGGACCTCGAGCCCGAGGAAATGCAGTATCTGCGCGAGGCGAGCGCCGCCAAGCTGCTGGAACTGGCGAGCTATCGGCCGTTCGAGCTCGAGGCCAGCGACTGCCGGACGATCGGCGAGATCGCGCGCCAGGGCCTCGGCCATCTGACCCGCAACAACTCGGCCCTGCAGTCGCGCCGGTTGAGCGGTACTGCCGCACGGCTGGCCGCCGCGGGTCGCATGACCGACGCGATGGCGCTGTTGCCGCCCGGGTTGCTACCCAGCTTTGCCGCGCGGTACATGCTGCGCGCGCGCGCACTGTCCGGGATCAAGCGTCGGCTCAGGCAGCGCACCGGCCGGCGCGGACCTTCGAAATAACGACACGGCCGTGTCGAGCCTAGCCGTGAGTAATCGATGATGAGTTCCAAGGACATAATCGCGGTCGTGACCATCAACTGGAATGGTTGGGCCAACACGCTGGAATGCCTCGCTTCGCTGCGGGCGAGCCGCCAGCCGGCGTGGCATCTGTTCGTCGTCGACAATGCCTCGACCGACGATTCGCTGTCGCACCTTGCGGGCCTGGGCGACGACGTCACGCTGATCGCGGCGCCGACCAACGGCGGCTGGACGGGCGGCAACAACCTCGGCGTGTCGAAGGCGCTGGCCGACGGCTACGACTGGATATTCATCCTCAACAACGACGCATCGGTCGAGCCCGACACGCTGGAGCGCCTGCTGGCCGAGGCCAAGGCGCAGGCGGCGCGCGGCGTGTGGCCGGTCCTCGGGCCGGTCCACCGTGGCGGCGCGCTCCAGGAATATGATTTCATCGGCTCGGGGACCGATCCCAAGACCGGCATCCCGGGCTGGATCGACACCAGCAAGCAGGGCAGCCCGGCCGAGCGCCTGACCTCGACCAGCTATGTCAGCGGTGCCGGGATGTTCGTGCACCGGCGCCATTTCGAGGCAGTCGGGCTGTTCGACGATCGCTTCTACCTCAATTTCGACGATACCGACTGGTGCCGCCGCGCCGCGGGCCTGGGCTTTCCGCTGCTGATGCTGGCCGATGCCACGATCCGCCACATCGGCTCGGCCTCGATCGGCGGGCGCGAGTCGCCGCTGCAGACCTATTTCATGACGCGCAATCGCCTGCTGTTCGCCGAGAAGCACTGCACCTGGCGCGAGAGGCTGCGGCTGGCGCGGCGGTATGTCTGGCAGGCCCGCGACCTTACCGGTAAGGACAGCGCCTTCGCCTGGCTACCGCTGCTGTTCGGCGCGCGCGACGATGCGACAGCGGCGTTCCGCACCGGGCTGATGGACTATGCGGCGCGGCGCTTCGGCGACTGTCCGGACATCGTGCGGCGCTGGCAGTCGGCGGCGTCGAAGCTGAAGGCCAGCGCCGCGATCCCGGCCCGGTGAGCGTCGATGTCACGGTCCTGGTTCCGACCTACAACCGGGCGCACTACCTCGACGAATGCCTGACGAGCCTGTTGAACCAGTCGGTCAAGCCGCGGCAGGTCCTGGTCATCGATGACGGCTCGACCGACCGCACCGCCGCCGTGGTCGCCAGCTATGGCGCGCGGGTCGGCTACCTCAGGCAGCCCAATGGCGGCAAGGCGAGCGCGCTGAACCTCGGCCTGGGAGCAGCGGTCGGGGCCGACATCTGGATCTTCGACGACGACGACATCGCCCAGCCCGACGCGCTGCGCCTGCTCCACACCGCGCTGCACCAGGCGCCCGCCGCCGGGTTCGCATTTGGGCACTACAGCAATTTCAGCGACAGCCCGGACGGCGTGCGGACCCTGACGACGGTGCCGGCACCGCGCTTCGAAGCGGCGGACCTGACCTGCGCGCTGCTCGAGCGCTGCTTCGTCTTCCAGGCCGCGATGCTCGTCCGCCGGAGCCTGTACGACGAGGTCGGCGGGTTCGACACGAGTTTCGTGCGGGCGCAGGACTATGAGATGCTGTCGCGGCTGGTCCGGCACAGCGAGGGCGTCCATGTACCGGAGGTCGTCTTCCTGCAGCGCCAGCACGGCGAGACGCGTGGCACCGCGCTCCATCAGATCGACGGTGCGACGGTGTGGGAGAAGCAGAAGGCGTTCGACGCGCAGGTCCTCGACAAGGTGCACCGCAATTTCCCGCTACGCTCCTACCTGCCCCATCCGGCGCCGGAAGCCGAACTGACGCCCCGCCAGACCGTCGATGCCTTGCTGCGGCGGGCGGCGGTGATGGCGCGCAAGAAGCTGTGGGACCTGGCCGGCGACGACATCGAGGAGGCCGCCGGGCTGGCCGGCCGGCATGGTATCGCTGCCCCGGGGACTGCCGAGACTGCAATGTTGCGCCGGGTTTTCGACGAGCATGGCTATGCCCGCGACGACTTGGGTGCCGGCAATCTGCTGCTCCGCCGGGTCGAGGCGCTGCCCGAAAGTCCCTTCCGCAAGGCGCTGATGGCAAACCTCTCGTGGCCGGTCTTCCGCTACGGGCTACTCGCGGTCAGGCAGGGCCAGTTGCGGCAGGCGCGCGGATTCCTGGAGCTATACCGCGGCCTTGGCGGGAGCGCCCTGCTGCCGGCGCACCTGTCGCGGCTGATGGGATCGGTGGTGGGATCGCGTGCAGGCTGAGCGGCGGCTGGTCATCGGCTCGTGGCCCGGGCGGACGTTTGCCTGGAACAGCTTCATCGCGAGCTTTTGCGAGGCGCTGGAGGCCGCCGGTTGCGAGGTCGTCGACGTCGAGGACCCCCGATCGCTGCAGACCCGCATCGACGTACTGCATATCCACTGGCCCGAGCAGATATTCTGGAAAGGCGGCGGCGCGGCCCGGCTGACCTATCGGACGGTGTCCGTCCTGCGCGCCCTCGCCCGGCTCCGGCGCTCCGGCGTTCGCCTCGTCTGGATGGTGCACAATCTCCGCCCGCACGACGAAAGCGGCGCGCGACGTCCGCTCTGGGCCTATCTTTCGCGCCGCCTCGCCCGCATGGTCGACGGCTTCATGACGCTGAGCCCCGCGACGGTCCCGGTCGTACGGGCCGCCTTCCCTGCCCTTGCCGGCAAGCCCTTTGCCGACGCCTGGCACCCGGCCTATACCGACATTCCGGCCGTCGAGGCACCGGTCCGCGACCCGGCGGCGATCCGCTACGCCTTTCTTGGCCAGGTCCGCCCGTACAAGGGCGTCGAGGAGCTCGTCACCGCCTTCGCGGCCAACGCCGACCCCCGCCACCGCCTCGTCATCGCCGGCGATGCCGCGCCGCCCGAGTTCGCCCAGCGCATCGCCGCGCTTGGCGCCCGCGACGACCGTATCGACGTCGAACTCCGCCGCCTGAGCGACGCCGAGATGGCGACGGCGGCCGCCGCTGCCGACATCATCGTGCTGCCGTTCAACAACTACCTGCACTCCGGCTCGATGCTCTACGCCCTGAGTTGCGGCCGCCCGGTGCTGACGCCTTCGACCGCCTTTGCCGAGGGACTGGCCAAGGTCGTCGGCGCCGACTGGGTGCGGACCTACCAGGGCAAACTGGCCCCGCATCACCTCGACTTCACCCCGCCGACCGGGTCGGCCGACCTGGGCTTGCTGAGCTGGAGCGCCCTCGGCGAAGCCGCGACGGCCCTATACCGTAGGTTGGCATCGACCGCCGCCTGACCGGCTTTGTCAACAAATCCTGAATGTTTCGGCGCCGCCGTCGTCATGCAACTGTCATGAAACACTGTCACGAGACGCCTTGTCGAATCAGGGTCGGTTCGGCTGATCGCGAGGAGCCGGAATGTCCGTCCAATTCACTAAAGGTCTGCGCGCAGCATTGCTGCTCGGCGTAGCGACTGCAGTTTCAGGTCCGGCCTTTGCCGCCGCGATCACCGGCGCCGGCGCCACCTTCCCAGCGCCGCTGTATGCAAAATGGGGCTCCGCCTACAAGGCCGCCACCAAGAACGAGCTCAATTACCAGGCCATCGGCTCGGGTGCCGGCCAGGCGCAGATCAAGGCGCGGACCGTCGACTTCGGCGCGTCCGACGATGCCATGAAGGACGCGGACCTGACTGCCGCCGGTCTCGTCCAGTTCCCCGCCGTGATCGGCTCGGAAGTCATCATCGTCAACCTGCCCGGCGTCGCTGCCGGCCAGCTCCGCCTGACGCCCGACATCATCGCCGCCATCTATGCCGGCAAGATCACCAAGTGGAACGACCCGGCCATCGCCGCGATCAACAAGGGCCTGCCGCTGCGCCCGATGCCGATCACCCCGGTCTATCGCTCGGACTCGTCGGGCACCACGGCGATCTTCACCAACTACCTGACCAAGGCCGCCAAGGGCTGGACCCTGGGTGCCGGCAAGACGATCAGCTGGCCGGTCGGTTCGGGCGGCAAGGGCAATGACGGCGTCGCCGGCAACGTCAAGAACACCGTCGGCGCGCTCGGCTATGTCGAGTTCAACTATGCCTTCGCCAACAAGCTGACGATGACCAAGCTGAGCAACACCGCCGGCAAGTTCATCGACCCGACCCCGGCCAGCTTCAACGCCGCCGCTGCCCAGGCCGATTGGGCCAAGGCGCCGAACGCCGTCGTCAACATGCTCGCCCTGCCCGGTGCCAACACCTGGCCGATCGTCAGCGCCACCTACATCCTGGTGCCGACCAAGCCGACCAATGCCGCGGGCACCAGCGCCGCCCTGGCGTTCTTCGACTGGAGCTACAAGAACGGCGGCAAGGTCGCACAGCAGCTCGGCTATTTGCCGCTGCCGGCCGCTGCCGTCCAGCGCGTCCGCACCGAGTGGAAGAGCATCAGCGGCGTCACCCTGCCCCGCTAAAGTCGCCTGTCGGGGCGTGCGGCAGGTGCCGCACGCCCAATTCCTGGCCGAAATCCTGGAGCCCAGATGAGCGACGTCGCCACCCCGTTACCATTGCCGATCGGCCCGCTGTCGACCGCGTCGATGCCGGACGAGTCACCGCGTCACTCGACCGGGCGCGAGGCCTTGTTTTCGGGCCTCGTCACCGGCTCGGGCCTGATCGTGCTGGTCCTGCTCGGCGCGATCATCCTGATGCTGGCATTCGGTGCCTGGCCGGCGTTCAAGGCGTTCGGCATCGCCTTCCTGTGGACGCCGGTCTGGGACTCGGTGAACGACACCTATGGTGCCGGGATCATGGTCTATGGCACGCTGCTCAGCTCGGTGCTGGCGCTAGTGATCTCGGTGCCGCTGTCGATCGGTGTCGCCTATTTCCTGACCGAAATCCTGCCTGCAGCGTTCCGCCGGCCGATCGGCGTGGTGATCCAGCTGCTCGCCGCGATCCCGTCGATCATCTACGGCATGTGGGGCTTCTTCGTCCTCGCACCCTGGCTAGCAGAGCATTTCATCCTCGACGTCGCCGATGCCGCGGCCGGCATTCCGGGCCTCAACAAGGTGCTGGACTATGGCTCGGGCAACAGCGTCTTTACCGCCGGGCTGGTGCTCGCGGTGATGATCCTGCCGCTGATCACCGCGATGTTCGTCGAGATCCTCGGGGCTACCCCGGTGGTGCTCAAGGAGTCGGTCTACGGCCTCGGCGCCACCCGCTTCGAGGTCATCCGAGACGTCGCCATTCCCTACGGCCGCCGCGCCATGGTCGGTGCGGTGATGCTCGGGCTGGGCCGCGCGCTCGGCGAGACGATGGCGGTGGTGTTCATCATCGGCAACGCCACCCGCCTGTCGCCCAACTTGTTCGCGCAAGGCTCGACGATCGCCTCGACCATCGCCAACGAATTCGCCGAGGCCGGTTTCGGCACGATGAAGCTCGCGGCGCTGCTGGGGCTCGGCCTGACGCTGTTCATCATTTCCTTCATCGTGCTGGCGGCATCGCGGATGCTCGTCGCACCCCGGGCAGCGAGCTGAGCCGATGAGCATTCTCGCCCGCCGCCGCAAGATCACCAACTTCATCGTCGCGGCGCTCGCCTCCGCTGCCGCGGTGCTGTCGCTCGCGATCCTCGCCTCGATCCTGTGGACGCTGTTCGCCCGCGGCTTGCCGGCGCTGCGCTGGACGACGCTGACGACCTCGATGGCGCCGACCGGCGAGAATGGCGGCCTCGCCAACGCCATCATCGGCAGCCTGATCCAGGTCGGCATCGGTATGGCCATCGCCACCCCGATCGGCGTGCTGGCCGGCACCTACCTGTCGGAATATGCCCGCGGCTCGAAGATCGGCAACGTCACGCGCTTCGTCAGCGACATCCTGCTATCGGCGCCGTCGATCCTGATCGGCCTGTTCGTCTACACGCTGATGGTCGCGACGACGAAGACCTACTCGGGGTTCGCCGGCGCCGTGGCACTGGCGGTCATCGCCATCCCGATCATAATCCGGACTACCGAGGACATGCTGTCCCTCGTTCCCATCGCGCTGCGTGAAGCCGCCGCCGCGCTGGGAGCGCCGAAGTGGAAGGTGACGACGCTGATCGCCTGGCGCGCTGCCGGCTCGGGCATGCTGACCGGCCTGCTCCTTGCCCTCGCCCGCGTCGCCGGCGAGACCGCGCCGTTGCTGTTCACCTCGCTCGGCAACCTCAACTGGTCGGTGTCGCTGACCAAGCCGATGGCGAGCCTGCCGGTAGCGATCTACCAGTTCGCCGCCAGTCCGTACGAAGACCTGGTCCAGCTCGCCTGGGCCGGAGCGCTGCTCATCACGCTCGGCGTGCTCGTCATCAACATATTGGCGCAACTCACCATTGGCCGCCGGCGCTAGGAAATGAATGCCATGACCCAAGCCCCTGAAATGTCGTCGCTCGCCGATGTCGTCGGCCGGCGCGACACGCTGACCGATACCAAGCCGTACATCACCACCAAGAACCTCGACTTCTTCTACGGGGACAACAAGGCGCTGACCTCGGTCAACCTCGACTTCCCGGAAAAGCGCGTCACCGCGCTGATCGGGCCGTCGGGCTGCGGGAAGTCGACGCTGCTGCGCGTCATCAACCGCATGTACAGCCTGTACCCGGGCCAGCGCGCCACCGGCGAAGTGCTGATGAACGGCGAGAATTTGATCGATCCCAAGGTCGATCCGACCGACCTGCGCGCCCGCATCGGTATGGTCTTCCAGAAGCCGACGCCGTTTCCGATGACGATCTACGAGAATGTCGCCTTCGGTGTCCGCCTGCACGAGCGGCTGAGCAAGGCGGCGATGGACGAGCGCGTCGAGTGGAGCCTCAACAAGGCGGCGCTGTGGACCGAGGCGAAGGACCGCCTGCACAGCTCGGCGCTCGGCATGTCGGGTGGCCAGCAGCAGCGGCTGTGCATCGCCCGCACCATCGCGGTGAAGCCCAAGGTGCTGCTGTTCGACGAGCCGACCTCGGCGCTGGATCCGATCTCTACCGCCAAGGTCGAGGAGCTGATCGCCGAGCTGCGTGCCGATTTCACCATCATCATCGTCACCCATTCGATGCAGCAGGCGGCGCGAAGCTCGGACCAGACGGCGTTCATGTACCTCGGCAAGGTCATCGAGGTCGGGCCGACGGCGCAGATCTTCACCAACCCCGTCGAGAAGCAGACCCGCGAATATGTCACCGGGCGGTTCGGCTGAGGCCAGCCGCGACCGGACCAGCCTTGGGAGTAGCAGCATGACTTCGACGATCCTTACGCCGCACACGGTATCGTCCTATGATGCCGCGCTGCACGAGCTGCGCACCGTTGTTTCCCAGATGGGAGCATTGGCCGAGAGCCAGCTGACCGCGGCGCTCGATGCGCTGGTCGAGCGCGACGTCGCTGGTGCGCTGGGCGTGGTGGCGCTCGATCATCGTCTCGACCGCCTGCAGGAAGAGGCCGAGCTGAGCGCGACGACGATCTTCTCGCGCTATTCGCCGCTGGCCGACGACCTGCGCGAAGTCATGGCGTCGCTGAAGATCGCCGGCTGGCTGGAGCGGGTCGGCGACTATGCCAAGAACATCGCCAAGCGCGCCTCGACGCTGGCCGAGCTCCCCGACGCCGAGGGCAGCGCCCAACTGTATGAATTGTCGAGCTTGGCCAAGCATTTGCTGCGCACCGCGCTGGCCGCCTATCTCGACCGCGACGCCGACCTGGCGCGCGAGGCGGTGCACGGCGACGCGGCGGTCGACGCCGAGTACAACCGGGTGTTCCAGAGCCTGATCTCGCTGACCGAGGCCGATGGACGGTCGGCCGCCGGCTTCGTCCACCTGCAATTCATCGCCAAGAACCTGGAGCGCATCGCCGACCAGGCGACCAACATCGCCGAGCAGGTCGAATTCGCCATCACCGGCGAGCCGGTCGCGGGTCGCGAAAAGGGCGACACCTCGGCACTGGGCGTCGGCGAGGTCTAGGCGATCCCGAGGCTGCGGGCGATCGAGTCCTGCGAATAGGGCTTGGCGATCACCGGTGCCTGGCGGTGCTCGAGCGGGAAGTCGATGCCCTCGCCATAGCCGGTGGCGAACACGTAGCGGATGCCCAGTTCGCGCAGGCGCGAGGCGATCGGCCAGCTCATCTCGATGCCGAGGTTGATGTCAAGGATCGCAAAGCTCGGCGTCTGGGCGGCGATCAGGCGCAACGCCCCGGCGACATCGCTAGCCATTAGCACCTCGTTCGCCCCCAATGCGGTCAGCACGTCCTCGGCGCCCAGCGCGATGATGATGTTGTCCTCGACCAGCAGCACCGTGCCGCTGAGCCGCCCGGCGGGGGTGGTCGCGATGGCAAGCACGGCGGCGATCGGCAGGTCCTCGCCGCGGACAACGTGACGGGCGGGAATGACGAAGCGGGCGTGCAGGCCACCGGGCGCATAGTCCAGGCTGGCCTCGCCGCCGAGTTCGTGCGGCACCGAGCGGTGGATGATCGTCGAGCCGAAGCCGCGGCGGCTCGGGGTCTGGACTTCCGGGCCACCCGTCTCGGTCCAGTCGAGGGCCAGGCTGCCGTCGAGACCGAGCGTCCAGCGGATCGCGACATCGCCGCTGGCTTCGCTCAGGGCGCCGTGCTTGGCCGCGTTGGTCATCAGCTCGTGGATCACCAGCGCGATCGTCGAAAAGGCCTGGGGCTGGAGCAGCACCGCCGGCCCGTCGGACGACACCCGCGTCGCGCCATCACCCAGGAAAGCCGCCGCCTCGGTGTCGATCAGCGTCGCGAGCGAGCCGGGCCCCCAGTTCTCGGCGGTGATCTGGTCGTGCGCCCGGGCCAACGCATGGACCCGGTCGCCGAGCACCGTCGCGAAGGTGTCGACGTCCTGCGCGCTCATCCGGCTTTGCGCCACCAGGCCGCGGATCAGGCCGAGGATATTGCGGACGCGGTGATTGAGCTCGGCGATCAGCAGCTCCTGCTTCTGCGTCGTGGCGCGGTTCTCCGTCTCCGTCTCGCCGGCACGTCGCAGGATGATCTCGATCAGCGTCACCCGCATGTTCTCGGCGGCGATCAGCTCGGCCGGGGTCCAGATCGCCGACTGGCCGCGCACGACTTCGCGCCATGCGGCAAAGCTCTTGCGGGGCGTCAGGCGGGGACCGTCGCTGCCGACGACCAGCAGCTTGTTCGGCCGCCCGGCCCAGGTGACGGCGTGCGCCATCTCGTGCCGGAAGAAGACCAGGTAATCCTGCGCCGACCGCGAGATCGGCAGCACCAGCATGCCCGCCGCGCGGTCGACGAACGCCCTTCCCTCCGGCCACACCCGGCCGATTTCCGCGGTGGCATAGATGCGGCTGGCGACATGCTCGTCGAGGAAGCCGCGCAGGGCCCCGCACTCCGCTGCGGTCGGTGTCTCGCCGCGCAGGGTGACGTCGCCGTCGACATAGACCGCGATCCCGTCGCACGGCACCAGGTCGGCGATGCGATCGGCCAGCTGGGTCATCGTCTGGGCGGCCGAGCCGCGCTCGATGGCGGTCGCGACCAGTTGCTGGCGCAGCTGCGAGGCATGCTCCTCATAGGCTGCGACCTCGGCCCGCTCCCGCTTCTCGATGAGCAGCGACAACAATTCGCCGAACAGCTCGGCAGTGGTGCGCTGCTCGAAGCCGATGTGGCGCGGCGCCATGTGATGGCAGGAGATCAGGCCCCACAACAGGCCGTCACGGACCAGCGACACCGTCATCGTCGCCGCGACGCCCATGTTCTGCAGATATTCGATGTGCATCGTCGAATGAGCGCGCAAGGTACTCATCGACAGGTCGAGCGGCTGGTTGAAGCCGTCGGAGGCCGGCACCAGCGGGCTGGGCACCGCGCCCACATCGACCAGCACGCGGACCGGGTTGCGCAGCAGCAGCGCACGGGCCTGTTGGGGGATATCCTCCGCCGGATAGCGCAGCCCGAGGAACGGCTCGAGCCCGGTGCGCACCCGCTCGGCGATCACCTCGCCGGAACCATCGGGGTGGAAGCGGTAGATCATCACCCGGTCGAAGCCGGTCAGCGCCTGCATCAACCGCGCCGCCTCGCGCACCAGGCTGGCCTGCCCCTTGGTCCGGGCCAGCATCGACCGCAGCATCGCGCCGGCGTTGAGGTCGCCGGTCGGGACGTTGGGCTCGGCCTCGATGATGATCAGGCCGCCGGTCTGGTGGATCGCCAAGTCGTAGCTTGGGCCGCCGTCCTGCAGCTGGACGGCAAAGCTGCGCTCCACCGCATCGGCGCCGTTGAGCAACGACAGCCGGTTGCGGATCAGGTGGATCGCCTCGGCGTGAAAGACGTCGCGCAGCGAAGCGCCAAGCAACGCCTTGATCGGCAGGCCAAGAAAATCGACGATGTTCGCGGAGACGCGCGCCACCCGCCATTCGCTCGACAGGGCAATCAGGAAGCCGATAGGCTGGATCGCACTAATGTGATGGATCGGCTCGCGGTCGCAACTCGTCATGTCGACCGTATAGCTGCCCTGCAAGTCTGGTTCGATTTCCGTCACACACGCCCCTCAGATACCAATCGACGGGACGCGCTGCATCGGCGAACAGCGAATGCCTGTTACCGCACAAAGCGCGACAGAGCGAGTCATTCGACGTCTCGCAACGTCATCGACGCTTTGCAAACAAACGACTTAGCCAAGCTCGCTCAGCTGGACGACCCGGGATCGCCAGAGCCGCGCGAACGCTTCGGGACGGTGAAGCGACAGAACGGCCCGCCGTCGCCAAGAAAATTGAAGACTTCGGAATTGCCACCGACACCTCGCCGGCAACCACCGACATTTCCGTGTGTTTGCCAGGTTCGGGAAGCCGCGTGCCATGCTAACCTGGGGGAACCACGTCGGCGCGATCCGCCGCCGGACCAAGGAAGCATGATGCCGACGCGCCCGTTCGACTTCACCAACAGCGCCGGCCACACGCTGTCCGGCCGGCTCGAACTGCCGGTCGGCCCGCCGCACGCCTGGGCGTTGTTCGCGCACTGCTTCACCTGCGGAAAGGACAATCTGGCCGCCGTGCGGATCGCGCGTCGGCTGGCCGGCTCGGGTATCGGCGTGCTGCGCTTCGACTTCACCGGGCTGGGCCATAGCGAGGGCGATTTCGCCGACACCGACTTCAGCCTCAACATCGAGGACCTGGTCGCGGCCGCCAAGGCGATGGCGGCGGCGGGCATGGCACCGGCGCTGGCGATCGGTCACAGCCTGGGCGGCGCGGCAGTATTGGCGGCGGCGCGGCTGCTGCCCGATGTGCGCGCCGTCGTCGCGATCGCCGCGCCGTTCGATGCCGCGCACGTCATCGCGCAGATGACACCCGACAAGGTTGCCGAGATCGAGCGCGGCGGGCGTGCCGACGTGCTGTTCGGCGGGCGCCCGTTCACAGTCGGCAAGCAGTTCCTCGATGACGTTCGCGAGCAGGACCAAGGGCCGAGGATTGCCGCACTAGGGCGGCCGCTGCTGTTGCTGCATTCGCCCAGCGACAAGGTCGTCGGCATCGACAACGCCACGCGGATCTTCGTCACCGCCCACCATCCCAAGAGCTTCGTCTCGCTCGACGGTGCCGATCACCTGCTGTCGAAGTCGCGCGATGCGGATTTTGCCGCCGATGTCATCGCCGCCTGGTCGAGCCGCTATCTGCCCGAGCCCGTCCAGGCCGCCGCGAGCGACTTCGATGCCGAAGCCGAGGAGACCGGCATGGGCAAGTTCCAGCTGGCGATGCGCGCCGGCCAGGCGGCCTTCATTGCCGACGAGCCGGTCAGCGTCGGCGGCCTCGGTTCGGGCCCGTCGCCGTATGACCTGCTATGCGCCGGTCTCGCCGCCTGCACGACGATGACGCTGCGCCAGTACGTCACCGCCAAGGGGTGGCCGGTCGAGCGCATCCGCACCGCCGTCGCCCACCGCAAGGAAGCCGGGGCATCGCCGCCCGACGTGTTCACCCGGCGGATCACCATCGAAGGCGCCGTCGACGAGGAGCAACGATCGAAGCTGGCAGGCGCCGCGGACCGTTGCCCGGTGCACCGTACGCTGGAACAGGGCTCGCGCTTCGACAGCGTCGATGTCCGGATCACGACCAAGTCAGGAGACGCATGATGGCCACGCCGATGAAGATCGACTTCGTCTCCGACGTGTCGTGCCCGTGGTGCATCATCGGGTTGCGCGGGCTGGAGGAAGCACTGGCGCGCAGCCGCGATGCCATCGACGCGACCATCGTCTTCCGCCCGTTCGAGCTCAACCCGACGATGCCTGCGGGCGGCCAGAACATCGCCGAGCATATCGCCCAGAAATACGGTTCGACGCCCGAGCAGTCGGACGCCAACCGGCGGATGATCGTCGATCGCGCCGCGGAACTCGGCTTCACCATGGCGATGACCAGCGACAGCCGCATCTACAACACCTTCGACGCGCACCGCCTGCTCCACTGGGCGGAGACAGCCGGGCACCAGGCCGAGTTGAAGCACGCGCTGTTCACCGCCAATTTCACCGAGGGCAAGGACCCCGGCAACCATGACGTACTGGTCGAGGCTGCGGAGCGGGCCGGGCTCGACGGCAGCGCGGCGGCCGAAGTCCTCGCGTCGGGACGCTATGCCGACGACGTCCGTCGCGAAGCCGAACTCTGGCGCTCGCGCGGCATCAACGCCGTCCCGGCGATCGTCATCAACGACCGGCACCTGATCTCCGGCGGTCAGCCCGTCGAGGTTTTCGAGGCAGCGCTGCGCCAGATCGCTGCCGAGTGCTGACCCGACCACGCCGTCAACAGCCGAACTTGAATCTGGATACGGGGACAAGATGAGCAAGACCAAAGACATCGACCCAGCGGCACCGCCGTCAGGCACCGGTTGCGTGGAATGCCTCGAGCATGGCGGCTGGTGGTTCCATCTGCGCCGCTGCGCCGCCTGCGGGCATGTCGGCTGCTGCGACTCCTCCGTCGGGCAGCATGCATCCGGGCATTTCGCCACGACCGGCCATGCGATCGTCCAGTCCTTCGAACCCGGCGAGGGCTGGTTCTGGAACTACGAACTGAACGCCGTCGTCCGTGGCCCCGCGCTCGCGCCGCCGACCAGCCATCCGGTGTCGCAGCCGGTGCCCGGGCCGGACGGCATGGTCCCGCCCGACTGGCAGGAACAGCTCAACTAGGCGGCGCTAGTCTGCAGGATGCGGTGGGTCGGCTGGACGTCGTGCGAAAATCGCTTCCGGTAATCGCTGGGACTTAGTCCGGTCAGCTTGGTGAACAGCTGCCGGAACGATGCCAGATCGCCGTAGCCGACGTCCGAGGCGACTTTGGCGATCGTCTCGGTCGTGGTCTCGAGCAGCTCACGCGCCCGTTCGATGCGAAGCCGCTGGTGATATTTGTTCGGTGGCAATCCCGTTGCCGTCTGGAAGCGTCGCATGAAGGTGCGCATTTCGAGGCCGGACCATTCGGCCATGTCGGCGACAGTGCCGCCGCTGGGCCTGCGCGCATGTAGCTGTTCCTGGGCCTTCAGGATCGCGCCGTCGCCGTGGTTCATCTCCGGCATGAAGGTCTTGTAGAACCGCTGCTCGCGACCGGGCGGGTCGATCATCATGAAGCGCGCCGTCTCCATCATCGCCGCAGCACCGAGCAACCGCCTGACGATGACGAGGCCGAGGTCGGTCCAGGCCATGACGCCGCCGACGGTGATGAGGTCGTCCTCCTCGGTCAGCAACGCATCGATATCGACCTTGACCGCCGGAAACATCGTCGCAAGCTCGGGAGCGCAGAGCAGGTGCGTGGTCGCGCGACGGCCATCGAGCAGGCCGGTCTGGGCGAGCAGGAAGGTGCCACCGCAAATCGATCCGAGCACGACACCTTCCGAATGCCGCGCCGTCAGCCAGTCGGCCCATTTCCGATCGCCCTCGATACCGAGGGCGGCGGTCTGGCAGGGCGGGATGATGATGATCGCCGGCCCTGCGCCGTCCGACAGGTCGACATCGGGAAGCGTATCGAAGGTCCGCACGATGCCGCCCGCGCCGGTGTCGGCGAAATGCGTGACGCGGATGACCGGATCGTCGGAGCCGAGGCGGATACGGCTGAGGTCGTCGGTGATCCGAAACAGGTCGGTAAGCCCGTAGACGATCCCGAGCATCATCCTGGGGCGCAGGACGATGCCGATCTCGATCGGGTCGGCAGCTTGCACCATTTGTCGGTTCCGCCTCGCACTTTGTCGTTTCGGCCCGTCACCGTTACGCCTTCGGTACGCTATCACACATATGCGGCGAGCGCGCCGGAAGTCATCGCGGAGCCGCATAATGTCAGCGCCATCATCTTCGGACCCATCGGCCACGATCGGCGGCTCGCGACGAGACGTCCTCGTCGGTGCCGCGCTCGTCACCGGACTGGCCATCGCGTCGCCCGGATTCGCTGCCGTCCACCGCACCCCAGGAGACAAGACCATGAGCACGATCACCGTCAAGGATGGCACCCAGATCTTCTACAAGGAGTGGGGCGCCGGCCAGCCGATCGTCTTCCATCACGGCTGGCCGCTCAGCGGCGACGACTGGGACAACCAGATGATGTTCTTCGCCGACAACGGCTTTCGCGTCATCGCGCACGACCGTCGCGGTCATGGCCGCTCCAGCCCATCGGCCAAGGGCAACGACATGGACACCTATGCCGCCGACGTCGCCGCGGTCACCACGCATCTCGGCCTGCGCAACGCCGTCCATATCGGCCATTCGACCGGCGGCGGCGAAGTCATCCGCTATGTCGCACGCTATGGTGGCAACGGCCGCGTCGCCAAGGCCGTGACGATCGGCGCGATCCCGCCCATCCTCGGCAAGACGCCGGGCAATCCGAACGGCGTCCCGCCCGAGGCGATCGCCGGCATCCGCGCCGGCGTCATCGCCAACCGCGCGCAATTCTATCAGGATTTTGCGACCGGGCCGTTCTACGGCTTCAATCGTCCCGGTGCCGTCGTGTCGAAGGGCATCAGCGACAACTGGTTCCGGCAGGCGATGGCGGGCGACATCAAGGCGCAATACGACTGCATCGGCGCCTTCACCGATACCGACTTCACCGCGGACCTGAAGTCGATCGAGCAGCCGGTGCTGCTGATGCACGGCGAGGACGACCAGATCGCGCCGGTGGAGACGACATCGCGGCTGGCGATCAAGCTGCTCAAGCACGGAACGCTGAAAACCTATCCCGGCTTTCCGCACGGCATGGCGACCACCCATGCCGACGTCATCAACGCCGACATCCTCGCCTTCATCCGCAGCTAGCGGCGCGCGTGCCGGGCGGCACGTCGCCCGGCACGCGCAGTCCCGGCTGCGCGGACAAGAACGATGCCCTGGGAGGCTCCCAAGAGGAACCGCGGCAGGCTACTGGTGCAGGCGCGATACTTCGCCAACGGCCATGGCGCCGACCGATTGCCTTTAGCGGGGCGTTGTGGCGATCGACACGGCGCCTCCCGGCGCCTGTATCCGTTGCCCGGTGTCACGCAATCGGCCGCCACTGACCTCGAACACGGCGACCGCTTTCTCGATGTTGAAGTCGACCAGCAGCCGGCGTCCGTCCCTGGAGAAGACCAGCCCCTGAGCGATCCCCCCGCCGGCGACCGAGTTGACCAGTGTCGCCGTGCCGCCGGCGACCCGGAACAGAGATATCTGCCCGATGTCCCTGTGCCCCGGATTGGTAGCGGGCAGGTGCGAGCCGCCCAGTGTCTGAACGGCGAGGAAGCGCCCGTCGGCCGACAAAGCGACGCCCTCGGGTGCCGATGGGACGGTAATATGCTGAACCGCGCGAAACGGCCGCCGGGAAAGGTCGATCAAGGTCACGCTGTCGGCATCGCCGGCGAGCCTGCCCCGGACACCCAGGAGCGTCGTCATGCCCATGTTTCCGACCGCCGCGTACCGGCCGTCGCCCGACATGGCGATCGCAAGCGGTCCGACGCCGGTGGTGATCCGGTCCGCGCCAAGGGTCACCTTGCCACCGGTAATATCGAGTACGCTGAGTCCGCCCTCGTCCCGATGCGCGACCAAGGCAAATCGACCGTCCGGCGAGATGGCCACTCCGGAAAGCCGGCTGGCGGTCAGGGCGATCGTCTCGACCAGCCTGACGCCATCGCGGATCGCCAGGACCTTGACCGTGCCGTCGGTGCATGCGGCAAGCAGGAGCGTGCCGTCGGGACTGATCGCTAGCCCGTTCGGGTTGGACCCGAGATCGAGCGACGTCACGCTGCCGTCCGCCAACCTGACGATCTGCAGGATCGTCCCGGGCAGCTCCTTCTTAGTCGCGAAATTATAGCTGGTCGGCGAGCTTACGAATGCGAGCGCTCCGTCGGGCGTGATCGCCACCGACTGTGGGGGGCCCAGGATCGAGTGGTCGAGCCCGGCGACCTGCCTGACGACCGTCACTGGCAGCCGGGACGCATCGAGGATCATGATCGCATCGTTCGGCGCTGCGCGGTCGCCGCGGCCGGTCGGTACCAGGCTGGTAGCCGGTCCGTGCACGCCGACGACGACAAGTTCCGGCCCAGCGTTCGTCGCGGCATAGGCCAGCTGGCTGGATAGTACAGCAAGCAGCAGGACGATGTTCGGCTTCATGCAGGTCTCTCCATTGACGAGGTACTATTCGATCTTGAAGTCGGCACAGCGGCCTCCTCCGAGCTAGACGTTCGTCTCGGACACACCGTCAGCAAGAGCTCCACTCACGCCACTTGTAGGCGAAAACGCTTGCGTTCGCTGAGGGTCAGCAATCGACCTACGAAGCTATTCAACACGTCAAGCATTCAGATGGTTGCGCTAACATTCCCTGCAGCATCCTTATGTTGCGCACGATCTGTTCAGGTAGAAATTTTTACTTCCTCGAATCAGATATTTTATCCTATCAGGTATTGCAATGATTCGGCCCGACTAGAGGCCGGACAGGACGAGGAGCTGTTCCCGACACACCCGGGATCAATTCTGCATTCTTTGGGGAGACATAGATGTCGAGGCATTCGAACTGGGCGATCCTTGATGGATCGGCCCTGGTGCTCATTGCTGGAATGATCGTTTCTAGTCCCGCGATCGGCCAGGTGACGCCTGCGCCGCCTCAGACCGACCTGCCCGGCGCCGGTCCGACAGTGCCCGCGGCGCAAGATGCCACCCAGGCCGATGATATCGTCGTGACCGGCACGAGCATCCGCGGCGTCGCGCCGGTCGGGGCCAATCTCGTTTCCGTGGGCCGCCAGGCGATCGAGCAGACCGGCTCGGTCAACGTGCAGCAGATCCTCAAGACCGTACCGTCCATCACCGGGCTCGGTGGTGCGGGTGTCGGCCAGACCGCGGGCAATTCCTATTACGCTCCTACGATTCACAGCCTCGGCTCATCCGCGTCGAATTCGACGCTGACCTTGATCGACGGGCACCGGTTGCCGCTCGGCGGGACCAACCACGCCCTCGCCGATCCATCGATGCTGCCGACGATCGCCATCGAGCGCGTCGAGGTGCTCGCCGAGGGCGCGTCCTCGACCTATGGCTCGGATGCCGTCGCCGGGGTGGTGAATTTCATCACGCGCAAGAATTACGAGGGCTTCCAGGCGAACGCGCAGATCGGTTTCGCCGACGCGGGCTATCGCACCTACACCGGCGGACTGCTCTATGGGCACCGTTGGGACACCGGCTCGGTCATGGCGGCGTACGGCTTCTCGCAGGCGGGGCCGCTCGCCAACGACTATGCCGCAAGGTCGTTTCTCCAGCCGAACCACCTGGATGAAGGCGGCACGAATTTCCAGAGCTTCAACTGCTCGCCGGCAACAATCCAGATGGGCACCGCCGGCTCGGCGCCTGTCTTCCTGTCGCCGACCGCGACGTCGACCGTGGCGAACTCCGGCGCCAACTCGCCGTGCGACACGACCGTGTTCTCCGATCGTCTGGGGCGCGAGACGCGACACACCGGCTACGTCAAGATCCAGCAGGAAGTCGGCGACCGGCTGACGCTCATCGCCGACTTCAACTATTCCAAGCGCAAGAACCTGCAGGCGGTCGGCCGTGGCGGCATCACCGCCAGGGTGTTCCAGACCGATGCGGCCAATCTGGCCGGCGACCCGACCGGCGCCATAATCCAGGCAAATCCATTCTACCTCAACCCGCCCGGGCAGACCGGCGCGACGCAGACGATCCGCTGGAACGCCGACCAGTTGCTCGGCCCCGGGGCGACCAGCCAGAACTCGGCGCAGACCTGGTTCGCGACAGCCAACGCCGAATATCGCCTCGGAGAGAATTTTCACGTCACGGCGCTTGGTATGATCGGCCAGGACGAGACGCTGGCGCTGACCAAGGGCACGCTTTGCAGCGCCTGCGCGCTGCTTGCCCTGAACGGCACCACCAACGCGACCGGTGTCGCCAACCAGTCGAACCCGGGTCGCACCGATGTCGTGCAGCAAAGCCTGACTGCGGCAAACGCCCTTGACGTCTGGAACGACGTCAGCGGGAACCGCACATCGGCGGCGGTAATCGCCCGACTGAAAGACGCGAGGTCGTCGCAGCGTGGCAAGAACGTCATCAAGCAGGGCCGCATCGGCATCGACGGGTCGTTGTTCGAGCTGCCGGCCGGCAAGGTCCGGATTGCCGTCGGCGGCGAGGTACTCAGCTACACGCTCAACACTTCGGTCGACCGGCCGAACGGCACCGGACCGTCGAGCCTCGCCAATCAGTCCTTCTTTTTCCCGACCAAGCGCTCGGTAAAATCGGGCTTTGGCGAGCTGCTGATCCCGCTGATCTCGGCGGACATGAACATCCCGCTGGTACACCAATTCGACGTCAGCGTGTCGGGTCGCTACGATCACTACAACGACTTCGGCAGCACCACGAACCCCAAGATCGCCGCCAATTGGGAGATCTTCGAGGGCCTCAAGGTACGCGGCAACTGGTCCCGGTCGTTCGTGGCGCCCTCGCTCCGGTCACTCGGCGATCCGAATGCCAACGGCCTCTACAACGAATCCGCGGTCGTCCAGTTGACCGACACGCAACAGGTGCCGGTCGCCGCCTATCCCGACGTCGCGGGCATTGCCGGCATCCCATGCGCCAACGGCTTCTGCCAGATCAGCGGCACGACCCCCGGCATCCGCATCCAGACCGGCAATCCCGGCCTCAGCCCGCAGCGCGGCACGACCTGGTCGGTCGGCTTCGACTTCGCACCCCGCGACTTCCTTTCGGGACTGCGTCTCTCGACGACCCTGTTCAACAACAAGCTCAAGGGCGGCATCACCTCGCCCCCGCTGTCGGCGATCATCAATTCGGCGTCGATCAACAACCTGCTGGTCTTCTACCCGGCGGGGCTGTCACCGTCCGACCCGACCGTCGCGGCGGCGATCGGCAACGTCCCGATCACCACCGCGCTGCCGACGCGGATCTATTACATCTATGACTTCCGCCAGCGGAACACCTTGAACCTGTCGATCCAGGGCCTGGACATCACCGCCAGCTACCGCTTTGAAACCGGCTTTGGAGACATCACCCCGGGCGTATCGGTCACCCATTTCCTGAAATACGATCAGAACTTCTCGGGCGGCCGAACCTTCAGCGTGCTCGGCACCACCGGCTTCAACACCACGTTTCCGTCGATCAAGACCCAGGGCCGCGCCTATCTCAACTGGGAGTTCAAGAGCGTCACGGCGAGCGTCTTCGTGAATCATGTCAGCGGCTACCGCAACTGGTCGGGCTCGACAGTCAGCCCGGTTCTTGTCGCAAGCGGGGCGCCGACCGGGGCGGGAGGCGATCCGGTGCGCTCGAACACCACGGTCGATGCGCATGTTTCGTACAACTTCTCCAAGACCGGGCTGCTTGGAAACAGTGAAGTCTATGTCGATGTCGAGAACCTGCTCGACCGCGATCCCCCGTTTTACAACGGCAGCTCGGGGTATGACTCCTTCGGTGCCAGCCCGCTTGGCCGCGTGATCAGCCTGGGGCTGCGGGCCAAGTTCTGACCCGAACCGATCTTTGAGACGGCAGCCTTTATTTGGCTGCCCAAGACGAGATGGAGAGCTGCAATGAAACTCAAGCTGTTCGCGATCGCCACCTGTGCCGCGGCGTTTGCCACTGCGGTTCCAGCGATTGCCCAAATCCAGGCGACGAAGGAGCAGATCCTGTTCTACACTGCGGAGTGGACCGGCGAGCGCTTTCCCGACGGTCGGCCTCGTGTATCGGACGCGATCCTGAAGCGCTTGCTGGACGTTAACACTGAGGAGGCCTGGGGTGTCCTGCGGCAGGCCGGGTACAAGAACCAGTTCGAGGGCGGGTTCACGATGATCCACAACGACCGACCCTTCGTCGGCCGGGCGCTCACCGTGCAATACCTGCCGATGCGCCCCGACATGAACAAGGCAATCAGCGCACAGGGATTGAAGGAAAAGCGGTCCGGCGGACACAATAGCTGGCCGATCGACATGTTGCAGGTCGGTGATGTCTATGTCGGGGACGGCTATGGCAAGATCGTCGACGGCACGCTGATCGGCGATAACCTCGGCAACTCGATCTATGCAAAGTCGAAGACCGGGGTCGTGTTCGACGCCGGCGTCCGCGATGTTGCCGGGTTGGCGGAGATCGCCGGGTTCAATGCCTTCACCCGCGGCTATGACCCCTCCTACATTCAGGAAATGGAAATGTTCCAGATCAACGGGCCGATCCGTATCGGCCGGGCGACCGTGCTGCCGGGCGATCTCATCCTGGCGAAGCGCGAAGGCGTGGTCTTCATCCCGGCGATCATGGCCGAGAAGGTCGTGCAGGGCGCCGAATTCATCGCGCTTCGGGATGCCTTTGGCCACCAGATGCTCCGCGAGCAGCGTTTCACCCCAGGTGAGATCGACCAGCGCTGGACGCCGGCGATCAACGCCGCCTTCGTCAAGTGGGTGGATGAACACCCCACGGCACTCAAGATGTCGCGCGCCGAGTTCGAGACGATGATGAAGGGGCGCAACTAGGGCGCCTCGCGTACCGCGATCAGACGCCGGGAATTGCGGGTTCCTGGCGGCGCAATCGGGCCGTGACGGCCTCGTCGATGTTGCCGGCGGCATCGATCTCGACGCGGTAGATGTCGCGGGCGCGCTCGCGCGATATCCAGCCTTCACGGACATCGTGGCCCACCTGCGCCACAGCGCGGGCAACGGCCGGGCCATAGCCGCCGCCGCCACTCGATAGCGAGACGATCTTCTCGCCGTCGAGCAGGGTCACCTGCGCGCAGGGATCGAGTGCCTCGCGGCTGCCGTCGGCCCGAAGCCGGTATTGATCGGCGCGTCCGCCGCCGGAGCCACCGCGCGCGCCCTTGGCCGGGTTGACGGCACCGTCGCTGACATAGCCGACCGAGATATCGCAGCCGACCGGGCCGAAGACGACACTGATCGACGGGGCGCCCTTGAACTGGCCGGCGCCTTCGGTGTCCGGCAACAGGCGGCGCTCGTAGACGTGGATCGGCTGGCGCAGTTCGTCGAGTTCCACGGAGTCGAGAAAGCACAGCCCGGCATTGCCGACATGGCCGATGGTGATCCAGGCATCGGCGTGCGGTGCGCCGGCGCCCCCGGTCATGCCGAGGAACAGCTGGTTGACGAAGGCCTCGCCGGTGCGCGGGTGGATGCCCGAGATGACGCCGACGGCCGGCGGGATCACCGCGCCGCATTCCGCCAAGCCGATCCCGGCGTCGATATCAGCGAATGCGCACTGCACGGCATTGGCGACGCGATCGGCGACATTGGTGGTCGAAACGGAGGTGCTGGTCGGGTGCCGCGGAATTCCGACGATGCAGTTCTCGCGGAGCAGCACGTCGATCCGGCGGAAGCTGCCGGCATTCTTGGGGACGGAATGCTCGATCGAGTTGAACACCCCGATCATTGCCGAGGTCCGCGAGCAGGCTTCCGACAGGTTGAGCCCGCACGGCAGGCAGTCGGGATTGTCCTGCAGGTCGACGGTGATCAACGCGGCTGCGGCATCGACCTGCACCCTGACCGAGACGTCGATGCCGGCAGCGGGCGTCCCGGGGAACGGGTCGTGGCGGCTGCGACGAACTGCGCTGCCGCCCGGGATCGCAGCGATCGCGTCGATCATCCGACGTTCCGAATAGTCCAGCCAGTCACGCTCGAAGCGCGCCAGTTCGTCCCAGCCTTGTTCGGCAGCCAGATCCATGATCTCGCGCTCGCCGATCCGCGCCGCGCCGATCATCGCCAGGAAGTCGCCCCACCACTGGTCCGGCACGCGGATGCGCATCTGGCACATGCGGACGAAGTCCTGGTTGGTCTCGAAGTCGGTCTGGACGCGGACCGCCGGGAAGATCAGTGCGCCCTCCTCGTAAACGTCCTTGGCCGAGCCGTGATAGGTCGTTGGAATCGAGTTGCCGATGTCGGCCTGGTGGGCCTTCACGACGACGGTGAAGCGGTGAACGCCGTCGTCGTCGACGACCGGAACCAGGATGGTGTGATCCGCCGCATGGCTACAGCCGTGGTAGGGCGAATTGTTGAGGAAGGCGTCGCCGCGCTTCAGCACGGGGTGAAATTCCTTCATCCACCGCGCCATGATGTCGGGACCCGACAGGACGTGGATCGGCAGGCCGTCGTTGGTGCTGAGCAGTTCGCAGCCGGCGGTGACGATGCAGCACGAGAAATCGCGCGCGATGTTGAGCACGCCCGAGCGTCCGGTGCGCAACAGCGTGTTCGCCATCTTGCGGGTGATACCCTCGAAGCGATTGTTGAGGATCGCCAGCTTGACGCCGTCCATCGTGCGGGTCGCAGTCATGCGGCTTTTCCGATCGCTATGGAGATGCCGCCGCTGGCGCGCCGGGTAGCGATGGCGCCCGGTTCGATGACGACGGTCGTGAACGGGTTTTCGAGTAGCGCCGGTCCAGCGATGCTCTCGCCGGGCTGCATCGCGTCGAAGCGGCGGACGGGAGCTTCGACCCAGCCGGTCGCCGCGAAATAGGCACGGCGGCTGCGGTCGCCGACCGGGCTGGAGACGCTGGACAGTTGCAGGCCGGGCTCGTCGCGCAGGGGGCAGCTGACGGTCGCCGACCAGCCGACGACCTCGATCGCCGAGGCGTGGTCGGAGAAGGCGAATAGGCCCTCGTGCGACAGATGGAAGTCGGCAATGAAGTCGGCAAGATCGGCCTCACCGGCGAACTCGCCACTGCGAACCGGGGTCTCGATCTCCCAGACCTGGGTGTCGTAGCGCGCCTCGGCCTTGAAGCTGATCGTCGCGGGCCGGGTCGATCCGGACGTCGCGGCAAAGGCCTCGCACTGTGCCTTGAGCCTGGCGAGCGCGGCGTTGACGGTCGAATAGTCGAAGCGGGCAGTGGTGGCGAAACGCGCGGCGTGGAATTCGGCCTTGAGATCGGACATCAGCGCGCCGGCGGCGGACAATGCGGCGCTGACGCTGGGTACGATCAGGGTCGGACAACCGAGGCGCCGGGCGATGCGGACCGAATTGAGCCCAGCTGCCCCACCGCCGCCGACCAGTACCGCGTCGCGCGGATCGGCACCCTGGTTGACGGTGATGTCGACGATCGCCTGCACCATGTTCTCGGTCGCCACCGCGAGCACGGCGTCGGCGGCAGCAGCGACGTCGATGCCGAGCGGTTCGGCGACATGCTTGCGGATCGCCTCGACAGCGCCGGCATGGTCGAGTTTCATCGCGCCACCGAGGAAAAAGTCCGGATCGAGGTGGCCGAGCACGATCGAGGCGTCGGTAACGGTCGGCAGCGTGCCGCCACGGCCATAGGCGACCGGCCCCGGCACCGCGCCGGCGCTCTGCGGCCCGACATGGAGCAGCCCGCCACTGTCGACCCAGGCAATCGATCCTCCGCCCGCGCCGACGCTCTTCACGTCGACCCAGGGGAAGCCCAGCATGATGCCGCGATACGGTGCGCCGATCCAGGTCTCGCGGGTCGTCGGGATGACCCCGCGCCGGACCAGGCTGACGTCGTAGGTGGTGCCGCCGGTATCGGCGACGATGGCGTTCGATATGCCCTCGTCGGCATCGGCGAACCAGCGCCCGGCGACGGGAGCCATCGATGGACCCGAGTTGACGATATGGATCGGTGCCTGCGCGGCGTCGGCAGCGTCGATCACCCCGGCGTTGGAGGTGATGACCAATACCCGCCCGCCAAAGCCTTCGTCGGTCAGGCGCTGCTGCAGGGTGCGCATGTACCTTCCCATCAGCGGCTTCAGCGACGCGTCGACGGCGGCGGAGGAGGCCCGGCGAAACTCGCGCAGGGTCGGGTTGAGGCGGTGCGACAGGGTGTAGGGGACGCCGGGCAGATGTTGCTCGAGGAGTTCGCCGACGCGCTCCTCATGCGCCTCGTTGACCACCGACCAGAGCAGGCAGACCGCCACCGCCTCGACTTCCAGCACTTTCAGGCGAGCGATCGTCGCGATGATCCCGGCCTCGTCGAGCGGCACCAGCTCCGAGCCGTCGGAGACGATCCGCCCGGCCAGTTCGAAGGTCAGCGCGCGCGGAATGAACGGCTCGGGGAACGGCACGGTGAAGTTGAACGGCTCGGCCCGTCCGCCCTCGCGCAGGACCAGTGTATCCGGATGACCGAGCGTCGTCAGCAGCGCGGTCCTGGCGGTCCGCCCGGTGATGATCGCGTTCAGCGCATGCGTCGTGCCGTGGATGAACAACGAGCCCCGCGCCAGCAATGCGCGACGCTCCAGGCCCATGCCGTCGGCCCCGACCTGAAGGGCATCGAGCACCCCCTGGACCGGGTCGGAGGGCACCGTCGACGCCTTGAACATGTGGCATCGACCATCGTCGTCCTCGATGATGAGGTCGGTGAAGGTGCCGCCGGTATCGACTGCGAAGCGCATCGGATATCTGCCTATTCTTCGTATTCGGCGTTGCCGTCGACGCCGATCATCTGGCCGCTGATGCGCGCGCCGGCCGAGGAGGCGAGGAACACCGCCATCGCGGCGATATCCTCCGGCTCGACCATCGTCCGCAGCGAGATGTAGCGCAGCATCGACCGCTCATAATCCGCCGCGGCAACGCCGAGCGCCTCGGCCTTTTCGTTGATGATGCGCTGGATGCGCTCGCCGCGAATGGCGCCGGGCAGGATGGCGTTGACCCTGATGCCGTGTGGCCCGAGCTCACGCGCCAGGTTCATCGTCATGCTGAGCAGCGCGCCCTTCGACACGACATAAGGCAGCCGCAGCGGCAGGCCGGTCTTCGCGCTGCCGGAGGAGATGTTGACGATCAGCCCGCTGCCGCGCGCCTTCATGCCCGGCACGGCGCGGCGCGCGAACAGGAAGTGGCTGGTGAGATTGGCGCGGAGCGTGCGCTCCCAGTCGTCGAGACTGATATCCTCGACCGCAGCGGTCGGCCCGGCGATGCCGACATTGTTGACGACCACGTCGACGCCGCCGTTGCGCTGCTCCGCGTCCGTGAAGAACGCGTCGATCGAGCCTTCGTCGGCAGCGTCCATCTGCATCGTCGCGATCGTCGGGCGCGCCGCGGCGAGCGACGCGAGGGCGGCGCCATCGACGTCGCAGACCGAGACCCGCGCCCCGGCGTTGGCGAACGCCTCGGCGATGACCCGGCCCGCACCGCCGCCGCCGGCCGAGACCAGCACCGACGCGCCGCGGAGTATATCGAAGGCAGCTCTGGGCAATTCGCCCTCCTCGTTATTAGAAATCACGCCGCTCACATCCCGGCCGACAGGCCTTCGTCGATCAGCACCGTCGAGCCGTGCATGGCGCGCGCGCTCGGCGAGGCGAGGAAGAACGCCAGTTCGGCGATGTCCTGGGGCGTCGAGAAGGTGCGCACGCTCGGCGTCGCCGCCTGCAGGCCGCGCAGCATCTTGGCCTGGGCCGGATCGGTCCGCATCGCGTCGTTCATCGGCGTCTCGGTATTGCCCGGCGCGATCGCGTTGATGTTGATTTCATAAGGTGCCAGCTCGATCGCCAGCGCACGGACCATCTGGCTCACCGCCGCCTTGGTCGCGCAATAGGCGCTGAAGCCGCCGACACCGAGCGTTGCCGCGACCGACGACAGGCAGATGATCCGACCGCCGCCGCGCTGCTTCATGCCCGGTACGACAGCGTTGATGCACAGGAACGCCGCCTTGAGGTTGGTGTCGACCATCAGGTCGAAGACGTCGATATCCGCTTCGCCGATCGGGGTCGGCAGGAAGATGCCGGCGGCGGTGACCAGGATGTCGACCGGTCCGAGCAGCGTGATGACATTGCCGATCAGGTCGCTGACTGCCTCGCGGTCGCGAACGTCGGCAGCGAAGGCCTCGGCAATGCCGCCAGCAGCGCGGATCATGTCGACGGTGACCTGTGCCTTGGCGACATCGGCGCTGGCGACGACGGCGACCTTGGCGCCGGCGGCGGCGTAGCGCATGGCGATCGCCTGTCCGATGCCGGAGCTGCCGCCGGTTACCAGGGCGACCTTATCGTTCAACATCTTGATATCCCCAGGAATCAGGCAGATTGCCGGAGCAGCGCTGCAGTGAAGAAGTCATCGCGGCGTTGGCACTCGGCTGCAGTGACGGGCGGTAGCTCGTTCTCGTAATCGGCGAGTGCGACCCGGTAGCTTGGACGCGCCTGCATCGCCGCGAGCCACCGCCGCAAGGCCGGCCGGCCATCGAGCGGAAAGGCGAGCAGTTCGAGCCGGTGAAGGTTGGGCAACCAGCAGATATCGACCAGTGACATCGTCTCGCCGCCCAGCCAGTCGGCCTGCTCAAGTCGCGTCTCGAGCTGGGTCAACCCCGCGGCAATCGTGTCGAAGCAGGCCAGCAATTCCGCCTCGGTGAAGCCGTGCAGCGAAAACTTCGTCAAGAAACGCGCGAACTCGCTGTCGCCGTGGCCGGCGGTGAAGCTCTCCAACTGCTTGGCATCATAGCGCCGCGTCTGCTTGAACATGAATTCGTGTGACAGCGTCCGCAGGCTGAGCTGGCTCGCTGCCGCAAGAGCCAGCAGTGCCTCCGCATCGGTAGAGGTCGGGCGCAGGCTGGGTGTCGGGAATACCGTGTCGAGATAGGCGATGATGTCGTTGGACTCGATGATCGTCCGCCCGTTGTGGATCAACGCCGGCACCAGTCCCTTGGGATGGACGGCGCGATAGGCCGGGGTCGCGTGTTCGAAGCGGTAGAGGTCGACGATATGGCCGGTCCACGACAGTTGCTTCTCCGCCAGCACCAGCCGGACGCGCTGCGAGCAATTGGAGTTGCCGGCATGCCACAGGTGCAGGCCGGTCAGGCCGCGCAGCACCGCGCTGCCAGTCGCGATCTGCGGCATCAGCCCTTGGCCTCCGCTGTCGTCCGTGTCGCGATCATGCCGAGCACCGTGGCTCGGATCGCGTCGGGCACCGGCCGGGAGCGCCGTGCGACGAGATCGAAGCAGACCGTTCGTGCTTCCATCCGCGCCGACAGCACGCCGGTGGTGCGATCGCACAGCAGGTGCTCGGCGGTCATCGAAGATTTGCCGATGGCGGCGATACGGCTCTTCAGGACGATCAGCGCCCCGGCGACGACTTCGGCATGATAGTTGGTGGTGGTGACGACATCCGCCCAGCCCCAACCCTCGCTGCGCCCGACCGCCTCGTCATAGCCCAGTGTCGCGAACAGATGGTATGAGGCGTCGTCGAAGAAGCCGGTGTAGTGCCGCGTCGTCAAATGCCCCATCGCGTCGCACAGCCAGGGATGGACAACACCCAGACCGGTGACGATGAAGCCGTCGGCGTCGGCGGGCCCGGTCATGCCGCCATCCCGGCGTAGGTCGCCTCGACCAGCTTGGCGCACCGCTCGCCGATGCCGCCTCCGGCGCACATCACCGTCGGGCTGTAGGAGAATGCCAGCCGCGCTTCGGGATCGGCAAAGCCGAGGGCGCCCCCGGCGCCGGGATGGCCGAAGGCACGCGGATTGGTCCCCATTGGCGACATCAGCGGCTCGTTGAGGAAAAAGCCCTGGGCGTAGCGGAAGATGCGATCGGTCATCTCGCAAGGCCCGAACCACGACTCCTCGCGCAGCCGGTCGATGGTGTCGGGCGACAACAGGGTGACGCCGTCCAGCGTGCCGCCACAGGCCAGCGCGGCATAGATATGCGCCACCGCGCGCGCGTTGCCATGTCCATTGGTCGACGGCATCAGCGCGGCGCGCAGCCGCTTGTCGTTATAGTGATCGGGCGATGCCGGCCGCATCCGCCAGGCCCGGCCGAGCTTAGTCGAATGATCGCGGGTCTGGATGAACGTGTGGCTGTCGGGATTGGGGATGATGTCCGCGACCCGGTCCTGTTCGAGCCAGCCGGTGCCATAGCCATAGTCCGCACCCAGCGGGACGGCGACTTCCTCGCGCAGGAAGCGGTCGATCGGGCGGCCGTCGACGCGCCGCACCAGTTCCCCCAGCAGGTATCCGGCGCTGGCGGAATGATAGCCGTGCTTCGTCCCCGGCACCCACTCGGGGACTTGCAGCTCATAGGCGCGGGTCATCGCCGCCCAGTCGTAGCCGGCGCCGTCCGGAGCGGCATCGGCGTAGAGCAGCCCGGCCTTGCCGGTGATCAGCGTCCGCACGCTGATGTCACCCTTGCCGCCGCCGGCGAACTCCGGCCAATAGTCGGCGACCGGGGCGTCGATGTCGATCAGGCCGCGTTCGACCAGCATCCAGACGCACAGCGCCGCCATGCCCTTGCCGACCGACATCATGCAGACGACGGTACCCTCGCGCCACGGCCGCGTCTGCGCCTCGTCGGCCCAGCCGCCCCACAGGTCGACGAGCTTTACGCCGTCCTGGTAGACGCAAACCGCGGCACCGCGCTCGTCGCGGCTGGCGAAGTTCTCGACGAAAGCTTTGGCCAGCGCCGCGAACCGCGGGTCGCAATCGCCGTGGAGGGTGATGTTCGGCATAAGCTTGCTCCCGCGCAGATCAGGATCAGTATTTGAAGACGGCGCGCAGTCCGTAGGTCCGGGGTTCGCCGACGCGGCCCGCAACGCCCGCGCCGAAGGTCGCGGTGCTGGTGATGTACTGCTTGCCGGTGATGTTGCGCGCATAGGCGAGGATCTCGAAGCGCTCTCCGGGGAAGGTATAGCCGGCGCTGCCGTTGATCAGGCCGAAGCCGGGCTGCTGGTCGAACCCGGCATTGGACGCCGTGAAATATTGGCGGGTGCGGTGACTGAACTCGCCGCGCAGGAAGCCCGAGCCGTTGCCGATCGCCGTGTCGGCCTGAGCGTAGAAGGTATAGGCCCATTTCGGCGACAGGTTGAGGCGGTTACCCGACGCGTTGAAGGGTACGTTGCCCGGCCCGAGCGCCGAAGTGTAATTCTTATACTTGGCGTCGAGGTAGGCGAGGTTGGCACCGACCTTGAGCCACGGCGTGGCCTGCGCCTCGGACTCGATCTCGACGCCGTCGACCTTGGCGTCAGAGGCGTTGGTGATGTCGATGACACCCGGCGTCAGGAACGACTGCACCTGCAGGTTCTTGTAGTCGTAGTGGAACACTGCCGTGTTGATGCGCAGCTTGTTGTCGAGCAGGCCGAGCTTGGCGCCGCCCTCATAGCTCCACAGCGATTCAGGCGCGAAGCCTTGCGCCGGATTGACGCTGGTCAGGTTGAAGCCACCCGACTTGAAGCCCTTGGTTGCCGAAGCATACAGCAGGATGCCCTGCACCGGCTTGTATTCGACCATGAACTTGGGGGTCCAGGCCTTGTAGACGTTCCCGGTCGAATAGCTGCGCGGATAGGTTGCCAGGGGTAGGCCGGTTATCAGCGAGCGGCTCAGCGCGAACTGGTCGAACTTCTTATGTTCGCGGGTGTAGCGGATGCCGCCGGTAACCGACAGCGTATCGGTGAAGGCATAGGTCGCCTGGCCAAAAGCGGCCAGCGCCTCGGTATTGATCGTCGGCGAGAAATTGGCCGCGACGGTCGGGAAGGTCGTCACCGTCGAGGAAACGTCGATGTGTTCCTTGAAGTAATAGATGCCGCCGATGTACGTCAGGCCGCCGGTGTGGCCGGTCAGGTTGAACTCCTGCGACAACTGGTGCTGGTCTTCGAACTGGTCGGTGCGACGGGTGTTGATCGCGGTACCGTCGGTGTCGCCGACCTGCCTCAGGCGGCTTTCGCGGTAACCGGTCAACGACTTGAACTGCAGTGTTTCGCTCAAGTCATAGTTGAGTTCTGCAGCGCTGCCCCATTGGCGGCGAGTGGCAAACGGGCGGATGTTGACAGCGATCTTGTGATAATCGCCGAGCACCGAGTTCGACAGCGGGTCGGCGGTGGTCTGCAACAGCTTGATATAGCTGCCGACGGAATCGTTGGAGCGGACGAAATCGCCGCGCAGGATGATCTCGAGCGGCGCCGATGGCGTGAAGCGAAGCTGGCCGCGCGTACCGAAGCTGTTCTCGCTGTCGGCATCGCCGACGCCCGGAGCAACGTTCTTGAGATAGCCGTCGCGCTTGCTGCGAATGATCGACAGCGAAGCCGCGACCTTGTCCGCGATGATCGGCCCGCTGACATAGCCTTCGGCGCGCATAAAATCGTAATTGCCGTAGGTAAGCTGCGCCTTGCCGGTCAGCTCGTTCGCCGGCTTGCGGCTGATGACGTTGATCGTGCCGCCGACCGAGTTGCGGCCGTACAGCGTTCCCTGCGGGCCACGAAGCACCTCGATACGCTCGACATCGAGGAAGTTGGACAGATAGCTGGCCGGACGAGCAAGATAGATGCCGTCGAGATGGATCGTCGAGGACGGGTCCGAGCCGCCGAAGACATTGTTCGAGCCGATGCCGCGGATATAGACCTGCGAGAACGAGCTGTTCTGGGTGACCTGAAGGTTGGGGGTCAGCGAGGCCAGGTCGCGGACATCCTTGATGCCGGTGCGCTCCAGCGTGTCGGCGCTGAATGCAGTGACGGCGAGCGGCGTGTCCTGCAGCTTGCTCGCGCCGGTCTTGCTGGCGGTGACGACGATGTCGTCGAGGCCGCCGCTGGTGTCGGCTGGAGCAGTCACGGCTTGAGCGAACGCCGCGCTACCGCCGATCAGTGCCGTCGTCGCGAAAAGCGCCCGTAAAGCCTTGTGCATGCTGCATCCCCGCTATCGCCGACCGACCGGCTTCCCACAGCCAGAGGAACATAGATTCGCGAGCGACACAATGGATCGTCGACGATTTTGTGAAATATTTGTTTCTGCATTGGCTTTTAAGGCTCGATCGTCGACGATCTTAAAAGTCGCGCTACCGCAGGCGAAACCCGCACTTCGCCGCGTTCCACGAACGCCATGTGGTTTTCCTCGATTGCGGTCGCGACGTAGCGATAGTTGACCATCACGCCGCAGCTTTCGGCCTGGCCTTTCGCTGACAGGTCGGCGCCCTCGTTGATCCGGTCGAGACGCGCACCGTTCGAAAGATGGAAATTGGCGACTGGATCGCGGCTCGGCCCAGGGGTGCCGTCGGCCTGCACGCCGCTCAGGTACATCGCGCATAGCCGGGCCAGTCCGGTGCCGAGCTGCTGGCCGCCCGCATCCAGCCACCGCCGGAAGCCTGGTACCGGGGATAGCGTGGCGAAGACGCGCAGCGACGGCGTTTCGGCCCTGAGATTCTGGGTGATCTGCTTGATCAGGAAATTGCCGAAGCCGATGCCACGGAGGCCAGGCTGGCAGTTGCTGATCGAGTAGAAGATCGCCGTAGTTTCCGGACTTGCCTCGCGCCCCGCCGGCGGGTGGTCGAGCAGCGGTGCGATGGCGTCGCTGATACGGTTGGTCAGCGCGACCTCGACGAAGATCAGCGGTTCCCCGGGTAGCGCCGGGTGGAAGAACCCATAGCACCGCCGGTCCGCCGCCAGCCTGCCCCGGAGATCGTCCCAGCCATCGATCGCATGGACAGCTTCGTAGACGATCAGCTTTTCCAGTATAGCCGCCGGCGTGTTCCAGTCGACACGACGCAGCTCGAGGAAGCCGCGATTGAACCACGATGCCAGCAGGTGCTTCATGTCGATGTCGAGCGGCTTGAGCTCAGGATGCGCCTTCAGCAGCGTGAGCAACTTGCCGCGTAGCGCGACGATCCGTGCCGTGCCCCCGGGCGCTGTGTTGAGCCGCCGCAACAGTTCCTGCCGCCGGGGCTCCGCGGCCTCCGTCAATCGCGCCGCGTTGAGCGTGCTGGGTTCGGACACATAAGCCTGGGCCGCAACCAGCAACACGGGCTGGTCGGGCGCCATATCGTCGACGAGCCAGCGGAAATACTGGAACAGTTCCTCGTCGTTGAGCGCCGCGGTGCAATTCGCCAATTCCTGCGCGACGATCGTACCGCCGGTCTCCCCTGCCCCGCTGACCAGCCGCTTCGACAGTTCAATAGCTTTTTGCAGCTGGCTCTGGTCGCGACCGAGCAGGCGGGACATCCAGGCGAAGGCCATGATCTCAGCCTTTGAACCGACTGGTGAACTGTTCGCGGAGCAGCGCCTTCTGCACCTTCCCCATCGCATTGCGTGGCAGCTCGTCGACGATGAACACAGCCTTGGGCAGCTTGAACCCGGCCAGCACCGGCCGCAGCCGCTCGATCAGCGCCGCCTGATCCAGGCTGGCACCCGGATTCAATCTCACCAAGGCGATGACCGCCTCGCCGAAATCGGCATGGGGTAGGCCGATCACCGCCGCCTCGTCGACCTCGTCGAGCAGGTCGATGACCAGCTCGATCTCTTTGGGGTAGATGTTGAGACCACCCGAAATGATCAGGTCCTTCTCCCGCCCGACGATGCGGACGACGCCATCGTCGTCGATGGTGGCGATATCGCCGGTGATGAAAAAGCCGTCCCCAAGGAACTCTGCCGCCGTCTTGTCGGGCTGGCGCCAATAGCCAGCGCAGACGTTATCGCCACGAACCTCCAGTACGCCGCGCTCGCCGCCGCCGCTGAGGCGGACCTCGGTGCCAGGCAGAGGCGGACCGACGGCGCCCGCGAGACGCGGTCCATCGATCGGGTTCGAGCAGATGACGCCGCACTCGGACATGCCGTAACGCTCGAGAATCTGCTGGCCGGTGCGTTGGTGGAAGGCATCGAACGTGGCGGGGGTAAGTGGCGCCGATCCGCAGACGAACAGCCGGACGCCAGCAGTGGTCGACCGATCGAGGCGCTGATCGGCGAGGAGCCGGGTGTAGTAGGTCGGCACCCCCATGAACACGGTCGCATCGGGCAGTTCGGTAAACACCGCCTCGGCGTCGAACGCGGTCAGCAGCCTGGTGTGCGCCGTCGCCAGCAGCATCGTGTTGAGCGCGATGAAAAGGCCGTGGATGTGATAGAGTGGCAGGACGTGAAGCAGCGTGTCCTTGGGATCGATACGCCATGTCGCAATCAGCGCGAGAGCGTTCGAAAGCAGGTTGCGGTGGGTGATCATCGCTCCCTTCGAGCGGCCGGTCGTGCCCGACGTGTAGACGATCGCCGCCAGGTCGTCGGCGATGGCCGCGTGACGCGGTGGCTGGGGATGGTCGGCGACGACAGTGTCGGCGAGGCTGCCCCGACCGTTTTTGTCGAGCGTCAGCAGTGACACGCCATGCTGTGCATGAGCCACCGCGTCGGCGGGATCGCAGACCAGCAGCCGGGGCTCGGCATCGGCAAGAAAATAGGCGACCTCGGCCGAGCGATAGGCGGTGTTGAGCGGTACATACACCGCACCAAGGCGCAAAACCGCCAGATATAGCAGCACCACCTCCATCGATTTCTCGACCTGCACGGCAACCCGGTCACCCGCCTGGACGCCGTTGCCAGCCAGCGCGGCCGCCCATATCTCGACTTTCGAGAGTAGATCGGGTCCGGTCAGCGATACGTCCTTGCTGCTCAACACGATCGCCGCAGTGCGGCCTTCGAGCCTGCCGGCAAGCGCGGCGTAGAATGATGTGTCAGGTTGCACAGCGATACTCCGATGAAGAACATAATACCGCCAGTCGGGCGAATCGTTGACAATCGAGCCTTTGCGGCTTTGGCTGGTAAAAGATGAACAAGGAACCGGAGTGACCCGCAAGACCGTCTCGACCAGGAAGATCGTAGAGCCCGTGAAAAGCGGCGACAATTCTGCGACTTATGTCGGTAGCCTGCCGTTCGGCGCGCCCAAGCTTACGTCCGACGGGGGAATAAAGACCTCGCTGGTCCAGCAGGTCTACGCGACGATCATGGCTCAGCTCGATGCCGGAGCGATCCGGCCCGGCAGCCGGTTGATCGCGTCGGAACTCGCCGAACAACTCGATCTTAGTCGAGGACCGGTACGAGAAGCGCTGGCGGTGCTTGCCGGACAGGGGCTGGTCGAGTTGCTGCCCGACCGCGGTGCAATCTTGCGTCCGATGGCGCAGCAGGATTTGGTCGGCGTCTATGAAATGAGCGCCCCGGTCGCGGCGATCGGGTTGCGCAGCGCCGCACGGCGCATCTTCGAGGGCGACAATGCCGAGCGTGTCAGCCTGGCCATGGCGGCAATCCGCACCGCCGCCGGAGACGGTACGCCACGTTTCCGCTTCTACCTGATCCTCAACGAATATCATTATCTCATCAACGCTATCGCTGAAAAACCGTATGTCGACTTCGTCCTGCGAGCCCTCAACATCGAATATTGGAACCGCTTGCTCGCCGCTGCCATCGATCTCGATCAGCACGTCGACCAGTATGTCCGGAATTACCAGCGCATCACCGAAGCCGTGCTGGCCGGAGACTCGCGAGCGGCAGAGGCGATCATGCTGTATCATGCCGAGTGGTGCATCTCCTTGCTGCAGCAAGAATAGGCTGCTTCCGCTGGATTGTCGACGATATCCAAGATTCTCCCGGGCATCCTCCACATATTATGCTGGATCGTTGACGATCTAGCTTGCGCCACCCAAGCATCTGTGTTTCCTTCCCGTCAGCGGCAAGCAAGCAACGAGGCGGCCAACCGATGACACGTCAATCGACGATGCAAGGATGAACGCCGCGGCCGTCGCTCCCTTGTCGGTTCCGTTGCCGGCGGCGCGGTCTGCAAATGCCGGCGTCTACGCCTGGTATGTCGCGATCCTGTTGTCGACGGCGCATCTGGTATCGTTCATCGACCGCTTCCTGATGAGCCTCGTGCTCGAGCCGCTGAAGGCCGACCTCGGCGTCAGCGACACTCAGTTGGGGCTGCTGCAAGGCACCGGTTTCGTCATCCTCTACACGCTGGTCGCGGTTCCGCTCGGACGCATGGCCGACAGCGTCAACCGCCGCAACCTGATCATCGCGGGCATTCTGCTGTGGAGCATCGCCACGGCGCTCTGCGGTCTCGCCAATTCGTTCGGCTCGCTGTTCATGGCGCGCATCGGCGTCGGCTTCGGCGAGGCGGCGCTGGTTCCCGCGGCGATGTCGCTGCTCGCCGCCTATTTCCCCCGCCAGCAACTCGGCCGCGCCGTCTCGGTGTTCACCACCGGCGCATCGCTGGGCAAAAGCGCTGCGCTGATCGGTGGCGGAGCGGTCCTTGCCGCGCTGACGCTGAGTGGCGGCATCTCGATCCCCGGTCTTGGGCAACTTCAGCCTTGGCAAGGCACCTTCGTCCTGATGGCGATCCCCGGCATCGTGCTGGCGCTGATCTTGCTGACGGTGCGCGAGCCGGCGCGCGTCGACAGCGGCATCGTCAAGCCCAGCATCGCCGTCGCATTCGCCCATATCAGGCGCTATCGTCGGGCCTATCTGACCCACACGGCGGCAGGGACTGCGGTGGTGATGATCATCCAGTCGCTCGCCGCCTGGTCGCCGACCTTCTATATCCGCATCTTCCACATGACGCCGCCGCAGGCCGGGCTGCTGGTCGGCAGTGTCATCCTGGTAGCGGCGCCGCTCGGCCATCTTTTCGGCGGCTTCCTGACCGACCTGTTCCAGAAGCGCGGGGCCCCTGCTCCCGCGGCGCCGGTGATGATCGCCGGACTGGTTTGCGCGATCCCGGCGATCCTGGTGCTGGGAACGACGCGCAGCCTGCCGTTGTCGCTGGCCGCGTACGGCGTCCTGAATTTCGGCGTGACGATGGGTGCCCCAGCCTCGCTGGCGGGGGTCCAGATGCTGACCCCCGACCGGCTGCGCGGCGTCGTCTCGTCGATGTTCCTGGCGACCGTCACGTTGATCGGGATCGGCATGGGGCCACCGCTGATCGGCTTCGTCACCGACACGGTCTTCGGCACACCGCTGGCGCTCGACCGCTCGCTGATGCTCGTCATCCCGATTGTCGCGGTGATCGGAACCGTTTTCGCTCTCGCCAGCCGGCGCCCTTTCCAGCGCGCCGCCGCCACCGCAACCTCCGCATAACAGGACCGATCCAGTGAAAAAGACCGACAAGGCAATCATCACCTGTGCCGTCACCGGCTCGATCCACACGCCGTCGATGTCGCCCTACCTGCCGATCACGCCGGACCAGATTGCCGAGCAGGCGATCGAGGCGGCGGAAGCGGGTGCCGCGATCCTTCACCTTCATGCCCGCGACCCGCGCGACGGCCGGCCTTCTCCCGATCCTGAACTGTACATGCAGTTCCTGCCGCGCATCAAACAGGCGAGCGATGTCGTCATAAACATCACCACCGGCGGTGCGCCGGGCTTTTCGGAGGAAGACCGGATGGCCGGTCCATTGCGCGCCAGCCCCGAGATGACCTCGCTCAACATGGGTTCGATGAACTTCGGCTTCTTCGGCCTCGCCGACAAGTTCGACTGGCAGCACGACTGGGAACGTGAATTGATGCTTGGCAGCAAGCGCTTTCCCGCCAATCATAACTTCGCGCTGATCGAGCGCATCATGGTCGAGCTTGGCCAGGGTCATGGCACCCGGTTCGAGTATGAGTGCTACGACGTCGGTCACCTGTACACCGTCAAGCACTTCGCCGACGCCGGGCTGATCAAGGCGCCGTTCCTGATCCAGTGCATCTTCGGCATCCTCGGCGGCATCGGTGCCGACCTCGAGAATTTCATGCTGATGAAGCAAACCGCCGACCGCCTGTTCGGCGACGACTATATCCTGTCGTGCTTTGCCGTGGGCCGCCCGCAGATGAAGTTCCTGGCTCAATCGGCATTGGTCGGCGGCAGCGTCCGGGTTGGACTGGAGGACAGCCTGTACATCGGCAAGGGCCAATTGGCGGAGAGCAATGCCCAGCAGGTCCGCAAGATCCGCGGAATACTTGAGGCCCTGGACATCGAGGTCGCGACCCCGGTCGAGGCACGCGCGATGCTCGGCCTCAAGGGCGGCGACAAGGTGATGTTCTAGCGACGCCAGGGCGCCAGCGCGTGTCGCGCGGATAGGCAATGCGGAGGCACAAAGGCGGTTGATCGCCGACGCCTGAAAGCAGACAATGCGTCACGATTTGAGGAGAGGTTATGAAACACCTTCTATCGGTTGCCGCATTGTCGCTTGCACTCGTCGGCGGCTCGACCGCGGTGCAGGCGCAACTCCCTGCCCTCCCCGGCGGCAAATCATTGTCGGGGCTGACCGGTGGGCTGCCCAGCATGTCGTCGGTCAGCACGGGCAACGCCGCCGGCGTCCTTGGCTATTGCATCAAGAACAAGGTTCTCGGCGGTGGCGATGCCAGTTCGGTGCTGTCGAAGCTGACCGGCAAGTCGGGCGTCACCTCATCGACCGATTATCAGGCCGGAGAAGCTGGACAACTCGGTGCGGGTCGTTCGGCGCTGTCGCTAGACAGCCTCAAGGGCAAGATGAAATCCAAAGTCTGCGACATGGTCCTGAAGAATGCCAAATCGCTGATCTAGCCCGACCTTAGGGCAGCCTCGCTTGGCGAAGCTGCTCTACGTCAGCGCCCCGGATCGGCCGGAGACAGCCCCCCTGCCCTCAATAATCTACCGTCTGCGGCGCAGTCCTGATTTCGTCGTCCGTCAGCAATACGCGCGGCGGGTGCGGCACGGCTTCCAGCACCGTTGCATGGTCGATTTCCATCAGGGGTTTGATGCGGCCGTCGCGAATATCGTAGACCCAGCCGTGTAGCCAGAGATCCTGCTTCCTGGCGAAAGCGTCCTGAACCGTGGCCGTGCGCGCAAGGTTCACGAGTTGGTCGCGCACGTTGAATTCGACGAGGCGGTTGGTCTTGGCCTCCTGCGTCGGCTGGTTGCCCAGTTCCTCCCAATGATCGGCAGCGACGTTGCGCGCATTCTGCAGCCACTGGTCGACCGGCCCGGACGTGCCACCGTCGAGCGCCGCCTTGACCCCGCCGCAGCCATAATGACCGCAGACGATGAGATGCTTAACGCCCAGCACCGTGACTGCATATTGCAGCACCGACATCAGGTTGAGGTCGTCGTCATTGACGAGGTTCGCGACATTCCGGTGGAGGAACATGCCGCCGGGTTGGGTCATCGTCATCTGTTCTGGGCTCACGCGACTGTCGGAGCAGCCGATCCACAGGAACTCCGGCTTCTGGCCTTGGGTCTGGCGCTCGAAAAAATCGGGCTTTTCCTCGACGAGCTCGATCGCCCAGGCGCGGTTCGCCAGCAGCAACTGCTTGTAGCTTTTCATGTGAAGCGGATTCCCAAAGTCTGCGCGTTAATCATCGGGGCACTGCGCTCGGCGATGTCGCCGCGCACCGTGACGTTGATACCGCGATACGCTGCGCCCTTGATGAACGCGTTGATGACGTCGACATTGTCGAGATCGACATAATTGGTCGACGATAGGTCGATCATCAGGTTGGCGCCGTCGGGAACCCGATCCAGCTCCTTTTGCAGCTCGTACTTGTGAATGAAGTACAGATTGCGCCGCGCCCGGATCAGGCAGTCGCCATCATCGCAGACGAAGGTGATCACCGAGCGGAAATTGCGCGCCACGACGAAGATGAAGCCGACACCCAGCCCGATCACGATACCGATCAGCAGGTCGGTGAACAGGATCGCGACGATGGTGACGACGAACGGCACGAACTGGGTCCAGCCCTGCTTGTAGCGCTCGGTGAACAGCTTGGGCTTGGTCAGCTTGTAGCCGGTCGCGATCAGCACCGCAGCGAGCGCCGCCAGCGGGATGAGGTTGAGCAAGAACGGGATCAACGCGACGCTGAGCAGCAGCCATGCGCCGTGCATCATCGACGACGCCTTGGTCTGTGCACCGGCATCGACGTTCGCCGAGGAGCGCACGATCACCGAGGTTATCGGCAGGCCGCCGATCAGGCCGGAAAGAATGTTGCCGCCACCCTGCGCCATCATTTCCCAGTTCTTGGGCGTGACACGACGCTGCGGATCGAGGCCGTCGACGGCCTTGACGCTGAGGAGGGATTCGAGGCTCGCGACGATCGCCAGCGTCACCGCGACGGTCCACACCGCGCCATTGCCGATCTGTGAGAAGTCGGGCGTCGCGAAGAACGATGTGAACTCGCCAAAGCTCTTGGCGATCGGCACCTGCACAAGATGCGACGTACCCAGCTGCCAGCTCGGCTTGATCAGCCCGAGCAGCGCGTTGCCACCGACACCGATCAGCACCACGACGAGCGGCCCGGGGACGAAGCGCAACGGACCATTCTTGGGACGCGCCTTGTCCCACCAGAACAGGAAGGCAAGGCTGGCGAGCGCGATCAATATTGCGCCCGGCGACAGATGCTCGCGGGCCGCCGTCGCGATGGCGGAGAAGGTGTTGCTGCCATCGGCCTGGACGAATTCGAAGCTGCCTTCGAAATCACCGTCGTAACCGAGCGCGTGTGGCACCTGCTTCAGGATCAGGATTGCGCCGATCGCTGCCAGCATGCCGGTGATTACTGAGGAGGGGACGAATTCCGCGGCAACGCCCGAACGGGTCGCGGCCAATCCGATCTGCATTATCCCGGCCAGCATCACCGCCAGCAGGAATGCCTCATAGGACGGCAGCCGCTCGATCGCGGCGAACACGATCACGGTCAGGCCCGCGGCAGGACCGCTGACCGACAGCGGCGATTTCGACAATGCGCCGACGACTACGCCACCGACGATACCCGCGATTACGCCCGAGAAAAGCGGCGCCCCGGAGGCAAGAGCAACGCCGAGACACAGCGGCAAGGCGACAAGGAATACGACGATCGATGCCGGAAAATCCGCGCGCAGGCTTCTGAATACAGACCGTGTCAAAATCGGACCTCAAGACGTTACCAGGCCCGTTTCGGCGAGCCTACCTGCCTTTAAGACTTGATTCTCTGCCGAGCGGTTCCCTTTTCGGAGCCTAGCAATCAAACATTACACGGCTGTCATGTCAGCGCTGCACAACCGCCTGAAAGCACCTGCCAAAGCCGGTTTTTCCCACAAGTTGCTTATGCGTTTCATGCCGGCCGGACGATCGTGGGGCGCGTTTGGAGACTCGTGGCGAGCAGCGTGCCACCCGCGCCGCGCGGCCCCATCCCTCCAAAGAGCCGTGGCAATTCTCGAAAGCCCAATGCTCCCGCCCGGTCGGCTAAGCTAGTGTCACGGGACATGGCCGACACCGACGCCATCGCAACATGGGCGCAGGGCCTTCCGGGGTAGGATGGGACAGAAGGCAATCTTTGCAATCGCCGGCGAACTGCGGGCCGACCGCGCGGATGCGCTGACTTCGCCGCGACCGCAACGCTCGAAGGAGGAGTTCAACGTCGCCGCACATGGCCTGCGGGGCCTCGCCTCGGTCATGGTTTTGATGGCCCATATCATCGGCGGTACGGCGCGGCACATATATCCGGACGACCTGTCCTACGTGCTGGCGACCAGGCATCCCTGGTACCTGGGCACCTTCGGTGTCCAACTATTCTTCGTGATCAGCGGATTCGTGATCGTTCCGAGCGCGCTGAAATACCGACCGGGCGACTTTGCCCTGCGACGCTTCCTGCGGATCTACCCGTTGTTCTTCGTGCTATCGCTCTTCTTCATCGCCATAAATGCGATGACGAACAGCTATCCTAAGATCAACAATCTCGGCGCGATTGTCTCCGGCCTGCTGTTTACCAATCTGTTCACGGGCACCGAGCAGCTGACCCCCAATGCCTGGAGCCTGACGTTCGAAGTGGTCTTCTACGTCCTGACCTGTGCAATCATGCACTTCACGATAAGGCACAAGATCCCGCTACTCAGCGGGATCGCAATAGTGGCGGCTGCAGTGTTCGCCATGTACTTTCCGATCGCCGTCTACTTCATGGTCGGTGTCCTGGTGCGATATCTTTATCCCGCCGCACCCCTCAGCCGCGGCCTGCAGCGCGGCCTTGAATGCTGCTGCTTCTTCGCGCTGATCTGGCTCGCCAGCCGGGCGCATTTCGAATATCATTGGACCGACTTCCAGGATCCGGTCGTCATCCCCTTGATCCTGGTGACCGGATGCTTCTTCTACCTTGCCGTAGCTCCCGGTAGCGCGACGAATGCCATCATGGATAATCGGGTGGCACGCTACGTCGGCACGATCAGCTACAGCCTTTATCTCGTTCATCCATACATCTACTTCGGCGTACGCACAGCGTTCTCGCACCTTAAATGGTTCGGCCCCGACATCGCGCGTTCGATGACATTGTTCGGTGCGGTGGTGGTCGTCCTGTCGTTCGTCGTCAGCCACTTCGTCCACCTGACCCTCGAGCGCGCGCCCTATGCCTGGTATTTTCGTCAGCGCATCTACCGCGATGCCGGCGATGGAAAGCAAGCGAACACATGAACACTACGGCTGCAACGACGCTGCCGCGCGCCTCGATCGTGACGGCGGCAGCCGTATTCCTGTCGTCCTACCTGACGTTCCGGCCCGTCGAGAGCATCATGTTCACGGCCAGCGACGTCCTGTTCATCTTCACCATAACCGCCTTGGCCATCACCGGCCGCTTTCCCCTGCGGCCCTTTGGCGACCTCTCGCCAGTCTGGTTGTGCGCTGTCGGCTTGATGCTCGCGGGGCTTCTGGCAGGCTCGTTGACCAGCAGCGATCCCGACCGCTGGAGTATCGTCGCCGTCCAGTACACCTTTGCCTGGATCGTCCTGCCATCCGTGCTGATCGGTCACGGTCGGCTCTACACGACCACGTTGGTGAAGTACCTCGTCGCTGGTGCGGTCGTCATGGAAGTGGTCGGCGCGCTGGTCTATTTTCTCTACACCGGATCGTTTCAATCGGCGCGGCATACCTTTGGTCTAGATTTCCTGACCGGTGGCCGGCGCCTCGGCGCGTTCACGGCGGACGCCAACTGGAATGGTGCGGTCGTCGCGATGGCGCTTCCCTTCGTCTACTACCTGTATTTCAAGCGCATCATCGGCAAGCTTATCGCTGCCGCGAGTGCGCTGGCGCTGCTCCTCGGCTTGCTGCTGTCGGCATCGTTCACCGCATTCACCAGTGCCGCGACCGCTTTGCCGATTTACGCGGTGGTCGGCGGTTTGCGGCTTGATTGGAAGGTGTTGGTCGCGGCGGTGCTGCTCGTAGGGGTCGGCCTGGAGGCTGGCTATGAACTTCCCGCGGTCTTCCAGAAGCGCGTCGGCAACGCGCTGGAATCGGGCAACATCGAACAAGCCGGTACCTTTGGCGGCCGAGTGGCCCTGATCCGCAATGCCTGGGAACTGGCTCAGGACAACATGATCGTCGGGGTCGGAGCAGACCAGTTCCGGGTCGTCAGCCCATTGAAGGCGCCGGTGCACAACATGTACCTGCTCCTATGGGTCGAAGGCGGATTGATCTCGCTGATCGGCTGGTTCGGCATGCTCGGGGTGTTGCTGGCGTCGGCTTTGTCGGCATTTCGCCGCGACCGACTGGCAGCCGCAACGTCGCTGTCGGTATTGTCGACGTTCATCGTCTTCTCGACCGCAAGCCCGCACATGTACGCCCGGATGTGGCCGGTCCCTGTCCTTCTCGCGGTGGCGATCGCGTTGCAGACAAGCCGCTCGTCCCGGCCGGCCAAGGCGAGCAAAAACGGCGATCGCTCAATGGCATTCGGCGAACCAGCGTCCTCGTAAGGCTGGACCCTGCCGGTCTGGAGGTCGTGCGACCTCCAGACCGGCACCGCAGCTACATCTTGTAGGAAACGCGCAGGTAACCGAACTGCCCGGGCACATCGTAGGTGGTCGGATCGTAATTGTTCAGGCTGCAGCTCGAGCAGGCCGGCGGGTCGGTGTTAAAGACGTTGTTGACACCGACCGTGAAGGCCAGGCGGCGGTCCGCGAAGCTTGGTGCGAAGCTGATCTGCGCGTCGCCGTAGAAGCGGTGCTTCATGAAGTTGTCGTTGACGCTTTCGCGGACGCCATCGACGTAGCGGCCGGTGAACGACGCCGCAAAGTCGCCCAGCGACCAGTCGATGGTGGCATTGCCCTTGAACTTGGGAAAGGCCTGGTCGGGACTGCCGCGCTCGGTGCCCTTGCGGTCGATGACGATGAAGCCGTTCGATGCCGTCAGGACATATTTGGTCAGCCAGGTCGCATTGGCCGACAGGCCGAACATGCCGAGTGGCGTGCCCGGGGTGCGGTAGTTGACGGTCAGGTCGACGCCCTGGGTGCGGATGCTGTCAAGGTTCTGCAGCGTGCCGTTAATGGCGTTGACGAAGCCGCTGGCGGTCCGGATGACGAGGGCGCAGCTCGCCGCATCTCCGTTCAAGGCACAGTTGTTGAGCGTCAGATTGGCGTCGACCGCGCCGATCGCGTCGCGGACCCGGATGTCGTAGTAGTTGGCCTCGATGCTGAAGTTGCTGGCGAAGCCCGAGTTGCGCGCCCATTGCGGTGCATAGACGCCGCCGAACAACATGCTGCGCGACTTCTCCGCCCTCAGATTCTGGTTGCCCTGGGTGATGACGGGCAGCTGGCCGCCCTGATCCTCGGCATAGCTGCCGCTGGCCGGAACGCCGTTGGCGATGCAATTGGCGCGGACGGTGGCATTCGACTGGAACAGGCCACCGGCAGCGCTGGTGCAGGGATCGTTGGCCGGCAGGTCGAAGCGCGAGCGGCCGCCGAACAATTCGCCGAGACTCGGGGCGCGGAAGCCCGTTGCATAGGAACCGCGCAGCAGCAGGTCCTCGACCGGCTTCCACAGCCCGGCGCCGGTGTAGGTCGTGCTGTTGCCGCTGATCGAGTAGCGCGCGTGACGGACCGAGCCGGTCGCCTCCAGCGAGTAGAAGAACGGCGAGTCCTTGAGCAGCGGCACCCGGACTTCGGCATAGGCCTCGTCCGAATTGTAGCGACCGCGCGCCGGCTGAGACGGGATGTCGGCGCCGAGGCCGGCAGCGACGATGGGATCGGGATCGAAGCTGGCGCTCTGGATGCGGTGCTCATAGCCGAACGCCAGGCCGACTGGGCCGGCAGGCAGGTCGAATAGGTCGCCGCTGATGTTGGCGGTAAAGTCAGCAAGGTGCTGGCTGCTGCGGTCATGCTCGGTGAAGGCGATGAAGGCGAGCTGGTCGGCGGTGATCGAGCCGTTGCCGCCGAAGACGTTCAACGGCACGCACGGCGCGGTGCACAGCGACACCGGCCCCAGCGCCTGGGCGACGCGGTCGGCACGGACGTTGCCGGTGAAGCTCTGCTTGGCGTCGTTGAAGCCGATGTTGGCGTTGGCGTCCCAATACCATTTGCGCTCGCCAATATTGAACGAGCCGTCGAGGGTCGCGGTCGTCGACATCGTGTCGACGCGCTGGTTGAAGGTACGCTGGCCGGCCTCGACGAGGCGCCGATAGACCGCCGAATAGTTCTGCTGACGGCCGTTCAACGTGCCGTCCGCATTGAGCCCGGATTCCAGCGTCACGCCGAACGGGTTGTACGGATTGGTCGCGTCGATCGACAGCGTGTCGAAGCGGCTGCCGGCGCCATTGCCGGCGTCTGGCCCGATGAACAGGGGCTCGAACGCCGCCTGGTTCTGCGACGTGCGGCGGTTGTATTGCGCCTTGACCCGCAAATTGACGTTCGAGCCGAGCTCCTGCTTGAAGCTCACCCAGGCGCCGTAGCGCTCCGATGGCGTCAGCAGGTAGTTGAACGGCGCGAAGTTGAAGCGGTCGTTGACGGTGAATGGCCGCAATTCGCCCAGTGTCGGTGTGTTGTCGGGCGGACCAGAGATGGTGAAATTGCCGAACGGCGTGCCGGGGATCGCGCCGACACTGGTACGGGTGTCGAACCGCCCGTTGACCGCGGCGCTGCTGCAGCCACCGACCGCATCGGCGCAGCTTGTCTGGCCCGGGTTGGGGAACAACGAGATCGAGCGGTTGCCGGAGCGCACCGCCTCCTGCTTCACATAGCTGCCGCCGAACACGACGTTGGTGGTCGGGCCCTTGATGCCATAGCTGGCGCTGTAGTCCTGGGTGTGACCGTCGCCTGCCCGGAAGGTGCCGAACTGGGCGGAGGCGCGCAGGCCTTCCTGCTGGGCGACGGTGATGATGTTGACGACGCCCGCGATTGCGTCGGACCCGTACAGCGACGAGGCGCCCGACTGCAGCACTTCGATCCGCGCGATCGAGTTGGCGGGAATGGTGTTGAGGTCGACAGTCGCCGGGATGCCGCTGCCGCTGGTGCCGTTGACGTAGCGCATGCCATCGACGAGCACGAGGGTACGCTTGGCGCTGAGATAACGCAGGTCGATCTCGGCCGAACCGGCGCCGACGCCGCCGCCGTCCGGCGGGTTGCCGAGGTTTCCCGAGCTGTTGTTTTTGGTGTTGAGCCCGCCGGCCGCGCTGGGCAGCCGCTGGAGGATGTCCGCCACCGACGACAGGCCGGTCTGCGCCAGCGCCGATTGGTCGAGCACGACCACGGGCGAGTCCTGGTTCAGCGGGTTTTGCCGAATGCGTGAACCCGTGACGACGATCATCTCCGCGTCGTCGGTTCCGGCAACGGCCGAACCGTCTGGGCCAGCGACGGCATTAGAGCCGGCGGCGGCAGCGGGTCCGACCTTGGTCGCCTGCGCCGCGGCTCCTGCGGGATTTATCAGCAGTACCGGAGAGACAACCGCGCAAAGTAGCAACGACTTGATCGACATCCTGGGTCTCCGAAGGGCGCGTGAGCCTAGATCGGATGATTAGGATTCAGAGCTTGCGTGGCAATCACCATCTTGGGCGACGACATGATTAACAGCCGCTGTGGTTTGCCAGTCACATCGTCGCGCCAGGAGCAACCGCCGGACAGCGGCCGCCTTGTCCTCAGAAGCGGGTGCGGATCGTGCCGAACACCTGCCGGGGTGAACCGGCCTGCATCGTGTTGTTCAACGACGTCGCATCGTTGAAGAACTGGCCCGAGCCAAGGGCGGCAATATAGTTCTTGTTCAGCAGATTGACGGCATTCAGCTGGATTTCGACGCCCGACAGCCGGCTGGTCGAAGGAAAGCGATAGCCGAGCGCGGCGTCGAACAGGGTGAAGCCCGCGACGGTGACGTCGCCCGTATAGGTGACGTTGCGACGTGATGTGTAGGCGGCGGCAAAGTTGCCGAATACTTGCCCGTCATCATAGTTGATCTCACCCTTGGCGAGATGGGCGGGCGTATCGACGGTGCGGACACCCTTGGTCTTGACCTGCAGAGCGCCATTGACCGTGTTATCGTCGTAGGTGCTGTCGTTGTAGGAATAGGAGGCGATCAGCGAAAGCGGGCGCGCGATCCGGTAAGTTGCGCCGACTTCGACGCCGCGGCTGGTGACGCTGCCGACATTCTGCAGGATGCTTGGATTGCCGAGGATGTTGGCACCGCTGAACGCCGCGAGCAGCCGGTTCTTGAACTTGACGTCGTACAGGGCGACGACGCCGCGGACCGGACCGAGGTCGAAGCGCCAGCCGCCTTCGATCGTGCGCGACGTCTCGGGCTTGAGGACGCCGCGGATCGCTTCGAAGCCGACCTGGGTCGTCCCGAAAGGTCCTCGGAACGAGCTGATATAGGCGCGCATGTTTTCGGCGTAGTTGGCGAACAGTTCCTGGCTGCCGATCTTGTAGGTTGCACCCACCTGTGGCTGGAACCAGTCCTTCGCCGCGATCTTGCCGTTGATGAACGGCGTGCCGAAGGTGGTAGTGATGCCGTTCTCGACGCGAGCCCCCTTGAAGCCGCCGGCGACCGTCAGTGCATCGCCGAGCTGCCAGCTGTCGCTGACGAAATACTGGTTGGTCACGGTGGTCAGGTCGGTCAGGAAGTCGCTGCGGAATGGATTTTGCAGCAACTCGGTGACGTCGGGCCGGTTGGTCTGGCTGACGGCATAGTAACTGCGATCGGTGCTGGCCTTGTTGTCTTCGTGCCAATAGCCGAGTTGGAGCGTGTGATTGCCGAGGCGCGCGGTCAGGTTGGCGAGGCCGCCGTCGCGGTTGATCGCATATTCCGTGGTGCGCACGGAAAGCGGAAAACCGTCCGGGCTGAACACTGCCGGAGTATAGATGCCGCCGCTGCCACGATCGTAGTGATGATAATAGGTCGCCGACGCATCGAGCCAGTCGTTGACCGGCAGCTTGAGCGTCAGGGCGCCGAGGACGTCGCGACGGAAGCCGCCGCTGTCGTAATAGGTATCGTTGACATTCTTGTAGGGGCTGGGAAAAACCACGCCCGCTGTTGGAAACGGTAGGGGGCGTTTGGCCGCGTTGGCGGTCTGGTTCGCACTGACCTGCGACAGCAGCACCGCCGTGGCGAAATCCGGCTGGAGAAAGTCGAGATCGTACCCAAGCCGGGACAGGGTTGCCGGAGACAGGTCGACGTAGTTGCGTTCCCTGTGAAGCGAATAATTGACCCAGCCGGTCAGCGACGCGTCACCGATGGCCTGCTGCAGCTTCACATTGACCTTCCGGTCGGTCTGCTTGCCGTAGCCCTTCCACTTGTCGGCATCATGGAACACGCCCGAGAGTGACAGCCGGGTACCGCTGGGCAGTTCCCCACTGTCGAGGCGGGCGAACACGTGAATCGTGTCATTCATGCCGTAGGTCGCATCGATCTCGCCGCCGAATGCCTCCGTCGGCGCGCGCGACCTGAATTCGAGATTGCCGCCGAGATTGCTGGTCGAGGCGATGCCGAGGCCACCCGCACCCTGCGAAACGTCGACGCCGGCGATGTTCTCCGCAGCGATCGCGCGGCTGACGTGCAGGCCGTTATGGTTGTTGTAGAACATGTCGCCGAGCGGCACGCCGTCGAGCGTGTAGCCCATCTGGCTCTGGTTGAAGCCGCGTACCGACAGGCGGGTACCGAGCTCATAGCTGCCGAAGGGATCCGAGCTTTGCAGCGCGACGCCGGGGAGCCGCGCCACGGCCTTGAGCGGTGAACTACCCGGCGGCAGGATTTCGATAGCCTTGGCCGACAGGCTCTGTTCCTGCCGGACCTTGCCGCTGCCGTAGACGACGATTTCCTGATCGGCAGCGTCCGCTTCGGCGGCGCTAGCAGTCGCGGCGCTGGGCGTCTCACCGGCAGTCGTCACCTGGGCGTTACCAAGCGTGGGCAGGACGGCGGCGATGCAGGCGGCGCCGAGCAACAGTTTGTAATTCATCTATTATCCTTCGGCGAGGTAGCGCCGCATGGTCGTGTCGCTAGACGTCGATCACGACAGTCGTGTTACGGGTTCGAGACATGTCCGCGACGCTGCAGCCGTGTGTCACCGCGCCGACATATCCGCGCGATAGGATCGGCCATGACGTTTTCCCCGCCAGCCATGCTTTGGCACCGCCGCGCGGTGCTTGCCGCAATGGTGGCTCTATCGGCAGTTCCGGCGATTGCGGCCGATCCGGGCGCGCGGACGACGGTCGATCCGTTCGGACTGGGTGTTGCCAGCGGTGACCCGGATCTCGACGGGTTCGTGCTCTGGACACGCCTGGTCGGGCCAGCGACCGAGCCGCTGCAGGCCGGCGCCGTCATCGTTCGCTGCGAGATTGCGGCCGATCCCGGCTTTCGCCGCATCGTCCGCTCGCTGCGCGGCCTTGCGCGCCCCGAGGCCGCGCATGCCGTCCATATCGAGGTGAGCGCGCTGCCGTCGGGGCGCCCCTACTGGTATCGCTTCCACGCGCTTGGCGCCACGAGCCCCGCCGGCCGGGCAACGACAGTTCCGCGCCTGGTATCGACGCTGAGGCTGGCCGTGACCTCCTGCCAGCATTGGGAGCAAGCCCGGTTCGGCGCCTATCGCGATATCGTCGCGGCGAACCCCGACCTGATCCTCCAGCTTGGCGACTACATCTACGAGCAGTCCTACGAGGGCCAGGCGAAGGTCCGCGCGTTCGGGGCGCCGGAGCCTCGTGACCTGGAGGGCTATCGCCGCCGGCATGCCCTCTACAAGACCGATCCCGATTTGCAGGCGGCACACCGCGCCGCGCCGTGGTTGGTGACCTGGGACGATCACGAGGTGCTCAACGATTATGCCAATCTGGCCAATCGCGACGGCCTGCCCGCCGCGCTGTTCGCACCGCGCCGCGCCGCCGCCTACCAGGCCTATTTCGAACACATGCCGATCCGGCCGAGCCTGTGGCGCGGACGACAGTCGCCAAGGCTGTACCGGGCGCTCGACTGGGGCGATCTCGCCTCGTTGTCGGTGCTCGACACGCGGCAATATCGAAGCGACCCGCCCTGCGCTGCACCCGCTGTCGCCCGCAATGTCCGGCTCGAAGGCTGCGCCGATGCCGCTGCGCCGGGACGGACAATCATGGGCGCTGTCCAGGAGCGATGGCTGGCGGATCGTCTTGCTGCCAACCGCCGGGCATGGACAGTCATCGCCCAGCAGGTGTTCTTCGCGCCGCTGTACCTCGATGGCGGCCACCGGGCAGTGTTCAGCGACCAATGGGATGGCTATGCCGCCAACCGGACACGCCTCCTCGGGCAGCTAGGGCAGCCCGCCGTCAACAACGCGCTCGTTCTCAGCGGTGACGTGCATTCCTTCTGGCTTAACGATCTCGACGATGCGACCGGCCGGCGCGTTGGCACCGAAATCGTGACATCGGCGCTCGGCGCCGCCTCCCCGCCACCCGGTCGCTTCGGCGACGCCACCGGCAACAATGCGCACATTCGCTACAGTGACGTGACCAACGCCGGCTACGTCCTGCTCGATATCGACAAGTCGCAGGTGCACGTCGACTTTCGGGCGATCGCCGATCGGACCGACGCCGCAAGTCCAATGCGATCGATCCGCAAATTCGCGATTCCGGCCGCCGGGCAGCTCGCATAGGTCGGGCAGTCCCGGGCTTGCGGAAGGGGCCGGTTGCGCCCCGCTACGGTCAAGCTTACTGGCATCTCCCCATAAAATGGTGATCCGGAGCTTGTCAGGATGCCGACCAACGATGCCGCAGCGCTGATCGGACGTGAAATCGAGCTCAAGCTCGAAGTATCGCCGGCTGACATCGAGCAGTTGGCCACCGCCGCGTCGCAAGTCAGCGGCGCAGTACACGCCACGATGCTGACATCGGTCTATTTCGATACGCCCGATCAGATGCTGTACCAAGCCGGCGTATCGTTGCGGGTACGCCATGACGGCGACCGTCGGATTCAGACCGTCAAGGTCGATGCCAGTCGCGGCGTAGGTCTGTTCGATCGACCGGAATGCGAAATCGAGATCGAGGGCGACACGCCCGACCTCGACGACGCGCGAAGCGAGCTCACGGCGAGGTTCGGCAAGAAGGCAATGAAGCGAATTGTGCCGGTGTTCCGCTCGGACGTGACCCGGACCAAGATGCTCGCGGCGATCGATGATGCGGCAATCGAGTTCGTCATCGACCAAGGCACCGTGATCGCCGACAATGTCTCCGCTCCAATCTGTGAGATCGAGCTCGAACTGAAGAGCGGCGCTCTGTCCGCACTGTTCGCACTCGCACGCCGGCTCGGCGAGGCCGGCGCCGTTCGGCTCGGTGTCCTGTCGAAGGCCGAGCGCGGCTATCTGCTGCTGGCGCCGCCATCGGACAGCTCGTCGAAAGCCGATCCGATAATGCTCGACAGCGACATGACGGCGGCAGCGGCATTCCGGACGATCGCCTGGTCGTGCCTGCGTCAATACCGGCTCAACGAGACCGTCCTGATTGCTACCGGAGATGCCGACGCGCTGCATCAGGCACGCGTCGCGCTGCGTCGGCTGCGTTCGGCACTGTCGCTCTTCAAGTCGGTGATCGAGGATGAGAGCTACGACCGACTGCGCTCCGAACTACGCTGGTTGTCCGGCGTCCTGGGCGAAGCGCGCAATCTCGATGTGCTGATCGAACTGGCGAGGGGTATCGGTGGGCTCGATCGGCTGCAGACGGAACGAGCCGGTGCCTATAAGCTGGTCGGCGAGACGCTCGCCGCACCACGAACGCGGCGGTTGATGCTCGACCTTGCCGAATGGCTGACTCTCGGAATCCAGGACGAGGCACATACGAGTCCGCTAGTCGTCGACTTCGCGACCCACCGGCTCGAACACTTGCGCAAGCGATTGAAGAAGAACGGCACGCACTTTGCCGAGCTCTCCGACGAAGATCGACATCGGGTGCGGATCGACGCCAAGAAAATGCGCTATGCGACCGAGTTCTTTAAATCGCTGTACCCGGCCAAGAAGTCAGCCCGCCGCCACAAGCGCTTCCGAAACGCGTTGGAGACATTTCAGACTATCCTCGGCGATCTCAACGACCAGGTGACGGGGCGGCTTGTCCTTGAAAGACTTGGCTTGAGCAATCTATGCCCCGAGGCCTGGAGCATCCCGGCGAACCGCAGCAGGCTGATCGATCAGGGCGCTGCAACATACGGTTCATTGCTCGAGGTCGAACGCTTCTGGTGACCCAACACGGCGGGCGTTGGGACTGCACAAGACGAGGCATTCGGGTCTATGAGTATCCGCCTTACCAGCTGGCGCCGTCGATGAACCGGCGAGGCAGCGCGCTCCACAACTCCGGGTCGAACAACCTGAGATTGATCCCCATCCGCTTATACTCTGGATCGAACGCGCTCCAGTGGGTGACGACGCCGCAGGTTTCGCAATGCCACAACGTCAGGGTGGCATCGCCCTGCACATAGCCTGCGCCCACCCCCGTGACCTGTACTTTGCCTGGCGGACTGTAAGTCCAGAGGGCACCGGTCCGCCGGCAGATCGAGCAATTACACTCGCTGGCGTCGACCGGATCGGCTTCGATGACAATGCGGATCGCCCCGCAGTGGCAGCTTCCTTCATGGCTCATGCCGGCATCTCCGCGCCCGTCCGTCAAGTCTGGCCGCCAGATCATGGCAACAATGTCGAAGGCCGTTCAACACTCTATCGCCAAGGCAGCTCAGGGAAGTTGCGGGAATGTCCACGTTCGAGGCGAGGAACGACCTGCAAGTTTGAGACAGCGAGCAACGCGGCGACATAGCTCGATACTGGCGCGGACCATTCCGAGCGGCTAGTCGACTCTACGCAGCAAAGAGCCACTCGCGCTGTCCGCTTTGCGCCTGCTGTCGATGTTTCACCCGATCGGTTTCTGAAGATGGACGATCCACATCCGCCCTTGTGGCGTGTCGCCGGTTTCGCTCTGTCAGCGGCGGGCGCGATGCTATTTGCGATCAAGGGCGTACTGATCAAACTGATCTACCGCTATGGCATCGACACGACGAGCCTACTCGCGATGCGGATGGTGTTGGCCGTGCCGGTGTTCGCACTCGTCGGCGCTCATCGCTGGCAGCAACTGGAACGGGAGGCCCGGCCCGATGCCCGCACCATCGGACTGGCCATGCTCGTCGGCATTATCGGCTATTACGTCTCCTCCTGGCTCGACTTTCAGGGACTTCAGACGCTCGATGCGCAAATCGAGCGTCTGATCCTGTTCACCTATCCGTTCCTGGTAATCATGTTCGGTCGACTGCTGCTCGGACATCCCCTTCGCGCGCACGCGCTGCTGGGTGCCGGCCTCAGCTATGTCGGCCTGTTCGTGATGTTTGCCGGCGAGCCGACGCGGCTGGGAACAGCGGCGCTGATCGGCGGCGCGTTCGTGGCGATCGCGGCAGTGACCTTCGCCCTGTACCAGCTGTTCGCGCGCGAGTTGATCATGCGTTGCGGGCCATCCCTGTTCACCGCCATCGCAATGAGCGCGGCCGGGGTCGCGGCACTGGTCGGCTTCTTTCTGACGCACCCCGCAGCGGCGCTCGTGCCGCCGCAGGGCGCTTGGGCACTGATCGTGGCACTCGCCGCGTTCGCCACAATCGTTCCCGCCTTCCTGATGTCGGCGGGCACCGGGAGAATCGGCGCGCAAGGCACCGCCATCGTTTCAACGATCAGCCCGGTGGTAACGATCGGCCTCGCGATCATGGTGCTGGGCGAGCCCTTTGGCTGGCCCGAGGCCGTCGGCACGATCTGCGTTCTCGGCGGTGTCGGCCTGTTCAGCGTGATCGAGAGCCGTCCACGTTCGGTTTAGTCGGGCGGGACCGCGGATCGCAACCGCGCGTCCTCCAGCGCCGTGGTTGCCCGTTGATCAAGCATAGGGTGAATGTTCGCTCGCCGCCCCGCCGTCTTGGTGACGCCAGTCTCGGTCGTCACCACTCGCGGACGGCACCATCTGGTCCTCGCCAGACCGGGTTGCGCCACGTCTCGGTCATGCTCCCCGCCGCCTCGCGCACATGCGCCTCATCGATCACGATGCCGAGCCCAGGACCTTCAAGGGCCGCAACCATCCCGTCGTGCACATCGAACGGCGACGGATCGGCGAGATAGGTCAGCAGGTCGTGCCCCCCGGTGTTGTAATGGATGCCGAGCGACATCTCCTGGATGACGAAATTCGGAGCCGTGAGTGCGATCTGCATGCATGCCGCCAGCGCCAGTGGACCGAGCGGACAATGCGGCGCGATTGCCACGTCGAAGGCTTCGGCCATGGCAGCGATCCTACGGCACTCCGAAATGCCGCCGGCGTGGCTCAGGTCCGGCTGCACGATATCGACGCAATTGGCCTCGAATATCCGCTTGAAATCCCAGCGGCTGTAGAGGCGCTCGCCCAGCGCAATCGGCACCGTCGTGTGGCGCGACAGTTCGATGATGCCTTCGAGATTTTCCGACAGCAGCGGCTCCTCGATGAATAAAGGCCGGAGCGGCTGCACCGCTGCTGCAAGCTGCTTGGCCATCGGCCGGTGCACGCGACCATGAAAATCGATCCCGACGTCAAGCCCTTCGGCCTGCACCGCAGCGACGCGCTCGACCGTGGCGTCGAGCGCCTTGGGACTGTCGAGCCAGCCGAGGTCCTCGGTCGCGTTCATCTTTACCGCCTTGAAGCCTTGCGCCAGCCGGCCACGTGCAGCTTCGGCAACGTCATGCGGGCGGTCGCCGCCGATCCAGGCATAGACGGCAACCCGATCCCGCACCCTGCCGCCGAGCAGCTGCCAAACCGGTACGTCGAGCAACTTCCCCTTCAGATCCCACAGGGCTTGGTCGAGGCCCGACAGGGCCGACATCAGCACTGGCCCACCGCGATAGAATCCCAACCGGTATGCGATCTGCCAAATGTCCTCGATGCGCGCCGGATCGTGCCCGATAAAGCGATCACGGAGCGCCGCGAAAGCGCCCTCCACGGCCTCGGCATGCCCCTCCAGGCTTGCCTCTCCCCAGCCTACAGCACCGTCATCCGTCTCGATGCGGACGAACAGCCACCGCGGCGGCACCTTGAAGGTTTCGATTTTGCGGATCACCGGCACAACCTTGAACTCCAGCTGGCTATCGTCAGGTGCAACGCTGCTCGACCAAGACCGTAGCCTCTATATCGATCCAAGACAGGGCGTCGCGTCATCCATAACGCTTGGCTTCGTGTCTGACCCGTGGCTTTCTGGGCGGCGAACAAACAAAAATGACGAACGACCCTCCTCAATCGGCGAAGCGCCTACGGATATGCGTCCTCGGCGCCACTGGCACCATCGGGCGTGCGGTGACCCTTGCCCTAGTAAAGCGTGGCTGCGACGTCGTCTGCTTCGGGCGGGCGGGGACGGCGGTCGAAGGAGCGACCGTCAGGACGATCGACGTCACGGATCCGGCGGCTTGGGCTGGCGATGCTCTCGCCGGCGCACGTTTCGACGCTCTGATCTCTTGCCTGGCGTCGCGCACCGGCGTGCCTGATGATGCATGGGCGATCGACCACGACGCGCATTTGAACGCGCTGGCAGCGGCGCAGCAAGCCAGTGTCGGTCACTTCATCCTGTTGTCCGCGATCTGCGTGCAGAAGCCGCAGCTTGCCTTCCAGCGCGCCAAACTGGCCTTCGAAATAGCGCTGATCGCTTCCGGTATGCGCTATTCGATTGTGCGGCCGACTGCATTCTTCAAATCGCTGTCCGGCCAGATCGAGCGCGTTCGGCAGGGCCGCCCCTTTCTGATCTTCGGGGATGGGCGACTAACCGCGTGCAAGCCGATCAGCGACGCCGACCTTGCCGAGTATATCGTCGGCTGCATCGACGATGACAGTCGCTGGAACCGCATCCTGCCGATCGGTGGACCGGGCGAGGCGATCACGCCCCGGCAGCAGGGCGAGGCGCTGTTCGCGCTGCTCGGGCGCCCAGCGAAGTTCCGGTCGGTGCCGGTTGCCTTGCTGGACGGCGTCATCGCCGGCTTGGCGGTCCTCGGCCGCATGATACCGTCGCTCGCCGCCAAGGCCGAACTCGCTCGGATCGGCCGCTATTATGCCACTGAATCCATGCTGGTGCTGGACCCGCGCACTGCCCGGTACGATGCGGCGGCTACGCCTTCGACCGGAACCGAGACGCTCTTCGACCTCTACCAGGAAGTGTTGAACGGAACCGCTTCGCCGGAACGCGGCGATCATGCCGTCTTCTGACCCGCATCGCACGAGGAACCGCAATTGTCTGGACTGAGGCGAAGAGTGCGGACGGTTGTCGCTTGGGCGACCGGTTTGACTGTCCTTGGGGCCGTTGGCCTCGCCGTCGTTCTGTACGCGCCGGACAAGCCCCGCGCCGCTCTGGAAGCCGCCTATCCGGGCACCTACCGCAATGTCGACGGCGTGCGCCTGCGCCTGCGTGACAGCGGCCCGCGCGACGCACCGGCGGTGATCCTACTGCACGGTTTCGGAGCCAGCCTCGATACGTGGGAGCCTTGGGCGCGGGCATTGTCGACGCGCTTCCGGGTCGTCCGTCTGGACCTTCCCGGTTTCGGCCTGACCGGTGCCGATCCCACCGGCGACTATAGCGATGCTCGCGCGATGCAGATCCTCATCGAAATGATGGACCAGCTCGGGATCGAGCGAGCCAGCCTGGTCGGCAATTCGATGGGCGGGCGTATTGCCTGGACCTTCGCTGCGTTTCATCCATCGCGAGTATCGCGCCTCGTACTGATATCGCCGGACGGGTTCGCCAGCCCGGGCTTCGCCTATGGCCGCCCGCCGACGGTGCCGATCCTGATGCAGGCGCTGCCCTATGTCGCGCCGCGCGGACTGATCCGCGCCAATCTGGCGGCTGCCTACGCCCGGCCGGAGGCGCTGAGCGAGCCGACCCTGACCCGTTACCGCGACATGCTGCTGGCGCCCGGCGTGCGGGCCGCAATCCTGGCGCGGACCAGCCAGACGATCCTACAGGACCCCGCACCGCTCCTCGCCCGCGTCGAGGCGCCCACGCTTCTGCTATGGGGCGAAAAGGACCGCATGATCCCGATCAGCAACGCGGCTGACTATTTGCGCCACCTGCCCCATGCGACGCTGGTACGCCTGCCGAACCTCGGCCACGTTCCATTCGAGGAAGACCCGGCCCGATCGCTTGCCCCGGTGGAGCGCTTTCTGGCTAGTTAGCCTTAAACCGCTTAGCTAGATTTGGCGGGAAACGATGAACATAGAATCTCGCTCCAGGACAATGGCTCCCCGAATGCGCGTCATGGAGCATATCAGTGGCCATACGCCCTGATCGGGCACAGTTAGCCTCACAATCGGATAGCGCCACGCGTCTCAGTCATTGGGTTGCCAGCTTCCCACCCAGATTAAGTCCTAGGGAAAGACCGGTGCCGCTTAGGTGACTCGAACACCTGACCCCATCATTACGAATGATGTGCTCTACCGGCTGAGCTAAAGCGGCGTACCCGGGAGCGGGGCCTTTAGCAGCGGCTTTGCAGGGATACAAGCGGCGCGGCGCAAGCTGGGGTGGGCGTGGCCGTATGATGGCGCAGAAGGAGCGTCCTGATGGGTGATGAAGCAAGCGACGGGACGGATCGTCGCGAGCCGTTGTTCGAGCCGCCGCCGAGCCTGGTGCAGCGGCCTGAGCGACGGCTGACGGCGCGGGTCGCTGCGGGCTTTGCCGCCGGGCTTGGCCGGCATGAGTTTCGGGACAATGCGGTGACGCTGGCGTTCGACAGCGGCGGCACCCGCGTTACTGCGGTCGGATCGGCGGTGGCTGCTGCCTTTGCGCTGGAGTGTGGGCCGTGCGCGCTGGAGGTCGACGCCGACGATCTGGCGGCCTGCCTGCGCGATGCCTGCGACGTGCTGAAAGCTGCGCCTCGCGTCGTGCCGTTCGAGGCGGCAGTGCGTACGGCGCGAGCGGCCTGCGTTCTGCTGCGCGGGGTGTTGTTGCCGGTCGATGGTGGCGCCGAGGCGGTGCTGAGCTGGAAGGAAGTGCTGGACGCGGATGCAACGGCGCAGTTGCGCGCCGAACTGCTTCGTTCGATCGCGACAACGGGTGGCGAGGTCGCAAGCTCGGTCCGCGACGTGTTCGCCGATTAGGCGCAGGTCGATGGGATCGCCGTCGCGCTGGCGTCGGACCTTCGCGGCGGGTTGTCTGGCGCGCGGTGCGGACGCATAAGCGCGCCGCGACCAGTTCGGAGCAAATTCATGACGAGTGTCAGTGCAAATGGCGGATCCGGCGAGCCGGAGACGAGAAATGCGCTCGCCTGTGCGCTGTTCGACAGCGCTTTGCCCGGTGAAGCGGATGGCATCGATGCCGCTGCGCGTGAGGCGATCCTGAACTTCGTCGCTGGTGCCGTGTCCGAACGCGCTGCGGGAACGGTGTCGATGCAGCTCGAGCCGGCACCGGGCAGCACCGACGGGCCAGCCGCCCGTCGCCGCCTGAGCCTGGCCATCGTCAACGATGACATGCCGTTCATCGTCGACTCGGTGTCGTCGGCGATCACTGCCGAGGGCCTGGGCATCGACCGGCTGCTCCATCCGATCGTCGATGTGCGCCGCGATGCCGACGGGATATTGCTGGAGATCATCGGGCTGGCCAGCGGCACGCCTTCGACCGGCGTGACGCGCGAATCCATCGTCTATATCGAACTCGAGCGGGTTTCGGCCAAGGCGCGGACGGCGCTGATGGAGAACTTGCGCGCCGTGCTGGAGGATGTGCGCGTCGCGGTGGCGGACTGGCCGCAGATGCTGGCGCTGCTGCGGACCACGACGCAGGCGCTGATCGAGAACCCGCCGCCGGTGGCGCCGCATGCAGCCGCCGAGGCGGTGGCATTTCTGGAATGGTTGGCAAATAACAACTTCACGCTGCTCGGCGCGCGCCGGTATGGGCTGGGCGGCGACCTCGACGATCCGATGTTCGAGCCGTCGGCAGAGCCCGGACTGGGCGTGCTGCGCGACGCCGATTATCCGCTGTGGAACGGCACCGACGCGACGCCGCCGGCCAGCTTGAAGCGCCTGCTCGCCAAGCCCGACCCGTTGCTCATCACCAAGGCCGGTACCGTGTCCCGCGTGCACCGCCGGGTCAACGCCGACCTGATCGCGGTCAAGGGCTTCGACCGCGCCGGGCGAGTGATCAGCGAAACGCGCTTCCTTGGCCTGTTCACCAGCCATGCCCTGGCGGTGTCGCCGCGGCAGGTGCCGCTGCTGCGTCGCAAGGTCGGCGAGGTCATCGACGCGCTCGGCTTTTCGCACGGTGGGCATACCGGCAAGGCACTCATCCACGTCCTGGAGAGCTTCCCGCGCGAGGAGCTGTTCGAGGTCGGTGGCGTCCGCTTGCAGTCGATGGCGCTCGGATTGCTGTCCCTTCTCGACCGGCCGCGTCCCAAGCTGTTCGCCCGTCCCGACCCATTCGGGCGCTTTGTCTCCGTGCTCGTCTATGTGCCGCGCGACGGCTACGACCAGGGCATGCGCGAGGCGGTCGGGCGGATGCTGACCGAGACGCTCGGCGGGCGCCTGCTGCGCTATGAAGTCGAGCTGCGCGCCGAGGGACTGGCCCGCGTCCATTACATCGTCGACGTCTCGACCGGTGGCGCCAATGTCGATGAAGCCGATCTCGACCGCCGGCTCAACGTGCTGGTGCGCGGCTGGGACGAGGCGCTGGAGACGGCGCTGATCGACACCGCCGGTCCGGCTCGGGCGGCACGCCTGACGCTGACCTATGGCAAGGCGTTTTCTGCGAGCTACCGCGCCCAGTACACGGCGACCGAAGCCGCCGCCGATGCCGTCCACCTGTCCGAACTCGGCGACGAGAGCGAGCGTGCGGTCGACCTGTACCGGCGCGACGGTGACGCGCCGAACCAGCTGCGCCTCAAGATTTTCCGTGTCGGTGCGATCATCCCGCTGTCCGATGCGGTACCGGTGCTGGAAAACTTTGGCCTGCGGGTCATCGAGGAGTTCCCGTTCGACCTGGTTGGCGGCAAGCTCGGCTGGATTCACGACTTCCTGCTGGAAGCGCCCGACGGCCTGGCGCTGGACATCGAGCAACTGAAGCTGCGGGTCGAGCCTGCCCTGCGGGCGGTGCTGCTTGGCCAGCAGGAGAATGACGCTTTCAATGCGCTGGTCATCGGTGCCGGGCTGGATGCCGAGACCACTGGTTGGCTGCGCGCCTATTTCCGCTACCTACGCCAGACCGGCGTCGCCTATGGCCTGCAGACCGTCGTCGACGCACTCCGGCGCTATCCGGCGCTGACCGACGAACTGGTGGCGCTGTTCCGGACCCGGTTCGCGCTTGAGATCGCCGACCGAGACGCGGCGGCCGACGCCATTGCGGCGCGGATCGAGGCCGGCCTGGCAGCGGTCACCGCGATCGACGACGACCGCATCCTGCGGCTGTACCGCAGTGTCGTCATGGCCACCCTGCGCACCAACGCCTTCGTACCCGGCGGTCCGGAAGCGCTCGCCTTCAAGCTCGACAGCGCGCTGGTGCCCGACCTGCCGCCGCCGGTCCCGTTCCGGGAGATTTGGGTCTTCTCGGCGCGGGTCGAGGGCATCCACCTGCGCGCCGGGCCGATCGCGCGCGGCGGCCTGCGCTGGTCCGACCGCCGCGACGATTTCCGTACCGAGGTGCTGGGGCTGGTCAAGGCGCAGAAGGTCAAGAACACCGTCATCGTGCCGACCGGCTCGAAGGGCGGCTTCTACCCCAAGATGCTGCCCAGCCCGACCAATCGCGACGCCTGGCTGGCGGAGGGCACGGAGGCGTACCGGATCTACATCCGCGCGCTGTTGTCGATCACCGACAACCTCGATGCAGCGGGTGGCGTGGTGCCGCCGGCGAGCGTGATCTGCCACGATGCGCCCGATCCATATCTGGTGGTCGCGGCCGACAAGGGCACCGCGACCTTCTCTGACATCGCCAACGAGATCAGCCTCGACCACGGCTTCTGGCTCGGCGACGCTTTCGCGAGCGGCGGCAAGAACGGCTATGATCACAAGGCGATGGCGATCACCGCCAAGGGCGCCTGGATCTCCGTCGCACGTCATTTCCGCGAACTCGGCGTCGACGTGCAGAGCGATCCGGTGCGTGTCGTCGGCTGTGGCGACATGTCGGGCGACGTCTTCGGCAACGGCATGCTGCTGAGCCGCAGCATCCGTTTGCTCGCCGCCTATGATCACCGCCACATCTTCCTCGACCCGACGCCCGATGCCGAGGTCAGCTTCAAGGAGCGCGAGCGCCTGTTCGCCCTGCCCCGCTCGTCGTGGGACGACTATGACAAGTCGTTGATCTCCCAGGGCGGCGGCGTCTTTCCGCGCAGCCTCAAGTCGATCCCGATCTCGGCCGAGGTCAAGGCCGCACTGGGCATCGCTACCGACACCTGCTCGCCCTCGCAGCTGATTACCGCGATCCTGCGCAGCCCCGTCGACCTGCTGTGGTTCGGTGGCATCGGCACCTATGTGAAGTCCAGCGACGAGAACAATGCCGAGGTCGGCGACCGCGCCAACGATGCGCACCGCATCAACGGCTCCGAGGTCGGCGCCAAGGTCATCGGCGAGGGTGCGAACCTGGGCCTCACCCAGGCCGGCCGCCTGGAGTTCGCAGCGCATGGCGGGCGGCTCAACACCGACTTCATCGACAACTCCGCCGGCGTCGATTGCTCGGACAACGAGGTAAACATCAAGATCGCGCTCAACCCGGAGATTGCGGCCGGGCGACTGAGCGAGGCCGATCGCGATACGCTGCTGGTCGAGATGACCGACGATGTCGCGGCGCTCGTGCTGCGCGACAACACGCTGCAGACCCAGGCGCTGAGCATCGCCGAGCGTGGCGGCAACCCTGCCCTGCCCGCACACATTCGCCTGATCCAGACGCTGGAGGCCAGCGCCGCCAAGCTCGACCGCAGCGTCGAGGGGCTCGCCTCCGACGAGGTGCTGGCGCAGCGTGGGAGGTCCGGGGGCGCACTCGAGCGGCCCGAACTGGCGGTGGTCATGGCCTATGCCAAGATGGCCGTCTACGACGCGCTGGTCGCCAGCCCGGTCGTCGACGACGCGCTGCTGGTTCCCGACCTGCATGCCGCCTTTCCCCGTGCGATGCAGGAGCGATACGCCGCCGCGATCGACGGCCACCGCCTGCGCCGCGAGTTGATCGCGACCAAGCTGGCCAACGCGCTGGTCAATCGCGGCGGGCTGACGCTGCCGTTCGAGCTGGCCGAAGAGATGAGCGTCGGGCTCGACGAGGTCGCCAGCGCGTTTGTGGCGGCGCGCGCGCTGTTCGACTTCCGGACCTTGTGGGCGGCGATCGATACCAGCGCGGTCCCCGGGCCGGTCCAGCTCGACCTGCACGTCGATGCGGTGGCTGCGCTGCGGACCCAGATGGCTGACCTGATCCGTTCGAGCGGCGGTCTTGGCGCTTCGGCACTCGTCGAGCGGCTGCGTCCGGGCGTCGACCGCATGGGCGCGACGGTGTTCGACCTGCTGCGACCCGAGCCGCGAGCCGAGATCGACCGGATGCGGGCGCGGCTCGAGGCTCAATCGACGCCGGCCGATGTCTCGGATCAACTGCTGCGGATCAACGCCCTCGATGGTGCGGTCGGTGTCGGCCTGCTGTCGTCGGATCTCGGCATCGACGAGGCGGCGGCGGCGCGCGCTTATACCGCGCTCGGCGAGGCGCTCGGGCTTGACTGGGCCAAGGGCGCGGCGGCGGCACTGACCCCCGCCGACCCGTGGGAGCGCCTGCTCCAGGCCGGTCTGGTCCGCGACTTCGAGCAGCTCCGCCTCGACCTGATGAAGCGTATCGTCGAGCCGGGCGGCGATCCGGTGGCCTCGGTCGATAGCTGGCTGGCGGCGAATGCGACGAGCGTGACGCGCGTTGCCGGACCGGTATCGCGGGCGCGCAGCGGTGGTCCGGTGACCACTGCGATGCTCGCGCACCTCGCCAACCAGGCACGGGCGGCGCTGGGCTGATCGATCCGACTGGTCGCAAAACCGATGTCGCGCGTTGGTGCGCAAACAGCGACATAGGAAAATCGATATGGTCGGAACGGCATTGGTCGTCGGCGCGAGCGGCATCGTCGGCAGCGCAACCGCAACGCTGCTGAACGAACAGGGGTGGACCGTCCACGGGCTGGCACGGCGACCGGCGGCGCAGGCGGGCATATTGCCGGTCGTGGCCGACCTGCAGGATGCCGCGGCGACGGCAGCGGCGCTGGCCGAGGTGCGGCCCGATGCGGTGTTCATCACCACCTGGTTGCGTCAGGACAGCGAGGCGGAGAATATCCGCGTCAATTCGGCAATGGTCCGCAACCTGCTCGACGGGCTGCGTGGCGGCGGCAGCACGCGCCACGTCGCGCTGGTCACCGGCCTCAAGCACTACCTCGGGCCATTCGAGGCCTATGGCAAAGGCGTGCTGCCGCAGACGCCGTTCCGCGAGACGCAGGGTCGGCTCGATATCGAGAACTTCTATTACGCGCAGGAGGACGAGGTGTTCGCTGCGGCGGCCCGCGACGGCTTTGGCTGGAGCGTCCACCGCCCGCATACCGTCATCGGCAAGGCGGTCGGCAACGCCATGAACATGGGCACGACGCTGGCCGTCTACGCGACGATCTGCCGGGAGACCGGGCGACCCTTCCGCTTTCCGGGCTCTGCAACGCAGTGGGATGGCCTGACCGACATGACCGACGCCCGGCTGCTCGCCCGGCAATTGCTGTGGGCGGCAACCACGCCGGCCGCACGCGACCAGGCGTTCAATGTCGTCAACGGCGATGTCTTCCGCTGGAGCTGGATGTGGGGCCGCATCGCCGAATGGTTCGGCGTCGAGGCCGCGCCGTTCGACGGCAGCATCGTGCCGCTGGAGCAGCAGATGGCCGATGATGCCCCGATCTGGCGCACCATCGCCGAACGTGACGGGCTGGCCGAGGCGGATCTCGACCGCCTGGTTTCGCCCTGGCACACCGACGCCGACCTTGGCCGGCCGGTCGAGGTGGTCACCGACATGTCGAAAAGCCGCCGCCTAGGATTCACTGCTTACCAGCCGACCGACGATGCGTTCTTCGACCTTTTCGCCGCACTTCGCGCCGACCGGCTGATCCCCTAGCCTCGGAGCGCCGCGGCGTTGGCGGCATGGGCGCGCGCGTCGAGGGGCCAGCCGTTGACCACCCAGGCGGCAGTCAGCGCCAACAGCGCCGGTGGCAAGGTGAATAACAGCGTCAGCCCGTCGATCGCGCTGGCGCTGTTCGCCGTACCCAGCTTTGCCTCGAAGTCCAGCCACGCCAGCACCGGGTAAGTCAGCCCGACCGGGATCGCATAGCCGAGCTTTTGCACCGCCACCGCTGCGGCGTAGAACAGCCCGGTCTTCTCCTGCCCGGAGGCGAGTGTCTCCGCATCCGAGACATCGGCGAGCATGGCGCGCAGCAGGAACATCGTCGCGCCATAGGGCAACCCGGCCAGCGCCATGCCGATCGCCGCCAGCCCCCAATTGTCCGCGGGCAGCAGCACCGTCGCAGTCTGCGTCGCGGCATAGAAGACCAGCGCGAAGACAATCGCCCGATGCTTCGACGTCGTCCGCGCCAGCCATGTCCACAGCGGTATGCCGAGCATGCCGAAGACGAAATAGACCAGCAGCAGCGACGATGCCTGGACCGCGGGATAGCCCTTCACCGCCTCGAAAAAGAACAGGAACAGCGCGCCGGCGATCCCGGGCGCGAGGTTGGCGATCAAGTCGACGACCAGCAGCCGCCGCATCAACGGGTTGCGCATCACCACCAGCAGGTCGGTCAGCCGTGGCGCATGGTCCTTCAGCCGCGGTCGCTCACGCACCAGCAGAAACATCAGTGCGATGGTCAGCGGCGCGCCGGCGATCACCAGCCAGCCCATCGCATGGATGCCGGGCGCCGTGCCGGCCTGGGGATATAGCCGCGCCAGCAGCGGCGGCAGCGCCAGCACGACCAGCATGCCGAGTTGCGTCACCAGCATCCACCAGCCGAACACCCGGCTACGCTCGTGATAATCGTCGGTCAGCGTCGCGCCCCAGGCGGTCTGCGCCACCATCACCGCCGAATAACCGACATACAACAGCAGCAACCCCGCCAGCGCCGCGCCAGCCGAGATTCCGGGGGCTGCTAGATAGGCCGCCACCGCTCCCGCCATCAGGACCAGCGTGCCGCCCGCCAGCCAAGGCCTGAACCGGCCGACGCGCGTCGTCGTGCGGTCGATCGCGTGGCCGATCAGCGGATCGAGCGGAATGTCGATCAGCCGCACGACCAGGAAGATCAGTCCGACCGCCGACAGGCTGAGCCCCAGCTCGCTGGAATAATAGGGTGGCAGGTACACCACCGTCGGCAGGCCGACCGCTGCGAGCGGCAGGCAAGGTGCCGCGAACGCTCCGAGAATCTTGCGGTGAAGACGCAAATGCAACCTCCCCAGGCGTACCGTCCGTAACGACCATGCTGCCAGCCGCGAGACGGCGCAAGCGGCCTTGATGCCGGCCGCTCGGCAAGGTGGGAAACATCACGATCGGTGCACTTTTATCGCGCGGTGAGTTTCACCGGCCAGAAACCTGCTTTATGCCGCCTGCACCCATCCCGGAGTATTTGATGTTCGTTCGCTTGCTTGCCGGCCTGTTGATCGGCGCTGCCCTGCCTCTGGGCTTTCCCGCTGCGGCTGCCACCGTTGCCCCGGCCGTCGCGCCATCGGCCGCGCTCAAGGCATTGTTTGCAGCCAGTGACGAAGCACAGATGCGGCGCAATCCCGTCCAGGCGCTGTTCCGCGGCGATCCGCGCTACGCCGACCAGCTTGGCGACTATATCACCGACGCGTATTTCGCGGCCGAGAAAGCCGCTGCCGAGGCCGACCTCGCGGCGCTGCACAGGATCGATCGCAACCAGCTCAATGCCGACGACCGCATTTCCTACGATGTCTTCGAATATCAGACGGAGATGGGCCTGAGGGCCTTTGCTCCCGCCCTGCTCAAGGCTTCGAACGAACGCCCGGTCGACCATTTTGCCGGCTTCCAGACGTTCATTCCCGATCTGTCGTCCGGCGAAGGATCAGCGCCGTTCAAGACCGTCGCGGACTATGAGAACAACCTCAAGCGGCTCGACGGGTACGTCGTGTACATCGACCGCGCCATCGCCCGGATGCGACAGGGAATGGCCGACGGCATCGTCAATCCAAAGCTGGTGATGTCCAACGTCGTCTCGCAGCTCGACGCGCTGCTGCCGCCGACCGTCGAAGCCAGCATCTTCTACAAGCCTGTCCTCAACTTTCCGGACACGGTGCCGGCGACCGATCGCAGCCGGCTGACGGCAGCGTACGCCGCCTTCATTCGCGACAAGCTGAACCCGGCGCAGGCCAAGCTGCGCGACTTCATCAAGAACGAATATCTGCCCAAGGCTCGCGACAGCGTCGGTCTCGGCCAGATGCCCGGTGGTGCCGCGCTGTACCGCTATCTGGTGGCCGCGACGACGACGACCGACATGACACCGGAGGCGATCCACGCCATCGGCCTGGCGGAAGTGAAGCGCATCCATGCGGAGATGGAGAAGGTCAAGGCACAGGCCGGCTTCAAGGGCAGCCTGGCGGAATTCTTCGTCTTCATGCGCACCGACCCGCGCTTTGCACCCAAGACCCGCGAGGCGATGCGCGACGAGTTCTACGCGATCGACAAGCGTGTGCTGGCTGTCGTCGGCAAGGACTTCGCGACGATCCCCAAGTCGCCGCTGGAAATCCGCCCAGTGCCGGCGTTCAAGGAAAAAACCGAAGCTGCGGGCTCGTACAACCAGGGTACGCCTGACGGTTCGCGGCCGGGCATCTTCTATTACAACGCCTATGACCTGCCCTCGCGCTTCACCTGGGGCTTCGAGACGCTGTTCCTGCACGAAGGCATTCCCGGACACCATTTCCAGATCAGCCTGGCGCAGGAGAACGCGGCGCTGCCGGCGTTCCAACGCTTCGGCGGCAATACCGCCTTCGTCGAGGGTTGGGCGCTGTACGCCGAAAGCCTCGGCTACGAGCTCGGCTTCTTCACCGATCCGTACCAGAATTACGGGCACCTCAATGACGAGATCTTGCGCGCCATGCGCCTCGTCGTCGACACCGGGATCCATGCTCAAGGCTGGAGCCGCGACAAGGCGATCGCCTATATGCTCGACAACAGCGCGATGGGCCGCAGCGATGTCACCGCCGAGGTCGAGCGGTACATTGCCATCCCATCGCAGGCATTGGCTTACAAAGTCGGCCAGTTGACCATTCGCCGCCTGCGCACCCGCGCCGAGGCCGCGCTTGGAACAAGGTTCGATGTGCGCGAATTTCACGCCCAGGTACTGATGTCGGGTGCCTTGCCGATGAAAGTACTGGAAGAAAAGATTGATGCGTGGATCGCCACCAGACGCGGCTGAACCGGCCAGCCGCGCCCATCTAGCCCTTTTGAACCTGCCATTACCTGATTACAAAAAAATCCCTGTAGCAGGTGAATATGCACTCTGTACGAATGCGCACACAGTAATCGTGATCGACTTGCGCGCAGTTCGTACGAAAACGTAACGTTCGGACAAAGTAGAATGGTTTCAGACAGGTTGCGCCCGCCAATCGCAAGCCGTGGAACGGTTATCCACAGACGGCTGTTCGATCAAAGCCGGTTGAAATCGGCGATCAGGCTCAGCATGACTGGCGAGATGGCAACAATTACTGGTTATGATTCGCTATTCGGCGATTTCGCGCGCAGTACCGTTCATGAATCGGTACGCAACCGCGCCGACGCTGCGCCATGGTCATGCGAGAGCCAAAGCTCGCCGCGTGCGCTCCCGCAGCCAAAGGAAATATTCGGCCGTGAATGACTAATCGGACCAAGGTTGCCAACCGGCTTTTGCGCACGATGAACGCCGCTGACTACGGGCTCCTGGCAAGCTATTTAACCGAAGTAGAACTACCCAAGGGTCAGACGCTGATCGAGCCCTTCGAACCCCTGCGCCATAGCTGGTTCCTCCTGTCCGGCCTCGCATCGGTAGTCGCTACGACCCAGTCGGGAAGCCAGGCCGAGGTTGGCGTCGTTGGCCATGAGGGTCTGGTGTCGACCGCGACGATCCACGGTATCGACGCTATCCCGCTGCGTTGCTTCATGCAGCTGCCGGGTACCGGATTGCGCATCAGGGTCGAGGACCTGCGCCGCGCGATCGAGCAGAGCCGGACGCTTGAGCGCCTGCTGCTCGCTTACGCCGAATGTTTCGCGCTGCAGATTGCCGGCACTTCGCTGGCCTATGCCACCCGCACGATCGAGGAGCGGCTCGCGCGCTGGCTGCTGATGTGCGACGACCGTTCGATCGGCGGACTGGTCGCCCTGACGCACGAGCAGCTGTCGTTGATGCTGGGCGTTCGCCGTGCTGGCGTTACCGTAGCGCTGCAGTCGCTGGAGAGCGCCCAGATCGTCGAGACCAAGCGCGGCGTTATCCGCATCCTCGACCGCCAGGGTCTGCTGCGGCTCGCCGGCGACGCGTATGGCGGTCCAGAGGCCGACTACGAGCGCCTGATCGGTCCGGATCCAGGCCTGGATACCCGCGTCGCGGACGCTCCGCGACTGGCGTTCTAGGCACGCTTGCGACAGCGTTCGACCGTAAAGGTTTGACGCTGGCCAGCGCCGGTCCTAACCCCGCCGCCATGGTTGCCGCTCTCGAATTCGAAAAAGACATCGTCGATCTGGAGACGCGCGCCGCAGCGCTCCGTGCCGACGCTTCCGATCCTGCCGAGGCGCAGCGCCTCGAGCACCGGGCAAGGTCGCTGCTGTCCGACACTTACGCCAAGCTGACGCCGTGGCAGAAAACCCAGGTCGCGCGGCATCCGGAGCGTCCGCACTTCAAGGATTATCTGGCGCTGCTGGTCACTGACTTCACCCCGCTGAGTGGCGACCGCAGCTTTGGCGAGGACGCCGCGATCATCGGTGGCATCGGTCGTTTCCGGGGTCGCTCGGTCATGATCATCGGGCATGAAAAGGGTGCCGACACCGCCAGCCGGGTCAAGCACAACTTCGGCATGGGCCGCCCCGAAGGGTATCGCAAGGCGGCACGGCTGATGGAGCTGGCGGGCCGCTTCGGCATTCCGGTCATCACCCTGATCGACACCCCCGGCGCCTTTCCCGGCCTCGACGGCGAAGCGCGCGGCCAGGCCGAGGCGATCGCCCGCGCCACCCAGACCTGCCTCGACCTGCCTGTCCCGATGATCGCCGCGATCGTCGGCGAGGGGATGTCCGGCGGCGCCGTCGGGCTGGCCGCGGCAAACCGCGTCATCATGTTCGAGCATGCGATCTATGCCGTCATCTCGCCCGAGGGCTGCGCCTCGATCCTGTGGCGTGGCGAGGAAAAACGCGGACCCGAGGCCGCCGAGGCGATGCGCATCACCGCCGCCGACCTGACCCGCTTCGGCGTCGTCGACACCATCGTTCCCGAGCCGCTGGGCGGTGCCCATCGTGACCCGGCCGCGGCGATCCAAGCTCTCGGCGACACGCTCGAAGCAGAACTCGCCCGGCTCGACGAACAAAAGCCCGCCGACCTGCGCCGCAGCCGCCGCGCCAAGTTCATCGAAATGGGGCGCGCCGCCTGACCGACATCGACTGCCCCTGCCCGGCGACGGTCGCCGGCCTGCCGCTGCTGTACGTCGTCGCGGCGGCGCTGGTCGATGCCGATGGCCGCATCCTCGTCGCCGAGCGCCCACCCGGCAAGCACCTCTCCGGCCGCTGGGAGTTCCCCGGCGGCAAGATCGAGCCCGGCGAGTCCCCAGAAGCAGCCCTGGTCCGCGAGCTTGCCGAGGAACTGGCCGTCGATACCAGCGCCTCGTGCCTGGCACCTGCCGGGTTCGCCAGCCACGCCTATGACGAGTTCCACCTGATCCTGCTGCTGTTCGTCTGCCGTCGCTGGCGCGGCGTTCCTGCCGGGCAGCAGGGACAGGCGTTGCAGTGGCTGCGGGTACCCGAGCTGTTCTCGCTGGACATGCCCCCGGCGGATCGTCCGCTGCTCGGGCTGCTGGACGCGTTACTCTAGGCTCCTACTGCCCCCTCCCGGAACGGGAGGGGTCGGGGGTGGGACTTGGCATAAGCTCTAGCTGCCGACCTTGTGGGAGACCCACCCCAGCCCCTCCCGTTCCGGGAGGGGGAGCAGTGAGCAGCGGTGCCATCGGCGCCCAGCCGGCGAGTGTAATGACCTGCACCGTCACCGCGACCCGGCCCGCCGCATCGGCGCGCTCGCCGAACCGTCTTGCCGCATCGGCAAGCACATCGCGCCGCAGTGGCACGCGGTCCGACAGCGCGTTGCCGTCGCCGGTGCCGTGCACATCCTTAATCAGCGCGAACAGGCTGTCGTACTTGACCACCAGTGAGTCCACGTCGGCGACCGGCAGCGAAAAGCCTGCGCGTTGCAGCAGGGCCGCCGCCTCACGCGGGTCGACCATCGGGGCAATGCGAGCCGCCGCCCGCCCGGTCAGGTCGCTCTCGGCCGCCAACAGGTCGGCGCGCAATTCGCCGAGCGTCGCCCCGCCGAAGAAGCTGGCAATGAAAAGTCCATCCGGCACCAGCGCCCGCCGCGCCAGCAGCAATGCCCCCGGCAGGTCGCCGACACCCTGCAGCACACCGGCCGAGGCGATCAGGTCGAAGCTGGCGTCGGCGAACGGCAGCCGGTCCTCGTCACCGACCACCGACAATCCGGCGGCTGCGACGAGCCCGCATCTCACCAGCAGGGGCGCTGCGATCCGGTCGCCCATCGTCCCGCCGAGATCCAGCACCCGCTCGAACTTGCGCGCGATCCCGGTCAGGCGCTCAGCGAGGTCGTCGGCCAGCGCATTGCGCAGGAAATCATGCTTCGCCAGCGTCGGCGCGGCCCGCTCGGCGTGGCGGCGGCGGACCCGCCGGTCAAAGATCGCGGACGACATGCTCCCGCCTAGCCCATGGTGGCGCATCGGGAAACCGCCTAGGCTGACGCATGGAACCCGGGGCAGTTGCGCAGGCAGGAACGTCGGGACTGCGCATCCTTGCTCGCGGCGGAGCGGTCGCCGCCAATTGGCTGCTCGACGTCCTGTTACCGCCGCGCTGCCCGGCCTGCCGCGACGTCGTCCGGATCGATGGCAGTTTTTGTGCGGGATGCTGGGCCGGACTGCGCTTTTTGACAGCCCCCTGGTGCGCTCGCTGCGGCCTGCCTTTCGCGCACGACCTCGGCGACGCCAGCGAGTGCGGCGCCTGCCTGCTCAAGCCGCCGCGCTACACCACGGCGCGCTCAGCACTTGCCTATGATGGCACGGCGCGCCCGGTGCTGCTCGGCTTCAAGCACGGCGACCGCCAGCATCTTGCACGGCTGATGGCGCCGCAATTGGCGCGGGTCGGCATGGACTGGCTCGGTCCCGACTCGCTGCTGGTGCCGGTACCGCTGCACCGCTCGCGGCTGTGGCAGCGCGGCTTCAACCAGGCGGCTCTACTGGCCCGGCTGGTCGGCCGACGGACCGGAACACCGCTGCTGGTCGACGGCCTGAAACGCGTCAAGCGGACCCGGCTGAGCCGCGGCATGAACCGCCGCCAGCGCACCGAGAACGTCCGCAGCGCCTTCCGCGTCGCCCGCCCAACGGCGATCACGGGCAGGCGGATTGTGCTGATCGACGACGTCCTGACCACCGGCGCAACCGTCGAAGCCTGTTCGCGCGTTCTGCTCAGGGCGGGCGCAACCTCGGTCCATGTCTTGACCTGGGCCCGGGTTGTGCGCGACGCTTGAAAGGAGAGGTGCGTAAATGCCTAAGATCGAAGTCTATACCAAATTCTTCTGCCCCTATTGCACCCGCGCGATGTCCTTGCTGAAGTCCAAGGGCGCGGCGTTCGAGGAGTATGACATCAGCATGGGCGGCGCCCGCCGCGCCGAGATGCTGGCGCGCTCCGGCGGCGCGAGCACGGTCCCGCAAGTGTTCATCGGCGACCGGCACATCGGCGGCAGCGACGATCTTGCGGCGCTGGAGCGGGCCGGCAAGCTCGACGCGCTGCTCAACGCGTGAGGCCGCTCAGGATCGGCGTCCTGCAGACCACCACCGGTATTTCACCGGCGGTCAGCGCCGGGCAGCTCGTCGAAAGCATCGGCGAGGCCGCGGCAGCCGGCGTCGAACTGCTGTTCACACCGGAAATGAGCGGGATGCTCGATCGTGACCGTCATCGGATGCGGGCGGCGGTCAGGTCGGAAGCCGACGACGTCGTGCTGGCGGCGGTGCGTGAGGCAGCCGCCAAGCATCGCCTGTGGGTGCATCTCGGGTCGCTGGCAGTCCTGGCGGCGGAGTCGGCGGACTTGCCGGTCAACCGCGGCTTCGTCATCGACGACACCGGCGCGATCATCGCCCGGTACGACAAGATCCACCTGTTCGATGTCGACCTGCCGAGCGGCGAGCGCATCCGCGAGTCGTCCGGCTATGCCCCGGGCGGGCAGGCTGTGGTGACGTCCACGCCCTGGGCCCGGCTTGGCTTGTCGGTATGCTACGATGTGCGTTTTCCGCCGCTGTACAATGCCTTGGCCGGTGCCGGCGCCGAGCTCATCGCGGTCCCTGCGGCCTTCACCCGCCCGACCGGCAAGGCGCATTGGCACATCCTGCTCCGCGCCCGCGCCATCGAAACCGGCAGCTTCGTCGTCGCCGCCGCGCAGACCGGCGAGCATGAGGATGGCCGCGCCACCTATGGTCATTCGCTGGTCGTCGACCCTTGGGGCGAAGTGCTCCTCGACATGGGCGAGGCCCCCGGGCTGGCGGTGCTCGACATCGACCTCGACGCGGTCGCGGCAGCCCGCGGGCGGATCCCGGCGCTGGCGAACGCGCGCAGCTTCGCGCTGCCGGCATGATCGTCTTCGACCTGCGCTGCACCGACGCCCATGTCTTCGAAGCGTGGTTCGGCTCGACCGGCGACTATGAGGCGCAACTCGGCCGCGGCCTGATCGAATGCCCGATCTGCGGCGACTCAGGCATCGCCAAGGCGGTAATGGCGCCCGCGGTACCGTCGAAGGGTAATCGCGCCGTCACGCCGAGCCCGATGCAGGTCAAGGCCGCACTGGCAACGCTGGCCAAGGCGCAGGCGAGCGTCGAGGCCAATTGCGACTATGTCGGCGGCGATTTCGCCAGCGAGGCGCGCTCGATGCACGAAGGCGAAACCCCGCAGCGCGGCATCTACGGCGAGGCCACGCGCGCCGAAGCCGCCAGCCTGGTCGCCGACGGCGTTCCCGTCGCGCCGCTGCTGTTCCGCCCCCGCGCCCGATCGGACGCCTGAGCCGCCGCGTCCGCCGTAACGACGCACTGCGCCAGACCGCTTGCCCCCGGCGCCCCAAGCGACTATATCGCCGTCATCTTCCACATGGTTATTCCGGTGTAAGGTCGGTCCGGAGCGTTCCGGCCGCCGCCGCCATCGTTTATGTTCGGATGCTGTTGATTTGACCGACCAAGCTGCCCTGCTCGCGCTGATCGAACCTGTCGTTGCCGACATGGGGCTCGCTCTCGTGCGCGTCCAGTTGAAGGGCGGCAAGGGTTCCGCGACGCTCCAGATCATGGCCGAGGACCCCGCCACCGGCCAGCTCGGCATCGGCGTCTGCGCCAAGCTGAGCCGCCGCCTGTCGGACATCTTCGACGAGGTCGATCCGATCGAGGAGGAATATGCGCTGGAGGTGTCGTCGCCCGGCATCGACCGTCCGCTGACCCGGCCGCACGACTGGGACGACTGGAAGACGCATGACGTGCGCGTCAAGCTTACCGCGCCGCTCGACGGTCGCAAGCACATCGCCGGCGTCATCAAGGGTCTCGACGGCGACGCGGCGATCGTCACGGTCCCCGGTGCCGGCGACATCCGCGTGCCGCTCGCGGCAATGTCGGGTGCCAAGCTGGTGCTGACCAACCGTCTGATCAACGCCACCCGGCCACTCGACATGAGCGACGCCGACGACATTCTCGAAGACGACGAGCCACTCGAAGGTTCGGCGAACGACCACGACCCAGATAGCGACGAGGACTAGACCATGGCCACCGCGACCGCCACGCCGAGCGTCACCGCCAACCGCGCCGAGCTGATCGCCATTGCCGATGCAGTGGCGCGCGAGAAGCTGATCGACCGGATGATCGTCATCGAGGCGATGGAAGAGGCGATCCAGCGCGCCGCCCGCTCGCGTTACGGCGTCGAGAATGACATCCGCGCCAAGCTCGACCCCAAGTCGGGCGACCTGCGGCTGTGGCGCGTTCTCGAAGTCGTCGAGGAGCCCGAGGATTTCTTCAAGCAGGTCTCGATCGCCGACGGCAAGAAGCTCAAGCCGGATGCGGCGATCGGCGACTACATCATCGATCCGCTGCCCCCCATCGAGTTCGGGCGCATCGCCGCGATGGCCGCCAAGCAGGTCATCGTCCAGAAGGTCCGCGATGCCGAGCGCGACCGGCAGTACGAAGAGTATAAGGACCGCCAGGGCGAGATCATCACCGGCGTCGTCAAGCGCGCCGAGTTCGGTCACGTCGTCGTCGACCTGGGCAAGGCCGAGGGCGTCATCCGTCGCGACCAGCAGATCCCGCGCGAAGTCCTGCGCCCTGGCGACCGCGTCCGATCGCTGATCCTGTCGGTGCGCCGCGAAGCCCGCGGCCCGCAGATCTTCCTCAGCCGCGCCGCCGGCGACTTCATGAAGAAGCTGTTCGCGCAGGAAGTCCCGGAAATCTACGACGGCATCATCGAGATCAAGGCGGTCGCCCGCGACCCCGGCAGCCGCGCCAAGATTGGCGTCATCAGCCGCGACTCGAGCATCGACCCGGTCGGCGCCTGCGTCGGCATGAAGGGCAGCCGCGTCCAGGCCGTCGTACAGGAGCTGCAGGGCGAGAAGATCGACATCATCCCCTGGTCGCCCGACGTCGCGACTTTCGTCGTCAACGCCTTGCAGCCCGCCGAGGTCGCCAAGGTGGTCATGGACGAGGAGGACAACCGCATCGACGTCGTCGTCCCCGACGACCAGCTCAGCCTGGCGATCGGCCGTCGCGGCCAGAACGTCCGTCTCGCCAGCGCCCTTACCGGCCGCCAGATCGACATCATGACCGAGGCCGACGAGAGCGAGCGCCGCCAGAAGGAGTTCGTCGAGCGGTCCGAGATGTTCCAGACCGAGCTGGACGTCGACGAGACGCTGGCCCAGCTGCTGGTTGCCGAAGGCTTCAGCCAGCTGGAGGAAGTCGCGTACGTCGAACTCGACGAGCTCGCCTCGATCGAGGGCTTCGACGACGACCTCGCGACCGAGTTGCAGAGCCGCGCCACCGAGGCGCTCGACCGCCGCGAGTCGAAGGCCCGCGCCGAGCGCACCGAGCTGGGCGTCGAGGACGCACTCGCCGGGATCGAGGGCCTGACCGAGGCGATGCTGGTCATCCTGGGGCAGAAGGGCGTCAAGACGCTCGACGACCTCGGCGACCTGGCGACCGACGAACTGGTCGACCCGCGCACTGGTATCCTGAAGACCTTCAAGCTGGGTGACGAAGTCGGTAACCGTATCATCATGGCGGCCCGCGCGCACTGGTTCGACGACGAAGCTGCTCCAGCCGCCGAAGCCGACAAGGCCGAAGCGGCTCCAGAAGCCGAAACGCAGGAGGTCGCTCCTGCGGATGGCCCAGAATGAGCACCCCAAGGCTGTAACCGCCGCTGACGTCGCTGCCGCAAAGGCCGCTGAGCGCCGCTGTATCATCAGCGGCGATCATGGTCCGCGCGGTGGCCTGATCCGCCTGGCCCTCGACGGGGACGGCGTCGTCGCGCCCGATTTGGGCGCGCGCGCGCCGGGCCGTGGCGCGTGGCTGACACCAGACCGCGCGCTGATCGACGGGGCGCAGGCCAAGGGCAAGCTGCTCGGGGCACTGCGCCGGGCGTTCAAGACCCAGGCGATCACGCTACCCGACGACCTCGGCGAGCGCATCGCTAGCGGTCTCGAACGCCGTGCACTCGACGGCCTGGGGTTGGCAAACAAGGCCGGGCACCTCATCTGGGGTAGCGAGCGGATCGCCGATGCCCTGAACAGCGGCCGGGCGAAACTGCTCATCCACGCCAACGATGCCGCCACCGACGGTACCGAGAAATTGCGGCGCAAGGCGCGGGGAATCCCGACGCTGGTGCTGCCCCTGGGTCGCGAGCGATTGTCGTTGGCCTTGGGACGCGAAAATGTTGTACACGCCGCCGTCTGCGACACCGCCGCTGCCGAACGCGTTACGGCGGCTGTAGCGCGTTGGCGCGCGTACAGTGGGCTAGACGAGACTATACCGCCTGCGGACATTCCGCCGACGGAAGATGACGAAGACGCGATGACGGATTCATCGCTGAATGACGAAGGGTTTCAGGTTCACGTATGAGTGACGACAACAAGCCAAAGCTCGGCACGCGCGCACCCCTTGGTCTGGGCAAGACCATCGAAGTGAGCAAGGTCAAGCAGAGCTTCAGCCACGGCCGCACCAAGCAGGTCGTGGTCGAGGTCAAGCGCCAGCGCATTCTGCATCGGCCCGGCGATCCCGTCGTCGAGGCGCCTGTCGCTGCGCCCGAGCCGGTAGCGGCACCTGCTCCCGTCGCCGCGCCTGCCCCGGCACCGGTTGCCGCCGCGCCCACACCGGCCCCGGCGCCCGCACCGATCGTCGACGCGCGGCCATTGCCTGCCGACACCTCGGCCCGCCCTGCCCTTCCGCCGGTGATGTTCACTCCGGTCGAGCGTCCGGTTCCGGTCGCCAAGGTCGAGCCCGCGCCGGCGCCCGAGCCCGTTGCAGCGCCCACGCCCGTTGCTGCGCCCGAGCCGACGCCTGCACCGGTTGCCGCCGCGCCCGAGCCTGCACCGGCACCAGTGCCTACGCCGGCCCCCGTCGCCGCTGCGCCTGCACCAGCCCCTGCGCCGGTTGCCGCTGCGCCTGCCGCGACGCCGACGCCGCGCACCCCTGCGCCACCCTATCGCTCGGCTCGCGCGACGCCGCGTCCGCCCGAGCGTCGTCCGTCCGGCCCCATCGTGCCCGACATGCTGACCCGCCAGGAGCGCCAGGCTGCCCTGCTGCGCCAGGCCGATGAAGACCGCATGCGCATGGCGGAGGAAGCCCGCGTCCGCGAGGAGGCTGCGAAGTACGAAGCCGCCGAGATGGAAAAGATGCGGCTCGAGGACAAGAAGAAGGCCGAGGCCGAAGCTGCCCTGCGTCCGCCCGAGGAGAAGGCCGCCCCCGCCGGTCGCCTGCCCGGCAGCGTCACGCCGATCGTCGACGACGAGGAAGAAGGCCGTCGCGGTACCCCCGGCAAGCCCGGTGCGGCACGTCCGGCCGGCCGCCTCGGCGCGCGCGACGATCGCCGCCAGGGTCGCCTTAGCGTCAAGACTGCCCTCGACAGCGACGACTCGACCCGTGTCCGCTCGCTCGCCGCCCTGCGCCGGGCCCGCGAGAAGGAACGTGGCGGTCGTGGCAGCCAGGCCAAGCAGGTTCGCGACGTGATCGTGCCCGATGACGGCATCACCGTCGCCGAACTAGCCAACCGCATGGCCGAGCGCACCTCGAACATCGTCCGCTCGCTGGCTCGCCTCGGCCTGCCCGCAGCCTCGGTCGACGAAATCGACCAGGACACTGCCGAGCTGGTGCTGGCGGAGTACGGCCACAACATCGTCCGCGTCTCCGACTCCGACATCGACATCCAGGAGAGCGTCGCCGATATCGACGATCATCTTGTCGGTCGTCCGCCGGTCGTCACGATCATGGGCCATGTCGACCACGGCAAGACTTCGCTACTCGACGCGCTGCGCGGTACCAATGTCGTCAAGGGCGAGGCCGGTGGCATCACCCAGCACATCGGTGCTTATCAGATCGCCACCAAGGGCGGCGAGAAGATCACTTTCCTCGACACGCCGGGCCATGAGGCGTTCACCGCGATGCGCGCGCGTGGTGCCGACATCACCGACATCGTCGTGCTGGTGGTGGCGTGGGACGACGGCATCATGCCGCAGACCGTCGAGGCGATCGCCCACACGAAGGCTGCGGGCGTGCCGATGATCGTCGCGATCAACAAGATGGACAAGGCGGGTGCCGATGCCCAGCGCATCCGTACCGCGCTGCTGCAGTACGACGTGCAGGTCGAGGAAATGGGCGGCGACGTCCAGGATGTCGAAGTCTCGGCAACCGCCAAGACCGGTCTCGACGAGTTGATCGACAAGATCCTGCTGCAGGCCGAAGTGCTCGAACTGAAGGCCAATCCCGATCGCAGCGCCGAAGGCACCGTGATCGAGGCGCGTCTCGACAAGGGCCGTGGTCCGCTCGCCAGCGTGCTGGTCCAGCGCGGCACCTTGAAGGTCGGTGACATCTTCGTCATCGGCGCCGAATGGGGCAAGGCGCGTGCGCTGGTCGACGACCAGGGCAAGCAGATCAAGACCGCCTCGCCAGCGCTGCCGGTCGAGATCCTCGGCCTGTCGGGCGTCCCCAAGGCGGGCGATCCGTTCACCGTCGTCGAGTCCGAAGCCCGCGCCCGCGAAGTCGCGAGCTATCGTGCCGGTCTCGAGAACGCCAAGCGCAACTCGACTCCGATGGCGAGTCTGGAGGACATGTTCACCGCGATGAAGGCGGCGAAGGTCGAACAGTATCCGCTGGTCATCAAGGGCGACACCCAGGGCTCGGTCGAGGCGATCGCCAGTGCGGTGAACAATATCTCGACCAGCCTGATCAACGCCAAGGTGTTGCTCGCCGGCGTCGGCGGCATCACCGAGAGCGATGTCACCCTGGCCAAGGCCAGCGGCGCGCCGATCATCGGCTTCAACGTCCGCGCCAATGCCAAGGCCCGCGAAATCGCCCAGCGCGATGGCGTGGCGCTGAAGTATTACGACGTGATCTACGCGCTGATCGACGACGTGAAGGCGGCGATGGCGGGCCAGCTCGGGCCGGAATTCCTGGAGAATGTCGTTGGCCGCGCACTGGTCCTCGACGTCTTCCAGGCCGGCAAGACCGGCAAGGCCGCGGGTATCCGCGTCACCGAGGGCATCATCCGCAAGGCTCTGCGTGCTCGTGTCACCCGCGACGACGTCATCATCTACAACGGCTCGATCGCCTCGCTGCGGCGTTTCAAGGACGATGTCGCCGAGGTCCGTGCGGGTCTCGAATGCGGCATCACGCTGGAGGGGTCGAGCGACGTCAAGGCCGGTGACTTCATCGAGACCTTCGAAGTCGAGCAGCGCGAGCGGACGCTCTGAACCAGTCGATGAAGTTGCTGACCCTCGCCGTCGTCGCGCTGCTGGCCAGCGGTGCGGCGGCGCGCGACTTGAGCGTCGTCTCGGCGGATCCGGTGGCAGTTGCGGCCCACCCGGCGAACGTCGTGGCGTTCGTGATGCCGAGCCACGGCGACGGCATGAACGCGGTGCTCTACACCGCCGCGGGCGAGGGGGCCCATCCGACGCTGCTGCTGTTTCACGGCTTTCCGGGCAATGAGCAGAACCTCGACCTGGCGCAGGCGGTTCGCCGCGCCGGGTGGAACGTGCTGACGCTGCATTATCGCGGCAGCTGGGGCAGCAAGGGCGACTTCAGCTTCGCGCATGCGCTGGAGGATGCTCAGGTCGCGCTCGACTGGCTGCGCGATCCCGCCAACGCCGAGAAGAACGGTATCGACATCAAGCGCATCGTCGTCGGCGGGCACAGCATGGGCGGCTTCATGGCCGCCAAGGTTGCCGCCGCCAGCGTCACGCCGGTCAAGGTCGTGGCGCCGAAGAAGGGCGAGGCTGCGAAGCCCGTGGTCAAGCCGGCGCCGGCGCTGCGCGGCCTGCTGTTGATCGACGCCTGGAACATCGGGTCGAGCGCCAACAAGTTCGGTGGCGAGGGCCGCGCCAAGGCACTTGCCGATTTTGCCGAGAACATGCCGCCACTGGCGGGCACCAGCCCGGAAGCGCTGGTCGACGAGGCGGTCGCCCATGCGCGCGACTGGAATTTGATCGGCGACGCCAAGGCGCTGGCCAAGCTGCCGCTGCTCGACATCGGTGCGGCGCGCGGGATCGGCGCCGATAACCAAGCGCTCGCCGCCGCCGTCGCCGGCCAGCCGGGATCGCGCGTCATGGCGACGACGATGCCGACCGACCATAGTTTTTCCGACCACCGCATCGCCCTGATCGAGGGCGTTGTCGGTTGGCTGCAGGACCTGCCCAAGTGAAGTCCGGACCCGACGAAAAGGGCCGCTCGGTCCGCCTGCTGCGCATCGGCGAGCAGGTCCGCCACGCGCTCGCCCAGGTGCTGCTGCGCGGCGATTTGCGCGACGACCTGCTGACCAGCAACATCATCTCGGTCAGCGAGGTCCGCGTCTCGCCCGACCTGCGCCACGCCACCGCCTTCATCAAGCCGCTGGGGCAAGTGGACGAGCAGGCGATCATCAAGGCGCTTGCCAGCCACGCGAAATACCTCCGCGGCGAAGTCGCGCGGCACCTGGCGACGAAGTACACGCCCGACCTGCGTTTCCGCCGCGACGAGAGCTTCGACGCCGGCGCGCGCATCGACGAGATCCTGAAGAAGCCGCACATCGCGCGCGACCTGGTCACGCCGGTCAAGACGCTCGCCTCGATCCAGGACGACGACGAGGAATGATCCGCAGCGCCGCCGTCGCCCTGCTGCTCCTGCTGCCGGGCGTGGGGCTGGCGCGCACCGCCGATCCGATGCCGCCGCAACTGGCGGGGACCTACGACACCGCCAATCCGTTCGCGCGCATCATCCGCGGCGAGCTGCCGGTCGCGAAGGTCTATGAGGACCGCTATGTCCTTGCCTTCATGGACAATCACCCCGCTGCACCGGGGCATGTGCTGGTCATCTCCAAGACCTCGCACGCGCGCAATTTCCTCGAAGTCAGCCCGCGCGACCTCGCCCGCATCATGGCCGTGGTCCAGCGCATCGTCCGCGCCGAGTTCGTCGCGCTCAACCCCGACGGCATCACCATCGTCCAGAACAATGGCAGCGCCCAGACCGTCTTCCACCTGCACGTCCACATCATACCGCGCGTCAAGGACACCGAGTTCCCGGCCGGCAGCAAGGATGCCGTCGATGTCGCGACGCTGGCGCCGATCGCCGCGAAGATCGCCGCAGCACTGAAGTGACCGGCCTGCACGTCGCACTGCGAGACGCCGAGCTCGAACTGCAGCCGTTGACCCATGCACACCGCGAGGGCCTGCGCGCCGCGTGTGCCGCAGATAGGCAGATCTGGGAGATTTACCCCTATTCGATGCTCGGCGCGGCGTTCGACCCGGCCTTCGACTCGATGTTCGGAATCCCGGCCCGCCTGCCGTTCGCGATCGTGGCCGGCGGCGAGATCATGGGCTGCTCCTCCTATTGGCACGATGCGCCAAACGCCGTGGTCGAGATCGGCGGGACGTTCCTCCACCCGCGACTGCGCGGCAGCGGCGCCAACCGGCGCTTGAAGCGCCTGATGATCGAGCACGCCTTCGCGCAAGGCATCCGGCGCATCGAGTTTCGCGTCGACACGCGCAACACCCGCTCGATGGCCGCGGTGGAGAAGCTCGGGGCGCAGCGCGAGGGCATCCTGCGCCGCAACCGGGTGACCTGGACCGGCTACATTCGCGATACCGCGGTGTTCGGCCTGTTCCCCGAGGACTGGGCGTGACGCCCGACCGGCTGGAGTGGCTGGCCGCCGGACCGGGCAAGCCTTGGCTGCATTTCGCCCACGCCACCGGCATGTGCGCGGCGGTCTATGCCCAGTTGCTGGAGCCGCTGGCGGGTGAGTTCAACATCGTCGCCAGCGACCTGCGTGGTCATGGCGGATCGACCCTGCCCGCCGAACCGGCGACGCTGCACAGTTGGGCAACCTATCGCAACGACCTCGCGGGGATCCTCGCCGACTACAGCGCGGCCGGGCCTTGGCTGCTCGCCGGGCATTCGATGGGCGCCAGCGTCAGCCTGTTGCTCGCCGCCACCCGCCCCGAACTGGCCAGCGCCGTGGTGATGATCGAGCCGGCGTTCGTGCCGCTCGCCCATGCCGCCGACTGGCAGCCGCACGACAACCACATGACCGAGCAGGCGGCGAAGCGCCGGGCGCTCTTTCCGTCTCGGGCCGCTGCTGCCGATAACTGGCGCGGTCGCGGCGTCTTCCGCGGCTGGCCCGAAGCGGCGCTGGCCGCCTATGTCTCCGCCGGGATGCGTGACCGCCCGGACGGCCAGGTCGAACTCGCCTGCAGCCCCACCTGGGAGTCGGCCACCTTCCGCGCCGTCACCAATGAGGTCGAGGCGGCCGTCCGCGACCTGCGCTGCCCGCTGGCGCTGCTGCACGGGACGATCGGATCGACAGTCGCGCCGGTCGATGCAGCGGCCATCAGCGCGATGCGGCCCGGCACGATCGTCGAGCGCTTCGACGGAGCCAGCCACTTCCTGCCGCTGGAACAGCCCGACCGCGTCCGCGCGGCGATCCGCGCCGCCCTGTCGCCGGAACGCCCGGGCCGCTAGGCTCGTTCAGCCGCCGACGTAACGAAAGCGATCGAACTATGCGCAATGCCCTGCTGCTCTCCGCCGCCATGCTCAGCCTTGCCGGCTGCGGCGAGAAAGCGACCCTGCCGATTTCCGCCGGCTATGGTCCCAGCCCGACGCTGCCCGCGCCGAACAAGACGCTGTTTCCGACGATGAAGGTCTCGACCGCCAAGGGCTGGGCCGCCGGCGTCACGCCGGTCGCAGCGGCCGGGCTGAAGGTCGCCGCCTTTGCCGAGGGGCTCGATCATCCGCGCTGGCTGTATGTCCTGCCGAACGGCGACGTGCTGGTCGCGGAGACCAATTCGCCGCCCAAGCCCGACGACGGCAAGGGCATCAAGGGCTGGGTGGCCGGGATCATCATGGGCAAGGCCGGCGCGACGGTGCCCAGCCCGAACCGCATCACCCTGCTCCGCGATGTCGACGGCGACGGCGTTGCCGAAACCAGGACGGTGTTCCTGAAGGGCCTGAACTCGCCATTCGGCATGACGCTGGTCGGCAACGACCTGTACGTCGCCGACGCCGATGCCATCCTGCGCTTCGCCTATGTTCCGGGCGCGACCTCGATCGCCACTGCCGGCACCAAGCTGGTCGACCTGCCCGGCGGCCGCATCAATCACCACTGGACCAAGAACGTCATCGCCAGCGCCGACGGCAGCAAGCTGTACGCGACGGTCGGCTCCAACTCCAACGTCGGCGAAAACGGCATGGCGGCGGAAGCAGGCCGCGCCGCGATCTGGGAGATCGACCGCACGACCGGCGCCCACCGCATCTTCGCCGGCGGCATCCGCAACCCCAACGGCATGGCCTGGAACAAGGCCAGCGGCGCGCTGTGGACCGTCGCCAACGAGCGCGACGAGATCGGCAGCGACCTCGTGCCGGACTATCTGACCTCGGTGAAGGACGGCGGCTTTTACGGCTGGCCCTACAGCTATTACGGCCAGCACGTCGACGTTCGGGTCAAGCCGCAGCGGCCCGATCTCGTCGCCGCGGCGATCAAGCCCGATTATGCGCTGGGGCCGCACACCGCGTCGCTCGGGCTGGCGTTCAGCGACGGGGCGACGCTGCTGCCGGCGAATTACGCGCAGGGTGCCTTCATCGGCCAGCACGGTTCGTGGAACCGCTCGCCGCAATCGGGCTACAAGGTGCTGTTCGTGCCGTTCGCCGGGGCGCAGCCGTCGGGCATGCCGGTCGAGGTGCTGACCGGCTTCCTCGCGACCAACGGCGATGCGCAGGGCCGTCCGGTCGGCGTCGTCATCGACGGCAAGGGCGCGCTGCTGGTGGCGGACGATGTCGGCAACAAGGTCTGGCGCGTCACCGGCCAACCTTGAACCCATGACCGTGAAAATCCTTGCGTTTTGCACCAGTCTGGCCAACGAAATGGCCGCTATGAACCGTGCCCGGAGCCAGCCATGCTGACCATTACCCGCGACGATGTCGTCGCGGCCCCGTTTCCGCACGTCATCAAGCAGGACATCCTGCCGCCCGACCTGTTCGCGGCGCTGGCGGCGGACTTTCCGCGCGCCGAGATCTTCGAGACGCAGCGGGGCAGCAATGGCTCGGTCGGCAGCCGCACAGGCTCGGGCTTCGACATCTACCGCGGCGACCCCAGCTTCGAGACGCTGACGGCACGCTCCCCGGCCTGGGCGGAGTTCGCGGACTTCCTCAATTCGGAGCGTTTCATCGACACGTTCCGCGACGTCTTCGCCGACCATCTCGACGATATCGGCCTGCGCATCGACGTGCGCCGGTCGCATATCGATCCGGCCTATGTCGAACCCCGCGACCAGCTGACCGAGACCGCCAGCCCGGTCGACAAGGCGTTCACGCTGGCCAACAAGGTGCTCGGCCCGCTGCGTTCGGCCAAGCCGATCGAGCTGTTCACGCGCCTCGATATCCACAAGTCGATGGGCGGCTATCGCAAGCCACCGCATTGCGACCGGCCCAACCGGCTATGCTCGCTGATCGTCTATTTCACCGACGCCGAGGCGATCGGCATGGAGGGCGGCGAGCTGCTGATCTTCCAGCACAAGCAGCCCAAGCCGGTGACTTCCTACGAGCGCCACCCCAAGGAGGCCGACGTCCAGCAGGTCGCCAAGCTGACTCCCAAAGCCAATCTCGGGGTGTTTTTCCCCTGCCAGAACAACAGCTATCACGGCGTCACGCCGGTGCTGAGCAAGGGCCTGGCGCGCGACTTCCTGTACATCAACATCTCGGGCCGCTCGCGTAGCCTGTGGTAAGCTAGGCGCGCTTGCGGGACAGCAGCTTGATGCCGAGGACGCGGTGGACGACGACTGCCGCGGCCATGTTGCGGATCACGACCGTAAGCCCGGTGGCGATCGCGGCGCCGATCGCGCCGTAGGTCGGCACCAGTAGCGCCACCAGGATGACGCAGGGCACGATCCCGAACACCGCATAGGCGAGTACCCAGCGCTGGTTGCCGGTCATCACCAGGATCGAGCCGAGGGGGCCTGAGGCGAGGCGGAAAAGCTGCCCGACCGCCAGGATTCGCAGCGCGGTCGCGCCGCCGGCGAATTCCGGCCCGAAGATCGACAGGACGGTCTGCGGCGCAAAGATCAGGACGAGGAACAGCGGCGAGGCGAGGCCGAGCGACAATATCAGCGACTTGCGCGCAATGCTGGCGATCTCGTCCTTGGCGCCGACCCGCGCCGCGGCGGCGATGCGCGGGCCGATGATCGTGTCGGTGGCGACCTGCACCAGCCCGGCCAACGCGACGAATTGCCAGGCGACCCGGTACTGCCCGACCACTACCGCCGACCAGTGGATGCCCAGCGATACCGTCGTGTACCATTCGGTGAAAACGTTGCTGAGGTTCGATGCCAGGATCGGCAGCCCGGCCAGCATCAGCGGCAGCGACGACGCGCGGATCGCCCTGGGCCAGTCCTTCGAAGCGCGGGTGAAGGTGATCCAGCCGGCGACGCAGCCCAGTGTCAGGCCGGCGACGTACAGCCAGGCCGGCAGCCGCAACGAAGTCGCATGGCCGGTCAGCACCGCCAGCGCCAGCCCGAGCATCGCCAGCGTCGTCCCGATCGGTCCGTCGATGAGTTGCGACCACAATACCCGGTTGGAAGCGCGCAACGCCGCGGAGGCGACACGCTGCAGCGCCAGCGGCACCACCGCCCACAGCATGATCCCCAGCATGCCGACCATCGTCGGCTGGTGCAGCACGTCGTTGGCCAGCCGCTCGCGCAGCAGCCACAGCACGCCGATGACGACCGGGCCGACGATCGCCACCGCGCGAGCCCCGGCGAACACGACACCGCGCGCCTCGGCGTACTTGCCCTCGCGCAGGTCCCCGGCGGCGACCCGGATGACCGTGTAGTCGAGCCCGGCAAGGACGAAATAGGACAGGATGGTGACCGTGGTGACGGCGATACCGAAATGCCCGCTGCCGGCTGCGCCATAGGAATGCGCGATCAGCCAGCTCAGCGCAAAGCTCGCCGCGGCGCCCCAGATCTTCAACCCGAACGCCATGACGGTCTGTCCGCCGAGGCGATCGGGGGCCAGCATCGGCAACAGGCGTTGGACGTATCTGCGCATCGTGGCTCGTCTTACGGCAGTCCCGCTGCGGCACAAGCGCCGAAGCAGCCGCCGTTTTGGTAAGCCATTGTTCGCACCGGTGTGCGATACAGGTGTTGAACCGCGTCACGCTTGGCTCCAAAAGGCTGGAGCCGGCATGAGTTTGGCAGCCCGGTCCAGGGAGCGTGCGTCAGTTGAGCATCAAGCAGCTATGGCAGATCATCGTCGCGGGGCGGTGGATCATGCTGCTGTGCACGCTGGCCTGTCTCGGGGGAGCGATGGCGTTCGGCCTGCGCCTGCCCAAGACCTATGAGGCCCGTGCGCGCGTCCTGCTTCAGGTCGTCCAGCCCGACCTGATCGACAACAGCACGATCAACGACAAGACCATGCAGCCCTATGTGCGGACCCAGTCGCTGCTGGCGACCAGCACCCGCGTCTGCGAGCTGATCGTCGACAAGCTGGGCTGGGTGAACAATCCGGCGGTGATCGACGCCTTTAACGCCACCGAGGGCGCCGGCGACATCCGCGCCTGGGCCGCCGCACGGGTCCAGCAGAGCCTGATCGCGCAGCCGCTGCAGGGTGGCGGCACGCTGGAGATCGTCTACCAGGCGCCCGATCCCGAGGCGGCACGGACCATCGCCGGCGTCGCGCGCGAAGCGTTCATCGAGACCAGCCTGGCGCTGGAGACCGAGAGTGCGGCCCGTCGCGGCCAGATGTACCAGCGCAACGCCGACCTGGCTCGGCAGCGCCTGATCGCGGCACAGCAGTCGCTCGCGACGGAGCAGCGTGCGGCGGGCATCATCACCAACAGCGCCGGCGCCGACCTCGAAGCGCAACGCCTGCCCGCGCTCGCGCAGGAGGCGATCGACGCGCGTCTCGCGGCGAGCCGGAACGACGTCAAGGCGGAGCAGGAAGCGCCGCGCACGCTTGAGTCGATGAAGCTGCGCACCGAACTGCTGACGCTGGACCTGCAGATCGAGCGGGCCAGCACCCAGTACGGTGCCGATAATCCCATCTACAAGGCGATGCTCGAGCGTCGTCGCCGGCTGTCGGCACAACTGGTCGCGGTCGACGTCGCGGCGCGCTCCAAGGCCGGTGGCCAGATCGCCAACAGCCGCCTCGCGATCAACCGTGCCGATGCCGCGCTGGCGGCCGAGCGCAGCCGCGTCATCGGCAGCACGAGCAACTCGGCGCGCCTGTCGCAGGCCTATCGCATGGTCCAGCTGCGGCAGGGCGAGTACGACAAGCTCGCGGCCGGAGCGGCGCAGATGCAGCTGCAATCGACCCGCAGCGAGAGCGGGCTGGTCGTCATGGGCGACGTCATCGCCAACCCGGACCCGGTGGCGCCCAACCTGCTCAACATCGGCGCCCTCGCGCTGATCTTCGGCCTGAGCCTCGGGCTGATGACGACGCTGGTGCTCGGGCTCGCCGACCGCGAGGTGCTCGGCAAGGAGGATTTGGCGTTCGCCACCGGCGGCATCCCGGTGCTCGGTGTCGTGCCGCGCGGCCCGGGCCGGCGCAAGCGCTGGCTGTCGTGGTTCCGGGGACGCCGCCGCCGCGCCGTGCCGGCCTAGCTGGTATAACCTCCGCCGAGCGCGCGGATCAGGTCGACCGAAGTCCGCATCCGCACCGTCTGCAGCACCAGCGTCGCCCGCTCGGCATCGAGTGCGGCGGTCTGGGCAGTGACGACCTCGAGGTAATCCGAAGCTCCGTCGCGGTAACGGGTCAGCGCCAGCTCCCGTGTCCGCTCCGCCGCCGCTGCCGCATCGCGCTGGTCGCCGGCCTGCGTCGCCAAATTGCGTGACGAGGCCAGCCCGTCCTCGACCTCGCGGAAGGCGCCCAGCACCGTCTCGCGGTAGTTCGCCGACACCTCGGCATATTCCGCCTTGGAAATACGCAGCCGCGCCCGGTTGCGGCCGCCGTCGAACAGCGTCAGCAGCGCCGCCGCCGGGCCCAGCGCCCAATAGGTCGCGGGCGTGCTGAACAGCGACCCGCCGCTCGCCTCGACACCGCCGCCTAGGCCAAGCGACAGCGACGGGTAGAAGGCCGCCCGCGCCACGCCGATCCGCGCATTGGCCGCGAAGATCCGGCGCTCCGCCTCGGCAATGTCCGGGCGGCGCTGGAGCAGTTCCGACGGCACGCCCGCGGTGACGCCCGGCGGCTCCAGCGGCACCACCACCGGCGCGATGGTGAAGGCGGAGGCGACCTCCCCGACCAGCGCGGCGATCTCGTGCTCGGTCGCGGCGCGCTGGTTGGCGATGTCGGAGACCTGCGCACGCGCGCTCGACAACAGCGTCTCGGCGCGGTTGACGTCGAGGCCCGACGATATCCCGCCTTCATGGCGCGTCGCGGTCAGGTCGCGGGCGCGGGTGAAGGCGGCGACCGTCTGGCGCAGCAGTTCGGCCTGCGCATCGAGGCCGCGCAGCCGGTAATAGGCGTCGGCAAGGCTGGCCTGCAGGCTGAGCCGGACCGAGGCCAGGTCGGCGGCACTCGCCTGCGCATCGGCACGCCCGGCGCGGACGCTATTGCGCACCCTGCCCCACAGGTCGATCTCGTAATCCAGCGACGCCCCGAGCGACAGCGTGCCGTAGGTCGCCGCAGCACCGGACCCCAGCGGGCGCAGGCCCGATACCCGTTGCCGGCTTGCCCCACCATTGGCGGTGACGGTCGGCAGCCGGTCGGCGGCGAAGATGTCGACGTTGGCCCGCGCCTGATCATAGCGCGCCAGCGCCGCCGCCAGGGTCGGACTGGCACCTTCGATCCGGGCCTCCAGCGCGTCGAGCACCGGATCGCGAAACACAGTCCACCATGCGCCGCGCGGCGTCGCATCGGCCGGTGCCGCAGTCGACCACCCGGCCTCCTTGAACGCCGGCGGAGCAACCGTCGTCGGCGCGACATAGGGCGGCGCCAGCGAGCAGGATGCGAGCGACGACAGCAGGACGGCGTAGCCGGCGGACCTGAGCACGCCGCGATCAACCCTTCGCATGCACCGCCCCGGCAACCGCACCGCTCGCCGCCGAGGCCTTGACCCGGTCGCCATTCTCCAGAGCATCGGGCGGCGTGTCGACGATGCGCTCGCTGCCGGTCAGCCCGGCGATGACCTCGACGGTCGGCCCCTCGTCACGGCCGATGGTGATCGGCTTCAAGGTCACGCGGCCGTCGTTGCCGACGATTGCGACGGTCGGGCCGTCCTGCCGATAGATCAACGCGCTGGCCGGCAGATGGACCGTGCCCGCGGTCGCGACGGCGGGGAAGCGCACCTGGGCATAGGCGCCCGGCTTCAGCGCGCCGTCGCGGTTGTCGGCCTGGAGCTCGACCAGCACGGTACCCGACTGCAGGTCGACCGCCCCGGCGCTGCGCACCAGCACGACATCGAAGCTGCGCCCGGGATATTCCGGCAGGGTCATCGTCGCGTGCATGCCCTTGTGGATCTGCGAGGAGGCGCCCTGCGGGACGCGGACATAGATCCGCATCCGGTGGACGTCGGAAATCGTGAACAGCGCGGTGGCGGATGCCGTGCCGGAGCTGACCAGCCCGCCGATCTGCGCCGAGCGGCTGGTTACCGTGCCGGCGAATGGCGCGCTCAGCTTGGTAAAGCCCTGAAGTGCCCCCAGCCGCTTGACGTTGGCCAGCGCGGCGTTGGCGATCGCGGTCTTGGCGGCATAATCGCCGGCCTTCTCGTCGGTCTCCTGCTTCGAGACGGCGTCCTTGGCCAGCATCGCCGACCAGCGCACCGAGGTGCTGCGGGCCAGCGACTGGTTGGCCAGTGCTGTCTGGTAATCGGCGCGGGCCTGCGCCGACTGCTGGTCGACCTCGGGCGCGTCGAGGATCGCCAGCGTCTGCCCGGCGCTGACCCGGTCGCCGATATCGGCCAGCCAGCGGCGGACGTAGCCGTTGGTCCGCGCATAGATCGGCGCGCTGTTATAGGCCTGGACGCTGCCCGGCAGGGCCAGCCCGTCGCCGCCCTGCGAGCGGCTCGGCCGCACGATATCGACGGTCGGCACCGAACTGTCGGCGGCGACGGTGACCAGTTCGCGGTGCGCATTGCTGCGGCTGGTGATGCCGAATGCGACCACGCCGACGGCCAGGATCGCCCCGACGACGCCGGCGATCTTCAGATTGCGGGTCTGTCCGCGCGTGTCGGTATCAGGCGTTTGCATGAGCAAGACGAAGCTCCTCTGGGACTGCCCGGGTGCGGCCGTGACGGTGCACGAAACTGAAGATCGCCGGCACGAAGAACAAGGTTGCGGTGGTGGCAACGATCAGCCCGCCGATGACGGCGCGACCCAGCGGCGCATTCTGCTCGCCGCCTTCGCCGAGGCCGAGCGCCATCGGGGTCATGCCGATGATCATCGCCAGCGCCGTCATCAACACCGGGCGGAAACGCACCATCCCCGCCTCCAGCGCCGCCTTGGTCGCATCGCCGAGCTCGTCGAGCCGCTCGCGCGCGAAGCTGACCACCAGGATCGAGTTCGCCGTGGCGACGCCCATGCACATGATCGCGCCGGTCAGCGCCGGCACCGACAGCGTCGTGCCGGTCGCGAACAGCATCCAGACGATCCCGGCCAGCGCCGCGGGCAGCGCCATGACGATGACGAACGGGTCGAGCCAGCTCTGGAAGTTGACGACGATCAGCAGGTAGATCAGCAGGATCGCCGCGACGATGCCGAAGCCGAGACCCGAGAAGGCGGTCTGCATCGTCGTGTACTGGCCGCGCAGCGTCACCGTCACGCCCTTGCCGGCCTGCGGCTCCAGCTTCTTGATCGCGGCGTTGACGTCGTCGGCGACCGCCCCCAGGTCGCGGCCGACCGGCGTCGCATAGATGTCGATGACCGGCTGGATGTTGTAATGGCTGACCACCGGCGCGGTGTTGGAACGCCGGATCGTGCTGAGCCCGCCCAGCGTCTGCGCCGCGGTGCCGTTGGCACCTGAGATCGGCACGCCGCTGAGGTCGGAGATCGAGCCGATGCGGTATTCCGGGGTCTGCGCCACGACCGGATAGGAAATGCCGTTCTCCGGGTTGAGGAAGAACACCGGCGCGGTGGTCGCGGTGCCGGCCAGCGTCGTGCCCAGGCTGTTGGTGACGTCGCGCTCGGTCAGGCCGTACTGCCCGATCCGCGAGCGATCGATGTCGACGTTGAGCTGCGGCGAGCGCGACGACTGCTGGATGCGCGCGTCGGCCAGCCCCGGGATGCCGCGGATGGCGCGCAGGATGCGCTCGGCATGCGCGGTATTGGCAGCCGCCTTGCGACCGGTGATCTGGATATCGATCGGGGCCGGGGCGCCGAAGTTCAGGATCTGGCTGGTGATGTCGGCGGGCAGGAAGGCGAAGGTCGTGCCCGGAAAGCTTTTCGGCAGCTCGCGGCGTAGCGTCTCGACATAGTCCGCGGTCGGCTTGTGACCCTCGTGCAGGCCGATCAGCATGTCGCCGTCCTGCGAGCCGATGGTACCGGAATTGCCGTAGATCGTGTTGATCGAGCTGACCGGCAGCCCGATGTTGTCGACCACCGACGCCAGGTCGACCGGCGGGATCAGTTCGCGGACGCGGCGCTGGATGCGGTCGAACTGCGCCGACGTATCCTCGATCCGTGATCCGACCGGGGCGCGGACGTGCATGGTGATCTGGCCGGCGTCGATGCTGGGGAAAAAGTTGCTGCCGAGGAACGGCACCAGCAGGAACGACACCAGCACCAGCGCCATGAAGACGCTCATGAACAGCACACGGCCTGCCAGCGCACGCTCCAGCAGGCGGCCATAGCCGGTGCGGATGCGGGTGAAGCGGTGTTCGAAGCCGCGCTGGAAACGCACCAGCGGATTGCGCGACGCGGCGGTGCCGGCGGCATGCTCGTCGCTGCCCTTGGCGTGCGGGCGCAGCAGGTACATCGCCATCGTCGGCACCAGCGTCCGCGACAGGATGAACGAGGCGATCATCGCGAACACCACCGACATCGCCATCGGCACGAACAGGAAGCCCGCGACGCCCGGCAGGAAGAACATCGGCACGAAGACGATGCAGATGCACAGCAGCGAGACGAACGCCGGCACGACGATCTGCGCGGCGCCGTCGAGGATCGCCTGGATCACCGGCTTGCCCTGCTCCAGATGCCATTCGATGCTCTCGATAGTCACCGTCGCGTCGTCGACGAGGATGCCGACCGCCAACGCCAGCCCGCCCAGCGTCATGACGTTGAGCGTCTGCCCGAACGCCGCAAGCATCGCCACCGCCGCCAGCACCGCCAGGGGGATCGACAGCGCGATGATGACGGTCGAGCGCCACGAGCCGAGGAACAGCAGGATCATCAGCGAGGTCAGCGCCGCCGCGATGGCACCTTCGACGACGACGCCGGTGACCGCGCCTTTGACGAACACCGACTGGTCGCCGATCGGCACGATCTTGAGCGTGTCGGGCAGGCCCGCGGCGATCTTGGGCAGCGCCGCCTTGACCCCGTCGACCACCGCCAGCGTCGAGGTCGCGCCGTTCTTGAGCACCGTCAGCAACACCGAGCGCCGCCCGTCGACATGGACGACATTGGTCTGCGGGCCGCTGCCGTCGCGGACGTTGGCGACGTCGCGCATGTAGATCGTCGCGCCGTTGACCACCTTGACCGGCAGGTCGTTCAGCGCCGCGATCGAGTTCGGCGCGTTGTTGAGCTTGATGCTGTACTGGTAGGTGCCGATCTTGGCGAAGCCCGCCGGGTTGATCTGGTTCTGCGCCGCGATGGCGTTGCCGATATCCTGCGCCGACAGGCCCTTGGACTGGAGCGCCGTTGGGTCGATGTCGATCTGGACCTGCCGCTGCCGGCCACCCGACGGATAAGGCACGGCGGCGCCTTGCACGGTGACCAGCGACGGCCTGATCTGGTTGACGCCGAGGTCGAACAACTGCTGCTCGCTGAGGCCGCGGCCCTGTAGCGCCAGCTGGAGGATCGGCACGGTCGAGGCGCTGTAGTTGAGGATCAGCGGCGGCGTGATGCCCGGCGGCAACTGGCGCAGCACACTCTGCGATACCGAGGTCACCTGCGCCGTCGCGGTGCGGATGTCGGCGTCCGGCTGGAAGAAGATCTTGACGACGCCGATGCCCTGCAACGACTGGCTCTCGATATGCTCGATGTCGTTGACCGTGGTGGTCAGGACGCGCTCGTACGGGGCGATGATGCGGCCGCCCATGTCGTCGGCGGGCAGCCCGGAGTAATTCCACGCCACCGCGATCACCGGCACGCCGATGTTGGGGAAGATGTCGACCGGGGTGCGCAGCGCCGCCAGCACGCCGACGATGGCGATCAGCATCGCCATGACGATGAACGTCAGCGGACGGGTCAGCGCGATCCTGACAATGGCGATCATACGACCTCTTCCGGCCTGTCCGTGGCAAGCGCCCAAGCTGCATCGGGCGCCGCAACCATGGTTGTGCGATGCAGCACTCTTGGGTGACAAAAGCCGCGCTGTCCAATACATGATGAGCGTCGATCGATAGCGGAGGCGACCTGATCGTGCAGTTGCGTCGTTTTCGCTATTTCGTCACTGTCGCCGACGAGCTGCACTTCGGTCGCGCCGCCGAACGCCTCGGCATTTCGCAGCCACCGCTGAGCCAGCAAATCATGCGGCTGGAGCAGGAGCTGGGCGTCGAGCTGTTCGAGCGCACCAGCCGGCGCGTCCAGCTCACCGACGTCGGTCGCGTCTTCCTGGTCGAGGCGCGGCGCTGCATCGAGCAGGCCGACCATGCCGTCGCCACCGCCCAGCGCGCCCAGCGCGGCGAGATCGGCGACCTCGCGATCGGCTTCGCCAGCTCGACCCCGTTCACGCCGATCGTCGCCAAGGCGCTGTTCGAATTCCGCGCCAGTTTCCCCGCCGTCCATCTCGAACTCGAGGAAATGTCGCGCAGCGAGCAGATCGCCGGGCTGGTCGACCACAGCCTCGACATTGGCTTCATCCGGGGCGCCAACCCGCCTATCCTGCCCTCGCCGCTGGTCACCACCGTCATCCTGGAGGAGCAGCTGCTGGTCGCGATGCGCGACGACCACCCGTTGGCGGACGGGCGCAAGCCGCTGCGTATCGCCGACCTCGCGGGTGAAGGGTTCGTGCTCTACGACCCCAACTCCGGCGCCGGCTTCAACGAGCATTTTGCCCGCCTGTGCCGCGAGGCGGGCTTTGAGCCCCGCATCGTGCAGGAGGTCAGCGGGCTGGCGACGCTGCTCGGGCTGGTCGCGGCAGGGTTCGGGCTGACCGTGCTGTCGCGCTCGCTGGCGGCGCTCAGCCTGGGCAATCTGGTCCATCGGCCACTCGACGACGCCGGTGCGGTAAGCCGCCTGTGGCTCACTCACCGCACCGACATGTCGCCCGCCTGCCGCAGCTTTGCCGCGATCGTCGTCGAGGCTAGCGGTGGAAGCGCCCGACCAGCGTCCCGCGGTCGAGGACATGGCCGTCCATCGCCTTCATGACGTCGACCCGCGTCGCCTCGGCAGTCAGGTCGAGCTTGGTGTCCAGCGCGTAGATCTCGAAGATATAGTGGTGATAGACGCCGGCCGGCGCGCCGGGCGGACGATAGCCATAGGGCCCCTGCACCTTGATCTGCACGGTGCCGTCCGGCAGCGTCGGCACCTTCGGCACGCCCTCCGGCAGCGAGGTCGTGGTCGCCGGGATGTTGAAGGCGACCCAATGGGTATTGTCGGCGGTGCTCTTGCCGACGACGACGTCGCTGTCGTGCATGACCAGCGTGAAGCTCTTGGTCCCGGCCGGGGCGCTGGTCCAGGCGAGCGCCGGCGAACCACCAGGCGGCACGGCCTTGGCGGTGTAGCGGTCAGGCAGGATCCCGCCGTCCTCGAACGAGGTGCTGGTCAGGCCCATCAGGACCGGGTGCATGCCGCTGGGCGGCGAGGCCGGCGCGGCGGGAGCCTGGGCCGAAGCAGCGCTCGACACGCCCATCACGGCTGCAACTGTAATCGCCTTCAACCACTGCATCGAAAATCCCCATGTTTCTTCAAGTGACGCTGAACACGTTTCGCCAGAATTAAAGAATTCATTGCATCTGTCCAGCCGGATCGCGCCAACTCATCCTTGCGAGCAACAGATTGTCACAATGTCATCAACCGATAACCGATGCCGAGGTCATTGACGATTAAGCGCGGCGTCGCCGGATCGGCCTCCAGCTTGAGGCGAAGGTTGCGTACCACTACGCGCAGATATTCGACATTGTCGCGGTACGCCCCACCCCATGCCGCCGTAAGCAACTGTGCATGAGTGACAATGCGCCCAGGAAAGGCGGCGAGCTCGGCGAGCACGGCGTATTCCCGCGCCGTCAGGTGCACCTCGGCACCGCCGCGGTGGACGAGGCGGGCCATCAGGTCGATCTGGACATCGCCGACCACGAGAGGCCCGGCGCGCGCATCGCCGGCCGCCGTATGGCGCAATGCGCTGCGCACCCGGGCGAGCAGTTCGTCGGTATCGAACGGCTTGGTGAGGTAATCGCTGGCACCGAGGTCGAGCGCGCTGACCTTCTCGTCCGTCGCGGTCCGTGCGGAGATGACGATCAGCGGCGCGGCGCTCTTGGCGCGGATCAGCGGGATCAGCTCCAGCCCGTCGCGATCGGGCAGGCCGAGGTCGAGCAGGATGACGTCGGGGCGGTCGATATCGACCGCCGCCAGTGCCGCGCGCGCCGTATCCGCCTCGACCACCGCATAGGCGGCGCGCGCCAGTGCGGATTTCAGCAGCCGGCGGATCTGCGGCTCGTCGTCGACGACGAGCACCTTGCGCGGCGCGGTCATGGCGCCGCGTCCGGATCGACGGTGCGGACCAGCAGGCTTTCGGGAAAGGTCAGCGTGAAGCTCGCGCCGCGGGGCTCGTCGCGGTCGATTGCCGCGACCCCGATGCCCATCGCCTCGGCGAAGCCCTTGACGATGGCAAGGCCCAGGCCGGTGCCACCGCTCGACCGGTCCGATCCCTGGAGGTGCGAGAAGGTCTCGAACACCGCGGTCTCGCGTCCCGGCGGCAGGCCCGGGCCCTGGTCGAGGATGGACAGGGTCAGCGCCTCGCGTGTCCGCCTGGCGACGATATCGATCGGCGATCCCGGGTCGGAGTATTTGCCGGCATTGTCGAGCAGGTTGATCAGGCAGTGATGGAATAGCTGCGGATCGACCCGGACCAGCGGCAGGTCGGGCGCGACGTCGAGCACCAGCGCATGCCCGGCCAGTGAGCGGCGCAGGTCGTGCGAGGCGCTGGCGATCGCATCGACCAGGTCGACCGCTTCCAGGTTGAGGCGGATGCTGCCCGCCTCGACCCGGACCATGTCGAGCAAATTGGCGACGAAGCGCGCCAGCCGCTGGGTCTCGTTGTCGAGGGTCTCGACGATGTGGTGCAACGGCTCCGCGACGGCATGCGGTCGCAGCTCGGCGACCGACGCGGCAATGACGGTCAAGGGCGTCCGCAGGTCATGGCCCAGCGACGACAGCAGCGCGGCGCGCAACCGGTCACGCTCGGTCAGCCGCGACACGTCGGCCATGTCGGCGGCATAGCGCAGCCGCTCCAGTGCCAGCGCCGACTGGTCAAGCAGGCTGAGCAGCAGCGGCATGCGGTCCGACCGCACCGGGTCGCCGCCGTCTTCCCGCGCCAGGCCGAGCACGCCGATCACTCCGGTCGAAGTGCGCAGCGGCTGGAACAGCCAGTCGGCCGCCGGCAGTGTCTCGGCCCCTCGCCCCGCCGCCTGGCCCCGATCGAGGACCCAGCTCGCCGCCGCCAATTCGATCTCGCCGAGGGTCCCGTCGGGCGGATAAGCGGCCTTGACGACCAATCCGGCGGGCCCGGGCAACAGCAGGACGACATGGGCGTCGAACAGCCGCGCGATCTCGGCGCACACCGCCTGCCCCAGCTCGACCGCGGTCGACGCGCCGATCAGCTGCCGCGCGAACCCGGCCAGCGCGGCGTTCTGGCGGGCGCTGCTCGCGGCAAGGTCGGCCTGGATACGCACGCCACCGGCGAGGCGGCTGGTGATGCCCGCCGCACCGAGCAGGATGATGAAGGTCAGGACGTTGCTCGGGTCGCTGACCGTGAATGTGTAGATCGGCGGCAGGAAGAAGAAGTTATACGCCAGCGACGCGACCACCCCGGTGGCGAGGCCGGCGCGCAGCCCGAACAGGCTGGCCACCGCCATCACCGGCAACAGGTAAAGCAGGTCGATCGGCGAGGCCCCGACCAGTGGCTCGATCAGCCGCCCGATCAGCGTGATCGCCGCGACCAGGCCAAGCGCGACGGCGTAGGCGCGGGGCTCGACCGGCGCTCGGGACCGCAGCACCGGCTCGATCTTGGCGACCCCCTCCTCCGAAGGCAGGACATGGACCGCGATGCCCGGCGTCTCGCGCACCAGCCGGTCGACGACCGAGCCGTGGCGCAACTGGAACCAGCGCGACCGCGTCGACTTGGCAATGACGATCTGCGTCGTCCGCGCTTCCAGCGCATAGCCGCGCAAGCCGTCGACGACATTGCGCGCCGGGATCGACACGGTCACCGCGCCGAGCTGTGCCGCCAGCGCCAGCGTGTCGGACAGCCGGGCGCGGTCGACCGGCCCCAGCGTCTGGCTGCGCGGCGTCTCGATATGGATCGCGGTCCACGGCGCGCGCAGGGCATCGGCGAGGCGCTTGGCGGCGCGGACCAGTTGCGGCGCGCTCGGCAGTTCGCTGACCGCGACCAGCACCCGCTCGCCCGCCGCGAACGTCCCGGCCAGCGAGTGCGCGCGGACATAGTCGAGCATCTGGGCATCGACGACGTGCGCCGCGCGGCGCAGCGCCAGTTCGCGCAACGCCTGCAAATTGGATTTCGAGAAGAAATGCCCGAGCGCTCGCGACGCTTCCTCCGGGACATAGACCTTGCCGGCCTTGAGCCGTTCGATCAGCTCGTCGGGTGGAATATCGACGATCTCGATCTCGGCGGTGTCGAGCATGCGATCAGGCACCGTCTCGCGAACGCGAACGCGCGTGAAGCTGGCGACGATGTCGTTGAGGCTCTCGACGTGCTGGATGTTGATCGTCGAGAATACGTCGATGCCGGCCGCGAGCAGTTCCTCGACGTCCTGGTAGCGCTTGGGATGGCGGCTGCCCGGCGCGTTGGTGTGCGCCAACTCGTCGACCAGCACCAGCTTGGGCTGTCGCGCCAGGATCGCGTCGAGGTCCATCTCGCTGAGCGTCCGGCCCTGATAGGCGATGCTCCGGCGCGGAATGGTTTCGAGCGGGCGGGTCAGTGCCTCGGTCTCGGCCCGGCCATGCGTCTCGACCACGCCGATGACGACGTCGTCGCCGTTCCTCGCCCGCTCGGCGCCGTCGAGCAGCATCTCATAGGTCTTGCCGACGCCGGGCGCCGCACCCAGGAAGACCTTGAGGCGGCCCCGCCCCTCCTGCGCCGCCGCTTCGAGGAATGCCTCGGGGGCCGGACGATCCGCCTCGGTCAAAGCAGCGACGCGAGCAGCGGGTGAGGATCGTCTGCGAACGGGTTGATCACGGTCAGCCCGCGCCAGACGAAGCCGTGCTGCATGTCCTCGGAGAGGAGGATGGCGCATTCGGCCTCGGATGAAGCCGCGATGATGACGGAGTCCCAATGTTGAAGGCCGTGGTCGCGAACGATCGACAGCGCAGACCTGAGGGTGGTCACCTCAGTCGGCAGGGGACTGAACCCGACCAGCCACTGCTCGAACATGGTGTCGATCTTCTGGCTGGAGAAGCCCGACTTGCGAACCATGACATGCAAGGCTTCCCCCAAAGCCTGTATCGGCGCGAACAGATCTGCGACCTTGAGCAGCTTCAGATAGAGATCCTGAGCTTGCTCAATCTTGGCCGCATCACCGGGAACCACCCTGCCGTCGGCGAAATAGACAAGGATGTTACTGTCGAACGCTATGCGCATCACTTGTCGTCAGTGTTGAATTTGCTGTGACGGTCATACAAGTCTTCGCGCGTCCAAGGCCCGGTGACAAAGCCCGGCTGCGACCGGAAATAAGCGATCATCCGTTCACCCGCCTCGATCCGACGAGCGCGTGCGTCATCTTCGGTCGGCACCAGCTTGGCAATCGGCTTGCCACGGCGTTCGATGGTGATGACCTCGCCCGTTTCCACCTCGCCCAGCAGGCGGGAGAAGTTCTGGTTGGCTTCGCTGGCGGAAACGGTCCGGGCCATCCGTCGGCTCCTAGTTAGTGTCATCCACTAACTAGGAGGGCGGAGCCAATCTGTCGAGGGCGCGGTTGAGCATCAGGACGTTGACGCGCGACTCGCCGATCAGGCCGATGGTGGGCGTGACAACGGCATCCTCGACCAGCTTGCGGACCTGCGGCTGTGGCAGGTCGCGAGCAGTCGCCACACGCGGCACTTGGATGAGCGCGGCGGCGGGCGACAGGTCGGGATCGAGGCCCGAGCCCGAGGCAGTGACGAGGTCGGCGGGAATGTCGCCGGTCATGCCTTGCGACCGGCGCAGCGCGATGTCGCCCTTGATGCGCTCCGCCAGCGCCTTCGACGTCGGCCCGAGGTTGGAGCCCGACGAGGCCGCCGCGTCATAGCCCTTGCCCGCTGCCGAGGGTCGCGAATTGAAATAACGCGCATTGGCGAACGACTGGCCGATCAACTCCGAACCCGTCACGACACCCTTGTCGACGATTAGGCTGCCGTTCGCCTGATGCGGCATCACCGCCTGCCCGATACCCAGGATCGCCAGCGGATAGGCCCCGCACAGCAGCAGCGCGAACAGCACGACCATGACCAGCGCGGGCCGGATGGCGGTGAGAAAATCGTTACCCATGAAATGCGTCCTTATGCCAGGCCGAGGCCGGAAACCGCGATGTCGATCAGCTTGATGCCGACGAACGGCGCAATCAGCCCGCCAAGGCCGTAGATGCCGAGGTTGCGTGCCAGCAGCGGTCCCGCGCCGATCGGCCGGTAGGTGACGCCCTTCAGCGCCAGTGGCACCAGCATCGGGATGATCACCGCGTTGAAGACGATCGCCGACAATATGGCGCTGGTCGGCGTCGCCAGGTGCATGACGTTGAGGATGCCGAGGCCCGGATAGAGCACGATGAACATCGCCGGCAGGATGGCGAAATACTTCGCGACGTCGTTCGAGATCGAGAAGGTCGTCAGCGCGCCGCGGGTCATCAGCAGCTGCTTCCCCAGCCCGACGATCTCGATGAGCTTGGTCGGGTCGGAGTCGAGATCGACCATGTTGCCGGCTTCGCGTGCCGCCTGCGTGCCGGTGTTCATCGCCACGCCGACATCGGCCTGCGCCAGTGCCGGGGCGTCGTTGGTGCCGTCGCCGCACATCGCGACCAGCCGGCCACCGACCTGTTCCTTGCGGATGTACGCCAGCTTGTCCTCCGGGGTGGCCTGGGCGATGAAGTCGTCGACCCCGGCTTCGGCGGCGATGCTGGCGGCGGTCAGCGGGTTGTCGCCGGTGATCATCACCGTGCGGATGCCCATCTTGCGGAGTTCGGTGAAGCGCTCGCGGATGCCGGCCTTGACGATGTCCTTGAGGTAGATCGCCCCGAGCAGCCGTCCGTTGCGGACCACCGCCAGCGGGGTGCCACCGGCGCGGGCGATATCGTCGGTGACCTTGCGGATCTCAGCACTGTCGACGGTCGAGGTCTTGAGCGCCGAGTCGACCGCGCCCTTCTGGATCAGCGTGTCGCCGAAGCGGATGCCCGACAGGCGGGTCTGGGCGGTGAACGGGATCGCTTCCGCTCCGGCGGGACGGGCGAGGTCGGCGACGCCGTATTTCTCGCGCGCCAGCACGACGATCGAGCGGCCTTCCGGCGTCTCGTCGTCGAGGCTGGCGAGCATCGCAGCCTCGGCGAGGTCAGCGATCGAGGTGCCGCCGACGGGCACGAACTCGGTCGCCTGGCGGTCGCCGATGGTGATGGTGCCGGTCTTGTCGAGCAGCAGCACGTCGATGTCACCGGCCGCTTCGACGGCACGCCCCGACTTGGCCAGCACGTTGAAGCGCACCAGCCGGTCCATGCCGGCGATGCCGATGGCCGACAGCAGCGCCGCGATCGTCGTCGGGATCAGCGTGATCAGCAGCGCCGACAGGATGACGACCGGCACCGCGCCGCCGGCATAGGCCGCGAACATCGGAATGGTGCCGACCGCGATCAGGAAGATGATCGTCAACCCGACGAGCAGGATGGTCAGGGCGATCTCGTTCGGGGTCTTCTGGCGCTCGGCACCCTCGACCAGCGCGATCATGCGGTCGAGGAAACCCTGGCCCGGACCGGCGGTGACGCGGATCTTGAGCCAGTCGGAGACGACGCGAGTTCCCGCGGTAACGGCGGAGCGGTCGCCGCCGCCCTCGCGGATGACGGGGGCGCTTTCGCCGGTGATCGCGGCCTCGTTGACCGAGGCGACGCCCTCGACGACTTCGCCGTCCGCCGGGATCAGGTCGCCATTCTCGACCAGCACCATGTCGCCGACCGACAGGCGCGAGGCGGGGACGTTCTCCCAGGTCCTGCCGACGCCGGTCAGCAGCTTGCCGCTGAGCTCGCCCTTGGTGGCGCGCAGCGAGGCGGCCTGTGCCTTGCCGCGTCCCTCCGCCAGCGCCTCGGCAAAATTGCCGAAGATGACGGTGAGCCACAGCCAGAACACCAGCTGGCCCTTGAAGCCGGTGCTGCCGCCGCCGATGCCGGTGACCAGCATGACGGTGACCAGCACCGCGATCACGGCGGTGACGAACATCACCGGGTTGCGGACCAGCGTTCGCGGGTCGAGCTTGGCGAAGCTGGCGACGACGGCGGGGCCGAGCAATTCGGCGGTGAACAGTGATTGTGAAGCGGCGCGGGCCATGATTTCGGCTCCTTAGAACAGCTGGCCGCGGAGCATCGCGATGTGTTCGGCGATGGGTCCGAGGGCGAGCGAAGGCAGGAAGGTCAGGCCACCGACGATCAGGATCACGGCCATCAGCAGGCCGATCCACAGCGGCCCGGTGGTCGGGAACGACCCGGCGGAGGCAGGAATGGCGCGCTTTGCCGCCAGCGATCCGGCGATGGCGAGCATCGGCACGATGACGAAGAACCGCCCCAGCCACATCGCGACACCCAGCAGGCCGTCGTAGAAGGGCGTGCTCGCGGTCAGCCCGGCAAAGGCCGAGCCATTATTCGCGACGGCGCTGGTGAAGGCGTACAACATCTCCGAAAAGCCGTGCGGCCCCTGGTTCGCCAGGCCCGCGAGGCCGTCCTTCGACACCGCCGCCAGCCCGGTGAACCCGAGGATGACCAGCGGCAGCACGGCGATCGCCAGCACCGCGAGCTTGACCTCGCGCGCCTCGATCTTCTTGCCGACGTACTCCGGCGTGCGGCCGACCATCAGCCCGGCGACGAACACCGACAGTATGACGTACAGCAGCATGCCGTACAGCCCCGCCCCGACGCCGCCGATGACGATCTCGCCGAGCTGCATGTTGAACAGCGGGATCATGCCGCCCAGCGCGGTGAAACTGTCGTGCATGGCGTTCACCGCGCCGCACGAGGCGGCCGTGGTGACGGTCGCGAACAAGGCCGACGCAGCGATGCCGAAGCGCACCTCCTTGCCCTCCATGTTGCCGCCGGCGATGCCCAGCGCATGGTGGATCGGGTTGCCCGCGGCCTCCGCCCAATAGCTTACCGACGCGCCGGCGAAGAACAGCACCAGCATCGCGGTCAGGATCGCCCAGCCCTGACGGGTGTTACCGACCGCCTTGCCGAAAGTGTAGGTCAGTCCCGACCCGAGCGCGAAGATCGACAGCATCTGCAACAGGTTGGTCAGCGCGTTGGGGTTCTCGAACGGGTGCGCGGAATTGGCGTTGAAGAAGCCGCCACCATTGGTGCCGAGCATCTTGATAGCCTCCTGCGACGCCACCGGCCCGAGCGCGATGGTCTGCTTCGCACCCTCCAGCGTCGTCGCGACAACCGACCCGGTGAAGGTCTGCGGCACGCCGGCGGACAGCAGCACCAGCGCATAGACGACGCACGCCGGCAGCAGCAGGTACAGCGTCACCCGCGTCAGGTCGGCCCAGAAATTGCCGACGCCCGCCAGTTGCTTGCCGGCAAACCCGCGGATCAGCGCGAAGGCGAGCGCGATGCCGGTGGCGGCGGAAACGAAGTTATGGATCGTCAGCCCGACCATCTGGCTGAACTGCGACATCGTCGATTCGCCGCCATAGCTCTGCCAGTTGGTGTTGGTGGTGAAGCTGACCGCGGTGTTCCACGCCAGGTGCGGCGCCAGCGCCGGCAGCCCCTGCGGGTTGAGCGGCAGCACATCCTGCAGGCGCAGGATCGCATAGGTCAGCAGCAGCCCGGCGATGTTGAACGCCAGCATATGGACGCCGTAGCGCCGCCAGCCCTGCGTCACCTCCGGCCTGACCCCGGCAGCAGCATAGAAGCCGCGCTCGACCGGGGCGAGCACCGGGTGCAGCCACGTCCGCCGCCCTTCGAGCAGCGTGAACAGCCATAGTCCGAACGGTTTCGCCATCGCCGCGACCAGCGCGGTGAACAGGATGATGAGCAGCCAGCCCTGCAAATTCATGGGGATACCCCACTCAGAACCGCTCGGGGCGGACGAGCACCGCCACGAGATAGGCCAGCAGGGCGATAGCGGTCAGGCCGCCGAGCCAAAGGTCGATAGTCATGCCTTCAAGCCCGGTCGCACAGGGCGATATAGGCAAAGGTCAGCAGCGCCAGCCCGGTGGTGACGCCGATCCAGACAAGATCTTGCATTGCGCGGTCCTCGATGGGGACGGCGGCAGCGGGGGAGCAGCCGTCGTCGACACGCCATTGCTAGGCGGGTGCGACGGGCGAATGCCATGTGCGAGGTGGCGGGAGGCCGTTACGACGGCATAAAGGCCAGCTTGGCCGCTCTCGTACGGCCTTGCTTTCTGCCCCCTTCCCCCACGCGATGCGTAGAGTGGGGAGGGTTGGGGTGGGGGTTCCTAGACTCGAAAGAGGGACGCCAAGCGGCGCTCCCACCCCGACCCTCCCCACTCTCGGTTCGCGAAGACGCTCACCGTGGGGGAGGGGGAAGGAAGAGTCGTCCGCGCTATTCGTTGACCTGCCGCTTGAAGAACGGCGGGATCTCGACGTCCGTACCGGCGGAGGGTTGGCGCGTCGGCTCGGGTGCCAGCGTCTGCGGACGGGCGGCGGGCTTGCCGCGGCTGAGGTTGAGCATCTTCTGGAACAGCGACTGCGGCTCGGGCTCCGGCTCCTCCTCTGGCTCCGGCTCGCGGATCTTCACGACGGGGGCGGGGGCGCGGGGCGTGAAGCTCGTCATCGACTCAGGCGCCGGATCGACGATGCGCTCGGCGACCGACAGGTCGAGTTCCTCGGCCGGGGCGGTGTCGCGCGCGGCGACTTCGGGCTCGGGCTCCGGCGCGACGGCGGCGGCGATCGGCGTGGCAACCGGCTCCGGTGCAGTCGTCGATGCACGTCCCGGCACCGCGACGACCGGCTCGTTGAACGCCTTGCCGGGGACGCTGAACTGCGTCTGGCCGCGTGCCGGCGCAGCGACGCTGGGCGTCCGCGCCACGACGTCGATGCCGGTGGCGACGACCGAGACGCGCATCGAGCCGTTGAGGTCGGGGTTGAACGCCGAACCGACGATGATGTTGGCCTCGGGATCGACCATCTCGCGGATGTGGGTCGCGGCCTCGTCGACTTCGTGGAGGCGCAGGTCGTCGCCGCCGGTGATGTTGATGATGACACCCTTGGCACCGCGCATCGAGACTTCGTCGAGCAGCGGGTTGGCAATGGCCTTTTCGGCGGCCTCGATGGCGCGACGCTCGCCCGACGCTTCGCCGGTGCCCATCATCGCCTTGCCCATCTCGGACATGACGGTGCGGATGTCTGCGAAGTCGAGGTTGATCAGGCCCGGCATGATCATCAGGTCGGTGATGCCGCGAACGCCCTGGTGCAGGACCTGGTCGGCCATGCTGAACGCTTCCTTGAAGGTCGTGTTGGCATTGGCGATCAGGAACAAATTCTGGTTCGGGATGATGATCAGCGTGTCGACGTGCTTCTGCAGTTCAAGGATGCCCTCCTCGGCGGAGCGCATGCGCTTCAGACCCTCGAAGGCGAACGGCTTGGTGACGACGCCGACGGTCAGGATGCCCTTCTCACGCGCCGCGCGAGCCACGACGGGCGCCGCGCCGGTGCCGGTGCCGCCGCCCATGCCGGCGGTGATGAAGCACATGTGGCAGCCTTCGAGGCTGGCCTCGAGCTGATCGATGGTTTCTTCGGCCGCGGCGCGCCCGATCTCGGGTCGCGAACCGGCGCCAAGGCCCTGCGTGATCTTCAATCCGAGCTGGATGCGGGTCTCGGCCTTGGACGCCTGAAGCGCCTGCGCGTCGGTATTCGCCACAACGAAGTCAACGCCTTGGAGCTGGGCGTTGATCATGTTGGTGACGGCATTACCGCCGGCACCGCCGACACCGATGACCGTAATTCGTGGCGTGAGCTCGGTCAGCTCGGGTCGTTGCAGTTCCAACATCTCGTATCTCCCTCGCAGTGCGGATACCACCGATTGCGTGTGCCGTTCAAATACTGCTTTTCAATTTTCCGAACATTCCGCCCCAGCCGCCGCTTGGCTTGATCGACACCGGGGGTGCCTTGGGCTCGCGGCGGTTGTACAGGTCGGGCAGGTCCTCGGCGGCGAACAGGGCCAGTCCGGCCAGCGTCGCGAAGGCGCAACCCGACTGCGCTTCCGGCAGTCCGGTCAACCCGCGCGGCCGGCCCAGCCGCACCGATTTACCCAGTACACCTTGCGCGAAATCGGTGATCGCCCGCAACTCCGCGCCGCCACCGGTCAGCACGACCTGGCGCGCCTGCGGGCCGGTATAGCCCATCTCGGCCAATTGCCGCGCCACTTCGCCGAACAGCGCGTCGAGACGGTGGCGGATGACGCCGATCATCTGCGCCTTGGGGATGCGCAGCGGCTCGGCATTGTCATCCTCGCTCATCGGCGGGATTTCGAGCGTTTCGTGATTGTCCTTGGGGCTGGTGATTGCGGCGCCGTGCAGCACCTTCAACCGCTCGGCATGGATGCGGCGGGTGGCAAAGGCCGCGGCAATGTCGTTGGTGATGTCGTTCGCGCCCGTCGGGCAGGTCGCGACGCCGACCAGCTGGCCGCCGGCATGGACGGCGATATTGGTGACGCCCGCGCCGATCTCGACGACGGCGACACCCAGCTCGCGTTCCTCGCGCCCCAGGCAGGCCAGCGACGCGGCGACCGGCGAGGCGACCATCGTGCGGACGCCCAGGTGCGCGCTGCGCACCGCGAGGTCGAGGTTGCGGATCGGCGGCGTCTCCGCGGTGACGATATGGATGTCCATGCCGAGCCGGTCGGCGTGGAAGCCCAGCGGGTTCGACACGCCGGTCAGCCCGTCGATGGTGTACAGCGCCGGCGAGGCGTGCAGCACGGTGCGCGCACCGGGATCGATGCGGGCGCGACCGGCCTGGGTCAGCCGGTCCATGTCGTCCTTGATGATCCGCGCGCCGCCGATGTCGATCTCGACCCCCGTGACATGGCTGTCGAGGCCGCCGGCGGACAGGTTGACGTAGACGTCCTCGGCCTGGACGCCGGCGTTGCGCTCGGCCTGGTCCATCGCCGCGCGGATCGCGCTTTCGGTCTTCTCCATGTCCGCGACCAGCCCGCGACGCAGGCCGACGCACACGCGCTGCCCGACGCCTATGACGCGGGGGCTGCCGTCGGGCGAGATCATCGCGATCAGCGCGGCGACCTTGGAGGTGCCGACGTCGAGCACGGCGACGGTGCGCTCACCCCGGGTCGATCTGGGCGGCGTCATATGGTCAGTCCCTTGGCCGGCTTCGGCGCGTTGAGGATGGCGTCGCGGACGCCTTCGCCGCGCACGGTCATCTTGCCCGGGCTGCGCATGTCGAAGCGGACGAAACCCTTGCCGAGCAGGCCGGTGGCGCGCTCCGCCATGGCGAATTGGACCAGCGCCTTGTTGGCGGGCTCGTCGCCTTCGGGCAGCGCCAGCGTCTCGCCGGTCTTGAAGCGCAGGTCCCAGCGGCGCTGGCCGACCAGCGTCGCGGCATAGACCTGGCGGCCGACGGCGGGATGGTTGGCCAGCGTGTCGAGCAGGTCGTGCGCCCGCGTGTTGGCGCCCGGCCCGACGACCATCGGCAGGTCGGGAAAGCGGTCGAGCCGTTCGAAAGTCAGCGGCTGGCCGGTGCGGTCGATGGCGGCGAGCCGGTGCTGATACTGCCACAGTGCGATCGGGCGACGCTCGACGACATCGACGACCAGCGTATCCGGCAGGCGGCGGCCTACGCTGGCATCGGCGACCCAGGGCAGCGCCATCAGCCGGGCGCGGACTTCACCCAGGTTGACCAGCAGCATCGAGTTGGTCGCACCGTCGAGGGCAGCAGTATAGACCGGCAGGCGCGGCATGTTGCGGACGCCCGAAACCTCGACATGGCGGACCTCGAAGCCGGCATCGGCGGCGGCGACCGCGGTCTTCTGCCACCAGCGCGCCGGCAGGCCCATCAGCGTGACGGTGACCCCTGCGCCGACGATCAGCAGCACCGCGAAGCCGGCGGCGACACGTGTGTAGAAGCGGCGGGGGGCGACCGGGAGGGTGACCATGCGCGCCGGGGGCGCCGTCGACGCGCGGGTCGGCTTGCGCTTGGCGGGCTTCTTCTGGGGGGCGCCGCGGCGCTGGACCGTTCGTGTCATCGCGCACTCGCGAGGATGCGGGCGACGAGCTGGTCGTAGGAGATGCCGCGGTATTTGGCCTGTTCGGGCACCAGGCTGAGCGGCGTCATGCCGGGCTGGGTGTTGACCTCGAGCAGGTACAGACCGGCCTCGCCCTGCGCCGGGTCATAGCGGAAGTCGGAGCGCGAGGTGCCGCGGCAGCCGAGCGCCTCGTGCGCCGCGAGCGCCATCTTCAGCGCACTGGCCTCGACATCGGCGGGCAGGTCGGCCGGGCAGGTGTGGACGGTGCGGCCCTCGCTGTACTTGGCCTCATAGTCGTAGAAGCCCTGCGCGGTGGTCAGTTCGGTGACGGCCAGGGCCTCGCCGTCGAGGACTGCTACCGTGAGTTCGCGCCCGGCGATGAAGGGTTCGGCGAGCAGGCTGTCGAAATGCTGCCACGGTCCTTCGGCGCCCGGCGCGATCGGGTTGCCGTAGTTGCTGCTGTCGGTGACGATGGCGACGCCGACGCTGGAGCCCTCATTGACGGGTTTCAGGACGTAGGGGCGCGGGATCGGGTCGCCCTCGTACAGGCTGGCCGAGCTGACGACGTGGCCGCCGGGCATGCGGATGCCGAGCGGGGTCAGGATGCGCTTGGTCAGCTCCTTGTCGATCGCGATGGCCGAGGCGGTCAGGCCGGAGTGGGTGTATTTCAGGCCCATAAGGTCGAGCAGGCCCTGGACGCTGCCGTCCTCGCCGGGGGTGCCGTGCAGGGCGTTGAACACCACGTCGGGGGCCGCCGCGCTCAGCTTCTGCGCAACGTCGCGGCCCATGTCGATGACGGTGACGTCATGGCCAAGGTGCTCCAGCGCCGCCGCGATGCCGCGGCCGGAGGTCAGCGAGACCTCGCGCTCGCTCGACCAGCCACCCATCAGGACCGCGACCTTCATGCGGCCTTCTCCAGGAATTTGCCGATACGTTCGATTTCCCATTCCAGCTCGACGCCGGAATTGGCCAGCACCCGGGCGCGGACCTCGTCGCCCAGCGCCTCGATGTCGGCGCTGGTCGCGGTGCCGGTGTTGATCAGGAAATTGGTGTGCTTCTCACTGACCTGCGCGCCGCCGACCATCAGGCCCCGGCACCCGGCGTCGTCGACCAGCTGCCACGCCTTGAGGCCGGGCGGGTTCTTGAAGGTCGAGCCGCCGGTGCGCGACCTGAGCGGCTGCGACGCCTCGCGCTCGGCGGCGATGCGGTCCATCTCCGCGCTGATGACGGCCTTGTCGCCGGGCGTCGCATAGAAGCTGCAGCCGGTGACGATGGCGTCGTCGGGCAGGTCGGAATGACGATAGCGATAGCCCAGCGCGCCGACGTCGCACACCCTGACGCGGCCCTCGCGCAGCTGTATCGTCGCATCGCAGAGCGTGTCGGCGACCTCGCGGCCATAGGCACCCGCGTTCATCCTGACCGCGCCGCCGACCGTGCCGGGGATGCCACGCAGGAACTCGAGGCCCGCCAGTCCGTGATCGCGCGCCGTGCTGGCGACAAGGATGCCCGGCGCACCGGCTCCGCACAGCAACCAATTGCCGTCCACCGTTACCGTCGAGAACGCCTTGCCGAGGCGCACCGTGACGCCCGGCAGGCCGCCGTCGCGAACGATGAGGTTCGAGCCAAGGCCGAGCGCTCGCACCGGTAACTCAGGCGGCAGCGCGGTGATGAAGGCTTCCAGATCTTCGCCATCGGCAGGCTCGAACAGCCACTCCGCGCGGCCGCCCGTCTTGAACCAGACCAGCGGCGCAAGCGGCGCATCGGCGGTCAGCCGACCGCGCACCGACGGAAGCGATGCCGCCGTCATCCAGCCGCCCGCACGGCCGCTATCCCCGCCGCCAGCCCGGCGGCCCATTTGGTGATGTCACCGGCCCCCAGGCACACGATCATGTCCCCCGGCCGCGCCTCCGCCGCCATCGCCACGGCCAGCGCGTCGGCACTGTCGACCGTCGACACCAGCCGATGCCCGGCCCGCTTCAGCCCATTCGCCAGCGCCTCCGCATCGACGCCTTCGATCGGCGTCTCGCCCGCGGTGTAGACCGGCGCGACCCACACCCCGTCGGCATCGTTGAACGCCGTCTGGAAGTCCGCCATCAGGTCGCGCAACCGCGTGAACCGGTGCGGCTGGACGACCGCCAGCACGCGCCCCCTCGCACCCTCGCGCGCTGCCGACAGCACCGCCTTGATCTCGACCGGGTGGTGCCCATAATCGTCGATGACCGTGATCCCATCGACTTCGCCGACCTTGGTGAAGCGCCGCTTGACCCCGCCGAACTTGGAAAAGCCGGTCATGATCGCCGCATCGCTCAGCCCGAGCTCCAGCGCCACCGCCACCGCCGCCAGCGCGTTCTGGACATTGTGCCGCCCCGGCATCGGCAGCATCAGGCCCTCGATCCGCCGCTCGCCCCCGTCGCGCGCCCGGATCACCGCGTCGAAGCGGTTGCCGCCCTCGCCCGGCACGACGTTCTCGCCGCGCACATCGGCCTGCGCCGAGAAGCCGTACGTCACCACCCGCCGGTCCGACACGCGCGGCAGCATCGCCTGCACCTCGGGATGGTCGATGCACAGCACACCCGCGCCGTAGAAGGGCACATGCTCGACGAACTCGACGAAGGCATCGCGGACCTTCTGGAAGTCGCCATAGTGATCCAGGTGCTCCGGATCGATGTTCGTCACCACGCCGATCGTGCCGCCCAGCCGCAGGAACGAGCCGTCGCTCTCGTCCGCCTCGACGACCATCCACTCGCCCGCGCCCAGCCGGGCGTTCGAGCCATAGGTGTTGATAATGCCGCCGTTGATCACCGTCGGGTCGAGCCCGCCGGCATCGAGCAGCGCCGCGATCATCGAGGTCGTCGTCGTCTTGCCGTGCGTCCCCGCCACCGCGACCGTCGACTTCAGCCGCATCAGCTCGGCCAGCATTTCCGCGCGCCGCACCACCGGGATGCGCGCCTCCAGGGCCGCCGCGACCTCCGGATTGCTGCGCTTGATCGCCGTCGAGGTCACCACCACGGCGGCAGTGCCGAGGTTGGCCGCGTCATGGCCGATCATCACTTGGATGCCCTTGTCGCGCAGGCCCTGGATGACATAGCCCTCGGCGACGTCGCTGCCCTGGACGGTAAAGCCCAGGTTGCACATCACCTCGGCGATGCCGGACATGCCGATGCCGCCGATCCCGACGAAATGGATGGTGCCGATATCCTTGGCAAAACCGCTCATGCTGCGCCCCCGAGTGCGACTGCCAGGTCGGCGAGCCGCGCGCCCGCATCCGGGCGACCGACGCTCTTAGCGGCACGCGCCGCATTTTCCAGCGTTGCCGGTGACGATGTCAGCGAAACAATCGCCTGGGACAGCGCAAACGGCGTGAATTGCGTCTCCGTCAGCACCGGCCCGCCACCCGCGTTGACGAATTCCGCGGCATTTGCCGTCTGGTGGTCGTCCATCGCGGCGGCGAACGGCACCAGGATCGCCGGCCGGCCGATCACCGCCAGCTCGGCCATGGTCGAGGCCCCGGCCCGCGCCACCACCAGGTGCGCCGCTGCGATGCGCTCCGGCAGGTCGGCCAGATAGGTCGCCATCTCGGCCGCGATCCCGGCGGCGTGATACGCCACGCGCGCGTTCTCCAGATCCTCCGGTCGGCCCTGGTGGACGACGCGCAACCGCGCCCGAACTTCCGCCGGCAACAGCGCCAGCCCGGCGGGAACGACGCGCGACAGGATGCTGGCGCCCTGGCTGCCGCCGGTGACCAGGATATGCAGCGGCTCGCCTGCCGCCGGCGCGGCATAGGGCTGCTGCCCCAACGCACGCACCTCGTCGCGCACCGGGTTGCCGATCACCACGGTCTTGCCCGCATATTTGTCGGGCAGGCGCCGCGTCACCGCAAAGCTGGTGGCGATCCGCGCCACGCGTCCGGCCAGCAGCCGGTTGCTCCGCCCGAAGACCGCGTTCTGCTCGTGCAGGATCGCCGGCCGCCCCAGCGACGCCGCCGCCAGCAAGGCCGGCACCGCCGGGTAGCCGCCGAAGCCGATCACCGCGGCGACATTATACTCGCGCATGAACTCCCGCGCGTCGCCGCGGCCGCGCGCCACTGCCATCAACCCGCTCAGCCAGTTGAGCGGGTTCAGCCCGCCGATGCTGGCGGAGTCGACGACCCGCTTCTCGACGCCGTGGAACAGCCCGGGGAAGCGCAGGCCGCGAGCGTCGCTCATCAACGCGACCTTGTGGCCGCGCGCGCCCAACTCCATCGCAAGCACGTGCGCCGGGACCATATGGCCCCCGGTCCCACCCGCCGCGACGACGAAGAAGCTCATGAGACGCTACGCAGCGGCGTGAGATACGGCGACGACTTGAGGAAGCGGTTGCGCCGCGTCAGCGCCAGCAACAATCCCATGCCCAGCGACAGCGCCAGGAACGACGACCCACCGTGGCTGATGAACGGCAAAGTCATGCCCTTCGACGGCATCAGCTTGAGATTGACCGCCATGTTGATCATCGCCTGCAGGCCGAACTGCGTCACCAACCCGGCGGCCGCCAGGAAGATGAACGGCTCCTCCTCGTCGAGCAGCTGGAGCAGGACACGGACGACGATCGCCAGGTACAGCACCGCCAGCATCATGCAGGCGATCGCGCCGAACTCCTCGCCGATCACCGAGAAGATATAGTCGGTGTGCGGCTCGGGCAGCTTGAACTTCATCTGGCCTTCGCCGGGACCGGCCCCGAACAGCCCGCCCGCCTTGAAGCAGTCGAGCGCGCGGTCGATCTGGTAGGTGTCGCCGCCGCCGGTCAGGAACTTGTCGATGCGCAGCGTGACGTGCGGCACGAAGGCATAGGCCAGCGCCAGCCCGCCGACGCCGGTCAGCACCGCGCCGCCGACCACCGTCAGGCTCATCCCCGCCAAAATCGCCTGGCACAGCCAGACCGCGGCGAACAAGGCCGTCTGGCCATAGTCGGGCTGCTTGACCAGCAGCGCGCCGACGATGACCAGCATGCCGAACGACAGCTGCATCGTCGGGATCGACTTGTCGTCGAAGCGGACGCTGAGCAGCCACGCGCTGGTGACGATGAAGACCGGCTTTAGGAACTCCGATGGCTGCAACTGGAAGCCCGGCAGCGAGATCCAGCGCACCGCGCCGTTGACCTCAGCCCCGACGAACGGCACCAGGAACAGGCAGCCGATGAAGAACACCGTCAGCCCGATCGAGACGCGCTTGGCCCAGGCGATCGGCAGCATTGAGACACCGAGCATCAGCGGCACGCCGGCCAGCACCCACAGGATCTGGCGCTTGAAATAATGCAGCTCGTCGACGTGGATCGAGCCGCCCGAATAGCGGTGCGCGGCGGCGGGCGACGCGGCGGCGACGGCGATGATGCCGCAACCGATCAGCAGCAGGACCAGCGACAGCAACAGCTTGTCGATCGTCCAGAACCAGCGACCAACCGTCGTGCGATCGTTACGCGAAAACGCCGTCATTCCCCGCCTGCCCCGTCCCTGAGTGGTTCGCTCTTAAGTGCTTCGACGACGGCGCGAAAGGCCGCTCCGCGCGCTTCGTAATCCTTGAACTGGTCGTAGGAGGCGCAGGCCGGCGACAGCATGACGGTATCGCCGGGACCGGCCGCTGCCGCAGCGAGCGCAATGGCGCGTTCGAGCGTGCCCGCCTGCACGACAGGGACTTTCCCGTCGAGGAGGCGACCGAACAGCGGCGCAGCGGCGCCGATAAGATACGCAACCCGTACATGGCCGAGATGGGGAAGGCAGGCGTCGAGCTCGTCGGTCTTGGCGAGGCCACCCGCAATCCAGTGGATATGCGGATAGGCCGCCAGCGCCGGTGCGGTGGAGGTCGGGTTGGTCGCCTTGCTGTCGTTGACGTACAGGACGCCGTCCACTTCGGCGACGCGCTCCATGCGGTGCGGCAGTCCGGCATAGGTCTGGAAGCCGCGCTCGATATCGGCGGGCGCGATGCCCAGCGCGCGGGCCGCGGCACTGGCGGCGACGGCGTTCTGGATGTTGTGCGGACCTTGCAGATTGGGCCACTTGCGCTGGTCGCCGAAGTCCTCGGCGTCGAACCACACATGGATGCCGGGGGCGTTCCGGGAAATCTCGGCGCTGGGGTGGTCGTCGCTGGCGAACACCGCATGGTGGCTCGGCGACTGCATCTCGAACAGCCGGCCCTTGGCAGCGGCATAGGCGGCGAAGTTGCCGTGGCGATCGAGGTGGTCGGGGGTGATGTTGAGCAGCACCGCGACGTCGCAGTCGAGGCTGTAGGTCAGGTCGATCTGGAAGCTCGACAGTTCGAGAACATAGACGCCGCCTGCGGGAAGCGGCGCTTGCGACAGGATCGGCAGGCCGATGTTGCCGCCCATGCGGGTCGGGACGCCGGCGGTCTCGAGGATGTGATGAATCAGCGCCGTGGTCGTCGACTTGCCGTTGGTGCCGGTGATCCCGACGACCCGGTGCGCCGGCAGCTCGGGCCGGGCGAGCGCGAACAGCTCGATGTCGCCAATGACCGGGATATCGGCGGCAAGCGCCTTCTGGAACAGCGGCGCCTCGTGCGGCACCCCGGGGGAGACGACCAGCGCGTCGAGCTTGCTCAGGTCGGCGGCGTGGAGGTCGGTGAGCGGGCCGTCATAGGCGGCGCGCGCCGCTTCCCCGTCGTCCCAGGCGAGGACGGTGGCACCCGAGGCGATGAGGCTGGCCGCGGTCGAGCGCCCGGAGCGCGCGAGGCCGTAGATGCCATAGGTTTTGCCGGCGAAGGTGCGGGCGGTGATCACTTTTCTGCACCCCTACCGGAACGGGAGGGGACGGGGGTGGGACTTGGAACAGGCTCGGCAGACCGACCTCGCGCAAGACCCATCCCCAGCCCTTCCCGTTCCGGGAAGGGAGCAGACCGGAAGGCGAGCAGGAAACTCACCGCAGCTTCAACGTCGCCAGCCCCGCCAGCGCCAGCACGATCGAGACGATCCAGAACCGGATCACCACGGTCGACTCGCTCCAGCCGAGATGCTCGAAATGATGGTGCAGCGGCGCCATGCGGAACACCCGCTTGCCCGTCGTCTTGAAGCTGACGACCTGGACGATGACGCTGACCGTCTCCAGCACGAACAGCCCGCCGATCAGCAGCAGCACGATCTCGTGGTTGGTCACCACCGCGATCGAACCCAGCGCGCCGCCCAGCGCCAGGCTGCCGGTGTCGCCCATGAACACCGCCGCGGGAGGCGCATTGTACCACAGGAAACCCAGGCAGGCGCCGATCATGGCGGCCGCGAAAACCGCCAGTTCGCCCGAACCGGGGACGTGATGAACCCCCAGATAGTCGCTGAAACGGATATTCCCGGTCAGATATGCGATGACTCCGAAGGTTAGCGCGGCGATGATCACCGGCATCGTCGCCAGCCCGTCGAGGCCGTCGGTCAGGTTCACCGCATTACCGAAACCGGCGATGATGAACGCCGCGAACAGGATGTAGCCGACCCCGAGCGCGAGCCCTGCGTCCTTCAGGAATGGCAGGTACAGCGTCGTCCCGGTCTTGCTGGCGATGAACGTCACGGCCAGGCCGGCGATGAAAAACTCCATCAACAACCGTACCTTGCCCGACACGCCCTTGGCGCTGCGCTTGGTCACCTTGTCGTAATCGTCCATGAAACCGATCGCGCCGAAGCCCAGCGTCACACCCAGGCAGGCCCAGGTGAAGCCGTTGGTCAGGTCGCTCCACAACAGCGTCGAGATGGTCATGGCGATCAGGATCATCAGCCCGCCCATCGTCGGCGTGCCGCGCTTGGTCAGCAGGTGCGACGCCGGGCCATCCTCGCGGATCGGCTGCCCCTCCTTGCCCTGGCGGACCCGCAGCAGCGCGATGAAGCGCGGCCCGATCAGCAGCGCGATCATCAGCGCGGTGATGATCGCCGCTCCGCTGCGGAATGTGATGTACCTGAAAAGGTTGAGCAAACCCTCGAAGCCGACGGCCTGTGCAGCGAGAAAGATCATGCCGATTGCTCCCGGAGCGCCGTTACCACCGCGCCGAGACCGACACCGTTCGAACCCTTGACCAGCAGCACGTCGTCGGCCGCCAGCTCCAGCGCCGCCTCCGCCTGCGCCGCACTGTCGACCAGCCGGACGCTGATCTGGCGCTTGAGCACGTCCGCCAACGGGCTCATCGCCTTGCCGACCAGCACCGCCCGCGTCACGCCCGCCGCGACGATCATCGGGGCAAGGCTCGCGTGGAATTCATTCGACAGTTCGCCCAGCTCGCGCATCTCGCCGAGCAGCGCCAGCCGCCGCCCGGCACGCTCCGGCTTGACCTCGCCGAGCACGCTCAGCGCTGCCGCCATCGACGCCGGGTTGGCGTTGTAGCTCTCGTCGATGACGACGCTCCGCCCGGCCGTGCGGAACCGCTGCCCACGCCCCGGCAACCCCGTCATCTCAGCCAGCGCCAGCCCCGCCAACGCCAGGTCACCGCCCACCGCCCTGACCGCCGCCAGCACCCCTAACGCATTGTTAAGCCAATGTTTTCCCGGCTGCCCAATTTTGAAAAGCAGCCTTTCCCCCATCACATCCGCCGTCACCGTCGTACAATCCGGCAACGCCGCAAAATCCACCGCCCGAACATCCGCCCCCGGCTCCGCCCCAAAGGTCACCATATTCGTCGCGTACTTTCCGGCATGCCCCATCAGCCGATCCCGATGCGGACTATCGTACGGAATGATCGCAGTCCCCCCTGCCTCCAGCCCTTCGAACACCTCCCCCTTGGCATCCGCAATCGCTTCCTCGGTCGCGAAAAATTCCCGATGCGCACTCGCGATCCAAGTCACCATCGCAACATGCGGCCTGACCAACTGAGTCAGCTTCGCCAACTCCCCGCTATGGTTCATCCCCATCTCAAACACCCCGAACCGGCTGTCAGCAGGCATCCGCGCCAGGCTCAGCGGCACCCCGGTGTGATTATTGTACGACTTCACAGAGGCATGGACCTTGCCCGGCGCAAAGCGCTCGAGACACAGTCGCAGTGCCTCCTTGACCCCGGTCTTGCCAACGCTGCCGGTCACCCCGACAATCCGCGCCCCGCTCCGCGCCCGGGCTGCCACCCCCAGCGCCTCAAGCGCCGCCATCGTGTCCGGCACCAGGACATGCGGTGCCTCGACCGGCGTGCTCACCAGGAACCCGGCCGCGCTGCGCTTGGCCGCTTGCTCGACGAAACGATGGCCGTCGGTCGCCTCGCCTATCAGCGCGATGAACAGTTCGCCGCCCATGACCTCGCGGCTGTCGAAGGTGACGTTGTCGACATCGAACCCGGTCGAGGCCGTGCCGCCGGTTGCGGCGGCGATCTCGTCGGCGGTCCACATTGGGGTCATGCCGCGCACTCCCGGGCAACTTGGACATCGTCGAAGGGTAGTACCCGGTCGCCGATGATCTGGCCTTGTTCGTGGCCCTTGCCGGCGATCAGAACGACGTCGCCGGGGCCGCTGAGGGAGATGGCGGTGGCAATGGCGGTGCGGCGGTCGCCGAGGTCGGTTGCGCGGGGGGCGGCGGCGAGGATTGCCGAGCGAATTTCGGCGGGATCTTCGGAGCGGGGGTTGTCGTCCGTGACGAATATGGTGTCTGCCCGAGCGTGGGCGACGGCGCCCATGAGGGGGCGCTTGCCGGTGTCGCGGTCGCCGCCAGCGCCGAAGACCAGTATCAGTTTGCCGTCGACATGGGGGCGCAGGGCGGCGATTGCGGCGTCGAGAGCGTCCGGAGTATGCGCATAGTCGACGTATACAGGGGCACCGCTGCGGGCGATCACGGCGCGTTCGAGGCGGCCACGGACGGGTAACAGGCGGGAGAGGTGGGATATTGTGGTGGCGACGTCGCCGCCGGTGGCGATGACCAGTCCCGCAGCGATCAGGGCGTTGGCGGCCTGGTAGGCGCCGATCAGGGGGAGCACGACCTTGTAGGTCTTGCCGCCCGCGAGCAGTTCCAGCGACTGGCCCAATTGCGTCGGTGTCCGCGAGACCAGCTTGATCGCGTGCCCCCCCTCGCCGACGGTCAGGATCCTGAGGCCGCGGAGGGTCGCGGCGGCGATGACGCGGGCGCTCCAGTCGCCATCGTCGGCCCAGATCACGGCAGCGCCGTCGGCGTCGACGACCTCGGTGAACAGGCGCAGCTTGGCGGCGAAATAGGCCTCCATCGTCTCGTGGTAATCGAGGTGGTCGCGGCTGAGATTGGTGAAGGCGGCGGCGCGAACCGGCAGCCCCTCGGTGCGGAACTGGGCGAGGCCGTGGCTGGAGGCTTCGAAGCTGGCGTGGGTGATGCCCTCGCGCTGCAGGCCGGCCATGTTGGCGAGGAAGGTAACGACGTCGGGCGTGGTCAGCCCGGTCGAGACCTGGTCGGTCGCGGTGGTGACGCCCAGCGTGCCGATGCTGGCGGCAGGATGGCCGGCGAGCCGCCACAGCTGTCGCGTCAGCTCGGCGGTCGAGGTCTTGCCGTTGGTGCCGGTGACGGCGACGACGGTTTCAGGGAACGGCGCGAAAAAGCGGGCGGCGGCCTGGGCGAACGGGCGGCGCGGCTCGGCATCGGCGATGTGGTAGGCGCCGTCGACCACGGCCTCGGGACGCGCCGCGACGGCGACCGCGCCGTTGGCGATGGCCTGGGGGATGAAGTCCTCGCCGTTGAAGCGCGCGCCCTCGAAGGCGCCGAACACGGTGCCGGGGGCGACCTTGCGGTGGTCGAGGGCGAAGCCGGTGACAGTGACGTCGGGTGCGCCCGTGATGAGCAGGGACAGTTTCACCGGGTCGGGCAAGAGGAGGAGGCAACCGCGGCGGCGCGGCCCATCACTCCTCGACTTTCTTGTTGTCGATCAGGCCCAGGAGTCCTGTGATATCAATGTCCCGGCTCATGTCGGGGCGAACGCCGAGGATCGGCCCGATGCGCGCGACGATCTTTTCCACGATCGGGGCGGAGACCATGCCGGCAGTCGCGAAGCCGCCGGTCTTGGCGTTGCCGTGCGGCTCGTCGAGCATGGCGATGACGACGTAGCGCGGCGCATCCATCGGGAAGGCCGAGGCGAAGGTCGAGACCAGCGCGTGCTTGGCATAGCGGCCGCCCTGCGCCTTTTCGGCGGTGCCGGTCTTGCCGCCGACACGGTAGCCCGGCGTGTTCGCCTTGCGCCCGGTGCCTGAGGTGACGACCAGCCGGAGCAGCGCGCGCATCTTGTCGGAGGTCGCCTCGGTGAAGACGCGCTTGCCCGGGACCGGGGCGCCCGGCTGGATCTTGAGCATCGTCGCCGGATGCAGGATGCCGCCATTGACCAGGGCGGTATAGGCAGTCGCGAGATGCAGCGGCGACACCGCGACGCCGTGGCCGAAGCCGACGGTCATGGTGGCGATCTCGCCCCAATTGTTCGACGCCGGGTACAGGGTGCGCCCGCGCTCCGGCAGCTCGACCTGGACGGGGTTGAGGAAGCCGAGCTGGTCGAGATAGGCGCGCTGCTTCACGGCGCCCAGTTCGGCGGCCATGTGCGCGGTGCCGATGTTCGACGAGTGGATGAAGATCTCCGGGATCGTCGCCCATTTGCGCAGTTCGTGGCCGCGATCGTCATGGATGGTGAAGCGCCCGATGTGGATCGGCGCAGTGGCGTCGTACTTCTGCCCCATCGAGTGGATGAAGCCGGAGTCCAGCGACATCGCGATGGTCAGCGCCTTGAAGGTCGATCCAAGCTCGTAGACGCCCATCGTCGTGCGGTTGAAGCGCGAGTTATCGTCGCTGTGGCCCGCCGCGTTGGGATTGAAATTGGGCAACGAGGCCAGGGCGACGACCTCGCCGGTGTGGACGTCCATGACGATGCCCGCTGCACCGATCGCCCTGAATTCGGTCATCGCGGCGCCGAGTTCGGATTCGACCGCCTGCTGGACGCGCATGTCCATCGCCAGCTGGACCGGGGTGCCGCGCGTCGCGACATCGGCCAGGCGCCGGTCGAGCGCCTTCTCCATGCCGTACATGCCGCCGTCGTCGATGTCGGTATAGCCGAGCGCGTGCGCGCCGAGGCTGAGATTGGGGTAGAGCCGCTCCGGCTCGCGCTCCAGCGTGATCGCCGGCTCGCCGAGGTCGTTGATCGCCTTGGCCTGGCTCGGCAGGACGCGGCGCGAGATGTAGCGGAAGACGCCGGGATGGACGAGCTCGGCGTAGATCTGCGCCTCGCTCTTCTCAGGGATGATCGCGGCGAGGCGCCGGGCCAGCAATTTCGGATCGCCGACCAGCTTGCGCGGTGCGACGGAGATCGCGAACGCCTCGAAGCTGCGTGCCAGCTCGTTGCCGTTGCGATCGAGGATATCGCCGCGCTTGGGCGCCAGCATGGCCAGCGTCGATGCCGTCGTGGTGGGCCGGTCGTGGAGAAGCGCCAGGTCGCCGAGGCGGAGCGCCAGCCCGGCGATACCGGCGGCGAAAACCATGCCGCCGATGACCAGCCGGTGACGGGCACGCGCGAACGCGGTCTGCCGGCGACCGGCCAGCGTGACCGGGGCGGCGGACGTACGCGGCTTGCGCGGCGCGCCGCCCAGCGTTGCCGGACCCGCACCGCGCAGGACTGTCGTATCGGCTGGCAGCGCGGCGGAGTTCACCGCAGCGAGACGCGTTTCAGGCTGGCGCGCTCGCTGGCAGCGGCGGCGGCGATCGCACCGGTCACGGCATCGTCGAGGCCCAGGCCCATCTCTGCGGTCCGGTTGTTGATATTGGTCTTGGGCACGGCAACACTTTGGCTAGCGGAGGCGACCGGTCGGGCGGCAGCGGCCGTCTGGACCGGCATCGAGCTGCGGGCAATCGGCGCTGCCCGGACCGGTGCCAAATCCGCGACGGACGGTGACGGGACCACGTAGGAAGCGCGCTGCAGCGGCGAACGCGGCGCAGCCGGAGCCTCGGCAATGGTGAAGCGCATGGCCGGAGCGGCCGGCGCCTGCACCGGCGCCGCCTGCGCGGAGGCGACCGTCACGATCGGCGCCTGCGGGCCGCGGGTGGCGACGAAGCTGGCGAGCTGGACCGGATCGCGGACGAACTGCGCCGCGGCGGGGGCGTTCATCGCCAGCACCTCGTCGTTCCAGCGCTGCAACTCGGGCATCCGCGAGCGCGTCTTGAGCTCGGCCTGCAGGGTGCGGATGCCACGCATGTCGCTGGCGATCTTGACGCGCAGGTCCTCGACGGCCTTGCGTTCGCCGGAGACCTTGAGCGACACCGTATAACAGCCCAGCACCATGGCGAGGGCGGCGCCGCCCGACAGCAGTGATCCAAAACGCGCGATCATGCGATACTCCCAGAGACAACGCCCCAGGCGGGGGCGGCAGTGCGAACGGCGGACCGCAACGTCGCCGATCGGGCGCGTGGGTTGCGGCGGGTTTCAGCGTCGGAGGCGCGAACGGCCTTGGCCGGACGCGCGAAGCTGGGGGCGCGATCGGCGTGAGCCGGCGGCAGGTGCCGCGATCCGCCGGGATTGCCGCCCGAACGCTCGCGCAGGAAGGTCTTCACGGCCCGGTCCTCGAGGCTGTGGAAGCTGACGACGGCAAGGCGGCCACCGGGACGCAGCAGGCGCTCGGCGGCATCCAGCCCGGCATCGAGTTCGCCGAGTTCGTCGTTGATGTGGATGCGCAGCGCCTGGAAGGTGCGCGTCGACGGGTCCTTGCCGCCCGGCTGCGGGCCGCAGACGCTGCGGACCAGCCGTGCCAGTTCCGAGGTGCGGGTCAGCGGCCGGTCGTTGACGATGGCGCGCGCGATCCGGCGCGCCTTGGGCTCGTCACCCAGGCGGAACAGCACGTCGGCGATCTCGGCCTCGTCGGCGGCGTTGATGAAGTCGGCGGCGGTCGGGCCGTCACCGCTCATCCGCATGTCGAGCGGACCGTCGGACTGGAAGGAGAAGCCACGCTCGGCCTGGTCGATCTGCATCGACGAGACACCGATATCGAGCGCGATAGCGTCGACCGCGGTGACGCCGCGCTCGGCCAGCGCCCGGTCCATCAGTGCGAAGCGCTCGCCGACCAGCGACAGGCGGCCGTCGAACTCGGCCGTCATCGCGGCACCGGCGGCGATCGCCGACGGGTCGCGGTCGAAGGCCCAGGCATGGCCGATGCCATGGCCCAGCGCGGCGCGGGTATAGCCACCCGCACCGAACGTGCCGTCGACATAGATATCGCCGTCGGTCAGCGCGAGCGCCGTCATGACCTCGTCGAGCAGCACGGCGATGTGGGCAGGGGCGGCGGTCATGCGACCTCCCCTTTCAGCGACATCTCGTAACGGCAGATCCGCGCCGAAGGCTCGTCGAGGCCTTCCTGCGCAAGGAACTTGGCCGGGTTCCAGATCTCGAAATACTCGCCGCTGCCGACGAAATAGACATGCTTCTCGACGCCGGCGAGTTCGCGCAGCAGCGGCGTCAGGGTGATGCGATAGCCGTCGTCGACATTGAGGGAGACGGTACGGCCGAAGGCGCGGCGCAGCGCGGCGGCACGCTCCCGCGAGTAATCGCCGGCAAAGCGCAGCTCGATCTCGGCGCGCAGGCGAGCCTCATGATCCTTGTCGTAGCCGATCAGGCAGTCGTCATATTCGGATGGCGCGATGGTCAGCGCGCGGGGCGAAGTGCGGGTGTCGAGAACGGCGCGCAACCAGGCTGGGACGGAGACGCGCGCCTTGGCGTCGACCGCATTGAGCGTAAAGCCCGAATATTGCTCCCCAGCCACTCAACCCCTCGCCGGGCAGTCCGACCTGTGTGAAGCGCGGCCAAAGCCGGGTCGTCACACTTGGAAAGGCCGATACCGCCACTGTGGACAAGCGATATCATGGGCAGGGTTGGGCCTCAATGGGAATTCTAGGGATTTCGCCCCAAATGGACTGTCTTTCTGTGGACGAATCATAGCAGCGAGCCAGTAGAACATGCATGTTCTTCTTTCATTCCGGCCGAATTAATCTGTGGATAACTCTGTGGGATAGAGCGGTTACAAATACGTAACAAGCTTGGGACGGCGTGGGGGTTTGTGGGTGATCCCAAACGGGTAGCGAGCATTGCTGGCCGATGTGGCAGCGTCCGGAATGTCGCGAGATCGGCGACCTGGTGGCCTTCCAATGCGAGGCGCGCTTGCAGATCGAGACTGGAAGAACGGAGGGGCCGCGTAACGTGCCGTTGCGGCCGGCAGGGTCAGGTGGTGGGAACCTGGCGCTCGGTGGCTTGCGTGCCGGTGGCTGTGCTCGGCGGCGGGACCTGACGATTGACGTCGTGGCGTTCGGCTTCAGGGGCCGCCCCCGGCGCAACGCCGAGCACGGCAAGCGTCTCGCCCTGCCCGCCGGCAGGAACGACGGGGCGATGCGGCTTGATGCCGACGGCGGCAACCAGCACCATCAGGAAGATAGCGGCGAGTCCTGTCAGACCGGCGCGGACGCGTTGCATAGACCCTCGCAAATCCTCGTGTCCGTGCGCCACCCCCAAGCTGCACGTCCGAAGTTCCAACGTTGCAAGTTAGACACACCCGGCCCGGATGTCGAGTCTGCGCCCCGGATCGAGCCAGGGGGGCGACGCAAGGCCGCGCGCTGCGCACCATGCCGGATCGAACAGCGTCGACAGATAGCGCATGCCGCTGTCGCACAGGATGGTCACCACCGTGCTGCCCGGCCCGAGATGCCGACCGAGGCGGACGGCGCCGGCGACGTTGATGCCGGAGGACAGGCCGAGGCACAGGCCCTCCTCCTCGAGCAGGCGGTGGACCCACGGCAGCCCCTCCTCGTCGGGGACCTGGAACTGGGTGTCGGGCACGAAGCCGTCGAGGTTGCCGGTGATGCGGCTCTGGCCGATGCCTTCCGACACCGACGAGCCATCGGCGCGCAGTTCGCCGTGCGCGTACCAGTCGTAGAGCGAGGCACCCATCGGGTCGGTCAGGGCGACGCAAAGCCCGGGCTTCTCGGACTTCAGGCCCATGCCGACGCCGGCCAGCGTACCGCCGGTGCCGACCGCGCAGGTGAAGCCGTCGACGTCGCCGCCGGTCTGCGCCCAGATCTCCGGCGCCGTGGTCTTGATGTGCGCCAGCCGATTGGCGGTGTTGTCGAACTGGTTGGCCCAGACTGCGCCGGGCGTCTCCTCGGCGATGCGCCGCGAGGTGTGGACGTAATGGCAGGGCGACGAGTATTTCGCCGCCGGGACCAGCACGAGCTGCGCGCCGAGCGCCCGCAGCGTGTCCTGCTTCTCCTTCGACTGGGTGTCGGGCATGACGATGACGGTGCGGTAGCCCTTGGCATTGGCGACCACCGCCAGGCCGATGCCGGTATTGCCCGCGGTGCCCTCGACGATGGTGCCGCCGGGCTGGATCAGGCCACGCGCCTCGGCGTCCTCCAGGATGAACAGCGCGGCGCGGTCCTTGACGGAGCCGCCGGGGTTCATGAACTCGCACTTGCCCAGGATCGTCGCGCCGGACGCCTCGCTGGGGCCGCGCAGCTTGATCAACGGGGTGTTGCCGATCAGGTCGATGACGTTGCGGGCGATGCTGCTCATGGTGGTGACTTAGGGACGCGCGTCGCGGGTCACAAGCAAGCGAAGTTTGGGCGCGGCCAAGCACGGACAGATAGCGGGTGCCAAAAGCGCCGGGCGGGGCTAGGAAGAAGCGATGCGGCGGATGCCCCTACCCCTTGCCGCCCTGGTGCTGCTGGCCGCCTGCACCAAGGGCGAGGACGACAAGGCGGCGCTGCTGCGCGCCGATATCGTCGGCGACATGGCGGAGCCCGCCTCGCCGGTGCGGGCCGCGCTGACCCAGATGACGCAGCTCGGGCTGGTGCAGTTCGATGGCGCGGGGCAGCTCGTGCCGGGATTGGCCGCGAGCTGGCGGACGGTCGACGATGGGCGCAGCATCATCTTTCGCCTGCGCCCCGCGGTATGGTCCGACGGCCGCGCGCTGACCGCGGGCGATGTCGTGGCGGTGTTCCGCCGGATCATGGCGCCGGGCAGCACCAACACGCTGAAGCCGCTGCTGGCGGGCATCGACAACGCGCCCTCGGTGATGGACGGGCGGGCGCCGGTGACCCTGCTGGGGGTCAACGCGCCGCTGCCCGATGTCGTCGAGATCCGCCTGTCGTCGCCGGATGCGGGGCTGCTGCAGCTGCTGGCGCTGCCCGAGGCGGTGATCATGCGGAGCGGCGCCCGGCCGCCCTCGACCGGGGCGTTCGTGCTGAAGGATGCCGGCGCCCGACCGATCATGCTGACCGCCAACCCGCGCTATTTCCTGGCGGCGGACAACCGGCTGGGCAGCGTCGCGGTGACGCCCTCGACCGATCCGCGGCTGTCGGTGCAGCGCTTCGTGCGTGGGCAGGCCGACCTGGTGATGGGCGACGGCATCGCCGGACTGGGCGAGGCGCGCACGCTGGGGCCGCGCGACACGCTGCGGCTGGAGCCGAGCTGGGGGGTCTACGGCTACCGCTTCAACACCGACCGCGAGCCGCTGAGCGATCCGCGGGTGCGGCGCGCGCTGGCCATGTCGATCGACCGCGCCGACATCGTGCAGCGGCTGTTCGCGACGCCGCTGATGGTGCCGCTGGTGTCGCTGGTGCCGCCCGATGCCGGCAGCGGTGCGAACGCGCCGGCGGTGCCCGACTGGTCCGCGATGGACACCCCAGCGCGCAACGCACTGGCGACGCAGCTGCTGCACGAGGCCGGCTATGGCCCTGAGCGACCGCTGCGGCTGACGGTCGCGCTGCCGCCGGGGCGCGAGCATGCGCAGGTCTTCGACGCGGTGGCGCGCGGCTGGGCGCTGCTCGGGGTGCAGGCCGCCGCCCTGGAACGCGCCCCGGCGGCGCAGCGCGATGCAGAGGCGCGGGGCGACTATGACCTGGCGCTGGTCGAGCGACGCGCCCCGACCGCGACGCCGCTGTTCTTCCTGCGCCCGTTCACCTGCGCGGCGCGACGCGGCAAGCAGGGCTACTGCAACCCCGACGCCGACGCGCTGATCGAGGGCGCGCGCGCCATGGCCAACGAGGATGCGCGGGCCGAGGCGCTGGGCCATGCCGAGGCGGCGATGCTGGCCGACACGCCGATGATCCCGTTGTTCGTCCCGGTGCGCTGGGCGCTGGTCGGCCGCAGCGTCACCGGCTGGACTCCAAACCAGGGCGGGCAGCACCCATTTGCGACGCTCGACCTGCCTGCAAGGAAGACTCCGTGACCCAAGACCCGATCGTCGTCGTCGCCGCCCGCCGGACCGCCATGGGAGCGTTCCAGGGCGACCTCGGCTCGCTCACTGCCGCGCAACTGGGCGCCGCCGCGATCCGCGCGGCGCTGGCGCAATCGGGCATTCCCGGTGACCGGATCGACCGCGCCGTGATGGGCTGCGTACTCGGCGCCGGACAAGGCCAGGCCCCGGCCCGCCAGGCCGCGCTCGGTGCCGGCCTGCCGCAGTCGACGTCGGCGGTCACCGTCAACAAGATGTGCGGCAGCGGCATGCAGGCCGCCATCGACGCCCACGACGCCCTGGTCGCCGGTTCCGCCGACTTCATCGTCGCGGGCGGCATGGAGAGCATGACCAACGCGCCTTACCTGCTCGCCAAGGCGCGCGGCGGCTTCCGCATGGGCCACGGCGAGATCAAGGATTCGATGTTCCTCGACGGGCTGGAGGATGCCTATGAGCCCGGCCGCCTGATGGGCAGCTTCGCCGAGGACACCGCCCGCGATTACCAGTTCACCCGCGCCGCCCAGGACGAATGGGCGATCCGCTCGACCACCCGCGCCCAGGCCGCGATCGCCGCCGGAGCCTTTGCCAATGAGATCGCGCCGGTCGCAACCAAAGCCGGCGAGATCGGCACCGACGAACAGCCCGGCAAGGCGCGCCTCGACAAGATTCCGACCTTGAAGCCCGCTTTCGCCAAGGACGGCACCGTCACCGCCGCCAACGCCTCCTCGATCAGCGACGGAGCGGCGGCGCTGATCCTGACCCGCGCCAGCGTCGCGGCGGCGCATGGCCTGACGCCGTTGGCGCGCATCCTGGGACACAGCGTCCATGCCCAGGCGCCGTCGCAGTTCGCCACCGCGCCTGCCCCCGCCATCGGCAAGCTGTTCGACAAGCTCGGGCTGACCGTTGCCGATGTCGACCTGTTCGAACTGAACGAGGCTTTTGCCGTCGTCGCCATGGCGGCGGTCCGCGACCTCGGGCTCGACCCCGCCAAGGTCAACATCCACGGCGGCGCCTGCGCGCTCGGCCATCCTATCGGCGCCAGCGGAGCGCGCATTCTCGTCACCCTGCTCCATGCGCTGCGCCGCACCGGCGGCACGGTCGGCGTTGCGTCCTTGTGCATCGGCGGCGGCGAAGCCACCGCAATGGCGATCGAGGTTCTGAACTAAGCTGCGTCAACGGGTACGTAATAGTACGCTTGTTACACCCTCGACGCGGAACCGCTCCGCCCTACGGCGGTTCTCATGCCTTCGGGGCGGCGTGGGGGCTTAGCTTATGAAGGACGACGGCGTGGCACTTGGGACGAACGACGTATGGACGGCAGGACAGGGCATTTGCCTTGCCGGCCGTCGCATCCTCGTCGTCGAGGACGAGATTCTCGTTGCCACCACCATCGAGTGCGAGATGCAGTTCGCCGGTGCCGAAGTCGTCGGCCCAGCCTACACGCTCGACGAGGCGCTCGAACTCGTCGTCGAGTCGATCGACGTCGCTGTCCTCGATATCAACCTCAACGGTGCCAAGGTCTGGCCGGTGGCGCACAAGCTGCGCGAGCGCGGCGTGCCCTATGTCTTCGCCAGCGCCAACGCGCTGGGCCCGGACGCGATACCGTCAGATTTCGCCGCTGCCCCGCGCTTCGACAAGCCGGTGCGGATGAGCGCGATGCTGCGGACCCTTGCCGAACTGACTCAGCACGCCGCTTAGCCGCGGCTCACGACGAAGCGGCCGGGCTGTGCCACCATGCCGTGGCCAGCTTGCGCACACCATGCCGCCAGCTCGGTCGCTGTTCCCGGATCGTCGCTGATCAGCGCGAATGTCCCAGTCTCCGGTGCCAGCCGCATGGCCCGCGCCAGCTTGAGCACCGGCAGCGGACACCGAAGCCCCTGCGCGTCGACAACGGGAATGTCCTGCGTCGTCGTCAGTCGCCCTTGACCGGGGCCGAGCTTACGGCGCCGGCCATCATCAGCATGCGGTCGAGCGGCAGCTTGGCGCGCTCGCGGATTTCCTCGGGCACGGTGATCTCGGGCGCCAGGTCGCGCAGGCAGACGTACAGCTTTTCCAGCGTGTTGAGTGCCATGTAAGGGCACATGTTGCAGTTGCAGTTGCCGTCGGCACCGGGCGCCCCGATGAACAGCTTGTGCGGCGCGCGGGCCTGCATCTGGTGGATGATGTTGGGCTCGGTGGCGACGATGATCGTCTGCGACGGGCTGGAGATCGAGAATTCGAGGATCGCCGTGGTCGAGCCGACGAAATCGGCGTGATCGAGGATATAGCCCGGGCATTCCGGATGCGCGGCGACCGGCGCCGACGGATTGAGCGCCATCAGCTTGAGCAGTTCGGTCTCCGAAAACGCCTCATGGACGATGCAGCTGCCGTCCCACAACAGCATGTCGCGCCCGGTCTTGCGGTTGAGATAGGCGCCGAGGTGCTTGTCGGGAGCGAAGATGATCTTCTGATCCATCGGCAGCTGGGCGATAATCTTCTCAGCCGACGACGACGTCACGATGATGTCGCTATGCGCCTTCACCGCCGCCGAGCAGTTGATGTAGGTCAGGCTGATATGGTCGGGATGGGCGTTGCGGAACGCGCCGAACTCCTCCGGCGGGCAACTATCCTCCAGGCTGCAACCTGCGGCCATGTCGGGCAGCACGACGGTCTTCTGCGGGCTCATGATCTTGGCGACCTCGGCCATGAAGCGGACGCCGCAAAAGGCGATGACATCGGCCTCGGTGGCGGCGGCCTTGCGGCTCAGGTCGAGGCTGTCGCCGACGAAGTCGGCAAGGTCCTGAAGTACCGGGTCCTGGTAGTAATGCGCCAGGATGACGGCGTTCTTCTCGATCCGCAGCCGGTCGATCTCGGCGCGCAGGTCGAGACCGGTAGGATTGCCGCCGAGCAGGGCGATACGTGCGTCCATAGTCGTTGTCCTTCTAGCCGGCGACGCGGACGACGACCTTGGCGTCGACCCCGGCGGCGGCAAACGGTAGCGAGAAAGTACGCTGGACGGCGTTGATCGTCGCCGTCGAAGCCATGTGCATGAGGATCGGCGCCTTGGCCTCGTCGAGCAATTCCTGCTTGGCGCGGGCGCTGTTGGCGGTGTCGAACGCCGCCTCGGCATCGGTCAGGGCGAACAGCAGGGCACCGTCCTTGAACTCGCGGATGCGGGTCAGGTCGATCTCCGGCCCGGCGATGACCGGCTGCGGGATGGTCACGGTCAGCGTCCGGCTCGCCTTGTCCCAGACCAGGTCGCGCGCCGTCAGCTTGTTCCAGTCGAGCTCGTAGCGGATCGTGCCCGGGACGATCAGCGTCTTCTTCGCCTTGAAGATACCCAGCCGGGTCTGCTCCGAGGTCACCGCCACCGTGAAGCGCGCGACGAAGGCGGTCAGGCGGTTCTGCGCCTGGACGCTGCGCAGCGAAGCATCGGCGATCGTCACCGGGTCGGGACCGCGACCGAGCAGCCCGGCGACCTGGGTCGCGAACAATGCGACGATCAACCCGCCGACGACGAGCCCGGCCAGCAGCCCGAGCAGGATTGCGCGCCATCTCATGCCGCCAGACTCCATGTGTCGCCGCTGTCGCCGACCATGCCGCGCGCGCGCAGGTCGATGAGATGGGCAAGGACCGAGCGGCCCGCCGCCGGATGAAGGCGGGTATCGACGCCGGCGTACATCGTCGCGACCATCGCCGGGATACTGCGCTCGCCCTCCCCCAGCAGTCGCAGGATCTGGCCCTCGCGCTGCTTGCGGTGGGTGATCAGGCCACGGACGAAACGCTGCGGGTCGGTGACGGCGCCGCCATGGGTCGGGTAGTAGATCGCCTCGTCGCGGTCGACCAGCAGGCGCAGGCTGGCCATGTACGCCGCCATGTCACCGTCGGGCGGCGAAACGACGGTGGTCGACCAGCCCATGACATGATCGCCGCTGAACAACGCGCGCTCCTCCGGGAAGGCGAAGCACAAATGGTTGGAGGTGTGGCCGGGCGTCGCCAGCGCGGTCAGGGTCCAGCCGGGGCCGGAGACGCTGTCGCCGTCGTGCATGACGCTGTCGGGCGCGTAGGTCCGGTCGAAGCCCGCATCGGCACGCGGGCCGTCGTCGCTCAGCACCAGCGGCGCGCAGCCGGTGATGGTCGCGCCGGTGGCCACCTGCAGCGCCGGGGCGGCGGGCGAATGGTCCATGTGGGTGTGGGTGATGACGATGTGGCTGACGGTCTCGCCATCGAGCGCGGCCTTGAGCGCGGCCAGATGCTCGGCGTCGTCCGGGCCGGGATCGATCACCGCGACCGTACCGCGCCCGACGATATAAGTGCCGGTGCCGGTGAAGGTGAACGGCGACGGGTTACGCGCCAGCACGCGGCGCACCAGCGGCGAGCACTGCTCCACCCGCCCATAAGGCGCTGCGGCGACGAGATCGGCGGGGCTGCTGCTCACAGGGGAGCATGTGGCAGCGGCAGCCCCGAAAGTGAAGGGGCGAGGTGGTGGTCGAAGCTCACTTGCCCACTCCCCCTCGTCATCCCGGCGCAGGCCGGGACCCATCAAGCGATGCCCTCTGGGTGGGGAATGCCTGGGCGACAAGCGAGACGAATGTCGGAACGTCCGCCTGATGGGTCCCGGCCTGCGCCGGGATGACGGCAAGGAAAATCAGACCGCATCCAGTGCCTGTTCGAAGTCCGCGATCAGGTCGTCGGGATGCTCGACACCGATCGAGACGCGAACCAGCGTGTCGGTGATCCCCAATTCCGCCTTGCGTGCCGCCGGCACCGACAAATGCGTCATGGCGGCGGGATGCGACGCCAGGCTCTCGGTGCCGCCCAGCGACACCGCCAGCTTGACCAGCTTGAGGTTGTCGAGCAGCCGGAACGCCTCGGCCTCGCCGCCCTTGACGATGACCGAGAAGGTCGAGCCGGCGCCGACGCAGTGGCGAGTGTAGATGTCGTGCTGGCGCGTACCCGGCTCGAGGAACCCGAGATAGCCGACGCGCTCGACCTTGGGATGGTTGCGCAGCATGGCGCAGACCTTGGCGGCGTTCTCGCCGGCGCGGGACATGCGCAGCTCCAGCGTCTCCAAGGACCTGAGCAGCATCCAGGCGGTGTGCGGGTCGGTGATCGTGCCGATCGTGTTGCGCATCATCCGCACCGGCAGCATCGCCTTGGCCGAGCCGACGCAGCCGCCCGCGACCAGGTCGCTGTGCCCGCCGACGTACTTGGTCAGCGAGTAGATCACCAGGTCGGCGCCCTGCTTCGCCGGCTGCGCCCCCAGCGGCCCCAGGAACGTGTTGTCGATGATGATCGGCGGCAGCTCGTCCTCGCCCCCCAGCACCTTGGCGCGCGCCGCGTACACCGCCTCGACGTCGACCAGCGCGTTGGTCGGGTTGGCCGGGCTCTCCAGGTAGATCGCGGCGATCCGACCCTTGGTCTTGGCGGCGGTGATCACCGCCTCGATCTCCTCCCCCGTCGCGCCGGCCGGAAAGTCGAGCCAGGTGACGCCGAGCTTGCCGAGGATGCGGCCGATCAACGTCTCGGTGGCGGCGTACAGCGGCGCGGAGTGGACGATGACGTCGCCCGGCTTGACCAGCGCCAGGAACACCGTGGCGATTGCCGACATGCCGCTGGAGAAGGTCAGCGCCTCCTCGGCATCCTCCCACAGTGCCAGCCGGTCCTCGAGGATCTCCTGCCCCGGACCGTTGAAGCGGCCATAGACCAGCCCCTCGGAGCCGCCCGGACGAACCCCGGTGACGCCCTCGAAGAAGCGCTTGCCCTCCGCGGCGCTCTCGAACACGAAGGTCGAGGTCAGGAAGATCGGTGGCTTGAGCGCGCCCTCGCTCAGCGTCGGGTCATAGCCGTGGCCCATCATCAGCGTCGACGGATGCAGCCGCCGGTTGCCGATGCTGGTGGTCTGGTTCGCCATCTTGCGCCCACGCCCGGGCACGCCGGTCATCGTCGCTTCGTCTTCGTTCATGGTCATGGGGTCGAGCTTTCACAGGTTCGATCGATGAACGAACGTAGGGCATGCGTGGCGCCGCCGCACCCCCGGGCAGGGCTGAACTTTCCCGCCGTTCGCGACTTGTCCCCTGCGTAAAGGGAGCAAAGATGCAGCCGAACTGGCCGGAAAGACTATGGATCGTGCGGCACGGGCAGAGCGCCGGCAACGTCGCCGCCGACGAGGCCAAGGCGGCGGGAAAGTCGCGGATCATCCTCGACATGCGCGACGTCGACGTGACGCTGAGCGACCTCGGCGAGCAGCAGGCGGCGGCGCTGGGGCGCTGGTTCGCTGCGCAGCCTGAGGCCGAGCAGCCCGACGTCATCCTCGCCTCGCCCTTCGTCCGGGCGCGCCAGACCGCGCACGCCATCGCCGACGGGATCGAGCATGACGGCCACCACGCCACCGACGAGCGGCTGCGCGAACGCGAGTTCGGCATCCTCGACCGGCTGACCAAGGCTGGGGTGATCGAGTTCCACCCCGACCAGGCGGCGGCGCTGACCATGTTGGGCAAATTCTATCACCGTCCGCCCGGTGGCGAGAGCTGGACCGACGTCATCCTGCGGCTGCGCGCGGTGATCGACACGGTCAGCCTGCATTATGCCGGGCGCCGCGTGCTGATCGTCGCGCACCAGGTCGTGGTGCTGTGCCTGCGCTACATCCTGGAGGAGCTCGACGAGGCCGAGATCCTGGAGATCGACCGGCAGGGCGACGTCGCCAATTGCAGCGTCACCGAATACGACTTCCCGCCCGACGCGCGAGGGCAGCACCGGCCGCGACTGTTGCGCTACAACTTCACCGCGCCGCTGGAGGCCGAGGCTGCGCCGGTCACGCATGCCCCCGACCAGGCGGTCGCGGCAGGATGATCGCCGTCGACAAGGCGTTGCTGCACCGGATGCCGCTGCCCGAGCACGCGGGCGATGCCGACAAGGACGCGCGCGGGCGCGTGCTGGCGATCGGCGGCAGCCTGGAGGTACCGGGCGGCATCCTGCTGGCCAGCGTCGCGGCGCTGCGGGCCGGCGCGGGCAAGCTGCAGATCGCGACCTGCGCCTCGCTGGCGCCGCTGCTCGGCCTGTCGGTGCCCGAAGCGCTGGTCGTGGCGCTGCCCGAGACGCCGGCCGGCGGCATCGACCCCGCGGCGTTCGACCTGCTGCGCGACAAGATCGGGCGCTGCGACGCGGTGCTGCTTGGCCCCGGCATGGCGGACGCGCCGGCGGCCGGGGCACTGGCCCGCGCGGTGATCGGACTGGAATGCCGGACCGGGCTGGTCCTCGACGCCGCGGCGCTCGCCGACCTGAACGGCGCGGCGGCGCTGCTCAACGCCCGGGGCTGCGACACGGTGCTGACGCCGCATGCCGGCGAGATGGCGGGAATGCTCGGCATCGACCGCGACCAGGTCATCGCCGAGCCGGAGCGGATCGCTGCTGAGACGGCCGCGCGCCTTGGCTGCATCGTCGCGCTGAAGGGTGGCGAGACGGTCATCGCGGCACCCGACGGGCGGACGTTCCACTATCGGGGCGGCGGCATCGGCCTCGCGACCTCGGGTTCGGGCGACACGCTGGCTGGCATCGTCACCGGCTTGATGGCGCGCGGCGCCGACGGGCTGACGGCGGCGGTGTGGGGCGTCTATCTGCACGGACAGGCCGGGCGACGACTGGCCAAGCGCGGCGGCCGCATCGGCTTCCTGGCGCGCGAGCTGCTGGCCGAGGTACCGCTGGTGATGGCGAAACACTGTCGCTGATCGTGTTGCTGATTTTAAAACAGACGCTGCAGTTGCACCATTTGAAGGGTAAAGATTTAACTGACTTAAGATAGATTGACGCAACGTAAGCCGTTCACAGGAATAGAGACATCGCCATGATTAAATTTATAGGCGTTGCGATATTATTAACCGCGCCGTTTGCGGCCTCGGCGATCGATGTTCTTCCGCACGACCGGCCCGATACTTACAGCGCGGCGAAATCGGCTGCCGCGGCCAGCAAGACACTCACCAGCGACGAGGGCTTTTCTCCGCAGGATGGTGTTGCACAGTGGCAGGATGGCACCCCCGCTGCCGAAGCGGTGACGATCCAGCGGCACCGCACCGACTGGACGTGGGCGATGTTCGGGGGCCTGGGCCTGGCCGTCGGGGCCGGCGGTTTCCTGCTCGGTCGTCGCAGGTCGGTCGCCGCACTCGCCGCTGCCGCACCCGAGAACGAGCGCCGGCGGGCCATGTCGACCGTCGAGTTCAGCGAGAGCGATCCCGGTTTCGCCGGAATGGCGCCGCGCCGCACCGGTAAGGTCGCCGACCTTGTCACCACCAGCGACGGCAAGACCTTCGGCGTCTTCCTGGAACGCGCCTCGCTGCTGACCGGCAAGGGCAGCGGCCCCGACATGGGCCGCTGCTGAACCTCGGATCGTGCCGCTACCGACCGATCAGATCGGGCGCAGTTCCTTGGCCTTGATCTCCCAGCTCTGACCCTTGCGGAGCAGCGCATTGAGGTCGGTCGACTTGCCGGCGACGACGCTTTCGCGCTGGGCCTCGACGGCCGCCTCGAAGCTCGGGGCCGGGTCGCAGTAGATGATCCCCAGCGCCATCGGAAAGTCGCCGAACTGCATACCGACGAGCAGCTGCGCCTGGACGCGGTTCTTCTCGTCATGGACCAGCACCTGCGACAGGTCGCCGTCGACGATGTCGATGACCTCCAGCTCGACGGTATCGCGGTTGAGGCCGATGCCCTTGGTGCCGCCGGCGAACAGCAGCGGCTCGCCGTGGGTGCACCATAGCTGGTTGAGCGGCGCGCTCTTCTTCTCGGTGAAGGCGGCGAAGACGTCGTCGTTATAGACGATGCAGTTCTGGAAGATCTCGACGAAGCTGGTGCCCTTGTGCGCATGGGCGCGCTTCAGCGTGTCGGGCATGGTCTTTTGGGCGGTGTCGATGGTGCGCGCCACGAACCGCCCACCGGCCCCGAGGGCGAAGGCGCAAGGCGAGATCGGCCGCTCGACCGAGCCGAACGGCGTCGTCGGCGAACGCGTGCCGGTGCGCGAGGTCGGCGAATATTGCCCCTTGGTCAGGCCGTAGATCTCGTTGTTGAACAGCAGCAGCTGGACGTCGAGGTTGCGGCGCAGCAGGTGGAGCAGGTGATTACCGCCGATGCTGAGGCCGTCGCCGTCGCCGGTGACGATCCACACGTCGAGCTCGGGGTTGGCCAGCTTGATCCCCGTCGCCACCGCCGGCGCGCGGCCGTGGATGGTGTGGAAACCATAGGTCTCCATGTAATAGGGGAAGCGCGACGAGCAGCCGATGCCGCTGACGAACACGGTATTCTCACGCGCCACGTCGAGGTCGGGCATGGTGCGCTGCACCGCCTTCAGGATCGCATAGTCGCCGCAACCCGGGCACCAGCGCACCTCCTGGTCGGTGGCCCAGTCGTTGGGCACGGTCGGGACGGGGGTCATGGCGTTCATGCGAGCATGCCTTCGATGGCGGCTTCGATTTCGGTGATCTTGAACGGGTGGCCGCTGACCTTGTTCAAGGGCTTGGCGTCGACCAGGAACTGGTCGCGCAGGACGGTCTTGAGCTGGCCCGTATTCATTTCCGGGACCAGGATCTTGTCATAGCCGCGCAGCAGCTCGCCGAGGTTCTGCGGCAGCGGCCAGATGTAGCGGATGTGGACGTGGCTGACGTCGAGACCGCGAGCCCGGCAGCGCTGCACCGCCTTGCGGATCGCACCATAGGTCGAGCCCCAGCCGACTACGACGAGCTTGCCCGTCTCGTTGCCGAGATCGACCTCCTGCGGCGGGATATAGCGCGCGACGCCGTCGATCTTGGCCTTGCGGATGTCGGTCATCGCCTGGTGGTTGGCGGGCTCGTAGTTGATGTGGCCGGTGTCGACCGCCTTCTCGATGCCGCCGATGCGGTGCATCATCGCCGGGGTGCCGGGCTTGATCCACTGGCGGCGCAGCGTCTCGGGGTCGCGCGTGAACGGCAGGACGCGGCCATCGGCCTCGGGGCCTTCGGCGAACACGGCCGGAAACGGCTCGAAATCGTCGGAGCTGGGGACGCGCCACGGCTCGGCGGCGTTGGCGATATAGCCGTCGGTCAGCAGCATCACCGGGGTCATGAACTGGGTCGCCAGCCGGCAGGCTTCGATCGCGACCTCGAAGCAGTCGCTTGGCGAGCGCGTCGACAGCACGATCAGCGGCGCGTCGCCGTTGCGGCCATAGACGGCCTGGTACAGGTCGGACTGCTCGGTCTTGGTCGGCAGGCCGGTGGAGGGACCGCCGCGCTGCGAGTTGACGATGACAAGCGGCAGCTCGGTGATGATCGCCAGCCCCATCGCCTCGCCTTTCAGCGCGATGCCCGGGCCGCTCGACGAGGTGACGCCCAGATGCCCGGCATAGCTCGCGCCGATGGCGGAGCAGATCGCGGCGATCTCGTCCTCGGCCTGGAAAGTAGTGACGCCGAACTCCTTCAACCGCGCGAGGTTGTGCAGCACCGGCGAGGCTGGCGTGATCGGATAGGAGCCGAAGAACATCGGCAGCCCGGCGAGCTTGGCGCCCGCGACGAGGCCCAGCGCCAGGCTCTCGCCGCCGGTGACGGTGCGGTAGAAGCCCGGCTCGGCGGCCGCGGCGTCGATGTGATACTGCTTGAGCGGTCCGCCGATCTCGGCGACCTCGCCATAGGTATGGCCGGCGTTGAGCGCTGCGGCATTGGCCTCGGCCAGCACCGGGTTCTTGGAAAACTTGGTCTTCAGCCAGTCGATCAGCGGGGCGCGATCGCGGTCGAACATCCACAGCGCCAGGCCCAGCGTCCACATGTTCTTGCAGCGCAGGGCTTCCTTGTTGCCCAGCCCGAACGGCTTCACCGCCAGCAGCGTCTGCGCGCTGATGTCGAAGGCCAGGATCTGCCACGGCGCCAGGCTGTCGTCGGTCAGCGGATTGACCTCGTACCCCGCCTTGGCGAGGTTGCGCGGACCGAACTCGCCGCTGTCGATGATCGCCAGCCCGCCGCGCTTCAACGCCTTGATGTTGGTCTTCAGCGCCGCCGGGTTCATCGCCACTAGCACGTCGGGCTCGTCGCCCGCGGTCTCGATGTCGATCGAACCGAAGTTGATCTGGAAAGCGGAGACGCCGAAGGTCGTACCCTGCGGCGCGCGGATTTCGGCGGGAAAGTCGGGGAAGGTGGCGAAGTCGTTGCCGCTCAGCGCCGACGAAAGCGTGAACTGTCCGCCGGTCAACTGCATCCCGTCGCCGCTGTCGCCGGCGAAGCGGACGACGACTGCCTCGGCTTCTGCAGGCTTGTTGTTCTGACTGTCGAAAACCTGCTCGAATGCCGTTGCCATTACGCTTCCCGGTGAAATGCTGCCGCTGCTTACGCCCCGCCAGATAGGCGGCAAAGACAATTTTGCTACGGTACCTTAAAGCCGCGGGCTGCGGACGCCATCGCAACGATCCCGCGCGCATGACGGTCGGCGACGATGCGGCGGTCGGCGGCATAGCCACCGCCCAAGGTCGCGGCGACCGGAATGCCGCGTTCGGCACAGGTGGCGACGACATAGGCATCGCGGCGCTGCAGCCCGTCGTCGCTGAGGCCGAGCCGCCCGAGGCGGTCCTCGGCATGCGGATCGACTCCCGCCTGGTACAGCACCAGTTGTGGCCGGTGGCTGTCGAGCAGTGACGGGAGTTCGTCGGCCAGGGACGTCAGATACGCCTCGTCGCCCATGCCGTCGGGCAGCTCGACATCGCGGGTCGAGACCTGCTTGCGCACCGGGAAGTTCTTGGCGGCATGCATCGAGAAAGTCGCGGCGCGCGGTTCCCCGGCGAAGATCGCGGCGGTGCCGTCGCCCTGGTGGACGTCGAGGTCGACGACCAGCAACCGCTCGACGCTGCCCTCCGCCAGCAGTCGCGCGCCCGCGACGCCGAGGTCGTTGAAGACGCAATAGCCGGCGCCGGACTCGGGCAGCGCGTGGTGGCTGCCCCCGGCGCTGTTGACCGCGAAACCCTCGGCCAAGGCGAGCCGCGCTGCCAGCCAGGTACCGCCGCAGACCAGCCGCGAGCGTCGCACGACGCGCTCGGTCACTGGAATCCCAATGCGCCGTTCGATCGCCGGGTCGAGGCTGCCGTCGAGCACCGCGCCGACATAGGCTGGATCATGGACCGCCTTCAGCCAGGCGATCGGCGCCGCGACCGGGACATGCTGGTCGAACTCGACACCGCTTTCGGCCAGCGCGACCATCAGCAGGCCGTATTTGTCCATCGGAAAGCTGTGCCCGGCGGGAAGCGGGGCGACATAGTCGGCATGGTGGACGAGCGCGAACGTCATCCGCCGCTTCAATCATCCCGCCGCCTCGAAGGGAAGCCGCAAGGCGCGGCAGCAGCGTCGCAGGGTCAGTGCTGGGCTTCGCTGTCGAGATCGTCGAGCTCGGCGAGGCGGTCCTCATAGGTGCGGACGACGCAATCCTCGTCGTCGCACTGCAGCTTGTGGCCGAGGAATTCGGCGCGGCTGCGCTCCAGCTCGTCGCGGTCCTGCGGATCGAGCTCGCTGGCGACTTCGGCGTGACGCGCGGCGAGCTGCCGATCGAGCGCCGCCAGTTGACCGCTGGCGCAGATCATCTTGTTGACCCGCGACGCGACGCCGGCACAGTCGAAGCTGGGATTGCTGTCAGTTCTCGCCGCCGGGGGCAGGTCCTCCGGCTGTTCGATCGGCAGGGGGTCCGCCGCATCCGCGGTCTCCAGGGCGGCCGGCTGCACTGCTGGGGCAGGTGCCGTAGCGACGGTCGTGGGCGGAGCCTCGGCCGCCACCTCGACCGGCGTCGATGCACCGTCGACGCGGGGCGGCACGAACAGGATCAGGACCAGTAGCACCGCCAACACCGCGCCGCCCGCCGCCACCGGCCACCAACGGCGCCACCACGCCGACGCCGGCGCCGCGGGCACGCTGTCGTCGTGGCGGCGGTACAGGTTCAGCGCCTCGTCGCTCGGCATCGTCCGCCGCTCGGGACCAGTGCGGGTCGCGTCTGTCGCGGCATTGCGGTTGCGAAGGTCGCGGAGGAACCACGGCTCGGGCAAGGGGGCGCTGTCGTCATCGACGATTTCGGCGCGCCACCGGTCGTCGTGTTGGCCATCACTCATCGTCACGCCTCAGAAACGCTATACCGGAACGCCGGTTGCACTCGCCGTCTTGTCCGTCGCCCCTCGTCGCGCCTAGAGTCCGGCAAGACACTGGGGAGTGACCCGTATGACCTATATCCGGCCCGACGTTAAGATTCTGCTCGACATGCTGGCGGCCCAGCCCGGCCCGCAGATGCACGAGGGCGATCCGGCGACGGCGCGCCAGATGATGCGGATGATGGGCCAGCTTGCCGATGCCAGGCGCGGCGAGCTGGCCCGGGTCGAGGACTTCACCATCCCCAGCCCGCACGGCCATGCCATCCCCGCCCGCCTGTACAGCGCCGTCGCAAGTCCGGCAGCAGGCCCAGTGCTGGTCTTCTACCACGGCGGCGGCTGGGTCATCGGCGACCTGGAGACCCACGATCCGCTGTGTGCGGAGATCGCACGCGTCCTTGGCCTGACGGTCGTCAGCGTCGATTATCGGCTGGCGCCCGAACACCCTTTCCCCGCCGCGACCGAGGATTGCCTGACCGCGACGCATTGGCTGGCCGGCTCCCCCGCGATCGTCGGCCACCCGGTCACCGGGCTGATCCCGGCCGGCGACAGCGCTGGTGGCAACCTCGCGGCGGTGATCACTCAGCAGCAGCACGGCCAGCTTGCGGTGCCGATCATCGCGCAGTGGCTGATCTACCCGGGCGTCGACATGACGGCCAACGCCGGCTCGATGCAGGAGTTTGCGGAGGGCTATCTGCTCAGCTTCGAGGGGATGCGCTGGTTCACCCAGCACTATATGGGCGCCACGCCCGATTTCACCCACGCATATGCCTCGCCTCTGCATGTCGCCAGCCTCGCCGGCCTGCCCCCGGCGATGGTGTTCACCTGCGGCCTCGATCCGCTGCGCGACCAGGGGCGGGCCTATGCGGCGAAGCTGGTGCAGCACGGCGTTCGCACTGTCTTCCGCGAGGCTGCGGGCCAGATCCACGGCTGCATGAACCTGCGCGGCGCCATCCCTAGCACAAATGCCGACCTGCACGGTTGCCTGTCCGACCTGCGCCTGCTGATCGACGAGGCGACGACGTCCCGGTCGGCGCAGCTGGCCGAGGCCGCCGAGTGAAGCGCCTCGCGCTGGGCGTCGCGCTGGCCTTTACCCTCCCAGTCGACGCCCAGGAACTGCCCCCCGCCCAGGTCGCGAGCATCGCCGCCGCCCAGACCGCCGCGTGGAAAGGCAGCGCCAAGCCGGTCCGCGAGATCGTGCCGCTGTTCGGGCGCACCCTCGCCTTCGACCTGCCGCGACCCTTCGTGCTGAGCTATCAGGTCCAGTCGCCGCGCCAGTTCCTGCAGGAGTCGGCGCCGATCGGCGAGCGCAGCGAGAACTGGACCCGGCTGGCGACCGTCAACGCCTTCGCCAACGCCGGCCGATCGCCGACCAGCACCGCCGACCTTTCCGAGCAGCTGTTCCGGCCGCGCGCCTGCACCACCGGGCCGATCTACCAAAACCTCGGCGAGCGGGAGTTCGCGCCCGGCATCAAGGTGACCACCGTCAGCATCGGCTGCGCCTCACTGCCCCCGGGTGCCTATCCCGCCGCGCTGGCCGGTGCCGGGGAGCAGGATTTCGCCTGGCTGTTCCGCGATGCGACCAATGTCTACACGCTCAAGCTGTCCGTGCGCGGCAAGCCCTGGCCAGCCGGTCGGCCGCCGATTCCGCCCGCCTCTGCCGAGAAACAGCTTGCGGTCTTCGGCAACGTGCTGCTGTGCGCTCCGGACGCCACCGACCTGCCATGCCGGACGGTCGAGAGCTTCAACGTCGCCCGCCGGAGTGCCAAATGACCGATCCCGTCCACAAGTCCGGCCTGCCCTATCGCCCCGGCGTCGGCATCATGCTGATCAACGCCGACGACAAGGTCTTCGTCGGCCAGCGCCTCGATTCCAAGCTGGAGGCGTGGCAGATGCCCCAAGGCGGCATCGACAAGGGCGAGGAACCGCTGGAGGCCGCCCTTCGCGAACTCGGCGAGGAGACCGGCGTCGCGCCGCACCACGTCGAGGTCATCGGCGAGAGCGCCGAGTGGCTGTACTACGACCTGCCCGACGACATGATCGGGACCATCTGGAAGGGCAAATACTGCGGCCAACGCCAGAAATGGTTCGCCATGCGCTTCCTCGGCACCGATACCGACGTCAACATCGCCACCGAACATCCCGAGTTCCGCAGCTGGATGTGGTCGACCCGTGAGGACCTGGCGCGCCTGATCGTGCCGTTCAAGCAAGTGCTGTACCGCCAGGTGCTGGCGGCACTGCCTCAGATCAGACCGGCCAGCGGCGAGCTCGGGTCCGCGTAGCGCCGCCGCGCCATCCGCCCGGCGCGGTACGCCAGCCGTCCGCTTTCGACGGCCAGCTTCATCGCGCGGGCCATCAGGATCGGGTCCTTGGCTTCAGCGATCGCGGTGTTCATCAGCACACCGGCGCAACCCAGCTCCATCGCCTCGGATGCTTCGGACGCGGTGCCGACGCCGGCGTCGACCAGCACCGGCACCTTGGCGCCCTCGACGATCATGCGGATCGTCACCGGGTTCTGGATGCCCAGCCCAGAGCCGATCAGCGAGCCCAGCGGCATGATCGCCACGGCGCCCAGTTCCTCCAGCTTCTTCGCCGCGATCGGATCGTCGGCGCAGTAGACCATCACGTCGAAGCCTTCCGCGACCAGGGTCTTGGTTGCCACCAGCGTCTCCGCCATGTCGGGGTACAGCGTCCGCGCCTCGCCCAGCACCTCCAGCTTGACCAGCTTCCACCCGCCAGCCTCGCGCGCCAGCCGCAGCGTCCGCACCGCCTCGTCGGCGGTGAAGCAGCCCGCGGTGTTGGGCAAATAGGTAAAGCGCTTGGGATCGATATAGTCGGTCAGCATCGGCTGCGACCGGTCCATGACGTTGACCCGGCGCACGGCGACGGTGACGATCTCGGCGCCCGATGCCTCGACCGCGGCGGCGTTCTGGACATAGTCCTTGTACTTGCCGGTTCCGACGATCAGCCGCGACTTGAACTGCCGCCCGGCGACGCTCCATCCGTCACCATCGTCCTGCCCGCCGCCGACGAAGTGCACGACCTCCAGCCGGTCGCCGTCCTGCAGTTCCTGCCCGGCAAAGCCCGAGCGCGGCGAAATCTCGAGGTTGCGCTCGACCGCCACCTTGGCCGCATCCAGGTCGAGTTCGCCGAGCAATGCGGCGATCGTCGTGCCGGGCGCGACGCGGCGGGGCTCGCCGTTGAGGGTGATCGACAGGGTCATGGGGCAGCCTGCTTTGCGTGAACGCGGGAACGGTCATATAGAGATGCGGATGCCTGATGCCAGCAACCTCGTGTACGTCCTCAACGGACCCAACCTCAATCTCCTCGGCACGCGCGAGCCGGAGATCTATGGCCATGACACGCTCGACGACATCGCCGGGATGCTGGAGGAGCGCGGACGCGAGCTGGGGCTGGAGATCGACCTGCGCCAATCGAACCACGAGGGCCATCTGGTCGACTGGATCCAGGAGGCCGCGAGCCGGGGCGCCCGCGCTGTCATCATCAATGCCGCCGGCCTGACGCATACGTCGGTGGTGTTGCACGATACCATCAAGGGCGTGAAAACGCCGGTTATCGAGGTTCACCTGTCGAACCCCCAGCGGCGGGAATCCTTCCGCCACCACAGCTACATCGGTTCTGCGGCGCGAGGCACGATCGTCGGCTTCGGAGCGTTGGGCTACCGGCTGGCGCTGGACGCCGCAGCAACATTCTGACACTTAGCCGCACTAACAACACTTGAGGACAAGATGACCGACCCGAACGGGATGCAGGTCGATACCGCGCTGGTGCGCGAACTCGCCGAACTGCTGGACGAAACCAAGCTGACCGAGATTGAGGTCACCGACGGCGAGCGGCGCATTCGCGTCGTCCGCAAGCCGGCGGCCCAGGCCGGTTACGCCCCCGCGCCGCAATATGCGCCCGCGCCGGCCAGCACCACCACCGTCGAGGTCGAAGCTGCGCCGTCGGGCGAGAAGGACTGGAAGACCCATCCCGGTCTCGTCCGCTCGCCGATCGTCGGCACCGCCTATCTGACGCCCGACCCGACCAGCCCGGCGTTTGCCGCGGTCGGCGCCACGGTCGCCGCCGGCGACACGCTGCTGATCATCGAGGCGATGAAGGTCATGAACCCGATCGTCGCGCCCAAGGCCGGCAAGGTCATCCATGTCTGCATCGGCAACGAGATGCCCGTGGAGTACGACCAGCCGCTGATCGTGATCGAATAATTCCCATGTTCGGCAAGATCCTGATCGCCAACCGCGGCGAAATCGCGCTGCGTATCCACCGTGCCTGCCGCGAGCTTGGCATCAAGACGGTGGCCGTCCATTCGACCGCAGACGCCGATGCGATGCACGTCCGCATGGCCGACGAGGCGATCTGCATCGGCCCGGCGTCCGCCACCGACAGCTACCTCAACATGCCCAACATCATCTCGGCGGCGGAAATCTCGCAGTCCGACGCGATCCACCCGGGCTATGGTTTCCTCAGCGAGAACGCGCGCTTCGCCGAGATCGTCGAGGAGCATAACATCGTATGGATCGGGCCGACGCCCGACCATATCCGGCGCATGGGCGACAAGATCGAGGCAAAGCGCACCGCCGCGATGCTTGGCCTGCCGCTGGTCCCCGGCTCCGACGGCCCGGTCGCTTCGGCCGAGGAAGCCATCGCGATCGCCGACACCATCGGTTATCCGGTGCTGGTCAAGGCGGCCAGCGGCGGCGGCGGACGCGGCATGAAGGTCATCCCCGACGCGGCCTCGGCCCCGGCGCTGATCGCGGCGGCGAAGTCGGAAGCCAAGGCGGCGTTCGGCGACGACACCGTCTACATCGAGAAATACCTGTCCGAACCACGCCACATCGAGTTCCAGGTGTTCGGCGACGGCAAGGGCAATGCCATCCACCTCGGCGAGCGCGACTGCTCGCTGCAGCGCCGCCACCAGAAGGTGCTGGAGGAGGCCCCCTCCCCCGCCCTGTCGCCTTCGGAGCGCGCCCGCATGGGCGAAGTCGTCCGCGCCGCCGTCGCCAAGCTGCAGTACCGCGGCGCCGGCACGATGGAGTTCCTGTACGAGAACGGCGAGTTCTACTTCATCGAGATGAACACCCGGCTGCAGGTCGAGCATCCGGTCACCGAGGCGATCACCGGCATCGACCTGGTGCGCGAGCAGATCCGCGTCGCCGCCGGCCTGCCGCTGTCGGTCACCCAGGATCAGGTCCGCATCGAAGGCCACGCCATCGAGTGCCGGATCAACGCCGAGGACGCGCAAACATTTGCCCCGTCGCCGGGCCGGGTCACCGACTATCATGCGCCGGGCGGGCTGCACGTCCGCGTCGATAGCGCGCTGTACGACGGCTATCGCATTCCGCCCTATTACGATTCGCTGATCGCCAAGCTGATCGTCTATGGCGCGACCCGCGAAGATGCCATCGCCCGCCTACGCCGCGCGCTGGAGGAATATGTCATCCACGGTCCCAAGACGACGATCCCGCTCCACCAGGCGCTGATCGAGGACCCGGAGTTCCAGGCCGGCGACTATTCGATCAAGTGGCTGGAGCGCTGGCTGGCGAAACGCGCCGCCGCCTAGCTGGCGTCCGCTCGTGGTCCGGAGCGAGCTAAGCTGGCCCCGGATCGGATAATCAATGTCGGTCTATTGCGCGCCTTCGCCTTGGGTGCCGGGATCGGTCCCCATCGTGCCGCCGGGATAGCCGACAGTCGCGCCGGCGCCCTCCTTCGGCCCGGCCATAGCGGTGCTGTTGAACACGCTCGGCCGGTTCCAGTCATAGTCGTCCGGCACCTGCTCCGACGCCGCGTCAGGCGACGCATCGCCTGCAAAAGACTGAAGCCACTCGCCGAGCGCGTCACGCTGACGCCACAGGACATAGCCGGCGACGCCGACCAGCACGCCGGGAAGCAGCCCGCCTCTTTTGCGGTTGGCGTCGCCTTCGCGGTAGCTGGGCCTGCTCATCGTCTTTTCCTCGTTGACGATGAAGCAACCCGCCGCGCCGATTGCCGTTCCCGCAGTTCAGGCAGGGTTGGGCACCAACAGGCTTTTGAAGCGCTGCGGCTGCGAGCGGAGATACTGGTTCGGCGCCTGGACCTGCGCGCCAAGATGCGCCGCGGCGTGCCACGGCCAGTGCGGATCATAGAGGATGCCCCGCGCCAGCGCGACCGCATCGGCGTCGCCGGTCGCGACGATCGCCTCGGCCTGCTCATATTCCGTGATGAGGCCCACGGCGATCACCGGCATCGTCACCGCCGCCTTGACCGCCCGTGCGAACGGCACCTGGTAACTCGGCGACACCGCGATCTTCTGGGTCGAAATCAGCCCGGCGCTGGAGACGTGCATGAACGAACAGCCTTGCGCTTCCAGTGCCTTGGCGAAGGCAATGGTCTGATCGATATCCCAGCCACCGTCGGCCCAGTCGCTGGCGGAGACCCGCATCCCGACCGGCTTGTGCGCCGGGAACACCGCACGCACCGCCTCGAACACCTCGAGCGGAAAGCGCATGCGATTGTCGAGGCTGCCGCCATAATCGTCGGTGCGCAGGTTCGACAGCGGCGACAGGAACTCGTGCAGCAGATAGCCGTGCGCGCCGTGCAGCTCGATCAGGTCGAGGCCGAGACGCTCCGCCCGCTGCGCCGCCGCGACGAATGCCGCCTTGATCCGTGACAGTCCATCGGCATCGAGCGCCTCCGGGGCATGCTCCTTGCTCGGGTCGAAGGCGATGGCCGAGGGCGCGACGGTCTGCCAGCCATCGGGGGCATCGGCGGGGATCTGGGCGTTGCCCTGCCACGGCACGCGCACCGACGCCTTGCGCCCGGCGTGCGCCAGCTGGATACCGATGGGCATCGCAAAGTGGCGGCGGACCGAGGCCAGGACCTTGCCCAGCGCCGCCTCGTTGTCGTCGGACCACAGGCCGAGATCGTCGGGGCTGATCCGCCCCTCGGGCTCCACCGCCGACGCCTCGATGATGAGCAAGCCGGCACCCGACAAGGCCAGGCTGCCGAGATGGATGGTGTGCCAGTCGGTGGCATTGCCGTCGACGGCGGAATATTGGCACATCGGCGCGATGACGATGCGGTTGGGCAGGCTCAGCCCGCCCAGGGTCAGGCCTTCGAATAACTTGCTCGACAACTGGGATCTCCTGTCGCGGTGCACGACGTCGGGCACGGATATAGGTTGCCTGCGACCCGCATGCAGGGGCGAAAAGCGCGGATGAGACCCTGACGCACTGGTAATGCCGCCACCGCCAGGCATAGATGATGCAAATCGGGGGAGGCGGGATGACGAAGTCCGAAGAGACTTTCGAGGACGCGGTGGCGCAGGTCGCCGCAGTGCGCAGCGGCCGGGTGTCGTCGGCGGCGCTGGTCGAGGCGGCGATTGAGCGACTGGAGGCGGTCAACGGCCGCCTGAACGCTGTGGCGTTACCGAACTATGACCGCGCGCGCGCCGCGGCGCTGGCCGGGCCGAGTGGGCCATTGGCGGGCGTGCCGACGCTGATCAAGGACAATGTCGAGCAGGCCGGGCTGCCGTGGACGAGCGGGTGCCGGGGCCTGGCCAAGCGGGTGGGCATCGCTGACTCGCCCATCGCCGCGGCGATCGAGGCCAGTAGCGCTGTCTCGATCGGGCGTTCGACCCTGCCGGAATTCGGGCTTTTACCGACGACTGAGCCGCTGCTGGGCGGGCCGACGCGCAATCCCTGGAACCTCGCGCACAGTGCCGGTGGCTCGTCGGGGGGCAGTGCGGCGGCGGTGGCGGCGGGGGTCGTGGCGGTGGCGCACGGCAACGACGGCGGTGGTTCGATCCGCATCCCGGCGTCGTGCTGCAACCTTGTCGGGCTGAAACCGTCGCGAGCAAGGATGGCGGGCGAGACCCAGCTTCGCCACGTCACCGACTTCGGCGTCAATGGCTGCGTCAGCCGCACTGTCCGCGACACCGCTGCATGGCTTGCCGCCTGCGAAGGCACCGACGCGGCGTATCCCGCGGTCGGACTGGTCACCGGAGCATCGGAGCGGCGGCTCAAGATCCGAATGATGAGCGCCTCGGCGACCCGAGCCGAGCCTCACCCCGACGTGGGCGCGGTCTTCGAAACCAGCCGGCGCTGCCTGGAGGCGCTGGGTCACGCCGTTGCCGATGTGCGCCCGGCCTTCGACGGACGCGCCGTCGGAGCTGCCTTCACCGCGCTGTGGAGCGTCGGAGCCGCCGACCGCACCAAGATCGCCGCAGACTTCCTCGGCCGCGCGGTCACCGATGCGGATGTCGAGCCGCTGACCCTGACCTGGGCGGCGCACGGCGCCGGCTTCGATCGCGCTGCCATCAACGCTGCGATTGCCGCGCTGCAGTTGCTGGAGACGCAGTATTCATCGCAGTTCGACGACTTCGACGTGCTGATGACGCCGACGCTGGGCCTGCCGCCGGTGGCGATCGGCGCGCTGTCGCCGGCGCAGTCCTATGATTCGGTCGCGCCGCTGCTCGGCGCCTATGTCGCCTACACGCCGATCGAGAATGCCGCAGGGGCACCGGCGATCTCGCTGCCGATGGGTTTTTCCGCCGATGGACTACCGATCGGAATGCAGTTCTCGACGCGTCCCGGCGGCGAGCGCATCCTGCTCGAACTGGCTTATGAGCTGGAGCGCGAGATCGGCTGGGATCGGCTGCGCCCCCCGCTATGGGTCGGCGGATGAGCCAGCGCCTCGATCCCGATCTGCTGCTCCGTGCCTATCGCATCGGCGCGTTCCCGATGGCCGACAGCGTCGATGCGGATGATGTCTTCTGGGTCGAGCCCAAGCGGCGCGGCATCATCCCGCTCGACGGCTACCATCTGCCGCGAAGCCTGGCGAAGACGTTGCGCAGCGAGCGCTTCACCGTCACTGCCGACCGCGACTTCGGCGGGGTCATGCGCGCCTGTGCGGAGGCGACCCCGGAGCGGCCCGACAGCTGGATCAACGCCACCATCCTCGATGCCTATGGCGCCCTGCACGCCCGGGGAAATGCCCATTCGGTCGAATGCTGGCAGGACGGCGCGCTCGTCGGCGGACTTTATGGGGTCAAGCTCGGGGCGGCGTTCTTTGGTGAAAGCATGTTCAGCCGAGTACGCGATGCGTCCAAGATCGCGCTGGCGCATCTGGTCGCGCGGCTCCGCGTCGGTGGCTTCCGCCTGCTCGACACCCAGTTCCTGACCAGTCATCTTGCCAGCTTCGGCGCGATCGAACTGCCTCGCGCCGCCTACAAGCTTCAGTTGGACAGGGCGCTATCGGTCGCCGGCGACTTCTTTGCGCTCGACGTCCTGGGCGATGGCGCCTTGTCGATGGCCGTCCTGCCGGCCCCGACCGTATCCGGCCCCGTCGCCGGGAAGGTCATCGCGCAGCTTCTCACCCAGACGTCGTAGAGCGGGTGCTCCAGCGGGTGTAGCGAAGCACTTTCCGCGTACATCCACCCCGAATAAAGGCGCCGCGGATTGCCGATCCGCAACCGCTCGTCGATCTGCAGGAAGGCGCCGGTCAGCCGCTGCTCGGTCGGCGGTGTGGTCTCGCAGGCGCGTACCCGGATGGTCAGGGCGTCGAAAGTCACCGCCTCGCCCGGCTTGGCAGTGAACGTCTCGCTGCGTCCGTTACGCTTGTTAAGCGCAGCGAAGGTCACGACCCGTTCGGCCATCGGTGTCTCGGCGGCGATCACCGGGCTTTTGGCGGCATCGGTCTTCGCCGGCGCCGGCTTGATTGCCGCAACCGGGGCTGCAGGAGCTGCGGCCTGCCCGGCCACCTGCAGCGCCAGCAGTGCGAACAGGATCATTTGGCCGCTGGTGTCGCGCCGGTTGCAGGGGCAGGAGCCGTTGGCGCAGCACTCTCGCTCGATCCGGTACGGTTGATATATCCGCCGATCAGCGACATCAGGTCGGTCGCGCCCTGGGTATCGTCGATCTCGTCACCGGCCTTGAGCAGCTTGGGATCGCCACCCGGCGTCAGCGAGATGTAGCTGCCGCCGAGAATGCCCTCGGACGTGATCGCCGCGCTCGAGTCGATCGGCAGCTTGACCGCCGGGTCGATCGACAGGTCGAGCACCGCCTGGAACGACTTGGCGTCGAGGCGCTGGCCGGTCACGGTGCCGACCTTCATCCCCGAGACGCGGACGTCGGTCCCGGTCGAGACGCCCGTCACATTGGCGAACCGCGCCGCCAGCTTGTAGCCGTTGGCGCCGCCACCTGCCGCCGTACGCTGGTAGGCGAAGACGACGAAGCCGACGGCCACGACCAGCACCAGCAGGCCGATCAGTGCCTCGATGAAATTGTCCTTGAGCAAGGCGCGCATCTACTCCGGGCTCCAGGCTTCGTAATCGCCGGTGGCGCGGGCCCGCTTGCCGGTGACCGCGAGACTGCCCGAGGGCGCATGCGCCTTGGGCGTGCCGGTGAGATTCGGTACCCACGGCTTTTCCCAGATGCGCGGCGCCGGCTGTTCGCTGGGCAGGGTGTCGACGGTCTTGTGCATCCACAGATACCATTCGGGCGGGATCCGGCTTGCCTCGGGCGTGCCGTTGTAGATCACCCAGCGACGCTCGTCGCCCTTGGCCCCTACCTTCGATGCGAAGTAGATATTGCCCTGCGTATCGCGTCCGACCTCGCGGCCGAAGCGGCGGGTAGACAGGCTGGTTCCGAACGACGGACCGTTCCACCAGGTGAAGATCGTTTTGAGGAGGCTCATGGTGTCGGGGTTAGAACCCGAATCCTGACCGTATGGCAAGTCCGCGCTTTGCCCCACAGGTGCGCAGCCTTAGTTCGTGAGGTGTCAGTCGGCCACTGCCTTGAGCCATTCCACGGTATCGCCGCCCATTGGGGCTTCGTCGTCGTTCGCCGTCTCGGTGCGCGTCGACAGTTCGACGGCCAGCGGACCTTTCTGGCCGGGCGCGATCCGCGCCGCCAGCAACTGCCCAGGCTCGAGTTCCAGCAGGCCGGCACGGCGCACGGTTTCCATGTGGACGAAAATATCCTGGTCGCCACCATCTCGAACGACGAAGCCGTATCCCTTCAGCCGGTTGAACCATTTGACGGTCACCGGCTCCAATGGCCCCGCCGTCGCCATCAAGGCGGTCGGGTCGACCCGGTTCACCGAGCGCTGGACAGCAGTTTCAGGATCGGGACCGATTGCGGTGGACAGGTCGAGGTCGACGATCTTGCGAGCCTGGCGACCGCGATCGCGCTGCATGATATGGCACGACAGGGTCGCGCCTTCGGGCAAAGTCCGTCGGCCGATCTCGCGAACGACGGTGAAATGCACCAGCACGTCGCCGCTATTATCGTCGGGAACCATGAAGCCATAGCCGCGCACGGCATCGAACCACTTGACCACCCCGCGCACGCAGGTGTCCTGTTCCCCGGCGGGGACTATCGCGGCCGTATCGCTCATATCGTCGATCAACGCTATTTCGGTCACACGGCGCCCCCACGCAACCTACCCTTGACAAGCTAACAGTGTAGCATGGGCGGACCGTTCAGCGATACCATGTTGTTAATGAACCGGCTGGCGCGTTCGAATCGTGCGACGAACGTTAAGATTAAACAGATCATTGGAGAGTTTTCATGGAGTTGCAGGGCGAGAACCGCATCGCCGCCCCACGGGACACCGTCTGGGCAGCGCTCAACGACCCCGCCGTGCTGGCGCGTTGCATCGACGGCGTGGAGACGTTGACGCGCGTTACGGCCGAGGACGGCAGTGAACGATTCGAGGGAAAGATGAATGCCAGGGTCGGTCCGGTCAGGGCGACGTTCTCGGGAGCAGTAACCGTCACCGACCCCGAGCCGCCGCATCGCTACCGGCTGGTGGGCGAGGGCAAGGGCGGCGTCGCCGGCTTTGCCAAGGGCCAGGCCGAGGTCGTGCTGGTCGAGGACGGCGACGTCACGGTGCTCAGCTACACGGTAACCTCCAGCGTCGGCGGCAAACTGGCTCAGCTCGGCAGCCGCCTGATCGAAGGCACAGCCAAGGGCTATGCCGCGACCTTCTTCGAGCGCTTCAAGCAGGAGGTCGAGGGTCCTCCCGCACCGGTCGCAGAAGCAGGCGGCGCGGATGCCGGCGTGCTGGAAGGCGGCACCGCGACCGCGGCGGTAATGCAGACGACCGACGATCCGCAGGCCATACCCACGGCCGCCGCAGCCGGGGGCATGTCACCGCTGGTGTGGGGTGGCTTGCTCGTCGCCGCGGTGATCGCGCTGCTGGTCTGGCAGCTGTCATGAGCGGCGCCGGACCCGACCGGGCGCTGGCAGCAGCGCGCGAATGGCATCGTGCCGGGCGCGGCGTGGCGCTGGCGACCGTCATCGAGACCTGGGGCTCGGCGCCGCGACGCGTCGGCGCTCATCTGGCGATCCGCGACGACGGCTTGTTCGAGGGCTCCGTCAGCGGTGGTTGCGTCGAGGGCGACGTCATTACCGAGGCGCTGGACCTGATCGGTCGCGGCGGCTGGAAGCGGCTCGACTACGGCGTCGCCGATGCCCAGGCCTGGGAGGTCGGACTGGCCTGCGGCGGCCGCATCTCGGTATTGGTGCAGGCCGTCGCAGAGGGCGTCTTTTCGCCCGCATTGCTGGACGAGCTGGCGGAGGCGCGTAACGCCGGACGAACGCTGACGCTCGTCACCGACCTTGCGACCGGGCACACCGCGATCGGCGCCGAGGGTGACTTCACCAACAGCTATGCGCCGCCGCTGCGCCTGGCGATCATCGGGGCGGTCCATATCGCTCAGAGCCTGGTGCCGCTGGCCGCCCTGCTCGGTTATGACGCGACGGTCATCGATCCACGCGGGCTGTTCGCGGCCGGTCCACGGTTCGAAGGCGTCGCCGTCGACGAGCGCTGGCCCGACGAGGCGCTGGCGGAGTGGCGGCCCAATGCCGCCAGCGCGGTCGTCGCGCTGACCCATGATCCAAAGCTCGACGATGTCGCGCTGGCCGCGGCGCTGCGGTCGGACGCCTTCTACATCGCGGCGCTGGGGTCGCGGAAGAACCATGCGGGGCGCCTGGAACGGCTGCGCGGCCTGGGGTTCGACGACGCGGCGCTGGGGCGGATCCATGGTCCGGCCGGGCTCGACATCGGTGCCAGCGGCCCGGCGGAGATCGCGCTGTCGGTGGCGGCGCAGATGGTTGCAGCGTGGCGCCGGCCGGTGCGGAGAGAGACTTGATCTTTGCGACGGTCGATCTCGATGCCGCGGTCGGTTCGCTGCTGGGCCACGGTCAGATGGTCGGCGACACGCGCTGGAGCAAGGGTCGGCGGCTGTCGCTCGACGACATCGATGCCGCACGCGCCGCCGGCCTCGTAGCGCTGACGGTCGCGCGGCTCGAAGCCGAAGATGTGCCGGAGGCGGATGCCGCGCAGGCCCTTGGCGATGCGCTTGCCGGGCTCGATATCGAGGCGTTGGCGCCGGTGCATGGGCGCGTCAACCTCGCAGCGCGACAGTCGGGGTTGCTGCGGCTCGACGCGGCGGCGATCGACCGGATCAACCGGATCGACGAGAGCATCACCCTCGGCACGCTCGCTCCCTTCGCCCGGGTAGCGGCCGGCGAGATCGTCGCGACCGTGAAGATCATTCCCTATGCGGTATCGCGGCCGGTGCTCGATCTGGCACTGGCGGCGGTCGTGCCGCTGAGCCTCGCAGCGTTTCGCGGGATCACGGTCGAGTTGTTCACCACGCGACTGCACGGCGTCAGCGACAAGGCAGTAGCGAAGACCGAAAGCGTGACCCGGGCGCGGCTGGCGTCGTTGGGCGTGACGGTCGGCAGGATCGAGACCTGCGAGCATGACGAGGCGGCGCTGACGGCGCTGCTGGCCCAGCCGACCAGCGCCGCGATCACCCTGGTGGCGGGAGCCTCGGCGACGGTCGATCGCCGTGACGTCGTGCCTGCGGCGATCGTCGCTGCCGGCGGGATCGTCGAGCGGCTGGGCATGCCGGTCGACCCGGGCAATTTGCTGTGCCTCGGGCGGATCGGGAAGCGACCGGTCATCGGCCTGCCAGGGTGTGCAAGGAGCCCGAAGCGCAACGGTTTCGACTGGGTGCTGGAGCGCCTGGTCGCCGGCATCGACGTGACGAGCCTCGACGTGGCGGCGATGGGCGTCGGCGGCCTGTTGCCCGAGGCAGAGCGGCCGGAGCCACGCGTCGCGCAGCCGGCGGCGGCGGGGCGAGTCGGGGCGATCATCCTCGCGGCGGGACGGTCGAGCCGGTTCGGCGGGGGCAACAAGCTGCTCGCCGACCTGGAGGGCCGGCCGGTCGTGGTGCATGTCGCTGACTCGCTGGAGACGGCCGGGCTTGGGCCGCCATTAATCGTGCTTGGCAACATGGGCGCGCAGGTCCGCGACACTCTCGCCGACCGGGCGGCGATCTACGTCGAGGCGGCGGACTTTGCGGCGGGGCTGTCGGCATCGCTGCGGGCAGGACTGGCTGCGGTACCGGCAGAGTGGCGGGCGGTGCTGGTTTGCCTCGGCGACATGCCCCGCGTCACGCCGGCAACGATGCAGGCGCTCGCCGAGGCGGCGACGAGCGACAGCGCGGTGGCGGTGCCGACCTGGCACGGCAAGCGCGGCAACCCGGTGCTGTGGGGCCGCGCGCACTTCCCGCGGCTGATGGCGATGACCGGCGACGTCGGCGGCAAGGCGCTGCTGGCGGAACTCGGCGATGCAGTGATCGAGGTTGAGGCCGACAGCGACGGCGTCCTCGCAGATGTCGACACGCCGGAAGCGCTGGCGGCCATGCGGGATCAGTCCTCTGGGAACTCTTCCTCCGACGGATCGCCCTTCAGCACGGCGCGGACCGTCGCATAGTCATGCCCGGCCCGCATCATCGCCGCGACCTGCTTGCGGTGCCGGTCCGGATCGAAGCCGCCGGGATCATATGGCCCGAAACGCCGGCGCCGGGCGAACGCCTCAGCCACCGTGCGGCCATCGGCCTTTTCGCTGATCTCGCCCGCCAGCCCCTTTTCGATCCCTGCGGCATTAAGGTCCTGCCCGATCCGGCGCGACCCGAAGCCCTTGGCCACCAGTCCTCGCGCTCGCGACTCCCCGAAGGCGCGGTCGTCGATATAGCCGAGCCCGACGAACTTCTCGACGATTTCCGCCACGGGCGCCGCGCCCTCCCCGCTCCAGCCACGCTCCCACAGCTTGCGCTCCAGATAGCGTTTCAGCTTGGCGGCACTGGTCGCATACTTGCCGACATAGCGCAGTCCAAGGTCGCGCAAGTGCGGTGCGTCGAGCGGCGGCGGCGGCACCCTTTCAGCGCGCTCGCGGGGTGGGCGTGGTTCGCCGTTGGCGGAACCGCTCCGCTTGCGTCCGAAAGAGGTGGAAAGCCTTGCCATGCTTCTGCCACTATGGCGTCCGATTTTAACCGTGTCGCGTAGCTAAGGCTTAATCTACGAAGGATCGTGCGCGCTGCGGATGTACACTGCGGCGTAGCGACGACAGGGGACGCAAGGAGACGCTGGTTTGCCGCATTCGCTGAACGCTGTCGGGCGCGACGTTGCGGATTCAACCGTGCCGCTCGAGACTCTGATTGTGCCGACCACGACGCTGGACGCCTTGCCGCGCCGTATCGCCGACTTCGCGACGCTCGGTGAAGCCCTGGATTATGCTGCCCTCGGGGCTCGCGGCGTTAATTTCTTCGACGCTCGTGCTGCCCTGTCGCGCGCTTATCCTTATCGGGAACTCCGAACCGACGCGCTGGCCCATGCCCGCCGTTTGATCGCCGCCGGCGTCGCCCCCGGTGAGCGCGTTGCTCTGATTGCCGAGACCGGCGCCGACTTTGCCGCGATGTTCTTCGCCGCCATCTACGCTGGTGCGCTGCCGACGCCGCTGCCCCTGCCGACCTCGTTTGGTGGCCGCGATTCGTACGTCGAGCAGATCCGCACCCAGTTGATCAGTTGCGATCCGGTGCTGGTGCTGTCGCCTCCGGGCCTGTTCGCGATGGTCGCCGAGGCTGCCGCCGACCTGCCGCATTGCACTGCACACGACTGGGCCGTCTTCGCCACCGTCGATGCACCTGCCGCCGACCTGCCACAGGCCAGCCCCGACGACATCGCCTACCTTCAGTATTCCAGCGGCAGCACACGCTTCCCGCACGGCGTCTCGGTCACCCACCGCGCCCTGCTGGCGAACCTTGCCGGCCATGCCATCGCCACCCAGGTCCGCGACGACGACCGCGTCGTCTCGTGGCTGCCCTGGTATCACGACATGGGGCTGGTCGGCTGCTTCCTGTCGCCGCTCGCCAACCAGATGTCGGCCGATTACCTCGCCACCGAGGATTTCGCCCGCCGGCCATTGTCGTGGCTCAGCCTGATCACCCGCAACGAGGGGCACAGCCTGAGCTATTCGCCGACCTTCGGCTATGACATCTGCGCCCGCCGCGTGTCGTCGTCGATCGACGTCGCCGCCCGTTTCGACCTGTCGCGCTGGCGCGTCGCCGGCAATGGTGCGGACATGATCCGCCCCGACGTGATGCAGCATTTCGTCGACGTCTTCGCCCCCGCCGGGTTCGAAGCCTCGTCGTTCCTGCCGAGCTACGGCCTTGCCGAGGCGACGCTTGCGGTCAGCATGATGCCGGTCGGCGAAGGCATCGTAACCGACCTGGTCGACGAGCGCGTCCTCTCGGGCGAAGGCCGCGCCGGTCCGGTCGATGCGACCAAGCCGATCCGCTACCGCGCCATCGTCAATTGCGGCCGCCCGGTGAAGGGGTTGACTGTCGAGATCCGCGGCGAAGACGGCGAGACGCTCGGCGACCGGCGCATCGGCCGCATCATGGTGCAGGGCCTCGGCATCATGTCGGGCTATTTCCGCGACCCCGAGGCGACCGCCGCCTGCCTCGTCGACGGCTGGCTCGACACCGGCGACATGGGCTACCTGGCCGAAGGGTACATCTACATCGTCGGCCGCGCCAAGGACATGATCATCGTCAACGGCAAGAACCACTGGCCGCAGGACATCGAATGGGCGATCGAGCAGCTCCCGGGCTTCAAGGCCGGCGACATCGCCGCTTTTTCGATCACCTCCCCTGCCGGCGAGGAGGAGCCTGCCGTGCTCGTCCAGTGCCGCACGTCCGACGTCGCCGAGCGCGCCCTGCTGCGGGATGCGATCCGCAACAAGGTCCGCAACATCACCGGCATGAGCTGCGTCGTCGAGTTGGTGCCGCCGCGCACCCTGCCGCGGACGTCGAGCGGCAAGCTGTCGCGGTCGAAGGCGCGGCTGCAGTATCTGTCGGGCGAGATCCAGCCGTTTGAAATTGCGGCCTGAACGACTTCTCCCGAACGGGGGAAGGAAAGCTTGTCACTCCGGCGCAGGCCGGGGCCCATTCGGCGAGCCGTTCGACGTTTTGCCTGCGCCTCGCCACCAGCTTGTCGAATGGGCCCCGGCCTGCGCCGGGGTGACGGGATCAAGCATCCGCGCCTTCTTTTCATGCCCCCTCCCCTCCCGAGAGCGTAGCGAACGGAGAGGGGGGAGGGCCGGGGTGGCAGCTCTTTCGCGCAGACAGAGGGACGCCAAGAGGCGCCCCCACCCCGGCCCTCCCCACTCTCGGCTGCGCCGGGGGGGAGGGAGCAGTAAGTGATCCTCGCTGTCACTGGCGGGACCGGCTTCGTCGGGCGCCACTTCCTGCGCATCGCGGTCGAAGCGGGCCATGAGGTCCGTGCCCTTGCCCGCTCGACGCAGGCCCCCCAGTCCGGCGTTACCTGGATCCCCGGCACCCTCGCCGAGCCGGCCGACCTGTGCGCCGGCGCCGATGCAGTCGTCCACATCGCCGGCGTCATCAACGCCCGCACCCGCGCCGAATTCGACGCGGGCAACGTCGCCGGGACGGCGTCGATGCTGTCCGCCGCGCGAGCCGCGAACGTCCGCCGCTTCGTCCATGTCTCTTCGCTGGCCGCGCGTGAGCCGCAGCTCTCGAGCTACGGCGCGAGCAAGCTCGCCTCCGAGGCGCTGGTCGAGTCCTCCGACCTCGACTGGTCGATCATACGCCCGCCAGGTGTCTATGGCCCCGGCGACCGCGAGACACTCGCGCTGTTTCAACTAGCAGCGCGTGGCTTCGCGCTGACCCCCTGGGCCGGGCGTGTATCGATGATCGAAGTGTCCGACCTGTGCCGCGCACTGCTCGCCCTCGCTGCAGCGCCGCCGACATTCGCAATCCACGAGGTCGACGACGGCACGCCTGTCGACCATGCGACACTGTCGCGCATCATCGGTGAGGCTGTAGGACGACGGCTGCGGATGATCCGCGTACCCGCGGCGGGGATGGCGTTCGCCGCGGCGATCGACACCGCCCAGTCGCGGCTACGCGGCCACCTGCCCCGCCTCAGCTTCGAACGGGCGCGCTACCTCGCGCATCCGGACTGGGTGGTGCGGGGGGATAACCTCGCCGGGCTATGGGCGCCGCAGGTCGATCTCGCCAGCGGCACCGCGGCCGCGGCGGCGTGGTATCGGGCGCAAGGTTGGCTGTAATCTATAGTCGTCATCCCGGCGAAGGCCGGGACCTATTCGCCACGAACCCAGCAATGATGCTCGACCGATCGACCCTGCCGACGAAGATTCGGGATGAGGGGGCCCGGCCTTCGCCGGGATGACGAACCGGAGGAATCACTTGCTCTCACGCGTTGCGAGACGCCCCGCGCCGATCCGCCACAACACCCCCGGCCCCGCTTTGGCCATTTTGTCTTGGCAACAGCGAAATCGCTTCAGGAGCCTTGAATGACCGACCGTTCCGCGATCTTCGCACGCATCCTCGCGTTGATCGAACCCTTGAACAAGAAAGCCATCCCGCTGGTCGAGACGACGAGTTTCGCCGACGATCTCGAGATGGATTCGCTGACCGTGATGGACCTTGTCGCCAACATCGAGGACGAGTGGGACATCGTGCTGCCGCTCAACATGCTGCCCGAGCTGGAAACCATCGGCCAGGTCGCCGACGCTGTGGCGAAGCTGACCAAGTGATCGATCTTCTCGACAAGTTCGACGGCATCGTCGCCGAGCGCCAGGCGCTGCTCGACACCGGTGCCCGCGATCCCGTCGGTGTGGTGATGACGGAGGTGCTGTCGCCGACGCGCGCCATCATCAGCGGCCGCGAGACGATTCTGGTCGGCACGTACAATTACATGGGAATGACCTTCGACCCCGACGTGATCGCGTCGGGCGAGGCGGCGCTGCGCGATTTCGGCGCGGGCACGACCGGCAGCCGGGTGCTCAACGGCACCTACGCCAGCCACAAGGACTGCGAAGCGGCGCTGTGCGAGTTCTATGGCACCAAGTATGCGATGGTGTTTTCGACCGGCTACCAGGCTAATCTGGGCGTCGTCTCGACACTGGCGGGGCGCGGCGATTACGTCGTGCTCGACGCCGATAGCCATGCCTCGATCTACGACGGCTGCGCGATGGGCAACGCCGATATCGTGCGCTTCCGCCACAACAGCGTCGAGGATCTGGCCAAGCGCCTGGGCCGCCTGCCCGCCGAGGCCGGCAAGCTGGTGGTGCTGGAGGGCGTCTATTCGATGCTCGGCGACATCGCGCCGCTGGCCGAGATGGTCGCGGTCGCCAAGGCTGCCGGCGCGATGGTGCTGGTCGACGAAGCGCACGCTATGGGCTTTTTCGGCGATCACGGCCGCGGCGTGACCGAAGCTGCGGGCGTCGAGGACCAGGTCGATTTCATCATCGGCACCTTCTCCAAGTCGGTCGGCACGGTCGGCGGTTTCTGCGTGTCGAACCATCCCAAGTTCGAGGCGCTGCGGCTGGTCTGCCGGCCTTATGTGTTCACCGCCGCGCTGCCGCCGACCGTGATGGCCTCGTCTGCCACGTCGATCCGCAAGCTGATGCACGGCGGCAACAAGCGCCAGCATCTGTGGGAAAATACCCGCGCGATGCACGGCGGCCTGCGCGAACTGGGCTTCACTCTGGGCACGCCCGAGGCGCAGAGCGCAATCATCGCAGTGATGATGCCCGATCAGGAGACCACCGTCCGCATGTGGCAGGCGCTGCTGGAGCGCGGTGTCTATGTCAATTTCGCAAGGCCACCGGCGACGCCGATGGGGACGTATCTGCTGCGCTGCTCGCTGTGCGCTGAGCATACGATGGAGCAGATCTCGACGATCCTGGCGGCGTTCCGCGACGCAGCGACCGAGGTTGGTCTGTTCTAGCGGACCGCGCCCCGGGCGAGCAGCCGGGGGAGCAGGACCAGCCCGCCGATCAACGGCCAGCGGCGCTGCCACGGCTTGACCGGGACCGGCACCCCGGCGTGGCGCTCGATCTTCCATGCCAGATAGTCGAGGCCGCCATCGAAGGTGAACGCCGCCTTGGCCAGTCGCGCGGCGGAAAGCAGCTTGCCCTCGCGTCGACGGCGCACCCATGCGGCGGGAGCATGGGCGCGATCGAGAGCAGCGTCGATCCGAACCTGGTCGCCGTTGACCTGAGCGTCGATCCCGGCTGCCTGCAGCGCGGGACTGGTGAACGCGCGGTAGCGGTCCGGATCCGACGCGACGATCCCGATGCCGCGCCCGACCTTCTCGGAGCGTAGCTCGGCGGCGAAGGTCAGCGCAAACGCTCCGGTCCACAATGCGTCGACGGTGAGGCTGGCTGGCAGCATCGGTGCGGCGGCGGCGAGCAAGGCAGGCGCAGCACCACTAACGGCCGCGATCGCGGCATCTCGGGCAGCCTCGTCCGACTCCCAGGCCAGCCGCGACGGCTGCGCGAACCGTGCCCAGACCGAAGGATTGCGCGTCGCGGCGCTGCAGAGTCGCGCAAAGTCGGCGCTGCTCAGCACCGCGAATTTGGCGCGCAGGCCGCCGTGCGTCGCCTGATAGACGTTGGGCGGCACCAGCCGATTAGCCCGTGCCTGCCAGTCGCCGCCATAGGCCGCGTCATAGTCCGAGACTATGAGGTAGAAATCGAGCATCAGCCCGTCGAGGCGCGCCTCCCGCAGGCATGAGCCGTAAAACAGCACCGCCCGCGCCGCCGCCCCGAACCGACCCGCAATCTCCGCCGCGAATGCCGCGACCTCCGGCTGGACCGCAACCGCCAGTTCGGCGGCGACTAGCTCACGCAGCAAGGCGCACGAAGGACACCGGCGCGGTGGTGGTCAGCACGATCGACCCGCCGTTGGCTGCCTGGAAGATCTCGCCGTCCATGACTACGCTCGGCCGTCCGCCCTCGATGCGAATGACGTCGCCACCCTGCAGGTGCAGCCCACCGATCGAATGATGGCCGAGCCTCCCGATGATGACCTCGAAAGCGATGCGGATCAGCGTGATCGGGTTCTGCTCGATCGCCATCATCCGCAGGGCCCCGCCGAACTTGCCCGGCCTGATGTTGAGCGCGATGCGTTCGAGCGTCGTCACCATGACCAGCAGGAAATTGCCCTCCTGCCGTCCGTCGCCACGGGTCAGGCGCATCCGCGGCTGCTTTTCCGGCAGCCAGTCGGTGCGGATGCCCAGCAGCACGCCGAACACCAGCGCCACCGCCGCCAGGAAATGGCTCAGCCAGTTGGGCAGGCCGAGCGGGTAGATGCGGTTGCGGCAGAACAGGATGATCTCGGCCAGCCCGGCGCCGCCGAGGAACATGCCCAGCACCGGGCGGCTGCCCGCGACACCGTCGGTCAGCGCGATCAGCTGGCGGTTGACGACGTGCGGGTCCATGCCCTCCTCGGCAATCCGCAGCAGCTGGCGCAGCGCCCCGAGCGCATCGCCGTGTGCGCCGAGATCGAGCGCGATCAGGTTGGTCTTGCCGTTCGGCAACACCGCGACCGGCGGGATTGTGCCGCCGAAATGGCCGCCCAAGTGCATCTCGGTCAGTGCCTTTTGCACCGTACCGTCGCCGCCGTTGATCGCCAGTACCACCGGCTTCATCCGGGCGATGGTCCGCAGCGCCTCGGGCACCTCGTCGATGCTGTCGACTTCGTAATGGAAGATGTTGGGATGCGCCGCGACGAAGCTGCGCACCTGCGGCAGGATCGCCAGGTTGCCGGTCGAACGCGGGTTCGACAGCAGCGCGATGACGGGCATGGCGCTCACAGGTACTTCAACGTGATCGGGACCTGCGTGATGCCAAGGCCCGCCGCGAAGGCGACCTTGTCGACCGCCGGCTTGGAGAAACCCAGGCTGGGATTGTTCGAGAAGCCGCCACCGTCGCGGAATATGTTGGCATGATGGTCACCGTTCCGATCGTGCAGCACCGCGACGGCGTAGTGCCCCGCACCCACAAGCCCGACACAGACCTCGGCATCCCCAGCCGAAGGCACCGGCATGTCGATGCGCTTGGTGTAGCGACCCTTGACCAGCCAATCGGCATCGGTCGCAGGATAGGTCGAGATGCGCAGCAATCCGACGCGGTCCTTGAAGCCGCTGACCCGGACCAGCAGCGCCGAACCACGCGCCCCGGCCGCACAGGCCGCGACGTCGGGACCGGTAATCGCAGCGCCCGAGGCAACCGGCATGGCCAGCAGCATCGCGACGTTCAAGCAAGCCAGCCGCAACACTCTCACTTTATCGATGACCTTCCGATCGCGCGCCGCTATAGGACGGCACGCATCACGCACCCCTTCCATGGTCCCCATGTGAGGCTAAAATTTGGCCGAGGGACGGCAGCACTTGGGATTGCTCACGCGCTTCGACCGTTATCTCGCGCGCCTTATCCTGGTGCCGCTGATCTCGTGCCTGACGATCGCGGCCATGTTGCTGCTGCTCGACAAGATGCTCAAGCTGTTCGACTTCGTCATGAACGAGGGCGGACCGGTGTCCGTGGTCTGGCGGATGCTCGGCAATCTCATTCCGGAATACCTCAGCCTGGGCATCCCGATCGGCGTGATGCTCGGCATCCTGCTGGCGTTCCGCTCGCTGGCACTGTCGAGCGAGCTCGACGCGCTCCGGGCCGTCGGCATCAGCTACAATCGGATGCTGCGCGTGCCGATGATGTTCGCGCTGCTGTTCGCGATCGTCAACGTCGGCATCGTCGGCTTCCTCCAGCCTTATTCGCACTATGCCTATGAGGGCCTGCGCTTCGAGCTGCGCTCCGGTGCACTGGGCGCCAGTATCAAGGTCGGGGAGTTCGCCAAGCTCGGCAAGGGCATGACGCTGCGAGTCGAGAGCAGCCGCAACAAGGGCCGTGACCTGTCCGGGCTGTTCGTCCGTGCCCAAGCTGCCGATGGCAAGGCGCTGGCCGTCACTGCCGATAGCGGCACCTTCCTCGCGACCGACGACCCCGATGTCATTCTGCTGCGACTCCACCACGGCACGCTGGTGCATAGCAACAACGCGACGACCCTCCCTCGCGTGTTGTCGTTCGAGCAGCATGACTTGCCGATCAACCTGCCGACCATGGGCGCCTTCCGGGCGCGCGGCGATCGCAACATGGAGCTGACACTGCCCGAGCTGGCGCGTGTCGACCGCGCTGCCGACTCAACGCGCAGCGACAAGCTCCAGTCCGCGGCGACGCTGAACCGGCGTATCGTCCAGTGCGTCGTGATGTTCCTGCTGCCGTTCCTGGCGGTGGCACTGGCGGTGCCACCCAAGCGCTCGACGTCGGCACTGGGTGTCTTTGTCGCGATCGTGCTGCTGGTCACCTATCACAAGCTGACGGAGTACGGCGAGCGCATGGGCAGCATCGGCAGGGTCGATCCCGTGCTGGCGCAGTGGGTGCCGTTCACCCTGTTCGCGGCGCTGTGCCTGTGGCTGTACTACACCCTCGCCTATCGACCCGGCGGGCAGCCGATCGGCTTCCTCGACCGCTGGTTCGCCAAGATTGCCAGCCTGATCGGCAAGGCCATGCAGCGCCGCGAGCCCTATCGCAACGACGCGCTGTCGGCTGGTTGACCGTCATGTTCCCGTCCAAGACGATCGCCTGGTACACGGCGAAGATGTTCCTCATCCGCACCCTCGCCTTCCTGGGCGGGTTGGTGCTGATCCTCGAGACGCTCGACCTGCTCGGCGAATCGAGCCGTATCCTGGCGGCCGCCGGCAACGGCGATGCCGAGCTCTGGCACTATGTCGCGCTGCGGGTGCCGCAGCTGATCCAGCTGTTCCTGCCGTTCTCGGTACTGCTGGGCACGCTGGTGACTTTGGCGACGCTCAACCAGAATAGCGAAGTGGTGATCTTCAAGTCCGCGGGCATCTCCGCCCACCAGATCCTGTCGCCGCTGGTCATCGCCGCGCTGGGCATCTCGGTCGTCAACTTCGCCTTCAACGAGCGCGTCACGGTCCGCGCCAATGCAGCCCTCGATGTCTGGCAGGCCGCCGAATACAAGCGTGGCCCGGCCGGCGATGCGACGGTGGCGGAGCAATGGGTGCGCGGAGGCGACGACCTGTTCCACGCCGACACCGTCAGTGGCGGTGGCGGCACGACGACGCTGCACGGCGTCACCATCTATGACCGGTCGGGCAACCGCCTGGTGCGCGTCGTCCGGGCGACGTCCGCGGTGCCGGCGACCGGCGGATGGACGCTGACCGGGGCGCGCAGCTTCGACGTGGCGCGCGGCGTCGAGACCGCCAATGCCCAACTGGCTTTCCCAAGCGCGGTCACCGCCCAGCAATTCACCACCGTCAGCGTCGACCCCAGCCATGTGCCATTCTGGGACCTGATCGACGAAATCGGTGAGCAGCGCGACGCCGGACGTAACGTCGATGCCCTGGTCGCCTCGGCCAACCACAAGATTTCCGGGCCCCTGTCGGCGATGCTGATGCCTCTGCTCGGCGCCGTGGCGGCGTTCGGGCTGGCCCGATCGGGCCGGCTGTTCGTCCGTGCGGTGATCGGCATGTTCCTGGGTTTCGCCTTCTTCGTGGCGGACAACTTCATGTCGGCAATGGGCAATTTCGGGACTGTGCCGCCGGTACTTGCGGCCTGGGCGCCGTTCGTGCTGTTCTTCCTGATCGGCGAAACCGTGCTGTTCCGGACCGAGGAATGATGCCGCACCCGGTGTAATTGCGTTAGCGGAGTCCTAAATCCGCCGCATTGCGTTCGTAACTGCTGCGTCAATCAATCGGAGAACACCCGGTGGCTGTGTCATTGCCCATGCCCGGCATCTGGAAGCGCTCGCATTATCTCAACAAGATGAGCCTGCGCCAGCTGGTCGTCGCCTACTTCCAATATTATGCGATCCAGGCCTATCTGGCGCTTGCCGTCGTCGCGGCGGTGGTCGCGGTGATGTATCCGCCGACCCTGATCCAGGGGCTGGTCGCGGCCGGCTTCGCGGTGCTGGTCTACCCGCTGGTCTGGTACGGGCTGCACCGCTATGTCCTGCACGGTCAGTGGATGTTCAAGTCGCCGCTGACCGCCAAGACCTGGAAGCGCGTGCATTACGACCACCACCAGGATCCGAACCACCTCGAGATCCTGTTCGGCGCGCTATACACGACGCTGCCCCCGATCGTGCTGATGACGCTGCCGTTCGGCTGGCTGGTCGGCGGTGTCGGCGGTGCGGCGATCGCGCTGTGCGCCGGGCTGCTGACGACCTGCTTCTACGAGTTCTGCCACTGCATCCAGCACCTGTCGTACAAGCCCAAGAACAAGGTCCTGGCGCTGATGAAGGCGCGTCACATGGCGCATCACTTCCATGACGAGAGCGGCAATTTCGGCATCACCAACTTCGCCTGGGACAAGGCGTTCGGCACCTTCTACGAGCGCGAGCAGCGCCCGGTGAAGTCGGCGACGGTGTTTAACCTGGGCTATACCGACGAGGTTGCGCAGGTCTATCCGTGGGTCAGCGAGATGTCGGGCGGTGTGGCCAAGGGTCATCCGCGCCAACGTAAGGCAGCGTAGAATCAACTCCGGGGGGCGCGTCGTTTAGTGGCTGATCAACTGCGGCTTATCGAAGTCCTTACCCCCAAGCAGCGACAGGCGTTCGTCGAGCTGCAGTTCACCATCTACGCCGACGATCCCGACTGGCGCGCGCCGCTCAAGTCGGAGATGCGCGAGCTGATCGACGGCGCCAAGACCAACCCCTGGTTCGAGCACGCCGAAGCCGCGTTCTGGATGGTTTATCGCGGCGACACCGCGGTCGGCCGTATCTCTGCTCAAGTCGACCAGTTGGTGCTGCAGTATATGGGCGCCGGCACCGGCCATTGGGGCATGTTCGAGTGCATCGACGACCAGGCGGTCGCCGACCTGCTGCTGTCGACCGCCGAGAACTGGCTGCGTGCCCGCGGCATGACCCGCGCGCAGGGTCCGTTCAGCCTGTCGATCTGGGACGAGCCCGGCGTCATGGTGGCCGGCTTCGGCACCCCGCCGACGGTGATGATGGCGCATCATCGCAGCTGGTACTCCAAGCTTATCGAAGCTCGCGGCTACGTTGGCATCAAGGACATGCACACCTGGGAGGTGCAGATCACGCACCCCTTCCCCGACACCGTCCAGCGCATCGTCGCGATGGGCGAGAAGAATCCGCGCATCCGCATCCGCGAGGTCGTCAAGAAGGACTTCGCCAACGAGGCCGCGCTGATCCTCGATATCCTCAACGATGCCTGGTCGACCAACTGGGGCTTCGTGCCGTTGACCCCGCACGAGGTCGCGCACGTCGGCAAGAAGCTGAAGCCGATCGTCTATGAGGACATGATCCGCATCGCCGAGCTCGACGGCGTGCCAGTGGCGTTCATGATCTCGCTGCCCGACCTCAACGAGTTGATGGGCGACCTCAACGGCAAGCTGTTCCCGTTCGGTTGGGCCAAGCTGTTGTGGCGGCTGCGCAAACCCAAGGTCAATCGTATCCGCGTGCCATTGATGGGCGTTCGCAAGTCGCTCCAGGGCACCCGCATGGCGTCGATGGTGGCGTTCGTGCTGATCGAATACATCCGCCGTGCAGCGCGTGACGTCTATGGTGCGAAGCGCGGCGAGATCGGCTGGATCCTCGAGGACAATGGCCCGATGCGCTCGATCGCCGAGGTTATCGGTGCGGAAATCACGCGGACCTACCGGGTCTACGAGAAGCCGCTGTCGGCGGAAGTTCACTAAACATCACACCATAAACGTGATCTTCGCTGGTCGCGCCGCCAATGACGCGGCGGGCCTCGGGTCGTGATGATCGCCGCCGTGAAACGGTGGCGGATGAGAAAGAGCGCGTCGGTTCGGCAGTCACAGTCGACTCGACGCGCAGGATGTACCGGATCGGTTAGGCTGTAGGAAAGTCGAATCGTGACGCGGCGTGGCGCACGTCAGGTGCGAACGACGATCCACACCGGGACATGGTCGCTTGCCCGTTCACCGGCGCGAACGGTCCGGTCGATGCCCGCGTCTATCAAGCGGTCGGCAAGGCCCGGCGACAGCAGCAGATGGTCGATGCGCAGCCCGAGGTCGCGCGGCCACGCGCCGGCCTGGTAATCCCAGAAGGTATAGGCCGGGCCGCTCGGCTGCACGGCACGGATGGCGTCGGTCCAACCCTGGAACATCAGGCGGCGGAAAGCGGCGCGGGTCTCCGGCTGGACCAGCGCGTCATTGCCCATCGCCGGCTCGCTGAACACGTCCTCGGCAGTCGGGATGACGTTATAGTCGCCGGCCAGCACCACCGGCTTCTCGCTCGCCAGCAACGCGGCGGCATGTTCTTCCAGCCGCGCCATCCAGCGCAGCTTGTAGTCGAACTTGGGTCCCGGCTGGGGGTTGCCGTTGGGCAGGTAGATCGAGGCGATGGTGACGCCCTCGACCTCCGCCTCGATATAACGGGCATGCAGATCCTCCGGATCACCGCGCAGGCCGCGCCCGGTCTCGGTGGCGGGTACCTTGGACAGGATCGCGACGCCGTTGAAGCCCTTCTGGCCGTGGATGAGGCAGTGGTAGCCGGCGTCGTTCAACGCCGCGACCGGGAAGCTCTCGTCCTGTGTCTTGATTTCCTGCAGGCAGGCGACATCGGGCTGCGTCTCCGCCAGCCAGTCGAGAAGGCGCGGCAGTCGCGCGCCGATACCGTTGATGTTGAAGGTCGCGATCCGCATGCCGCTGTGTAGCGCCGTGCCGGGTTACGTCAAACCACGAAGCTTCGGCTCAGATCGAGAAGCTGGTGCCGCAGCCGCAGCCACTAGTCGCGTTGGGGTTCTTCACCTCGAACGCCGCGGCGCCGATCTTCTCGACAAAATCGACCTGTGCGCCGTCGAGGAAAGGCAGGCTGACCGGATCGACCAGCATGGTGACGCCGTCGGTCTCGGTCACGAGGTCGTCGGCCGCGGCATCGCTCTCCAGGCCGAAGCGGTACTGGAAGCCGGCGCAACCGCCCCCATCGACGGCTAGACGGAGCTTGAGGCCGGGCTTGCCCTGGCGTGCCGCGATTGCAGCGACGCGGGCGGCGGCGGCGGGCATCAACATTGGGGCTGTCATCACGTCAACATAAGCGTGATGGCGGCCAACTTCAATTCAGCGAGATACGGGTCATGCCGCCGATGCTGTAGGTCGTGGTGGCGTCGTCGTTGACCAGCGTCGCCTCGACCGGGCCCTGGACTTCGGCTGCGCCACGGCTCTGCGCCGCGAGCATGAAGGCGGAGGCGTCGAGATAGGGGCGCGGGTTGACGGCGCGCCCATCGAGGCGAACCTCGAAGTGCAGGTGGGTGCCCGTCGAGCGGCCGGTCGAACCCATGCGGGCGATCAGCTGGCCCTGGCTGACATGCTCGCCCGGGTGCACCAGGATGGCGGACAGGTGGCCATAGCGGGTGGCGATGCCCTTGCCGTGCTCGACCTGGACGAGGTTGCCGTAAGCGCCGGACTTGGCGGCGGTGTCGACGATACCCTCGGCGGCGGCATAGACCGGCTCGCCATAGGAGCCTGCCATGTCGAGACCGGCGTGCATCGCGGTGTTGCCGTTGAACGGGTCGTAGCGAGTGCCGAAGCCCGAGGTGTAGGTGAACGTCTTGACCGGCATGTACGACGGCACCGACGACATCGCGCTCTCCAGCGCCGCGAGCTTCTTCCAGCTGAGGAACAGGCTCTTGAAGCGCGGCTCGGCATCGGCGGGGGCGGCGACGGGGACATAGGGTCCGCCCATCGCGGCGCCCTGGGCAACGTCGGACTGGGCGACGAAGCGATCGGGATCGAGGCCGAGGCGGCGTAGCAGAGACTGGGTGTCCTTGAGGCGGGCCTGGGCGGCGCCGGTGGCCTTGTCGACGAAAGCGAGCTGGGCGGTCTCGACCTTGCGGAACGGCTCGAGCGCGGCGTCGGTGACCGAGTCCATGCTGGCGACCTGGCGGGGCATCATGTCGGCGAGCGCCTTCAGGTTGCCCTTGCCGCCGAGCAGGCCGGCGAGGAACGCCTGGCGACCTTCGATGCGTGCTGCGGTGGCGGCGACATTGCCCTTGAGCGCGGCGCTGTCCTGCTGGAGCGAGACGACCTGGCTCTGCAGGCGGGCGAGTTCCGCCTGCTTTGCGGCCAGTTCGGCGTCCTGTCCCTGCAGGCCCGAGGCGGTGACGCCCAGCCAGCCCGCGATCAATGCTGCTCCACCCAATGCCATGATCTGCTCGCGCGTCCTTAGCCTGAAGGTGCTGGTGCCGCGGTCGCGGTGCCAGACGAAAACCTGCTCCGGAAAGCGTGCGGCGGCGCGTGTCGCTAGGCTATGCCAGGCGGCATCAAGACGTTGCACTGAGTTAAATCCCCGAAGCCCGAAACGAATGCCGGCTGACCTGCCGGTGACCCTGTTGAGCATCCGCGGCGACCTGCGGCAAGCGACGCATCGGCCACCGCGGACCAAGCGCCCGCATGTTGCGGCGAGTTGATGAATATCCGTTCAGCTGTACGATTTCGTGCAACCAAATGCCGGTTCGTTCGTGCAACGGCTCGAATCAACTAATCTTACAGTGCTTTGGCAGCAGTCAGCACCTCGGCGGCATGGCCCGGCACCTTGACCTTGTGCCAAGCGCGGACGACCTTGCCATCGCTGCCGACGAGGAAGGTGGCGCGCTCTATCCCCATGTATTTGCGGCCATACATGCTCTTTTCGACCCACACGCCCCAGGCCTCGCAGGCGACACCGTCGGGGTCGGAAGCGAGGGTCACGCCGAGGTCGTGCTTGGTACGGAACTTGCCATGTGCCGCCAGCGAGTCCTTCGATACGCCGATCACCTCGACACCCGCTGCGGCGAACTCGGCGCCCAGTCCGGTAAAGGCGATCGCCTCGGCGGTGCAGCCCGACGTATCGTCCTTGGGATAGAAATAGACCACAGCGGTCCTGCCCTTGATATCGGTGCGGCCGCCTGCATCGGTCGCGAGGTCGAGTGCGGGGGCGGTGTCGCCGGTGTCGATAGCCATGATGGTTCCTAACGCCTGGTGCCGAAGACCTCGCTCCATGCCGCAATCACCCGCGTCTTGGCGAGTCCCAGCGCGGCCTCGATGTCGTCGACATGATTGACCGCACCGAGCAACGCCTGCGCCGCCGTCGCCGGTGCGCCGCCGTCCGGAGCGACGAGGCGCAGCGTCACCAGCGTCCGGGTCAGCAGGTCGTGATCGGCGGTCAGGTCGGGCCGCAGCTCGCGCACCGCCGTGCCCAGGTCGGGGGTCAGCGCGGCGCGGTCGCGGAGCTGGAGGAAATGGATGATGAACTCCAGATCGACCAGCCCGCCGGGCGATAGCTTGACGTCCCACTTCCCCTTCGGCGGCTTGGCGGCGGCGATATCGGCGCGCATCGCCAGCACGTCGGCGCAAAGCTTTGGTCCCGGCGGCTGGTGCAGGACCGCGTCGATGACCGCCTGCGCAGCGGCCGCGTCACCGGCGACGACGCGCGCCCGGGTCAGCGCCATATGCTCCCAAGCCTCGGCCTCGTCCGACTGGTAGCGGGCAAAGCTGTCGAGGCTGACCGCGAGCAGCCCCTTGGCGCCGAACGGCCGCAGCCGGGTATCGACCTCGTACAGCGCGCCCGCTGCGGTCGGCACCGACAGCGCAGCGGTGACGCGCGCCGCCAGCCGGTTGAAATAGACCGTCGCCGCCAATGGCTTGGTCCCGTCGGACACCGTCTCGTGGCTACCGCTGAACAGCATCACCAGGTCGAGGTCGGAGGCGTGGGTCAGCGCCTGGCCGCCGTAGCGCCCGAAGCCGAGAACGATCAGCGCACCGCCCGCGACCCTGCCGTGCAGCAGCTCGAACTCGCGCGTCGTTGCCTCGACCAGCACGCCGAGCGCCGCATCGGCGAGGTTGCTGAGGTCGCGCGCCACCTGCAGCGGATCGGCCTGCGCCTCGATCAGCTGGGCACCGAGCTGGAAACGCCGCTCGCCGGTCCAGCGGCGGACGCGGTCGAGAACCTCCTGCATGTCGCGCGCGCCGCCGGTCAGGCTGACCAGTTCGGCATGGAGCGCCGCGGCATCGGGCAGCGGCAGAAAGGCGTCGTCGCCGAGCAGCACGTCGAACAGCGCCGGCTGCCGCGCCAGTGCATCGGCGAGCACCGGCGCCAGCCCGAGCAGGCGCCCGAGCAGCGGCACCAGCCGTGGATTGGCCTCCAGCAAGGCGAAGAACTGCACCCCCGCCGGCAGCTGGGCGAGGAAACTTTCGAAGCGCGCCGCGGCGTGGGCGACGTCGGGGGCAGCGGACAGGCTGGCGGCAAGACTGGGTAGCAGCGCCTCGAACGACGCCCGCGCCGGCTCGCTGCGCAGGGCACGGTAGGTCGCTGCCCGCCAGCGCGCGATCATCGGGACCAGCGCGACGCCGGCCTTGCCGAGCTGCTTCTGCAAGGCCTTGGGATCGACCGGCAACTGCGCCTGGGTGCCGCCGCGCGCCTCGGCGATCAGCCGGTCGAAGGCGGCCGCGACCGGCGCGGTGGTGGTGCGCAACTGCTTCTCCAGCGACCGCCAATCGCTATAGCCGCACAGCTTGGCCAGCGCCGTGCGGTCCGGGGCGAGCGGCGGGATGCTGTGGGTCTGCTCGTCGTTGAGCATCTGGAGCCGGTGCTCGACGCCCCGCAGCGTGCGGTAGGATTCGGCCAGCTCGGTCGCCTCGGCCACGGGAATCCGGCCGCTGCCGGCCAGTGCCGTCAATGCATCGAGTGTCGCCGGTGCGCGCAGGCTCGGCTCGCGGCCGCCCCAGACAAGCTGATGCAGTTGCGCGAAGAACTCGACCTCGCGGATGCCGCCACGGCCGCGCTTGAGATCGAAGCCGGGGCCGAGTGCCTGGCCCGCGTCGAAGTGATCGCGGATGCGCAGCGACACCGCCTGGATGTCGCGGATCGCGGTATAGTCGAGGCTCCGACGCCAGACGAACGGCGCGATGGCGGACAGGAACGAGCGGCCCAGCGCCACGTCGCCAGCACAGGCGCGGGCGCGGATGAAGGCGGTGCGCTCCCAGGTCAGCGCCTCCGACTGGTAATAATGCTCGGCGGCGGCAACCGGCAGCGCCAGCGGGGTGATCTCCGACGCCGGGCGCAGGCGCAGGTCGACGCGGAACACATACCCGCCGCCGGCGCGGTCCTGCATGATCGCAACGACGCGGCGCGCGATCCGGACGGCGGCATCGGCGTGATCCTCGCGCGGGCGGCACGGGATGACGGCGGGATCGTAGAGCAGGATCAGGTCGACATCGCTGGAATAGTTGAGTTCGTGGCTGCCGAGCTTGCCCAGCGCCAGCGCGACGAAGCCGGCATTGGGCGCGTCGCGTTCGGCCAGGGCGGCCGCGATCGCGGTATCGAGGGCCAGGTCGGCGAAATCCGACAGCGCGCCGGTCACGCGCTCCAGCCCCCATTCACCGGACAGGTCGGCGAGCGCGGTGACCAGGGAAACCTCTGCCTTGGCAGCGCGCAGGCGCTCGACGACCGGCTGGGCCTCGTCGCGGGCTATCGCCGTCGCGCGGGCCAGTGCCGCATCGGCGCCGTCGGCAACCAGGCATTGCATTGCCGCCTGCCGGCTGCGGATCAGTCCACGCAGGAATGGCGCATGCACCCAGGCGTGCGCCACCGCTGCCGCCAGCGGATCGGACATCGGCGGCAGCGCGCCGAGCAGGCGGGCGAGTTCGGGGGGCGGTGCCAGCGGCGGGAGAGTGGGAAACATGGTGCCTATGTGCCAGTCCGCGAGCCTGCTGTCGCCAGCCTCGTGGCCGCCGCGTGCCTCCGGCGTTAACCTCGTTTCGTTAACGAAAGTGTCAGGCTTCTTTACAGTTGACGACTGTTGAAACCTTAACGACCGTTGGATTCCAATGAGTTAAGAAACTGGCACAATCATTGCGAGGAAGTTTACAGGACCTCGCATCGGGGCCAGTTCGGGAGTTCTTATTACATGTTCATCAAGTCACTTGCCGTCGCCGCCGCCCTGCTCACCGCAGGCGTCGCCAGCGCGTTGCCGACCACGATCGACTTCAACGACGGTACAGCGCCTGGCTTCACCGGCGACTATCAGGTCTTCGCCCAGGGCGTTTCCGGCGTCGCCGCTGCCGTCAACGGCACGTCGTTCCTGGCCGTGCCGAACAGCAACATCACGACCAGCGTCGCGACCTACACCAGCCCCTTCGCGTTCACGAACTTCGCGTTCGATTGGGGTACGCCCGACAGCTACAACACCGTGACCTTCACGGGCGCCAACGGCTTCACCAAGAGCGTCACCGGATCCGGCGTCGCCACCGGTCGCGCCACCTTCGTGTTTTCGGCAGCACAGGGTGTCAACACCGTCTCCTTCAGCAGCAGCAACCGCGCTTTCGAGATCGACAACATCTCGGCCGCCGTGCCTGAGCCAGCCACCTGGGCGATGCTCCTGGGCGGCTTTGCGATGGTCGGCGTTTCGGCTCGCCGCCGCAGCCGCGCGCTCGCCGCTTAAAGCGAACGTCACGAAATGAGGGCGGGCGGGGAGTGATCCCGGCCCGCCCTTTTTCGTGGGTGGCTGTGAGTATCAAAAAGTAAGGGGCCGCGGCAAAGCCGCGTCGGACGGGTGAGCGCGGGAGGTGCGCTGACCCGCCGGCCGGCTGGCGCGCGTGTCGCGCGCAGGGAGGGAAACGCGATAGGGCGCGTTTACCGCCCTGCGCTAGCCGCGTGCCAGCGTATCCACCTGCCCCATGATCTGGTTCAACGCCGATACCCCATGCGTCGGGGCATCCGTCCGCCGCGACGGCAGCAGTCCTTCGTTAAGAATGATCTCCAGCGCCGCACGACCGCGCGCGACCCGAGACTTGATCGTGCCGACGGCGCAATCGCAGATCGAGGCCGCTTCCTCATAGGCAAAGCCACCCGCCCCGACCAGGATCAGCGCCTCGCGCTGCGCCTGTGGCAACTGCAACAGGCCGCGCTGCAGGTCGGCCAGGTCGATCTGGCGGTCCTGCCCGGCCGGCATGGCGAGCAGCTTGTCGGCGGTGAAGTCGTCCCATTCACCCTTAAAGCGCGAGCGCCGCATCTGGCTAAGGAACAGGTTGCGCAGGATGATGAAGGTCCAGGCACGCATGTTGGTGCCGGCCTGGAAGCGGTCACGCGCCGCCCAAGCCTTGAGCAGCGTCTCCTGCACCAGATCGTCGGCGAGATCGCGCGAACCCGACAACGACCGACCGAAAGCACGCAGATGCGGGATCACGGCAGCGAGCTGGACCTTGAACTCATTGTCCGGCAGCGCCTCGGGACGCGGCGGCGGCGGTGCCTCGCCCGCACCGAGACGAGCCAGCAGCTGCTCGAAAATGTCCGGCAGCGCCTGCTCCGACGATTCCGCGAACGCCACGCGCAGAAAAGCGCCGAGGTCCTTGGCCGCGGTGGCGATCGGAATCGCGTTCGGATCGGCCTTGGTGCGCGGCACGGCCTTGTGGCGGCTCACGGCCATCAATCATTCCTCATCGGTCAGCTATGGCTCAGATAAATGGCGGCGAACGCAACCACGATCAAGACCAGCGAGACGATCAGGACCAGCCGGACCTTGCCGCCGCTGGTCGACCCGCCACTTGCCTCGGTGGGGGTCAGTACGGTCTTTTCCTCGTCCACGTCACTTCCTCGATTATCTAACGCCGACGTAACGAGCAGCCTTCCGCCACTGTTCCACGGCTCGCGCTATCGACTCAGCCGGCGAAGCTGGCGGTCGAATTGAAGAACAGGGCCTGTGCGATCGCGGCCTTGACCGTCGAGCGCTGGAACGGCTTGGTGATCAGGAACGTCGGCTCCGGCCGCTCGCCGGTCAGCAGGCGCTCGGGGAACGCCGTGATGAAGATCACCGGCACCGAGAACTCGCCGAGAATGTCCTTGACCGCGTCGATGCCCGAGCTGCCGTCGGCCAGCTGGATATCGGCGAGCACCAGGCCCGGCTTGTCGGCCTTGGCGAGCGCGGCAGCCTCGTCGCGGGTGACGGCGATGCCGGTCACCTCGTGGCCCAGGTCGCGGACGATCGCCTCGATATCCATGGCGATGATCGGCTCGTCCTCGATGATCAGCACGCGCGTCGCGGTCTGGCGGTCGATCTCGGCCAGCGCTTCGGCGACCAGCGATGCGACATCGGCGGGGCGGGCGTCGATCAGATAGGCGGCGTCCTCGTTGGTGAAGCCTTCCATCGCAGTCAGCAGCAGCGCCTGGCGCGAGAGCGGCGTGATCGCGGCGAGGCGATCCTGGGCGATGCGCTCCATGGCGCCGGCATTCTGCGGCTCGGGCGTCACCTCGACGTTGGCGCTGCTCCAGATCGCGTGGAAGACGCGGTAGAGGCCGAGGCGCGCGTCGACGTCGCGCGGGAACTCCGCCGGATTGGAGACGATCGCCTCGAGGCTGGCCCGGACGAACGAATCGCCATTGGACTGGCTACCGGTCAGGGCGCGGGCGTAGCGGCGGAGATATGGCAGGTGTGGTGCGATGTCAGCGGCAAGTGACATTGATAAAAACCCTCTCGGCGGGTCGAACGACCCCGGACTTACGCCCTACTGGCGGTAACGCGCGGACCGCATAGACGGTCTGCTCGGTATCGAACAGATGAACCAAATATTTGTTTCCCGATTGAAACAATCTCACCTAGATCGACGCTCGATGCGTATCCCTCTCGCTGCAGTGACGCAACTCTCGTACGTCTTGACTCCGATCCTGACTGTCCCGATGCCGCCATCCTGCTGTCCCAAGGACGAAGATGCTCGTGCCTGACCAGCCAACCGATGAGCCGACGCGACCCGACGGGTCTGCCAGTCGGACCGATGTGGCCAATCGGGTCGGCGCCAGTTTGCGCCAAGTCTTTGACGAGATTGCCGCCGAACCCCTGCCCCAGGCGTTCGAAGACCTGCTACGCAAGCTCGGCTAGCACCATGGACAGGAGCGTTTCTTGACAAGCGACCCGCGGCGTTCGCGCTTTCGCGACTGGCCGCTTGCCGCGAAGGTCATGGCGTCGCTGGCGCTGACGCTGCTGCCTCTCGGCGTGTTCGCGGCGATCGTCGCGGTCAGCAATTTCCGCCGGCTCGATGCCCTGCGCCCAGGCAACAGCCTGACCGTGACGCAGGTCCTGGGGATCGCCGCGCCGATGGTGATGTGGCTGGCTGCATTGTTCATCGGCTGGGTCATTGCGTCGCGCCTGATCGTCGAGCCGCTGGCGCGGATGCGCGCCGGGGTCGAGCGCTATACCTCCGGCGACGGTAGCGCCCGAATTGGCAGCCAACCGTTTTTCAGCCGCGAGATCGCCGAACTGGCCGCCGCATTCGACACCATGGCCGACAGCATCGCCAGCCATGAGGCCGAGCTGCAAAGTGCGCTGCACGAGCAGAAGCGCCTGACGCGGGAGGTCCACCACCGGGTCAAGAACAACCTGCAGATCGTCTCCAGCCTTCTGTCGATCCAGGGCCGCGAGACTGCGAACAGTGAAGTGTCGCGCGCCTATGCGACCGTTCAAGCGCGGGTCGCGGCGCTGGCGATCGTCCACCGCTGGATGTACGAATCGGACACTCCGGGGATCAGCCAGGGCGTCGACCTGCGCTCGCTGGCGAACGATCTGTGCGCGGCGCTCGAGCAGGGGCTAGCGCAGAGCGAGCACATCACTGTCAGTGTGATCTGCGACGTCGCTCGCCTGTCGGTCGGCCAGGATACCGCCGTGCCGCTGGCATTCTTGATCACCGAACTGGTCAGCGCCGCTGCCCGTCGCAGCGCGCCGGATGCGCTGGTCACCAGCGTCACCGCCCGCGCCGTCAAGCAGGATGCGACGCTATCGGTGACCAGCGACGTTTTCGTCGGCGAGGACCGACTGGCGCCGGGCAGCAAGGACCCGGCCAGCCGCATCATCCACGGCATGGCGCGGCAACTGCGCTGCCCGCTACGCCATGACGCGGCTGCGGGCAGCTACAGCATTACATTCGCGCTGCCCGCAGCCTGAGCTTTACAGCGTGACGTGCGTGACGTCGCCGCTGCTCGGCGGCTTCTGCGTGATGTTGGCGGCAGCGACCTGAAACAGCTGGACCAGCTTGTTCGGTGAATCCCAGACCGTTGCGTGGCGCGGCGTCACCTTGATCAACGCAGTCGTCGGCGCTTCCGGACCTTCGGGCATCCACGCCTCGGCGAAGGGCGACCACAGTTCCTTCGCCTTGGCCGCATCGCGGACGACGCGCGCGACGCCGGTTACCGACACCCAGCTGTTAGCCTTGGGATCGCCGAACGCGACGTTGACCTGCGCGTCGTCGGCAATCTCGTGGGTCTTCGCGCTGTCGATGCGGGTGATGAACCAGATCGTGTTGGTCTCACGCTCGACGCTGGCGCTCATCGGGCGGCTCTCGAGGCCGTCGCTACCCTCGGTGGTCAGCATGCCGGTCCGGATGGACTCGATGGCATCCCACAGCTTTTCCTGGTCTTGCATGATCCTGCGCTCCAAATTTTCGCATTTCGAAGCAGCTATGACGCATCATCGTTACGGCCGGTTCCCTCCGCCGGGGTCGCAACCGGGACTGCATTAATATTCTGCATTAAGCAGGGAACCGATTTGCAGGGACGCCGTTCTACACCTCGGATAGCGATATTTGCCCCCCCGCTCTCGCTATCCTCCCAAGGGCCCGGTCGCATCACCCCCCCCGAATGCGGCCGGGCCCGATTATTTCAGAGCTTGGGCAGTCTTCCAGTTTTAACGGAACCAACGTCGCAGCGGCATGTTTGTTGCGGCGTCAGTTCGACACTTAGGAGACATCTGCATGACCAAGTCCCTCGCTATCGCCGCCACCCTGGTCGTCGGCCTCGCCCTCACGGCCTGCAACACCGTTGCCGGCGCCGGTAAGGACGTCAGCTCGGCTGGCAAGGCCGTCACGCACACTGCCAACGACGTTAAGAACTAGGAATTTCAGCCGCCCCGGTTCGCCGGGGCGGCTTTTACGTTTGGCGACCTCGGGTCGTTATTCTGCGATTACCGGAAGCTGGCGTGCTTCCTTGGCGCGACGGCGCTCGGTGAACCACATCGCGATGATCGAAATTTCGTAAAGCATGATCAGCGGGATCGCCAAGGCGAACTGCGACCATACGTCCGGCGGCGTCAGCACGGCCGCCACAATCACCGCCCCGACGATGGCATAGCGCCGCCCGGCAATCAGCTGCGAACGCTGGATGATCCCGGCCCGCTCCAGCAGCAGCAACAGCACCGGCAGCAGGAACGCCACGCCGAAGGCGATGATGAACTGCATGACCAGCGACAGATAATCGCCCATCGCCGGCAGGGCCTCCTGCGCCAGGCCACCCTTGCTGCCGTTATGCTGCCAGCCGAGGAAGAACCGCATCGCCGTCGGCATCACGACATAATAAGCGAGCGATGCACCGAGCAGGAACAGCGCCGGCGTCGCGATCAGGAATGGCAGGAACGCCCGCTTCTCGCGCCGGTACAGGCCAGGGGCGACGAACGCCCAGAGCTGGTTGGCGATCACCGGGAACGCCAGCACGAAGGCGGCGAACAGCGACACCTTGATGTTGACGAAGAACGCCTCGTACAGCTTGGTGTAGATCAGCTTGCCGGTGACGCCGGGACCATAGGCCTGCGCCAGCGGACGGGTCAGGAAGTCGAAGATCTGCTGCGACTGGGTGAAGCAGATCCCAAACGCCACGATCAGCGCACCGATCGACCACAGCAGCCGGCGCCGCAACTCGATCAGATGCTCCATCAGCGGAGCCTTGTTGTCGTCGATATCGGGATCGTCGACCATCAGTGCGTCGTCGGCAAAGGCGCAGCCGCGGGAGACGGCACCGGCATCGGTGCCGGGGTCGCGGCATGGACGTCGATCTCGATGGCCGGCGGAGTATCGGCGAGCGGCATCATCACCGCACCGCCATGCTCGACGCTACCGGCCTGCGCGTCATGCGCGATCTCGGCCGGCGTGACCGTCAGCGCCTCCTCGACCGGGCCGCTGTAATCCAGCGTCGTCACCTGGGTGGACGCGATGATCGCGGCATTCTGGGCATCCCACTGCTTTTGCATCTCGTCGAGCTCGGCTTCGCGCATCATCGTGTCGAAACCGGCGCGGACATGGCGCGACATGGCGCGGCCCTTGCCGACCCATTGCCCGACGATGCGCATGACGCGCGGCAAGTCCTTGGGGCCGATGACCACCAGTGCGACGATGGCGATGACCGCCAGCTCGCTGCCATCGATGCCGAACACCGGTCTGCCTTACGAGCGCGGCGTCTCGGCGGGCGACGGGTGGACAACCGGCTGGCCCCCCTGCACTGGAGCGACCTGCACCGGTGCGATCTGCGGCGGTGCCGTGCTGGTGTGCGTCGTCGTGACCGGATCGTCGGCCAGGCCCTTTTTGAAGCTATTGATGCCCTTGGCCATATCGCCCATCAAGTCGGAGATCTTGCCGCGTCCGAACAACAGCATGATGACCAGGATGACGACGAGCCAATGGAACAGGCTGAACGAACCCATGAAACGAACTCCTTGCGTGCCGGCATATGGGGCACCCGATGCCCGGTTTCTACTGCAACGCGCTCGCCGCGTCATCCCTGCAATGGGGCTGGCGCTCACGGCGCTGCTCGGCGGCTGCGCGACGACCCCGGCGCGGACCCCGATCGCGGCGCAACCGGCGCCTCGCCCCTATGTCGCGCCGCCCGGACTGGAGCGCGTCATGGGCAAGACCCCGGCGACGGTGATCGCGTTGCTCGGCTCGCCCCGCCTCGACCGCACCGAGGGCAAGACGCGGCAGCTGCAATATAGCGGCAAGGCCTGCGTCCTCGACCTGTACGCCGTAGGACCGGTCATCACCTATGCCGAGGCGCGCAAGCCGACCGGGCTGCCCAACGACCCGGTGACCTGCCTCAACCTGATCGCCCCGACTAAAGCAGGTTAGGACGGGCGGAACTTACGACCGGACGGTGGATTTAGTTGAGCCTGCGTAACTGGCTTACCCATGTCCGACACCCGCGAGATCGCCTTCCTGTTCATCGGGGGCGCCCATCAGGTCTACCATCTGGCCCCGGTCGCTGCCGCGTTGAGCCGGCGCCTGCCCGACACCTGCATCACCTGCGTCTATCCCGATGCCGAGACCGGGGCGGCGCTGGCCCGGGTCCGCACCGCGCTCGATGCCCCGGCGCTGAAGCTCGATCATGTACCGCCGCCCCCGGTCGCCGACTGGCTGGCGCGTGCCACCCGCCGCCATACGGCGCGCAAGGGCCCGATGCTGATGCGCCTCGCCCCCCGCCTGCGCCGCGCCCGAGCGGTGATCACGCCGGAGCGCACCTCCGCCAATTTGCGCTGGATGGGTCTGTCCAAGACGCCGATGATTCACTTCCGCCACGGTGCCGGCGACCGCGCGCCGTCGTCGGAGGCTCGCCTCAAGGCCTTCGACCTCGTCGTCGTCGCCGGGCGCAAGGACGTCGAGCGCGCCGTCGAGGTCCAGCATCTCGACCCGGCCAAGGTCCGCGATTGCGGCTATGTGAAGCTCGACTTCCTCACCCACACACACCCCGAAGTCGCACCGCTGTTCGACAACGGTCGCCCGGTGGTGGTCTATAATCCGCATTTCGACAGCGCGATCTCGTCATGGCCGGTCGCCCGTGACGTCATCGAGCGGTTCCGTGCGCAGGACCGCTACAACCTCGTCGTCGCGCCCCACATTCGGCTGTCGGACGACATGACCCCGGAGGACATGGCCGAGTGGCAGGCGCTGGCCGAGCCCGGCCGCATCATCGTCGACCTGCGCTCGCCCAAGCTGATCGACATGACCTACCTTCTCGCCGCCGATGTCTATCTCGGCGACATGTCGAGCCAGTTGTACGAATTCCTCGCACGCCCGCGTCCGGTGGCATTCGTCAACGCGCACGGCGCAGCGTGGCGCGGCGACCCGCGCTATGCCGGATGGCGGCTCGGCAGCGTCGCGGATAGCGTGGAAGACGTGATCGGCGCGGTCGATCGCGCCCGTAGCGGCCATCCGGCGATGATCGCCAGACAGCGCGCTGCCGTCACCGAAGCCTTTGGCCTGATCGACGGCGCGGCCGAGCGCGGCGCCGAGATCATTGCCCAGACACTGTACGCCAAGGCAGCCTGATGCGGCCAAATCGCCGCGCCGCCTGAGGCTTGCACCCCCGCGACGGATCATGTTAACGTAAACGTCAACCTGATCGCTGGGGAGCGTCGCATGGACCTGAGTTTTAGTGCCGAGGACACGGCCTTCCGCGCCGAAGTCCGCAGCTTCATCACCGAGAACTACCCGCCGCAGCTGAAGTCGAAGATCGACGAGGGCGAGGAGCTGTCGAAGGAGGATTTCCTCTCCTGGCACCGCGCCCTGGCCAAGCAAGGCTGGGCCGGCATCGCCTGGCCCAAGGAATATGGCGGCACCGGCTGGACCAGCGTGCAGCGCTTCATCTTCGCGGAGGAGAGCGCCCGCGCCGACGCGATGCGGCTGCTGCCGTTCGGCCTCAACATGGTCGCGCCCGTCATCATGGCGTTCGGCAGTCCCGAGCAAAAGGCGCAGCACCTGCCCGGCATCCTGTCGGGCGAAGTGTGGTGGTGCCAGGGCTATTCCGAGCCGGGCGCCGGGTCGGACCTCGCCAACCTACGCACCAAGGCGGAGCGCTTCACCGGCGACGACGGCAAGGAATATTATAAGGTCAACGGCCAGAAGACCTGGACGACGCTGGCCCAGCACGCCGACTGGGGCTTCTTCCTGGTCCGCACCGATCCGACCGTGAAGCCGCAGGAGGGCATCAGCTTCCTGCTCATCGACATGAAGACGCCGGGCATCACCGTCCGCCCGATCATCACGCTGGGCGGCGAGCATGAGGTCAACGAGGTCTGGCTGGAGGACGTCATCGTCCCCGTCGAGAACCGCGTCTTCCACGAGAACAAGGGCTGGACCTGCGCCAAGTTCCTGCTGGCGCACGAGCGGACCGGGATCGCCGGCGTCGCTGCCTCCAAGCGCGGCGTCGAGCGGATCAAGACCATCGCCCGCGCCGAAGTCGACAGCTTCGGCACCGAAAGCGCGCCGCTGATGTCCAATCCGTTTTTCAAGCGCAAGGTCGCCGAACTGGAGGTCGACCTGACCGCGCTCGAGTTCACCGAGCTGCGGACGCTGGCCGGCGAGTCATCCGGCAAAGGCCCAGGGCCTGAGTCCTCGCTCCTCAAGATCAAGGGTACCGAGATCCAGCAGCGCATCACCGAACTGGCGCTGGAAGCGGTCGGCCATTACGGCGCACCCTATTTCCGCGGCTTCGGCGAGGGCGACAACGAGCATCCGATCGGGCCGGATTATGCCCACCGCGCTGCGCCGACCTATTTCAACATGCGCAAGACGTCGATCTACGGCGGCTCGAACGAGATCCAGCGCAACATCATCGCGAAGATGGTGCTGGGGCTCTGATTTAATTCCTCCCGTCATCCCGGCGCAGGCTGGGACCTATCAAGCCGGGATTTCGCCTGATCGGTCCCTCACTGCGCCGGGATGACGAACCATAACAAGACCTTGGGGATCGACCATGGATTTCAACTATTCCGACGAGCAGACGATGGTGCGCGACTCCGTCGCCCGCTATCTCGCCGATACCTATAGCTTCGACGCGCGCATGCAGACGGTGAACGGCGACCTCGGCTGGAACCCGGCCGTATGGAAGGCCTTTGCCGAGGAGCTCGGCATTCTCGGCGCCTCGTTCAGCGAGGAGCATGGCGGCCTCGGCGGCGGTGCGATCGACAACATGGTCATCATGGAGGAGATCGGCAAAGCGCTGGTCATCGAGCCGTACCTGTCGACCGTCGTCATCGGCGGCGGCTTCCTAAAGGCCGCCGGTGGCGCCATCGCCGGCGAGGTCATCCCCAAGATCATCGACGGCAGCGCGATCATCGCCTTCGCCTATGCCGAGCCGCAGGGCCGCTACAACCTCGCCGACCTGCGCACCAGCGCCCGCAAGGACGGCGATGGCTTCATCATCAACGGCCACAAGGCCGTGGTTCGCGATGCGCCGTTCGCGACGCACTATATCGTCACCGCGCGCACCGCCGGCGGCCAGCGCGACAGCGACGGCGTCTCGGTGTTCCTGATCCCCGCCAACAGCGCCGGCATCACGCGCCGCGACTATCCGACCGTCGACGGCGCCCGCGCTGCCGAAGTCTATTTCGAGAACGTTCGCGCCGATGCGGGAACGCTACTCGGAGCCGAGGGCGCCGGCCTGCCGCTGGTCGAGCAGGTCGTCGACGAGGCCATCGCCGCGCTCGCGGCTGAAGCCTCGGGCGTCACCCGCCGCCTCCACGCCGACACGCTCGACTACGCTCGCCAGCGCAAGCAGTTCGGCCGGCCGATCGCCGACTTCCAGGTCCTGCAGCACCGCATGGTCGACATGTTCATGGAGGTCGAGCAGGCCGTATCGATGACCTTGATGACCACCCTCAACCTTGGCGAGGATGCCGACAAGCGTGCCAAGGCCGCGTCCTCCGCCAAGATCAAGATCGCCCGCGTCTGCCGGTTCGTCGGCCAGAACGCGGTCCAGATCCACGGTGGCATCGGCATTTCGAACGAGCTGGCGGTCGGCCATTATTTCAAGCGCGCGACGATGATCGAGGGCCAGTTCGGCGATGCCGACTATCATCTGCAGCGCTACGAAAGCCTGATGGACTGACCTATACCCGGTAGTGGTCGGCGACCCGGTCGAGGGCGAGGCACAGCACCAGCTTGCCCGCTCGCGCCGGCCACGACAGAGCGCGCTCGGCGGTTTCCAACCCCTCGCCCATGCAGACGACGCGCCACAGCACATCGGACAAGCCGGGACCCGCTGCCGCGACCGCGCCGTCGAAGCGTTCGCGCGCCTGCAACCGCGCCATCGTCGGATCGAGCCCGGCCGGAGCGGCGCGCGCGCCCTTTGCCGATGTCGACGGCTGCCAGTTCATCGTCACCGAAGGCATCGTCCCGGCCCGCATGAAGTCGCCGCGCAGTCGCTCACCCGCCTCGAACTGGCGCGCCGTGACCATGCCGCGACGCGCCAGCCAGGCCATGGCGCCAGCCGACGCGTCGACATCAGTCTGTTTCGTGACGGCAGCGCAACAACATCAGCGACTTGCTTCAGTGGCAATGCCTTAACCATCGATAACCCTTTTTTTAACTATTCGAAAAGGTCTTGCCACAAACGTTCAACTGTAGGACAGAGGTAACCGTACAGGTTTATTCAAGGCACATCGATGATCACCCGCATCCGTGAAGTTCGCAAAGCCAAGGGAATGACACTTCACGAAGTCGCTGCCGCCTGTGTTCCACCGACCACCGCCCAGACCATCGGTCGCCTCGAGACCGGCATGCGGACCGTCTCGGTCGGCTGGCTCAACCGGATCGCCAAGGCGCTGGGCGTCGAAGCCGCGACCCTGGTCACCCTGCCCGACCGCGTCGATGTCCCCGTGTCCGCGGTGTACGCCGCCGAGGGTCCGGTCGCGCCGCGCAAGGCCGCGACGTTGCTGGCCCCCGCTCCCGCCGGCGAGGCCGTCGGCGTGTCGTTCGAGGTCGCCGTCGGTGACTACCGCGCCGGCGATGCGCTGTGGCTAGACAAGCTGGAGCCGACCGACTTCAACCGCGCCGTCAACCGTGACGTGCTCGCGCCGCGCTCGGGTGGCCGCTTCGTCTTCGGGCGCCTCGCGGCAATCGAGGGTGGCAAGCTGCAGATCCTGCCGACCGCAGCCGGCGCCCGCCAGGTCGTCGTCGGCGACGCCGCTTGGCTCGCCGTTGCCCGGACCCTCATCCGCGCGCTGTAAAGCCGCCGTCATGGACCTGACGATCTTCGTCGATGCCGACGCCTGCCCGGTCAAGGACGAGATCTACCGGGTCGCGGGCCGCCACGCGGTGCCGGTCAAGGTGGTCGCCAACAACTGGTTTCGCGTCCCCGTCGGCCCGTTGGTCGAGCAGATCGTCGTGGCCGACAGCTTCGACGCCGCCGACGACTGGATCGCGGAGCGTGCCGGCCCGGCCAGAATCGTCGTCACCGGCGACATCCTACTCGCCGACCGCTGCGTCAAGCTGGGCGCCACCGTGCTGGGCCACACCGGCAAGCCGTTCACCCCTGCCTCGATCGGCAATGCCGTCGCCTCCCGCGCGCTGGCCGAGCATCGCCGCGCCATGGGCGAGGATCGCGGCGGCCCGGCGCCGTTCGTCGCTGCCGATCGCTCGCGCTTCCTGTCCGCACTCGACGCCGCGCTGGTCAGGCTCAAGCGCGGCTGAGCCCTTGCATCGCTGTGAGGCGGGCGCGACACTGGCGCGATGATCATCCTCGCCGCACTGCTCGCCGCCGCCACCCCGGCCACCGTCGCCGGCATCGAGAAGGACGCCCCACCCACCGCGTGGCGCGCCATTCCGCCCGAGAATCTGATGCTGGTCAACACGCCCAAGGGCAATGTCGTGATCGAGCTGGCGCCCGGCTTTGCGCCCCGTCACGTCGCCGCCATCCGCGCGCTGGTCGCGAGCCACCGCTTCGACGGCGGCGCGATTATCCGCGTCCAGGACAATTACGTCGTGCAATGGGCGATCAAGGGCAGCGACGGCAAGACCGGCACCGGCCCCAAACTGCCGCCGGAATACGAGCGTCCGGCCGAGGGCCACGCCTTCACGCCCCTGCCCTACCCCGACCCCTATGGCCGTGCCGGGTTCAGCGAAGGCTGGCAGGCCGCAATGGATGGCGACAAGCAATGGCTGGTGCATTGCTATGGAATGGTCGGCGTCGGCCGTAACCTGGCGCCCGACAATGGCGACGGCAGTGAGCTATATGCAGTGATCGGCCAGGCGCCGCGGCATCTCGATCGCAACATCGCGCTGGTCGGACGGGTGATCGAGAATATCGAGGCCTGGAGCGCACTGCCGCGGGGCAGCGAGGCGATGGGCTTCTACAAGACCGATCCGGAGAAGGTGGCGCTGACTTCCGTTCGGCTGGCGTCCGACCTGCCGGCGGCATCGCGGCCGCGGTTCGAGGTCATGGATACCGGCAGTGCCAGCTTTCGGGCGCTGATCGAGGCACGCGCCAACCGCCGCGAGGAGTTCTTCAACCGCCCCGCCGGCGGTGTCGACATCTGTAACGTCAAGATCCCGGTTCGCCGCCAGCCCTAGGCCAGCGGACAGGACAACCTAGCTCGGCTTGACGGTGCCCTTGCTCGACGGGTTGGCCGCGATCGTCTTGACCTTGGCCTTTTTGGGCTTGCGCGTTTCCTTGCTGCCGCGTTGTTCGCCGCTCGCCATGTGATCGCCTTTCAAAAATTGGGATCGTCCCGGGAAGCCGGAACGATCGACGGTGCGGCCCTGCAAGGTTGCAGCGCCGCACCGTCGCCGTAGACCCTACTTCAGGTGCTGGGCGAGATACTTGTTCATCTCGAACATCGTGCACTTGTCACGACCGAAGACCTTCTTCAGCGCCGCGTCGGCAAGGATTTCACGCTTGTCGGCTGGATTCTGGAGATTGTGCTTGCGGATATATTCCCACACCTTGCTGACCACCTGGCCGCGAGCGTGCATGCCGGGACCGACGATCGCTGCGAGTTCCGGTGACGGGGTCAGCGGCTTCTGCAAAGCGTCCATCTTGCGCGGCGGCGCATTCGGATCCTTGTCCTTCTTGGCGGCAGGCGCCTTCTTGGCGGCTGGAGCCTTCTTCGCTGCCGGTGCCTTGGCAGCAGGTGCCTTCTTCTCGGTCTTAGCTTCGTCGTCGCCCTTCTTGGGTGGTGATGCCATAGTTGCTCCCCTCACTTCGTTCGGAACACAGTCGCTATGGGCCGACAGTGGCGCTGCGCCGTCCGGGTCTCGACCTTAACGCAAGTCGGGCAGCGTGCAACCGGGACAAGCCTCCATCGAAGGAGGATTTGCTCATTTCATGGCTTTTTCTGAACACGTCGGCAGTCTTTTGCCTGTACCACCGACTTTAGAAGACCCGCTTGGCGCGAACGAGCCAGGTGCGCGGCGGATTCAGGTAGCTGTAATTTGCCACCGTCGACTGGACGTAAGCTTTGTCGAAGCAGTTCTGGCACTCGACCGCGACCGTCCAGTTGCCGTCGTCGGTGCGCATCGAAAGGCCGCCGTCGACCTGCCAGAACGACTTGACCAGCGAGCCGGAGATGAAGTCGCCGCCGAACGGATTGGCCGCATAGACCGCGCCCGACCCGCTGGTGACCGAGCCGGTGAACAGGCTGTTGTTCGCTGTGCCGACTTCCGACTTCGAACGGTACATCACCGTCGCCGAGGGCTGCAGGACGATGCCGGCAGGCGGGATGGCGTAGTCATAGCTCGCCCCGGCAGCGAGGCTGAGCTTCGGCGTCCGCACCGGCCGCGCGATGTTGCCGTTCGCATCGACGATCCCGACGGCGCAGTCGGGCGCGTTGCCAAGGCCCGTCGGTGCCAGCGGCACCCGGCGCGCCGCCAACTGGGCGCTACAGTCGAGCTGCTGCTGGCGCACCGACTTCAGGCCATAGGCATCGGCCCCCAAGCCGTCGCCGATCTTATAGCGCGCATCCTGATAACCGGCCTGGGCGTGCAGGGTCAGGCCCTTCACCGGCATCGTGACGATCTCGATCTCGGCACCCTTGTTGCGGAAACCGACGTCGCGCGTCGCATAGCCGATACCGCCGGTCGTCGGGTCGACGCTCGCCGAGGCGACCTGGAGATTGTTCGTATCGAGGTAGAAGCCGGTCAGATTGACCCGCAGCCGGTCGTCGAGGAAGTGCGTCTTGACGCCTCCCTCATAGGTCCAGACCTTCTCCGTGCCGAACGGCGTCAGGCCGGCAGCGGTGGTGGCGCGGCCGTTCCAGCCGCCGGCGGTGTAGCCGCGCGTCGCACTGGCGAACAGGCTGATGTCGTCGGTCGCCTTGAAGCTGGCGGAGGCGCTCGGCGTCCAGATCTTGTCGTGCTGCCGGTTCGGAATCAGCCCGAGGTTGCCGTCGGCCAGGCATGGCGCGGCGCCGCAAGTGGCGCGGTTGTCGACGATCGAGAATTTGCGCGTCTCGTCGGTATAGCGCACGCCGCCGGTCAGCCGGATGCGCTCGCCGAGATTGGCGCCGAGCTGGACATAGCCGGCCTTGGCGTTGGTCGAGGTCCGGATGGTGCGGTCGGCGAGAACGGCGGAGGCGCTTGTGGCCCCGGTGCCGCTGCTGAGTATGTCGGCGAAGTCGGTGGTGTCGCCCTCGTGATAATAGGAGCCGCCGACGACGTAATCGAGCGTCTCGCCGAACAGCTTGCCGCCCAGCTTGACCTCCTGGCTGAACTGGCTGTGATCGCTGTCGTTGAGGATGGTGTAGCCGCCGCGCGCATAGCCCTGCACGGCCGGCACCGGGTTGGCGACCGTCGGCAGGGCGCGGCCGTCGGCGAAGTCGATCGCATAGCGCTGCGTCTGCTTGGCGCCGCCGGTGATCAGGCTGAGCAGCGCGCCGCCGAAATCATAGTCGATCTGCGAGGTGTAGAGCTGGGTCTCAGCCCGGTTGCCAAGGCCGAAATTGCCCTTGCGGCCGCTGACCGGGGTCGTCGTGCCGGCGAACAGCGTGCCGATGCCAAGGCCGCTTTCGGGCAGGCCGGTGGTTGCGTAACGCCCCTTGCAGCGGCTGGTATTGGCCGGATCGCAGTCGAAGTTCAGGATATTGTCGCTGTTGTCGCGCATGTACGCCGCCGACAGGTTCCAGGTCAGGCGCTCGGTCGGCTTGAACTGCACCGCACCGCGCAGTCCGGCGCGGTCGCCATCGTTGAGGCGCGCACCCGTCGTGGTATCGCGGACATAGCCCTTGTCGTCGGAATAATAGCCCGAGACCTTGACCGAGATGCCGCTGCCGAACGGCACGTCGACCGAGCCGCGGGTTTCCTTGCGACCGAAGCTGCCGTAGCCGCCCTCCAGGAAGCCGGCGAGCTTGTCGCCCGGACGGGCCAGCGAGATATCGACAGCACCGCCGGACGTGTTGCGACCGAACAGCACACCCTGGGGTCCGCGGCGCACATCGGCCCGGTCGATGTCGAAGAAGCCGATGTCGTTGCTGCCCTGCCGGCTCAGGTAGATGCCATCGACGAACGTGCCGACCGGGCTGTTGAAGGTCGACAGCGTCTCGGTGCTGCCGATGCCGCGGATATAATAGATGTTGGCCGAGCCGAGCCCGGGATTATGCGCCGACTCGGCGTTCGGCACATAGCGCAGTAGCGGCAGTGCCGTGGTGATATTCCGCTCTTCCAGCACGTTATGCGGCAGCGCCGTCACCGTTGCGGCGCCGGCCTCGCTGGCGTCGACCGCGGGCAGCTTGTCGCTGGCGAACAGCACGACCGGCTCCTCGTTCGGCTGGGCCTGGACGATGGCCGGCAGCGCCAGGGCGATCATCGCGGAAGTTGCAAGCAGCGTGCGCAGGTTACTCATGACGGTCTCCGGTCGCCCCGAACGCAGCGGGGGTGTTCTCCGCCCCTGTGCCGCACTGCGGCGGACAAGTCAGCCGGGAAGTGCGGCCCGGCGGCGATGAGTGTGGAAATAGCGTCATATTTATGCTACACACTCCGCGCGTACGCAGTTCGCAAGCAAAATGGCCGCCGTGCCCCCTGTCAGGTACGGCAAAGGTCGATAACGGGTCGCTCCGGCAGGGATATGGCAAGGTTGACGATCCGACGCGCCGATGGTGCGCGGCGTTCGATCTATCCCCGACGGGTGCGCTGAACAAGGATAGAAACAACATGGTAATGGCTGCAGCCAAGGCTCTGAATTTCGTCGCGGGCGATTACGTCGTCTATCCAAAGCACGGTGTCGGTCGCGTCGTCGAGGTGCAGAGCTCCGAGATCGCCGGGACGTCGCTCGAACTCTACGTGCTGCGTTTCGAGAAGGAGCGGATGACGCTGCGGGTCCCGACCAACAAGGCCGAGGGCGTCGGCATGCGCAAGCTGTCGAGCCAGGCAACCCTGCTCGAGGCGTTGACCACCCTGAAGGGCAAGCCCAAGATCAAGCGCACCATGTGGTCGCGCCGCGCGCAGGAGTATGAGGCCAAGATCAACTCCGGCGATCTGGTCTCGATCGCCGAGGTCGTGCGTGACCTGCATCGTGCCGAGGACCAGCCCGAGCAGAGCTATTCCGAGCGCCAGATCTACGAGGCCGCGATCGGTCGCCTCGCCCGCGAACTCGCCGCGATGGAGAACATCGACGAGCCGGCCGCGCAGCTCAAGATCGAGCAGGTCCTCAAGGCCGCCTAAATTCGTCTGGACACACGAACCGGGCTGTGTATTATTTAACTAGTACACAGCCCGGGAGTCCATGATGATCGTCCGCATTCTAGCTACCGTCGTATCGGTGCTCGTCGGCAGTGCCGCTACTGCCGCCGAGATGAATTTTCCCGTCGGTGCCTTCGACCGTATTTCGCTCGGCGGCTCGCCCGACGTCATGGTGACCACCGGCAAGACCGTTGGAGTCCATGCCAGCGGCGACCAGCGCGCGCTCGACCGGCTCGACATCCGCGTCGAGGGCGGCACGCTCAAGATCGGCAACAAGCGCAGTCTGGGCATGAGCTGGGGCAATTACGGCCAGGTGCGCATCGCCGTCACCGTGCCGATGGTCCGCGCCCTCGATGTCGGCGGCTCCGGCAACATCACCGTCGACCGCATCAAGGTGCCGACCTTCGCCGCCGCGATCGGTGGCTCGGGTAACGTCCGCATCGCCGCCCTCGACAGCCAGACCGCCAGTTTCGACGTCGCCGGATCGGGCGACATCACCGCCGCCGGACGCTGCGACAGCGCCAGCCTCACGGTCGCGGGCTCGGGCAACATCAGCCTGACCGGCCTGAAGTGCGGCAGCCTCAAGGCCAGCATCGCCGGCTCGGGTGACATCGATGCGCACGCCAGCCAGACGGCGTCGCTATCGGTGGTCGGCTCCGGCGATATCAACGTGACCGGCGGCGCCCGGTGCAGCGTCTCCAAGCACGGCAGCGGCTCGGTGAACTGCGCCTAGACCAACCAAAGCGCTTGTAATTCGCGCAGCATCAGCGCCGGCACTTCGTCGAGGTCAGCATCGCCCGCCGCCAGGTCGCGCGGTGCGTCCGCGGCCTCGAAGTAGCGCCAGCCCTGGTGCGCGCGCTTGGGCGTACCCAGCACCGGCACCGGTCCGGGCACCAGCCGGATCGCACACTTCTCGCCCTGGTCGGTGCTGACCATATCGAGCCCGATGATCGCCTGCCGCGCCACCAGCCGGTGCTTGATGATCCAGAAGATCGAGCCGCCGACCAGCTCCGCGGCGCGCTTGGGCATGAAGCGCGTCAGGTTGCGGACCTCGCCCGGCACCACGGCATAGCGCGTCTGCCGCTCGGTCAGCGCAGCGATATCGGCACAGCCGACCGCGACCTTGGTCAGGTGCAGCGTCACGCCGTCAGGTGGAACAGCGCCGCCAGGCCGAGGAAGCAGAAGAACCCCATGACGTCGGTCATCGTGGTGACGAACACCGTCGAGGTCACCGCCGGATCGATCTCGAAACGGTCGAGGGTCAGCGGGATCAGCACGCCCGACAGGCCGGCGATCAGGCTGTTGATGAACATCGCGGCGCCCAGCACCAGGCTCAAGCCGGTGTCGTGATAGACCAGCTGGCAGCCTGCCGCCATCAACAAGCCGAAGCCCGCGCCATTGGCCGCGGCGATGCGGAACTCGCGGAAGATCATGCGACGGGTATTGGAGCTGGTCAGCTGGTTGGTCGCCAGCGCGCGCACCGTCACCGCCATCGTCTGCGTCGCCGCGTTGCCGCCCATGCCCGCGACGATCGGCATCAGCACCGCCAGCGTCACCAGCCGCGCGATCGTGCCCTCGAATGCCGCGACGACGCTGGAGGCCAGGATCGCGGTGCCGAGGTTGATCAGCAGCCAGAACATGCGCGTCCGGATGGTGTGGCCGATCGGCTCGTTGATATCGCCGTCACCGGCTCCCGACAGGCGCAGGACGTCCTCGCCCGCCTCCTCCTGGATAATGTGGACGACGTCGTCGACGGTGATGACGCCGACCAGCCGCCCGGAGGTATCGACCACGGCGCACGAGATCAGCGCGTATTTCTGGAACCGGAGACCGACCTCCTCCTGGTCGAGGTCGACCGGAATCAGCGTCTGGTCGCGCTGCATGATGTCGGTCACCGCCATCTCCGGCGCGGCGGTCAGCAGCCACGACAGGCGCATCGTGCCGATCGGCTTGTGCGCCGGATCGACGACGAAGATCTCCCAGAAGTCGGTCTGCTGGTCCGGCCGGGCGCGCAGGTGATCGATGACCTGCCCGACCCGCCAATATTCCGGCACCGCGACCAGGTCGCGCTGCATCAGCCGCCCGGCGGAATCCTCGGGATAGCTCAGCGCCTCCTCGATGGCGGCCCGGTCGTCGGGGTCCATGGCGCGCAGCACTTCGCGCGCATCGTCGGAGTCCATGTCCTCGATGATCGCGACGGCATCGTCGGTATCGAGCGCCTGGGCGATCTCGGCGACCTGGTTGGCGTCCAGGCGGTCGAGCAGCGCGCTCTTCACCCAGTCGTTCATCTCGGCGAAGACATCGGCGTCGAGCTTGTCGCCCAGTGCCAGCGCCAGCGGCGCGCGGTAGTCGCCCGGGACCTGCTCGAACAGGTCGGCGATATCGGCGGGGTGCAGCGGCTCGATCAGCGCCAGCACCGCATCGGTGTCGTCGGCATCGAGCGCGTCGACGATGCTGTCGACGAACACGCCAGTCAGCTGGTCGTCTTCGTCCAGCGCACCGGGTGCCTCGGCGTCGATCGCCGTGTCGGAGAGGTTGTCCGCCATGCCCGGCCTTATAGCGACACGGGCGTTGGCGTCATCCGCCTATCTCACGGTATCGGGAACGGAAAAGGCCGGCAGGGGCGCCACCGCGCTCCCAAGCCTCGACACATCTACAGCCTCAAGCCGAGCCGCGGACCGATCGCGGTCATCGCCAGGTACAGCGCGATCGTCAGGGCGCACCCCGCCAGCAGCGCCGCCCAGAACGGCCAGCCGTGGCGTAGCAGTAGCGGGATCAGCAGGAACATCGGCAACGACGGCAACACGAACCAGAAGGTCGCCCCGGCGTGCGCCGCCATCCGCTCGGGATCATGCGTGTCGCGCCACAGCCAGATCATGCCGAGCACCGAGACCAGCGGCAACGACGCCACCAGCGCCCCGAACCCCGGACTGCGCCGCGCAATCTCGGACACCGCCGCGATCAGCAGCCCGGAGACGATGGCCTTGACGAGGAGATACAGCATCCGGACACGTTAGCGGTGTTCAGCCGCCGGGCAACGGCCTCTATTTCGCCGCGCCCCACGGCTTGACCACGACGCCGCCCTTCATGACGAAGCCGACGTGCTCCAGCGTCGTCACGTCGGCGAGCGGGTCACCCGCGACGGCGATCAGATCGGCGAAGCGCCCCGGCCGGACCGAGCCGACGTCGGCGGTGGCGCCCAGCAGGTCGGCGGCGTTGACCGTTGCCGCCTTGATCGCGTCCGCCGGCGTCATCCCGGCCCGGACCAGCAGCGCGAACTCCTGCGCGTTGGTGCCGTGCGGGGCGACACCCTGGTCGGTGCCAAAGGCGATCTTGACCCCGGCGCGATAGGCCTTGCCGAGGTTGACGATGGTGATCGGACCGACCTCGAGCGCCTTTTTGGCTGACGACGGCGGCAGCGACTCCGGGTGCGCCTTGGCGATGCGGACGACCGTGTCGGCGACCAGCAGGGTCGGCACGAGGTAAGTGCCGTGCTCCTTCATCGCCTTGTATGCATCGGCGTCGCCGAACGAGCCGTGCTCGACCGAGTCCACGTCCAGCACGGCGGCGCGAACGATGGCGTTCTGGCCGTGCGCATGCGCCGCCACCTTCATGCCGAGGCTGTGCGCGGTGGTGACGACGGCGCTGATCTCGGCGTCGGTCATTAGCGTGTGGTTGGGATCGTCGCCGATGCTGAGGACGCCGCCGCTCGGCATGATCTTGATCAGGTCGACGCCCTCGCGGTGCATCTGGCGGACGATCTTCGCGGCTTCCTCGGGGCCGTCGATGACCTTGCCGGCGCCGTGCATGTCGAGATCCTCGCGCAGGCCGTTCTGCGGATCACCGTGGCCGCCGCTGGGGCCGAGCGGATAGCCTGCCACCCACATCCGCGGGCCGACGATGGCGCCACTGGCAATCGCCCGCTTCAAGGCGATGACGACGCTGGTCTCGCCGCCGACGTCGCGGATCGAGGTAAAGCCCGCATCGAGCGTGCGCCTGGCGGAGCCGACCGACTTCAGCACCGTGTCGAGGTCGTTGGTGGTGACGCGCTCGGCGACCGGGTTCTTGCCGGTGTATTCCATGGTGATGTGATCGTGCGTATCGATCAGGCCGGGCAGCACCGTCGCCGCCGACAAGTCGACCACCGTGGCGCCCGCCGGGCTGACGAAGCCGTCCTGGACCGCGACGATGCGGTCGTCGTGGATGATGATCGTGACCTTGTCGCGCGCCTTGGCCGAGACGCCGTCGATCAGATGACCGGCATGGACGGCAAGGTCGGCGGCGATGGCGGGCGCGGATACCGCGCACAACAGCAGTGGCAGGATGCTCAGCGAAATGCGGCGGGTCATGACAACTCCAGATGAAGGTCGGGCCGGTCGGCGGCGCCCTTGTCGGGGCGCCGCCCTGGATCAGAAGTCGCGGCGCAGGTTGATGCCGATCGTCCGCGGCGCTGCGCTGTTGACCAAGGTCCGTCCGAGGGCAAGCGCACTCGAAGTCTCGCGCGTGATCGCTACCGAGTTCAGCAGGTTGGTGGTGAACAGGTAGACGCCCCACTTGCTGTCGGGATGCTCGACGCCGATCCGCGCGTTGATCAGGCCATAGTCGCCGATGTAGCGGGTATAGGTGCCGGTCGGCCGGAATTCCGAGTAGGACCCGCCGACGTAATTGGCGTCGATGCGTGCAAAGCCCGAGAGGCCGGGGTTGATCGCCCACTCGTATTGAGCGGCAATACCGGCGGTGAACTTAGGCACATAGGGGATGCGATCGCCCTTCAGCCCGGCAGCGCTGACGTTGGCGGTCGCCTGGTTCTCGGTCAGCTTGGCGTCGACATAGGCGGCGTTGCCGGTCAGCGAGAAGCCGTCGAGCGGCCGGGCGGTGGTCTCGATCTCGATGCCGCGAACCCGCGCCTTGCCGGCGTTGGTGATGAACGAGAAGGCGCCGTTCGGCGTGCGCCCGGTGATCTGCATGTCACTCCAGTCGATCTGGAAGGCATCGATGTTGAAGGTCAGCCGGCGGTCGAAAAGGGTGTTCTTGAGGCCGACCTCATAGTTCCACAGGCTGTCGGACTGGTACGGCGTCAGGCCGGCAGCGAGCCCGAGCACCTGGTTCGCGCCGCCCGGCCGGAAGCCCTGCGCCGCCTCGCCATAAAGCATGACGTTCGAAGTGATCTTGAACGATGCATTGCCCTTGAACACCCAGCCGTTCTCGTTCGACTTGACCGTGGTCAGCGGCGTGATGCGCGCCCCGACGAGGATCGAGCCGAGCGGGGTCTGGCCTTCGATGTTCTTCTTGTAGTCGAAGTAACGCGCGCCGCCGGTCAGGTTCAGGCGATCGGTGATGTCCCATGACACCTCGCCGAAGCCCGCCGTCTGCTTCAGCGAATCGTCGATCAGGCGATAGGTGCCGATCTGCTGCGGCTCGATGATGACGCCGGTGACCCGGTCGGTGTTGAGCTGCGGATTGGCGACCTTGGTCCGGCGATCGGAGTAAAAGCCGCCGACCGTCCAGTTGAGCGGTCCGCTGCCGTCCGAGCTCAGCCGCAACTCGCCGGTCCAGGCGTCCATGTCCTGCTGCGGGTACAGCGCCGAATAGGACTGGCTGTCGACCAGGCCGAAGAAGCTCGAAAGCTGCGTCGGGTTGCACGCGGCGCCGCCGTTCGCCAGCGCTGCGCAGCGCCCGGCGGTACGGTTCGACTGGATGTAGCGCGACACGTCGGAAACCGTCGACAGGTCGCGGTGCATGTACGACACCACGCCGGTCAGGTTGACGCTGCCGAAGTCGTAATTGCTGGTGGCGCTGTACAGTTCGAGGTCGTCGCTGACCGGCTGGCGGGTCAGCGCGTCGGACTTGTACTTGCCCGATGCCAGCGTCCACGAATTGGTGTCGGTACGCGTCCGGTTGACGTACGTGGCGAGGTCCAGCGTCCAGTCCTCGGTCGGCTTCATGCGGATCAGGAAGCGGCCGCCATAGCTCTCGATATCGTTGATGTTCTTGATGCCGAGCGAGGTATTGTCGATGTAGCCATTGGCATTGCGATAGAATCCGACGGCGCGAACGGCGATCTTGTCGTCGACGACCGGCAGGTTGACCATGCCGCTGGCTTCATAGTTGAGGCCGCCGCCATTGGTGTCGGACAGGCTGACATCGGCGCTGCTCTCGGTGTCGAAGCCGGGCTTGGCGTAGATGATGCGCAACGTGCCGCCCATCGAGCCGGAGCCGTACAGCGTGCCCTGCGGCCCGCGCAGCACCTCGACGCGCTCGACATCGAACAGGCGGAGCTCCGGCGTCGAGCCGCCGGCGTCGTTGGCCGCACCGATCGCGCCGGTGACAGGCGTCTCGTCGTAATAGGTGCCGACGGTCGGCTCGCCCGCCGCCTGGATGCCGCGGATGACGACGCGGCGCTGCGACGGGCCGCCGTCGACGAAGCTGAGGCTGGGGACCGAGGCGTTGAGGTCGGCGATGCTCTGGACACCCGAATTGGCGATCGCCGCGCCAGTGACTGCAGACATCGAGATCGGCGTTTCCTGCAGGTTGGTCGAACGCTTCAACGCCGTGACGATGATCTCGCCGTCCTCGGCAGCCGGGCCGGCGGCAGCAGATGCCGTATCCTGTGCCAGCGCTACATTTGCCGTGCCGAGCGCCAGCATTGAAGCCGCCAGCAATATCGCGCGTCGCGTCGCCGGGCCATGTGCCCGCGTAATTCCGATGCCCACCTTTGGTATTCCCCTTGTTTCAGTCACGTTGTTGACTCGCCCGATCCTTGCCGGACCTGAACGAGCGTTGCCGATTATCCAGCCTGATCAGCCCGCCCCATGGCCTTCAACGAACCCCGATCTGCGGGTCCCACCCCAATTTTCCGTCCGTAACGTGCTCGAAACTCAGGTCGTGCGCGCAATCGGCGGTGCCGTCTTTGTCGACATAAGCTGCAACACGGGTTGCGTCGCGTCAACACGAATTGGTTAAAGCTCTCAGCCAGTGACGTTTGCTCAGTCGCTGGCAGTCGTCCGGCAGGTGGCACCGCGACCCCCGGCATCCGCACCCGGCATTGCTGATCGCGGTGACTTGCAACGAGAGATGCAGTCATTGGGTGAGATCGACGGTGCAGCGCCCAAGTGATTACAAAGAAAGACGTTGCGGTCACGCTCGGAAAAGGAAACGATGTATTCACACCATCATCGGGGGGATCCCCGCGATGGCCTCGGGGGAGGGACAGAGACGGGCCGCGAGCGATCTTTCGAATATCTGGGGGTTATTTACTTTGGCAGACGCTAAGTTGCTTAGAAGGCTGGCAGCGTTGCCGCCATCTGGATCGTCGCGTTTCCGGTCGCTTCAAAGATCTTTTTTCGGCGGCCAGGCACATCGTCTGTTCGATGCTGCGCCGATCGCCGCCACTATTCCGACCACCACAGTCGACACCACGATTGCAGGAGCCAAATGTTGAGCGAGTTCACCATCGACCGGCGCGGCTTCGGCCTTGGAGTACTCGCGCTGAGCGCCATCGGCGGGCGCGCGGCAACGGCTGCGGTCACGGACAACATACCGCCGGCGATCCGAGTCTTGTACTCAAAGTCGATCGTCATCGATGCGCTGGCGTCGCCCGATACCTGGAACGTGCCCTACCCGCCGCTCGCGCCGCTCAGCCGCGCCCAGCTCGATGCGACGCGCGCCTCGGGGATCACCGCGATCAACCTGACCGTCGGCAAGCCCGGCAGCTTCATCGAAACGGTGCGCGAGATCGCGTTGTGGACCCGCCTCGTCGAGCAGCACCCCGATTATTTCCTGCTGGTCCGGAAGCACGCCGACATCGCGCGCGCCAAGGCCGAGAAGAAGCTCGGCCTCATCTTCGGCTTCCAGGGCATGCAGTCGATCGGCGCCGACATCAGCCTGATCGACACCTTCGCCAACCTGTCGGTCAAGATCATGCAGTTGACCTACAACGACCGCAACCTGCTCGGCGCCGGAAGCTCGCTGCCCGATACCGAGGGGCTGACCCCGCTCGGCCGCGAGGCGGTCGCCCGGATGAACGCGCTCGGCATCGTCGTCGACACCGGTCACGCCAACATGCGGACCGTGCTCGACACCGTCGCGGCGTCGACGCGGCCGATCACCATCTCGCACACCGGCGCCCGCGCGGTGTTCGACAGCCAGCGCAACCAGCCCGACGAAGCCTTGCGCGCGGTCGCCCAAAAGGGCGGCGTCGTCGGCATCTACCTGATGCCGTTCCTCGGCCACGACCCGGTCGCCGCATCGAAGGCGTTGTTCATCCGCCATCTGCAGCATGCGATCAACGTCTGCGGCGAGGACCATGTCGGCGTCGGCAGCGACCAGAGCATCACGCCGGTCGACATCTCGCCGGCCTATATGGACATCGTCCGCCAGACCGCGGCGGCGCGGCAGAAGGCGGGCATCGGCGCGCCCGGCGAAGGCGACAGCCCGATCGCCGTGCCCGACCTCAACAGCGCGCGCCGCATGGAGATCATCGCCGCCGAACTCGACCGGGCCAAGGTCCCCACGCGGGTCGTCGAAAAGGTCATCGGCGGCAATTTCAATCGCTTGTTCAAGGACATCTGGCCGGCATGACGGCTGACCGGGCGGACAGCTACCCGACGCCGGCGCGCGGCTATTACGTCACCGGCGTCCTACTGCTGGCCTATACATTGTCGTACGTCGACCGGCAGATCCTCAGCCTGATGGTCGAGCCGGTGAAGCGCGACCTGATGCTCAGCGATACGCAGATCAGCCTGTTGCACGGCTTCGCCTTCGCGATCTTCTACACGCTGGTCGGCCTGTTCCTCGGGCGCGCCGCCGACCGCTTCAACCGGCGGACGTTGATCATCGTCGGCATCGCGGTGTGGTCGGCCGCGACCGCCGCATGCGGTTTCGCCGGCAGCCTGGCTGGGCTGTTCCTGGCGCGCATGATGGTCGGTTTCGGCGAGGCCAGCCTGTCGCCCGCCGCTTATTCGATGCTCGCCGACTACTTCCCGCGCGAACGCCGGGGCCGGGCGTTGGGAATCTACTCGCTCGGCGTCTATCTCGGCTCGGGGCTGGCCTTCATCGTCGGCGGCTTCGTCATCGCCAGCACCAAGGGTGTCGACCTGGTGACGCTGCCGCTGCTCGGCGACTTCCGGCCGTGGCAGCTGGCGTTCCTGCTGGTGGCGCTGCCTGGGCTGGTGCTCGTGCCGCTGATGCTGACGGTGCGCGAGCCGGTCCGGCGCGAACTCGCGGGCGGCGAGGCCGGGCTCGGCCATTTCACCGCCAACCGCAGCTTCTACCTGCCGGCGATCCTCGGCTATGCCGTGCTGGCGATCGTCACCTTCGCCTATACGTCGTGGTTCCCGACCGCGGTGATCCGCCTGTGGGGTTGGAGCGTGCGCGACATCGGCATCGCCTATGGCGTGATCATGCTGGTGTTCGGCACCAGCGGCATGCTGCTCAGCGGTTTCGCCGCCGACAAGCTCGTGGCCCGGGGCCGCGCCGATGCGCATCTGTGGCTCTCGATCTTCGGCACCGTGGCGGCGATCCCGTCGGCGATCGGCGCAGGTCTGGTGTCGACGCCCTATGCAGCACTGGCCGGCGTCGCGTTGACCAGCTTTTTCATCAGCATGTCGATCGCGCTGGCACCGGTCGTCCTGCAGCGCGTCACCCCGAACGGGCTGCGCGGCCAGATGACGGCACTGTACCTGCTGCTGATCAACCTTGTCGGCATGGGCATGGGGCCGACACTGGTCGCGCTGTGCACCGACTTCGTATTCCACGACGAACTTGCGGTGCGAAAATCGATCACGGTCGTCACCGCCGTCGCGGCAACGGGCAGCGCGCTGTTATTGTGGCGATCGCTGCGCCCGTACCGGCTGATGCTGGCGAGGATCGACGGTCAGGAGCGCGCGTAGAGGAACGCGGCGGCGGCAAGATCCTGCACGGGGTGGCCGAGCGACTTGTAGATCGTCACCTCGCTCGCCGTGCGACGTCCCACCACCCGGCCGAGCAACACCTCGCCAATCTCGCCGACGATATGGTCGTCGCCCAGGTCGCCGGCGGCCTTGGCATTGAGGAACTCGGCCGCTTCGAGCAGCACCTGGGCGCGGCTGTCGGCGATGTAGCGACCGCGCAGCAGCAGCGCCCGGTCGATCTCGACGGGACCCGGCCGGCTCGATCCGACGAGGTTGACGTGGGTACCATCGGCGACCCAGTCGGAGAACAGGACCGGCTCCGCCGACGTCGTGACCGTGCAGACGATATCGGCGCGCGCCGCCGTCTCGCCGTCCGCCTCGGCGACGACCTCCAGCCCGGTCGCCGCCGCCAGCCTAGCCGCGAGCAGCGACGCGTTGGCCAGCGATCGGCCCCAGATCGTCACCCTGGTCAGGGCGCGAACGCGGGCAATCGCCAGGACGTGCGCCTCGGCCTGGGCGCCGCTGCCGAAGATCGCCAGCGTCGTCGCGTCGGCGCGGGCAAGGCAATCTGTGGCGACCGCGCTCGCTGCGGCGGTGCGCGCCAGCGTGATCTCCTCGGCATCGACGACGCAGACCGGCTGGCCATTATCACCGTCGAACAGTACGACGACACCCCGATGCGCCTGGCGACCCGGATGCGCGGCGTCGCCGAACACGCCGACCAGCTTGGCGCCGAACATGCCCTGCGCCGACAGCGCCGCCGGCATGACGCCGAACTTGTTGCCCCGGCCCAGCGACAGCACCGCGCGGGGCGACTGGATCGTCTCGCCGGCGGACAGTGCCATCATCGCCGCGCGCACCACCGCGATGCAGTCGTCCGGTCCCAGGCCCGCCCGGACCTCCGCCGCGTCTATGAAGCGCATGACGTCAGCTCCCCGCTCGTTCGCGGCGCATCGACCGCACTGCCGCCGAGCTGCCGATCAACGCCGGTACCGTGACAGGAAGGCCCACATCGCCTCGTTGTCGACGACCGCCCAGCTGTGCTGCCCGCCGCGCAGGATACGCGCCGCGACGGTCGCATCGCCTCGGCAACGGGCATAGCCTTGTTCGTACGAGCTTGCATCGATGTCGCGCACATAGGGTCCGGTGCAGCCGTTCATCGCGGCCCAGCGCTGCAACGCCGCGGTCTGGGGATACTGCCAATAGGAGGCACCGCCCCCGGTAATCGGATTGGTGGTGTCATTGTCGCCGGAGAAGGCGAGCACGGGCAGCGGCGTGGCGGCGTGGCAGGTCGCGGGATCCACCCGCGTCGGGTCGGATGCCAGCGGTCGCCCGGCGCGCAGCCCGACGACGGGCGCGATCGCGGCAAAGCGGCGTGGCACGACACAGCCGAGCCAGGAGGCCATCCGCCCACCGCCCGACAGGCCGGTCGCATAGACGCGCTTGTCGTCGACGCAGCCGGTCGCGACCAGCCGCCTGACCAGGCCGGTGAGATAGGCGACATCGTCGCGCGCGTCCTTGGCGGGCAGCGTCCCCGACACGGTCGGCACGCCGGGGATATTCCAGGCATAGCCCCGCGCCACGGTGATTGCGCCATTGGGAGCGGCAACGATGAAACCGTGACGATCCGCGGTCTCGGCCAGGTGGCTGTTGCGCAGGATATCGGCACCGCTGCCATTGCTGCCGTGGAGCAGGATGACGAGCGGCATCGGACCGGAGGGAAGCATCGTCGGCAGATGGACCTGCGCGCGCTCCGGAAACGCGTCGAGGGCGTCGACGCGGCACTGGGCGAGCGCGGAGTGCGAGACGAAGCCGGCAGCCAGCGCGGCAAGGAGGCGGACCGGGAGCATGAGCAACGCCTAGTCTGGATTTCGTCGGCCGCAAACTATTTTGAAGATCCGTGGCGCGACGTCGCGTGGCCGGGCTACAGCGTATCGAACGCCCACGCCGGCGGGGCGGTGCTGGATCATGCCGGAACGGGGAGACGCTATGATGTGGGCATTGATCTTGGCGCTGGTGCTGGCGACGGGCGCCGAGGCGGCGGTGCCTCGAACCACGCCGGCGCCGGCGGTCGCGTCGCAGCCCGTGGCGCTGCGGGGACGGCTCGAAGGTCCGTTCGAACTCCATTCCAAGATCTATCCCGGCACTGTCCGCCGTTACTGGGTCTACGTCCCGGCGAACTACGACCCGTCGCGGCCGCCCAACTTGCTGTTGTTCCAGGATGGCCAGCGCGCAACCAATCCGGGGGGGTCGCTCGGGATACCGGCGCTGCTCGACAAGCTCATCGAGCAACGCGCCATCCCCACGACACTCGGCGTGTTCGTGACGCCGGGCAATCTGTCGGCGCGGTATCCGGACAATCTCGGCATGCAGAACCCGGATCATCGCGCCGAAGAATACGACGCGCTGTCCCCGGATTATTCGCGCATGACGCTGGAGGAGCTGTTGCCTGCCGTGGCGCAGAAGTGGCGGTTCGCGGCGGAGCCCCGGCGACGGGCGATCGGCGGAACCTCGAGTGGCGCGATCGCGTCATGGACGGTGGCGTGGCGGCATCCGGAAGCGTTCGGCAACGTCATCAGCTTCATCGGCAGCTATACCTCGATCGGCCTGAAACTTGCGCCGGACGGCACACCGCTGACCTATGGCGGCGACACCTACCCCGGCCTCATCCGCAAGAGCCCGATCCGCCCCTTGCGCGTCTTCCTGCAGGACGGGCGCAGCGATCTCGACAACGAGCATGGCAACTGGTTCCTGGCCAATCAGCAGATGCTCAAGGCCCTGGAATGGGCAAATGCTCATGCCGACGCGGAGAAGCGCGACGGTCCCCGCTACGATATCGACCACGTCTGGACCGAAGGCGCGCACTCGGATGCCGATGGCGGCGCGGTCCTCCCCGACGTCCTCAAATGGATCTGGCGCGACCAGCCGGCCAAGTGACGGCTGCCATCGTTATTCACCACCGGGCCTGAAGCATTTTTCGAGCGACGGCTTCAGGATGGTGTCAGCCCGCATCGCCTTCCGTGTTGCCGTCGGCGTCGACCCCGAATTCGGTGGCGCGGGTCTGCGGGACCGGCTCGTTTCCTGCGGCGAGCCGGACGACGGCGCTGGCCGCTGCAGGTGACAGCCCGCTGCCGCCGCCGGCGATGTGATCGAGCATCTGGGCCTTCATGCGCGGGTCCCAGAAGTGCCAGATGTGATCGTAGGTCGCGGCCGGGGCATTGCCCGGCTGCTGGTTGTCGAACTCGGCGGCGATCTGGTTCGCCATGCGGACCAGCCGGTCGATCGTCGTTGCGCTCATTCGGCAGGCACGGCGACAGGCTTCGGGCCGATGCGCTTCGACAGCCGGCTGCGCTCCTCATAGCCGACCTGCCAGTCGGTCGGACCGTTCGAGCGCCCGACCTGCACCGCGGTGACCTTGTACTCCGGGCAGTTGGTTGCCCAGTCGCTGTTGTCGGTGGTCACGACATTGGCCTGGGTCGTCGGGTGGTGGAAAGTCGTGTAGACGACCCCCGGCGCGACCCGGTCGGTCAGGTCGGCGCGTAGCGTGGTGTCGCCGGCGCGGCTGGCGACCTTGACCCAGTCGCCCGCCGCGATGCCGCGCTGCTCGGCGTCGTGCGGGTGGATCTCCAGCATGTCCTCCTGATGCCAGCGGCTGTTCTCGGTGCGCCGGGTCTGCGCGCCGACATTATACTGGCTGAGGATGCGACCGGTGGTCAGCAGCAGCGGGAAGCGCGGCCCGGTCCGCTCCTCGGTGGCGACGTATTCGGTGCGGACGAACTTGCCGCGACCGCGCACGAAGCCGTCGAGGTGCATGACCGGCGTACCCTCGGGTGCCGCGACGTTGCACGGCCACTGCACCGAGCCGAGCTTGTCGAGCAGCTCATACGAGACGCCAGCGAAGGTCGGCGTCACCGCAGCGACCTCGTCCATGATCTCCGATGGATGGGCGTAGTTCATCGGGAAGCCGAGCGCCTGCGACAGCTTCTGCGTGATCTCCCAGTCCTCGAAGCCGTTGCGCGGCTGCATGACCTTGCGGACCCGCTGGATGCGGCGCTCGGCGTTGGTGAAGGTGCCGTTCTTCTCGAGGAAGGTCGAGCCGGGCAGGAAGACATGGGCGTAGTTCGCGGTCTCGTTGAGGAACAGGTCCTGCACGACGACGCACTCCATCGCCGCAAGGCCCGCCGAGACATGGCGGGTGTCGGGGTCGGACTGCAGGATGTCCTCACCCTGGATGTACAGGCCCTTGAACGTGCCATCGACGGCGGCGTCGAGCATGTTGGGGATGCGCAGGCCCGGCTCGGCATCGAGCTCGACGCCCCATAGTTCCAGGAACATGGCGCGGGCGCCGTCGTCGGAGACGTGGCGATAGCCCGACAGTTCGTGCGGGAAGCTGCCCATGTCGCAGGCGCCCTGAACGTTGTTCTGGCCACGCAGCGGGTTCACCCCGACGCCGTCGCGGCCGATGTTGCCGGTGACCATCGCAAGGTTGGCGATCGCCATCACGGTGGTCGAGCCCTGGCTGTGCTCGGTGACGCCCAGCCCGTAATAGATCGCGCCGTTGCCGCCGGTCGCGTACAGCCGGGCAGCGGCGCGGACCTCGGCGGCGGGGACGCCGGTCATCGGCTCGGTCGCCTCGGGCGAGTGGCGCGGATCGGCGACGAACTCGGCCCAGTCGGCATATTCCGACCAGTCGCAACGGTCGCGGATGAACGCCTCGTTGGCCAGCGCCTCGGTGACGATGACGTGCGCCATCGAGGTCAGCAGCGCGACGTTGGTGCCGGGGCGCAGCGCGAGGTGATGCTCGGCGGCGATGTGCGCGGACCGCACGATATCGGTACGGCGCGGGTCGATGACGATCAGCTTGGCGCCCTTGCGGAGCCGCTGCTTCAGGCGCGAGGCGAACACCGGGTGACCGTCGGTCGGGTTGGCGCCGATGATGACGACGACGTCGGTAGCCTCGACGCTGTCGAAGTCCTGGGTGCCGGCCGAGGTGCCGAACGTCGTCTTCAGGCCGTAGCCGGTCGGCGAGTGGCAGACCCGCGCGCAGGTATCGACGTTGTTGTTGCCGAACGCGGCGCGGATCAGCTTCTGGACCAGGAAGGTCTCCTCGTTGGTGCAGCGCGACGAGGTGATGCCGCCGACCGAGCGCATGCCGTACTTGGCCTGGATGCGTTTGAACTCCGACGCGGTGTGGGCGATCGCCTCATCCCAGGTCACTTCCTGCCACGGCTCGTCGATGCTGGAGCGGATCATCGGGTTGAGGATACGCTCGCGGTGGTTGGCATAGCCCCAGGCGAAGCGGCCCTTCACGCAGCTATGGCCGTGGTTGGCCTTGCCTTGCTTGTGCGGGACCATGCGGACCAGTTCCTCGCCGCGCATCTCGGCGCGGAAGGTGCAGCCGACGCCGCAATAGGCGCAGGTGGTGATGACCGAGCGGTCGGGCGTGCCGACCTCGATAACCTTCTTCTCGGTCAGGGTCGCGGTTGGACAGGCAGCGACGCACGCACCGCAACTGACACACTCGCTGCCGAAGAACGGCTCAGCCTGGGAAGCTGAAACCCGGCTGTCGAAGCCACGCCCGGCGATGGTCAGCGCGAACGTGCCCTGAACTTCGTCGCAGGCGCGGACGCAGCGCGAGCAGGCGATGCACTTCGACGTGTCGAAGGTGAAATACGGGTTGGACTCGTCCTTCGCCAAGGCGAGGTGGTTCTCGCCGTTATAGCCGTAGCGGACATCGCGCAGCCCGACGGCGCCGGCCATGTCCTGCAACTCGCAGTCGCCATTGGCCGGGCAGGTCAGGCAGTCGAGCGGGTGATCGGAGATGTACAGCTCCATCACGCCCTTGCGCAGCTTCTTGAGCTGCGGGGTCTGCGTCGTGACCTTCATGCCGGTCGCGACGGGCGTGGTGCACGAGGCCGGCGTACCGGCACGGCCGTCGATCTGGACGAGGCACAGGCGGCACGAGCCGAACGCCCCGAGCACGTCGGTCGCGCACAGCCGCGGGATCGTCGTGCCGAGCGTCGCCGCGGCGCGCATCACCGGGGTGCCGGCGGGCACCGTCACGTCCTGCCCGTCGATGGTCAGCGTCACGTCGGCGGCGATCCCCAGCGGCGGGGCCGGGGTTCCGAGGTCGATCTCGCGGGCGAAACTCATGGGCCTTACTCCGCCGCCAGCGCGAGGGCGCCGCGGGTGAAATGCTCGGGAAAATGCGTGATCGCGCTCGTCACCGGATAGGGCGTGAAGCCGCCGAGCGCGCACAGCGATCCGAACTTCATCGTCTCCGCCAGGTCGGCGATCAGCTCGAGGTTCTGCTCCGGCCGGTCGCCGGCGATGATCTTGTCCATCGTCTCGACGCCGCGCGTCGCACCGATCCGGCACGGCGTGCACTTGCCGCAGCTTTCGGCGGCGCAGAACTCGAAGGCGAAGCGCGCCATCCTCGCCATGTCGACGGTGTCGTCGAACACGGTGATGCCGCCGTGGCCGATCAGGCCGCCCGCCGCGGTGAACGCCTCGTAGTCGAACGGCGTCTCGAACAGGCTGGGCGGGAAATAGGCGCCGAGCGGCCCGCCGACCTGCACCGCATAGATCGGGCGGCCGCTGGCAGTACCGCCGCCGACGGCATTGACCAGTTCGCCGAGCGTGATGCCGAACGGCGTCTCGTACAGCCCGCCGCGGCGGATGTTGCCCGCCAATTGCACCGGCATGGTGCCGCGCGAGCGGCCGAGGCCAACGCTGGCGTAAACCTCCGGACCATCGGCGAAGATGTGCGGCACGGCGGTCAGGCTGAGCACGTTGTTGATGACGGTGGGCATGCCGAACAGGCCCTTGTGCGCCGGCAGCGGCGGCTTGGCGCGGACCTGGCCACGCTTGCCCTCCAGCGACTCCAGCAGCGCGGTCTCCTCGCCGCAGACATAGGCGCCGGCACCGACGCGGACCTCCATGTCGAACTCGCCGCCCAGCCAGCCCCGCCCGCGGGCGCCCGCGATGGCGATCTGCATCGCTCGAACGGCGTGCGGATATTCTGAGCGGATGTAGATATAGCCATAGCTCGCACCGACGCAGAGCCCGGCGATGACCATGCCCTCGACGAGCAGGAAGGGGTCGCCCTCCATGATCATCCGGTCGGCGAAGGTGCCGCTGTCGCCCTCGTCGGCGTTGCAGACGATATATTTGCGCGGCGCCTCGGCCAACGCGACGGTGTCCCACTTGATGCCGGTCGGGAAACCCGCACCGCCGCGGCCGCGCAGGCCGGATGCCTTGACCAGGTCGATGCGTTCGGTCGGGCCGAGCCCGCGGGCGCGCTCCAGCCCGGCGCCGCCGCCATGCGCGATATAGTCGTCGATCCTCGCGGGATCGACGATGCCGCAACGCGCGAAGGTCATGCGCTGCTGCGAGGCGAGGAACGGGTGCTGCTCGGGTCGGCCGATGCGCAGCGGGTGCGCGCCGCCCTCGAACAGGCCGGCGGCAACCAGCCCTTCGACATCCGCTGCTCCGACCGGACCATAGCCGATGCGCCCGTCGGGGGTCGCCACCTCGACCAGCGGTTCCAGCCAATGCATGCCGCGCGAGCCATTGCGGACGATCGTCAGTTCGGCGCCGGTGGCGAGCAAGGCAGCGGCGACTTCGTCGGCTCCGCAGGCAACGGCGACGGCATCACCGGGAACGTAGACCGTAATCATGCTGCGATCCCGTCGATCAGCGTGTCGAGGCGCGCCGGGGTCAGCCGACCGACGATCTGCCCGTCGAGCATCGCCGCGGGCGCCGCCGAACACAGTCCGAGGCAATAGATCGGCTCCAGCGTCACCGCGCCGTCGCCGCGGGTCGAGTGCATCGGCGTCGCCAGCCGCTCGGTCGCTTGCGCGATCAGGGCGTTAGCGCCCATCGACTGGCAGGCCTCGGCGCTGCACAGCTTGAGGACGTGGCGGCCGGCAGGCTTGCGCCGGAAATCATGGTAGAAGGTCAGCACGCCGTGCACGTCGGCGCGGCTCAGGTTGAGACGGTCGGCAATCACCGGCACGGCGGCATCGTCGACATAGCCGAACGCCGCCTGGACGGCGTGCAGGATCGGCAGCAGGGCGCCGGGCTGGTCCAGAAACGGCGCGATCACCGCATCCAGCGGCGCATTTGCGGCGTTTGCTGCGACCCGCGCGCGGGCAATCTCGCGTTCGCCAGCCTGCCGGTCGGCCCTGTCGGTCTTCTTCAAACTGCGATCCTCCGGCGTCTAATGTGGCGCGGTAGATCGAGCGGTCAAATCGATTGGCGGCATGACTGATACGCCGCGTCTATCAAGCACGGCCACCGATCATGCCTTAAGCTGCGCCGCTCGACGGATCCCATCGGCAGAGATTGCACGCTGTATTTGTGCCGGTCGGCCTGTCATGAAGCGACACCGATGCAGCTCAGGTCCGTCGAATATTTCTGCGTTCTGGCCCGCGAGGAGCATTTCGCGCGCGCGGCCGAGCTCTGCGGCGTCAGTCAGCCGACACTATCGGCGGGAATCCTCGCGCTCGAACGGCTGCTCGGCCAAAGGCTGGTGGTGCGCGACCGTCGCTACATCGGCCTGACCGCTGAGGGTCGCGCCGTGTTGCCACTCGCCCAGCAGATGGTGGCAACCTTCGGGGCGATGCGCCTTGCAGCAGCCGGCGGGCAGGAGTTGCTGGACGGCGAGGTGCGACTGGGCACGATCCCGGCGGCGCTGCCGTCGATCGGTCCGATCACCGACGCGCTGAGCCAGCGGCATCCCGGCCTGCGCATCGCCATCACCTCGCTGAGCTCGCGCCAGATCGACCGCGGGCTGGAGGAGTATGAGCTCGATGCCGGCATCACCTACCTCGACAACGAGCCGCTGCCCAATGTCCTGCAGGTCGAACTGTACCGCGAACGCTACATCGTCGTCGCCCACCGCGACCTCGGGCTGGCCCCCGCGCTGAGCTGGACCGAGGCGGCGGCGCTGCCGCTGTGCCTGCTGCCGCTGTCGATGCAGAACCGCCGCATCCTCGACGTGAAGCTTGCCGCCGCCGGGACCAACGTGACGCCGCGCGCGACCGCGAACTCCTATGTCGCCCTGCTGTCGATGCTGCGCGCCGGCACCTTCGCCAGCATCATGCCCAACACCTATGCCCCTTACATCGTCGGGGATCCGTCGCTGTCGCTCCACCAGATCGCCGGGCAGGCCGATGGCACCGCGGTCGGACTGGTCGTGCGCGACCGTCGCCCCCTCGCCCCGCTCGCCCACGCGGTCTTCGTCATGGCCCAGTCCGAGGCGGTGCGCCTGGCTTTCGCGCGCACGCTGGCCGCGAGTGTTCCGCCAGGCGCCGCCTGACCGGCTGATCAGCTGCCACGCGGCCGGTGGTCCAGGACCTTGCGCAGCGACGCCTCGATCTTCCCGCCACAATAGGCATCGCCATAGGTCTCCCGCGCTTTCGCTGCCAGTTCGGCGAGTTGCGGCAAAGCGGAAACCCGGCGCACCAAGGCAGCAGTCGACGGGGCGGCGTCCTCGATGATCGCCTCGATCGCAGCGAACCGGTCGGACATGGTCGACCACAGGATCGCAGTCACGATATCGGCGATGCCTGGCGCGTCGCCGCCGAGCAGGAAACCGGAGCCGGCCTTCAGCCCATGTCGACGCCCGGTTTCCTCCCAGAATGACAGCCACTTCCGAAGACGAGGGACATAATCCTGCCAGCGCTTGTCGGTCCACATCTGGCGCCCGCCGTCGAGAGTCAGCTCGTCGATCACGTCATTGGCGTCGTTGACGATCTTCATGGTCATGGCGCGCAATTGAGCCGTCGCCGGCATCAGCTTCAGCGTCTCGCCGAGATAGAGGATGATGGCCGGCATCTGGGCGACGGCAAAACCGGCCTTTTTGTCGATAAGCAGCGGCGGACCCATGAACGGCACCGGCATGTCCCCGACCGTCCCGCTCATCGAGTCCGCAATCGCCTCGTCGCCGGCTTCCGTCCAGCTCTTGCCGGCATAGGCCAGCACTGCGCGCACGAACTGCCCACGGAACGGCACCGACCAGTAATACAGCTCATAATCGGACATGCGAGAACTCCGAATCGGCTCGGTCGAGCGTCGAGGCGATCTTGCCGCGCGGGCCGGCCTTTTCCAACTGCTGATGAAGGGACCGCCCGCCGCACCCCTGCCGCCTCGTCAGCCGATGTTTGGCTGCGGCTGACCGACCGTGACACAGGTTTGGCTCGACCGGGCGACGCCACCGGCGGGCGTTCGTGTCGCACGCGGAACGCGGTCGGTTGTGGTTCACTCTGCCTGGATGCAAGCGATGAGCAAGGTGACGGTCTGGCATGATGGTGGCTGCCCGCTCTGCGCTCGCGAGATCGCGTTGATGCGCCGCCTCGACCGGGCGGGGGCCATAGATTTCGTCGATGCCGCCGATGCGGACACGAGTTGCCCGATCGATCGGAGCGCGATGCTGGCGCGCTTTCATGCGGTAGAGGACGGTCGCCTCTTGTCGGGCGCCGCAGCGTTCGCGGCGATGTGGCGTGCCATCCCGCTGCTCCGGCCGCTCGGACTGCTGGCGCGCAACCCGACGGTGCTAGCCCTTCTGGAGCGCATCTACCTGCGTTTCCTGGCGATCCGTCCGCGCCTGCAGGGCTGGCTGATCCGGCGCGAGGCCCGGGCATGAGGCCGCGGCCCGATACGCCGAAGCCGGGGCAGGAGAGCGTCTGGCGCTATCCGCGTCCCGCCGTGGCCGAGGCGAGCGCGAGGCATATCCGCATCGAGCATGCCGGCGTCGTCGTCGCCGAGACCCGCGACGCCGTCCGCACGCTCGAGACGAGTCATCCGCCGAGCTGGTACATTCCACCGAAAGCCATCGCGTCGGGCCTGCTGCGCCCGTCGCAGCACCGCTCGTTCTGCGAGTGGAAGGGCGAGGCGCGCTACTGGCATCTGGACGTCGGCGGTGAACTGCTCCGCGACATCGCCTGGAGCTATTCGAGCCCGACGCCGACCTTCGCTCTGCTCAGGGATCATCTCGCCTTCTACGCCGAGCCGCTCGACCTGTGCACGATCGACGGCGAGCGGGTGCGGCCACAGCCCGGCGGCTTCTATGGCGGCTGGATCACCGCCGACCTTGCCGGTCCGTTCAAGGGCGTGCCGGGCAGCGCCGGATGGTGACCGCGGCGCTGCCGACCGGTCTTGCCGACTGGCATCAGGCGCCACGCGTCCGCGCGATGAACGAGCACGGCCTGAATGCCGAGGGACGCTATGTGCTGTGCTGGCTGCAGCAGGCGTTGCGCGCGCGTGACAACCCGGTGATCGATGCCGCCGTCCGGCTCGGCAACGCGCTGGGACTGCCGGTGTTGGTCTATCACGGCGTGCGCGAGGATTATCCCTACGCCTCGGATCGCCTGCACCAGTTCATTCTCGGCGCCGGACGCGACCTGGCAATCGGCTGTCGCGCGCGCGGCCTCGCCTGCGTCCAGCATGTCGATCACGCCGGGCGGCGCGAGAAGGGACTGGTGTATCGGCTCGGTGGCGAAGCGGCGGCGCTGGTGCTGGAGGACCAGCCGACCTTCGTCGCGCGCTGGCAGGCGGAGCGTGTCGCGGCACGGATCGCGGTGCCGGTGTACGCGGTCAAGGCGGCATGCCTGGTGCCACCCTCGGTGCTGGGCGATGGCATCGGCGGGCGGACCGCTTTCCTGCGGCGCCACGAGCCGGCGCGTGCCGAATGGCTCGAAGCGGAAGACGAGGCGACCGGGATTGCGCCTTTCGACGGCACGTTGCCTTTTACGCCGGACCGGCTGGAGGATATGGACTTCGATGCGCTGGTCGCCGGGGTCGACATCGACCACAGCCTGCCTGCCAGCCCGGTCTTTCCCGCCGGGCGCGATGCTGCCGAGGCACGATTGGCGCGGCTGATCGGCGACGTGTTGCCCGGTTACGCCGCCACCCGCAACGACGCCACCAAGGCGCAGGGTGCGAGCGAATTGTCGCCCTACCTGCACTTCGGGGTGCTCGGCCCGCGCGAGGTCATGCGGGCGGTGGTCGCTGCCGAGGCGGGGGCGCGGCACAAGACGAAGTTCGCCGACGAGCTGCTCGGCTGGCGCGAGTGGTTCCACTATCAGGCGCGCGGCTCGACGACGCCCGAGCGCTACGACCGCGTCGCGGCATGGGCGCGCGATACGCTGGGCCACCACGCCGGCGACCCCCGGCCCGATGTCGAGGATCTGGCGGCGCTGCTGCGCGGCGAAACTCGCGACGAGACGTGGAACGCCTGCCAGCGCCAGTTCCTCGGGCTTGGCTGGATGCACAATAATCTGCGGATGTATTGGGCGAAGCGGCTCATCGCGATGACGCCCGACCCCGAGACTGCGTGGGCGACGGCCTGTTATCTCAACGATCGGCTGAGCCTCGACGGTCGCGATCCATCGACCTACGGCAATATCGCGGCGATGTTCGGCGGTTCGCCGGGCGACCGCGAGCGGCCGATCTACGGAAGGGTCACGGCGCGCAGCGACGGCTCGACCCGCGGTCGCGATGGTGGTGCTGCATGGCTTGCCGAGGCGGCCGCGCGGCCGATGCCCGCCGTCAGCGTGCCGGACGAGCTCCCGCGGGAACGCTATCTGGCCTGACGCCGCCTGCCGGGGCCGAGTGCCCTGCCCGTTTTAAGGTGGCAGGCTTATGCCATTCATACGCCCGTGTAGGGCTTTCGCTCTCGAACCTTAATTCGGCGACGAATTAAAAGACTGGCTCAGGTTCGTCGCGGCAGTCGGCTGCGGTGGGACCTCGTAAGAGGAGCAGTCTCGCCATGTCACCGAGCAACCTGGAGCCCAAACTAGGAAGCGGCAGGAACGGGCGGCGCTTCATATTCGGGGCGATCGTACTCTTGCCGCTGGTCCCGCCCCGGAACCCCGCGCCGCCCTGCGGTATCACCGAATGAGGCGCCACGATCTCGCCTGGCGTAGCCTCGGCGCGGCAATCGTCGCTGCAGCGTCTGTGTTGAAGTTCAGCCGGTACGGCGACGCCACGGCGATGCCCGCCTTCTGCTTCGGGCTGCTCGGCATATTGCTGATGATCCAGGGCCGGCGCGTCGTCGCCGCCCTGCGCGTCGAACTGGGCCGCCACCGCCTGCTGGCGCGGATCAGGCGGCGCGCTTGAGCGGCTCGGGCTTCTTGCCGTCTGGCAACGTCTTGCGAAGGTGGTCGAGGACCATGTCGTGGTTGAACGGCTTGCTGAGGAACGTCGCCTTGTCGGGCATCTGGTCCGCCTCGGGCTTGATCCGGCCGCTGGCGATGACGATCTCGATCCACGGCCAGTGCTCGGCGACGTAGCGGGCCAGCGCGAAGCCGTCGGTTTCGCCGGGCATCTCGACGTCCGAGAACAGCAGCGTCACGCTTTCCGCATGCTCCGCGAGCAGCAGCTTTGCCTCGTCACCGGTGCCGGCCTCGAAGAAGCGGAAGCCTGCGTCTTCGAGAATACCGCATGCATCCATGAGGATAAGCGGATCGTCGTCGACGACCAGGGCGTAGGGATCGGTGGACTGGATCATCCACTTCGAACCGATTGCCCCGGCATAGGTTTCATCGGTGGGGCCGAACACCGCAGCTTATGGTCGAGCCGGGCTGGTGTCGGGACCGGCCGCTGCGATACGGTTGCGGTTGGCGCGCAAAGGAAAATCGGCATGGCTCACGAACGGACGATCATCGACACTACCGACGGGAAATGCCCGGCGCATGTGTTCACCAGCGGCGGCAGCGCGCCCGCGATCATCTTCTACATGGACGCGGGGGGCATCCGCCCGGCCCAGCTGGCGATGGCAGAGCAATTGTCGGCGGCCGGCTATGTCGTGCTGCTGCCCGACCTGTTCTACCGCTATGGGCCCTATGGCCCGTTTGATCCGCGCGAGGTGTTCAAGGGCGATTTCCGCGCCATCCTCGGCCCGCTGATGGCGACGACGAGCAACCGGCAGGCGGCGCAGGACAGCGACGCGTTCCTCGACTATCTCGCGACGCGCGTCGACGTCGCGGGGAGCCGGGTGGGCGCGGTCGGCTTCTGCATGGGCGGCGGCATGGCGATCGCGGCGGCCGGCACCTGGCCCGAGCGGTTCGCCGCCGTCGCCAGCTTCCACGGCGGCAACCTCGCGACCGATGCGCCCGACAGCCCGCACCGCCATGCCGCCGCGATCGAGGCCGAGCTGTACATCGCCGCCGCCGAGAACGACGCCAGCTACCCGCCGGCGATGGCCGAGCGTTTCGAGCATGCCCTTGATGACGCAGGCGTGCGCTACCGCTCCGAGACCTATGCCGCCGCGCATGGCTGGATGAACCCCGATTTCCCGGTCTACGACGAGGCGGCGGCGGAGCGTGGCTGGCATGAAATGCTGGCCTTCTTCGACAGAACGCTGCGCTAGCGAGGCGCATTCGCAAATCGGCAACGCAACTATTTGCCGATGTACGGTTTCATACAGTTCCCCCGCGTCGGGGAGGGAAGTACGATGCCGTCTCGCATTGCCGCAAAGTCCATTCGGCCCGGACCATGCGGCAGCGGCTCCCCTGCCGACGAACTGATCTGCAACCTGACCAGCCGCATCGCCGCGCTCAGCGCCGAGAACGAGCGGCTGGCCGAGGTCGTCGCGGCCCGGGACGGCTTTCTCGCGGTCGCGGCGCACGAGCTGAAGAACGCGCTGACCCCGGTCGTTGCCCGGGTCGAGATCCTGCGGCGACGGCTGGACGGCTGGCAGCCCGACAAGATCGAGTCCAATCTGAGCCAGCTCGAACAGGCGGCCGGCATCTTTGCACGGCGGGCGACGACGCTGCTCGATGTCTCGCGGATGGCGGCGGGCAAGCTGCGGCTCGACAAGGCCCGGATCGCCGTGGTCCCGGTGATCCAGGCGGTCTGCGATAACTTCCGCCCGCTTGCCGAGCGGGTGAAGTGCGACATCACCATCGCCCTGCCCGACCCTGACCTCGCCATCGTCGGCGACCAGCAGGCGCTCGAGCAGATCGTCGACAACCTCGTCTCCAACGCCATCAAATATTGTGCCGGGGCACCGATCTCGGTCCGCGCCGAACCGGTCGGCGACTTCGTCCACCTCAGCGTAGCCGACCGCGGCCCGGGCATTTCGCACGAGGCCCATATGCGCATCTTCGAATGCTTCGAGCGCGCCGTCCGTCGTGGCGAGGAGGCCGGGTTCGGTATCGGCCTGTGGGTCATCCGGCACCTGAGCGAGACGATGGGCGGCGAGGTCCGGGTGACCGCCCGCCCCGGTGGCGGATCGACGTTCTGCGTCGTCCTCCCCCGGCACACCGGAGCGTTGCGATGACCCTGCAGCCACCGGCCGGCGAGCCGGCGCCGGCGCGCGTTTCCAGCGGCATCGCCGGCCTCGATACCATCCTCGGCGGTGGCTTCATGCTCGGCGGGATGTACATCATCCAGGGCGATCCCGGCGCCGGCAAGACCATCCTGACCAACCAGATCAGCTTCCACCACGTCGCCGGCGGTGGCCGCGCGCTGTTCGTCACGCTGCTGGCAGAAAACCATGCACGCATGATCGGCAACATGCGCGGCCTGAGCTTCTTCGACGAGGCGGTGATCCCCGATCGACTGACTTATCTCAGCGCCTTCAACGAGATGCACGACGGCGGCCTCGACACGCTGCTCGACCTGCTGCGGCGCGAGATCATCCGCACCAGGACTTCGCTGCTGGTCATCGACGGGCTGATCTCGGCAGAGGCCAGTTCGGAAAGCGACCAGGCGTTCCGCGAGATGATCCACGACCTCCAGGAGATCGCGCTCGCCTCCGACTGCACAATGTTCCTGACGACGAGCAACAACGACATGGTCTCGCCCGAGCGCACCATGGTCGACGGTCTGATCGAGCTGAATGAGCGAGTCTATGGCTGGCAGGTGCAAAGCGACCTCCAGGTCCGCAAATTCCGCGGCAGCGGCTTCCTGCGCGGGCGTCACTCCTACAAGATCAGCGACGCCGGCATCACCGTCCATCCCCGCATCGAGGCACTGCTGGCGCGCCCGTCGCAGGCTGTCGATACCGGGCTGGCACGGACCTCGACCGGCATCGACCAGCTCGACGCGATGCTTGGTGGCGGCCTGCCGTCGGCATCGACGACGATGGTCATGGGTCCGTCGGGCGTCGGCAAGACGACGCTGGGCCTGCACTTCCTGTCGCGGTCGTCGGCCGAGGAACCGGGCATGATGTTCGGCTTCTACGAGACGCCGGTGCGGCTGCGCGCCAAGGTCGACCAGCTCAGCCCGGCGCTCGGCAAGCTGTTCGACGACAATATCATCGAGCTGCTGTGGCAGACCCCGACCAGCGATCTCCTCGATGTCTACGGCGAGCGGCTGCTCGAAGCGGTGTACCGCCGGGGCGTGAAGCGCCTGTTCATCGACGGGCTGACCGCCTTCAAGAACAGTTCGATCGACACCGCGCGCATCGGCAACTTCTTTTCCACCATCGCCAACCAGCTCCGCGTCATCGGCGTCACGACCGTCTATTCCGTCGAGCTGCGCGAGGTCTTCGGGTCGGGTTTCCGAATGCCGATCGAGGATGCATCGAGCCTCGCGGAGAATTTGATCCTGCTGCGCTACGTCGAGCAAGGCGCGCGCCTGCACCGTTTCATCTCGATCCTCAAGGCGCGGGACAGCGACATCGTGCCGTTGCGCCACGAATATGCGCTGACCGCCGCGGGCATGATCATCAGCGACAGTGCCGACAGCGCCGAGCTGATCCTGTCGGCCCGGCGCGACGACGGCCCGCACGGCCACCCACCAAAGCACGGAGGCTGATCGTGGCCCTCCTGCTGGTGGCCGATGACGAGTTCGGAATTCTGAGACTGCTCGAAGACGTCCTCGGCGACGAGGGCCATACTGTCGTCATCGCCATAAACGGCAGGCTTGCCCTCGACCAGGCCGAGGCGAAGCGACCCGACCTGCTGCTGACCGACTTCATGATGCCGGTCATGGATGGCGCCGGGCTGATCCGCGGCATGAACGCCAACCCGGCGCTGGCCACCGTCCCGGTGATCGTCATGAGCTCACTGCCGGAGGCGGCAATTGCCGACCGCTGCCCGCCCTACGCCGCTTTCGTGCGCAAGCCGTTCAAGATCTTCAGCCTGATCGATCTGATCGCCAGCCAGGTCGACGGCGCTGCTCGCTAATCCGCCTCGGCCTCGCCGCCGATGATCCGCGCTTCCCGCACATAGGCGAAGTCGCCCGCACCCGCCCACGCCCGCCCGTCGGGAAAGCGCAGCTCGATCCCGGCGAGGTCGCGCTCGTCGGCGAGCAGCATGTTGACGCCCATCATAGTGTCGCCGAACTTCGCCACCGCGCTGGCTGTCAGGTTGAAGTGCGTCGTCGACCCGCAGGTTTCGCAAAAGCGGATCTCGGCCGCCGGGTCGTCCTTGTCATCGCGGACATAGCCGCGTGCCACGCCTTCGACGGCGACCTCCGAGGGCGCGAAATAGCCCCAGTGCGCCCCGGTCTTGCTGCACAGCGTGCAGTTGCAGGCATGGATGAAGTCCGGCCGCTTGGTGAGTTCGACACGGATCTGGCCGCAAAGGCAGGATAAGTTGATCATCCCCTCCACCTAACAGCCGCGGCTGCGACCTGCCACCTCCCCCGATTGGAGCGGTCGCCGTGGTCGCCCCCGAGGCATGGCCGTTGCGGTCCGCTGTCGGCTACCGGCCGACCAGCCTCACGACCGGCGGCCGTGGACGAAGTCGCGGACGTTGCCGAGCAGTTCCTCCGACGCGAAAGCCGAGATCGGCGCCGGGGCTTCGCCCGGTTGGCCGAGCAGCGCGTCGATGGCGGGGCCAAGCTCGGCGTCGGTCAGGACGTGGTGCAGCCCGGCGCGGTTGCCGACGTTGCGCACCGTCGCCAGCTGGTGATCGGTGTTATGCTCGCCCAGCGCCTGCAGCCGGGGCAGCATCAGCAGCGGCTTGCCCGCCTCGATCGCGGTGATGATCGACCCCATGCCGGCGTGCGCGACGAACAGCGACGCCTCGGCCACGGCGCGGCGATAGTCGGCGACCGGCATCAGGCGGACGAACTTGGCATGGCGCGGCTCGAACTTGCCATTGCCGATCTGGGCCAGCACCGGCGTTCCCGGATGCGCCGCGGCCCAGGCGTCGACCGCCTGCACCAGCCGGTCGAACGGCATCATCGACCCGACCGAGACGAATATCACAGCACGCTCCCCCAGCACGGCGTCTCGGGCGTCGCGAGGTCGGGCCACTGCGTGATCGTCCGGTGCGCCAGCTTGCGCGCCAGCTTGCCGGACGAGGACAGCCGCTCGCTGTTGGCGATGCTGTCGACCCACAGGGTCCGCGCGCCGGTCAGCCGCCCGAGCACGATCGCGGCAAGCGGCGGCATCGCGCCGGTGGTGACGATGACGTCGGGACGGACCTTGGCGATCACTCGCGTCAGCTGCACGACGACGGCGGCGAAGCGCCACCAGTCCTTGCGCGACGCATCGGTGAAGGTGAACAGCGGCGCACCGGCGACGTCGGCGGCGCTGTCGGCATGGACGGTGGCGAAGCTGACGTCGCAATCCGCAAACGCCGGGCGCAGGCGCAACAGCTGCACCCAATGCCCGCCCCCGGAGGCGATGGCGAGGACGCGCGGGCGTCTCATGGTCACGGCTTTGGTCCCCCGGTGTGTGGCGTCCTTCAATCGGCGCGGGGGGTCGGTGTCAAGGTTGCCCGCGGCTTGCACCGGTCCGGGGAGGGGTCGCTTCGGTCGGGAGGCGGCTGACGCCCTCGCGATCGCGCACACGCCGATTCCGCAATTTACCCCGCGCCCATCCCAATGCATTGTGCGTTACATACGCAGATCGGGGGCACCAATGGACAGAGCGGACATCGAGATACCGCCAGGCCAGCCGGCCCAGGTCGCGCCGGCGGAGGTCCCCGGCCTTGCCGGGCTGTTGGGGCTGGCGGTCGGCGTGGTCATCATCTCGGCACTGTTCCTGGCGCGCGACGTGCTGGTGCCGATCATGCTGGCGGTGCTGCTGTCGTTCGTGCTGGCGCCGCTGGTCGGGCTGCTGCGCCGCCTGCACATCCCGCGCGTCCTCGCGGTGATCGTCACCGTGTTGATGGCGTTGGGGATTTTCGCTTTCCTGGCGGCGGTGATCGGCAGCCAGATCGCCAGCCTGTCGGCCAACGCGCCGCGCTATGCCGCCACTGTCGAAGCCAAGGTCGCCAGCGTGCGCCAGTCCACCGTCGGCGAGCTGCCCAAGCTGATCGGCCGGATCGGGCGCCAGTTCGACCGGGCCAGCGGCAATGCCGAACCCCCGCCGGTGCGCCGCGGTATCGCCGTCGGCACCGTCCAGCGCCCTATGCAGGTCGAGATGCGCGCCCCCGCGCCCACCCCGCTCGGGCTGATCAAATCGATCCTAGGCCCCGTCGTCGGGCCGCTGGAGACGACGATCATCGTGCTGATCGTCGCGATCTTCATCCTGTTGCAGCGCGAGGACCTGCGCGACCGGCTGATCCGGCTGTTCGGCTCCAAGGACCTGCACCGCACGACAACGGCGATGGACGATGCAGCCGCGCGTCTCGGCCGTTATTTCCTGACCCAGCTCTGCCTCAACGCGGCGTTCGGGCTGATCATCGCCATCGGTCTGTACTTTATCGGCGTGCCGTCCCCGATACTGTGGGGAATATTGGCCGGCTTGCTGCGTTTCGTGCCCTATATCGGGTCGTTTTTGTCGGCCCTGCCGCCGCTGGTGCTCGCCGCCGCCGCCGGGCCGGACTGGAGCATGGCGATCTGGACCGCCGGGCTGTTCCTCGCCTCCGAACCGGTGATGGGCTATATGGTCGAGCCGATGGTCTATGGCCATTCGACCGGATTGTCGCCCGCCGCGGTGATCATCTCCGCGGTGTTCTGGACCTGGCTGTGGGGGCCGGTCGGGCTGGTGCTGTCGACGCCGCTGACGCTGTGCCTGGTGGTCCTGGGGCGGCACTTCGACCGGCTCGAGTTCCTCGACGTGCTGCTCGGCGACCGCCCTGCCCTGTCGCCGGTCGAAAGCTTCTACCAGCGCATGCTGGCGGGCGACTCTGACGAGGTCCTCGACCAGGCCGAGACGCTGCTCGCCGACCGCTCGCTGTCGAGCTACTACGATGAAATCGCTGTGAAAGGCCTGCGGTTGGCAGCGATCGACGCGGATCGCGGCGTGCTGACGACGACACGGCTGGCACGGGTCAGGGCCGCCACCGCGCTGCTGCTCGACGATCTCAGCGTCCATGCCGATGCCAAGCCGGCCCCTAACCGCCGCGACCGCGGGGCCAGCCTCGCGGAAAAGGCCGTGCCGATCAACCAGCCGCCGGAGTTCTCCAGCACCCCCCTGCCCGAAGTCTGGCAGCGCGAGGGCGCCGTGCTGTGCATCGCCGCCCGCGGTCCGCTCGACGACGCCGCCGCCACCATGATCGCTCAAGTCCTTGAAAAGCATGGCATCGGCTCCCGCACCGTCCTCCACGAAGCCGCCTCCCGCGAACGCCTCCCCGCCCTCGACGCCGCCGACGTGCTATTGATTTGCATTTGCGGCCTGGAATTTTCCGGCGCGCCACCCCACCTCCGTTTTCTCCTCCGCCGCGTCCGCTCCCGCTTCCCCGGAGTCCCCATACTCGTCACGCTCTGGACCGATCCCGACTCCGACCAGGCCAGCCGCGACGCCGTCGACGCCGACCACTACGCCGCCACCGTCCGCGCCACCGTCATCGCCTGCCACGACATCGCCGAAAAAGGCGACACCGACGTCAAGTCAATGCTCGACGCCGCCTTCGGCTAACGGCAGAATTAAGCCATGGATATTACCGACCTGATCCTCGACGACCACGCCGAACAACGCCGCCTGTTCGCCATGCTTGAACAGATCCCGCACGACGATCGTCACGCACTAGGCGCAATCTGGAACCGCCTGCGCGCCCTGCTCGACACCCACGCCGAAGCCGAGGAACGTTTCTTCTATCCTCGCCTGATGCAGGTCGGCACCGGCGGCGGCGATGCGCCGAGTGCCGCGGCCGAAACCAAAGACGCCATCAAGGACCATAACCAGATCCGGGATACCGGCGAAGCTGTAGCCGACCATGAGATCGGCACCGACGCCTGGTTCGATGCCGTCGACGCCTGCAACCTGGCCAACAGCAAACACATGGCCGAGGAAGAACGCCAGGGGCTTACCGACTTCCGCCGCCATACAACCTTGTACGAACGCCATGCCTTCGCCGTGCGCTTTGCAGCTTTCAGCGCAGAGAATATCACTGGCGTAGTCCCTGTCGACAAGGATCCGACCAGTTGGGTGGATGCCCATCAGCGCTGATAGATGAGCTTGGCTGGAGCCGGGAACGGCTAAACGCCAACCTCTTGTAAGCGCATCACAGAGTAAAAAGCTGGTCGGCTGCGATTTACGCAGCCGACCAGACGGGGACTGTTAGACGCCGAAGCTAGAAGCCGAAACGGACACCAGCTGTGTAGTAGCGCCCGATAACATCGTCGCCGTTCACGACAGGATAGCTGAACCCGATCGAGCCCGCGCCGGCTGCGAGGGGCGAGACCTTGTTGAACAGGTTCTGCACCGTGAAGAAGAACTGCGCCTGGGATTCATCCCGCTTCACTCGGTAGGACACGGTCAGATCGGTGAACGATACGGCCGGTATCTTGCCGTCGCGGAAGACCAGTGTAGGATTGGCGCTGCGACGTTCCGCGTTCCGCCAGCGAGTTTGTGTGTCGATCCCGAACCCGCCGATGTCGTAGTGCAGGACTCCCGTGACCTTCCAGCTCGGCACCCCGGTGGCACCGGCTGCGTTCTGAGGTGGCGCGCCGACAAACTGCACCGTTACGAGCTTCGGCTGGTACGACGCCAAGGCGCGGATGCTGAAGTTGCCTCCCATCAGCGACCGGACATAGTTTGCTTCGAAATCGATGCCATGTGCCTTGACGCTGGCGACGTTGAGAGGCTGACTGATCACGTAAGTCGGATAGTTGGCCGCGGACCGATCGCTGAAGGGCAACGGACGGATATATAGATTGCAGAGGTCGGAGCTGCCGTTGCTGGCTTCGCAAAGCTGCTGGATTGTGATGTTGGCACCACTGATGCTTGTAATCGCGTCCTTGATCGAGATTTGATAGTAGTCGGCCGCGAACGAGAAGCCGGGAAACCAGCTCGGTCGATAGACGCCGCCGACGGTCGTGGTGTTCGCGATCTCGGGAGTCAGAGCGGGATTGCCCAGCGACCTCAAGGTAGACGTGAAATTGATCTTGGTATGCTCGTCGGTGAAGCCGAACGGTGACTCGTTCACCGGTGCAAACAGATCGTTCAGTGTCGGCGCCCGGATATCACGCGACCGTGTCGCTCGCAGACGAAGATCGTCAACAACGTGCCAGTCTGCGCCGACCTTCCATGTCGTTGCGTTGCCGCTGGTGGTGTAGTGGGTGTAGCGCACCGCCGCGTTGATATTGAGCGACTGTACCAACGGGAGGTCGGCAAGGATCGGCACATCGACTTCGAAGGCGCCCTCGCTGACGCTCTGCTTGGCACGCGCCGAGGCGATGATGTTCGACTGGTTCACCGATCCGGACACGCTGTTGCAGTTGAAGCGCAGCCCCGTGCAGTTCGGTCGTGCGGTTGGTTCGGCGGTACTATCGACAGCCAAGGTCAGGTGGCGAAACTCCCCACTGACTGCCATCTGTACCGGCCCTGCCCAGGTGTTGAACAACGACCCGGCGATGCTGCCGGAAAGGTCGTGCTGCTTGTTCGTCAAGTGGAACAAGCTGTTGTCCTGGATATAGTTGAACGCCGTGACATCATCGGCGGTCGGGCCGAATGGGTTGAGCGGAATGCACCCCGGATACAGGCCTGGATTAGTCAGCGTGACGGCGCAGACGATCTGCCCGCTCGGTGAGGTCACCGCATCCAAAGCTGCCGAAGTACGCTGGGTGTTCGGATTGTTGACGTTGATCGTACGCGACTTGCTCATACCGAATGAGTAGGCGAGATCGAACTTGAACTTTTCGCCAAGGGTTCCGGTCAGGCCGGGATTGACGAAGACGTTCCGGACACGAGTGTCGTTCGATATCGGCGCCTCGTTGTTGAACACCTTGCCGAAGGTGAAGCTGGACACGCCCGCCCCTGCCAGGGTGTTCCTGACACTGGCTGGCAGAAAGGCATTTTGGGCCGAGATCGTGTAGGTCTGAGTCGACAGGTTCGATGTGATGAAATTGTTGAAGTTCTGTGACTCACTTGCCGACGCCTGCGTATAGAACTGCACGTTCTCCGCCAGGTCATAATCGAAGCGGGCAAACGCTTGATGCGAGCGCAAGCGGGCAAGCAAGGAACTCTTTTTCCAGAAGTACCCATCGCCGCCGCTCTCCAGCGTGCTGGCCGATGTGGGAGCGCCGTGAACGAATGGCCCGAGCACGCCGTTCGCGACGAACTGCTGTCCTCGCAGTGGTCCGTTGAGGATCAACCCGCCGGCGCTAGCCGTGTTGTTCCGGCTGTCCGTGATGAGAGTGTACGGACTGGCACTGGTGCCCAGGCCGCTGTACGAATAGACCGACCTGCCGTACGGCCGGTCCTCCTTGTCGTCGATGCCGTCGGAATTATAATACTCGTAGCTGGCTTCGAAGTGACCGCGGCCGCCGAACAGATCGCGGCCGTAAGCGACACCGGCTCGCTGCGATCCATCGTCTTTATGGCTGGAAATTCCGCCTTGAAGCTGCGCCTTCAATCCATTGAACTTCTTATCGATGATGAAGTTGACGACGCCTGTCACGGCGTCCGAGCCATAGACTGCCGAGGCGCCACCAGTTACCACATCAACACGCTGGAGGAGCAACTGCGGCAGGGTGTTAACGTCGATGCTTCCATTCTGCGTCGTCGGCGGCACGCGATGGCCATCGATCAAGATCAACGTTCGCAGGACTCCGATGCCGCGCAGATTCAGATAATTTCCGGTCGTATTTCCGGACGCGTTATTGATCGTGCGCTGGCTGTTCGAAGCGCTGAATACTGGCAAGGTATTCAAGCCGTCAGGTATATTAGATGGGGTCGTCTGCTGCAACTGAGCAACAGTTACAACGGTCACGGGAGTCGGCGAGTTGTTGCCATTCGTAATTACTCGTGACCCAGTAATCACAATTTCTTCTGCGCCATCTGGGCTGGCCGCCGCAGGAGTCGCCTTCTCCACTTGCACACTATTCGTCGGCGCTGGCACGTCCTGCAGCGCAGAATTCCCGGTCTGTGCCATGCCAGGCGCTACAATCCCCAATATACTGCAACTCGATGCAAGCAGAAGTGTTAGCTTGGTCATTAAGAACTCCCCAATTTTTGATTTTGATTTTAGCCGGACCGAATGTAGGCGGACCTAAGTTGGTTCCGCGATTTTGCCACGGCAGGCGCATGTAAGCGTGACGGCTCGCCGCCGCTCCAAGGATGGGCGGATACTGTGAAGCCCCCCGTCTCGCGGCGGGCGGCGTTACCGTTAGACGGACCCCCTTATGTCCAACCAGACGGGATCATCTTCAACCCGTCTTGCGTCTCCCCCTGTATACTGAATCCGTTTTGCTGGTTCCAAAAGTTTTCGCAACAACTTTTTTTGGCGCGATGAATTATTTTTTGAAATGGGTGACAAATAAGTGATTGATTTCGTCATACTAGATTGCTGTCTATGACGTTGAATCGACATTATTCGTCACGAACGGTGAACTATTTTCTATAGTTCTCGATATGCGGGAATGCAGTCGTATTTCATTTTTGTGCTATGTAATGTTATCTCTAACATTCGACGATGAGATTGTACGTTCTAATCGGGTTTTTACGCGCCCTGCACGACTCATCCTTTAGTTCATATTACGGTCTTAATATCGCCGATCACTCCTAGTGCTCATGATTCGAATCAACACTAGTGAGGTGCGACTTAATCAACATAAATCGGTCGGCCTGTCGGATGCAGGTTTGTTACATAGTTCTGGGCTAGCATTGCTCTTAAACGTGTTGCATAGCCCGATTAAGGCGGTGCAGTTCTCAAATTTGCCAGCCATAGATCCTGGGGATGACATGAAAAATACCAAGATTTTAGGAGCGCTTCTGATCGGCGGAATTGGCAGTACCGCGCTTTCGGCGATCGTCGACCAACGTCGCCTGACCAAGGCAGACGCCAGCAGCGATTGGCTATCGTACGGAAGAACCTATTCAGAACAACGTTTTAGCCCCCTCAAGCAGGTCAATGAAAAGAGTGTCGCCAAGCTTGGGCTGACGTGGTGGTCGCAGTTCGACACCAACCGAGGTCAGGAAGCGACCCCGCTTGAAGCGGACGGCGTACTGTATACAACAACGGCATGGTCGAAGGTCTTTGCCTTTGATGCACGCACTGGCAAGCAGCTCTGGAAGTATGATCCGAAAGCTCCAGGTCCGGTCGGACTTTCAGCATGTTGTGACGTGGTCAACCGAGGCGCGGCACTGTGGAATGACAAGGTTTACGTCGGTACGATCGATGGACGGCTAATCGCCCTCGACGCCAAGACGGGGCTGGAAAAATGGTCATCCCAGACGACCGATCCAAAACTACCTTATACCATCACCGGCGCTCCCCGTATCGTGAAGGGGCTGGTCCTGATCGGCAACGGCGGCGCAGAATATGGCGTTCGCGGGTATTTGTCCGCTTATGACGCAGAAACCGGCAAGCTTGCCTGGCGCTTCTACGTCACGCCAAATCCAGACGGCAAACCCGACAATGCAGCGTCGGACAAGGCGTTGGCGGAGAAGGCGAACTCCACTTGGGCAGGCGACGTCTGGAAAACCTCAGGCGGCGGCGGTACGCCCTGGGACGCGATCACCTATGACCCGGTCGCCGACCTGGTCTATATCGGCACCGGCAATGGCGCGCCGTGGAACCATCACATCCGATCGCAAGGCGAGGGCGATAATCTGTTCCTGTCCTCGATCGTCGCCGTCAAACCCGAAACTGGTGAGTATGTCTGGCATTATCAGACAACCCCTGGTGACACTTGGGACTATACAGCGGTCCAGCAGATCACCGTGGCCGACATCATGATCCGCGGCCGCAAGCGTCACGTCGTCATGCAGGCGCCCAAGAACGGCTTCTTCTATGTCCTTGACGCGCGCAGCGGCGAGTTGCTGTCGGCCGAGAAGTATTTCCTGGCAACGGATTGGGCGTACTCCGTCGATATGCGCACCGGGCGCCCGGTAGAGCGTATCGGAACACGATGGGGAGCGGGATCGTCCAGCTTGCAAAACCCATCGCCGTCCGGCGCGCATTCGTGGAAGGCCATGGCCTACAGCCCGCTCACCGGTCTGGTCTATATCCCGATCCTCGATGCGGTGTTCCGCTACTCTGCGGTGAACCCTGCGGATTACCGACATATCGACGGAGTTTGGAACACGGGCGGCGGCGTTCAAGGCATCGCCCCGGGCGCGCAAGGCGTACCGGGTGCGATGGAACTGTCCAAGGAGCTTGCAAAGCGACCCCCGCGCGCTCCTGTGCCCAGTTCCAAGGGCATGTTGACCGCGTTCGACCCGTCGACCGGCAAGATTCGCTGGAACATCGATCACAGCGGCTCCGACTGGGGGCTGGGCGGCGTCATGGTCACCGGCGGCAACCTGGTATTCCAGGGCGTCAAGCATGACCTGAAAGCGTACAACGCGACGACCGGCAAGGAAGTCTGGAGTTACGACCTGGGCAACTCGGCGATCGCTCCGCCGATGACCTACGCCCTGGGCAACATCCAGTACGTTGCAATCATGGTCGGCAACGGGGGTGGCAACGGCGAAGGCAACTCCAGCCGAACGGATCGAACCCTCCCCGGACGGCTGATGGTGTTCAAGCTAGGTGGGGACGCGAAGCCGACGCCATACAGCAGCTTCGTCAAGCCGCTGGTCGATACGTCGAAAGCCGAGCCGTCTTCGGGCGATGTGACGGACGGAAGAATCTTCTATGGTCGCTATTGCGGCTCTTGCCATGGCCAAACCCCGGCGTATCCCGATCTTCGTCGATCCCAAGTCCTGCTATCGAAGGATCGCTTCAAGGCCATTGTTCACGGCGGCGTCCTGGCCAGCAGCGGGATGGTTAGCTTTTCCAAGTACATGGACGAACAACAAGTCGAGGCGATCCGCGCGTTCCTGGTCAAGACTTACGCTACGCCGCCAGTACCGGGTCGCTAATCGCCGCGGTGGATGCACGGGGTCGTTGAACATGACCCCGTGCAAACATCAAGATCTTATGACGCGAAAATCTTCTTCGCGTTGGCATGCGCCCAAGTTTTAGCTTCCGGGGATGCCGTCCATTTGATCGCGTTATTGACGAGCTTCTGGAAGTTTCCATTGGCGAAAGCATGGTTACTGTGGCCATGCTGGATGTAGACGACCGGCGAGCGTTCAGCTGTTTTGACCCAGCTCGTCATCGTGCTTCCAACGGGATGACCGGCCTGGGCCGGACGAAAGTCCTCAGCCCGCGGAGTCTCTACCGAGCGAGTCAGGCAATGCACCGAATCCTCGAACATTGGGCAAAGGTACTTCTCGTCGATAATATCGAACGACAGGTCCACACCCTTGGTGACTGGATGCTTCGCGTCGACCACGACGACCTTGATCGGCACATCTTCCGCATAACCCGACCTTGGATAATCAACGCCACGCACATTCTTCAACGGCGTCGTCCAGTCGGCCGCGCCGCCGACGACTTCGCTATAGGCGTTGAAGCCGTTTACGCCGGCTGGCCAGCTATGCGCCCATGACGATATTGCGTGGTGGAGAAACACGAACCCCTTGTCGCCATTGCGCAAGAGCTTCGCGAGATTGGCCTGGGTTTGCTTCGACGGCACTGTGTCGACGAACGAAGGCCTGCCGCCGGGCACAGTAGGCGGGGTTGCAACACGACCAGCATAGCAGTCGTAAAATAGCAATACATCATATGGCTCAGCAAGCTTTGGATCATAAAACTCGACCGCGGCGGGATGCTCGATGTGAGTCCAGGTGATATCTTGCCCCATGCTGTCAAGCATCTTGAACATACCTGCCCGGTCGAATTCGTGGTATTTGCTCAGAAATAAGACCTTGATTGGTCCTCGACCACCCTGCGGGACATATGGAGGATTTATTGCAGGCGTCGCGGCAGCGACCGGTGTTTGTGCATGTGAGATCATGGGCGCAAGGCTCGCGGCGGCTACAGCTGTCGAAAGCAATCCTCGACGTGTAAGACTATTTTTGTCTACTTCACGACTATTGTCTGCCATTATGTGGCCTCCCCAGTGTTGTGGTTGGTCGTAAGTTACCAAGGCCATCTTCAGCGCTGCACAAGAGAGACGCAAGCAAAATTAGCATTAATACCGATCGACGTCATATTTGGACTGACGAAGTGCCGTTGCCGATAGCGTAATCATCCGACCGCTTATGGCGATTGCTTTGCTGGTCAAAGCCGTCCAGCTTCGGCCGCGACGATGACGAACTTGCGCCTGTACTCACCTGTTGAGCGACGCAAGGGTGCCGGCGAGATATCGTTGAAGGGTATCTTCTTATTTGGGGCGACTAAGCCTGCATCGACAACTCGTGATGCCGGCTCACCCATTAACGTTTGGCGGTCGCGGGCAGCGAGGACGACGCCGCGGTTGCGTCATGTTTTGCAAATGGCGCAATTTCTGCATCGCGGAATGTGTATTGTCACAAGGTATCGCATTCTATGGTCGCGCTACCAGTCTTGGGCGGTTCTACGCAGTCTCATGTTAGGGCATTGGTACGCGCGAACAGTTCAAGAACCGACCGGCGAACAGAATAAGCGAACCGGTCGAGAATGTTCCGGAAATCGTGCAATCGACAGGCAACTGACCGACCGCTTCGGCGAAATCAGCCTTAGCTTGGTCGCCGCGAGACCCCGTCGGATGGTCACCGCAACGCTCGCAGAGACCATGTCACCCTGAGCCTACTTTAAGCTGGGCCGGCATGGCATGCCATCCCAACGAGTCTCGTCAGCATCTGGTACCGATGCATCAGCTTTGAGTGGATCGGCCGACTCGGGCGCCTTAAGTCGCGTCTGGAAAGTGGCGGAGAGGGTGGGATTCGAACCCACGGTGCGCTTACACGCACAACGGTTTTCGAGACCGTCCCGATCGACCACTCTGGCACCTCTCCGCTTGGCGCTTGGGTCGAGACCCGGTCGAAGGCGGGCGTATAGACCGTTGGGAGCAGGATTGCCAAGCCCGACTTGCACCACCCTTCACGAAACCCGGCGAATACCTATATGGTGTGCGTGAGCGACCGTGTCGCTGGGAAGGGTAGAGTATGATCGAGATCAAGGGAGCGAACACCGTGACTGCAATGCCGACCGCCAGTTTTGGCATCGGCGAAGTCGTGCGCCACCGGCTGTTCCCGTTCCGCGGGGTGATCTTCGACGTCGATCCCGAGTTCAACAACTCCGAGGAATGGTGGGAAGCGATCCCCGAGCAGGTCCGCCCGCGCAAAGATCAGCCCTTCTACCATCTGCTCGCCGAAAACGATGAGTCGGCTTACGTCGCCTATGTCAGCCAGCAGAATCTGGTCCGCGAGGGCGATGGCGCCGAGGAAGTCGGTCACCCTGCGATCAAGCAGATGTTCGGCGACTTTCACGACGGGCGCTACGCACTGCGCCCCGAGGTCCGCAACTAGATCCGCTTGGTAACCGCGATCGCCGCCCGGCAGCCGGCTCGGATGACCGCCGACAGCAGCGGATAGCCGGCTGCGTCCTCCGCACCATGCGCCAGCGCGGTGGCGTGGTGCTCGAGTTCCTCGGCCTGGAAGTCCGCGATATGGGCTTCCAGCTCGGGGTCGGTGCCGGCGAGTTCGTCGCGCTGCTGCTGGTAATGGATATCGATCTCGGTCTCCACGGCCGCCGTGCAGGCCATAGCCGCCTTCGGTCCCATCAGCGCGGTTGCCGCCCCGAGCGCGAAGCCAGCGACGCTCCACAGCGGCTGCAGCAGCGTCGGGCGGACGCCCCGGGTACGGATCAGTTGCTCGAAGACGTCGAGATGCCGCTGCTCCTGTTGCTTCATCCGGGCGATCGCGGCGGAACCGGGTGCTCGGCTGCCCATGACGGCGAGTTGACCGGCATAAATTCGCGCCGCGCCAAATTCGCCGGCGTGATCGACGCGGATCATCGCTGCGGTGCTTTCGCGGGTATCGCCCGGCAGGCGGGCTAGCTTCGTCTCAGCACGAGCCATAGCGAGGCCACTCCGATCGCTGTGGAAATCAGCGCGTTCCATCCTGCCATCGAAATGCCGAACAATGACCAGGCGATGGCGTCGCAGCGGATCAATGGGGTGGCCAGAATCTGCGCCATGACCTCGGCGGTCGACCCGCTGGCGGGGCTGGCGGCGCAGCTGGTGATGCCCTGCCACCAGTGCTGCTCGACGCCGGCGTGGAAGTAGCCGATCCCGGCGGTGACGAGTACGGACAGCGCGGCGAGGACGATGAGCGCGCGGTTGGAGCGGAGCGCCAGGGCGAGGAGCCCCAGGACGAGCGCGACGACATGAGGCCAACGTTGCCACATGCACATCTCGCACGGGGGGATGCCGCCGATATATTGGAAGGCGATTGCGCCGCCGAGCAGGGCCGACGAACCGAGCAGGATAATCGCGTTGGCAAGGGCGTTAGAGCGCATATTTCACCACGACGAAGCCGCCGACGAACAATATTGTGAAGAAGATCGCCAGTTTCTCGAAATGCTGGTCGATCATGCGCTGGGCGACGACGCCGTAGCGGCGGATCACCCAGGCGACGGCGAAGAAGCGTCCGCCGCGGCCCAGGATCGACGCCAGCACGACGACGCCCAGGTCGAGGTGGATGCTGCCCGCCGCGATGGTCGCGACCTTGTATGGGATCGGCAGGAAGGCGAAGGCCAGCATCCAGATGAACCCGGACGCGCCGATGTCGGCGGCGAAGCGGTGGAACTTGTCCTCATAGCCATAGAAATGCAGCAGCGGCACGCCGATCAGGTCGAACAGCAGCGAGCCGATGGCATAGCCGAGCAGCGCGCCCAGCACCGAAGCGACGGTGCAGATCAATGCCGAGCGATACGCCCGCTCCGGCTTGGCCATGCACATCGGCACCAGCATGATGTCCGGCGGCAGCGGGAAAAAGCTTGAATCGGCGAACGACACGAAGGCCAGCCAGCGCTCGGCAGTCGGGCGACCGGCGAGCCGCAGCATCCAGTCGTATAGGCGGCGGAGCAAAGGCGGTTTCCGATTCGCTGTTGGTCGCGCCGGGCTTAGCACAGCCCATGCTGCAACTGCACCAGCACCCTGTCCCTGCTACCGATGACCTAGCGGCGCGGCGGTCCGCGGCGAGCCGGGGGCGGGCCACCGTCGTTGGAGCGGCGCGGGGGGCCACGCGATGGCTCGGGCGTGTTGCCGGCGGCCTCGATGATGACGTCGGGATCGCCGTCGTCGGTGCGCTTCAGCGCGGCGGCAAAGCGTGAGGCGAGCGGTGTCGGGATCTCGAAGCGCGTCTCGCGGTCGAAGATGCGGATCGAGCCGATGTCGCGGCGGGTCAGATGCCCGCGACGGCACAGGTAGGGCAGCAGCCAGCGCGGATCGGCGTTGTTGACCCGGCCGGTGTTGACCCGGAACCAGACGACGTTCTCGAAGCCTTCGCGGTTGCCGAAAGCCTCGGGCGTGCCGCGCTCGGCGGGGCCGTTGTCGGTCAGCTCCTCGGGGGCCGGCAGGCGCGAGCGGTACATGCGGAGCAGTGCGGCTGCGACCGACACGGCGTCCTTCTGGGTCAGCAGCAATTCGGCGGCGGCGGTATCGTCGCCGGCCTCGCCAATCTCCTCCATCAACCGCGCCTCGTCATTGGCGGCGATCATCTGGGCGGTCGGCACGGCTTCCCATGTCACCTTGATGTTGGCGTCGCGCATCATGCCCTCGGCGCGGCGGCGCTTGGGGTAAGGCACGATCAGGACGCAGGTGCCCTTCTTGCCGGCGCGACCGGTGCGGCCCGAGCGGTGCTGCAGGACTTCGGCGTCGTGCGGCAACTCGGCGTGGATCACCAGGTTGAGGTCGGGCAAGTCGATGCCGCGGGCCGCGACGTCGGTGGCGACGCAGACGCGGGCGCGGCGATCGCGCAGGGCCTGGAGCGCGTGGTTGCGCTCCGACTGGCTGAGCTCGCCGGACAGGGCGACAGCGGAGAAGCCGCGCTCGACGAGGTTGGCGTGGAGACGGCGGACGCTCTCGCGGGTCGCGGCGAAGACCAGCGCGGCGCCGGACTCGTGGTAGCGCAGGACGTTGACGACGGCGGCCTCGATGTCGTTCGGCGCGACGCGGACGGCGCGGTAATCGATGTCGCCGTGCGCCTCGGCACCCTGTCCGACGGCGATGCGCAGCGCATCCTTTTGATAACGCTTGGCGAGCGTCTGGATCGGCTTGGGCAGCGTCGCCGAGAACAGCAGCGTGCGGCGGGTGACCGGGATCTGGTCGAGGATCTCCTCGAGGTCGTCACGGAAGCCGAGGTCGAGCATCTCGTCGGCCTCGTCGAGGACGACGGCACGCATCTGCTCGGTGACCAGGTGGCTGCGCTCGAGATGGTCGCGCAGGCGACCCGGCGTGCCGACGACGATGTGCGCGCCGCGCGACAGGGTGCGCGATTCTTCGCGGACATTCATGCCGCCGACACAGGTGACGATGACGCCGCCCGCAGCTGCGTACAGCCACTCCAGCTCGCGGGCGACCTGCAGGGCCAGTTCGCGCGTCGGAGCGATGATCAGGGCCAGCGGCGCACCGGCGCGGGGGAATTTCTCCGCCTCGCCGAGCAGCGTGGTGGCGAGGGCGAGGCCGTAGGCGACGGTCTTGCCGGACCCGGTCTGCGCCGAGACCATCAGGTCCCGGCTGCTATCGGCTTCGAGGACTGCGGCCTGGACGGCGGTGGCTTCGGCGTATCCACGCGCGGCGAGTGCGCTGGCAAGCGCTGGATGTGTAGCGGTAAAAGGCATTTGCGGCGCTTACGAGGTGATTGCGGCAGGAGCAAGGTAACTGGAGCGGCCACGTCTGCACCGAGGAACCCCTCCCCGGGCCGGCTGCGCCGTCTCTCGCCCTCCCCCGGGTGGGGGAGGGCAGGAAGCTACTCCGCTGCGAAATCCAGCGCGACGCCGTTGATGCAGTGGCGCAGGCCGGTCGGGGCGGGACCGTCCGGAAAGACGTGGCCGAGGTGGCCGTTGCACTGGGCGCAATGGACCTCGGTGCGGGTCATGCCGAGGCTGCGGTCGACGGTGGTCGCGGTGGCGCCGGGGATGGCGGTGTAGAAGCTGGGCCAGCCGCTGCCGCTGTCGTACTTGGTGTCGGAACTGTAGACGGCGTTGCCGCAGCCGGCGCAGCTATAGGTGCCGGTGCGCTTTTCGTAGTTCAGCGGGCTGGTGCCGGGGCGCTCGGTGCCGTGGTCGCGCAGCACGTGGCGGGCGGCGGCACTGAGGTTCTGGTCGAGTGTCGGGGTGTCGGTCATCTGGGCATCCTCTCGGGACGGAATATAAGTGCGCTCCGCCGTGGTTTAAGAGGCCGCGGGGGACGAGGTGACGGCGCGGGGCGGCAGCGGCGCCTCCTGCGGCAACACGGGGTTGGAGCGCTGGCGCCAGTTGTCGAGCGAAACTGCGACGACGGCGACGACCAGCAAGGCGATGACCACGGCGAGGATCATGACCGCCTTGTGCTTGAACTGCATCCATGCGCTCCCGGCGGGCGGACAGGGCGGAATGCACCATCGTCGCCCCGCAGGAACATGAAGCGTTCTGGGGCGCTGTTTGTGCCGCGCCGCGTCGCAGGGACGCTGGCCGAGCAAGGATGTCGCCATGGCTGAAGTTCCCGAGGATCTGAAGGATCTCTACATCGACGAGCTCAAGGACCTGTGGTCCGCCAACGATCAGATGCAGCGCACGTTGAAGAAGATCGCGCCCAAGGCGAGCGACCCGACGCTGAAGGACATGCTCGCCAAGTCGCAGGAGGGCATCGCCAAGCACACCGACGTGCTCAAGAAGCTGATCGTCGCGCAGGGCGAAAAGGCCGAAAAGGAACACTGTAAGGGCATGGAAGGCCTGGCCGCCGAGGCGATCAAGCACACCACCGAGGAAGCGCCCAAGAAGGGCCCGGTGCTCGACGCCCAGATCATCGCGCAATACCAGCGCATGACGCACTACGGCATCGCCGGGTTCGGCACCGTCGCCTCCTATGCCAAGACGCTGGGCCTCAAGGACGACGAGAAGAAGCTGAAAGCCGCCACCAAGGAAATCTACGGTGGCGATGAATATGCGACCAAGCTGGCCGAGACGGCAGTCAACATCCAGGCCGACGCGTAACGGGCGGACCTCCCGCCAGCTTTCTGCCCCCTCCCCCCACGGTGAGCGTCTTCGCGAACCGAGAGTGGGGAGGGTTGGGGTGGGGGGCTTCTTGGCGCCCCGCTTTCGGTGCGCAAGAGCCCCCACCCCGGCCCTCCCCACTCTACGCTTCGCGTGGGGGGAGGGAGTAGGGCTCGCTCAGCGGCGCTGGGTCAGGCGGTGCGTGACGACCAGCCCGAACAGCCCGGCGGTCGCGGCGATACCGACCACTGCCGCCATGCCGGGGTGCAGGACGCTGGACGTATACAGGCTGAACTTCTTGCCCGGCGTCGTCCCCGACCGCTCGCGACCGGCCTCCTCCGAGACGAACAGCGTGTCGCCCGGCGTCTTGGGGCGCTTGCGGTCGAACAGCGCCGGCATCATCAGCGGCCCGAGCTTGTCGAGCAATGTCGGGAAGTGCGTGCCGACCAGCACCTGCGCCCGCCCTGCCCCGCCGACGGTGATGTCGCGGCTGGGGTGGACGGCGGCATGCAGGATCGCGTCGGCAACCAGACTGGGATCATAGACCAGCGGCGGGATCACCGCTTCGCCGTCGCCGTGGTTGGCGGCGTGCTGGGCGACCGGCGTGTCGATGCCCGACGGCTTGATGATAGTCACCGAGATCGGCGCCTTGTCGCCGTTCAGCTCGATCCGCAGCGATTCCATATAGCCCTTCACCGCATGCTTCGACGCCGCATAGGCGCCCATGATCGGCGTCGGGATGTCGGCGGCGATCGAGGCGACGGTGATCAACGCGCCGCCATTGCCCTGCAGGTGGCGGACCGCGGCAGTGGCACCGTTGACGACGCCGAAATAGTTGGTGCGGAACAGCTGCTCATGCTCGTCGAGCGGCGTGTCGGCGAGCTTGGCATAGATCGCGACACCGGCGTTGTTGACCCAGGTGTCGATGCGGCCGAAGCGCTGGACCGCCTTGTCGGCGGCGGCCTCGACATCGGCGGCGATGCCGACGTCGGCAACCGCATAATCGGCGGTGCCGCCCGCCGCCTCGATCTCGGCGACGGCCTGCTGCAATGCCGCCTCGTTGCGCGCCACCAGCATGACGCTGGCGCCCTTGGCGGCGGCGGCCTTGGCGGTGACGAGCCCGATGCCGGAGCTGGCGCCGGTGATCAGCATGACCTGCTGGTCGAGTGGCTTGAGGGTGATCGACATCGTTGAATCTCCGGGGGAATGATGCCGTTGAAGCGGAACGGCGTCTCGGAGGTTCCGGGTTGGAGGCTATGGTGCGACACCACTGCTGCTACGGGAGATGGGCGTGACCGGGATCAAGCTGCTGGCGTTCGACGTGTTCGGCACGGTGGTCGACTGGCGTACCAGCATCGCGCGGGAGGCGGTGCCGTTCCTGGCGGCGGTGGGGCGGCCGGAGCTCGATCCGCATGCGTTCGCGGATGGCTGGCGCGGACTGTACCAGCCGGCGATGGCGGAGGTGCGCGAGGGGCGGCGGCCGTTCGAGCGGCTGGATGTGCTCAACCGCGAGACGCTGGAGGTACTGCTGGGGCGATACGGGATCGATCCGGCGGGCGTTGGGGAGGCGCGGCTGGCGGAGTTTGCACAGGCGTGGCGGCGGCTCGATCCTTGGCCGGATGCAGTCGCGGGACTGACACGGCTGAAGCGGGACTACACGATCGTCACGCTGTCGAACGGCAACATCGCGCTGATGACGGCGCTGGCGCGGTTCGGTGGCCTGCCCTGGGACGCGATCCTCGGGGCGGAGGTGACGGGGCATTACAAGCCCGACGACCAGTCGTATCTCGGCACGGCTGAGATCATGGGGCTGGCACCGGCGGAGGTCTGCCTGGTGGCGGCGCATCACAGCGACCTGGCGGCGGCGCGGCGTAACGGGCTGGCAACTGCCTATGTCGCGCGGCCGCTGGAATATGGCGGGCGCCCTGCCCCCGATCTGGCGCAGCGGCAGGATTGGGACTGGTCGGTCGGCAGCTTGCTCGAACTGGCCGACGCGCTGGCGATAACGCCGGTTCCGTAGCGCCTCGTCCTGCTCTAAGGCTGGGCGAATGCACGGCAAGCGCATCCTGCTCATCGTCGGTGGTGGCATCGCGGCGTTCAAGTCGCTCGAACTGGTGCGCGCCATCCGCCGCGCCGGGGGCAGCGTCACGCCGGTGCTGACCGCCGGCGGCGCCGAGTTCGTCACGCCGCTAAGCCTCGCCGCGCTGGCGGAGCATCAGGTCCATACCGAATTGTTCGACGTTACCGAGGAAGCGGCGATGGGCCATATCGCGCTGAGCCGTGCCGCGGACTTGCTGGTGGTGTGCCCGGCGACGGCGGACCTGCTGGCCAAGATGGCGGCCGGGTTGGCGAGCGATCTCGCGACGACGCTGCTGCTGGCGACGGATACGCCGGTGCTGGCGGTGCCCGCGATGAACGTCCGGATGTGGGGCCATGCCGCGACGCTCGCCAATGTGGCGACGCTGCGGGCGCGCGGCGTCACGGTGATGGAGCCCGACGAGGGCGAGATGGCATGCGGCGAATACGGCCCGGGGCGTCTGCCTGAGATCGAGCGGATCATGGCGGGCATCCGGGCGGCGCTGGTCGTCGAGACGCGGCTGGCGGGGCGGCATGTCATCGTCACCGCGGGGCCGACGCACGAGGCGATCGACCCGGTGCGCTACCTCGCCAATCGCTCGTCGGGGAAGCAGGGGTTTGCGATTGCGGGCGCGCTGGCGGCGCTGGGGGCGCGGGTGACGCTGGTCGCGGGACCGGTCGAGTTGCCGACGCCGCCGGGCTGCACGCGCATCGACGTGGTCAGCGCGCTCGACATGGCGGCGGCGGTCGAGCGCGCGCTGCCTGCCGATGCCGCGGTGATGGTCGCGGCGGTCGGCGACTGGCGCGTCGAGGCGGCTGGGTCGAAGCTCAAGAAGAACGGTGCGCCGCCAACGCTGGCGCTGGTCGAGAACCCCGATATCCTGGCGACGGTCGCAGTGCCGGGTCCGCGCCGGCCTAGGCTGGTCGTCGGGTTCGCCGCGGAAACCGAGAACGCGGTCGCCAACGCCGTCGCCAAGCGCACACGCAAGGGCGCCGACTGGATCGTCGCCAACGACGTCTCGGGCGACGTGATGGGCGGCGACCGCAACACCGTGCATCTGGTCGGCGCGTCGGGCGTCGAGGACTGGGCGGAGATGCCCAAGGCCGAGGTGGCGCGGCGTCTCGCCCTGAGGATCGCCGATGAACTCGCCTGACGTCGCCATCGGGCTGGTGCGCCTGCGCCACGCCGCCGGCCTCGACCTGCCCGCCTATGCCAGCCCGGGAGCCGCCGGCATGGACGTCGTCGCCGCGGTCGAGAAGCCGCTGATGCTCAACCCCGGCAAGCGCGCCGCGGTGCCGACCGGGCTCTGCATCGCCATCCCCGAAGGCTATGAGGTCCAGGTCCGCCCACGCTCCGGCCTGGCGCTCAAGCAGGGCCTGACCGTGCTCAACGCGCCCGGCACCATCGACAGCGACTACCGCGGCGAGGTCAAGGTCCTGCTGGTCAATTTCGGCAACGAGCCGGTGGAGATCCAGCGCGGCATGCGGATCGCGCAGTTGGTCGTCGCCCCGGTCACCCGGGCGCGCTGGGACGAGGTCGACAGCCTGGACGACACGGCGCGCGGCAGCGGCGGTTTCGGCTCGACGGGACACTGAGGGAGAGAGCGACGATGAGGATGGTGTGGCTTGGGCTCGGCGCGGGCCTGATGGTGGTAAGCGGCGCGGCGCTGGCGCAAGCTTTCGCGGTCCAGCCGGGCGAGTGGGACATCGCCGCGACGGTCAACTCGGTCGACATGCCCGGCGCCCCGCCCGGTCTGGCCGCGGCGATGATCGGCAAGACCAAGCATATCTCGCACTGCATCACGCCCGAGGAGGCAGCGCGCGGGCCGCAGGACATGATGAAGTCGGACAAGTCGTGCAAGTTCACGCGCTATTCGATGGTCGGCGGCAAGCTGAGTTCGGAGATGATCTGCCAGCAGGGCGGCGGCACGATGACCGCAAGCAGCACCGGTAGCTTCACCTCGACCACCTTCACCTCGAGCGGCCGCTCGGTGATGAAGGCGGGACCGTCAACGATGACGCTGACCGCGACGACGGTCGGCAAGCGCGTCGGCGAGTGCAAGAAATAGCCGCCTGGGTCGCCCTGCTCCGCGCCGTCAACGTCGGCGGCACCGGCAAGCTGCCGATGACCGAGCTCGCGGCGATGTGCACCGCTGCCGGCTTCACCCGCGTCCGCACCTGGATCGCCAGCGGCAACGTGGTGTTCGACGCCGCTGTCGACGAGGCCGAAGTCAAGCGCCGGCTCGGGGCCAGCCTCCACGCCTATGCCGGCAAGCCCGTCGGCGTGCTGGTCCGCAGCGCCGCGGAAATGGCAGCGGTGCTGGCCGCCAACCCGTTCCCTGACGCTGCCCCGAACCGCACCGTGGCGATTTTCCTCGATGCGCCGCCGCCCGCCGACACGCTGGAGCGGCTGGCCAACGTCAAGGACGAAGTCGTCCGCCTCGGCACCCGCGAAATCTACGTCAGCTATGGCAGCGGCATGGGCGACTCTCTCCTGCGCATCCCGGCCGCGGCCCATGGCACCGCGCGCAACATGAACACCGTCGCCAAGCTCGCGGCGATGGCAGCGGATTAATCGCTGCCCGTCCGGGGCTTGAGACCGTCCCGCAGCATCGAGCCGGCGATCGCCGCGATCTCCTCCGGCGAGCGCTCCTCCTGCCAGACGCCGAAGCGCAGGCCGAGGAAGACGTTCATCCCCATGATCGCCCAGGCATGGACGTCGTCGACGTCGCTGCGGACCTCGCCGCGCTCCGCACCGGCGATCAGCCGCGCCCGGATGCGATCGGCGGTGCCGATATAATGGTCGCGCCAACTCGCGGCGTCGACGAACTCGGCCTCGTCGATAATCCGGTAGATTTCCTTGTGGCCGCGGACGAACTCGATGAACGACGACAACCCGGCCTGCTCGGCGGCGAGCTGGTCGGGCGCGGCGAGGACGTGCGGGGCGACATGCACCTTCACGCGCTCAGACATGTCGCGGACCAGTGCGCGGAACACCGCCTCCTTGCTGGCGAAATAGGTGTAGAACGTGCCCAGCGCGACGCCGGCCCGCTGCGTGATCCGACTGATCGAGGCATCGTGGAAGCCCCGCTCGCCGAACTCGATGACCGCCGCATCGAGGATCATGCGCAGCGTCTTGCGACCGCGCTCGGTCCGCGGCGTCTTCTCCCCGTCACGGCTATCAGCCTGACTTGTGGCCGTAAAACTACGTTGCGGGTCCAAAATCCGAGCCTCCCCAATTTCCCGAGTTGAATCCCGGTTCAGGTTTCAATATAACCGTCTCGTTACCGGCACAAGTTCAATGACCGGCTCCAGGGGAGTGACCATATGCGACCAGCCAGATTTTCCGTGCGCGCCATGCTCAACGTCGGCGCCGGGGTTTCGGCCCTGATGGCCTTTCCGGTCGTCGCCCAGCAGGCAGTGGCCCCGGCGACCCCGACCGAGGTCGCTGCGAACACCGACGACGGCGATATCATCGTTACCGCTCGCCGCCGCGAGGAATCGCTGCGCGACGTGCCGATCGCGATCACCGCGATCAGCGGCGCGGCGCTCGCCAATGCCGGTATCCAGGATATCACCGCGATCGCGCAGAACGTCCCCAACCTGACCCTCAAGGCATCGCGCGGCACCAACTCGACGCTGACTGCCTTCATCCGCGGCGTCGGCCAGCAGGACCCGGTGGCGGGCTTCGAGGCCGGCGTCGGCCTGTACCTCGACGACGTCTATCTCAACCGTCCGCAGGCTGCGGTGCTCGACGTCTTCGATGTCGATCGTATCGAGATCCTGCGCGGCCCACAGGGCACGTTGTACGGCCGCAACACCATCGGCGGCGCGGTCAAGTACGTCACCAAGCGCATCAACGCCAAGGAGCCCGAGGTCTCGGTCCGCGGCACCTATGGCACCTATGACCAGGCCGAACTGGTGGTCTCGGCCTCGACCCCGCTCAGCGATACGTTGCGCGTCGGCGCCTCGGGGGCCCGGCTCAGCCGCGGCGGCTTCGGCGACAATCTCACCAACGGCCGCGAGAACTATAACCGCGACGTCTGGGCCGCCCGCGTCTCGGCCGAGTTCGAGCCGTCCGACACGCTGCTGTTCCGGCTGTCGTCGGATTACGTCAAGGACAACAGCGACCCGCGCAACGGCCACCGCCTGATCGTCGGCCTGCAGTCGGGCGCGCCGGTGCTGAAGAACGTCTATGACACCCGCGCCGGTCTCGACTCTCCACATCAGAGCGTCGAGGCCTATGGCTTCTCTGGCACCGCGCAGTGGGAGGTCAGCCCGAACTTCACTCTGAAGAGCATCACCGCCTACCGCCGCGACAGCACTTCGACGCCGATCGACTTCGACAGCCTGCCCGCGGTCGATGTCGACGTTCCGGCGATCTACAGGAACCATCAGTTCTCGCAGGAAGTGCAGCTGCTTTATTCGAGCGACAAGCTCAACGGGCTGCTCGGCGCCTATTATCTCAACGCCAACGCCTTCAACATCTTCGACGTCGTTCTCGGCACCACCGGCGCGGCACTGGGCCTGCCGGGCTTCACCGCCTCGACTTACGGCGATGTCGACACCAAGACGTGGAGCCTGTTCGGAGACTTTACCTATGACTTCACCGACCAGATCAGCCTGTCGGTCGGCGGTCGCTACACCAACGACAAGCGCAACGCGGTCATCATCCGCAAGAACCTGATCGGCGGCGCGTCGCCCGAACTCGGCGGCGCCGGGGTCCAGCTGGGCGCGCTGACCTCCAACTTCGACGGCGGCAAGACCTTCAAGGAGTTCACGCCGCGCGCCTCGCTGAGCTACAAGCCGACGCCGGATCACACGCTGTATGCCAGCTATTCCAAGGGCTTCAAAGGCGGCGGCTTCGACCCGCGCGGGCTGTCGACCCAGGCGCCCGACACCAACGCCAACGGCATCCGCGACCCGCAGGAGATCTTCAACTTCCTGTCGTTCAAGCCCGAGACGGTCAACAGCTACGAGCTCGGCTGGAAGGCGCAGATCCTCGATCGCCGCCTGAGCTTCAGCCTTGCGGGCTTCTACGCCGACTATAAGGACGTGCAGATCCCCAGCTCGGTCGGCGCGCTGGTCAACGGCGTCCAGACCTTCGTCGGCATCACCACCAACGCCGGCAAGGCGACCTTCAAGGGCGTCGAGTTCGAGGGCCTGGCCAAGCTGGTGCCCGAGATCACCGGTGCCGGATCGAGCCTGAACTTCAGCTGGTCGCTGGGCTATATCGACGCCAAGTACGACCGCTTCATCAACGCCGTCGGTGCCGAGGTCGCGCAGTACCGGCAGGTCCAGAACACGCCGAAGTGGACTGCCAGCGGCACCTTCACCTACTCGACCCCGATGAGCCTGATCGGTTCGGGCCAGCTCGATATCAGCCCGAGCCTGTCGTACCGCAGCCGCGTCGGCCAGTTCGAGACGATCTCGCCGCTCGACCAGCCCAAGTACGCGCTCGTCGACACCAGCGTCGTCTGGCACTCAGACACCGACAAATGGTCGGTCGGCATCCACGGCAAGAACCTGACCAACAAGCAGTATCGCACCGGCGGCTACCAGTTCCTCGGCGTCAATGCGACGACCGGCCTGGTGAACTACAACGCCGCCGGCCTGCCGACGCCGTCGCTGGGACGTGAGGGCGTGCTGACTGCCTTCTACGGCAACCCGCGACAGGTCTACGCGACAGTCGGGCTGAAGTTCTGAGCATGACCGGTGTTGGCGCCGCGGCGGCCCTGCCCTCGCCGCGGCGCTACCGCGTGCTGGCGGTGCTGTTGCTGGCCTATGTCTTCAACTTCATCGACCGGCAGGTGGTCGGCATCCTGGCACCGGCGATCAAGGCCGATTTGCAGCTCAGCGACACCCAGCTCGGCCTGCTCGGCGGGCTGGCTTTCGCCCTGCTGTACACGACGCTGGGCATCCCGGTGGCGCGGCTCGCCGATCGCTACAGCCGCGTCTGGATCATCACCGTGTCGCTGGCGGTGTGGAGCGGCTTCACCGCACTGTGCGGGCTGGCCAACAGCTTCCCGCAGCTGTTCCTGGCACGCCTCGGCGTCGGAGTCGGCGAGGCGGGCGGCACGGCACCGGCCTATTCGCTGATCTCCGACTATTTTCCGCGCGAGCAAAGGGCGCGGGCGCTGGCGATCTACTCGCTCGGCATTCCGATCGGCGGCGCGCTGGGCATCCTGTTCGGCGGGCTGATGGCGAGCGCGGTCGACTGGCGGTTCGCCTTCATCGCGGTCGGAGGTGCCGGCGTGCTGATCGCGCCGCTGCTCCGGCTGGCGGTACCGGACCCGGTGCGCGGCGGCTTCGATCCGGTCGCTACCGAGGCGCCGCCGACGCTCGGCGCGGTGCTGCGGATGCTGGCCGCCAAGCCGAGCTTCTGGGGCCTGTCGCTGGGCGCGGCCTCGGCGGCGACGCTGTCCTATGGCTTGAATTTCTGGTTGCCGTCGTTCTTCATCCGCAGCTTCGGCCTGACGCTGACGCAGACCTCATGGTTGTTCGCGGGCCAGCTGGTCATCGGTGGCTGCACCGGCATCTGGCTCGGCGGCTGGCTCGTCGACCGGCTGGCGAAGAAGAACCCGGCCGCTTATGCGCTGGTCCCGGCGATCTGCTTCCTGATCTCGATCCCCTTCTACATCGGCGCGATCCTGGCACCGAACATCGTCGTCGCGGCGCTGCTGGCGCTGGTGCCCCAGGCACTCGGGCTGGTCTGGCTCGGCCCGATCATCGCGGCGATCCAGCACCTGGTACCGGCGGCGGGACGCTCGACCGCCTCGGCGGCATTCCTGTTCGTCAACAACCTGATCGGCCTGGGCTGCGGCACGCTATTCTTCGGTGCGATCTCCGACGTGCTAAAGGCCCATTACGGCAATGAGGCGCTGCGCTACGCGATCCTCAGCGGCCTGGTATTCTATGTCATCAGCGCCCTGCTACTGTGGCGGACCAGCCGGCGGTTGCACCTCGATCTCGTCTGACTTGCCCGCCGCTTGAAAAACGGCGAAACGCCACGAATGAAGACCTCGCTCCGCTTGCTGCTGCCTGTCGTCCTGCTCGCCGCCGCGCCGATGCCCCAGCCCGTGCCGCTGCCGCCGGCCATCCCGGCGCCGCAGGACGTTGTTTTTCCCGGCACGATCACGCTGGCAGTCGACGCCACCGACATCGACCGCCGCATCTTCCGCGTCCGCGAGACGATCCCGGTCACCGGACCCGGCCCAATGGTGCTGCGGTATCCGGAATGGATCCCCGGCAAGCACGGCCCGCGCGGCCCGATCGACAAGCTGGCCGGGCTGATCTTCACCGCCGGCGGCAAGCGCGTCGAATGGGTCCGCGATCCGGTCGACGTCAACGCCTTCCACGTCGATGTCCCAGCCGGTGCCAAGGCGCTCGATGTCAGCTTCCAGTATCTGACACCGACGACCGGCAACCAGGGCCGGATCGAGATCACCGACGACATGCTCAGCCTGCAATGGGTGTCGCTGGCGCTGTACCCGGCGGGCTATTTCACCCGCCAGATCCAGGTCGATGCCAGCGTCACCCTGCCGACCGGCTGGAAGTTCGGGACGGCGCTGGAGACGGCGCGGACCAGCGGCACGACGACGCGCTTCAAGTCGGTGCCGTTCGACGTGCTCGCGGATGCGCCGATGATCGCCGGGCGCTGGTTCCGCAGCATCCCCCTGTCGGACAGCCCCTCGCCGGTACGCCTCGACATCGTCGCCGACCGGCCGGAGCAACTGGAGGCGACCGAGCCGCAGATCGCCGCGCACCGCTCGCTGGTCGTGCAGGCCGACCGGCTGTTCGGCTCGCGCCATTACGATCACTACGATTTCCTGCTGTCGCTGAGCGACAAGCTGGGCGGTATCGGGCTGGAGCATCACCGCTCCAGCGAGAACGGCTCGCGCCCGGATTATTTCACCGAGTGGGACAAGAACGTCGCGACCCGGCAACTGCTGCCGCACGAGTACACGCACAGCTGGAACGGCAAGTTCCGGCGCGGCGCCGATGCCTGGATCCCCGACTTTGCGGAGCCGATGCGCAACTCGATGCTGTGGGTCTATGAGGGCCAGACGCAATATTGGGGCACCGTGCTGGCGGCGCGCTCCGGCATGCAGACGCGCGAGCAGGTCATGCAGTCGCTGGCCGAGACCGCGGCGCTGTACGACAACCGCGTCGGGCGCGAATGGAAGCCGGTGCAGGACACGGTCAACGACCCGATCACCACCGCCCGCCGTCCGCAGCCGTGGATCAGCTGGCAGCGCAGCGAGGATTATTACAGCGAGGGCCTGCTGATCTGGCTCGATGCCGACACGCTGATCCGCGAGAAGTCGGGCGGCAAGCGCTCGCTCGACGACTTTGCGCGTGGCTTCTTCGGCATCGACAACGGCAGCTTCACCGAGGCGACCTACGACTTCGCCGGCGTCGTCGCGGCGCTGAATGCGGTCCAGCCCTATGACTGGGCAACATTCCTGCGCAGCCGCCTCGACGGCCACGGCCCGGGCGCGCCGCTCGATGGGTTCAAGCGCGGCGGCTACCGACTGGTCTATGACGACAAGCAGAGCGCTTGGTCGAAGTCCGCCGACACCCAGGGCAAGCGCACCGACCTGAGCTATTCCATCGGTGCGACGCTCGACAAGGACGGCATCCTGACCGCGGTGCAGTGGGAGGGTCCGGCATTCAAGGCGGGGCTGACCGTCGGCACCACGGTCGTCGCGGTCGCCGGCGAGGCTTATGACGCCGACGAGCTGAAGTACGCGATCACCGGCGCCAAGCGCGACGGCAAGCCGATCGAACTGCTGGTCAAGACCGCCGACCGCTTCCGGACGATCAAGCTCGATTACCGCGGCGGCCTGCGCTACCCGCACCTCGAGCGCGCCGGCGGTGGCAGTGCGGCGCTCGACACCATCCTGACCGCGCGCAACTAGCGTGTTTCGCCTGCCGCTGGATTCGCCGTGGCGACGGCTGGGGCGGGTGGCCTTCTGGGCGACGCTGGCCGTGGTCGTGACGATGGCGCTGCTGCCCGGCAACGACTCGCCGAGCTTTCCCTGGTCGGACAAGGTCAACCACTTTAGCGCCTTCGCCGTGCTGACTGCCTTGGCACGCTTCGCCTATCCGGGTCGGCGCGGCTGGACGATCCTGGCGGCGATGCTGGGCGTCGGCGTCGGGATCGAGCTATTGCAGGCGCTGCCGGTGATCGGTCGCGACGCGGAGATCGGCGATGTCGTCGCCGATCTGTCGGGCGCGCTGACGGTGCTGGTGATCCACCGGCTGACCCGTGGCAAGCGGCGGGTCGATCTGCAGGAACAGTCGTAACGCCGTCTCGTTGACGCGCATCCCACGAACATCAGGATGCTGCGAATGCCCGATAACGATAGCTCTCCTCTCATGCCCGGCGCGGCTGCGGTCGCAGTCCTCGGCGGCGTCGCCCTCGGCCTGTCGGCGGGCGGCAAGCGGGCGCGCGGTAAGCTGACCCGCGTCGCGTCTTTCGACCACCAGGTTACCGGCGTCAGCGTCGCGCCGGACGGCCGGACCTTCGTCAACTTCCCGCGCTGGACCGACGACGCGCCGATCTCGGTGGCCGAGGTGCTGCCCCGCGGCAAGCTGCGCCCCTACCCCGACAAGCACTGGAATGCCTGGCGCAACAGCAAGCAGGGCAAGCTGCCGGTGGCCGAGCATTTCGTCTGCGTCCAGTCGATCGTCGCCGACCGTCGCGGCGCACTGTGGGTGCTCGATCCCGCCGCGCCCGGCAACGAGAAGATCCTGCCCGGCGGTCCCAAGCTGGTGCGCATCGACCTGTCGACCGACAAGGTCACCAAGGTCATCAAATTCCCCGAGACCGTGGTGCTGCAGGGCAGCTACCTCAACGACATCCGCTTCAGCCCCGACGGCAAGACCGGCTACATCACCGATTCCGGTACGCGCGGCGCGCTGATCATCGTAGACCTGATCACCGGCAACGCCTTTCGCGCGCTCGACGGCCATAGCTCGACGCAGGTCGAGGCGGATGTAGTGGTCAAGGTCGACGGTCATCCGCTGCGCCGCCCCGACGGCCGCCAGCCGGCGTTCTCGGCGGACGGCATCGCCCTGTCGAATGACGGCGCGACGCTGTACTGGCAGGCGCTGACCGGCAAGACGCTGTACTCGATCGATACCGCCAAGCTGACGCGCGCGACGCCGGCCGCCTCGGTCGAGGCCGCGGTCACCATCGTCGGCACCACCGCGGTCGCCGATGGCCTGTGGATCAGCCGCGCCGGCACGCTGTACGTCACGTCGCCGACCGACAATTCCGTGAAATACTGGGACGGCAAGCGGCTCCGGACCGTCGTTCGCGACAAGCGCCTGCGCTGGCCCGACACGCTGTCGGAAGGTCCCGACGGCACGATCTACGTCACCGCCTCGCACATCCAGGACACGATGTGGTTCAAGCCGGGTGCACCGGCGTCGATCAAGACGGCGCTGTTCTCGTTTCCCGGGGTCACAGTCTAGCAGTCTCCGCTCCGAGCTACCCTCCCCCCGGCGGGGGGAGGGACCGGTTGCCCCTTGGCAACCAGGGAGAGGGGAGTGCTAGATTGAGCCTCCACTCCCGACAGGATAGTCCATGCTTCGATATCTCGCGCCGCTGGTCCTGCTGATCGCCGCTCCCGCCGGTGCGCAGGAGACGCAGATTGCCCCGCCGGCATCGGCGACGCCGCCTGCCGAGGTCGCGCCGCCAGCCGCAGTGACGCCACCAGCCGAAGTCGCACCGCCGGCGGTCGTCGCACCGCCAGCCCCGGTCGCAGCGCCGGCGCCGAAGTTTGCCACCGTGCGCGTCACCCTGACCACCACGCTCGGCCCGATCGTGCTCGAGCTGGAGAAGCAGCGCGCCCCGATCACCACCGCCAATTTCCTGCGCTACATCGCCGAGAAGCGCTACGACGGCACCGACTTCTACCGCGCCACCAAGATCCAGCCGGGCTATGGCCTGATCCAGGGCGGCACCGCCAATTTCCCCAAGCGTGCCCTGCCCGGCATCGCGCACGAGCCGACCAGCAAGACCGGCCTGACCCATGCCGACGGCACGATCTCGATGGCCCGTACCAAGCCCGGCACGGCGACGGGCGACTTCTTCATCACCATCGGTGCGCTGACCTCGCTCGACGCCGATCCGGCCAAGCCCGGCGACAATCTCGGCTTCGCCGCCTTCGGGCACGTCGTCGAGGGTATGGACGTCGTCCGCCGCATCCTGGAGGCACCGATCTCGACGACCAAGGGCACCGGCGCCTTGAAGGGCCAGATGCTCGCCGATCCCGTCAAGATCGTCACCGCGCGGCGCGGCTAGACGGGCCGCCGGTCCCATCCAGCCTCGACTTTTACGACCTAGTCGGGTCAACCCTTCCCGAGCGACACTGTCTGGAGTTTGGTCCTGGAAATCGTTTCGATCGTGCTGATCCTGTTGCTGGCGGTCGTCGTCAGCAGCGCAGTCTCCCGCATGTTACCGGTGGCGATCCCGACGCCGCTGGTCCAGATCGCGCTCGGCGCGCTGATCGGGCTGGTCGCGCATCTGCGGGTCGAGTTCGATCCTGAACTGTTCCTGCTGCTGTTCCTGCCGCCGCTGCTGTTCCTCGACGGCTGGCGCATTCCCAAGGACGAACTGTTCAAGGACCTGTCGACGGTCGTCGAGCTGGCGCTCGGGCTGGTGCTGCTGACCGTCATCGGCATGGGCTTCCTGATCCACTGGATGATCCCGGCGATGCCGATGGCCGTCGCCTTCGCGCTGGCCGCGGTGATCTCGCCGACCGACCCAATCGCGGTGTCGGCGATCGCGGCACGCGTCCCGATCCCGCGGCGGATGATGCACATCCTCGAAGGCGAATCGCTGCTCAACGACGCCTCGGGCCTGGTCTGCCTGCGCTTCGCTATCGCCGCGGCACTGACCGGCAGCTTCTCCGTATCGGGCGCAGCGGCAAGCTTCCTCTGGATGGCCGGCGCGGGGATCGGCGTCGGGGTCGTCGTGACGCTGGTGGTGACTCGCGCCAAGGCCTGGGTGTCGAAGCGCTTCGGCGAGGAAACCGGCTCGCAGATATTGATCAGCCTGTTGATCCCGTTCGGCTCCTACCTGATGGCCGAGCATATTCATTCTTCGGGCATCCTGGCCGCAGTCGCCGCCGGCGTGACGATGAGCTTTGCCGAAATCTCGCGCCAGGCACTGCCGGTAACGCGGATGCGGCGTAATTCGGTCTGGGACACCATCCAGTTCGCCGCGAACGGCATCATCTTCGTCATCCTCGGGGAGCAGCTGCCCGAGATTCTGTCTGGCCTCGACAAGACCGTGCAGCTGACCGGTCACACCAATCCCTGGTGGCTGGCGCTGTACGTGGCGGCGATCATGTCGGCGCTGGCGGTCCTGCGCTTCAGCTGGGTCTGGGTATCCCTGCGGATCACCCTGCTGCGCCGGCCGCGCACCGCGAGTACGCCGTTCCAGCCGGCGTGGCGGCTGGTCGCGGCAATGTCGTTCGCCGGGGTTCGCGGTGCGGTGACGCTCGCCGGCGTGCTGACGCTGCCGCTGGTGATGATCGACGGCACACCGTTCCCGGGTCGCGAACTGGCGATCTTCCTCGCCACGGCGGTCATCCTGCTGTCGCTGGTGATGGCCAGCCTGGCGCTGCCGCTGCTGCTGCGCGGCCTGACCATGCCGGCGGAGGCGTCGCACCAGGCGGAGGAGGACCGCGCCAGGGTTGCCGCCGCCGAGGCCGCGATCCAGGTCATCGAGCGGGTACAGCACGGCCTGGGAGAAGGCCGCAGCGATGCCGATGTCTATGCCGCGGCAGGCGCGCGGATCATGGAGGTCTACCGCGAGCGTATCGAAAGCCGCGGGCTCGACGGACAGGCAGCGCAAGCCAATCGCCGGACGGACCGGATCGAGCGCGACCTGCGGCTCGCAGCCATCGGTGCCGAGCGCGACGAGATCTTCCGCATCGCCAAGGAACGCCAGATCGGCAGCGAGACCGCCAACAAGCTGGTTCGCGAACTCGACCTGCTCGAGGTTCGCTACAAGCAATAAGCAAGCGGTCGGCGATCAGCCGGAGCGAGCAGCCGCGGACGGCCCGCGATTTTCATACTACCCGTCCGCGGTGTCGGTCAGTCCGTCGGTTCGGTGATCGGGCAGCCGTTGAACTTGCCGCGGAACTCGGCCGACATGTCATAGGCGGCCTGGCGGGCGCGATTGATCGAGCCGAGCGGGCGATGCGCTTCGAGGCCGTGCCAGACGCTGAATGCCAGCCGGTCCTCCTCGGCGATCGTGTCGGCGCCCGACCAGCTTGCCTGGCGCGGCACGGTCAGCGTCGCGACGGTGTGCCAAGGGCTGTCCTTTTCCGACCATTCTACGGTGGAATCCTCGATCGGCATCTTGTCGGCGTCGGTGCAGAACTGGACGCGCAACGCCCACTGGCTATCGCCCTCGATAAACACCTCGCCAATGTTCTCGCGCAATGCGTCGGGACGGTCGATGGTTACGATCTTGGCGTCCTTTACCTCGGTCAGGTTGGTGGTCAGCGGCAGCAGCGAGAATTTGGCGATGTTGTCGCCATAGCGAAACGGCGTCTGGCTGAAATAAGTGTCGCCGAGCGGATGTGTGTTCGGGGCGCCCCCGAGCGCGGTCAGCAAGCCGCTCTTGCCGCCGACGGCTTCCAGCGCGCCTTCGGCAGCTTGCAGGACCGTGGACAGGACTTGCTTCAGGCCCTCCGCCTTGTCCGTCGTCGACGCGAGCAGCTTCAGGCTGCCGGCGAATTTCTTCACACTCGGGGCGTTGAAGGTCGGGCCGTTGACCATGATGAAATCCTGTGTCGCGTCGCCTTCGCTGCCGGCCAGCCGGTCGCCCTGGACGCCGACGATCTTGATCCCGACACCGCGCGGCGAGGAGACGCCATCCTCCAGTATGTCGCCCGGCGAGGTCGAGAAGCGCAGGGTCGCCTTGTACTGCCCGGGGACCGCGAACAGGCCCTGAGCCAGTAACGGCGGCAGGTCGGCCGGAATGTCGAGGGTACCGTGCACCAGTCCGTGCGACTTGGCGTGGACGGCGCGCACTGCATGCGCGTAGTCCTTCGACGTGGTCTCCATGATCGAGTGCAGCGTGTCGCGCAGCGTAGCGGCGGACTTGGCCTCTTCTGCTTCCGGATGCTCCAGCGCGGGCGAGTAGCGGATCGGTTCGGCAGTCTGCACCTGGGTCATCGTCGGTCTCCTCTGGCTTGCCTGAACATGTCGGGATCGCGAGCGTTCCGGGCTGTTGTTGTTACGTCGCTCCTGCCAAAAGGGGTGCAAACCTTGGGACAGGAACCGACATGAAAGCGCGCGAAATCCATCTGCAGAGCCGCCCGGTCGGTCTGCCCGCCGCCGAAAACTTCACCTTGGTCGAGGTCGATGCGCGCGCACCGCAGCCCGGCGAGGTCCAGGTCCGCAACCTGTGGATGTCGGTAGACCCGTACATGCGCGGGCGGATGTACGACCGGCCATCCTATGTGCCGCCGTTCCAGCTCGGCGAGGCGCTGCAGGGCCATGCGATCGGCGAGGTCATCGCCTCCGCCGACGACGGTTTCGCGGCTGGCGACCTGGTCAGTTCGATGTGGGGCTGGCGCGACGGCTTTACCGCGCCGGCCAAGACGCTGGAAAAGCTGCCGCGGCTGGAGGGCGTACCGGTGCAGGCATTCCTCGGCGTCCTCGGCATGCCCGGCCTGACCGCCTACACCGGCCTGCTCGAGATCGGCCAGCCCAAGGCCGGTGAAACGGTGTTCGTCAGCGGCGGCGCTGGAGCGGTCGGCTCCGTCGTCGCGCAGATCGCCAAGATCAAGGGCTGCACCGTCGTCGCGACCGCTGGCAGCGACGCGAAGTGCGACTGGCTGCGCTCGGTCGGCGTCGATCACGCAATCAATTACAAGAGCGGCGACCTGCTCGGCGCCGTCCGGGCCGCGGCACCGCAAGGCATCGACGTCTATTTCGACAATGTCGGCGGCGAGCATCTGGAGGTGGCGATCGAGGTGGCGCGCGGCGGTGCCCGCTTCGCCGAATGCGGCATGATCTCGGGCTACAACGCCACCGAGCCGACGCCCGGCCCGCGCAACATCATGATGGTGGTCGGCAAGAGCCTGAAGATCCAGGGCTTCATCGTCAGCAACTATGGCCACCTGCGCCCGCAGTTCATCACCGACATGAGCGGCTGGATCGCGCAGGGACAAGTGAAGTGGGAAGAAACCGTGCTGGACGGGATTGAAGCCGCGCCCGACGCCTTCCTCAACCTGTTCACCGGCGGCAACACCGGCAAGATGCTGGTCAAGCTCTAAAGCCCGAGCGTGGCGACCGCCAGGGGCCGGGCCAGTTGCGTCATCTCGCACTGGCGCGGCGCCTTGTCCGGCCGCCAGCGGATAAACCCCGCAGCGTGACGAAGGCGGTGGCCGGTGACCTGATCGTAGCCGACCTCCACGACCAGTTCGGTTCGCAGCGGCTGCCACTCGGTCGAGCGTTCGGTGCTCCAGCGGCTCGGCCCGCCCGGCGCCTTGCCAGTGAAGCCGGGTGGCTCGACCATCGCTTCGAACCGCTCCTTGAGACCGGCGCGAACTTCCGGCGGCAGGCCGCTGACGAAGCCGATATGGTTGAGCAGCCCTGCCTCGTCGTACAGGCCAAGCAGCAGCGAGCCGATCTCGTGGCTGTTCGAGGCATAGCGGAAACCGCCGACGACACAGTCTGCGGTATGCCGCACCTTGATCTTGAGCATGGCGCGCTCACCTGGCTGGTAAGGCTCGTCACCGCGCTTGGCGACGACACCGTCGAGCGCACCGCCGCTGTGATCGAGCCACGCCTGTGCCTGTGCCAGCCGGTCGGTAACCGGCGACAGCGATAGCGCCGGGTCGGAGTTCGCCGCCGCCCAACGCTCCAGCGCCGCCCGGCGCTCGTCGAGCGGCTTTGCGCCGAGTGGCCCCGCCTCCCACAGGCAGTCGAACAGCATCAAGCGAGCCGGGGTGGCGGTCGACAGCTTGGCGATACGGCTGGCGGCTGGATGGAGCCGGGCCTGCAGCGCCTCGAAAGACAGCGCGCCATCGGTGTCGATCAGCAATTCGCCATCGAGGACAAAGCGTTGCGAGGGCAGTCGCGCCAGCATCGCGGTGATTTCAGGGAAATAGCGCGACAGGGATTTGCCCGACTTCGACATGATCTCGATGTCTTTGCCGTCTCGAAATGCCAGGCAGCGGAAGCCGTCCCACTTGGGCTCGTAGCGCCACGGACTGCCCTCGGGCAGCGCGTCGACTAGCTTCGCCTCCATCGGCGACAGGTCATGGGAAGGGAAACTCATCGTGAAACAACGCGGCTAACAAGGCAACGCTGCACGATCCGTCGTTACGACATCAGTAAGGATAATTGCGAGATCGTTGAGCAGACGAGAACCCGTCGCGGCGCCGGGGGAGGAGTCGCGACGGGTATTCACGCCTATGAGAGGACGCGAACCTCGTTACGACGCCGGCGCAGGGCGAAGCCGACAAGACCCATGCCGCTGAGCAGCATGGTCCAGGTTGCAGGCTCCGGCACCGCTGCGGCTGCAATATCGTCGATCTCGAAGGCCCGGCCGGTCGAGGTCAGCCGGAGGCCGCGGAAATCATCGCCCGGTGCGAAGGTCAGGAACAGCCGGCGGTTGGTCGCCGGCAGGGTCTGGTCGCCGTTGGCGATGCCGAGCATGCCACCGCTGATCGTCTTCAAGACGACGCCGCCGGCCCCGAGCACTTCCAGCGTGTTATAATTGTCGACCGAGCCCCAGTAGAAGCTGAGCGAGCGGAAGTCGCGGTTGGCAGCGATGTAGTTGGTGAAGTCGATCGTCGCCGTACCGGTCGATGACGCGCTGCCGCTGGCCGGCGTCGCGAAATATGCGGAAGTGTTGCCGGCAGGCGGTGCCCGAACGCCACTGACCGTCGTCGCGTCGACAGTGTAGCTGCCGCTGTAGACGATCCCGGTCGGACCCGTCATGCCCGTGGAGAAGTCGTCGACGATCGTCTGGGTCGAAGTCTTGCCAGGATCCGGTGCCCCGGGCGACGAGGTGTACGTCGCTGCGCCAGCCGCCGCTGCCGAACTTAAAAGTACGAGCGTCGCTATCAAAGCCGTCTTCATCCGCTAGCTCCTTTGTGGTTGTCCGCACCCTTCCACGAAGCAAAGCATGTGCCATTTGTTAGTGGCAATTAAGATATTCTTAACATCCTGTTCCGGAACCGTCATTTTAACACTTCCGAAATGTTTCCCGAAAGACTCATATCGACCGGTATAGATGCGACTCGCGAGCGGTGTCGGCTGGCTTTACAAAAGCCTCGGTCCAACGCGTGCCGGAGCAAAATTATATGGCATCGTCGGGCCGATGCTGCGACTGACGCTGGGAACTGACCCGCACCTGCACCGGCAGGCCGGACGCAACGGGAGCTTGAATGCCGCACCAGATACTGCTGCTGTTCGGTGCGACGGGCGACCTGGCTCAGCGAATGCTGCTGCCGTCGTTGTTCGGGCTGGACAGTGATGGGCTGCTGCCCGACGGACTGACGATCCTCGGAACGGCACGCAGCACGCTCGACGACACCGGGTTTCGCGCCGAGGCGCAGTCCGCGCTCAACAAATATGTCGATGCCGATCGGCTAAAGCCCGAGCTGGTCGAGCGCTTCCTGGCGCGCCTCCATTATGTCCCGGTTGACTCCACCCGGCCGGGCGATTTTGCGGCGCTTGCCGACAAGGTCAGGGAGCTGGGCCGGCTGTCGGCGATCTTCCTGTCGACCGCGCCGTCGCTGTTCGAACCGACGATTGCCGGGCTAGACGCCACCGGCCTCGCCGGGGACGGCGTGCGACTGGCGCTGGAGAAACCACTCGGGCACGACCTCGCCTCCAGCCGCGAGATCAACGATGCGGTGGCCGCGGTATTCCCCGAGGACCGGACCTTCCGGATCGACCATTATCTCGGCAAGGAGACGGTGCAGAACCTGTTGGCGCTGCGGTTCGGCAATCTGCTGTTCGAGCCGCTGTGGAACTCCACCGGCATCGACCATGTCCAGATCACCGTGTCGGAAACCGTCGGGCTGGAAGGCCGCGTCGGCTTTTACGAAGGCACCGGCGCGCTGCGCGACATGGTCCAGAACCACATGCTGCAGCTGCTGGCCCTGGTCGCGATGGAGCCGCCGGCCGAGTTCGCCGCCACCGCGATCCGCGACGAGAAGGTCAAGGTGCTGCGTTCGCTGCGCCGGATCGATCGGGAGACCGCCGCGTCCTGCACCGTCATCGGCCAATACGGCGCCGGTGCAGTCAGCGGCAAAGCCGTTCCCGGCTACGTCGACGAGCTGGAAAAGCCATCGGAGACCGAGACCTTCGTGGCGATCAAGGCGCATATCGACAATTGGCGCTGGAAGGGCGTGCCCTTCTATCTCCGCACCGGCAAGCGCCTGCCGTCGCGCCAGTCCGAAATCACCATCCAGTTCAAGGATGTACCGCATTCGATGTTTGCAAAGCGCGGCGCGATCCTGCAGCCGAACACGCTGATCATCCGGCTGCAGCCCGAGGAGAATATCCGCCTGCTGCTGATGGCCAAGCAACCCGGCCTCGACCGCGACGGCATCCGCCTGCGCGAGGTGCCCCTCGACCTGGGGCATAATGCGCTGGCGGACGGCCGCCGCCGCATCGCCTATGAGCGGCTGCTGCTTGATTTACTCGCTGGCGACCCGACCTTGTTCGTGCGCCGCGACGAGGTCGAGGCACAATGGGAATGGATCGACGCAATCCGCGACGGCTGGACCGCCAATGGCATGACGCCGCGCCGCTATGGTGCAGGCAGCTGGGGGCCGTCCGCTGCAATCGCCCTGACAGAACGTGATGGAGTAAGCTGGCATGATTGAAGCGGAATGGTGGGACTATGAAGACGTGGAGGAACTGGCCGCAGCCGTCGCCTCCGATGTCGAGTTCATCATCGAGAGCGCGCTGGATGCCCGCGGCGCAGCGCTGATCGCCCTGCCCGGCGGCACCACCCCGGTGCCGATCTATGCACTGTTGTCCAAGGCCAAGCTCGACTGGAAGCGCGTCACCATCCTGCCGACCGACGAGCGGCTGGTGGCAATGACCGACCCGATGAGCAACGCCGGGATGCTGGCCAAGACCTTCCTGCCCAAGGGCGCGCGCGTCGTGCCGCTGGCGACCGGTGCGGGCGACTACCGCAAGGCCGGCCTCGATGCCGACGAGCGCCTGACCGCGATGAAGTGGCCGCTGGACCTGGTCTGGCTCGGCATGGGCGACGACGGGCATACCGCGTCGATGTTTGCCGGACCCGACCTGGCTGCCGCGCTGACCGCTCCGGCACGTGCGATCGGCGTGCGGCCGGATCCGATGCCGACCAAGGGGCCGGTCGAGCGGGTGACCCTGACGCGCAACGCGATCATCTCGGCGCGCACGCTGACCATCGTCCTGTCGGGCGCGGAGAAGCGCAAGATGCTGGAGAAGGCGATCGAGGACGGGCCGAAGTCGAAGCTGCCGATCGGTCTGGTGCTGGCCGAGGCGGAGCAGGCGGTGGATATCCACTGGAGCGCAGTTTGAGCCTGCCGCACCCCCTCCGTCGCCTGCGGCGACACCTCCCCCTGACGAGGGTGAGGATCTTCGCGATCCGGCCCCCGCTCGGCTACAGCGCCTCTAGATCCTCCCCCTCTTCAGGGGGAGGGGGACCGCGCCACTTCGGCGTGGTGGAGGGGGCGAGAGCACAATGACCCTCGACCCCCGCATCGCCGCCGTCACCGACCGCGTCATCACCCGGAGCCGCACCGGCCGCGCCGCCTATCTGGACCTGATCGCCCGCGAGCGCGACACCGGCGTCGACCGCCCGAACCTGTCGTGCGGCAACCTTGCCCACGGCTTCGCAGCTGCCGGCGACGACAAGCCGGCGATCCGTGGCGGCAAGGCGATGAACATCGGCATCGTCACTGCCTATAACGACATGCTGTCGGCGCATCAGCCGTATGGCGGCTATCCCGACCGGATGAAGCTGTGGGCGCGCGAAATCGGCGCGACGGCGCAGGTCGCAGGCGGCGTTCCCGCGATGTGCGATGGCGTCACGCAAGGGCAGCGCGGCATGGAGCTGTCGCTGTTCAGCCGCGATACCATTGCCATGTCGACCGCGGTCGCGCTCAGCCACGGCATGTTCGAGGGCACGGCCCTGCTCGGCATCTGCGACAAGATCGTGCCCGGTCTGCTGATCGGCGCGCTGCGCTTCGGCCATCTGCCCGCCATCCTGATCCCCGCCGGACCGATGCCGTCGGGCCTTGCCAACAAGGAGAAGGTCCGCGTCCGCCAGCTGTACGCGGAAGGCAAGGTCGGCCGCGAGGAACTGCTGGAGGCCGAGGCGGCGAGCTATCACGGTGCCGGCACCTGTACCTTCTACGGCACCGCCAACTCCAACCAGATGATGATGGAGGTCATGGGCCTCCACATGCCCGGCGCGGCGTTCGTAAACCCGGGCACCAAGCTGCGGCAGGAACTGACCCGGGCCGCGGTCCACCGGCTGGCGGCTATCGGCTGGGACGGCGCCGACTATCGCCCGCTTGGGGCTTGCGTCGACGAGAAGGCGATCGTCAACGCGGTGGTCGGCCTGCTCGCGACGGGTGGCTCGACCAACCATGCCATCCACATTCCTGCCATCGCGCGCGCGGCGGGCATCAAGATCGACTGGGCCGATATCGACGCACTGTCGGCGGCGGTGCCGCTGGTGGCGCGCGTCTATCCGAACGGTTCGGGCGATGTGAACGCGTTCCAGGCGGCCGGCGGCATGGGCTTCACGATCCGCACCCTGCTCGACGCGGGGTTGCTGCACGCGGATATCTTGACCGTCGCGGGCGACGATCTCGGTGCCTATGCGCGCGAGCCGGCAATGGCGGGTGACACGCTGGTGTGGAACGACGGGCCGACGGATACCCGCGACGCTGGAATGTTGCGCCCCGTTGCCGACGCGTTCGCCCCTGACGGCGGCATGCGGCTGTTGCAGGGCAATCTCGGGCGCGCCGTGATCAAGACCAGCGCCGTCGATCCGGCGCGCTGGACGATCGAGGCTCCCGCTGCGGTATTCAGCGACCAGGACCAGGTGCTTACGGCATTCAAGGCCGGGCAGCTGGAGCGTGATGTGGTCGTGGTCGTACGCTTCCAGGGGCCCCGCGCCAACGGCATGCCGGAATTGCACAAGCTGACGCCGGCGCTGGGCGTGTTGCAGGACAAGGGCTTTCGCGTCGCGCTGGTCACCGACGGCCGGATGTCGGGCGCCAGCGGCAAGGTCCCCGCCGCGATCCACGTCTGCCCAGAGGCGCTGGGCGGCGGTGCGCTGGGCTTGCTGCGCGACGGCGATATCGTTCGGGTCTGCGCCGTCACGGGCGCGCTGACCACGTCCGCAGACCTGAGCGGGCGCATGCCGGCCGAGGCTCCGCCTGCCGCGATCGGGACGGGCCGTGAGCTGTTCGCGTTCATGCGCCACGGCTCGGACGATGCAGAAGCGGGCGCATCGGCTATGCTGGCTGCCGCTGGCTTATGACGGGAAGATCCAGATGAACAACATCGCCGACATCATGGCCCTTGCGCCGGTCATTCCCGTGCTCGTCATCGACGATGTCGGGAATGCGCACGCCATCGCCGAGGCGCTGGTCGCCGGGGGGCTGTTCGCGCTGGAGGTGACGTTGCGGACCCCCGCGGCGCTCGACGTGATCCGCGCGATGAGCGAGATCCCCGGTGCGGTGGTCGGGGCCGGCACCGTGCTGAACGCTCGCGACCTCGACGCTGCACAGGCCGCGGGGGCGCGCTTCATCGTCAGTCCCGGCCTCACATCGACAGTCGCCGAAGCCGCCCTTGCCGCCGACATTCCGCTGCTGCCCGGCGTCGCCACCGCCGGCGACATCATGCGCGGCCTCGATGCCGGGCTGAGCAATTTCAAATTCTTCCCCGCCGTCGCATCGGGCGGCATCCCCGCCCTCAAGGCATTAGTCGCACCGTTCGGCAAGGTTCGCTTTTGCCCGACGGGCGGCGTTACGCAGGCGAGCATGGCAGAGTGGCTGGCAGTTCCGGGTGTCGCCTGTGTCGGCGGCAGCTGGATGGTCCCCGGCGGTCCGGTCGACGCCGCGGCAATCCAGGTGGCTGCATCGGCGGCAAGCGGCCGGCGGTCCTAGCCGATCAGTCGTCGCACTCGCTGCTCAGTCGCTCGCTCGACAGCTTGTCGACCTCGTTGTGGATGATCTGGTAGCAGTCGCAGGCGATCTTCAGCAGGCCGGGGCGATCGATGACATTGATCTTGCCGCGGCTGTACTCGATCAGCCCTTGCGCCTGTAGCTCGCGCGCCACCACCGACACTGCATTGCGCTTGACGCCGAGCATCCCCGCCAGGAACTCCTGAGTAATCGGCAGCTTGTCGCCCTCGGTGCGGTCGTGGGTGGTCAGAATCCAACGGGCGCAGCGGCGCATCGTGTCGTGCAAGGCGTTGCATGCCACCGCCTGTAGCGACGTCCGGGTCAGCACGTCGCGGTAGCGCGACACGGCGCTGCAGAACCGCGTGCTGCCGTCGACCAGGTCCTCGAACGCGGCGGCGGTGCACCGCTGGGCAGCGCCAGGGATCTGCACGACATAGCAAGTGAAGGCCTCGTCGACATAGCCGCTGGCGCTCATGCCCGCCGCGCCCTCGCGCCCGATGGCGCCGGTTTCAGCGCGGCGACCGTCCTTCATCACCACCACGAGCGAGATCATCCCCGAGGTCGGCAGATAGACATGCTCCAGCGGCTGGCCGGGTTCGTACAGGACTTGCCCCATCTCCAGCGTCACCGGCGTCAGCAGTTTGCCGAGTGCGGCCTGGTCCTTAGGCGCAATGCGAGCGAGCAGGAGATTGCGGCTCGGCCACGGCGAGTCGGGTTGGTCGATCATCAAAGCCCTACTCCCCGGCAGCAAAAAAGTGCCGAACACGGAACCCCCCTGTCTATCGGCGGTTTATGCACGGTCCGATACATAAGATTAACTCGGGCGTTCATCTACGACACCGCTCATCCACGAGCGCTTGAACGTGCCATCGGCGCGGCAGCTGAGCCGCGCCCTATTAGGAAGATAAAACATGGGCTTGATTGTAGTACTCGTCGTCGGCGGGATCATCGGCTGGCTGGCCAGCATGGTCATGCGCACGGATGCACAGCAAGGCATCTTCCTGAACATCGTCGTCGGCATCGTCGGCGCGCTGCTTGGCGGCTTCCTGCTAGCTCCGCTGATCGGTGGCGCCTCGATCACCACCGGCGCGATGGATATCCGCTCGCTGCTGGTCTCGTTCCTCGGCGCGATCATCCTGCTCGCCATCGTCAACCTGTTCCGCCGCAACGCGGTACGCTAAACCCTATCAGCCGGCACGACCCGAAAAGGGATCGTGCCGGCTGTTACGTTTACCGTCTGTTAGTTGCGTTGGTGCGAGGTAGGCCATGGAAGAAATCCTGCAGTTTCTGGCGGCTCACGACGTTGCGGTGGGGATGGTCGGAACGCTGATCGTGATCTTGGCGGTGATCGTCGGTTTTGGCCGTCGTCATAACGCCGTCATGTCCACTCGCCTGGATGGACAGGCACGCCCCCATCGCAAAGATCCAATCGTGCGCTAGCGCCGGCCTTACGGCATTCCAGCGCCGCCTGCTGCACCATAGACTTGGCCGGTGGCATAGCTGCCTTGGTTCGATGCCAGTTGGACGTAAATACCTGCCAGTTCGACCGGCTGGCCCGGACGCTTGAGCGGCGTCATCCCGCCGAATTTGACCAGCTTTTCTTGCGTCGCACCACCGCTTACCTGCAATGGCGTCCAGATCGGTCCGGGCGCGACGCCGTTGACGCGGATGCCCTTGGGCGCCAGCTGCTTGGCCAGTGAGCGGACGTAGTTGGTCGTCGCCGCCTTGGTCTGCGCATAGTCATACAAGTCCTCCGACGGATCGGTCGCCTGCTCCGACGTCGTACCGATGATGCTCGAACCCGGCTTGAGGTGGGGCAACGCCGCCTTGATGATCCAGAACGGCGCGTAGATGTTGGTCTTCATCGTCCAGTCGAAATTCTCGCTGGAGATATCGAGAATCGACGCATGGGTCTGCTGGCGCGCCGCATTGCTCACCAAAATGTCCAGACCGCCAAGTTTCTGCACCGCCGTCTCGACCAGCTGCTTGCAGAACGCCTCGTCGCGCAGGTCGCCGGGAATGGCGACGGCCTTGCGTCCCGCGGCCTTGATCAGCGCAATCACCTCGAGCGCATCTGGCTCCTCGTCGGGAAGATAGTTGATCGCCACATCGGCACCCTCGCGCGCGAAGGCGATTGCAGCAGCGCGTCCCATGCCGGAGTCCCCGCCGGTGATCAGCGCCTTGCGTCCGGCCAGTCGCCCGGACCCACGATAGCTCGTCTCGCCGTGGTCGGGCTTGGGCTCCATCTTGCCGGCGAGGCCGGGCCAAGGCTGCGACTGGCTGGCAAACGGCGGCTTCGGATATTTGCTCGCTGGATCGACAAGACCATCGATCGGCGCCGGCGCAGCTTCGCCGCGGCTGCTGGCCGAAACGCTGGCGACTGCCGCCAGCCCCAGCCCGGCACCGCCGACGACCTGCCGGCGCGAGATATCGCTATTATCGTCTTTCATGATCAGCCCTTCGTTCTTGGTCGGGCGATGAACGGGCCGTTGCGACAAGAGTTCACGCAGCGGCACGGGCATGATGCCGCGCCGCTGGCGATGCCCAGCCTTAGAATGTCGTGCGCGCGGTGATCCGGAAGTCGCGCCCCGACAGTGGCGCGAAGTCCTTCAGGAACGACGCCGCCCGCCGCGCATCGACATCGAATATATTATTCGCCGACAGCACGAAGCTCAGCGGGCGTGTCGTCCCCCAAGGTCGGATATTGATCTCGGCATTGACGCGCTTGAAGCTGTCGGTCGTCGTCTCCAGCGCCGACACCCGATCCTGCTTGGCACTCCATTCCAGTTCGACCCGGCCGTCGATCTTGGTGCTGGTCGCACCAAGCCCGCCGAGAACGCGCAGCGGCGGGATCCGCGGCGCCGGGCCGACATCGACGATATCGGCGTGGACGAAATCGGCGAGCGCGTCGGCGACGATATTGACGTCACCAAATGTCGCCAGCGTCAGCGTGCCCTGAACCTCGGCACCGTAATAGCGCGCCTTGGCCTGTCGCGACTGGTAAACCGGCAGTCCGTCTTCGACCGCGCCGGTACGGTCGTCATACACGAAGTTGTGGAACCAGTTGTAATAGACGGAGGCTTCGAACGTATAGCCCTTGCCCCGTCCGCGCAGGACCCCGTCGAGGCCTAGCGAGCGCTCGGTCTTGAAGTCGGGGTCGCCGATCTCGAAGGCCTCGGTGCCGGCATGCGGTCCGTTGGCGAACAGTTCCTCCGCCGAAGGTGCGCGGACCGTGTGGGACAGGTTGACGCCAAAATTCCAGTCGCTGGTCAAGGCATAGGACGCACCGAGCGAACCCGAGAGGCTGTCGAAGCTGCGGCTGCCGTCGAGGAACTGCGGCTGGGTCGTGGTCGGCTGCGACACGACCTGACTATGCTCGTAGCGCCCACCCGCCTCGAGCTTGAACTTGCCGAGTTGGAACTGCTGCAGGGTAAATAGCCCGAGCTGTTGCGTTTCGTTTCGCGGCAGAAAGGCTTCATCACCGACGACGTTGAAGTCGCGCGAGAAATACTGGACGCCGCTGGTCCCGGACCAGATGCCGCGTTTCGCCTGCACAACCTCGACGCGGCCTTCGATACCCTTGTTGTAGAAGGCGGTGCCGACCGAACCATCTTCCTCCAGTTCGAAGTGGCGATAGTTGGCATAACCGACACGCATCCGGATGGTATCGATGAAGCTGCCGCCCGCATCGATCTCCGCACGCGCATCGAGGCGGTTCTGCATCAGGTCGAGGCGCGGCGCTTCCTCGGTCTGGCCGGGGGCGGTGGCATAGCGAACCGGCACGCCGTAGACGCTGTCGTAATGGCTGTACGAGATGCCGAACGTGCCGCCTTCGGTGATCAGCGCGGCGCCGGCACCCACCGTCCAGGTCTTGCCCGATGAATTGGGCAAACTCCCCTTCAGCGCCGCGTTGCCGGCATAGTCGATCGGATTATCCGGATCGACCGGCAGGCGGGCGGAAGCGAGCGCTTCGGCCCGGGCTTGTGGTGAAAGGACATAGCCACCGATCTTGAGGTCGTCGGACTTGAGGTAGCTGGCATCGGCATGGACAACGATCTTGCTGGTCAGCGGCACATCGACCGAGGCGCCGCCGGAGCGCTCGTTGGCGGCCGAGGCATAGTTGGCGATGGCGTCGATGTGGACCGGCTCGTCGGGAACGGCGCGCGGAATGCGCTTGTCTAGGACGTTGACCACGCCACCGATCGCCGAGGAGCCGTACAGTAGCGCCTCTGGACCGCGCAGCACCTCGATACGCTCGGCAAGCAGTGGGTCGATGACGACGGCATGGTCGACGCTGGTGTTCGAGACGTCGATCGAGCCGATGCCGTCGGTCAGCACCCGGACGCGCTCGCCCTGCAGGCCGCGCAACACTGGTCGCGAGGCATTGGGACCAAAGGACGTAGCTGAAACACCCGGCGTGCGCGCCAGCGTCTCACCGATCGTCGGGCGAATCGATTGCGTCAGTTCCTCGCCCTGCATGATCGAGACACCCGAAAGGATGTCTCGGCGGTCGCGGTTTAGCGATCCGGTTACCACGATATCCGCCGAAGTAGAGGCGTGATAGTCCGTGGCGGCCGGGGCAGCGGCAGCGGTCTGGAGGCCGGTTGCGGCCTGAGAGGCGTCCGGCACGGCTGCCGGCTGCGCGGCGACGACACTCCCGCCAAGGACCGACCAGGTCGCGCAACTTGCCAACAACATGAACCGCATCGTTAAAATCTCCTCGGCATCGGATTACGCCCGGAGCGGGCTCCAGCACCCGCCGCTATCTCCATCGGTAGCGTCGCTCCTGTAAGGTTACAAGATATTATATCATTGAGTTGATCTCCGGTGCATGCCGAATAGTCGGACATTTGGAAATCGCACATCATTACGCAACCATTTCGAAGTAGAGGATAGGCAGCAGACGGCGTTGTCGAAGCTGCAGTCGTAGAGCCGATCGCCAGCCCCCGGCGCACTGCTCGATCCGGCGCCATAGTGGCGCCTGCACATGAAGCAGCCCAGGTCCGGGCTGCAAAGTATTGGGGATTGCTTATGGCGCCGATCGACCAGGACTATTTCGTTGTGCGAGCCAAGTTGCACCACGACATCGCCAGCCGTGCCACCGATGCGGAGGTGCGCCGCCTCAACGACGAGATGGCGGTGCGCTACCGCGCGCGGGCGGCAGCCTGTGCCATCGAGGCCAACGCTCTTGCGGTTGCCAACGGCTGAGGCAGTACAGCGAACATCAGTTCCGGTCTGGACGCCAAGTCCGACCGCCTGCCGGTGCTATGCCTAACCTGGCCTAGAGCACGCCCTTCGCAGCCAGCAGTTGGTCGACGCTGGTCTTTCCCAGGCGCAGTGCGTCGGCATCCTGCTGGCTCAACGTCACGGTCTTGAGGTGGTCGGCAAGCTCGCCCGACCAATATTCGAGAATGTATGTTCCACTGCGATGCTTGACGACCCAGTCGTCGCCGCGGGCATACTCGTCGCTGGTCGGTGCGACAGCCGCTGGCGGCTGGCCCGGTGTCAGAGTGAAGAAGTCGCTCATTTCGCGGTCCTCGACAGGTGGATCTCCTGAAACGGCGTTCCCTTGGGAAAGTCCAGCGTCGCTTCCGAAACGCCGCCCGAGGTGACACCGCCCGGAACCCAGAACTCATTAGCGCCGCGCTCGTTGCCCGACGGCAATTTGAGGTCGTGGAAGTCGGCCTTGTCGATCTTGACGATCATCGTGTCGGCATCGCGGAGGTAGCCGGCGCTCAGCCCGAGCTTCTGCTCGACCACCGCCATGTCGCCGTTGGCGGCACGGACCAGTCCCTCGAACTCCTTGTACGGCATGACGAAACCGCCGGGAGGCCCGAGCGTGCCGCGCGTATTATAGGCGTCGCGCGACAGGAAGCGCACCGCGCCCTCGTCGTATTTTGCGACCTCGCGGGCCATGCGCGCGTCGGCGATATAGCTGGCGGGCAAAGGCCGGCCGGGCTTCTCGGTCGCCAGGATATCGGCGATCTTGCTCGGCGAAAGCCCGGTGCGTTGCGCCGTCGCGGCGATGTCGGCGCTGCGGCTGACCGAGACTTCGGCGACGCGCGCGACATGCGCCTCGGCCTTGGAAAGCGTACCGGCCTTCTCCAGCGCGCCGATCTCGTCGACCGTCAGGCCGCCGCGACCGACCAGCGCTTGCAGCCCGCCGGTCGAGGACTTGGCCGCGCTGACCAGCTCGGGCAGCCGCCCGGCAGTCCGAGCCTCGGCGACCAGCGCCGCGGAATTACCGCTTTTGGCAGCAGCCGCGGTGAGTTCGATCAGCTTGCCGCCGCGCGCCGCGTCGGCGAACGTCTCGGCGACCTTGCCGCCCTTGATCGCCAGTTCGAGCGCCTCGCCAGCCTTGGCGACGGTGGCGAACTTGGTCACCGGCACGGCGACGGCGGCGACTTCGAAGGTGGCGCGTCCAGCGATTTGCCCCCACCATTCGGACTCGGCGCTACCACCCTTGGCAGCAGCGGCGGCATGGCTGTCCTTCAGGCTGTCCCAGTTCGCCGCGATCCAGCCCTTGACGTCGTTGCCGAGCTTGGCCGGGTCATGCGCCACCTCGCCGAGGTATTTGGCGATGCCCTCGCCGACCGCCGTGGCTTTCTCGGTGACGCGCCCGGCGTCGGGTACCCAGTCCGGAACATCGCCGACGACGCCGAGATGCTGTAGCCCCTCGACCGCCCAGCCGACCGGGTTGGTGTTGTAGCTCGCCTCCAGCACGCCCTTGGTCAGCCCCCAGGCGCCTTCGACCAGCGACTTGCCGCCGTTGAACAGTCCCTTGGCAAAGCCCTCCTGGAACGACGCGACGGACTTCGGATCGTCGAGAACGCGCTGCAGGCTGAAACCCCATTCGGTGCCGGCGCCGACGCCCGAGCTGCGCATCGCCTGCCCGAGCAGCGGCTGGACGGCGTGCATGATCACCCCGCCGGGCGAGGCCCAGCTCAGCGCCTCCTTCGCCCACTCCGCCGGAGTACGCGGCGGATCGCTGGCGGCGGGTGTCAGGGCGGCGCTGGTGCGTCCGCTGTCGATTGGTGCAAGCATCACGCGACCTCGTGTTTAGCGGTCGTCGTTATGGTCGCGCGGGACGATTGGCCCAATAATCGAAACGACTAGTGGCGGGCGCGGGCCGGGGGCCAGGCACCCTTGGCCTTGAGGGCGCGGACCTCCGAAGGCGACGGCGGCGGCGAGGGCCAGCCGATGGACTTGAGGCGCGCGGCGAGCCGGTCGTGGGCGGCCTTGTCGTCGGCGCTCTGGGCGAGCGACGGACGTGATACCGCCCAGCCGAGGGTGCCGCCGCTGTTGTCGCTGGCCCAGGGATCGGCACCGCGCGAGATCAGCAGCTCGGCAATGGCAAAGCGGTGGGCGTCGAGCGCGGTCTGCAACGGCCGCGCGCCGAGGCTGTCGACGTCCTCGATCCGGGCGCCGTGATCGAGTAGCAGCCGCACCGCGCCGGCTGAGCCGAGCATGATAGCATCGTCGAGCGGGCGGCCGTTGCGGCCCGGCCTGGGGTTCGCCGACGCGCCGGCCTTGAGCAGCGTCTCGGCATACCAGGGCTCGGTGGCGCGCAGGGCGAGGGTCAGTGGCGGCTCCGCATCGGCGGGGCCGCCGGCGGGAACACCGGCCGCCAGCAAGCGCTCGACCATCGGCTTGTCGCACGTCGCGATGGCGATGCTCAGCAAGTCGCCGAGCGTGCCGCCGTGGGTGTCGCGCAGGCGCTTGTCGGCGGACAGCAGCTTCGTCGCATGATCGGCATTGCCGTCGAACACGGCGGCGACGAGGTCGCGTCCCGCGGCGCCGTTGTTGACCTTGGCGAGGACGCCGGCTCGCGTCGGCAGCACCGTTTCCGGGACGAAGCAGCCCTTGGCGTCGGCGGCGCTCACCGCGACGACGGCAAACAGGAGGAGTGCAGCACGCAAGGGCAAGTCACTGTATCCATGGTCGAGGTCTAGCCCGCCAGCCCGGCCGATGCCAAGCCGGATCAGCGCACTCTATAACGCGCGAGCGCCAGCGAGAACCCAGTCGATCATGTGGCGGTCGACCGGATTGTGGCGCGCGATCCAGCCTTTGTCGTCGGGCGCGACGTTGGGGAGTTCGTGCCGCGCGCCATAGGCCGCGAGTGCGTCGAGGAGCAGCCCGGCCGGTCCGAAGACGATCGCGCCGAGGACTCGGTCGCCGCCGTCCTGCAGCTTGCTCAGGATCTCGCCATGGACGTTGTACGCCTGGACCGCGACGTCGCCGCCGCCCTGCCCCTCGGCGCTGCTGATCGCCTTGGCGGCGTCGATGGTCTTGCCGCTGAGCCCGGCGGCGTTGAACGTGTCGGCTTCGCGCCCCGAGGCGATCGCTGTCGCTGCCGCCAGCCCGCCGCCGAGCGAATGGCCGGTGATCGTCACCGAAGCATCGGAACGAGCCAGCCGCTCGCCGATCGCCAGCGCCTTGGCATAGCTTTCGGACCCCGCGCCGGCCGCCTGCTGGAAATTGTTCTTCCAGTCCTCGCCCGATGACGAACCGCGGAAGGCAACGACATAGCGCGTGTTCTCGCCCTCGCCGGTCGCATAGACGCGGGCCCGGAAGCTGGAGCCGGCGCGCTCGAGCACCTCGGGTTTGAGGTTGAGCTGGGCGAGTTCGCTGTCGCTGGCGACCCGGAAGCCGGCAGGCGGGGCGGGCGTGTCCTTGTAGACGTCGGCGGCGAGCAGCGCGCTTTCCTTGGTGCGCTCGGTCGAGGCGGGGATGCTGTCGCCCTCGGTGCTGCGAGCCGCGACGGCACTTCCGGCGGACAACAGCGGCGGGCGGGCGAGTTGCGACGGGGCGGCCCAGCCGGCGGCATAGCTGCTGGTGTTCGCGCTTGCCGTCGGCGTTGGAGCCGGGGCTGGTGTCGGTCGGCTCGCCTGGATCGCCTGCAACATCGTGGAAGTCCTCGGGTTCTGCCCAGTCAAACTCGCACTCGGACCGCCCTTCAACCATAGTCGAATCGATTATGGTTGGGCCGCCCTGCGACGCGCATATGGAGGGCCAAGGTTGCAGCATCGTGCCGCCACCGACAGGACAAGACCGATGACCATCGAACGCATCAGCAGCGCTCCGCCAGTCGCCTCGATCGGCTCGGCGACTGGCGCCGGCAGCGCGGCCGCGACGGCGCGCACCGCGATGGGCACCGTCGGCGAGCGCGTGCTGGCCTGGACGGCAGCGAGCAGCGGCAGCCCCAGCGCGACCGGGCAATGGAGCGCCAAGACCGGCGTTGCCAGCAGCGGTTTCGCGCCGAGCATGGCCGAGCTCAGCCGTGGCGGCGATGTCTATGGCCTGCGCTCGCTGACCTCCGAAATCGCGGCGCAGTCTGGCGCGACACCGGCACAGGAAGGCGCGCTGGGCCGGGCAGTCGAGGATTTCGCGCGTGGCATCGCGCTGCATTTCAACGGCCGTGCCGGTGGCGATGATATGGTGGACGGCGTTGCGGCAGCGCTCGACAGCGCCGTTTCAACCGGTTCCGACGGGATCGACGGCGTCACCAGCCGGATCGAAACCGCGGCGCGGATGGTTGATGCGCTGAACCGCTGACGGAAAGCACTATGGGTATCCTGCCCCGGGTCGACCTGACGGCAAGGACGCTGGTCGATCTCAGGCAGGGCGTCGATGTCGACCTGCAACTCAGCGTCGGTGGCGGCGGAACGCCGGAAGCGGACCTGGCGCCAGGCACATTGCTGGCCGGAACCTCGGTTCATGTCGGACTGGACCGGGTGCTCAACTCGGCATCCGGGGTCGACAATCTTCTCAATGGGCCAGACGCGCTGGCGAGATTCAGGGCGACCACGGGAGCTGTGCCGTCGGACCCCTCGCCGGTCGCTGACCGCGGCATGAGCGTGCGGGTCGGCGATCCATATTCCGAGGTTGCGACGCGGTTCGCGGTGGGCAGTTCGGCAGTGGTGGCGCCGGCGGTGCGGGCGGAGATCGCGCTGAAGGCCGGGGATGCGACGTTGGTGGCGCGGGTCGATGGCGGCGCGGACAGCCGGGGCGTAGCGGCGGTGCGCGATCCAGTAGCGGCGACCGGAATTGCGCAGCGGATCGAAGGGCCGAGCGGGGCGACGGCCGCGGCGCGTGGGATCGCGGTCGGCGCCGCTGTGACCAATGCCGGAACACTGACGACGGCGTCGGTGGGTAGCCGACCGGTGGCGGTGTCGTTCGTCGGATTGGCCAACATATTCGGTGGACTGATCGCCACGCCGGGGCAGGCGCCGACGGGTGCAGTCGTCGAGTACCGCCGGGTGGACGGGGCGATGCTGGTCGAGCTGCGGACGACGACCGGCTTTGCGGGCAGCACGGCGACCAGCGCGGTGCCATTGACCGGGGCGGTCGAGGCGCGCGCCGGGCACGACGTTACCCTGACCGGCATTTACATCTCCTTGGCGGCGGCAGCCTCGGCAGCTGGCGCGGCGGCGGCCCAGCCGGCGGACGGTCGCGACATGCCGGCGGGGCATCCCGCAGGCCCCCTGGAGCAGGGCAGCTCGTTTGGCGAGGCGGAGCGCAATCCCGACGGCACCGATCGGCCGTATCTTCACGCGATCTGGTACGATATCATGGCCTTGCGCTTCCTCGACGCGGGCATCCGGCTGTCCGACCGGTCGGCGGCGCTGCGCGATGTCGTCTGGGCGACGGCGCTGGAGCACGGCCCGTTCCGCGATCCGAGCGGCAACGACATACTCGACAATATCATGCAAGTCATCGACCCGGTCCACGCCAGTGACGGGGATATCATCGCCGCACTATTCGCCGAGCGCGCCCGTCGCGATGCCGATGGCGGCCTGGTCCACTATCCCGATGTCCAGCCCTTCGACCGCGATCGCGTCGTCGAGCGCCTCGCCGACGAAGCCAGGCTGGCCGGCGCGCGCACGGCATGACGGCACCACCGCAGGGCCCATGCGTTACGGCACCGACATGGGGGATTATATGAAACTGGCACTGACCACGATTGCTGCTGCAGCGTGCTGCACCACTGGCGCGCTGGCCCAGGCGCAACCTGCCACCTTGGCGCCCAGCTGCGAAACCTTGCCGATCGGGGGCGCCGGCAGTGCCACCGGCGGCAATGGCGTGCTCACCGTCGCCGGCTCCGATGCCCGGCGCGAGTTGCGCCTAGATGACCGCCCGGTCATGCGCCTCAAGCCCGACGTCGCCTCGGCCACCATCCATGCTGCCTGCCGGTCGGGCGCCACAGACTATTATCTGCTCGGCATCGCCGGTCCGGCCGGCAGCGCCTGCGCGATCCGCTACGAGATCGCCGAGGTCGGCCCGGCCCGCAAGCTTCGCCTCAGCCCGCGCTTCGGCAGCTGTGCCCCCGGCGCGACGGCCAGCCTCGACGCCGGCCGCCTGACCGTGACGATGCCGGCGGGCGCAGGCAGCCCGGTGAATGTCACCTATCGCTATGATGCCGGTCGCATCGCTGCGGTCGCGCCGCCGGTCGTTGCCGTCGCTGCGCCGTCGCCGCCGATCGATGGCCGTGCGCCGGTGCAGCTGGCGACCTGGGCCGGGCCGCCAGCCTGCGCCATCATCGCCCGCATCACCCCGCTGGAGAACACGCCCGCGACGACCGACGTGCTGCTCGCGGAGTTCCGGCGCAGCTGGCCGGTCCAGTGGCAGACCCGCGGCCGGCTGCGCAGCCAGCGGTTCGGCCCGGCGGCTCTGCGCAGCGTCGTGACCGAGCTGGCCTGCCTCGCCGCCCTGCCCGGTGCCGATCGGCAGGTTTTCCATGCCTCGCGCCCGCTATTTGAATCCCGCCGCCACGGGCGTCATGCCTTCGAGCAACTCGACGAAGTGGCGCGCGGCGCGATGGTCGACCCCGGCGTGCGGGCGGCAGCGCGGACGTTCCACGCCAACATGCGCTACGAAGTCGACATGGAGCGCCTGCATTGATGATCCTACAAGGAGCGCTGATTGCCGCCATGGCCATTTCTACCCCCGCCAACGCCGACCGCGCCGTGCTGCTCGAGGCGGCGCGGACGCCGCTCGAGGCCGACCTCGGCAAGCCCGTCAAGTTCCTGGTCGACCGGCTGAAAGTGTCCGGGGACCAGGCCTTCCTGCTGGCGACGATGCAGGACGGCGAGGGTCGTCCGCTGGATTACGCCGGCACCAGGCTGGCGAGCGCGGCGGCGCAGGGCTTCGTATCGCACCGCTACGCCGCCCTGCTCGCGAGGCGTGAAGGGAGCTGGGATGTGGTGACCAGCGCCGTCGGGCCGACCGACGTGGCGTGGAGCGGCTGGGCCGCGAAGTACAGGGCGCCGGTGGAACTGTTCGGCGATTAGGGGTTAGGCCGGTTCGCCGAAAAGCCCAACCTCGGCCCTCCCTATCTAAGTTCGTAAGGGCTCTAGTAGGCGGGCGGTTTGCTTCTCCCTCCCGCAACGCCAAGCGTCAGTTAGGATGGCCTAGGCGGCGGCGCGTCGCCAAGGAAGCAGCCGTCTCAATACGTCCCGTGTTCCTGGCCGGTGAACCAATAGTCGAAGCTGGTCGCCAGGTCGGTCGTGCTGAAGCGGACATGGCCGCGGTTGAGCTCGACACCCATCGCGGGCTTGCCGTCGAGGGTGCCGGACCACCAGCCGGTCTGCGACTTGCCGACGAACTTCAGGCTTCGCTGGCCCATCGTGAACGTCGTCGCATGGCCGCCATTGGCGTCGACTCGGTCGGCGACGCGGCACGGCACTGGCTTGCCATAATCTAGGCTGCAGGTGGCGGGCACCGCGGCGGCGGGTGCGGTGGCCATGGCGAGGGCGAACATCAAGCTGATCATCGCTGATTAATGCCCCGGCCCGACCGGTCGTTCCCCGACACCCTCTTGCCGCCGGATCTAGCGCCGGGCGATCGCCTCGGCCCGGTCGGCACGGCGCGAGGCTTCGCCGGCGGTGTCGGCGGGTCGCTCGTACAGGCGGGTGACGATCGAGGCCGCCTCGCCCGCTCCGGTCGCACCGCGGAGCGCCCGTCCGGCACCTGCTTCGCTGGTGGTCAGCTCGTGCTGGATGAAACCGAGCTGCTCGGAGAAGGTCGAGCCCTGGATCGAGTGTCCGGCCCAGGCGGCGAAAGCAGCCTGTCGCGGGCCTTCCCATTGTGCCAGGCCATAACCTGGCCCGCCGCCATGCTGCCGGATGCCTGCCTCCATATTGCTCTCGGCATCGAGGTTGGCGACGATGCCGATGGCCTGGTTGCGGCTCCAGCCCTGACCCTGGAAATAGCTGACGGCCTGGTCGATGCGACCCTGATGGCCGGCGGCAGCCGGACCAACGGGTGCGGTGCCGCCGGTGGACGGGGTGCCCGCGGCGGGCGCGGTGACGCTGGCCGGGGCGCGCAGGATGACGCCGCCATTGTCGACCGCCCAGCTGAGATTGCCGTGGCTGATCTGCTGGCTGCCGTCGGCGTTGCGATTGTTGGAGCCGATATACTGGCCGGGGCCCGACACCATGACGGTGTGCGAGATGCCGTGGCTCTGAATGATGACGACGTCGCCGGGACGCGCGTTGCTGGCGCTGACCGGGGTCCAGCCCTGGTTGCGCAGCGTCGTGTTGAGCGTCGCCACCGAATCGGTGTGAAGGTTGGCCGGCAACTGCCCGGCCTCGGTCAGCACTGCCGAGACGAAGTTGGCGCAGCACACGTCGGACGGCACGTTGGGGTCCATCGGCAAATTGTCGTTGCGGTTGACCTTCAACGACGAGGCGTTCTGACCGAGGTATTTCTCGGCGACCGCGGCGGCATTGCTGCTGCCCGCGCCGGGACCCGGCGTGGTCGGAGCAGTGCCACCGCCGCCGGACACAGACGCCTTGCCGTCGAGGCGAAGCGTCTGGCCGGTGACGATCAGGTTGGGATTGGCGAGATGGTTGGACCGCGCCAGGGCATTGGTGTCGAGACCGTAGCGGGCAGCGATGCCCGACAGCGTATCGCCGCGCTGGACAGTATAACTGGCCGGAGCACCCCCGTCCCCCGACGGGATGCTGACATGCTGGCCGGGACGAATGAGGTCCGGGTGCAGGATGTTCGGGTTGGCTTTCTCCAGCGCGGCGAGCGATACCCCGTGCGACGCGGCGATGCCGCTCAGCGTGTCACCGGGCTTGACGATATAGCCGCGTCCACCATCGCTGGGGGCGGCCTGGGTCTGGTTCTGGACGGCACTGACGGCAGTCATCACAAGCTCCACTTCTCATGTGGAGGTTAGCGATGCGAGACGTGGGCCGTCTCTAGTCGGAACGACTAGGTCAGTCTGTTTCCACCGCGATGTCCGCGACGTTCAGCCCGCGGGCGTTCATGCGGTCACGCAAGTCGTCCAGCCCGCTGCCGAGGTCGGCGCCGCGATGGCCGACGGAGACGGTGACCCGCAGGCTGCCGTCGTCGAGCCTTAGCAACGTCGCGCCGGTGGCCGGCCACGCCTCGTCGCCGAAGCTGACGCGGACTTCGCGGGCGGTCTTGTTCTGCTCGCGGGTCCAGATGTTCGTCAACATGTCGGCGAAGACGCTCGGATCGACATGCGCGGCAACGGGCTGCGGCGCCTGCATCGCGCCGGCCCCCGACAGCGGCGACTGGCCGAGCAACTGGGTCGACAGCGCACTGTCGTCTCGCCGCGTCTCGCTGAGCGAATCCTGGCCCTCGCCCTTTCCATAGCCGAGCGACTTCACGGTGGTCATCGTCGGCGCGGGCAGCGGCTTGCCATCGGGGCCGAGGCGCAACGGCTTGCCGTCCTTGGCGGTCGGCATGCCCTTTGGGCCGCCCATCGGCAATTGCCCGCGGCGGGCGGCGGCGGTGAACTCGTCGGCCAGCGCCTTGGCGTCGGGGTGCGGCGTCGAGCCGGGTGTGCGGGAGACCTCGCGGGTCGGGGTCGGGTTGGAGGTGCGCTGGGGCGCGCTGACCGGACCGATGCTCATGCTGCGCTCCGCATTGCGGCGGCTCCTTCTTCGGTTTCGATGGTGGCGCGTTCCTCGTCGGCGCGGACGACGGTGCGCAACAGCGTGTCGGATCGCCCGGTCATCGCGTCGAGGCGGGCGCGCGCCTTGCGGACGGTCGCGCGCGCGGTAATGACCAGGTCCTCGGCGGCACGGCGGGCAAGCTCGGCCTCGTCCGCAGCAGAGATGGCGGCGGTCTCGCGCTCGGCGGCGACGGCGATGCGAGCTAGCCCGGTGGCGGCGTCCGCGGGGGCCTCGACCAGCGCAGCGCGGGTCTCGACATGATGCGCGGCCGCGGCCTCGCGGCGGGCGATGGCGCGGGTGACAGCGGCGTCGGCAAGGTCCAACGCCCCGGTCGCCTCGCCAAGGTCGCGCAGGGCACGCTCGAAGGCGATGTCGCGCAGGCGCACCAGCTGGCGGGCGCGGGACAGGTCGGCCCGGCTCATCCGGCGACAGCCCGCAGCATCGCAGTGGTAGCGGCGAAATCGGCAGCGTCGTCTGACTCCTGCCGGAGCAGCGCGTCGATCTCGGGCTTGGCAGCTAGCGCGGCGTCGGCCAGGGGGTCGCTGCCCGGCTTGTACTCGCCGACCTGAACGAGGAACTCGATCTCGGCGTATTTCGCCAGCAGGGCGCGGACGCGGGTCGCAGCGGCCCGGTGTTCCGGGCTCGCGATGCGGGTAAACAAGCGGCTCAGGCTGGCGAGCACGTCGACGGCGGGATAGTGGCCGGCGCTGCCGAGCTTGCGCGACAGCACGACATGGCCGTCGAGGATCGAGCGCACCTCCTCGCCGATCGGGTCGCCGCCCTCCTCGTCCTCCAGCAGCACGGTGTAGATCGCGGTGATCGAGCCGGTGGCGTCGGTGCCGGCGCGCTCGAACAGGCGGGGCAGCTCGGCGAACACCGAGGGCGGGAAGCCGCGGCGCACGGCAGGCTCCCCGGCGGCCAGCCCGATCTCACGCAGGGCGCGGGCGAAGCGGGTGACCGAGTCCACCAGCAGCAGCACGCGCTTGCCCTGCGCGCGGAAGCCTTCGGCGATGGCGGTAGCGTGGTGGGCGGCGCGGACCCGCTCCATCGCCGAGCGGTCGGAGGTGGCGCAGACGACGACCGAGCGCGCCAGGCCGTCGGGACCGAGGGCGTCCTCGATGAACTCGCGGACCTCGCGGCCACGCTCGCCGATCAGCGCGATGACGATGACATCGGCCGAGGCGTGGCGCGCCAGCATGCCCATCAGGGTCGACTTGCCACCACCAGCCGCCGCGAACACACCCATGCGTTGGCCGAGGCCGAGGGTAAGCAGTCCGTCTATGACACGGATGCCGGTCGGCAGCGCGGCGTCGATGGTGGCGCGCTGCATCGGCGGCGGCGCGGCGGCGTAGAGCGGCTGCTCGACCATACCGCGAGGCAGCGGCGGACCGTCGTCAATCGGGCGACCGCGGCCGTCGAGGACGCGACCGAGAAGCGCGTCGCCGAACGCGATTACCGCCTGGGTCTCGCGGACGATGACCTCGGCACCGGCCGACAGTCCGCGGAGTTCGCCCAATGGCGTCAGGATCGCTGCCTCGCCCGCCAGCCCGACGACCTCGGCGGCGACCGACAGCCCGGTCGAGGGCTCGATCAACTCGCAGGTCTGGCCGATGCGCGCCTCGATGCCGGTGACGCGGATGGTGGTGCCGAGCGCCGAGACGACGCGGCCGCGATGCTCGATCGTGACCGAGCGCTGGAGTTCGGCGAGAAGCCGTTCGGTGGTGTCAGCCTGCATCGGCGAGGCTCCAGGCACGCTCAACCGCGGCGATCTGGACGTCCAGCCCGGCGTGGCTGATCCCCAGCGGCGTCTCGATTATGCAGTCGTTGTCGCCTAGCGCACCGTCGCCGAGAACGGTCAGGCCCGCAAATCCGGTCAAGCGGGCGCTGGTCGCGGCGACCGCGGCAGTAGGTACGCGCACGGTAGCGACGGTCTCGGGCAGCAGATCGGCGGCGGCGCGCTCGGCCAGGGCGGCAACGGTGTCGACCGGGCCGATGCCGCCGGCGATGCGCCGCACTACCTCCAGCGCCAGCCTCGACACGTCACTCCGCGCGATCGCCCGGTCGGCGGCGGCACGCGCGGTCAGGTCGAGCAAATGCGCGCGCGCCTCTGCCGCCGCAGCTTCGCGCCCCGCGGCCAATCCTGTCGCAGTACCGGCAGCCTCAGCCTTGACCCGCACCGCCTCCGCACTCGCCGCCACCGCATCACCGATCGCATCGGCGCGGAGCAGCGCCTCGTTGGCGGAGCGCAGGATACCAAGGTCGGCGGCGGCGATCACCGGATCGTCACTGGCCAGCGTCGCGGCGGCCCCGGCGTGGATCACGTACAAGGTCATCGCGCCAGCGCCAGTGCGGCTGCGGCGGTCGTGCGGTCCATGTCGCGCCCGGTGTCCGGCCCGGCGAAATCGCGCAACGCGGCCGGTGCGGCGGCACGGAGCAGCCCGCCCGCAACTGCCTCAAGCTCCTCCGCGCGAAACACCGGCAGCGTCATCGCCGCCCTTGGAGCCAGCGCCATCGCGCGGTCGACTTCATCCTCGCCCGCAACCTGCGCCAGCCCGCCCAGCCAGGCACCGTCGACCGAGGCCGCCAGCGCCGGCGCGATCGCTGCGAGCGCTGCGCGGTGACCGAGACGGCGGCGCTCCGGCGGCGGCAGCGTCAGCCACTCCGGCGCGTTTGCAACGTCCTCGAACCTTACCGAAGCGCGCACCTTGCCAGCCAGCGCTCGGCCCAGGGCAGCGGCGCGCGCGTCCTGCCCGTCACCCGCCAGCGCAGCGGCGATCGTCGCCAGCCGCGCGCGGTCGGCGGTGCTCATTCGGGAGTCCGCGGCACCAGCGCCCGGCGGCGCAACTGCCAGCGTCGAAATGTCGGCCAGCCGAGGAACAGCGCCAGTAGCAGCGCGATCGGCACCGCGAGCAGCTTGAGATTGGCCGCCATGCGCTCGCCACCCGAAGGCGCGACGGCGACCGGCAGCGGTTGCGCCGGGAACATCGCGACGGTGACATTCTCATAGGTCAGCCCTTCGACGGCGTTGACCATCAGCGACTTGATCTGCCCGACCTGCTTCTCCGGCGACGATCCGGGACGGTATTTGATGAACACCGAGGCCGACGACGGCTTGATCTTGTCGGACAGCGGATCGGCCTCCGGCATCGCCAGCTGAACGCGCGCCTGGACGACGCCATCGATCTGGCTGACCGTGTTCGACAACTCCTGGCTCAGTCCGAAGACCAGCCGGGCACGCTCCTCCAGCGGCGAGGAGACGAAGCCCTCCTTCTTGAACACCGTCCCTAGCGACGCGAACTCGTCGCGCGGATAGCCTTGCGCCTTCAAGGTCTGGACGGCGCGGGCGAAATCCTCCTGCGAGGTCGAGATCGAGAATCCCGCTTCGCCGGCACTGTCCTTCTCCGCCGAAATCCCGGCGTTCTGAAGGATCGCGACCATCTCATTGGCCTGCGTTTCCGTAAGCTTGCCGTAAAGCTCCGACCGCCCGCAGGCGGCCAGACTCAACAGCAGCGCGCCGACCACCGACCAGCGGCGCAACTGCACCTTCATGCCAACCCCCGGCATCTTATCCTCAGGATTGCTGGCGGAAGAGCTGCTGGACGCCGTCGGACGTTCGATTGGCGATGTTCGAGGTCAACTGGCAGTGGAACATGAACTCCTGGCAGCGCACCGTCAGCTGGACGATCTCTCCGGGTGTCATGGTGCCATCCGAGGCTTGGGCGGTCTTGGCATAGTCGGACACCGACCTAGCCTCGCCGTTGACCTTCTCCAGCTGGTTGAACATTGCCTTCATGGCCGGGCTGACCTCCAGGGTTGCGCCGATGCCCTGCACCGCGCCGGCAATCTGCGGCGCGTTTGCGGCATTTGCCCCAGCGGCATGCATCGAACCCGAGAAACTGGTGACGTCGGACACGCCGGCGCCAAAGCCCGCCTGCACGGTCTGGATATTGGTCTCCGGCGGCGCGACGGCCGCCGCGACTGCTTCGATCGACATAGGCTACTCCCTGTAGTGCAACGACGAGCGAGGCTGTCGGATCAGCCCTTGCGCGCCATCGTCTCCAAGGCCTTGCCGACCGAGTCGAGCGACGAAGACGACGAGTTCGACAGGAAGCCCATCCGCATCGACTCTGCGGTCAGCTTGGTGATTTCAGACGGGGACTCACCGCCGGAACCAAGGTTGTCGGACATCGTGCTGATGGTGTTCGCCTGGTTGTCGAGCGTCTGGCCCCATGCCGTTGCCATCGCCTCGTACCAGCTCTCGCCGCCCGCGCCCTTCTCGCGCTGGGTCGTCATCGGTGAGCCCGCGAGGGCCTGAAGCTGTGCCGTCGTGTTGGTCGTACCGGTGATCGAATCAGCCATCGTACATCTCCTAAGCGACTGTATCTTCAAAACAACAGTATCAGAATTTCAGCTTAACCTGGTGTCCGTTACGCTCTAATACGACGGTTTGTTCCGCTATCGCGACGAGCCGGTGTCCTGACGGCAGTATCGCGCCGGGAAAGTAACGAGCCCCGTCGACGGTGACGATATAGGCGGGGTCGCCGCCGACGACGGACGCGACGCGTTTGGTCGCGTCTTGCAGCGTCTTGACCTCGTCCGGGGCCGACATGCCCTGATCCTCGGCAAACACCAGCTGCTTCAAACCGGGCACGTCGCGGCGGATAAAGCCCTCGATGCGCTTGCGGCCATCGGCGTCCATCGGCGCGGTGGTCAGTTCGACGACGCCTGAGCGTAGTGCCCGGGTGCGCGCCTCAACCCCGTTCATACGGGCGACGTCGGCGGTCGAGCGCGCCAGTTCATCGCCGGTCTCGACCGACATGGTGGCGCGCAGCGCCTTTGCCTCGATCAGCGACTGGACGCGCTGGCGGTCGTTGTCTGTCGGAACGTAGCCGCCGACCAGGATGGTGTCGTCGGGGCCGTCCTTGACCGTGACGGTCGAATAGCCGGATGCAATCAGGGCGCGCTGGGTGCGTTCCGCCGCGGTGCCGCCGATGTGCAGCGCGTCGATCGCCGGCCCGGCGGCGATGACGATGAGGATCGCCAGCACGATGCCAATGATGGCGCGTGGATTGAGCGCACGGCCGAGCCGCCCGCCGCTGCTGTCGCGCAGGCTGGCACGCCAGCCATCGGCGAGCGAGTTGGCGGCGAGGACAGGCTCGCCCTCCTCCGACGGATTTGGCCGGGTGCTGTCGACGATCGAAGTGGCGTCGGTCCAGCGCGCCGACCCGGGATTGCCATAGGCGAAGGCGACATCGCCGATCGCCACCGGCACATAGGCCGGCAGCACCGCCTGGTCGCCGCTGCGCAGCGTCGAGCCGAGCAACAGCGCCGAGCCGTCGAGCACGGTCAGCCGCGCCACGCCGTCGTCGCCGGTCTCGATCTCGACGGCGCAACCCTTGGCCGAGGCGTCGCGAACAACGACGTCGTGCCAATATTCATAGCCGATCGAGGCGCGACCGCTGGCCGGCAACGCCGCCTCCGACCCGGCGCGCGTGCCGTTGAGGACACGCACCACGAGCGACCTTGCATCGGACGCGCTCGCGGGGATCTTGCCGTCGCTGACGACGGCGGGCGGCTTGGTCTCGCCCAGGCCTGGTGGAGATTCGCTGTCGGCCATGCCAGCCGCCTCAGCGCGGTGCCATCGGCGGCAGGGTCGGCACGACGGTCACCTGTGTCGCAGCGCGCGAGCCGAGCGTCACCAGCCGCGGCGTGATCAGGAACAGCCGCTCGGTCCGGGCGCGGGTCTTCTGCTGCTTCTTGAACAGATTGCCGAGCAGCGGGATGTCGCCGAGCAGCGGCACCTTGTTGACGTCGTTTGTATCGGTGTCCGCGGTCAGGCCGCCGAGCAAGAGGCTCTCGCCCTCAAGGATCAGCGCCTGGGTGTTGACGCTGGCACGGTCAACGATCGGGATCGAATCGACGACATCGCCCGACAGGCTGCCGTCCTCGATGCCGACCAGCACCCGGATGCGGGTCTGGCCCTGGTCGCGGAACACCGAAGGATTTACCCGCAACGTCGTGCCCGCGGTGACGTTGAACAGGTCGACGTTCTGGCGGCCGGCGACGCGAACGTAGAAGGTGCGCGTCCGATCGAACACCGCCTCCATGTTGGACATGGTCATGACCTGCGGGCGCGACACGACACGGGCAGCGCCTTTCTGCTCCAGCGCGTTAATCCGCGACAGGAACTCGCGGCCCGGCCCGATCACCGTGGAAAGTGCGAGGCCGGCAGCGGTCGGCGCGATATCCTGCCCCTGCTGGCGGCGCGACACGCCGAAATTGGGCGTCAGCGCGAGATCGGTGGCGTTGCCCTGGCCGAACAGGGCGCCGAAGCCGCCCGAGCCGAAGCGGAAGTCGATGCCGAGCTGGCGCAGCTTGGTGGTGTTGATGTCGATGATCGTCGCCTCGATCTCGACGAGCTGCGGCTCGACGTCGATCGCCTTGATCAGCCCTTCATAGGCGGCCATGCGGCTGGGCGCGTCGCGGACGATGATCGCGTTCATCGTCGGGTTGGCCTCGATCCGCACGACATCGGTGGTCGAGGCCGGGACCGGGCCGTCACTGTCGCCCAAATATTGCTGCGGCTGCTGCTGGACGCTGCCGACCGGCGGCAGGCCGAGGATCGACGACTGGGTATCGTCGGCCGGAACGCCGGCCAGCCCGGTGCCGCCGACACGCTGCGCCGACTGACGGATCGGGCGCGAGCCATAGCTGGTCGCGCCATAAGCCGCGCGGTCGCGGGGATCGAGCACCAGCCCGCGTAGGATCGTCGCAACGCCAGGAATGCGGACCTCGCGCCCACCCGCCGATACCGACGTGTCCTCGGCGCGGGCGTAACGCAGGTAGAAGACGCGGAATTCCAGCGGCACGGTGCGCGGCTCGACGGCGGCGGCACTGTTGTAGCTCGGCAATCCCTGACCCGGCACGACGCTGCGCGCCAGTTCGGTGATCTGCTCGATGAAGCGCGGCGTGCCGGTGGCGACGACACTGTTGGCCCCGCCACCGCGGATAAAATTGCGGTCGCCGACGATGCCGAGGCCGGCGACGGCGCGGACCAGTCGCGGGCCACCGTTAGGGCCGGTATCGATGGTTTTGGAGCTGAGTTCCGACGAGGCGTAGACGTAGACTGCGCTGCCGTCGAAATAGCTGACCAGGTTGAAGGCGCGGGAAACGTCGCGCAGCACCTTGTCGCCGGGGCCGTTGAAGACGCCGTTGACTGTGCCGGTCAGCGCCGGCGAGGTCACCACGGTCTGCCCGGCCTGGTTGAACAGGTCCTTCAGGAACACCGCGATCGGCTCGTCGCGAGCGGTGATCGAGACGGCGGGCAGTCCTGACGGCACGGGTGCGGCGACGGACGGTCCCGTAGTCGCGAGCAGGACGCAGCTGGTGGCTGCGAGCATCTGGTTACGCAATGGAAATCTCCCTTTGTCGCGCTGCATCATTCTGCGGCTAGCGCGCCCGAATTGCCGAGTTGCCTGACGGGCACCCGGATCTGGCCGACGACCTCGAGCTTGATCGTTGGCGTGAGTTCGTTGAAGGCGAGCACCGGCAGGTCGAACAGGTCGGGCTCGATCAGCTTGCGCAGCGCCCGGCGGATGTCGAAGCCGGTCAGCAACACGCTCGCCCCGGTCGAGTGGAAGGCGTCCTGGATCGACGCCACCAGGTCACGCGCCTGGTCGGGCTCGAACGCCAGCCGCTCGACGCCGTCGACGGTGCGTACCGAGCCGCGGATCATGTCCTCCAGCTCCGACGACACGACCAGCGCCTTGAGCAGCCCGTCGCTGGCATAGGCGCTGATCAGGTAGCGCTTGAGGGTGACGCGGGTGATGTCGGCGATGCGCGCCGGCTCGCGCTCCTGCGCCCCGGCCTCGGCAATGCCCTCCAGCACGTCGCGCATGCTGCGCAGCGGGACCTCCTCCTCGAGCAGGCGGCGCAACACCTCGGCGATCCGCGTCGTCGGGACGGTGCGGACGGCTTCCTTGACGACCTCGGGATAGTCGTTGCCGACCTTGTTGAGGATCGCGGTCGCCTCCTGCACGCCCATGAACATCGACAGGTGCCGGCGTAGCGTGTCGCGGACGGTGGCGACCAGTGCCGCCGCGCCCTCGTCGCCGGCCTCGAACTCGCCGCGACCGATGGCGGTCTCGAACGCGAGCAGGGTCCAGCGTCGCTCCTCGCCAGCGGTTTCGAAGTGGAGCTGCATCCCCGGCAAAGGTACGCCAACGCGGTATTGCAGCGTGTCGAGCATCGCAGTCAGCGCGACGTTGATCGACGCCGCCTCCACAGCAGTCTGCGGCATCTGCAGCTGGAGGAGCAGCGGCACCACCGGCTTCGGCTCGGCAGGCGCTGCGAGCAAAGTCGCGGGCGCCGGCGTCGGGCCGCGCTGGATTTGCGCCTGCAACGGCGCGACGAAGCGGTCGAAGCGAGGCTTCATGCGAGGGTGGGTCGCGGCGCCGGCGATCATCAGCGCGCCGCCCAGCCCGATGAACACAGGCGCCGGGAAGCCGGGCACGAAGGCCATCAAAATCGCGATGCCGCCGACGAAGACCAGCACGCGCGGGTTTGCCGCGAGTTGGAAGCGGATCGCCTCGCCGAGGTGCTGCGAGCGCTCCTCGTCGGTCGAGCGCGTCACCAGCAGACCCGCCGCCATCGCCGCGAGCAGCGCCGGGATCTGCGCGACCAGGCCCTCGCCGATGGTCAGGATCGAATAGGTGTGCGCCGCATGGCCGAAATCGAGGCCGCGCTGGAAGACGCCGATGGTGATGCCGCCGATCAGGTTGATGACGACGATGACGATCGAGGCGATGGCGTCGCCCTTGACGAATTTCATCGCGCCGTCGAGCGACCCGTGCAGCTTCGACTCGAGCTCCAGCGTCCGGCGGCGGCGGCGCGCCTCGTCCTTGTCGATCAGGCCGGAGCGCAGGTCGGAGTCGATCGACAACTGTTTGCCGGGCATCGAATCGAGCGAAAAGCGCGCCGCGACCTCGGCAACGCGCTCGGCACCCTTGGCGATGACGATGAACTGGACGACGACGATGATGATGTAGACGACGATGCCGACGACCAGATTGCCGCCCGCCACCATCGTGCCGAACGCCGTGATGATCTTGCCGGCGTGGGCGTTGAGCAGGATCATTCGCGTCGTACTGACCGATAGCGCCAGCCGGAACAGCGTCGTCACCAGCAGGATCGACGGGAACGCACTGAAGTCCAGCGGCGTGCGGACGTACAGCGTGGTCAGCAGGAGCAGCACGCCGAAGGTGATGTTGAACGCCACCAGCGTGTCGATCAGCCAGTACGGCAGCGGCAGGATCATCAGCGCGATGATCGACACCACGCCCGCGACCAGTATGACGTCGGCAAAGCGGCTGGCGATCGACGAGCGCGCGCCCGGGACGCCGATGTTGAGGAAGCGTTCGGCGCTCATCGCCCGCCCCGCGCGCTGCGGTAGCGCGACATGATGGTGGAGACGTAGTTGCGCGTCTCGGCATAGGGCACGGCACGGCCGTAACGCTGCACCGCACCCGGCCCGGCGTTATAGGCGGCGAGCACGGCGGGCACGTCGTTGCCGAAGCGGCCCTGCAATTGCTTGAGGTACGAGGCGCCGGTCGACAGGCTGAGCTCCTGGTCGGTCAGCATCATTCGCGGGTCGCGGACGCCGAGGCTCCGGGCGGTGTTGGGCATGACCTGCATCAGGCCAAGCGCGCCTTTCGAGGAGATTGCGCCGGGCCGATAGGCGGACTCCTTTGCGACGATGGCATGGAGCAGCAGCGGGTCGATTCGGTAGCGTTGCGAGACTCGGACGATAGTGTCGCCGCCGGCCGAGCCCCGGCGCGGGCGGGCGTAGCGCGACGCCCGTCTGGCGGGGACGCTGTAGCGGATACCGACGCTGCGCGGGGTGTCGACAAATGCGGTGGCGGGTGCCTGAACAGCGCCCTCGGTCGCCGCACCGCAGGACAGCGCCGCCTCGCTAAACTTTGCCGAAATTGCCCCGGCGGAGAGCCCCGCGCAGGCCGCCAGCACAGGCGCCGGACTCAGCCCGACAAGGACGCAGGCGCCCAGCGCACAATAGATCGAGACGCCCCGCAACTGCACATCGGCTCCACAAGAATTATTCGGAACGAACCTATAACGACTTTGTTAGTTCCACAGTATCGACGCCTCATTGACTGGTTATAAGGTAGGCTCCGTGAATAATTTATGTCAAACAGCGCCTTGCAGCTATTCGAAACTTCCGCTCAGCGCCTTCTCTCGCTAGTCTAATATCAAAAGGGGGTGATCGCACCGAACGTCGTGCGTACCGATCGGGTACATCGTGCGAGAAAACCTGGTTGAGGGGCGGACATGGCCGAAAAGAATGACGGCGGCGACAAGACCGAAGCACCGACCCAAAAGCGCATCTCCGATGCGCGTAAAAAGGGTGACGTTGTCAAGTCAAAAGACCTGACTTCGGTGGCGGGATTGTTCGCCTGGCTACTGCTGACGACCTTCGGCGCGGGCTTTGCCGGTGACCGGCTGGCGGCGCTATTCAACACCAGTTTCGATGCCGTGGCACGCGGCCTGCCGTTCGCCCAGGCGTGGTCCGACATCGGCTTCGCAGCGTTCTGGCTATTCGTCCTGCTCACCGCAGTAACGATGATTCCTGCGGCGCTGGTCGGCCTGTTTGCCGAGTTCATGCAGACCGGCGCGATCTTCACTTTCGAGAAAATGACACCGTCACTCGACAAGCTTAATCCGATCGAGGGGCTGAAGAAGATGTTCAGCATGGACAATGTCGTCGAGCTGGCAAAGACCGTCGCCAAGGCGTTGTTGATGCTGCTGATCACCTTCCTCGTGCTGCGCGCTTCGCTGCCCGAGATCGTCGCGGGGCTGCCGACCGGCGCGATGCCGACGATGCAGGGTGTCGGACGGGCTGCGGCGTCGGAAGCGCTGCGCGAAACCGGCACGCTGACGGCGCGCATGCTGATGTGGACGCTGGCGGCCTTCGTCGGCGTCGCTATCGTCGATATCAGCTGGCAGAAGCACAGCTATACCAAGAAGTTGCGGATGAGCCTGCGCGACATCCGCGACGAGGTGAAGGAGAATGAGGGCGATCCCTACATTCGCCAGCAGCGCAAGGCGATGCATCAGGAATACGCCAACCAGAACGCGGTCGGTGCCGCCCGCACCGCCAACGTGCTGGTCGTCAATCCGACCCACCTGGCGATTGCACTCGACTATGATCCGGAGACCTGCCCGGTGCCGATCGTCGCCGCCAAGGGCGAAGGCCCGCTGGCCCAGGCGATGCGCGAGGCGGCCGAGTCGGCGGGCGTGCCGATCATCCGCAACATCGACGTGGCGCGCGCGCTGTTCGAGCGCGGCGTCATCAACGACCTAGTGCCGCGCGACATGTTCGAGGCGATCGCCGAAATCATCCTCTGGGCCCGCAAGGAACGCGACGCGATGATCGAGCGCCGTAAATGAGCGAGACCGGTACCGCTGCGCTCGGCAGCATCCTCGCCACCGTCCTCGCCCTGGCCTTCGTACTCGGGCTGGCGTGGGGCGCGATCAAACTGCTGAAACTATGGCAGGATCGCAGCATCAGCGGCGCCAGCACCGGCCCCGCCGGCACCGACCGGGCACTGCGCTTCCTGCGCGCCCTCCCGGTCGGCACGCGCGAGCGGGTGATGCTGATCGAGGCCGAGGGCGAGCGCCTGCTGATCGGGGTGACGCCCGGCGGCATCACGCTGCTGGCGCGCTGGCCCGAAACCGCTGTGCCACCGGTGGAGCTGCCATGAGCCATGCCGCCCTCGCCATGCGACTGCCGCGGATCGAGCCGCGACTGGCCGCGCTGCAGACCCGCCTGCTGGCCGCGATCGACGGTGCGCCCGCCGGCTCGCTGGCGCTGCACGCCCGGCTGGCGGACGCCGACGCAGCCGCCGCGATCCGCTTCAGCACACCCGGCGGCGACATCGAGGTCGCGCCGCTGCTGGTCGAGGGCGGCGTGCCGATGCTGCACGGCGACGACGGCAAGCCCGATGCGGTCTCGGCACTGGCGACGCTCGCCGGGCTGGAGCCGCTGATCGCGGCGGTCGAGCGCTGCCTTGGTGTTGCGCTCCGCCCCAGCGGCATCGGTCGCGCCGAGTTGCCCCTGCGCCTCCACGTCGAAGCGCGCGACGCGACCGGCGTCATCCATCACGCCGTCGTCCTCGGCTTCGACGAAAGCGCCGGCTTCAGCCCGCCGCCACAGCCCGCCCGCTTCGACGCGTCGATCGGACGGCTGGTCACCGGCTTCAGCTTCCTCGGCGCCGGCCCGACCCTCGCCCGCCACCGGATCGAGGCGCTCGCGGTCGGTGACCTCGTCCTGATCGGCGGGCGCGAACTCGCCGGCGCGGTCGAAACCGCCGGTCAGCGATGGCCCGCGCGCCTCGCCCCCGCCACTGCAACCATAACGATAAACCAAGGGACGCCCCGAGTGAGTGATGCACCAGACGCCAACCTCGACCCAGACCTGCGGCTCGCGCTGAGCCTGCGCATCGACGGCGGCAGCGTCAGCCTTGCCGACCTGGCGCGGCTGACGCCGGGCAGCGTCCTGCCGCTCGGCATCGCCGGCGCCGCCATGCCGGTGACGCTGGAGATCGGCGGCGCGGCGGTGGCGACGGGCGAGCTGGTCGCGGTCGGCGAGGCGTACGGCGTGCTGATCACCGGTCGCACCGGCACGGTCGGCTAGGTCATGGATCTTTCGACCTTTACCCCCGGCTCGGCGCTTGCGGTCGTCGTCGCGCTGGCGTTGGCACCGTTCTTCGCAGTGATGGTGACCTCGTTCACCAAGATCGTCGTGGTGCTCAGCCTGTTGCGCAATGCGCTGGGGCTGCAGCAGGTGCCGCCGAACATCGTCCTCAATGGCTTGGCGCTGGTCCTGACGCTGTACGTGATGCAGCCCGTCGGCGCGCGCATGGCGGAGGCGGTCGGCGGTCCCAACGGCCTGACCGGAGTGACATCGAGCACCACCAACATGATGGAATCGGTCAATCTGGCGAAGGAGCCGCTGCGCGAGTTCCTGCTCAAGCACAGCCGACCCAACGAGCGCGCCTTCTTCCTGCGCACCGCCCAGCGCGTCGACCCGGCCCGCTCGATCGAGATGAGCGACCGCGACTTCGTCATCGCCGTGCCCGCCTTCGTCGTCAACGAGCTGTCGGTGGCCTTCCAGATCGGCTTCTTGATCTTCCTGCCGTTCCTGGTCATCGACTTGGTGATCTCCAACATCCTGCTGGCGATGGGCATGATGATGCTGTCGCCGACGACGATCTCCTTGCCGTTCAAGCTGTTGCTGTTCGTGCTGGTCGATGGCTGGGTCAAGCTCGCCCATGGCCTGGTGCTGAGCTACACATGATCGGCGCAGATGTCGTTTCCCTGACCATCGATGCGCTGTGGCTGGTGCTGATCCTGTCGGCGCCACCGATCATCGCCGCGTCGATCGTCGGCTTGCTGGTCGCCATCGTCCAGGCCGCGACCCAGCTGCAGGAGCAGACGCTTCAATATACGCTGAAATTCATCGCCATCGTCATCACCATCTTCCTGACCGCGTCGCTGCTCGCTGGGTCGCTGTACCGCTTCACCGACCGCGTGTTCACCGAGTTCCCGGCGATGGTTCGGCGCTAGCAACATGGGCGGGATGGCCTTCGGACCCTGGGCGGATCAGGTGCTGCTGCTCGGCATCGCCTCGACGCGGATCGCGCTGGCGTTCGCGCTGCTGCCGCTGTTCTCGACCGAGACGATCCCGGCGCTGGTCCGCAATTCGATCCTGTTCTCGCTCGGGCTGGTGTCGCTCGCGCTCCAGCCCAAGATGGATCTCCACGATTTCACCGCGCTCAGCTGGATCGCGCTGTACGCCAAGGAGGCATTCGTCGGGCTGGTCATCGGCTTCTTCTTCGGCGCGGTGCTGTGGGCGCTGGAGGCGGCGGGCCAGATCATCGACGCCAAGGTCGGCGCGACGATGGCGCAGGTCGTCGATCCGCTGTCGGGCCACCAGACCTCGCTCAACGGCGCCTTCCTAGGGCGGCTGGCGAACCTGGTCTTCATCTTTTCCGGCGGTCTGTCGCTGCTCGTCGGGGTGATCCTCGAGAGCTATGCGGTGTGGCCGATCGCTGCCAGCTTCCCGCGCCTCGCGCCGGCCGGGCTGGGGCTGTTCGAGGCGGAGTTTGGGCGGCTGATGGTGCTGGCGACACTGATGTCGGCGCCGATCCTCGCGGTGCTGTTCGTCATCGACATCGGGCTTGGGCTGGTCAACCGCTTCGCCCAGCAGCTCAACGTTTTCCAGCTGTCGCTGTCGATCAAGTCGTTCGTCGCCACCGCGATGATCCTGCTGATGCTGACCGGCTTCGTCCAGGCGGTGATCAACGACGTTCTGAGCCGGCCGGCGGCGCTGCGGGCGCTGCTCGCCGGGCTGCATTGAGCGGGATCGCGCCCGAGGATCCGCGCCTCGCCGCCATCGCGGCGTTACTCAAGGCGTCGGACGCGGTCGCCGGACCATCCGCGCCGCCGGTGACGCTGGGCGAGCATATCGTCGAGGCGGCGCGCGTTCCGGCCCGCCACCGCGCCACCCTGCTCAAGCTGACCCCTGCCGAGCTGACCTGCGTCCGTTTCCTTGGCTGGGGCCGCGCCAATCCAGACATCGCGACGCTGCTGCTGATCAGCGAGAACACCGTGCGGGTTCACCTTTCGAACGTCTGCCGCAAGCTCGAACTCGACGGCATGCGCGAGCTGGCGGCGCTGGCGGGCCTGTTGTTCTACCCATCGGACTAGTCGTTTCGACTATGCCGACTAATCGGATCGCTGATCGAAGGACGCCGTTGTAGCCGGTAGTTAGTCATCGTCGGTCGGACACAGGAGGGTAGCCTCGCTGACCCCCGGCCGGACAGGTTTTTCAAGGGAGTTTGGACATGTCATTCGGTATCGGCAGCTTCAATCCAATGCAGATGGTTTCCCAGGCTGCACTGGCCATGGCGACGGGCGGCACCAGCCTGATCGCCCAGGTGGCGTTGCAGCTTGCGACGCAAGTCGGCAAGGAAATCCTCCAGCAGGTCGGCCAGCAGCTCGGCGTGCCGCAGCCGATGATCGACGCGGCGCAGGGCGGACTGGACATCGCGGCCGGCAACCCGGCTGGTGCGGCCCAGGAATATTCGCAGGCTGCGCAGGGCTCGGCGTCGTTGATCGCCGATGCCGGTGAGCTGTTCCGCCAGTCGCCCGCCCAGATCGGCGGCGCCCAGCGCGACGTCCAGTCGGCGGTCGAGGACTTCATCCAGAACCAGATCCTGCAGGGCGCGCAGCAGGGCTCGGACGAGGACGGGAACGTCCGCGGCATCGGCGCCAAGGGCTCCAGCAAGGGCAGCTGGCTCATGGTCCTCGCCGAGGCGCTGGGTCGCCAGGCGAACGCGGCGGCGGACGAGCTGGCCTCCAAGTCGAACTCGCTCGACTGGAAGGATCCCAAGCAGTCGTCCGACTTCCAGGCTCTTACGCAGCAGTTCAACATGCTGATGAGCGCCATCACCAACGCGATCAAGTCGGTCGGCGAAGGCCTGACGACGGCAGCGCGCAAGGGCTAAAACTGCATCTCATGCGTTTGGAGGGCGGGTGCCATGCGCCCGCCCTGTCGGCGTTCGGGGTGGCAAGGTCGAGACGAGGAGACTGACAGTGAAGGCGTTCGCAATCGGACTGATCGCATCGATGATCGTACCGGTCGCCGCATCGGCGCAGAACATGGACGCGTCACCGATGATGCAGTCGGCGATCATCCAGGGCGCGACCAATTCCAACATCATCCGCGGGATGTACGACGGCGGCGCGCATGTCGGCACCTCGGGCATCTACGTCGGTCGTCCTGGCTCGCGCGGCGCGCGCAATATCGGCGCGGCGGGACCGGCCAGACCGCTAGCAGGCCAGCTCGGCGGACAGGTTGGTGGCCCGATCGCGGTCTTCGACCGTCCCGCCTCGCCCGCCGCCGCTAACATCGCCATGCCCTATCGCCCGACCCCCGCTCTGCGCCGGGCGGCACAGCAAGGCTATGTCACCCGCGCGGCGCGGACTGCGCCCGAGGCGGCACGTCAGATGGAGCAGCAGTTCGCTAGGGTCGACTATGCCAAGGCGTATCGCAGCCTGATCAGCGGCACCGGGCTGCGCGAGAACGACGTCGCGGATGCCGTCGCTGCCTATACGTCGCTCGGCTGGATGATCGCCAACAACTCACTGGGTGATCCAAATCCGCGCGCCATCCAGTCGGTCCGCGCCCAGGTTGCGCAAAGCCTGTCGACTAATCCGCAGTTCGACGATCCCGCCACGCGCGGTGCCCTGGCCGAGGAGATGAAGCTGCTGTTCGTCACGCTACACGCCGGCTGGCAGTCGGCGCAGAAGGAAGGCAACCTTCGCCCGTTCAGCGACAGCGTTGCAGCGATGTTCGCCAAGCAGACCGGCAACGACCTGCGCGCCCTTCGCCTGACCGAGCGCGGCCTCGTCCGCGGCTAAGGCGGCGGACGATCCTGTGGCACGCGGCGCGCTGCTGCTGTAAACGCCGCCTCATATGCGACTCAGCTGCGCAACCGATGCCAGCGCTCGCACGAGGTTCGGAGTAGCGATGACGCGCATGTTGCCCTGGGCCATCGGCCTGTTCCTGAGTGCTGCAACTGGCCCGACGCTGGCCGCCGGCGCAGTGCAAACGCTGATCGGCGCGGTCAGACCGGTGCAAGCCGGTGGAACGGTGACGATCGAGATCGTGTACCTAAACACCGGGGCGACAGCGCTGCAGTTCGAGGCTCCGGCGCGGCTGACGGCGGACCTAGCAGTGGGCGGGGCGCATTCGGCGATCACGCTCGAGCGCGATGCCGGAGAGCTGCGCATCGCAATGCCCGCCGGTGGTTTCGCCCGCCAGCTCTACCGTGCCACATTGCCCGCGCGGGGATCGGGCGAAGGCGTGGTGTCGCTGCCCGATGGACCAAGCTTTGCGCTCGCCCTGCCCGCCACCGGCCAGCAAACCGCTGCCGCGTCAACCGCCCCGGCACCCACCGCGCCAGTCGTCGTGCAGCAGAGCCTCAGCTCTCCAAGCGGTGACACCGGCAACGCGTTCCTCGGCAGCCTGTCCGCCTACCAGCCGATCTATGCGGTCTATGGCCCCGGCACCAATACCGATGCCAAGATCCAGATCAGCTTTAAATACCAGTTGTTCGGACAGGGTGGCGCAATCGGGACCGGCCGCTCGCTGCTCGACGGCGTGCATTTCGCCTATACCCAGCGGCTTTACTGGGACCTCGGCGCCAAGTCGTCGCCTTTCCGCAACGTCGACTACAACCCCGAGCTGCTCTACATCGTCCCGGCGCCGGTCAAGCCGTCGGGACTTGCCATCGGTGGCCGCTTCGGCATCGCGCACGAGTCCAACGGGCGCGACGGCGATGCGTCGCGAAGCGCCAACACCATTTATGTGCAGCCCGTCGCGACCTTGCCGGTCGGGAGCTACCGCATGTCCGTCGGCCCCCGGCTATGGACCTATTTCGGCGACCTCAGCGACAACCCCGACATCAGGCGCTACCGCGGCAACACCGGCCTGTTCCTCGAGATCGGCCAGGACGATGGCCTGAGGGTCACCACCAACAGCCGCCTCAACTTCGGCAGCGGCAAGGGCGCGATCGATGTCAGCGCGTCCTACCCGCTCAACCGGCTGATCGCCTCCAACCTCAACCTCTATCTGTTCGGGCAGGCGTTCACTGGCTACGGCGAGAACCTGCTCGACTATGACAAGCATCAGACCCGCGTTCGCTTCGGTCTTGGCTTCGTCCGCTGACGCCCCGTCCGCTGTGCCTCAATAGTTGAGGTCGAGGCTCATCAGCCCACCCTGAGCCGCGATCCATACGATGCCGGCAAGCGCCATGGCGACGATGACGGCCCGCGCCTTGACGCCCCAGCCGTTGCCGAAGCGCGCTATCGTAACGGCGTTCCAGATACCGATGATCGCCGCGACGATCGGCACGATCGCGGCAATCTGCATCAGCCGGATCACGCCGTCCATGCCGTCGTTATACGCGTCGAGGGTGTTCGACAGGATCGGCGCCACGATCGCGTACCAGCCGCCGAGATAGACCAGGTCGGCAAGCGCCGCGATGCGCGTCAGCCGACGCGTCGTGACCGCGCGCCCGGTGACCGAGGGCGCGGCTGGGCGGGTCCGCCGCAACCAGGCTGCGACCGGCCAGAACAGCACGGTCAGCAAGACCAGCAGGACCGACAGGCCACCGATCCACAGGTTGAGGTCGGCGTTCCGGGCGAACGATACCGGCTGCAGGACGCCGACCGGGTTGGTGCTGTCAAGTATCTGGCGGTCGCTGCCGGTACCGGTGACGAGGAGCTCGCGGACGCCGCCGGCCTCGCGCCACAGGTTCGGCGCTATCTCGCGGAAGCGCTTGCCCTCGATCGACGCCAGGCTGATCGATCCGTCGCCGTTGTCGATGACCTTCTCCTGCTGGATCAGGTAAAACAGGCTGATGAAGCCGTGCTCGACCCGGCGCGAGCTTTCATAGCGACCGGCGAGCGCTGCGGCATGCGCGGCGGCACCGGCGACCAGCGGCGCGTCCTTGACCGGCGGTACCGGGAAGTAGCGGTCCATGAACAGGTCGAACAGTCGCGACCGCGCGCCGTAGACGGCATCCCTCTCGCCGCGGCTGTTGAAGCTGACGAAGATGCCGAGATTTTGATCGGGCACCAGATTCATGTCGGTGTGGAAGACGATGGTGTCGCCGCCGTGGCCCAGCACCAGATGGCCGTTGCGCGGACCATAGAAGAAGCCGTGCGCCAACGTATCGAAGCCGGGCCGGGGCGCAACCTCCGGCGTGTGCATCAGGCGAGAGGTCTCGGGCTTGAGGATCTGGCCCTCGCCGAAGCGACCGTCCTGAAGATTGGCGATCATGAAGTTCGCCATGTCCGCCCCGGTCGCGGCGACGCTGCCGGCCGGCGCCGTGGCGACGAGTTCGTACGGGACCGGCGGCTGGTCGTCCTGCCGATAACCCTTGGACATCAAGGGCACCAGCGCCGCCGGCAACGGCTGGACGAAGGTCGTGTGCTGCATCTGCAAGGGCGTCAGGATGTGACGCTCGATGTAGGACTCGAACGGCTCGCCGGAGACACGCTCGACGATATAGCCGGCCAGTGCGGCACCATAGTTGGAATAGGCCGGCATAGCGCCGACAGGGAACATCGCCGGACGGCCGTTCTCTTTGAGGAACCGCTCGGTCGACTTGAAACGCTTGGGGTCGGTGTCGAGAACGTTCTTCAGGCCCTCCTCGAAGCCACCGCGATGGGTCATCAGATCGTCCATCGTCACCGGCCGCGCGGTCTTGGTGACGATCTTGAAGTCGAGGTATTTGTTGACGTCGGCACCCAGGTCGATCTTGCCCGCCTCGACCTGCTGCATCACCGCGGTCCAGGTCAGCAGCTTCGACGTCGAGCCGATCCTCATCAGGGTGCGGTCGGGGTCCATCGGCGTCTTGGCCGCGACATCGGCGTAGCCATAGCCCTTCTTGAACAGGATCTTGCCGTCCTTGACGATCACCACCTGCGCGCCGGCGATCTTGCCCTGCTGCAGGGTTCCCGGAAAATAGCCGTCGAGCCAGGCACCGACGTCGCTGGCGGTCAACGCCGGTGGGCCGGACACCGGCGAAGCGGCCGCCGCGGTATCGGCGGGCAGCGCCGGGGACGGCAGCACCTTAGCCGCAGCAGGCGTACCAGGCGCGGGCTTCTCCGCAGCGCCCGGAAGCGCGATCAGCACGCATGCCAGCGCTGCCGCCAGCCGCCAGTTTCCGGTCATCGGCTTGTTCTCCATGCGGACAGGCAGCTCAGCAAAGTCACTTCACCGACGCCGGTTCGAACGACAGGTCGGCGTAGTCGAAGCTGAAATCGGCGATCGGCGATACCGGCCTGGCGGTGATCCGCGAGACCTTGCCATCGGCGTCGAGGTTGAAGGTCAGATAAGCCGGCTCGATCGCGGGATCGTCGAAGCGTGTGACGAAGGTATCGTACTGGTAATGCTCCAGCCGCCCGGTCATCCCCGGCGTCGGGTCGAAGCTCACCGTCAGGCCCCTGTCACCCGATCCGACCGTCACCGGTCCGTACCACGGATCGACATAGCGCCCTGCATAGCGCGCGAGGTCGAGCGAAGGGCCGACCTTGGCAGGTGTCGCGGCCTTCAGGTTCACGGCGGCCAGCGCGGTTGCGGTGCGCTGACTGCGATAGGTAGCATAGCGCGTCGGCCAGTCCTGCTTCGGCAGCCCGAGGTAATGGTCGAGCAGCTCGTACATCAGGCCAAAGCGCGGCGCGGCCTCCTCGCTGTTGAGCTCTATGGAGAATCCGATCTTCTTGTCCGGGATCAGCACGACGATGGAGGTCGAGCCGTATAGGCCGCCGGCGTGCCAAACGATCCGCGTGCCATGATAATCCTGCACGTCCCAGCCCAGTGCATAGGCCGAGAAGGACGGCTGGGTGGCGGCGATCAGTGTCGGCAGGTCGGCGATCGGCATCGGTGTCACCGGCGCCCACATCGCCTTCGCCTGTGTCTCGCTATACAGCCGCTTGCCGCCAGGGACGGCGCCGCTGTCCAGTTGCACCTGCAGCCAGCGTGCCATGTCGTTGGCGCTGGCCGCAACCAGCCCGGCCGGTGCCGACGACTGGGGCAGATGGTCCTGCTCGTTTATCAGCCGCTGAGGACCGGTGCCGCGCACCGCGCCGCCGAAGCGGGCGTGAGGTTGGGCGCGGTTGGGATTGGCGAAGACCTGTTCGAAGGTCGTCGTCGCATGCGTCATGCCGGCCGCGGCGAAGACGTGCTGTTGGACATAGTCCTCCCAGCTTTGCCCGCTGATCGCCTCGATGACCTGCCCGGCGACGATGTAGAGGACGTTGTCATAAGCATAGCCGCTGCGAAAACTGGTCGCGGGCTTGATGTAGCGCAGGCGGCGGACGATCTCGGCGCGCGAATAGCTGCCGCGCGGAATGTACAGCAGGTCGCCGGCACCCATCCCCAGTCCGCTGCGGTGGACGAGCAGGTCGCGCACCGTCATCTCGCGCGTCACCCAGGCGTCGTACATCTGGAAGCCGGGCAGATGATCGACGACCTTGTCGTCCCAGCCCAGCTTGCCGGCATCGACGAGCGTCGCCAGCGCCGCGCTGGTCATTGCCTTGGCGGTCGAGCCGATCATGAAGATGGTGTCGGCGTCGACCTTCTCCGGCGCGCCGAGCTTGCGGACGCCATAGCCATTGGCGAGCACGACCTTGCCGTCCTCGACGATGGCGACGGCGACGGCGGGGCTGCCCGATGCAGCGCGCACCGCCTCGATCCGGGCGTCGATGCCGGCAGGCGGGCTGGCCCACGCAGGACTTGCAAGCGCGAGCAGCGGCAGGACCATCAGGCGGTTCATTCAGGTCTCCGGAACCGGCTGCGGCGCGCGGCGCAACGCCACCACGACCAGCAGCGGGACGACGTAGATCAGGATCAGCGCCCAGGCGAGCGCGCGGTACCCCGAGGCGATCAAGGTAACCAGCCCGACCCGCTCGGCGATCAGCATGCAGGGCACCAGCAGCGCCAGTGCCGCCAGCGCGCGCACCAGTGGGCTGAGCGTGATCCGCCGGGCGCGGGCGACGCGCTCGTTGATCGCATGGACCGCGCCGGTGCCGCTCTCGAGCAGCGCGGCGAAGATCATCGCCTGGAACATCAGGTGAAAGACCGGGTGGCCGAGGCGGACGAGGATATAGTCGGAGGGCAGCACCGAGGCCGCGATCTCGGGCAGGAAGGCAGTCATCGCGACGAAGAACAGCAACGCCGGCAGCATCGCCAGCGGTCCAGCGACCAGCCCGGCGACCACCGCATCGCGGCCGCTGCGGAAGTGGCGCGTCACCGGCAGGACGATCACCGCGCCGATGACGTTGTACCCGGCATAGGTCAGCCCGCCCAGTGCCCAGTCGCCCGACGGCAGCGTCGCGAAGGCGGTACCGATGCGGTCACCCACCCCGGCCAGCGCGAGGCCGAAGAAGATCGCATAGGTCGCGTACAGCAGCCCGGACACCCAGACGAAGACGCGCTCGACGCTGGCGTTACCGAATGCGACGCAGGCGATGATGCCGAACATCAGCGCCAAGGTGCCGACGGCCGGCGGAAGCCCCAGGGTGGCGGCGGCGATCGCCCCGGCCGCGGCGCCGAACACCGCGAGGATCAGGACGACGAATACCGCATAGGCGAGTTCGAACGCCACCCAGGCGCGGCCAAGCAACGCCTGGAAGAAATGGCGGTAATCGCGCGCGCCGATCTTGTAGGCGAAGTGGAAGGTTGCCGCCGCGACGACCGCCCAGACGATCGTCGCGAGCAGCATCCCGGCCAGCCCGCCCCACGGGCCGGCGGGCAGGAAGAACTCTGCGATCTCGCGCCCCGTTGCATAACCGCCGCCGATGATCACCGCCTTGAATGCCAGTCCCGGCAGCAGGAAGCGTCGGAAGCGGTCGGCGGCGAGGCTCATGCCTGGCAGGCGTCGAGGAGCCGCTGGAAGGCGGGACCGCCCCGGATCGGGTCGGCGACCGGCAAGCCGAGGCGGGCGCTGGTCGCGGCGATCAATTGCTCTGCCTCGTCCTCGGTCATGCCGGCCGTGTTCAGGCTGATGCCGACGCAGCGGATGGCCGGGTTGGTCAACTGGCCAAGCAGCACCGTGCGCTCGATCACCGTCTCGATCGACGGCAATGGATAGCCGGGGAAGCCCAGCACCGCCTCGCGTCCCGGCTGGTGGCAGACGACGAACAGGTCGGGCTGGCTGCCGTGCAGCAGCGCCAGCGATACCGGTGCATAGGCGGGGTGGTACAGCGAACCCTGGCCCTCGATGACGTCGAGGTGATCGGCATCTGCATCGGGGCTGAGCAGTTCCGCCGCGCCGCTGGCAAAGTCGGCGACGACGGCGTCCAACGCGATGCCCTGCCCGGCGATCATGATCCCGGTTTGCCCGCTGGCCCTGAAGGTCGCGTCGACGCCGCGTTCGACCAGTCCGCGGGCAATGGCAAGGGCGGTGTATTTCTTGCCGAGCGCGCAGTCGGTGCCGACGGTCAGCAGGCGGCGGCCGGTGCGCTTGCGGCCGTTCGCCACCGGCAGGCTGGGCGGCGGCACGCGCAGGTCGATCAGCCGGCGTCCGCGGCGCGCTGCCAGTTCCCGCAGCGGCGTGATGCTGGTCAGCAGGACATGCATCCCGGCGACCAGGTCAAGTCCGGCGTCGAGCGCGGCGATCAGCTCGGGCATCCATGACACCGGGATCGCCCCGCCCGGGCTGGCGACACCGATAATCATCGAGCGCGCGCCCTGGGCCGCTGCCTCGGCCGGCGTCAGCCGCGGCAGGCCGGTGCTGACCGTGGCGGCCGGCAAGGACCACTCACCGAGGCAGCGGTCGCCCGCCCAGTCACGTAACCCGAAGGCAGTCTTGGCATAGCCCGGCTCGACCGTATCGCCCAGGAACAGCAGGTACGGCGACGGCAACGCGTGGATCGCGCCCACGCCGGTCTCGCGCTCCGGCAATGCTTGGCTGGCCACCGCCTTAGAAGCCGGCGCCGAACGTCAGCCCGATGGTGCGGGGCCGAATCACGCCGGTGCCGGTCGCGCCGCGCGGGAAGAAGCTTTCGACGACGCTGGTCTTGCCCGCCACGTTGCCGAGATTCTTGGCATAGGCCCCGATTGAGAAGCGCCCGAACTCGACGCCGGCGCGCAGGTCGGCCACCGCATAGGCCGGCAGGTTAGACCGGCCGCCATAGGCCGCCGTGTATGCCGGGCTGAACAGTCCGGCCTGGTCGCCGAGATAGCGCAGCGAGGCGCCGACATAAGCGGTAGCGTTCGTGCCGACCGACCAGTCATAGTCGCCGTTCACCGACACCGACACCTTGGGCGAGAACGGCAGCCGGTCGCCCTTGCGCCCGCCGACGATCGGGTCGGTGTTCTCGGTCAGCTTGGCGTCGGTGTAGGCGCCGTTGATCGTCACCGCGAAGCCACGGGTCGGTCGCACCGTCGCGGTGAACTCGACACCGTCGCTGGTCGCCTTGCCGCCATTGGCGTTGACGCCGTACGCGCCGACCTGTGCCAGCAGCTGGATGTCGTCCCAGTCGATGTGGAACGCCGAAATGTCGATGCCAAAGCTGCGATCCGCGGTCTCCGCCTTCAGTCCGAGTTCGTAGTTGATCACGCTGTCGGACTTGTAGGTCTGTACCTCCGGGGGCGCGGTCGGCGGCACGATATTGGGTCCGCCGGGCCGGAAGCCCTTGGCGAAGCGGGCGTAGATCGACCCGGTGTCGCTGAACTTGAACTTCGGCGCCGCCGACCAGGTGAACACCTGCTCCTTGGAGGACGAGCTCAACTCCGCCGGTGCGAGCAGGCCGACGCCGTCCTGGTGCGCATTCTGGTTATTGCCGCTGTAGCGACCGCCCACCGTCAGGTCGAAGCGTGGCCCGAAGTGCAGCGTGCCATTGGCAAAGCCGGCAAACTCCTCGTAGCGCGAGGTCAACGCGCCGTCGAACAGCTGCGGCAGCCCGGCAAATGTGGTGAACGTGCCTGGATTATAGGCCTCGACTTGCTGGATGATCGCCGCCTTCTCGTGGTTGTAGTAGCCGCCGATCATCCATTCGAAGGTGTCGCTTTGCGGTGAGGCGAGCCTGAGTTCCTGGGTGAAGCGCTTGTTGTTGGTGTGCTGCGGCTCGGCCAGGTCGGCCGCGGGGCCGGTCGCATCGGTGTACAACCCGAGCAGGGAGCCGAAATATACCGTCAGGTCGTCGCGCAGCGACTCCTTAAGGGTGCTGTAGCTGGTCGAGGAGGTCAGCGTCGCGAAGCCCAGGTCGACGTCTAACGTACCGTTATAAAGGCGATAGGCGACGTCGGTGTACTCGGGGACGAAGCGCGACTGGACGTTGCGCGTGATAGTGCGCAGGGTCCGCGGATCGCTTTCGACAACCGCGGAGGCATTCGAGTCCAGGTTTTGTACGATCGCGGTAAGGCGCAGCGAGACGGCGGTCGACGGCTTGAACAGCGCCGAGACGCGGCCGCCATAGCTTTTGCTGTCATTGATATTCTTGGCGATGTCGGAGCCGCCGAGACCTGTCGAGTCGATGAAACCGCCAAACTTCCTATAGAAACCGGAGGCACGCACCGCTAGGTTCGAGGTCAGCGGCACGTTGACCAGCGCCGAGCCCATGTACGACAGGTCGCCGCCTTCGACAGTCTCGACGCTGGCGCGACTGCGCGATTCGATCCGGTCGAAGTCCGGCGCGTTGGTGACGAACTTGACCACGCCGCTCAGCGAGCTGGCACCGTACAGCGTCCCCTGTGGACCGCGCAGCACTTCGACCCGCGCCATGTCGAACGTGTCCAGCTCGCCCGCGAGGATGGCGCCGTTCGCCAGCCCCGACGAAGATCCGAACGGCGTTTCATCGACATAGGTTGAGACCGTGGCGGCGGTGCCGCCTGTGTTGACGCCCCGCAGGATGAGGCGCGCCTCGCCGGGATTGCTTTGCGAGATCTGCAAGCCCGGAACCAGCTTGGCATAGTCTTGGAAGCTGAATGCCTGCTGACGCTCCAGCGTCTCACCGCGCACGACGGAAATCGACTGCGGCACGTCGATCAGCGCCTCGGCACGCTTTTGCGCGGTGACGACGATGTCGCTCGATTGGTAATCACCAGCGTCGGTGTTGGCGGCGGCAATCTGCGTGTTCGATGCGACCTGTGCCGCGACCGGGCTATTGACGAGCAATGCGCCGATTACGCTCGAAACCGACAAACCCAGCCGAACCGCATTCATCGAGACGCTCCCAATCGAAATAATCATGATTACGCATCATTTGTCCCAATCAGAGAACAGTCAATCCGATTTAGCAACTCCCGTCTTTTCTTCGAAGCGCTGTGTCATCAAGAGCATGATTCCGGCCAGCGCGGCGATCGCAGCGAGGATCACGAAGAAACCGCCGTGCGTCGTGCCGGTCCATAGCGTGCCGACGACCCCCGCCGCGAGACTGCCGGCGAAGGTCGCCAGAAACCAGGCGGCGACGGTGGTGGCGCCGTGGCCACGCGGGGCCAGCCGGGCGAACATCCCCAGGCCGGTCGGCAGGATGTGCAACTCGCCGAACGTCAGCACGACGAAGAACAGCACCAGCCACAGCCAATGCGCCGGGCCACCGATCGCCTCGACCGCGGCGAGCATCAGATAGGCGCCGGCGACGATCGCCGCACCCAGTGCCATGCGCCGTGCCGGCCGCTCCGGCACTCCCGCCAGCGCGCGTCGCCGCCACCAGATCAGCAGTGGTGGCGTCATCACCATGACCAGCAGTGGATTGAGCGACTGGAACCAGGTCATCGGGATGACCGCGCTGCCGACGCGGCGGTCGACGCCGACATCGGCCCACAGCGCCAGCGTGTTGCCGACCTGTTCATAGGCACCGCGAAACACCGTCACCGACAGCCCGATTGCCAGCAACACCAGCACGACGTTGCGTGCGAACTTCGCCCGCGGCTCTTGGGCCGTTGCGACCGGCTCTGCCGCCGCCTGCGAAGGCAGGTAACGCTGCCCCCAAATGTAGATCGCCAGTCCGCCGAGCATGCCGATACCGGCTGCGCCGAAACCGTAGTGCCAGCCGAAGACCTCGCCGAGCGTCCCGCAGATCAGCGGCGCCAGGAACCCGCCGATGTTCACGCCGACGTAATAGACGTTGTACGCCGAGCCGGCGCGCGTATCGCCGGGCCGGTATAGGTCGCCGATCTGGCTGGGCAGGCTGGGCAGGAACAGGCCGTTGCCAATCGCGATGGTGACCAGCGCAGGATAGAAGAGCGCCTCCGACGCCATCATGAAATGGCCGGCCGCCATGATCGAGCCGCCGATCAGGATGGCGTTCCGCTTGCCCAGGAACCGGTCCGCGATGACGCCACCGACGATCGGCGTGAAATAGGCGCAGGCGGTATAGGCGCCATAGACCAGCGAGGCGCTGCCCTGGCTCATCAACAGCTGCTTGGTCATGTAGTAAACCAGCAGCGCGCGCATGCCGTAGTAGGAGAACTGCTCCCACATGTTGGTCAGGAACAGGATGGTCAGTCCGCGCGGATGACCGAACCAGCTCGGCTCCTCCGCGGTGGTCATGCGGCGGCTCGACCGGACCCCCAGACCTCGGGACCGACGTCGAGCAGACCGTCGGCGTAGACCGCGCTCGGGACATGGTCCTCGACCAAAAAGGTCGGGCCATCGAGATCGACGAGGTCCGCCACCTGCCCGAGGATGAAGCCAGGCGCCGTCGCCAGGCTCGTGCCGATCATCGTGCCGACCATGACGCCAAGCCCGAGCCGCCGGGCCTCGGCCGCCATCAGCAGGCCCTCGGTCAGGCCGCCGCACTTGTCGAGCTTAATATTGACGACGTCGAAGCGGCCCTTTGCGTCCGCCAAGTCGACCAGCGACAACAGGCTCTCGTCGCCCGCGATCGGGATCGGCGAGCTGAAGCCCTGGAGTTCGGCGTCATGGCCCCGGGCGAGCGGCTGCTCCAGCAACGAGATATCGTACTGACGCAGCCCGGCGATCAGGCGTTCCAGATCGGCGCGGACAAAGCCCTGGTTGCCGTCGACGCCCAGCCAGACTTCGGGGCGCGCTGCACGGATCGCGGCGACACGCTCGAGGTCGAGATCGACGTCGCCGGTCAGCTTTATCTTGAGCGACTTTGCGCCGACATAGCTGGTAGCCTTGGCTGCCATCACCTCGGGAGTATCGGCGCTCACGGTGAAGGTCGTGACCAGCGGCCGCGTTCCTTCGAGCCCGGCAAGGGCCCAGACCGGCTGGCCCGAACGTGCTGACTCCAGCTCCCACAGCGCGGCATCGACGGCGTTGCGTGCGCCACCGGGCGGCATGACGTGGCGCAGCTCCTCCCGCGTCGGCCCGGCCTCGATTGCTGACCGCGCTGTCTCGATCGCCGCGCGCATGTTGGCGAAATCGTCGCCGAGATAATAGGCGCCTGCCGCCTCACCGCGGCCCCGATGCGAGCCGTCGTCGAGCGTCACTACCAGCACGTCGGCGGAGTCGAAGACATAGCCCGAGATGCGGAATGGCTGCGCCAGCCGAAGCGTCCGGGTGACGACTTCGATCGAGAGGCGCGACATCAGTAATCCACCGTCATGGCTAGCAGGCTGTAGGTCGAGGCGACGTAGAGCACGATCAGCGTCGCGAGCAGGACCAGCACGCTCCACAGCTTGCGGGTCCAGCGCCGCCCGTCGCGCCAGGTCAGCCAGGCGTTCCAAGCGGCGATGCCCACCGCCCCGACGAAGATGACCGCGCCGGCGATCTGGAGCAGCCACAGCCACAGGCTGGCACTGGCGTTGAGATTGCTGACATCGGCGAACAGCACCGACAACAGGGTCGCCCATCCGACGAGGACACCCAGCACCAGCAGCGCCATGATCCGAGTTGCGCGATAGGCTTTGAGCGCAGCGCCGGTGACCGCGATCCGGGCACCGTAGTTGCGCCGGATCAGCCAGCCGACCGGCCAGTAGAGGAAGGTCAGCAGCAGGATGCCAAGGCTCGCGTACATCGCCGGCATCAGCCAGCCGGCGGAGCGCGCCGCGGGCACGCGGTCATAGACCATGAACGGCGAGATCATGTCGAAGCTCCAGCGCACCGGCTTGCCGTCGACAAGCTTGGCCGCCAGCCGGTCGTGGCCGTTGCGGTCGCGCCAGACGAAGGGCGCGATCTCGTCCCAATGCTGGACCGCACCGCCGGGCCCCTTTAGCGACGGGATGACCAGCTCGCCCTTGTCGTCGACGCTGATATTGACCTGGCCGACCAGGTTGAGAATGTTGATGAAGTTGGTCACCGATCGGCGACTGACTTCCCAATGGCCGACCATCGCCTTGGCGTGCTCGCGAGCGGTGGCGGCATCGACACGGCCGTCGCGGATGGTCGAGGGGAAGTAACGGTCGGCGAAATCCTGGAACAGCTGGGCCCGGACGACGTGTGCGGCGCCCTCACGCCCGGCGCTGTTGAAGGAAACGTAGAACCCGACCCCGTCCTTCATGAACAGATGCAGCGAGGTGTGGAAATTATTGGTGTCGCCAAGGTGCGCGATGACCTCGCGGCCGTTGATGTTGGTCTCGAAAAAGCCGAGCTCCATGCGGTTGAGCGGCGGGATCAGCGACATCGGATCGACCCGGTCGAGCGGGCTGTCGTGCATGATAGCCGCAGTCTCGGGCTTCAGGATGCCGCGCCCCTGCTGGAGATGCGAGATCATGAAGCGCGCCATGTCGAGGCCCGAGGCGGACAGCGAGCCGGCCGGGGCCGGCCCGACGAACTCGAAGCCCAGGGGCGGTTGCGAGGCACGCTCATAACCAACCGCCATATCGGCTTGCAGCGCCTTGGGCAGCGGCTGCCGGAAGCTGGAGTTCTTCATGCCTAGCGGCGCGAAGATGCGCTGCTCGACGTAATCGTCGAAGGGCATGCCCGAGACGCGCTGCACCATGTACCCCGCCAGCGCCGTCGCCCAGTTGGAATAGTCGGGCGTCGTGCCGGCATCGAAGATCCGCGTCGGCACCCAGGTCTTGAGATACGCCTCCAGCGACATGTTGATCTTGGGGTCGTAGAAAATGATGTTCTTGAGAACCTCTTCGAAGCCGCCGGTATGCGTCATGATCTGGCGCAGGGTCACCGGCTTGCCGTTGCGCGGCGGTATCTTGAAGTCGAGATACCTGTTCACGTCGGTGTCGAGGTCGAGCTTGCCGGCCTCGACCTGCTGCATCACCGCGGTCCAGGTGACGAGCTTCGAGGTCGAGCCTGGGCGGAACAGGGTGCGTGCTGGGTCGACCGGGCGGCGCTTGGCGACATCGGCATAGCCATAGCCGCGCGCTGCGATGACCTGGCCGTCCTTGACCACAGTCACCACCGCCCCGGCGATGTCGCCGTTGTGCAGCGCGTACGGCAGGTAGCCGTCGAGCCAGGCGCCGACATCAGTGCTGTTGAGCTCGTGACTGCCCGCCGGCACAGGCGTCGGCGGCGCGGCAAGGACGGGTGTCGGGGTGACCACGGCGGTCGGCGTGACCGGCACCTGTGCCAGCACCGCGCTGCCGAACAGGGCGGCTGCTAGGACGATCAATCTTCCTACGCGCATCGACGTCACTCCTTGGGCATTGCCGAAGCGCCCAATCACCTATAAACAAGATGAAAGGTTCGGATTAAGACATAGTGATCCGGATCGGAGAATTGGTCAACACGGCCTGAAAGGAATTTCGTGGCGACAGTTCCGCCTACCTTGGGTGCGCTGCTCCGCGGCCTGAGATCGCGTGAGGGGCTGACCCTCAAGGAGATGAGCGCCAAGAGCGGCATCCCGGTCTCGACCCTATCCAAGATCGAGCATGACCGGCTCACCCTCACCTACGACAAGCTACAATCGCTGGCGCAGCGCCTGGGCCTGCGGCTGTCGGAACTGTTTTCCGAGACAGAGGACGGCCCGGTCCAGCCGGTCACGGCGCGGCGCAGCCTTGGCGACATGGCGCGCTCGGTTCGCGTCGAGACGCCGAACTACGACTATTACTATCTGTGCACCGAACTGCGGCGGAAACGGATGATCCCGGTCATCACCAAGATCCGCGCTCGTTCTGCCGAGCAGTTCGGCGCGCTCGTCCGCCACAGTGGCGAGGAATTCCTGTACGTGCTGAGCGGCAAGGTCGTCGTCCAGACCGAGTTCTACGATCCGGTGACGCTGGAGCCGGGCCAGGCGCTGTACATCGACTCGAGCATGGGCCACGCCTATCTCGCGGCGCAAGACTGCGAAGAAGCGGAAGTGCTGGCGGTGATGTCCAGTGCAGAGGAGGAATTGATGGAATCCCTGCTGACGCTTCACGAGGAACGACGCCACGGCGGCGAAGCGGTGAACGAGAACACGCCGCCGTCGCTCGGCCAGCGCCGCACGGGGCGCAGCCGTTGACGCGCTCCGTCTTCGCCCTGCTGGCGGCGTCGCTGCTGCTGACGTCGGCCGCCGCCACCGCCGCGCCTGCCGCGTCGACCGACTACGCCGCTCGCGTCGCGCGGGTCCTCAAGGCGACGCCGCTCATCGACGGGCATAACGACTGGCCGGAAGCGCTGCGGGAGCGTGAAGGCGAGGCGCGCTGGACCGTCGACCTGAACGACCTGTCGGCCAGCAAGATACGCTACAACACCGACATCGCCCGCCTGCGCAAGAGCATGGTCGGCGGCCAGTTCTGGTCGGTCTGGGTCTCCGCAGACCTACCGGGCAAGGAGCAGGTCGAGCAGACGCTGGAGCAGATCGACCTCGTCCATTCGATCGCGGCGCGCTATCCCAACGACTTCGCCATCGCCCGCACCGCCGACGATGTAGAGCGCGCCCACAAAGCCGGGCGCATCGCCTCGATGATCGGCGTAGAGGGTGGCGGCCAGATCGACGGCAGCCTGTCGGTGCTGCGCAGCTATGCGGCACTCGGCGCGGGATATCTGACGCTGACCCACTCGCGGACCATCGACTGGGCCGATTCCGCCACCGACGATCCCAAGCACGACGGCCTGACCGACTTCGGGCGCAAAGTGGTGCTCGAGCTCAACCGGCTCGGCATGCTGGTCGATCTTAGCCATGTCAGCGAGGGCACGATGCGCGCCGCGCTGGCGGTGACCAAGGCGCCGGTGATCTTCTCGCACTCAGGCGCGCGTGCGATCAACGACCACCCTCGTAACGTCTCCGACGACGTGTTGAAGTTGGTGCGCCAGAACGGCGGCGTCGTCATGGTCGATTATGCTCCGGTCTATGTCTCGGACGCGTATCGCCGCTGGTCGGCGGACCAGTCGGCGGAGAAGACCCGGCTTAACGCGCCACCGTTCGGCGGGCTCGACATCGGCCAGCCGGTCAAGGCGGCGGCGGACTTCGACGCCTGGCTCAAGGCCCATCCCGCGCCGCCGGTCACCCTGTCCCAGGTCGCCGACCATATCGAGCATATCGTCAAGGTTGCCGGCATCGAGACCGTCGGCCTGGGCTCCGACTTCGACGGCGTCGGCGAAGCGCTGCCGGCGGGGCTGGGGGACGTCACGACCTACCCTGCCCTGCTTGCAGAACTGATGCGTCGCGGTTGGAGCGACGCCGACATCGCCAAACTAGCCGGTGGCAACGTCCTGCGGGTGATGCGCGGCGCCGAGCGAGTGCAGGCGGCGATGAAGCGCTAGGCGGAGGCCAGCCGCTCAGCGTCGGCTATCGTCGGCGCCAAGGCGGCTCGATTGCACCTCGTTCATTACTTTGAAGTTTCTAATCGGTCTCCCGACATTCGTTGTTGCGTCGTCCTGTATACGCTATACATACGCCGTTGCTGATGCCCATGAGAGGCACAGCAAGGGGGGAATTGATCATGTTCGGTGATGCAATGCGCGTACGTGGGGCCATCATGCCCGCGAGCGGCGCGTATACAGTAGACGGCGCCTGCACCGCGGCGCGTTATTATAAACTCAAGCTCCTGCGCTCGATCGCTTTTATCGCCATCAGCGCCACCGCCGGAACGGCGCTTGCGCAATCGACGCCGGTCTCTCCAGCCGCCGACGCCGCGCTGCCCGGCACGCCTGCCAACGTCCAGAGCAAGGCCGGCGAGACCAATCCCCTGCCATCGCGCGATACCACGGCCGAGGGCGATGGCCCCGCCAACGAAATCGTCGTGACCGGCAGTAGTATCCGCGGCGTCGCACCAACCGGCTCCAACCTGATCAGCATCGGGCGCGATACCATCCAGGCGACCGCCCCGGCCAACACCAAGGAATTGCTGGCCTCGATCCCGCAGCTCGGCAATTTCGGCGCCAACGCCGAGCAATCGACGCCGAGCCGCTTCCGGACCAGCGGCTTCCAGCCGAACATCCACAATCTCGGCACGTTCGCGACACTGACGCTGTTCAACGGCCACCGGTTTGCGCCGGTCGGCGGCGAGGCGGTGTTCCCGGACCCTTCGATCATCCCGGTCATCGCGGTCCAGCGCGTCGAGGTCATCGCCGACGGTGCCTCCTCGGTCTATGGCTCGGACGCAGTCGCCGGCGTGGTCAACTTCATCTACCGCCGCAATGTCGAGGGCATCGAAGCCTCCGCAACCTACGGCTTCAACGGATCGCGCTACCAGAAGCGCGACGCCTCGATCATCGGCGGCCACTCCTGGGGCTCCGGCAGCATCATGGCGGCCTATGAGTATTCGGACAACAAATCGCCGCTGAACACCGAGATCGAAACGCTGGCGCTCGGTGGCGACCAGCGTTCCCGCGGCGGCCGCGACCTGCGCCAGAACACCTGCCTCGATCCCAATGTGACGGTCGGCGGCAAGACCTACGCCTATCCAACCTATACCGTCGGGCGTAATCTTTGCGGCGTCCTCAACGAACAGCAGGTCATCCCCGATGGTGGCCGTCATGCCGCGCTGGTGACCGTCCGCCAGACCTTGAACGACACGATCGAGCTTTGGTCCGAATTCAATTATTCGAGCTACAAGACGACGCGGACCGGTGGGCGCCAGGCGCTCAACCTGACGATCCCCAACACCAACCCGTTCTTCCGGCTGCCGCCCGGCGTCACGGCGAAGAGCATCGCCGTCACCCGCAGCGGCCTGGGCCTGTTTCCGGGTGCGGTGTCGGACCAGACTTCGAAAGTCTGGGGCATCACCGCGGGCGCCGACATCAAGCTGGGCAGCGACTGGGTCGCCAACATCCTGACCCATGTCTCCAAGACCAACGACTACAACAAGGACCCAGAGCTCGACCTGCTGGCGGCGCAGCGTCTCGCCAATGGCACCACGCCAGCCACTGCGCTCAATCCGTTCGGCCAGGCTGCCGACAACAACCCGGCGGTGCTGGCGCAGATCAACAACGACTATGCGCAGATCAACAAGACCAGCCAACGGCTGCGCGAGTTGCAGGTCAAGGCCGACGGTCCGATCGTCACGATCCCCGGTGGCGAGATCCGCGCATCGGTCGGCCTCGACGTTCGCACCGAGCAAGCGGTACAGCTCCAGACCGCCGGCTCGCCGAACGCCACCTTGCTGGTCGTTCGCGACGACGACATCAGCCGCTCGGTGTCGTCGGCCTTTACCGAGGTCAACATCCCGCTGTTCGGCGAAGAGAACGCGTTGCCGGGCCTGCAGCGCCTCGTCGTGTCGCTGTCGGGCCGATACGATTATTATGAGAAGCTCCATGGCGTCTTCAACCCGAAGTACGGCATCGTGTGGTCGCCGATCCGCGGAATCTCGGCGCACGGCTCCTATGGCACGTCGTTTGCGGCCCCGAACATCGGCCTGACCACCAGCACGTTCACCGTGCCACGTCCCAATTCGGCGCTCAACCTGACCGACGTGACCACCGGCACCTTCCTGGGCACGCTGAACGTCCTCAATCCCGGCGGCGGCAATCCCGACCTGACACCCGAGGAGGCGACCACCTGGTCGGCGGGCGTCGACCTGGCACCAGGGTTCGTACCCGGCCTGCGGATGTCCGCGACCTATTACAACGTCGAATACCGTAACACGGTGAACTCGATCACCACCGCGCAGGTGCTGACGATCCCGGGCTTCGTCGGCTTCAGGACGCTCAATCCGACGCCGCAGCAGATCGCCGACCTGCTCGCACGCTTCCCACCGCAGGCGCCGATCACGACCGGGTTCGACGCGATCATCTATCTCAACGCCCAGAACATCGGCATCCGCAAGATCGCCGGCCTCGACATCGACGCATCCTATGCGTTCAACACGTCCTTCGGCGCCTTCACGCTGGGCGCCAACGCCAACCGCCAGCTCAAGTACGAGCAGCAGGTGGTGACCGGCACGCCGTTCACGTCGCGCCTCGGCACGTCGGACGCGGTCAAGTGGAAGGGCCGCTTCTCGTTAGGCTGGAACCTCGAGCCGGTGAATGTCTCGGTCTTCGTCAATCACACTGGCGGTTTCACCAACACCACGATCACGCCGAACCAGAGCGTAAAGTCGTTCACGACGATCGACCTGTCGGTCAGCTTCACGCTCGACCGGCTGATCCAGGGCGCTTCGATACAGTTCCGCGGCGCCAACGTCTTCGACAAGAACCCACCGTTCTACAATGCCGCGAACGGCTATTTCCCCAACCTGGCATCGCCGTTCGGCCGGCAGGTCGAGGCGACGCTGCGGATCAAGATCTGATCGACCACGGTCGGCCCCGGCCTGCTTTCGGGCAGGCTGGGGTTACCCCGGGACAGTAACGACATTAGCGCGGAGCTATCGATGCTCCGGCTAGAATGCGCGGCTGCGTTGGTTGCGTCAGAAACAAAAAGTTACAAATAAGTCGTAAACGACAGTTGAACTGTCCCGAAACTGCAAGAACAGGCGGCTAGCGAGCCTTGAACGCCGGGCACTCTGCACCGGCGACAAGGGTCGCAACATGACAATTTCCTCCTGGGCAGCTTCGCTCGCCGTACTCTCCATCGCATTGGCAACTCAGGTCCAGGCAGCTGCTGCCGCCGACGACGTCGTAGCAGCCGCTGCTGCGGACGAGGGGCTGACCGAGATTGTCGTCACCGCGACCAAGCGCGAGACCAATCTCCAGGCGACGCCGATCTCGATCTCGGTACTCAGCTCCGCGTCGATGGCCGATCGTCACGTCCAGAGCCTGATCGACCTCGGCGACGGCGCGATCCCCGGCCTGCGCGTCACCACCTTCGAGGCACGCACCTCGGCATTGACCATCGGCATCCGCGGCATCGTCCCGCTCGACGCCAATCAACCCGCACGTGAGCAGGGCGTTGGCGTCTACGTCGACGGCGTCTACCTCGGCCGCCAGCACGGCCTCAATGCCGCGCTGATGGATGTCGAGCGCATCGAGGTGCTCAAGGGACCGCAGGGCACCCTGTTCGGCCGCAACACCGAGGGCGGCGCCCTGAGCATCGTGACGCGCCAGCCGAGCGGCAAGTTCGGCTTCCGCGCCACCGCCGGCGTCGGTAACTTCGGCTCGTACAATGTCGCGGCGCATATCGACCTGCCCGAGTGGCACAACTTCAGCTTCAAGGTCGACGGCGTCGTGCAATACCGCGGCCCGACCGTGAAGAACCCGCTGCCCGGTGCCACCGGCTTCAACTATTACGATCGTCGCGGCGTCAAGGCGACGTTGCGCTGGCAGCCGAGCGACAAGTTCACCGCCGACTATGCCTATGACAACGGCTATGACGCGAACTCGCCGTTCTATAGCCAGCTGGTCGACTATAACCCGCAGAACCGGCCGGTCGCTGCGGTCGGCGCTCCGGTCCGGGCCGGCGAGATCGCGCCGCTGCCGCCGATCGTCAAGGACGGCACCAAGCGCATGTCGGTTGCCGATATCGGCGTGCCGCAGCAGCCCAGCATCGACAAGACCTTCGGCCACTCGCTACACCTGAAATACGCCGCCGGCGAGAACATCGAGCTGCGGTCGATCACCGCCTATCGCGAAGTCAGCGTCGACCAGTACGACAACGCCGGCGGCGCCCACCGCGTGCCGGTCTTCGCGCCGAACAGCAACTTCAGCCGCTACAGCCTTGCTGGCCTGTGGCAGCACCAGTTCAGCCAGGAGCTGCAGGCCGTCGGTAGCCTGAACAACATCGAATACGTCGCCGGCCTGTTCTACTTCAACGAGCGCGCCGAGGACGATGCCTCGACGCCGAGCACCAACCGCTGGAACGCCAACGGCACCGCCTACACGATCAACGACCCGACCCCGACGATCCGCGGCTTCCGCTCCATCGACCGCGCCAGCGTCGCCTATGCCAAGAGCTACGCGGCCTACGGACAGGCGACCTGGACGCCGTCGCTGCTCGACGAGGCGCTGCACCTGACGGTCGGCGGGCGTTACACCCGCGACGACAAGAACGGCCGGCTGTTCACGATCAACAACGTTGCGACCAACCTGACCTTCGCCGAGAAGACCAGCCGCTTCGATCCGCTGGTAACGCTGGCTTTCGAAGCGACGCCCGACGTCAACCTGTATGCGAAGTTCGCGACCGGCTACCGCGCCGGTGGTGCCAGCTCGCGCTCGCTGACCTATCGCTCGTTCGGGCCGGAGAAGGTCAAGTCCTATGAGGTCGGCGCCAAGACCGAGTTGTTCGATCGCCACCTGCGCCTCAACGCCGCCGCCTACATCATGGACCGTACCGGCAGCCAGATCGACTTCAGCCTGGTGACGGTGACCGGTGCCTCGACGCGCAACACGCTGGAGACGATCAACGCACCCGGCACCACCAAGATCAGGGGCATCGAGCTCGAAGCGACGCTGAGCGTCACCGAGGGCCTGACGCTGAACGGTGCGTACGCCTATACGCACACCAAGATCCCGCCGACCGCCAACCCGTTCTCCGGCGTCGTCCAGCCGGTGTTCATCGTCTTCACGCCGCGCAACGCCGCCAGCATCGGCACCGACTACTCGCTGCCGATCGGCAACATCACGGGCAAGCTGCACCTCGATGCCAACTATGCCCAGGCGACGCAGAGCTTCGACCAGTTCGCGCTCAAGGCGCAGTCGTCGTTCATTGTCAACGGGCGCGTCTCGGTCGCCGATATCGCGGTCGGCGGCAGCAACCTGACGCTCTCGGTGTGGACGCGCAACATGCTAGACGAGCAGCACATCTATCGCCGCGATCCGTCGAACAATGCGACACTCGGCGACTATGCCAACTTCAACGAACCGCGGACCTTCGGCGTCGAAGCCTCGGTAAAGTTCTAGGCGGCTGACGACGCTCGGCGGCTAGTAATAGTCGTTGAGCGTCAGGGTCGCACGGCGACTGTCGAGCAATTCGAGCCGATAAATCGTTCCGACCGGCGCGGTGCCAAGGCCTTTGCAGGTCGACAAAAAATGCGCGTCGATCGCCTGGCCGTCGACGGCGACGATGACGTCGCCGTCAACGATACAAAGACGCTCGGCCGGGCTGTTGCGAGCCACATGGATGACCTGGAGCCCGCCGCCGCCGGCGACGACGTTGAGCCCCGAGCGGTCGCGCGGGAATGCCGCGTTCCCGGCGCGCGCCCGCAAGGTTGCCCAGCGTTCGCCAAAGCGCAGCCGCATGTCGAAGCGCGACAGCAGCGGCAGGCCGAGCACAATCGGGGCGTACAGGTTCCAACGCTCCGGCACCGCGAACGGGATGTCGTGAAACACCCGCCCGGCAAAGCTCAGCGACGCCAGCCGACCGGTGGTGTGGACAGACGGCCCTTCGATGCCGATCGTCACGGAGGTCGAAGTACGGTCCGCGTCGGCAAGGCCGTGTCGAGTGGCGAAGTCGCTGCTGATGTACAGTGGCAGCATGCTGCCCAGGTCGATGGCAGCAAGGCCGGTCGCGCCGGCGGCCTGTACTTTGGTCGCGAACAGGCCGTCGTCCATCTGCTGCAAGGCCAGCGTAGACCCACCATGGAGCCCGTCGCCGCCGATCCGGAAGCGGCCATTCTCGAAATCGAGATCGATCTCGTGCCGCAGGAACATGTCTTGGCCGAGAATCAGGTCGAATGGGGTGCGGATCGCTCCCGACATCGCTGCCAGGTCGAGCACGATGGCGATGATCGGCGGGAGTTCGGTCGGACCGACGCTGATCCTGATCGGCGCGGTCCGGTCGCAGTAGAGGTCGGCGGTCAGGCCCGCCAGCCGCGCCCTGCCCTGTGGCGCAAGGCCGAGCCGTCCGGCAAGCGTCCGGCTGATGACCGTGCGTGTCGCGCCGGTATCGAGCAGCGCATCGAGCAGCAGATTGTCGACGCGGACCTGGACGACGACGGGACCGTCGCTGCCACCGCGCATCGGCTGCCATTGGTTCTGCGCCGCCGGCTTCTGGGGGGAGAAGCCGGCGCGCATCGCGCCCAGGGAATAGCCTCCGTTGATCGAGAAGCGGCTCCCCAGGTTGGCGATCTGGGTCACTCCGCGGCTTCGAGCCAGGCGGCCTCGGAGTTTTCGCGTGCCGGGCGGGCGACTGCGACGGGCAGCGGTCGGTCGGCGCGCAAGGTCTTGTAAAGGCCGCTCGCGCCATCGAGGCCGAGGACGACGCCGGCGTGGATGTCGACGAACCAGCCATGCAGGGTCAACTCACCCCGGGCCAGCGCGCTGGCGACCGAGGGGTGCGTCCGCAGATGGTCGATCTGCGCGGTGATGTTCTCCATCGCCAGCGAGCGGACCCGTTCGCCGCCGCACTGGTGCGGGTAATTTTCGTCGACGACCTGCCTTGCGGCGTTGGAGTGCCGCAGCCACGCCGCGACGTTGGGCATCCGCGCCAGCTGGTCGTCCATATCGAGCGCCTTCATCGCGCCGCAGTCCGAATGGCCGCAGACGATGATGTCGCGGACGCCCAGGCCCATGACCGCATATTCGACCGTCGAGGAGACGCCGCCGTTCGCCTGGGCATAGGGCGGCACGATGTTGCCTGCGTTGCGGCAGACGAACAGGTCGCCGGGCTCAGCCTGCATGATGTGCTCGGGCACGACGCGGGAGTCGGCGCAGGAGATCATCAGTGCCTTGGGCGACTGGCCGTCATGCGCCAGGCGGCTGTAGAGCTCGGCCTGGTTGGGAAAGACGTGCTGTTCGAAGCTGAAGACGCGGCTGAGAATATCGTTCATCTCGATGCTCCTTGCTGATTGGGGCAGTGGCCTCGGCGTCGCTCAGGACGACGGTGGCGCGACTGCGGTTGAAATCGACTGCTGGTAGTTGGCGACCGCCTTGAGCAACCCGGCCACCTCGGCGGCGACGAGGCCGCTCGTGTAATCGACGCCCGAGCTCTCCTTGAATTTGAAGGTGAAATTGCCCGGATCGCCGACGCGGTAGGTCGCAGCGATTGCCTTCAGGTCGGCCTCGTTGATGGCGAAACCAACGTACTTGGTGCGGGTGCAACTCGGGACGTACTGGTCGTTGCTGGTACAATCCTGGATGCCGTGGCGTGCATCGGTCAGTTCGACCTGGCGCAGGCCGGCCGGGGCCAGATACTGCGCCGACGAATACTCGCGCTGGTCGCCGGGGTAGTGGATGATCTGCTGGACTTCGTAGCTGACGACGCCCGATGCCTTGTCGACCACGGCCTTGAGATAGGCGCGATCCTTGAGCTGCCCCGGCCGCTTCTTGCCTTTGGTCGGTGCATATTGCGTCGACAGCACCGCCTTGGACTCCAGCGCATCGTCCTCGACGACCGTCGCGGCGGCGATCGTCTCGGGGGTCATGCCGAGCGTCTTCTTGTGAAAGCCGGCACCGGTGTTGGCGACGGCGACCGTGGACATCAGCAATGCCATGCCGGTGAAGAGGATTGGACGGTACATCTTGGATCCTATCGAACAGAGTCGGCGGATTACGACGGGTCGGCGCTTGCGAGTTCTGTCGACGACGCAGCCTTGAGGCCGGCGGTCGACTTGTAGTGGTCCACCGCCTGGACAAGCCCGACGACCTCGGCGGTCACCAGCTTGTTGGTGTGATGCTCGCCGGCGACGTCCTTGAACCGGAACGCGAAATTTCCATGATTTCCGGGCGCGTAAGTGGCGGCCATGTCACGGATGTCCTGTTCGGCGACTTCGAACGACATCTTCCTGAACACCACGCAGCTGCGCCCACCTTCGAAATGATCGCAGCTATTGTTGTGGATGTCGGAGACGACCGGCGTTGCAGTGCGCAAACCCTTCGGCGTCAAATAGTTGACCTGGACGTAATTGCGGTCGCCGTGCTGATGACGAAGCACCTGCTGGACTTCGTAACGGATTACGCCGGTCCGCTTGTCGACCACGGCGCGCAGGTGCGCATCGTTCCAGACGACCTTGGCCAGCCCCTTGCCATTGCGGAAGGCAGGCTCGGTCGACAGGGTAGCGACGAACTCCAGCGGGTCCTCATCGACGGAGACCGCCTGTCGAAAGTCCTGGGGGGTCATGGCCAGCAGCTGCTTCGGCTTCTCGACTTCGACCGCCACCGCACTTGTTCCGAGCAGTAGCAGCGCCACGCCAGTCAGGGCTGATTTGAAGATCATGTCGGTTCCTTGTTGCTTGCCGGCCAGAGGCTCAGCGGCTCTCGGCGACCTTGACGGAGCAGTCCGCACCGGCGGTCGCTGGAACGCGAAAACCGTATTTGCCATTGAAACCGGCGATGGTCTCAGGCTTGGCGCAGGCGGCGGTCGTCAACGTCACGCAGCTGTTGGCGCGCTCGATGGCGGCCGGCCAGCCGCCCTTGCCGGGAGGCGGCGCGTTGATCTGCTGCGGGACGCAATTGGCTGCATCGGGAACGCTGGTCTCGGCAGCATTCGCTGCTGCGCCAGCCAATACTACCGAGACGCCGGCAATCGCGATCTTAAGCAAGTTCATTGTCTATCTCCACCTGTCATGGCTTTCGCCTCTCACAGACCGGAATTTAGGAAGACAAACTTGCTGCTCCATCGCAACAATGTGACAAAATGTTTCTATCGGGTCCGTAACGAGAATGCGTTATTGTTCGCTTCATTGGGACGTGATCATGTGTGACGAACTGTTGCTGCCAACCATCAGCCGAGACCTTAAATTCGCTGGGCCAGTCACACTCCATTGACCATCCAGCAACCGGACACTACCTCGCGATACAGATGATGTTCTCAACTTTGCCCCGCCTGCCGATCTGATGGTCGCTCCTGTCATCCTCCTGGTCGAGGACGATCCGGCCCTCCGGACCCTCGCGACGCGCGCCCTTCAGGAGAATGGTTTTTCGGTTCGGCCGGCGTCCTCCGCCCCCGAGATGTGGCTCAGCTTCGAGTCCTCGCAGATCGACCTTGTCTTGCTCGACATCATGCTGCCCGGCACCAGCGGGATCGACCTGTGCCGGTCGATTCGTCAGCGCAGCGATGTACCGATCATCTTCATGAGCGCGCGCACCAGCGAGACCGATCGGGTCGTCGGGCTCGAGCTCGGTGCCGACGATTACCTTGCCAAGCCGTTCGGCATCCGCGAACTGGTGGCACGCGTCCGCGCCGTCCTGCGCCGCGGCAACCTCGATCGCCAGCAGGCCGATCGCGGCCGCGGCATCGTCACCTTCGACGGCTGGACGCTGAACCTGCCGCGACGCGAGCTCCTGTCCCCGACACAGGCCGTCGTCGACCTGACCGGCGCGGAATTCGACTTGCTCAACACCCTGCTCGCCCATGCGCAACGGGTGATCGCGCGCGAGCGCCTGATCGAACTGTCGCGCGCCCGCCTCGGCGACGCATCGGATCGCAGCATCGACGTGCTGGTCAGCCGCCTGCGCCGCAAGCTGTCTATCGAGGGCCGCAATGCGCCGATCGTCACCGTGCGCGGCGTCGGCTACATGCTCAACGTCGAGGCTGTCCGCAGTTGATCGTGACGCCGGGTGCGATGCGGCGGTTGCGGCCGCCGCTCGGCCTGCTTGGGCGTATCCTCGGCGTCCTGCTGCTGACGGTCGTCATCGAGTTCGCAGCCAGCACGCTGCTCTATGAGCGCGCCAGCCAGTTCATGGTCCGCGAGGACGAAGCCCGCCGGCTTGCCGAACATCTGGTAATCGCGCGCAAGCTGGTCTCGGAGCAGCCGTGGCAGGCTCGACCGGCGACCGCGAAGCTGGTTTCGACAAATCGCTACGACGTACAATGGGGCCCGTCGCGCGGCACGCTGCCGCCCATGGCGCCCTCGATGGCGAGCATGCGCAACCAGATCATTGCCTGGGAGCCGAGCCTTAAGGAATCCGGCCTCAATCTGCGGCTGGCGTCGCTGGGGCATCGCCGCGTCGTCGCAGGAGAGATGCAACTGTCCGACGGCAGTTGGCTGCGCTTCACGACAGCCGAGGTCATCGAAGGCTGGAGCTTGGCGCTCGGTCGCATCTTCCTTGCGCTGGTCCCGGCGATCGCCCTGATGCTGGTCGGCGGCCTGCTGGTCAGCAACCTGCTCAAACCGCTGCGAATGCTGGCGGATGCCGCGGCGAAGATCGGCCGGGCCCAGGTCCCCGACCTGCCAGAGGCCGGCTCGCGCGAGGTTCGCCGCGTCATTCGCGCCTTCAACGAGATGCAGGCGCGTATCCATGGGCTGATCGCCGACCACACCCAGGCGCTGGCGGCGGTGGGCCATGATGTCCGCACGCCGCTGGCCCGGATGCAGTTGCGCACCGACGAGATCGACAGCGTTCAGCTGCGCCAGGCCTTCGAGGACGACATCACCGAGATCGAGGCGATGGTCGCATCGCTGCTTGCCTATCTGGGTGGTGAGAGCGAGCCGGAGCGACCGGTCAGGGCCGATGTCGCCGTGTTGATGGCGACGCTCGTCGATGACGTCACCGATCGTGGCAGGCAAGCTATCTACCAAGGACCGGATCACTGCGAGATCACCATCCGGCCGCTCGGCCTGAAGCGCGCGCTGACCAACCTCGTCGAGAACGCGCTGCACTATGGCGGCGACCTGGTGCTGTCGGTTACCGTCGACCGCGACCATGTCTGTCTGGCGGTCGAGGACGATGGACCGGGTATTCCCGCCGCCGATCTCGACAAGGTGCTCCTGCCCTTCATCCGGCTCGATTCAGCTCGCGGCCGGAGCACGCTGGGCCTGGGCCTTGGGTTGGCGATCGTGGTTCGCGCCGTCGAGATCGAGGGCGGCGAGCTTCGCCTGTCCAACCGCCCGACCGGCGGCCTCAGCGCCCAGATCAGGCTGCACCGCAACTAGACCTCGTTTACGGGGCGCAACAATTCGTCACGAGAATGCGGCGCCGCAGCAAAGCTCGAAACATATCTAAAGGCTGCCATCCAGGCGTCTTTGGTTGATCGAGGGGTTCGCAGTGCGTCAGCAAGCAATGTCACTAAGGGATTTGATCCCGATAAAGTCGGGGACGTTCGCGGGTGACTTCACTGCCTCTATCGTCGTCTTCCTCGTCGCGATGCCGCTGTGCATGGGCATCGCCATCGCGTCCGGCGTGCCGCCCGAAAAGGGCATCATCACCGGGATCATCGGCGGCATCGTCGTCGGCATGCTCGCCGGCTCGCCGCTGCAGGTCAGCGGTCCCGCGGCCGGCCTGGCGGTCATCGTCTTCGAGATCGTGCGCGACATGGGGCTGGGCGCCCTTGGCCCGATCCTCGTCCTCGCCGGCCTGATCCAGGTCGTCGCCGGCATACTCAAGCTCGGCGGCTGGTTCCGCGCGATCTCGCCGGCGGTCGTCCACGGCATGCTGGCCGGCATCGGCGTGCTGATCGTCGTCGGCCAGTTCCACGTCCTGTTCGACGCCAAGCCGATGGCCAGCGGGCTGCAGAACCTGGCGGCGATGCCCGGCCGCCTGTTCGGCCTGTCGCCGGCCACCTTCGCGGGTGCCGAGATGGCGCTGGTGATCGGCCTGGTAACCATCGGCATCATGCTGGCCTGGGAGAAGCTCCGCCCGCTGAAGCTGCGGCTCGTGCCCGGCGCGCTGGTCGGCATCGTCGCTGCGACGGCGATCTCGTACTTCGTCGGTCTCGACATCGCCCGCGTCGCGGTCCCGGCCTCGATCTTCGCCGGCATCGATGCGCCGGGTGCCGATTATCTGACGCGATTGTTCAACCCGTCGGTGTTCGGCGTCGCCATCGCCATCGCCTTCATCGCCAGCGCCGAGACCCTGTTGTCGGCCGCCGCAGTCGACCGCATGCACGAGGGCCCGCGCACCGATTACAACAAGGAGCTTCGCGCCCAGGGTGCCGGCAATCTGCTGTGCGGCTTGGCCGGCGCGCTGCCGATGACCGGCGTCATCGTCCGCAGCTCGGCCAATGTCCAGGCCGGTGCGATGACGCGGCTGTCGGCGATCCTGCACGGCGTCTGGATCCTGGGTTTCGTCGTGCTGCTGCCCTGGTTGCTGCGCGAAATCCCGATGGCAGCGCTCGGCGGCATCCTGGTGGTCACCGGCTGGCGGCTGGTCAGCCTCTCCCATGTCCGCCACCTGTTCCACCAGCACGGCGTCCTGCCCGCGGTGATCTGGGGCGCCACGCTGATCGTCGTCGTCGCCGAGGACCTCCTGACCGGCGTCCTCGTCGGGCTGGCGCTGTCATGCCTGGAACTGGTGCCGCACATCCGGCGCCTGCGCCTCAAGGTCGAGCACGGCGCCGGCGACGACCAGTCCGCACTCAGCCTCGGCGGCGTCGCCTCCTTCGTGTCGCTGCCTAAATTGTCGGCGGCGCTCGATGCGGTTCCTGCCGGACCGGCACGGCTCGATGTCAGCAACCTGCACGGCCTCGACCATACATGTGCCGAGATGCTGACCGACTGGCTGCAGCGCAAGCGCGCCTCGGGTTCGCCGGTGGTGGTGACCGGCGGATCGCTCAAGATGCAGCGACTGATGGCCGCCTGACGAACTGGCCGGGCTGCCGATCGGCAGCCCGGCCGCAGCGGCCTAGAACGCCGCGGACAGCGAGAACACGACGCGCCCGCTGGAGATCGACGAACCGTTCTTGGTCGACGAGAAGTTCGGCAGCAGATACGCCGACTCCGACCGGCTGATGTCGGTATCGACATAGGAAATACCGAGCGTCACCGGGCTGAACACCAGGTCGGCGCCAACCGAGTAGTCCCAGTACTTGCCGGTCGGAGCCACGCTGGTGCCGTTCGGACCAAGGCCCGGATTACCGTCCGAATAGCCGATATGCGCCTTCAACGTCACGGGCGTGTTGGGAATGCCGCCGCTCGCATCGCCCCACAGATACAGGTTATCCTGGCTCTGCCCGCGGCTTTGCGGCGTGTTCGAGAAGTTGCCGAGCGCTTGCTGCTTCGGCGCATAGGCAACGCCAGCGAGCAGGCCGACCGGACCGATGGTACCGCTCAGCTTGGCATAGGGCTCGGCGAAGTCGGTGTCATCGGCGCCGCCCGGATACATGTACCACGTCAGGCCGACGTCGAGCGTACCGCCACCCACCGGCAGCTTGTAGCCGCCGTACAGGTCGAGTTCGGTGTTGCTGCCGCCGAACGTACCCCAGCCGGCGAGGCTCGATGCCCAGGTTCCGGCGTACAGGCCGCTGGAGTGGGCGACGGAGATACCGCCCTGCACTGCAAATTCCTTGTCGCTCTGCGAAACGCCGCGGAAGCGATAGTCGGAGACGATGCCGACGCCGCCGGTGATGGTGAAGGCCTTGGGTGGTTCGGTCTGTGCGCTTAATGGTGCCGCGGCCCCAAGTCCTGCGAGCAGCCAGATCAAACGAGTTCGCATGAGACATCCTTCGTGATGAGACTACATCATGTCCGACCACGCGGCGGGACGCTGCAGTGCAGCACAAGCAGGACGGTTTTCACAAACCGATTATCGGTCGCTGTGACCTTGTTCGTGACGGATCGAAGTCATCTGTTACCGCATTATCACGGTTCGTATCTTAGCATTTCGTGATTGTGTCGAAGTGTTGCCAGGCCTTCGCGTCTGAAGTCATTGCGAGCCAAGCTCATGGCCCGCAGCGTGTTTCCGGTTTCGGGCAAGAGCCAGTTCGGCGATGGCGATTGTGCCGAGCGGCCCGGAATCATCGCCCAGCATCGGCGCCCGGATGATCGTTGAAAGCGTCTCGCTCGCCGCAGGGACATAGTTCGCAAGCAGTGCCGCTGTTCGCGCGCGCAGCATCGGCAGCAGCTGTGGCTGGCCATTGGCGACACCGCCCCCGATCACGATCCGCTCCGCCGAAACCATCAGCACCAGCATTGCCGCCAGCTCGGCCAGTTCGGCGGCGACGTTCGCCCAGACCGGATGATCGGCCGTCAACGAATGCGACGGGTAGCCGCTACGCGCCGCGATGGCGGGGCCGGAAGCCAGTCCCTCCAAACAGTCACCATGGAACGGGCAGCTGCCGACGAAGTCATCCCCGGCAACGCGGCGTACCCGGACATGGCCGGCCTCCGGGTGGACCAGGCCGTGAACCGCGCCACCGTCGACGACAAGGCCCGCACCGATGCCGGTACCGACGGTGATGTAGGCATGCACGCGGGCCCCGACCGACGCTCCCCAGCGCCCTTCCGCCAGCGCGGCTCCGGCAACGTCGGTATCGATCCCGACCGGAACGGCAAAGCGCGCTGCGATCGGCGCCAGCAGGTCCGTCCCCTGCCAGCCGGGCTTCGGCGTATTGGTGATGCAACCATGATCCCCCGCATCCGGACGAAGCGAGAGCGGGCCGAAACTGCCAATGCCGATCGCCGCCAGCGCGCCGTACCGCGACTGCCAGTCCGACAGCCGATCGACGCAGCGCTCCAGCGTCGTCGTCGGGTCGTCCGTGGGGAACTGCTCGCGCTCGATGATATCCGCACCCCGGGCAATCAGCACGACGGTCTTGGTACCGCCGATTTCGATGCCGCCCGATAGCGGCGAGAGATTCTGCGTCATGCAACCGCCCTTAAACCGACGTCGGCGCGTCGGCGAGGCGCCTTGACATCTCGGCGCGCAAAACCTTCTGCCGGTCGGTCCGTCGGGCAAGCAAGGGCGCCCGATTGTACTGTAACCAGTAGCGAAACCGCACCGAGCACCTATATCCGGAGTCAACTCGAGGCGTTCCTGTCATGACCGAACTATCAATTCTCGACCTAGTCCGCGTCACCGAGGCGACCGACGCCCGCGGTGCGCTCGATAATGCCCGCGACCTTGCGGCACAGGCGGAAAACTGGGGCTATCGACGCTTCTGGGTTGCCGAGCATCACAACATGGCCGGAATCGCCAGCGCTGCCACTTCGGTCGTGCTGGCGCATATCGCTGCCGGCACCCGGACCATCCGGGTCGGTGCCGGCGGTATCATGCTGCCCAACCATGCCCCGATCATTATCGCCGAGCAGTTCGGGACGCTGGCGACGCTCTTTCCCGGTCGCATCGACCTGGGCCTGGGCCGCGCGCCGGGGACCGACCAGCTGACCGTCCGGGCGTTGCGCCGGACCTTGACCGATCCCGATAATTTCCCGCGCGACGTGCAGGAGCTCCAGGCATATTTTGCTCCGTTGCAGCCGGGCCAGCGCGTCCAGGCCGTGCCCGCCGCTGGTACGAATGTTCCGCTGTGGATCCTCGGGTCGAGCACCTACGGTGCGCAGCTCGCCGCCGAGTTCGGGCTGCCCTATGCCTTCGCCTCGCACTTTGCGCCCGACATGCTGTTGCCGGCGCTGCAGATCTATCGCGCCCGGTTCAAGCCATCGGCGCAGCTTGCCCGGCCGCATGCGATGGTCGGCGTCAACATCATCGCGGCCGACACGGATCACGCGGCGCGGCGCCTGGCGACGACCCAGCAGATGTCCTTCACCAACCTCTTCCGGGGCACTCGCGGGCTCAGCCAGCCGCCGATCGACGATATCGACAGCTATTGGTCACCGGCGGAAAAGGCGCAGGCCGGCAATATGCTGGCGCGGACCATCGTCGGGTCGGTCGACACCGTCCGTGCTGGCCTCGACGCGTTGATTGCCGAGACCGGTGCCGACGAGTTGATGATCGTCTCCGACATCTACGATCACCGCGACCGCCTGCGCTCGTTCGAATTGATCGCCGCCGCAGCCGCTTCGATCGCGACAGTGTCACTCGCTGCCTGAACGGGGGCTGGGTCGCGCCCGGCAACACTAGGCTGGTGGCCCACATTGCCGTCGCCGACAAAGAAGACCATGATCGGGCTGCTGACCCAGGCGAAATAGGAGCTTCGATATGGCTACGCTAGTTGTCGTCTATCCGTCCGCTGGGACAAAGTTCGACCGCGCCTACTACCGCGACAGCCATGGTCCATTGGTCCATTCTGCATGGGATGGCCTTGGCCTGCAAAGCCTGCACTACAGCTTCGGCGAGCTTGGCCTCGACGGTGGAGCAGCGCCGTTCCATTGCGTCGCGACATTGACTTTCGCCAGCCGCGCCGAACTCGATGCCGCCCTCGCCGATTCGGCAACTGGTCCGGTCTTTGCCGACATCGCCAACTTCACCGACGCCACGCCCACCGCCATGATCGGCGCCGAGGACTAGCCTGTCCGGGCGACCACGGCACGCCGCAAAGATCAATTGCGCACACGACGGGTCCCGCTGTTGCCGGCGCATACCTCCTGAAGATGGCAGGCTGGCCTCTTATCCCTGGTCGATCCTTAACTGTCTGATCCGCTTTAAGAATAGCGACCGGTCGACGGCGCTGGCGTGATTGCGCCCCGTTTGACAGAATCCATATTACTGTACAGTATCGCACACGACATCTGCGTAGGTGGCCTCGACGTTGGCGTTGTTAGGCCTCGCCGGCGCAGAAGGGATCGTGGCTATGCCATACGTCAAACCGGCGCGTCGAGATAAGACCCCTATAGCCGAGGGCACGCAGCAGACTTGGTCGGTTAGCTCGAACAATAGTCAGTATGATGGCCTACTTGCGCTGGCGGCAGCGACTTGCCGGACAAGTCATGCGTTGATCGATATATTCGGGGTCGGGCTGTATGTGCATAGCGAGCAACCGACAAGCGTCGCGCCTTGCTTCAAGCCCGGTGATATCTATTCGCTATTGACTGCTGGCTCAGAACTCATCGTCATCGGTGACGCGAACGCCGAGCTTGGCGAGGTTGCCGGTCTGCCGCATTTGTATCGAAGATCGATGCATTTCTGCGCAATCAAGCCTTTGCGCAAATCGGATGGCTCGTTGGTCGGCACCCTTTGCCTCCTCGATTACGAGTCCCGTGTAGTTGGCCTGGATCCGGCGTGTTGTCGCGCAATTGCTGCTCTCGGCCAGCAGGTCGAAACGACTCTCAATCTAATACAGGCCATTACCGATCGCGACCGCATGATTACAGAACAGCGGGAGATGGCCGAGAAACTCGATTGGGCGGCAACGCATGATCCCCTGACCGCGTTGCCGAACCGGGCGGCGTTCACGTCTCATCTTGCCGAACTTCTTTCTGAGTGTCGGCAATCCGGCCGACGAGGCGCTCTGCTGCTCGTCGACATCGACCATTTCAAGGACGCCAACGACACCCTGGGCCATGTCGGCGGCGACTACGTCCTGCAGCATTATGCCGAACGACTTGGCTCGCTGGTCGACCTGGGGGACATGGTTGCCCGCGTCGGGGGCGACGAGTTCGCCATCCTGTGCCCCGACATCAACGATGGGCCGAGCGCGCAACTCCTCGTCCAGGCAATCACGCAAGGCATGCGGCTGCCGATGGTCTACGACGGTCGCACGGTCGATGGGCGCAGCAGCATCGGCATCGCCTTGTATCCCGCGCACGGTGCCGACAGCGATGCGCTGACCCGTGCCGCCGACTTGGCGTTGCAGGCTTCGAAGCGGAACGGCCGGGATCGCTTCACCATCTTCGACGCCGCGCTCGCACTTGAGGCCGGGCGGCATGAGCAAGCCCTGACCGCTGCCCACGCCGCGATCCGGGACGGCCGGGCCAAGGTCTACTACCAGCCGATCGTGACCCTCGACGATGGCAAGATCCAGGGGTTGGAAGCACTATTACGCTGGACGCTGCCAACTGGCGAACTCGTCCTGCCCGGAATCTGGTCCGAAGCGTTCGACGACCCGCAACTCGCCCCCGCGATCAGCCGGTGCGTCCTCGACCAGGTGCTGCGGGATGTCGCCGACTGGCTCGCCGCCGGCGTGCCGTTCGGCCATGTCGCAATCAATGCCGGAACGCTCGATTTCAGCTGCGGAACGTTTACCGAGGACCTCCTGGGCTCGATGGCGATGCGGCAATTGCCGCCCGAGGCGATTAAGATCGAGGTCACGGAGATGGTGCTGCTCGGTCGCAGCAATGGCCAGGTGGCCCGCGCCCTCACGGCGCTGGACGAGTGTGGTATCCGGATCGCGCTCGACGATTTCGGCACCGGTTATGCCTCGCTGGTCCATCTCAAGCGCTACCCGATCGACACCGTCAAGATCGACGGATCGTTCGTCGCCGGCCTGAACAGCAACGCCGACGACCGTGCCATCGTGAAGTCGGTCATCTCGCTCGCCCGAGACCTCGGCATCAAGAGCGTCGCCGAGGGGATCGAAACCGCGGCCCAGGTCGCGTTCCTGCGCGCCCAGGGCTGCGACTTCGGCCAGGGTTTCCTGTTCAGCGAAGCCCTGCCCGCCGAACAGATCAGCCAGCTGATCGCCAGGTCCAGCTTCGGCAACACCCTCGCGGGCTGAGCAGCCGAGGTAGAGCGCGGCATTGTCAGCGCGCACGAGGAAGCCGCGCAGAGGGTACTGCGCGGCTCTTGTCGGGGCGGGAGAAGGCACGCCTCCCCCCGCCTGCAAGTCACGATCTAGAAGCGGACGTTGATGCCGCCCATGACCTGGGTCGCGTCGTTGCCGCTGCCGGTCTGATAGTTGCCGCGAAGCGAGAAGCCGACACCGTAGAAGTCGGTCGCAACACCGGCGCCTAGCTTGGCGTAACCCTTGGGGTTGACGCCCTGTACCTTGAAGCTCGTCGACCGATCTCCGAGATAGCTGGCCGTCCGGATAGCATCGACCTTGCCCTGGAGGATGTACGAGCCCTCGACGAACGGGGTGACGATGCCGATCTTGTTGCCGAAGCGCACACCCAGCTCGGGACTGAACACCGTCTTCTTGTGCGCTGCCACTGCCAGCCCGATGCCGCCGACGCCCTGCTCCTCGAAGGCGCCGAAGCGATAGTTGCGTGCCTCGAGCTTGGCGAACGGCGTCGCCTGCAGTGCGCCGAGGGCGAAGTCGTAGCTCAACCGCGCGTTGATCCTGAACTCCTTGCTGTCGAAGCTCGCCGCGGCAGTGCGTGAGAACAACGGAAGCTGGCGCTCCGTGTCCCAGTTCGACCAGCCGAACACCGCCTGTGCCGACAGGTCGAACGCCGCGACCTTCTGATGGCCGTAAATGCCGACCAGGTAGGTGCGCGCCGACGCCCGCGATGGCAGTTCGCGATCGTTTGCGTCGATGCGGCCATAGCCACCGCCGATCCCGAACTCGCCGCCATTGCCGGTCGAGATGCTGGCACCCAGCGAGCCGCCATAGTCGTCGGCCTTGAGCGACGAAGCGCCGGATGTCGTGCTGCCATCGAACTTGGAGAAGGTGCTGGTCGGGCGGAACCAGATTCCGACCCCTGCCTTTTCGCTGATGACCGAGTCCGCAGCTTCGCCGAAGACGCTGGTCGTCTGGATCGCGGCGAGCGAACCATAGACCGACGCCGAGCCGAGCTGAACGAACGCGGCAGCCGCTTCCGCGGACGACAATTGCGTGTCGATGCCGGCGATCACCGTCGCCAAGTCCTGTAGGCGGCCATAGGCCTGGACGTCGACCACCGCATTCGGGTTCGGGATCGCGGTGATCCGGCTGACGATGCTCGGGATCGCGCCTTCCAGCGCAACCGCGGCCGCGGCGGCGTTGGCGGTGTGGGTAACCGACGCGTAGGAGGTACGGACGACGTCGACCGAGACCACCGTGCTCGTCCCGACTGTGCGCGGCGTCATGGCAAAGCGGACGAAGGGCGAGGCGAACGACGGTGCAAGGCTCAGGCCGGTGCCGTTGTAGGTGCCCGAGACCGTCAGCAGGTCATAGTTCCGGCCAGCCGTATAGATCGTGCCCTGTGTCGCTGCGACGGCGACCGTACCGGCGAGGGTGACGTTGCCGTTCACGGTCAGCGTCGATGGAGTGGACCGCAGGATCGTCGGCTTGGTCGCGTCATAGGCGACGAACGGCGTCAGTTCGATACCATAGCCGCCGTAACCAAGGATGCCGTCGGCCACCAACGGACGAACCGGCGTCCCGGCGTTGCGCAACAAGGCCGGCGTTGCGACGATGCTGAGCGTACCCGCCGCTGCCTGGGTCAGATTGCCGTCGATGCGGACGTTCGTTCCCTGGACCACCGTGGTCGTCCCGTCGGTGACGCGGCGACCGAGCAGCAGCGTGCCTCCGATATTTTCGACATTGCCCCGGATGCCGAAGATGCTGGCGCCCGTTGCTGGATCGGTTCCAGTCGATCCAAGCTGTACCTCACCCGCGCTGACACGGAACGTCCCGACGTCCATCGTGTAGAACGGCAGGACGTTGGCCGTCGACGGCGCGCGATAAGTGCTGCCGAGGATGGTGAACGAGCCCGCGCCGGTCTTGTCGACCAGAGTGACACCGCTGATCTGCGATCCGCTGCCGATCGACGTGGCGGCTACGAAGACGCCCGATGCAGAACTGCCCAGGGCCGGGTCGATTGCTGCGAAGCCGGCGTAGTTGGGCGTGTTGACGAAGTGGAGCGCCGTCGCACCGGTACCGAGCACGCCCGAAGGCAGGTCGGACGTTCCGACACCCAGGAACCCGGCATCGTTCAGGCGCAGGGTCGTGTTGGTCAGGCGGGTGTTGTCCGTCACCGACACGACCTGGGCAAGGATATTGCCGGTTGTCACCGACCCTGCGTTCAAGTTGATCGTCGCCGTGATGTCGCTGGTGCGAAGTACGGCCGTAGTCGCAGCACCGGTCGAATTGTCGGCAACCGTCGCACCGTTGACGTTGATGCCACCGATCAACAGGCCGCTCTGGTTGACGACGTAGGTCTGGGCGAAGCGTGTTGCCGGTGCGGTCATGACCCGGACCGAACTGGTCGGCGTGGTCGTCACGACGTTGGTGCCCAGGACGAGCGACTGGCCCAGCGATACGCCGTTGCGCAGCACGCCGGTATTGGTCGCCGTGCCTGTTGCCCCCGACAGGAAGACGTTGCCGCTGATCACGCCGCTGTTGGTGACCGACGCCACGCCGCCGACGCCGGTGCTGATCGTCGTCGCAACGCCGCGGGTGAGAACGACGTCGTTGATGTCGGTCGTGACCGTCGTGGTCGCGGTGTTGACGCCGATCGCCTGCGCGCTGACCGCGCCGAAGATCGTCCCGGTGTTGACCGCGCTGGCGCCACCGATGCTCTGGACGCTGACGGAGTCTGGCGCGCCGAAGAAGCCGGTCGAAGCACCGACGATGCCGGCATTGCTGAAGGCAGCAGCCCCTCCAACCAAAGTCGAGGTCGAGACAATCGTGCCACCGGTCTGCACGCCGGTCTTGCTGAAGGTGTTCGTCGTGCGGTTGGTCGAATTCGCCAAGGTGAAGCCGGTGAAGATGGACGAGCCGTTGTTCGCCAGCACCCGCGTGCCGGCACCGATCGACAAGGTCGAACCGGCAACGCCACTGACGGTGATCGAACCGTTTACTGCCGACGTTCCCGCCGTCTGCAGCACCGCCGACGAGTTGATCGCCAGTACGGCGGTGCCGCCCTGGTAGGTTGCGCTCGTGGCCGACAAGGAACCGGTCTGCGTCGGGAAGCTAAGCGCCGTTGCGCTGGTTCCGGCAAAGCTGGTGTCCGTCTGCGTGCTGCTCAGCGTCGTACCGGTGCTGAGATTGATGCTGTTGCCGCCGGTGATCTGGCCGGTCAGTGTCGCGGCGGCGTTGCCGAAGGCCGACGAGATGTTGGCGCCCGCGACACGGCCCGCGATCGTAGCGGTCGAATTGCCGGCACTGCCTGGGGCGGTGCTGACGCTCGTCGAGTGGTTGGTCTGGGTGACTGTCGCTGCGCCGGTTCGGCTGTTGACGGTGCTGTTGTCGTTACGCTGATCCGTAGCGGAGTAGGTGCTGACGTTCAGGAAGCCTGTGACGCTGCTGTCTGCCGAGATCGACACCGACGCACCGTTGGTACCCACGCCCGAACCACGACCATTGACACCGACACCGCCGCCGACGGTTGCACCGGTCAGGACAAGGTTGCTGGTCCCGGCAGCGCCCCGGAACTCGCTAAAGCCGATCGAACTGCTCGACTGGGCGATAGCCGTGGCGGCTGGACCTGCAGTGGTGGCCGCAACCGTGCTGCGCGACGCGTTGTCGGTCCCCGATGTCGTGTTGGTGCCGATACCCGCGTCGAGGTTGATGGAGCCTTGGACGATACCGCCGGTGACAGTGACATTCGTCGTGCCGCTTTGCGTCGAGGCCGTCAGATTGCCTGCGGAATTGCCGTTACTGCGCAACGCGCCCGTCACCGTGACGGTGTTGTTGCCAGCCTGGATCGTGGTCGCGTTACGCTGGGTCGAGACGGCAAGCGCCTCCACCGCTGCAGTTGCCGGTCCAGTGAAGGGCTGGGTGGTCGTCGTGTTGGTCGAGGAGTTGCTGCCCGTGTTGCTCGATGCACCTGCCGAGGCATTGAAGTTGGCGAGCAGGACGCCGCCGATCGTCGCCGAGCTGCCGGCCTGACCATTTTGCGAGACGGAGATCGCCAGCGGCAAGCCTGACCCGGCGATGGCCCCAATCGAGCCGCTGTAATTGCCGGTGACGGTGCCGCCGATTGCCGTGCTTGATGAACTCGAGCTCGAGACCTGGACCGTCTGGGCGACGCCGGCACCCGGCGTTGCGGGATTGGACGAGCTGAAGGTGTTGCTGCCGCCGTTCGTTGAAGTATTGCCCGTCGAAGACGTCGAGACGTTGCCGAAGATCGCACCGGCGTTGTCGATCGTCGCGGCGCCGACGCCAGCGATCGAGACGTTGTCCTCGATGACGGCTCCGGCGCGGTTGAACAGCGATGTCGTGCCACCAACGGTCGTGTTGACCGATGCGTTGGAATTCAAGCTGACCACGGTCGATGCCCCGGCCGCGCCCGGGGTGGTGACCTGGCTGGAGGTCGTCGACGACGATACCGACAAAAACCGTCCGCTGGCGAGGGTCACGCCGTCGCGGATTCGACCGGCATTGTCGACTGACGCACTGCCGTCACCGCTGGCATTGATCGAGCCGAAGACGCTCCCCGTTGCTGCGACGGAAACGGCAGCAGCGCCACCGGCTGCGCTTCGCGTCGTGCCGTTCGACGAGGTGAAGTCACCGGTCGCAAACGTGTTGGTCGAGCTCGAGACGAACGAGATGCTGGTACCGATCGATGTCGCCGCAGCATTGCCGTTGGTCGTGACGGCGGTTCCGGCGCCGGCACCGACCGTGCCGGCAATGGCGATCCTTGCAGCGCCAGCGTTCGATGTGGCGTTAAGCGAGCCGAAGACGGTGCCCGTCGACGCGAGGTCGATCGATGCTGCACCGCCGATGCGGGTAGTGACGGTGCTGCTGTCCGAAGTCGACATCGTCGCGTTGCTGGTCGACTTGCTGGCGGTCGCGGTGTTCGACGCGCCGATGAACACGTTGACGCCGCCGTTGGCCGTGGCCGAGCCGACCTTGCCGGCCACCGACGCCGTGGCGGTTCCGGGTCCTGCGGTCAGGGAGAGCGCAGTAACGCTCGAATCGCTCCCAAGCGTTGCACTGACCGTGCCGCCGGCCGCGGTCGTCGAGTTGGCGCCCGTGACGGTCGTCAGGCCAGCCACCGTAGACACGTTGGAGCCACCGGTTGTCGACGAACTGTTGCTGTTCGAACTGTTGAGAACGACGTTCCCGGCAGCAGCGTTCAGGTTCAGGCGTGCACCACCAAGGCCGTTCAGGTCGATGCCCTGGGGTACCGACGCGACGACGCCTGCAGCCGGGATAGCAACCGGGCCGGTGATATCGCCGCTTACGGCGCCACCCTTGGCGATCGACGTCGTCACCCCGTCGACACCGGCCGTGCCGGTACTGGTGGTCGTCGAAGCGTAGGATTCAAGCCTGACAGCGAGGGCGCTAGCGCCGCCGCTGGCAACGTAGATCGGTCCGCTGCTGGTCAACGCGATATCGCCAGCGCCCAACAGGGAAACGCCGCCCTCGAGGGTGCCGGTGTTGGTCAGGGCGATCTTGCCGCCGACGTCGTTGGCGAAGACTGCACCCGTAACCGTACCGCTGTTGTTGAAGGTCAGCAGGTTGGCCGCAGTCGCAGCGCTGCCGACGTAGGAGAAGCCGACCGTAGCGGCCGCCGTGCCCATCATGCCGGCGTTACCGATGTCGATCGTACCGATCGAAGCACTGTTCGGCTGAATGTAGAACTGGTCCTGCGTCACGACCGCGCCAGCCAGGATCCGCAAGGTCAGGGATGGTGCCGGCGCGGCGAAGATCGCCGTGTTGATGTCGGACGTAACGATCGTACCGATGCAGGTCACGGCTGACGCGGCGGTCGTGCACTGTGCCGATGCGGGAGCTGCATTCAGCGCCATCACGAACGCGAAGGTTGCCGTGCTCGCGCAAAGACGAGCTTTTCCAGAAACGTGCATTTTTGTAACCCCTGTTCAGAATCTCGTACATCACCGGACCCTGCCCCTTAACGGCACGATCTAGCATTGCATCGGGCAGGCTCTGCGAGATTCGAAGCCGATAAGCAGTGATCGGCTGCACATAAAAACGTGATTTAAATCACGTTACGGCAAAGTTACGTTATTCGAATTCTTTGTAAACTCCGCGTTCACCCTGTCAGAAATTTCCGTGGCTTAGCTTCGCTTTTCGAGGGCAGCGTATAAACATCCATTCTGCTATGCAGCGTGAGAATTTAGTATCATTTATCAAGATATTTTGACACAGCAGCGAGGCAAACTCTGCGGGGGCCGCCCAGAGCAAATCGGAAGCTTTGTCCCGGGGGGAACGATGATGAACGATGACGCTCGACGCGTAACGTGATGATGGCCCATTTCGCACCAATTCAGACCGAACTCAGGGTCGTGCCGTCGCGGGCGTCCGACACAGGCTCGCCGGTGATCGAGCGTGTCCGCGCCGCCTCGAGGTTACGCCCGGGCGATATCTTCGCACCTCCGCCGGGTAGCGAGGTCGCGATCGTCGAGGAAGGCTGCCTGACCCTTGAGATAACGATGCTGAATGGCTCTGGATTGTGCATCCAGCGGATCAAATCCGGCGATGTCGTGGTGCCGCTGGACATGATCGCGACGCCCGCTTTCGCGCCCTCCTACCGCGCCGACACCGCGACCCGGATCGGCTGGCTGCGGCTATCGAGCCCGGCTCACCACGGCCATGCCGATCTCGAACATCTGATCGCCCGCTCGCGGGAAAAGCTGGTGGGAGCCTGCATCCGCCTCATTCACGAGCTCGCCTGCCTGCCGACACCCCACCGCTTTTATTGCGAGCTGTTGCGGCTCGCAGCGACGCAGCACGGTGTCACCGATCCGGTCCTGCCCCTGCCGAGCCAGACAGAACTGGCCCTGCGCCTGTGTACGACGCGCGAATCGATCTCGCGCGAGATCTCGTTCCTGCGGCGCGAGGGTGTCCTGTCCGCCGGCAAGATGCCCAGATTGCGCAACCGCGGGTTTCTTATCGCGCGGATCGCAAACGCGCTGAACCTGACCAGCGACGACGAGGTCTGGGCGAGTATCGGAGCACCGGCGCCGGGAGCCTGACGCAGCAAGCTAACCTCTTTGATCAATGACTCACCGTCAGATTATGAGGTGATCGTCGCGCAAAATGCGGTAAACGAGAGCGGGGAGGTCGCGGCGGTCGGGCTCTCGGTGGAGAAGATCTGATGGCAATCGCGTCTGTTATCGCTCGGCGTGGACTCACGGTGATCGCCGCGTTGGCAGTGCTCGGCTTTTCGGTGAATGGCTATGCACAGTCGCCGGCGCAGTCGGTGTGGAACGGCGCGTTCACCGCCGAACAGGCGCAGCGCGGCAAGGCCTCCTACACTCAGGCCTGCGCGGTGTGTCATGGCCCGTCACTCGGCGGTGGTGATTCCGCTCCACCATTGTCGGGCGGCGTATTTCTCAACAACTGGAATGGCACCACGACCGGTTCGCTGTTCGAGCGCATTCACGACACCATGCCCGCCAGCGATCCAGGAAGCCTCAGCGGCAAGACCGTCGCCGATATCGAGGCCTATATCCTCCAGACCAACGGTTTTCCGGCGGGCGCAGTACCGCTGCCCGCCGACCAGCAGTTGATGACCGTCACCAAGATCCTCGCGACCAAGCCGGCGGGCTGACGACGAAACGGCGTCGAGGGTCGAAGCGCTATCTGCGCTTCGGCACCGCCCATTGCGTGATCCTGGGAACGCTCGTGTCGCCCGAGTACAGATTACCCTGGCGGTCCCAGGCCATATAGGTCGTCTCGATTGCCTGTCCCGGCCCGCGGCCCGCGCCGTTTCCGACTGCACCGAGTACATTGCCGGCCCGATCTAGTTTGAGAAGTTGTCCGTCCTGGCCGCTTGCGACCCACAGCACACCCTGGGGGTCGAACCCGATCGCGCATATCAGGTTACGCATCTGGATCGTCTTGATGAATTCGCCGCTCTTCGAATAGACGACCAAGCGATATTGTTCACGATCGCCGATCCAGACATCGCCATTCCTGGGGTCGACCGCCACCCCATGCGCCATGCTGAACTTGCCCTGGCCCACGCTGTTGCCGAACCACTGGTTGATGTACTTGCCATTCTTGTCGAGGTGAATGATCCGCGCCGCGCCGATGTTGTTCGATGGATCGTCTGACTCGGTGTCGTTGGGACTTTCGTTGCCATGCCCCTCCCCGATGTAAAGCTCGCCATTGGGCGCGAAGGCGACGTACATCGGCTGCCACAACAGCCTTTGTCCTTTCGCCTCGTCCCAGTCGCCGCGACGGTTTTTTTCACCGATCGTCCTGAGCAGCTTACCCTCGGGACTGACTTGCATGACCGTGCTGCCATCGGCATCGGCAATCCAGACATTGTCCGAGGGATCGACGGACATGCCGTGCGCCTTTTCCTGGTGACCGATCACATCCTCGCCGACCGTGAGGATGAGCCGGTGCTCCGGATCGAATTTGAACAGCTGCGGCCGGCCGGCTTCATTCCGCTGGAACGCCCAGAGATTGCCCTTCGAATCGATACCGACGGCGGGCACGCCGCTGCCATAGACACCCTTATCGGCGGGTGGCAGGTTGAATGGGTAGGAGAAGGTGTAGCCCATCGTCTGCTTCCACTGGACGCGCGCCAGCGAAGGGCGACTGGCCGATCCGCCGTGCTTTGGATCGCAGACCGGCGAGCGGGTGCACAGCGGCACGCCGGACTTGTTCATCGCGGTCGTCGGGGCACCGGTGGATGGGCGCGCGCCCGGGCGAGGCGGCGTGGGCAGTTGCAGAAACCAGCCTGGCGAGGCTGACGCGGCCGATCCACCCGCCTTTTGCGCCTGCACCGTCGTTGCACCGCCGGCCAGCAAAGCCGCCATCGCGGCAAGATACATCGACTTCATCCGATCCCCCTCTTGCAGATTCGCCGCCGACGTTGGCCGGTCAGGCGCCGCGGGGCAGCCTGAAGGCCACCAATTCTCCCGAGTAATTGCCGCCACCGATCGCGACCACGAGGTATTGCCTGCCCTTGAGCATGTACGTCATCGGCGAGCCGCTCTGGGGGGCGGGAATATAGACGGCCCCTTTCTCGACGCCGCTGCCCTTGTCATAGGCGCGCAGCATCGCACCGCGGACGCCCTGCTCGTTGGTGAAAAAGCCCGACTCTCCGCAGATGACAAGCGACTTGGTGCACAGCGGCCCGAGATTACCCTCGCGTCCCGTTCGCGGGATCTTGAGCCCTTTCAGCGCCGGGTGGTTGCGGACGTTGTCCGGGGTTTCGCCGTGCGCGATCTGCCAGCTGATGTCACCGCGCTCGAGGTTGATCGCGGTGATCGTGCCATACGGCGGCTTGAGCAGCGGCAGGCCCTGGATGGTCAACTGGCCGGGTCGCGGGCCGGATTGCGGTGGCTGCGGACCCGACGGGTTCGACGGAGGCGATGGCGCCCCCTCCTGAACCGCGCGGCTGCCCGGTACGATCGCGCCGCCCATCGGCGCCGAAGGCCGTGTCTTTTGCCCGGTCAGGCCGTGAACATAAGCGAAATCCGACAGGCTCTCGTCGTTGTTGGCGACGACGCCGTACACCTGCGCCGTCTTCTTGGCATAGACGAACACGGTATGCGTATCGGGATCGTAGCAACCGCCGGGCCAGTTGGTGCCGCCTTGCGAGCCCGGTGAATGGATCGTGCCGAACGGACCGGCCGGCAGGCTCATCGTCGGCGGCGTGTACAGCGGGCCGGTGCGGTAGTTCTTGATCAGCGCCAGCGCTTCGGCGTGCAGAGCCGGCGTGAAGTCGATCAACTGCTCCGGACTGACGCCCTGCGGACCATAGGCCGGCGGCTTGCTAGGATAGGGCTGCGTCGGCGAATACCATTCGCCGGGCACGTCACCCTTGGCGACCTTGCGCTCGACGATCGGCCAGACCGGTTTGCCGGTGCTCCGGTCGAGGACGTACAGGAAACCCTGCTTGCTGGGCTGAGCCAGTGCCTTGATAATCTTACCGCCGTGCGGGATGTCGCACAGGATCGGGGCACACGGTATGTCGTGGTCCCAGATTCCGTGATGGACGAACTGGTAGTGCCAGCGGCGCTGACCGGTGTTGACGTCGACAGCGACGAGCGACTCCCCGAACAGGCCCGCACCGCGCCGATAGATGCCGACGAAATCCCCGGTCGGCAGCTCGACCGGCAAATAGACCAGGCCGAGCGCCTCGTCGGCCGACATTTGCGCCCAGACCCCGGCATTGCCGGCCGCCTCCGCATCGCCGGCCACCCAGGTGTCGTAACCGAACTCGCCCTTGCGCGGTATGGTGTGGAAGATCCACTTTCGCTTGCCGGTAGCGATGTCATAGGCGCGGACATAGCCCTTGGCGTTACGGCGCGTCCGGGGCGCATCGCCAGCCGTATGCGCCGCCCCGATCACGACGATATTGTTGACGACCAATGGCGTCGAATGGAGGCCGATATCGGCGGTCAGCGGATCGAGATCCTGGTCGATCTCCAGCTTGAGATCGACGATGCCGTTGGTACCGAAGCCGGGGTCGGGAACGCCGGTCTCGGCATCGAGGCAGACCAGGTGATAGCCGATGGTAACGTACAGGATGCGCTCGCGCGTTCCGTCGGTCCAATAGGAGCAGCCATGTCCTGACAATTGGCGCGGCGCGTTCATTGCGCGCTGCCCCTCGTCGAGGCGGTGCATCCACAGCATCTCGCCGGTCGCCGCGTCCAGCGCGATGCAGTCGCGGCGCGCGCCCGCGGTCAGGAACAGCCGGCCCTTGATCAGCAACGGCGTCGCTTCGAGCTGATACTCCTTGCGCGAGCCGAGGGCGTCGGTCTTGAAGCGCCACGCGACCTCGAGATCGTTGAAGTTTTGCGCGCTGATCTGGTCGAGCGGAGCGTAGCGCGTGTTCGCCTGGTCGGCCGCATAGTACCGCCATTCGGTGTCGGGGATCGTCGTCGGCGACGGTGCGGGGGCCCGATCCGGACCGAGCGCCGACGGAGCGGTTGGGGTCGGGGTCGGCTGGGCCAGCGCGGCACGGGCGAATAAAGCGGCCATTGCCGTCGTCGACAACATGGTCCGCCTGGAGATCGTCATAGTCTACTCGTCCTCCCCGTTTCAGCTCAGTTTGCGCTATCGAACTGTCGTCGATTGATGCGCATTGCGTCGTGCAACTTACCGTCGTGTCGAGAAATCTTGCACTCGCGGGGATCCACCAACCGGCTGGAAACCGGATCAATGCCGACGCGCCTTGTGCGTGAAGCCAATCCGACCCTGTTGATCTAAACTCCCCGATGCGTTCTTGATGCCGCTGCGTCTCTCTTTATGCGAGTCGCCAGTGCTTGGGAAACCTTTTATCGTCGGGCTCGAGTATTTGGCCTCAATTTGCCTTGGCAAGGCACGACGGTTCCTGAAGGTTGGCGTAGACTGTACGACGACTTGCAACCACCGGATCGCCGATCAAGGAACGATGTGATGAAGTCTCTTCGAGTGCGCCTGCTTGCAACCTTCACCTTGCTGGGCGCGACGTCGGCGCTGGCCCAGGTCATACCGCCGGCACCGACCGGCCCGGCCCGGGCGCAGATGATGCAGAGCGGCATTCCGCCCGGCGACTATGGCAGGAGCTATCGCACGGCGGCGGATATCGCGCTGCCCAATCCCTATTACCGGAACGAGACCTGGCTAAAGCTGCCCAAGGGCCAAAGCCTGGGTGCGACCAGCGCCATCGACATCGACCGGGACGGCAAGTCGATCTGGCTGGTCGAGCGCTGCACCGGTCCCGGCGGCTGTTCGGTGACAAAGAACAACCCGATCAAGAAGTTCGATCCCGACGGCAATCTGGTTCGCGAGTTTGGTGCCGGTCTGCTGGTCTATCCGCACGGCATGTGGGTGGACCGCGCCGGCAACGTCTGGATCTCGGACACGCAGTCCAATATCCAGAAATCCGACGGCACGCCCAACAACGCGCCGGCCGGTACCCAACCCAAGGGCAACCACATCCTGAAGTTCAGCCCGACTGGCAAGCTACTGATGCAGATCGGCACCGCTGGCGAGTACGGCAGCGACGAGCACCATTTCAACCAGCCGTCCGATGTGCTGGTATCGCCGGGTGGCGACATTTTCGTCGCCGATGGCCATGAGCTGGTCAACCTGCCGCCGCGCATCATGCGCTTCGACAAGACCGGCAAGTTCATCAAGGCCTGGGATGTCTGCCAGGCGAGTCCCGTCACCAGCGACTGCAGCCACAGCCTGGCAATGGATTCGCAAGGGCGGCTGTTCGTGGCCGATCGCGGCAATGCGCAGATCATCGTCTTCGACCAGGACGGCAAACGCCTGGCGGAATGGACCGACTGGGGCCGACCCAGCGGAATCTATATCGACGCCAACGACATATTGTATGCCGGCGACTCCACCGTCGGCATGGTCGAGGGCAATGCTTTCGTCCGTGGCGTTCACATCGGCAGCGCCCGCACCGGCAAGGTCACAGCGTTCATCCCCGACGTGCTCGGCAATCCGGCACCGTGGTTTCCGCTGAAAGGTACTACCGGCCCGGAAGGCGTCGTCGCCGACAAGGACGGCATCATCTATGTTTCGAACGTCGCGCCCCAGGGCCAGGTGTCCCGCTACACGCTGCGGCCGCGTTGACGCCGAAGCCGACAATACGAAAAAGCGGGCCGATCGCTGATCGGCCCGCTGAGTTCACTCAGGGAAATCGACGACCGATCTAGAAGCGGACGCGGAGACCGCCGGTGTACGTCCGTCCGAACACATCATAGACGATGACGTTGGTCGGATAGGACTGCGACGGCTGACCACCGGTGCTGTAAAGTGGTGGGTCCTTATCGAACAGATTAGCGACCGTGACATAGGCTTCGAGATTGATGCCATTGACCTCGAACCGATAAGATCCGGTCAAGTCGGTGTACATGGCTGAGGGTACATCGTTCTTGACGTAGATTTGCGTCGGATCCTGGCTCTTTTTGCGCGGACCGATCCAGCGGACCTGGGCCGCGAGGCTGATCGGGCCGTCGATATAGTTCAGCTGGACGTTGATGCGGTCCTTGCTGTTGTTGCCCGCATTGTCCGACTGCACGACCGCGCCGGCCGGTTGCGCCTGGGACAGATAGTCGAACAGATGCCCACCGATCAGCCGCATGTCGAGGCTCGCGCCCTCCGACAACAGGCCGAAGCCGAAGTCGGCCCGGTAGGAAATCTCATAGTCCAGGCCCGCTACCTTGACGCTCGCCTGGTTGAACGGGAACGAGGTCCGCAGCGTCGGGAAGTTGGCGGCGGTCCGATCGGAGAACGGCAGTGGCCGCTGGAACGACTTGCAGACTTCGGCCGTGCCGTTCGAGGCCTCGCACTGGTTAACGACCGTGTCGACATCCAGGGTGCCGATCGCGTCCTTGATCTTGATCCGGTAGTAATCGACCGACATCTGCAAGCGCGGGATGAAGCTGGGCGAATAGACGATGCCGCCGGTCAAGGTGTCGGCCAGTTCCGGCGTCAGCTCCGTATTGCCGGACGTGGTATTGGTCAGGCGGGCCGTCGTGTTGGTGTGGACGTCGAAGAATGTACCCGCGCCCGAATTCGGCGCCTGGAACAGCTCGTTCAGTGTCGGTGCCCTGATATCACGCGACCGCGTGGCGCGAATGCGCACGGACTCGACCGGGAGCCAGCTGGCGCCGACCTTCCAGGTTTCGACGCTGCCGCTCGTCGAATAATCGGTGTAGCGAACGGCGGCATTCAGGTCGAGCGCGCGGAAGAACGGTACGTCCTTGAGGATCGGGACGGCGATTTCGGCATAGGCTTCCTTGACGTTCTGCTTGGCCTGCGTCGAGCCGACGTTGGTGGAGTTGTACTTCAGGATGAACGTGCTGGTCTGGGTGCGCAGCCCGGTCAGGTCGATGCTCTTCGACGGGTCGGTGTTGGACGTCTGCTTCATGTCCTGCTTGCGATACTCGGCGCCGGCAGCCAACGAGACTGCGCCGGCCGGCAGGTTGAACAGGTCGCCCGAGACGTTGGCGGTGAAGATGTCCATCGTCTGCTTGACGCTGTAGGTCGAGGTCTGGCTGATATAATCATAGGCGGCCTGCGACGGCGAATCTCGGCCGAAGATGTTGAACGGGACGCAATTGTCCTGCAGGCCCGGGTTGGTGATGGTGATCCGGCAGACGATGTTGCCGTTCGGACCACGGACCGCATCGAGCGCTGCATAATAACGGGCGTTGTTGAAGTTGCCCTCGTGGAACAGGTCCAGCTTCGTGTCGCCATGCGAATAGTTGAGCGACCAATTATATTTGTCGGCGATCTTGCCCTTCACCCCGGAGACCAGGATCGTGGCGTCGTTGTAGAAACGCCCAAGCTTGAACGGCGCATCGGCCTGGATGCGCCCGGCGATGAAACTCTTCACGCCGGCATTCTGGAGGATCGTCCGGGTCGAGTCCGCGAGGAACGGGTTCTCGGTAAAGATCTGGAAGTCGCCGACCTGGGTGCCGGTACCGATCGTCACCGAGCTGTTGAACGAGTTCGCATAGGATAGCTGGACGAACGCCTGGACATTGGACGAGACTTCGACGTCGACGCGGCCGAACAACTGCTCGGTGTTCTGCGTCGCCGTCAGTGTCTTGCCGAAGCTGATCACGCCGTCGCCGCCGACATTATAGCCCGCAGTGCCGGTTGGTGTGCCGGGATTGTAAGGCACCGCAAGGCCGCCCGCGATGAACTGATAGCCGCGCAACGGATTGCCGGCGTTCAATGTGCCCGAATAACTGATTAGCGTGCCATAGGTCGCACCGCTGTAATTGACGTTCGCAAGCTCGACATAAGGATTGGTCGCCGATCCGGTGCCGGTCCGCAGAAAATGCAAGGAACCGTAAGGACGATCCTCGTTCTTCTCGATGCCCTTCTGCTGATAATGGTCATAGCTGAGCAAGACATGCACGCGGTCTTCGAAGAGGCTGAAGCCGGCCGCGACATTGCCCTTCAGCGTCGGGGCGTCGCCATATTCGGTCAGGCCGTATTGAATATTGCCCTTGAGACCTTTGAACTTGGTATCGAGGATGAAGTTGATGACGCCCGACACCGCGTCCGAGCCATAGGCCGCCGAGGCGCCGCCGGTCACCACTTCGACCCGCTGGATCAGGGCTTGCGGAATGATGTTGGCGTCGGTCGTGCCTTCGTAGCTGGTCGGCGGCAGCCGCTGGCCGTCGAGCAGGGTCAGGGTGCGGATCGGGCCGAGGTTACGCAGGCTGAGATAATTGCCGACCTGGGGGCTGGCGACGCCACCGTTAGCGTTGGCGTTGCTGCGGGACCCGGCGAACTGCGGCAGCGTATTGAGGCCCTCGGCGATCGCGCCCGGGTTGGTGCGCTGCAGTTGTTCGGTCGATACGACCGTTACCGGTGTCGGTGCGGAATAGCCGTCGCGGACGATGCGTGAACCGGTGACGACGATGTCACCGGCATTACCGTCCGCCCCGGTCGCGACATCGACAGTGTTTCCGCCGATCGTCGTATCGGCTGCTTTCGCTTCCGCGCCCGGCAGTGGTGTCGTCGTCCCGGCGGCCGGTGCCGTAACTGGAGGCTGAGGCTGGCTTGTCTGGGCGAATGCCGGGCTGGCCCCGATTGCCAGAAGTGCCATGGCAGTCCCTGATCTTAGCGCCCGGGCACGCGCCGACCGAAGCTTCTTCGTATCCACCATGTATCTCTCCCCTGTTTTGGCTATTTTTAGCCTTCAACGGTCGATACAAATCACTCCTGATTTTCAATTGCAATCTGTTCGTAGATGGAGCGTGAAATAAGAGCTTAGAAGCAGGTTCGATACGGCTTTAATCTCATCTCGTGAGAACATCGACATTCGACATCTTTAGCAACGCAAGCCAGTGACGATTACGACTCAACCTGGTTGAGCCGAATCCCTGCCGTTTTTGATCTGCAACGTTAGCATCGGGATCCTGCACTGCGCGGACCAGCCCAGTTACGCGTTCGACGATCGCAGCATTCGCTACCGGACGGTAAATAGAAGGCGCCGCGCCCGGTAGTTCTCAGGACGCTATGGCGATCGGCATCTGGAAGGTGAAGCGCGTCTCGGCGTCGGTCGACGTGACCGACAAGGTGCCATCGTGCGCTGCGGCGATCTGGGCCGAGATGTACAGCCCAAGGCCCAGGCCATCACGGTTCGTCCCCGACTGTCCGCGCACGAAGGGCTGGAAAATATCGGCAATCGCCTCGGGCGCGATCTTCAGCCCGCCGTTCGAGATCGATATCGCCATCTGGCCGCCGGCGAAGGCACAGACGATCCGCACTGGCTGCTCGGCGACGCCGTGGGTCAGGGCATTGCCCAGCAAATTGGAAAGCAGTTGCGCGATCCGCAGGGGGTCGCCGTCGATCAACAGGTCGTCCGAGCAATCGACCAGGATCGCTTGTCCCGGATGCGTGCTTCCGAGTTCGGCAACGACCTGGGTGATGATCGGCGCAATCGACATCAATTGCCGGCTGACCGGGATGCCACCGCCAAGGCGCCCGCGCGCGAGGTCGAGGACGTCGGCGATGAGCGCCGCCATCCGGTCGCCGCTCAGCCGCATCCGGGCCAGCAGCATCTTCGCGCGCTCCGGCGTCGGTTGCTTTTCCAGCAGCGTGATGCCGGCCTGGATCGACGCCAGCGGATTGCGCAGGTCGTGTCCCATCACCGCGACGAACTGCTCCTGCAGGCGAGCGGTATCGAGCTGCGATAGTCGACTGGCTTCGCTCACGGCGAGCCGGTTGGCCTGCTCGAGCGCAAAGCCGATCAGCTTTGCGAACATCTCGAACATGCCGCGGACCTCGGGCCGGTCGAGGTCGCGCGGCTGCGGATCGATGGCGCACAAGGTGCCGAAGAACTCACCCGCCGGCAGGAAGATCGGGAACGAGGCATAGCTGCGAAAGCCGTAGAGGGCGGGCGTGTAATGGCCCTCGTAGATCGGGTCGCTCGCGACATCCGAAATTATCACGGAAGCGCCGCTATCCCTGATCTCGTGACAGATCGTCGTCTCGAGCGTGAGCTCACCGCCCGGCTTCATTCCGAAATCGATGGTGTCGCGAACGCTGCAGGCGATCCAGCGCTCGTCGGTGACACGAGCAATCGCGGCAAAACCCATGCCGGTGACTTGGCAGATCGTATCGAGGATCGTCGGCACCGCCTCCAGGCGATTGACGGTATCGACCTCCGCCGCCAGCCGGCGCGAGTTCGTTTCCGGGCCGCTGACGAGCATCAAGACACTCTACAGCTTGATGTTTCCGAAGACCACAGTCTTCGTACGGCGTCGTACAAAAGAAGGCCGCGGGGTGGCACCCCTCGCTGGCCGGTCATCCGGCTTTCAGCCCGGCGCTAAGCTTCTCCGATAACGCCTTCAGTTCCCGGCCGGGCTCGACGATCACGGTCTGGCCACCGGCCCCCACGAAGCCGATCCTGGCCTCGTTCAGCGCTTCGATGATCGAGATGTAGAGGTCGCTGCGGACCCGCGTCGCATCGCGTTGCGAGGCGACGAAGCCGAACGCGTTGAAGTTCACCGAGCCGCCCGGCGTCAGCGCATCGACGAAGACCTTGGGTGCAGGCTCGTCGAGGACCTCCTCGGCCGCTTCCAGGACCTTGCGGATGACCAGGATGGCGCGGGGTGCCTCGCTGGCGGCGCCGATGCTGATCTGCAGCTGGACCCGGCCGCGCGGGTCGCCGAGCGTCTTGTTCTGCACCGGCTTGGTGATGAGGTCGGAGTTCGGCACGATCAGCGTCGTCTTGTCGGCCTGCAGGATCTCGGTGGCGCGGACGCGGATGCGCCTGACATCGCCCTCGACGCCGCCGACGTTGACCAGGTCGCCGACCTTGATCGGGCGCTCGACCAGCAGGATGATCCCCGAGACGAAGTTCTGGACGATCTGCTGGAGGCCGAAACCGATACCGACCGACAAGGCGCCGGCGATCAGCGCGATCTGGCTGAAACCGAGGCCCGCAGCGGTCAGCGCCCAGAGCACGACAGCACCGACACCGAGGTAGCGCACGCCGGTGCTGACCGAGTTGCGGACCCCGGCGTCCCAGTCGGTGACCGGCAGGAAGCGGCGGTCGAGCCAGCGTTGCGCCAGGTGAACGATGCCGAGGCCGAGCACCAGGCAACCGATCCCCGCGGCGAGGGAGCGCGGCGACAGCTCCAGCGAGCCGATCCGCAGCCCCTGCCCGACGCCGGCGATATGCGCGGTCAGGACATCGCCATTGCGCCCGAACGGCGTCAGCGCGAGGCTGAGCGTGCCGAGGACGATCAGAATCTGCAGCACCGCCGAGGTGATCACGCCCAGCTGGCTGACGGTGGCATGGCCGAGCGCCAGCGTGTGGGTCAGCAGCCGCCCGATCCAGCCGCCGGGCAGGAACAGCTCGCCCACCGCATCGTCGACGAAGCGCAGCAGCAGGAACGCCAGCGCGACCAGCACGCTGATCCAGAACATTTGGGTCGACACCAGCAGCGCGAGCGTCGTGAACCCGGTGAACACCGAGCCGACGGTGACGATGATGGCGATGGTCAGCCCCAGCGCGACGAGCGTCACCCCGGCGTTGCGCGGCGGCTCGGCGCTGCTCTCGTCGGGCCCGGCGTCCGGATGGTCCTCGCTCAATGCCAGCAGGATCAGGCCGGCGATCGACGCATAGGCGAGCGAGGTGATGCAATTGGCGGCGACGGTCGCAGCCAGGCTCGCGCCGACGACGCTGTTCAGCCGGCTGATCAGGAAGCCGGCACCGGTCAGCAGAGCCGTCAGCCACGACAGCGACCGCGTCCGGCTCGCCATGCGTTCGGACACGGTGAGCAGTCGGTTGGCCGGTACCTTGCCGCCCGCAAGTTGCCGGCTGAGCGCCAGGACCAGCGATCCCCAGAACACCGCGATCACCGCCGCCTGCACCAGCGCCGCGGCCTTCTCCGATAGCAGTGCCGCCCAGTTCAGCCCGAGATTGACCACCACCGCGGCCATCCCGGGCAGGATCGTGTTGACCAGGACCGCGGCGATGGCCCGGGCGGACTGGCGGAAGCGCCGCACCTGCGCCTGCTCGTCGGTGAAGCGCCGGATCACCCGGAGCAACGCCAGCCGCAGCGGCATCGCCAGCGCGAACGCCAGTGCCAGTGCCAACGCCACGATAAACACCGCGCGCGCGTCGAGTGCCGCGACCGCCGTATCGAAGGCGTCGCTGGCGAGCCGCGACAGCCGCATCACATCGGCGCCCAGCGACCCGCCGAGCGACACCCAGAACCCGGCCTCCAGCGGCGACGCGGTGCGGTCGAAGGTCCGCGCATCGAACGCGGTCCGGCGCCGCTGCGACACTTCGGTGAAGCTGTGGTTCGCCGCGATCCCCGCCTGGCGGGCGCGCTGCACCTGTTCGGTCAACACCTGCCGCTGGTCCAGCAGCTCGCGGCGTTCGCGACGCTCGGCGGCATCGAGGCGCTTGCGCGGCTTGCCATTGGCCAGTGTCAGGACGCGCAGCTTCGCATCGAGCGCGACGATTTCGCGGTCGCGGGCGCGCACGAAGCTGTCGGCGACCGCCTGCGCTGCCGAAGTCTGCTCGCGCAGTCGCGCCAGGCTGGCGTCGGTACTGGCCCCCACCGCCTGCTTTTGCAGGTTTGCGACGTCGCGGATCAGGCCGTTCAGGATCGCGATGTTCGGGTCGACGACCGGCAGCTGCTGCACCTGGACCGGCGGTATGGCCGGCGCGGCGATCACCGGGGCGGAGACGATCGGCGTCGGCGCCACCGCCGCCTGCGCCAATGCTGCGGAGGGGGCCAGTGCCGCGATCAAGCCCGCGATCGCCAGGCCGATCGACAGCCTGATCCCGCCTCGCCGGGTGGCAGCGCTGGGGCGCAAGTCGTTGGTCGAACTTCTAGCCATGATCACCTGGGCGCAACGTCGCTCCAGCCCCCAACGCCCGGAGCACCGTAACCGGGTCAATCAATCGTGTTTTGTACCCTTGGCACGATTGCATCGAGAGCGAGCAGATCGGCCTGCGTGTTGATGTTGGCGACGTCCGGGCCGGGCACGATCCTCGCATCGCAGCACGCGATCCAGCGGCGCAGCGACCGGTCATCCCCGCTGCTCAACTGCGCGTCGAGAGCCACCGCCAGGGATGCCGGCCAATATCCGCAGACCGGCAGGCCGGCGAATGCGGCAGCGCGCCCGGGCTCCTCCAGCAAGGTCGCGAGAATTTCGCCGCTGAGCTGCGGTGCGTCGCAGGGAACCGAAACGACGCCGTCGAACGACCCTGCTGCCGCGTCGGCAAGCGCTGCATTGAGCCCGGCGAGTGGCCCGAGCCCCGGTCCGGGACGATCCCATAGGCTGCGGAACCCGTCATGGATCCGGCCGACGATGACCACCTCGGCCGCAACCGGGGCAAGCGCTGCGATGGCGTGGTCGATCAGCGTCCGCCCGGCATGCAGTGCCAGCGCCTTGTCGCCGCCGAACCGCGACGACCGCCCGCCGGCGAGGACCACCCCGAGCAACCTCACGGCGCCGCCGCAACCAGCCGATCGGCGCCGCAGAACACCTCGAACCCGTCGTCGCGAACGACTGCGGCAAGCGTGATCCCCGCCGCCTCGGCGACCCGGATGGCGAGCGCCGTCGGCGCCGAGATCGCCGCGATGGCCGCGACCCCCATGCGCGCCGTCTTCTGGACCATCTCCACCGATACCCGCGAGGTCAGCACGACGATCGCCCCGTCGAGCATCGAGGCGTCGACCGCCCCCGCCAGCTTGTCGAGCGCATTGTGGCGACCGACGTCCTCGCGCAGCATGACCAGCGCACCACCGTGCCACAGGCCCGCCGCATGGACCGCGCGCGTCGCCGCACCGAGCGGCTGATTGCCTCTCAGCCCGGCGACCGCATCGGTGAAGTCGGCAAGCGACCAGCGCGCCGACGACCTTACCGGCACCAGCGGCGGCAGCGCCTGCGCCAGGCTCTCGACGCCACAGAGTCCGCAGCCGGTCCTGCCGACGACGGACCGCCGGCGCTCGAGATGGACGCGACCGGCATCGGCGCGCAGCCACATCCGGACTTCGATGCCATTCGACTGGGCGACCACCTCGAGCGCCTCGATCTGCGCCAGGTCGTCGACGATCCCCTCGGTCAGGCTGAAACCCCGGCCAAGGTCCGCCAGATCGGCCGGCGTCGCCATCAGGACGGCATGCGTCGTCGCGTCATAGACCAGCGCGACCGGGACTTCCTCGGGCACTGTCCGGCTCGCAGCGTTCGCAACGCCGGCGCGGACCGCCGTACAGTCGACCTGCATGCTTGCCGGGGCGAAGTTCAGGCCGGCACCTCGCGGACCTGCGACGCCGAGCGGGAGAGCGTCACCGGTATCGCCTTGTACGCCGGGGTGTGCGCCTTGCGGTCGTGGTGGGCGAGCGGGACAATCGGATTGATCTCGGGGAAATACGCACCGCAGCAGCCGGGCGGGATGTCATAGGCGACGATCTGCAACTGCTCGACGATGCGGTCGACGCCATCGCCGATCGCGGTGCGCATGTCGACATACTCGCCATCGCTCAGGCCGCGCGACGCGATGTCGTCGGGGTTCATGAAGACGACCATGCGCGTTCCCCGCACGCCGCGGAAGCGGTCGTAATAGCCGTAGACCGTGGTGTTGAACTGGTCGTTGCTGCGCAGCGTCGTCAACTGCAGCACGCCCTCGGCGCCAAAGCTGGCGACGTCGCCGGCGAACAGCTGGGTCGGCAACAGGAAGTTCGCCTTGCCGCTGCGCGTCGCCCATTTACGCTCGCGCGCCGCGACCGGACGGACGATGCCGCCCGGCTGGAACAGCTTGGCGTTGAAGTCCTTGAAGGTCGCCGGCCAGGTCGCCTCGATCGCGTCGCGGATGGTCGCATAGTCGCCGACCCAGTCGGTCCAGGGGATCCGCGGATTGGCCGGCAGCGTCGCCAGTGCGATGCCGGCGGTGATCGCGGCCTCCGAAAGCAGCGCCTCGCTGGCCGGCTTGACCTTGCCGCGGGAGCCGTGGAAGTGCGCCAGGCTGTCCTCGATCGACACCGCCTGCGGGCCGCTTGCCTGCTCGTCGATCTCGGTGCGGCCGAGGCAGGGCAGCAGGAACGCCACCTCGCCGTGCACGACATGGCTGCGATTGAGCTTGGTCGCGATAGCGACGGTCAGTCGCAGCTTGCGCCAGCCCGCCTCGACGACCACCGGATCGGGCACGGCGCGCAGGAAGTTGCCGCCCAGCGCCAGGAATGCCTTGACGCTGCCGTCGATCATCGCACCGCAGGCCTTGACGGTGGTCAGCCCTTCCTCGCGCGGCGCAGTGAAGCCGTAAAGCTCCTCGAGCCGATCCAACGGCGCGAGCTCGGGCTTTTCGGTGATCCCGACGGTACGCTGCCCCTGGACATTCGAATGTCCTCGGATCGCGCACACTCCGGCGCCCGCCTTGCCGATATTGCCGCGCAGCAACAGCAGGTTGACGAACATCTGGACATTCTCGACGCCGGCAACGTGCTGGGTCAGGCCCATGCCGTACAGTCCCATGACGCGGTCGGCCCTGGCGTAGATCCCTGCCACATCTTCCATCGCGGCGCGGGTCAGGCCCGAGACGAGTTCGAGCGCGGCCCAGTCGGCGGCGCGGCAGTGATCGGCAAAGGCCTCGAAGCCGTGGGTATGTTCGGCGATGAAGTCATGATCGAGGACGCGGCGGTTCTGCTGGTTCGCAGCGGCGACCTTGATCGAGAAGCCGGCGTCGTCGCTGGTCGCCGCGGCGATCGCATCGCGGTCGGTGGCATGCGCCTGCCCTGCCGCGGCCGCAGCGTCGTCGGCCTCGATCAGCGCCTTGCAGACGCCGGTCAGCCAGGCGATGTCGCCGCCGGGTTTGACCCGGTGGATCGTCTCGGCGATCTCGGTCTCGGCCAACGTCGCCATCTCGACCGGCGACTGCGGGTTGGTGAAGCGTTCCAGCCCGCGCTCGCGCAGCGGGTTGAAGGCGATGATCCGCGCGCCGCGCTTCACCGCATCCTGCAACTGGTGGAGAATGCGCGGCGTCGACGTTCCCGGATTGTGAGCGACGTGGAGCATCAGGTCGCACTGCTCGAAGTCCTGCAGGCTGACCGTGCCGACCGAGACCCCGATGCTCTCCGGCAGCGCGACACTGGTCGATTCATGGCACATGTTCGAGCAGTCGGGCAGGTTGTTGGTGCCGTAGACGCGCGCTAGCAGCTGCCACAGATAGCTGGTCTCCAGCGATGCGCGACCGCTGGCGTAGAAGATCGTCTCGTCGGGATTGCCTGCCAACGCCTGCAGTTCGCGGCCGATCTCGGCGAATGCCGCTTCCCAGCTCACCGGCTCGTACTTGTCGGTCTCGGGGTTCCAGCGCATCGGCTCGGTTAGGCGCCCGGCCTCCTCCAGGTCGTAATCGCGCCAGCTTTCGAGTTCGGTCAGCGTGTGCTCCGCAAGGAAACTCTGGTCGGCGCGCCGGCTGGTTGTCTCCCACGCCGTCGCCTTCGCGCCGTTCTCGCAGAACTCGGCGGGCAGCGGTTGCGCCGGCTTGGCCCAGGCGCACGACGGGCACATGAAGCCGTCGGGCTTGTTCTGGTGCGTCAGCAGCGTGCTGTCGCGGACCAGCACGCCTTCGCGCGCCAGGATTTCGGTGACCGAGCGTAGCGAGCCGTAACCGCCGGCCGGGCCTTTGTAGGGCGCGATCACCGGCTTGGCGCGTGGACCGTTATGCATTGGCCAACTCCTGGCGGTGCTCGTCGAGCCTCGGCATCATGTCGACGAGGTTGCACGGCAAATGCCGGCTGTCGAGTTGCGGACCGATGACCTTGTCCCAGCCGTCGCGCACCGCGCCGTTCGAACCGGGCAGGCAGAACACATAGGTCGTCCCCACCACGCCGGCGGTGGCACGGCTGGCGAGGGTCGACAGACCGACCGACTGGTAGCTGACGAGATGAAAGATCGCCGCAAAGCCTTCGATGCGCTTGTCGAACAGCGGCTCGACGGCCTCGGGCGTGCGGTCGCGGCCCGACAGGCCGGTGCCGCCGGTGCTGACCACCACGTCGACGCCGCCGCCGTCGCTCCAGCCCTGGACGGCGGCCCGGATCGCGGTCACCTCGTCGCGCACCAGCATGCGGTCGGCGAGCCGGTGGCCGTCCCGCTCGATCATCGCCACCAGCAAGTCGCCGCTGGTATCGGTGGCGGCGCTGCGAGTGTCCGAGACGGTCAGTACCGCAACCCTGACCGGTCGCCGCTCACCCTCGCCGATGCGTCCGCCCGGTTGCAGCATGTGTCCGACACCTCAATGTACTGCAACGGGGAACGTCGCCCGGACGGCGCCGTTCCCGGCTACCGCGGTGCGCGGACGATATAGCCGACGCCGCCTTGTCGCGAGGTGATCCACGCCGTGCGGCAACCCACCGCGGCGGCAGGCCAGGCTATTGCACGGCGCTCAGGCGCCGGATGCTGACCCCGGCCGCGGCGAGGGCGAGCACGGCGGCCACCCACAGAGGAATGACGCTGGATGGACCGGCGCGGTGGAACAGCAGCGCGACCAGCAGCGCACCGGCGGTCTGCCCGACCAGCCGCGCCGTCGCCAGCATACCGGCCGCCGCCCCGCTGCGCTCCGCCGGCGCGAGACCCAGCATCGTCCGGTTGTTGGGCGTCTGGAAAAGCCCGAAGCCGATGCCGCACACGGCGGTCGCCAGCACCAGCACGATCGCACCCGCCCCCGGATGCAGCAGGGCCAGCCCCGCCAGACCGACCGCCAGCAGGCCAAGGCCGATGCCGCCCAGCAGCCCTGCCGGAAACCGCTCGACCAGCCGGCCCGCGATCGGCGCCGCAACCGCCACGCCCAATGGCAACGGCGTCATCAGCAGCCCGGTCTCGACCCGGTCGAAGCCGAAGCGCTCCTGCAGGATGAACGGCAGGGAGACTCCGGCCATCATCATCGCGGCAAAGGACAGCGACGATGTCGCGTAGGACAGGCGCAGGATCGGCAGCCGCAGCAGGTCGAGCGGCACCAACGGCGCAACCTGCCCGCGCGACCGCCTGACCAGCATGACACCGGCGGCGACCGCGACCGCGACCTCGGCGATGGTCAGCAGCGACAGCGTCGAATGGGCGACGTCCGAAGCGGCGAGGAAGATCGCGCCGAAGGTCACGGCATTGAGCAGCGCCGAATAGATGTCGAAGCGGTTGCCGCTACGGGGCGTCAGCGGCAGGCAGCGATAGCCGATGACCAGCGACAGCAAACCCAGCGGCACGTTGACCGCGAACAGCCAGCGCCACGATGCCACCGACAGGATCGCCGCCGCGATGGTGGGGCCGGCGGCGGACGAAACCGCGACGACCAGCGCGTTATAGCCGATGCCGCGGCCGAGCATCGACCGCGGATAGGTGAAGCGCACCAGCGCGCCGTTGATCGCCATCACCCCGGCTGCGCCAAAGCCCTGGGCGAAGCGCGCCACGGCCAGCTCGCCCAGGGTCTGCGACAGGACGCAGCCGATCGAGGCGATGGCGAACACCGACAGCCCGACCATGTAGACGCGGCGGTGGCCGGCGATATCGCCGAGCATGGCGATCGGCAGCAGGCTGATGGTTATCGCGATCTGATAGGCGTTGATGACCCAGATCGACGACGCCGCGCTGGCGCCGAGGTCACGGGCGATCGTCGGCAGCGCGATATTGGCAATCGAGCTGTCGAGGACCGACATCGCCACCGCCAGCCAGATCGCCAGCACCGCCCAATAGCGGCGCGGCGTCGGTACTCCGGAGACATCCTCGAGCGGCTTGGCCGCGGCAGCGAAGGAGCCTGCGGTCTGGACGCGGGCCTCAAGCATCGGTCGACGGCGATCCGGCGAAGCGATCGGTGGCGCGGATCAGCTGGTCGAGGATACCGGGCTCCGAATAGGCATGGCCGGCGCCCTCGACCAGGTGGAATTCGGCGTTCGGCCACGCCTTATGTAGCTCCCACGCCGAACGCGCCGGGCAGGCCATGTCGTAGCGCCCCTGCACGATGACCCCCGGGATATCGCGCAATCGCCCGGCATCGCGCAGCAACTGCCCCTCCTCCAGCCAGCCGCCATGGACGAAATAATGGTTCTCGATCCGCGCGAAGGCTAGGGCGAAGTGGGCGTCGGCAAAGCTCGAGGTGAGCGCAGGATCGGGCAGCAGCGTGATCGTCTGCCCCTCCCACAGCGCCCAAGCCTGCGCCGCGACCAGTTGCGCCGTCGTATCGCTGCCGGTCAAGCGGCGGCGATAGGCAGCGGCAAGGTCGCCGCGCTCCGCCTCCGGGATCGGCGCCAGGAACTGCTCCCACTTGTCCGGAAAGATCTCGGAAGCGCCGAACTGGTAATACCAGTCGAGCTCGGCCCGGCCGACCATGAACACGCCGCGCACGATCAGCTCGCTGACGCGCTCCGGGTGGGTCTCGGCATAGGCCAGCGCCAGCGTCGAGCCCCAGGAGCCGCCGAAGACCTGCCATTGCTCGACGCCCGTCATGGCGCGCAGCCGCTCGATATCGGCAACCAGGTGCCAGGTAGTGTTCGCCTCCAGACCGGCGTGCGGTGTCGAGCGGCCGCAACCGCGCTGGTCGAACAGCAGGACGTCGTAGCGCGCCGGGTCGAACAGCCGGCGGTGGCTCGGCGAGATGCCGCCGCCGGGGCCACCGTGCAGGAACACCGCCGGCTTGCCGCCCCGCGTGCCGCTCCGTTCGAAGTACACGGCGTGACCGTCGCCGACGTCGAGCATCCCGGTCTCATACGGCTCGATCGGCGGATACAGCGTGCGAAGTTCGGTCATGTCAGATCCTCGTCTCGTCTGCGGGCGACGCGCTCGTTGATGCATAGCAGCAGCAGGCTCGGCGGCCAGTGATGTTGCTGGTGCGACTTCGCTGTCCGACGCCCGTTCAAGCTTGTGGCGGGACGGGTCAGGCCAGGAACGATGAGCCGCCCCGCGCCGGACGCCGCCTCAGCGCTCGTCCCCGCCCTGCGGCAGCGGCGCGTCGCGCATCATCGTCTCGAGTTCCGCCAGCCGGGGATGATCGGACGCGGTCTGCATCAGCGCCGCTTCCAGCTCGCGGTACGCCGTCAGGACCAGCCGGCCATAGTCCGTGACCACCGCGCCGCCGCCGCGCCCGCCCGGCGTCGCCTCGACCAGCTTCCCGGCGAAGCACCGGTTCATGCCGTCGACCTGCAGCCAAGTATAGCGATAGCTCATCCCCAGCGCCCGGCCGGCGGCGGAGATCGAGCCATGCACCGCGATGGCATCGAGCAGGTCGGCCTTGCCTGGGCCCATGGCGCGCTCGGAGCCGCAGAACAGCTGCGGCTTCAGCTTGAGGGCACCGACCCGGGGAACCATCTACTTGCCGATTAGGACGTCGCTGGCCTTGACGATCACGGTCACGTCGTCGCCTTCCGCGAGGCCGAGGTCGGCGACAGCTTCCTCGGTGATGCTCGAGGTGACGATGTTGCCACCGCCGATGTCGATCTTGATGGTGGCGTTGACCGCACCGGGCGTCACCGAGACGATTCTTCCCTTGATCTGGTTGCGCGCGCTGATCTTCATACCGATCTCCTTCGCCGCGCCTATACCATCACTTCCGGCCCTGGAGGAGCGTTGCTGCCGCAGTCTCGGCGCAGCCTCTCCGTAGCCTGGCACGCGCGACCGTCCCAGCGCCCGATCCTGAATACGAGACCCCTGCCCTTCGAACAGACCCCTTTCAATGAACCGGCTTCGCTGTATACGGCCAAATACATTGACTGTCGGATGCACGAACCAAGGGGTTACAGATGCACGATTTTCGGAGATCGGCCGCTCTTGCGCTGGTCCTGGTGGGCTGTCCGGTCTCGTCGCAGGCACAGGCGGTGCCCGGCGATGCCGCGCCTACGGCAGCTGCCGGCGACGAAGCACGGCTTCCCGATATCACCGTGACCGCTCGCCGCCGCGCCGAAGACGCGCAAGCCATACCCGGCTCGCTGTCGGTGGTTGGCGGCGACCTTCTCGACCGCTCCTACACGGTCAACACGCAGCAACTGTCGCAACTCGTGCCGGTGCTCAACTACAGCTCGGCAAATCCGCGCAACACGGCGTTCACGATCCGTGGCTTGGGCAGCAGCGTCGTCGCGGTGAGCCAGGCCAACGACGGACTGGAGCCCGGCGTCGGCTTCTATGTCGATCAGGTCTATCACGCCCGGCCTGCCACGGCGGCGTTCGATTTCAGCGACATCGACCAGATCGAGGTGCTGCGCGGACCGCAGGGCACGCTGTTCGGCAAGAACAGCACGGCGGGTGCGATCAACATCACGACGCGGGCGCCGACCTTCACCCCCGAACTGACCGAGGAGCTCTCCGTCGGCAGCTTCAACTTCGTCCAGGCCAAGGCAGCGGCCTCGGGTGCGCTGATCGGCGACACGGTCGCCTACCGCGTGTCGGGGGTCGTCACCCGCCGCGATGGCGTCATCGACAATGTCAGGACCGGGCAGGATCACAACCAGATCGGCAACCAGGCGGTGCGTGCCCAACTGCTGTTCAAGCCTTCGGAGGCGTTCCAGTTAAAGCTCAGCGGCGACTTCACCAACTTCGAGAGCAATTGCTGCACCCAGGTCTATTACCGCGTCGCGACGCGCGACGTGCCACGGACCGCGACCCGCCAGTTCGCCGGACCGACCGGCCTTGCCGCGCAGTTCGGCTATACGCCGCCCAGCACCAACCCCTATGACCGCGTCACCGATATCGATGCGCCACTCGGCGTCGACACCAACGAAGGCGGCGTCTCGGCGATTGCCGACTGGAACCTGGGCGGCGCGACGCTGACCTCGGTCAGTGCCTGGCGCTTCTGGAACTGGGATGCAGCCAACGACCGCGACTATACCGGCATCCCGATCCAGATCGAGCAGCACATCCCGTCGCGGCAGGACCAGTACAGCCAGGAGCTTCGCCTCGGCTCCAACGGCAATGGCGCCTTCAGCTATGTCGGCGGATTGTATTTCTTCCGCCAGCGCGTCGTCGGCCGTCCGATCTCGATCTATGGCCCGGCCGCCGCGCGCTACCTGATCGGCACTACGACCGGCGCGAACGCCACGCCGGTTCCCGCCAACCTGCTCGACGGCTATGGCACCGACGGTCGCACCGACTTCCAGTCGAACAGCTATGCGGCGTTCGGGGAGGTCAACTGGCGCCCGGTCGACCGGATCACGCTGACCGGCGGCCTGCGCTATACCTATGAGCACAAGACCGGCACCTACGACACGTTCGTCTTCGGCGGCCCGTCGACGACCAACCCCGCGCTGATCAACGCCCAACTGTCGATCCTCCGCGGCCAGAATTACGCCGCCAAGGTCAACGACGGCGCGCTCACCGGCCGGGCCAATATCGCCTGGGCTGCGACCGATAATATTCTTGCCTATGCCAGCTTCGCGCGCGGCGAAAAGTCGGGCGGCATCAATATGTCGGGCCTGCCGCTCAACGACCAGAACCTGCCGGCGATCGGCACCGCCGTGGTCCGCCCGGAGCGCAACACCGCCTATGAAGTCGGCTTGAAGACGCGGCTGTTCGACGACCGCCTGACGCTGAATGTCGATGCCTTCTACACCCGCGTCACCGACTTCCAGACCAATGTCAGCGATACCCGCGCGGCGGCCGCGCTGCGCACCTATCTCGCCAACATCCCCCGCGTCACGGTCCGGGGCGTCGAGGCCGACACCAATGCCGCGGTGACGCGCGAGCTGACGCTACGCGCCGCGCTGGCTTATGCGGACGGCAAGTACGACCGCTATCCTGCCGGGCCTTGCCCGATCGAGGCGATCGGCAACACCGCGGCGGCCTGTGACCTCAGCGGCGTCGGCCTGCCGGGGCTGCCGAAATGGTCATCGACGGTCGGCGGCGACTATCTCGTTCCGGTCGATCGACTGCACGGCAGCCTGTTCGCTCATGCCGACGCCAACTACCGCAGCAAGCAGTTCGGCGACCCCACCGGCTCGCGCTTCACGACGATTGGCGGCTACACCATCGTCAACGGCAGCATCGGCTATCGCAGCAGCGGCGGCATCGAGGTGGCGGTGTTCGCGCGCAACCTGTTCGACAAGAACTACATCCAGAACGTCACGATCCAGGCGGGCAATTCGGGCCTGATCCTCGCCACGCCGAGTGACCCGCGCACCATTGGGGTTACCTTGCGGGCGCGGCTATAAGCCGGGGAGCGGTTGGCCACGCCACGTCGGACCACTCTCTTGCGGCGACCGGCCCTCGCCGACATTGCACGATGCCGCCAACGTCGCTTATCTCCGCGGCGATGACCGAAATCCGCAATATCGTCGTACTGACCGGGGCGGGTGTATCCGCAGAGTCGGGCGTGCCGACCTTCCGCGCTGCCGACGGGCTTTGGGAGGGACACCGGGTCGAGGATGTGGCGACGCCGCAGGCGTTCAGGCGGGATCCGGCGCTGGTCCAGCAATTCTACGACGCCCGACGGGCATTCCTGGCGAAGGTCGAGCCGAATGCAGCGCATCTGGCACTGGCGCGGCTCGATGCCGCCTGGCCGGGCGAGTTCCTGCTGGTGACGCAGAACGTCGACGACCTCCACGAGCGCGCCGGCTCGCAGCGATTGCTGCACATGCACGGCGAGTTGAAGAGGGCGCTGTGCACCGGCTGCGGGGCGGCACCGGCGTGGCTCGATGCGCTCGAGGACGGACCGCCGTGCCCGAATTGCCAAGCAGCGGCGTTACGGCCCGACATCGTGTGGTTCGGCGAAATGCCCTATCACATGGCCGAGATCGAGGAAGCGCTGGCGGCGTGCGACTTGTTCGTTTCGATCGGCACATCGGGCGCGGTCTATCCCGCCGCCGGCTTCGTCGATGTCGCGCGGCGGGCGGGGGCAGCGACTCTGGAACTGAACCTCGACCCGTCGGCCGGCACGTCGATGTTCGACACGGCGCGTCACGGCCCCGCAGGGATACTGGTGCCGGCCTGGGTCGATGGCCTGCTCGCCTCGATCAAAGCTTGACATTCTGAACCGAATGGGTTAGTAGCAGGATCGCGGTTCGATTGGACGGTTCATAAGTGGGAGCCAGGAGAAGCTCTCACACGTGTAACCTTTGTAACCTTCCAGGTTTTTCGTCGGTCTTCTAGCGCTGGTCGGCAGCGGCCTCGATGCGCTCCATGTCGTCGTCGCTGAGGCCGAAGTGGTGACCGACTTCGTGGACGAGGACATGGGTGACGAGATGTTCGAGGCTGTCGCCGCTCTCGGCCCATTCCTCGAGCAGCGGGCGGCGGTACAGGAAGATGATGTCGGGCAACGCGCCGCTGGGCTCGTCGCCCTTCATGCCGACGTGGCGTCCCTGGTAAAGGCCGAGGATGTCGAACGGCGATTCGAGCTCCATCTCGGCGATGACGTCATCGTCGGGGAAGTCCTCGATCCGCAGCAGGACGCTGCCGAGGTGATCGCGGAACAGCGGCGGCAGTTGCTCGACGGCAGCCTGTGCCAGCCGCTCGATGTCGGCGATCGTCGGCGGCAGGGTTTGACGGAGGCTCATGGGCTGGCGGATAGGCGGTTCCACACTGACTGACCAGACGGAGATACAGATGCCGACCACCTCGACGCCTCGCCTGACCGACGCCGAGATCGCCACCGCGCTCGCCGCCCTGCCCGGCTGGACCCACGTCGGCGACGGCATCGAGCGCAGCTTCCGCTTCGCCGACTTCGTCGAGGCATTCGGCTTCATGACCCGCGCTGCCTTGCTAGCCGAGAAGGCCGACCACCATCCGGAGTGGTCGAACGTCTGGAACAAGGTCGAGGTGCGGCTGACAACCCATGACGCTGGCGGGATCACCGCCAAGGACGTCGCACTGGCGACGGCGATGAGTGCTTAGCGCGGCGCCATGCGAATGGCGCCGTCGAGGCGGACATCCTCGCCGTTGAAGTAGCTGTTGCGGCACATTTCCAGTGCCAGCGAGGCGTATTCGGCCGGATTCCCAAGACGCTTGGGGAACGGCACGCTGGCGGCCAGCGCCGCCTTCACATTGTCGGGCGCGGCGTTCATCAACGGGGTCGAGAAGATGCCGGGCAGGATGGTGTTGACCCGGATGCCCTCGCCCATCAGGTCGCGGGCGATCGGCAGGGTCATGCCGATGACGCCGCCCTTGGAGGCGCTGTACGCCGCCTGGCCCATCTGGCCATCCTCGCCGGCGACGCTGGCGGTGTTGACGATGGCGCCGCGCTCGCCATCTTCGCCGGGCTCGAGGGTCAGCATCCCCGCCGCCGACTTCGCGATGCAGCGGAAGGTGCCGACCAGGTTGATCTGGACGACCATGTTGAAGGCCTCGAGCGGGAAGTGCTTGATCGCCCCCGTCGCCTTGTCGCGCCCGGCGGTCTTGATGGCGTTGCCGACCCCGGCGCAGTTGATCAGGATGCGCTCCTGGCCGTGCGCCTCACGGGCCTGGGCAAAGCCGGCGTCGACCGACTCGTCGCTGGTCACGTCGACCTGGCAGAACACGCCGCCGATCGACTCCGCCACCGCCGGGCCCTTGGCGCCGTCCCGGTCGAAGATGGCGACCTTGACCCCTTCGGCGGCCAGCGCGCGGGCCGTCGCCTCGCCCAGTCCCGATGCTCCGCCCGTCACTACCGCCGCACAGCCTGCCAGCTTCATCGTCCGTCTCCCAAGGTTTCAGCGTTTATGCCGAGGCGAATGTCAGGTGTCGACGGCTGCCGCAGTGACCCGCAGGCTGCGCGCCGCGATGGCCTCGCGATAGGCGAGGTAGATGGTCGTCGACAGGATGATGGTGCCGCCGATCAGCGTCCCGGCATCGGCATGCTCGCCGAACAACAGGATGCCAAAGGTGGTGATCAGCCCGAAACGGACGAAGTCGTACGGCATCACCGCGCTCGCCTCCGCCAGCGAGAAGGCCCGGCTCATCGCCAGCTGCCCATTGGCCGCACACAGCCCGATACCGAGCAGCAGCGGCCAGACGGCCAGCGGCGGCCAGGTCCAGACGAAGGCCGCGACCACCAGCGACGGCGGCGTCATCAGGATGAACGACCAAGCCGCCACCGCCCGCGAGTCGTCCGAACCAACCAGCGCCCTGATCGCAATGTACGACGCGCCGGTCGCCACCGCCGAGATCACTGCCGCCGTCACCCCGGGCGTCAACGGCAAAGCGCCGGGCCGCAGCACGATCAGCATGCCAACGAAGCCGAGGAGCAGTGCCCCGATCCGCCGGGCATGGATGCGCTCGCCGAGCAGCAGCACGGCGCCCACCGTGGCGAACAGCGGGGCCGTGTAGTTGATCGCCAGCGCAGTCGCGAGGGGCGCATTGGCCACCGCGTAGAAGGTGCCCAGCGTCGCGATGAACCCGGAGGTAGCGCGGCGCAGGTGGATCGGCATCCGCGCCGACTTGAGCAGGCCCGGATTGGCGACCAGCATCGGCACCATCACCAACGTACCGATCAGGTTGCGAAAGAAGACGATCTCGAACGAATGCACCGACGCGCTGGCCAGCCGGATCAGCGCCCACATCACCGCAAAGGAGACGCAGGCGACGATCATCCAGGCTGGCCCGCGCGCGCCCGGGCTCAGGCGATCGAAAAGGTGGTTCAACGGCTCATCAGATGTTGAGCAGTTCGCGCGTCAGCATGAACACCGGCGCGTCGGCCCAGTCGCCGAACTCCTGCGCCACAGCCTGCCGCGCCTGGCTGGCGATGTCGGTGCCGAAGCCCTCCATGTCGGCGACGTCGATGACCTCGACATAGTCGTACGGCGCCTTGCCGTCGGAGCCGAGCATGCCGGTGACCCGGTAGACGGTGAAGTCGTCGACCGAGGGCAGCGAGCGGACCACTGGAACGTCGCGGGTCAGCGACCAATTTTCGTAATCGGCGGCGTCGACGCCGGGCTTCAGGTTGAACAGCACGATGATGCGCATGGGCAAATCCTTCAGTTACGGTAAACGAACGAGACGGTAACCTTCGACTCCGGCATGAAGGTCCGAGGTTGGCGCTTGATCCCGCACCTCGGCATTTCACACAAGCCGGAGCGGTCTGGCTCTGTTAGGAGTTGGGCTATGCGAAGGCGACAGCTGGGTTTTTGGCGGGGTTCGGAGTGACGGCAATGCGTGGATTGATCTTGGCGGTGGCGATCTTTGCGGCGGCTCCGGTGCTGGCGCAATCCTCGCTGAAGCCACCTGAAAGTACCGATGGCACCAAGCCGCGCGAGCGGTTCGTCATCGTCTATGGCAACGACCCCTGCCCCAAGGCGACGAGCAGCGACGAAGTCGTGGTCTGCGGACGGCGCCCGGACGAGGAGCGTTACCGCATCCCGCCCGCCATCCGTAACGCCCAGGGCAAGGTGGCGGCGACCAATGGCCGTCGCAGCCGCATCGTCGGCCTGGCGGCGGGCGGCGCGGGCGGCAGCATCGGCTCGTGCTCGCCGATCGGGGCGGGCGGCGGCACCGGCTGCAACCAGCAGATGCAGGACGACTACCGCGAGGAAAAGAACCCTCGCTAGTGCAGCGGGTCCAGTCGCTCGCTGTCACGGACTAAGCCGATATGCCGCCCATCCCGGAGATGACCCGGTACGGTGACTGGACGATCGATATCGGCCACGTTGCGGACGATGCCGCGGTGGTGGCCTTGTGGACGGACTGCGGCCTGACGCGGCCCTGGAACGATCCGTTCGACGATCTGGCGCTGGCGCGAGCCGGGCCGCATTCGATCTTGCTCGTTGCCCGCATCGGTGGGGCGGTCGTCGGCTCGGCGCTGGTCGGTGGTGATGGCCACCGCGCCTGGGTCTACTATCTTGCCGTTGCTCCCGACCTGCAGCGCAGCGGGCTGGGCCGCGGGTTGATGGCGGCGGCCGAGCACTGGGCCCGGCAGCAGGGATTGCCCAAGCTCCAGCTGATGGTCCGCGACGGCAACGAAGCGGCCGCCGGCTTTTACGCCGCCCTCGGCTATGAGTTGCAACCGGTCCAGGTCTGGGGTCGACGGCTTGACGGCGCTGCTGGAAGTTCACTCCGCAACACACCATAAACGTGATCTTCACTGTCGAACCGCTCGCATCGGCTGGATTTCGGCGCGCGGGTTAACAAGCTCGCCGGTCAATGCATGACGATGAGAAAGAACGGCTGGGTCAGTCTCGACACCTGATTGTCCCAGACAGTAATGTACCAGATCGGCACGAGTGTAGGAAAGACGTTTCTCACCTCCTCCTGCCTGTCTGGCCTCAGGCAAGCCCCGCGCGGCGCAATGCTGGTTCGCTCACCCGCGTCCAGGCGGCGGCGCGGGCAAGCGCGGTGGGCACCAGCGCCACCCCACCGACAAGGACGGCCCGGCCCAGTCGCGAAGTGCCGAGCCGCTGGAGCATGGTTGCCCGGCCGATCTGCCGGGCGATGTCCCGGCGCAGGCGCGCATGATACTCCGCCGCATCGGCAGCCTGCAGCACCGCCTGCGTCGCGACACGCGCGCTGTGCAAGGCGATCTACATGCCGTCGCCGGAGAAGGACGGGATCACCCCGGCCTGGTCGCCGAGGCGGTAGGCGGCGCTGTCGCCGTGAAAGACATAGCCGTAAGGCACCCCCGAGATCGTCAGCGGGCGGTCGAGCATCGGCTCGGCATCGCCCAGGCGGGAGCGGAGGTGCGGCTCGCGCAACAGGTCGGCGAACAGCCCGGTCCAGCTCGCCCCGGCGCCATCGTAGCGCGCCCGCTCGACCAGCAGGCACAGGTTGGCGACGCCGCCCTCGACCAGTTGCAGCCCGGCGTACCCCCCGTCGAACAGCACCACCTCGATGTGCCCGGCGAGCGCCGCGCGGACGGCCGGCGAGACCCGGAAATATTGCTTGAAGCCGATCAGCCCGGAGATCGTCCCCGACGTGTCTCGCTTGACGCCGCGGACGTCATGCTTGCCGCTGGCGAGCAGCAGGATGTCGGCATTGAGCGACCCGCCGCTGGTGTCGAGCCGGCCGCCGTCGATCGCGCGAACCGTTACGCCCCGCTCGACCCTGACCCCGGCGGCAGCCGCATGGCCAAGCAGCGCCTCGTCGAGGGCACGACGCGTCAGCCCCAGCGCCCGGAACGGCAGCCGCGTCGTCACCATCCGCGTTCCAGAGACCAACCGCAGCCGGTCGATCGGCGCACCGCCCAGCCGTGTCACGTCGAACCCCAGCGCCGCCAGATGCGCCTGCGCCTCGACCGACAGGAACTCGCCGCAGATCTTGTCATGCGCCCCGGTCGAGCGTTCGAGCACAACCGCGCGCCGTCCCGACTGTGCCAGCAAGGTCGCCGCCGCCGCGCCGGCCAGCCCGCCGCCGACGATCACGATCTCGCTCACCTGATCCGCCCGACGCACAATCGAAACGGGACGTGCCAGCGGATCTCGACGGCGTTCCGGTCGATGCCCGCCTCGGCCACCAGCCGCTGCCAGTCCGCCCGGCGGAAGCTGCGCGCGACGGAGATCGGCCCGTCATGGCGGACGAACGGATGCCAGCGTGCCACCCACGACAACAGGCGAAAGCCCCAATAGGCCAGCCAGTGCCGGTGCAGGTCGCTGACGAACCAGCCGCGAACCGCCGTCGCCTCCAGCCAGCGCAGGAACTGCACGACCTCGGCATCGGCCATGTGATGCGTGACCTGGGCGCAGACGATGAAATCGGGGCGTGGACCGGCCATCTCGAAGGCGTCGCCGGTCAGGTAGCGGATACCGAGCCCGGGCGGCGTCACCGCCATCGCTGCGGCCTCGCTGCGCGGGTTGATGTCGATGCCGGTCAGCGCCGCGGCCTTGCCCTTGCGCCGGGCCCAGACCGCGACGGCGCGCAGCATGTCACCGTCGCCGTAGCCGACATCGAGGAGGCTGAAGCGCTCCGATCGCTCGGTCGCTGCCGCCAGCCAGCGCAATGTCGGCAGCCGGGTCAGAGTTACCGTGTTGACCTGCGCCAGGTCGTGGACGCAGGCCGCATAGGTCTCGGGCGACACGTCCTCGCCGTCCATCCACTCGGTCTCGGGCGAGCGGCTGGCGAAGGACCTCATCCTCAGCCGACCGCGCGAAAGCGGAAGCTCTCCGCCGCCAGCCCCGGCCCGAAGGCGACGCCGAAGCCTTCGCTGGCGCGCGCTACGGTCTCGCCGATCTGCCCCATGATCCGCTCCAGCACGAACATGATCGTCGCCGAGCTCATGTTGCCATAGTCGTGCAGGACGCCGCGCGACCAGCGCAGCTTGTCCGACGCCAGCTCGAAACCGGTCTCGACCGCGTCGAGGATGGTCCGCCCGCCGCCGTGGACCGCCCAGATGTCATAGTCTGCCGCCCGCAGCCCGCGCAGCAGGCCACGATCGTCGTTGCGCTCGTTCTCGTATTTCAGCGCACGCCCGATGCGGCCCGGCACCTCGCCCGACAGATGCATGTCGAAGCCCTGGTCGCCGATGCGCCAGGTGATCGCCTCGCCCGAATCCTCGATGGTGGCAGCGCGGAAGTCCTTGAGCGCGATGCCGGTCTCGTCGGCGGTGACCAGCGTTGCCGCGCAGCCGTCGCCGAACAACAGCATCGACAACAGCCGCTCGAGGTCGGCGGTCTGCTGGAAGTGCAGCGTGCACAACTCGAGATTGACGACCAGGACGCGCGACGCCGGCTCCGACCGGACGATGTGATGTGCGACCTTCAACGCGTTGACCGCGGCGTAGCAGCCCATGAAGCCGACCACCGTGCGCTCGACGCCGGGGTCGAGCCCCGCGAGCTTGACGATCAGCTGGTCGATGCCGGGTGCGATGAAGCCGGTGCACGAGGCGACGACGAGGTGGGTAATCTTGCTGCGCTCGTCGTCGATGCCGAGCGCGTCGATCGCCGCCATCGCCAGTCCGGGCGCGGTCGCCTCGAAACGCGCCATGCGGGCCGCGGTGGAGGGGAATTCGCCTGGTGTGTAAAATCCCTCGGTGTCGGCATAGAAGCTGTCGGGGTTCGCCACCGGCTCGAAGAACGAATAGCGGTGCGCGATGTCGGAGCGCCCGACCATGCGCTTGAAGATCAGGCTGTCGCGGCGCTCGGTGATGAAATTGCCGACGAACCGCACGAACGCGTCATGGACGTCGTGACCTGGCACCGCGGTGCCGATGCGGTTGATGTGCGCGACCGTCAAAGCCTGTCTCCTGCCCCCCAAGAGCGAACTCGCACACTAGGCACGACACGCACCACCCGACATCATCCAAAGTAACGGGTGTGGCAATGCGTGCGCCCTTGCTTCACCATTGCGGCCATGAACGACCGCTTTACCGACGTGCCGGGGCTGGTGGTGGGCCATGCGGAGGACAGGACGGCGCGCACCGGCGTGACCGTGGTGCGGCCCGATGCGCCGATGATCATGGGCGTCGATGTCCGTGGCGGCGCGCCGGGGACGCGCGAAACCGATGCGCTGGCCCCGGACACGCTGGTCGAGCGGGTCCATGCGCTGGTCCTGAGCGGTGGTTCGGTGTTCGGACTGGCGGCGGCCGACGCAGTGGCAGTGGCGCTGTCGAAGCGCGGCATCGGCTTGGAGGCAGGGCCGCTGCGGGTGCCGGTGGTGCCGGCGGCGATCCTGTTCGACCTGGCGAACGGCGGCGACAAGAGCTGGGATAAGCCGCCGTACCGGGCGCTGGCCTTGGCGGCGCTCGATGCCCGTGACGATGTTTCCGGTGCGGTCGGTGCCGGCTTCGGCGCGGTTGCGGGCAGTCGGCCGGGCGGCATCGGCAGTGCCTCGACGACGCATGCCGGGTACACGGTCGGCGCGCTGATCGCGGTCAACAGCTTCGGCGAGGTCCATGCCGGCGAGCCACCGTCGGGCGAGGTGCCGCTGCCCAAGCTGAACCGGGCGCGCGGTCTGGCGGGGCGCGAGAACACCACGATCGGCGCGGTCGCGACCGATGCGCCGCTGACCCGGTCGCAGGCAACACGGCTGGCGGCGATGGCGCACGACGGATTGGCGCGCTGCATCCGCCCGATCCACACGATGTTCGACGGCGACTGCCTGTTCGCGATCTCGACCGCGCCGCCCGGCACCGCACCGGTCGATGCGGTCATGCTTTCGATCCTCGGCACGCTGGCCGCCGACATGGTGGCGCTGGCGGTCAGGCGGGCGGTGTTCGGCGGTTAGCGCCGGGCGGCGGCGAAGCCCTTGGCCTGTTCGGCCCGCAACGCCTCGATCCGGTCGATCGCCTTGCCGGTCCGCGCCAGCAGCGCCGGATCGGCACCGCGCCGCGCCAGGTCACCGGCCAGCGCGTTGAGGCGCTCGCGCAGGTCGCCCGCCTGCCCGCCGAGTCGCTCGAGCCGTGTCGCCTCGACCTCGGCCGCTGCCGCATCGTCGCCTGTCCGTGCCGCACCGCGCTTGGCGACCGCGGCTGCCGTCGTCGCCAGCTGGGTCTTCAGCCGCGCCTCGTAGCTGGTGATGTCGCGCTCGATGCTCGACAGCCGCGCCGACGCATCGCCGGTATCGGCCGGCGCTGCTGCAGACGCAGCTACCGCCGGCGGCGCGGCCGGCCTGGGCACCAAAGGCGCCGCTTCGCCGGGTCGCCGAGCCAGGCTGGGCCACGGCCCCGCAGTGGTCGGCGCGCAGGCGCTGAGGAGCAGGACGAGGAGGATTGAGCGGGTCATATCCCGTCAAGCTCCTAATCTTCGCACCCAAACCCCGCAAGCGGGGTTGCGCCCCCCGCCGACAGCGGCTAATGCCCCAACTCCCAAGCGCCCGTAGCTCAGCTGGATAGAGCATCAGACTACGAATCTGAGGGTCGGACGTTCGAATCGTTCCGGGCGCACCATTTTTCCAGACTATGTCGAGACCGTGAGACAAACCTCCTCGGAGGACCCGTTCCGCGACGGTCCTTGCTCAGCCTCGACGCCGATGGTCGATCAAGCCTTGGTGGTGATGCTGCGCTTCAGGCTGTGAGGTGCTGGAACAGGATCGAGGCGCCGATGGCGATCAGCACCAGCCCGCCGAGTATGCCGGCGTAGCGTCCAAGGTACGGCCCCATGTGCTTGCCGAGCATCACGCCACTGGTCGCAACCACCGTCGTGACCCCGCCGATCACGAGGCATGCCACCCATACATTGACGTCCATCAGCGCCAGCGAGATGCCGACCGCCGCCGCATCGATGCTCGTGGCGATGGCGGTGGTCGCCAGGCGCCAGTAATTGGTCTCGTTGCCCGGTTCGGAGGCCGGTGCATCATGGTTCAGGATCGCTTCGCGGATCATGTACGAGCCGACTGCAAACAACAGGCCGAACGCGACCCAATGGTCGTAGTCGGCAATCAGGCCGTTGAGCATGTATCCAAGAAAATAGCCGATTGCCGGCGTGACCGCTTCGAAGAACCCGAAGACCAGGCCAACCCGCAGCGCGTCTCGCCACCGACCCTTTTGTTCGACGGCCCCCTTGCCGAGCGACGCCGCAAAGGCATCGACCGACAAACTTGCGCCCAAGGCGCCAAGCGTCGGAATACCAGCCATTTCGTAATTCTCCGGACCGAGCAACCAATCGACGCACGTATCCCCGGCCACATGGTGGGATACGACGTCGTTGGTCTTGCCGGGCAAACTCTCGTTCGCTGCCATCGCCACAATCCCGAAGGATCAAGCATGTTGACGATGGCCCCGCCAAGAAAGCGGGTGGCTACTCCCCAATTCGATGCCGCGACTTAATCGATCGGGACGGCCCGAGCAAGCTGGCTGAGCTGCGAAGGGTCGGGAACGGCAAAGGAAATCGGTCCGACACACCCGCATCGCATGTCGACGCAGTGCGGCGCGAGACGATGCTCGACGGGCTGTCGTCCACCCCGCTGAGTGAGACGACCATGTATACGACGCGGATATGCGCTCGGCTCGGCGGTAACGCGTGATGGGTTTAGCTACGCCGAGTATCGAACTGTGTGTGCTTTTTCTCACGATGAAAATCTAATTGATCAGCACTCAAGAAAGCGATTGCGAAAATTATGTATACATATGACGTTTTCGTCGTAGCCCAGCGCAATGCAGGCCTGCAGGTGCAAACCCGGGAGTAGCAGGATGGTCGATCGGCTTAAGATGTTCGGGAATGTCTCGGCCAGAGCGCTTGCCGTGATGCTGGCCGGACCGGTCTGGGCGCAAACCGTCGACGTCGCGCCGCCTGCGCCGGGAGAAGATGCCGAGATCGTCGTAACTGCCCGCCGCGGTGAGGAAAAGCTGAGCAATGTGCCGGCATCCATATCGGTGCTGACCGCCGGCACGTTGAAGCAAGCGGGCGTCGTCACCACCGAACAGATCATCGCCCTGACCCCGGGCGTCACCATCGTTTCGAATCGCTCGCAGGTCGGCGACGCGCAGATCAATATTCGCGGCATCAATGGCGCGCGCGATGCAGAGAACAGCGTTGCACTGGTCGTCGACGGGATCCTGAAGACCAACACCGCTGCGCTCAATTCCTATCAGGGCGAATTGCAGCAGGTCGAAGTTCTGAAGGGACCGCAGGGCGCTTACTACGGCCGCAACGCCGCGGCGGGCGCCATCGTGATGACGACGAAGCGGCCAGGCGATACGCTGGAGATCATCGGCAAGGGATCATACGGCAACCGCAACAGCGAGAACGTCCAGGGTTCGATCAGCGGCCCGCTGACCGACAAGATCGGCGCGGTCCTGTTCGGTAACTTCCGCCATACCGACGGCTTCTACACGAATACCGGGCCGAACCCCGATGCGCAGGGCCATACGGTCGACAGCTACCGCGGCTGGAATATCGGCGGGCGGATGATCTTCAATCCCAGCGACCGGCTCGAGCTCGATGCCAAGGCGCGCTACGGCAAGGTCAAGTCGGGCGCCCTCGCCTATGACGTGGTGTTCTCGCTGCCGGGCTTCGCGGCAGCGCTGGGCAATCCGCTGTTCAACGAGGACGTCAACGATCACAAGAAGTTCACCTACAATCGCAATGTCGCCGGCCGTGACTGGCAGCGCACCGTCGAGGGCTCTCTCAAGGCGACCTACGACCTCGAATTCGCGACGCTGACCGCCTGGGCCTCATATTCCGACATCAACGAAGACTTTGTCTCGGACGCCGCCACCGCGTCGTTCGGACGGTTCAATGCCACCGCAGCCTGCCAGGCCTCGGTCGCGACGCTGTTCGCTGCGGGCGTCACCCTGCCGCCTCCCCAGGCCTTGGGCCCGACGCCGGGAGCATCGCTGTTCGGGCCGTTCGGGCCAACGACCTGCGACGGCTACCAATACACCGTCCGCGACCAGCGCGACATCAGCGCCGAGGTCCGGCTGGCATCGTCGGGCGACGGGCCGGTGAAATGGTCGGCCGGTGGCTATTACCTGCATATCGACCGGCACTACGGCACGGCGATCAACCAGGACGACGGCACCGGCGTGACGCGCAGCCTGTACAATGCGCCGGGCACCCCGAACCAGACATCGCAGGATCTCGACGACGGGTTCAAGACCAATGTCATCGCGGGCTTCGGTTCGCTCGACTACAAGCCGGTCGATGCGCTCAGCCTGTCGGCAGCGCTGCGCTACGACCGCGAGCAGCGCCGCGTCGAACCGCGCTCGCCCCAGGCAACCGATCCGGTCACCGGCCAGTCGATCAATCCCGGCTATGCCTTTGGCGCAATCGTCGCCAAGTCCAAGACCTATTCGCAGCTGCAGCCGAAGCTCTCGATCGCTTACGAGGCCGCCCAGAACCTCCACCTTTACGCCGATTGGGGTATCGGATTCAAAGCCGGTGGCTTCAACAGCCAGGGCAGCGCGACGATCATCGACCAGAACCTCAACATCCCGCTCGGCGCCGACATCCTCATAAACGACGACTACAAGAAGGAACGCTCGAGCGCCTGGGAGGCCGGCTTCAAGGCGCGCCTGCTCGACGGTGCACTCTTGGTCAACGGCGCCGCCTACACGACGACGGTCAAGGACATGCAGTTCTTCGAGTTCTTCACCGGGACGTTCGGCGTCCTGCGCACGGTGTCCAACATCGACAAGGTTCGCCTGACGGGCGTCGAAGGTGACTTGAACTATCGCGTGATGACGGGCTGGACCGTCTTTGCTGCAGGCAATTACGTCGACAGCAAGATCAAGAAGAACAGCTCGCGACCCAATACCGTCGGCAACGAGTCGCCGTACACGGCAAAATACACGCTGAACTTCGGCACCCAGCTGTTGCTGCCGGTTAACGACACCTACTCCGCAACCTTCCGTGCCGACTATCGCATCACCGGGCCGACCTGGTTCCACACCATCCAGGCTCAGACCGTGCGCGGCCTTTTCGACCTGAGCTTCCCGGGCCTCGGCACGGGCGACTTCAGCCAGTCGCGGCGCGACAGCTACGGGCTGCTCAACCTGCGCCTCGGCGTGCAGGCGAAGAACTGGTCGCTGACCGCCTTTTCGGAAAATGCGCTCAACAAGCGCTTCATCGCCGAGGTCATTCCCTCGCCCGAGTTCGGCGGCGAGTTCCTGGCTCCCGGCGACCGGCGGACCGTCGGCCTCGAACTTGCCGTCAACTTCTGATCGGATGATATCTTGAGCCGACCGATGAAAATCGCCGCTGCGCATGTCGCGCCAGTCTATATGAACCCCCTCGCGAGCGCGGAAAAAGCCGCAAGCTGGATCACTCGCGCCGGCGGGGAGGGCATCGACCTCGTCGTCTTCCCGGAGGTCTTCATTCCGGGTTTTCCCTACTGGATCAACGCATTCGCACCGCTTGCTCAGCTCGCCGCCAACGAGCGCTACCAGGATTGCTCGGTCGAGGTTGCCGGGCCGGAAATAGCGATCGTGCAGGCAGCGGCGCGGGCGGCGAACGTCGCGGTGGTGATCGGGATCAGCGAGCGCAGCCCCGGTGGGCGGAGTTGCTACAACACCTCGGTGGTGATCGACCGCGACGGCGCGCTGCTCGGCCATCACCGCAAGCTCAAGCCGACACTCGCCGAGCGCATGATCTGGGGCGATGGCGATGGCTCGACGCTATCGGTGTTCCAGACGGCTGTCGGTCGCGTCGGCGCGCTGGCCTGCTGGGAGCACACGATGAACCTCGCCCGGCAAGCCCTGGCAGAGCAGAACATCGAGATCCACGCCGGACTTTGGCCAGGCCTGTCGACGATCGCGGGCTTCGAGGAGGTTGCCGACATCCAGATCGAGGCGATGATGCGAAATCACGCCCTGACCGCTCAATGTTTCGTTGCCTGCGCCTCCAGCCCGGTTACGGCGGAGATCATGGACTGGATCGCTCGCGAAATCGGTCCGACCGACATGCTCGGCGTCGGCGGCGGCTGGACGGCGATCATCCATCCGTTCGCGATGACGCTCGCCGGCCCGGTGTCGGGCCTCGAGGAGCAGCTGGTAGCGGCCGAGATCGATCTCGACGCGCGCCACGGCGTGAAATTCTGGGTCGATGGCACCGGACACTATTCGCGCCCCGACGTGTTGTCGCTCAACTTCGACCGCACCCCGCGTCGGACGATGTACGAAACGAGCTTCAGTCCGGTTACGGACAAATGAGTATACATTCTTCGGTATAGTCTGAGGACAGTCGACCGATTACCGGCCGAACTGCAAACAATGTGATTGATTTATGTATACATTGTGCTTGCATGTGCCCGAAGCCGCGGCTACCCCTGATGGTATCATGGCAGTCGATAAATGAGCATTTGCATGGGGCGGATCGAATTTGTCGAGGTATCGCCCCGTGACGGTCTGCAGAACGAAGCAAAAATCATATCCGTCGATGACAAGGTCGCATTGATCGAACGCGCCATCGCCGCAGGTGTCCGCCGCATCGAGGTTGCCAGCTTCGTCGATCCCAGGCGCGTTCCGCAGATGGCCGATGCCGAGGCCGTCGTCGCCCGCCTCCCCGACCGCGACGACGTCGTTTACATTGGGCTGGTCATGAACAAGCGCGGCGCCTTGCGAGCGCTGGAGACGCGGATCGATGAAATCGGCGCGGTCTGCGTCGCGACCGATCGCTTCGCCAACGCCAACCAGGGCCAGACTTCGCTGGAATCGTTGGAGATGGCCAAGGATGTCGTTCGGCTCGCCAAGTCGGCTGGGCGACGCGCCCAGATCACCATCGGCGCGTCGTTCGGCTGCCCGTTCGAGGGCGAGGTCGATCCCGACCACATCGTCGCCATGGCACGCTCGGCCGTCGAGGCCGGACCGCTGGAGATTGCGCTTGCCGATACCATCGGCGTCGGCGTGCCCGGCGAGATCGAAGCGTTGGTATCGCGCGTCGTTGCAGCGATCGCGCCGGTGCCGGTCCGGGTCCATTTCCACGACACCCGCAACACCGGGATCGCCAACGTCTGGGCAGCGATCAACGCCGGAGCCTCGGTCGTCGACGCGTCGATCGGTGGGCTGGGCGGCTGTCCGTTCGCCCCCGGTGCCGCAGGCAACGTCGCGTCGGAAGATGTCGCTTACCTGCTGGACCGGTCGGGCCTCGATGCGGGCCTCGACCTCGACCGGCTGATCGATACGTCGAAGTGGCTTGGCGGCGTCATCGGCCGGCAGCTCCCCGGGATGCTGAGCCGCGTCGGGCGCTTCCCGGCCGTAGGATAGGAACCCAGATGCAGACCGAGAACACCGGCCCCCTGAAGGGCATTCGCGTCGTCGAGATGGGCCAGCTCATTGCGGGGCCGTTCTGCGGACAGTTGCTCGGCGACATGGGCGCCGATGTCATCAAGATCGAGCCGCCTGGCAAGGGCGATCCGATGCGCGAATGGGGACGCGGCGAGTACCAGCTGTGGTGGGAAGTCGTGTCGCGCAACAAGCGGGCCGTGTCGGCGAACCTGCGCATTGCCGAAGGACAAGAACTGGCACGCCGGCTGATCGCCACCGCGGACATATTGGTCGAGAATTTCCGGCCCGGGACGCTGGAGAAGTGGGGCATGTCACCCGAGACGCTGCACGCCGAGAACCCGGGGCTGATCATCGTACGCGTCTCGGGCTATGGCCAGACCGGACCCTATAGCAACCGCGCCGGCTTTGGCGGGATCGGCGAGGCGATGGGCGGCTGGCGTTATATCGTCGGCGATCCCGATCGTGCGCCGAGCCGGATGGGCGTCTCGATCGGCGACAGCCTTGCCGCGACGTACGGCTGCCTCGGTGCGCTGGCCGCGCTCCGTCACCGCGACCAGACGGGAGAGGGTCAGGTCGTCGACAGTTCGCTGTACGAGAGCGTCCTGCAGGTCATGGAAAGCCTGGTCCCCGAATATGTGATCTCGGGCTATGTGCGCCAGCGGTCGGGGTCGTCGCTCCCCGGGATCGCACCGTCGAACGTCTATAAGTGCCTCGACGGCGAATTCCTCATCGGTGCCAACCAGGACACCGTGTTCGCCAGGCTGTGCAAGGCAATGGGCCGCCCGGAACTGGCGACCGATGAACGCTATGCCACGCATGTCGCGCGCGGCCGCAACCAGGTCGAGCTCGATGCGCTGGTCGAAGCATGGACGATGAAGATGACCGTCGCGGCGGTCGAGGCCAGCATGCTCGAACACAGCATTCCGGCGGGCGGCATCTTCCGCGCCGCCGAGATGCTCGAGGATCCGCATTTTGCGGCGCGTGAAGCGCTGGTCGATGTCCCGCACCCGCGCTGGGAGGGACTGAAAATGCAGAACGTCTTTCCCAAGCTGTCGCGGACGCCGGGCGGCATCCGCTCGATCGCGCCGCAATCAGTCGGTCAGGACAATGCCGAGGTCTATGGCGAAGTCCTCGGACTCAGCGGCGACGACATGGCCGACCTGGTGGCGCGACAGGTCATCTGAGCGATCAGGTCCGTTCGCTCGCTTCCTTGCTCTCGGCATAGACGTGATAGGCGCGGCGGATGTGCGATGTCATCACCGCGCTTGCCCAGTCGGGATCGCGCTTGGCGATCGCTGCGACGATCTCCTCATGCTCGGCCAGGCTGCGCTCCAGCTGGCCGCGATCGTAGCGTAGCGCCGTGCGATGAACGATCGGCTGCAGCACCAGCCGGTTGAGCATCAGCGCCAGGCGGTCGGACGCCGCCGCCTCCAGGATGGTCGCGTGATATTCGCGGTTCAGGCGGAGGAACGCGTCCACGTCCGGCACCGGCCGATGAACGGCCAGCGCCATCGCAGCACTGTTTTCCTGGAGCCGGACGACGATCTCGGCAGTGGCGCGCTGCGCCGCGCGACCCGCGGCATGGCTTTCCAGCATCGTGCGCAACGTGAAGACTTCTTCCACGTCCGTCGGCGACCATTCGTTGACGAACGAGCGCTGGCTTTCGGTCCGGTAGATGAAAAGCTCATTCTCGAGCCTCGACATGGCGTCGCGCACCGGTGTCCGCGACACGCCGCAACTCGCCGCCAGTTCCTCTTCCTTGAGCTGGCTTCCCGGCTTGAGCGCGCCGCTCAGGATCAAGTCGCGAATTTGTTCGTAGGCCCGTTCGCTCGCTTTAGACATTGTCCCTATTAGCCACGGGCTGGCGCCCACCGCCACCGGAAAGCGCGCCGACCATCATCGATATCGCGGCTGCTTCGTCGATTACCTCGGCATATTTTGCCTGAAGGTCGAACAGGTTCGCGTCATGGGGCGCGGCGTGGCGATCACCGCAAGCGTCGCTGACGACGAACGGCACGAACCCGTGCTGGAGCGCGTCGAGTGCGGTCGCCCGCACGCACCCCGACGTCGAGAAGCCGGTGATCAACAGCGTGTCGATCCGCATCGAGTTCAAGGTCGATATCAGCGACGAGCCGAAGAAGGCCGAGGCATATTGCTTTGAGACGACGATCTCGCTGGGCAACGGCTGCAGGGTCGGCGGAAACGCGCCCATCGGGTTGCCCCGGTCGAAGGCCTTGAGCGCCGGGATCTTGCGGTAGAACAGCCCGCCGTCGCTGCCGCCGGGCGCATAGACGACGTTGGTGAAGATCACCGGGACGCCGGCATTGCGCGCCGCCGCCAGCAGACGCTCGTTCGACGCCAGCGCCGCCTCGACGCCGGCATACAGCGGCGAGGCGGGGTCGAGATAAGCCACCACGACATCGACGATGAGGAGCGCCGGCGACGTGCCGGGCTCGAGGCGGCCGTCGAAAGCGCCGGCGTAGTTGGCGGCGAGATCGTCGGTCATTCAGCGGCGATCGCCATCGGCGTCAGCCAGACCGGCTGGATCGGTGCCGGCAGCCCGGTCTCGGCGAGGCAGCGCTCGCGCAGGCTCTCGATGGTGCCGCCAGTGTCGAACACCGGCAGCGTCTCGGGACGCTTGCTGCGCATCTCGGTCCGCAGCGCCTCGGTTGCCGCGGCGTCGACACTACCATCGTCGGCGATGACGACACCGTAGCGCCGCGCGCCCGCAACGGTGACCAGCCCCTGGACGATCTCCTTGGCGACCAGTGCGGGATCGCGGTCGAGGGCGTCGCCCCAGCCGCCACCGCCCCAGGTGATGAAGTGCAGCACGTCGCCAGCCTTGACCGGGATGTTCTCGCGCTTGTTGGCGACGACGGTCTCGGTGCCGTCGGCCGAGACCAGCACCTTGCGGGCGCGCGCACCGGGCTCGCCGCCGTTGACGCCCCAGGGGTGGACGAACCAGCGGTCGTCATGGATGGCGATCATGCCGGGCTCGAGGAAACGGTAGACCATGTCGATGCCGTTGCCGCCGCGGTGCAACCCCGCCCCGCCCGAGTCCGCGAGCGTCTCGTAGCGCTCGATGACCAGCGGGAAGTAGCGCTCGAGGAACTCGTTGGGGACGTTGGTGAAGTTCGGGAACAGCGAGTGGCCGTCGGGACCGTCGCCGAGCGGCCGGCCGGGGATGCCGCCAAAGCCGATCTGGAACAGCTGGAAGTATTTGCCGTCCTTGTCGACGCCCGAATAGAACAGGTGCGGCGACGACGAGAAGCCCGCGGCATTGAGAAATTCTGGAGTCTTCTGGCCGAGCAGACCACCGAGCACGTCGAAGATCCGCCCCAGCGCATGGGTGCGCCCGCTGAGCGCGGCCGGAAAGGCCGGCTTGAGCAGCGAGCCCTGCGGGATACGCACGTCGATCAGGTCGTAATAGCCGTCATTGAACAGGATCTGGGGATCGAAGATCATGATCATGTAGATGCCGAAGAACATGCGCATCATGTTCTCGTTGAGGAAGAAGTTGATCGACCCCGACGATTGCGGATCAGTGCCCGCGAAATCGAGCACGACACGACCATTCTCGCGCCACATCGTGCATTTGATCTTGTAGGGACCGTAGCCGAGCCCGTCGTCGCAGATATAATCCTCGAAGCTGACCTTTTCCTCGCCGATCGAGGTCTCGATCAGTGCTTTCATGGCGCGGTGGTTGCGCGCCAGCAGCTCCTCGGTCGCCGACACGAAGACGTCGTCGCCGAAACGCTCGGCCATCTCGACGATGCGCCGCGAGGCGACCCGGCAGGCCGCGATCAGCGCGTTGAGGTCGGCTGCGCACCATTCCGGCGTGCGCGTTTGCGTCATCACCAGCTTGATCAGGTCCTCGTTATAGACCCCGGCCTTCCAGATCTTTACCGGCGGGATGCGCACGCCCTCCTGGAAGATCGTCGTCGCGTCGATCGGCATCGACCCCGGCACCATGCCGCCGATGTCTGACTGGTGCCCGAACATCGAGGTATAGGCGATCAGCCGGCCATCCTTGAACACCGGCAGCAGCACCAGCCAGTCGTTGGAATGGCTGATCGCACCGCCGACCGAATAGGGATCGGACAGGAAGATCATGTCGCCGTCCTCGATCGAGCCGTCATAGCCGTCGAGAAACGGTCCGATATAGCTGCCGAACTGGCCGACGATCATCCGGCCCTTGTGGTCGGCGATCAGCGGGAAAGCGTCGCCCTGCTCGCGGATGCCCGGCGACATGGCCGTTCGCACCAGCGTCGTGTCCATCTCGACACGCGCGTTGCGTAGCGCGTTCTCCATGATGTCGAGGGTGACGGGGTCGATCGCGACTTGGGCGAACGGGCGGGGGTTGGTCTCGATGATCCGGGTTGCCATTGCTGTGCTCCTCAGGCCGGATTGATCAGGATGTTGCCGACCGCGTCGACGACGCCGACGCAGTCGTTTTCGATCAGTGTCGTCGAGTCCATCTCGGTGACGATCGCTGGACCGGGGATCGTGTCGCCGGCACGCAGCCGGTCGCGGGCATAGATCACCGCCGGGCGCAGCGCCCCGCCGATCCACACCTCATGGTCGCGCAGCTTGGCCGCGATTGGATCGCCGTTGCCCTGCTCCAGCTGGATCGCCGGCAAGTCGAGCGGCTGGCCGAGCGCGACGGCGCGCAGGTTCACGATCTCGTGCTCGCTCGCCATGTTGAAGGTGAACAGCCGGTGGTGCTCCTCGTCGAAGCGGGCGATCAACCCGGCGAGGCCGTCGCGGCGCAGCGTCTCGGGGTCGATGGTCATCGGCACCTCGAACGCCTGGCCGGAGTAGCGCACATCGACCTCGAACAGGCTGGTGATGTCGGCCTCGGCGATGCCGTCGGCGATCAGTTCGGCGCGGGTTTGTGCCGCCATCTCGTCGAGGACCTCGATCACCGCCGCCGCCGTCGTCGCGCTCGCGAGTTGCGAGTACGACCGCGCCGTCTCGGTCCGCATCCGCGTCGTCGCATCGCCCAGGGCGCACAGCACGCCGGGCGACACCGGCGAGATCGCCGGCCACGATCCCATCAGTCGCGCCACCGCATTGATATGGAGCGGCCCTGCCCCGCCAAAGCCCATCAGCGCGAAGTGGCGGGGATCATAGCCCTGCTGGACCGAGATCATGCGCAGCGCGCCGAACATGTTCTCGTTGACGATGTCGATGATGCCGCGCGCCGCTGCCATCAGCGGAATGCCCAGCGCGTCGGCAATCGTCTGCACCGCCGCGGTGGCCGCCGGCCGGTCGAGCTTGAACGCACCGCCGAGCAACGATTCGGGCAGATAGCCCAGGACGACATTCGCATCGGTGACCGTCGGCTGGACGCCGCCCTTGCTATAAGCCGCCGGCCCCGGCACCGCGCCCGCCGACTGCGGACCGACGCGCAGGGCGCCGGTCAGCTGCGGCACATAGGCGATCGAACCACCGCCGGCGCCGACCGTCTTCACGTCGAGCGACGACGCCCGCACCGACAGATGGCCGACCTCGGTCGTCCGCACCCGGCGCGGCTCGAGGTTCTCGATCAGCGCCACATCGGTCGAAGTGCCGCCGACATCGAGCGTCAGGATGTTGCGGATGCCGCTGTTCTTGCCGACCCACAGCGCCCCGGTGACGCCGCCGGCAGGGCCCGACATCAGCAGCGAAACTGGATGCGCCTCGGCCTTTTCCGACGACATCAGCCCACCGTCGGAACGCAGCAGCGACAGCTTGCCCGCCATGCCGGTCGCCGCCAGCTTGGTGCGGAGGTTGCGGACATAGCGGCTGACGATCGGCCGCACCGCGGCATTGGCCACCGTCGTCAGGGTACGCTCGTACTCCTGCATCTCGGGCAGCACCTCGTGGCTCAGCGACACCGAGACGCCGGGCATGATCTCGGCGGCGAGTTCGCCGACGCGGCTCTCGTGCGAGCCGTTGAGATAGGCATTGACCAGCGACACGGTGATCGCCTCGACGCCCTGGTCCTTCAGCCGGGTCAGCGCCGCGCGGACGCTGGCTTCGTCGAGTGGGCGCAGTTCATTGCCCTGCGCGTCCATGCGGCCACCGACCTCGACCGTATCTTCAAGCGCCGCCAACGGCACCGGCTTGGGCCAGACGATCCAGCCGGCGAGCCCGCCAGGCACGAAGCTGCGGGCGATCTGCATGATCTGGCGATAGCCCTCGGTGACGATCAGACCGACCCGGGCGCCCTTGCCCTCCAGCACGGCATTCGTCGCCACCGTCGTACCGTGCAGGAAGACCTCGACGTCGGACGGAGCGATGCCGGCGGCGGCACACACTGCCTCGACGCCGGTCAGGATGCCGACCGAGCTGTCGGCCGGCGTCGATGGCGTCTTGTGACGCCAGAATGCACCGGTCTGCTCGTCGAACAGCAGCAAGTCGGTGAACGTGCCGCCGACATCAACGCCAAGACGGTAGGTCATTCGCCGTTCTCCCAAATTATCGGCAGACGAAACACAGGCGGCGCTAACAACCTCGGTACGACAGCCCAGAACCGGTCGATCTGAATCTCGCTCTAACGGCTCGCCGGGATAACACCGATTTCCGGCCCAGATCTAAAAGTAGACTGCCGACATTCTGTCGATGATGCGCGCTCACGCTGTTCATTGCCAAGCTTTCCTTGACACTAGGCAGCAGCCCCAAGCAGAACAATAGAATACGTCAGTGTGAGAAAGTTTTCCTCATATGTGTAAGATCCGTGGTTTTCGTTACGCTTGCTGCGTCGTTTTCGAACGCCACGATGCCCGGGTCTGATCCGCATGCTTCAGCCGGCACGCTGGCACAGGTCCGTCGTGGTTATGCTAACACGACCGCCGGACAGGTCCATTATCGTCGCGCGGCTCCGATCGAAGCCAACGCGGCGCCGCTCGTATGCCTCCACATGAGCCCGGCCTCCGGTTTCGTTTTCGAGTCGCTGCTCGGTCGGCTTGGCACCGATCGCGAGGCGGTCGCGCCCGACACGCCCGGCTTCGGTGCGTCGGATCCGCTGCCGGCCTACCCGGAGATCGCCGACTATGCGCGGGTTCTCCTCGACGTCGTGGATGACCTTGGGCTGGACGCGCCCGTCGACTTGCTGGGCTATCACACCGGCTCGTCGATCGCCTGCGAGATGGCCCTGCAGCAGCCGGCGATGGTCGGCAGGATCGTCATGATTTCCGCGCCGGTATTTACCGCAGCCGACCTTGCCGCTCTCCAACCCTATTATCGACAAGAGCCGCTGTTCACGGCGGACGGCGACAGGCTGAGAGCCAAGTGGGTATGGTTCCAGGAGTTTCTCGGTGTCGGCAGCCGAAATACTCTCGACTATGCTGCGCGCATCTTCATCGAGCGACTGTCGGGCAAGGAGCGTCACTGGTGGGGTCACCGCGCCGCCTTCCGCTACGATCTGGCCAATACGCTGCAGGCGTTGGAGCGTCCACCGACCATCCTGAACGTTGCCGACGACCTGACGCACATCACCCGGCGTGCCGCAGCCGCGCTTCCTCCCCAGTGTCTCGTCGAACTACCGGAATTCACTCACGGCTTCCTCGACTCGCATACCGATCAGGTCGCTGCCCTGTTGCGGCGATTATTACCCTAACGCCGAAAATACGGACCCGTACCTACATTATCACATATAAGGAACCCACTTACACGTTTGCGATTTTACTTTGACCCTGCGCCGGAATTTGCATGATGCCTCATGTTCGGTGCGTCAGACGGGGAATATCGCTCCCGCAGCTTCGGATGATTGCAACGCGCGAAGTTTGCAGGTCGATATTCGGAAAAGAGCGCCGCATAGATGGTGCCCCGCATGGATCTCCGGACTTCCCGCCAGGGAGGGGTTATTCCTAGTGACCAGTAAGTTGGAGTCGGCCGCGCGGGCGGTGTTCGGATTGCCGCTCATCTTTATCGCGGCTCCGGTGTTCGGCCAGGAAGCCGCACCCGCTGCCAGCCCGGCCTCAGTCGGCCCCGCGACCGACAACGCGTCGGAGATCACCGACATCGTCGTCACGGCGCAACGGCGCGACAGCAGCCTGCAGCGGACGCCGGTCTCGATCACCGCGCTGGATTCGTCTGCCCTGACCCGTCTGCAGATTACCGACACCAAGCAGATCGTCTTCAACGCGCCCAACCTCACGGGCAACAGCAACGTCGGCCAGAGCTCGGCGACGTCCTTCTTCATCCGCGGCGTCGGAACCAGCGAGAACCTTGCGACTGCCGACACCAGCGTCGGTCTCTACGTCGACGATGTCTATATCTCGCGCCAGTCGGTCAACAACTTCGCCATGTACGATGTCGAGCGCGTCGAAGTGCTGCGTGGCCCGCAGGGTACTCTGTATGGCCGCAACACCAACGGCGGCGCGATCAAGATCATCAACAAGAAGCCGAACGACGAGGCCGAATTTGTCGGCAGTGCATCCTACGGGAATTATAATCGCTACGAGCTCAAGCTCAACGGCAACATCCCGATATCGGACAAGACCTACGTCCGCGCCACCTACCTGACGCAGCAGGGCGACGGTTATATTTACAACCGTACACTCGACAAGCACGTCAACGACCAGGACTTCATGGGCGGCCGTGTCGCCTTGCGCACGCTGCCGACCGATACGCTGGATGTGACCATCAGCGCCGACTATGCCCGCGACAAGCAGAATGGCGGCTATTCGTCAGACGTTGCCGGCGTTTTGCGTCCGACCACCGGCAGCCTGCTCCAGGTCGTCTCCGGCACCGACAACCGTACCCTCGGCCGGACCTATGGCGCTGCGGGCACGATCAACTGGGAGCCGGCCAACGGTATCACGGTCCAGTCGATCACGGCCTGGCGCTCGACGACGCAGAATATCCGCCTCGACCTGTCCGACCAGCCAGTGTCGCTCTACACGCTGACGCAGCGGCAGGACGCGAAGCAGTTTTCGCAGGAGCTCAAGCTCGATGCGAAGATCACCGATCGGCTCAGCCTGCTGACCGGTCTCTATTATTTCGACGAGAGCATCGACGCGTTTCTGAGCGACGTGACCCGCGCGACTTCGACTGCCACGCCATCGAGCTTCGCCAAAACCTTCAAGGTCGATACGACCAGCTTTGCCGCTTATGGCGAGCTCGAGTACAAGATCACCGACAAGCTGGTTCTCGCCGCGTCGGGCCGCTTCACCCACGAGCGCAAGACACTCGATATCACGCAGGTCAGCAGTCTTCCGGGCGCCGAGTTCAACTTCAACACGGCCTCCCTGCTCGCCAATGCTGCAGCCACCGGCAACAACTTCGACGACGATCGCAAGTTCAACAAGTTCACGCCCAAGATCGGCTTGAACTGGACCGTCACCCCGGACTTCTTCGCCTATGCCTCTTATACCAAGGGCTTCCGCTCGGGTGGCTGGACCGGTCGCGCCACCCGGCAGAGCCAGTATCTCGATTTCGATCCCGAAACCGTCTCGTCCTACGAGGTCGGTACAAAGCTGACGGCGTTCGATCGCCGGCTGCGGTTGAACACGTCGTTCTTCTTCATGGACTATAAGAACCTGTTCAACACGTTGACCTCGAACGGCCAGTTCATCGCGCTGACGACCGCTGCCAAGATCTACGGTCTCGAGAATGAGTTGACCTTCCGGGCGACGCCCTGGCTCGACCTGTACGTCAACGGCGGCCTGCTCAAGACGGAATACAAGGGCGACCGGTCGCCTAATCTTGCCGACCGGCTGCAGCGCGCCCCCGCCGTCCAGGGCAAGGCCGGCTTCTCGGTCATGAAGCCGCTGGGTGCCGGCAATCTGCTGGTCAATGGCGGCCTCTTCTACACCGCGCATTACCTGATCACGCCGGCGTTCCTGCCCTTCACGGCGCCGCGCGTCCCGGCCGACTCCAATCGCACCGGTGGCTTCGTGCTGGTCGATGTCTCGCTCGGATATAGCTGGGGTGACGAGGGACGCTTCAAGCTGGTCGCGTCGTGCACCAATTGCGCCAACAAGTCCTACTTCGACTCGACGACGATCATCGGTGGCTGGGCCGGCAATTATTCGGGTCCGCCACGCTTCTACAAACTGACCGGCACCGTTCGGTTCTGAGGCCGCGTCGGGCTGGTCAACCGGCCAGCCCGTGCGCGTAGAAGTCCGACTCCTCCAGTGCGGCGACAAGCTCGCCGGTGACGAGGTCGGGCGAGAAGTTCGCGCCGCCGCTCAGCACCGTCGCCATGGCATCGGGACGCAGCGCGCAGGCCTTGGTGAACTGATCGAACAACAGGTCGTCGGGCGACGAGATCAGGTGCAGCGGGCACTCGATACGCGCCAGCTGCTCGCCGGTATCCTGCGCCCAGACGGCGCGATAGGCGTGGGGGCGTGCCGCCCAGCCACGCAGCATGTCGATCATCTCGCGGTGCAGCAGCCCGGTGTCGGCGTCGGCACCGCCAACCCGCAGATATTCCCAGTTTTTCAACAGATAGGCGCCGCTGCGCTGGGGCCTAAACGGCGCGCCCAGCCGGGCGGCATAATGCTCGCGCTCGGCAGCGGTCAGGACCGCTGGCCCCAGCAGCGTCAGGCTGGCGACGGCCTCGGGCCGCTCGATCGCATAGGCGAGCGCAATCGAGGCGCCGGTATGGTGGCCGACAAGATGCACCCTCGGCGCCTCCAACCGATCGAGAACTTCCGCCAGCCAGCCGATATAGTCGCCCATTCCCGGCTCGGTCGCCGGGTCGAAGCTGTTGCCGAAGCCCGGCGTATCCAGCGCCCATAAGGGATTGCCGACGCCGAGCCGTGCCATCGTCGCCAGCCACATCCGCGACGAGCTGGCGGTCTGGTGGAGGAACACGACCGGGGTCCCACGCCCTGCACGCGCGACGCGGTGGACCTGGCCATCGGCGATATCGATATAGTCGCGGCGCAACGTGACTGTCTCAGCCTGCATCGAAATGGACCTTCATGGCGGCGGTGACGCTCTCGATGATGTGCTCGCGAGCCTCGCGAATACCGTCGACGGCACCGGCGACCGACAGCACGACCCGGCGATCTCCCGACAGGGGCGGCAGCAGCCACGCCAGCACGCCGATGCCGGCGGAATATTCGCTGTCGCCGACGCCGAAGCCGCGACGCCGAACCTCGGTGACCTGTTTCATGACCACTGCCTGGTCGGCATGCTGTGCCAGGTCGTGGATCTGCTTGTTGGCGCGCCCGACATAACGCGCGATCGTCTGGTCGGGTCGCCCGCTCAGCGCGACGATGCCGATGACGGTGGTCAGCAGGGCGGTGCGGTCGCCGGCATTGACCGTCAGGGTCAGCGGCTTGGTGCCACGCTCGACGTGGAGGAACTGCATCGCCAGGTCGGTTTGCGCCGACAGCGCGACGGTCTCGGCAGTATCGGAGCTGATCGTCCGGATCAGGTGGAGCAGGCTGCCATCGGCACCGGCAGCGTCCATCAGCCAGCGCCCCAGCATCGGCACGCGCATCGTCGGCAGGTAACGCCGGTCGAACTGGTCGAACGCGAGGTAACCGAGACTGACCATCGTCTTGAGCAGGGCGACGGTGCTCGACTGCGGAAACGCCAGCCGCCGGACGACTTCGGTAGCGCTCAGCGGGGTCCGCGCCTCGTCGAAGAGTTCCAGCACCGCGAACACCCGCCCGGCTGACTTAACAACATCGTCATTCGCAGTAATCATAGAGTTTTCCACGTATGAAGAACTTATCGTCGCATATGTGTAGCTAGTTTGACAAGGCTATGGCTGCCTGCCTAGACCTTCTTTTCGAGATTTCCGTAATCGCTGCAACGAGAGGGCTCCTCATGGCCGAAGGTTTCATCGATATCGTCTGCAACATATTTACGCCCGAGGCCGTCGTCGGCGGCATGACCGGCGTCGACGACGACTTCAAAGCCAAGATCGGCATGGACCCGGCGATGCGCGGCGGCGTCACGATCGAGGATTATCTTCGCAAGATGGATGAGGCGGGGATCGAGCGGTCGCTACTGATCGCCGTCCGCGCCGGCGACCTGAACGTCCGCCTGTCGTGGGAAGTGCCTTACGAAGTCATCGCCGAGATCTGCAACAAATATCCGGACAGATTCTCCGGCCTGGCAGGGATCGACCAGACTAGGGGCATGCGCGGCCTCCGCGACCTTGAAATGGCAGTCAAGGACTATGGTTTCGTCGGCGCACACTGGTATCCGCACTGGTTCGGTTGCCCACCCGATGCGCCGCAGATCTATCCGTATTACGCGAAGTGCTGCGAACTCGACATTCCGATTATGATGCAGGTCGGTCAGAACCTCGTCTATTCGCGTGAGCGTCGCCTGCCGTCGGTGGCCCGGCCGATCCTGCTCGACCAGGTTGCGATCGACTTCCCGGAGCTGACCATCATCGGCATCCATGTCGGCGTGCCCTGGGCCGACGAGATGATCGCGATGTGCTGGAAGCACGAGAACGTCTACACCGCCGGCGACGCCTATGCCCCCAAGCACTGGCCAAAGTCCTACGTCCACTACGCCAACAGCTACGGGCGCGAGAAAGTCCTGTTCGGCACCGACTTCCCGGTCATCGAGCCGATGCGCGCGGTCCGCGAGATCGCCGAGTTCAACATGCGGCCGGAGGCCCACAAGCTGATGATGCGCGACAACGCCCTGCGCATCTTCAAGAAGATCGGCCGGTGACCGTGAGCTATCTGACCCGCCCGGCGCAACTGCCGCAAAGCTTCGTGTCGATGACGGCGCTCGGCTCGGTCCGCGCTGCCATGCGCCGGGAGCCGGACCGCAAGGCCATCGTCTTCGGCGACCGGACCCGCACCTACCGCGAGCTCGTCGCCCGCTCCGAGCGCCTGCGTGACGCGGCGCTCACCACGCTCGGCCTCGCCAAGGGCGATCACGTCGCCATCGTCGCGCGCAACTGCCTCGAATATATGGAGGTCGCCCTCGGCCTTCCCGACGCCGGGGTCGCGGTGGCGACGGTCAATCCACGCTTCGCCGCCGGAGAAATCCGCGCGATCGTCGAAAACGCCGAGGCCAGGGTGGTCTTCGTCGATCCCCTCACCGCCGCGACCGTTCGCTCCGCCGGCTTCGCCCCCGACGTCCGCATCGTCGAGTTCGGCGCCGAGTATGAGGCGCTGCTCGACGGCGCCGGAACCCCCGCCGAGCTGCCGGTCGTCGAGGAATGGGACATCTGGACGATCCCCTACACCTCCGGCACGACGGGCATGCCCAAGGGCGTGCTGCTGTCGCACCGGTCGCGACTGTTGTTCGGCTTGGTCAGTGCTGCGGAATACGGCTGCTTCGGCCCCGACGATAGCTTCCTCGTCATCACGCCGATGGCGTTCGGCGGCGGGCTTGCCTATCCGCTGGCATCGCTGGCAGCCGGCGGGTGGTTCGAGATCACCGACAAGTTCGAGCCCGAGACGGTCCTGCGGAAGCTCAAGACCGGCGCATTCACCGGCATCTTCATGGTGCCGACCCATTTCCAGATGATCTTCGAGCTGCCGCCTGCGGTTCTCGACCAATATCGCCTGCCGCCACTGCGCGCGTTGATCTCGAACGCCGCCCCCCTGCCCCAGGCCCTCAAGGAAAAGATCGTCCCGTACTTCGGGGACAAGGTGCTGCACGAACTGTACAGCGCGACGGAGATGGGCGTCGTCTGCAACCTGCGCCCGCAGTTCCAGCTCCAGAAGGAGCGCTGCGTCGGCACGCCCGAGCCGCACGCCCGCATCGCCATCCGCCGCGAGGACGGCAGCGAGTGCGATATCGACGAGGTCGGCGAACTCTGGGTGTCGTCGCCGACCTTGTTCAACGGCTATTGGAAGCGCCCCGAGGAAACCGCCAAGGCGATCCGGGACGGCTGGGTCACGGTCGGCGACCTGGCACGGCGCGACGCGGACGGGTTCTTCTATATCGTCGACCGCAAGAAGGACATGATCATCACCGGCGGCGTCAACGTCTACCCGCGCGAGATCGAGGAAGTGCTGCTGCGCCACCCCGACATCGCCGAGGTCGCGGTGATCGGCGTCCCCGACGAGCGCTGGGGCGAGCGCCTGCTGACCTTCGCCGTGCCGCGCGGTAATGCGACGCTCACCGCCGACGATCTTGCGCGATTCCTCGACGGCAAGCTCGCGACCTTCAAGATCCCGCGGGAGCTGGAGATCATCGACGCGCTGCCGCGCAATGCCAATGGCAAGGTGCTGAAGACCGAGTTGCGCGTCAGGGTCGTGGCCGTACCGGTCGCATGACGATCGGCGCCGCGCTGACGCAACTTCGCGCGGCTCTCGGGCCGGATCGGATCGTCGAAGGCAGCAACGAGCGGGCGCTGGCCGGGCAGGACGTTTTCACCATCGGCGGTCCGGTCGCCGCTGTTGCCCGGCCAACCAGCGTTTCCGAAGTGCAGCAGCTTGTTGCCGTCGCGCGCCAGCATGGCCTGGCACTCGCCCCGCGCGGTGGCGGCATGAGCTACACGCGTGCCTATCTGACCGCAGATCCGGCGCGCACCATCGTCGTCGACATGCAGTCGATGACGGCGATCCGCGAGATCAATCCACGCGACATGTACGCCATCGTCGAGCCGGGCTGCACCTGGCAGGCGCTCGACGAGGCGCTCGCCGGGCACGATCTCGAAGTCCCGTACCGCGGTCCGGTCTCCGGCCGTGTGGCGACGATCGGCGGCGGTATCTCGCAGAATGCGGTCTTCTATGGCTCGGGCCTGTTCGGCACCGCCGCCGATAACGTGCTGGGCGTCGAGGTGGTGACCGGCACCGGCGAAGTCATCCGCACCGGCAGCCTGGCGATCCCGGGCGGCTCGCCTTTCCTGCGCCATTTCGGGCCCGACCTGACCGGGCTGTTCACCGCCGACTGCGGCGCGATGGGTCTGAAGACGGCAATCGTCCTCAAGCTGCGGCGGCGGCCGGCGCTGCGCGATGCGGTCAGCTTCTCGACCGCTGCCCTGCCGACGGTGCTCGACTTCATCGAACGCCTCGGCATCGAGGGCATTGCCAGCCAGATCACGGCGATGGACGTGCGCCTGCAGCAGGAGCGGATTGCGCAGGCCGGCTGGGGCGACAAGCTTCGTCACACCGGCAAGCTGCTGACCGGAGGCGGCTCCGCGATCCGCAAGCTCGGCGAGGCGGCGGCACTCGCCCGCGCCGGCATGGCGTCGTCACCCGGGCGCGGTTTCGCCGTCCATGTCTTTCTCGAGGGCCTGGATGCCGCCGACTGTGCCCGTCAGGCCGAGCGGGTCGGCGCGATTGCCGGCGAACTCGGCCTCCAGAGCAGCAATGCCGCCGTGGCGCTGGCGATGGTGCGCACACCCTTCGGCCCGGTCACCGGACTGGGCGGAGCCCCCGGCGAACGCTGGGTGCCGGTACACTTCATCCTGCCGCATTCGCGCGCAGCGCAAGGCATGGCGCTGATTCAGGCCGTCCTCGACGAGAACGCCGCAGAGATCGCCACCGCCGGGATCAAGGTCCGGCACCTGCTCGCCAATCTGGGGGCGGGTGCGATAACGCTGGAACCGATGTTTCTGTGGCGCGATCGCCTGACCGATCTGGCTTATGCGACGATCGCCGAACAGGGCGGTAAGGCCGACGCGACCTCGACGGCCAATCCAGCCGCAGAGGCACTGGTCTCCAGATTACGGCGCACGATGGTCGAGCGGATCGACGCGATCGGCGCGGTGCACACCCAGCTCGGCCGCCAATACCCCTATCTTCCGCGCCTTGCGCCCGAGACCGCAGCGCTGTTCACTGCCCTGCACCGGACGCTCGACCCCGACGGCGTCATGAACCCCGGCGTGCTGGGGACGCCTGCCCTGCCACCCGCCAAGGGAGACGCGCCATGACCAGTACCCGCGAGCGGGGCGGCCCCTACGCCTGGTACGTCGTCTTCGTCCTGATCATCGCCTACACATTCTCCTACGTCGACCGCACCATCCTGACGCTGATGGTCGTGCCGATCCGCGCCAGCCTCGGCATCAGCGACGTCCAGATCAGCCTGCTGCACGGCCTGGCATTCGCGATCTTCTACACCGCGCTGGGCATCCCGATCGGCCGGCTGGTGGACCGCAGCCGCCGCGTCACCATCATCACTGTCGGCATCATGACGTGGAGCGTCATGACGGCGATGTGCGGCCTCGCGAAGTCGTTCGGTACGATGTTCCTGGCCCGCGTCGGCGTCGGCGTCGGCGAGGCAACCCTGTCGCCCGCCGCCTATTCGATCCTCAGCGACTATTTTCCGCCGGCGCAGCTGGGCCGCGCCCTCAGCGTCTTCACCTGCGCGATGTACATCGGGTCGGGGCTCGCCATGATCGCCGGCGGGGCGATGATCGCCATCGTGCCGCCGCTGACCCTGCCGCTGCTCGGTCATCTCGAGGCGTGGCAGGTGGTGTTCATGATCGTCGGCCTGCCGGGGCTGCTCGTCGGGCTGCTGGTCGCGACGTTGCGCGAACCGACACGCCGCGGCGTCAAGCGGGTCGTCGGCAGCGTGCAGCCTTCGATCCGCGAAGTGATGCGCTACATCGGTGAGCGTCGCGGCGCCTATCTCTACCTGACCATCGGCCTGTCGCTCAGCTCGCTGGTCTGGAACGGCGTGTCGGCGTGGATCCCGACCTATTTCATCCGCCACTATGGCTGGACGGTTGGCGAGATCGGCACCGCCTACGGCATCGTGCTGCTGCTCTGCGGCACCGGCGGCATCCTGTCGGGCAGCGTCCTCGCCGACCGGCTGAGGGCAAGGGGCGCCATCGACTCTGCGGTCAAGGTCGGCTGCATCTCGGCGATGCTGGTGGTTCCTGCCGGCCTTGCCGGAGCGCTGACCAACGATCCGCGCATCGCCATCGCCTGCTTCGCCGCCTTCGTCTTCTCCGCCTCGCTGCCCTATGGCAACGCCGCGGCCGCGCTGCAGGAGATCACCCCCAACCAGATGCGCGGCCAGGTCGCGGCGATCTACATCCTGGGGATCAACCTGGCCGGCATCGGCATCGGCCCGACGATCATCGCCCTGGTATCGCGGGCGCTGGGCGGCGACGCCATGCTCGGGCCGGCGATCGCGACGGTGACCGCAGTCTGCGCGCCGCTGGCGCTGCTGGTGCTGTCACGCGCCGCCAAGCCCTATCGCACGGCGTTCACGGAATTCGGCAAGGCGGCCTAGCAGTCAGCTTGGAGCGCCGCTTCTTCCTGCTCCCCTCCCGGAACGGGAGGGGCTGGGGGTGGGACTTGGCCTGAACTCCGCCTGCCGACCTTGTGGAAGACCCCCCTCCGTTCCGGGAGGGGGCAGTGAAGCTGGCTGCAACGGAGTCTAGGCCAGCGCCGTCTCGACGTCGGCGACGGTGACGAGGCGCGCGAACAGCATGCTCATCGCGAGCAATGCATGGTCGTGACGCGATGCCGAGGTCTCGGCGACCGCGTCGGAGACGACATAGGTGGGGATGTCGCGGTGCGACGCGTCGCGGACGGTGCTCTCGACGCAGCAGTTGGTGGTGATGCCGCAGACGATCAAATTCTCGATGCCGTTGGCCTTGATCCAGGCGTCGAGGTCGGTGCCCCAAAAGGCGCTCGGCCGGTTCTTGTCAACGACGTGATCCTCGGGCAGCGGGCCGAGCGCCGGCTCGACCTCGATCTCGTCGCTGCCGGCCAGAAGCGCGTTCTCGGTCTTGAGGCCAGGCAACAGCTCGACCATCACCCCGCCGTCGACATGGCCCTCCGCATAGACGTAGCGGGTCCAGACGATCGGCACACCGGCGGCGCGCGCCGCGACGACCAGCCGGCGACACGGCTCGATCACCGCGATCAGCGGGTCCAGGTCAAACCCGAGCCGCCCCATCGCGCTGTCCTGCTCGAGGAAGCCGCGCTGCATGTCGACGACGATCAGCGCGGCCTTGTCGCGGGGCGGTATCATTCGAATATTTCCATCATTGGGCCCAGTCTTCGAAGACATAGTCGATGTCCTGGAGGATCTCGGCAGGGGTCAGCACGAATTTGAAATTGCCGTACCAGGCGCCGGTCACCTTGTCGGTCGGGATGCGGTGGATGCCCGACGTGCCGGGATAGCCCATGCGCGCCCAGCCGCGGCCCTTCCACAGGAAGTCGAGCTCGAAACCCGTGGTCTGGGCATGGACGACCTGGCGACGCGCCGGCACCTTGGGGTCGGGAGAAGCGATGTGGCGCAGCATGATCCAGCTGTTGAGCGGCGGCATCTCGCCGACGTCGCCCTTCTGGTCGATGACGCACGCTACCTCCATCATCGTGCGGCCGTATTTCTCCAGCTTGCCGAAGACTTCGTTGGCGTGGATCTCCAGCCACCCGTCCTCGCACAACAGCTTGGGCATGCCGTACAGCTCGCGACCGACGAAGGTCGCGGTGTCGGTCGACGTCCAGATATAAGGGATATGCATCCCCTTGCGGCCTTCGAACTCGACTTCGTGGCAGATCAGCGCCTCGTGGTAATGCAAGCTGTGCGGCGGCTGCGAGCCGTCCATGATGATCGCATAGACGCGGTTGTGATCGGCGGCCCGCAGCGGCTCGGGCGTCATGTAGAGGATCTCCTCGCGCGGGATTTCCAGCTCGACGATGACCGCCTGGTATTTCTCCATGAAGTACGGCCCGGGTGCGTAGGGCGGTGACCAGGTCGGCATGACCTGGCCGTGACGCTGCGACGGATCAGCCATCTTCAAGCTCCCGGAATGGCGCGTGGTCAGAAGCGGAACTTGACCTCGAGGCCGTAGGTCCGGAGCTCCGCGAGCGAAAAGGCGTTCGCTGCCCCGGCGCTGATCGGCGCGACCTCGTTGACGTAGCGCTCGTTGAGCAGGTTCTTGCCGTACAGCGAGATGTCCCAACTGCCGCTGCTGACGCCGAGGCGGGCGTTGACGACCTCATACGGCGTGCGGGCGAAGTCGGGATCGTTGGCGGTATTGTACTCGGTGCGGCCGAGACGGCTGTAGTCGACACGGCCGAGCAGCTTGCGGTCCTTCGGCAACGGCACGTTGAGCGAGGCACCGACGGTCACGGTGTCCTTGGGCACATAGGGCGGCGTGTTGCCGACAAAGCCCGGATTGGCGTTCAGCTTGCGGATTGTCGCGTCGATATAGCCATAGGAGCCGAACACGGTCAGCCAGTCGGTCGCCTTGACGCTGCCGTCGAGTTCGAAGCCCTTGACCCGGGTCTTGTCGATCGACTCGATGGATTCGACGAAGGCGATCGGGTCGAAGACATATTGCTGGGCGTTCTTGACGTCGGTGTAGAAGACCGCGCCGTTGAGGGAGACGCGGCGGTCGAAAAGCTCGCTGCGCGCGCCGATCTCATAGGTCGTCGCGACCTCCTTGTTGAACGAGTCCTGCGTGATGATCGCACTCTCGGCCCGGGCGCGCGCCGCCGCCGGGCTGAGGGTCGGGTCCTGCGACTGGTACAGCGACGCACGGCTCAGCACCGCCGTCTCACGCGTGCCGATCGAGTTGAAACCGCCCGACTTGAAGCCCTTGCCCCAGCTCGCATAGGCCGATGCCGTGTCGCCGAGCTTGTAGGTCAGCACGACCTTGGGCTGGAACTGCTTGAACGTGCGATTGATGCCGTCGCGGCACTGAGCGGCGCTCTGGCCGGTGATGCGGACGCAGGGGTTGTAGCTGGCCCCGCCAAAGAAAGGATTGGGAACGTCGGGCCCGATAGCACCGGTTCGACGCTGCTCGATATCGTAGCGCCCGGCGACGGCGAGCGAGAGCTTCGGCGTGAAGTTCAGCTTGATGTTGGCGAAGGGCGCGTAATTCTTGCCGACGAAGCGGTCGGCATAATAGTTGGTCGTCGGATAGGCGGTGTTGAGACCAAAGATCTGCACCGGGAAGGGAATGGCATTGCCACCGCCGACCAGGGTGCGCTGGCCCGCGCTGTTATAGCCGACATAGCCGACCAGACCCGCCGCCGTGATCCCCGCCGGCAATGCGCCGTTGAGGGTGTTGGCGATGGTGTAGTCGCGCTGGTTCCAGACGAACTCGCCACCCAGCTGCCATTCGAGGAAGTTGCCCGACTCCGAGGTCAGGCGGACTTCCTGCATGAACTGCTTGGTGCTGATGATCAGGTTCTGCGTGCGATCGCCGAAGATGCCGGTCCAGCCGAAGTAGTTGGTCGTCGGGTCGGACGGGTTGGAGTAAGGATAGTTCTTCCCGCTCGAATATTGCTTCACGTCGGAATAGCCGGTGATCGAGGTGAGCGTCGCGCCGCCGAAGTCATAGTCCAGCTTGACGCCGGTGCTGAACACCCGCCGCTGGTAGCGCCCCGGCACGTCGGTGATGAACGGAATGTCGAGGTTGGTGTTGGCGCTGATGTCGGTGATCGGGATGCCGTGGACCAGGGTGCCGTTCGGCGACAGGCCCGGCACCGCCTGGATCTTGGCGGTGTAGTACACAGCGCCGCCGGTGGCATGCGAGAACAGCACGCGGCCATCGGCGGTGAACGGTCCGCCGCGGTCGTAGGACAGCCGCAGACGGCCGACCTCTTCCTTGAAGCGCTGCGATTTCTCGCCGGTGTTGACGTTGGTGTAACTGCCGTCGGTGCCGGTGAAGGCGCCCGACAGACGCGCGGTCAGGCCCGGCAACAGCGCGCCGCTGAGGCTGCCGTTGGCGTTGTACTGGTTGTTGTTGCCGTACGAGAACGTGCCGTTGCCGGTCAGTTCCTCTGTCGGCTTCTTGGTGGTGATGATGATCGCGCCGGCAGAGGCGTTGCGGCCGTAATAGGCGCCCTGCGGACCTTTCAGCACCTCGATCTGCTCGAGGTCGAACAGCGCCGAGTTGAACTCTGCCGGGCTGCCGATCTTGACCCCGTCGATGATGATCGCGACCGACGGCTCGGCGTTACGAATAGATGCCTGGCCGCGGACATTGACCAGGAAGTCGCCGGCGTTGATCGACGTGGTGATGTTGACGTTGGGCGTCAGCGCCAGGAAGTCGACCGGCTTCTGGATACCCGCCTGCTCGATCGCCACGGAGTCGAACACCGAGATCGACACTGGCGAGTCGATCAGCTTGGTGTTGCGCTTCAGGCCGGTGATGACGATGTCCCCATCACCCTCCGGCTGCGTCGCCGGACCTGTGTTTGCCGGCGTCGCAGCAGCAGCAGTCTGTGCGTGACCAGCGGTCGAGGCCAACGCCACTGCGAGGCTCAGCGCCGATGCCTTGGCAAGATGATCGAATAATCTGGACATGATTCCCCTACGACCGCGAGCGGTATTTTCGATTTGATTGCTTGCCCCCAGCCACGGCATGGAGCGCTCTCGTTGGCGCTCTCGATCTCGGCTTGCCCCGTAATTCTGTACGCAATCCAGCGCGTGTCAATTGTTTACCGGCGGTAAAAACGGCGTTTCTGCGGAAAGTGGATACAAAGTGATTCCGCGGGGGTCGGCAGTGGCTCAGCCCGCGGTCGGCGCCGCCATAGCCAGGAACTGCGACAGCCCGGCAACGACTCCGGCGGGATCGCGGTCCGGCTGAAAGTCCATTCCGTCGACGATGCTGACGGTCGCGTCTGGCCGTGCCGCGGTAGCGTTGTGGAAGATCGGGTACAGCGCGTCATCGTTCGCGATCATCAGCAGGACCGGCACGGTAACGGCGGCTAGGCGGGCCGACGTATCCTGGTCCCAGACCGCAGCAAAGGCCTTTGGCATCGTCTCGCTGCCGCGCAGATGGTCGATCAGTTCGCGCTGGTGAAGCTGCGGGCTGGAATCTGCGCCGATCGAGGCCAGATAGTCCCAGGCGACCTTCAGATGGCTCCCGTCGGCTGCCAATGTGAACGGTGTGGTGAAGGTCGCCCGGAATGCATCGCGTTCGGCGGGCGAGGCGACCACCGGGCCGATCAAGCCGAGGCTATTGACGCGTCCGGGCACTCGTGCAGCAATTTCGAGGGCAATGCAGCCGCCGGTGTGATGCCCGCACAGGTCGAACCGATCGACCCCGAGCGCATCGAGCGCCTCGACCAGGCACCCGGCGAGATAGTCGAGCGAGACCGCGCCCGCCGGTACGAAGCTGTTGCCGAACCCCGGCGTGTCGAACGCTATGCTGGGCCGCTCGGGCGCCAGGCCTGCCATCACCAGCTCGAACATCGCGCCCGAACTGGCGGTCTGGTGCAGCAGCACCAGCGGCCGGTCGCCCGGGCCGTCGACGCGGCGGTAATGCACCTGCCCGTCGTTGGTATCGGCATAGCCGTAGCGAAGGCGGCCCATATCGGCTCCGGGTCGCAGCAATCAGTCCATCGCCACGGCGCGATCGACGACCTTGGCATAGTCCGACTGGTCGGCCTTCTCCTCCAGCCCTTCATACTCCTGCTGGATCGGGCGCAGGACGAGATCGACGAACTGGGCGCGCCATGCCTCGCGCGCCGCAATCGCATCGCCTTCGGGCCGATAGGCGTCGATTCTGGCGGTCAGCGAGCCATCGGCGCTGAGCAGTCGCTCGGCGCTGTCGAGCCGCTCGCGCAGCACCACCACTTCGCCCGCCAGCGCCATCATCATGGACAGCATGTTGTCGATGGTGCGGTCGCCGAAATAGGCGGCGCGCTGGCCCTTGGCCTTGCGGGGGAGCTCGATCATGCCTGCTTCTTCATCCCCCAGAGATACCAGGAGCCAAGGCCGCCGAAGTCACCGGCCTGGAAGACCTTGGTGCGCTGCTTGTCGGCCTTGTCGAAGGCGCTCGGCTGGTTGAACTCGAACGCCGCATCGGCTCCGAAGCCGCCCAGCTCGGCCATTTCGCCGGCCTGCACCTCATGGCTGCCGCCCCAGAACGGCTCGTTGTTGTTGCGCGTATCCCAGTCGAGCATGAACGCCTCGAAGTCCGACATCGCGCGATAGGGCGGCGTCTCGAGATGGATCACCAAACCGCCGGGCGCGAGCAGGCGGTACGTCTCCCGCATGATGTTGCGGATCGCCTTGTTGCTGGTCTCATGGACTAGGATGTGGCTGACGATCAGGTCGAAGCTGCCGTCGGCGAAGTTGGTGTGCTCGGCGTTCTGCTGGCTGTAGTGGACCTTCTTGCCCATCGCCTCGGCGCGGGCATGGGCATAGCGGATCATCGGTGCCCCGACGTCGATGCCGTAGAGTTCGGCATCGGGGAAATGGTCGGCGTAGGGCAAGGTCGAGTGGCCGACGCCGCAACCCATGTCGAGGATACGCTTCGGCTCGAAGCCGGGATGCTGCTGCTTGATATACGCCGATACCGACTGGCCCATGTCGTCGTTGAGCGGCCCCATCCGGCCCATCGCGTAGATCCACACGGCGCGGTCGTACAGCGCGCCGTTCGCCAGATCGTCGGGCTGGTACTCGCCGTGGTAATTGCCCGGCATGCAATGGATGTCGACGGCGCTGAGATAGGGCGGCACCGGCAAGGCAGGATCCATCGTCACCGATCCGATCGCATCGGGCTTCGGTGCGCCTTTGAGCTGGATGTCGTCCATCTGACGCTCGACCGAGACCTGCACGGAGCGCCACATCATCTCCTGGCTGGTGCGCTGCAGAGCGCTCCACATCCGGAAATACGGGTCGGTGTTCATCGCCAAGCGGATCTCGTGATGATCGCGCGGTTCGGCGCCACGGGCTTTTACGAAGGCCGGCTTGGCCGACACTTCATAAGCCAGCTGGTTGCCCGGCGCGACCTTGGTGGCGAGATGATATTTGAGCGACTTGACGAACAATTGCCGGCTCTCCTCCTCCGAGGTCGGAGCGGCGAGCATGTCGTGTTCGTATTGAATGCCGGGATCGAGCATTGCGAGGTCGGTCACGACGGATCTCCTAAGTCAAGCTACCACACCGATAATCCCGGCGACGGAATTGCTGTCAATTTGCTTGTGATCACCTATTCGGTCATGCCGGTGTCGGAACGAGCACCGGCTGATGCGCTACGCGGGGCGGAATCTGCAGCATCAGCACGGCGATCGTCGTCGCACCCGTGAGGCCGGCGGCGATGAAAAACGGCACCGAATAACTGCCGAAGTGATCGTACAGCCCGCCGATGGCAACCGGCCCGAGCGCTGCGCCGATCGACTCGATCACGGCGATCGTCCCCATGATCCGTCCGATCGCCTGCCCGAGAAACAGGTTCGAGGTCAGCAGCTGGATCAGCGAATAATTGCCGCCCCAGCCAAGACCGAAGAGGAACACGCCGATCCACATCCAGCCCGGCGTCGCCATTGCCAGGCACAGCGTCCCCAGCGTCATCACCACCAGGCTCGATGCATGGACGACGCGCGAGCCGACGCGGTCGGCCAGCCAGCCGGCGCCGATCTGCGAGATCAGCGCAGTGACGAACAGGCAGAACACCGCCGCGCTCGCCGACGCGGCATCGAGGCGTAACTCGCGCTTGGCGAATAGCACCATGTTGGTCACCACGCCGAGCTCGACGCAGAAGCCGATCATCGCGATGACTGCGAGCAGCCAGAAATTACGGTGCGACAGTGCCTCGCGGTAGCTCGGGCCGGCCCCCGATTCCTGCTGCGCGCCGATGCTCTTGCCGTCGAGGCGCGGGAAGATGAACAGGATGAAGGGGATCAGCAGGATCGGCAGAGCCGCGTTCATCAGCAGCGCCTGGCGCCACCCGACCAGCGAGCCGAGATATTCGTTGATCCCGGGCGCCACCGCCTGCCCCAGGCTCGATCCCGCGATGATGAAGCCGATCGCCAGCCCGCGGTGCTTCCGGGTGGTCGCCGCCACCAGAATGACGTTGGCGAACAGCCCCGAGGTGACGAGGCACAGCCCGAACAGGATGTGGATGCCGTAGATCGCGATGATGCCGTTCGCGAAGGAATAGGCGATCATGCCGGCCGCCATCAGCAGCATGCCGACGACCATCAGCGGCCGTATGCCGACCCGGTCGAGCAGGTAGCCGGCCAGCGGCCCGGTCACCGCGACGGTCCCGAAGGTGAAGGCATCGCGAATCTTGAGCGCCCCGACGCTGATGCCGAACTGGTTGATCAGCTCGGAATCGAACGCCGTGATCCCGATCAGGGCAAAGCCGTTGTTGCAGAACAGCACGATCGCGCTCATCACCACGATCAGCCACGCCGGCGATGGCAACCGCGTCCGCGGCGTACCCGATGACCGCTCGGAAAACTTCGTCATGAACATCTGGGACGCCGCTCCGTTGGGGATCGGCTGGCAGTACATGGTACATTGTTGCAGCGCACAAGGCAGCGACAGGGTGTTTTAGCCGCGCTGGTCAATAAGTGACGATAAGGTGACCGGGTCAGTGGGCGGCGAGGTAACGGCGCTCGTCGCCGTAGGTCGGCAGATGCGACAGCGTCCCGCCGTCGACCGGAAAGACATGGCCGGTCATATAGGCTGACTCGTCCGACGCGAGGAACGCCACGACATTGGCGACGTCCTGCGGACCGCCAAGCCGCGGCACCAGCGCGGCATCTTCGTTATAGGCGACGATCGCCTCGGGGACATATTTGTCGAGCGTCGGGGTGCGCATCATCGACGGGGCGACCGCGTTGCAACGGATGCCGTCGCGCCCATAGGCTGCGGCAACGACCTCGGTCAGCATGTTCACCGCGGCCTTGGAGACGCTGTAGGCGGGCATCCGGTTGGCGGCGCGAATGCCGTAAATCGACGACGTGTTGATGATGCTGCCACCACCGGCGCGGCGCATCGCATGGACGGCATAGCGACACGCCAGCATGGTGCCACGCACCGTCACCTCCATCGTCCGGTCCCAGATCGCGATCGGGATATCGAGGATTTCCTGGTCGCCGCGGATCGCCTCGTCCGACAGCAGCGCGGCATTGTTGTGGAGCACGTTCAAGCGGCCGAAGCGCGTCTCGGTCGCCTCCACCGCGGCGCGGATGCTGTCGTCGTTGCCGATGTCACAGACGATGCACGACGCGCTGCCACCCGCTTCGACGATCTCGGCCGCAACCGCCGCGGCGCGTGCGGGGTCGAGGTCGGTGACCATCACCAGTGCGCCCCTGGCGGCCATCGTCATCGCCGAAGCGCGGCCGATGCCCGACCCGGCGCCGGTGACCATCGCGACCTTGTTGGCGAGCGTCGTCATGCAGATAGCTCCGGGTGGCAGTTGGAAGGTCAGCGCGCCCAGCGCTTGTCGAATTCCCAGACCTCGGGAAAGCCGACGAGCTCGACGAAGTCGGAGAATTTGCCGATCTCGATGGCCTTGGGCGCGGCGCGGCCGTGATCCCTCAGCTCGGTCAGCGAAACTTCCATGGCGTGCAGCGCCGCGAGGCCGGTCAATGCCGGGTAGATGGCGCAGGCATAGCCGACGTCCTCGAGAGCGTGCTTCGACAGCATCGGCGTGTAGCCACCGTTCGACATGTTCGCCATCAACGGGCCGTCGATCTCGGCGCAGGCGGTGCGCATCTCGTCTTCGCTGCGCAGTCCCTCGACGAACAGCATGTCGGCACCCGCCTCGCGATAACGCTGCGCTCGCTCGATTGCGGCGGACACGCCCTCGCTATCGCGGGCATCGGTGCGGGCGATCACCAGTGTTTCGGAAAAGCGCCGTGCCTCGATGGCGACGCCGATCTTGTCGATCATCTCCTCGGCGGGGACCACGACCCGGTTCGGCGTATGACCGCACTTCTTGGGAAACGCCTGGTCCTCGATCTGGATCGCCGCGACACCCGCCGCTTCGAAACCGCGGACGGTGTGATGGACATTGAGCAGACCGCCGTAACCGGTATCGGCGTCGGCAATGACCTGCAGGCCGCTGACCTTGACCAGCGTCGCCATCCGGTCGAGCATTTCGGTGTAGGTGACGATCCCGGCATCGGGCATGCCGAAACACGATGCCGTCAGCCAGAAGCCGCTGCCATAGACGATCTCGAAGCCGACTTTTTTCGCGGTCAGGGCCGCGAGCATATCGTGAACGCCGGGCACGACGACCAGTTCGGGCGCGGCAATTCGATCGGCGAGCGAGGCGGGAGCGGAGGTCACGGTCAAGCTGGGTCCTTCGGCGCGAGTGCCGCGCGTTCGATGTGCGCCGATATCGCGGCGGCGATGTCCGCCGCGACAAGGTCGGGGCCAAAACTTGCGCCACCGCTCAGCTCGACGGCAACCGCATCGGGGCGCAGCGCCCGGGCTGCTCCGAAATACGGCCACAGCACGTCGTCGGGCGCGCAAAGCAGTTGCAGCGGGCAGCGGATAGCCAGCAGGGCGGCATCGAAGTCCTGGCCCCAGACCGCGCCATACGCCTGGGGGCGCGAGGCATAGGCGCGCAACATGCTGAACATCTCGCGGTGCGCGACCATGAGGTCGGCGGTCGCGCCGCCGGCTCGCAGATAATCCCAGTTGTCGAGCAGATACCCGCCGCTCGGTGTCGGCAGGAAGGGCCGGCCGTAATGCTCGGCGGCCTCGGCACGCTCCTCGGCGGTCATCGACAAGGGCCCGATCAATGACACCGAAGCGGCAAGGGAGGGCCGGCTGGCGGCGAGTTCGGCTGCGATCGCCGCGCCGGTATGATGCCCTACCAGATGCGCGCGCTCGATACCGATCGCGGCGCACGCGTCGCCCAGCCAGTTCGCATAGTCGCCCATGGCCGGCATGCCGTCGGGATCGAAACTGCCACCGAAGCCCGGTGTGTCGAACGCATAGACCGGCAGATCGCTGTCGAGGCCGGCGATGACCTTCTTCCACATTTCCCAGGTACTGGCCGTCTGGTGGAAGAACACGATCGGCAACCCGGCCCCGTCGCGGACGGCATAGTGAATTTGGCCGGCATCAAGGTCGACGTAGCGTTTCCGCAAAGTCACGGTCGTCATCTCGCCTCATCGTCGCCGACCTTGAGGTAAGACATCGGATCTGTGCCGTGGCCCGCCTCCGCCAGCACACGCGACACCAGGCGGAGCGCCACCGATCGGCGGATCGGCTGGCCCTTGCGAAGCTTGCTCCAGGTGTTCCAGCTGATGCCGAACTGATTGGTCAACCCGAACGCGGTCTGTGACGCGCAGCGACGCGCCATGTCCGAAACCAGGCCAAGATCGACGACATAAGCCCGCGGCGGGTTGACGTCGTGCAGGCTGTTTCCTTCACTCGGCATTTTGCACCTCAAGCTGGGATGTTGGAGGAAGCCAGGGCATCGCCTCTGCGAGGCGCTGCTCGATTGTATTAATGGCGCCTTCGGACAGCAGGGCCTCCCCGATCGGGTCGAGCCCGGCGAGCAACCGGCGACGCGACGCCGGTGCTATGTCGAAGGCGAACTCGGACGCATCGGCTCCGACCGTCTGGCGCTCGAGGTCGACCGTGATGGTCCCGCCCCGGCCGGCGACAGCGAGCAACTCGGCATGCGCAGCGGCATCGACGACCACGGGCAGCAAGCCGTTGTTGACCGAATTATTGAAGAAGATGTCGGCGAAGCTCGTCGAGATCACACAGCGAAAGCCGAAGTCGAGCAACGCCCAGGGCGCATGCTCGCGGCTCGAGCCGCACCCGAAATTGTCTCCCGCCACCAAGATCGTGGCGGTATCGAAGGGCGGCGTATCGAGGACGAAGCCACCGATCTTGCGGCCATCCTGATCGTGCCGCTGATCGTAGAACAACCCGGCCGCCAAGCCGACGCGGGTGATCGTCTTGAGAAACTGCTTCGGCACGATCTGGTCGGTGTCGATATTGGCGGCCGGCAGGGCGCAAGCGACGCCGGTGTGGCGAACGAACGGCGTCACGACTGCAGCTCGCGCACGTCGCACAGCCGGCCGGTCACGGCAGCCGCGGCGGCCATCACCGGGCTGAGCAGATGCGTGCGACCGCCCCTGCCCTGCCGTCCCTCGAAATTGCGGTTCGACGTCGAGGCGCAGCGCTCGCCGGGAGCCAGCCGGTCAGGGTTCATGCCCAGGCACATCGAGCAACCGGGCTCGCGCCACTCGCAGCCGGACGCAATGAAGATCGCGTCGAGGCCCTCGTCTTCGGCTTGCCGGCGGACCAGCCCCGATCCGGGGACGACGAGCACACGCACCCCCGCAGCCACCCGGCGCCCGTGCAGGATCGACGCAGCGGCGCGCAAATCCTCGATGCGACTGTTGGTGCAGCTACCGATAAAGACGCGCTGCACCGGGGTCCCGGCAATCGGCTGGCTCGCTTCGAGACCCATATAGGCGAGCGCCTGTTCCAGGTCGTGGCGCAGCGCCGGGTCGGCGATCGAAGCCGGGTCGGGAATGTTCTCATCGATCGCGACGACCTGCTCGGGGCTCGTGCCCCAGCTGACTTGCGGCGCCAGGCCGGCCACCTGGACGACCACCTCGACATCGAAACGCGCGGCCGGGTCGGTGTGCAGCCCGCGCCAGTAGCTGACGGCGCGGGTCCAGTCGGCACCCTTCGGCGATGCGGGGCGTCCCTCCAGATAGGCGATGGTCGTATCATCGGGAGCGATCAGGCCGGCACGTGCGCCAGCCTCGATCGTCATGTTGCAAAGGGTCATGCGGCCCTCCATCGACAGGCGCTCGACGGCGGTCCCGGCATATTCGATGACGCAGCCGGTCGCGCCGCCGGTGCCGATCTGGCGGATCATCGCCAGCGCCAGATCCTTGGCACCGACACCGGCGGGCAAGTCGCCTTCGAAGCGCACCAGCATGTTCCGCGACTTGCTGGTGCGCAGCGTCTGGGTGGCGAGGACGTGCTCGACCTCGGAGGTGCCGATGCCGTGCGCCAGCGCGCCGAAAGCTCCGTGCGTCGATGTGTGGCTGTCCCCGCAGACGATCGTCATGCCGGGCTGGGTGCGCCCCTGCTCGGGACCGACGACATGGACAATGCCATTGCGGATGTCGCCCATCTGGAACGCCTCGATACCGAACCGGTCGACGTTGTCTTGCAGGGTCTCCAGTTGTAGCCGAGCCTCGGGATCCTTGACCGCGACAAGCCCGTCTGACTGCCCTTCGGTCGGAATATTGTGATCGAATACCGCCAGCGTCCGCTCGGGCCGGCGTACGCCGCGGTCAGCTGCATCAAGACCCGAAAACGCCTGCGGGCTGGAGATCTCGTGCAGCAGGTGAAGATCGATATACAGCAGCGACTCACCATTGCCGCCAACCGGTGCAGCGTGCGCATCCCAAAGTTTATCGTAAAGAGTCCGTGCCGTGGACAATGCATCCAGTCCCTTATGTATACGAATTAACCCAATCCGCGCTGGAACACCGTCATAAGGCTGTCATGGCCGGCAGGTGTCAAGGCTGGCCGAGCCCAAATGTGTACAGATATGTGATTGTTTACGTTGGTCGCTTTTCTGCAGCAGAGTGGCTCGTGTTGCATCGGATTGCTGAAGTTCAATTCGGCCGCACTCGAATGGCTCGCGAGTCCGATGCCTTAGCGGCTTCCGCCGGCGGCAATGGTCACCGCAGGGCACCATCGCTTATTCGTCGCCCAATCGTCATTTAATGTCTCGCGCTGCGCCGCCCTATGGACATGGGCAAAGCTCGCGAACAAAGTAACGGCCTGGTTCCATTCCATATGGATCGCAGTTCGTTGAGCGGTTCCCCAGTCACGGGCCCGCTACGAGATCCGGAAATCGATACCGGCATCCGTGAGGAACGCTAGATTATGAGTAACACCGTCAAGCTGGAAGACATGCGCTTCGGCAACTTCATCCCGCCGATCCACATGGGCCGGGAGAACCCGACGTTGTGCATCGAGCGCGACATGCAGGTGATCGAGCATCTCGACCGACTGGGCTTCCAGGAAGCGTGGATCGGCGAACATCACTCCGGAGGCGGCGAACTGATCGCGTCGCCAGAGTTGATCATCGCCGTCATGGCCGGGCGCACCCGCTCGATCAAACTGGGCACCGGGGTCAACTCGCTACCGTATCACCACCCGCTGATCCTCGCGGATCGCTGGATGCAGCTTCATCATATGACGCGCGGCCGCGCCATGTTCGGCAGCGGCCCCGGCTCGCTGCCCTCGGACGCAAAGGCGATGGGCATCCCGGTATCGAAGCAGCGCGACCGCATGGAAGAGTCGCTTGCCTGCATCGCCAAGCTGATGCGCGGCGAGACGGTGAGCTACTCCTGCGATTGGTTCGAGCTGCACGACGCCAGCCTGCAGTTGCGCCCTTATGACAATGTGCCGGTCGAGATGACCACGGCCTGCGTCGTCTCGCCGTCGGGTCCGATGGCGGCGGGCAAGAACGGTACGAACATGATGACGATGAGTGCCACGGCGCCGGCAGCGCTCAAGGCGGCGTCGGCGAACTGGCAGGTCGCCTGCGATTTCGCCGAAAAGAATGGTCACACGATGGACCGGCGCGGCTGGCGCATGGTCGGCCTATGCCATGTCGCTGAAACGCGCGAGCAGGCGCTGAAGGATGTCGAGTATGGCTTGCTCGATTGGGTCCGATATTTCGACGAGATCGGGACGCTGCCGATGGTGCCGCCCGAAGGCAAGAGCGACCCGATCGGCTATATGATCGAGACCGGCTTCGCTGTGATCGGCACGCCCGAAGATGCGACCAAGCAGATCCAGATGCTTTGGGACGCGTCGGGCGGCTTCGGCTGCTACCTGATCTGCGACCTGAACTGGGCGCCGTTCGACGCCAAATTGAAATCTTACGAACTGTTCGCGCGCTACACGATGCCCGTCATCAAGGATATGAACCGCGGTCGGCAATTATCGCATGACCGGATCCTGTCGAAGCACGAAGCGTCCGTAATCGAGCAGCGCGCAGCGATGGCAGCGCAGTTCGAGAAGCTCGAAAAGGCCAAGTCGGTATCGACCCAAGCCTGACGCCTGCGACAAATTCGGTAAGCTCATCGAACGGCGGACCCGGGCACGTTCGACCGCTATCCATACCCAGGTGCACGCCAGCTGCGCACGGTCGCTATCGTTGACCAGCCTTGATCGGACAGCCGGTCGCAACGATGTAACCGACGCCAGGAACTGCACCTGCGGGCGGAGACGGAGATGGCGAAGGCCGGCTTTGGCGGTGGGTGCCATTGGTGCACGGAGGGGGTGTTCCAGGCGTTGCGCGGCGTCACGCAGGTCGACCAGGGCTTTGTCCAGTCCAACGCGCCGGCAGATAATTGGGCGGAGGGAGTGATTGTCACCTTCGATCCCGCGGTGATCGGGTTGGGCATGCTATCCGAGGTGCATCTGAGGACGCACTCCGCCACCCGGGGCCGCTCACCCCGCGGCAAGTATCGCAGCGCGATCTACATCTTCGACGACAGTCAGCAGCACGAGGCCGACCTGGCGATCGCGCGCTATGCGGAAGAAACCGGCAAGGCGGTGCATACCCTCGTTCTGCCGTTCAGGGGGTTCAAGGCGTCCGACACGCGCTTCCAGAACTATTATGCGACCGACCCAAGCCGGCCGTTCTGTCGCCGCTACATCGACCCTAAGCTGGACTATATCCGACAGCATTTCCGGGAGGTGGCCCTGCCCGAAGCAGGCGCTAAGACATAGCATCGCGCCGGCGACGGTCGATCGCGAGACCAGATCTCGACCGGTTACTTCAACCGCAACGTCAACCCCGCAGCGACGAACAGCACGGCGGTGGCAGCTTCGGCGACCCGCTGGTGCAGGCGACCGGCCTCGTCCCTGAACCGGCGACCGAGGGGATTGTCGGGGACGATGCCGAGCCCGACCTCGTTACTCACCAGGATGACCGGACACCCGGCTGTGCCCAGTGCACCGAGCAGATCGTCGCTCGCCCGCTTCATGTCATCACCCGCGAGCAGGATGTTGCTCGTCCATAATGTCAGGCAGTCGACCAGCACTACCTGTCCGGGCACGGCTTCGCGCGCCAGAGCAGCGGGCAGGTCCAGCGGACAGTCGATGGTTCGCCACGCGGGGCCACGATCGGCTTTGTGACAGGCGATGCGCTCGGACATCTCCTCGTCGAAGGCCTGTCCGGTCGCCAGGTACGCCAGTCTCGCCCCGGACTTTTCGGCTTGTTGCTCAGCCATTTGCTGCGCCAGCCGGCTTTTGCCCGACCGCGCGCCGCCAAGCAGAAAAGTAACGCTCTTGTCCGTCACACTTGCCTCCGCCGCGTCATCCGCATATCGAGGCGGTGCGACAGGTTCCCAGAAATGGGAATAATAGGGAACCCGGAAGCGGACATCGTGTCTGTAGACCGGGGCTGTACCCGCAACTGTGACCGGCGAGCGGTCGCTCCATCGTGCCACTGGAAACCTTCGCGTTTCCGGGAAGGCGGAGCGGACGTGTCGACCCGGGAGCCAGGAGACCTGCCTGTCGCGGTCGGTCCTTTGCGCGGACGTGGTTATCCGTGCGATCGAGGTTCTCCTCGCGTGACGACATCGAACGGGGTGGCGCGCGTGATGGGTTTCGACCGTTTCACTGGCTACGCAGTCGTGCCTTTGGCGCGCGTGACCCCTTGTGTTGAACAAGGAGGCACCATGCGCTCGTATTCCGTCGTTTTTCTCGCAGCCGTATCACTCGCGGCCGTCGCTCATGCCGACGAGGCCGATGACTCCATCGTCGTCACCGCCAACCGCTCGCCGCAGCCGCTCAGCCGCGTCGGCCAATCGATCACCGTCATCGACGCCGCCGAGATCGTCCGCCGCCAGACCGATGACGTCGCCGCGATCCTGCGCACCGTCCCGGGCGTCACCATCGCCCGTAACGGCGGCGTCGGCACCAGCACCTCGGTGTTCATCCGCGGCGCCGAGAGCGACCAGACCGTCGCGCTGATCGACGGCGTCAAGCTGAACGACCCGTCGTCACCGGGTGGCGGCTTCAACTTCGGCAATTTGCTGACCGGCAACATCGCCCGCATCGAAGTGCTGCGCGGGGCCCAGTCGGTACTGTGGGGCAGCCAGGCGATCGGCGGCGTCGTCAACATGATCACCACGCCGCCGACCGAGGAACTGTCCGTCAATGTCCGAGGCGAGTACGGCTATCGCGACACCGGCCAGTTGGTCGGCAACATCTCGGGCAAGGCGGGGCCGCTGTCCGCCAGCGCCGGGGCCGGCTATTTCCGCACCGACGGCATTTCGTCGTTCAGCGAAGCGCGGGGCGGCAACGAGAAGGACGGCTACCGCAACTTCGGCGCCAACGCCAACCTCAACCTGGCGCTGAGCGACGCCGTCTCGATCGACGCGCGCGGCTGGTACAGCAACGGCAAGGTCGGCATCGACGGCTTCCCGGCCCCGACCTTTGCCTTCGGCGACACGCGCGAAGTCTCGCGGACCCGCGAGCTGGTCGGCTACACCGGGCTCAACGTCGCGCTGTTCGACGGACGTTTCCACAACCGCCTGGGCTATGCCTACACCGACACCAAGCGCCGCAACGAGGACCCGGACAGTACTCCGACCGAGACCTTCGCCTCCAAGGGTCGCAACCAGCGGATCGAGTATCAGGGCGTCTTCGACATCGCGACGGGCTGGCAGGCGACCGGCGGGCTGGAGCGCGAAACCTCGCACTACACCACCGGCGGCGGGTTCAACACGACGACGCGCGGCCATGCCCGGCTCAACAGCGTCTATGGCCAGCTGCTCGCCACGCCGATCGACAATTTGACCCTGACCGGCGGCGTCCGCCATGACGACCACGACCGCTTCGGCGGCGCGACGACCTGGGCGACCAGCGGCGTCTACACGCCGGGCGGCAAGGGCACGACGATCCGCGCCAGCTACAGCGAGGGCTTCAAGGCACCGTCGCTGTATCAATTGCAGAGCGAGTACGGCAATCAGCTGCTCCGTCCCGAGCGCTCCAGGGGCTGGGACGCCGGGGTCACGCAGCGCCTCGTCGACGACCGCATCGAGGCGAGCGCCACCTATTTCCGGCGCAACTCGCGCGACCTGATCAACTTCATCTCGTGCTTCACGCCGCTGACCGGGATCTGCACGGGCCGCCCGTTCGGCACCTACGACAACGTCGCGCGGGCGCGGGCGGAAGGCGTCGAGCTGGGCCTGACACTGCGCCCGGTCGATGCGCTGCGGCTCCAGGCCAACTACACCTACACGGATTCGCGCAACCGCTCGCCGGGCAACGCCAATTTCGACAAGCAGTTGATCCGGCGCCCGAAGAACAGCGCCAGCACGTTGGTCGATTACAGCTGGCCGTTCGGGCTGGAGACCGGTGCGACGGTGACCATGGTCGGTGCCAGCTTCGATACCGCCAACAACAGCCGCCGCGTCCAGGGCTATGTGCTCACCGACATCCGCGCCTCGCTGCCGGTCGGCAAGAACATCGAGGTCTTCGGCCGCGTCGAGAATTTGTTCGACGAGAAGTACGAGACGATCTTCCGCTACGGCACGCCGGGACGCGCCGCCTATGTCGGTGCGCGGTTGCACATCTGATGCCGGCAGCGCGCGCCTCGGTCGCGGAGTTCGCCGTTCACGGTGGGCGTCTCGACCTGGCGCGCGCGGTCTACGGCGGCGACGACTGGCTCGACCTGTCGACCGGGATCAGTCCCTGGGCCTATCCGGCGCGGGTCGAGCCGTTGGCGTGCACCGCGCTGCCAGGTCCGGAGGCACTTGCCGGGCTCGAGGCTGCGGCGGCGGCGACGATCGGCCATGACCCCGCCGCGACGGTCGCAGTACCCGGCAGCGACATCGGCCTGCGGCTGCTGGCCACTGTGATCGGCGCGGCGCGGGTCGCGGTCGTCGGTCCAGGCTATTCAGGCCATGTCGCGATGTGGGATGGGGCGACGGTCACGACGATCGGCGCCGGCGAGATCGCGGCGGCAGCCGAGACCTGTGACGCGGTGATCCTGGCGCGGCCCAACAATCCCGATGGGAACGTCGTCGATGCGGTGGTCCTGGCGGCAGCAGCGGCCAGCCTCGCCGGACGCGGCGGCTGGCTGATCGTCGACGAGGCGTTCGTCGACGCGACCCCCGAGGTCGCGCTGGCGCCGCAACCCGGGCTGATCGTCCTGCGCTCGTTCGGCAAGTTCTTCGGGCTCGCCGGACTGCGGCTCGGTTTCGTCGTCGCCCCGCCGGGCATCGTCGCGGCCCTGCGCCGGCGCCTGGGGGACTGGCCGATTTCCGGTCCGGCGATCGTCGTCGGCACCGCTGCCTACCGTGACATCGACTGGCAGGCCGGGCAGCGCCTGCGGCTGACAAGCGCGAAGACGCACCTCGACGGCTTGCTGCAGGCTGCCGGGTTCACGATCGCCGGCGGGACGATGTTGTTCCGGCTCGTCGATACCCCCGACGCCGGTGCCGTGTTCGAGCATCTTGCAGGACACGCTATCCTGACCCGCCCGTTAACCGCCAACCCGCGCCGTCTGCGGATCGGACTGCCTGCCGACTGGACCAGGCTCACTCATGCGTTGAGGCAATCATGACCGAGACAGAAGACGATTTCGCCCGGCACAACGCCCGGATGCTGCGCGTCCAGGCGGCGCGCGAGCGGATCCAGGCGCGGCATACGCTGGAGCGCGGACTGCTCATCGTCCACACCGGCAACGGCAAGGGCAAGTCGTCCTCCGCCTTCGGCATGGCGATCCGCAGCCTCGGCTGGGGCATGAAGGTCGGCATCGTTCAGTATGTGAAGGGCTCGTGGGAGACCGGCGAGAAGAACTTCTTCCAGTCGCAGCCCGACCTGCTGACCTTCGAAGTCATGGGCGAGGGCTTCACCTGGGACACGCAGGACCGCGCTCGCGATATTGCTGCCGCCCGCGCCGCCTGGGAACGGTCGAAGGAGCTGATCCTCGACCCCGCCTATGACTTCGTCATCCTCGACGAATTGAACATCGTCCTGCGCCACGACACGCTGCCGATCGCCGAGATCGTCGAGTTCCTGAGCGCCCGCCCGTTGACCAAGCACATCTGCATCACCGGGCGGAATGCAAAGCCGGAGCTGATCGAAATCGCCGACCTCGTCACCGAGTTCGAGGAGGTCAAGCACCCCTTCAAGGCCGGCTTCAAGGCACAGAAGGGCGTCGAATATTGATCGCCATGATCGCCCTGGCGCTGGCCGCGCCGCGTATCGTGTCGATCAACCCGTGCGTCGATGCGGTGCTGATGGAGGTCGCCGACGCCCGTGAGATCGCCGGTATCAGCCATTATTCGCAGAACCCGCGCGCCACCTCGATCGACCTGGCGCTCGCCACGCGCTTCAAGGCGACGTCCGGCACTGCAGAGGAAGTCGTCGCGCTGGCCCCCGACCTGGTCATCGCCGGCGCGCATGTCGCGCCCTCGACCATCGCCGCGCTGCGCCGCATGAACATCAAGCTGATCCAGCTGCCCGTCCCCGACAGCATCGCCGAGAGCAACGCCCAGATCCTGACCATCGCCGCCGCCGCCGGGCACCCGGAGCGCGGCACCCGCCTCGTCGCCCGCATCGACGCCGCCGTGCGCAGCGCCAGCACCGCGAGCCCGGCGATCCCGGCGCTGATCTGGCAAGGCGGCGGACTGGTGCCGGGCACGGCGACCCTCGCCGACGAGCTGCTGCGGGTCAGCGGCTTCCACAATCTCAGCAGCGACTACGGCCTGAAGCGTTGGGACGTGCTGCCGCTCGAATATCTGGTGGCGAAGCCGCCGCGGGTGCTGTTCACTGTTGGCGACATCGGCCACGACGACCGCATGCTGGGACACCCCGTGCTCCAGTCGCTGAGCCGGCGCATCGCCGTCCGCAGCTATTCCGAACGCCTGCTTCACTGTGGCGGCCCGACGATCATCGACGCGGTCGGGCGTCTCGCCGCCGTGCGGAAGTCGCTATGAGCCGCGCCGCTCGCTTCAACATCCTGCTGGCGGTGGCGCTGGTCGCGGCGATGCTGCTGTCGCTGATATCCGGCAAGGTCTGGCTGCCGTGGAGCGCCTGGCACGCCACCGACCCGCGCTGGCTGATCATCTTCGAGTTGCGGATGCCGCGCACCGTGCTGGGCGCGGCGGTCGGTGCGGCGCTCGGCCTGTCGGGTGCGGCGATGCAGGGCTATCTTCGCAACCCGCTCGCCGATCCCGGGCTGTTCGGCGTGTCGGCCGGGGCGGCGCTGGGTGCGGTGCTGTCGCTGTTCTTCGGCTATACCGCGTCGGCGCTGCTGCTGCCGGCATTCGCGCTGACCGGCGCGGCGGTGGCGATGGCGCTGCTGGCCTTGCTGGCGGGGCGATCGGGCAGCCTGATCGTCTTCACGCTGTCAGGCGTGATCCTGTCGAGCGTCGCCGGGTCGATGACGGCGCTGGCGATCAGCCTTGCACCGACGCCGTTCGCGACCTCGCAGATCGTCACCTGGCTGATGGGCGCGCTGACTGATCGCAGCTGGGACGATGTCTGGATCGCACTGCCGATCATCACGCTCGGGGCGGTGCTGCTCGGCCTGACCGCGCGGTCGCTCGACGCGCTGACGCTGGGCGAGGCGGCCGCACGCTCGATGGGTGTCGATCCGCGCCTGCTGCAATGGCTGATCGTCACCGGCGTCGGGCTGTGCGTCGGTGCCTCGGTCGCCGCAGCGGGGATCATCGGCTTCGTCGGGCTGATGGTGCCGCACCTCGTTCGGCCGTTCGCCGGGCACCGGCCCTCGGCGGTACTGCTGCCCTCCGCTATCGGCGGCGCCCTGCTGCTGGTGCTGGCCGACAGCCTCGTCCGCCTCGCGCCGACGGTCAGCGAGCTTCGCCTCGGCATCGCCATGTCGATGCTCGGCGGGCCGTTCTTCCTCGTCCTGCTGCTCCGGATGCGGAGGAAGCTGGCATGATGATCGCCGAGACCCTGTCGCTGACGCTGGGCGGCGCGCTGATCCTCGACACCGTGTCCGCGAGCTTCGCGCCCGGTCGCGTCACTGCGGTGCTGGGCCCCAACGGCGCCGGCAAGTCGACATTGCTGGCCTGCCTGGCGGGCATGCGCGAGGCCGACACCGGCCGCGTGCTGGTCGGCGGCACCGCGCGCGCCGACCTGCCGCGCCGCGAACTCGCGCGTCGTATCGGCTTCCTGCCGCAGATCGGCGACGTGCACTGGGACATCGACGTCGAGACGCTGGTCGAGCTCGGGCGCTTCCCGCACCGGGGCCGCTGGGGGGACAGCGACGCCGACCGGGCGGCAGTGACGCGCGCGATGGCGGCGACCGACGTGACGCGCTTTGCCGGACGCACCGTCAACACCCTGTCCGGCGGCGAGCGCGCCCGCGTCCTGCTGGCGCGGGTCCTCGCCGGGGAGCCCGAATGGCTGCTGGCCGACGAGCCGCTGGCCAACCTCGACCCGGCGCACCAGCTCGACGGGCTCGACAGCCTGCGTGCGGTCGCCGCGGCAGGCGCGGGGGTGATCGTCGTGCTCCACGATCTCAACCAGGCGGCGCGGGTCGCCGACGATGTGCTGCTGATGCGCGATGGGCGGGTGATCGCGCAGGGGCCGCCGGATGCGGTGCTGACCCCCGAGCTGATCCAGCGGACCTACGGCGTCGCCGCGCATATCGGCGAGACGCCCGGGGGCCAGCGCTTCATCATCGCCACGCATCGAACATGACCGCGCGCGCCGAGCAGTTGCTGGCGGTGCTGATCGCCGAGGCGGTGCTCGGCTATCCCGCAGTGCTGCTGGCGGCGATCGGGCATCCGGTGAGCTGGATCGCGCGGCTGATCGAGGCGATGGAGCGGCGCTGGAATCACGGCGCGGGGGGACAGCGGCGAGCGGCGGGCGTGGCAGTGGTGCTGGTGCTGGTCGCCGTCGCGGGCGGAACAGGCTGGGCGATCACCGCGGCGTGCGGCCGGGGCTGGGGCATCGCCGTGCTGGTCCTGATCGCCACCACCGGCCTGGCGCAGCGCAGCCTCGACGATCATGTCCGCGCCGTGCTGCGCCCGCTGCGCACCGGCGACCTGTCGGCGGCACGCGTCGCAGTCGCCGCGATCGTCGGCCGCGATACGGCGAAGCTCGACGAGACCGGAGTTGCGTTGGCGGCCACCGAAAGCCTTGCCGAAAGCTTTTGCGACGGGGTGGTCGCACCCGCCTTCTGGTTCCTGGTCGCAGGGCTCCCCGGCCTGCTGGCGTGCAAGGCGATCAACACAGCGGACTCGCTGATCGGGCACCGCGACGCACGCTACGGCGACTTCGGCCGAGCTTCGGCGCGGGCCGACGACCTGGTCAATCTGATCCCCGCGCGGATCAGCGGCGTATTGATCGCAATCGCCGGCGGCGGCGGTTTCGGCACGATGCTGCGCGATGCGCGCCACCACGCGTCGCCAAACGGTGGCTGGCCGGAGGCGGCGATGGCGGGGGCGCTGGGGCGCCAGCTCGGCGGTCCGGTCAGCTACGACGGGGAGCCCGCCTGGCGCGCGCCGATGGGACGCGGTCCGGGCCCCGACGCCGGCGACCTGGCGCGGGCACTGCGCATCTATCGTCTCGCCTGCCTGCTGCTATGGCTGATCGTCGGGGTTGTCGCATGGCGAGCGTGATGCTGCAGGGCACCGGGTCGGACGTCGGCAAGTCGGTGCTGGTTGCCGGGCTGTGCCGCCTGTTCACCAATCGCGGGCTGACGGTGCGCCCGTTCAAGCCGCAGAACATGTCGAACAACGCCGCCGTGACCGCCGATGGCGGCGAGATCGGACGGGCGCAGGCGCTGCAGGCGCTGGCCTGCCGGACGCCACCGACGACCGACATGAACCCGGTGCTGATCAAGCCGCAGTCCGACACCGGGGCGCAGGTCGTCGTCCACGGCCGCGTCCTCGGCCAGTTGCGCGCCGCCGACTATCAGCAGCGCAAGGGCGAGCTGCTGGGCGCCGTGCTCGCCTCCTATGCGCGCCTCCGCGTCGGCGTCGACCTGGTCATCGTCGAGGGCGCGGGCAGCCCGGCGGAGATCAACCTGCGCCCTGGCGATATCGCCAACATGGGCTTCGCGAGGCCCGCCGGAGTGCCGGTGGTGCTGGTCGGCGACATCGACCGCGGCGGAGTCATCGCCGCGCTGGTCGGCACCAGGGTGGTGCTCGACAACGACGATGCGGCGATGATCCGCGGCTTCCTGATCAACAAGTTCCGGGGCGACCCACGCCTGTTCGACGACGGTTATGCCGAGATCGCGCGCCGCACCGGCTGGTCGGGCCTCGGCGTCGTGCCGTGGCTCGCGGCGGCGCGGCAACTGCCCGCCGAGGACGCGGTCGTGCTCGATACCGCAGCCCGCGGCGGCGGAGCGGTGACGATCGCGGTGCCGATGCTGTCGCGTATCGCCAACTTCGACGACTTCGATCCGCTGCTGCACGAGCCCGGCGTCCGACTGGTCATGGTGCCTCCCGGCCAGCCGATCCCCGCCGACGCCGCGCTGGTCATCATCCCGGGCACCAAGGCGACGATCGCCGACCTGGCGTTCCTGCGCGCGCAGGGCTGGGACATCGATATCGCTGCACACGTCCGGCGCGGTGGGCGGCTGCTCGGCATCTGCGGCGGCTACCAGATGCTCGGCACCAGCATCGCCGATCCCCAGGGCGTCGAAGGCGCTCCGGAAACAGTGGCCGGGCTGGGCTATCTGCCGGTCGAGACGCTGTTCACCGGCGACAAGACCCTCACCGAAGTGACCGGCACCAGCGTCGGCGACGGCGCGACGTTCGACGGCTATGAAATCCACTCCGGCCGTACCGTCGTCGCGCCCGGAACCGCGCCGCTGCTGAGATTGAAGGACGGATCGTTCGACGGTGCGATCAGCCCGGACGGGCGGGTGGCGGGCTGCTATATCCACGGCCTGTTCGGCCATCCAGCGCAGCGTGCGGCGTGGCTGGCACAGCTTGGCGCTGTCTCGGACGGCATCGACCAGTCGCAGCGGGTCGATGCCGCGCTCGATACGCTGGCAGCGGCGCTGGCCGAGCATGTCGATACCGAAGCGCTGCTCGCCATCGCAAGGACTGCTGCATGATCGACGCCTGGGCTCGCCTCGACGCTCTTGCCAAGCCGCACCGCAGCCTCGGCAGGCTGGAGATGCTGGCAGCCCGGCTGGCGACTATCCAGCGCCGGCTCGATCCTGTCACCCGCCCGCGCCGCATCGTGCTGTTCGCCGCCGATCACGGCGTCACCGCGCAGGGGGTTTCGGCCTGGCCGTCGGCGGTAACCGGACTGATGATGGCGACGATCATCGCAGGTCGAGCGACGAGCAGCGCCCTCGCCCGGGCACATGATTGCGACCTCCGGCTGGTCGATGTCGGCGCGGTCTCCCCGCCGAAGCCTCCTCACCCGGACTTCTACGTCGCCGCCCCGGTGGCGCCAGGCACCGCCGACCTGTCGCTCCGCCCGGCGATGACCGCAGCGCAATTCGAAACGGCCTGGGCGGTCGGCGCGGACGAGGCACGACTTGCGGCCGCGGGACATGCCGTGCTGATCGCCGGCGAGATGGGCATCGGCAACACCACGGCGGCAGCGTGCCTGACGGCGCTGCTGGCAGACATTCCGGTCGATATCGCCGTCGGTCGCGGCGCTGGAGCCGATGACGCGATGCTGGCGGTCAAGGCGGGTATCGTCGCGGCGGCGGTCGCTCGGGCGCGAATGGAGGCGGAAGCCCAGACCGCAATCGCTGCCGTAGCCGGGTTCGAGATCGTCGCGATGGCCGGGTTCTTCGCAGCCGGCGCGGCGGCCGGCGCGACGCTGCTGCTCGACGGCTATGTCGCCACCGCGGCGGCGCTGATTGCCGAGCGCCTCGCACCCGGCACCGCCCGCTCGATGATCGCGGCGCACCTGTCGGCGGAACCGGGGCATGCGGCGGCGCTGGCCGCACTCGGCCTCGAACCCTTGCTCGATTGGGGGATGCGGCTGGGCGAGGGCACCGGCGCGCTGGTCGCCCTGCCGATGCTCGACAGTGCGGCGGCGCTGCTGAGCGATGTTGCGCTGCTGTCGGATCTCGGTGCCTGAGGTGCGGGAGCGCTGCCCGGCCTGGGCACCGCCGCTGCTCGCGGTGCAGTTCCTGACGCGCCTGCCGGTGCCGGGCACGGCGAGCCTGTCGCCGACCGTCGTCCATGTCGGACTGGGCCGCGCCGTCGCCTGGTTCCCGCTGGTCGGGGCGCTGGTCGGGGCGATCACGGCGGGGATCGCGCTCGCGGGGCACCAGCTTTGGCCAGCGTTCGTCGCGGTGCCGCTGGCGCTGGCGCTGGAGGCGCGGCTGACCGGGGCGTTCCACGAGGACGCGGTCGCCGACTTCTGCGATGCCTTTGGCGGCGGCCACGCACCGGACGACGTGCGCCGCATCATGAAGGACAGCCGCATCGGCAGCTATGGCGCGCTCGGGCTGGTCCTCGCGCTGCTGCTCCGCGCCGCCTTGATGATCGCGCTATTGTCGTCGCTGCCGCCGGTTGCCGCGGGGGTGGCGATCATCGCCTCGGCGACGTTCGGGCGGTTGCTCGCGGTCGGCGTGATGACCGTGGTGCCACCCGCAGCCAGCCCGGGCCTCGCCAGGGACGTCGCTGCGAATGTCGGCTGGCCGACGCTGATGTTCGCCTGCGTCACTGCGCTCCCCGGCCTGCTGGCCTATGGGCTGGCAGCCCCCACGCGGCTGGCGATCACGGTCGCGCTGGCGGCGGTGTTCGTCGCCTGGTTCAGGCGGCTGCTGTTGCGGCGCATCGGCGGCAGCACCGGCGACTGCCTCGGCTTTGCGGCCTATGTCGGACAGTTGCTGCTCCTGCTTGCCGCTGCGGCCCGGTGAGCGGTGAGGTCCTGCTGGTTCGCCATACCGAAGTCGCGCGCTATTGGCATGGTCGGTGCTATGGGCGCAGCGACGCTGGCCTGAGCCGGCGCGGCGCGCTGCACGCCGTCGAGGTCGCTGCCCGGATCGCGGCGTGGCGTCCCGACGCGATCGTCCATTCCGGACTGGGGCGTACAGCCCGGCTCGCCAGGCTGGTCGCTGCGCGCACCGGTCTCGACGCCGCCATCGATCCCGCCTGGCAGGAGCGCGACTTCGGCACCTGGGAGGGCATGCGCTGGTCGACGATCTACCGGGCGACCGGCAGCGCCATGGACGGCATGATCGACGATCCCGACGGCTTCCGCCCGGGCGGCGGCGAAACCACGAGCGAACTTGCCGACCGCGCGATGCTGGCGCTGGCCCGCCTGCCCGCCGGGCGGATCGCCGTCGTCAGCCACGGCGGCCCGATCGCCGCGATCCTCGGTCGAGGTGCCGACCAGCCGCCCCACGAGTGGCTGGCACTGGTACCTGCCTATGGGTCCACCACACCATTGATGGATCGCTGATCTTGCACTCGGGTCAGCTTACAATCACGAGGCGTGACCGATCATCGTTCGCCAACCTCGATCGTCGGCGACGATCCGCAGTTCCGAATTAACCGCGCGCAGTTGCCACTGAGCAACCTGACCGCTCTCTCGGCAACATCCGAAAAAGCGGTCAGGCGCACTCCGTCAAATCAGGCGGTTACGGCAGCAACCCGGCGGCGGCGCATTGCCAAGCCGATGATGCCGAAGCCAGAGATCAGCAGTGCCCAGCTGGCGGGCTCGGGAACGGCAGCGATATTGACGCCTAGACCTGGCGTCGTCTCAAATCGGAAGCCCTGCAGCGTCGAGCCAGCAATCTGAGCGTAGCCATACTGATATCCTTGGCCCAGATCGAAACGCAGTCCGATGATGCTGTCGGAGATCGAATACGCAATGGCGGCCGGTGCCGAATAGCCGACGTACTGGGCAAGCGTGTCGGGTCCGATGGTACCGCCCCGGTTGGAGAAGTAGGACGTCGGCTGCGCAGGATCGTAAAACGGCGCACCGAGACTGGCGATCTGCGTCGACCCGCCCGTCGAGACACCGGCGGGAGCAAACGAGAAGCCCTTGTCGACCGTCGTGAAGGTTACCGAGTTTCCGCCGCCAAAGTCATAGGTATATGGCGTGTCGTAGAAACTGACGCCGCCGAGCCCGACCGTTTTCACCTCGGCCGATGCCGGCGCTACGGCTGACGTCGCCGCGATTATCGCTATCCCAACCAGATATTTCCGCACAGCTGATCCTCCCAAATCCGGACGTTAATGTCCTGGAAAGGAATACGGTTAGTAATCGTTAACGGTTGCAGCACGGGGCGACGAAATCCGCAGCATTTACAGGCCGATGCCGTCCCGCAGACGGCAGTCGAACTTGCTCCCGAGCCCCGTCGAAAAGCGGTGACGGCCTGGCGCCATTGCCGGACGAGAGCCGGCTTTACTCAGAAAATGTAGCGTCCGGTGACGCGGACCTGTCGCGGCTCGACCGGGTGGAGATGATAGTCGTCGACCCCTTCGGCGGGCTCGCCCTGCAGGCGTGACGTGTAGAAATAGGTGATGTCGTTGTCGCGCGCATCGAACAGGTTGAGCACGTCGATCGCCAGCTTGGTGCGGCCGACCTGCCAATAGGCACCCGCGTTGACCAACGTCGTCGGTCGCGAGCGCGCACTGTCGTCCTCGATCAGCGGCGCCGAACCAAAGTGGCGCACCCGGGCCGTTACGGCGATCTTGTCGGTCACCGCGATTGTGCCGCCGCCGGCCACGACGACGCCGACCGAGTTGGGGATACGGTCCTGGCCCGGTGCATCGACGAAGCGGGCATGGGTGATCCCGCCCGAACCATCGAGCGTCAGCCAGTGCAGCGGATGCCAGAACAGGCTGGCTTCGCCGCCATAGCGGCGGGTCGCGCCCTGGGGCTCGGTCGTGCCGCTGTCGCCGCCGAAGACGAGTTCGCTGGCGAGCTTCAGCCGATAGGCGACCAGCGTCGCATTGAACTGGCCGAAATCGGCGCGGGCGCCGGCCTCATAGCCGGTCGCGCGCGCCAGCACTCGTGTCTGCCCCGCCGGCGTGTCGGTGCCGGGGTCGAACTGCACCGTCGCGCCGCGCACGTCGTTGCTGTGATAGCTCTGCCCGTAATTCGCATACAGCTCGAGGTGATCGGTCGCGCGCCATGCCAGCGCGACCTTGGGCAATCCAATCGAGTCGTGCCCCTTGCCCGAGTTGCGCGCGTCGTCGGAGCGCACGTTCCAGCCGACGATATCGCCGCGCACGCCGACCGTGGCGCGCAGCCGATCGGTGATCGCCAACTGCCCCTCGGCGTACACGCCGCCGCTATATTCATCGATCTTGTCCTGGCGGACAGTGCCGATGATACGCCCGAACTCGCTGTTGTAGAGCCCGACCTTGCCGATATCGTCGTAGCGCGCATCGCCGCCGATGGTGATCTTCAGGTCACGGCCGAACAGCGTCGCGGGTATCTCGTGCTTGATCCGGCCGCCGAAGACGCCGCGCTCGTCCCTTTGCTGGAACTCGTCACCGTGAACGGGATCGACAAGGAAGTAGGTGAAGTTCGAGGTCAGTCGGAAGTTGTAATAAACGCCGAACAGGCTGACCTCGGTGTTGCCGTAATGGCCGGTCCCCGACAGCGACAGCCTTGTCGTTTCGCCGCCGAGGTAAGGATCGATATTCCCGAAGCGGTCGATCAGGCCGGTATCGATAGCGCGCTCGGGGACCTGGTCGGTGGCCTGCCATGTCGAGCGATAGGGGTTGAATTCGATACTGAATCCGTGATCGGACGTACCTTGTGAATATTTGACGAGGCCGTTGATCTTCCTGAGCTTTTCATCGAGCACCCAGGGCCCGTCCGACAGCGTACCGTTGATGCCCATCAGCAGATTGCCGTCGCCGAGGCCAAAGCTGCCGGCGACCAGTCCGCGGTAATAGCCGTACATGCCGACCTGCGCCTCGGCGATCGGACTGGGGAGCATGTCGACGGTCTTGAACATCACCGTGCCGGCAGCGCTGAAGTCGCCGACATCGGCAAAGTAAGGACCCTTGCGATAGTCGATCTTCTCGACCAGCTCGGGGATCAGGAAATTTAGATCCATATAGCCCTGGCCGTGGCCGTGCGTTCGCATGTTGATCGGCGCGCCGTCGACAAAGCCGGCGAGGTCGGTGCCGTGATCGAGGTTGAAACCGCGGAGGAAGTACTGGTTGGCCTTGCCCGAGCCGGAGTGTTGGGTGGCGATCAGGCCGGGAACATTCTCGACCAATTCGCCGACGCGGCTGAGGGGGCGGTTCTGGAAATCTTCATAACCGACGGTGCCTTGCGATCCCGACTGGGCGATGCCGATGAGATTGATCGCCCGCCCATAGACGACGATCGTGTTGGCGTCGTCGTTGGCGGTACCGACCAGGTCCGCGCCCGTTGAAACATCCCCGGCGTGGCTGGCAACTGCAGTCGCGCCAGTCACTGCGAGACTGTCTCGTTCAGCGGCCTCAGCCAGCACGGGCGACGCCAAGGCCAGGCTAGGCTCAGGACTCATTGATCATAGCCAGAAGATGACGGATGCTGCGATTGTGATGGCCGAGAAGAAGGTGTGGGCACAGCGATCGTAGCGGGTGTGGATGCGCCGCCAGTCTTTGAGCTTGCCGAACATGTTCTCGATGCGGTGCCGTTGCCGGTAGAGCATCCGGTCATGGTCGATTGGTACCTTGCGGTTGGCCCTCGATGGGATGCAGGGAGCGATGCCCTTGGCGATCAAGGCGGCGCGGAACCAGTCGGCATCGTAGCCCCGATCACCGAGCATCGCCTTGGCTTTTGGCAGGGCCTCGAGCATCAGCGCTGCACCCTTGTAGTCGCTGGTCTGCCCCTCGGTGAGCAGCATCACCCGCGGCCGGCCTTGGCCGTCACAGACGGCATGCAGCTTGGAGTTCAGGCCGCCTTTGGTGCGCCCGATACATCGGGGAAGAGCCCCTTTTTGAGCAGGCTAGCAGCGGTCCGGTGCGCCTTCAGGTGGGTCGCGTCGATCATCAACTGGTCGGGCTTGCCGCCCTTGGCTGCGAGCGCTGCGAAGATCCGGTTGAACACCCCCAGCCGGCTCCAGCGGATGAAACGGTTGTAGATCGTCTTGTGCGGGCCATAATCCTTGGGCGCATCGCGCCAACGGAGGCCGTTTCTGATCACAAAGATGATCCCGCTGATCACCCGCCGATCGTCGACCCTGGGTACCCCGTGCGACAGCGGAAAATGTGGCTCGATCCGACGCATCTGCGCCCCCGACAACCAGATCAGATCACTCATCGTGGCACCTCCTCAGCGCCAACATTGAATCAGATCGTAACCGCCGTGGGAATCCGTTTAATAGGTCCTGAGCCTAGCGCCCAACAGTCCGCATGCGGCGACATGATGCCGAAGAGTGCAACGCCCCATTGTCGGACCCTTATGCGAAATCGTTCGATTTTGCTTAAACCTGCTGCTGGGCAGTACGTTCGGGAGTGGGACGGGGATGCGCCCTTGTGGGTCGTCGGATCGTAATTATGCCGACGGTGCTGCAACGACGCAGCGAGCAACGACTGTCGCCGGGGCGGCATGGAGGTGTTGGTGCAGCGGATAACGGTATCGCTCGACGACGAGGTCGCAGGACTGTTCGACCAGATCATCCGCGACCAGAATTATCAAAGCCGGTCGGAGGCGGTGCGAGACCTGGTGCGCCAGGCCGTCGAGACGCGGCGGCTGGAGGGGTCGGCGGAGACGCACTGCGTCGCCAACCTGTCGTACATCTACAATCATCGGACCCGTGCCCTCGCCCAGCGCCTGCTCGACATGCAGCACGCCAACCACGACCTCGTCGTCGCGACGACGCACGTGATCCTCGATCACAGCTCGTCGTTCGAGACCATGATCCTCAAGGGCTCGGTCGGCAAAGTCCGGGGCCTTGCAGACGCGATCCGTGCCGAGCGTGGCGTGCGATTTGGCGCCATCAACCTTGTGAGTGTCGATCCGAACGACCATCACGATGCCCCGGACGATCATCATCATCATGACCTAGGCCATGTTTCGCCTCATCCAGGGTGATGCCGCACGGCGAGCGCGGTCGACGCCGCCTAGCTCAGGATGTCAGTGCTCGAGCCAGGCCTGGCTGCCGCCGGCGCATCGTCGCGCCCACGAGCCCAAAGCCGGTGATGAGCATCATCCAGGTCGTAGGTTCAGGCACCAGGCTGCCGCCCGCATCGACGCCGACGCCGTCGATCCAGACCCCCGCCCCGGCCCAATAAGTCGGCTTTGTATAGGCAAGTTGCGTGGCGTTGACCGTCGCGTAGATCCCGTTCAGCGCATTGAAATCGGTCTTGTTGGGTGCCGTGTTTGCCAGAGTACCGTTGGTCCCGCGGGTGCCGCTCGGGTCGTTGGTGTAGTCCATGCAGCTACCGGTATTGGGGTTGGTATTGATCGTGTTGATATGATCCAGACCAAGCGAATGACCGAGTTCCTGGCACATCGTCATCATACGCCATGCAGACGTATTGTAATTTGCCTGGTTGAAATAGAAATCGTTGAGCTTGACAGTCGCCTGTACGATGAACCCACCCGCCTGCCAGACAGTCGTATAGCCGAGCCAACCAGTACTTCCGTAATTGCCGTTGCACACCTGCACGCCGCCATAGACTGCTTTGCAGGCCGAGGCATTCGTCGCCCCGCTGGTTACGGTATAATCTATATTCTTCGCAGCGGTCCATGACGTTGCCGCAGAGCGAAGATAATTGTCCCAGCCGGCGCCGACATTGTCACCGACGCCGATATCGAGCGGACCGGTTCGCGCCCATCGATAGTTATTCCATGATTGCGTCAAGGCATTACTTGGCAGTGCTGCCGCCAGCGCGGCACAGGTGAAGGCAACTTTAAACGCTTTAGACAATAGTCGTCGATGGCTGCGAGAGCCAGAGCACAGGCTGTCCACGAGTGTTTTCCCGCCTTAAACTTTTGATTGACCCGAGCGCGAACGTTCTTGCGACGTCCTCGCAAAATTATGCCTATCATAACAGTTGCTTACAAAAAGCGTCAAAGCGCCAAACTGAATTGGTTTAGCGGCGAACCGAAAGTCTGGCTAAGACAGGGTCACAACTAAAAAATGTAACAATTGCGGGGATGGTGGTCCTTTGGCTGCCAAGATTCGTATCGCCAATCAATCGACGAACAGCGAATTTCACCTGATCTGTTAATTGAGATTGGAATGATGTTTGCCGTGGTTTGTTTCATGCTTCGATATGTTCGATAATCTTGGAAATTACACACTTCGTCCGACGTTAATTTTCGTTCAGGCACAATAAATGTACGGTTTCGCGAACGCACCATCTCCCGCATGTCAAAATTGGTCTGCGTGGCTGACGCTGCCGCGCAGGGCGGCCGGCTGGTTCGCGATCGCCTCCGGAATGGCTCGACCGAATCTCGGACCGCAGTGGGGCCGCACACATGACAATCGCGGCGGGTGCCCCTAAAGCGGCATGGTGCATCGCGCCCGTTACCTTGTCTTCGCAAATCGCCACCTCGCAGGCCTGATCCTGCTGCTGGCTTTGGCGATGAAGCTGATCGTACCGGTCGGCTTCATGCCAAGCGTGACGGACGGCCGGTTCACCTTCAGCATCTGCTCCGGTGCCGGACCGATGGTCATGGCGATGCCGGGCATGGACCACGACAAATCGAGCGAGCCCGGACAGGCCGGCAAGTCTGAGCCGCCGTGTGCTTTTTCCGGACTTTCCGCGCCCGCGCTGGCCGCCGCCGATGCCGTTCTGCTGGCGATCGCATTGCTTTTCGTCATGGCGCTCGGCATGCGTGCGGTCGCGCCGCTGCATGCGCCGGCAACGCCCCATCTTCGACCCTTTCTGCGAGGCCCCCCGGCTAAAGCCTGACCCATCGGTCACAGGCGCGGCGGCGACGGACTGGGCATGCCCGGCTTCCTGATGCGTGGCGCATGGGCTTTTCAGATCTTGCGAGGCCTTGCTGCACTCCGGCACGGCTTCGATCCTCAGGGGCGCTACCGTGAAATTCTTGATCGCTGCATCCGCAGCTTCGTTCTGCATGACCGTGCCCGCGATCGGGCAGGACAATAGCCGGAGCCGACTGAACAACGATGCCATCGTCGTCACCGGCACCAAGGCCGGCGATTTCGGCGTCAAATCCGGCATTCCGATCGACCGGGTGCCGCAGAGCATCCAGGTCGTCGAGGCCGAGGACATCGTCGCCAGCGGCGCACGCACGCTGGAGGATGCGCTGCGCGCCGTGCCGTCGGCCACCGTCGCCCGCAGCCGCGTCGGCGGCTTCGGCGGCAACACCCTCCGGATCCGCGGCTTCGCACCGCAACAGATCCGCAACGGCATCTACCAACGCTTCTACGACGGCACCGACCCGTCGGCGCTGTCCGACGTCGCACGCATCGAAGTGCTCAAAGGTCCGTCGGGGGTACTTTACGGCCAGGCCGGCGTCGGCGGCATCATCTCGATAATCACCAAGCAGCCGACCGACGCCTTCGCCGGGTCGGTCGCATTGACCGGCGGCATGTACAACCAGAAGCAAGCGACCCTGGATGTCGGCGGCCCGATCACCGACACGCTCGGTATCCGCGTCACCGGCGAGATCGAGCGCTCGGGCTCGTTCACCGATCTGATCGACGTCGAGCGCGAGAATGTCGGCGTGGCGCTGGCGTGGAAGCCGAGCCCGTCGATCTCCGCACACTTCGTCGGCGAGTTTCTGCACCGCAAGCTGCCCAACAATCCGGGACTGCCGGTGGTCGGGACGGTGATCGGCAACGGCGTCGCGACGGTCAGGCGTTCGACCTTCCTCGGCGAGCCTTCGTACAATTTGCAGGAGAATAACGCGCCGCTGCTGCAAGGCTGGGTCGACTTCAAGCTCGGCGATGCCTGGACGCTGACGCCGCGCGCCCAGTACAGCGAGTGGAACAACACCGCCCTGTCGACCAGCCTGCTGGCGCCGGTGCCAGGCCAGCCGACGCTGATCCAGCGCTCCGGACGGGCCGGCGGCGAGCACGACAGCTTCTACGTCGCCCAGCTCGACCTGTCGGGCGAGGTGACCACCTTCGGTATCCGCCACAAACTGCTGTTCGGCGTCGAGTACAACCACGACGACGTGCCGTTTCGCATGCAGTCGACCGTCACCTGCGGCGTCGGCAGCATCGACGCATTGCACCCGGTCTATGGCTGCGGGCCGGCGACCGGCAACTTCGGCTTTCTCGCCACCGCGACGCTCGAAGGCCATGCCTTTTATGCGCAGGACCAAATCGCCCTCACCGACGCATGGAACGTCGTCGCCGGCGTCCGCCGATCGGACTCCGACAACGACAACATCTTCGCGACGGCGTTTTCGAATTCGACGACGTCCGCCAAGCTGAGGAATACCTCGTGGCAGCTCGGCACGACCTATGCGCTGGGCAGCGGCGTGTCGGTGTTCGGCGGCTACAACACCGGCTACGACCTTGGCGCGGTGACCGGCAACCGCAGGTTCGACGGCACGCCGTTCAAGCCGGAGACCTCGAACCAGGCCGAAGTCGGCGTACGCCTCAGCCGCGATACGGTCCGCGCCACCCTGTCGGCGTTCCGGATCCGGCGCGACAACGTCGGGGTTCCCGATCCCGCCCATGTCGGCTTCAACCTGCAGGACGGCCAGTTCCAGACTCGCGGCTTCGAGCTCGAAGGCGAATGGTCGCCGCTGCCCGGCTGGTGGCTGCAGGGCGGCTATGCCCGGCTCGATGCGACGGTTCGCAAGTCGAGCGAACCTGCGCTGCTCGGCGCGCGGCTGGCGGAAACGCCGACGAACACGGTGACCGCCGCGACCCGGGTCACCGTCGGCCGGGTCGAGCTGCGTGCCTTTGGCAATTATGTTGACGACCGCAAGGTGATCAACGGCGGCGCGGTCACGCTGCCCGACTATCTAACCTTCGACGTTGGGGCCGGCACCGAAGTCGGCGCGGTGCGGATCGACGCGACCCTGAGCAACCTCTTCGACAAGACCTATTACTTCAGCGACAATGCCTCGCGCTATTCGCTCGGTACCGAGGACCGGGTTTTCCCGGGCGAACCGCGGACGCTCAGCGTTCGTGTCGCCTACCGCTTCGGAGCCGCCCAGCGATGAGCAATCCCCGCCTCTACGGTACGATCTGGCGCTGGCACTTCTACGCCGGGCTTTTCGTGCTGCCGTTCATCCTGATCCTGTCGATCACCGGCTCGATCTATCTTTTCAAGCCGCAGATCGACCGCTGGGAGGAGAGCGCCTATCGCGGCCTCGGGACCGCGGGTGCGGTGTCGGCCGACCGGCAGCTAGCGGCTGCCCTTGCCGCCAACCCGGGCGCGCGCTTCAATCATTATCGGCTGCCGCGACAGCCGGGCGACGCCGCGATGATCCAGCTCGGTCTCGAGGACGGCACGCCGCGCGAAATCTATGTGTCGCCGCAGGGCCAGGTGCTGGGCAGCCTCGATCCCGGGACACGGATCGAGGCGACGGTGTCCCGCATCCACGGCACCTTGCTGCTGGGGCGTTGGGGGGACTGGCTGGTCGAACTGGCGGCGAGCTGGTCGATCGTCATGATCCTGAGCGGCCTGTATCTATGGTGGCCGCGCCAGCTGCAAATGGCGGGCACGGTCTGGCCGCGACTGTCACGCCGTGGCCGGCCACTGCTCAAGGACATCCACCGCGTCACCGGCTTCTGGATCGCGGGACTGGTGCTGGTCATGCTGGCCAGCGGCCTGCCGTGGGCGGGCGCCTGGGGCGGCGCCTTCAAATGGGCCCGGACCGAACTCGGGCTGGTCAAGGGACCGCAGGATTGGAAGATCGGCGCCGACGACGGCCATGCCGCACATCATGGCGCGATGACGATGCCGCCCATCGCGGTACCGCAGGGTCTGCCGCTCTCGGTCTTCGTCGCCAAGGCCCAGGCCGAGCACATGGCGTTTCCGGTATCGGTACTGCCACCGCAGGCGCCCCAGCGTTTCGGCGCGCCGACCGGCAATGTCTGGACGGTAAAGTCCGAGGCTCAGAACCGGCAGCTCGATCGGCAGGTCAGCTACGACCCCGCCACCGGTGCGGAGATTACCCGGACCGGCTTCGCCGACCAGCATCTCCTCGACCGGATCGTCAATACCGGCGTCGCCTGGCACGAGGGCCAATTGTTCGGCATCGCCAACCAGATCATCGGGGTGGTCACGGCCGGGGCTCTGCTCGCGCTCAGCGTGCTGGGCGTGATGATGTGGCTGAAACGTCGACCCCGCAACGGCTTCGGCGCGCCTGCACCGACCGTCGGCCCGCCGCCACGAGCGATGATTGCCCTGTTGATCGTGCTGGGCCTGCTGCTGCCCCTGTTCGGCGCTTCGTTGCTCGCTCTGATTGCCTTCGACCAGTTGCTCGGTCGATTGCGAAGGTCCGCAGCCTAGAAGCGCAGGCGCGGTACCGCCGGGCTGCAGGTCATCACGGCTCCCTGGGCAATGCGTAGGTGATCAGCTGCGATGCGGTCACCGGATCGCCGAGATAGGAGCCACCGGCGGCGAGGATCGAGACGTACTGCCGTCCGCTCTTGCCGCGGTAGACGATCGGCGTGCTGTGCGCCGAGGCCGGCAGCTTGACGGTCCATAGTTCGCGGCCATCGTTCAAGTCGAACGCCCGGAAGCGGGAGTCGTCGCTGGCGCCGATGAAGATTAGACCTGATGCGGTCACGGTCGGGCCGCCGACGTTGGGCCGCCCGGTCTTCTGCATGGCTTCGGGCAGGCTATCGGTGATGCCAAGCGGCACCTGCCATGCGATCGTGCCCTTTGAGACGTCGATCGCGGCGATCGTGCCCCAGGGTGGCGGCTGGCACATCAGCTTGCCGACCGACCACCAGGTGTTTCGCTTGGTGTTGTTGTACCATTCGCCCTTGGCGTTCTGGCCCATCTGCTCGACCGAGCCCTCCTCGCTCGTGTTGACGATCAGATAGCCACGCGCCGTGTCGAACGCCGCGCCGCCCCAGTTCGGACCGCCGCCGGACCCGTGCATCCGGACGGTCGGGTGATCGCCCCTCAGCGGCGTGAACGGCGCGTCGAAGGTCAGCTTCTCGTTGGCGACGCGGTCGAGGCAGGCCTGCGTCTGTGCCGGCGTCACCGTGGTGATATCGGCCGCGGTGATGGTCTGGCGGATCAGCGGCGGCGGCGCGGACGGGATCGGCTGCGTCGGCCAGGCGTGCTCGCCCGGCAGGGTCGATGCCGCGACGGGGGTCTCCGGGGTCGGGAAGATCGGCTTGCCGGTCACCCGGTCGAGAATGAAGACATAGCCCGACTTGTTCGACACGGCGACGGCCGGGATCGTGCGCCCATCGCGCTTCACATCGAACAGCGCCGGCTGCATCGGCAGGTCGAGGTCCCAGATGTCGTGATGGACGGTCTGGTAGTGCCACAGGTATTTGCCCGTCCGCGCATCGACCGCGACGAGCGAGTCGGAGAACAGGTTGCTGCCCGGCCGGTCGATGCCGATGCGATCATAGGCCGGGGCGCCGAACGGCAGATAGGCGATGCCGCGCTTCTCATCGACCGACATCAACGTCCAGACATTGACGCCGGATCGCTGCTTCCAGCTGTCGCCACCCCAGCTATCGTGGAAGGGCTCGCCCGGCTGCGGGATGGAATGGAAGGTCCACAGCAGCTTGCCGGTGCGCGCGTCCCAGCCGCGGACATCGCCGTTCGGTCCCAGTGGCGGGGATTCCTGCAGGCGCGACGCGGTGATCAGCACGTCCTTGTACAGGGTCGGCGAACTGTTGATCTGGTAGTTGGCGCGGGGGAAGCCGGCCATGACCGCGGGGGTCTTGAGATCGATCGGGGTGAATCCTGCCGCCGCTTTGCCGGTCTTCACATCGACCGCCAGCATCAGGCCCTCGCGGGTGCCGAGGAAGATGCGCGCGGCGGCCTTGGCGTCACCCGCCCAATATTCGATCCCCCGCCCACCGAGTGCCTGACCTTCCGGCAATTGGTAGGTCCACAACGTTGCGCCGCTATCGCCGTCGATCGCGACGAGCCGGTTGTAGGGCGTCGCGATATAGACGACCCCGTCGATCGCCAGCGGCGTCTGATTGCTGGGCGCAAGTCGTGGCGACGTGTTGTCCGCCGGCTTCAGTTCGAACGTCCAGGCGTTGGCCAGGCGAGCGACATTGGCGGGCGTGATCTGCCCGAGCGGCGAGGCGCGGGTGCCCGCGACCTCGCGCCCGGTGCTGCGCCAGTCACCTGCCGGAGCTTGCGCGGATGCGGGTGCGAGCGCGATCAATGTCGCCGCCGTTGCCAGTATCGCCGCCCACGCCGGGTCAGCGCGGACCATATTCAGCCTGCTTCAACGGACGACCGGCGACGGTCGCGCGGGCGACGCCTTCAGCGATTGCCGGCGGCGGCGCGGGCCGGTTGGGATTGGGCGGCGCGACCGTCGGCTGCAGGCGCGAGATATAGAACCACGCCTGGGTCTCGTCCGACAGGTTGATCGCAGCGTGGACCGTCTTGCCGTTCGGCGGTGCGACGAAACCGGAGTTGATCGGCCACGGCCGGATCTCGCTGCCGAGCTGCATCACCGCCGAACCGTCCGTCACCTTGACCCAGGCTTCCTCCTGTCCGGGCGTGTGCGCGTGCGCTCCGGCGATCGTCCTCGGCGCCATATAGACGATGTACATATGGTCGGTCGGGTACAGCCCGTCGGCTCCCAGGAAGACGTATTTGGCGAAGTTCGACCAATGGACGTTGCGCTCGGTCATCGCCAGCGCATCGACGTCGCGCACCAATATGCCGTCGCGCGGCTTGACCTCGGGCTCCAGGATGCGCGTCAGCATGATCATCCGCAGCGGCGCACCGTCGCCGGTGACCAGGCGGTGGACCTGGTTCGGCGGGATCAGCACGGCGCTGTGCGCCTTGAGCATCCAGAAGTTCTTGCCGTCGTCGAGCCGCGCGTTACCGCTTTCGACGTAAAGCATGACCTGCTGCGGCACGGCCGCGAGCGTCGTCGCATTGCTCGCGGGCATCTCGGCGTAGGCGATTTCCTTGTGGTAATAGAGCGCGGCGCCGTTCGCGGGGGGATTGTCGGGATCACCCTCCTTCAGGATCGAACGCGTGTAGATCACGTCGCGCCAGATGTGCGGCGTCGATCTGGCGGCATCGCCGACGTAGCGGTCGACCGCGATCCCTGCAGCCTCGTTCGATGGCGGCTCGCGCGGCGTGGTCGGGCCTTGCGGTATCATCTGCTTGGGTGCAGGCGGCGCGAGCGGATCGGGCGTCTGCGCCGAGGCCGCATATTGGCCCAGCAGCGCGAGCAAAGCGGCGGCGCCAAGTTTGATCTGTTTCATGATCCCCCCAATTTTTAAGGAAGCATCGCCCTCGCGGTCGAGCCTGTCCAGCGCAAAGCTGCGCACCACAGGCGCGGCGCGGCCGGCGTTCTCACTATGCGAAGGAAGCGGCCTTTCGCAGGCCATCCGGCTCCTCTAAGCATTGGTCATGACGGCGGCGACGACCAGATTTTGGGCGGCAAGCTTGGTGGCCGCATGGCTCGCCGCGGCGGCACCACTGCAGGCGGGCCAGACCCTTCATGCCTATATCGGCACCAACACGCCGTCACGCGCGGCGCCACAGGGCGAGACGCGATTGCCATCGACCAACGACGCCTCGCATGGCCGGGGCATCTATCTGGTCGATGTCGATGCGGCGACGGGCGCGCTCTCGAACCTGCGGCTGGCGGCGGCGACGCGCTCACCGACCTGGCTGATCGTCGACCCGCGCCACGGTACACTGTACGCCGCCAATGAAACTGGCGACGGCACGGTCAGCGCCTTTCGCATCGATGCTGCCAGCGGGGCGCTGACCTTGTTGAACGCCAGGCCGAGCAAGGGCGCGCCGGTGTCGCTGGCGATCGATGCCTCCGGCAAATATGTGCTCGCCGCCAACTACGGGGGCGGCAGCGTCGCGGTGTTTCCGATCCAGCCGGATGGCTCGCTCGGCGACGCGAGCGACATCGTCCCCGCGATCAGCGAACGGACGCCGGCCCGCGCACCTTCGCCGTTCGAGCATGTCGATGACTATCCGTCGGCGTTCCACATGATCGGCTCCGATCACGGTGGCCGTTTCGTCTTCGCCAACGACGCGATGCAGGATCGCATCTTCGTCTGGCGGCTGGACGGCATGAGCGGCAGGCTGGTGCCGAACGACCCGGCATTTTTCGACGTGCCGCGTGGCCGCTTCCCACGGCATTTCGTCTTTTCCCCCGACGATCGCTTTTTCTACAATCTGAACGAACGCGGTGGCGCGATCGATGTCTCCGCCGTGTCGGTGGTCGACGGGAACGTCCGGCTCCGCCCGATCGGCAGCGCACCGACGCTACCGACGAGCTATGAGGGCCGCAACGCGACCTCGGAGCTGTTGATGACTCGCGATGGGCGGTTTCTCTACGCGGCCAACCGGGGGCATGAGACGATCGCGATGTTCCGGGCCGGCGGCGACGGCCGGCTGGTGCCGCTCGGTGAAATCGCGACCGAGGCGAGCCATCCGCGCAGCTTGACCTTCGACCCGAGCGAACGGTTCGTGTTCTCGCTAAACCAGCGCGGCGACCAGGTCGCGGCGTTCAGGATCGACCGCAAGACCGGTCGTCTCAGCTACACCGGGCATTCGCTCCTCGTCCCGAGCCCGAGCGCGATGGTCTTTGCGCCAGGCAGCCCTTGAGGTGACGAGGGAACTGGAGCCGGCGTTTCGAACCGAACCCGCTGGCGGATCAAGGAGAGCCCGATGTCCGGCAGCGCTTCCACGCCTCTCGACCCCCGCACCGGACGGTCGCGTCGGATGACGCTCGCCATCGGTGTGTGCGCGCTTGCGACCGCCGGAGCAGCGCCGCGCGACGTCGCCGACGTACGCGTTGTCCTTGCCCGAGCGCCGACCGCGACGATCCAGCAGGGCAGCCTCAAGGCGGTCATCGCGCTGCCGGATCCGGACAAGGGCTTTTACCGCGGCACGCGGTTCGACTGGTCCGGGATGATCGTCGAGGTGCAGGCGGGCGGCACCCGGTTCTACGGTCCGTGGTTCGACGGCATCGCCGCCAATGTCCGTGACTTCATCGACAGCGGCACCACCCTGGTGGTCGGCCCGCAAACCTCGGCAACCGGACCCGCCGAGGAGTTCTTCGGTCCGGCAGCGGCTCCGGTGCCCGGTTACGGCGAGGCACCGGTCGGCGGGACCTTCATCAAGATCGGCGTCGGGCGGCTGCGCAAGGCGGACGACAGGCCGTACGACAGGTTCCGCGGCTATAACGTCGTCGATGGCGGGACCTGGAAGGTTTCGCGGACGGGTAGCTCGGTCGCATTCCGGCAGGAGATTGTGCCCGACGCGGCGGGCTACGGCTACCGCTACGAGAAAACCGTTCGGCTCGCGCGCGGCGGCGTCCTCGAGATCGCGCACCGGCTGGTCAACACCGGATCGAAGCGCGTCGTCACCGAGGTCTACAACCACAATTTCACGCGCTTCGACGATCGCGACATCGGACCGGAGGTCAGCGTCGAATACCCTTATCCACTGACGAGCCCGACTTCGACGCCGCAACTTGCGGAGGTGGAGGGCTCGACGCTGCGCTACCGGAGCGGTCTTGCCGCCGGCGAACGCGTCACGCTGGCCCCCGACGGCTTTACCCAGGATGCGCGAACCAGCGGCTTCACCATCAACGGGCCCGGCGGCGCGCAGGTCCATGCGAGTTCCGATACGCCGATCGTGAGTTCCCAACTCTGGTCGGTGCGCACCGTCGTCTCGGTCGAGCCGTTCACCGCGATCGATCTCGCGCCCGGCGCCGAGAAGCGCTGGGTGTGGCGCTACAGCTTCAAGGCCGGAGACGCGCCCCGGCCCTGAGCCTCGCCCTGCCCGCGCCGATCGCCGGCAAGGCAGTCGTGTCCGCAATGGCCGGGTGGGGATCGCCCCACCCGGACTATCCTACAGGCCGTCGAGGCCCTTGCTGACCAGGATGTTGACGGCGACGCGGCGGTTCTGCGCCTTGCCCTCGGGGCTGTCGTTGCTGGCCAGCGGGTCGGCCTCGGCCATGCCGGTGGGGGTCAGCATACGGTACGGCTTCCAGTGGCAGGCCTGCTGGATGTAGTTGACGACGCGGCTCGCGCGCTTCTCGCTGAGCTGCTGGTTATACTCCTGCGGGCCGGTCGAGTCGGTATAGCCGACCACCAGGATCAGGGCGTTCTTCATCCCCTCGGCGGTCGACGTCGCGGCGCACAGGTCGGCGCGGGCCTGCGGCGACAGTTGCGCCTTGCCGGTGTCGAAGTTGACGCTCGTCGTGCCCTTGACGTTGTAATCGCCGATGTCGGCCATGCGGCCGCGCAGCGTGCCGGTCGCCGCAGTCTGCTCGTCGAAGCCCTGGGCGGTGCCGGTGTGGATCATCCTCGCGGTCTTGAAGTCGGTGTTGCGGAAGTTGACCTGGTCGGCGATCAGCGTCTCGCCGCCTTGCGACGTCTTGACGGCGACCGGCAGGCCGTTGAGCAGCGAGGTCAGCGACAGCTTGTTCCGGCCGAGACCGAGGAAGCCCTTGCTGGCGGTGATCTTAGTGGAATCGTTGATCGCGACTATCGTCTTGGTGCCGTCCTCGGCGGTGACCTGCATCTTGTCGCCGCTGCGTCCGGAGATGACGCCCTTCAGATCGGGTCCCTTGGCCGCGGGCGCACCGGACATCGTCGTTCGCAGCTGGGTTACCGGCGCGCTGGTCTCCTGCGCCGACAACACTCCCGGCACCGCGATCGTCAGCGCCGACAGCAAGAAGAGGGTCTTGGGCCCCTTGGTAACGATGCTCATTCGGCAGATCCTTCAAACAGGACTGGCTATTCCGGCCTGATCCTGCCGCCTCAGCGCGGCCAGATGTAACTTAAGGGCACGGAGCAACCAGTCGGTTCAGACTTGAAAGCGTAACCACGGCGTTCTTTTGAAAGCGCGCCATTCGGGCAGCACGCATGCTGAACATGAACGAGGCCGCCGTACGCTTGGTTGGCCCGGCGTTCCTTTCTGCTGTATGAACGCGGCACGGAGTCACCATTTACCGTGGGTCATCCGGGTAAATCGTGCGGCGAGCCGTTGCCCTGCGTCGGCGAATGCGACGCGACCCGATACCGTCCTGCAAGTCGTTACGGACGGATTCGACACGGCGATGTTGCGATATTGCTGCAGAGATGGTCCAATGGCGGCATGGCGGCAGACAGTAAGACGATCCGTGTCGGCGTCCTGGGGGCAGGCGGTAGAATGGGGCAGGCGGTGATCGCCGCCGTGCTCGCCGATCCGCGCCTCAAGCTGTCCGGGGCGATCGAGCGAGCCGGCCATGCCTCGGTCGGCAGCAAGCTCGGCGGTGGCCTGACCATCTGCTCCAATCCTGCTCCGCTGGCGCACGGCAGCGACGTGTTGATCGACTTCACCTCGCCCGACGCGCTGGAGGCGACGCTCGACGCCGTCTGCGAGGGCAATGCTGCGCTGGTCGTCGGCACGACCGGGCTGGGGGCAGCGCACCACAAGATGCTCGACCGCGCCGCCCGCACCACGGCGATCCTGCAATCGGCGAACACCAGCCTTGGCGTGACGCTGCTGATGAGCCTGGTACGCCAGGCGGCGGCATCGCTTGGCCCGGAATGGGATATCGAGATCGCCGAGTTGCACCACCGCGACAAGGTCGATGCGCCATCGGGCACGGCGCTGGCGCTGGGCGATGCGGCGGCCAAGGGGCGCGGCGTCGATGCGGCGCGGGTCGCGGTGCGCGGCCGTGACGGCGTCGGCAAGGCCCGGCGCGCAGGCGACATCGGCTATGCCTCGATGCGCGGCGGCACCGCGGCGGGCGACCATCTGGTCCTGTTCGCCGGCGACGGCGAGCGTCTTGAACTCGGCCACCGCGCCGAATCGCGCGAGATCTTCGCGCGCGGTGCGGTCCGCGCCGCCGCCTGGCTGGCGGGCAAGCCGGTCGGCCGCTATACGATGAGCGACGTGCTGGGGCTCTGACGCCAGCGCGCCAGTCCGTCGACGATCACCGCATGGACCGCCTCGCGCTCGGCGGGTGACAGGCACTGGCCGACCGTGACGCTGACGCCGCGCGACGCGACCGACAGGCGGTTCTCGTCGGTCGACAGCCGCTCCAGCTGCGCCTTGGCCCAATAGGGTTCGAGCCGGAAGCGCCGCTCCCTGCCCATGTGCGAGACCTTGCGGACGGTCAGCGAAACCTCGTCGAGCCGCACGGCCTCATAGGCCCGGCCGGAGCGATAGCTGGCCCGCAGCGCCCACCACAGCAATGCCACGTCGATGACCATGAACGGGATCACCGGCCACGCCCCGACGACCAGGAAGCGCAGGCCGCCGAGCAGGAACACCCCGCCGACGCCGATGATTAACCAGCGCGCATGACGCCGGTCGAGCGAGCGGTTGGGCCGAAGCGTCAGGTCGATCAGCGGCATATCGCCAGCATAGCGCCGCGCCGCTGGACAGGGGAAGCGCGGCAGGCGACACGGTGCGCGCCATGACGCCGCAGCAGATCGAGCATTTCTTCGCGACCCTGGCCGCCGCGCTGCCGGAGCCGCAGACCGAACTGCTGTACGACAGCCCGTTCGAGCTGCTGGTGGCCGTCGTGCTGTCCGCCCAGGCAACCGACGCCGGGGTCAACAAGGCGACGCCCGGGCTGTTCGCCGCGGCACCCGATGCCGCCAGCATGGTCGCGCTTGGCGAGGACAATATTCGCTACCTGATCCGCACCATCGGGCTGTTCAACACCAAGGCGAAGAATGTCGCCGCGCTGGCGCAGATCCTGGTCCGCGACCACGGCGGCGCGGTGCCCCATGATCGCGAGGCGCTGGAGGCCCTGCCCGGCGTCGGCCGCAAGACCGCCAACGTCGTCCTGAACATCGCGTTCGGCGAGGAGACCTGCGCCGTCGACACGCACATCTTTCGCGTCGGCAATCGCACCGGGCTGGCCCCCGGCAAGACACCGCGCGCCGTCGAGGATCGCCTGATGGCGGTGATCCCGCCTGCCTATCGCCGCCACGCCCACCACTGGCTGATCCTGCACGGCCGCTACACTTGCATCGCGCGCAAGCCGCAATGCTGGCGCTGTCCCGTTGCCGTGGATTGTGCCTTCGAACCAAAGACTCCCGCGCCCGCGACCGCCGCCAAATAAGATCGTTACGGAACGATCCGAAGCGATATCGGTTATTATTGCGTCACTCCGTTGCGTTGCGTAAGCGGTTCACGACCATGAACCGGATTTTCTGATGCTCCTGTCTGCCAAGCGCGTCGCGGCTGTGCTGCTGGCTGGGTTGCTGGCGAATTGTAGCACGCCACCGCCGCCGCCCGCCCAGACTGCCGCGGTGGTGCCGGCGCCGTCGTCGTCGATCCCGGTCGCCCAATCTCGCGGCCAGAACTGCATCGACCTGTCGCGTATCCGGGAGGCCAAGGTGGTCGACGACCGGACCATCGATTTCGTCCTCAACGGTGGCCAGGTGCTGCGCAACACGCTGCCCAACGCCTGTCCGTCGCTGGGCGTCGAAAAGGCCTTCACCTATGCGACGTCGATCAGCCAGTTGTGCGCGGTCGACACGATCACGGTGATCAACCAGGGCGGCGGCATCCGCACCGGCGCCAGCTGCGGCCTCGGCAAGTTCGTGCCCTATACGCCGCCGGCACCCACATCCCGCTGATCCGGGCTGGATTCGCCCCCGCCCACCTGCTAGACCCCCGCTCACGCACTCGTAGCTCAGCTGGATAGAGCACTGCCCTCCGAAGGCAGGGGTCGGGGGTTCGAATCTCTCCGAGTGCACCATTCTCCCTTCGAGACAGTCAGGGTCTTCGGCGCCGTCCATCGGCGCCGGACAAGCATTCCGTGCTTGGCCGCCTCGACTGCGACAAAGATTCCTGCATCCGTGTTGCGACACGTTCCGTCTTGTATTCCATGGGTCATCGTGTTCCGCCCGTGCCGAGGATTGCGCGTCAGACGCGCCGGCGCGGTCGGCTATACTGGTTGCTCTGGGATATCGCGGAATGGTTCGCGAAAGATCGCGGTTCGGGCCTGAAAGCGACAGCGACGGTGGCCGAGCCGGTCGAGCCGTTCCGGAAACTGGACTGATGCAGCTTTGCGGGACTTCCCGGTTTGCAGATTCGCTTAGCGCTCGTGGCGTCGCGACACGTCTCGCGGCTCCGAAGACATTGCCGCCGCACGATTTGCATAGCGGTTGGCAAGCTGGTCATTGAGGCGCCTGATCTCGAAATCGCTGGCCTGGTCGGCGGCTTGTCGATGCTGCCTGGCTTGGGCGAGGCAATAGTCGCGGTCGGCAGGCTGAAAACTACCGGTATCCTTGACCGGATCTTCGAGCGCGTTCGGCGCCGGCCCCGCATCGACGACCTTGCCATCGGTCTTGCGCGGGACGGTACGCCCCAGTTCGTAGGACAGGCTCGCCACAACCCGGCGCGCCGACGCCGGCTTGCAAACCCACGAGATTTCATTGGCGGAGGCCTTTACGCCCGGCGGCGGTCCGACCGCCGAGTGCATCACGATCGGGACGCCGAGGTCAAGCAGGCGGAGCGCCACCGGCGTCACGTCGCGGTCGGCCAGGTTGGTATCGAGCAGAGCCGCGGCGATCACCATGTTCGCAGCGACCGCTTCCTCGATCAGGGCGAGGGCCGCGACCGTCGTCGTCGCCGGACCGAGAACCAGGCCACCGGCAGCCTCGATCGCCATCGCGAGATCCATCGCGATCAGGATCTCGTCCTCGACAACCAGAATAGGCGCGCCCTTGTACATCGATGGTCCTTGAGGACAGCGCCCCGCCGGCACTAAACGGTCGACGACCTCAGAACGTCAAATACAATGTGCGGTTCCGTACCGTAATGACGTGCATTTACCCGATAATTTTCATTATTTAAAATTTCTCTACAGTTATGACGTCCTATCGGGTTGGTTTTAAATCTCAAACAAACCACCGGCGAAAAGTACCATATTCGTCAGGGTAACTTATTCAGCGGCAGCACGATCGAGAAGCTTTGCATAAAGCGCCGCTCCGACTGCGGGTTCGTGCCGAGGCTCTATGATTTCATACGCTGCCAACTGTCGCAGATGATGAAGAAAAGCATTCCGAACGGCAAGCTGCTTGGTCAGCACACCACCCGACCAGGACAAAAGCACGGTTTCGCTGTCGGCAAATTCGAGATTGCGACGCAGCGCCTGCGCCATTTGGGCAAGTTCGGATCCGGCCTGATCGAGGATCGCTACGGCGACCTCGTCACCGGCTTCGGCGGCTTGGGACACGGTCGGCGCAAGGCCGGCAATCTCATCGCGGGTCATGCCATTTTCACCCATCACCCGCGCACAGATGTCGAGGTCGGTATTCAGGCCGAGCGTTTGGCCGACGATGGACTTGAGCGGGCCAATCGGCAGCCGGCCATCGCTCATTCGCGTAAACGCGTTCAGGCCCTGAATGGCGATCCAGTAAGCCGATCCTTCGTCGCTGAAGACCTCGCCCCAGCCGCCGACGCGCGCCTTGCGGCCGTTCCGCTCGCCATAGCCGATCGATCCGGTACCGGCGACGAGGTTGATCCCGTCGGCACAGGCAAGCGATCCCGCCCAGCCACAAACCATATCGTTGTCGCAGCGATAGCGGCCGTGACCCAACAGGCGGCCACAGGCGGCATCCAGCTGGGGGTCGATCGTCGCGTCTTCGCCGAATGCGGGCAGGCCGAAGAAGCTGTGCGTCAGGCTCGACGCCTGTATCGACAATTGGCTGCACACCGCGGCGACGCCCTGCCCAAGTCGGGCGATGGCTTCGTCGAGCCCGACCTGGAGGTGGTAGGTCGTCCCGGTCAGGGCGCGGGCGACGGTCCGGCCAGTGTCGTCGATGCACACGAACTCGGTCTTGGTGCCGCCCCCGTCAACCCCGAGAAAGATCGTCATGGGTTCGGCGTGTGGATACGGACGCCTTGGACGACCCGGTTGACGGTGCCGGTGGCGTTGGGCTGGTCGGGGGTGCGCCCCAGATTGAGTGCATAATGGAGGCCGAAAAGCTGGGCTGGCACGATGAACGGAAACAGCAGGTCGACGTCGGCGAAGTTGGCGGAGCTCGACACCAGGAGTTCGGTGCCGCCGCTGGGCTGGGTCGTGACCGCGATCACGGTACCGCGGTGCGCGTCGGTGCGGAGTTCTTCGATCATGTCGAGATCGTAGAGCCGGGTCAGCGGATCGTTGGAGACGAACACCATGATCAGGGTCCCCGCGGTGACGATCGTCTTGGGACCGTGGCGGAAGCCGAGCGAGGAGTCGAACATCGTCGGCACCGCACCGTCGGTCAGTTCGAGCAGCTTGAGCGCAGACTCGCGGGCCAGACCCTGGAACAGACCGCTCCCGAGATAGACGACACGCTCGAACCCGCGTGCCGCCAGCCCCGCGACCATGTCCTCCGACTGTGCGATCACCGCGGCGACGGTGTCGGCAATCGCCTCGACCCGGTCGTGCATCGCGTCGATGCCCGTGAAGATCGACAGCGCCGCCAGCATCATCGCGCTGAAGCTGGAGGTCATGGCGAAGGCGCGGTCGTGCGTCTCCTCCGGCAGGATTACGACATGGCTGGTGTCCGACGCCCGACGCGACAGCGCGCCGTCGGCGTTGCAGGTGATCAGCAGGTGATGGACCGCCCCGCCGCACATGTCGGCCAATTCCACCGCCGCGATGCTCTCTGGACTGTTGCCCGAGCGCCCAAACGACACCATCAGCGTCGGGCGCTTCGCATCGAGGTACAGGCGCGGCGCGCTGACGATATCGGTCGTCGCCACCGCCTCGACCGGGCGGCCGAGCGACGCCGTCAGCCACGGCGCCAGGCACTCGCCAATGAACGCCGAAGTCCCCGCCCCGCACAGCATGATCCGCAGGTCAGGCTTGGCCAGCAACGGCCCGAGGAACGCCTCGATCCCGTCCCGACCGGCCTCCAGCACGGCCTGCGTGGCGCGCAGCGTCGCCGGCTGCTGCAGGATCTCCCGGCGGGTCCAGCTCTCCGGCAGCGCGTCCGGGCTCCGGGCCGCAAACAGGGTCTCAGTCATCGGGGTTGCAAGCTCCATGATAGGCGTCGAGCGTCGCGCCGATGTGGGCGACGATGAGGTCGACAGGGTCCAGGGTCGCGGTACCCGCGCGCACCGCGGCATAGGCGATCGGCAGATACTGGCTGAGCAGCGGCAGCGGCGGCACCTGCGCGCGCAGATTGTCGAACAGCCGCACCTGCGCCGCCGCAATCTCGGCATCGGGCCAATAATAGCGGATGCGGTCGCTCAGGCTGTACTGTAGCTGCAGGTCGAGCGCTGCGCCGCTGTCGTGATAATAGCGCTGCCAATTGCCCGGCTCGGCCTTCATGCGGGCAATCGCGACAGCCCGCAGCCCGGCCCGCTTCCCTGCCTCGACGGTCTCCGCCTCGATCGCATCGAGCGCCCACAGCGCCTCGCGCAGCGCAAAGGTGACGCCCGGCCCGACCTTCAGGACGGCAAAATGATCGCGGACCAGCGCGCTCAGCGCCGTCTCGGTCTGGTAATCGGTCGAGTGCGCCTCGAAGACGATATGCTCGACCGGCTCGATCGCCGCGACCAGCGTGGTCGCCGCCGCCGGGTCATAATCGACGACCTTCATGTGATCGAACTCGACGCCGGGCTGGACGACCGCGGCGATGACCCGGTCCCAGGCGCTGTGCAGCCCGCCTTCCGCGAACAGGTCGCGGTGCATGTCGAGCGTCGCCAGCACCGCTTCGGGCGTCGTCACCGCCAGCGCATCGAGGTCCTCCGCCGCACCGCCCGGCACCGGCACTTCGGTGCCGATGACATAGACCGGCGCGTCGGAGGGATCGCCGGCATAGGCGTCCTCGGCGGCGCGGCACAGGCGCGCGGCGCGCTCGGCGATCGTCCGCTCGGGCAGCGGCGTCGGGTCGCCGGCGCAGCTCATCGAGCAGTCGAGGTGGATCTTGGAAAAGCCGGCGCGGACGTAATCGGCGACCATGATCTCGGCCTTGGCCATCGCGACCTCGGCCGGGAAGCTCGTCCAGGCGTTCGGCCCGAGGTGATCGCCGCCCAGCGCCAGCCGCTCCAGCGGAAAGCCCAGGCGACCCGCGATGCCCTCGACGAAGGCGCGGAAGTCGGCGGGGACCATGCCGGTATAGCCGCCGTCCTGGTTGACCTGGTTCGACGTCGCCTCGATCAGCACCAGCGGCGCGGCGTTGCGCAGCGCATGGGCGAAAGTCGCCTCGATCACCAGCGGATGCGCCGAGCACACCGACGTCAGGCCGATGCGTTCGCCACGCTTGTGACGGGCGATGAGGTTTTGAATGAGCTCCATCGCGCTACCCTAGCATCGGCCGTAAACGAAATAAAACGAAACTATCGCCGCAGGTCAGGTTTCGCTGACAGGCTCCGCATTCTCGGCGTCGGGTGCAATCGCCAGCAGCAGCGACGCCGCCAGCGCCAGCACGATGCCGACCGACTTGAGCGAGCTCGGCACGACGCCCAGCGCCACCATCGAAATGATCGCCGTCGCCAGCGGTGCACCGGCGTTGGTCAGCGGCGCGACGATGATCGCCTTGCCGTAGCGGAAGGCGAAGACCAGCGTCAGCGCGCCGATGGCGTTGAGCACCTGGATGCCCGCCGCGAGCAACGGGCCGTCGAGGCCGTAGTTGATCGGCTGGCTGAAGTCGGTCATCGCCCAGGCGACGGGGATCAGCGCTAGCCCGGTCAGCGTCATGTAGAAAAAGATGCTCTCCCCCGACATGACATTGTTGGCGGACTTCATGAAATAGGCCTGCAGCCCCCAGCACGCCATGACGACCAGCGCCATCCACAGCCAGCCGCCGCTATGCCCGTCGCCGCCCGGCGCGAAGTCGAAGGTCGGCAAGGCGAGCAATGCCAGCAGGATACCGAGCGCGCCGAGCTTGCCGGTGCGCTCGCCGATCAGCAGGAACGACAGGGCGATGGTGACCACCGGCGACAGCGAGATTACCGGGAAGATCAGATAGGCGGGGCCGCGCGTCACTGCATAGAACAGCACCATCTGGCCGCCCGCGCCGAGCAGACCGACGGTCAGGCCATAGGCGATGGCGCGGCGATCGGTGTCGAGCTTCCACCCGGCCTGCGACAGCACCACCAGCGCCGGCGGAATCATCGTCAGCGCCCAGACGCAATAGACGAGCGTTTCGGGGAAATGATGCTGCGGCGACAGGCCCGAATAGGCGCCCCAAATGCCCCAGAGCACCACCGTCGCCAGCGCGTTCCACAGCCAGGCCCGTCCACCCGAAGTCGGTAGTGCGCTCATGCGCTGGCCTGCCCGGAAACCGGCGTCGCTTCGACGATCAGGAAGTGTTCGAAGCTGGCGGGGATGCTCGCGGCCGGCCCTGAGACGATGCCGAGCGGCTGGCCGGTGAAGCTGTCGGTGATCCGGTGCTTGCCCGGCGGCAGCCCGCGCAACACCACCGGCCCCGACCATTTATCGGCGTAAAAGGCATAGTGCATGCTGGTCCCGGCGCGGATCGCATGTCCCTCCGGCTTGTCGAAGCCGATGTCGTAGAGGTGCCCCTGATACTCGCCCTTGGGCAGCATCTTGGCGCGGTACAGCGCGATCCACTTGCGCCACAGCGCCTCGCGCTCCGGGTTGAGCGCGATGCCGCCGGGGGGCAACGGGTCGGTGGTGTCGACCGGGTCGTTCGGCCAGGTGAACTTGGTCGAGAGGATCGCGCCGATGCCGTAATGCGTGGCGAAATCATTGTGCCGGTCGCTGAGCTCGACATGGTCGCCGGCGAACGGCGCGGACGGCCCCATCATCGCCTTGAAGCTCTTGCCCTTCGACCGGATCTGCCACGACGAGGTCGGGTCGGACGCGGGCGTGTGGTTCATGCCGGCGATGTTGTGGAAGGCGAAACTGTCGCCGCACGGGCAGATTTCCATCACCGCGTTCGGGTTGATCGACATCGCCTCCTGGTAGAGCGCCTTCCAGAAATCCTGCAGCTTTTCATAGGATTCCTCGGGGCGGGCGTGGTTGTGCGCCGGGTTATAGCAGGGCGCGACGCCGTTGAGATGCTGGCCGTCGAGCTTCAGCCCTTCATAGCCCCAGTCGCTGAGGATGCGGCGGACCTGGCCGCGGAAATAGTCGACCGTCGGCTGATACGCCGGGCAGAGCGTGAAGGCGTTCCAGAAGCTGACGTTCTGCGCCGCGCCATTGCGGTCGAGCAGCAGCATGTCGGAATGGTCGCGCAGCAGGTCGGTGCCGGGGTCGGCGGCGAGCGGCGCCAGCCACAGGCGGGGGCGCATTCCGGCTGCCTTGATCTGGTCGGCGAAGGCCTTCATGTCGGCGTCGCCGCGCGGGAACTTGGTGCGGTTGAGCTTCCAGTCGCCCTCCGACGTCTGCCAGCCATCGTCGAGCACCGCCCATTCGAGGCCGATCGCCTTGGCCTTGGTCATCGCAGTCAGGACCTCGGCCTTGGTGAAGTCGCGGCCATAGCCCCAGGCGCACCACACCGGCGCATAGCTGGTGTCGGGGATCGCCGGCGCCGCGATGCCGCGCTCGGCCATCAGGCGGCGATAGGCGTCGAGCGGGCGGAAGTGGTCGCCCTCGTGCGCCATCAGGAAGACCGGCGGCAGCGCGAGCGTCGCGCCGGGCGCGAGCAGGGTCGCGGTGTCGCCGGTGATCGAGACGCGCGTGCCGCCGGGCTGTCCCGAAACCGGCAGCGAGACGAGGCGCGGCACGGTGTCGATGTGGCCGACTGCCAGCCCGACGTCGCGGCGCCAGACGACCGCGACCGGGGTGCCGCCGCCGTAATCCGAGGCGTTCATGCCCATGAAATTGCGCTGGCCGAAGCCGGGGACGACCTTCTGCACCCAGTCGCGGCGGTCGGGGTAGGACGCGCCGGAGAAGCTCCAGGCGCCGTCGGGATGGGGAAGCAAATCGTGGGTTGCGGCCTGCCAGCCGGTGACGGCGATCGGGGCGGTGCCGGTGTTGCGGTAGGCGATATCGAGCAACGCCAGGCCGGGGTAGCGGTCGAGGAAGGTGACCGAGACGAGCTTGTCGATCGTGCCGGCGGTGCCGCGGAGATGGTGGACGCGGCCGGGGCCGTGGGGGCCGGCGACGGTCTCGCTGGTCTGCTCGACGAGCGGGAAGCGGTCGATGGCGCGATTGTCGTCAAGGGCGATGGCCTCGCTCGGCTCCATCGCGGTCAGGACCTTGCCCTTGTGCGAGATGCGCGAGTGGAGATCGGAGTCGAACTCGATCGTCAGGGTGCCGTCGCTGACCTTGGCGGCGGCTTTGGTGGTGAGGGCGCGGGCGAGCTGCGGAGATGCGGCGGCGATGGCGGCGCCGGCACCGGACAGGCCGGCGATCGCGCTGCGCCGGGATAGTGTGAACTCTGACACGATCGGCTTCCTTGACGAAGGGATGGCTTTCCGGCGGCACAGGCTCGGGCAGGTGCGCCCGATCATTATGACTTGCGTAAAGCTGAACGCAACATAAGATTATTTCGTTACGTTTCCTTTGGAGATCTAGATGCGCGTGCTTTGGGCCTTGGTGCCATTGACTGCGATTTTGGCGTCGACCGGCGCCGGTGCCAAGCCTGCGACCTATGGCGAGGCCGACTTTGCCCGGGTGCCCAAGCTCGACGCGCATGTCCATGCCAATCGCGACGCGCCGGACTTTCTGCGGATCGCGCGCAAGGACGGCTTCGAGCTGCTGTCGATCAACGTCGATTATCCCGACTTCCCGCCGCTGCCGAAGCAGGCGGAGATCGCCTACAAGATGCACGCGGCGGACCCGAAGCGCTTCCACTTCGCGACGACCTTCTCGATGGACGGGTTCGGCACGCCGGCGTGGACCGGGCAGGCGCAGCGGCTGGTCGACGACGGCTTCGCCCACGGCGCTGTGGCGGTAAAAGTGTGGAAGAACATCGGCATGATCGCCAAGGACGCGGCGGGCAAGCGCGTCTTCCTCGACGATCCGCGCTTCGATCCGATCATGGCGCACATCCAGGCGCGCGGAGTCCCGCTGATCGCGCACCAGGGCGAGCCCAAGAATTGCTGGCTGCCGCTCGACCAGATGACCACCGAGAACGACCGCAGCTATTTCACCGAGCACCCCGAATATTACATGTTCAAGCACCCCGAGGAGCCGAGCTATGAGGCGCTGATGGCGGCGCGCGACCGCTTCGTGGCGCGGCATCCGAAGCTGGCGTTCGACGGCGCGCACATGGCGAGCCTCGAGTGGAGTGTCGACGAGCTGGCGAAGTTCCTCGATCGCTACCCCAATGCGGTGGTGGATCTCGCCGCGCGGATGAGCCAGGTGCAGGTCCAGTCGAACGCCGACCACGCCAAAGTCCGCGCCTTCTTCGTTGAATACCAGGACCGGCTGATGTACGGCACCGACCTGACCGACAGCCCGCCCGACCCTAACGCCCGCGCGCAGAACCCGCTGACCACCGGCAATTTCGCCAAGGAAGCGGACGATATGTGGCGCTCGGACTGGCGATACCTGGCGACGTCGCTGTCGCAGCCGGTCGCGGCGATCAAGGCCGATGCGAAGGGGCTGGCCCTGCCGCGCGCGGTGATCGACAAGATCTATTATTCAAACGCGCGGCGGTTCTTCAAGCTCAAGGGCTAGGCCTCATGGACCTGGAAGCCGAGGCGTTCGGAGGCTGAGCGGATGGTGTCGGGCACCGCGTCATCGGTGACGAGATGGTGGATCTTGTCGAGGTTGATGATGCGGTGCAGGCAGACGCGCCCGAACTTGGAACCGTCGGTCACTGCGATGACCTGCCGCGCCGCCTCGACCATCTTGCGGTTGAGCATCGCCTCGGGCTCATAGTGCGTGGTGATGCCGAACTCGACGTCGAAGCCGTCGACGCCCAGGAACAGCTTGTCGACGCGCAGGTCCTCCAGCGCCGCGACCGTCTGCGCGCCGTAGAACGCGCGGTTCTTCCGCCGCAGCATCCCGCCGAGCATGACGATGTTGAGCCGCTCCCGGGTCGCCAGCACCGACAGGATGTCGAGGTCGTTGGTCAGGACGGTGATGTCTTCGTCATCGGGCAGGAAGGTCGCGATCTGCAGCGCCGTGGTGCCGGAGTCGAGCACGATCGACTCGCCCGGCAGGACCATCGACGCGGCCAGCCGGCCGATGCGCATCTTCTCGTCGGTGTGGCTCGTCCGCTTGGCCTCGACCGGGGGTTCGGCGGTGACGTTGACCGCGTCGGCGCTGATCCCGCCGCCATAGGAGCGCTCCATCACGCCGCGCGTCGCCAGGAAGCGCAGGTCCTTGCGGATCGTCTGCATCGAAACATTGAAGCGCTCGGCCAGCGGCGCGACCTGAACGCTGCCATGCTCGCGCACCATGGTGCTGATCCGCAGCCGTCGTTCACTGGTATCCCGGACCATGCGTCATCCCCTCTGCAGCCGATGCGATCAACTAGCATCAAACATCGCGGCGTTTCGTTATATTTGGTTTCTGGCCCGCTTCGACCGTCCCACGCCGGCGGTCGTGGCACCGAACTGTGCCTCATAAACCCGCCCATTGTAGAAAGCAGTTGTTTCGTTTTAAAGCGTTTGACAACTTAAAACACGCTAGGTTAGCAAAGCGCAACAAATCGCTCGCAAGCCATGGCTAGGCTATAGAGCGGGTCCATACGAGAGTTCGTAAAGGGAGTCAGCACCATGGTCGATGCGAAACGTTTGCGGAATCTCGTCCGGACCGGGATCAGCGTCACCGCCCTCCTGGCTGGCTCCGGCGTCCTGGCGCAGACCGCCGTGTCGCCGACCGAGCAGCCCAACCCGGGTACGCCGGTCCAGTCCGGCCCCGGCCAGAGCGGCGACGCATCCATGCTCGCGATCACCGATAACGACGAGATCGTCGTCCGCGGCGTTCGCGGCAGCTTGTTGCGCTCGATCGACACCAAGCGCGACGCCTCGACCATCGTCGACGCGATCTCTGCGGAAGAGCTCGGCAAGTTTCCCAATCGCAACGTCGCCGAGGCGCTGTCGAACATTCCCGGCGTCACCGTCGGTCGCGATGGCCGCGGCGAGGGCCGCAGCGTCACCGTGCGCGGTCTTGGCGAGGATTTCGCCCTGACCACGCTCAACGGTCGCATCCTGCCGACCGACGGTCCCGACCGCGCCTTCGCCTTCGACGTCCTGCCGTCCGAGGCGATCTCGGGCGCCGAGATCCAGAAGGCGGCGCAGGCCTCGCAGCTCGAGGGTAGCATCGGCGGCAATATCGACCTGCGCACCGCGCGCCCGTTCGACCATATGGGCAACCACGCCGCCGGGTCGATCGAGGGCCAGTACAACGAGTTCGCCAAGAAGGGCGGCATCAAGGCCTCGGGCGTCGTCAGCACGACCTTCGCGGACGGCACGATGGGGTTCCTGCTGTCGGGCACCTACAACAAGTACAAGTCGCGGACCGACAATCTCGGCGAATACTCCAGCACCGACACGTTCGATATCGCCACCGATCCCGCCGGCCAGCGCAGCATCGTCCAGGTGCCGAACGGCGGCGTGATCGTGCCGTATTTCTACAGCACCGGCTATGTCGAGACCGAGCGCCAGCGCTGGGGCGGTTCCGCGGCCTATCAGTGGAAGCCTTCCGATCGCTTCGAATTCCGCCTCGACGGCATCTACAGCAACTACACCGACATCGAACACAACCACCGCATTGCCGTCGGCCTGACGCCGCTCGCGGATGATGGCAGCGTGCGTTGGGACCTCAACAACATCACCGTCGATTCCAACAAGGTCGTCACCAACTATACGGTCCAGCCGGCGACGATCGATATCGTCAACACCGACGAGCCGCGCAAGTCGATCACCTACCAGCTCGGCGGCCATATCGACTGGACGCCGATAGACCGGCTCAGCGTCGCCGCCGATGCTTCATACGGCAAGGCGACCAACAATACCGGCGGCCAGAACCGCTTTGTCGTGGCCGGCATCCCCGGCTCCAAGGCGGTGGTCACGACCCGCAACGGCGGCCTGCCCGACCTGGTGCTGACCATCCCCAACGCCGATGGCACGGTCACCGACCGGCCGCTATCTTCGGCCACCGATGCCGACGTCCGCGCGCACTATATCGGCATCCAGGGCGAGGACATCTCCGACCGCAGCATCCAGGCCAAGCTCGACCTGAAGTACGACCTCGACCTTGGCATCCTTAAGTCGTTCAGCTTTGGCGGCGCCTTTTCGGATCGCCGCAAGGACGTCGAGACCATCGACAACCAATATACCACCGCCGAGAACTTTGCCGGCTATCCGTTCCCATTATCAGCGGTTGGCGGCGGCGTGCTGCAGTCGCCGAAATACACCAATATCCTGCCGAACCTGACGGGCAATTTTCCACGCGCCGTCCCGACGTACGACATCGACACCTATCTGGCGTCGCTGTCGAAGGCCGAGAACAACCCCAACATCCTCAACCCTGCCACCGGCCTGCCCTACCCGACCGGCTATGCCACCCAACAGGTCGTGCCCGATCAGCTGGCCTCCTATCTGATCAAGGAGCGGACCTGGAACGCCTATGGCCAGGTCAACTTCCAGGGCGAGAAATGGCGCGGCGATATCGGCCTGCGCTACGTCAACACGACGGTCGACTCGCTCGGCTACGGCGCCACGGTCGCCAGCTATGTCGTCGTCGGCGCGGGCACGGCGAACGTCCAATTCAATCCGATCGAGCCGATCGTCGGCGGCGGCAGCTACTCGCGCCTGCTGCCGTCGGCCAACTTCGCCTATGACCTCGCGGATGGCCTGAGGGTCCGCCTTGCAGCGTCGCAGGCCATCTCGCGCCCGACCTTCGGCCAGCTGTCGTCGGCCAAGGATTATTCCGCGGCCCAGTCGAACACGCCGGTCGTAACCGACTCTGGCAATCCCAACCTCAAGCCGGTGTCGGCCGATCAGGGCGACGTCTCGCTCGAATATTACCCGAGCAAGAGCCTCGCCCTCACCGCGGCGGTTTTCTACAAGCACCTGACCAACTTCGTGACGACACAGGCGGTGCCGTTCACGCTGACCCCGACCAACCAGGTCCCCGGTGCGCCCGCCAGCTTCCCGTTCACCGAGCTGCAGTATGTCAACGGCGACAGCGCCAAGGTCTATGGCATCGAGGTCGGCGGCCAGTATTTCCTGAAGAACGGCTTCGGCATCCAGGTCAACGCCACCTACAACCACTCGCGGGCGGTGCGCGATGGCCGGCCGAAGACCGATTTGCAGGACGCCGTGCCATTCTCGGCCAACGCCAAGGTGTTCTACGAGAACCACGGCATCAACGCCTCGGTATCGTACCAGTACCAGTCGCGCTTCGTGTCGTCGCAGTACAGCTACATCGACAGCCTGGCGATCAAGCAGGACCCCTATCACGAGCTGGCGGCGAGCATCTCCTATGACATCCTGCCGTCGCTGACGGTCTACGCCCAGGGGTCGAACCTGCTCGACTCCGCGACCAAGCGCTTCTCCACCTACCGCAACGTCCCGGCCTTTTACGAATACACCGGCCGCGCGCTGTTCTTCGGGGTTCGCGCCCGCCTCTGAGCCGGGTCAGGCGCGCCAGCCGCCGTCGATGTCATAGGTGGCGCCGGTGATGAAGCCGGCGGCGGGTGACGCCAGAAACGCCACCAGTGCCGCCACCTCGCCGGCAGTACCGTGGCGCCTGATCGCGAGCGGCGCGCGATTGTCCTCCGCCGCAGGACCGTCGGCAGGGTTGCGCTCGGTGTCGATCGGGCCGGGCTGGACGAGGTTGACGGTGATCCGCCGCGGCCCGAGGTCGCGCGCCAAGCCGCGGGTCAGGCCACCGAGCGCGGACTTGCTTGCGGCATACAGCGTCCTGCCCTCGCCGGGGCAATGGTCGGCGACGATGCTGCCGATCGTGATGATCCGGCCGCCGTCCGCCATCCGGGCCACCACTTTCCGCGCGGCGACGAAAGGTGCGCGGACGTTGACCGCGAAGACCTGGTCGAAGGCGTCGTCGGGCAGTGCATCGAGCGTCCCGGTGATCGCCAGTCCCGCGACATTGACCAATATGTCGACCGGCCCCAGCCCGGCGACCACCGTGTCGATCGCCGCCTCCAGCGCCTCGACATCGGCGACATCGGCCTGCACGCAGACGATACTTGCGCCCTCGCTGCCAAGCTCGCGTGCGAATTGCCCGGCTTCTGCGGCGCGATCGCGGTAGATCATCCCGAGTGATGCACCGTCCGCCACCATCCGCTGGCTTATCGCCGCGCCAATGCCACGGGTGCCGCCGATGACCAGCGCGATCTTTCCGTCCAGGTCTGGCATCACGGGCTCCTTCGCCCCCGGGTGTCGACGTTCCCGGCCTGCGACGCAAGCGCGCGGCCATACGGCGCGGAGGGCATATTGAAGATCTTCTTCGACGGCGGGTGCCGCCCCAATCCGGGGCGGATCGAAGTCGCGGTCGTGGCCGGCGGAGTGACCTATCTGGAGCTCGATCTCGGCCACGGCACCAGCAACGATGCGGAGTGGCTGGCGGCGCTGCACGCGTTGGAGGTCGCGGCGTCGCTGGGTGTGCAGGACGTGCAGTTGCTGGGTGACTCGGCCTTTGTCGTCGACCAGGCCAATCGTTCCGGCAGCGGCCGCGCCTCCGCATTTGCCGCCAGGTTCGACGCACTTCGCTCGCAGTTCACCCGCGTCCGGATCCGGCGCATCGGCCGTGCCCAGAACCTCGCCGGGATCGCCCTTTCGCGTCGGTATTCGGGACGATAGCCTGTGTGCAAGGTCCAAAACTCACCTTATGAGGACTGCAGCGCGAGGATTCCCAGCGCGCCAGGCCTGGAGCCCGCATGCATCGCTTCCTGATCGTTTCCGCCCTTTCCGTTCTCGCCGCCGCGCCGACCCTTGCTGCGCTGGCGACCAGGCCTGCCGCTGCCCGCGCCGAGGTCACGACCCAGCTGCCGCGCACCGTCAGCCCGTCGCACTATGATATCTCGATCACGCCCGACGCCGCCAATTTGCGCTTCACCGGCAAGGTCGCGATCACCATCGAAATCCTGCAGCCGACCAAGGCGATCACGCTCAACGCCACCGACCTGACCTTTGCCAAGGTCGCGCTGTCGGGCGTCGCGGCGGCACCCGAGATCGCCGTCGACAGCGCGACGCAGACCGCGACCTTTACCTTCGCGCAGACGCTGGCACCGGGGCAGCACACGCTGACCATCGACTATGCCGGCAAGATCGGCACCCAGGCGACCGGGCTGTTCGCGCTCGACTACAACACCGCCGCCGGCAAGAAGCGCGCGCTATACACCCAGTTCGAGAATTCCGAGGCGCGCCGCCTGATCCCGTCGTGGGACGAGCCGTTCTACAAGGCGACCTTCACCCTGCAGGCGACCGTGCCGGCCAGCCAGATGGCGGTCAGCAACATGCCCGCCGCCTCGACCGTCGCGAGCGGCGCGACGAAGGTGGTGCGCTTCCCGATCACCCCGAAGATGTCGACCTACCTGCTGTTCTTCGGCGCCGGCGAGTTCGAACGCATCGCGCAGAAGTCCGGGACGACCGAGATCGGCGTCATCACCCAGACCGGCAAGGCCGAGCAGGGCCGCTTCGCCCTCGATTCCTCGATCGCCATCCTGAAGGAATATAATTCCTACTTCGGCACGCCCTTCCCGCTGCCCAAGCTCGACAACATCGCGGCTCCGGGGCGCAGTCAGTTCTTCAGTGCCATGGAGAATTGGGGCGCGATCTTCACTTTCGAAGCCTCGATCCTGCTCGACCCGACGATCCAGACGCAGGCCGACAAGGAGCGTTCGTTCGCCGTCGCGGCGCACGAGATGGCGCACCAGTGGTTCGGCGACTTGGTCACGATGGCGTGGTGGGACGACCTGTGGCTCAACGAGGGCTTCGCCTCGTGGATGGAAGGGCGGGCCAGCGAGCGCCTGCACCCGGAGTGGAACGTCGGCCTCGCCGCCGTCGCCGGCCGTGACGAAGCGATGAACCGCGATGCACTGGCCACGACGCATCCCGTCGTCCAGCATGTCGAGACGGTCGAGCAGGCGAGCCAGGCCTTCGACGCCATCACCTATCAAAAGGGCGAGGCGGTGATCCGCATGCTCGAGGATTACGTCGGCTCCGACGTGTGGCGCGACGGGGTGCGCCGCTACATCAAGGCGCACGCCTATGGCAACACCGTCACCGACGACCTGTGGCGCGAAGTCGACGCCGTATCGCGGGGCAAGCCGATCACCGAGATCGCGCACAAGTTCACGCTGCAGCCCGGCGTCCCGTTGATCCGCGTCGGTGCTCCCGCCTGCAAGGCCGGCGCGACGACGCTGGTCCTGACGCAGGGAGAGTTCAGCAAGGACCTGCCCGACAAGACACCGCTGTCATGGCCGGTGCCGGTCATTGCCCGCACCGTCGGCGGCAAGGCCAGCGCGCGCACCGTCGTCACCGGCGGCAAGGGCTCGCTGACCGTTCCGGGCTGCGGCGCGGTGATCGTCAATTCGGGCCAGACCGGCTATTATCGCACGTTGTACACGCCGGCGGCCTACACCGGCGTGGTCGGCGCCTTCCCGGGTCTCGCGGCGATCGACCAGCTCGGCATCACCACCGACAGCTGGGCGCTCGGCCTGGCCGGGCTGCAGCCGGCGTCCGACGTGCTGGAGCTGGCCAAGGTCACCCCGGCCACTGCCGATCCGCAGCTGTGGGGCCGGTTCGCGCACATCATGGACGAGCTCGACGGCTATTACGACGGTGACGCAGCCCGGCAGGCGAACTTCCGCCGCTTCGCGGTTGCGCGCCTGGCGCCGGTGTTCGCACAGGTCGGCTGGACCGCCAAGGCGGGCGAGCCGCAGCCGGTCGCGACGTTGCGCAACACCTTGATCGCGACGCTGGGCAATCTGGGCGACACCCGCACCATCGCCGAGGCGCGCCGCCGCTATGCCGGTCGCAACGATCCGGCGCTGCTGCCCGTCGCCATCCGCCGCAGCGTCTTCGGCGTCGTCAGCGTCACTGCCGACAGCAAGACCTGGGACGAGCTGCACCGCGTCGCGGCCGCGGAGAAGACGCCGCTGATCAAGGACCAGCTGTACGACCTGCTCGCCAGTGTCGACGACAAGGCGCTGGCCCAGCGTGCCCTCGACCTCGCGCTCACCGACGAGCCCGGCGCGACCAATTCGGCCAGCATCATCCGCCGGGTCAGCACGCGCTATCCCGACCTGGCGTTCGACTTCGCCATCGCACACATGCCGCAGGTCAACGAACGCGTCGATCCGACGTCGCAGAGCCGGTATTTCCCGCAGCTGGCCGGCAACTCGTCCGATCCGGCGATGATCGCCAAGGTCAACGCCTATTCGACGAAGTACCTGGCGCCGAGCTCGCGTCGCGATGCAGATACGGCAGTGGCCAACATCGCGTACCGGATCAAGGTCCGCAACGAGCGCCTCCCGGTCATCGACGCCTGGCTGGCAAAGAACGCGGGATAGGCGACGGCTATGGGCAAGGCAGCATCGGCGCTCGACTATCGTGAACTGGCGCGCCGGCGCCTGCCGCATTTCCTGTTCGAATACGTCGATGGCGGGTCGTACGGCGAGGTCACGCTGCGGCGGAATATCGCCGACCTGGAGGCGGTTGCGCTGCGCCAGCGGGTGCTCAACAACGTCTCCGAGATCGACCTGAGCACCGAGCTGTTCGGCCAGCGGATCAGGCTGCCGGTCGGGTTGGGACCGATCGGGCTGGCCGGGCTGACGGCGCGCCGGGGCGAGGTCCAGGCGGCGCGGGCAGCGGAGGCGGCAGGGGTGCCGTTCTGCCTGTCGACCGTTTCCGCCTGCCCGCTCGCCGAGGTCGCGGCGGGGGTCACCAAGCCGTTCTGGTTCCAGCTCTACATGATCCGCGACCGGGTGTTCATGCGTGACCTGATGCAGACCGCGCGGGGGCTCGACTGTTCGGCGCTGATCTTCACCGTCGACATGCCGGTCCCGGGCTCGCGCTACCGCGACCAGCGTTCGGGCCTTGCCGGTGCGCCGGGCGTCTTGGGCGACATGCGGCGCGTCTGGCAGGCCCTGAAGCGCCCGTCCTGGGCTTGGGACGTCGGCATCCACGGGCGGCCCCACCAGCTCGGCAACGCCGTGCCGGTGCTCGGCAACGATAGCGGGCTGAACGACTATTTCGCCTGGATGAGCTCCAACTTCGACCCGACGGTGACCTGGAAGGACCTCGACTTCATCCGCTCCGAATGGAACGGGCCTTTGATTATCAAGGGCATCCTCGATCCCGAGGACGCACACGACGCCGCCCGGCTCGGCGCCGACGGGATCATCGTCTCCAACCACGGTGGCCGCCAGCTCGACGGGGTCCAGTCCACCGCCGTCGCTCTCGGCCCGATCGCCGAGGCGGTCGGCGACCAGCTGACGGTGATGGCGGATGGTGGCGTGCGCTCTGGCCTCGACGTCGTGCGGTTGCTGGCGCTGGGCGCGAAGACCGTGTTGCTGGGCCGGGCCTGGGCCTATGCGCTCGGCTCCGACGGGCAGCGCGGCGTGGCGCACCTGCTCCAGCTGATCGAGGCCGAGATGCGGGTCGCGATGGCGCTGACCGGCACGACGCGCATCGCCGACCTCGACCGTTCGAAGCTGGTCTCGGCCGAGGCCGGCGCCAACAACCGGGCTGCCGCGCTGGCCTAGTCCGGGGCGCTGGCCCAGCCGCCGCCGACCGCCTGGTACAGCGACACCGACGCCGTCAGCCGGTCGGTCCGCGCCTGGATCAGGGTGAGGTCAGCCGACAGCAACTGACGCTGCGCATCGAGCTGCTCGATGTACGAGGCATAGCCTGCACGATAGCGATTTGTCGCCAGCCGCAGCGCCTGTTCGAGCGCGGCGCGCTGGGCCGCGACATGCTCGGCCTGCTCGCCCGACCGCTGCACGGCGGCCAGGCTGTCCTCGACCTCGCGGAACGCGGTGAGCACGGTGCGGCGATAGGCGAACGCTGCCTGGTCGCGCTGCGCCGTCGCGCTGTCGGCCTGCGCCCGGATGCGCCCGCCGTTGAAGATCGGCGCCAGCGCACTGGTGCCGAACGAGAACAGCGTCAGCGGATCGGGCAGCAGCGTCGAGAATGCGACGCCGGCCGATGCCGCCAGGCTGATCCGCGGCAGGAAATTGGCACGCGCCGAGGCCAGCGACGCATCGGCTGAAACGATGCGCTGCTCCGCCGAGGCGATGTCGGGACGGCGGCGCAGCAGGTCGGATGGCAGCCCGGCCGGGACGGCGGGATAGCCGAAGCCGTCGAGCGTCGCGCCGCGCGGCACCGCGGCGGGTGACGAGCCGAGCAGCAGGTTCAGCGCATCTTCCTGCCGGGTCACCGCGAGCTGCGCCTGCGGGATCAGCTGCGCGGTCGCCTCATATTCGGACTCGGCCTGGCGCAGTTCCAGCTTGGAGGTGTAGCCGGTATCGGCGCGACGCTTGGCGATACGCAGCGCCTCGGCCCGCGCCGACAGCGTCGCCCGCGCCGTTGCCAGCCGGGCGTCGTACGACCGCAGCGTGATGTACCCCGACGCCACCGCACCGGCGACGCCCAGCGCCGTCGCGTCGCGCGCCGCCGTAGTCGCGGCGAGGCTGGCGCGTGCCGCGCTGCGCAGCGAACGCAACCGGCCGAACAGGTCGACCTCATAGGACAGGCGGACCTGCGGCTCCTCGACCGTCTGGACCTCCGACGTGCCGAACGGGCTGATGTCGCGCAGCCGCTCGATGCCGCCGCCCGCATCGATCGATGGCACCAGCGCCGACCGGGCCAGCCGGAACTGCGCGCGAGCCTCGTTGATCCGCGCCACCGCGATCAGCACATCGCTGTTGTCGCGCAGCGCGGTGTCGACCAGGCGGTTCATCACCGGATCGCCGAACGCCCGCCACCAGCCCGCCTCCACCGGTTGCGCCGGGCCGATGCTGGTGCGCCACGCAGGCGGCGCGACGACGCCGGCGGTCGGCGGGATTTGCGGATACGGCCCGGCACACGCCCCCGCCAGCAGCGCCAGCAGCACCGCCGCGCGTCTCATCGCGGACCGCTGGCGGTATCGACCCGCACCTCCACCGACATGCCGGGCCGCAGCCGGGCGGCCAGCGCCTGGCCCGGGTCGATGTCGATGCGGACCGCGATGCGCTGCGCCACCTTGGTGAAGTTGCCCGTCGCATTGTCCGACTTGATGACGCTGAACTCCGACCCCGCGGCGGGCGACAGGCGCTCGATCCGCCCCGTCAGCCGGGCGCCGCCCAATGCATCGACCGCGAAGCTGGCCCGCTGGCCGGGCACCATCGCCGCGGTCTGCGCCTCCTTGAAGTTGGCGATCACCCACAGCCGGGCGGGCACGAGGAACATCAGCTGGGTGCCGTTGGTGACATATTGCCCGGTCCGCACCCCAACCTCGCTGAGCTGGCCGTCGGCGGGCGCCCGGATCACGGTGTTCGCCAGGTCGATCTCGGCCAGTCGCAGCGCCGCCTGTGCGCCCTCGACCCCCGCCGACAGGCCGCCACGCCCGACCTCGACCGAGCGGATGTCCTGCCCGGCGATGTCGCGCGCCGCCTTTGCCTGCAGCACCGCCGCCTGGGCCTGGCGCAGCGCCGCGCGCGTCTGGTCGCGCTCGCGCAGCGATACCGAGCCGTCGGTGACCAGATCCTCGACACGGTTCATGTCGGCCTGCGCCCGCGCCAGCTGCGCCTCCGCCCCCGCCACTGCCGCCACCTGCGAGCCGAGCCCGGCGACGCGCGACAGCCGGGCCTGCGCCGAATTGGCAAGGCCGGCCCGCTGCGCCGACAGCGTCGCGCGGGCCTGGTCGACGCGCTGGCGGTAGATGCGGTCGTCGATCCGCGCCAGCACGTCGCCGGTGCGGACGGTCTGGAAATCCTGCACCGGGACCTCGACGACATAGCCGCTGGTTTGCGGGCTGACGATCGTCACCTGGCCGCGGACATAGGCGTTCTCGGTGGTCTGCACAGTCGAGATGAACGGCGGCAGCCGCCATGCGTACAGCACCACCAATATGCCCGCGAGCGCCAGCAGCGAGACGATGATGATGATCCGCGGACTGCGCGGCGGCGCCCAGCCGCGCGCCACCGGTGCGGCTGGCGCGTCGGCTCCGACGGGGGCGGTGATCTGGTTCATGCGTCTCGCAAAGCCCGGAGAGTGGCGCGCCTGATGCGCACGACATGCGTCGTCGCCCAAACGAAGGTCAGCACCGCAACGACGCAGATCAACAGGAAGACGTCGTTATAGGCAAGCACATTGGCCTCGCGCGTCGCTGCCTGGGACAGCAGCACCGCACCCTCGGCGCTGCGCAGGGCCGGGTCGCCGATCACCCGGCCGACCGCGCCGCCGCCGGACTGGATGCGCGCCGCCACGAGCGGGTCGATCATCGTCAGATGCTGGACGATCGCCTGCGAATGGACGCGCTCGCGGATCTGCTGGAAGGTGCCGAGCATCGCCGAGCCGAGCAGGCCGCCGACGTTCTGGGTGATCCCGAACAGCGCCGAGAAGCTGACGAAATGCCCCGGCCCCTGCGCCATCGCGCGGGTCAGGCCGATGACCAGCGCCGGCCCGATGAACAGCGCCGCGGCGAACGCCAGCATCGCCTGGCTCAGCCAGATATCCTGCGGGCGCGTCAGGTCGGTCGAATAGGTGTCGAGCCACGCCCCCACCGCGATGATCGCCAGCGCGATCAGCAGCTGCAGCCCAAGGAAATTGGGGTCGATGGTGAAGGCGCTGACCACCGTCCCGACGATCATCGCGACCAGCACGATGACGTACAGCGTGTGCATCTGGTCGTTGCCGATGCCCAGCACCTGCAGCAGCCCGACCGAGCCATAGGTCTGCTCCGACAGCACCATCCGCGTCAGGATCGCGACCAGCGCGAAGCGGACGATGTCACCGCTGCCGAGCCAGCGCGTGTTGAGCAGCGGATTGCGCCGGTGATGCTCGACCAGCAGCGCCGCCGGGATCAGCACGAACGACAGGCACAGCGCCACCCCCAGCCACGGCGCCTCGGTCCACCACAGGTAGCGCCCGACGCCCAGCACCGCGCACAACAGCGCCATGCCCGGCGCGAACAGCGCAAAGGTCAGGAAGTCGAGCGGCTCGAACGCCTTGCTGCGCTCGCTCGGCGGCAGCGCCAGCATGCGCACGGCCGCCAGCGACAACAGTCCCAGCCCGAGTTCGAAGATGTACAGCGTCCGCCACTGGTCGACCTCCAGCAGCGTCGACGAGAACAGCCGCGCGATCGGCGTCGCCAGTTGCGGTATCGCGACCGCCAGCACCAGCGCCTTGATCCGCCACTTCGCCGGGAATGCCTGGATCATGTACAGCAGCCCGAGTGTGCTCAGCGCCGCCGCGGTCATGCCGCTGGCCGCCCGCACGATGATCGCCGAGGCGAAGCTGTGCACGAACAGGTGCGCGAAAGTCGCCAGCACATAGCCGACCAGGAAGATCTGGGTGAACAGCCGCAGCCCGAACTGCTGCCTGAATTTGATCAGCAGCAAATTGATGCAGACGTTGGTCATCACATAGGCGGTCGGCAGCCAGACGATCTCGTAGGTGTACAGCCCCAGCGAGCCCTGCAGATTGTACAAATTGACCGTCACCAGCGCATTGCCCAGGCTGCCGGTCAGCCCGACCAGCGCCGACGTCAGGCCATAGGCGAGGCGCCGCATCGCCGGATGGTCGGGCGTCGCCGGCGAGCCCGGCATGGAGGCGCGCTCGTGCGGCTGCGGCTGCCACTCGGGCGCGGCATCCAGCGCGTTCGCGCCCGTCATCGCGCCATCCAGACGTGCATGCCGTCCCAACTACCGGCAGCGCGCATCGTGCCGCTGCCTCGCCAACGGATCGATACACCTGCGACGAATGGTGGAAAATCCCCTGCCGATAAGCTATTAACCAACCATCAGCAGGGAGGGCTCAGCCTGATGGCCAGTGTCAATGACGGTATCGGTGTGCGTCGCAGCCTTGTGGACAGGGTGAAGGCGATCCTGCTCAAGCCGCGCGACGAATGGGCGGTCATCGATGGCGAGACCACGCCGATCCCGACGATCTACACCGGCTATGTGATGATCCTCGCCGCCATCGGCCCGGTCTGCCAGCTGATCGGCAGCCTGTTGTTCGGCTATGGCGCATTCGGCATCGTCTTCCGTCCCAGCATCACCAGCGCACTGTCGTCGGCGATCATCCAATATGTGCTCAGCCTGGTCATGGTCTATGTGCTGGCGCTGATCATCGATGCGCTGGCCCCCAGCTTCAACGGCACAAAAAGCCGCCTGCAAGCCTTCAAGGTCGCCGCCTATGCCTCCACGGCCAGCTGGGTCGGCGGCGTCTTCGGGCTGATCCCGCAGCTGTCGATCCTCGCCATGCTCGCCGGGCTGTACAGCCTGTACCTGCTGTACATGGGCCTGCCGCGCCTTATGAAGGTCGCGCAGGACCGCGCCATCGCCTTCACCGCCTGCATCGTGCTGGCCGCGATCGTGCTGTTTCTATTGCTGGGCGCGATCACGTCGGCGATCACCGCCGCGGCGATCGGCATGGGCAACCCGCTCGTCACGACCGACGCCGCAACGGGCGCCGCCACCGGCACCGTCTCGGTCCCCGGCATGGGCTCGGTCGACCTTAGCAAGCTGGAAGCCGCGTCGAAGCAGATGGCGGCCGCCGCCACCGCCGCCCAGGCACCGGCCGGCAGTCCCGCCGCGGCCGGGGCGATCGTGGCGACGCCGCCGGCAACGCTGCAGAATTTCCTGCCCGCCGCCCTCCCCGGCCTCGCCCGCACCGCGGTCTCCAGCTCGTCGGCAGGGGCCGCGGGCTTCAACGGCTCGACGGCGGAGGCGACCTATGGCGCCGACGGCAAGACCATCAAGCTGTCGGTCACCGACATGGGTGCGGCCGGCGCCTTCGCCGCGATGGGCAGCGCGCTGAACGTCCAGTCGTCGTCGCAGGACGCCAATGGCTATGAGAAGGTCGCCACCATCGACAAGCGCATGACCACCGAGAAGTGGGACGCGGCGTCCAGATCAGCGACCTACAGCGTGATGGTCGGCAACCGCTTCATGGTGTCCGGCGATGGCGACGGCGTCGACATGGCGCTGGTCAAGGGCGCGGTTGCCGGCATCGACGCCAACGCCCTGGAACGGCTGGTTAAATAACGCCCGGGCGGCTCAGCCCCGCCGCCAGCTCGTGCCGTCGGCGCCGTCTTCCAGGACGACGCCCATCGCGGTCAGCTCGTCGCGAATGCGGTCGCTCTCGGCAAAGTCCTTGCCGGCGCGGGCGGCGCGACGGGCGGCCACCAGCGCATTGATCGTCGCCGTGTCCGCCGCGTCCTCGGGCGTCACCGGTTCCAGCAGCCCGAGCATGCCCATCGCCGCGCGCATGCCGCCGACGTCGCCCAGCCGCGACATGCGCGCCAGCGCCGCCACTGCCTCGGGCGTGTTGAGATCGTCGGCGAGAGTCGCAACGAAGCGCTCCGGCACCTCGGTCGCCGGCTCGGTCGAACGGCGCAGGAAGCCCTGCCAGCGGTCGAGCGTCGCCTTGGTCTGCTCGAGCAGATTGTCGTTCCATTCCAGCGGCTGACGGTAATGCGCGCTGAGCAGCGCCAGCCGCAGCACCTCGCCGCTCCACCCCGCCGCCAGCAGTTCGGACACCAGGGTCACGTTGCCCAGCGACTTCGACATCTTCTCGGCGCCCATGCCGAGGAAGCCGTTGTGCATCCAGATCCGGGCCAGCGGCGCGCCGTGGTTGGCGCAGGTCGATTGGGCCAGCTCGTTCTCGTGATGCGGGAAGATCAGGTCGAGCCCGCCGCCGTGGATGTCGATGGTCTCGCCCAGCACGGCGCGGATCATCGCCGAGCATTCGATGTGCCAGCCCGGGCGACCGCGGCCCCAGGGCGAATCCCAGCCCGGCTGCTCGTCGGCGCTCGGCTTCCACAGCACGAAGTCCGCCGGGCCACGCTTGTACGGCGCGACCTCGACCCGCGCCCCGGCGATCATCTCGTCGAGCTTGCGCCGCGACAGCTTGCCGTAATCCGGGAAGGCCGAGACGTCGAACAGCACATGGTCCTTGGCGGCATAAGCCACACCGCGCTCGACCAGCACCCCGATCATCTGGACCATGCCGTCGATATGCTGTGTCGCGTGCGGCGCGATATCGGGATCCTCGACCCCCAGCGCCCGCATGTCGTCGAGGTAATGCTGTTCGTAGCGCGCCGTCACCGTGCCGATCTCGACATCCCCGGCGACCGCGGCGGCAATGATCTTGTCGTCGATGTCGGTGATGTTGCGGGCATAGACGACATGCTCGCGGCCGTAGCGATGCGCCAGCAGGCGGCGCAGTACGTCGAACACCACCGCCGGGCGGGCGTTGCCGATATGGGCGCGATTATAGACGGTCGGACCGCAGACGTACATCGTCACCCGGCCCGGATCGGCGGGCACCAGCGGCTGCTTCTGCCGGGTCAGCGTGTCGTAGAGCGTGATCGTCATCGGCTGGTGTTCCGGGCGCTGTCGAGCAGGCTGTCGAGGGCGCCGCGTTCCTTTTCGCCATAGCCCCTGTCGCGGCCAGGCTTGTCACTGTCGGGCTTGTCGCGGTCTGACTTGTCGCGGTCAGGCCGGTCGGCGGACCTGTCGGCCGGCGTCTTGTCGCCGGACTTGACCGAACCCGACTTGCGCCGCTGCTCGACGAAATCGACCATCGCCTTGCTGGTCACCTCGACCAGCGGTCCGGTGCGGGCGGCGCGCAGCCACTCCGGCCGGGGCTCGCCGGGATCGAGCACGTCGTAGACCAGCGTGCCGAGCAGGAACAACACCGCCGCACCGAGCAGGCCCTTGAACGCCCCGAAGCCGAGCCCGAGGATACGATCGAGCGGCCCGACCACCGAGTTTCGCGTCCGCGCCCCCAGCGAACCGGCGATGGTCCGGAAGATCACGAAGGTGACGATGAAGATCACTGCGAACGCCAGCACGGCGCCACCCGCCTCGGTGCCGGTGAACTTCGCCGCGATCAGCTTGCCGGCTGGAAACAACAGCCGCACCGCGAAGAACGCCGCGACCCAGCCGAGCAGCGACAGCACCTCGGTAACGAAGCCGCGCGACAGACCCGCCAACCCGCCGAGGCCGATGAGCAGCAGGACGACGATGTCGAAGGCAGTGAAGTGAGCCATGATGCGCCGTCTAGTGACGATGACGCGATTTAGGAAGGCCCGACCCGGCGGCAGGCGCACGCTCGCAGGCGGCAGCAGAAAACACTGTCCTACAGCCTAACCTATCAGGTACATTCATCCGGTCGGGCAGCCTTGCATCGTCGGTTGCCCGGCCGCGCTCTTTCTCATTGCCATCGAACCTTGCCCGGCGCTCCCGGGCAGGGTCCCGACTGTCCCGGCATCTGCCCGGTATTGAGGGGTGTGAATCCGCGAAATGGTGTGAACTTAGAGTGAAGTTACGACCCGGTTTCGATCAGGCCCGGTTCGCCACCCCGAGGTGATCGACCAGCGCGTTCAGCGTCCGGAAGCCACTGACCTTGATGCCGCCGCCCTGCGTCGAGGCCGGTGCCAGCGCCGCACCGAAGCCGAGCTTCGCCGCTTCCTTCAGCCGTAGTCCCGAATGGCCTACGGCGCGGACCTCGCCCGACAGCGCGATCTCGCCGAACGCCACGGTCTCGGCGGGGACGACCACCTCGGTCAGTGCCGAGACCAGCGCCACGGCCACGGCCAGGTCCGCCGCCGGGTCCTGCACCTTCAACCCGCCCGCGACGTTGAGATAGACCTCGCACGCCGAGAAGCTCAGCCCGCAACGCGCCTCCAGCACCGCGAGGATCATCGACAGCCGCCCGCTGTCCCAGCCGACCACGGCCCGCCGCGGCGTCGCCCCGCTCGCCAGCCGCACGACCAGCGCCTGGATTTCGCACAGCACCGGCCGCGTTCCCTCCAGCGCCGGGAACACCACGGTCCCGACCACCGGCCGGTCGCGATCGGTCAGGAACAGCGACGACGGATTGGCGACCTCCTCCAGCCCGTCCGCACCCATCGCGAACACGCCGATCTCGTCGGTGCCGCCAAAGCGGTTCTTGACCGCCCGCAGGATGCGGTACTGGTGGCTGCGCTCGCCTTCGAAATACAGCACGGTGTCGACCATGTGCTCCAGCACCCGGGGGCCGGCGATCTGCCCGTCCTTGGTGACATGGCCGACCAGCACCACCGCCGTGCCGCTGGTCTTGGCATAGCGGATCAACTCCTGCGCCGACGCCCGCACCTGGCTGACGGTCCCGGGCGCGCCCTCCAGCGTGTCGCTGTGCATGGTCTGGATCGAATCGATGATCAGCAGCGCGGGCGGCGGTCCGGACGCCAGCGTCGTCAGGATGTCGCGGACCGAGGTCGCCGACGCCAGCTGGACCGGGGCCTTGGCCATGCCGAGCCGGCGGGCGCGCAGCCGCACCTGGTCGGAGGCTTCCTCGCCCGAGATATAGGTGACGCGCTGGCCGTCGAGCGCCATCCGCCCGGCGGCCTGGAGCAGCAACGTCGACTTGCCGATGCCGGGGTCGCCGCCGATCAGCACCGCGCTCGCCGCGACCAGCCCGCCGCCCAAGGCCCGGTCGAGCTCGGCGATGCCCGTCGACAGGCGGGCGGGGATCGCGACATCGTCGTCGAGGCCGGCCATGACGATGCGGGCGCCGCCGCCGCTGAGGCTGTGCTTGGCGCTGAACGGCGTCACGACCGCGGCGGCCTCCTGCTGGATCGTATTCCATTCGTTGCAGTCGGCGCACTGCCCCTGCCATCGGCTGCTCGCGGAGCCGCAGGACTGGCAGACATAGCGGGTTGCAGCGCGGGCCATCTCAGCTCCCTGAACGAAGCGGGAACATAGCCTGCGCAGCGCCCGGCTTCAATAGAGCCGGCCGAGGAGAGCCACCGCGATGAACAACAGCCCGATCCCCGCGAAGAAGGCCGCTTCCGCCAGTCGCTCGATCACCCGCATCGTGCCGTCGTTGCGGATCACGATGTACGACAGCAGCGTGCTGCCGAGCAGGAACAGCGCCGCGATCCAGGCGACCTCGTCGGCATAGGTGATCGCGGTCGAATGCGTCAGCCGCAGCCCGGTCAGGATGAAGAAGCACACGCCGAGCAGGTTGGTCGAGGCGTTCAGGATGTTGGGATGACGGTCCATGCCTCGCCCTTACACCTTGCCGTGGTCCTGTCCCCCGCTTTCGCATTCACGCCATTTGCCGTTATGGGTAACGGACAACCCCGGGGGTGCCATGCGCGAGAAGGAATTGCGGCTCGCCCTGGTCTGCTACGGTGGCGTCAGCCTTGCGATCTACATGCACGGCATCACCAAGGAAGTCTGGAAACTGCTCCGCGCCTCGACCCAGCGCGCCGGCGATCCGGAGGCGGGTGCCGTGCTGCACGACACCGAGGCGGTGTACATGGAGCTGCTCGATGCGCTGGCGCCGTGGTGCAACCTGCGGGTCCTGACCGACATCGTCGCGGGGGCCAGTGCAGGCGGCATCAACGGCATCATGCTGGCGCACGCCATCGCCGGCGGCCACGACATGGAGCCACTGCGCAGCCTGTGGCTGGAGGGTGCGGACGTCGACCGGCTGCTCGAGCCCGAGGGCGCGGCCGGCCGCTTCAGCAAATGGTGGGCATCGCCGCTGGTCTGGTACACCCGCCGCCTTGGCATCGGGGTCGCCGACGTCGACAACGGTGCGCGGTCGGAAGTGCGGTCGAAGCTGTCGCGGCTGATGCGCTCGCGCTGGTTCAAGCCACCGTTCTCCGGGCAGGCGTTCACGGTCATGCTGTACGATGCGCTCGCGGCAATGGAGGCGGGACCGCCCGGCCCGCAGCTGATCCCCGCCGGCCAGCCGCTCGACCTGTTTGTCACCGTCACCGATTATCACGGTAGCCCGGAGCACCTGCGCCTGCACTCGCCGCCCGACATCATCGAGACCGAGCATCGCCTCGTCATCGGCTTCTCCTCCCCGGGGGCCGGCCCCAGTTGCAGCCGGAGCCTCGGCAACCGCGCCGAACTGGCGTTTGCGGCGCGCGCCACCGCTTCGTTCCCCGGCGCCTTCCCGCCCGCCCGGGTCGGCGAAGTCGACGCCGTGGTGGCCGAGCGCGGCGACAGCTGGCCCGGACGCGAAGGCTTCCTGGCCCGCATCTTCCCGCGCCGTAACGGCGGCTATGACGCGGCGACGCTGATCGATGGCAGCGTCCTCAACAACCGCCCGTTCGGCCCGGCGATCGAGGCGCTGCGCCACCGCCCGGCGCACCGCGAGGTCGACCGACGCTTCGTCTACATCGACCCCAAGCCCGGCGCCCATCACGACGGCGCCACCGATCCGCTGGCCCTCCCCGGCTGGTTCTCGACGGTGCTGCGCAGCCTGGCGGACATCCCGCGGGAGCAGCCGATCCGCGACAACCTCGCCGCCATCGACGCCCTGTCGGCCCGGGTTCGGCGTCTGCGGATGGTCGTCGACGGCATGGCACCAGAAGTCGATGCGGCGATCGAGCGAGCTGTCGGGGCACGCTTCTTCCTGTTCAAGCTGACCCCGGCACGCCTGTCCGACTGGCGCTCGCGGACCCAGACGGTAGCGGCGCGCGAAGCCGGCTTTGCCTATGCCGCCTACGGTCAGCTCAAGCTCAGCAACGTCGTCGAGAGCGCAGCGGCGCGCATCGTCTCGCTCGGCCGGCACAAGGGCATGGGCAAGGACGCTGCGGTTCATGCGGGCATCTGGGCAACGGTCCGCGCCTCGCATTTCGACGGGGTCGCGGCGGCCAGCGCACGCGGCGGCGCAACCTCGGACTATGTCACGTTCCTGCGCAGCCACGACCTCGGTTTCCGCGTTCGGCGGCTGCGCTTCCTGGTCAGGCGGGTCAACACCCTGGCGCTCGGCATCGACGACCCGGCCCATCTGCGGACGATCGAAGGCATCAAGACGACCCTGTACCGGTTGGTCGCGCCCTATGTGGAGCGCCAGCGAGACGGCTTCTACAGTGCCGCAATGCAGGAGGCGGCCGCGAACGCGATCACCGATGCGGCGGGGGCACTGACGGCGCTGGGCGAGGCGATGGACCTTCAGGACCTCGACACCGCGACCGACGCGCAGTTGGCGGAGGTGCTGGGAACAGGGTTGCCGACTCCGCTGCGGCGCTCCCTGTTGCGGGCCTATCTCGGCTTTCCGTTCTACGACATCGCCATGCTGCCGATGCTGGAAGGCGATGGCCTCGACGAGTTCGACGAGATCAAGGTCGACCGCATCTCCCCCGACGATGCCGTCGCGATCCGCCTCGGCGGTGCCAAGGCGACGCTCAAGGGTACCCAGTTCAACGCATTCGGCGCGTTCTTCAGCCGTGCCTATCGCGAGAACGACTATCTATGGGGCCGCCTCCATGCTGCAGACCGGCTGATCGACATCATCGTCTCGACACTGCCGGACGGAACGGTCTTCGACGCGGCGCCATTCAAGACCAAGGCCTTTCGAGCCATCGTCGAGGCGGAACGGCCGTTCCTGACTGCGGTACCCGATCTGCTCGCCAGCCTCGACGCCGAGATCGGCTAGGATTCGGTGACCTGAGGAAGCGACACACTCTCGTCGCTCACTCCCGCCGATCGGATCAGGCCCGCCATTCCTTGCATTGCAGCATACCCCATGCTAACGCCCGCCGCGTCAGCGCCAGAGGCTCTACCCGGCCTTCGCGGACAGTATTTCAAGCCATTTCACCTTGGGCGAGGTTCGTGGAAACATCGGGCGGCATCGTTGCTGGACTATCGGGACGCTATGCGACCGCATTGTTCGACCTGGCCAGCGAGGGCAAAAGCCTCGACGGCGTCTCCGCGAGTCTCGCGCAGCTGAAGAGCGCGCTGGCCGATTCGGAAGATTTGCGGATGCTGACCGCCAGCCCGATGCTCGACCGCGTCTCGACGGCCCGCGGCATCGCCGCCGTCGCCGGGGCGATGCAGCTCGACACGCTGACCACGCATTTCCTCGGCGTGCTCGCCGCCAATCGCCGGCTGGGCCAGCTGCCTAACATCATTCGTGACTTCAACGCGCTGGCTGCCCGCCAGCGCGGCGAGACGACCGCCGAAGTCACCAGCGCCCACCCGCTCGACGCCGAGCAGCAGGACGCTCTGAAGGCAAAGCTCCGGGCCGGGCTCAAGCGCGACGTCGCGCTGGAGTTGAAGGTCGACAAGGATATCTTGGGCGGACTGATCGTGCGCGTCGGTTCGCGCATGATCGACAGTTCGCTCCGCACCAAACTGGCAACGCTCAGCACAGCGATGAAAGGCTGACAATGGACATCCGCGCCGCGGAAATTTCGAAGGTCATCAAGGACCAGATCGCCAGCTTCGGCACCGAAGCCCAGGTCAGTGAAGTCGGCCAGGTTCTCTCGGTCGGCGACGGCATTGCGCGCGTCCACGGCCTCGACAACGTCCAGGCGGGCGAAATGGTCGAGTTTCCGGGCGGCCTCAAGGGCATGGCGCTCAACCTCGAAGCCGATAACGTCGGCATCGTCATCTTCGGGTCCGATGCGGGCGTGAAGGAAGGCGACACCGTCAAGCGCACCGGCACCATCGTCGACGTTCCCGTCGGCAAGGGCCTGCTCGGACGCGTCGTTGACGGCCTCGGCAACCCGATCGACGGCAAAGGCCCGCTGGTCGACGTCGTCCGCAGCCGCGTCGAGGTCAAGGCGCCCGGCATCATCCCGCGCAAGTCTGTCTCGGAGCCGATGCAGACCGGCCTCAAGGCCTTGGATGCGCTCGTTCCCGTCGGCCGTGGCCAGCGCGAGCTGATCATCGGCGACCGCCAGACCGGCAAGACCGCCGTCGCGATGGATACCTTCATCAACCAGAAGGTCACCAACACCGCCGCCGGCGACGACGACACCAAGAAGCTGTTTTGCATCTATGTCGCCGTCGGCCAGAAGCGCTCGACCGTCGCCCAGATCGTCCGTGCTCTCGAAGAGAATGGCGCGATGGAGTATTCGATCGTCGTCGCCGCTACCGCGTCGGAGCCTGCCCCGCTGCAGTTCCTAGCACCCTACACCGGCTGCACGATGGGTGAGTATTTCCGCGACAACGGCATGCACGCCGTCATCGTCTATGACGACCTTTCGAAGCAGGCCGTCGCGTACCGCCAGATGTCGCTGCTGCTGCGCCGCCCGCCGGGCCGCGAAGCCTACCCCGGCGACGTTTTCTATCTCCACAGCCGCCTGCTGGAGCGCGCCGCCAAGTTGAACGACGCCAACGGCAACGGCTCGCTGACCGCGCTGCCGATCATCGAGACCCAGGCCGGCGACGTCTCGGCGTACATCCCGACCAACGTCATCTCGATCACCGACGGCCAGATCTTCCTCGAGACCGAGCTGTTCTACCAGGGCGTCCGCCCGGCCATCAACGTCGGCCTCAGCGTCTCGCGCGTCGGCTCCGCCGCGCAGACCAAGGCAATGAAAAAGGTTGCCGGCACGATCAAGCTCGAGCTCGCGCAGTACCGCGAGATGGCGGCGTTCGCGCAGTTCGGTTCCGACCTCGACGCCTCGACACAGAAGCTGCTCAACCGCGGCGCCCGCCTGACCGAGTTGCTGAAGCAGGGCCAGTACAAGCCGATGCCGTTCGAGGAGCAGGTCGTCAGCATCTTCGCCGGCGTCAACGGCTTCCTCGACACCATTCCGGTCAAGGACATCACCCGCTTCGAACAGGCACTGCTCAGCGAGGTTCGCTCGAACCATGCCGGGCTGCTCGATGCGATCCGCACGTCGAAGGACATCTCCGACGACACCAAGAAGGGCCTCAACGAGACCCTCGGCGCGTTCGTGAAATCGTTCGCATAAAGCGGACGATTGGGAAGAGCAGATGGCAAGCCTCAAAGCCCTGAAGATGCGCATCACTTCGGTCAAGTCGACGCAGAAGATCACCAAGGCGATGAAGATGGTCGCCGCGGCGAAACTGCGCCGCGCGCAGGAAGCTGCCGAGGCGGCGCGGCCTTATGCGACGCGCATGGCGGAAGTCATGGCGTCGCTGGGCAGCACGGTCACGGTTGGCCCAGAATCGCCGCGCCTGCTGGCCGGCACGGGCAAGGACCAGGTCCACCTGCTCGTTGTTGCGACCTCGGAGCGTGGCCTCGCGGGTGCGTTCAACACCAACATCGTCCGCCTGGCCCGCAAGAAGATCGAGGCGCTGGTCGCCGAGGGCAAGACGGTCAAGCTGCTGCTCGTCGGCAAGAAGGGTCGCGCCCAGCTGGCGCGCGACCACCGCGACAAGATCGTCGACACCATCGACCAGACCCACATCAAGCGCCTGGCGTTCACCGACGCGCTGGCGATCGCCGAGGATGTCGTCGCTCGCTACGAAGCCGGTGAGTTCGACGTCGCGCACCTGTTCTTCGCGCGTTTCCGCTCGGCGCTGCTGCAGGAGCCGACCGCGCTGCAGATCATCCCGGTGCCGCTGCCCAAGGCCGCGCCCGAGACCGTCGTCACCCAGGCCGGTGCCCCGCCTGCCGTCGTCGAATACGAGCCTGACGAGGAGTCGATCCTGGCCGACCTGCTGCCGCGCAACCTCGCCGTCCAAATCTTCCGCGCCCTTCTTGAGAACGCTGCGTCGGAGCAGGGCAGCCGGATGACCGCGATGGACAACGCCACGCGCAACGCCGGCGACATGATCAACAAGCTTACCATCACCTACAACCGCACCCGCCAGGCCGCGATCACCACCGAGCTGATCGAGATCATCGCTGGCGCTGAATCGATCTAGGAGCAGACATGGCCACCACCCCCACCACCAACAACGTCGGCCGCGTGTCGCAGGTCATCGGCGCCGTCGTCGACGTCCACTTCGACACTGACCTGCCCGCCATCCTGAGCGCGCTGGAAACCCGCATCGAAGACCGCCGCCTGGTCCTCGAAGTCGCCCAGCATCTCGGCGAGAACACCGTCCGCACCATCGCCATGGACGCCACCGACGGTCTCGTCCGCGGCCAGGCGGTCACCGACACCGGCTCGCAGATCCGCGTTCCGGTCGGCCCGGCAACGCTCGGGCGCATCCTCAACGTCATCGGCGAGCCGATCGACGAGCGCGGCCCGGTCAATGCGGCGACGACAATGCCGATCCACGCCGAGGCGCCGCTGTTCATCGACCAGTCGACCGAGTCGTCGATCCTTGTCACCGGCATCAAGGTCATCGACCTGATCGCTCCCTACGCCAAGGGCGGCAAGATCGGCCTGTTCGGCGGCGCCGGCGTCGGCAAGACCGTGCTGATCCAGGAGCTGATCAACAACATCGCCAAGGGCCACGGCGGCACCTCGGTGTTCGCCGGCGTCGGCGAGCGCACCCGCGAGGGCAACGATCTGTATCACGAGTTCCTCGAGGCCGGCGTCATCGCCACCGATGCCGAAGGTAATCCGACCAGCGAAGGCTCCAAGGTCGCCTTGGTGTTCGGCCAGATGAACGAGCCGCCAGGCGCCCGCGCCCGCGTCGCCCTGTCCGGCCTGACCAACGCCGAGTATTTCCGCGATGTCGAGGGCCAGGACGTGTTGTTCTTTATCGACAACATCTTCCGCTTCACCCAGGCCGGCTCGGAAGTGTCCGCCCTGCTCGGCCGTATCCCGTCCGCCGTAGGCTATCAGCCGACGCTGGCCACCGACATGGGCCAGCTGCAGGAGCGCATCACCTCGACCAACAAGGGCTCGATCACCTCGGTTCAGGCGATCTATGTCCCCGCTGACGACTTGACCGACCCGGCGCCTGCAACCTCGTTCGCCCACTTGGACGCGACGACGACGCTGTCCCGCTCGATCGCCGAGCTCGGCATCTACCCGGCCGTCGATCCGCTCGACTCGACCTCGCGCGTCCTCGACCCGCGCATCGTCGGCGACGAGCATTACGCCGTCGCGCGTTCGGTCCAGGAAGTGCTGCAGCGCTACAAGTCGCTGCAGGACATCATCGCCATTCTCGGCATGGACGAGCTGTCCGAGGACGACAAGCTGACCGTCAGCCGCGCCCGCAAGATCCAGCGCTTCCTCAGCCAGCCGTTCCACGTCGCCGAGATCTTCACCGGCACGCCGGGCGTCTTCGTCGCTGTCGAGGACACCATCAAGGGCTTCAAGGCGATCGTCGCGGGTGAGTACGACCATCTTCCCGAGGCAGCTTTCTATCTCGTCGGTACCATCGAGGATGCCGTCAAGAAGGGCCAGCGCCTGGCTGCCGAAGCCGCGTAATGGCCGATACGCTTCACTTTGAGCTCGTCAGCCCCGAGCGGCTGCTGCGCTCGGCCGACGTCTACATGGTCGTCGTGCCGGGAACCGAGGGCGACTTCGGCGTCCTCGTCGGGCATGCGCCGTTCATGTCGACCATCCGGCCGGGCGCGATTAGCGTCTATCCGAACGGCATGAACGATGTGCCCGAGCGCATCTTCATCGACGGTGGTTTCGCCGAGGTCGGCGCGAACGGCTTGACCATCCTGGCGGAGAGCGCCGTGCCGGTGTCGGAGCTGGACGTAGAGGCTGCTGCTACTGGTCTGGCGGAGGCGCGCGAGATGCTGCGCGCCGCGACCAGCGAGATCGAGACGAAGCAGGCCGAGAAGCGGATCGCGACCTTCGAGGCGATGCAGGCGGCGACGCTCAACTAGCGCGCCGCGGCGGGCGGCCTGCGGGCCGCCCCTTACAACAACCACCCCCTGTGTCATCCCGGCGAAGGCCAGGACCAAGTTGCATTACTGGCCCGATTGCGGAGCACGTAATGAAACTGGGTCTCGGCTTTCGCCGGGATGACGCCGTGTGGGCGATCCACCTTATCCTGCCCGCGCTGGCGGGAGCATACGGCAGGTTTAGCCGTCCAACATCCGGGACAGGTTCGACACGTCACCGTCGAGCTCGCGGTCCTTGGCGCGCAGTTCGTCGATGCGCTTTACCGCGTGCATGACCGTCGTGTGGTCGCGCCCCCCGAACCGCCGGCCGATCTCGGGCAGCGAGCGTGGCGTCAGCTTCTTGGCGAGGTACATCGCAACCTGCCGCGGGCGGGCGACCTCGACGGCGCGGCGGGCCGACAGCATGTCGCCCATCTTGAGCCCGTAATAGTCGGCGACGCGGCGCTGGATGTCGTCGATCGTCACCTTCTTCTCGTGCGCCCGCAGCAGGTCGGCCAGCGTCTCACGGGTGAACTCGATGGTCACCGGCTTGCCGACCAGCCGCGCATAGGCGACGACGCGGTTCAAGGCGCCCTCTAGCTCGCGGACGTTCGAGGTGATCTTGCGCGCCAGGAACTCGATAACGTCGGGCGGCACCTCGACGCCGGCCATCGCCGCTGCCTTGGTGTGCAGGATGTTGAGCCGCAGCTCATAGTCCGCCGCGTTGATGTCGGCGACCAGGCCCCAGGCCATGCGACTCAGGATGCGCTCCTGGATGCCCTCCAGGTTCTGCGGAGACCGATCGGCGGTGATCACCAGCCGCTTACCGGCGCTGATGATCTCGTTCATCGTGTGGAAGAACTCTTCCTGCGTCGATTCCTTGCCGGCGATGAACTGGACGTCGTCGATCATGAGCAGGTCGACCGAGCGCAGCCGCTGCTTGAAGCTGATCGTGTCCTTGGCGCGCAGGGCGGCAAGGAATTCGACCATGAACTTCTCGGCCGAGAGATAGGCGACCTTGGCGTTCGGCTCGCGGGCTCGCAGCTCGCCGCCGATGGCGTGCATGAGGTGAGTCTTGCCGAGCCCGGTCTGGCCATGAAGGAAGAGCGGGTTGAAGCTGACCGGTCCGCCGTCCGCCAGCGTCCGCGCGGCGTTATAGGCGAGCTCGTTCGACTTGCCGACGACGAAGCTGTCGAAGCTGTAGCGCGGCTCCAGCGGCAGGCCGATATAGGTCGCCTGCTGCGCGACAGCCTGGGCCGGGGCGGTTTCCTCGACGCTGGGCTCAGCAATCTGTTGGGCGGCTGCCTGGGCAGCGGCGCCGCTGGCAACGCTGAGGGCAACGTGGCGCACGCCCGGGTGATGAGCCGACCACAAGGCGCGCAGCCGCTCCATGAAGTTGCTGGCGACCCAGTCGGCGAGGAAGTGGCTCGGGGCGGCCAAGCGTACCGTGTCGCCGTCGACGCCGAGCAGCGCCAAGGGACGCAGCCAATTGTCGAAGCTCCGCGCGCCGCACTCTGCCCGCAGCGCGGACTGGATCAGCGTCCAGATCGCGGCAGGACGATCGCCGGCTTGGGCGGCATCCTGGGAGTCGCCGTGAGAATCATGGGCATCGCTATTGAACCGTGGGCCATGCTCGCCGCCGAACAGATGGGCGGCGCGTGGTGCATGACCTGAGTCGCTGAACGGCGAGAGCGGAGAAGGACGACCCGTTGCCATGGTATTTTGAACGGCTCCCCAACTCACGCTTCAACTCCCCCACGGCTCTAAGAGCCTATTATGGTCAGGGCGACGGCACCCCCTGTGCAGTCGCCAGCAATCTTACGGCGTGCCGCTCCGTGCCGAGTGCACGACGCAGTTCGCCGGCTGCCGACATGGTGTCTCGACCACGTCGTGCATGTTCCGTTCAACCCGAATCGAGTGGGAGGAAACCTCCCGCGGCGTCTGGCCGGAGGGGACACTAAGCATTCTCGAAAAGCCCGATCAAGGCCTGAGGCGAACACAAAACTGAAATAAAAGGTTTGACACGGAAACACGTCAGACCGCGGTGATCGACACTAAGTAGCTGATAATAGAAAGTTTTTTGCTCAATCGACATTGTCGCACGAGTCGCGTGCAGGGCTGTCACATTGCCAACCCGTTCAGCCCAAACAAAAAGGGCCGCCCGTGCGGGCGACCCTTGAAATCAATCTTGTTCCGTTTCCGGAACTTATAATCAGACGAGAGCGGCAACCCGCTTCGAGAGGCGCGAAATCTTGCGCGAGACGGTGTTCTTGTGGAGCACGCCCTTCGAAACGCCGCGCATCATTTCGGGCTGGGCTGCTGCCAGGGCCGCGACTGCTGCGTCCTTGCCGCCGGCATCGATCGCCGTCTCGACGCGCTTGACGAACGTGCGGATGCGGCTGACCCGCGCCTTGTTGATCTCGGCCCGGCGGTCGTTGCGACGGATGCGCTTTTCGGCTTGCGGCGTGTTGGCCATTATCGTCCTCGAAAAATCTGGTCCGCACCGGACCAAACCGATGCACCGGACGGGCCACCTGACCCGAACCGTAGGGCGCGTCTGTTAGTGGAGACGGCCCCCGCGGTCAAGCATTGCGACATAGGTCCGATCGTCGCCCTCACCGCTGGCACCAGCTGCAGAAGAAGCTCGACCTGCCGCTCTGGACGATGCGCTTGATCGGGTGGCCGTCGCGGGGGCAAGGCTCGCCCTCGCGGCCATAGACCCGGAAGCTTTTCTGGAAATAGCCGAGCGTGCCGTCGACCTGGGCAAAGTCGCGCAGGGTCGAGCCGCCCGCGGCGATGGCGTCGTCGAGGACACGCGGGATCGCGTCGGCCAGCGCGGCGATACGCGCCGCCGAGATCTTGCCTCCCTCGCGCGCCGGGTGGATCCGGGCGCAGTTGAGCGCCTCGCAGACATAGATATTGCCGAGTCCCGCGACGACGCGCTGGTCGAGCAGCAGTGCCTTGACCGGGGCGATGCGGTCCTTGAACGCCGCTTTCAGATGGGCGGTCAGGTCGACGCCCAGCGGCTCCGGGCCCAACGCGGCCAAGGCTGGATACTCACCGAGCGCCGCCGTCGGCACCAGGTCGAGCGAGCCGAATCGCCGTGCATCGTTGAACGCCACGACATGCCCGTCGTCGGTGTGGAAGACGACATGGTCGTGCTTCTCCAGCACCTCGGGATCGAGCCGCATCCGCCCCGACATGCCGAGATGGAAGATCAGCGTGTCGTCGCGGTCGGTGGCGATCAGCCCGTATTTGGCGCGGCGGCTGAGCCCGGTGATCGTCGCCCCGACCAGCCGCTGCACCAGCCCGTCCGGGAACGCGCGGCGCAGGTCGTCGCGGTGCAGGTCGACCCGGGTCAGCCGCCGCCCGTCGAGGACCCGCCTGAGCCCTCGCACCGTCGTCTCGACTTCGGGCAGCTCAGGCACCGGACGCACCGCGGAAGTTCACGGAAACTTCACGGCATAACGGCGAAAACATCATGCCACACCCGGTCGGCGGCGCGCCCGTCGAGCGGGCAATGGCGATGGCGGCGGCAGGGCTGGACATGCGGCTGGGCTCCGGTGATTCGCGGGATCGTCTGGATGTACCATATCGGCACATCTGTAGGACAATGGTTTCAGGACACGCGGCGTCATACCACGAGCGCGTTCCGTGCGCGGCGCGACACACCGCCGTTTGCGGCCCCGCCACCCCTGCGCTAGACGCTGAACCCATGGAAGACACGGTCAGCTACGGCTACGAACAGGTCGCTCCCGCCGAGAAGACGCGCCGGGTCGGCGAAGTCTTTTCCAGCGTGGCGCGACGCTATGACTTGATGAACGACCTGATGTCGGGCGGCCTCCACCGCATGTGGAAGGACAGCTTCGTCGCCATGGTCAAGCCGCGGCCCGGCGAGCGCGTCCTCGACATGGCAGGCGGCACCGGCGACATCGCCTTCCGCATGGCGGCGCGCGGCGCCTCGGTCACCGTCTCCGACATCAACGCCGCGATGCTGGAAGTCGGCGAGCAGCGCGCCGCCAAGCGCGGGATCGACGGACTGACCTGGCAGGTCGAGAACGCCGAGGTGCTGAGCTTCGACAGCGCCGCCTTCGACGCCTACACCATCGCCTTCGGCATCCGGAACGTCACCGACATCCCCGCCGCGCTGAAGGAAGCCCGCCGCGTCCTGAAATACGGCGGGCGCTTCTTTTGCCTCGAGTTCTCGACCACCGACTGGCCGGGCTTCGGGCGCGTCTATGATGCCTATTCCGAAAAGCTCGTCCCACAGATCGGCAAGTACGTTGCCGGCGACGAGGCCTCGTACCGCTACCTGATCGAGAGCATCCGCCGCTTTCCGACGATGCCCGAGTTCTCGAAGATGATCGAGGCGGCAGGCTTTGCGCGCGTGTCGTCGCGGCCGATCCTCGGCGGACTGGTCGCGATCCACAGCGGCTGGAAGATTTGACCTCCAGCCTGACCCATGGCTGGCGGCTGCTGCGCTGGGGCCGGACCCTTGGCCGCCACGGCGCGCTGCGCGGAATCGAGGCGGACGGCAACGCCCCTGCGATCGTGCGACGCATGGCCCGGCTGGCGCGCTTCGGCACCGCGACTCCGGCCGTGCCCGATTATGCCCGCGCCTTCGAGGCGATCGGCCCTGCCGCGATCAAGCTCGGCCAGGCACTGGCGACCCGCCCCGACCTGATCGGCGAGGCGGCGGCGCAGGACCTGACCCGGCTGCAGGACGCCCTGCCCCCGCTGCCCTTCGCGGTCATCGAGGCGGCGCTGGTCGAGGCCTATGCCGGGCCGTGGCAGCAGCATTTCATCTCGATCGACCCGGTGCCGGTCGGTGCCGCCTCGATCGCGCAGGTCCACCGCGGCGTCACCACCGACGGGCGCACCGTGGCGATCAAGGTCCTGCGCCCGGGCATCGAGGCCGCCTTCGCCGAGGCTATCGAGACCTATGAATGGGCCGCCGCCAAGGTCGAGGCGCAGGGCGGCGAGGCGCTGCGGCTGCGTCCCCGCGCCGTCATCGCCAGCTTCAAGGCGTGGACGCTGGCCGAACTCGACCTGCGCCGCGAGGCCGCCTCCGCCTCCGAACTCGCCGAGGCGATGCAGGGCGAGCCGGGCTTCCTGGTGCCCGAGGTCGACTGGGCCCGCACCACCCGCCGCGTGCTGGCGATCGACTGGATCGACGGCGTCAAGATGTCGGACCGCGCCGCGGTTGCCGCGCTCGGCCTCGACGGCCGCGTGCTGGCGGCGACGCTGGTCCGCAGCTTCCTGCGCCAGGCGATCGCGCAGGGGTTTTTCCATGCCGACATGCACCAGGGCAATCTGTTCGTGCTGCGCGACGGCCGCGTCGGCGTCGTCGACTTCGGCATCATGGGGCGCCTCGACCGCCGCGCCCGCGTCTATCTGGCCCAGATCATCCACGGCCTGCTGACCGGCGACTATATCCGCGTCGCCGAGATCCACTTCGAGGCGGGCTATGTCCCCGCGCACCATAATGTCGGCGAGTTCGCCACCGCACTCCGCGCCGTCGGCGAGCCGATCCGCGGGCTGGATGCGCGCGACATCTCGATCTCCAACCTGCTAGACGGGCTGTTCGGCATCACCCGCAGCTTCGACATGGCGGTCCAGCCGCATCTGCTGCTGCTGCAAAAGACCATGGTGATGGTCGAGGGCGTCGCGCTGACGCTCGATCCAAAGGTCAACATGTGGCAGGTCGCCGAGCCGTTCGTCCGCGACTGGATGCGCGAGGAACTCGGCCCCGAGGCCCGGCTGGCCGACTCCTTGGTCGCCAATTTCCGCAGCCTGCGCCAGCTCCCCCGCGTCTTCCGCCAACTGATCGCCAAGGTCCCGGTCGAAGGCGCCGCCCCGCCAATGGCGCCAGAGCCCGAGCCGGTACCCGAGGTCCACGTCCGCGCGCGTGTCGTCCTGCACTGGTGGGTCGCACTGGCGACTGCGGTCGCCGGCATCGCACTCGGCGCGGCGCTGGTCGCGCACTAGAGTGCCCCTACCGCCGCCGCGGTTACCAATTTCAGGAGATGTCATCCCGTCATAGGCCGGGATGAAACCTTTGGGAGGGCGACGATGTCGATTGCAAACCAAACCTCGAGAGGCGAATCTGGTGGCTTTCGGACCGTCAGCTTTCGGTGATCGGACGAGGATAGCTGCCGTTCACGCCGTTTCCCTCGAGCTGGCTCCACCCGGCGATCAGGTCGGGCTCCGATCCTGATAATGCTCGAGCACTGCTGCCACGCCAGCGTTGGAGAAGGTCGTGGCCAGCCCTTCGGCTGCGCCGGCTGCCGCAATGGCGGCGCGCGCCGCCATTGCCTCTTCGTATGCTTCGACGGCTTCCCAGCTCGTTCGGCGGACCAAGGCATCCGCGAGGTCGGCCGCATCCGCCAACGCAAGATTCACACCCTCGCCACTAAACGGCGACATCACGTGCGCGGCATCGCCGAGCAATGTCATACCCGGCCGACTGGACCAGCGATATCCGATTGGCAGCGCGCAGAGCGGCCTGACTCCGAGGATTTCGCCGACATCCAGCATGTGGGTGAGCGACGGCGCCCAGCTGGCGAACGCGTCCTGCGTGTATGCGCGAAGCTTATCGACAGAGGCTTCGGACCATTCGCGTACGACCGCCTCCGGCAAGCGCAATCCGGCATATCCGCGGATATGTCCAAGCCCATTGCGCTGGGCGATAAGAACCCGGTTGTCGCCCACCGCGAACATCTTGCCGCTACCGACGAGCGCATCGACATGCGGATGCTCGACGGTGCTGAAACCGAGTTCCACCATGGTCGCCCCCTCATACGCCGGCCCGACGTCGCTCAGCAGGGCCCGCACGCGCGACCAGGCACCGTCTGCTCCGACGACGATGTCGAACTTTTCGGAGAGGTCGTTCGCGATGATGCAATATCCAGATTCCGCCGGCTCAATCGACTGTATCCGGTTGCCCCATCGCACCGTTCCCGGCGCGAGGGCATCGAGCAAGAGCTGCCGGAGCGCGGTACGATCGACCTCGGGTCGGTCGTCACCCGCACCGTCCCGGTCGAAAAGTAGCTGCCCGTCCCGATCGTAGAGACGATCCCCTTGATCCTCAGGCCGGGCGACTGCAAGGAATGCTTCTTCCAGACCCGCGAGCCGCATCGCGCGCTGGCCGGTGTCAGGGTGTAGATCAAGCGAGCCACCTTGCGGCCGTTCGCCGGCGTGTGCATCGCGCTCAAACACCGTTGTCGCCACGCCTCGGCATTGCAGCAGTCGCGCGAGCATCAAGCCGCCAGGACCGCCACCTATAATCGCGATGCGCCGTAGACTTTTCATACGCTCAACTCCATAAACATAGGTAGCTATATACATGTCTATAGGCACCTATGCAATGACTGACGAAGAATGGCAGCCACTTAAGCATCCAAGCCATTATTTCAGCCGGATCGGTCGCGCGCAGACGCGGATCGGCGATGTGCGGTTACGCGCCGCCGGTCTCGCCACGGCACAGCTTCCCGTGCTGTCGATGCTGAGCCGTGGCGCCTCGCTGTCGCAGACCGAACTCGCGCGACGCGCCAAGGTCGAGCAGCCGTCGATGGCGCAGCTCCTGGTTCGGATGGAGCGCGACGGGCTTATCCAACGGGAGCCTGATCCATCCGACAGGCGCCCTAGCCTGATCACTCTGACGGAAAAAGCCAAACGACGCATTCCCGCGAGTCGAGCGATACTTCGCCAGGCCAACGCGGACATGACGCGGGGATTTTCCGCCGAGGACGTCGACAAACTTCTCGAGTTACTCGGGCGCGTGCTGGAAAACGTCGACGGGATCGAGAGTTAGTCGCGCATCACGGACGGTCCGGAAACGTTAGGTTATGGCGGCTTTCGGGTTGTCTCATGAACAGGCTGGACGGCTCAGATTAGGCGGAAGCGGTCGTTGAGTTTGCAGAGATATGATCGCCATTTGGAACGATCGAAGCTTTGAGAGAAATGACAGCTTCAGAGGGTGGATGTCGCATTTTGTTTCTTGCACTCAAGCGTCGGCGAGTTCGATCCACGTCGGCGCATGGTCGCTCGACTTGGGCAGGCCGCGCACGCTCCGATCGACGCCCGCCGCCTTGAGGCGAGGGCGCAGCGACGGGCTGACCAGCAGATGGTCGATCCGCAGCCCCGCGTTCCGCTCATAGGCATTCCGGAAATAATCCCAGAAGGTGTAGATCGTCTCGTCGGGATGCAGCGCCCGCAGCGCGTCGGTCCAGCCCTGGGCGGTCAGGCGGAAGAACGCCTCGCGGATCTCGGGGGCGAACAGCGCGTCCTCGGTCCAGCGCTCGGGTTTGTAGACGTCGGCCTCGGTCGGCATGACGTTATAGTCGCCGGCCAGCACCACCGGCGCGCCGCTCGCCAGCAAATCGGCGGCATGGGCGGTGAACTGCTCGAACCAGGCCAGCTTATAGTCGAACTTGGGGCCGGGGCGCGGGTTGCCGTTGGGCAGGTACAGGCCGCCGATCAGCACGCCGTTCACCGCCGCCTCGATATAGCGGCTCTGCGCCGGGTCGGGATCGTTCGGCAAGCCGCGCCGCGTCTCCACCGGCACGGTGCCGCGCGCCAGCATCGCGACGCCGTTCCAGCTTTTCTGGCCGTGCCAGATCGCACCATAGCCGGCGTCCTCGATCGCCTGCGCCGGAAACTTGTCCTGCGGCGCCTTCAGCTCCTGCAGGCAGACGACGTCGGGCTGCGTCGTCGCCAGCCATTCAAGCAGCACCGGCAACCGGCCGTTGACGCCGTTGACGTTGAATGTCGCGATCCGCATGGCCGTCGTCCCTCCCGTTCGCCGCGCCTGAGCGGCAATAGTTGCGCGCTGTGACCCGCAGCGGCTAAGCCGTTCACCATGAAACGCACCACCGGACAGGACCGCGCCATCACCCGCGGTTGGCACCCCGCGACCCAGGCCGTTCGCGGCGGCACCGCGCGCTCCGAATGGGGCGAAACGTCGGAGGCGATCTTCCTGACCTCCGGCTTTGCCTATGACAGCGCCGGCCAGGCCGCGGCGCGTTTTGCCGGCACCGAGCAGGGCATGACCTATTCGCGCCTGCAGAACCCGACGGTGCAGATGCTGGAGGAGCGGCTGTGCCTGCTCGAAGGCGCCGAGGCGTGCCGCGCCACCGCGACCGGCATGGCGGCGATGTCGGGCGCACTGCTCAGTCATCTGTCGGCGGGCGATCATCTGGTTGCCGGGCGGGCGTTGTTCGGCTCGTGCCGGGTGCTGGTCGATACCATCCTGCCGCGCTTCGGCATCCAGACCACCGTCGTCGACGGGCGCGACGTCGACGCCTGGGCCAAGGCGCGCCAGCCCAACACCAAGGCGTTCTTCCTCGAGACTCCGGCCAATCCGACGCTGGATATCTGCGACATCGCGGCGATTTCGGCGATCGGCAAGGATGCGGGCGCGCTGGTCGTGGTCGACAACGCCTTTGCCTCGCCGGTGCTGCAGCGTCCGCTGGAGCTCGGCGCCGACGTCGTCGCGCATTCCGCGACCAAGCACATGGACGGCCAGGGCCGCGTGCTGGCCGGGGCGATCCTCGGGCCGGCGGGCTGGATGAACGACACCTACATGGCGATGGCGCGCCACACCGGGCCCGTGCTCAGCGCCTTCAACGCCTGGGTCGTGCTCAAGTCGCTGGAGACGATGGACCTTCGCGTCCGGCGTGCCGTCGATAACGCCACTGCAGTCGCCAAGGCGCTGGAAGCCCGCGTGCCGAAGCTGCTGTACCCTGGCCTGCCGAGCCATCCGCAGCACGAACTGGCGATGCGCCAGATGAGCGGCGGCGGCACGATCATCGCGCTGTTCGTCGAGGATCGCGTCCAGGCCCACGCCCTGCTCGACGCGCTGGAGCTGATCGACATTTCCAACAACCTCGGCGACTCGCGGTCGCTGATGACCCATCCGGCGTCGAGCACCCACGCCAGCGTGTCGCCGGCGGTGCGCGAGGAGATGGGCATTACCGAGGGCATGCTGCGGCTGTCGGTCGGGCTGGAGGATCACCGCGACCTGATCGCCGACCTGTCGCAGGCGCTGGAGAAGGCCGGGCTATGATGCAGGCGTTCTTTCCTTATGCGGCGACGACGGCGGGCGTCACGGTGCGCGTCAACCCGAGCTTCCTGCCCGACCAGTCGGACCCGGAGCAGGGCGTCTTCGTCTGGAGCTATCACATCCGCATCGAGAACGGCGGCGAGCGCGACGTCCAGCTGATCGCCCGCCACTGGATCATCACCGATGGCCGCGGCCGCACCGAAGAGGTTCAGGGCGAGGGCGTCGTCGGCGAGCAGCCGCTGATCGAGCCGGGCAACAGCTTCGACTATGTCTCCGGCTGCCCGCTGTCGACGCCGTCGGGCACGATGCACGGTACCTACGCCATGGCCGCCGACGGCGAGCTGTTCGAGGTCGCGATCCCGCTGTTCTCGCTCGACAGCCCGCATGCCCGCACGAGCTTGAATTGAAGCGCACCCACCTGCCTTTGAACGCGCTGCGCGTCTTCGATGCGGCGGCGCGCCATCTGTCGTTCACCAAGGCGGCGGACGAGCTGGCGGTGACCCCGGCTGCGGTCGGGCAGCAGATCCGGGCGCTGGAGGACACGCTCGGCGTCGTGCTGTTCAAGCGGATGACGCGCAACCTGGAGCTGACCCCGGAGGCCGAGCGCGCCCTGCCCGCGCTGCGCGCCGGCTTCCTGCAGTTCGAGGAGTCGGTGCGGATCCTGCAGGACGCACAGGGCTCGCGGGTGCTGACCATCGCCGCGCCGCGCGATTTCACCGCCAAGTGGCTCGCAGCAAGGCTGGCCGGCTATGCCCGCGCCAATCCGGAAGTGCGCTTCGTGCTCGCGGCCAGCGACGGTGCGGTCGATTTTACCCAGGCCAACCTCGACCTCGCCATCGTCTTCGACGGGGAACCGCAGGAGGAAGGCATCCACGGCCGGGTCATCGCTGCGGAAACGCTGGTGCTCGTCGGCGCGCCCGGAGCCGAGGCGGACGGCTCGCGCATCGCCCACCCCGGCGACCTGGAGGCCACCGGGCTGACCGTCGCCGATGCCGGCTTGGCGCTCGATGCCGCGGCGCTCGGGTTGGGTCTCGCAAAGGTGCCCGCGACGCTGGCGGCTGCCGACCTTGCCGCTGGCCGCGTGGTCCCGATCGGTGAGCCGGAGCCCTCGGCGCAGTCATGGTGGCTGATCGCCCCGACGCCGCAGTGGCGCCAGGCCAAGGTCCGCGCCATCGTCGAGTTCCTGCTCGCCTGAGCTACACCGGCGACTGGTTCGCCTGATTTACATAGTCGCGAACATGCCGATCGCCGCGACGCCCATCACCAAAGTCGTCAGCCAACCGACCGCCTTCATCGGGCGCGACAGCGTAAAGCTGCCCATCACGTCGTTGCGGCTCGCCATCAGCAACATCATCGCCATGATCGGCACCGCGACGACGCCGTTGAGCACCGCGCTGTAGAACAGCGCCTTGACCGGATCGAGCGACGTGAAGTTCATCGCCGCCCCGACCAGCGTCGCCCCCGCGATCACTCCGTAGAAAGCCTTCGCCCGGCCGACCTTGCGCGCCAGCCCGACGTGGGTGCCCAGCGTCTCGCCCACCGCATAGGCCGTCGAGCTCGCCAGCACCGGCAGGGCCAGCAGCCCGGTGCCGATGATCCCCAGCGCGAAGATCAGGAACACGTACGGCCCGGCGATCGGGCGCAGCGCCTCAGCCGCCTGGGCCGACGTCTCGATGTCGGTGATCCCCTGCGCGTGCAGCGTCGCCGCCGTGGTCAGGATGATGAACAGCGCCACCAGATTTGAAAAGCCCATGCCGATATAGGTGTCCCAGCGGATGCGCCTGAACTCGGTCGGCGCCTGCTCCGGCGCGCGGTTGAGCGGCACCGCGCCTTTGCGCTCCTTGACCTCCTCGACCTCCTCCTCGGCCTGCCAGAAGAACAGGTAAGGGCTGATCGTCGTCCCGAGGATCGCGACGACGACGGTGAGATAACCCGCGGTCAGCGTGATGTGCGGCACCACCAGCCGCAGCGCCACCTCGCCCCAGGGAATGTGCACGGTCAGCGCCACCCCGACATAGGCGAACAGCGACAGCGTCAGCCACTTCAGCACCGAGACGTAGCGCGAGTAGCGCACGAAGGTTTCCAGCGTCAGCGACAGCAGCGCGAACCCCGCCACCCACAGCAGGTGCGGCCCGCCGACGACCAGCTTCAACGCCGCCGCCATCGCGCCCAGGTCGGCGCCGATGTTGATGGTGTTAGCGACGATCAGCAGCGAAATCAGCGTGTACAGAACCGGGCGCGGATAGTGCCGCTTGAGATTGCCCGCGATGCCGCGTCCGGTCACCCGGCCGATCCGCGCGCTGATCTCCTGGATCGCGCACATCAGCGGCCAGCTGAACAGCATGACCCAGCCGAGATTATAGCCGAACTGCGCCCCCGCCTGCGAATAGGTGGCGATGCCGCTGGGATCGTCGTCCGAGGCGCCGGTGATCAGTCCCGGCCCGAGCACCGACAACAGCCTGGGCCGCGTCGGCTGCTTGACCGCGCCCGGTGAATTGGCGGCGGCGGGCAGCTCGGCATCGGCCATGGTCAAGTCCCTCGCGGCGTCGGATCGTTTCGCACCCATAGCGCAGATCCGCGTGAGCGACAGCGTGCCAGATGCCTAAGCGCTTACGAGGGCACCGCTGGCGAGACCCCGGCGCGGCTGCTCAGACGGTGCAGGCAGCGAGAACCCGCACCGCGACGGACATTGCGCCCATCTCAGGCGTCGATCGACTCCGCCTCGACCTGAGCCGCGCTGGCCTGGATGAAGGCGAAGCGGTGTTCCGGGTTACGCCCCATCAGCCGCTCGACGAGGTCGTTGACCGACGCCTTCTCGTCATAGTCGGTCGGCAACGTCACCTTGAGCAGCGTCCGCTTGGCCGGGTCCATCGTCGTCTCGCGCAGTTGCGAGGCGGCCATCTCGCCGAGGCCCTTGAAGCGACCGACCTCGACCTTGGCGCGGTTGCCCTTGAACAGGGTGCGCAGCAGCTCCTCGCGGTGGGCGTCGTCGCGGGCGTAGGCGACGGTGCCACCCTGCGCCATGCGGTACAGCGGCGGCTGGGCGACGAACAAATGGCCGTCGCGGACCAGCCCCGGCATCTCCTGGAAGAAGAACGTCATCAGCAGCGTCGCGATGTGCGCGCCGTCGACATCGGCGTCGGTCATGATGACGACGCGCTCGTAGCGCAGCGCCGCCGGCTGATACTGGGCCCGCGTGCCGCAGCCGAGTGCCAGGATCAGGTCGCCGATCTCGACGTTCGCGCCGATCTTGGCGGCATTGGCGCTGGCGACGTTGAGGATCTTGCCGCGAATCGGCAGCACCGCCTGGGTGTTGCGGTCGCGCGCCTGCTTGGCCGAGCCGCCGGCCGAATCGCCCTCGACGATGAACAGCTCGGTGCCGGTCGCATCGGCGCGGGTGCAGTCGGTCAGCTTGCCGGGCAGGCGAAGGTTGCGCTTGTTGACCGCGGTCTTGCGCTTGGTCGCCAGGTCGGCGCGGCGCCGCAGCCGCTCGTCCATGCGCTCGAGCACGAAGCCGAGCAGCGCTCGCCCGCGCTCCTGCTGGTCGGACAGCCAATGGTCGAAATGGTCGCGCACCGCATTCTCAACCAGTCGCGCCGCCTCGGGGCTGGTCAGCCGGTCCTTGGTCTGGCTCTGGAACTGCGGCTCCCGGATGAACAGCGACAGCATGATCTCGGCACCCGTCATGACGTCCTCGGGCGCTGCCTCGTCGGCCTTCTTCTGCTTGATCAGCCCGGCAAAGCCCTTGATCCCCTTGAACAGGGCGGCGCGCAGCCCGGCCTCGTGGGTGCCGCCGTCGGGGGTCGGGATGGTGTTGCAATAATAGCTGGCCGAGCCCTCGCCGTACAACGGCCAGGCCACCGCCCATTCGACCGCGCCCTGCGAGACACCGTGCTCGTTTAGCGGCAGGTCGGCGCGACCCTCGAACAGTTGCGGCGTCACCAGGTCGCGATCGCCGAGCTGCTCGCGCAGATGGTCGGCAAGGCCGCCGGGAAACTGGAAGCTGGCGGTCGCGGGCGTGTCGTCGACGATAAGCTCCGGCGCGCACCGCCAGCGGATCTCGACGCCGCGAAACAGATAGGCCTTCGATCGCGCCAGCCGGTATAGCCGCGCCGGCTTGAAGCGCGCCTCCGCCCCGAAGATCTCGGGATCGGGCATGAAGGCGATCGTCGTTCCGCGCCGGTTCGGCACCGCGCCGAGCTTCTCCAGCGGCGTCGTCGGGAAGCCGCGCGAAAAGCTCTGGCGGAACAGCTCGCGGTTGCGCGCCACCTCGACGGTCAGCCGCACGCTCAGCGCGTTGACCACCGAGACGCCGACGCCGTGCAGGCCGCCGCTGGTCGCATAGGCCTTGCCGCTGAACTTGCCGCCCGAGTGGAGCATGGTCATGATGACCTCCAGCGCCGACTTGTCGGGATAGCGCGGATGGGCGTCGACCGGGATGCCGCGACCGTTGTCGGTGATGCTCAGGCTCTGGTCGGCCTCCAGCACAACCTCGATTCGCGTCGCGAAACCGGCAACGGCCTCGTCCATGGCATTGTCGAGGACTTCGGCGGCTAGGTGGTGGAGGGCACGCTCGTCGACGCCGCCGATGTACATGCCGGGGCGGCGGCGCACTGGCTCCAGCCCTTCGAGCACCTCGATATGGCTGGCATCATAGTCGGTCGACGGTGTGGAAGCGGCAAACAGGTCACTCATGACCTCCTTCTAGGACGGTGTGCGGCTTCGCGCAAAATGCTTGTCCCCCTGCCGAAATGGCTGAAATGCGTGGTTTGTACGGTGGAGCACCGAAAAAGTTGAACGGTCGTGCAGATTGTTGTTGCAAATCGCTTTGCTGCAGTGCACAACAATCAGGCCAATATGGCGATCCTCCCCAAGGATTTTACTAGAGGCCGGTAGTTCGCTACCGGCCTCTTTTTTCATTCCCTGTCCTCGCGCTCAGCCTTTTACGGCGCTGTAATGCGTGTTGCTGGAAATCCACATAGCTTCACAATGTGTGACTGCCGTAATCAGCAGTTGTGCAACGCACAAAAGCTTGGCACTTTTGGTTCAACAAGACTGCCGTGAACCACGGATGCCCGAGCGGGTGCACAGATCAGCACGATGACCCGCCGGCACAGCCGCGCGGGCGAGCAGGGAGTGGTCAACAATGAAGATCTCGAACCGTGGCGTAAGCCTTTTCGCGCTTTCGGCAGCAATGCTGCTGGGCAACGTCGGCCATGCGCAGGAAGCTGCAGCACCGGCACCGGCTATCACGATCACCGGCACCGCAGCGTTCGTCACCGACTATCGCTTCCGCGGCGTCTCGCTCAGCGACCGCGATATCGCGGGCCAGGCGAGCATCACCGCAACTCATTCCTCGGGCCTGTTCGTCGGCATCTGGGGCTCCAGCATCGACCCGATCGGCGCGACCGCGACCTCGAACGGTTCGTCGCAGGAGATCGACCTTACCGCCGGTTTCTCCAAGGCGTTCGGCGCGATCACCCCGACCGTCGGCGTCATCGGCTACGTTTACCCGGGCGGCCATGACGTCGCCTATTACGAGCCCTTCGTCTCGGTCGCCGGTGCCGTCGGCCCGCTTTCGGTGACGCTCGGCGCGAACTATGCCCCGAACCAGGGCAACACCGCCGAGGACAACATCTATGTCTACGGCCTCGGCGCGATCGGCATTCCCAACTCGCCGATCACCGTCAAGGCGTCGGTCGGCTATGAAAATGGCGCCTTCGACTACGGCTCCAGCAGCAAGATCGACTACATGGTCGGTGCCGACTTCAAGTATAAGTTCCTGACCGTCGGCGTGCAGTACATCGGCAACAACCTCGACCGGAACAGCTTCGCCTCCTCGCACAACCGCAAGGACGGCGTCGTCGCGAGCGTAACCGCAGCGTTCTAGTCGCAGCGCGGCCGCGCATAGCGAAACGAGTGCCCTTGCACTCGCCGAGCTATGCGCGGACTCGCGCAAGACCGGCCGGCGAGCAGGTCCTTCGACCGCTCGTCCGACGCCAGCACGGGCTTTGCCCGTGCCCTCCCTTGCCACCCGTCATCCCGGCGAAGGCCGGGACCCATCACGCCCGACCTCCGACAACCGCCCGACTCTCCGCCCCCTCCTGCAGCAGCCTGAGAGAATGGGTCCCGGCCTACGCCGGGATGACGCCTACCCTGAGGTTCGCCGCTGTTGCCGCGTCATCTGCGCTCGCGCTCCCGCCCCGCCTTCAAACCGCCGTTCCCCGGTGCCATATAGCGTCGATGGCCGCCGCCTCACCCTGCATCCAGCATTGCGCCATCGACCCGTCGAGCGGCTGGTGTCTCGGCTGCGCCCGGACCATCGACGAGATCATCGCCTGGCCGAACGCCAGCGAGGCCGAGCGGCTGGCGATCCTCGACAAGCTGCCCCAGCGCGCCGCCGCGAGACCGGAGGGCATCCGTGTCGTTGAAGCTTAGCGTCCTCGACCAGTCCCAAATCCCGGCCTGGCTAACGGAAAACCCGCAGGTCGGGACGCCGGGCAAGGTCCGTGCCGGGATCGAGGCGGCCGCGGTCGAGTACGGCCCCGACGAGGTCATGCCGGTCAACATCCTCCACGACCACCAGGCCCGCCGCCACAGCTATGAGCTGGTCGCCGACAGTTTCGCCACGGTCGCGGCGGCGGCTTGACCCAGGTCCGCTTCGACGGAGTCGGGAAGCGCTACGGCGCGGTGGCGGCGCTGTCGGACGTCGACCTCGATATCGCCAGCGGCAGTTTCGTCGCGCTGGTCGGCGGCTCGGGCTCCGGCAAGACGACGCTGCTCAAAACCGTCAACCGGCTGGTCGTGCCCGATTCGGGCGCCGTCCTGATCGACGGAACCGACGTCGCGGCGCAGCCGGCGGCCGAACTGCGCCGCCGGATCGGCTATGTCTTCCAGGGCATCGGCCTGTTCCCGCACCTTAGCATCAGCGCGAACATCGCCGTGGTGCCGCGCCTGCTCGGCTGGGACGGTGCGCGCATCGCGGCGCGCACCAGCGAGTTGCTCGACCTGATCGACCTGCCCCGCGACGTCGCCGACCGCAGGCCGGCGCAGCTGTCCGGCGGCCAGCGCCAGCGTGTCGGCTTCGCCCGGGCGCTCGCGGCAGGGCCGAAGCTGATGCTGCTCGACGAGCCGTTCGGCGCCCTCGACCCGTTGACCCGTGACGCCCTCGCCACGCGCTACCGGGCGCTCCACGACGAACTCGGCATGACCAGTCTGATGGTCACCCACGACGTGCAGGAGGCGCTGCTCCTCGCCGACCGGATCATCGTCCTGCGCACCGGTGCGGTGGTTGCCGACGCCACGCCTGCGGAACTGCTCGCCGGTCACCCCGACCCGCAGGTTGCCGAGATGATCGCCGTCCCGCGCCGCCAGGCCGAGCGCATCGCGGCCTTGCGATGAACTGGCCGCTGCTCCTCGAGCGCCTGTCCGCGCACATCGCCCTCAGCGCCGCCGCGCTTGGACTGGCGCTGCTGATCGCGCTGCCGCTGGTCGCTCTGATGCTGGCGCGGCGGCGCAGCCGGGGGCCGGTGCTCGGGGTGGCCTCGCTGATCCAGACCATCCCGGCCCTCGCCCTGCTGGCGCTATTCTATCCGCTGCTGCTCGCGCTGCGCCAGGCCAGCGGGATCGACCTGCCGGTGCTCGGCTTCCTGCCGGCACTGTTGGCGCTGACGCTCTACGCCCTGCTGCCGATCCTGCGCGGCGCGGTGACTGGCCTGACCGGCGTCGATGCCGACGTGATCGAGGCCGCCGACGGGCTCGGCATGACACGCGCCCAGCGCCTGCTGCAGGTCGAGCTGCCCCTCGCCGCGCCGGTGATCATGGCGGGTGTCCGCACCGCTGCGGTGTGGACGATCGGCGCGGCGACGCTCGCTACCCCGGTCGGCGCGACGAGCCTCGGCGACTTCATCTTTAGCGGCTTGCAGACCGAGGACTGGGTCGCCGTCGCCACCGGCTGCATCGCCGCTGCCGCACTGGCGATCGCGGTGGACCTGCTGCTCGCCAGCATCGAGCACGGCCTCGCCAAGGGCTCACGCGCCCGGATCATTGCCGGCGCGGCGGGCCTCGCACTGATCGGTGTCCTTGCGGTCGCCGGTGCGCACCGCTCAACCGCCGCGCATCCGGTCGTCGTCGGGGCCAAGAACTTCTCCGAGCAGTACATCCTCGCCGAGCTCATCTCGGACCGGCTGAAAGCGCGCGGCTATGCGGTCGAGCAGCGCAGCGGGCTCGGCTCGGCGGTGGCGTTCCGGGCGCTCGCGGCGGGCGATATCGACGTCTATGTCGACTATGCCGGGACGCTGGCGACGACCATCCTGAAGCGCGACGACAACCCCGCCTTGCCCGAACTGATCCGAGACCTGCAGGGCCGCAGCCATGTCGGCGTCGTCGGCCCGCTGGGTTTCGAGAACGCCTATGTCCTCGCCATGCGCCGCGACACCGCCGAGCGCCTCGGCGTCAAGTCGATCGCCGACCTGGCGCGCGTGTCCGGCCGGCTGACCCTGGGTTCCGACATAGAGTTCCAGACCCGGCCGGAGTGGCGCGCCGTCGTCACCGCCTATGGCCTGCGCTTCGGGCATGCCCGCGCCTATGAGCCGACCTTCATGTACCGCGCGCTGGCGAGCGGCACCGCCGACGTCATCTCCGCCTTCTCCAGCGACGGGCGGATCGCGGCGCAAGGCCTGGTCGTGCTGGCCGATCCGCGCCACGCCATTCCGGGCTATGACGCGCTGCTGCTGGTCTCGCCCCGCCGTCGTGCCGATGCCGAATTCCTCGCCAGCCTGCGCCCGCTGGTCGGCAGCGTCCCGGTCGACCGGATGCGCGCCGCCAACCTCGCGGTCGACCGTGACGCCGACAAGCTGACGCCGAAGGCTGCGGCGGCGATGCTGGAGACGCGCTCGACGATGAGCAAGTAAGCCGGAAGCGGCTTTTTCGCGCTAATTTTGTGCCGAAAGCGCAAGTCTAACTCAACACATGTACCATATCGGCACGTCATTCTCAAGCGCTGCTTCTTCCTGCTCCCCTCCCGGAACGGGAGGGGCCGGGGGTGGGTCTTCCACGAGGTCGGCAGGCGGAGTTCATGCCAAGTCCCACCCCCGTCCCCTCCCGTTCCGGGAGGGGGGCAGTTAAATCAACGCAGCCGAATTCAGCGCACCTTCGCCGGCGCCAGCACCAAGGTCCATTTCCCCGGCCCCGGCAGGAACGGCGCCAGGCGGCCCTCCAGCCAGTCGCGATGCCCGGCGAGGTAATAGGGCGACAGCGGATTGCCCGCCTCGCCGCCGGGCATGTGCATCAGGCCCTGCGCCTCATGGCCGGGCGACACGGCGAAGCGCTCGCTGGGTCCGAAACCCGGGCTCTTGGCGCGCGGCACGCCGCTGTCGCCGTTCTGCGCCATCTCCGGCGGGTCGGTCAGCAGCCCCAGCAACGGGATCGCGTTCGCCAGCGGATGATGCACCCCGGCGACGTTGAACGCACCCCAGGTGAACGCCGCCAGCCCGCCGCCGGCCTTGTCGACCGCAGCCGCAACGTTGCCCAACGCCTTGGCCTCAACCGCATCCCAGCTGGCGAAACCCGGCGGCACCAGCGCGGCCGGGCGTGCGCGGAGCAGGCGGCGCATCGGGCCGTCGGACTGGCCGCCGGCATAGCTGCGGCGTCCCTCGCTGCCCTCCGGCGTGCCGACATAGGCGGCATAGACCAGGTTCATCGTCTCGGTGCGGAACTTGGCGATCAGGAGGTAGCCGACCGACCCGGCGTCGGCGTGGCCGTTCCAGTCGCGGACATAGGGGATCATGCCGCCCAGCTTCGGGTCGCCCCTGCCGTTGCCCAAGACGCGCAGCAGCTCCGCCTGCCAGAAGCGGTTGCGGTCGCTCTGGTCGTCGAGCTGGATCGACAGCATGTCGCGCGGCGTGAACCTGTCGTGCGCCAGCAGCCGGTCGCGGATGCGGGCGGCGCGCGCTCCGCTATCATAGCCGCTGTCGCCGAGCAGCGCATACGCCGCACCGCCGACGACCCGCGAATTGGCGGTCCAGATGCGCCCGCCGGCAGGGTTCATCACGACCGGGATCCGGTCGTCGGGCAGATAGCCGTGCCAGCCGCGGCTGCCATCGGCCCAGCTTGCCGGCCAGCGTCCGTCAATGCCGAAGCGAGCCGGCACGCGGCCGATGATCGTCCAGGCGATGTTGCCCGCCGAGTCGCCGACGACGAAGTTCTGCTGCGGAATCGCGGCACCGTGCGCGATGGCGACCGCCTCGGTCACCGTCGCCGCATGTTCGAGCGCCAGCAGCGCGCTGAGCCCCGCCGCACCCGGATCATGCGCCGACCAGCGCTCGACGACGCGCCGGCCATCCGGCAGGCGATCGGTGACCGGGCCCCAGATGCTCTCCTCGACGATCATCGTCGAGCAATCGGCATGGACGCACAGGCGCTCGGGGGTCCGCACCAGCTTTCGCGGGCCAGCGGGCGTGGCATAGGACAGTGGATCGCCCGGCACGGCGTCGAGGATCACCGCGTCATGGGTGTCGATATAGGCGTCGGTGAACCCCCAGGCGATGTGGCCGTTGCTGCCCGCAACGATCGTCGAGCCGCCTGGCAGCGTCACGCCGTTGGTGGTGAAGCCGCCCGGCCCAGTCTGCACCAGCCGGGCGCGGTACCAGATGTTGGGCAGCGCGTTGCTGAGGTGCATGTCGTTGGCGACCAGCGCCGCGCCGGTCGCGGTCAGGCTGCCTGCGACCGCCCAATTGTTGCTGCCCTTGATCGGCACCTCGTCGACGCCCTGCCCTGGGGCCGCCGGCGTGTCGGGGCCATAGCGCACCGGCATCGGCGGCTCGGGCAGCGTCGATCCGTCGATCGGCGCGTCGAGCTCGGACCCGGACGGGAACAGGAAGTCGCCCATCGCATGGCCACCACGCGCCCCTGCCCTGGCTCGCGCCAGTTCGTCGCCGGGGTTGATGCCCTGCAGGTCGAGGTACATCGCATAGACGACCAGCAGCGAATCCTCCGCCCGCCACGGCTGCGGCTTGCCCCGCAGCAGCAGATATTCGAAGGGCGCGGCCCCCAGGTCGCCGAGGCCGTGGTTGACCCCGGCGGTATAGGCGTCCTGCACGGCGCGCTCGGGCGCCGGCATCGCCGCCAGCGCCGCCTCGGCCCGGGCGCGGAAGCGGTGGATACGCAGCTTGCGGTCGAGGGCTGCGGTGCTGCCGCCGAACAAGGCGCCGAGTTCGCCGGCGGCGGCGCGACGCAGCTGATCCATCTCGAAAAAGCGTTCCTGGCCGTGGAGATAGCCGAGCGCGAAAGCGAGGTCGTGGCGGTTCGCGGCGGTGATCGTCGGGATGCCCGCCGCGTCGCGGACGATCGTCACCGGGGCGTTCAGACCCGCGAGCTGCAGTCGCCCGTCGAGCCGCGCCGTGCTGTTCGCCACCAGAACAGCCCGGCGGCGAGGATCACCAGCAGGACCAGCAGCGCCAGCGCACCCAGCAGATAGCGCGGCCAGCGCCGCCGTCCGCCCGTCCTGCCCAGCCCGCCCGCACCGCTCATGATCTTCTCCCCGCCGGTCCATAAGGCAGTCCGGCGAGACATTGGCAAGACGATCACCACTTGCGCTTCGTCGCACAATTGACGACGAGTCGATCAAAGCACTTGGGGGCCGGGAAAAATGGACGAACTGGGACAAGCGACTGTCCGGCGGGTGGCGCTGAAACTGATGCCGCTGCTCGGGCTGACCTACATGGTCGCCTATATCGACCGGCAGAACGTTTCCTACGCCAAGCTCCAGATGGTCAGCGACCTCGGGCTCAGCGAAGCCGCCTACGGCCTCGGCGCGGCGCTGTTCTTCATCGGCTATTTCCTGTTCGAGGTGCCGAGCAACCTGATCATGGAGAAGGTCGGCGCGCCGCGCTGGTTCGCCCGGATCATGCTGAGCTGGGGTATCGTCACCATCCTGCTCGGCTTCACCAACAGCCCGACGATGTTCTACATCCTGCGCTTCCTGCTCGGCGCGGCGGAGGCAGGGTTCTTTCCCGGCGTGCTGTACGCGCTGACCCTGTGGTTTCCGCAGGCGCACCGGGCGCGGGCGATCGGCTCGTTCATGCTGGCCAGCGCCGTCGCCAATGCGGTCGGCGCGGCGATCGGCGGCATGCTGCTCGATCTCGACGGCGCGGCGGGCCTCAGGGGTTGGCAATGGGTGTTCCTGGCGACCGGTATCCCGGCGCTGCTGCTGGTGCCGGTGCTGCTGGCGAAGCTGCCGGTCGGCCCGGCCAAGGCATCGTGGCTGAGCGACGAGCAGAAGAACTGGCTGACCGGCGTGCTCGATGCCGAGCGCGCCGCGGCACCGCCCTCGAAGCATGAGAACCCGTTGCGCGCGCTGACCGATCCGCGCGTCTTGATGCTGTGCGCCGCCTATGTCGGGTTTCCGCTCGCGGCTTACGGGCTGAGCTATTGGCTGCCGACCATCGTCAAGGGCTTCGGCGTGTCGAACACGGTCAACGGCTTCCTCAACGTCATCCCCTGGACGCTGGTCGGGCTGGCGCTGTTCTATGTGCCGCGCCACGCTGCGAAATTCCACGATCAGCGCTGGCATATCGCCGGGCCGGCGCTGATCGCGGCGCTGTTCCTGCTGCTCAGCGTCATCGTGCCCGGCGCGCCGCTGCAGTTCGCCATGCTGTGCATCGCCGCCCCCGCGATCTTTGCCGGGCAGCCGGTGTTCTGGAGCCTGCCGCCGCGCTTCCTGACCGGCGCCAGCGCCGCTGCCGGGTTCGCCGCGATCAACTCGGTCGGCAATCTTGGCGGCTTCGTCGCACAGACCGTGGTGCCGCGTATCCGCGACTCGACCGGCAGCGACCTGACGCCGATGCTGTTCCTGTCCGCCTGCCTGGTGGTTGCCGCGGTGGCGGTGCTGTTCGTCGAGCGGCGGCTGCCCCGTCCGGTCTGACGCTTGGACACGCCACCGATCACGGTCGCGGCGCTTTACTGCTTCACGCGCTTCGAGGACTGCGCCGCGCTGGCGGGCCCCCTGGCGGAGGCGTGTGCCAAGGCCGGGATCAAGGGCACGCTGCTGCTGGCGCCGGAGGGTATCAACGGCACCATCGCCGGGCCGGCGGCGGGGATCGAGGCGATGCTTGGCGTGATACGCGCGCTGCCGGGCTGCGCGAGGCTGGAGGCCAAGATCTCACACGCCGAAGCGATGCCGTTCCACCGCATGAAGGTCCGCATCAAGCGCGAGATCGTCACCATGGGCGAGCCCGACATCGATCCGCTGGACAATGGCGACTATGTCGAGCCGGGCGACTGGAACGCGCTGATCGCCGCGCCGGGGACGATCGTCGTCGACACGCGCAACGATTATGAGGTGGCGATCGGCAGCTTTGCCGGGGCGATCGACCCGGGCACGCGGACGTTTCGCGACTTTCCGGCGTGGTTTCGCGCGAACCGCGAGACGTTCGGTGACAGTCCCAGGGTCGCGATGTTCTGCACCGGTGGCATTCGCTGCGAGAAGGCGACGGCTTTCCTGAAGGCGGAGGGGGTGGCGGACGTCCATCACCTGCGCGGCGGTATCCTGAAGTACCTCGAGACGGTGCCGCCCGAGGAGAGCCTGTGGCAGGGCGAGTGCTTCGTCTTCGACGAGCGTGTCGCGGTCGGGCACGATCTCCAGCGCGGCAGCTTCGAGCTGTGCCGCGCCTGCCGGATGCCGGTGAGCGAGGCCGACCGCGCCTCGCCGCTGTACGTCGAGGGCGAGAGCTGCCCGGCCTGCCACGCGACGCGCGACGACGAGCAACGCGCCGGCTACGCCGAACGCCACCGCCAGGCGCAGCTGGCCGAGGCGCGCGGCGAGGTCCATATCGGCGCGGTGCGGCCCCGGCCGGTTCGTGGCTGAGCCACCGCTGCTCTACAGCTACCGACGCTGTCCCTATGCGATGCGGGCGCGCCTCGCGCTGCTGGTCGCCGGGGTCGCGTTCAAGCCGGTCGAGGTATCGATGCGCGACAAGCCGGCGGCGCTGCTCGCCGCATCGCCGAAGGGGACGGTGCCGGTGCTGGTGCTGCCCGACGGCTCGGTCATCGACGAGAGCCTCGACATCATGCGCTGGGCGCTGGCGCAGGCCGATCCGGAGGACTGGCTGGCCGGCGATGACGCGGCGCTGATCGCGGCCAGCGACGGTGAGTTCAAGCATCACCTCGACCGCTACAAATACCCTGAGCGGCACGGCTCCGTCGCGGTCGAGCACCGAGCGGCGGCGCTGGCGATGCTCGCCGGGTACGACGCGCGGCTGGCGGGGCGGGACAATTTGTGCCGCGACCATCGCTCGCTCACCGACATGGCGGTCCTTCCGTTCGTGCGGCAGTTCGCGGCGGTGGATGCGGCGTGGTTCGAGGCGCAGGCCGTGCCCGGGCTTCACGCCTGGCTGGCCCGCCACCTCGCCTCGCCGCTGTTCCTGCAGGCGATGGCGCGGCCGGCTTGAGCGCGACCCCAGCCTCGATCGGCATCGTGCTGCACGACTTCGCGCTCGGCGGGACGGAGCGGATCGCGCTGCGGCTGGCCCGCGCCTGGGCGGCACGCGGCGTCGCGGTGACGATCTTCTGCGGTTCGACCGACGGCCCGCTCGGCATGCTGGCGGGACCGGACGTGGAGATCGTCGCCGCCGACCCGCCGATCGCCCGCTCTGCCCTGTCGCGCCAGCGGCTGGCACGCTTTGCCGCCGAATGCTTCCGGCAGCGGCGCATCGAGGCCTGCTTCATTCCCGGTAATTATCACTGGTCGGTGATCCCCGCACTGCGTTCCCTGCCGCCGCCGCACCGGCCCTTCATCCTGGCACAGGTCAGTGCCTCGCTCGACAAGCCGCAGCGCGGGCGCTGGCGACAATTGGCGTTCGACCGGCGGATGCGGCGGCTGCTGAGCGGGGCCGACCGCGTCGTGACGCTCGCCGAATCGATGCGGCGCGATGCCGACCGCATCCTGTTCCGCCGTGTCGCCGTCGCGCTGCCCCTGCCCGCACTGGAAGACGAAGCACCACCGCTGAGCCCGGTGCCGCCGGGCAACCGAACGATCCTGGCGGCCGGACGACTGGTCCCGATCAAGGGCTATGCGACGCTGATCCGTGCCTTTGCCATGATCGACGATCCGGCGGCGCGGCTGGTCATCGTCGGCGCCGGTCCCAATGAGGCGCGGCTCCGCCGCCTGATCGACGAGCTGGACCTCGGCAATCGGGTCGACCTGCCCGGCTTGGTCGGGGACACGCGGCCGTGGCTCGACGAGGCGCGGCTGCTCGTGCTGTCGTCGCAGTTCGAGGGTTTCCCGGCGGTCGTCGTCGAGGCGCTCGCAGCCGGCCGGCAGGTGATCGCGACGGATTGCACCCCGGCGACGCGCGAACTGCTGACCGGGCCCGAGTTCGGCCGGGTGGTTCCCATCGACGATGCGCCGTCATTGGCGCTGGCGCTGCGCGAGGTGCTGGCCAGCGCGCCACCACCGCCGGCGCTGCTTGCTGCCGCCGTAGCGCACTTCCGCATCGGGCCTGTGGCGGACGCCTATCTGCAGAGCTTCGGATGACCGGCCCGCGCATCCTGTACATCATCAACTCGGTCGAGGGCGGCGGTGCGGCGCTGCCGGTACCGTCGGTGATCGGCGTCCTGCAGCGCGGCGGTGCCGAGGTCCGCGTGCTGGCACTGACCCGGCGCGACGGGCGCGCCCTGGCGTCGATGGCCGCAGCAGGTCTGGACGTTCGCGTCCGCGACGGCGGCGAGACCGACCATTTTGCGGCGTGGCGCTGGCTCGACGCCCAGGTCCGCGACTGGCGGCCGACGCACCTCTGGACTTCGCTGACCCGCGCGACGCTGCTCGGGCAGCTGGTCGGCCTCCGGCGCCGGGTGCCGGTGGTCAGCTGGCAGCATGCGGCGTTCCTGCGCCCGACCAACCGCCGGCTGTTGCGCGCGACGCAACGCCTGTCGCGCCTGTGGATCGGCGATTCGGAATCGGTGACGCGGCTGACGGCGGCGCGACTCCTCGTCCCGAAAGAACGCCTGGTCACCTGGCCGATCTTCCGTGCCGATCCAGACGCACCGCGCGCCGTGCCGTGGCAGGCGGGCAAGCCGTTGCGCCTCGGTAGCCTGGGGCGGCTGCATCCGGTCAAGGGCTACGACGTGCTGGTCGAGGCGCTTGCCCTGCTGCGCAGCGACGTGCCGTTCGAGGTGACGATCGCCGGCGACGGCGCGGCGCGGGCGGCGTTGCAGGCGCAGGCCGAGGCAGCAGGCGTCACCAACTTGCGGCTGGGTGGCTATGCCGACGACCCGCGGGCTTTCCTCGCCGGCCTGCACCTGTACCTGCAGCCGTCGCGTTCCGAGGGACTGTGCGTTGCCGCGCACGAGGCGATGCAGGCGGGGCTCCCGGTGATCGCCTCTGCTGTCGGGGAGCTGCCGTTCTCGATCGAGCAGGAGGTGACCGGCTGGACTGTGCCGCCAGCCGATGCGAGCGCGCTGGCGGCAGTGCTCGACGCCGCACTGGCCCGGCGTAAGGCGCTGGCCGCAATGGGCGATGCGGCGCGCCAGCGCGTGTTGTCGCGGTTCGGGCCCGATCACTTCGAGGCGACCGGGCTGGCGATTCTCGACCGGCTTAAGACCCTTTAGCCCGCCAGCCGTCGGCGCAGCTTGCCCGCTTCGCGCCGGATCTCGATGCCCAGCCCTTGCGCCGAAAGCTCGGTCCGCTTGGCGTCGATCAGCGTGACCTGCCCGGCGGCGGCAAGCGTATGCAAACCCTCGACATACGGCGCGAAGCCGGCGGGCGCCACGATCCGGGGGCCGAGCGTCGCCTCGAACTGCGACGGGGTCAGCCGCTCGATCGTCAGGGCGCGGATGGCGCCGCCATAGGTCGCGCTGCAATCCTGCACCGGCAGGACCAGGCGGCCGTCCATGACGAACGCCGTGCCACCCGGTCGGCCGCCAGCGACATCGGTTCGCACCGGCTTGGCGGAATGCGCGCGCCACGGTCCACCCAGCCGCTCGGCAAAGGCGATGTTGAGCGCCCCCATCTTCTCGGCCTCGGTGCCGGTCGAGGTATAGAACAGCCACCACACCCCATCGTGAAACACCGGGGTCGCATCGACTGCAGGGTGGCCGAGCTCGATTACCTGCGCCGGCTCCCAGCGCGTCGGAAAATCGATAGCGCGGTAGAGCGTCAAGCGGCCGGACCGATGGGCCTCGGGCAGCATCCACGTCTCGCCCTCGGCCTCGAAGACCTGGGGATAGGACAGGTGCCACGGCTCGGCGAGGACCGGATGGCGTTCGATCAACCGATAGTCGGCATCGTAGACCAGCACTTCGACGGTGCCGATGCGGACGCGGTAGTCATAGGCCTCGACGAAGACGTACAGCCAGCCGTCGCGCCACAGTCCGAACGGATCGGCGAGGAACTGGAACGAGCCCATCGGCGGCAGCCAGTGGATCGGCAGTCCCTCGACGCCGCCGCGACGGACGATCTCGGCGATCGTCGCCTCGACGATCGCGGGCCGCCAGATGTCCTTGCGCAGCGCCATTCGTCTTGGATTCCCGCCCAGCCTCGGCCCTGTGTTTCACAGCGCCGGAGCGGAGGCAAATACCCTCAGGCGGCGCGTTCGACGGCGGCCGGGATGGCCAGTGGCTCGACCGGGACGCTCTGGGGCAGGACCAGCGGATCGACCGGCGCTAGCACGTTCATCAGGGCGCGGGCGGCGCGCATGGCGGAGCGTTCGGCGGTGAGCTCGAAGCTGCGCTGGAACAGTTCGCGCTGGACCGGGCGGAAGCGGTCGTGACCGGCCACGGCGCGGTCGAGCGCCGCCCCGAGGTTTTCGGCATCGGGGATGACCTCGCCGGCCTGCCAGTGCGCGTAATTCTTGTTGCCGCGCCAATCGGCATCGTGGCTGTCGATGAACAGGCACGGCCGTGGCCGGTGCAGGAACTCATAGACCTGGCTGCTGACGTCGCCGAGATAGATATCGGCGGCAGCGGTATAGGTCATGTCGGTCGAGGCTGAGCTGCCGAGATCGATATGGATGTTGGGGGCATCGTAATAGCGCTGCTCGATGACGCCGGGACGATCGATGCGCAGCTTGTCGATGGTCACCACGAACTTGCGGTGGAACAGCATGACGTGCGGCGCGAAGATCAAGTTATAGCGGTCGTCGTTCAGGAAATAGTCGAGCACCGCGCGGCCGTCCTCGTACCATGACGACAGGTGCGGCGAGGGGTGCGGATTGTAATAGATGGTCGGCTTGCCGTTCGACTGGAACGGCAGCTTCGGCTGGGTCTCGGGCATCAGGTCGAACTTGGGATAGCCGACGGTGCTGATCCGGTCGGCGGGAACGCCGGCCTCGCGGATCAGGCGGTCGCGGATCTTGCTGCCGGACACCAGCACGTGGTCGAACCCGGCACTCGCCTTGTCGAAGCCGATGGCGCGGTCGCCGGCGCCGTGGCGGGTGTGGATGATCTTGAGGTCCGCCAGGCCATAGCGGGTCTTGAGCAGCAGCGATGTCTTCTCGGCGACGATCAGCGCGTCGAGGCTTTGGAAGAACGGCAGGTTGTCGCGGTAGATCGCCAGCTTGGTGACCGGCAGTACCGCCTCGAGGTAGCGCGCGGCGAAGCGGGCGAGGCGACTGGTCAGGCCGAGGCGGATCATCGTTACCGGGCGGCTCAGCTTGGCCGCCAGCCGCTCGACCTCGGCGGCCAGCCGGTCGTTGGTGACCGCGACGACGACCTCGACCTGGGGATTGGCCTCGGCCAGCGCCAGCGCGATCGGCAGCGAATGAGCGACCTGGTGGATCTGGTCGTGGTTGAACAGGAAACCGATCTTCATGCCGGTGTGACGTCGCCGGATCGGACAACCCGCAATGATCTCCTGACAATTCGACCGGCGCGGCATAAGGAACGCCGATGCCGCCTGCTGCCAGCCTGAGCCTGCCCCCGTCGGGGCTGCGGCGTGTCCTGGGCAATCTGGCGCACCTGCTCGGCGGCAAGGCGGCGGCCGGGGTGATCAGCCTGGTGTACCTGGTCATCGTGACGCACACCCTCGGCGCGCGTGACTATGGCGTCCTGATCCTGGTCAACAGCTATGTCGTGCTGGTCGGCAGCGTCGTCGCATTCTCGGGCTTCCACGGCGTCGTGCGTTACGGCGCGCTGGCGCTGACAGCCGGCGACACGCCCGACCTGGCGCGGACGGTGCGCTTCATGGCGGTGGTCGAGTTCGCGCTGGGGGCGGTCGCGGTCGCCGTGGCGGCGCTGCTGGTGCCGCTGGTCGGGCCACGGCTGGGCTGGACCCCGGACGCTATGCGGCTGGCGATACCCTATAGCCTGGCGGTCGTCGCGACGGTCCGCGCGACACCGCAGGGCCTGTTGCAGGTGGCGCGTCGCTTCGACCTGATCGGCCTGCACCAGACGCTGTCACCGCTGGTCCGGCTGGTCGGTGCGGTCGGCGTCTGGGTGGCAGGCGGCGGCCTGACCGGCTTCATCATCGTCTGGCTGGCGGCGGCGATCGTCGAGGGCATCGCGATGTGGGGACTGGCGCTGGTCGCGTGGCGGCGCCTGTTGCCTGACGAGCGGCTGCTGGGACCGTGGCGCGGCGTACCGGGACGAAAGCCCGGCTTTGGTCGCTTCATCCTGATCACCAACTTCGACCTGACCCTGCGCGAGCTTGCGCCCAATCTGGCGCCGCTGACCATCGGCTGGCTGCTCGGCCCGGCGGCAGCGGGACTGTTCGCCTTGGCCCAGCGCGCCTCCTCGATCCTGCAACAGCCCGCCGTCCTGCTGTCGCAGGCAAGCTATGCGGTGCTCGCCGACTTCGCCGCAAAGCGCGAGTTCAAGGCGCTGAAGCACACCGTCTGGCGCAGCGCGCTGCTGGCGCTGGCGGCGGGGGCGGTCGTCGTGGCGGTGCTGGCGGTGCTCGGCGGGCGGTTCCTGACGCTGCTCGGTGGCGGCAGCTTCGTCGGGGGCACGGCGCTGCTGGTGCTGGTCGCGCTGGGCCGGATGGCGGCGTTGGCCTCCGCACCCGTGGCGGCGGGACTGACCGGCCTTGGCCTGCCGCAACGGTCGATGGCGGTCGCGCTGCTGACCAACCTCGGCCTGTATCCGCTGCTGCCGCTGCTGCTGTGGCGCTTGGGTGTCGATGGCGCCGGCTGGCACGCCGCGCTGCAGGGGTTGATCGCCACCGCGATCCTGGCGTTGCTGTTCCGCCGCGACGTTCGCCGGGCAAAGCTCGCATGACCGCGTCGGGGCTGCGCGCCGTGTTCCTGACCGAGCGTCCGATGCTGTTGCGGCTGGTGACGGCACGCTTGGCCAGCCCGGCCGACGCGGAGGACGTGCTGCAGGACATGTGGCTGCGGCTGGAGACACTGGCGACCGGGCCCGTCGCCAAGCCGGCGGCCTATCTGTACCAGATGGCCAACAACCTCGCGTCCGACCGGCGGCGGTCGGCGCTGCGGCGCACGGTTCGCGACGATGCCTGGCAGGGGCTGCAGACCACCTCCGAGGAACTGCCCGATGCCGAGGCGGTCCTGATCGCGCGCGACCGGCTGGCACAGGTCGAGGCTGCCCTGGCCGCACTCCCCGAAAAGGCGAGGCGCGCGTTCCGGATGTTCCGTTTCGAAGGGATCAGCCAGAAGGCGATCGCAACGGAGATGGACACCAGTCTCAGTTCCGTGGAGAAATGGTTACAGCTTGCTTACCGTGCTATTCATGATGCAGGGCGCGACACTGTTGCGGGTATCGGATCGCCGCGACGTCCTCAACATGAGCGACTGAACCCAGACGAGAGCCGACAGCCGAATTGATGGAGAATGGACCCGCCGATATCGTCGACCAGGCGATCGCCTGGCACTTGCGGCTGGGCAAGGCCACGGCTGCGGATTGGCGGAGCTTTACCCTGTGGCTGGAAAATGCGGCGCACCGCGATGCCTATGACCGGGTGACGCTCGACGATGCGATGCTGGCGCCGGTCCTGCAGCTTCACGAGACACCGGCGAGCGAATTGGCGGCGAACGACCGGCTGCCGGCGCGGCGACGGTTCCGGCTGGCGGCGGCTGGTGGCGGCGCGCTGGCGGCCGGGCTGCTGGTCGCCCTGATGATGCCGGCCGAACTGCCGACCGCCGATGACGGCCTGTACAGCGTCGAGACGCCGACCGGGACGCGGCGCAAGGTGACGCTGCGCGACGGCACGATCATCGAGCTCAACGGCGGTACCCGGGTCACCCTCGACCGCGCCAACGGCCGCTATGCGATGCTGGACCGGGGCGAGGCGTCCTTCCAGGTCCATCACAACGCCGCGCAGCCGTTCGAGGTGCGCTCCGGCGGCTCGACGATCAGCGACGTCGGCACGGTATTCAACGTCGCCCGCGAGGGTCCGCAGCTCAACGTCGAGGTCGCCGAGGGCGCCGTGGCGTTCGAGCGCACCGGCGCACCGGGTGACGGCACCATGCTCAAGCCCGGCATGGCGCTGGCGATCCGCGACGACGAGCGCCAGGAGGAGGCACGGCTCAGCAACCTGCCCCCGGCCACGGTCGGCGGCTGGCGGCGTGGCCTGCTGACCTATCGCGAGGCGCCGCTGGCCCAGGTGGCGCGCGCCCTCGAACGCTCGACCGGGGCGAAGCTGCAACTGGCGGGCGCGCTGGCTGAGCGCCAGTTCACCGGCACGATCCAGCTGGCCGGCGGAGCGGAGGCGGTGATCCCGCGCATGGCCGCGCTGGTCGATGCCCGCTTCGAACGCCGCAACGGTGCATGGCTGTTGTCGTCACGGAGCGATGTCGGCGAGTAACCTGGTCCGCGCCGTCGCCGTACTCGCCTGTCTCGCTGCTACCCCGATCGCCGGTGTCGCCGCCACGGCTGCGGCAGCGGCGCGCTTTGTCGTCGACGCCGGCCCCCTAGACGCCGCGCTTGCCCAGCTGGCGCAGCAGGGCAGCATCGATATCGGCGGCACGGTGGCAGGACTGGCGACCGTCCGCACCGCCGGGGTCAAGGGCCGGATGCCCGTGGCGCGAGCGCTGGCGCAGCTGTTGCGCGGCACCGGCTATGCCGCTGTCCCGGTCGGCGGAGGCGGCTTCCGCATCGTCGCAGCAGCTGCAGCGGCACCGCCGGCCCGGCCGTGGCGGCGTCCCCGCGCTGCACCCGCGCCGGTCGAGGCGGCAGTCCCGACCGAAGTACCGGACCAGCCGGCCACCATCACGGTGACGGCCAGCAAGCGCGACGCCGGCCTGCTGCGCTTTCCCGGCAGCGTCACCATCGTGCAGCTCGACGATAGCGGCCGGACGGCGACGACCGACATGCACGCGCTGGCATCCGGCTTGCCGATCCTGCAGAGCACCGACCTCGGCGCCGGGCGCAACAAGCTGTTTATCCGGGGCGTGGCCGACAGCAGTTTCGTCGGCCCGACGCGGTCGACCGCCAGCGTCTATTTCGGCGATGTTCAGCTCGGCTACGGCGGCCCCGACCCCAATCTCAACCTGTACGACGTCGAGCGGGTCGAAGTGCTGGAAGGCCCGCAGGGTGCGCTGTACGGCGCCGGTTCGATCGGCGGCATCGTCCGCCTGTCGCCGCATGCACCCCAGCTCGATCGGATCGCCGCGCGGGCTACCGCCTCGGCCAGCGCGACGCAGGACGGCAAGCCGGGCTACGACCTTGCCGCTATGGTCAACCTGCCGCTGGTCAGCGACGTCGTGGCGTTGCGGCTGGTCGGCTATCACGCCCGCGAGGGCGGCTATATCGACGATCTCCGGCGCGGCCGAAGCGACATCAACAGCGTCGTCACCTCCGGCGGACGCCTCGCGCTGCGCGTCGAACCGGGCGACGGCTGGACGATCGACCTGGGAGCGGTGACGCAGACCATCGACGCGCCGGACTCGCAATACGCCTTGCTAAGCCTGCCGCCACTGAACCGGCGCTCGGCGATCGCCCAGCCGTTCGAGGATGATTTCCTGCTCGGCAGGGCGGTCATCACCAAGGATTGGGACAGCGGGTTGAAGCTGGTTTCCGCCACCGGACTGATCGACCACCACTCCGACGATCGCTACGACGCGACCCGCACCGTCCGGCCGGATGTGCCGCTGGCCTATGACACGCGCGACCGCAACCGGCTCATCACGCACGAAACCCGGCTGTCGCGCGTTTTGCCCGACGGCGCCGGCTGGCTGGTCGGCGCGTCGCTGATCGACGACGATGCACGCATCGAGCGCACCTTCGGACCACTCGGTGCGCCGCGCGACATCACCGGTGTCACCAATCATGCCTTCGACCTGTCGGCATTCGGCGAGCTGACCTACGCGCTCGGTCCCGACCTGCGCCTGACCGGCGGTGCGCGGGCGACCTGGACCCGGGTCGACAGCGATCCCAGCTTCAGCCGTGCCGACAACAAGTTCGTGCGCGGACGCCGCAATCTGCGCCTCAGTCCGACCGTCGCCATGGACTGGCTGATCGCGCCGAGCCTTGCCTGGTTCGCCCGCTACGGCGAGGGTTTTCGCACCGGCGGCCTGGCCGTCGCGCCGGGCGTCGGTCGGGTCGCCAATTATGACCCCGACGTCATCCGCGTCGGCGAGACCGGGGTGCGGCTGGAACGCCGGGGCGCCACCGGGATCGCCGGCTCCGCCAGCCTGTCCTACGCGCGGTGGAGCCGCATCCAGGCCGACCTGATCGACCGCAACGGCTTTCCGTTCACCACCAACATCGGCAAGGGCCGCATCGCCGGCCTCGAGGCGGTGTTGGACTGGGTGCCCGTCGTCGGTCTGCGGCTGACGACATCGATGTTCATCAACAAGAGTGATCTCGACGAACCGATCACCGCCCTGTCGCGGCAGGACGGCGACATGCTGCCCGACACGCCCAAGGTCAGTTTCGCCGGCAGCGCCGATTATCGCTGGGCCGCGGGGCGCGACGCCAGCTTCAACGTCGCGGCCCAGGCGCGCTACACCGGCAGGTCGGTGGCCGGCGTCGGGCCGATGCTCGACCTGAAGCAAGGCAATTACGCCGAGATCGACGTATCGGCAGGTTGGACGCGTCACCCTGTCGGGCTGACCATCGGCATCGACAATATCGCCAATGCGCGCGGCAACCGGTTCGCCCTCGGCAACCCCTTTGCGGTGCTGGCACGCGACCAGACGACGCCGTTGCGGCCGCGGACCCTGCGGGCGGGCGTCAACCTCGACTGGTAGGCGAACATTGCGGTCCGGGGTGCGGCCCCGTATCGGTGGCGCGAACCCGGCGGAGTAGAAGTGTCGCGCCTGATCCGCCTGTTGCTCATCATCCTGCTGTTGCTGGCGCTGCTGGTGACCGTCGCCTGGCTGAGCCGTGCGCCACTGAGCGAAGCGGTGGTGGCGCGCTGGTTCGCCGCTCAGGGCGTGGCGGCGCGCTACCGCATCACCGCGATCTCGCCCTCGGCGGTGACGCTGGCGGATGTCTCGCTGGGACCCCAGACGCTTCCGGATTTCACCGCCGAGCGGATCGACGCGCAGCTCGGCTGGTCGCTGCTGTCGCCGGGGCTGAAGGCGGTCACGCTGATCCGGCCGGTGCTGCGCGCGACGCTGTCGGACAAGGGCTTCAGCCTGGGCAGCCTCGACCGGCTTTTGCCGAAGAACGCGACGCCGCAGCCGCTGCCTGACATCGACCTGCGGGTGGTGGGCGCGCGGGTCAGCGTCGCCACGCCATTCGGGATGCTGGCCGGGACGGCGCAAGGCAACGGCCGGCTGCGCGGTGGGTTTACGGGGGCGGCAAGGCTCGACCCGGCAACGCTGGCGGGCGCCGGTTGCACGACGGCGGTGCCGGGGATGGACATCACTGTGGCCATGGCCCGCCGCGAGACGCGCCTCGCGGCGAACGGCCTCATGCCGCGTCTGGCCTGTGCGGCGGGCATCGCGAACACCCTGCGCTGGCAGCTCGCGGCGACGTTGCCGCCGACCCTGGACAGTTATCGCGCGACCGTCACCGCGAGTACCGCCGGCGTCGAAGGTGGCGGATACCGCAGCGGGGCGGCGAAACTGACCGCCGATGCGTCGGCCGCGACGCTCTCCGGTCCGCTGGCGGGCAAGTTCACGCTGGCTGCGACGAGCCTGCGTGGCGCTGCGGGAACGGCGAAGCAGGTCGCAGCAAACGGCAATTACCGCTTCGACAGCGCGCGGCGGGAGGCAGGCGGCGATGCGCTGGTCAAGCTGGACGGAGCGGCAACGGTGGTACCCGCGACATGGTTGCGAGCCCCGGCCCGGCGCGCGGCGGGAACGCTGGGCCAGCCGCTGCTCGACGGCCTCAGCGCCCGGATCGAGGCTGCGGCGCGCTCGTTCGACGGCACCGCGCAAATCTCCGCCAGCAACCGTGAGGGCCGGCTTCACGCGGCGGTGACGGGGCTTGCGCTAGCCGCGAACAATGGAGCGCGCCTGACGCAGACCGGCAGCGTGACCTACGACGACGGCGCCGTGTCGATCTCCGGCGGCGCCTCGATCGCCAGTGGCGGGCTGCCGGTGACACGACTGACCGCCGATGGTCGCTGGCAGCGGGGCGCGTTCGACGGCCGGGCGACCCTGGCTGCAGCACGCTGGATGGTGCCCGGTGCCACCCTCGACGCGCTCAGTCTTACCGCGCGCAGCGACGGCGGTGGTGCGATCCTCGACGGCGGTGTCCGCGTTTCCGGCAAGCTCGGCGGTGGCATCGTGGCGGACCGGCTCGGCATCCCCCTGGCCTTGCGCCTCGGCCCTGGCATGGCCTTGCGCTTCGACCAGCATTGCCTCGCTGTCGACTGGCAGGGCCTGTCGCGTGCAACGTTGCGACTGGCCGCGGGCCGGGTCCGGCTTTGCCCTTCCGCTACCGCGCCGCCATTCGTCGGGCAGGGCCGCATCGGTGGCGCGCTAGCCAGCGATCCGGTTCGTCTCGCCGGTCATTACGACGGCACGCCGCTGGCCTTGAGCACCGCCCCCTTGCGCGTCGTCCTGTCGGGCAGCCCGACCGCACCTCGCGTCGCCCTTGCGCCTGCCGCAATCACCGCGAGCTATGGTGCCCGGCGGCTCCGCGCCACGATCGGCGGCACGGTTGGCGCCAACAGCGGAAATGGCCGTATCGACGCCGCGGCGCTCGACGATACCGGTCTCCCGGTCGCCATCGATGATGCCGGCGGCGACTGGCGCCTCGACCACGGCCGTGTGAGCCTGAGCAAAGCCAGTGCCCGCGTCACCGACCGCACCGCGCCTGCGCGTTTCCAGCCATTGCGCCTGATCGACCTGGGCGCCACCCTCTCCGGCGACACGATCGAGGCGAAAGGCAGCGCCCGCCTCGACGCTGCGCCAGCCCGGCTGTTCACCTTCGCGGCCACCCACGCCCTCGCCTCGGGCACCGGCTACGCAACCCTCGACACCGGCAGGCTGACCTTCGGCCCGGACCTCCAGCCCTACCAGATCACCGAAAATCTTCGCGGCATCATCGACAACGTCGTCGGGCCGATCGTCGGCACCGGGCGCTTCGACTGGACGCCGGATACGCTGACCAGCCACGGCAGCGTCCGCATCGACAAGCTCAACCTCGCCACCGCCGCGCTCGGTCCGGTCGATGGCATCGACGGCACCGTCGAGTTCGACGACCTGCTGGCGCTGACCACCCCGCCCGGCCAGACGCTCCGGATCGCGCGCATCAATCCCGGCATCGCGGTCGACGACGGCGTCGCGGTGTTCCAAATGCTCGGCCCCGACGCGGCGGCGATCGACAGCATCCGCTGGCCCTATGCCGGCGGCACGCTGACCCTGGCTCCGGTGACGATCCGCGCCGGCGACCTGCGCCGCGAATTCAAGCTCAACGTCGACGGACTGGACGCGCAGCTGTTCCTGCAGCGCTTCGAGATCAAGAACCTCAACGTCACCGGCACGTTCGACGGCGTCCTGCCGCTGGTCTTCGCTGACGAGAAAGGCCGCATCGTCACCGGGCGGATGGTGGCGCGACAGGGCGGCGGGCTGGTGCAGTATGTCGGTGCGGTCGGCAGCGAGGAGATGGGTGCGGGCGCGAAGCTGGCCTTCGATGCGCTGCGCCGACTGCGCTATAACGAACTGGCGCTCGACCTCGACGGCGACCTCGACGGCGAGCTGGTGACGCAGGTGCGCTTCAGCGGGACCAACGAGACCACCGCCACCATCGGCGGGGGCCCGGTGCCGATCAAGGCGACCGGCCTGCCGTTCAAGTTCGGCATCACCGTGCGCGCGCCGTTCCGCGCCCTGCTCGGCACCGCCGCCTCGCTCAGCGACGTCCGGCCGCTGCTGCACGCCGCGCCCGCCGCACCGGTTCAGCCGCGGTAAAGCGGTGGCAGGCGAAACAGTCTGTGCTACTCGGGGTGACCATGAACCAGTTTGACCAAATCATCGTGCGCCCGTTGGCGGTGCTGCTGCTCGCCTCGCTGGCCGGCTGCATCCAGTTGCGGGCGCCCGACAAGCCGATCGAGATCAACCTCAACGTCAACATCAAGCAGGAGGTCGTCGTCCGTCTCGAGAAGGACGCCGCCGACCTGATCAAGAAAAACGCCGGGGTCTTCTGAGGATATGACGATGCGCATTTCTCATTTCGCAATTGCCGCGCTGCTGGTCGTCGCGGGTCCGGTGCTGGCCCAGGGTGCCGATGCAGTGGTCGAGGCGGCGCGCGCCAGCGGCCTGGTCGGCGAGCAGGCCGACGGTTACCTCGGTGTCGTCAAGTCGGGCGGACCGGCGGACCTGAAGGCGCGCGTCGACGCGATCAACATCCAGCGCCGCGCCATCTTCACCGACAGCGCCAGCGCCAAGCCAGGCGTCACGGTCGCGGACATCGGCGCGGCGGCGGGCTGCCAGCAGTTCCGCAACCGCGTCGCGGTCGGGCATTTCTACCGCGACCAGACCGGCAACTGGCGCCAGCGCACCGCGTCAGCGCCGGTGGTAATGCCGAGCTTCTGCGGCTAGCCGGCGGGCTGGCTTAGACGCACCGGCTACACGTTGCCGGGCGTTCCCCGGTCACGGAAATAGGCCTGCGTGCCGCGCGTGTAGACCTTGTCGGTCGGCAGGATCGTCTCGATCTCAATGTCGGGCTCTTCCTCCAGCGCCTCGTACAGCGGACCGAAGTCGGTCTCCAGCGTCTGGCGCAGCAGGTCCTTGAAGCTGTCGATGACGAAGTAGTTCTGCTGGTAGTCGTCGATCCGGTACTTGGTTCGCATCAGCCGCTTGAGGTCGAAGCCGAGGCGGTTCGGCGATGGGTCGTCGAGGGCGAATACCGACTCGCCGTAGGACGAGACGATCCCGGCACCGTACAGCCGCAACCCGGCGTCGGAGCGGATCAGGCCGAACTCGACAGTGTACCAATAGAGCCGCGCCAGCTTGTCGATCATGCCCATGCCGGCGGCGCGCTGGCCACCCTGGCCATAGGCCTGCATGTAGTCGGCGAACACCGGATTGGCGAGCAGCGGCACATGGCCGAAGACATCGTGGAAGATGTCGGGCTCCTGCAGATAGTCGAGCTGCTCGGGGGTTCGGATGAAGCGTCCCGCAACGAAGCGCCGATTGGCGAGATGGTCGAAGAACACGTCCTCCGGCACCAGCCCCGGCACCGCGACGACCTGCCAGCCGGTCGCCGCCATCAGTCGCTCCGACAGTTCGGCGAAGTCGGGGATGCCGGGCCGGGACAGCCGCAGGATATCGAGGCCGGCGATAAACTCGGGCGCGACGCGCGACGGCAGCATCGCCGACTGGCGAGCGAACAACTTGTCCCAAGTGGCGTGCTCGACGGCCGTGTAGCGGGCCCAATCCTGCGGGATCGTCCAGTCGGCGGCGGTGCCGGAAGGTCGCTCGTTCTGTGCTTCAGCCATGATCGCCCATCGCAGGTTCGCCCCGGCGCCGGTACCGTCCGACACGGCATATCCGATCAATATCGCCGGAATGACGAGGGTTCAAACAGGAACAACGGCTGGATCGGTCGCTGCGACAAGGCTGCCTGCCCCAGAAGACCGCTATTTCGTAACCGTTTTCTCGGCAGGCTTCTCCGCCGGTTTGTCGGCTGATTTCTCTGCTGGCTTCTCCGCAGCCTTTTCCGCCGGCTTCTCGGCAGGCTTTTCGGCCGGCTTCTCCGCTGGTTTTTCTGCAGGCTTTGCCCCCGGAGCGGCGGCTTGCGCCGGCGGAGCCGCAGCCGGACGCTGCAGGCGCTGCGTGATCTTCGCACCCCGCGCCGCCTCCGCCGTACCCGCTGCGGCGGTCCGGGCGGCGCGGTCCTTGGCGGCGATCTGCGCTTCCGCCTCCGGATTCATCGCGTTGACCCGGATGCGCTCCTGCGTCGGACCACCGGCGAGCCGGTCGAGCTGGACATAGTCGGTCTTGAACAGCAACTCGACGTTCGACGACAGTTCGAGATCGGTGTTCATCTCCTCGGTCGTACGGCTGTTCTGGGTCGAGACATAGCCGATCGTGCTCTGGACCTTGGCCTCCATGCCCCAGGGCCCGAACTTGGCGCCGCCGCTGACATCCATGTTGGTGCGCGTGTCGAAGGTCGAGCCGGCATCGGCGGCGGCCGCCGAGCGGGTGTCGATGTGGAAGCGCATCGCCGCCGACAGTCGCCCGCTCTCGATGACGATGCGCTGCATGCCCATCATCACCATCGTCGACAGCATCTGCTGGCGGTTGCGCGCGATGACGATGCGCGCGAACGGCACCAGCGCCTCCGGGTCGCCGCCGGCCGGAACGCTGTCCTGCGGGCCGAGGCCAAACGCGCTTTTCAACGCCGCCTCGGTCGGCATCGTGCCGTTCGGCACCAGCCGCAGGCGGGTCGAGGCATCGCGCTCGGCCTGCAGTTCGCGGCGCTCCTCGACCGACATGGTCGGTGTCGGCTCCAGGTCCTCGTCACCCTGGACGACGAACGATCCGGGAAAGTGATCGGCCAGCCACTGGCGCGCCCCGGCGATCCCGACATTGGCGTCGGCAAAGCCATCGAGCGTGCTGGAAACGTTCTGGATCAGCTCGATATAGCTCGCCAGCTGCTGCTGGTTCGACTCGTTGAGGGCCTTGAAGACGCCGTTGATCAGCTCGGTGACGAAGCGCGGAAAGCTCACCGCCTTGAGGATCGCCTCGGTCGTTCCCGCCACCTTGTTCGCCGCGACGCCGGAGAAGTCGGACCCGGCGCTCATCGCCCGGGCAACGGGCGGCGGCGGTGGCGGCGCCGGGTCGGCGGCCTGGGCCAGCGCCTGCGCGGTCGCGGCGATGCGGACGACCGATCCGGCGATGGCCTTGCGCGTCTCGGGCGCCAGTGCGTGATATTCGGCGCAGGTGCTGAGCAGGTCGCGCACCGCGCCGCGGACCTCGGGCGGCGGCAGCGCGACGACGCGAGCGGTCGGCGCGGCCACGCCGGGCTCGTCCGCCGCGCGTGCCAGGGCCGCGACGTGCACGACCGTCAGCCCGCCAGGGCTGCCCAGGGCGACTTGCCGCTGGCTGGCGCCATCGTGGCGGCGGGCGTCCCGGCCGGAGCGTCGCTCTCACCGATCGCCAGCGCCGACTCGAGCCAGTCGACCGCCGCCGGGATCACCGGATGGTCGAGCGCGACCAGCAGCTGCGCGGCGTTCTCCAGATGCGGCGCCGCATCGGCGAGCCAGGCCAGCACGGTCATGCCGGCCCGGCCGCGCCGGACATACAGCCGCGGATCGGAGCGGCGGGTGCGCGTCACCCGGTCGATGCCGGCGATCGTGCCCCAGACGTCGCGCGCCCCGAACGCGCCCCTGAGGTCCGGATGCCCAAGGATCGCCAGCGCCGCCTTGAGGCTGGCGAGGATCTGCTCGGCGAGGAACACCGTGATCCCGCCCCCCGCGTCGGCGAGCTTTGCCGCCAGCCTGGTCGCCGCGACCCGCGCCCGCGTCTGTTGCGCCAGCCCACCGTAATTGGCGTTCGTCGGCAGTTCGTCGAGCTTGTACAGCGCCTCGCAGACCTCGATCATCGCGTCCTCGAACGCCTCGCCGAACAGGCGGTCGAAGGTCTGGCTCCGCTCGTCGGCGGTGGCGCGGTCGCTGCGTCCCTGCCAGAATGCCGCGACCAGCGGCGCTGCGCCACCCAGGTCGATGCTCAGCCCGCCGCTGCCGCCTCGGCTGAGCCCCGCCAGCGTCTCGACCACCGGCACGACCCCGGCTGCCTCCAGGTCGGCGGCGAGGTACAGGCTGGCGATGGCGCGTAGCTGTGCCTGGTCGATCGAGCCGTGCATCGTCGGCGGCAGGTCGAGCGACCCCAGTTCGTCGAGCCCGACTGCAAACGCCTGCGCCGCACCCAGCAGCGCGCCGGACTTGCGCAGCGCGCTGTCGAGCAGCAGTTCGCCTGCCGACGGGCTGATCGGTGAGCGCGTCGTCATTGGGCCGGTACCGCCTTGGCGTTGGGGTTGTACGGCGTCGAATTGCCCTGGATCGTCGCCATCATCTCGGGCGTCGCCATCTTTTCCATCGGCAGATAGTCGCTCTTGAAGTTGACCCGCACCTCGCCTGACAGCTTGGCCTTGACCTCGGCCTTGCTCTCGCTGCTCTCGTCGACCGCCGAGCCGACCGTCGCGACATGATCGGTCGACGTCTCGCCGTGGACGCTGACATCGACCGGCGACATCCAGCCGCCATAGCTGGCGTCCATGCTGGCGGCGGCATGGTCGGTCTGGGTGTCGTTCATCTGGGCGGTGTACTTGCGCTTCGAGCTGTCGTCGGCGCGCATGTCGAAGATCACCTTGGCGGTGATGCTGCCGTCGGTGATGACGATGCGGTTGATGCCGAGCATGACCATCGAGGCGAGCATCTGCTGGCGCGACTTGGCCATCTGGAGGCGCGCGGCGGTGACGATCTTGAGCTCGGCCTGCGGATCGGAGACGTCGGTAACCGGGGGGATGCCAAGCTCGCCGCTGATCTCGGCCAGTCGCACCTCCGGGTTCTCGCCCTTCGCCACCAGCACCGGCGGCGGCGCGGGAGCCGTACCGCCATCGGCAAAGCCCTGCGACTGGGCGCCACTCTGCACCTCGAAGGTATCGGGGTATTTCTGCGCCAGCCAGTCGCGCCCGGCGGCCTGGCTGATGTTGTCCTGGGCGAAATCGCCGACCGTCTTGGCGACGTTGGAGATCAGCTCGCCGTAAGCGCGCATCTGCTCGATCGAGCTTTCGACGATCGCCTGGAAGACGTTCTTGATCAGCCCGCCGACGAACTTGGGAAAGTCGACCTTTTTCACCAGTGCGCCGAACTGGTCGACACCCTCGCGCACCGCACCTGCCTTGAAGTCCTGGCCGGCAGTCTTGGGCGCCTTCGACAGCATCGACTTGGTCGCCTCGACCGGATCGTCGGCGAGCGTCCGCGCCGCCGCGACCGGAGGCGTCCCGGCCTCGGTCATCACGCCGTTGGGGTCGGAGATATAGGCCAGCACCTTGACCATGTTGGCGGCAAGGTCGCGCTGCTCGGTTGGCGTCAGCGCCTGGTAGGTCGGGATCGCGGTCAACAACTCGCGGACTTGCGGGCGCACCGCCTCCAGCGCCTGCGGCGTCGTCCAGGGCGCCTGTTGCTGCGCCCTCGATGCCTGTGGCGGCGTGGAGGACACCTGCGCGGCTGTGGCGAGACTGGCCACGGCTCAGGCCACCGGCGCGGGCGCTGCGGCCGGCGTCGTGGTGCCCGCGACCGGCGCCGGTGCGTTCCTGGCGGACGGCACGACGTTGGGATCGACCGGCGTCGAATTGCCCTGGATCGCGGCGATCATGCCCGGCGTCGCCATCTTGTCGAGCGGCAGGTAGTCGCTCTTGAAGTTGACCTCGACCGCGCCGGCGAGCTGGACCCGTGTCTGCAACTGCGAGTCCGAGGCCTCCGACGCCGCGCTCATCGCGGTCATCACCGGCTTGTCCTCGAACTTGTACTCGCCCTTGGAGTAATAGTCGGCGCTGTAATCGGTGGTGTTGGTGTCCTTCGACCGGTCGCGCGAGTAATTGCTGTTGCCGCCCTCGTCGGTCTTGCCCTCCCCCGTCCGCGTCGTCGCCAGCGAGCCGTCGACGTTGCGCGCATAGTCATAGGCCTGGGCGCTGCGCTTCTTCGACAGCGAGTCCTTCGACGTGAAGTCGTACATGATCTTGGCGCTGATCCGCCCGTCGGTGATGACGATGCGGTTGATGCCCATCAGCACCATCGAGGCCATCAGCTGCTGGCGTTGCTTGGCGAGTTGCATCCGCGCCGCCATGACCAGCGCCGTCTCGACGTTCTCGTCGCTGAGATCCATCGACTTCATGACGTTGCCGTCTTCGAACTGCATCGTGTTGACGCGCTTCAGCGCGGCGCTTTCGTCGACGCCGTCGCGCAGCTTCAGCCGGGGCTCGCCGCTGCCGCCCATGTCGTCCTGGCCGATCTCGAACAGGTCGGGGAATTTCTCCACCATGTGGTCGCGGCCCTGGTTGGGCGAGACATTGTCGTCGGTGAACTGCTTCAGCGACTTGGCGACCGAGGCGATCATCGCCGTATAGGCTTCCATCTGCTCGATCGACGACTTGACGATGGCGTGGAACACCCCCTCGATCAGCGACGCGACGAAGGTCGGGAACTTGACCTGCTTGAGCAGCAGCCCGGCGACCTTGGCGCCCTCGCGTGCGGCGTCGGCGCTGAACTCATCCTGGCCGATCTTGTCGACTTCCGCGCTGGCCTCGGTGAAACCGGTCTGCCCCGGCACCTGAGGCGGATCGGCAAGCGCCCGCGCCTGGGGCATGCCGACACCGCCGGCCAGCCGGTTGCCCTCGATGCCCTCAGGCACCGCGAGATAGTCCGCGACCATCGCCGTCGCCCGCGCCACTTCGCGCTTCTTGTCCGGCGACAGCGCGTTGAACGCCGCCGACCGGGTCAGCAAATTGGCGACCGCCTGGCGGACTTCGGGCCGGGGCTGGATCTCTGTCGACATGGCGGACCTCTATGAACGCAGGGGATCAGGCGGCCTGCAGCGCACGCATCGGCAGTTCGAACTCCGCCGGCCGCAGGTACAGCGAGACGCGGGGCGGAGCACGGCGCCCGGTGCGCAGCGACAGGATCGAGAAGCGGCCGGGCCAGACATCGTCGTCGGGCGTGAAGGCCGACAGCCAGCGCTCCAAGGCAACCAGCTCGCGCGGGCGCTCGTTGAGCCCCAGGCTGAGCAGCTGCAGGAAGTTCGGCGGCACGTCGGGGATCATCCCGAGCATGACGTACAGCTCGAACTCCGGCGCGCCCTCCGCGTCCTGCCCGAACGCCACGAGGCAGGAATTGGCCGGCAGGTCGAAGCGCCCGCCCAGTGTCAGCCCCAGCGTCTGCAGCAGCCCCGGCATGCGGTCGCCCAGCCCGAGCGCGTCGAGCACCGGCTGGAAGTCGCCGATCCGGATGGCGTTGGGCTGGACGAAGGTCAGCCGCTGGCCGCCGTCGTTGCGCATCGCCGACAGCGTCGTGAACAGCGGCTTCAGGCTGGGCATCAGCGAGGTGACGGTCCGCACGATGCTGAGCAGCCCGGTCGGCATCGCCGATAGCTGGTGCTCCCCGGTCTCGTAATAGACCTTGGACGCCGCCAGCCCGTCGCGGTCGCTGCTGGTGCCGAAAAAGGCGCCATAGCCCAGGTTGGCGCCGGAGCCGAAGCCGCGCCACGCCTCCGAACGCTCGTCGAACCAGCGCAGCGCCTCGCGCCCGAAATGCTCCGACACCAGCCGCCGCATCTCGCGCGTCGCCTCGTCGCGCCGGTCCATGCCGCTGGCGCCGGGCCCGAGCGGCTCGATGGTGAAGCGCAGCACGTTCGGCTGCATCTCCGAGAAGCTCGGCTCGATCGGCGCTGCCCGCGGCGTCAGGGCGTTGTTGCCGTAGCGATAGTCGCCGTCGGGCAGCGAGAAGGTCGAATCGATCAGCCGCTTGACCGGCCGCACCGGGTCGGCGGTGCCGAGTGCCATCGCCGCCGACTGCAATCGACGCGCCACCTTGGCGGCCAGCGGCTCGCGGTATTGGGTAGCCATTGCATCCTCCCTCCTGCTCGCCCTGCGTCAGTGCCGCGTCTGCTGGTAGCCGAGGCCGACGCCGGGCAGGTCGGCCAGCATCTCGCGCGCGATCGAGGGGATCTGCACCGGCCGCGAAGTCATCGCCGGAGCCTCTCGCGGCTGCGCCATCTGCTCGATCACCGAGTCCCCGGTCGCCGTATCCGCCAGCCACAGCTCGCAGGCATTGACCAGATCATAGTCGGTCGGGTGCTGGGTCGCCTTGATGCCGTTGCTGCGCGGCATCGGCGAGCGTACGTCCTCGATGTCGATGATCGGCCCGACCGGACGCTGGATGCGGTCGGCGTTATCGGCCAGCCAGGCGGTGATGATCGCCCCGCAGCTCGCCAGCGTCGCATAGCGCGAACTGGTCTTGGCACCGCCCAGCTCGAGCGTCGCGACCTGGTCGATGACCTGCCACATGTCGCGCGCGCCGTAATTGGCCATGACCTCCTTGTCGCTGAGCAGGTTGATCATGAACTTGATCTGCTGCTGCAGATCGAGCGCGGCGTAATAGGCCATGCCATAGCCGTGCAGCGACAGGTTGACCGCGAGGTCGCGCGCCGCCTTGCGGATCTGCTGGTGGCTGATCGGCGACGGCAGGCTGGCCCGGAGCAACCGGTCGACCTCGTTCTGCCGCACGAACGACGACACCGAGGACACGAAGCGCAGCCACAGGTCGTTGAACTCGCGGTTGACCATGCCGCTGGAATCGCCGCCCGGGATGCCCATCGTCATCGCGTAGAAGTTGCGGCGCTCCGCATCCGACATGCGGTTGGGCGCGTCCTTCCAGTATTTGTACAGCTGCTTGCCGGCGGCTCCGTTGCCGATGGTCAGCATGCCGTGCTGGAACAGCTCGACCAGCTTGTCGACGACCTCGAAGGCCTTCAACTCGTCGAACATCGCGGCGCAGATCATCGGGCCCATCAACCTGACGTTGTCCTTGACGATCGCCGCGCTGGCCGCGTCCTCCAGGTCGGGCAGGTCGATGCCCAGGATCTCGGCGGCGTTGTCGGCGCCGCGCCCCTGCAGCCGGTCGAGCTCGTCGTTGATCAGGCGGCGCAGCTGGGGCTCGTCGGAGGTGATGCCCTTGGCGGCCAGGTTGCGCATGACCTTGGCGAACTCGATCGCGTCGACGACCGGGGCCAGCTTGTCGCTGCGGCTCGGATCGCCTTCCTGCGCAAGCAGCGGCAGCACCAGCATCGCCAGGTCCTGCATCGACTGCGCCTCGCCGATCGCGGCGAAGAACATGCGGCTGAGTTGCGCCCAGCCCGTCCCCGACTGGCGGGCGATGATGGCACGGTGCTCGGGTCCGGGCGTGCTGGCGGCAGCCTTCGGCGAGTTCACGTCCGATGCCGGCGGCGGCGGTGGCGGTGGGCTGGCGTCCGGCCGCACGACGACGACCGGCGCCAGGTCGGCGGCTCCGTCGAGGCTCAGCAGCCCGAGCGTCAGCGCCGCCTTGCAGCTCGCGACCTGGGTGAAGCTGCCCGCGCCCGCCTTGCTCAGCGAGCCGCGCAGCACGCCGTCGACGTGGTTGCCGAGGAACCCCGACAACAGCCCGGGACTGGCGTTGAACAGGTCGCGCACAGTGACGAACAGCGGATTGCAGACCTCGCTGTCGTCGGCGGCGATGGTGTCGAGGATGGCGCCGATGCGCGCCTTGTCGTCGGCCTCGTCGGGCGTCAGATGGCGGCGGCTATCCTCCATCTTGGCAAGCTGGCCAAGCCGGTTGGCGAGCCGCTCGCGCTCGGCGCCCTCTGCCTTGTCGATGTCGCGGTACCGGATGTTCGTGATGGCAACCATGTCAACCTCCTGAAATCTCGTGATCTTTCCAAAGTTAGTACGAGGTGGCCGCGCTCATCCGTCTTCGATCTGGCCGGGATCGTCGGCGACGGTCTGGTCGATGACGACATCGAGCCGCTCGAGCGCGGCGACGACGTCGAGGATGCCGCTGCCGCATCCCGCCGGCGGCGTCTCCGCGAAGGGCTGGGCCGAGGCGGTCAGCACGGAGCGGACCAGTGCGCCGTCGACCGGGCAGGCGCGACGCTGGCCGCGCGCCACCAGCAGCGCCGCCGCGGCGGCGACGAAGGGCGCAGCAAAGCTGGTGCCGGTGACGTGCTGATAGCCGGTCAGACCGCAGCTCAGGACGTTCTGGCCGGGAGCACACAAAGCGACATGCTCGCCGCGTGTCGAGAAGCCGGTCACATGCCGGTCGTCGTCGCAGGCCCCGACGGCGATGACGCCCTCGAAGGCGGCGGGCCAATAGCGTGTCTCGCGGCCGTTGTTGCCGCTGGCGGCGATCAGGATGCAGCCGCGGTTGAGGGCGTAGCGGACGACGTCGGTGTGCGGCTTGGGGCTGGACGGCGCCAGCGCATCGTCGTCGGTACCAAAGCTCATGTTGATCACCTTGGCACCCAGGTCGACCGCCAGCTTGACCGCCGCGTCGAGGTCGGAGATCGCCCCGATGCCGATCGCATTGTCCTTGCCCGGCAGTCGCGCCGCAGCCAGCGCGCGCAACGGGATGATCTGCGCCAGCCCGGCCAGCCCTGGCGGCATCCGCAGTCCCAATCCGCCGATGATCCCGGCGCAGCCCATGCCGTGCCCGACGAAGCGGTCGGTGGGATTGCGGTCGAACTTGCCGTGGTCGCCGAGCAGCTGGATGCCTGGCGAGACGCCGTCGTCGGCCATCTGCACCGTGTCGTAGCCGGCGCGCAGCTTGCCCGCGATTTCGGGGTGGTTGAGCGCGACGCCGGAATCGACCAGGCCGATCAGCACCGCCGGGTCGCCGGGTTCGCGCCGCAGCGCTTCCGGTGCGCGGATCAGGGTGCGCGGCGCCGCCGGGTCTTCCGACCGGGCCCCGGCGAACTGCCCCGGGCGGGCCGGCGCCTCGAACGGCGTCACGGCAACGTAATTGGGGCTGGCCGAGGTCACCGTCGACAGTTGCGCCAGCGTCTCGGCGATCCGCCCGACCGGTGCGCCCTTCGGCACCCGCAACAGGAAGCTGCGCGCGAGTCCCGACGCCTGTTCGGCGGCATCATAGCCGCGGTTGCGGCGGCTCGGCGATGCCAGCGCGGCGGCGGCGCTGTGGACCCGCACGGCGCGGAATGCCCCCGCCAGTTCGCCGACGATGCGGTCGACTGGGCCGCCGTCGAGCTTCTCGGCCGCCTTCACCTGTCCGTCGCGCACGTCGATCAGGGCCGGCACGTCGCTCGGGTCTTCGCCCAGCGCCAGCGTCACCAGCACGTCGCGCGGCAGCGAGAATGTCCGGTCGCCGGGACTGGCCCAGGGCATGCCAAGAGAGCGGATGGTCATGCCACCGGCTCCCGCTTTGCCGGGGCGAACGGCGTCAGGTCGAACGCCAGCGCCGTCGCCGGTCCGCCGTGCAGGCCGTCCGCCGGCGCGACGCACAGCTCGCCAGCCCATTGATGCGCCTGCGGGGCCAGCAGCAGTTCGCGGTCGGAGGCGGAGACCACCGCCATCGCCTCGCCGCTCAGCGTCACCCGTGGCCGGCCGCCGCCGCCCAGCAGATTGCGTCCCTTCAGGCGGATCAGCGGCGGGCCTTCGCTCTGGTCGCCCGGCGCGCGTTCGACCGGCGTGACATGCTCGACCAGCGGCGCCGAGGCGCGCTCCAGCGCCGCCCTCAGCCGATCGACCGGCAAGCCGGTGACGCGCTGCACCGTCCGGCCACCGCCCTTCGCCTCGATGTCGCGCAGCTGGCCGACGGTCCGCACGCCGACCCATTCGAGCTGGCGGCGCTCGTCCTCGTTGAGGTTGGCGCCCTCGATCTCGTCGATGTTGCGGTCTTCGGGGTCCTCGACCGCCAGCGCGGCGGCGTTCTCCTCGATCATCGGCCGGGTGATCGCGGCGAAGACCAGGTGGAAGACGCTCGCCTCGGCATCGTTGGCGCCCGCCGGCCGGATGCGGATCTCGCTGCGCGCGAACTCGACATGGGCACGCAGGTCGAGGCTGATGTCCTTGATCGCAAAGGTCAGCGGCATGTTGAGATTGCGCGCCTTCAGCGTCATCGCGGTCTGCGCCTTGTCGAGCTGCGACTGCACCGCCTGGATGAAGTTCTCCAGCGGCAGCGCCGGCTCGCTGGCGGCGGCGGTCTGGGCATAGGGGTTCATGGCGCGGTCCCCTCGGCCCAGCGCACGGTCAGCCGGCTCGGTGGCTTGTCGAACGCGGTGCGCGTCACGAAGCGCGGCAGCTCGGCGCGGAACTCGGGGCCCGCCGCAGTGCGCGCCATCTCGACCTCGACCGGCAGCTTCACCTCGAGGCCGGTGGCCCGCAATCCCGCGGGCGGCTGGAAGCCGAGGACACCGTCGGCGATGTCGATCAGCATGTCTGACAAGGCGCGCCGGTCGGTCATGCCGGAACCCCCGCGGGTGGTGGTGGCGGCGGCGTCGGCGAGATCACCGGAGTGGTGGCGCCCGGCGCGACGGCGACCGGCGCCGGGGGCTGGACCAGCTTGACCACCGGCGCCGGCGGCGCGCTCGGCAGCTGCCGCGAATGGCGCTCCAGCAGCGTCCGCTTGGCATCGTCGACGAAGCGGTCCAGCGGCACCGTCTCGCTGGCGAAGTTGATCCGCACCTCGCCGAACAGCTCGGCATTGAGCTCGCTGTCCGACTGGACGTTGACCCCGACGCTTGACACCTTGGTCATTGGCAGCGGCTCGCTGGCCGAGCCCTTGGAGCCCCAGACTTCGCCCCCCGTCGCGGGGTCGCCGCCCGTCGCATATTGCACCGCCGCGCGGTCGGCGGCAGCGGCCCGGAAGCGCAGCCGCGCGCCGATCGTGCCGTCCTTCACGACGATCCGGTTGATGCCCATCAGCACCATCGTCGCCAGCGTCTGCAACCGCGCCTTGGCGGCCTTCTCGCGCGCCAGCGGCAGGATCCGATCCTCCAGCGTCTCCGCCGACAGCTCCTCGCCCTCCAGCCCGAAGTCGGCGAGCCAGCGCGGGCTGCTCGGCTGGCTGAAGCCATCGGCAGGCTGGGCGTGCGGTACCGGCGCCAGCGTCAGCGCGTCGCCACTGTCGACCAGCATAACGTCGCGCGGATATTGCTCGACCAGGAAGTCGCGGGCCTGGTTGGCCGAGACATTCTCCTGGGTGAATTGATCCAGCGGCTTGGCGACCGCCGAGACCAGGTCGGCATAGGCCTGCATCTGGCGGATCGAGCTGTCGACCATGGCATCGAATGTGCCGTGGATCAGCGAGGCGACGAACTTGGGGAAGTCGAGCTCGTCCGTGAGGTTGCCCGAGCGCCGCCCCAGCGCGTCGGTGGCGCTCTCGCGCTTCGTCGCGGGTTTCGTCCCGTCGCCGAGCAGCGGGTCGGTGGCCGGCGGCGCCGCGTTCGGATCGACGATCTCGCGCCCGAGAAAGTCCTTGGCCAGCGCCCCCGCCACCGGCGCACGGATGCGTCCGGTCGACGGCGGCGGCGGCGGCAAAACCAGGCGAGCGGATGTCGCCATGGCTCAGATCGTGCTCTTCTGCAGGTATTTGCCATCCCGGAGGTAGGTGCCGTCGGCGAACAGCTGCAGGTCGGTGACGGCGATGATGTCGTCGCCCGGCGTCCGGCTGAAGCGGTAGTGGAAGCGGACCTTGAGCGCCGCGATACCGCCGGGCTCGTACAGCACCGCATCGTCCATGATCTGCGCCCGCACCTTGAGCTTCATCAGCTTGGCGTCGTTGGTGCCGATGTTGCCGATCCGGACGTTGCCGAGCGACTTGCCGTTGTACTGCCAGTCGACGGTGAACCAGGCGTAGATGTCGTCGATGCCCCAGCCGGTCAGCTTGGGCCAGTCGTCGAGCCGAATCGTCGCGGCGTCGCTGAACGGCGCCGGATTGGCCGGGACCTTGTCGCCCGGATGCTTGAGCCCGCGGAACTGGTCGAGTTCCCAACTGATATCGCCCGAGCTGTCGCTGAGCAGTTGCGGCAGCAGTCCGCCGATAGTGCCGATCACCTCCATGGCGCGGGCCCGCGGCGGCGGTGGCGGCGCCATCGCAAGGTCGGCATCGGTCGGCGCCGCGTCACCCTCGGGCAGGCGGTCCGCCTCGAGGTTGGCCATGGCATAGCCCGCCGGTGCGGTCGGCCCACGATTGGGCTGGCGCGATCCTGTCCCGCACGAATGCAGGATCTGCGCGCCCCCGCCCGGGAAGGCACCGGCGGCGTTCTCATACTCCTGGGTGAAGTCCCGGTAGGTCATGATGTAGCGGCTGCCGGTGGTGTGGGTCGCGGCATAGCCGCCGGGTGCGCCAGGGGTGCCGACGGCGCGGTCCCACGGGTCGGCGACGCGGACGTAGGTCTCGGTGCCGTCCGAATACATGCCGGTGACGACGATGGCGTGCAGCCCCGGCACGGCGGCGGCGACCCACAACGGGCCGTTGCGCTCCAGCAGGTCGCGGAAGCCGTCCTCGGCATAGCACATCGGGTTTTCGGCGCTCAGGCCCATCTCGCCGGCGAAGCGGTTGACGTCGCCGGGGGCCAGCCCGGTCGCGGTGCTGCGCCCGCAGATCGAGCCGACGGCCTCGGGCGACAGGCTGACCATGTCGCGCCAGCCGACGACCATCGCCCCGGCGGCGGCCCAGCAGCTGAACTCGGTCGGCTGGGCGATCAGCTCGACATCGTCCCAGTTGAGCGTGAATGCCGCGCCGCCCAGTGCCCTCGCCTTCGCCTTGTTCCGCGTCTCCAGGCCCAGCGCATAGCCGGCACCGGCCGCGCTGCCGGTGTTGAGCTGGTGGCCGAAGGTGCCGCCGCAGTGCAGGACCTGCAGATTGACCGCGGCGAAGTCGGTCGCGGCGCGCTCGTACTCCGCGACGAAGTCGGCCCAGCGCATGATGTAGCGGCTGCCCGTCGCATGGCTGGTGGCATAGGCCCCCGGCGCGCCCGGCGAGCCGACATCGCGGTCCCACGGGTCGGTGATCCGCACATAGGTCTCGTCGCCCTCGGCATACAGACCGGTCACGACGATGGCGTGCAGCCCCGGCACCGCGGCGCCGACCCACAGCGGGCCGTTGGCCTCGATCAGCTTGCGGAACGCATCGACGGTGTAGCTGCGCGGCGGCTCGGCCGTCATCTTCATGTCGGTGGCGAACTGGCCGACCTGCGCCGGGTCGAGCCCGGTGGCGGTGGTCAGGCCGGCGTTCGCGGCGATGCCCTCGACGGTCAGGCTCATCCGGTCGCGCCAGCCGAGGACCATCGACGTGGCGGTCGCCCAGCAACTGACGTCGGTCGGCTGCGCGATCTGCTGGACCTCGTCCCAGTTGATCGTGAAGCTGTCGGCCGACAGGCCGCGCCCGGCCGGCAGCTTGCGCGCCGCCAGTGCCTGCGCCGTCTCGAAGCCGCCGAGTTCCTCGCGGATCGCCGTCGGATTGAAGCGCTCGCTGAACGGCGCGAGTATCTCTGCCTCGCCGCCCTTGTCGTTGATGAACGCCGCGAGCCTCGACTGGAAGCTTTCCCACAGGCGCTCGCCGCCCGCGAAGATCAGCGTCTCGGTGCCCGGGAAGCCCAGCGTCGCCCGGTCGGTACCCCGGGTGTAGAAAGTGGTGACGCCGTCGACGACGAAATAGCCGAACTGCCGGTGGCCGCTGACCGGATGGTCGCCGGAGCGCGGCGTGTTGATCGTCGTGACCGCATAGAATTGCGGCTTGGCCTCGCTGATGACGATCGCGGCATTGTCCCAACCCGTCGGGTCGAGGTCGACGATCCGCCCCTTGATGTCGAGGAACATCGCCGCGCCGAGCGGCTTGTCGGACGCCAGCTTCTGCGCGTCGCTATCGTCATAGGGACTGAAATCGGTGATCCCGGTGTCGACGAATTGGTTGATGTTCCTGATGGACTGGCCAAGCAGCTTGGGCGCGTCCCAACCGTCCGGGAAGCGCTTGATGACGACCTTGTAGAAATCGCAGTTGAGGTCGCCGACGGCCGCGTCGAGGCGCTGGATGGTGAAGCCGCGCGCCTTGACCTGCGCGACCAGCGACGGCGCCGGGCTCCATTGGAACAGGTCCTTGTAGTCCGCCGCGAGTTGCCGAACGCGCTGGCGATCTTCGGCCCCGACGACCATCGCCCGCGCCTGGGGGTAGCGGCCGTTCGTCTTGGCCTTCAGCGACAGGCCCTGCGCCGTGCCGTTCGTGGTCGCCGGCTGCGCCTTGCAATAGCGGTTGGTCACCAGGTCCATGAAATGGTCCCAGTTCCAGTTGCCGTCCGGGCACGACGTGTGGCTGGTGCCGGTGTCGGCCTCACGGTGGCCGATGATCGTCGTGCGATCGGGTGTCAGCCCGTATTTGTCGCACAGCGCGGTGACCAGCGCGGCGGACTCGCAATATTGGGTATCGCTCGGCGCCAGCGCGTCGAAGTGGGTGCCGCCATAGTCGACGCCGCCCGCCTTTACCGCGACATGCTCGATGCCGATGCTGCGCTGGTTGGCGCCCTTGGCGTGCCAGGCCGTGTCGGCCTCGGGGACGAACTGGACGATCTCGCCGTGCTGGCCGACGAGGTAATGCGCGCTGGAGTTGGCGCCGGCGCGGCTGAAGTGATTGACCGTACTGCTGGTGGTCGGGGCGTCGGTGATGTGGATGACGATTCGATCGATGGTCTTGCCACCCCGCCCGGCCGTCACCGCCGGCGACACGACGAAGCGCGCGACGCGGTCATAGTCCGGGTTCGGCGCCGCCAAGCCGCGCGCCTGTCCATAACCTAGCGTCGCCGGGGCAGCGGTATAGGCCGGTCCGTCGATGCCGTGGCTCTCCGGATCGTCGTCGAGGCCCTGCGCAGTCGGTGCGGGGGCCGGTGCCGCGGCGGGGGCGGGGGCCGGAGCGGCGTTCGTCGGCGCTTTTGCAGCCGGCAGCGGCCCGAAGCCGTCGTCATAAGGCACCGGAGCCGCAGGCTGGTCGGAGCCGTTCGCCTTGCCGTTCTTGACCGGTGCCGTCGCGCCGTTCGTGCCGGCCTCGACCGGCGCCATGCCCGGTGTTGCCGTGTCGCCGGCCCATTCGAGCTGCGCCTGGCCGTTCTTGCCATAGCCGGCGGCGCGCTGCTGGCGGTTGGGGATGACCCGGACCCGCGCCAGGCTGCGGCCCGAAAGGCCCTTAATGCTGATGTATGGGCTCGCCTCGGTCGGGGTCACCGCGACCTTCATCGCGTCGCCCTCACCCGCCGTGGCGACGCCAACGTACAGCTTCTCGTTACCGATGAACCGCGCCAGCACTTCGGGCGGCACGATGAAGTTCGCCTCGTTGCCGGCGAAGCGGACCGCGCCATTGCCCTTGGTCGAATAGAAATTGGCGGCGTTGCGGTCCTTCTTTCCGTCCGGCTTGAACAGCGCGGGATCGGTGCCGATCGCGACTTCGGCCTGGCTTGGGCGGCCGTCGTCGCGGATCTTCAGGGCGACCATCGGAAAGCGATCGGTGACGTCGATCCGGCTGAAGCGAAGTTGCGCGGTCATGGTGCTACCTCTGGGTCTGTGGCGATGGCCAGGCTGGATGCCGCATCGGCGCGGGCGCGCACGGCGCGGCGTTCGAAGTCATGGGGCGGGACCAGTGTCGCCACCGGCTGGGCAAGGTCCTCGATGATGCCGTACTCGCGCTCGAAGCGGTTGACCGCATCGGCGAGCAGGCCGGCGAGCAGCTTGGCGTGGACCGGCCCGGTCGCCATGCGGCTGTGCATCGTCACCGCCCCGGCCTCCGGCTGGAACTGGCCGAAGTCGATCAGGAACTCGAAGGCGTTGTGCCCGACCTCGAAGTAATTGGCATAGGCGGCGAGCGGCGGTCGCCGGCGGCGGGTGGTGGCAGGGACGGGAGTTGCGGCTGGGCTCATCGGCAAACGATCTGCAAACCGCGTGCCAGCCGATCGGAGGCTGCTAAGTCGCTGGAAAATCGATTTGCGACGCGGTGCCGGCTTGTCGCCTGTGACAGTTCGAGTGTCACACCCGGACAGCGCGATGTTACATTCCGCCGTCCGCGACCTCGTACTTCGCCAGCTTGCGGTACAGCGTCATGCGCGACCAGTTGAGCGCCTTGGCGGCCTCGGCCTTGTTCCAGTTGGTCCGCTCCAGCGCCTCGATCAGCCGCGACCGCTCCGCCGGCACGCTGCACCGGTAGCGCGCGAACAGCGACTGGAATGCCGGCGGCAGGTGTTCGAACTCCAGCCGGCCGGCGGGCGGGTCGATGAACACCGCCTCGATCAGGTTGCGCAGCTCGCGGACATTGCCGGGCCAGTCGTGCGCCGCCAGCGCTTGCAGCAACTCCGGCGCCGGGGCCTCGACCGTCGAGCGATCGCGGGCGTTGAACTCGGCGATGATCTCGTCGGCCAGCACGGCGACGTCCTCCGGCCGGTCCCGCAGCGGCGGGATGACCAGTCGCGCGACATTCAGCCGATAGAACAGGTCACTACGGAAGCGCTGCGCCGCGACTTCGAGCTCGAGCTCGCGGTTGGTCGCCGCGACCACCCTTATGTCGATGTCGAAGGCACGGCCGCCACCGAGCGGCTGGACGCGCCGGGTCTCGATGACGCGCAGCAGCTTGGCCTGGGCGTAGATGTTCATCTCGCCGATCTCGTCGAGGAACAACGTGCCGCCGTCGGCCTCGGCGAGTCTGCCGCGCACCGCCGAGACCGCGCCGGTGAAAGCGCCCCGGGCATGACCGAACAGCTCCGACTCGACCAGCGTGTCCGGCAGCGCGCCGCAGTTGACCACGACGAACGGACCGGCGGCGCGCGGGCTGAGCGCATGGATTGCCTGCGCGACACGCTCCTTGCCCGTGCCGGTCTCGCCGGTGATCAACACCGTCGCCCGCGACCGCGCCACTTTGGGAAGATAGTTGCACAGGGCCGCCATCGCGGCGCTGCGACCAGCCAGCCCGATCGCTGCAGGACCATAGCCGCCGGGGCAATGCCCCACGGTGACACCGTGTGCTGCGGTCGCTGGCGAGTGCCCCACGCCAAGCCTCCAAGCATCGCCCGCGCGACCACGGTAACGGGCAGGATGATGAACGCGCAGTCCTTCGCTGCCCGGCAACAGGCAGAATGGCTAGCGTCTCGTTGTTTTGGCTCGATCGGGATGTCGTCACCGACATATCCAGTTTCGACAATACTCCTTTAGGCTATGTCGCGCAACCGCTCGCCGGCTAATCACGGCTGTCGGTTCAATATTTGCCGGGCGGACGTCGAGATTGGCGATCGTTGCGGCTTTACTATCATGAGCGACCGCGGTCGCAGGCACTGGACTCGAAAAACGGCGGAGGCTCAATGATTCGCGATGTATCGCGACTTGCAGTTCTACAAAACTGATCTACCTCAACTTTGCCTCATAGCTGGAACTTGGGCGAAACCGTCTTCGGAACCTTCATTGGTCGCTCATCGTTCGGTGAACAAGGATGGGTGGAGGTTTCGTCATGGGAACAAGTGCAACCGTCGGTTCGCTCAATCTGATGACCTTGGGCATCGGCCTGCTGGTCCTGATCGTCATCGCGGTGATGTTTTTCCGAAAGAAGTCGAATCGACATCCGATGCATCCCGACGAGGGCATCCACAGCGACCTCGATGCCGCGGCGAGGCGTGATGTGGATCCGCCGCGCGCCAAAGACGTTACGCGATAAAATGCCGCACTCCGCGGTCATGGTCTGAGTTGTAGTCTATCGTCGCTCGACGTTCGTCCGGTGCAGTGCCGGTATCGCCGAAGCGCGCAGCAGTGCTGGGGAGATTGTATGAACAAATTTTTCAAAGTTGCTTTCGGTGTAGCGTTGGGTGTCGGTGCAGGCGGTGCGGCGATGGCGGCCATGCCGGTCGGCAACGCCGCGAACGGCGCCAAGGTCTTCGTGCAGTGCAAGACGTGTCACGTCACCACGCCGGGCGTCAATCGCATCGGGCCGACGTTGCATGCGATTGTCGGTCGTCACTCCGGCTCGATCCCGAACTACTCCTACTCTGCTGCGAACAAGAAGAGCGGCGTGACCTGGACCGAAGCTAATCTGTTCACCTACCTCGAAGCGCCGCGCAAGTTCATCCCCGGGACCAAGATGACCTTTGTCGGTCTGAAGGATCCGCAGCAGCGCGCCGACGTCATCGCTTACCTGAAGACCCAGTAAGACTCTGCCGGCCGTCGGGAAACCGGCGGTACAGGTCGTAAAGGTGTGCAGGGAGCGAGGCGGTGAGCCAAGCCGCGACCTGCCACCACGGCCCGCCGGTCAGCGCGGCGTGAACCGCCAGCAGCAATATCGCACCTGGCACGAGCATCCGGACGAGATCCCACCGCCCGAGATAGGCCAGCCAGGCGCCCTCCACCCCGACGACCGCAAGAATGAAGACGACGGCGTTGCCGCTCGTGAAGAACTCGCTCAACGCGCCGCGGCCGGGCGGCCGATCGAGCTGATCAGATGGGCGGTATCCTTCAGGAATATCTTGAAATGGGCCAGCGGGCTGGAGCGCACCAGCGCCTTGTTCATATAGGCTTCCCAGGTCAGCCGCTGGACATCGGGGTCGCGGCACATCTTGACGAAGCGCTCGCGCCGCTTGTCGCTGGAATACCAGAAATACTGCATGATCCCGAGGACACGGAAGACCATGCCGTGCGCTTTGACGAACTCGCGCCGGGCGGAGCGTAGCGCACGCGGGTCGCCGCTGAGCAGGAAGGCGCCGACCGACTGCGCCGCCATCTCGCCGCAGACCATGGCGTAATAGATGCCCTCGCCCGACGCCGGTGCGACCACCCCGGCGGCGTCTCCCGCGACGATGATGTCGCGACCATTGTCCCAGCGCTTCAGCGGCTTGAGCGGGATCGGCGCGCCTTCCTTGCGCATCGTCGTGCAGGCGTCGAGGCCGGTATCGCCGCGCAGTTCGGCGACCGCGCCGCGCAGGTCGAAACCCTTGCGGGCGCTGCCGACGCCGATGCTGGCGGTATCGCCGTGCGGGAAGATCCAGGCGTAGAAATCGGGCGATAGCCGCCCTTGATAATAGACGTCGCAGCGTGAGCGATCGAAAACGTCGGTGTCGCCCTCCGGCGAGGCGACGACCTCGTGATAGGCGAAGACGCAGGGCATGCGCTCGGCACCCTTCAGGACCTGGCGCGCGACGCCGGAGCGAGCGCCGTCGGCGCCGATGACGGCCTTGGCGCGCAGGCGCTGGAGCGGCGACGAGCGAGCGGTGCGATAGGTGACGACCGCGGTCCCGTCGTCGTCGCGCTCGATCGCCTCGAAGGTGCCGGTGCGGCGCTCGGCTCCACTGGTGGCGGCGCGGGCGCGGAGATATTCGTCGAAATGCTCGCGGTCGACCATGCCGACGTAACCGTCGCCGACCGGCATATCGACGACCTTGGACGACGGCGCGATCATCCGCGCGGCGCGGGCCCTGCCGACGATCATCGCGTCGGGAATGGAAAAGTCGCGGATGGCGCGGGGCGGGATGGCGCCGCCGCACGGCTTGATCCGCCCGGCGCGGTCGAGCAGCAGGACGCGCTTGCCAGCCTGCGCAAGGGTGTTCGCAGCGGTGGCACCAGCGGGCCCTCCGCCGACGACGACGACATCCCAGGTCTCGCTCATGCCGTGACTCCCGTCAGATTGCGTGGCCGGGCCGCGCTGCCGATACGCGCCGCGATGCTGGCGGCCACGATGAACAATGTCGCCTCGACGCCGAAGACCAGCGCGAAAGCAGTGGGCGCATCGCCCAGCAGCCGGCGTCCGACGTCGACGCCCGCTGCGCCCAGGAAGCCGCCCGCGCCGAACGCGATTGCCTGCGCCGCGCCCCAGACGCCCATGCGGACCCCCTCGCGTCCCGGTCCGTCGGCACCGGCGAGCCCCATCATCGAGCCGATCGCCGCCACCGCGAATACGCCGTTGAAAAAGCCCAGCGCGACGACGTTGGCGGTCAGCGGCCAGCCCGGGCCGGTCCGCGCCGCGATGACCAGCCCGGCCAGCGCCAGCGCCGAGCCGAGGCAGCCGCCGACCGTCCAGCCGCGCATCCAGCCCGCCTTGGCCGAGAAGGCGTTGCCGCCGACCCCGACCAGGATCATGCCGGCCAGCACGCCGCCGTGCTGATACCCCGACAGGCTGGTCGATGCCCCCGGCGAGAAGCCGAAGCGCAGTCCGGCGAACGGCTCGAGGATCAGGTCCTGCGCGCTGTACGCCAGCATCGAGACGAAGACGAAAATGGTGAACCGCCGCGCCCGCTCGTCGGCCCAGATCTCGTTGAGCACGACGGCGAATGGCGTCGGGATGGTGCCGTGAACCGGCAGCGGCCGCTCCGGCTCCGCCCCCCAGATCGCCACCAGCGCCACGACCAGCGCGATCAGCGCGACACTGGAGGCGACGGTGCTGAGCCGCTGCGGCGTGAACGGCTCGATCAGCTGCCCGACGATCCCGGCAGTGATCGCGATGCCGGCGATCATCATGATCCAGGTCATCGCCGCGGCGGCCGGGCGACGCTCGGGCGCGACTTCGCTCGCCAGCAGCGCCAGCAGCGACGTGCCCGCCGCCCCGACTCCCGCGCCGATCAGGCTGAATCCCAGCACCGCGAGCAGCGGCCCGGCGATCGGCCGCGTCGTCATGATTAGCGTCGCGTCGACCGCCAGCACGGCGCCCAGCGCCAGCGCCGCCATGCCCGCCGCGATCCACGGCGTCCGCCGCGCCCCGGCATCCGAGCCATGCCCCCAGCGCGGCCGCGACAACTGGATGGCGTAATGCCAGGCGACCAGTCCCGCCGGCAGCGACGCCGGGATCGCATATTCGACGACCATGACGCGGTTGAGCAGCGACGTGCCCAGCATGACGATCGCACCGATCGCACTCTGCACCAGCCCGAGCCGGACGATGCCAGGCCAGCCCAGTCCTTGCGCGGCGACCCCCTTCATGCCGCCAGCCCGAAAGCCGCCGCGAGCATTCCGCTGACGTACAGCGTCACCCCCGTGCCATTGTACCAGGGTGCGTATTTTCGCGGATCGCGCAGCAGCCGCGGCATCGCCACCAGCTGCGCCACCAGCACCGCCGCCACCACCATCGCCGCGCGCGGATGACCCCAGTCGAACAGCAGCGCCGCGACGATCACCTGCGGCACCGCCATCACTGCGCACGCCAGCCGCGCCGCGCGCTCGACCCCGAGCACCACCGGCAGCGACCGCACGCCGGTCGCGATATCGCCCTCGACCGCCTTGAAATCGTTGAGCGTCATGATGCCGTGCGCGCCCAGGCTATACAGCAGGATGACGACCAGCACGTGCGTACCGGGCAGGCTGCCGCTCATCGCCGCCGCCCCGGTGAACCAGCTCAGCCCCTCATAGCTCAGCGCCACTGCCGCCGGTCCCCACCAGCCGCTGGTCTTCAGGCGGAACGGCGGCGCGCTATAGGCCCAGCCCGAGGCCAGCCCGACGGCGGTCGCGACCAGCACCCACGGCCCGATGGCGGCTCCCGCGATCAGCGAGACGATGCTGCCGATGATCGCGATCGCCAGCCCCCAGCGGCCCGGGATGCGCCCAGACGGGATCGGCCGGTCGGGCTCGTTGATCGCATCGACGTGACGGTCGAACCAGTCATTCACAGCCTGGCTGGTGCCGCAGACCAGGGGTCCGCACAGCAGCACGCCCGCGACCAGGAACGGCCAGCGGCTGGCGAGCGGTTCACCCGACGAGACGACGCCACACATGAACGCCCACATCGGCGGGAACCACGTCACCGGCTTGAGCAGCTGCAGGACGTCCCGCCCCGCGGGGATCGTCGAACCGGACACGGTTGCTGTGCGAGCCATGCCGTACGCTATGCCTGACACTTTTAACCGTCAATAAGTTTGGACAGTTAAATTGACACCGTCAGTCGGTGTCGCCATTTCCCAGGTTGCCGAGGCCATGACGATGAAGCTTGGAATACAGGCTCTGCCGGCTCAGCCCGAGAATCTCCGCCGCCGAGGCGCGATTGTCGGCGGTGTAGGCCAGCGCCGCCTCGATGCAGAGGCGCTCGATCAGGTCGCTCGACTCGCGCACGATGTCCTTCAACGGCACCCGGCCGACCAGCTCGGTCAACTGCTCGACGGACTTGGGCAGGGCACGATCCGGGGCGATCAGGTCGACCTTGCGACGGCTGCTGGTACGGATGCTGAAACCGAAGCATGGGCGCTCGCTGTCCCCTGCAAGCACGGCGGAAACCTCGACTTCCTCCTCGCTGGTGACGCCGCGGATCAGCGTCGTGAAGTTGCGGACCGCCCCATGTTCGCGCAGCTGGCCGACCAGGATGCCGAGGTCGATGCCGGGGCGCCCGAGGAACTGCGACAACGGCGCACCGCGCAACTGCGCCCGTCGCGCCGACTGGGTCAGGTCGAGAAAGGCCGCGTTCTCGGCCAGGATGTCGAGGTTGTCGTCGGTCAGCACAAAGGCGTCGGGCAACCGGTCGAGCACGTCGATCAGCCGCGTGTCGGTCCCCTCACTGGCGGCGATGTTGTCGGCCCGCGACATGCGCACCAGGAAATACGACGCGCGGTCCTGGCGGAACAGCGTCGCCGACATCCGGCACTCGCGCCCCGTACCGACCGAGACCCGGGCGACGGTCGACTGCTCCGCCGCGGCGACTGCGCCCAGCAGGGTCAGCGCCGCATCGCGCGAACTGTCGTCGAGGATGGCGACGAATGGCTGCCCGGTCAGGTGATCCTCGGTGCCGACCAGACGGCGAGCCGCCGGGTTCGCCTCGGTGATCCGGCGGTTGGCGGTCTCGACGATGAACACCGCCTCGCTCGACTCGTCGAACAGCAGCCGATAGCGTGACTCGACCTGGCGCAGCCGCACATAGTCACGCTCCATCGACTGCTGGGCGGCAAGCAGGCGCTGCTGCAGGGCGGCGGCGGCGCGCATGTCGCGGCCGATGGCGACGACGCGGCCATCGCGCGAAGCTTCGACGGCGACATAGCGGATCGGCACGTCGCCACCGGCCAGCGGATGATTGACCTGGCGCCAGCGCCCGGAGCGCCGGCTCGGCGCATCCCGCAGCATTTCCTCGATCTTGACGCGGCTTTCGGAGGTGACCGTGTCGACCCACAACTGGTCGCGCCACGTCTCCAGCCCTTCGATCGGCAGGTCGGCGCTGCCCATCGCGATGTCGCGGATATAGCCCTCGGCGTCGACGACCAGCGCGACGTCACCGCTGGCGGCTATGACCCGCGCGGCCAGGTCGGCGTCGACCCCTTGCAACAGTGCGCCAGCGGCACGGAACGGCACCGCGCCGGCGAGCGACGGTGAAAGGTCCACGGCTAGTTGCCTGGACGCAAGAAGCGTGGGTCAACCATGACCCGCAATAGGGGTGTCGGCGCGCAGGGCGAGCACATCGAGCAGGGTCTCCGCTACTAGGACCGCTCGCCGTGCGTCGACGGCGGTCGCATCCGCCCCGCAGCTTTTTGCCAGTTCCGGATGCTCGGCAAAAACCCGACCGCCGACCATGACACCTATGCGCGGGTTACGCGACGCGCGGCGAAGCGCACCGATGATTGTCGGTACGCGCGAGATATGGTCTTCACAACTGACCGTCAAGCCGACCAGCTCGAACCAACCCTTGCGAACCATGCTGACCAGGTCGTCCTCGGTCGGGTTGATCTCGCTCGCCGTCGTCCACCCGGCGCGGCGAAAGAACTCCTCGACCATCAGCGTGCCGAAACCGTGCTGCTCGCCGGGCAGCGGCGCGAACAACGCCCGGCGTTCGCCGCCCCGGCGCTCGGCGGCACCGGGGGCGCGCGCCGCGAGTTCGTGGACGATCTCCTGTAGCCGCCACAGGCCCATCGTGACGTCGACGAAGTCGCAGACATCCTGCTCCCACCAGATCCCGAGCTGATGCGCCGCCGGCGCCAGCAGGTCGAGGAACACCGTCTCGATCGAGACGCCGCGAGCCAGCAGAAGGTCGACCTCGACCAGCAGGGCATAGGCCTCGTTGCGCAACGATGCGCCGGCGAAGCGCTCGGCCTCCAATGCGGTGATGACCGCACCCTGCGGCTCGATGCGTGCATCATGCTGCTCCGGTGCACGGTGCGCCATTAACAGTCTAGGAATGATTTCGCCCTCGACGATCCGGGCCAGTGCAAACGGCGACAAATCCGTCGGTGACCAGGAGACAGGTTCCTGGGCAAGCCCGGGTGAGCTAGTAAAGCTGTGCAAATTCAGCATCGAAGCCATGCAAACTCCCCGTCAACGACGCGCAATCGTCGCGCCGGATTGGCTGCCTGTTCTTGGGTCTAGCCGCCGACCATCATATTTTATCGCCGAATTTAACCAACGCAATATCATAGATGATGTCCAAGTTTCTTTACGTCCAGCCTGATTGACACTGGTTTTCAGGATGCTAGGCTTCGGCTTCGACACCGATGGGCCGGCCAGTAATGCGACGCAGACGGACTGCAGATGCAAGTGCCAGGATCGCAGCGCGACCCTTGTACTCGGCCGCCGAGCGGCAGCGGCGCGATGCCAGCCCATGGACCATGGTGCAGGCAATTCTCGCGCCGATCCAGTTCCTCGCTTTCGTGATCAGCGTATCTCTGGTCGTCCGTTACCTGCTCACCGGCGAGGGTGCCGGCGCAGCGACAGTGTCGATCATCGTCAAGACGATGCTGCTCTACGCGATCATGATAACCGGCTCGATCTGGGAGAAAAAAGTCTTCGGACGCTGGCTGTTCGCTCCTGCGTTCTACTGGGAAGACGTCTTCTCGATGCTCGTGCTGGCGCTGCACACCGCCTATCTGGTGGCGCTGGGTAACGACTGGCTCGGTGAGCGCGGGCGGATGATCCTCGCTCTGGCCGCCTATGCGACCTATGCGGTCAACGCCGGTCAATTCCTGTGGAAACTGCGCGTCGCGCGGCTGCAGGGCGGCGGCCCGGTCTCCGATTCCACCGCCGGCGCGGTGCCCGCATGACCGCGATCGCCACCGCCGTCGCGCCCCGGCCGATCCTGCGCGAGCGTGGCCAACGCGAGGTTTTCTGCGGCCTGACCAGCATCGTCTGGCTGCACCGCAAGGTTCAGGACGCCTTCTTCCTCGTCGTCGGATCGCGGACCTGCGCGCACCTGCTGCAATCGGCCGCAGGGGTGATGGTCTTCGCAGAACCGCGCTTCGCCACCGCGATCATCGAGGAGCGCGACCTCGCCGGGCTCGCCGACGCGAACGAGGAACTCGATCGCGTCGTGTCGCGCCTGCTGGCCCGCCGGCCGGAGATCAAGCTGCTGTTCCTGGTCGGCTCCTGCCCCAGCGAAGTCATCAAGCTCGACCTGTCGCGCGCCGCCGCCCGGCTGTCGGAGACGCATGCGCCAACCGTCCGCATCCTCAACTATTCGGGCAGCGGCATCGAGACGACCTTCACCCAGGGCGAGGACGCCTGCCTCGCCGCGCTGGCGCCGCAATTGCCCGCCGCGACCGGGACCGAAAAGCGCCTGATGATCGTCGGCTCGCTGCCCGACGTCGTCGAGGACCAGTTCCGCCGGCTGTTCGCCGAGATCGGCATCGAGCATGTCGACAGCCTGCCGCCACGGCGCGCCAAGGACCTGCCGCCGGTTGGGCCGAACACCGTCTTCCTGCTCGCCCAGCCGTTCCTCGGCGACACCGGCGCGGCACTTGAGAAGCGCGGCGCACGCCATTTGCCGGCGCTGTTCCCGTTCGGCGCGGAGGGCACCACCGCTTGGCTGCACGCCGCCGCGGTCGAGTTCGGCATCGACGAGATGCATTTCCGCTCGGTGATCGCCCCCGGGCGGGCGCGGGCCAAGCGTGCGCTGGAGCGCTACGCCGAGCGGCTGGCGGCCAAGCGCATCTTCTTCTTCCCCGACTCGCAGCTCGAGATCCCGCTGGCACGCTTCCTGGCAAACGAGCTCGGGATGGTGCCCGTCGAGGTCGGCACGCCCTACCTCCACCGCGCGCACATGGCGGCCGAACTGGCGGCGCTGCCGGCGGGCATCCAGATCAGCGAAGGGCAGGACGTCGACCGCCAGCTCGACCGCGTCCGTGCCGAACGCCCCGACCTGACGGTCTGCGGCCTCGGTCTCGCCAATCCGCTGGAGCGCGAGGGACTGTCGACGAAATGGTCGATCGAGCTGGTGTTCTCGCCGGTCCACGGCTTCGACCAGGCCGGCGACCTGGCGGAGCTGTTCGCGAGGCCCCTGGTCCGCCGCGACAAGATCGCGAGCCTGCCCAGGAGCGTGTCATGCAGCTGACCGTCTGGACCTATGAGGGCCCGCCGCACGTCGGTGCGATGCGCGTCGCGACGGCGATGGAGGGCGTGCATTTCGTCCTGCACGCGCCGCAGGGCGACACCTACGCCGACCTGCTGTTCACCATGATCGAGCGTCGCGGCAAGCGCCCGCCAGTGACCTACACGACCTTCAAGGCGCGCGACCTCGGCACCGACACCGCCGAGCTGTTCCAGTCGGCGGCGCGCGATGCCTACGAACGCTTCCAGCCGCAGGCGATGCTGGTCGGCGCGTCTTGCACCGCGGAGCTGATCCAGGACGACCCCGCCGGCCTCGCCCTGGCGATGAACCTGCCGATCCCGGTGATCCCGCTGGAACTGCCGAGCTATAGCCGCAAGGAGCATTACGGCGCGTCGGAGACCTTCTACGCGCTGGTCCGGACTTTGGCCGACAAGGGTTTGCGCCCGGCACCGCGCGAGGGCCGCCGGCCACGCGCCAATCTGCTAGGTCCCACGGCTTTGGGCTTCCGCCACCGCGACGATGTCGTCGAGGTGACGCGGCTGCTGGCCGACATCGGCGTCGACGTGCACGTCTGCGCGCCTCTCGGAGCCACCCCCGCCGACCTCGCGCGGCTGGGCGAGGCTGATTTCAACGTCCTGATGTACCCCGAGATCGGCGACACCGCCGCGCGTTGGCTGGAAAAGACCTTCGGGCAGAAGTTCACGAAGACCGTGCCCATCGGTATCGGCGCCACCAACGACTTCATCGCGGAGGTCCAGGCCGTCGCCGGGCTGCCCGTCGAGCCGCTCGCCCCCGCCGACTCACGGATGCCGTGGTGGTCGCGCTCGGTCGACTCGACCTATCTGACCGGCAAGCGCGTGTTCGTCTTCGGTGACGCCACCCACGCCATCGCCGCCGCGCGGGTCGCTGCCGACGAGCTGGGTTTCGAGGTCGTCGGCCTCGGCTGCTACAACCGCGAATTCGCCCGCGACGTCCGCGATGCCGCCAAGAAATACGGCGTCGAAGCCCTTATCACCGACGACTATCTCGCCGTCGAGGAAGCCATCGCCGCCTCGGCCTGCGAGCTGGTCCTCGGCACCCAGATGGAACGCCACATCGCCAAGCGCCTGCGCATCCCCTGCGCGGTGATCTCCGCCCCCGTCCACGTCCAGGACTTCCCCGCCCGCCACTCGCCACAGATGGGCTTCGAGGGCGCCAATGTGATCTTCGACACCTGGGTCCACCCGCTGGTGATGGGGCTGGAGGAGCATCTGCTAGCGATGTTCCGCGACGATTTCGAGTTCAACGACGCCGCCGGTGCGAGCCATCTCGGCGGCCATGCGGAGGCTCCGCAGCCGGTCGTCGCACAACCGCAGGGCTGGACCGCCGACGCGGAGAAGGAGCTGCTCAAGATCCCGTTCTTCGTGCGCGGCAAGGCGCGTCGCAACACTGAGGCCTATGCCGCCTCGCGCGCCATCGCGCCGATCACGCTCGACACCCTGTACGAGGCAAAGGCGTATCATGCGCGCTGAACCCGCAAGCCCTGCAACGATGGTGCACGTCACCATCGTCACCCTCGACAACCACCTGTCGGGCGCCGCCGAGCGCGCTGCGGTCAAGCTGGCGCAGGACGGCATCGCCATCCACTTCCACGCCGCCGCCGACTGGTCCGACGAGGCCGAGGTCGAGCGCGCCCGCGCCGACATCGCGCGCGGCGACATCGTCGTCGCGACGATGCTGTTCCTCGAGGACCACATCCGCGCCGTGATGCCCGCCCTGCAGGCGCGGCGCGAGACCTGCGACGCGATGCTCGGGCTGATGAGCGACGGCGACGTGGTGCGGTTGACCAAGCTCGGCGGCTACCGCATGGACGCCCCCGCCCGCGGCCCGCTGGCGCTGCTCAAGAAACTCCGCGGCTCCTCCAAGCCGGGCGCGTCGTCGGGTGCTGGCCAGATGCGGATGCTCAAGCGCCTGCCCAAGATTTTGCGCTTCATCCCCGGCACCGCGCAGGACGTCCGCGCCTATTTCCTGACGCTGCAATATTGGCTCAGCGGCTCCGACGACAATGTCGTCCAGATGGTCCGCGCGCTGGTCGACCGCTACGCCGCCGGCGACCGCGCCGCGCTGAAGGGCACGCTCAAGCCCGTCGCCCCGCGCGAATATCCCGAGGTCGGCGTCTACCACCCCGCCCTCGCCGGTCGCATGAGCGAAGATGCCGCCCTGCTCCCCGCCCCCGCCGCGCCGGTCGCCACGGTCGGCCTGCTGCTCCTACGCTCCTACGTGCTCGGCCATGACAGCGCGCACTACGACGGCGTCATCGCCGCCTTCGAGGCGCGCGGCATCAAGGTCGTCCCCGCCTTCGCCAGCGGCCTCGACTCGCGCCCCGCCATCGAGGCGTATTTCCTCAAGGACGGCGTCGCAAGCATCGACGCGCTGGTCTCGCTCACCGGCTTCTCGCTGGTTGGCGGGCCGGCGTACAACGACAGTGCCGCCGCGGCCGAGATGCTCGCCCATCTCGACGTGCCCTATGTCGCCGCGCACCCGCTGGAGTTCCAGACGCTGCAGGCCTGGGGCGCCGGCAAGCAGGGCCTGCTGCCGCTCGAAGCGACGATGATGGTCGCCATCCCGGAGCTCGACGGCGCCACCGTGCCGACGATCTTCGGTGGCCGCTCCGATGGCTCGGGTACGCCCTGCACCGGCTGCGGCCGCGGCTGCACCTTCCCCTCCGGCGGCCTCGTCCGCGAGATGCGCTCCTGCCCCGAGCGCGCCGAGGCGCTGGCCGCCAAGGTCGCCAAGCTGGTCGCCCTGCGCCGCTCCGACCGTGCGGCGCGCAAGGTCGCGATCGTGCTGTTCAACTTCCCGCCCAACGCCGGCGCGACCGGCACCGCGGCGTTCCTCGGCGTGTTCGAATCGCTGTTCAACACGCTCGGCGCGATGGCCCGCGCCGGCTACGACGTCACGCTGCCGGCCAGCGTCGACAAACTCCGCGACACGCTGCTCAAGGGCAATGCCGAGCGCTTCGGTGCCGATGCCAACGTCCACTTCCGCATCCCCGCCGACGACCTCGTGCGCCGCGAACCGCACCTGGCGGAGATCGAGGCGCAATGGGGCCCCGCCCCTGGTCGCGCCCAGAGCGACGGCCGGCATGTGTTCATCCTCGGTGCCCAGTTCGGCAACGTCTTCGTCGGCGTCCAGCCCGCTTTCGGCTACGAGGGCGACCCGATGCGACTGCTCTTCGAGGGCCGCTACTCCCCCACCCACGCGTTCAGCGCCTTCTACCGCTGGCTGCGCGAGGATTTTGCCGCCGACGCCGTGCTCCACTTCGGCACGCACGGCGCGCTGGAGTTCATGCCCGGCAAGCAGACCGGCCTGTCGGCGAAATGCTGGCCCGAGCGGCTGATCGGCGACCTGCCGAACTTCTACCTCTACGCCGCGAACAACCCCAGCGAGGGCACTCTGGCCAAGCGCCGGTCGGGCGCAACGCTGATCAGCTACATGACCCCGCCGGTCTCCGCCGCCGGCCTGTACAAGGGCCTGGTCGAGCTGAAAGCCTCGCTCGACCGCTGGCGCTCGACGCTGCCCGAGGCGAAGGACGAGCGTTTTGGGCTGGCGACGCTTATCGCCGAGCAGGCCGCCGGGCTCGACCTCGACGGTGCCGATATCGCCGCGCTGTCGGCCAAGGTCTACGAGCTCGAGGAGACGCTGATCCCGTTCGGGCTCCACGTGGTCGGCAAGACGCTGGGCCCGGTCGAGCGCGCCGCGATGATCGCCGCGATGGACCATGACGGCCGCGACCTCGTCGCTCTCGATGCGCTGCTCGCGGGTGAGTACGAACTCGACGGCATCGTCCGCGCCCTCGACGCGCACTACGTCCCCCCGGTGGTCGGCGGCGACGTGCTGCGCAGCCCGGAGATCATGCCGACCGGGCGCAACGTCCACGGCTTCGACCCCTTCCGTCTGCCCAGCAGCTATGCGGTGATCGAGGGCCGCGCCCAGGCCAGCCTGCTCATCGCCCGCCACATGGGCGGCGGCGCGGCCTTCCCGGAAAGCGTCGGCATGGTGCTGTGGGGCACCGACAACCTCAAGTCCGAGGGCGCACAACTGGCGCAGGCGCTGTCGCTGATGGGCGCCCGCCCACGTTTCGACAGCTATGGCCGGCTGGCCGGCGCCGAACTGGTGCCGCTCGCCGAACTCGGTCGCCCGCGCATCGATGTCGTCATCACCCTGTCGGGCATCTTCCGCGACCTGCTGCCGCTGCAGACCCGGATGCTGGCCGAGGCCGCCTGGCTGGCGACCAACGCCGACGAGCCCGAGACGCTGAACTTCATCCGCAAGCACAGCCTCGCTCACGCCGCGGCGCAGGGCTGCGACCTCGAGACCGCCGCGCTCCGCGTCTTCTCCAACGCCGAAGGCTCGTACGGCGCCAACGTCAACCTGATGATCGACGGCAGCACCTGGACCGACGCCGACGAACTTGCCGACAGCTTCGAGCGCCAGAAGGGCTTTGCCTATGGCCGCAGCGGCGCCCCGGTGCGGCAGGCGGCGCTGCTGAAAAGCGCGCTGGCGGGCATCGAGCTGTCCTACCAGAACCTCGAATCTGTCGAGCTCGGCATCACCACCGTCGACCAGTATGTCGACGCGCTGGGTGGCATGAGCCGCGCCGTCACCCGCGCCCGCGGCACCGCCGCCCCCGTCTATATCTGCGACGCGACGCAGGGCCCGGCCAAGGTCCGCACCCTCAACGAGCAGGTCGCGCTGGAAACCCGCACCCGGATGCTCAACCCGGCCTGGACCGAAAGCATCCTCGCCAACGGCTTCGAAGGCGTCCGCAACATCGAGGCGCAGCTGACCACGACGCTCGGCTGGTCGGCGACCACCGACTCGGTCGACCCCTGGGTCTTCCAGCGGATCAGCGAGACCTATGTGCTCGACGATGCGATGCGGGCGCGGCTCGCCTCGCTCAACCCCAAGGCGTCGGCGCGCGTCGCCAGCCGCTTGCTCGAAGCTTGCGAGCGCGACCTGTGGCGGCCCGATGCCGACACGCTGAGCCGGCTGCATGCCGCCCATGACGATCTCGAAGACCGCCTCGAAGGTGTCGTCGCGCAAGCGGCTTGAAGGATAAAGATATGGCCCTCCTCGAACTCGATCGACCCACCAACGCCCGCCCCGACGGGGAAGGCAGCGTCCAGGTCAAGCTCGACCCGTCGGAAAAGATCGGCAATGCCAAGGTCTTCGCGATCTACGGCAAGGGCGGCATCGGCAAGTCGACGACCAGCTCGAACCTGTCCGCCGCACTGTCGCTGCTCGGCAAGCGCGTCCTGCAGATCGGCTGCGATCCCAAGCACGATTCGACCTTCACGCTGACCAAGAAGCTGATGCCCACCGTCATCGACGTGCTGGAGACCGTCGACTTCCACCACGAGGAAGTGCGCGTCGAAGACTTCTGCTTCCAGGGCTACAACGGGGTCATGTGCATCGAGGCGGGCGGCCCCCCGGCCGGCACCGGCTGCGGCGGCTATGTCGTCGGCCAGACGGTGAAGCTGCTCAAGCAGCATCACCTGCTGGAAGACACCGACGTTGTCATCTTCGACGTGTTGGGCGACGTCGTCTGCGGCGGCTTCGCAGCGCCGCTGCAACATGCCGAGCGCGCCGTCGTCGTCGCCGCCAACGACTTCGATTCGATCTTCGCGATGAATCGCATCGTCGCCGCGATCAAGGCCAAGTCGAAGAACTACGAGGTCCGCATGGCCGGGGTGATCGCCAACCGCTCCGCCGCGACCGACGAGATCGACCGCTTCAACGAGGCTACGGGCCTGAAGCGTCTCGCGCATTTCCCCGACCTCGATGCGATCCGCCGCTCGCGCCTGAAGAAGTGCACGGTGTTCGAGATGGACTCGACGCCCGAGCTGGAGGCGGTGAAGCACGAGTATCTTCGCCTCGCCGCGCACCTTTATGCCGGCACCGAGGCGCTGTCGGCGATGCCGATGAAGGACCGTGACATCTTCGAGTTCCTCGGGTTCGAATGAGCGTGACGAAGGATATGTCCGATACCGCGACATACGACAGCTACCGGGACGGGCTGGAGGTCTATTTCGACCGCACCGCCGTCGACGCCTGGGCGAAGCTGACCAGCGACGCGCCGGTCAGCCGTATCCGCGAGAAGGTCCGCGCCGGGCGCGACGCGATGCGCGCGCTGCTGCTCGACTGGCTGCCCGCCGACCTCAGCGGCAAGCGCATCCTCGATGCCGGTTGCGGCACCGGCGCGCTGGCGGTCGAGGCGGCGCGGCGCGGTGCGACGGTCATCGCGGTCGATGTCTCGGCCAGCCTGATCGACATCGCCCGCGAGCGCGCGCCCAAGGACCTCGGTTCGGGCAGCGTCGATTTCCGCACCGGCGACATGCTCGGCCGCGAATTCGGCAGCTTCGACCATGTCGTCGCGATGGACTCGCTGATCCACTACCCGGTCGCCGAGATCGAGGCAGCGGTCACCGAGCTGGCGTCGCGCACCGTCGAGAGCATCGTCTTTACCGTCGCGCCGCGCACGCCGCTGCTGCTCGCCGCGCGGCTGGTCGGGCAGCTGTTCCCGCGCGCCGACCGTTCGCCGGCGATCATCCCCGCCGGCACTGCCGGGCTGATCCGCGACCTGACGCATGCGCCTGGCTGGAAGCCGGGGCGCGATGCGCGGGTATCGCGGGCTTTCTACGTCAGCCACGCGCTCGAACTGGTGCACGCCTGATGGCCGCACGCGTCGCCTTGAAATGGCAGAGGGTAGCCACCCGCTTCCTGCCGTTCGCCGATGCGGCGACGCCCGAACTGCCGCTGCCGCGCCTGCTGCGCCTGTCGCTGTTCCAGATCACCTGCGGCATGGCGGCGGTGCTGCTGACCGGCACGCTCAACCGGGTGATGATCGTCGAGCTCCACATGTCGGCGCTGCTCGTCGCCGGGCTGGTGTCGCTGCCGCTGCTGTTCGCGCCGCTGCGTGCGCTGATCGGCTTCAAGTCGGACAACCACCGGTCGGCGCTGGGCTGGAAGCGGGTGCCGTATATCTGGTTCGGCACGCTGCTGCACTTCGGCGGCTTCGCGATCCTGCCGTTCGCGCTGCTGGTGATGACCGGCGAGGGCCAGGGCTCCGCAGTGTGGGGCCAGCTCGGCGCGGCACTCGGCTTCCTGATGGTCGGGGCGGGGACGGCGACCGTCCAGACCGCCGGTCTTGCGCTGGCCACCGACATCGCCCCGGCGGAATCGCGGCCGCGGGTCGTCGCGCTGCTCTACGTCATGCTGCTGGTCGGCATGCTGGTCAGCGCGCTGGTGATCGGGCGGTTGCTGGCGGACTATACGCCGACGCGACTGGTGCAGGTCGTTCAGGGCGTCGGGCTGCTGACCATGTGCCTCAACATCGTCGCGCTGTGGAAGCAGGAGTCGCGCTCGCAGGCCCGTCCCGCCGACGATGATCGCCCGGTGTTCGGCGACAGCTGGCGGGCCTTTATCGCGGTGCCGCGTCACCTTCGCCTGCTGGTCGCGATCGGGCTGGGGGCGGCGGCGTTCTCGATGCAAGACGTTCTGCTTGAACCGTTCGGCGGGCAGATCCTGCACCTGACGGTCGGCTCGACGACCTCGCTGACCGCGCTATGGGCGTGCGGGACGCTCGCCGGGCTGGCGCTGGCGGCTTCGGCGCTCGGGCGTGGCGGCGATCCGCACCGGCTTGCCGGCCTGGGCGCGGTGACAGGCACGATGGCCTTCGTGCTGGTGATCTTCGCCGGCGCACTGGGCGAGGCGGTGCTGCTGCGCGCCGGGGCCGCGGCGATCGGCTTTGGCGGCGGGCTGTTCGCAGTCGGTACGCTGACCGCGGCGATGGCGCTGGCCCAGTCGGGTGCCGCCGGCCTCGCTCTCGGGGCGTGGGGCGCGGTGCAGGCAAGCTGCACCGGCGCCGCGATCCTGGTCGGCGGGCTGCTCAAGGACGGCGTCGGCGCGCTCGCGGCACGGGGTGACCTCGGCCCGGTGCTGACCAACCCGGCCACCGGCTATGTCACCGTCTACGCCATCGAGATCGTGCTTCTGTTTGCAGCCCTTGTCGCGCTGGGCCCTCTCGCGCGACGCTCCGACGACCCGGCCGCCGAACGCCTCGGCCTGACCCAGTTCCCAAACTGACGGGAGACGAACCATGTCTGTCCACCTGACCCCCGGCCTCGACGTCGCCGAGCTTTGCGTCTGGGCCTTCTTCATCTTCTTTATCGGCCTGGTCATCTGGCTACGCCGCGAGGACCGGCGCGAGGGCTATCCGCTGGAGGAAGACGTCGGCGGCCGCATCCACTCGCCTGGGGGCTTCCTCGAGATGGCGCTGCCCAAGACCTTCCGCCTGCCCTTCGACCACGGCATCGTCACCGCGCCCAATCCCGACGACCGCGACCCGTACAAGGTCTCTGCCCGCCGCACCGCGCCGTGGGACGGCTCCCCCCTCGAACCGCTCGGCAACCCGCTGTCCGCCGGTGTCGGCCCCGGTTCCTATGCGCGCCGCGCCCAGCGCCCCGACGTCAACATGGAGGGCCATGCCCGCATCATCCCGATGCAGTCCGCCCCGGACTTCCATATCGCCACCCGCGACCCGGATCCGCGCGGCTTCACCGTGGTCGGCGCCGACCGGGTCATCGCCGGCACCGTCGAGGACCTGTGGATCGACACCGCCGACCGCCTCGTCCGCTATCTGGAGGTCAAGCTGCCCGACGGGCGCAACGTCCTGACGCCGATGATGATGTCGGTCGTCGACCGCAAGCGCCGCACCATCATCTGCGACGCCATCCTCGGCCGCCAGTTCGACGGCGCCCCGTCGATCGCCCGTAACGACCAGATCACCCTCGACGAGGAGGAGCGGGTCCAGGCCTACTTCGGCGCCGGCTATCTGTACGCCACCCCCGAGCGCGCGGAGCCAATCCTGTGAGCGAGTATGAGTTCGAGCCGGTCCGCGGCCTGCCCGGCAAGCTGCCGCCGGGCGAGACGCTGTTGTGGCAGGGCGCGCCCGACTGGCGGCGGCTGGCGCGCGATGCCTTCCATGTCCGGCTGGTCGCGGCCTATTTCGCGGTGCTGCTCGGCTGGGCGGCGATCGACGGCACGCTGCTCGGGGTGACGGCGACGCTGGTGGTCGGCGTCGCCGGGGTGGCGATGCTGTACCTGCTGGCGTGGCTGTCGGCGCGGACCACGGTGTATTCGATCACCTCGCGGCGCGTCGTGCTGCGCTTCGGCATCGCGCTGCCCAAGTGCGTCAACCTGCCCTTCACCGCGATCGAGACGGCGCAACTCGCGCAGAACGACGATGGCAGCGGCAATGTCGCGCTGGCCCTGACCGCGCGTGGCCTCGGCTATGCCTCGCTATGGCCGCACGCCCGCGCTTGGGAAGTGAGCAAGCCCCAGCCGATGCTGCGCGCCCTGCCCGATGCGGCAAAGGTCGCGACGCTGCTCGCCGAGGCCTGTGCGACGACCGTGCCCGGTAGCCGGCGCCACGCCATCGACGATGCGGCGACCGCCTCGCCCGGCTATGGCAATGCGGTGGCGGCATGAACACCCCCGCCCCCGCCCCGTCGCATGATCCGACGGTCCCGCGCGGCGCGTTGATCGCGACGGGCGCGCTGGTCGCGTTCGCCTTCCTGAGCGTCGCTGCGGTCCGCACCGGGCTCGTGCCCCCCTCCGCCGATCCGGTCGCGGAGCGCAGCCAGGCGCATGTCACCCCCGCCAAGTCGCGCGACCTTGTGTTCATCGATGCCGCCGACGGCGCCGTTGCGGTGCGCGACGCAGCCACCGGCAAGCTGACCACCGCCGTCGCCGCGGGCAGCAAGACCGGCTTCATCCGCGGCGTCATGCGCGGGCTAGCGCGCGACCGCCACCTGCGCGGCCTCGACAAGAGCGCGCCGTTCCGCCTGACCCGCTGGAGCGACGGCGAGCTGTCACTGACCGACACCGCGACCGGCCGCACCATCGAGCTGGGTGCGTTCGGCGAGACCAACCGTGCCGCCTTCGAGGCGCTGCTGTGACCAGCTTCGACGTCCCCTGCACGGTGCGCGTCGAGGTCACCCCCGAGCATTGCCACGCGCATGTCGAGCTCGACGGCAATCCGCGCATCGAGCCCGGCGACCGCGTCCGCGTCCACGGTGAGCCGATCCGCATCGGCTATGGCGAGCAGCGCGTCCTGCGCCGCACCGCCACCATCGTCCGCGCCGGGCCGTTGCGCCGGCTGTGGACCCGCCTGACCGGCGACCTGCAACTCACCGAATTGTACGAAGTCAGCTTCGTAGCTAGAGGTGCGCGATGACCGACACGCAACAGTTGGCGCAGGAGGACACCGTCCTGTCGCCGCGCTTCTACACCACCGATTTCGCCGCACTCGACGCGATCGACGTGTCGAGCGTCCGCCGCGAGTGGGACACGCTGATCGCCGAGATGCAGGCCGACCCGAACAAGCGCCACTTCAAGCGCACCACGGAGTTCGACGGCGTCATCGAGAACCTCGAACCCGACCTCCGCCGCGAGTTCACCGACTTCCTGGTCAGCTCGATGACGTCCGAATTCTCCGGCTGCATCCTTTACGCCGAGATTGCGCGGCGGGCGACCAACCCCGACGTCAAGACGCTGTTCAAGCTGATGGCGCGCGACGAGTCCCGCCACGCCGGCTTCATCAACGACAGCCTCAAGGACGCCGGCATCGGCATCGACCTCGGCTTCCTGACCAAGACCAAGAAATACACCTACTTCCGGCCGAAATTCATCTTCTACGCTACCTATCTGAGCGAGAAGATCGGCTACGCCCGCTACATCGCGATCTTCCGCCACCTCGAGCGCCACCCGGACAAGCGCTTCCACCCGATCTTCAAATGGTTCGAGCAGTGGTGCAACGACGAGTTCCGTCACGGCGACGCCTTCGCCCTGCTGATGCGCGCCGACCCCAAGCTCCTGACCGGCATCAACCGCTTGTGGATCCGCTTCTTCATCGTCGCGGTGTACGCGACGATGTACGTCCGCGATCACAACCGCCCGGCCTTCCATGCCGCACTCGGCGTCGACCCGACGGCGTACGACCATGAAGTCTTCGCCATGACCTCGCAGATGACGCGGCAGACCTTCCCGCTGACCATCGACACCGACACGCCGGTATTCCGCCACATCCTCGAGACGATGCGCAAGCTCGCGCGCGGTATCGAGGCGGCAAAGCGGCAGGGCGGCGTCGTCGGCACCGTCAAGCGCGCCGGGCTGACCGCCGCGGTGGCGTTCAACTTCGTCCGCCTCTACCTCCAGCCGGTCGAGGGCAACCAGATGCCGGCCACCGTCCGCCTCCAGCCGATATGGTGAGCTTCGGCGCGCACGGCCTGCCGCTGATCGCGGCGGTGGCGATCTGGTTCGTCAGCACCGGCGCGATCCTGTGGCTCGATCGCCGGCCGCGCGCTACCTACGGCACCAGCCTGGCGCTGCTCGGCGCCGCCTCGATCGGGGCGCTGGTCGCGGTCGCCGCGACGGCGCACGACCGCTCGCCGCTGGGCGCCTATGTCGGGTTCGGCGCGGCGCTGACGATCTGGGGCTGGCACGAGTTCGCCTTCCTGATCGGCGCGGTGACCGGGCCGCGTCGCGCCGACCTGCCCGCCGGAGCCCAGGGCCTGCGGCGCTTCCGGCTGGCCGCGCAGACCGTCATCCACCACGAAGTCGCGTTGGCGCTGACCCTCCTGCTGATCGCCGCGCTGACCTGGGACGCGCCCAACGTCACCGCGGCCGAGACCTTCGGGCTGCTGTTCGCGATGCGCCTGTCGACCAAGCTCAACATCTTCATCGGCGTGCCCAACCTCAGCACCGACATGCTGCCGGCGCACCTGGCCTATCTGAAAAGCTATTTTCGGGTGCGGCCGGCCGGCCTGCCGTTCGTCGCCAGCCTGATCGGGCTGAGCGCCCTCGCATCGGGCCTCGGCAGCCGCGCGCTGGGAGCGACCGAAGGCGAAGCGGTGTCCGCCAGCCTCGCCTTCGCGCTGGTCGCGCTGGGGCTGCTGGAGCATCTGTTCCTGGTCATGCCGATCCGCGACGCCGCACTGTGGCGCTGGGCGAGCCGGGCTTAGGTCCCGAAGCAAGACACCCCACCCCCGGGCCGGCTCCGCTGTGTCTCGCCCTCCCCGCGAAGACGCAGGGAGGGTAGCAAAATCTTACCCCTCCCCGTCAGGGGAGGGGCGAGAGACGCTGCCCTTGCAGCGGCCCGGGGGTGGGTCTTGCTTCTAAGAAGCGCGACCCTCAGGCCGCCTCCGCCACCCGTGCCAGCGCGCACATGCTCCAGATCTCGCTCAGCGCCGAGACCAGCCGGTCGACATCGGCATCGGTATGCACCGGTGACGGCGTGATGCGCAGCCGCTCGGTGCCCTTGGGCACGGTCGGGTAGTTGATCGGCTGGACATAGATGCCGTGCGTGTCGAGCAGCCAGTCGCTGATCATCTTGCAGTGCTTGGGGTCGCCGACCATCACCGGAATGATGTGGCTGGGGTTGTGCATCATCGGGATGCCGATGGCGTTGAGGCGACGGCGAACCTTGGCGACGCGCTCCTGGTGCGCCTCGCGCTCCACGCTGCTGGCCTTCAGGTGCCGAATGCTGGCGGTCGCCCCGGCAGCGAGTGCGGGCGGCAGCGCGGTCGTGAAGATGAACCCGCTGGCGAAGCTGCGGACGAAGTCGCACATCGCGTGCGAGCCGGCGATATAGCCGCCCATCACGCCGAACGCCTTGCCGAGCGTCCCCTCGATGACGGTGACCCGGTCCATCAGCCCCTCGCGCTCGGCGATGCCGCCGCCGCGTGGGCCGTACAGCCCGACCGCATGGACCTCGTCGAGGTAGCTCATCGCGCCGTGCTTCTCGCAGACGTCGAGGATCTCGGCGATCGGCGCGATGTCGCCGTCCATCGAATAGACGCTCTCGAACGCCACCAGCTTGGGGACGTCCCGCGGCAGCGTCGACAGCAGTTCGTCGAGGTGCGCGACGTCGTTGTGGCGCCACCGCAGGCACTTGGCGCGGCTGTGGCGGATACCCTCGATCATCGAGGCGTGGTTGCCGTCGTCGCTGAGCACGACGCAGCCCGGCAGCTTGGCCGCCAGCGTGCCGAGTGCCGCCCAATTCGAGACATAGCCCGAGGTGAACAGCAGTGCTGCGTCCTTGCCGTGCAGGTCGGCAAGCTCGCGCTCCAGCACGACATGCGCGTGCGTCGTGCCCGAGATGTTGCGCGTCCCGCCGGCACCGGCCCCGCAGGCCTCCAGCGTCTCGTGCATGGCGTCGAGCACGTCGCGGTGCTGGCCCATGCCGAGGTAATCGTTCGAACACCACACCGTGACGTCCCGCGTGCCGTCGCCGTCGTACTGCACGGCGCGCGGGAAAGCCCCGGCCTTGCGCTCCAGCTCGGCGAAGATGCGATAGCGGCCTTCGGTCTTGAGGTTGTCGAGCTCGGTCTCGAACAAGGCTTCGTAGTTCATCGTCAACCCTTCAAGCTTGTGCCGCTGGCCCGTTCCACGGGCGCGACGTCATTTCCCTGATTTGTCGGTCATCCCGGCCGGATCGGCGATCGCCTGCGTCACCGCATTGGCATCGGCGGGGGTCGCCGGCGCTGCCGCCTGGCTGCCGGTCGCCGCGCCGCTCGTCGCGGCAATCGTCGTCGGGCCGTTCATCGCGCCGGCCGGACCGCGCAGGTACGGATAGTCGGGCAACATGCTGACCCCGTTCAGCGGCTTCGACAGCCCCTGGTGGCAGGTCAGGCAATTGACCTTGTACGGATCGCCGAGCGCGCCCTTGCGGTTGGCCGGGAAGACGCTGGTCAGTGGCGAGATATAGTCGTGGTTGACGTCGCGGACCATGCGGATGCCGTAATAGGCGGTGCCGCGCTGCGCCCGGCTCAGGTTCCACGCCTTGAACGACTGGGTGTTGTGGCAATAGGTGCAATTCACCCCGAGCGACTTCGAGATGTGCATCATCAGGCCGTAGCTGCGCTCCGCATCCTTGATCGACACCTTGTGGTCGGCCGACGCATAGGCGCTGCTGCTGGCGACGCGGATGTTGTTGGTGTTGCCGGTCAGATAGGCGGCGAACGGGTCGGATGGCAGCGACGCATAGCCGACGTTGCGGTCGGGGGTGTTCTGGCCGTGCTTGTTACCGCGCAGCACCATCGAGCTGTCATAGCCGTCGTCGCTGGCCGCCCATTTGTTGACCGGGATATTGTTGCCGGCATGGCAGGTCCAGCACGTCACGCCGGTCTTCTGGACATGGCTCTGCCAGTTCTGGTTGATGTTGAGCGTCATCTGGATCATGCGCCGCGCGACGACCTTGGTGTATTTCTCGTCGGACGCCATGTTCTCGGGGTTGTGGCAATAATTGCAGCCCTGGGTCTCGGCCTCGCCGGGCGCCACCCACTGGGTGATCGCCGCCATCGCGTGGTTGAACTCCTCGGTGGTCAGATTGCCCAGCACCTTGACGTTCTTGTAGGTGACGTTGGCCTTTTCGCCGGTCAGCATCGACGCATCGAGCGGGTACGGCGGCGGCGGGATCGCGGCGATGTCGCGGAGCAGCGACTTGTCGGAGATCTGGTCGGTGCCGGTGCCGCGGTAGCCGGTCTGCTCCCAGACCTTGCGACCCAGGTCGCAGCCGGTCAGCAGGACACTGGCGGCGGCCAGCGCGGCGATCTTGGTGGCGGCGCTCATCGTACGGCTCCCGGCAGCGTGGCTGGGTCGATGGTGCCGGTCGGCGTGTACATCGGCGCATAGCCGTGCAGCTGGGCCCACAGGTACCAGTTGTCGACGACGGTGCCGGTCAGCAGGATACCGATGCCGCCGGTCAGCGTCGTCAGCACCGCGAACCACCAGGCCCAGCGGTGGATCGACTCCATCGTTGCATTGAAACCCATCGTCCAGCGCCAGAACAGCCCCGCCCGCTCGGCGGCGGTGCCGCGGTCGGTGATCTGCTCGATCTCGCGCTCGCCGCCGTAGCGGCCAACTGCGAGAATCGTCGCACCGTGCATCGCGAACAACAGGGTCGAGCCGTACAGGAAGACGATCGAGAGGCAGTGGAAGGGGTTATAGAACAGGTTGCCGTAGCGGATCGAGAACGCCGCGGTCCAGTCGAGGTGCGGGAAGATGCCGAACGGCACCGCCTCCGACCAGCTGCCCATCGCCAGCGGCCGGATGAAGCCGAGCACCAGGTACAACCAGATCGCCGACAGGAAGGCCCAGCTGACGTGCGTGCCCATGCCCAGCGCCTTGGCGCGGCGATAGGTGCGCAGCCACCACAGCAGGACGGAGGCGGTCAGGAAGAAGCCGGCGATCAGCCACCAGCCGCCCTGTGCCAGCGGCGGCAGGATGCGCAGGCCATAGCGCGGCGCCGGCGGCTCGAGGGCGAGCCAGGGCAGCTGCCGGACGAACTGGACCGGGTCCCAATTGACCGAGGCCCACATGTTCAGGCCGATGATCTCGAAGGCGAGGAAGCCGCAGATCAGCGAGGCGAGGCCGAGGCGGCCGAGGTAGATCGGGCCGAGCTGGCTGGCGCCGAGCTTGCCGGCCCAATAGCTGTAGCCGCCCCAGCCCTCGCGCGCCCAGTCCTCGCGGGGCAGCGGGACACCTTGCTCCGGGGCGGAGCGCAGCTGGATCTGGGTGAAGACGTTCTGATAGCGTGCCATCGGACTACCCCCCTCAGGACCAGATCGGCAGGTTGAGCCACCAGGTCCACCATTCCGGCCAGCCGCGTGTCCAGAAGGGTCCGCTGATGATGATGCAGATGGCGCTCCAGAAGCCGGCGTTGAGGGCGAGGAACAGCCCGAGCCGGTGGATGCCGAGCGTCCCGATCGAATAGCCGATCAGGTCGCGGAAGAACGTGTCCTCGAACTCGGGCGACTTGACGTCGGTACCCTTGGCCGGGTTCACCGCCGACAGCACCAGCGAGCCGTGGAGGCCGAGCGCCAGCGTCGTGGTGAAGAAGAAGCTCACCGCCAGCATGTGCGCCGGATTATAGTGGAAGTGCAGGTACTGGTACCCGGTGTTCGACACCCAATCGAGGTGGCTGAAGATGCCGTACGGGAAGCCGAAGCCCCAGGCACCGAGCAGCATCGGGCGGATCACCACCAGCGAGACATAGGCGAAGATCGCCACCCCGAAGGCGAAGGGCACGTGGTAGCCGATGCCCAGCTTGCGACAGATCTCGACCTCGCGGAGCATCCAGGACACGAATGCCCCGACGGCGCAGAAGGTGATGATCTGCCAGAACCCGCCCTCGCGCAGGGGGGCGAGGCCGAGCCCGTATTTCAGGTCGGGCGGGGCGATCGAGATCAGGAACGGGTTCCACGTCGGCCCCAGCGAGGCGGCGTAGATGATCAGCCCGGTCCCGAGGATGCTGCAGAACAGCGTCGTCACCCCGAAGAAGCCGACAAAGAAGGGTCCGACCCAGAAGTCGAACAGGTCGCCGCCGAGCAGGGTGCCCCCGCGTACCCGGTATTTTCGCTCGAAGCTCAACAGCGCCATTTCACTGCCCTCAACCAATGCTGGACGGGTGACGTCCGGAGGCAGGGACCAGCCCGGCCTCCGGACGGTCGTTCAAGTGCCCGCTGCCGGTGCCGTGGTGCCGGCCGGTGCCCGTGATGCGGGGCCTTCCAGCCAGTTGTACCGGTTGGTGCTGAGCAGGATGAAGTGGATCAGCAGCGCCAGCACGAACAGGAAGACGAAAAGTGCGACCAGTGCGCGGCGCGGATCGACGATTTGCCAGATTCTCCACATGATCTGTCTCCCTAGGCCTGGCTGGTGACGGTGACGCCCGACCGGCCCTGCTCGAGCTCGGCAAAGGCCTTCGCCTCGCCCAGCCACGGCCGCCATTGCCAGACGAGGAAGTGTGCGATGATCGCGATCACCGTGAACACGATGAAGCTGGTCAGGAAGATCTTGTGGAACTCCTTGGCCTCGGCTTCGGTCAGGTACGTGCTCGGTCCGACGCGTTCATCCCTGTCTCTGATATCGCTCATTGCTCCATCTCCAAGTTATCCGCCGGAAAATGGAGGGCGCGCGCGGCGACTCCTGGCGGCACCGGCACAGCGACCACCGCTGCGTCGATCGGTTGAGGCCCATTCGGGGCCGGAAGGCTGAGACCGCTCATGCGGCCATGCTCTCCATAGCGCGGGCGGCGTCGGCCAGCTCGCGCGCGGTGACGGCAGACAGTCCGGCGGCGCGGGCGGCACGCTCGGCGGCGTCGCGCAACCGCTTGGCGGCGGAAATGCGGACCAGTACCGGCTGCGCCTCGACCAGCGCGTCGAACTCGGCCTTGGCCTCGTCGTCCCACGCTACCTGGGTCAGGATGCGCGCCGGGGTCGCGTCCGCCTTGTCCATCGCGGTCGACAGCGGCAGGATGTTGAACAGCGCGTCGAACAGCGCGTTGCAGACTTCTTGGACCAGCCAGGTCGCGCCGGCATAGCCCATGTACGGCGTCCCCGTGGCGCGGCGGATCGCGGCGCCCGGGAAGCTGGCCGGCACATAGACCGAGCGGCTGCCCAGCTCGGCCATGTACATGCGCTCGTTGTAGCTGCCGAACATCACCAGCGGCGGCGCGGTGCGCAGCGCTTCCTTGACCGCGGCATTGTCGGGCTTGACCCCGGCGGTGCGGCTGAAGGCGAAGGTGCACGGCAGCCCGAGGTCGTCCTCGAGGAACGCCCGCATCCCCCGCGCATAGGTCTCGGTGGCGACGACAGCGAAACTCGCGGTGCCGAAGAAATCCTGGGTGACCGAGCGCCACAGGTCCCACAACGGCTTGATCGTCGTGTGCTTCTCGCGCTCGATGAACGGCTCCGGGTCGAGGCCCAGCAACTCGCCCAGCTTGCGCAGGAACAGCGTCGTCGAGGTCAGCCCGATGGGTGCCTGCAGGTACGGCCGCTCCAGCGTCTCGCACAGGCCGCGACCGAACTCGCGGTACATGCAGACATTAACCTCGGCATCGGCCAGCCGCTTGACGTCCGCCAGGTGCGAGCCGAGCGGGAAGACCATGCCGACCTCGGCACCGATGCCCTCGATCAGCCGGCGGATCTCGTGCAGGTCCGAGGCCATGTTGAAGCAGCCGTACATCGGCCCGATGATATTGACCCGGGGCTTCACGCCCTCCTTGCGCGGCCGCAGCGCCGGGACCTTCTTCAGCCCGAACTGCGTCCACAGCCAGGTCAGCGCGCGGTCGCCCGCCTGCCACTGGTCCTCGTCGATGGTGCGCGGCAGGAAGCGCTGGATGTTGGTGCCCTCGGGCGTCACGCCGCCGCCGATCATCTCGGCGATGCTGCCGGTGACGACGACCGATGGCAGGTCGCGGTCGAGCGTCCCCCAGGCGCGCTTCATCGCGCCCTCGGTGCCGTGGCGGCCGAGCTCGTCCTCGCCGAGGCCGGTGACGACGATCGGCAGTTCGTGCGGCGGCAGGCCATCGGTGTAGTGGAGGACGCTGGTGACCGGCAGGTTCTCGCAGCCGACCGGGCCGTCGATGATGACCTGCAGGCCCTTGATCGCGGTGAACGCGTAGACCGCGCCCCAATAACCGCCCGCCCGGTCGTGATCGAGGATCAGCATGTGGCTGCCCCCCAAGGCGAAACGCACCCTCCCGACGCCGTCATCCCGGTGAATGCCGGGACCCATTTTCCAGCACAACCCGGTGCCGGCACGGCTGTTGGAATAGCCCGCGCTACCATGGTGGCTTCTGGAAAATGGGTCCCGGCATTCGCCGGGATGACGGGGAGAGGCAGCGTGCTCATACCCCGATCGCCTCTTCGGCCTTCGCCGTCGCGATACGCTTGGCCGCGAACTTGGCCTTGAACTCGGGCCGGTCGCGTGGCGTCTCCTCCCAGATTCCCGCGGTCGCGCCTTCGCCGACGCCCTCGAAGAACGCCCGCATCGTGTCGAAGCGCGCCTGGCTGCCCAGCGCCGCGTTGATCACGGTGGCGAGGCTGCCCGCCCCGGCAACGCCCATCAGCGGACGAGCCGAGATCAGATTGGTGAAATACAGCGCCGGGATCGCCCGCGACTTGGCGTGCTGGACCACCGGCGTCGTGCCGATCGCGAGATCGGGCTTGTAGAAATCCACCGCGGAAAGATCGTCTGCCAGGCTGGCGCGATAGGCGATCTGGACGCCCTTCGTCTCCAGCCACTCGCGGTCGGGATCGGACCAGCGGGTCCGCGGCGCGGCGGTCCCGACATAGGGCACTTCCGCGCCGCTCTCGACGAGCAGCCGGGCGACCAGCAGTTCGGAGCCCTCATAGCCCGAGACGGTGATCCGCCCCTTGATCGGCTTGCCCGCGAGTGCCGCGCCGATCATCGGCAGGAAGCGGTTCTTGGCGCCGTCGACCTGGTGCTGCGCGATCCCGCAAGCTGCGCCGATCGCATCCAGCCACGCCGCCGTGCCGTCGCGGCCGACCGGGGCCGAGCCGACGACCTTGCGCCCCGCCGCCTCGAACTCGCGGACGCTGGCGGTGTAGAATGGATGGATCGCGGCGACCGCGGCGCAGTCGAGCGCGCTGTACAGCTCGCGCCACTCGCGCGTCGGCACGTTGGGTCCGACGGCGAGGCCAAGCGGCTCGAGCATCTGGCCGATGCCGATCGGGTCGACCGGGAACATCTCACCCAGCAGCGTTATCGTCGGCTTGTCGGTGCGCGTCGCGGGGGCCGCCACCGGCCCGGCCTCGACCTCCTTGCGCGCATATGCGAGCATCGCCCCGGCCAGCACGTCCTTCGCCTCGGCATGCGTCGGGATGCCGAAGCCCGGCACGTCGATGCCGATGACGCGGACGCCGTTGATCTGGTCGGGCAGCAGTTGCAGCGGCACGCCACTGGCGGTCGGCACGCACAAATTGGTGACGACGATGGTGTCGTAGAGTTCGGGATCGGCGAGCTGGTGGACCGCGTCGCGGATGTCCTCGAACAGCTTGCCGGTGACCAGGCTCTCGGAGTTGAACGGCACATAGCCGACCGACCGCCGCGCCCCGTAGAAGTGCGAGGTGAAGGACAGGCCGTAAACGCAGCAGGCCGAGCCGCTGAGCACGGTGGCGGTGCGCCGCATCCTGAGACCCACCCGCAGCGAGCCGAACGCCGGGCACATCGACTGTGGCTGGTCGTGTGGACCACGCGGGTAATCGGCGGCGTAGCGGGCGAGGACTTCGGACTTGCCGGCAGCGGACGCCGCCTCGTGCATCGTCTGCGCGCCGCCGTGGCAACCGCCGGCACTGTCGTTCGCGGGGGTGAGAGCTTCGGAGTTCATGCTCCCGCTCCCTCCAGCGTCATCCCGGCGAAGGCCGGGACCCATTTTGCCCGCACTCGGTAATCAGGCGCGCTTTCACCACCATCGGCTTGCCAATGGGTCCCGGCCTTCGCCGGGATGACGCTGCAAGGTCCAGCGCGTTTCGATGTCGAGGCGAGCAGCCCGCTCATACCGCGTCGTAGACCACTTCGAGGCTGGGCTTTTCGACGTATGCCGCGCCGCGCATGTCGGCCTGCGTCGCCGGCTTCAGCGTCACGTTCGCGCCGGTATCCTCGGGCGAGAACAGCCCGAGCAGCCCGTCGCTGGTCAACGGCGTCGGACGCACCGGCGGTGCCTCGGCGACGTTCTCGGCCAGTGTCTCGAACAGCGATCCCCACTGGCCATCGGGCGTCCCGATGATCTGGTAGTTCGCGGACTTCTTGCGGATATCCTCGTTCGCCGGGATCGAGATCAGCACCGGGATGCCGACCGCGTCGGCGAACGCCTGCGCTTCGCCCGAGCCGTCGTCCTTATTGATCAGGATGCCGGCGACGCCGACGTTGCCGCCCATCTTGCGGAAATATTCGACCGCCTTGCAGACGTTGTTGGCGACGTACAGCGACTGCAGGTCGTTCGAGCCGACGACGATGACCTTCTGGCACATGTCGCGGGCAATCGGCAGGCCGAAGCCGCCGCAGACCACGTCGCCGAGGAAGTCGAGCAGGACGTAGTCGAAGCCCCATTCGTGGAAGCCGAGTTTCTCCAGCAGTTCGAAGCCGTGGATGATGCCGCGCCCGCCGCAGCCGCGACCGACCTCCGGGCCACCCAGCTCCATCGCGAAGACGCCGTCGCGCTGGAAGCAGACGTCCTCGATGCGGACCTCCTCGCCGGCCAGCTTCTTGCGGCTGCTGGTCTCGATGATCGTCGGGCAGGACTTGCCGCCGAACAACAGGCTGGTGGTGTCGGACTTGGGATCGCAGCCGATCAGCAGGACGCGCTTGCCCTGCTGCGCCATCATGTAGCTGAGGTTCGACAGGGCGAATGACTTGCCGCTGCCGCCCTTGCCGTAGATCGCGATGATCTGGGTTTCCTTGGTGACCTCGCCGGTGTGGACCGGATCGGGCTCGACCGAGGCTTCCATGCGCAGGAAGTCGTCCAGGGTCAGGCCGGCGATTTTGCTCTCATCGAGGCTCATGCGTGGGCCCTCCAGTCGAGGATCATCTTGAGGCACGCAGCGTCGCCGAATGCGGTGGGGTAGGCGTCGGCGCAATCGGCGGCGGCGCTGCGGTGGGTGATCAGGCCGTCGAGCGACAGGCGGCCGTCGGCGACCAGCGCGTTGACCGCGACCAGGTCGGCAGGGGCCCATTCGGCGGCGATGCGCAGGCTGGCCTCGCGCATGAAGGCGGGGGCGAAGGCGAAGCGCAGGTCGCCCTCGTAGAAGCCGCCGAGCACGATCTCGCCGCCCTTGGCCAGTCGCATCACGAGCGTGTCGAGCAGGTCGGCGGCACCGCTCATGTCGCAGATGCAGGCATAGTCGCGGCGGTCGTCGTCTTCGGCGGTGGTGACCGCGTAGCCGGTGGCGCCGCCGGCACGGGCGGGATTGCTCTCCCACACGGTCGGGGCGGCGTGCCCCAGCGCGACGGTGATGCGTGCGAGCAGCCGGCCGAGGACGCCGTGGCCGACGATCAGCTCGGGCGTGCGTCCGGCGACGAGGGCATGGTGGGCGGTGGCGGCGAGGGCGAGCAGCACCGACTGCTCGTGCAGCCCGGGGGCGATCGCATGGGCACGGGCGGCGGGAACGACCAGCCTGCGCGCCGCGCCGCCGAACAGGCCACGCGCGCCTTCGAAGCAGTTTGCACCGGGTATGAAGACGGTCTGGCCGATACGCGCCGTGTATGCGGGGGCCGCGTCGACGACCCGCCCGACCGACTCATAACCGGGGACCAGCGGGTAGCCCATGCCGGGGAAGCTCGGCATCCGGCCGGTATACAGCAGCCGTTCGGTGCCGGTGGAGATGCCACTGAAGTCGATCTCGACCGTCACCGCGTCGGTCGCCATTGCCGTCAGCGCGAGCGTCCGGAGCCCGAGCTTCCCGGGTGCCTCCATGACGACTGCTGAAGTGTCCATCTGCGACCTCGACCTATACGACTGTCAGGTTTAATTGACGGCCTACGGTGTCAGTCTAGGTTGACGCTTTAAGTTGTCAACCGGGCTGGACAGGCTTTTTTGAGGTAATGATCTGGGCAGCCAGCGGCAGTGGGGTGCCGATATGTCGGGGCTTTTCAAAGCCTGCCTCGGCCAGCAGCGCCATGATCTCGCCCGGCGTACGAGCCCGACCTTGGCCCATCGCGAGCAGGTAGAAACCGAAATAGACGTCGCCGACGCTCGAAGGATCGTCGCTCGCCATCGGCTCTGCGATCAGCAGCGTGCCGCCCGGCGGCAGGGCCGCGTGGATGTTGCGCAACAGGCTCAGCGCCGGGCCGTCGTCATGGTCGTGCAGGATGCGGACCAGCGTGATCAGGTCGAAACCGCGCGGCAGAGTGTCCTCGAAAAAGCTGCCGCCATGGGTCTGGACGCGCTCCAGCCCCGCCGCATCGAGGATCGGACGGGCGCGCTCCGCCACCGCAGGCAGGTCGAACACCGCAAGGTCGAGCCATGGGGCCGCCGCTGCGACCGCCCGCACGAAGCGCCCCTCGCCGCCACCGACATCGAGCAGCCGCCGATGCTGGTGCAGCGGATAGGCCGCCGTCACCTGCTCCGCCACCATCGGCTGCGACGCCGCCATCAGTTCCGAATAACCCGCGACTTCACCGGGACTTACCGCCCCCTCCCGCCTCGCATAGCTCCAATAGCCAGCCAGCGCCCCGCCGCCCCCGCCCCGCCTCAGCAAAGCCACCGGATCCGCCATGTCCGCATAGAAATGCCGGTGGTGCCTGACCATCGCCCCCACCCCCGGATTACCCAACAATGCCGCACCCTTAGCCCCCAGTGTGTAGGATTTCCCAACCCCCTCCACCAACCCCAGCGCCGCCGCTCCCCTCAGCAACCGCCGCATCGACTCGACCGGAATTTTATTTTCCCCCGCCAACTCCTCCACACTCACCATATTCGTCACGAGCCGCTCGCAAATTCCCAGTTCGATCACCGCCACCAAAATTTGCGACGCCACGAATCCCGCCACCAGGTCGAACAGTTCCTGCGCCTCCGCCCGCGCCTTCCCCCGGGTCAACCAGAACCCCGCCGCCCAGCGCTGGAACCAAGGATCACCCAGCCGGCGATTCCGAAATTCGATCCAGCGCATCCGAAATTTGCTCATGCCCCATGATGCCGCGGGATTGTTGCCGCGTCACCGCTCTGCAATGCTGGCTCATGCCTCAACCCCGAGTCATCGTCATCGGCGCCGGCATCGGCGGCCTCACCGCCGCCGCCCTGCTCGCCGCTCAAGGCTGCGCCGTCACCGTCCTCGAACGCGCCGCCACTCCCGGCGGAAAACTCCGCCAGGTAGACGTCGGCGGCGCCTTGATCGACGCCGGCCCGACCGTTTTCACAATGCGCTGGGTCTTCGACGAGATCTTCGAAACCTGCGGCTTCGCGCTGGACGATTATCTCACCCTGACCAAAGCCGACATCCTCGCCCGCCACGCATGGAGCGCCACCGAACGCCTCGACCTTTTCGCCGACGAAGCTGCTAGCGCCGATGCCATAGGAATTTTCGCCGGCGCATCCGAGGCACGCGGGTTCTTAGCCTTCATGACGGAGGCGCGACGCATGCTATCGACCTTGGACGAGCCATTCCTGCGCCGCGCAGCGACGGGCCCCCTCGGGCTCACAACTCGGATCGGAATCCGGCGCATCTCCGATCTGATCGCGATCCATCCGTACGCCCGACTTTGGGACCGGCTAGGCGTTCACTTCAAGGATGATCGGTTACGTCAATTATTCGGACGTTACGCAACCTATTCCGGTTCGTCCCCATTCGCGTCACCTGCAACACTCAGTTTGATTGCCGCAGTGGAGGCCGCAGGTGTCTGGCTGATTGATGAGGGAATGTACGCGCTCGCTCGGGCGCTGGAAGATATCGGGAGCGCATTGTCAATAACGTTTCGATACTGCACCGCGGTTCAAGCTATTGCACCAGAAAAGGTATCGCTAGTCTCGGGCGAATTCCTGGAAGCCGATGTGATCGTATTCAATGGCGACCCACAGGCTCTCGCTTCACGCTTGCTCGGCGAGTCAGTAGCGCAAGCCGTGCCGAGATTAGCAAGTGCAACACGGTCGCTGTCGGCTTTGGTCTGGACACTTCTCACGCCCGCCACAGACCTTCCCCTGGTGCGTCACAATGTCCTTTTTTCGCGCGATTATAAGCGCGAGTTCGACGAACTTGCGGTGGGCAAGCTGCCATCGGAACCGAGCGTTTACATCTGTGCTCAGGACCGAAGCGCAAGCCACACGGCGAGTTTTGCTGATGCCGAACGACTGCAGATCATTGTCAACGCCCCAGCCTTGGGCGACGTTGGACATCCGACGCAAGGAGAGATCGAGTCATGTTCAGACGCGACTTTCGCACAGCTCGCACGCTGCGGCCTGACGCTGGACCGGAGCGCGGGAACGCTGGCGACCCCATCGACCTTTGCATCAATGTTCCCGGGAACAGGAGGAGCCCTGTACGGCGCGGCGACGCATGGTTCGCAGGCAGCGTTTCGGCGGCCGGGGGCGAGGACCAAAGTCCGCGGTCTGTATCTGGCGGGGGGAGCGACGCATCCGGGCGCCGGAGTGCCGATGGCAGCGTTGTCGGGAATCCAGGCGGCAGCGGCGGTGCTTGCGGACTGGCGCGGGGAATAGGCAGCCATGGTCCCCGCTTCGATACCCTGGTCGATGCTCAGGGTTATGCCTGGTGGTACGTCGATGCGCTGAGCGATGATCGGCGGAATGGGCTGACCATTATTGCGTTCATCGGGAGTGTTTTCTCGCCTTATTATTGGTGGGAGGGGCGGCACGATCCGCTCGATCATGTGGCGATGAATGTTGCGTTTTATGGGCCGGGGGGAAATCGCTGGGCGATGACCGAGCGGGGGCGGCGCGATCTTTGGCGTGATGAATATGGACTGCAAATCGGTCCGAGCCGGATGAGCTGGGAAAATGATGCGCTGGTGGTGGAATTTGACGAAATTGGAGCCCCAATTCCTCGGCGCTTGAGAGGTAAGGCACGGATAATCCCCGAGAATTTGAACGTCGAGGCGTTTCAGCTGGACGCGCGGGGCAGCCATGTCTGGCAGCCGGTGGCGCCGCGGGCTCGGGTCGAGGTCGAGTTGGCCGAGCCGGCGCTGAGCTGGAGCGGCACCGGCTATATCGACGCGAACACCGGCCGGGAATCGCTGGAGGCGGGGTTCGCCGAATGGCAGTGGTCGCGAGCCCATCTGTCGAAGGATACCGTGGTGTTCTACGAGGGCGTGCGGTGCGACGGGTCGGCGTTCGACCTGGCGCTGGGGTTCGATGCCAGCGGCACGGCGCGGCGGGTCGAGGCACCGCCGCGGGTGATGTTGCCGCGCACCGGGTGGCGCGTGCCGCGATCGACGCGGGCCGAGGACGGGCAGGCGACGGTGCTGAAGACCTGGGAGGATTCGCCCTTTTATGCGCGGTCGACGCTGGCGACGCGAATGTTCGGCGAATCGGCGCTGGCGGTGCACGAGAGCCTGTCGCTGAACCGGTTCCGCCACCCGCTGGTCAAGGCGATGCTGCCGTTCCGGATGCCGCGGCGCGGATGAGCGGGGCGAGTTCGCCTGGGTCCTGCTCGTGCATCAGATGGCCGAGCCCGGGCAGCAGCCGGAGATCGGCGCCGGGGATCAGCGCGGCGACCTGGCGCGAGACGGTGGGCGGCACGGCGGTGTCGCCGGCGGCGGCGATCAGGGTCAGGGCGGCGGTGCGGGGATAGCGCGGCAGGTCGCGGCGCAGCGTCTCGAGATCCCAGTTCGCCATCATGCCGAGTGTCCCGGCGACATGGCCGGAGCGGGCGAATAGTCGCGAATACAGCGCAATACCGCGCGCATCGATGGTGCCGCCGGTGCCTTTGATGACGCGTTCGACGGCGCCGGGCTGGCGCGCCTGCAGGCTGAGGATGCGCGGCACCAGCGGGTTGACGAACAGCAGCCGCGCGATGCCGGGGAACAGCCGCGCGGCGATGCCGGGGAAAGGCAGCAGCGCGCCATTGAGGCTGACCAGCGGCACCGGCGGCACCAGCCCGTCGAGGACCATGCGCAGCGCGATCCCGGCCCCCGCCGAATGACCGACGATGGCATCCGGCACCAGCCCAAGCTCCGCAAGCAATGCCGCGATGCCGCGCGCCATGCCCGGCATGGTCAGCCCGGCGGCGGCAGGCGTCGCGGTGAAGCCGTGCCCCGGCAGGTCGGGCGCGACGACGGTGAAGTCCTGCGCCAGCAGCGGCAGCAGGTCGCGCCAGCTATGCGTCGCCGCCCCCGCGCCGTGGAGCAGCAGCAGCACCGGCCCGGCCCCGGCGACCTGGACATGCCAGCGCATCCCGCCCGCCGTGCCGAAGCGGCTGGACTCGCGATTGGGCCAGTCGCGCCCGTCCACCGACCAGTCGGGCTTGCTCATGCGGCGCGGATCGCCTGCGCGACGGCCCCGGCGTCGAGGCGCGGCAAAGCGAGATAGCGCGCCCCCATCACGGCGGCGAAAGCGCGAGTCTCGGCGCGCGGCCGGGGCGCCGTATCGATCAGCAGCACCGCTATCCCCGCCGCCGCCAGCGCCCGCGCCGCACCATCGGCATCCGCCGTCGCCTGCGCCCGCCCGGCCGCCGGATCGCGCGCAACATTGCCGCGCCCGTCGGTGAGCAGCACGACCCGCGGCGTCCGCCCGCGCGCCCGCACAGCCAGCGCCAGCGCCAGCCCGGCATCGAGGCCCGCGGCCAAGGGCGTGCCCCCTCCCCCCGCCAGTTCCGCCAGCACGTTGCGCGCCCGGGTCAGCGACCGCGTCGGCGGCAGCGCCAGCACCGCCCCGGTGCCGCGAAAGGCGATCAGCGCGACCTGGGTGCGCTCGACATAGGCCTGGCCGAGCAGCAGTTCGACGGCACCCTTGGCCTCCGCCAGCCGCGCCACCGCCGCCGAGCCCGAGGCATCGACCAGCACCACCACCGTCGTCTCGGCACGCGTCTCGAAGCGCCTGACCCGCAGATCGTCACGGCGGATGACGATGGCGCTGGAGCCCGGCGCGCGCCGCACCCGCTGCCAGATCGCCGCCGCGTTCAGGGTCGCCGCGAGCGCCAGCCGGCGCCCGTTTCCCGGCACGCCGGGCAGCACCCCGACCGGACGGCCACGCCGCCACGAGGCACGACGCTCGCCGGAGCCGCGCCCGCCTTCACTGCCGCCGCGCTGGCGTCGCGTCCGCCCTCCGGCTGCCTTGAGCAGATTGGCCGGGATCGCGGCGCGGGCGGCGGCCAGCACGATCTCGGTCAGCGCATCGGCACCGGGGGCGCGATCCTCGTCGCTATCGCCGGCGTTATCGGCGTTGTTTTCGCGTGGCTTGGGCGCATCGCCGTCCGCCTCCATTTCGGGCAGTCGGGTCGCGCGTATCGCCAGCACCAGCCGCGCCGCCACCGCGACATCCGCCTCGCCGATGGCATCGCGCCCGGCCAGCGCCGCCGCCGCGCGCGCCGCCCGCAGCGCGAGCACGCCCGCCCGAGCCGAGGCGACGCCGAGGACCATCGCGGTCTCGCACAGCGCCTCCAGTACCGCGGTCGAGGGTGGCGCAATGCCGCCGAGCCGCGCCCGCGCCGCCGCGATCGCGTCCATCAGCCCGGCCGGATCGAAGCCGCTATCCAGATCGTCCGCCGCCTCGACCGCGAAGGCCAGTCGCTCGCCCAGCCCCTCGGCGATCCGCGCGTCGTCGCCGACGCCCTCGTCGAGCAGCAACAGCCCGAAGCGCGCCGCCGTCGCCAGGGTCGCGCCGTCGCGCTCGATGCGGACGGTGCCGGTGTCGAGGGCTGCCGCCAACTGCCCGGCGATGCGATCGTCTAGGCGCTCGGCCATCGGGACGATGACGACGCCGCCGTCCGCCTCCGCCAGCAAGCCGCCCCGCGCCACCGCGCGCCCGGCCGCCAGCGTCGCCGCGATGTCGAGCCCGCCGATCAGCCGCGCGTCGTCGATGCCGGGGGGCAGGCGGCGGGGTGGTGTGGGCAGGCAGGCCGCAAGATGCTCCAGCCAGCGCTCGCGGGCGAGGTCGGCGGGGCCGCGCAGGACGACGCCGCCGAGGCCGATGGGGTCGATCGCGAACAAGGCAAGGACGGAGGGGGTCACCGCGCCGGCTCCGGCTCAGCGACTTCCTGCTCCCTCCCCCCCCGAGAGCGAAGCGAACGGAGAGTGGGGAGGGCCGGGGTGGGGGTTCTGTGGGACCGAATATAGAGCGCAAGAGCCCCCACCCCGGCCCTCCCCACTCTCCGCTGCGCGGGGGGGGAGGGTGCAGGAAGAAAGGACCCGCTTTTCTTCTCCCTCCACCCCCGCGAAGCGGAGAGTGGGGAGGGCTGGGGTGGGGGTAGCGCAGCGCGACGTGCGTGCGGGTCGGAAGGAGCAGGAGAGGGACAGACGCCCCTCACCCGCCGATCACTTCCTCGACGGCGCGGGCGATGCGGGAGGTGGAGCCGGTTTCGTCGAGGACGTTGCGGCGGAGGCGGTGGCGCAGGGCCATCGGGGCGACGCGGGCAATGTGCACCGGGGCGACGGTGCCGACCGCCTCCAGCGCCGCCAGTGCCCGACCGGCGCGCATCAGGGTCAGCTCCCCGCGCAGGCCGTCGGCGCCGACGGCCATGCACAGGCGCGAGGCCAGTTCGAGCACGGCGTCCGGCACGACGATACCGCTGAGCCCGGCCTTGGCGCGGGCGATCCGTTTCAGGACCTTGGCGTCGGCCTTGTGCCAGTGCGCGGCGAACTCGGCGGGGGTTCGTTCGAAGGCGTCGCAGCGCTTGAGGATCTCGACACGCTCGGCGAGCACGCCGGGCGTGCGGACCTCGACCGACAGGCCGAAGCGATCGAGGAGCTGCGGGCGCAGCTCGCCCTCCTCCGGGTTGCCGCTGCCGACCAGCACGAAACGCGCCGGGTGGCGGACCGACAGCCCCTCGCGCTCGACGACGTTCTCGCCCGAGGCGGCGACGTCGAGCAGCAGGTCGACGAGGTGATCGTCGAGGAGGTTGACCTCGTCGATGTACAGGAAGCCGCGGTGGGCGCGCGCGAGGAGCCCGGGTTCGAAGCGCTTTTCGCCGCGGGTCAGCGCCGCCTCCAGGTCCATCGCGCCGACGACTCGGTCCTCGGTGGCACCGAGCGGCAGGTCGATGAACGGCACCGCGCCGGTGACCGCCTTGCCGGTCGCGGCGACCGGATCGCAGGCATAGCGGCCGCGGTCGTCGGGGTCGGCATTGAAGCCGCTGCCCGCGACCAGCCGGATCGGCGGCAGCAGCGCGGCGAGCGCGCGAACGGCGGTCGACTTGCCGGTGCCGCGGTCGCCGAACACCATGACGCCGCCGATGCGCGCGTCGACGGCGGCGATCAGCAGCGCCGATTTCATCTCGTCCTGGCCGACGATCGCGGAAAATGGGAACGGTGCGGACATGCAGCGATTGTGTAAACACGGTGCAGCCGCGGGACAATCGGGACGATGCAGACAGCAATCTATGTGGCCGGCGGCGTCGCCATCGCGCTGGGCGCGATCGGCGGCGCATCGACGCCGCTGACACCCTGGTATCGCGGGCTGAAAAAGCCGTCGTGGCAGCCGCCGGAGTGGCTGTTCGGCCCGGCGTGGACCGCGATCCTGGCGTGCGGCGCGACGGCGGCGGTGCTGGCGTGGAATGCCGGCGACAGCGCCTCGCGGACCGCCGAGATCATCGCCTTCGCGGTCAACGCGGTGTACTTCCTGGCGTGGAGCCCGTTGTTCTTCATGCTGCGCCGGCCGGATTGGGCGCTGGTCGAGGTGATTTTCCTATGGGCCTCGGTGGTCGCGCTGATCGTCGTGGTGGCGCCGTTGTCGACGCTGGGCTGCTGGCTGCTGGTGCCGTATTTGGCGTGGGTGAGCTTTGCGACCGTGCTCAACCGCGCGATCGTGCTGCGTAACGCGCCGTTCGCCGGCCGCAGCGAGGCGGTGGCGGACCCGCGCTAGGACGACCGCCGAGGCAAGGCCGCGACGACGTACGACCGTTGCCCGCTGGCGCCGATCTTAATCTCGTGTTTACATTCCCCCGGGCAAGCGAGGGGGAATCATGGCGGCGCCGCGATCCGGGACGGGCGAGACGGTGCCGTGCGTACCATTCGCGTTCAGCGTCGGCGTCACCGGGCATCGCTGGCTCGGCGACCATGAGCCGGCGCTGCGAACCGCGTTGACGGCGGTGCTCGGCGAGCTTCGCGCTGCGGTCAATCGCGTCCACGCCGCCGACCCGGGTGCCTTCGCCCCGCAGGCGCCGGTGCTACGGCTGGTCAGCCCGCTGGCGGCGGGCGCCGACCAGCTTGCGGCCGAGGCGGCGCTCGACCTCGGCTATGAGCTCCACGCCGTGCTGCCGTTCGGGCGGGAAATCTATGCGGAGGACTTCACCGAGGCCGCGGTGCTCGACCGTTTCCATGCGCTTGCCGCACGTGCGACGCGGACGCTGGAACTGCCATGCCTGCGCGACGAGGAACGGTCGGGCTATGCGCTGGCCGGGCGCGCCACGACGGCGCACAGCGACGTGCTGGTCGGCGTCTGGGACGGACTGCCGGCGCGCGGGCCGGGCGGCACCGCCGAGGTCATCGACCATGCCGTACGCCGCGGCGTGCCGGTCATCCACCTGCCCGTCGATGGTGGGCGCCCGGCGACGCTGTTGTGGAGCGCGCACGATCCGCACCTGACGCACGGGCGGGCGGGCGAGGTCGCGGGGCAGCCGCTCGACGCGGCGGCGTTCGACCGGCTGGTGCGCTGGCTGGTCGCGCCGCCCGCCGATCCGGGCCAGCGGGCTTGTCTCGCCGCATTCCTGGCGGAGGCGCAGCGCCGGGCGCGGCCGCGCTTCGAATATCCGCTGCTGCAGGCGCTGGCGGGGACGCGGCGGCTGCACCGCACGACCTTCTGGGTGCCGCCGTTCGCCGATGCGGTGCGCGCCGACTGGCAGGCGTTTCGCGACGGTGCCGAGCCGCTGACCGGGGGCCAGCCGCTGCCGCTCGACCTGGTCGAGAACGCCTATGCGTGGAGCGACGGGCTGGCGGCGCATTTCGCGCAAAGCTATCGCAGTGGGCATGTCTTCAACTTCGCGTTCGGCGCGATCGCGGTGCTGCTCGGCCTGTCGGGGCTGTTGATGGCGCAGCTGAAACTGTGGCTGGCGTTCGCCGAACTGGCGGCGATCATCGCGCTGGTGCTCAACACGCGGGTCGGGACGGCGCGGAACTGGCACCGGCGCTGGCTCGATTATCGCCAGCTGGCGGAGCGGCTGCGGCCGATGCGCAGCCTGGCGCTGGTCGGTGCGGCACAGCCCGACCGGGTGATCTCGCGCGGGGCGCCGAACTGGGTCGACTGGTATGCGGCGCGGATCTGGCGCAGCACCGGGATGCCGTCGATCCGGCTGACCACCAGGGTCGCCGAGGTGGCGGAACTGGTGGTGGCGCAGGAGATCAGGCCGCAGATCGCCTATCACCGGAGCAGCGCCGCCTCGGTCCGCCGGCTCGACCACCGGCTGCACCAGGCCGGTACCATCCTGTTCGTCGCGTCGTGCCTGAGCTGCCTGGCGTTCATCGTGTCGTACCTGCTGGCGCACGAGTGGACGGCGGCGCATGCCGGGGCGTTCGTCGCGCTGTCGGCCGGGCTGCCGGCGATCGGCACGGCGTTCTTCGGCATCCGGGTCCAGGGCGACTTTGCCAGCACCGCGGCGCGCTCGCAGATCACCGCGGACCATCTGGAGGCGGTGGCGGACTGGCTGGAGGCGGGGGGCGTGACCTTCCAGCGCGCCGCCGACGGGATCGAGGCGGCGGCGCGGGTGATGTTCGGCGACCTCGGCGAATGGCGGACGTCGCATCAGCAGCGCCAGCTCGAGGTCGGCTGAGCTAGGCGGCGAGCTTGGCGCAGGTCTGGGTGAGCTGTTTGGTGAAGCTCGCCTGCGGGCCCAGCGTCTTGCCGAGGATGACCAGCCCGGCGGCGCAATCGGCGCGCGCCTCCGCCAGCCGCCCGGCGCGCGCCAGGATCGTCGCGCGGTTGACCAGCAGGTCGCCGTGGTTGGCGTGGAGCTTGCCGTAGCTGGCGTCGTAGTTGAGCTTGGCGTCGTCGAGGATGCGCAGCGCCGCCGCCGTCCGCCCGCGCTCCGACTCGATCAGCGCGAGGTAGATCTCGGCGATGCCGATCAGATAGTGCGGCCCGCCGAAGCGCGCGCGGTAGATGGCGATCGCCTGGTTCAAGGCCGCCGCGGCCTCGGGCAGGCGCTTTTGGCCTTGCAGGATCTGGCCCCGCATCGACAGCGAATCGGCGATGATCGGGTTGTCGCCGTCGAGCATCCGCCGCTCGATCGCCAGCGCGCGGGCGATGCGCGTCTCGGCCAGCGGCAGCTTGCCCGCCAGGAAGGCGTTCTGGGCCAGCGCGAACCAGCCCTGCCCGGTGAGCAGGTGGTTCTCGCCCAAAGTCCGCCGGTTGATCGCCAGCGCCTCGGTCAGCGACGCCTCCGCCGCGTCGAACTGGCCGTCGTCGGACAGCAGGATGCCACGGTTCGCCAGCGCCACGGCGAGGTTGCGCGACTGCGGTGGCTGCACCGAGCGGTACTGCGCCAGCGCCCGGTCGAACGCCGCGAGGCCGCGCGCCGGGTCGGACCGCGCCACCCACAGCCGCCCCTCGGTCATGTCGGCGAAGGCGCGCTGCGAGCGATTGGCCTTGAGGTCGCTGCCCAGCGAGTCGCGGCCGGAGCGCAGCATCGCGGCGGCGGCATCGAGGCGGCCCTGCTTGAGATAGGTGTCGGCAAGCGTCAGCTGCGCCTCGGCACCATCGACGCCGACCCGGCGGATGGTCGGCAGCGACAGCTCGATCGCCTGCTGCGCCTCGGTCAGCAGGCCCAGATTGTTGAGCGCCTTGCCCAGCGCCGCGATCAGTCGCGACTGGACCACCGGCTGGTTCGCCAGCTCGGTCCGCGCCCGCGCCGCGCTGCGCCCGAGGATGGTCAGCGCGGTGATCGTGCGGGGATTGTCGGTCGCCGGGTTCGACAGCGCGAAGGTGCCGACCAGATAGTCGGAGGCCGCCCGCGCCGTCGCCGACTCGCGCTCCGCGATGCGCCGCTGTTCGTTGGCCTCCAGCCGCGCGGCATTGGCGTACAGAGCCAGCGCGGCGGCACAGGCCATGCCGACCAGCGCGGCGACGGCGACCGCGGTGACCCGGCGCAGGCGGCGCTGCGTCTCGCGCTGGACCAGCGCATCGAGGCGCAGGCCGGTCAGCCCCGCGACCAGCTTGAGCTGCGCCAGCCGCCGTCCGTCGCCACCCGGGCGCAGGTCGGCCGCGATCGGCTCCGCGGGGATGTCGCTGTCGAGCTTGAAGCGCAGCGCGCGCGGGAAGCACTCGCGGTCCGCCGACCCGGGCTCGCCGGCGACGATCAGCGCCAGCACGCGGTCCTCGCCGCGCAGGCGCTTGAACGCGACAATCTCCTGCTCGACCCAGCGCGACGCGGCGGCGGCGGGCGAGCAGACGACGATCAGGAACGCCGAGGCATCGAGCGCCGCGGTGATCTCCCGCCCCAGGTCGGCCGAGGCGGCGAGTTCGTCGCGGTCGCGGAAGATCGGTGCCAGCCGCGCCGGCGCCGGCCCCAGCCGGGTATCGGCGCCGACCAGTTGGCGCGGGATGCGATAGGCCTCAAGTCCGCGGTGCAGCCACTCCGCCGCGGCGTTGTCGCGGTGGCTGTAGCTGATGAAGGCGCGGTAGCGAGGGCCGGGCGCGGCCCCGGTCACGGCCTCCTCAGGCAGCGACAACGGTCCGCCGGCGGCGCATGACCCCGCCGACCAGCCCGAGCCCGGCCAGCATCATCGCCCAGTTCGCCGGTTCGGGCACGGCCGACGGCAGCAGCGTATAGGACAGTGTGCCATCGACGAACGTCGGCTTGGCAAAGTCGAACGCCTGGAACGCGAGGCCCGACGACGCCGCGGCGAGCCGTGCATTCGCCATGAGGTTCGGACTCGCGCCGCCGCCGCGCCCGACCGGATCGCCGAACGACGAATAGGCGACCAGGCACGCAGCGGTGCGCTGCTTGAAGCAATCGGCGCGGCTATAGGTGTCGACGATCGTCTCGTAGGTCAGGGTCGCGCTGTCGCCCGGCGCGAGCAGGGTGCCCGGCGCGAAGGCGACGTCGATGTCGGTGGCATCCCAGCCAAAGCCATATTCGTTGCGACTGCCGGCGACGGTCTGCATAGTGAAGCCGTTGAGCGCCGCCGCTGCCGCGCCGAGGTCGCTGCTCAAGATGTTCAACGGCTGATTCGGATCGTCGGTCAGGGTGACGCTGCCCTTGAGCTCGTACAGTGTCACGCCGTTGCCGATGATCCGGAAGCTGAACGACGCGCCCGCGATCGCATCGGTCACCGGCGCCAGCGAACTGCCGTTGAAGTCGTCGAAGGTGCGGAAGTCGCCGGCGAAACTGTCGTCGATACTGCACCCGGCGACGTTGCTCTGGCAGTCGCCGGCGACGAACAGGCCGAGGCCCGCCGGCGCGATCGTCGAATGCAGCGTCGGGCGGACCGTGCGCTCGCCGTCGTTGGTGAAGCTGATATCGACCAGCGTCCGCGACGTCGAATAGACGAACATGCCCGCCGACGCATTGCCGTTCTTGAACTCGACGACGCCGGGGGCGAGGTTCGATGTCGAGGCGAAGCTTGCGCCCGAGCCGAAATTCGCATCGCCCGACGAATCGGACAGCACGTTGCCGCTGTAATCCTGGCGGATCGGGACGCCGTTGACGTCGGGCCTGAAGACCAGCGACGCGGTACTTTCGGTGACGATCCCAGTGACCTGCGCCTGCGCGCCAGCGGCAACGACCAGCGGGGCAAAAAAGAGGCCGGCGACGACCAGTGTGAACGGACGCACGACTGTCTCCTTGCAGCGGAACAGGTTAATTGAATGTACATAAAACTTACCGGTTGTCGATTGACCCAGAATCGCGTTCGGCGAGCGTGGCAGCCGAATGCCGACGCGGGCGTTGAGCACCCGGGCCGATCGGCGTTCGCCGCTCGACTCGCCGCCACGCCGACCTGCCCCGGCTTCGACTGCAACGCCGCCTCGACTTGCCCAATAGACGTGGCCCCCGCCTAGGATGCCTGATGCCCGAGATCGCGCTTTTGTATGAACACCCGGCCTGGTTCGCCCCGCTGTTCGCGGTGCTCGACCGGCGCGGCGTCGACTATGCGGCGATCCAGGCGCAGGACCACGGCTTCGATCCGGGCGTGTCGACGCCCCCCGCTCCCGTCATCTTCAACCGTATCGCGATGTCGAGCTTCCTGCGGCAGGCCGACCATCCGATCTTCTATGCCCAGTCGTTGCTGGCGCATTGGCAGGCGAGCGGCGCGCGCGTGCTGAACGGTCCCGAGGTGCTGGCGCTCGATGCCTCGAAGGCGCGGCAGTTGAGCCTGTTGTCGTCGCTCGGCCTGGCGATCCCGCGGACGCGGGTCGTGCACCGTGCCGCCGACCTGCCGGCAGCGGCCGAGGCGATCGGCTATCCGCTGGTGGTCAAGGCCAACATCGGCGGGTCGGGCGCCGGCATCGTGCGCTATGACGATCGTGACGCGCTGGTGCAGGCGATCGGCGACGGCAGCGTCCCCGACAGTATCGACCGCGTCCTGCTCGTCCAGGCCTTCGTGCCGGCGCGAGGCGGCCGCGTCACCCGCCTCGAAACGCTCGCCGGGCGCTTCCTTTACGCCATCGATATCGATGGCGGCGGCGGCTTCGACCTGTGCCCCGCCGATGCCTGCCTGGTCGAGCCGGGCAAGGCATCGGTGACGATCACCCGCGCCGAGCCACCCGCCGCACTGATCGATGCCGCCGACCGCATCGCGCGGGCGGCGGGCCTCGATGTCGGCGGTATCGAGGTGATGATCGACGATGCCGACGGCACGCCGCGCTTCTACGACATCAACGCACTGTCCAACTTCGTCGCCAACCCGCGCGACGTCCTCGGCTGGGACCCGCACGAAAACCTGGTCGACTGGCTGCAACAGGTAATCGTCGAGGCGCGGCCATGAGATACGGTTACTGGATGCCGGTGTTCGGCGGCTGGCTGCGCAACGTCGGCGACGAGGGCATGACCGCGAGCTGGGACTATGCCCGCGACCTTGCCGTCCGCGCCGAGCAGATCGGCTATGACCTGACGCTGATCGCCGAGCTCAACCTGAACGACATCAAGGGGATCGAGGAGCCGGCGCTCGATGCCTGGTCGACCGCGGCGGCGATCGCGGCGGTGACCCGGACACAGGAGATCATGGTCGCGGTCCGGCCCAACTTCCACCAGCCGGCGCTGTTCGCCAAGGCCGCCGCAAACATCGACCATATCTCCGGCGGGCGCCTGTCGCTCAATGTCGTGTCGTCGTGGTGGGCCGACGAGGCGCGGCAATACGGGCTGCAGTTCGACCAGCACGACGATCGCTACGCCCGCACCAGCGAGTGGCTCGACGTCGTGCGGGGGCTGTGGAGCGAGGAGAAGTTCAGCTTCGAGGGGCAATTCTACCGCACCGAAGACGCGATCTGCGCGCCCAAGCCGCTGCACGCGCCGGTGATCTACGCCGGCGGCGAGAGCGAGACCGCCAAGGCGATGATCACCGGTCGCTGCGACGCCTATGTCATGCACGGTGACCCGGTAGCGGCGATCGCGCCCAAGATCGCCGACATGAAGCGCCGCCGCGCCGAGGCCGGCGGGTCGCCGATGACCTTCGGCATGGCGGCCTATGCGATCGTCCGCGACACCGAGGCCGAGGCGAAGCGCGACCTGGAACGCATCACGACGGTCGCCGAACTGCCCGCCGGCTATGCCAATTTCGACCAGTGGCTGTCGGGCACCCAGCTGGAGCGCGAGCTGCGCATCCAGGAATATTCGGTTTCGAACCGCGGCCTGCGCCCCAATCTGGTCGGCACGCCGGAGCAGCTGAAGGAACGCATCGCCGAATATGAGGCGGCGGGCCTCGACCTGCTGCTCCTCCAGATGAGCCCGCAGGCCGAGGAGATGGAGCGTTTTGCCGCGCAGGTGATCGCGCCCTGACCGATCCGGGGTCGCGCCCTCGACGCGGCGGCACCGATCATCCTGCCGGCGTGCCGAGCCGGGGCGCCCTTGCCGGCGCCGTGCGGTACATTCTCCCGCGGTGACTGCGAACGGCGGCAGGAGGCGGCCCCGGGCGGTGCAATCTCGGCAGCCAAAGCTTGTCGAACGCCGTCATCATCGGAGAATCAGGCGCAGGCCGGTACTTGGGGACAGCAGATGGCGGGGAACGCTTCGATAGCAGCCGGGTCGATCCACTCCGGGGCCCAGGGCAAGGCGGTGCCGGTGGCGCGCACCCGCCTGGAGAACATCGACGCACTGCGCGGCTTCGTCATGGTGCTGATGCTGCTCGACCATTTGCGCGAGACCTGGTTCATCCATGTGCCCGTCAGCGACCCGGTCGATGCGCGGCTGATCCTGCCGGCGATCGGCTTCGCGCGCTTCGCGGTGAGTTTCTGCGCCCCGATCTTCGTCGCCCTGACCGGCCTCGGCGTCTATCTGTTCAGCATCAACCATACGGTTCAGGAGACCACCTCCTACCTGCTCAAGCGCGGCGCGCTGCTGATGGCGATCGAGGTGTTCTTCCTGTCGCCGCTGTACTGGGGGGTGGTGCCGCAGCCGACCTTCTGGCTGCAGGTGATCTGGTGCATCGGCCTGTGCATGATCGCGCTGAGCGTGCTGATGCGCCTGCCGCGACCGGCGCTGATCGCGTTCGGCCTGGTGCTGGTGTGCTTCCACAACCTGCTCGACCCGATCCGGCTGGTGCAGGGCGACACGCTGTTTCCGCTGTGGGCGATGCTGCACCAGCGCGACACGTTTGCGCTGCCGTTCGGCTTCGTCGCCAAGACGACTTATCCGATCCTGCCGTGGCTCGGCGTCATCTCGCTCGGTTTCGGCATCGGGCCGTGGTTCCGGCCGGAGGTGCCGCCGGAGAAGCGCGAGCGCATGCTGCTGCTCCTGGGCTTCGGCATGCTGGTGGCGTTCGTCGCGCTGCGCCTGCTCAACGGCTATGGCGACAAGCCGTGGGCGGTCATCGAGGGCGACCCGGTCCGCACGCTCATCGGCTTCATCTCGCTGACCAAATACCCGCCGTCGCTGCTGTTCCTGCTGGTCACGCTGGGCGGCGGCGCGCTGGTGCTGGTGCTGTTCGAGCGGATCCGGACATCGCGGCTGGTCGCGGCGCTGGCGGTGTTCGGGGCGGCGCCGATGTTCTTCTACATCTTCCACCTCAGCGTGCTGCGCATCTTGTACCACAGCGCGCTGGCGATCTGGGGCCCCAACCAGGGCAAGTTCTATGCGTTCGACAATTATAACTGGGTGCTGGTCTGGTACGTCGCGCTGCTGGTGCCGCTGTACCTGCCGACCGTGTGGTTCTCGCGGCTGAAGCGGCGGCGGCGCGACATCGCCTGGCTCAAGTATTTCTGAGGGCGACGCGCGTGCCGAAGACCGACCAAGGGAAGACATGCTCGTGCCGAATGCCATGACGCTCGACCGACCGACCATCGCCGCCGACCTGACGCTGGACCGCTGCGCGACGCCGTGCCTGGTGCTCGACGCGGACCGGATGGAGCGTAACATCGCCCGGTTGCGGGATCGCCTGCAGCGCTTCGACGTGACGCTGCGCCCGCATCTGAAGACCGCCAAGTCGGTCGAGGTCGCGCGGCGGGTGATGACCTCGCCAGCCGGGCCGGCGACGGTGTCGACGCTGAAGGAGGCCGCGGTGTTCGCGGCCGCCGGTGTCGCCGACATCATCTATGCCGTCGGCATCGCACCCGACAAGCTGCCTTGGGTGCTCGACCTCCAGGCGCAGGGCGTCGACCTCGCCGTCGTCCTCGACACCGTCGAGCAGGCCGATGCTGTTGCCGCGACCTCGCGCCGTGCCGGGGTCCGCATCCCTGCCTTCATCGAGATCGATTGCGACGGGCACCGCTCGGGCGTCCTGCCGGGTGCCACCGACACGCTGGTCGCGATCGGGCGCGCGATCGAGCAAGGCGCCGAACTGCGCGGCGTCCTCACCCATGCCGGTGCCAGCTACGGCGCTCGCGGCGACGCGGCGCTGCAGGCCTGCGCGGACGAGGAGCGCCGCGCCGTGGTCGAGGCCGCGCAGGCGCTGCGAGCCGCCGGCCTGCCCTGCCCGGTCGTCAGCATCGGCTCCACCCCGACGGCGCATCATGCCACCGACCTGACCGGCGTCACCGAGGTCCGTGCCGGCGTGTTCGTGTTCTTCGACCTGGTCATGGCCGGCATCGGCGTCTGTGCCGTCGACGACATCGCGCTATCGGTGCTCGCTACCGTCATCGGCTTTCAGCGCGACAAGGGCTGGATCCTGACAGACGCCGGCTGGATGGCGATGTCGCGCGACCGCGGTACGGCGAAGCAGGCGGTCGACCAGGGCTATGGCGTCGTCTGCGACCTGACGGGACGGCCCTACCCCGACCTGATCGTCGTCGAGGCCAACCAGGAGCACGGCGTCATTGCCGTCCGCCCCGGATCGAGCGGCGTGCTGCCCGACCTGGCGATCGGCGACCGCGTCCGCATCCTGCCCAACCACGCCTGCTCGACCGGGGCGCAGCATCCGGCCTATCACGTCGTGCGCGGCGCATCCCCTGTCGTCGAGGCCGAATGGCCCCGGTTCGGAGGCTGGTAATGCCTGCACCCCTGACTCTGGTCGAGACGACACCGCAATTGCCCGAGTCCGCCGACGCGGTGGTCATCGGCGGCGGCATCGTCGGTGCCTTCACCGCCTATTTCCTCGCCAAAAAGGGCCTCAAGGTCGCGTTGGTCGAGAAGGGTCGCATCGGCGCCGAACAGTCGAGCCGCAACTGGGGCTGGTGCCGCCAGCAGAACCGCGATGCCCGCGAGTTGCCGATGGCGACGAGGGCGCTCGACCTGTGGGAGCAGTTCTCGATCGACACCGGCGAGGACACCGGCTTCCGGCGCTGCGGCCTGCTGTATCTCAGCAACGACGAAGCCGAGATCGCCAACTGGGCGCGCTGGGGCGAGTTCGCCCGGACGGTCGGCGTGACGACGCACATGCTGAGTTCCGCCGAGGCGGCGCAGCGCGGCGCCGCGACCGGTAAGCCGTGGCTGGGCGGCGTGTTCTCGCCGACCGACGGCACCGCCGACCCGGGTCGCGCCGCGCCCGCGGTGGCGCGCGCCATCATGTCCAACGGCGGGACTGTCCACCAGGGCTGTGCCGCGCGGGGCCTCGAGACCTCGGCGGGGCGAGTCTCGGCGGTGGTCACCGAGAGCGGCGTGATCCGCACGCCGCTGGCGATCATGGCGGGCGGTGCCTGGGCGTCGTCGTTCTGCCGGCAGTACGGCATCCGCTTCCCGCAGGCGACGGTGCGGCAGACCGGGCTGGCCGTCGGACCCGGCCCCGGCGACCTGCCGGACGCGCTGCATACCGTCGGCGTCTCGATGACGAAGCGCAGCAACGGCAGCTACATGCTGGCGATCAGCGGGCGCGGCCGGGTCGATCCGACGGCGCAGTTCCTGCGCTTCTCGCCGCAGTTCCTGCCGATGTTCCTGCGGCGCTGGCGCAGCCTCGCGCCGGGTGGCCTCGAAGGCATCCGCTCCGGCCATGAGGGGTTGGGGCGCTGGCGGCTCGACCGGCCGACGCCGATGGAGGCGATGCGGATCCTCGATCCCAAGGCCGACAAGCACACCGCGAAGATCACCCATCAGCGCGCCATCGACCTGTTCCCGATCCTGAAGGAGCGTCCGGTCACCGCGACCTGGGCAGGCTATATCGACAGCACCCCCGACGGCGTGCCCAGCATCGGCGAGGCGGCCGAACTGCCGGGACTGATCCTGGCGGCAGGGTTCAGCGGCCACGGCTTCGGCATCAGTCCGGGGGCGGGCCAGATGATCGCCGACATGGCCGGCGGCAGCGTGCCGTTCATCGACCCCAAGCCCTATCATCCCGACCGCTTCCGCGCCTCGGCTTGGGGCAAGGTCGCGGACTTCTGATGCCGGGTCGGACCGTTCCGGCGCCCGTGATCGATGCCGCTGCCGATGCGCCGGCGGTGGTGCTAATTCCGTTCGGGAGCGGCCACATCACCGAGGCCGTCGCGTTGTCGTCCGGGCTCGGCTGGCCGTACCGCGATGCCGACTGGCGCTTCGCACTGTCGCTCGGTCGCGGCATCGCCGCGGTGCAGGACGGCCGGCTGGTCGCCACCGGCTTCTGGTGGCCGTACGGCGAGGGTTTCGCCTCGTGCGGCATGGTCATCGTCGATCCGCGCCTGCAGGGCCGGGGCATCGGCGCCGCGATCATGGACCGGGTGCTCGCCGACATCGGCGACCGCACGGTCATCCTCAATTCGACGCGAGAGGGTCAGCGCCTCTACACCCGGCTCGGCTTCGTGCCTTATGGGCAGGTCCGCCAGCATCAGGCCGTCCTTGCCGCCGACTCCGCAGCCGAGCCCGATTTGGCGGTCGTCCGCGACATGGCCGCCGGCGACGCCGCCGCGGTGCGCAGCCTCGACCGGGCCGCCGCGCGGATGGACCGCGGCGACCTGCTGGGCGCGCTGTTCACCACCGGCTCGGTGGTGGTGCTCGATCGCGGCAACGGCGTCGAAGGCTATGCCTGCGTCCGCGACTTCGGCCGCGGCGTCGTCATCGGCCCCGTCGTCGCTGGCGGGGACGACGATGCCAAGGCGCTGATCGCCGCGCTCGCAGCCCGGCACCGGGGCACCTTCGTCCGCATCGACGTGACCGGGAATAGTGGCCTGTCGCCCTGGCTGGAGACGATCGGGCTGCCCGGCGTCGACGGCGTGGTGGCGATGGTCCGCGGCACCCTGCCCGCGCCGGCGACCGCCACCCGCCTGTTCGCGCTGTCGAACCAGTCGCTCGGCTGAGCCGCCGCATTTCACAGGACCGATCATGACCGAGACCCGCGAGCCCGCACTGTCACCGCCCGGCGGCCATTACACCCACAGCGTCCGTTCGGGCGAGCTGGTGTTCACCTCGGGCCAGCTCGGCGTGCGTCCCGACGGCACGCACACCGCCGGCCTGCCGTTCGAGGACCAGGTGCGCCAGGCGCTGGCAAATTTGCTCGCCGCGCTGCGCGTTTCGGGTGCCGGGCCAGCGGACCTGCTCAAGGTCACCGCCTATATCGTCGATGTCGCCAACTGGCCGCGCTTCAACGCGGTCTATGCCGAGGTCATGGGCGACGCCCGGCCGGCGCGCACCGTCGTGCCTGTCCCTGAGCTTCACTACGGCTATCTGATCGAGATCGACGGCATCGCCAGCGTCGCTGCACCCCGATGAAGCTGATGTCCTACTGGCTCGACACCGCGCCCCGGTTCGGCCCCGGGGAGGCCGGGCCGCCGCAGGGCGATGTCGATGTCGCGGTCGTCGGCGCGGGCTTCACCGGGCTGTCGGCGGCGATCGCCCTCGCCAAGCGCGGTGCCTCGGTCGCGGTGCTGGAGGCCGGGCTCGTCGGCAACGCCGCCTCGGGTCGCAACGGCGGCATGTGTAACAACGGCTTCGCGCAGGACTATTACGGCCTGTCGACCACCATCGGCCGGCCGCGGGCGGACCTGCTGTACCGCGCCTTCGACGCCGCGGTCGACAAGGTCGAATCGATCATCGAAGAGGAAGCCATCGACTGCAGCTTCAAGCGCGTCGGCAAGCTCAAGCTGGCGGCCAAGCCCGAGCATTACGACAAGCTGGTGCGCTCGCAGGCGCTGCTGGCCGAGGGCGTCGATACCGACACGCGCATGATCCCGCGCGGCGACCTGCACGAGGAAGTCGGCTCCGACCAGTTCTTCGGCGGGCTGCTGTTCGGGAAAAGCGCCGGCATGCACGTCGGGCGCTATGGCCAGGGGCTGGCAGCCGCAGCGGTCCGGCGCGGCGTGCGGATCCACGAGAACGCGCCCGTCGTCGGGCTGAAGCGGCTGACCGGCGCGGCGCACGAGGTTCGCACCCCCGGCGGCAGCGTGCGGGCGCGACAGGTACTGCTGGCGACGGGCACCTCGGCGATCGGTCCGCTCGGCTGGTTCCGCCGCCGGATCGTGCCGGTCGGGGCGTTCATCATCGTCACCGAGCCGCTGCCGGTCGAGCTGCTCGACCGCCTGACGCCGCGGCGGCGAATGACGGTGAACACCCGCAACTTCGTCCATTACTTCCGCGTCACGCCCGACAACCGCCTGCTGTTCGGCGGTCGCGCGCGGTTCGCCGCATCGAGCCCGGCCTCCGACGCCAAAAGCGGCGAAATGCTGCGCATGTCGCTGGTCGAGACTTTCCCCGAGTTGGCCGACACGCGGATCGATTATTGCTGGGGCGGGATGGTCGACATGACCGCCAATCGCCTGCCGCGCGCCGGGGAACGCGACGGCGTCTTCTACTCGATGGGCTACAGCGGCCACGGCACCCAGATGTCGACCTACATGGGGGCGATCATGGCCGACGTGCTCGACGGCCGGGCGGAGCTCAACCCGTGGCGCGACTTCGACTGGCCGGCGATCCCGGGACATTTCGGCAAGCCGTGGTTCCTGCCGATCGTCGGCGCCTATTACCGCTACCGCGACCGCGTCAGCTAGGCGGACTTCGCACGGTGCCGGCAGCCCCAGCAGGATAGGATTCGATCGTGTCTCCCCAGAACCAGACCAGCCATTACATCGACGGTCGCTGGGTGGCGGCGTCCACGCCCGGGCGGATCGCGGTGGTCGATCCGACGACCGAGGCGGTGGTCGGGCAGATCGCGGCGGGCGACGCGCAGGATGTCGACCGGGCAGTCGCAGCGGCGCGGCGGGCCTTCGCGACCTTCTCGGAGGCCACGGTCGCCGACCGGCTGGCGCTGCTGGAGCGCATCGCGGCGTTGCTGGAGGAGCGGGCGGAGGTCTTCGCCCAGGCGCTGGTCACCGAGATGGGCGCGGCGATCAGCTTTGCCCGCGCCTCGCAGGTGCCGTTCGCCATCGCCCATGTCCGGGTCCAGATCGAGGTGCTGCAACCCTATGAGTTCGCCCGGCAGGACGGCGCGCTGGCGATCGTCAAGGAGCCGATCGGCGTCTGCGGGCTGATCACGCCGTGGAACTGGCCACTGTACCAGATCACCGCCAAGGTCGCCCCGGCGATTGCGGCGGGCTGCACCGTGGTCCTGAAACCCAGCGAGCTGTCGCCGTTCAGCGCGCTGCTGTTCGCGCAGCTGATGCATGACGCGGGGGTGCCGCCCGGCGTGTTCAACCTGGTCAACGGCACCGGCGAGGCGGTCGGCGCGGCAATCGCGGCGCACCCCGATGTCGACATGATCTCGATCACCGGATCGACGCGCGCCGGCGTGCTGGTGGCGCAGGCCGCGGCGGTCACCGTCAAGCGCGTCGTCCAGGAGCTGGGCGGGAAATCGCCCAACCTGTTCCTCGACGATGCGGACTTTGCCGGCGGCGTCGCCAAGGCGGTGCTGGCGGGGATGCGCAACGTCGGCCAGTCGTGCAGCGCGCCGACGCGCATCCTGGTGCCGATCGAGCGACTGGCCGAGGTCGAGCAACTGGCGGCCACAGCGGCGGCAGGCATCTGCGTCGGCGATCCGCGCGATGCCGCGACCGGCATGGGCCCGATCGCCAACGCCGCGCAGTTCGGCCGTGTCCAGGCGATGATCGCCGCGGGCATCGACGATGGTGGCAGGCTGGTCTGCGGCGGGCTCGGCCGGCCACAGGGGCTGGACCACGGGCTGTTCGTGCGGCCGACGATCTTTTCCGACGTGACGCCGGGCATGCGGATCGCGCGCGAGGAGATCTTCGGGCCGGTGCTGTGCATCATCCCCTATCGCGACGAGGCGGAGGCCATCGCGATCGCCAACGACACGGTCTACGGGCTGGGCGCGCACCTGCAATCGGGTAAACCCGGGCGAGCGCGCCGCGTCGCCGGGCAGATCCGCGCCGGGCAGGTCCACATCAACTATCCGGCGTGGAACGGGCACGCGCCGTTCGGTGGCTACAAGCAGTCGGGCAACGGTCGCGAATACGGCGTCCACGGCTTCGAGGAGTATCTCGAGACCAAGGCGATCGTCGGCGGCTAGGGCTCCATCGTGCCGAGCCGGGCGACGATCGCCAGGATCAGCAGCAGGCTGGCGGTCTCCACCGCCAGGCTGAGGCGCAGGGCCGCAAGGCTGCCCGAAGCCAGGCGCGGCGTCAGCCGGAAGCGGTTCAGCGCCGCCAGCCCGAGCATCGCGCCGAACGCCAGCAGCTTGACGACCAGCAGGCGGGCATAGGGCCGGCCCAGCGCCCCGGGCAGGTCGTCGACCCCGATGATCATCAGCGTGTTGACGATGCCGGTCGCCACCAGCACGACGACGATCGCCGTGCCGACGCCGGCAAATTGAGCCAGCGCACGCCGCGTCGTCGCGATCCGCCCGGGCAGCCCGGCGCCGCGGCAGACGAGCAGCACCAGCCCGGCCAGCGCCCCCAGCCACAGCCCCGCCGCCCACAGATGCGCGATATCGGCGCCGAGGTGCAGCCAGCGCAACGCCCCGTCGGTCATCGCGCCGTGCCCGTTCCACGCCAGCGTCGCGACGGCGACCGCGGTCGCGATGACGACCACCGCCAGCGCGGCGCGTCGCGGCGCGAACAGCGATGCGGCGAAGCCGATGCCGAGCATGGCGATGCGCACGACGCCGGCTTTGCCGGGCAGCGTCTCCGCGACCACGAAGCGCGCCGTCTCGGCATCGATCCCAGCGACCGTCGTGCCCGCCATCTCGGCGACCAGCAACGCCAGCGCCGCCACTGCGACGACGACCCCGGCCAGCGTCGCGCCCGCCAGCAAGCCGCGGTACGGGATCCAGCCCGACGACCGCGACAGGCTGCCGGCGGGTGAATAGAGCCCGAAGGCGGCGAGGCCGAATGGCATCAGCGCGAGCGCGTACAGCAGCCCCCGCGCGACGACGATGGCATCGCCGCCCACCGGTTACTGGACGGTGAAGTCGTGCGTCCCGGTGACCCGGTGCGTGTCCGACGAGACGACGTGCCAGTCGACGCGGTAGCTGCCCGCCGCCAGCTTGGACTTGGGAACGACCATCAGCGTCTTGCCGTCGCTGCCGATTCTGGAGGTCGACTTGATCGGCATCGGCGGGTGGTCGGCCATGCCCGGCATCCCGGTCATGGTCAGCGTCGCACCCGACAGCTTGGGCATCAGCGTCTCGGTCAGGTGCAGCTCGATCGTCGCGGGCGCGGCGACGGTGGCACCCGCGGCCGGCGTGGCCGAAGCGACCTTGGGGTGGGCGAGTACGGGCGCGGCGGACAGCAACGCCGCCGCAATCATGGCATGAACATATGATTTCATCGAACTGACTCCGGTTCTGGGCCTGACCCCGCATCATCGCGAGACGTCACGGCAGAGGCTACCAAGGCTGTCTACGCAAACGGCACGATCTCCCCTTAGCCGCAGATTTTCGGCCCGGCGCCCGCCTGCCGCCTCGGCTAGACTGAGCCGGCAATACGCATCTGGAGACCGGCGATGGCGTCACTTCGACCAAAGTACATCACCTTCGATTGCTATGGGACGCTGATCTATTTCGAGATGGCACCGGTGGCGCGCGTACTCTACGCCGACCGGGTCGCGGCGGCCGACATGGACGGCTTCATCGCCGATTTCTCCAGCTATCGGCTGGACGAGGTGCTCGGCGCCTGGAAGCCCTACAAGGACGTCGTCGAGGGCGCGCTGCGCCGCACCTGCGCCAAGTGGCGGGTCCCGTACCGCGACAGCGACACGGTCGTGGTCTATGCCGCGATCCCGACGTGGCAGCCGCATCCCGACGTCGTCGAGCCGCTGCAGCGCATCGCCGCCGAATACCCGCTGGTCATCCTGTCGAACTCGATGATCGACCTGATCCCGTACAGCGTCACCAACCTGCGGACGCCGTTCCACGCGGCTTATACCGCCGAGGAGGCGCAGGCCTATAAGCCGCGGATGCAGGCGTTCGAATACATGTTCGACAAGCTCGGCTGCGGGCCCGAGGACGTGCTGCACGTCTCTTCCAGCTTCCGCTACGACCTGATGACCGCCCATGACATGGGCATTAAAAACAAGGCCTTCGTCAATCGCGGCCACGAGCCGCTGAACAGCTATTACCAGGTGAACGAGGTGCCCAACATCGCCGGCCTCGCCGCGCTGGTCGGGCTGTGAGCATGCCGAGCTTCGTCGACCTGCGCGCCTTCGCCGCCGATGCCGCGGCGGGCGTGCCGACCACCGAGACCGGCGACCGCTATCTCAGCGCGCGGCGGCTGCTGCCGGTGCCGGAAGGCGTCGTCGCGGTCGCGGTCCTGACCCTCGATGGCGGGACCGGCCGCGTCGAGGCGCTGGCCGCCGACGAATTCGTCATCGTGCTTGCCGGCGCGCTGACGGTCGATGGCACGAAGGCGGCTGTCGACGACAGCATCGTGGTTCCCGCCGGCCTGACGTTCGACTGGTCGGCGGCGCCCGGCACCACCGCGATCGTCGTCCGCTGCGACAGCGGTGCACCGGGCAGCAGCAAGGTCGTGCGGATCGACAAGGTCGCGACGCTGGTCTCGTCGAACCCGCCGTCCGCCGCGCTGCTGATCGGCGATACCCCGTCGTGCCGCAACCACACCGACTATCTGTCGGCGAGCGGCGAGTTCATGGCCGGGGTCTGGGACTCGACGCCCTATCACCGCGCGGCGATGGACTATCCGCATTACGAGCTGATGCACCTTCTCGAGGGTTCGGTGACGTTCGAGGACGCCGTCGACGGCCGCCGCGCGACGTTCAGCAAGGGTGACGTCTTCGTCGTCGTCCAGGGAACGCGTGCCTCGTGGCTCAGCGAGGAGAATTGCGCCAAGGTCTACGCGATCTACCGCCCCAAGGTCGCGACCGCATAAGCTGGGACGAGCGTCGCGGCACCATGCGGGGCCGCGACGCCGCCGGTCAGGCCGCGATCGCCAGCGAGGCTTCGCTCCACTCGATCCCGAGGCTCTCGCCGACCGCGCGGTTGACCAGCCGGCCGCCGATGACGTTCAGCCCTGCCAGCAGTCCCGGGTCGGCCGCCAGCGCCGCCAGCCCGTCGCGCGCGATCGCCAGTCCATAGGGCAGCGTCGCATTGACCAGCGCTTGGCTGGAGGTCAGCGGCACCGATCCCGGCATGTTGGCGACGCAGTAATGGATGACGCCGTCGACCTCATAGGTCGGGTCGGCATGGGTGGTGGCGTGGCTGGTCTCGAAGCAACCGCCCTGGTCGATGGCGACATCGACGAGCACCGCGCGCGGCTTCATCAGGCCGAGCATCGCCCGCGTCACCAGCCGCGGCGCCGAGGCACCGGGGACCAGCACGGCACCGATCACCGCATCCGCCGCGATGATCTCCTGCTCGATCGCCTCGATCGTCGAGACACGGGTACGGACCCGGCCACCGAACATCTCGTCGATTTCACGCAGCCGCGGGATCGAGCGATCGACGATCGTCACCTCGGCGCCCAGCCCGACCGCCATGCGCGCCGCATGGGTGCCGACGACGCCGCCCCCCAGGATGACGACGCGTGCCGCCGGAACGCCGGGGACCCCGCCGAGCAACAGCCCGCGACCGCCTGCGGGACTTTTCAGCGCCGCGCCCGCCGCCTCGATCGACAGCCGGCCAGCGACCTCGCTCATCGGCGCGAGCAGGGGCAGCGCGCCGTTGCGGTCGTGTACCGTCTCATAGGCGATGGCGGTGCAGCCCGAGGCGAGGAGTCCCCTGGTCTGCTCGGGGTCGGGCGCGAGGTGGAGGTAGGTAAACAGGATCTGCCCCTCGCGCAGCCGCGCCCATTCGGCAGGCTGCGGCTCCTTGACCTTGACCACCATCTCGGCGCCGGCGAACACCTCGGCGGCATCGGCGGCGATCACGGCACCCGCGGCGACATAGGCGGCATCATCGGCACCGATGCCGTGGCCAGCGCCGGTCTGGACGAGCACCTGGTGCCTCGCCGCGACATATTCGCGGACGCCGCCGGGCGTGAGGCCGACACGGTACTCGTCGGACTTGATCTCCTTGGGGACGCCAATCTTCATATCAGTTCGCTTTCGTTTGAAACGGTTCAGTCGCCGGCGGCGACGAGATCCTCGATGCTGCGGTGGCAGGCGATCTCGCGTCCGCCATGGACGCGCCGCGGCGGCGGCGTCGTGTCGCATAGGCCGGGCAAGGCAAGGTCGCAGCGTGGATAAAAGCGGCAGCCGGCCGTGCCGCCGGCATTGCGCACCGCACCGCGGCTGCCGCTGCAGGTCTCGTCGAGCCAGCCGACGCGCAGGTTCGGCACCGACGCGGCAAGCAGCCGGGCATAGGGATGGTGCGGCGGTTGCAACAGGATGGCGCGCGTGCCGTGATCGACCTTCTGGCCCGAATACAGCACCATCAGCTCGTCCGAGATGGCTCGCACCGTCTCGATGTCATGGCTGATGAACATCACCGCGAGACCGAGTTCGCGGCGCAGTTCGAGCAGCAGGTCGAGCACCGCCTCGGCGACGACGGGATCGAGGGCCGAGGTGACCTCGTCGCACAGGATGACGTCGGGCCGCGCCGCCAGCGCCCGGCCAAGATTGACGCGCTGCTTCTGCCCGCCCGACAATTCGCCCGGCCGCCGCGACGCGATGCCGGCGGGAAGCCGCACGATGTCGAGCAGCCGGGCGATCTCGGTGTCGAGCGCGGCGCCTTTGAGGCCGTGGAAGAAGGTCAGCGGCCGGCCGATCGCGGCGGCGATGGTGGTCGCGGGGTTGAGCGCGGTGTCGGCGCTTTGAAAGACGATCTGGATGCGGCGGAGCTGTTCGCGGCTACGCTCGGCGATGGTGCGTGGCAGGACGTTGCCGTCGAGCGCAAGACTGCCCCGGGCCGCGGGGTGCAGCCCGGCGATGACGCGCGCCAGCGTACTCTTGCCGCAACCCGACTCGCCGATGACGCCGAGGAACTGGCCGCGACGGATGCTCAGGCTGACGTCGTCGACGATGGTCTGGCGGGGGTCGCCGTTGCGGTCGACGCCGCCATAGCCGGCGACGACGTTGCGGATCTCCAGTAGCGGCGGCTCGCCTGGCGTCTGGGTGGACGCCAGCCCTGTCGAAGCCTGGCGCGGTGCGGCGGCGGCGACAAGTTGCTGGCTGTACGGGTGCGCCGGGATGCTGAGGATCGCCTCGGTCGCGCCCTGCTCCTGGATCTTGCCGCCGCGCAGGACGACGATGTGGTCGGCGATCTGGGCGACGACGGCAAGGTCGTGGCTGACATAGACCGCCGTCGTGCCACGCTCGCGGATCACCGCCTTGAACGCCTGCAGCACCTCGATCTGCGTCGTCACGTCGAGCGCCGTCGTCGGCTCGTCGAAGATCACCAGCGCCGGGTCGGTGATCAGCGCCATCGCCGCCATCAGCCGCTGCAGCTGGCCGCCCGAGACCTGGTGCGGATACCGGTCGCCGACATGGTCGGGGTCGGGCAGTGCCAGCGCGCGGAACAGCGCGCGCGCCTTCGCCTCCGCCTCGGGTCGCGTCGCGGTGCCGTGGATCAGCGCCGGCTCGATGACCTGCTGCATGATGCGCAGCGACGGGTTGAATGCCGCCGCCGCACTTTGTGCGACATAGGCCATCACCCGCCCGCGCAGCTTGCGCAACGCCGGCTCGCCGAGCTGGTCGAGGCGATGCCCGGCGACCTCGATGGTGCCGCCCGAGATCTCGGCGCCGGAGCGGGCATAGCCGAGCAGCGTCAGCGCGATCGTCGTCTTGCCCGATCCGGACTCGCCGATCAGCGCGAGCACCTCGCCCGGTGCGACGGTGAAATCGACGGCATCGACGATCGGATGATCGCCGACGGTGACCCGCAGCCCCTCGACGCGGACGAGCGGCCCGGTCATCGCCGTTTCGCCGAGACGCTGTCGATCAGCAGGTTGACGCTGACCGTCAGCGAGGCGATCGCCAGCGCCGGGAACAGCACTGCCAGCGACCCGAAGCCCAGCCCGGCGACGTTCTCGCGGACCAGAGAACCCAGGTCCGCCTCGGGCGGCTGGACGCCGACGCCGAGGAAGCTCAGCCCCGACAGCAGCAGCACGACCAGCACGAAGCGCACGCCGAAGTCGGCGGCCAGCGGCACGACGACATTGGGCAGGATCTCGCGCACGACGATATGCGGCAGGCGCTCGCCCCGCGCCCGCGCGACGGTGACGAAGTCCAGTGCCGCGACGTTCATCGCCAGGGCGCGCGCGGTACGGAAGGCGCCGGGGGTATAGACCACCGCCAGCGTGCCGATCAGCACCGGGATCGACGGCCCCAGCGACGCGACGACGACCAGCCCGAACATCAGCGTCGGAATCGCCAGGATCGTGTCGAAGATGCGGCTGAGGATGATGTCGAGCCAGGTGCCGGTCGCGGCGGCGAGGCCGAACAATGTCCCCGTCACCATCGCCATGGCGGCGGCGACGAAGGCGATGCCGACCGTGTAGCGCGCCGCGTTGAGCACCCGGCTGAGCACGTCGCGGCCAAGATAGTCGGTGCCGAGCGGGAAAGCCCGGCTGGCGGGGTTGAATGCGTCGAGATCGACGACCTCGCCCGAGCCATGCGGTGCCAGCCACGACCCCGTCGCCGCGATGACGACCCATGCCGCGATGATCGCCAGCGCCACGAGCGCCCCGGGGCCGAGCCGTCTCATCGGCTGCGCAGCCGCGGATTGCACAGGATCGCGACGATGTCGGCGGTGGTGATCAGGAACAGGTAGGTGCCGCAGAAGATCATCGCCATCGTCTGCACCAGCGGCATGTCGCGCGTCGCGACGCCGTCGACCATCAGCTTGGCGACGCCGGGATAGTTGAAGATGATCTCGACGACGATGACCCCGCCAAGCAGCACCGACAGGCTGAGCGCCACCGCATTGGCGATCGGGCCGACGGCGTTGGGCAGCGCGTGGCGCAGCACGATGCGCGTCGGACTGGCCCCTTTCAGCAGCGCCGCCTCGGCATAGGAGGTGGTCATCGCCGAGATCACCGCGGCGCGCGTCATGCGGATCATCTGCGCGACGACCAGCAGCGACAGGCTCAGCACCGGCAGCGCGAAGGTCCGCGCCATCTCGCCGAAACTCTCGAACTCGCGGCGCATCGACAGCGCCGGCAGCCAGTGCAGCGTCACCGCGAACAGCAGCACCGCCAGCGTCGCGATGACGAAATCGGGAACCGAGACGATGCCGATGATGGTCAGGCTGACGGCGCGGTCGATCAAGCTGCCGCGCTTGATCGCCAGCACGATGCCGATGGTCAGCGCCAGCGGCACCGAGATCAGCACGGTGATCCCCGCCAGCCGCAGCGAATTGGCCAGCCGCGGGCCGATCATCTCGGCGATCGGCAGGCCGTTGACCAGCGACTTGCCCGGGTCGCCCGACAGGATACCGGTCGCCCAGCCGAGGTAGCGCTGCCAGCCGGGCTGATCGAGGTGCATCGCGGCGCGCAGCCCGGCGACCGCCTCGGGCGTCGCGCTCTGGCCCAGGATCGCCTCGGCGACGTCGCTCGACAACAGCCCCGACAACGCGAAGATGACGATCGAGACCAGCACCATAGTCAGCAGGGCGCTGCCGATCCGCGCCGCGATCATGCCGACCAGCCGCGCGTTCATGCCTGGTCTTCCAGCCAGACATGCTCGGCGAAGCCATAGCCCATCATGCCGCCGTTGGGCATCGGCCGCATGCCCTTCAGCCGCGGCGTGTGCGCGTCGAGGGTGCTGAGGAACAACGGGATGCCGATGCCGGACTGGTCGTGCACGAGGCGCTGCATCTCGCCGTACATCGCCTTGCGGCGCGGCTCGTCGGTCTCGCCGCGGGCCGCCAGCAGGAGCTTGTCGAAGCGCTCGTTGTGCCAGCCCGACCCGTTCCACGAGGCATCGGACTTGAAGAACTGGGTGAAGACGATGTCGGCGATCGGGCGCGAGTTGACGTTGCCGAAGCCGACCGGGACCTTCATCCAAACCGAGGACCAGAAGCCGTCGGCGGGCGCCCGCCCGATGTCGAGGTTGATCCCGGCGCGGCGCCCCGCGGCCTGCATCAGCACGCCCATGTCGTCGGATTTCTCGGCCGCGACCGAAGTGACCATCGGGATCGTCGCGCCGAGCAGGTTCGCCTTCTTGAAGTGGTAGCGCGCGAGGTCGGGATCGAAGCGGCGCTGCGGCAGCGAGGCGTCGTAATAGGGGCTGCTCGGCGGGATCGGATGGTCGTTGCCGACGCGCGCAAAGCCGCGGAAGATCGCGGTGCGCATCGTCTCGCGGTCCATCAGCGACTTCATGCCGAGGACGAAATCCCGATTGCTGCCCGGCGACTGGTCGAGGCGGATGATAAGGTCGGTATAGCCGCCGCCCTTGGTCTCGAAGACCTGGTAGCCCTGCGCCGTGATCTGCCGGGTGATCCGCGGGTTGATGCCATTGATCAGGTCGACGTCGCCCGCGAGCAGCGCATTCAAACGGGCGCTCTCGTCGGCGATCGAGAACATCTCGACCTCGCCGAGCTTGACCGGGCCGCGCCAATATTCCTCGAACCGCGTCCCGATCGAGCGCACGCCGGGCTGGTACTCGGTGCAGCGGAACGGGCCGGTGCCGTTGGCGGCGCGAAAGTCGGTGGTGCCGTCGCGCAGGATCAGGAAATAGGGGGTCGCCAACAACAGCGGCAGGTCGGCATAGGGGCCGGTCAGCGCAATGCGGACGACGTCGGGGCCAACCGCCCGGACCTCGGCGAACTGGCCGGCAAACGCCTTGCCCTGCGAGCCCACCGCCGGGTCGGCGTGACGGCGCAGCGAATAGACCACGTCCGCCGAGGTCAGCGGGCGCCCGTCGTGGAACAGCACGCCCGGGCGCAGCTTGATCGTCCAGTTGGTGGCATCGACCGTCTCGATCGCCTCGGCCAGCGACAGCTCGGCAGTGGCCGTCTCGGTAAACCGGGTCAGGCCGTTGTAGAACATCGCGCAGCGGCAATAGTCGATCGAGGTCAACTGGCGCGCCGGGTCGAGCGTGTCGGCGGTCGAGCTGACGGCCGCCGCGACGCGCAGGCGCCCGCCCCTGACCGGCGGTCGGGGCGGCGAGAAGCTGCACCCCGCCAGCACGGCTGCACCACCGACCGCGGCGAGGCGAAGTGCGGCGCGGCGATCGATCATCCGATCCGGTCCTGGTGCCGGTACCAGGCACCGACCAGCGGCAGGAACCACGGCGACCCGAAATGCCCGGGGATCGCAGGCCAGTCGCGCAGCACCGCCAGCGGGTTGGCGTCGGGCTCGCCGGTGACGACGCGCGCCATGCGCTCGCCCATCAGCACCGAAAGCTGGGTGCCGTGGCCGCTGAAGCCCATCGCGTAGAACAGCCCGTCATGCTCCCCGGCGCGCGGCAGGCGGTCGGCGGTCATGTCGACGATGCCGCCCCAACAATGCGCGATCGGGGTGTCGCGCAGGCCGGGGAAGACGTTGCCCAGCGTCGTGCGCAGGATCTCGCCGCTCTTGGCGTCGCTGGTCGGGCTGGACAGTGCAAAGCGCGCGCGGCCGCCGAAGATCAGGCGGTCGTCGGCGGTCAGGCGGAAGTAATTGCCGAGGTTGCGGGTCGTCGTGCAATTGCGCCGCCCCGGCATGATCCGGCGCACCACCCCGGCATCGAGCGGCTCCGTGGCGATGATGAAGCTGCCGATTGGCACGATCCGACGGCGGAACCAGCCCAACCCGCCGCCCTTGTTGCACGCCCCCGTAGCCAGCAGCACGCGGTCGGCGTCGATCGAGCCCTGCGCGGTGGCGACCCGGAAACGCTTGCCGCCGAGGGGCTTCAGGCCGGTGACCGGGCTATGCTGGTAAAGCTGCGCACCGCGCCGCGCCGCTGCCGCCGCCAGCCCCGCGGCGAAGCGTGCCGGATGGAAGGCGGCGCTGCGTGGAAACACGATGCCGCCGTGGAAAGCCTCCGACGTAATCTCGTCGCCGAGCTGGTCGCGCGACAGCAGGCGGAGGTCGGGCTCGACCTCGCGCTTGAGCAACTCGGCAGTGGCGGCGAACTTGGCGGCGTGTTGGGGCGTGTACGCGAGCTTGAGCTTGCCGGTGCGGACAAAGTCGCAGTCGATCGCCTCCTCGGCGACGATCGCCTCGACCCGGTCGACGCCTTCGTCGAAGCTGCGGTACAGGTCGCGCGCCGCCGCAGCGCCGAAGCGCGCCGACAGCGCCCCGAAATCGTCCGCGATGCCGTTGTTGCACTGGCCGCCGTTGCGCCCCGATGCCTCGCCCGCGATCCGCCCGGCCTCGAGCACGACGACGTCCTCGCCCTTCATCGCCAGCGCGCGCGCTGCCGCCAGCCCGGTGAACCCGCCACCGACGACGACGACCGAAGCCCGCGCCGGCAGCGGCCCGGTCGCGAGACCGGTCACGGCAGGCATGGTGTCGAGCCAGTAGGACTCGAGCTTCACGCGCCCGGTGCCTGTGACGCTGCGGACCCGGCCGGGGCGATGTCACGGCCATGCGCTCGTGCCGACCGGGCTGCGGACAGCCCGGCGATACTTGCGCCGACGATGACGATCTTGGCCAAGGAGCACACCTCTTCGATGTCGTATCATGAGATGTTAAGCGTGGCCGTGCGGTACATTCTATCGGATTTTTGGCGAATTCGGCCACATCGGCCTGCGCTGCATTGCCTTTGCGGCACCGTTGTCGCGGCGCAAGTTGTATCCCTGACACTACCCGGCATGGCGTGTACCTGCTGCCGCGGACACGAGGGAGTGAGTTCCACATGGCGACGGTGCAGGAAAACCGTTTGAGCCTGCGTGCCATGGAGAAGTCCGACCTGGTCGCCGCCTTCAAGCTGACGAGGGTCGAGAAGTGGCCGCACCGTCTCGAAGACTGGGACATGATGCTGACCGCGGGCAACGGCGTCGTCGCCGAGATGAGCGGCGAGATCGTCGCCACGGCGATGTGGTTTCCCTGCGGCCCCGGCATCGCGACGCTGGGAATGGTCCTGGTGTCGCGTACCCATCGGGGCGGCGGCATCGGGCGGATCGTGGTCGAGACGGCGATGGAGCGGTCGGGCTGCGCGACGATGCTGCTGATCTCGACGAAGGCAGCGGTGCCGTTGTACCGCAAGATGGGCTTCAACGGCGTCGGCGAGATCCTGCAGCACCAGGGCGCGGCATTCTCGGTGCCGATCGTCGGGCTGGAGGCGGGCGAGCGCATTCGTCCGCTCGGCTCGCGCGACGGCGAGCGCGTCGCCGCGCTGATCGCCAACGCCACCGGGCTGGACCGCCCTGCTGTCGTCGCCGAACTCCTGGCCAACGCCCAGACCGTCATCCTCGACAACAACGAGGAGGTCGCCGGGGTGGCGTGCTTCCGGCGCTTTGGTCGCGGCTATGTCATCGGCCCGGTCATCGCGCCCGACATCAATCGAGCGAAGGCGTTGATCTCGCACTGGCTGGGCTCGCGCGCCGGCGAGTTCACGCGGCTCGACATTCCTGCGGACTGCGGGCTGTCCGACTGGCTGGAAGATCTGGGCATCTCCCGCGTCGATAACGGCGTGACCATGATCGCCGGCGACTTCCCCAGGATACCCGCCGCCCAACAGTCGTTCGCGATCATCAGCCAGGCATTCAGCTGATGACCTGCGTCGCTACCGACCCGAGGAAAACCGCATGACCGGACGCAATTACCGCATCGCCGTGATCCCCGGCGACGGCATCGGCAAGGAAGTCATGCCGGAGGGCATTCGCGCGTTGGAAGCAGCGGCAGCGGCCTATGGCTTCACGATCGAGCAGCAGTGGCACGACTTCGCCTGCTGCGACTATTACCTCAGCCACGGCGAGATGATGCCCAAGGACTGGAAGGCGCAGATCGGCGACGTCGATGCGATCTTCTTCGGCGCCGTCGGCTGGCCCGACACGGTGCCCGATCATGTCTCGCTATGGGGCTCGCTCATCCAGTTTCGTCGCGAGTACGACCAGTACGTCAACCTGCGGCCGGTGCGGCTGATGCCAGGTGTGCCCTGCCCGCTGGCCGGTCGCGAGCCCGGCGACATCGACTTCATGGTCGTCCGCGAGAACACCGAGGGCGAGTATTCGGCAATCGGCGGGACCGCCTTCCCGGGCACCGATCGCGAGGTCGTGCTGCAGGAAACGGTGATGACCCGCTTCGGCACCGACCGCATCCTGCGCTATGCCTTCGACCTGGCGATGCGCCGCCCCAAGCGCCACCTGACCTCGGCGACCAAGTCGAACGGCATCGCCATAACGATGCCGTGGTGGGACAGCCGGGTCGAGGCGATGGCGGCGACCTATCCCGAGATCCGCACCGACAAATACCATATCGACATCCTGTGCGCGCAGTTCGTGCTTCACCCGGACTGGTTCGACGTCGTCGTCGCCTCGAATCTGTTCGGGGACATCCTGTCCGACCTCGGTCCGGCCTGCACCGGCACCATCGGCATCGCGCCGTGCGGCAACATCAATCCCGACCGCTCGGTGCCGTCGCTGTTCGAACCGGTCCACGGCTCGGCGCCCGATATCGCAGGCAAGGGCATCGCCAATCCGGTCGGGCAGATCTGGTCGGCGGCGCTGATGCTCGACCATTTCGGCGAGACCGAGGCCGCCGCGGCGATCGTCCGTGCCATCGAGACCGTGCTGGTCGACGCGTCGGGCCGCACCCGCGACCTGAAGGGCACGGCGAACACGGTCGAGTGCGGCAAGGCGATCGCAGCGGCGATCAGCTAAGTACACGGCGGCAGAATCTGCCGCTGCGCGAGGAACTTCGGCAGGCCGTGCAGCCGCGTCGGCAGCGATCGGGATCACTGCACCCGGCGACGCGATATGCTGGCTTGCTGACACGAGAAGGCAGGCTTGATGAAGAGCAACTCGCTCATCGAAATCGACCGGGCGCACCTGATCCACCCGGTCAGCGCCTATCGCGCACACGAGCGCAAGGGCGCCACCGTGCTGACCAGCGGCGACGGCATGTACCTGACCGACAGCCAGGGCCACCGCCTGCTCGACGCGTTCGCCGGGCTGTGGTGCGTCAACATCGGCTACGGCCAAGAGTCGGTGGTCGAGGCCGCTGCCGAGCAGATGCGCCGCCTGCCCTACGCCACCGGCTATTTCGGCTTTGCCAACGAACCGGCGATCCGGCTGGCGGAAAAGCTGGTCGAGCTGTCGCCGCCGGGACTGGACCGCGTCTATTTCTCGCTCGGCGGGTCCGATGCGATCGATGGCGCGGTGCGCTTCATCGTGCATTATTGGAACGCCCGCGGGCTGCCTTCGAAGAAGCAGATGATCGCGCTCGACAAGGGCTATCACGGCTCGTCGACGACCGGCGCCGGGCTGACCGGCCTGCCCGCCTTTCACCGCCAGTTCGACGTTCCGCTGGCGTGGCAGCATCACATCCCGGCGCCCTATGCCTACCGCGATCCTCAGGGCCGCGACGGCGAGGCGCTGATCGCCGCTTCCGTCGCCGAGCTGCGCGCCAAGGTCGAGGCGCTGGGGGTCGACAATGTCGCCGCGTTCTTCGCCGAGCCGATCCAGGGGTCCGGCGGTGTCGTCGTGCCGCCGGTCGGCTGGCTCAGGGCGATGCGCGAGACCTGCACCGAACTCGATATCCTGTTCGTCGCCGACGAGGTCATCACCGGCTTCGGACGCACCGGCCCGATGTTCGCCTGCGAGGCCGAGGGCGTCACCCCCGACCTGATGACCCTCGCCAAGGGCCTGACCGCCGGCTACGCGCCGATGGGCGCCGTGCTGATGACCGAGGCCGTGTACGCGACGATCGCCGACGGTCCCGACAACCACCTGCCGATCGGCCACGGCCAGACCTATTCGGGCCATCCGGTCAGCGCCGCGGTCGGCCTGGAGGTGCTGCGCCTGTACACCGAGGGCGGCATCCTCGCGAACGGCCAGGCGCGGTCGGTGCGCTTCGGTGAGCGGCTGGGCGAACTGGCCGCGCACCCGCTGGTCGGCGATGTCCGGCAGCGCGGGCTGCTCGCGGCGATCGAGCTGGTCGCCGACAAGTCGACCAAGGCGCGTTTCGACCCGGCGCTCGGGCTGGCGGACCGGCTGACCGCCACCGCCTGGTCGAATGGCCTGATATTCCGTGCGTTCGCCGACGGTTCGATCGGCCTTGCGCCGGCCCTCAGCTGCAGCGTCGACGACATGGAGGTTTTGCTCGCCCGGCTGACCCGGACGCTCGACGCGGTACTTGACCAGCCCGATGTTCGTAGCGCAATCGTTGATCCATGATGGTGGTCCGACGCCTTGAAAGATCACCGAGATGAGCTTGGGGCCGAAGCTGGATCGCCTGGATTTCAAGATCCTTGCGTATCTCCAGAATAACGGCCGCGTCACCAACGTCGACCTTGCCGAAGCCGTCGGCCTGTCGCCCAGCCCTTGCCTGTCGCGGGTCAAGCGGCTGGAGAAGCACGGCTATATCATCGGCTATGGCGCCACGATCAATCTTGCCAAGCTGGGCTCGATGCTGACGGTGTTCACCGAGGTGACGCTGACCGACCACCGCAGCGGCGACTTCTCGCGCTTCGAGCAGCGGGCACGCACGGTCCCGGAAATCGTCGAGGCGCACCTCGTCAGCGGCGGCTACGACTATCTGCTCAAGTTCGTGGCGCGCGACGTCAGCCACTACCAGGAGACGATCGAGAGCATCCTCGAGCGCGACTTTGGTATCGAGAAATACTTCAGCTACATCGTCATCAAGGCGGGCGTCATCAAGCGCAACCCGCCGATCGACGCGCTGTTCGACGAGCGATCGGAGTAGGACATGCGCGCCGACACCCACGAGATCATGGCTCTGGTGCCCGCTTTGATGGCGGTCCGCCACGACATCCACGCGCACCCTGAGCTCGGCTTCCAGGAGCACCGCACCGCCGCCGCCATCGCCGCGACGCTGCGCGACATCGGGCTGGAGGTGACCACGGGCATCGGCGGCACCGGCGTCGTCGGCGTGCTGCGCAGTGGCGACGGCCAGGGCACACTGGGCTTTCGCGCCGACATGGACGCGCTGCCTTTCCACGAGGAAAGCGGCGTGACCTACGCCAGCACCGTTCCAGGCGTCTTCCACGGCTGCGGCCATGACGGGCATGTCGCGATGCTGCTCGGCGCCGCTCGCCACCTGCACGCGACGCGGCGCTTCTCCGGGACGATCAACTTCATCTTCCAGCCCGCCGAGGAAGGCCAGGGCGGCGCCAAGGTGATGATCGACGACGGGCTGTTCGAGCGTTTTCCGTGCGACCGGGTATTCGCCCTGCACAACTGGCCCGACCTTGAGGTCGGCAGCATCCGGACGCGACCCGGCGCGATCATGGCGTCGGCCGACCGCTTCCAGATCATCGTCTCGGGGCGCGGTGGCCATGCTGCCCTGCCGCACCAGACACCGGACGCGATCCTCGCCGCCTGCGATCTCGTCACCCAACTCAACGCCATCGTCTCGCGCCGCGTCCCGGCGACCGCCGCCGCCGTGCTGTCGGTGACCAAGGTCGCGGGCGGCCACGCCCACAACGTCATCCCGGCCAGCGTCGAAGTGCTTGGCACGGTGCGGACCTTCGACGGTGCGATACAGGACATGATCGAGGCTGCGGTACGCGACATCGCCGCCGGTGTCGCGCTGGCCAGCGGCACGTCGATCAGCGTCGACTATAATCGCTATTACCCGGCGACGATCAACGATCCGGCGGCGGCTGCAGAGGCGCTGGCAGCGGCTGCGGCGGTCTGCGACGACGCGGCGATGGCTCCCGACCCGGCGTTTACCTCGGAAGATTTCGCCTTCATGCTCCAGGCTCGACCGGGGGCCTATGTCTGGCTAGGACAGGGTCGCGGCGCGCGCGGTGCGGCGCTCCATCACCCGGCCTACGACTTCAACGACAAGGTAATCCCCATCGGCATCGCCTGGTTCACCGAGCTCGCCGAACGACTGTTGCCCGAGACGTGACGCTGTTGTCGCCCTGGTTTCGCGCCCTCGTGCTGGCCATGATGATGACGCTGTGCGTGTCGCACGCGACGATGTCCGAAGCGGTATCGCATCATTCCCAGGCCCAGACGATCGGCGACCGCCTGAGCGACGAGTTCCAGGACGAACTGCACTCCGCGCATTACGACGATGTCGGCGATCCCGGCGATGCGCCGGTCGTGCATCTCCATCTCCACGCCGACAATGTCTCCGTCGCGCCGGCGCTCGCCGCCCCCGTTGCCACTCCTGCAGCAGCACCGGTGATGGGGCCGGCGGTGGTGCTGACCTCCCACGCGACGCCACCGCTGGTCGAGCCACCCGCAGCCTGATCCGAACCGCGCGCGGACATCCCCGCGCCGACGTCCCAGCTACGGATCGGATCAGCCATGACTATATCGATGCGGGCAGCGATGCTCGCGGTCGCCTGCATGCCGTTTGCGGCACAGGCGGCACCACTGTCGCTCGACGACGCCCTGGGCCGGGCGTTGGCCTTTTCACCCCAGAACGAGGTTGCGCGGGCGCGTGACTCGGGCCTGTCGGCGTCGCGCCGCGCTGCCGACACCAGGCCGCTGGCGACGATCGACGCGCAGAGCGAGAACCTCGGCGTCGGCGGCCGCGACCTGCGCGACCAGATGCAGTTCGACGTCGCCTATACCCAGCGCATCGAGCGCGGGGGCAAGCGCGCCGCCCGCCTCGCCTTCGTCGACCGGGAGCTCGACGTGTCGCGTGCCGAGGCGGTCGTCGCCCGGCTGGAGGTCGCGGCGCAGACCCAGAAGCTCTACATCGAGGCGCAGTCGGCATCGGTCGCGCTCGGCGCCGCCAGGGACCGGCTGGCGCTGGCCAGGACCGTGGCGCAGGAGGTCGGGCGCCGCGTCACGGCGGCGCGCGATCCGCTGTTCGCCGGCACCCGCGCCCGGACCCAGTTGGTCGAGGCCGAGGTCGAGCTGGAGGTCGCGACGCACGAGCGCGACCGCTGCATCGCGCGGCTGGTGGCGCTATGGGCCGGAAGCGTCGACGGCATCGAGATCCCGACCACCGACTTCCTCGAACTCGTTCATGTCGAGCAGGATCACCCGCCCTCGCCGCCCGACCTTGCGGTCTACCAGGCCCGTAGCGCGCAGGCGGAAGCGAGCATCGCCCTCGAGCGCGCCCAGGCGGTGCCCGACCCCAGCGTCATGGTCGGGCCGCGCTACCTCGTCGGCAGCGGCGACATCGCGCTGATCGCCGGCGTCTCGATGCCCTTGTCCAACCGTCACCTGAACCGCGCCAACATCGACCGCGCCGAAGCGGGGCGTCGCCAGGCCGAAGCCAATCTCGCGGTCGAACGCTTCCAGCGGTCACGCGAAATCGACACCGCGGCCGAGGAAGTCGAGGAGGCCAAGCACGCCGCAGAGTCGATCCGCGACCGCGTCCTGCCCGGCTTGCGACAGACACTGGCGGAGGTGCGCGCCGGCTATGCGCGCGGCGGCTTCGCCTTCCTCGACGTGTCGAGCGCCAGCACCGCGCTGGCCGAGGCGACGTCGCGCATGATCGCCGCCGCGACGCGCTTCCATCTCGCCCAGGTCAGGCTGGACCGCCTGACCGGGCATTTCGCCGATATCGCCCGGGAGGCCCGCTGATGCGCCGTACCATCCTTATCGCCGCCCTGCTGCTTTCGGCCTGCGGCAGCGAGCCGGCCCCCAAGCCCGCCGAGCATGCCGTCGCCGGTGCCGAATACGAACGCGGTCCCCACAACGGACGGATGCTCCGCGACGGTGACTTCGCCATCGAGCTGACGGTGTTCGAGGACGGCGTGCCGCCCGAGTTCAGGCTGTATGCCTATCGCGCCGACAAGCCGGTGCTGGCCGGCGTCGATGCGACCGTCGTGCTGACCCGCCTCGACGGCGAGGTCGATCGCTTCGCCTTCCGCCCCGAGGAAACCTATCTTCGCGGCGATGCGACGGTGGTCGAGCCGCACAGCTTCGACGTCGAGGTCATGGCCCGGGAAGGTGGGCGCAGCCACGTCTGGAAGTTCGCCTCTCCCGAAGGCCGCGCCGTCATCAAGGACGCCGCGGCGCGGGCCGCGGGCATCACGATCGAGACGGCCGGCCCTGCCGAGATCGCGCAGACCGTCGAGCTGATCGGCCGCGTCGCGCTCGATCCGGCAGCCACCGCCCAGGTCGGCGCGAAATATCCGGGCCGGGTGATGTCGGTGCAGCACAATATCGGCGACCGCGTCCGCGCCGGTGCCTTGCTGGCCCGGGTCGAGAGCAGCGAGAGCCTGCAGACCTATTCGGTCACCGCGCCGATGTCGGGAACGATCACCGAGCGCCGCACCAACGTCGGCGCGGTCACCGGCGGCGAGCCGTTGTTCGTCATCGCCGACGCATCGCGTGCCGTCGCCGAGTTCCCGGTCTTCCCGCGCGACATGGAACGCGTCCGCGCCGGACAGGCGATCACGGTGCGCGGCCTCGAAGGCACCCGCTCGCAGCGCACGACGGTCCGCGATTTCCTGCCGATCGCCGACATCGGCAGCCAGTCGCTGACGGCGCGCGCGCAGTTGCCGGGCGGCGGCTGGTTTCCCGGCATGAACGTCAAGGGCCTGGTCACCGTCGAGCGCCGCCGCGTGCCGCTGGCGGTCAAGACGTCCGCGCTCCAGTCGTTCCGCGATTTCACCGTCGTCTTCGCCAAGATCGGCGAGACCTACGAGGTGCGGATGCTGAAGCTCGGCCAGCAAGGCTCCGAGTGGACCGAGGTCCTGTCCGGCATCAAGCCCGGCCAGGCCTATGCGGCGACCGGCAGCTATGTCGTGAAGGCCGATATCGAGAAATCCGGCGCCAGCCACGATCATTGAGGAGAGCGACATGCTCGAACGCATCATCAGGCTGTCGATCCGGCAGCGCTGGGCGGTCCTCGCGATCGTCCTGCTGCTCGGCGCTATCGGGATCGCGGCTTTCGGTCGGTTGAAGATCGACGCGGTCCCCGACATCACCAACGTCCAGGTCCAGATCAACACGCCGGCGCCCGGGTTCTCGCCGCTGGAGTCCGAGCAGCGCGTCACCTATCCGGTCGAGACCGCGCTGGCCGGGTTGCCGGGGCTGGAATACACTCGCTCGGTCTCGCGCTACGGCCTGTCGCAGGTCACGGCGGTGTTCCGCGACGGCACCGACATCTATTTCGCGCGACAGCTCGTCTCGGAGCGCGTGCAGTCGGTGCGCGGCAGCCTGCCTCCGACGGTCGAACCGCAGCTCGGGCCGATCGCGACCGGGCTCGGCGAGATCTTCATGTACACGCTCGACGCCCGGCCGGGGGCGCGCAAGCCCGACGGCATGGCCTACACCGCACAGGACCTGCGTACGCTGCACGACTGGGTGGTCCGCCCACAGCTTCGCAACGTGCCCGGTGTCACCGAGGTCAACGCCATCGGCGGCTTTCGCAAGCAATACCATGTGACGCCGCTGCCCGACCGGCTGGTCGCCTATGGCCTGACGATGGGCGACGTCGCGGCGGCGCTGGAGCGCAACAACGCCAATGTCGGTGCCGGCTATGTCGAGCGTTCGGGAGCGCAGTTCCTGATCCGGGTGCCCGGCCAGGCGACCGGCGAAAGCGACCTCGCCGGGATCATCGTCGCCTATCGCGGCAACACGCCGATCCGCGTCGCCGATGTCGCCGACGTGGTGATCGGCTCCGAGCTGCGATCGGGCGCGGCGACGCACGCCGGCAAGGAAGTCGTGCTCGGCACCGCGCTGATGCTGGTCGGCGAGAATGCGCGCGAGGTCAGCAAGGCGGTCGCCGCGAAGCTGGTTGAGGTCAACCGTTCGCTGCCTGCGGGGATCGTCGCCAACGCGCTGTACGACCGGTCGACGCTGGTCGAGGCGACGGTGCGGACCGTCGAGAAGAATCTGGCGGAGGGCGCGCTGCTGGTCATCGTCGTGCTGTTCCTGCTGCTCGGCAACTTCCGCGCCGCGCTGATCACCGCCGCGGTCATCCCGTTCTCGTTCCTGCTGACGATCACCGGGATGGTCGCCTACGACCTGTCGGGCAATCTGATGAGCCTCGGGGCGCTCGACTTCGGGTTGATCGTCGACGGCGCGGTGATCATCGTCGAGAACTGCCTGCGGCGGTTCGGCGAGGCGCAGCACCGGCTCGGGCGCCTGCTGAACAGGGCCGAACGCCTCGATCTCGCTGCCGGGGCTTCGGCCGAGGTGATCAAGCCGAGTCTGTTCGGCGTCGCCATCATCACCATCGTCTATGTGCCGATCTTCGCGCTCGAGGGCGTCGAGGGCAAGACCTTCCACCCGATGGCGATCACCGTGGTCATCGCGCTGGTCGCGGCGTTGCTGCTGTCGCTGACCTTCGTGCCCGCGGCGGTCGCGACCTTCGTCACCGGTCGCGTCGACGAGAAGGAGAACCGCGTCATGCGCTGGTCGAAGGCGCGCTACGCACCGCTGCTGCGCTGGGCGCTGGCGTGGCGCGGTGCGGTGCTGCTCGGCGCGGTGGCACTGGTCGCGCTCAGCGGCTTCGCGGCGTCGCGGATGGGGTCGGAGTTCATCCCCAACCTCGACGAGGGCGACATCGCCCTGCATGCGCTGCGCATCCCCGGCACCAGCCTGACGCAGGCGGTGGCGATGCAGGAGGCGCTCGAACGCCGCTTGAAACGCTTTCCGGAGGTACGCGACGTGTTCGCCAAGATCGGCACCGCCGATGTCGCCACCGACCCGATGCCGCCGTCGGTCGCCGATACCTTCGTGCTGATGAAGCCCCGCGCCGAATGGCCCGACCCGCGCAAGACCAAGGGCGCCCTGGTCGCCGAGATGGAGGAGGCGGTCACCCAGGTCCCGGGATCGCGCTACGAGTTCCTCCAGCCGATCCAGATGCGCTTCAACGAGTTGATCGCCGGCGTCCGCTCCGATGTCGCGATCAAGGTCTTCGGCGACGACCTGGCCCTGCTCGGCACCACCGCCGACGCGGTGCAGGCGGTGCTGGAGAAGGTCCCCGGCGCGCAGGATGCGCAGGTCGAGCAGATGAGCGGCCTGCCGTTCATCCAGGTCATCCCCGACCGGCTGGCGCTGAGCCGGCTGGGCCTCAACGTCGCCGACGTCCAGCAGGTCGTGGCGACGGCGATGGGCGGCACCACCGCGGGCGAGGTCTTCGAAGGCGACCGCCGCTTCGACATCGTCGTCCGCCTGCCGGAGCGGCTGCGCACCGATCCCGGCGTGCTCGACCGCCTGCCGGTGGCGCTGCCGCCGCGTCCCGACGGCAGTCGCGGCTTCGTGCCGCTCGCCGAGGTAGCGCGGATCGAACAGGTCGCCGGGCCCAATCAGATCAGCCGCGAGGCGGGCAAGCGCCGCGCCGTGGTGACGGTCAACGTCCGCGACCGCGACCTCGGCTCGTTCATCGCCGAAGTCCGCAAGCGCGTCGCCGCCGAGGTCAAGGTCCCGGCCGGCTATTGGATCGCCTATGGCGGCACATTCGAGCAGCTTCAGTCGGCCGCTACCCGCCTGCAGGTGGTCGTGCCGCTGGCGATGCTGCTGGTCGTCGGGCTGTTGTTCGCGCTGTTCGGGTCGATCCGCGATGCCGCGGTGGTGTTCTCCGGCGTGCCGCTGGCGCTGACCGGCGGGGTCGCGGCGTTGATCCTGCGCGGCATCCCGCTGTCGATCTCGGCGGGTGTCGGCTTCATCGCGCTGTCGGGGGTGGCGGTGCTCAACGGCGTCGTCATGCTCAGCTTCGTGCGGCAGTTGCGCGCCGAGGGGATGGGCCTCGACGATGCGATCCGCGAGGGCGCGCTGTCGCGGCTGCGCCCGGTGCTGATGACGGCGCTGGTCGCCAGCCTGGGGTTCGTGCCGATGGCGCTGAACGTCGGCCTGGGGTCGGAGGTCCAGCGCCCGCTGGCGACCGTCGTCATCGGCGGCATCATCTCGTCGACGATCCTGACCCTGCTGGTCTTGCCGGCGCTATACCGCCTCGTTCATTCACGTTCCGCAGAAAGGCCGATCCATGACGTTGCTGTACAAGGCTGATCCAGCCCGCGGACGCCGCTGGGCCGAACTGTTCGCGCAGAAAGCGCCCGGCATCGAGCTTCGGCTATGGCCCGACGTCGGTGATCCCGCCGACATCCGCTACCTGTCGGCATGGACCCTCGAGCCCGGCCTGCTGGAGCGCTTTCCCAACCTCGAGATCCTGTTCTCGATCGGTGCCGGCGTCGATCAGCTCGACCTGTCGGTGGTGCCCGAGCCCGTCATCGTGGTGCGGCTGGTCGAGACCGGACTGGCCGACGGCATGGCCGAATATGTCGCGATGAGCGTGCTGGCGCTGCACCGCCACCTGTTCGACTACACCGCGCAACAGGCCGAGCAGCGCTGGAAGTCGATCCCGCAGACGCCCGCGGCCAAGCGCCGTGTCGGGATCATGGGCCTCGGCCAGATGGGCGAGGCGTCGCTGCAGGCATTGTCGGCGTTCGGCTTCGCGCTGCGCGGCTGGAGCCGTTCGCCGCGCGACATTCCGGGGGTCGATTGCTTCCACAGCCAGGCGCAGTTCGCCGACTTCATCGGGGGCTGCGATATCCTGGTGTGCCTGTTGCCGCTGACCGACACGACACGCGGGATCATGGACGCGTCGCTGTTCGCGCTGCTGCCGCCGGGCGCGTCAATCGTCAACGCCGGGCGCGGCGGCCACCTGGTCGAGGACGACCTGCTTGCCGCGCTGGCCAGCGGTCAGGTCTCGCGCGCCGTGCTCGACGTGACGCAGGTCGAGCCGCTGCCCGCCGGTCATGCCTTGTGGAGCCACCCTCGCGTCGTCGTGACGCCGCACGCCGCGTCCGCCACCGATGCCGACGGCGCGGGCCGAGCGCTGATCGCCAATCTGCAGCGCTACATCGCGGGCGGCGAGCTGGTCGGCCGCGTCGACCGCAACCGCGGCTATTAGGCGGGCTCGAACAACTCGCCGTAGAAGCCCTCGGTCTTGACGGTCAGCGTCACCGGGGTTTCACCGCGATTGCGCCAGTACCAGCCGTGGGTGCCGTCGAACGGTGCGGTGAAGCTGCCCTGCGCCGAGGTCAGATCCTTCTGCTTCCAATAGCTGGTGAACTGGCCCTCGGTGGCGCCCTTGGGCTCGCCGTGCATGTCCATCCGGACGGGGGCGCTCGACGTCCAGCGGAAAACGAAGCTGTCGCCGGTGGACATGCGCGACTTGATCTCCATGCCCGCATGCGGGGCCAGGGTGATCGTCTTCTCGTCGCTGCGGAAGGTTGTGGCCTTGGCGATGTTCGCCTTCGACTGCACCGGCACCGGCGCCACGGCAGTGTTTTCGACGCTGTCCGGCACCCGCGCTTCGGCTGCGGTCTCGGCATCGTCGCCGCCCGCCATGCGGGTCAGGCCGAGCGCCTTGCCGACGCCGGTCGGGTCGATGCCGTACTCGGCGGGCAGCACGAACAGCGTCAGGACGATGCCGCCGGCGACCAGCGCCGCCAGCGAGGCACGACCCAGCGTCTGCGCCGAGGCCTGATAGGGTGCGCTGCTCATATCGTCCGCTCCGTCGCAAAGCCGGCCAGCTGGTAGCCGACAAGGATGATGCCCGCGCACATCAGCACGGTGTTGGCGACGACGACGCTGCGCGCGAAGTTCGGCGTGCGCCGCCACAGGGTCATCAGGATCAGGATGACGCTGAGCGCCATCAGCTGCCCGGCCTCGACACCGATGTTGAAGCTGACGAGGTTGGCCAGCAGCCCGTCGCGCGAGACGATAAGATCCTGCAGCTTGGTCGCCAGGCCGAAGCCGTGGAAGAAGCCGAACACCAGCACCGCGATCTTCTGGTTGGGCTGGAAGCCGAACAAGGTCGGGAAGGCCCCGAGGTTGTCGAGCGCCTTGTAGACGACCGAGAACCCGATGATCGCATCGACGATGTATGAATTGGCGTGGATGTTGAACAGCACGCCCGCCAGCAGCGTAACGCTGTGCCCGACGGCGAACAGCGAGACGTATTTGGCGACGTCCTTCATTCGGTAGAGGAAGAAGATCACCCCGAACAGGAACAGCAGGTGATCGTAGCCCGTCACCATGTGCTTGGCGCCGAGGTACAGGTACGGCACGATGTTGACGCCGGGATTGTTCTGGATGAACGCCTTGTCGGCCTCGGCGACGCCGTGCGCGAAGGCGTCCCCGGACAGGCCGAGGGCGAGCAGCGCCAGCCAGAGGCCGGCGTAGCGCGTGATCGCGGTCACTTGATCGTGAAGATCGTCGACGAGCGCGCCTTGGTCGTGCCGTCGATGACCATGACGCCGACCTTGGCGCCCTTGGCGAGCTTGAGGCCCTTGGCGACGAAGCTGTTGCCTGCCGCCGGGGTCATCGCGACCTCCTGCTTGGCGGTGCCCGACGTGATGCTGAGCTTGGCGGTCATTGCCGTGGCGGTGACCGGCTCGTCGTCCTCGCTGACGTACAGCATGGTGCCGGCGGGGGTGGTGGCGAGCTCGAACAGCGTCTCGCCGTTCATCTGGACCTGCCCGCCATGCTCGGGCTTCATGTTCCCATGAGCGAGGACCGGCTGGGCGACGAGCAACGCGGCAAGGGCGATAAGCTGGATCTTCATCGGAAAACTCCCTGGTTTCTGGATGCGCAGGCTATTCGGGGACATGGGCGAGGGTGAACGCCAGCGTCGCGGTGTACTCGTAGCGGTCGATCTTCTTGGGGTTGTCGGTCGGGCCAACCTGAACTGCGCGGATGATGTTCAGGCCCTGGTTGCGCACCGGCATCGTTACGGTGCCATCGGCCTTCGTCTTGACCGGCGTCGCATCGGGATCATTGACCATGTCGTTGATCACCTCGGCACCGGCGACCGGCTTGCCGTTGAAAAGGACGCGGTAGGTCAGCGGCGTGCCGAGCTTGGTCGGAATCGCACCGACCGGCACGATCTGCAGGACCTGCCCGGCGAGCGGCGGGATCGGCTTGCTCAGCGCACCTTGGATGGTGACGGCGTATTTCAGCGTCGTCTCGGCGCGGGTCGCGGTCGGTGCCTCGTCGCGGCCCTTCTTGACGATCTCGCCGCCGGGCAGCCACGACCAGGTGCCGTTGTCGAGGATCACCGAGACCAGCGTCGGCGCGGCATCGGTGTCGACGATCACCAGCGAACCGGCAGTGCGCAACGCCGCGCCGATCGGCTGGTAGTCGGCATCATAGGCCTTGAGGTCGTGCATGTTCGGCTGGCGCTTGACCGCTTCGAGGTCGTCGGCGCCGATGCCGTAGATGATCGCGAGTTGCTTGGCGCGCTGCGCGAACCAGATGCCGTGCGCTTCGACCGGCAATGCCGCACCCGCGACCATTGCGCCGGCGAGGACGAAGGAAAGTCGCTTCATGTGCTGCACCCTTTGATGACCTGCACACCAAGCTAAGTCCGGATCGTCCGCAGAATTAGCTCTTGTTACGACGGATGCAGCATATTCGCCTGCTCAGAACCAGAATCGCACGCCGAAAACGACGCTCTTCGACGTTCGTCCGTCGCCGTCGGCCCGGGCGAAACGGGCGGTGTCGCCGACCTTGCGCTCCCACGATACCCCGACGTACGGCGCAAACTCGCGCGCCAGCTCATAACGCAGGCGCAAGCCCAGCTCGACGGTCGAAAGACCCGAGCCGATCCGGTTATCGCGCACGTCCTGCGCGGCGAAGTTGAGCTCGGCGCGGGGCTGCAGGATCAGGCGCTGGGTGATGCGCTGGTCGTAATAGCCCTCGACGCGCGCCAGCAGATCGCCCTTGTCGGACAGGAACAGCGCGGCCTCGACGTCGAACCAATAGGGCGCCAGCCCCTCGACGCCGACGGTCGCATAGGTGCGCTGCGGGCCGGGGCGGAAATCGTGGCGGACACCGGCCTGGAGATTCCAGTAAGGGTCGACGGCGCGGCTGTACAACGCCTGGACCTTTGCCGCCTCGACGCCGCCGCGAAGCAGCCCCTCGCCCTCGGTCTTGAGGGTCAGGCGGTTAATGTCGCCGCCGATCCACGCCTCGCCGTCCCAGCGATAGCCGTCGCCGCCCTTAACCGCCTGGTATTCGGCGAGGTTGAAGATCACCTGCGAGAACGACTGGCCGCCGTGCTCGGCATGCATCTCGTCGCGGGCCCGCTGCATCGTCGCGGGCGGATAAAAGCGATCGGCATAGTGATCGGTGGGAACGTCGGGCGCCTGCCCGCCGCCGGGCTTGAGCGCCGTGCCACCCTCCGCCGTCGGCGTAGCGGCAGGAGCGGCAGCAGCAGACGGCGCCGCCGGCGGCATGGGAGGCATGCCGTGCATCGAATGGTCCATCTCCTGTGCCGCGGCCGGACCCGCGACCAGCAATGCGATCAGCAACGATGCCCGGGTCATGCCGCCACCGCGGGGCGAACGCTGACGACGCGCATCATGCCGGCGTGCATGTGGTACAGCATGTGGCAGTGGAAGGCCCAGTCGCCGATCGCGTCCGCGGTCAGGTCGAAGCTGACGCGGCCGCCGGGCTGGACCAGCACCGTATGCTTGCGCGGCGCGAACTCGCCCTTGCCGGTTACCAGTTCGAAGAAGTGCCCGTGGAGATGGATCGGGTGGCCCATCATCGTGTCGTTGACCAGCGTCACCCGGACGCGCTCGCCCTGGGTGAAGGCGATCGGCTCGCTGGCGTCGCTGAACTTCACCCCGTCGAACGACCACATATAGCGTTCCATGTTGCCGGTCAGGTGGATGTCGATCGCCCGCCCCGGCGCCCGCACGTCGGGGTTGCGGTCGACTGCAACCAGGTCGCGATAGGTCAGCACCTTGTGGCCGACATCCTCCAGCCCCTGGCCGGGATAACCGGTGCGGTCCACCGCCATCGGCGACAGCGTCTGGACGCCGGGATTGCGCGCCACGTTCGGCCCATTGTCGAAATTGCGCATCGACATGTCCATGTCGTGCATCCCGGACATGCCGCTCATGTCCATGCCCATGTCCTTCATCGTCGCGACCGGACGGGTGCGCAGTGGCGGTACGGCGGCGACCATGCCGGCGCGCGGGGCCAGGGTGGCGCGCGCCATGCCGGAGCGGTCGATGCTCTCGCCGACCAAGGTGTAGGCACGGTCCTCGACCGGCTGGACGATGACGTCATAGGTCTCGGCCGGGCCGAACTGGAATTCCTCGACCTCGACCGGCCGGACATTGAGCCCGTCGGCCTGCACGATACTCAGCTTCAGTCCGGGGATACGCACGTTGAAGGTGGTCATCGCCGAGGCATTGATGAAGCGCAGCCTGACCCGCTCGCCCGGCTTGAACAGCCCGGTCCAATTGTCCTGCGGCCCGTTGCCGTTGACGAGATAGGTGTACGCCGACCCGGTGACGTCGCCGATATCGGTCGGGTCCATGCGCATCGCGCCCCATTCGACGCGCTCCGCCGGCTTCTGGTCGCGGCCCGCCAGCAGTCCCGCCAGCGTCTGCTTCTGCCGGTTGTAATAACCGCCCTGCAGCTTCAGCTTGCGATACATCTCGTGACCATGCAGCTGGCTATGGTCCGACAGCACGATGACATGCTCGCGGTCGGAGACGGTCGGATCGACGCCGGCCGGATCGATGACGATCGGACCGTACAGCCCGATCTGCTCCTGCAACCCGGAATGGCTGTGATACCAGTAGGTCCCTGCCTGGCGGACCGGGAATTCATAGGTGAAGCTCGACCGCGCCGGGATGCCCGGGAACGAGATGCCCGGCACGCCGTCGAACTGGGTCGGCACGATCAGCCCGTGCCAATGGAGCGAGCTATCCTCGTCGAGCGTGTTGAAGATCTTCAGCCGGACATTCTGCCCCTCGCGCAGCCGGACCAGCGGTGCCGGCACGGTCCCGTTGATGCCGATCGCATGGCTGTAGCGACCGTCTACCATCATCATCTGCTCGGCGATGCGCAGCTCGATATCCTCGCCCGAGACTGTCGGCAGGGCAGACCTGATGCCCGCCGATACCGGCTGCGCCCACGCCGGCAGCGCCAGCCCGACACCGGCGGCGACCGTGCCGCGCAGCAGCTGGCGACGATTGAAAAGACTGTTCATTCGATCCCTAACTCAGGCTGTCAGGCTGGGTACGCAGCCGGGCCATCCGGCCCTCGCCCGACCGCGCGGCTCAACGCCGCACGCGCACGGTACAGCCGGGTCTCGACCGCCTTGTCGCTGATCCCGAGGATCGCCGCGACCTCGGCTTGCGACAGTCCCTCGATCGCCCGCAACACCAACGTCTCGCGCAGCTTTTCGGGCAGTTCGGTGACCGCGTGCGCGACCTTTGCCAGGTCCTGGCGGTCGGCGGTGGTGACGTCCTGTCCCGGCAGGTCGATCGGCACCTGCTCGGCGACATCGTCGATCCGCCGGGCAAAGGCGAACACCCGCCGCACTGCGCGCCGCCGGCCCCAGTCACGGCATTTGTTGACTGCGATCGTCGCCAGCCATCCGCGCATCGACCGCGTCTCGTCATAGCGCGACAAGGCACGGTGCGCCGACAGGAAGCTTTCCTGCACCAGGTCGAGCGCCTCGTCGGGGTCGCCGACGTTGCCGACGACGATGCGGTAGAGTGCGCCGCGATGCCGCTGCATGATCTCGGCAAAAGCGCGGTCACGGCCGGCAAGCGCCAGCGTCGCCAGCTCGCCGTCGGTCAGCGCCTCGAAATTCACCCGCCGTCGGCGGTCAGCGCCTTGACGACCGCCTTGTCGAACTTCGCGGCCTGCGCCGGGGTGAGCAGCGCGCGCATCGCAAAGACATGCGCCAGCGTCTCCTTCTGGAGCTGGCCCATGACATGATGCGTGCGGTCGATCGCGGCGCTTACCTGGGGGCCGTTGCCATGCTCGGCCTCGATCGCTGCCGCCAGCCGGGCATTGTCGGCGCGCATCTCCATCTCCAGCGCCCGGCGGCGGATCGAGAAATCCTGCTCCAGCTTTTCCAGACGGGCATGCTGATCGGGCGCGAGGTCGAGGCCGTCGTGGATCAGATGGTGGAGTTCGACGCCACCGGCAGGCTCGGCGGGGGCGAACAGGCTGCGACCGAGGTAGACGCCGCCGAACGCCGCGACAAAGGCCAACAGGCCGATCAGCAGTGCGGCGCGAACCGCGTTCATTCGCGCGGGATCAGCAGCGACGAGGGTGCCAGCGCCAGCGGCGACACCGCGTCGGCGTGACGGGCGAACGCCACCGACGCGCCGCCGCCCGCGACGCCCGCGACCAGTGCCAGACCGGCGAAGGCGGCGCCGAGGCGGACCAGGAAACCCTGGCCCTGCCGCTGGGCGTCGGCGATCCGGGACAGCACGCGGCCGTCGATGTCGGCCAGCCCGGGTGGCTCAGCGCGCGCCCCGAGCCGTGCCAGAAGCTGATCGATATCGTCCACAGGCCGGTCTCCCTGCGCCTTCATACGCGAAACCGGCCTTCGACCCTCAGAACTTGTAGGCAGCCCTGATCGTCCATTCGCGCGGCGCGCCCGGCACCGTCCACAGGGCCGCGTACGACGACGGGTAATAGTGCACGTTGAACAGATTGTTGACGTCGGCAGAGACCCGGATCGCCTCGGTCACGTCGAGCGCACCGAACAGGCGGACCGTCGTATAGCCCGGCAGCCGGTAGGTGGTGGCGGTCTCGCCGAGGCGGCTAGAGACGTACTTGACGCTGCCACCGACATTCAGCGCGCGCTCGCCGATCATGAACTCCTTCGACAGCAGCGCGCTGACGCTGTGCTTGGGAATGTTGATTAGCGGATCGCCGGCGAAAATCGTGCGCCCGAAGTCGGGATCGAGGATGTCGTCGGCGATATAGGCGTCGGTATAGGCATAAGACAGCACGCCGGTGATCTCGCCCGGCAGCTTGGCGTTCAGGTCGAACTCGACGCCCTTGCTCTTGGCGCGACCGACGTCGAGGGTGAAGCCGGCATTGACCGGATCGGCGGTCAGGACGTTCGACTTCTCCATCTTGTACAGGGCTAGGGTGCCGCTCAGCCGGTTGTCGAGGATGTCGAACTTGGCGCCGACCTCGTACGACTTGGAGGATTCGGGGCGGAATGCCTCGTTGCGCACGTTGACGCCGGTGTTCGCCCGGAAGCCCTTGGAGAAGCTGCCGTAGAAAGTCAGTTCCTCGCTCGCCTTGACGCTGAGGCCGACCGACGGACTCCACTGGTTGAACTTCTGGAAGGTCGGGACATAGCCAGTCGGATTGGCCGCCCGGGCCAGTCGGTTGACCACCGTCTGGCGATAGTCGTCATAGCGGATACCCGCCTGGATCGACAGCCAGTCGGTCAGCTCGATGCGGTCGCGGAGATAGGTTCCCCAGGCCTTGGCAACCTCGGTGCGGCTCTGGAAGGCCGACATCGGCAGCGCCGTCACGTCGGTATAGACCGGGTTAAAGATGTCGATGGCATTCAGGGTGCGCAGCGTCGCGGCCGAGATATTGCCCGATGCGACCTCGGCCCGCTGCGCGGCGCTGAGCGCCGGCGGACGATAGCGCGTCTGCAGGATGTCGAGCTTGAACCACTCGTAATCGCCGCCGAACAGGATGTTGTGCTTGATCGAACCGGTCATCAGGCTGCCCGACACTTCGGCGCGCGGGATCAGGTCCTTGCCGGTGTAGTCGCGGAAGATGCGGCGGCGCGACAGGGTCCGGCCGTCGAGGAAGAACGGGTTGCGAGCGGCGGCGAATTCGGGGTCCTCGCCAAAGCCGTCGAACGAGGTGTAGCGATAGGCGATGCCGCCGATCAGCTTCCAATCGGCGAACAGCTTCTGCTCGGCCTGGAGCTGATGTCCGACGACCGTGCTGGAGATGTTGCCGTCGCTGGGCTCGCCGAGGAAACGTGACCGCGGCAGCGCGCCGGGATCGCCGTTGATCGCGACGACGCCGCGATCGAACGGGGTCTTCTGCTTGGTGAACTCGAGCTCGTAATTCGCGGAGAAGTCGTCGAGCTTGAGCAGGACCGACGGCGACATCGTGAACTTCTTGGAATGGAGCGTGTCGCGGAAGCTGTCGCCCTGCTCATAGGCGCCAGTGACGCGCACCGCGACCTTGTCGTTCAGCGGCAGGTTGTAGTCGAGCTCGCCGCGATAGGTGTCGAAGCGGCCGATACTGGCCTGGACCTGCCCGCCGGCGCGGAAGAACGGTTTCTTGGTGACGATGTTGACCGTGCCGCCGGGCTCGCCGCGGCCGAACAAGGCCGATGTCGGGCCACGCAGCACCTCGATCGCCTCGACGTTCGAGGCGTCGCGCGGGCCGGCATAGCCACGAGCGCCGTTGAAGCCGTTGACCAGCACGCCGGTCGGCGAATTGGGATCACCGACGAAGCCGCGGATGGCGAACGAGTCGAACATACCGCCAAAGCCGTTCTGTCGCGAAATGCTCGCCGACAGGTCGAGCGCGGCGTCGAGCCGGGTAATGTTGAGTTGCTGGAGCGTCGCTCCCGAAATAACCTGCGTCGCCTGGGGAAGCTGCTCCAGCGGAACATTGCCGCGATAGGCCTGGATCCGCCCGGTAACGAGAATTTCGTCGGCCTGCGCGATTTCCGTTTGCGCCAGCAGTGGAGACGGGGCCTGGCTCGCGGCTAGGATCAGCGCAACCGACTTGATCGGCAGAGACCTGGAACAATGTGACTTCATGTTGCTTCCCCGGTTAAATCGAATTTCCCAGAGCACCTCTTATTTCTTGGCGGTCACGATCCGAACTTACCGGTCGTGCCGATTCAGGAAGCGTCTCACCCGAAAGTATGCCGCGCCATTCCGGTATAAGCCGCCGAGTCGACCGGCGTTCGAGTGTCGTTATATTGAAATATCGGTAAATGACGCATGATCTGCCGGGTCGTCATCGCAGCGACTTTCAGTGCGAGGCGGACAAAAGCGCCGCGACGACGCGGCAAAGGTCGCCCGCGCCTGCTGCCGGGATATCGAAGGCGATCCGCTATCGTGACGGGTCAACTGGCCGGCAATCCCGATGGCTACCCGCGGTAAAGTTCGCCGTGCCAAAATCGCGCTCCGGACGTTAGAACATGCAACACGCTGAAAACTATGAGTGGATTAGATGATTTCTGTTCCCGGTGATGCCGGTGATTCGCTGGATCAACACGGCGGGAGCAGCCTTGGCCAGGCTGAGGGATCGGACGATGACCGCGCGCGCTTCGAAGCGTTGAGCGGCTACGCTATCCTGGACACGTCACGTGAAGCGGCATTCGACGATATCGTTCGGCTGGCCGCGGACATCTTCGAGGCGCCAATAGCGGCGGTGAGCCTGCTCGCCGAGGGTCGGCAGTGGTTCAAGGCTGAAGTCGGGTTCGGCTCCGACGAACTGCCGCTCGACGTGTCGCTCTGCGCTTATGTGATCCGCCAGCAGGGGATCATCGTGGTACCCGATCTGCGCGACGACGAGCGGTTCAGGTCCAATCCGATGGTGGCTGCCGAACCGGGCTGGCGCTTCTATGCCGGCGCGGTGCTGGAGACGCCGGCAGGTGTGCCGATCGGCAGCCTGTGCGTTCTCGATATCGTGCCCCGACCCCAGGGCATCACCGATCGCCAGCGTCTGACGCTGGAGGTGCTGGCCCGCCAGGTGATGAGCCAGCTGGAGTTGCGGCGCACCCTTATGCGGCGCGAGGGGGAGGTCGATCTCGCCCAAGCCAGCGAGCATCGGCTCCGCCTGGTCGTCGACAGCGCCAGCGACTACGCGATCATCACGATGGATGCCGATCGCCGCGTGACCGACTGGTCTAAGGGCGCCGAAGCAATCTTCCGGCGACCGATCGCCGAGATGATCGGCAAGTCCGCCGACGAGATCTTCACGCCCGAGGATCGCGCCGACCGGCAGCCCGAGCGAGAGGTCGCCACGGCCAGCCGGGAGGGGCAGGCGCTCGACCAGCGGTGGCATCAGCGCGCCGATGGTACCCGGGTCTTTCTCAACGGGTCCGTCCATCCGCTGCCGCGCGACGAGGCCGGACGCGAGCGTGGCTTCCTCAAGATCGCCCGCGATGAAACCGCGCAACGCGCCGATCGCGCCGCTCTTGCCGAGACCGAGGGCCGCTTTCGCAACATGGCCGACAATGCTCCGGTGATGATGTGGGTGACCGACCCCAGCGGCTATTGCCTGTACCTCAATCGCCGCTGGTACGAGTTCACCGGTCAGACCGAGGCGGAGGCCGAGGGCTATGGCTGGCTGGAAGTCACCCATCCCGACGACCGGGCGCATACCGAGCAGGCCTTCTTCGAAGCCAATGCGGCGCGCGCCAATTTCCGGGTCGAGTACCGCCTGCGCTCGGCTGACGGCTCCTACCGCTGGGCGATCGACGCCGCGAGCCCGCGCTTCAGCGAAGACGGTGAGTTCCTCGGCTATGTCGGTTCCGTTATCGATATCGACGAACGCCGCCGCGCCGAGCAGCGCCTGCTGGAAAACGAGGAGCAGCTGCGGCTGGCGACCGAGGCCGCCGAAATCGGACTGTGGGACTATGATGTCACGACCGACACCTTGTTCTGGCCGCCGCGCGTCAAGGCGATGTTCGGCATCACTTCGGACGGTCCGGTAACGTTGGAGGATTTCTCGGACGGGGTGCATCCGGAGGACGTCGCAGCGACGATGAGCGCGTTCTCGCTCGCGCTCGATCCGGCGGCGCGCTCACTCTACGACGTCGAATACCGCACGATCGGGCGGGATGACGGGCTGGTTCGATGGATCGCGGCGAAGGGCCGGGGGCTGTTCGACGCGAACGGCGTCTGCATCCGGGTCATCGGCGCCGCGATCGACGTCACCGCACGCAAGGCGATCGAAGCTGAAGTGCTGACGCTCAACGAGACGCTGGAGCGCCGCGTGCTTGAGGAGGTCGCGCAACGGGCCAAGACCGAGGAACAGCTGCGCCAGGCGCAGAAGATGGAGGCGGTCGGCCAACTGACCGGCGGCATCGCGCACGACTTTAACAACCTGCTGACCGGCATCATCGGCAGCCTCGACATGATGCAGCGCAAGATCGCAGCCGGTCGCTCGGGCGAGATCGAGCGCCATGCCACCGTCGCGCTGACATCGGCGAACCGCGCAGCGGCGCTGACGCACCGCCTGCTGGCATTCTCGCGCCGCCAGCCGCTCGATCCCAAACCGGTCGATGCCAACCGGCTGGTGTCGTCCACCGAGGAGCTGTTGCGCCGTACCCTGGGCGAGAAAATCCGCCTGGAAATGGTGACCACCGGCGGACTGTGGCAGGCGCTGTGCGATCCGCACCAACTCGAAAGTGCGATCCTGAACCTCGCCATCAACGCCCGTGACGCGATGCCGGACGGTGGTCAGCTGACCATTGAGACCTGCAACGCCCACCTCGATAACACTTATGGTATGCCGTCTCGCAATGTCCGGCCCGGGCAATATGTCTGCATCTGCGTTTCGGACACCGGCACCGGCATGAGCAGCGAGACGATCGAAAAGGCCTTCGAGCCGTTCTTCACGACCAAGCCGATCGGGCAAGGCACCGGACTGGGCCTGTCGATGATCTATGGCTTCACGCGACAGTCCGACGGCTATGCGAAGATCTATTCCGAGCTTGGGCGGGGCACCACCGTCAAACTCTACCTGCCGCGCTTCTACGGCAAAGTTGAGGATGCCGAACCAAGCGAGGCGCCCGCCGCCGCGGTGGCGACACAGCACGCCGAGATCGTGCTGGTCGTCGAGGACGAAACGGCCGTCCGCGATCTCGTCGTCGAAGTGCTTGGCGACCTGGGCTACCGGACGCTCGAGGCGATCGATGGCCCGTCCGGCCTGGCGATCCTGCACTCGAACCAACCGATCGACCTGCTCGTCACCGACGTCGGGCTGCCGGGGATAAACGGACGCCAGATGGCCGAAGCCGCGCGTCTGCAGCGTCCCGACCTCAAGATCCTGTTCATGACCGGCTACGCCGAGAATGCCGCATTGAGCGGCGGCTTCCTCGAGCCTGGGATGGAGCTGTTGACCAAGCCGTTCGCCGTCGATGCACTGGCGCAGCGACTATCCGACATTCTGATGAACTGACGGTCGCCGGACCCGGTTTTTAAACCATCAAGATCGACGCCAAGTGTCGACGTTTGTTTACAATCGCCTTATGGACGGACCCTTGTCCATGCGTGTTGGTTCAAAGGCCGATGACCAAATCTTACAGCTCATGCTCCGATAGGATATCGGCCGCTGCCTGCGTTCGGCGCAATTTCCCACTCGCCGAGCGCCAGGGCGGCTAGAGGAGTTGCGAGGTTTCGTCTCCAGTCGCTGCGGGCGGTGCCTGCTCGCCGTTCCTGCCCTGCTGGCCTGGTATGCGCCGGCCGTGGCCCAGCCGCTGTCGGAGCAGGAACTTCAGGCTCAATTACCGTCGTTGACGCCAAGCCCGGCTACAGCGGAGCCTGCCTCGCCTCCCGCGATCGTCCCCGATCCAGCCCTGGGCACGCCGCTGGTGCCACTAGCGGGAGCTGCTGCCGAGACGCCCCCCGCCATCTCCACTACCGATGCTCCGGCACCCGATATCCGCTACCGGGTCACCCTGGAGGGCCTGGCCAAGGTCGGTCTCGAAGCTCGATTCAAGGCGCTGTCAGCGTTGCTGTCGAAAGGCCGCAAGGCCGGCAATGCCGCGCAGGTGTCGGCGCGAGCCGACGAGGACAAGGCTCTGGCCGAGCGGCTGTTGCGGTCCGAGGGCTATTTCGATGCCGTCGCGAGCACCGTCGTCGGCCCTGTTCCGGACAAGGACGGGCAGCTACCGGTCGCGCTCACCGCGACACCCGGACCGCGCTATGCGCTGGGTTCGATCACGATCACCGGGGCTGCGCCGGAGCCGCGTGGCTTTGCGCTCGAAGCGCTGGAATTGAAAACCGGCGATCCCATCGTCGCGGCGGACGTGGAGGGTGGCGAGGCGCGCATCGCTCTCCGGCTGCCGGAGCGGGGCTATCCGTTCGTTGTGGTCGGCCAGCGCGACATCCTGCTCGATGGAGCGACCCATGTCGGCGACTATACCCTGCCGTTGACGCCGGGGCGCAAGGCACGCTTCGGTGGTTTCCGGATCGCCGGCGACGAGGTTTTCGACGCCCGCCATATCGCGCTCCTGCCGCGCTTCAAGGCCGGGCAAATCTATGACAGCCGCCAGCTCGACGACCTGCGACAGGCGCTGGTCGGCACCAGCCTGTTGTCGGGCGTCGCGGTCCGGCCGGTTGCGACCGGCGTGGTGGCCGAGGACGGCACCGAGGTCGTCGACCTGGAGGTCAACCAGACCAAGGGGCCGTGGCGCGTGCTGGCCGGCGGGCTCGGCTATGGCACCGGCGAGGGCTTCAAGGCGACCGGCAGCTGGACCCATCGGAACCTGTTCCCGCCCGAAGGCGCGCTGACGGTGTCCGCCGTCGCGGGTACGCAGGAGCAGAGCGTCAACGCCCAGTTCCGGCGATCGAACGCGGGGCAACGCGACCGGGCCTTCCAGATCGGCACCTCGGTCGCGCGGCAGCGCTTCGATGCGTACAATGCTGAGACGTTCAACCTCAACTCCAGCCTGTCGCGGAGCAGCACGCCGACGTGGCAGAAGCGCTGGACCTGGTCGCTGGGCGGTGAGCTGATCGCCTCGCGCGAGACCGCTTTCGACGCGGCGAGGGCTGATCGCGACCGCGGCACCTATTTCATCGCGGCCCTGCCCTTGCAGCTGGGCTATGACCGATCGAACAGCCTGCTCGACCCGACCAAGGGTTTCCGCCTGACCGCGCGCGTCAGCCCGGAAGCGCAGAAGCGTACCAGCGGCGGTTTCCAATCCTATGGCCGCGGCCTGTTCGAGGCGAGCGGCTATTTCCCGATCTCGGACGCGTTCGTGCTCGCCGGTCGGGCCCGTCTCGGCAGCATCGTCGGGGCGCCACGCGACGACATCGCGCCCTCGCGGCGGCTGTACGCCGGCGGCGGCGGCTCGGTGCGCGGCTTCGGATACCAGCAGCTCGGCCCCCGCGACGCCGACAATAATCCGCTCGGCGGTCGCTCGCTGACCGAGTTCGGAGCCGAGGTGCGCTACCGCTTTGGAAACTTCGGGGTCGTGCCCTTCCTCGACGCCGGCCGTGTCGGCGAGAAGTCGATGCCGTCGATCAGCGGCATGCGTTACGGCGCCGGCATCGGTGGACGCTATTATACCAACTTCGGGCCGATGCGCGTCGACATCGCAACGCCGTTGGGCCGCCGTCCCGGCGAGGCGCGCGTCGCATTGTACATCTCCATCGGCCAGGCATTCTGATCGTGCGGCGCATCCTCCTGTGGATCGGCGGTATCCTTGTCGGGCTGGTGGTGCTGCTGGCCTTGCTGGTTGCCGGGCTCGACACCCAGCCCGGCCGGCGCTTCCTGGTCGACAAGCTTGCTGGATTTACCAGTGAAACCGGGCTGAACTACCGCGCCGGGCGAATCGACGGCTCGATCTATGGGCGCATGACGTTGCGCGGCGTCGAGATCCGCGACCTCAAGGGCCTGCTGGCGACGGCTCCGACGGTCGTCGTCGACTGGAACCCGTGGCCGGCTCTGCACAAGCGGATCGAGATTTCCGAAGTCGTCGTCGACCAGGCGCGGCTGCTGCGCAAACCAGTGCTTGGCCCGTCGGATCCGAACGAGCCGCTGCTTCCCGATATCGACATCAAGCTCGACCGGCTGGCGGTCGGCCGCCTGATCATCGATCCCGCGGTGACCGGCCAGCGCCACGTCGCGCGCCTGTCGGCAGCGATCGACATCGCCGATGGCCGCGCGAAGGTCGTTGCCGATGCCGCAGCGTTGAACGGTCCCGGCTTGTCGGGCGGCGACACGCTGGCGCTGAAGCTCGACGCGGTGCCGGCGGACAACCGCCTGATCGTCGACGCGCGGCTGGTGGCGCCGGCGGGCGGACTGGTCGACAGCTACGCCAAATTGGGAAAGCCCCTGACGCTGACCATCGCCGGGCGCGGTGACTGGCAGGCATGGCAGGGCCAGGTGGCGGCGCTGGCCGGCAATGGGCAACTCGCCGACCTCGCGGTGACCGGCCGCGACGGCACTTTCGGCGTGCGCGGTCGCGTTCACCCCGAACTGGTCGTCGCAGGCGGCCCGGTCGCTTCGCTGACGGCCGAGGGTATCGATATCGATGCAACGGCAAAGGTGGCGGAGCGGCGCGTCGACCTGACTGCCAGTGCGCAGTCGACGGCGTTCCGCACCACCGCGGCAGGACAGGTCGACCTTGGCGAGAACCGCTTCGGCAATCTGCGACTGACCGCGCAACTGTGGCGCCCGGGTGCGATCGCACCGGGTCTGGCGGGGCGCGACGTCCGTTTCTCCGCCGCGCTTGACGGGCCGTTCGCGACGCCGGCAGTCGCCTATGAGGTGCGCGCCACGACGCTCGCCTTCAACGGCACGACGGTCGAAGATTTGGCGGCGGCGGGACGCGCCACCGTCGATGCTGATCGCATCCTGGTTCCTGTCCATGCCACGGCGCGGCGGGTGACCGGCCTCAACGCTGCCGCCGGCGGATTGCTGACCAACCTGCGCATCGACGGCGACCTCGCCTGGTCGAAGGGCCAGCTGCTGTCGGACAATCTGCGACTGCGCTCAGACCGGATCGACGCCACGGCGGTCATCGTCGCCAACCCCGGCACTGGCCGGTACAACGGCGCGTTGAAGGGCCGGGTCAACGACTACCGCGTCGAGGGGCTTGGCCGGATCGACCTGGTTACCGACGCCAAGCTCGTCGCCGGTGCCAAGGGCGGCTTCGGCATCACCGGCACGATCCGTGCCACCACCCGGCAGATCGAGAACGCGGGCCTGCGGGAGCAGCTCGGCGGCAACGCGGTGGTCACGGCGCGTGTCGCCTACGACCCCGCCGGCGTCGCGATGCTGCGCGACCTCCGGCTGACGGCACCACGCTTCCGCATCACCGATGGGACCGGCACCTACCGCCCGGACGGCCGCATCGCATTCCAGGCGAGCGGTGCCTCTACGCAATACGGACCGCTGTCGGTAACCGGCAGCGGCACCGTCGCCCGGCCCCGGGTACGGCTCCGCGCCGCGCGACCGAACGTCGGCGTCCAACTGACCGACGTCGTCGCCGATCTCGAAGGCACGGCCGCAGGCTATCGCATCAAGGCCAGCGGTGGTTCCGAATACGGCCCGTTCGCCGCGGACGTCCTGGTTCGCTCGACCAAGGGACCGTTGGCCGTCGACATCGCCAACGCCCGCTTTGCCGGGATCGATGTCCGCGGCAGCGTCGTCCAGGCGGCGGCGGGACCGTTCGCCGGCCGGCTCAGCGTCGCCGGGTCCGGCTTTAACGGCAGCGTCGAGCTGGGCGCGCAAGGCAAGGTACAGAGCGCCGCTGTCGATCTTCGTGCCAATGCCGCGCGCATCCCGGGCGCAATGCCGATCACGATCGGAAGCGGCACGATCCGCGCCAACGCGCTGCTGACGCCCGGCGCGCCCTCGGTCGCGGGCACCGCCTATCTCGCCGACGTTCGCTCCGGCACGCTGCTGGTGCAGCGCGCCCAGACGCGCTTCGATTATCGCGGCGGTCGTGGCACCGTCGGACTGGTCGCCAACGGCAGCACGACGGCGCCGTTCTCGATTGCGGCGCAGGCTGCACTGTCCCCGACACGCGTCGTCGCCAATGCGACGGGCACGCTCAACGGCATCGCCTTCCGCCTCGCATCGCCCGCCGTCGCGACCAAGACCGGCGACATCTGGCAGCTCGCCCCGACGACGATGGTCATCCCGCAAGGCCGGGCGATCCTCAGCGGCGATTACGGCCGGACCATCCGCCTGCGGGCGACGCTCGACGGCATCGACCTGGCGATCGTCGAGGCGTTCGCCCCGGGCCTCGGACTGGGCGGCAAGGTCTCCGGCACCATCGATGCAAGCATGGCGGGCAGTGCGACGCCGGTCGTCGACGCCAACCTGGCCGTCGCCGGCTTCACCCGGACCGCGGCCTACAGCAGTTCCGCGCCGGTCGATGTCAGCACGCGCTCGCGTCTGTCGGGCAGCGGCGGCGAGTTCGACGCGGTCGTCCGGCGGGGCACTGCAGTCGTCGGCCGGATCAACGCCCGGCTTGCGCCGCTGGGCAACGGCGCGACGATCACCCAGCGCCTGCTTGCCGCACCCCTGTCCGGCGGCATCCGGTACAATGGCCCGGCGGAGGTGCTGTGGGCCCTGACCGGGATCGCCGGGCAGCAGCTGAGCGGGCCCATCGTCATCGCCGCCGACCTTGGCGGGCGGGTCGACAACCCCAGCGTCACGGGCGTCATCCGGGCCGCGACGTTGCGGTACGAGAACCAAGCGTTCGGGACGGTCATCTCGAACATCGCGCTGGACAGCCGCTTCGACCGTTCGCAATTGCAGATCGTCTCGCTCACGGCCAAGGCTGGCAGCGGCAGCCTCGCTGCCTCGGGCAGCGTCGGCCTCGACGCGGCGACGGGCTTCCCGCTCAACCTGGCGATCACCCTCGACAAGGCACAGCTGGCACGCAGCGACGCGCTCGGTGCGACGGCTTCGGGCCAGCTGGCGATCACCAGCAGCCGCGGCGTCGGCCTGATCAAGGGCACCCTGACGATCCCCGAGGCGCGCTACGAGATCATCCGCCAGGGCGCCGCCGAGGTCAGCGAGCTGACCGGGGTCCGGCGCAAGGGTGCACCGGTCGCCGTCGCCACCGGAGCCGCAGCGGCACCGCCCTCGCAGTTCCGTCTCGACCTGCGCATCCGTGCCGACAACCGCATCTTCGTCAGCGGCATGGGGCTGGAAGCCGAATGGCAAACCGACATGCGCATCACCGGCACGACCGCGAACCCGATCGTGGTCGGCAAGCTGCAGATCGTCCGCGGCACCTATTCCTTCGCCGGCAAGCGGTTCGAGTTGGCCGAGGACGGCGCGATCACCTTCGACGGCGGTCCGCTCACCAACCCGCTGCTGTCGCTGAGCGCCAGCACGACGGTCGAGGGCGTCGCAGCGACGATCAACATCGGCGGCCGCGCGCTCCGTCCGGAGATCACCTTCACGTCGACGCCGGCGCTGGCCCAGGACGAGGTGCTGTCGCGGCTGCTGTTCGGCAGTTCGATCACCTCGCTGTCGCCGACCCAGGCGATCCAGCTGGCGGCGGCCCTGAACTCGCTGCGTGGCTCGGGCGGCGGTCTCAACCCGCTGGGCAAGCTGCGCTCGGCGAGCGGGATCGATCGGCTGCGGGTGCTCGGCGCCGACAAGACGGCAGGCCGCGGCACGGCGCTGGCAGCCGGCCAGTACATCAGCAACAACATCTATGTGGAGGTCATCACCGACGCCCGCGGGTTCACAGCGACGCAGCTGGAGATCGCCCTGAGCCGCACGCTCAGCCTGTTGAGCTCGACCGGATCGTTTGGCGGGTCGAACGTCACTCTGCGGTATTCGAGGACCTATTAGGACGGAGCGCTAGCCGGGCGTCGATCACTGCGCCGCGGTCCCGTTGCGCTGCTTGTCGCAATTAAATCTCTCGACATGTCCGGCGGCCACGAAAGCTGCCCGGCCAAGTGCGGGATCTCCCGGTGGCATCGTCTTTCCCACCGATGCAGATCCGCTTTCGATCGCCGCCCGGCGTGATCCGCAAGCCATTGTCCCAGGGCCGGGGAGAAGCTTGATGTGCGGCATCGCAGGCTGGTACCGACGCGGCGCGGGAGATGTCCGGCGAGGCGTGATCTCGGCCCAGTGCGACACCATTCGGCACCGCGGACCCGACGACGACGGCGTGCTGACCGATCGCGACTTCGGTTTCGGCATGCGCCGGTTGAGCATCCTCGACGTCGCCGGCGGGCACCAGCCGATGAGCGCCTGCGAAGAACGCTTTGCCATCGTCTTCAACGGTGAGATCTACAATCACCTCGACCTGCGCCCGGATCTGGAGGCGCGCGGCTTCGCCTTCTCGACCCGCAGCGACACCGAGACTGTCCTCGCCGCCTTTGCCTGCTGGGGCAACGATGCCTGGGCGCGGCTGGAGGGGATGTTCGCCGTCGCGATCTGGGACCGCGTCGAGCGGCAGCTGGTGCTGGCGCGCGATCCGCTGGGCATCAAGCCGCTGTACGTCACCGAGCAGAACGGTGGCATCGCCTTTGCGTCGGAGTTGAAGGCGCTGCTGCTCCTGCCGGAGCATCGCTTCGACGTCAGCGACCGGGCGGTGCACGACTTTTTCAGCTTCGGCCATGTCCGCAAGCCCCGGACCATCTACCATCAGGTCCGCACCCTCGATCCCGGGCACTTCATGATCGTGCCGGAACGCGGCGAGGCGGTCAGGGTCAGCACGATGCCCTCGTCGATCGCGCAGTAGAAGGTCAGGCTGTCGTCGGCATTGGCCTGCTGGATGGCGCGGACATAATGCTCGGTACCGGCGCGCACGAGCAGCGGGTGCGAGGCGAACAGGCGCGGCGACAGCGGCTCGGCGCCGGCACCGATCAGGCGGGCATACTCCTGCGCGGCCGGCTCGGCGTTGATCTCGTAGACGATGCGCCGCAACGGATCGGCGGAGGTGACGACCATGCGCGTCGTGGTCGGCGCGAAGTGCTGGTTGCGGAACACCGTCATCGGCCGCGTCGTCGAGATGATCGCGACCAGCGCGGTGTCGCGGACGAAGCGCCCGGCATCGAGGACGAAGGTCTCGACGAAATCCAGGTCGTCGCCGCTCGACCCGCCGATCAGCGGAATGTCGCCGAGCGCGTCCTGCAGCGTCATCGCGATGATCTCCTCGCGCGTGCACAGTCCGTCGACGAGGAACAGCCCGACGTGGTTGACCGCCGTGCCCAGGTGCTCGGCGGCGCATTCGGCATCGGCGACGGCGCGGCGCATGCGGGCCGCCGCCGCGACCGGATCGAAATTGCCGAGCTCCGGGAAGGCGGTGATGGTCAGCGCGAATTCGTCCGCCGGAAAACCGATGGCGGTGATCGTGCCGTCGTCATATCCGGTCGGCGTCAGCTCGCCCGAGGAGGTGCAGCCGGCGATCGGCAGCTCGTCGAAAGCCAGCGCCAGCTCGGTCGACAGGCGGCGCAGGTCGTGGCGGCTGGAGACGAACAGCAGGATGCCAGCCAATGGCGCGTCGCCCAGCCCGGCGCGAAGTTCCGCGACGGCGGCAGCCGGATCGAGCTGGTGGGTGGCGGCGGCGCGTATGGCGGGGGGCGACCGGTTTCCGGCAGGCGGCGCAGGCACAGGCAACCTCCTCATGATCATGCCCTGCCTTTGTGCGCCACCCGCAGTCGGAACGATAGCCGCCGCGTCAGGAGGCGCCGGTGGCTGGAGCATGAGCGAGCAGTCGCTGGTGCTCTTCGTCGGTGAACACGCGCGAGCGCGTCAGGAAACGAATGCCCTCGGTCGATTCCAGCGAGAAGCCTGAACCCCGCCCGGGGATGACGTCGATGACGATCTGGGTGTGCGACCAATAGGCATATTGGTCGGCGCCGATGAACACCGGCACATCGCCGGCGATGGTACCGAGCAGCAGGTCGCTGGCCCCGGTCCGGAACTCGCCGCGCGGATAGCACATCGGCGAGGACCCGTCGCAGCAGCCGCCCGACTGGTGAAACATCAACGGCCCATGGATCGCCGTCAGTCGCGCGATCCAGTCCTCGGCCAGAGGAGTAGCAAGCACGCGAGCAGGAATGGCGTCGTCGTGCATCTGAGCCTTGTCCTATGAAAAGGCGGCGGGCTCGCACCCGCCGCAGTAAGCCGAGGAGAGCCGGGGACAATCCTCAGAAAAAGCCCATCTTGTTCGGGTCGTAGCTGACCAGCATGTTCTTGGTCTGCTGATAGTGGTCGAGCATCATCTTATGGTTCTCGCGCCCGATGCCCGACTGCTTGTAACCGCCGAACGCCGCATGGGCGGGATAGAGGTGGTAGCAGTTGGTCCACACGCGCCCGGCCTGCAGGCCGCGCCCAAAGCGGTAGGCACGCGTGCCGTTGCGCGTCCAGACACCGGCACCCAGGCCGTAGAGCGTATCGTTGGCGATCTCCATCGCCTCCTCGTCGGTCCGGAAGGTCGTCACCGCGAGCACCGGCCCGAAGATCTCCTCCTGGAACACGCGCATCTTGTTGTGACCCTTGAGGATCGTCGGCTCGACATAATAGCCGCCGCCCAGATCGCCGGGCAGTTGCGCACGCTTGCCGCCGGTCAGCACCTCGGCGCCTTCGTCACGGCCGATGTCTAGGTACGACAGGATCTTCTCGAGCTGGTCGTTGGATGCCTGCGCGCCCATCATCGTCGACATCTCGAGCGGATTGCCCATCTTGATCGCCTTCACGCGTTCGATGGCGCGCTCGATGAAGCGGTCGTAGATCGACTCCTCGATCAGCGCGCGGCTCGGGCAGGTGCAGACCTCGCCCTGGTTGAGCCCGAACATCGCAAAGCCTTCGAGGCACTTGTCGAAGAACGCGTCATCCTCGTCCATCACGTCGGCGAAGAAGATGTTAGGCGACTTGCCACCCAGCTCCAGTGTCACCGGGATGATGTTCTCCGAGGCATATTGCATGATCAGGCGGCCGGTCGTCGTCTCGCCGGTAAAGGCGATCTTGGCGATGCGCTTGTTCGAGGCCAGCGGCTTGCCGGCCTCGACGCCGAAGCCGTTGACGATGTTGAGGACGCCGGGCGGCAGCAGGTCACCGATGATGTCGGCGAACACCATGATCGACATCGGGGTCTGCTCGGCCGGCTTGAGCACGACGCAATTGCCCGCCGCCAGCGCCGGCGCCAGCTTCCAGATCGCCATCAACAGTGGGAAGTTCCAGGGGATGATCTGGCCGACGACACCCAGCGGTTCGTGGAAATGATAGGCGACCGTGTCCTTGTCGATCTCGGAAATGCTGCCTTCCTGGGCGCGGATGCAGCCGGCGAAATAGCGGAAATGGTCGATCGCCAGCGGCAGGTCGGCAAGCGTCGTTTCGCGGATCGGCTTGCCGTTGTCGATCGTCTCGGCCATCGCCAGCAGGTCGAGGCGTTCCTCCATCCGGTCGGCGATCTTGTTCAGGATGATCGCGCGCTGGGTGGTCGAGGTCTTGCCCCAGGCATCCTTGGCGGCGTGCGCGGCGTCGAGCGCCAGCTCGATGTCGGCGGCGCTGGAGCGCGCGATGGAGCAGAAAGTCTTGCCGTCGATCGGCGATGGATTGTCGAAGTAACGACCTTCGACCGGGGCAACCCACTTGCCGCCGATGTAATTATCGTAGCGGGTGCGGATGGCGATATTGCCCTTCAGCTTGTCGAGCGCCTGGTGCAGCACGGTGGTTCTCCCTCGGCGCCGGCGGGTCGTGTCCAGCGCAAATTGCTATTTACCAATCGGACGGCAACCGGGCGCGGGCAATGCGACTATCAGGCAAGAATATGCGACCGGCCTCGTTCTTTGGTCTCATTGTTCCAACACGGCGCGTCGCTTCAATAGCGGCAGGACCAGGTTTGGGAGTGCAAGAAAATGGCCAGGATGGGTCGCATGCTGATCGCTACGACGATCGCCGTCATGGCGGTTGGGGCCGCTCCCGCAGCGGCAAAGCAGTGGCAGGTCAGGATGGTCAACGCCGGGCCGACCGGCATGTCGGCCTTCGTGCCCGCCTTCCTGGTCGTCGCGCCCGGCGACACCGTGAAGTACGTCGCGGTCGACAAGGGGCATAACGCCGAGGCGATGCCGACGATGATCCCGGCCGGCGCGACCGCCTTCAAGGGCAAGACCGACGAGGAGATCGAGGTGACGTTCACCACCCCCGGCCTGTACGGCATCAAGTGCAAGCCGCACGTCTCGATGGGCATGGTCGGGCTGATCGAGGTCAAGGACGCGTCGAACAAGGCGGAACTGACCGCCATTGCCGAAAAATTGCCGCCGCTGGCGAAGAAGACCATGACCGGGTTGCTTGCCCAGGCGAAATAGAAGCATCGCACCCCCGCGCTCGGCCACCGTCAACTGCACGGTGTCGTCTGCGGCGACGAAACTGCGATTCCGCAGGTGGATGGACCTTTACCGCCAATGGCTTCGTCGCCGTTGATCCGGCCAGCTGCCAGCGCCTTGAACCTGCCTGTTCAATCGCAGTCTTCATCACGTCAGCCGCAGCTGACGAAGTTGCTAATGACTGATAAACAAACTTATTAACGGCCATGAGCCGATCTAGCGTGCTGGAAATACTATCATTTGGCCAAGGAAACCATCTGGTAACGTCTAGTGTCGCCGTCCTTTACACATCTCGTAAATGAAGACTTAAAAGGATCGGGCTTCTCGATCTTACCGAGCACAATTCGAATTGGCATAGCTATTGCATACCCGCCTATTGCTTGATTGATAGGAGAGCAGGCTGTGACGAAACTTGATAAATTTGTGAGAAACACTAGCTTAATCATCGCCGGCGGGCTCATCGCTGCCAGTGGTGCACAGGCAGCCTGTGTGGGAACTTGCGGTACGTCGGGGGCTGATGGCGTGGTGTCGCTTTCGCCGCTCGGTGCGTACTCGTACATCACGACGAATGGCGGTATTTCTGGTGTCGGATCGCTTGGCATCGGCGGCGAGGTCAACGGATCCGAGTTCTCGACATCTACGTTCACGGCCGGCTCCGGCGCGTCACTCAATTTCTATTTCAACTACGTCACCTCCGATGGCGCCGGTTTCTCCGATTACGCCTGGGCTCAGCTTCGGTCGTCGACGGGTGTTGTCGCGACCCTGTTCAGCGCCAGGACGACAGCCTCGGGTGACGTCGTACCCGGCTTTGGCCTGCCGGCTTTGACGGCGACCCTGACGCCGGTCCATACACCCATCATCGACGGCGGACCCGTCTGGTCGCCACTGGGTGAGAGCTCCGGATCTTGTTTCGACGCAGGCTGTGGTTACACCGGCTGGATCGGCGCTCAGTACACGATCGCGCGGGCGGGCGACTACAGTCTCGTGTTCGGCGTGACGAACAATCAGGACGAGAGCTTTGACACGGGTCTGGCGTTTACGGGAGTGACGATCGACGGAACGCCCGTCCCGACCGGCGGCGTTCCGGAGCCGGCAACCTGGGCGATGATGATCGTCGGGTTCGTGATGGTGGGATCCGTCCGCCGCCGGCGCACGAACGTGCTGGCGTAGTTAGCCGGTAGTCGACAGCTCGCCTCTCAGATCGTCGATTGAGGGAGGGTGGTTGCGACGGGTCCGATAGTCGGGATCCGTCGCAACCACTGACTTGCTTTCGATGATAGAAGATATTGCGCCCGATGACTGTCAGGGCAGACGTTCACCGATGTCGATCCGGTTGCCGTCAGGGTCAGCGAATACGAAGGCGCGCTGGCCATAGTCCTTGTCCATCAGCCTTTTGATGATCCTGACGCCTTCGGCTTCGCAGATTGCATAGAGAGCCGCCGCGTCGCTGACGAACATGTGCATTACATTGACGGTCGAGGCTTTGTAGTCCGGCTTTTGGGTCAGATGGATTTCCGCATGATCCTTCTTCAACACCATGAAGCCGACCGGATCACCGTTCTCGAACACTTTATCGAAGCCTAGAATACGCGAGTAGAAGTCGTAGGCGGCATGGATATCGCGCACGCAGATGCCGGGCGCAGTGCGGCCGAAAGCAATATCGGATACGGAGGACGACACCATCTTCTCTTCCTTGTCGGGCAGAGGCGGCGGTGCGCATGCCGGGTCAGGAGCGGTGTCCATCTGCTGTTCGATGCAGAACGCACGATAGCTTGTCAACGCAGCCGGCGCTGCACCCGTCACCACTCCCGCGACCGGCTCGACCGTGCTAATGTCTGTCTTCTAAGGAGACATATCATGCGCCCTGTCCTGATCCTGCTCGCAGCCACCCTCGCCGGCACACCGGCGCTTGCCGCGACCACCAAGCTGCAGACTGCAATGACCGGTGCGGCCGAGGTGCCCGGCCCGGGCTCGGACAAAGCCAAGGGCGATGCCGCCCTGACGTTCGACACCGACAAGAACCAGGTCTGCTACACGCTGCACGCCTCGGGCGCCGACACGCCGACGATGGCGCACATTCACAAGGGCGCAACCGGTGTCGCTGGTCCGCCTGTGGTGACGCTCGCTGCGCCGGCAACTGGACAATCCGAGGGTTGCGCGCCCGTCGCTGCAGATGCGCTCGCTGCGATCCTGGCCTCGCCGAGCAACTATTATGTCAATGTTCACACTGCCGCCTTCCCCAAGGGCGCCATCCGCGGGCAGCTAAAATAGCGCCCGGACGGCGACGGCCCAACCGGACCCGACGCCTCGACATCATTTGCACGACAAATACGGCTTCGGCCTGAGAAGCATTGCCGTCGGGACGGCTCTCGGCGAGGGTGCGGCACGCTCAGGAGTCCGGTTTGAACATGAAGCTGTCCCGTCGAAGCATCTTGCAACTGGCCGCAGCGCAAACGCTGGTCTCGCGTCTATCGCTGGCACGGGCCGCCGACTTGGCCCCGACCGCGTCCCTGGTTTACCCCGGCGTCGACGGGAAGCTGGTCTACGTCCCGGATGAACTGGGCGACACGATCCACGATGCTTCGCACGCGGGCTACGGCGGCGGCGGGATCGCGATCCCGATTGTCGCGGTGCGGGAGACCATCTGGCCGGTTGCCGGCGACAACACGGCGCACATCCAGGCGGCGATCGACAAGGTCTCGGCGCTTCCGCTCGACGCGAATGGCTTTCGCGGCGCGCTGTTGCTCAGGGCCGGAGATTACCGGATGGCCCAGCCGATCACCATCCGCGCCAGTGGCGTCGTGCTGCGCGGTGAAGGCATGGGCGACACCGGCACCATCCTGATCGGGACCGGCACCGGACGGCCTGCCGTCGCGACGCCGCCTGCCGTGCCGGGCCCCGGCGGCGGTCGTGCGGGCGGCCCGATGCGGCCGACGCTGGTGCAGATCGCGGGGCCGGCGGCACTGACCTTGCAGGAAACCACGAAGCGCGCGGTGGCCGGCGAACGCGTGCCCGTCGGCGCGCGCCGCATCCGCCTCGTCTCGGCAAAGGGTTTCAAGCGCGGCGACACAGTCGTGGTACGGCGCATCGGCAACCAGGCCTGGATCGACGAGGTCGGCATGAACCGCGACACCACCGGAGGTCGGTGGCAGCCGTTCAACGTCGAATGGGACCGCGTCATCGTCGACGTCCAGGGCGACACCATCACGATCGACGCACCGATCACCTGCGCCATCGAGCCGCGATGGGGTGGCGGCGAGGTGCTGAAGTCCGACAGTACCGGGCGCATCTCCAACGTTGGTGTCGAGAACCTCCGCGGTGTCTCCGAGTTCAACCCTGAAGTCCGGACGAGCAACTACGGCAACATGGACCGTGATAGTTATTCCGGCGAAGAATATTACTCCGACGAGAACCACTACAGCAATTTCATCACGTTCGATAACATCACCAACGGTTGGGTCCGCAACGCGACCGCGCTGCATTTCGTCTACAGCATGGTCGGCACCTCGCGCGGTTCGAAGTGGATAACCATCCAGGATTGCGTGTCGCGAGAGCCGATCTCGCAACGGGCGGGCGCCCGGCGCTTCGTCTTCGCCTTGCGCGGGCAGCTGGCGCTCGTGCAGCGCTGCGAGTCCGACAAGGGGCGCCACTCCTTCATGGCCGGGCAACCGACGTCGAGCGGCAACGTCTTCCTCGATTGCAAGGCGACAAGCCCGTTCTCTTCGAGCGAGCCCCACGAACAATGGGCGACCGGGAACCTCTACGATAACATCCAGGCGCCGTTGACCGCCCGGTTTTGGAAGAACATCACCATCGGCTGGGCCGGTGCGAACACCGTGTTCTGGAACTGCGAGGGCGACTTCCTCGTGCAGAAGCCGCCCACGGCGCAGAATTACAGCTTTGGCCACCTCGGCGTTAATGCGGTGATCTTCAACGCGCCGCTGCAGGATACCAGCAAGCCGAACGGCCATATCGAGTCTCTCGGCCGCCACGTCGCGCCGCGAAGCCTGTACCTGACCCAGCTCCGCGAGCGGCTCGGAGACGCCGCCGTTCGCAACATCGCCACCCCGCAGCAGCTCGGCTGACCGCGACCGCGTTGGGCAATCGCCGCCGGCGGGGTCGCTGCCGCACGAAGTCGCCAGCGCGCCGACGGGTCCTCCGCGAGACGGCCTGGGATCGAAAATCATAGTACACGGCTGGGAGGGGTCGTATGCGTCTCGCCGAACGGCGGATCTGGGTTTTCGGTGTGCCAACTGCGGGCCGGATCAGGATCGAGACGCTAGGCAAGATCGAGGGACGAAACTCGCATGAGCATCAGCGACGACTTCCGGCGGGATGCGCTCGATTATCATCGCTACCCGCAACCGGGAAAGCTCGGCATCCATGCCACCAAGCGCATGGAGACGCAGCGCGACCTGGCGCTGGCCTATTCACCCGGCGTGGCAGCGGCCTGCGAAGCGATCGTCGCCGATCCGGCGGCGGCGCGCGACTATACGGCGCGAGGCAATCTGGTCGCAGTCGTGACCAACGGCACCGCCGTGCTCGGGCTCGGCAATATCGGTCCGCTCGCCTCCAAGCCGGTGATGGAGGGAAAGGCGGTGCTGTTCCGCAAGTTCGCCGGGCTCGACGCCTTCGATATCGAGCTCGACGCCAGCGATCCCAAGACCTTCTGCGATGCCGTGGCGGCGCTGGAGCCGACCTTCGGCGGTATCAACCTCGAGGATATCAAGGCGCCCGAGTGCTTCGCCATCGAGGCTGAGCTGCGGTCCCGGATGAACATCCCGGTGTTCCACGACGATCAGCACGGCACCGCCATCGTCGTCGCGGCGGCCGTGCGCAACGCGCTGCTGCTGCAGGACAAACGCATCGAGGATGTGCGACTGGTGACCTCCGGGGCCGGGGCGGCGGCGCTGGCCTGTGTCGACCTGCTGGTTTCGCTCGGTCTGCCGATCGCCAATGTCACGCTCACCGACATCGACGGCGTCGTCCATGCCAACCGCAACACCGTCATGCTGCCCAACATGGCGCGCTACGCCCATGTCAGCGACGCGCGCGTGCTCGCCGACGTCATCGCCGGCGCCGATATCTTCCTTGGCCTGTCGGCGCCCGGCGTGTTCAAGCCTGAATGGCTGCCGCTGCTGGCCCCCAGGCCGCTGATCCTGGCGATGGCCAACCCGCAGCCCGAGATCATGCCGGACCTGGTGCGCGCGTTGCGGCCCGATGCGATCATCGCCACCGGGCGGTCGGACTTTCCCAATCAGGTCAACAATCTGCTGTGCTTTCCCTACATCTTCCGGGGAGCGCTCGACTGCCAGGCGACCGAGATCAACGAGGCGATGAAGCTCGCGGCCGTCGAGGCGATCGCGGCGCTGGCGCGGGCCGAACCCGACGAGACCGTCGCCCGCGCCTATAGTGGCGAGCCGATGCTGTTCGGGCATGACCATATCATCCCCAAGCCGTTCGATCCGCGCCTCATCCTCGAAGTCGCCTCCGCCGTCGCCACGGCAGCGGGCGAGACCGGGGTGGCGCTGAGCCCGATCGCCGACATGGAGGCCTATCGCGCCAGCCTGACGCGCTACACCTACCGCTCGAGCCAGTTGATGATGCCGGTGTTCGAAGCCGCGCGTCGCGCCACACGGCGGGTCGCATATGCCGCCGGCGAAGCGGATTCAGTGCTGCGCGCCGCGCAGATCGTGGTCGACGAGCGCCTTGCCCGCCCGGTGCTGGTCGGTCGCATCGCCGTGGTCGAAAAAGCGATCGCCCGGCTTGGCCTGCGCATTCGCGTCGGCCAGGACATCGAGCTGTTCGATCCGACGGTGCCGGGCGAGGCCTTCGAAGCGCTGGTCGCGGCCTATGTCGACCTGGTCGAACGACGTGGCGTCAATCCGGCCGCCGCTCGCAAGCGCGTCCGGCAGCAACCCAGCGTCACGGCGGCACTGCTGCTCCACACCGGGATGGTCGACGCGGCGCTGTGCGGCACTCCGGCCGAGTGGTGGGAGGAAACCCGGTCGGTGCTGCAGATCATTCCGCGCGCGCCGGGGGTCAGCCGCGTTTCGGCGCTGAGTGCGCTGGTACACGAACAGACGACATTGTTCTTTGCCGACACCCACCTCAATATCGATCCGAGCGCGCAGCAGATTGCCGAGTTCACGATGATGGCGGCCGACCAGGTCGCGCGCTTCGGCATCGTGCCCGTCGTCGCCCTGCTCTCGCACTCCAACTTCGGTGCTTCGGGATCGCCGAGCGCGCGCAAGATGCGCGAGGCGCTCGCGATCCTGCGCCGGCAGAAGCCCGATCTTCAGGTGGACGGCGAGATGCATGCCGACGGCGCGCTCAACCCGGCGATCCGCGAGCGCAGCATCACACAGTCGGTGTTCGAAGGCGCCGCCAACCTGCTGATCATGCCATCGCTCGACGCCGCGAATATCGCGCTGACCCTGGCGACTTCGATCACCAAGGGCCTGGCGATCGGGCCGCTCCTGCTCGGCATGTCGAAGCCGATCCACGTACTGGTATCCTCGACCACGACGCGGGGCATCGTCAACATGACGGCACTGGTTGCCAGCGAGAATGCCGTCGAGGCTGCCCGGTGATCCGCTCAATCGGCGGCTGATCCAGCTGTGCTTGGTGCGACGGCCCCGGCGTCAGCGAGCTTTCGTGATTTTCGAGTAGGGGACGAATTTGTCGAGGAGCACGAAGCCACGTGGAACCTGGCCGCCCCAGGCCACGAGCTGAATAGCGTCGTGGTTGCAAAGCTGGGCGCCTCGGACATTGGCGACCAGGATATCGTCATTGCGAAGCCGCGACGGATCCTCCGTCGTGTTGACGAACAGGCGGCTGCCGATGCGGTAGACGATGGCCCTGCCCCTGACGACCGTCACGCTGCTGGCCAACGAGGATTCGATGCAGGATACCGGCGCCTCTGGCGTTCGTCCGGCGAGCAGCTTCTGCAACTCCTGATCGGGGTCGCGGTGCGTCGCTGCGCCCGCCGGCATGGCGATAAGGGCGGCACCGAGCAGCACGGAGCTCAGCAATTTGGACATGCTGTTCACCTAGCGCGAGTCGCCTGAACAGCGGCTGACCGTGAGTAGATTGCGCCCCCTGTTGGGGATTGGCAGGCGCCGAGGCGACGGCTCGAGGCTGTCGGATTAGATGCACACGACACGCCGCATGCGAAACTGACATTATCGTGCAATAAACTCCCCTGATGATCTGGCGTCTCATGGTTTCGATTTGTGCGGTGCTGTCGGGTGCCGGTGCTTCGGCGCAGGACCTGCCAACCGCGACCGTGGTCTCGCGTTTCGTCGCTGCGGAGGCTCGCCAGGGTGTCGCGGCCGATGCACGCTATTTCTACCCGAACTCGAACAACAGCATCGGCAAGTACGACAAGCGGACCGGCGCCCGGGTTGCGGGATGGGAGGGGCCGCGCGCGCTGTACCCGCACATGAATTCGTGCACCGTCGATCGCAGCGAATTGATCTGCGCCGCGTCCAACTATCCAGCGGTGCCGATGGCTAGCGCGGTCGAGATCTTCGATACGAAGACGCTTCGGCATATTCGCACCGTACCGCTGCCACCGCTGCCGGGGTCGCTGACCTGGATCGAACGTCACGGCGCCGACTGGTACGCCGGGTTGGCCAATTATCCCGAAGGCCGTGGCGGCGAGCCTGGCCACGATCATCGCTGGACGCGGCTGGTGCGCCTCGACCGCGAGTTTCGTCCGACAGCGTCGTGGCTGTTCCCGGACACGGTGCTGGCGCGGTTCGCACCGATGAGCAGTTCGGGCGGATCATGGGGCGACGACGGTCTGTTGTATGTCACGGGCCATGATCGACCCGAGATGTACGCGCTGCGCTTGCCGGCTGCCGGGACGACGCTCGAGCATGTCGCGACGATCGGGACGACGACCGGCGGTCAGGCCATCGCCTGGGACCGGTTCCAGCCCCGCGTCATCTGGGCCCTCGACCGCGCGACGAACATGGTCGTTGCGAGCCGCATTCCGCCCGTCGTCCCGCGCTGATCTCGGACACCTGCGGGCCTCGACAGCCTGTCGGCGCGACGCTGCTCGTTAATGGCAATCGTCCGCCGGTCGCCGGTTCAGCCGACAGAAATCCGGTGACCGTACGTTGACCAAGCGCTCACGGTTGTGGCAATTGGCGAACGGTTGGCGAACAGCGCTGTAGAATTTTCCCAGCGATTGGCGTCCAAGTCGTTGAAATGCGGGTGTAGCTCAATGGTAGAGCAGTAGCTTCCCAAGCTATAGACGGGGGTTCGATTCCCCTCACCCGCTCCAACCCGCCGCTGCCCCCGGAGACCCTATGATCGAGGCTTTCAGCTATAGCGCCGGCGACGTGACCTGCGACGGCCAACTGGCTTTGCCGCCGGGTGACGAGCGCCGGCCGGGAATCGCGGTGTTCGCCGACATCGGCGGCATCGGCGCCCACACAATCGAGCGTGCCGACCGACTGGCCGACGAGCTTGGCTACGTCGCGCTCGCGGCGGATTTCTACGGCGAGGGCATGGTCCCGCAGGACTTTGCCGCGGGCATGCCGCTGCTGCAGAGCTGGCGCGCCGATCCGGCGGCCATCGCCATCCGCGCCGGCGCCGCGCTCGACGCACTGGCGGCCCATCCGCGGTGCAACGGCCAGCTTGGCGCGATCGGCTTCTGCTTCGGCGGCACCGTCGTGCTGGAACTGGCGCGAGCCAATTACCCGGGCTATCTCGCCGGTGTCAGCTTCCACGGCGACCTGACGACGATCGCGCCGCTCAATGCCGGGCCGCTGTCGACAAGGCTGCTGGTCTGCCACGGCGCCGAGGATCCGATCGTTCCCGACACCGCGCTGGTCGGCTTCCTGCGCGAGATGGCGGCGGCCGAGGCGGACTGCCAGACCATCGCCTATACTGGCGCACTGCACAGCTTCACCAACAAGAACGCCGACGGCGTCGAGCGCCCGTTCGCCAAATACGACGCCCGCACCGATCGCCGGTCATGGGCGGCGATGAAGGCGCACTTCGCCGAGGCGTTCGGCTAAAGCCCTTCGCCGCCGACCCAGTGCGCCTGCGCCAGACGGCGGGCGACGGTCCAGACCTGGGTGCGGATATCGGGCACCGCGACGATCTCCCAAAAGGCGCCGCGGGTCATCGGCCCAAGACCGAACAGGCGCGGGTGCGGCGTGCCGTCGGCGCCGACCAGCCGCGACTGGCTGTCGACATCGAGGCCGAGTCGGTTGGCATCGGCGCGGGCATGGCCGCTGGCGATGAGGCCGCGCAACAGCGGCTCGGTCGAGCGCGCCAAATCACCCTGCGGCCCGGTGCAGTTGACCACCCGCCGCGCATGCAGGGTCTGCAACTCGCTCGCCCCCCGTGGGCGCCAGCCGACATCGATGCCCGTGCCGCTGGCCTCGAAGCGCGACGGCTTGCCGGCGACGATGCTCAACTGTCCGCGCGCGCGCATCCTTTCGATGGTCGCGGCGACGGCGGGCGCGAGGCGGTGGCGGTGGACGTCCCACCACGGCCGCAGGTGGCGCAGGAAGCGGCTGCGCTCCTCGACCGAGGCCGACAGCCACAGGCTCTGGGTGAACGGCCGCATCTCGTCGACGGCGGCGCGCCAGCCGATCTCGCGCGTCCGCACGCGGATCTCGTGGAGCAGCGCCGAGGCCTGGCTGGTCGGCTTCTCGTTGCGGTCGCCGGCCGGGCCGGGCGGCACATGCGGGCGCGGCAGCAGGCCACGGCGGCTCATCGCGACGATCTTGCCGCCAAAGCCCGCCGCATCGAGCGACAGCGCGACATCGACCATGGTCAGCCCGGTGCCGATCAGCAGAATGGTGTCGTCGTCGGTGAGCCCCTCGATCAGCCGCGGGTCCCAGGGGTCGTGCGCGTACAGGTCGGGCGTGAAGCTGTCGGGATCGAGCCCGGGTGGCGCATGCGGCGGCAGGTTGCCGACGGCGACGACCAGCGCATCGAAGGTCTGCGGCGGCCCTTCGGCAAAGCTCAGGGTGACGCCGTCGTCGTCGACCCTGCTGCCGACGACGTCGTCGCGGACCAAGTGCAGCCGCTCGCCGGCGCGGGCGTTGGAGCGTTCGAGCAGCTCGCCGAGATACTCGCCGTACATCTTGCGCTGGGCAAAATCGCCGCCGCCGCCAAGGCCGCGCGCGGTGCACCATTCGGCGAAATGCTGGGGCCGGTCGCTGAGCGCGCTCATGTTGCCGGCGCGGACGTTGAGCAGGTGCGACGGATGCGGCGCGGTATAGGCGGTGCCGCGCCCGAATACCGGGCGCCGCTCGATCAGCGTCGCCTCCGGCCCGGCATGGCGCAGGATGTTGATCGCCAGCAGCGAGCCCGAGAAGCCCGCCCCGACGATGGCGACGGTTTTGTAGATCATGCGGTCGCCTCCCTAGACTGTGCGGTCGATCTCGACCTCGATGACCAATGGTGTCGTTCCGGCCAGTCCGCGCTGGAACTCGCGCGCCAGATCGTCGAGCCCGGCGACGCGGACTGCCTCGACGCCCAGCCCCTCGCTGAGCTTGATGAAGTCGAGCGCCGGATCGTCGAGATCCATCGCGATATAATCATCGGCGGCGGCACTGTGTCCGCCGATGGCGCGGGTGCGCTGTTTGAGGATGCGGTAGCTGCGGTTGTTGAAGATCACCACGACCATGTGGAGGCGGTAGCGCGCGGCAGTCCACAGCGCCTGGAGCGAGTACATCGCCGAGCCGTCGCCACTGAGTACCACGACCGGGCGATCGGGCAGGCCGAGCTTGATGCCGACCGCCTGCGGCAGGGCGACGCCGATGCCGCCGCCGCGCATGCCGAACCAGCTATCGGGACGGGTTGCGGAGATGAGTTGCCGGACGGTGTTCATGCCGGACGACAACAGCTCCTCGATGACGATGGCGTCGTCGGGGATGAGCTGGCCGAGACGGTGCAGGACCGGCAGCGGCCGGAGCGGGAGCAGGTCGGCCTCGGCCTCGGCCTGGGCGATCAGCTTGGCTTGCCGGGCCGCGATGGCGGCTTCGGCTCCGACGCGACGCGCGGCGGCGGGCCCGACGCGGCGCAGGACGGCTTCGGTGAGCAGCGGCAGGGTCGCCTTGGGATCACCCAGCAGCGCGGCAGCGGCAGGGTGGTTCTTGCCGATTTCCCAGGCATCATTGTCGAGGTGGACGACCTTGGTGCCGGGTGCGAGCGCCTCGACACCTGAGGCCTGGCTCTGGGTCAGCAGGTCGGCGCCGATCGAGACGAGCAAGTCGTGGCGGTCCATCACGGCGCGCAGGGCGGGCGCCATGCGCGACACGCTGCCGGCGAACAGCGGGTGGTTGCTCGGGAACGCCGCGGTGTTGGCCATGCCCTCCAGATGGACCGGCGCGCCGATCGCCTCGGCCAAAGCGGCAAGTTCGGCATGGGCATCGGAGCGCGCCACGGCATCGCCCGCGAAGATCACCGGGCTGCTGCTGGCCGCAATCAAGTCCGCCGCGGCCTCGATGGAGTCGGCGTCGGCGATGATGCGCGCGCCGATCCGGGTCGGGGCCAACAGGTCGAGTCCCTCGGCCGCGTCGGTCAGGATGTCGCCCGGGATGCTCAGGAAGACCGGGCCGGTCGGCTGGGTCAGCGCGACCTTGGCGGCGCGGCGGACGGCGCGCGGCAGGTCTGCCAGGCGCGAAACCTCGTGGCTCCACTTGACCAGCGGCCGCGCCATGCTGACCAGATCGTCCCACAGCAGCGGCTCGGTCAACGCGAATGTCGTGTCCTGCTGCCCCGCCGTGACCAGGATCGGCGCCCCGGCCTTCTTGGCATTGTACAGCATCCCCAAGGCGTTACCGAGACCTGGTGCAGCGTGGAGGTTTGCCACCGCCAGCTTGCCGGTCGCCTGCGCATAACCGTCCGCCATGCCCAGCACGACGACCTCGTTCAGCCCGAGGATATAGCGGATGCCGGTCTCGACGACGAAGGCGTCCATCAGCGGCAGTTCGGTCGTGCCAGGGTTGCCGAAGACGAACTCGACGCCCTCGCTGCGCAACAGGTCGAGGAAGATGTGCTTGCCCGCGGTCATCCAGCCTGACTAACCACGTCAGCGGCGGAAGACCACCGTCTTGCGGCCGTTCGGCAGGATGCGCTGTTCGGCCGCCCAGGTCACCGCATACGCGAGCACCTGCGCCTCGACGTCGCGCCCGATGCGGACCATGTCCTCGGCGGTGTGGCTGTGGTCGACGCGGGTCGAGCCCTGCTCGATGATCGGGCCTTCGTCGAGGTCGCCGGTGACGTAGTGCGCAGTCGCGCCGATCAGCTTGACGCCGCGTTGCCACGCCTGGGTATAGGGCGCGGCGCCCTTGAAGCTGGGCAGGAAGCTGTGGTGGATGTTGATGCAGCGCCACGCCAGCGCCGCCGACAGTTCAGGCGACAGCACCTGCATGTAGCGCGCCAGCACCAGCAGGTCGACGCGCTCCGCCGCCATCAGGTCGAGTAGCGCCGCCTCGCCGGCCGGCTTGGTCGCAGGCGTTACCGGGATGTGGTGCCACGGCAGGCCGTGCCATTCGACCAGGCTGCGCAGATCGTCATGGTTCGACACGACGCCGGCGATCTCGACCGGCAGCGAGCCGGTGCGCCAGCGGTGGAGCAGGTCGTTGAGGCAATGCCCGAAGCGCGACACCGCGATCAGGATGCGCGGCCGCACCGCGCTGTCGGCGAGCGACCAGTCCATGCCGAAGCCCGTCGCGATATCGGCGAACCCGGCGCGCAGCGCATCGGCCTCGAGCACCGCGCCCTGTGCCGGGATGAAGGCGACGCGCAGGAAAAAGCGTCCGGCAGCACGGTCGGCGAACTGCTGGGATTCGACGATGAAGCCGCCGCGCTGGGCCAGGAAGCCGCTGACCGCCGCAACGATACCCACGGTATCGGCACAGCTCAGCGTCAGGATGAAGGGCGTCTCGCTCATGTCGAACTCACTGGGCAGGGTTGGAGCCGCCGCGCGTCAGCCCGGCAAGCGTGTCGGCAAGCTCGCTCAAGCGGAACGGCTTGGTCAGGCGCGGCAGGTCCGCCGGGATGCCCTCGAAATCGGCATAGCCCGAGATGACCAGCACCGGGCGGTCCGGATAGCGGTCGCGGAACTGCGCCGCCAGCACCGCGCCGGTGGTGCCGGGCATGAGGTGGTCGGTGACCAGCACGTCGAAATGGCCGCCATTGTCGAGCAGCGCCAGCGCCGCCTCGGTCGATGATGCCTCGACGACGTGGTAGCCGAGCTCGGTGAGCATGTCGGCGGTGCTGGCGCGGACCAGTTGCTCGTCGTCGACCAATAGCGCGACGCCGGCGGCGGGGCGGACCGGGACGGTCGCGGCGGGGCTGGCTTCGGCGGCATTCAGGGCCTCACCCGCGACCGGCAGCCAGAATTCGACGGTGGTGCCCTCGCCGGGGTGACTGACGATCGCCATCGCGCCGCCGAGTTGCGAGGCGAGGCCGTGGACCATCGACAGGCCGAGGCCGGTGCCCTGGCCGATGCCCTTGGTCGAGAAGAACGGCTCGATGGCGCGGGCCAGTGTCGCCTTGTCCATGCCGACGCCGGTGTCGCTGACGCAGACGCGGACATAGGTGGCGGGCCGCAGGCCGTGGCGGCGGTCCTCGCCGATCTCCTGCGCCGTCGCCGCGATGGTCAGTGTGCCGCCGTCGGGCATCGCGTCGCGCGCATTGACGCTCAGATTGAGCAGCGCCATCTCGAGCTGGTTCGGGTCGGCACGCGCCGCCGGCAGCCCCTCGTCGAGCGACAGGTGGATGGCGACCCGCGGGCCGACCGTGCTGGCGATCAGCTCCTGCATCCCGATGATGCGCGACGCGACGTCGACCGCGACCGGCTGCAACGGCTGGCGTCGGGCGAAGGCGAGCAGGCGCTGGACCAGAGTCTTGGCACGCTCCGCCGACAGCAGCGCGCCGTCGATCAGCCGCTGCTCGCGCTCGCCGCCGTGGCCGCGCCGCTGCAGCATGTCGAGGCTGCCGATGATCGGGGTCAACAGATTGTTGAAGTCGTGCGCGACGCCGCCGGTGAGCTGGCCCATCGCCTCCAGCTTCTGCGACTGGCGCAGCGCCTCCTCGGCCTGGCGTCGCTCGGTGATGTCCAGCGCCTCGGCGACGATGGCAAAGACCTGGCCGTCGGTATCATGGATCGGGCGCAGGCTGGCATCGAACCAGCGCCACCCGGCCGGCAGCTCGAGGTGCATGGTGAAGCGCACCGTCGTCCCGGAAGCAGCGCGGCCGACGCCGCTGCGCACCAACTCGGCGGAACCGGCGGTCGCGGCGAACCACGGCGTCTCCCAGAACAGCTTGCCGACGATGGCATCATAGGTCGCGTCGATCGTCCGCAGCGCCGTGCCGTTGATGTCGACGATGATGCCGTCCGGGCTCAGCACGCCCTTGCTCTGGAAGCTCGTCTCGAAGATGCCGCGCATGCTGGCTTCGCTCGCCTGCAGCGCTGCCGTACGCTCCGCGACCTGCAGTTCGAGCGCCTCCGACAGGGCGCGCAGCTGCTCCTCACTGGTTCGCAGCGCCGCCTCGACACGGGCGCGCTCGACCGACGCCCAGGTCCGCTCGGCGACGTTCTGGATCAGCGCCTCGTCCTCCGTCGACCATTTCCGCGGCGCGCTGGAATGGACGTACATCAGCGCGGCAAAGCGGCCCTCGCGGTTGAGCGGGACCGCCAGCGAGGCCCGCGCCCGAACCGCGTCATAGGCGTCGGGCACCCGGTCGAGTGGGGTAATGTCCATGATGTCTTCGAGCCGTGAAACGCCGCCGCGACGCAGTATCTCTGTCGGCGCCGGGCCATAGGTGTCGAACCGGTGGGTTCCGGCGAAGACCGGCATGCCGTCCGCCGCCCAGTCGCCGACGATGGTGAAGACCTCGCCGTTCTCGTCGACCTCGCCGTAGCCGACCCGGTCGGCCTCGAGATGCCGGCCCAGCGCCTCGGCGGCGATGCGCATGATCCGGTCGGCATCGCCGACGTCGCGCAGCGCGTCGCCCAGGTCGACCAGGAACGCGTGGCGACGCTCCACCGCCAGCAGCACCTGCCGCGCCTGATAGGCCTCCGTGACGTCGAAGCCCTCGCAGAAGATGCCGGTGATCGTGCCGTTCTCGTCGACCGTCGGCGCATAGATGAAGTCGAGATAGCGCTGCCGGCCCGGCTCGCCGGCGGCCTGGATCGAGATCGGCAGCTGCGATGCGACGTATTGCTCGCCGGTCGCATAAACCTGGTCGAGCAGCTCGATGACGCCCTGCGCGACCACTTCCGGAAAGACCTCGACGACGGAGCGTCCGAGATAGTCGCGCCGGCCGAACATCTGGCGATAGGCGTGGTTGACGAATTCATAGACATGGCCCGGGCCCTGCAGGATGCAGATGAAGCCTGGCGCGCCCTCGAACAGCTGGTGCTGGCGGCTCTGCTCGGCGGCAAGATGCCGCTTGGTCACGACATTCCCGGTCGTCTCGGAGCACACCACCAGCACGCCGCCAACGCCGTTGGGTGCGGTCACGTCGTCGATGGGGCCGTAGCTGTAGGTCCAATAGACGTCCTCGCGCCTGCCGTGCCGGGTGATCGGCACCAGCGCGTCGACGTTCCAGGTCGCCTCGCCGCCGGCCATGACCTGGTCGAACTGCGGACCGACGATATCCCAGATCTCCGCCCAGACCTGACGTGCCGGCTGGCCCAGCGAAGCCGGGTGACGCTCCGGCCCGATCGAGGCGGAATAGGCGTCGTTGTACAGGCAGGCCCCCTCCGCGCCCCAGAAGATGTACATCGGGTGCCCGGTGTTGAGCATCAGGCGGATGGCGGTGCGCAGCGTCTGCGGCCAGCTCTCGACCGGCCCCAGGCTGGTCGCCGTCCAGTCCTTGACCCGCATCAGAGCGCCCATGACGCCGCCGCCGCGCAGGAAATCGGTGGACGATGGCGCGACCGGGACCGCCGGGCTCATGACCGCGCCGGCACCGACAGCGGGACCGGCGTACGCCTCGATCGTGGTGCGCTCGGCATGACGCCTCGTTAGCCCCTGACCAGATTTGCGCAAGTCCCGGCTTGACGGTCGCCGCGCTGGCACAGCCGGGCGATAACGGCTAGGGCGACGGCGCTGACTATCGCAGGGGCGGAACATTGCTTCGCATCTATTCTCCGGGCGCAACCGGCGCGCTGTGCAACACCGATAGCGACCTGACGACGCTGCCCGCCGACGCGGTCTGGATCGACATGATCTCGCCGACCCCCGAGGAGGAGGCGTTCGTCGAGCGGGCGCTCGGCCTGCAGGTGCCGACCCGGGACGAGATGGTCGAGATCGAGCCGTCGAGCCGCCTGTACCGCGAGGACGATGCGATCTACGTCACCGCCAACGTCCTGGTCAGCCTCGAAAACCAGGAGATGATGTCGACCGCAGTGTCCTTCGTGCTGACCAAGACGCACCTCGTCACAGTGCGCTATGCCAGCCCGCGGGTGTTCGAGGTATTCAAGGCCAATCTGGAACGCAGCAAGATGCTGACCGCCGACCCGTGCAACGCGCTGATGCAGCTGCTCGATGCGATCGTCGACCGGCTGGCGGACGTGCTCGAGCATGTCGGCGGCAACATGGACAATATCTCGGGCTCGACCTTCCGCCGGGCGCGGCTGGAGCGGCAGAATCGCATCTCGACGGTGGCGCTGCAGGCGCTGCTCGGTCGCATCGGCCATGCGCAGGACGTCGTCTCCAAGGCGCGCGATTCGGCGCTGACGCTGGCGCGGGTGATCGGTTACCTGATCTTCGCCCTGCCCAAGGGCAGCAACGGCGGGCGCGAGCATCTGAAAAGCCTGTCGCGCGATGTGGCCGGGCTGACCGACCATGCGAACTATCTGGGCAACAATGTCACGTTCCTTCTCGACGCGGTGCTCGGGCTCATCAACCTGGAACAAGCCAACATTGCCAAGATCTTCTCGGTCGCGGCGCTGGTATTCCTGCCGCCGACGCTGATTGCCGGGGTGTACGGCATGAATTTCGATTACCTGCCTGAGCTGAAATGGCACTACGGTTACATCTTCGCACTCGGGTCGATGCTGGCATCGGCCGTGCTGCCGTACGTGTTCTTCCGGATGAAGGGGTGGCTGTAGGCCTGGCGTGACCGACAGTTACCGGATCACCGACGTCCAGCTGGACGAGCGCACCATCCTGTGGCGCAATGCCGATGTCGAGCAGGAGCGGCGCGTCGCCATCTTCGACCTGCTCGAATCGAACAGCTTCAGGCCGTTGACCGCCTATGACGACGGCTATGCCGGTCCGTTCAAGATCGTCATGGGCGTCGAGGAAGGTCGGCTGGCGGTGGCGATCAATGCCGCCGACGACCGCCACCTCGAAACCTTCGTCCTGCCGCTGTCGCCGTTCCGCCGCACGGTGCGCGACTATTTCGCGATCTGCGACAGCTATTACAAAGCCATCCGCGCCGCCACGCCGCACCAGATCGAGACCGTCGACATGGCACGCCGGGCGCTCCACAACGAGGCCGCCGAGTTGCTGATCGAGCGGCTGGGGCAGCGGGTCGAGGTCGACTTCGACACCGCACGCCGCCTGTTCACGCTGATCTGCGTGCTCCACATCCGCCAATAGGGAATAGCATGTCCGTCCAATCCGACCGCTGGATCCGCGAGCAGGCGCTGGCGCACGGCATGATCGAGCCCTTCGTCGAGAGCCAACGCGCCGGCGGCTGCATCAGCTACGGCCTCAGTTCCTATGGCTATGACGCGCGCGTCGCCGACGAATTCAAGATCTTCACCAACGTCGACAGCGTCACCGTCGACCCCAAGGACTTCCACCCCGCCAGCTTCGTCGATCGCAAGACCGACTGCTGCATCATCCCGCCCAACAGCTTCGCGCTGGCGCGCACCGTCGAGTATTTCCGAGTGCCGCGCGACGTGCTGGTGATCTGCCTCGGCAAGTCGACCTATGCGCGCTGCGGGATCATCGTCAACGTGACGCCACTGGAGCCCGGCTGGGAGGGCCATGTCACGCTGGAATTCTCCAACACCACCCCCCTGCCCGCCAAGGTCTATGCCAACGAAGGCGCCTGCCAGTTCCTGTTCCTCAAGGGCAACGAGCCCTGCGAGGTCAGCTACGCCGACCGCGCCGGCAAGTACCAGGGCCAGCGCGGGGTAACCCTGCCGCGGTTGTAAGGCTTGCGTTTGAACAGACCAGTTCATAGACTAGTTGGCATGGCACAAGTCGGCGCATTCGAGGCGAAAACCAACTTCTCCAAATTGCTGGCGCTGGCCCGGCGCGGCGAGACGACGACGATCACTCACCGCGGCGAGCCGGTTGCACGGCTGGTTCCCGCGATCGAAGGCCCCGACCCGGCGGCATCGCTCGCCGCCTTGGACAAGCTGCACACGATGGCACGCGAGCGTTCCGGGCCAGCGGTGACGCGTGACGAAATCCGAAGCTGGATCGACGAGGGCCGTCGCTGACGTGAGCATCGTCATCGACGCGTCGTTCATGCTGGCACTGGTGTTCGAGGACGAGCGCACCGACGAACTTACCGCCGTTGGCCGGCGCCTTGCTATCGACGGCGGTATCGTGCCGGGACATTGGCGGCACGAGATCGCCAACAGCATCCTGATGGCGGTCAGGCGCAAGCGCATCGATCCGACCCGCCCGCTGGCGATCTTCGCACAACTGAACCAGCTTCGGATCGACGTCGACAGTTCGTCCAGCGAGGCGATCTGGACATCGGCGTTCGTCCTTGCCGAGCGACTGGGCCTGACGATCTACGATGCAGCCTATCTCGAACTGGCGATGCGTTTCGGGCGGCCGCTGGCCAGCCTGGACAAGCAATTACGCACCGCGGCGCGGCAGGTCGGCGTGGAAGTCCTTCCGGAGATCGTCGCCTAAATCCGCGCGCCGACCTTCGGCAGCCAGTTGTGGATGTTGGTCGCGGCCGTTGCCGCATGCCCCATGGCGACGCTGATCTGGTCGAGGCCCTCGACGACGTCGCCCGCCGCCCAGACGCCTTCCAGCGAGGTCTTGCAGTGCGCCTCGCCGGGGATGCAGCTGCCGTCGGTCAGGTCGACGCCCAGTTCGTCGGCCAGTCGCGCGTTGGCGTGCGACCCGAGCGCCGGGTACAGCGTGTCGAAGGCCAGCGAACCACCATCCGCCAGCCCGACATGGACCTGGCCGCCGTCGAAGTGGATGCTGCGCATCGCCGGCTCGACGACGGTGATCCCGCGCTCCGCCAGTTCGGCGCGCTCCGCCTCGTCCAGGTCTGCGAAATTGGCCGGGAACAGCGTCACCCGCGCCGTATAGCTGCGCAGGAAGCGTGCCTCCGCCACCCCGTGCGCGTCGCTGCCGAGCACGCCGACGTGCTGCTCCTGCACCTCATAGCCGTCGCAGACCGGGCAATAGCGCAGCAGGCCCTCGGCCACCGCGTCATCGTGCGTCGCCTCGTCGACCAGCGGCGGCCGGTGGTTGGTGACGCCGGTCGCCAGCAACAGCGCCGGGGCGCGCAGCCGGTCATCGCCGACATGCGCGACGAACAATTCGCCGTCGCGCGTCACCGTGTCGACCTTGGCATCGTACACCACCGCGCCGTAGCGCTCCGCCTGCTCGCGCATCCGGACCAGCAGGTCGGGCCCGGTGATGCCGTCGGGAAAGCCGGCGTGATTGTGCGAGGTCGGGATCCACAGCGCCCGGCTACCGCCGGCATCGATCACCACCACCTTGCGCAGGAAGCGCGCCAGGTAGATCGCGGCGGTCAGCCCGGCCGGGCCACCACCGACGATAATGCAATCGGGATCGCGCTCCGCAAGCGCGCGGCCCGCATCCCGGTCGTGACCGGCGCCGACTATCGTCTCGTCCATCTCACGCTCCATCGGTGTGCCACTTCCGCAACAACCGACAACGCGTTAACACCGGTCAATGGACCAGATCATCATTCGCGGCGGCAAGGCTCTGTCGGGCAGCATTCACATTTCCGGTGCGAAGAACGCCGCGCTCACCCTGATGCCCTGCGCCTTGCTCAGCGAGGAGCCGCTGACCCTGCGCAACCTGCCGCGGCTGGCCGACATCGACACTTTCGGCCATCTGCTCAACAACCACGGCGTCTCGACCACCATCGAGGGGTCGCACCCGAGCGAGTTCGGGCGGGTGATGACCCTGCGCGCCAACCGCATCACCTCGACGGTCGCGCCCTATGACATCGTCCGCAAGATGCGCGCCTCGATCCTGGTGCTCGGGCCGCTGCTGGCGCGCGCCGGCGAGGCGACGGTCAGCCTGCCCGGCGGCTGCGCCATCGGCAACCGCCCGATCGACCTGCACCTGAAGGCGCTGGAGCATCTCGGCGCCGAGATCGAAGTCACCGCCGGCTACGTCAAGGCGACGGCCAAGGGTGGCTTGCGCGGCGGCCGCTACGTCTTTCCGACCGTGTCGGTCGGCGCCACCGAGAACGCGCTGATGGCGGCATCGCTGGCGCGCGGCGAGTCGGTGCTGGAGAATGTCGCGCGCGAGCCCGAGATCGTCGACCTGTGCCGCTGCCTGATCGCGATGGGCGCCAAGATCGACGGCGTCGGCACCGAGAAGCTGACCATCCAGGGCGTCACCAAGCTGCACGGCGCGACCTATGCCGTGATGCCCGACCGTATCGAGACCGGCAGCTATGCCTGTGCCGCGGCGATCACCGGCGGCGAACTGGAGCTGATCGGCGCCGAGGAGGAGACGCTGGGCGCGACCTTCGACGCGCTGCGCGAGGCGGGCATCGAGACCAGCAAGACGGCGCGTGGCCTGATGGTCCGGCGGGCGAATGGCCTGCACGGCGTCACCGTGTCGACGGCACCCTATCCCGGCTTCCCGACCGACATGCAGGCGCAATTCATGGCGATGCTGTGCGTCGCCGACGGGGCCTCGCTGCTGACCGAGACGATCTTCGAGAACCGCTACATGCACGTGCCGGAACTGGCGCGCATGGGTGCCGACATCACCGTGCGTGGCCGTTCGGCGATCGTCCGCGGCGTGCCCGGCCTGGTCGGCGCCGAGGTCATGGCGACCGACCTGCGCGCCTCGATGAGCCTGGTCATCGCCGGGCTGGCGGCGAAGGGCGAGACCATCGTCAACCGGGTCTATCACCTCGACCGCGGCTATGAGCGGCTCGAGGAAAAGCTGTCCGCAGTCGGTGCCGATATCGAGCGGATATCCGATGGTTGAAGAAACCCTCGCCGACACCCGCCTGCTGCTGCTGGCGCAGGACCCCGACGAGGTGCCGCTGCTGTCGGCGCTGTGCATCGGCGCGGTGCTGCCGGTCGTCGAGGCCGGCTATGACAGGCGCGCCCGGCGGCTGGTGCTGATGCTGCGCCGCTACCGCTGGGAGGCCGACGTGCCGTCGCGCATCCTGACCGCGCTGCGCATCGACTGTGTCCTCGACCTGCAACGCCGCAAATGGCCGGTCGCGCCGGCGGTGCTGGAGCTGCTCGCCTTCACCCAGGACGGTGACGTGCTGACCTTCGACTTCGCTGGCGGTGCAACCCTGCGCGCCACGGTCGAATGCGCCGACATGGTGCTGGAGGACCTCGGCGCCCCCTGGGAAGTGCGGAAGCCCGATCACGGCTAAGCCGGGTGATATGTCCGCCCGGGTGCCGGTCGAACATTCGCTGCGCCAGATTGTCGACCCTGATAAGCGAGGTCCGATTGCTCCTCTTCAAGCCCATCCTCGCGGGCGCGACGCTGCCGGACCGCCTGATCGCGTGCATCGGGGCGGCGGTCGCGATCGCGCTGACCATCATCGCTTGTGCCCACCTCGGGCTGACGGCGGCGGACCTGCCGGTGATCGTCGCGCCGCTCGGCGCATCGGCGGTGCTGGTGTTCGCGGTTCCGGCCAGCCCGTTGGCCCAGCCGTGGCCGGTGATCGGCGGCAACGTCGTCTCGACGCTGGTCGGGGTGGCGGCGTTCCGGCTGATCCCCGGCATGCCGGTGGCCGCAGGGGTCGCGGTCGGCGGCGCGATCCTGGTGATGTCGCTGCTGCGCTGCCTGCACCCCCCGGGCGGGGCGGCGGCGCTGACCGCGGTGATCGGCAGCCAGAGTATCCACGCCGCCGGGTTCGGCTTTGCCTTTGCGCCGGTCGCGATCAACTCAATGGCACTGGTGCTGGTCGCCGTCGTGTTCCACCGCCTCACCGCGCACAGCTATCCGCATCGGCGCGCGGCGGTCGCGACGCCCGCCCAGCCGCGCTTCCAGCCCGCCGACATCGATGCGGCGCTGACCGACATGCACGAGAGCTTCGACATCGGTCGCGAGGATCTCGACGCGCTGCTGGAGCATGCCGAACGACACGCAGCCGCACGGGCGGGCTGATCCCGGGCCAGGATTGCCGTGCTTTTGCGAGAGTTCGGCCGCGCGTTCAGGCCGTCTCCGTCCAGCCGCCGCCGAGCGCCTTGTACAGGCGTGACAGGTCGATCAGCAGCGTCGCGTTCGACTGCGCCAGCGCGTTGCGGTTGGACAGCAGCGCACCCTGCGCATCGAGGACGCTGGTAAAATCGGTCAGCCCGGTGACGAACTGCGCCCGCGCCAGCCGCACCGCGACCTCGGCATCGGCGACGCCGCGCCGTAGCTCGGCATTGCGGCGCTGCTCGCCGGTATAGGCGGACAGCGCGTCCTCGACATCGCGCACCGCGCCGATCACCGCCTGCTTGTAGCTCGCCAGCGCTTCGTCGCGGACCGCCTGGGCGTTGCGTACCGTGGCGCGCCGGGCGCCGCCGTCGAAGATCGGGATGTTGGCCGCGGCGCTGATCGTCGTCTGGATGCTGTTGGTCGAGAACAGCGTCGCCAGCGAGGTCGACAGCAGCTCGGCCATGCCCATCAGGTTGAACTTGGGATACAGGTCGGCGACCGCGACGCCGATGTCGGCGGTGGCGGCGGCCAGCTGGCGCTCGGCAAGGCGCACGTCGGGACGGCGGCGCAGCAGCTCGGAAGGCAGGCCGACCGGCACCTGCGGCGGCGCGGCGGCGAGCGGGCGCGGCACCGACAGCTCCGGCGCCAGCGCATCGGGGGCCGAGGCGGTCAGCACGCCCAGCGCATGGACCTGCGCCGCCGCCTGCGCCTGCAGCCCGGGCAGTTGCGCCGCGACGTTCGACAATTGCAGCGCCTGCTGCCGCTCCGGCAGTTCCGCGACCAGCCCCGCCTGGCGCCGCGCCGCGACCAGCCGCAGCGTCTCGCGCTGCCGCGCCAGCTCGGCCTGCGCGATCGCGATCTGGCTCTGCAGGGTGCGAAGCTGGAGATAGTCGCTGGCGACCTCGGCCGTCAGGCTGACCTGCAGGTCGCGGGCGTTCCACTCCGCCGCCTCGGCCCGGGCGCGCGCGCCCTCGACGCGCCGCTTGGTCCCGCCGAACAGGTCGACCTCCCACGACGCGTCGAGGCCGAGCGAGAAGGTCGTGATGCCGCTGCCGGGCAATGCAATGCCCTGGCCCGGCGTGGTGCCGCCGCCTCCCCCGCCCAGCGCACTCGCGATCGAGCTCAGCCCGGCGTTCTTGCTGAAGGTGACATGGTTGACCCCGCCGGTGCCGTCGAGCGTCGGCAGCAGCGACGAGCGCGCCACCGCGACCTGCGCCCGCGCCTGGGCGATCCGCGCCGCCGCCGCCTCCAGGTCGAAATTGCGCGACGCCGCCAGCATCACCAACCGGTCGAGCTCCGGATCGCCGAACTGCTTCCACCATTCCGCCGGCGCCGCACCCTCGGCCCCAGCCTGCGAATAGGCCGGCGGGACCGGCAGCGCGGCCTGGGGCGGCGGCGCATAGTTCGGCCCGACCGTGCACCCCGCCAGCAACGTCGCGGCCAACAGCCAATACCGCCGCATCACGCCGCTCCTCCCTTTTCGCCCTTGCCGCTTTTGAGCAGCAGCACGATCGGCGTCAGCGCGAGCACGACGATCATCAGGATGTGAAACACGTCGAGATACGCCAGCATCGCCGCCTGCTTGAGCACGATCCGGTACAGCTGCCCGGTCGCCGCCCCGGTCGCCTGCCCCGCCGACATGCCGGTATCGCGCAGCGCCTGCTCGATCGCCGCGATCCCCGCCGGATAGTTCGGCGCCAGCGGGTTGAGCCGCTCGACCAGTTGCGACTGGTGGACCTGGCTGCGCTGGGTCAGCAGCGCCTGCGACATCGAAATCCCGAACGTCCCGCCGAGGTTGCGGAACACGTTGAGCAGCGCCGAGGCGTGGTTGGTATCCTGCGGTTTCAGCCCGACATAGGCCGCCACCGTGATCGGCACGAACAGGAAGGGCAGCGCGATCGCCTGGAACAGCCGCGCCCGCCCGGCATCCCAGAAGCTGATATCGGCGTTCAGCCCCGACAGGTTCCACAGCGCCGCCGCCTGCACCAGCAGCGCGCCGCCGAGCAGGATGCGCACGTCGACCTTGCCGATCAGCCGCCCGACGATCGGCACCGCGATCACCGTCCCCAGCCCGCCCGCGGTCAGCGCCAGCCCGGCATCCGTCGCGGTGTAGTTCAGCACCTGCTGCAGCATCTGCGGGATGAGCTGCGTCGTGCCGAACAGGATCACGCCGGTGATCATCATCACCGAGCTGATCGCGGCGAAGTTGCGGTTGCCGAGCAGCTTGAGATCGACGATCGGGTCGTCGCGGCTGGTCTCCCACAGGATCAGCCCGATCAGCGAGATCGCCGAGACGATGGCGAAGCCGGTGATCATCGGGCTGGCGAACCAGTCCTCGCGCTCGCCGCGGTCGAGGGTGATCTCCAGGCAGCCGAGCCCCGCCGCGACCAGCAGGAAGCCGACCCAGTCGACGCTCAGGCCGTTCTTGAGCTTCTTGGCGCGCTCCCGCTGCAGCGCCTTGGGCTCGTCGACCAGCGCGCCGACCAGCAGCAGCGAGGCGATGCCGATCGGCACGTTGATCAGGAAGATCCAGTGCCATGAATAATTGTCGGTGATCCAGCCGCCCAGCGTCGGCCCGAGCACCGGCGCGACGATGATGACGAAGGAATAGGCCGCGAACGCACCGCCGCGCTTTTCCGGCGGGAAGGTGTCGGCCAGCATCGACTGTTCGGACGGCGCCAGCCCGCCGCCGCCGATGCCCTGGATGATCCGCGCGACGATCAGGAACTGGATGTCCTGCGCCAGCCCGCAGGCCAGCGACGCCGCGGCGAACAGCGCCACCGAGATCATGTAATAACGTTTGCGCCCGATGACGTCGGACAGCCAGCCGGAAATCGGGATGACGATGGCGTTGGCCACCAGGTAGCTGGTCAGCACCCAGGTCGCCTCGTCGGGCGTCACCGACAGCGACCCGGCGATGTGGTTGAGCGAGACGTTGGCGATCGAGGTGTCGAGCACCTCCATGAACGTCGCGATCGAGATGATGCCGACGATCAGCCACGGATTGCGGTCGCCCGCCGCCGAGCGCGACTTGTCCCAGCCTTTCGCATCAGCCGCCACTCAGCGGACCTTGACGGTCGGCACCACCGACATGCCGGGCCCGATCGGATAGGAGCGCAGGTCGGTGTTGTCGATGTCGATCCGCACCGGCACGCGCTGCACCACTTTCACGAAATTGCCCGTCGCGTTCTCCGCCGGCAGCAGCCCGAACGCCTGTCCCGCGCCGCGCTGGAACGAGGCGACATGGCCGTGGAACTTGATGTCCGGCAAGGTGTCGACGCGGATGTCGACCGGCTGGCCGACACGCATCAGCGACAGTTGCGTCTCCTTGAAATTGGCGGTGATCCACAGCTTCAGCGGCACGATCGCCATGATCTGCTGGCCGGGGGTGACGTACGAGCCGACCTCGACGTTGCGGTTGGCGATATGTCCGAAGATCGGCGCGGTGATGCGGCTGTTGGCGACGTCGACGCCCTGCGCGCGGACCTGCGCGGTCGCCGCGCTGACCTGCGCCCGCTGCGCGCCGATCTGGGTCTGCGCCGACTTGACCTGCGCCCGCGCCTCGCCGAGCTGCCGGACCGCGGCGTCGCGTTGCGCTCGGGCGGTGCGGACGTTGGCGACGGCGGTGTCGATCTGCTGGCCGGCGACGGCGGTCGGCTCGATGCGCTGCAGCGCCCGGTAGCGCGCCAGGTCGGCCTCCGCCTTGTCGAGATTGGCCTGCGGTTCGCGGATGTTGGCCTGTGCGGTGGCGACGGCGCGCCGGTTGACCTCGACCTGCGCCAGCGCCTGCGCCACGCCGGCCTTGGCCTGCTCGACCTGCGCCTGCGACTGCTGCAGCCGCGCCGACGAGGTTCGCGTATCGACGACCGCCAGCAACTGCCCCGGCCCGACGATCATGTTGTCGTCGACCAGTACCGAGGTGAGGATCCCCGAGACCTGCGGCGCCAGCCGGACGATATGGCCGTCGACATAGGCGTCGTCGGTCGACTCGTACTGGCGCGCGTGCAGCCACCACAGCACCCCGCCGACGATCAGCACGACCAGCGCGACGCCGATGCCGATCAGCAGCTTTGGGCGTTGCAGCAGCGACTTCTTTGGCGGCTTGTCGTCGTCCTTGTCGGCGTCGTCTCCGTCGCCCTCGTCATCGCCGCCGTCGTCATCGTCGCCGTCACCGTCGTCGTCCTTGGGCTTGTCGTCGCCCGCCTTGTCGTCCTTGGCTTTGTCGTCACCCTTGGCCTTGTCGTCCTTGGCCTTGTCGTTCCCGGCCTTGTCTTCGGGATTCCGGTCGTCCTCGGGCGGCTTGCCATCGTCCTTGTCGTCGGCATCCGCCATTTCGTGCACCGTCCCTCACGTTTCGATGCCGCGATGAACAACTCCACGCCGCCAGCCGTTCCCCGTCGCGAACGACGCATGGGAGCAGCGATGGCGGACGGTTCTAAAACAGTGGTCTATGCGGCACTCGCGGGGAACCTGCTGATCGCCGTCACCAAGGGTATTGCCGCCGCGATCACCGGTTCGTCGGGAATGCTGTCGGAGGCGGTGCACAGCCTGGTCGACACCGGCAACGAGGTGCTGCTGCTGTACGGCATGAAGCGGTCGGCGCAGAAACCCGACGAGGAGCATCCGCTCGGCCACGGCCGCGAACTGTATTTCTGGAGCTTCGTCGTCGCCGTGCTGATCTTCGGCGTCGGTGCCGGCGTGTCCTTCTACGAGGGCGTCGTCCACCTCGCCGAACCGGAGCCGATCAAGCGGCCCGAGATCAGCTACATCGTGCTGGGCCTGTCGTTCCTGTTCGAGGGCGGCTCGTGGTTCGTCGCCTACCGCGAGTTCCGCCGCATCCAGGGCAGCCAGACTCTGGTCGCGACGATCCGCGACAGCAAGGACCCGCCCAAGTTCATGGTGTTGCTGGAAGACAGCGCCGCGCTGATCGGCATCGCGATCGCGCTGGCCGGCACCTGGGCCTCCGTCCACTTCAACGATCCGCGCTTCGACGGCTACGCCTCGATCGGCATCGGCGTCGTGCTGGCGGCGGTCTCGATCATCCTGCTGCGCGAGAGCAAGGCCCTGCTGATCGGCGAGCGCGCCGACCCGGCCGTGCGCGACGCCGTCGCCCGCGCCGCCAGCTGCACGCCGGGGATCGAGCGCGTCAACGGCGTGCTGACCGTCCAGCTCGCCCCCAACCAGGTGTTCGTCGCGCTCAGCCTGAAGTTCGAGGCCGGCATGGACATCGAGGTCGTCGAGCGCATCGTCACCGACGTCGAGGCCCGCGTCCGCGCCGAACGCCCCGAGGTCATCGCGCTGTTCCTCAAGCCGCAAACCCGCGAAGCCTATCACGCCTCGCGCGGGCGCCTGCTCGACGCGCCGCAATTCGATCCGTCGGCGCCATAGCTGCGTAGCTCCCTCCTCCACGCAAAGCGTAGAGTGGGGGAGCGAGCAAAGCCTCCCCACGCAAAGCGTAGAGTGGGAGGAGGGAGCAAAGCCTCCCCCCGTCATCCCGGCGAATGCCGGGACCCATTCAGCTCGCGCTTGGTGATTTCGCACCACCAGTTCGACAAGCGCGGCGAATGGGTCCCGGCATTCGCCGGGATGACGCGGCGTGGGGCGGGCGGCGGGCGGCGTGGGGCCGCGGTGCAGCAACGAACCCTCGCCACGCTGAGGGATAGGCGAACCGCGCGCCGGAGTGCTACGTCCGTCGCCATCGGCAAACAGGACGCGACATGAACTCCGGCCTGCAAACCCCCTGCAATGCGAGCCCCGCAACCGCCACCTCGGCGGAACCCGCCGCGCACCCGCGCCTGACGCTTGCCGCGACCATCCTCGCCTCCAGCCTGGCCTTCATCGACGGCTCGGTGGTCAATGTCGCGCTGCCCGCCATCGGCCACAGCCTTGACGCGACGGCGGCATAGCTGCTTAGCATCCCGTCATCCCGGCGAATGCCGGGACCCATTCGCCACGCTTGTCTAAGTGGTGGTGCGAAATCACCACGCGCGAGCTGAATGGGTCCCGGCATTCGCCGGGATGACGCGGCGTGGGGCGGCGGGCGGCGGGCGGCGTGGGGCCGCGGTGCAGCAACGAACCCTCGCCACGCTGAGGGATAGGCGAACCGCGCGCCGGGGTGCTACGCCCGTCACCATCGGCAAACAGGACGCGACATGAACTCCGGCCTGCAAACCCCCTGCAACGCGAGCCCCGCCACCGCCACCTCGGCGAAACCCGCCGCGCACCCGCGCCTGACGCTTGCCGCGACCATCCTCGCCTCCAGCCTGGCCTTCATCGACGGCTCGGTGGTCAATGTCGCGCTGCCCGCCATCGGCCACAGCCTAGACGCGACGGCGGCGGACCTGCAATGGGCGGTCAACGCCTACCTGCTGCCGCTCAGCGCGCTGCTGCTGCTGGGCGGCGCGATCGGCGACCGCTTCGGGCGAAAGCGGATGCTGGTGACCGGGATCGCGGTGTTCGCGCTCGCCTCGCTGGCCTGTGCGGTGGCGCCGTCGCTCGATCTGCTGCTCGCGGCGCGGGTAGCGCAGGGGGTGGGCGCGGCGATGCTGATGCCCAACAGCCTCGCCATCCTCGGCAGCGCTTTCACCGGCGAGCAGCGCGGGCGCGCCGTCGGGACCTGGGCCGCCGCCGGCGCCATTGCCGGCGCGGTTGGCCCGCCGCTCGGGGGCTGGCTCGTCGACTCCATTGGCTGGCGAGCGATCTTCCTGCTCAACCTGCCGCTCGCCACCGCCGCAATCGTCATCGCGTGGCGCTACGTCGAGGAGAGCCGCGACCCCGGCAACGCCCGCCTCGACTGGCTCGGCGCGGCGCTGGTCACCGCCAGTCTGGGCGCGGCAACCTGGGGGCTGACGCTCGCCTCGACCGCCGGGCTGACGAGCGTCGCCGGGGCTGCGGTCGGCGCGGGCGCGGTGCTGATGCTGGCCTTCCTGTGGGTCGAGCACCGGCGCGGCGAGGCGGCGATGATGCCGCTGTCGCTGTTCGGCTCGGCCAGTTTCGTCGGGCTGACGCTGCTGACGCTGTTCCTATACGGCGCGCTCGGCGGCCTGCTCGTGCTGCTGCCCTATGTGCTGATCAAGGCGGCGGGCTACACCGCGCTGGCGGCTGGCGCGGCGCTGCTGCCATTTCCCGCAGTCATCGCGGTCGCGTCGCGCACCATGGGCCGGCTGGCGGAGCGGATGGGGCCGCGCCTGCCGTTGACCGTCGGGCCACTGGTCGTCGCGGTCGGATTCGCGCTGCTGACCCGCATCGATGCGGGCGGCGACTATTGGACGACGGTGCTGCCCGCCATCCTGGTGATCGCGGTCGGCATGGCGGGGGCGGTCGCGCCGCTGACCACCGCGGTCCTCGCCTCGGTCGACGCGCATCACACCGGCACCGCCTCGGGCTTCAACAGCGCCGTCGCGCGCACCGGCGGGCTGGTCGTCACGGCGCTGGTCGGCGGCGTCATCGGTAGCATGGGCGAGGCACTGGTCGCCGGTTTCCACGTCGCCGCCTGGGCCGGCGCCGGGCTGGCGCTGGCCGCAGCGCTGTCGGCGGGCGTGCTGCTCCACGGCGCGGCCTTGATTTCGAACCCGGACACGCCGACCTGAGCGGGGTGCAGGACCTTACCGACGACGAACTCGACCGCTACGCGCGCCATATCGTGCTGCGCGAAGTCGGCGGCCCCGGCCAGCGCGCGCTCAAGTCCGCATCTGTCGCCGTGATCGGCGCCGGCGGGCTGGGCAGCCCGTGCATCCAGTACCTCGCCGCCGCCGGGATGGGCCGGCTGACGATCATCGACGACGACCAGATCGCGCTGTCCAACCTGCAGCGCCAGGTCCTGCACGGCACCACCGACGTCGGGCGCCTCAAGACCGACAGTGCCCGCGATGCCGTGGCGCGACTCAACCCGCATGTCGAGGTGGTGCTGTATCCCGTGCGCCTCGACGCTGCGAACGCCCCCGCGCTGCTGGCCGGGCACAGCGTCATCGCCGACGGGTCGGACAGCTTTGCCACCAGACTCGCGGTCGCCGATGCCGCCTATGCGCTGAATATCCCGCTGGTATCCGCCGCCGTGGGCCCTTTCGACGGCCAATTGTCGACCTTTCGCGGCTGGGAGGCGGACTTGCCGTGCTACCGGTGCCTCGTCGGGTCGGCGCTCGACCAGGCGGACAACAGCTGCGCCGACCAGGGCGTGCTGGGGGCGCTGACCGGCGTCATGGGCTCGATGCAGGCGCTGGAAGTGGTGCGCGAGATCACCGGCTTCGGCACCTCGCTGGCCGGGCGCCTGCTGCTCTACGATGCGCTGGGCGCGCGGATGCGGACGCTGCGCCTGCCCAAGGACCCCGGTTGCGCGGGCTGCTCGTGACCCCGCTGGCCATCGTCGTCGCCGGTCCCGACCCGGCGCGGGCCCAGACCGCGCTCGACCTCGCCGCCGCCGCCGCCGCGCTGGGCCGCCCGGTCGCGATGCTGTTCGACGGGGCGAGCGTCGAACTCCTGCCCGCGCTCGCCGACGCACTCGCTACCGCCCTCGATCTCGGCGTCGAGGTCACCGCCTGCACCACCGGCCTGGCGCTGAGCGAAACCCTGCTGCCGCAAGGTGTTACCCCCGGCGGCATGGTCTCGTTCCTGCAGGCGAACCCTGCCGCCAACCTGACCGTCGTATGAGGCGAGTAATACGCCTTGCTTCCGCCAAGGTTGCGGCCTAACTCGCGCCACCTCCATGGCATCGTCCCCCCGCTCCCGCCGCCGCCCTGCCCCGTCGCGCTCGCGCGGTTTCGGAGGCTTCCTGCTGCTCATGGTCAAGCTCGGCGCGGGCGCGGTGCTGATCGGCATCCTCGGACTCGGCATCGCCGTCGCGATCGCGTTGTCCTCGCTGCCCGGCTTCGACGAGCTGATGCGCTCCCCCAACGGCCAGTCGGTCGAGGTCCGCGGCGCCGACGGCACGGTGCTGGTCACGCTCGGCCCGAGCTACGGCCAGTGGCTGCCCTACAAGTCGATCCCGCGCACCATGTCCGACGCCATGGTCTCGGTCGAGGACCGGCGCTTCTACAGCCACCCCGGCATCGATCCGATCGGCATCGCCCGCGCCGCGCTGACCAATTTCCGCTCCGGCCACTCGACGCAGGGCGCCTCGACGATCACCCAGCAGCTGGCGCGCAACGTCTTCCTGACCTCCAACAAGACCTTCGGCCGCAAGCTGCGCGAGATGGTCCTGGCCCTGGCGATCGAGCGCAAGTTCACCAAGCACGCCATCCTCGAGCTCTACCTCAACCGCGTCTATTTCGGCGGCGGCGCGTACGGCATCGACGCCGCCAGCCGCAAGTTCTTCGGCCACAGCGCCCAGACGCTCAGCCTCGAGGAAGCCGCCGTCATTGCCGGACTGGTCAAGGCCCCCAGCCGCTACGCCCCGTCCGCCGACCCCGCCCGCGCCAAGTCGCGCGCCGCCACCGTCATCGCCACCATGGCCGACAGCGGCAGCATCCTGCCCGGCGAGGCGAGCGCCGCCGACTTCACCTCGTTGCGCTTCGCCGCCCAGGCACCGCAGTCGGGCGTCCGCTATTTCACCGACTGGGCACTGGCGCAGGTCGAGGCGCTGACCGACGAATCGGTCGAGCCGTTGCTGGTGACCACCACCCTCGACCCCAAGGGCCAGCACGACGCCGAGGCCGCGATCGCCGCCGAGACCCCCAATGGCGCGCAGGGCGGACTGGTCGCCATGACCCGCGACGGCGCCGTCCGCGCCATGGTCGGCGGGCGCGACTACGTCGCCTCCAACTACAACCGCGCCGTCGTCGCGCGCCGCCAGCCGGGCTCGTCCTGGAAACTGTTCGTCTATCTCGCGGCGCTGGAGAGCGGCGTCACCCCCGACGCCGTGGTCGTCGACGAGCCGGTGACCATCGACGGCTGGAGCCCGCGCAACGCCAACGGCCGCAACATCGGCCCGGTCACCGTGACGCAAGCCTTTGCGCTGTCGATCAACACCGTCGCCGCCAAGCTGGGTGCGCAGGTCGGCTTCGACACCGTCGCCGACGTCGCCCGCCGCTTCGGCATCAGCACGCCGATCGACCGCCGCCCGGCGATGGTGCTCGGCACCTCAGACGCGACGCTGCTCGAGATGACCGCCGCCTACGCCGCAATCGCCAACAACGGCGCCGAGGTTCGCCCCTACGCCATCACCCGCATCGCCACCGCCAGCGGCAAGATCCTGTACGAGCGCGAGCCCCAGACGCCGCGCGTCCTGATCGCACCCTATGTCGCCGCCAACATGACCAAGCTGCTGCAGGCCGCGGTCGAGACCGGCACCGGCCGCGCCGCCCAGATCGGCCGGCCGCTCGCGGGCAAGACCGGCACCACCAGCAGCAACAAGGACGGCTGGTTCCTGGGCTTCACGCCGGAGCTGACCACCGGCGTCTGGATGGGCCGCGACGACGCCCGCGCCGTCCCCGGCCTGCAGGGCGGCCGCGCCCCCGCCCGCGCCTTTGCCGCGTACATGGCGCGGGCCGTCGGCGGCACCCCACCCTCCGCCCTGACCACCGAGGTCGAGAGCGGCGACATGGGCATGGAGCCTGACGACCAGGTCTATGGCCTGGCGCCCGACGGCACCACCCAGCCGGCCACCGACTTCGATGGCAACATCATCCGGCCCCAGCCCGACCCGGTTCCGATGGAGGGCGACCCACAGGCCCAACCCCAGGCCCAGCCGCGCCTCGACGACCATTTCCTCGACGAAGCCTTGAGGGACCAGCCGCCGCGCTGAATCTCGCGCAAGCGGACACCCCGCAGGTCTAGGGCGCCATCCGCTCCAGCGCCCAGCCTGCCGCCTCGCGCACCACCTCGTCGTCGTCCGCCAGCAAGGCCGACAGCGGCACCCGCAATGCCGGGTCGCCGCTGTTTCCCGCCGCGACGCAGACATTGCGGACGAAGCGGTTGCGCCCGACGCGCTTGACTGGCGACCCGGAGAAGCGTGCCCGGAACGCCGCATCGTCGAGCCCGAGCAGGTCGACCAGCGCCGGGGCGATCAGCTCCTCGCGTGCCGCGAACGCCATGTCGTGGCTGGCAACGGCAAAGCGGTTCCACGGGCACACCGCCAGGCAGTCGTCGCAGCCATAGATGCGGTTGCCGATTGCGGCGCGAAACTCGTGCGGGATCGGGCCCTTGTGCTCGATCGTCAGGTAGGAAATGCAGCGCCGCGCATCGAGGCGGTACGGCGCCGGAAAGGCATCGGTCGGGCACGCCGCCTGGCATGCCGAGCAACTGCCGCAGCGGTCGGCATGCGGCGCATCGAGCGGCAGCTCCGCCGTCGTGTAGATCGCCCCGAGGAACAGCCACGACCCGAAATCGCGGCTGACGAGGTTGGTGTGCTTGCCCTGCCAGCCCAGCCCTGCGGCTTCGGCAAGCGGCTTCTCCATCACCGGCGCGGTGTCGACGAACACCTTTAGGTCGTGGCCGCCTGCCCGGGCGAGCCAGTTGCCCAGCAGCTTCAGGCGCTTCTTGATGACGTCGTGATAGTCCTTGCCCAGCGCATAGACCGAGACGACCCCGGTCTCCGGGTGCTCGGCATGGCGCAGCGGGTCGATCGCCGGGCCGTAGTTGGTGCCGAGCATGATCACCGACCGCACCTCCGGCCACAGCCCCTGCGGCGTCGCGCGGCGATCCGCGGTGTCGGCCATCCAGATCATGTCGCCGTGGCGGCCGTCGTCGAGCCACTGCCGCAGACGGGCGCCGGCGAGCGGGGCGGCGGTCGCCGGCGCGATGCCGAGGGCGGCGAAGCCATGGGTTTGCGCCTGCGCTTCCAAGGCGCTGCGAAGTTCGGCCGGAGTCATCGCAGCCCTATAGCACCACTTCCTGCTCCCTCCCCCCACGGTGAGCATCTTCGCGAACCGAGAGTGGGGGGAGGGAGCAGGAGGTCAGAAGCCGCGGCAAAGCCGCGTCGTCGGTCGGGCTGCGGCCCGCCGGCCGGGCTGGCGCGAGTCCGCGCGCTGTTCAGCGAACGGAAGGGCGTTCGCTTCGCTGCGCTCGGCCGCGCTGCGCCTAGAAGTCTAGTTTGTCATAATGTTGGGGCGGAGCCAGCCCCTCCATCCGCTCGGCGAGCAGCGGACGGAACGTCGGGCGGGACTTCAGCGCGGAGTACCAGGTGCGCGCCTCCTCGTGGCCGTCCCAGTCGATGCCGCCGAGGTAATCAGCCACCGAGATCTGCGCCGCCGCCGCGACATCCGCCATGCCGAACGCCGGGCCCGACAGCCAGCGACGATGCTCAAGCAGATAATCGAGATAGTCGAAATGCTGTTCGGCAGCGCGCTGGGCGGCGCGGATCGTTGCCGCATCGGGGGAACCGCGCGTCACGACACGCTTGAACATCCGCTCCGCCAGCAGCGGCACCACCACCTCGGCATAGAATTTCTGGTCGAACCACGCCGTCAGCCGCCGCACCTCGGCCCGCTCCGCCGCGCCCGAGCCGAGCAGCGGGGTCTTTTCGACCGTCTCCTCCAGATACTCGCTGATCGCGGCGGAATCGCTCAGGGTCAGCGTCGCATTGGCGAGCACCGGCGTCTGCCCGGCAGGATTGAGCAGCAGGAAGGCGTCACGCCGCTCCCACGGATGCTCGCGCACCAACTCGACCGCCACCTGCTTCTCGGCACACTGGAAGCGGATCTTGCGTGAAAAGGGACACAGGGTGAAATGATGAAGCTGCCACATGTTGGCGGCACAGTAACGCGGCAGCGGCAGCGGGCAAGCAGATGTCGGCGGCGAGCGTGGTTGCTGTCAATCACCAACCGTCATCCCGGCGAATGCCGGGACCCATTCGGCACGAACTCGGATCAGAAGCGTGCTCGACTACCAATCGCTTGCGAATGGGTCCCGGCCTGCGCCGGGATGACAATGTGAGGTGGCGTCAGGCTCGAGCTGGGTTGCAGTTTGCCAAAACGCTGCCCTGTCGCTTTCAGCATGCGGTTATCGCGCCCGTCCCAAACGCCGTCATCGCGGCGCAGGCCGAGATCCATTCGGCGCGAACTTGGATCAGAAGCGTGTCCAACCACCACTCGCTTGCGAATGGGTCCCGGCCTGCGCCGGGATGACGATGTGAGGTGGCGTCAGGCTTAAGCTGGGTTTTTGTTTTCCGAAAAACGCCGCACTGACGCGTCCAGCATGGGATTGCAGCCCGTCCCCAAAATGCCGTCATCCCGGCGAATGCCGGGACCCATTCAGCACGAACTCGGATCAGAATCGTGCGCGACGACGATCCGCTTGCTTAATGGGTCCCGGCATTCGCCGGGATGACGCTCTTTTGGGCACGGGCGTGCACGGGCGCGAAGCCGTCGCCCAGCGCGTAAAGGTCCGCCTCAGTTCGCCTTCGTCAGTCGTGCGATTTCGGCTTCCAGCGTGTGGATCTTCATCGCCTGCTGCACGATGATTTCCTGCAGCGCCGATTTCTGCCCGGCGAAATCATCCGCCGCAGCCGCCGCCGGGGCTTCCGGCGTCGGCGTCACGTCGACGGTCTGGGCCTGCTTGAAGATGCCGTTGGCGCGCGCCCGCTCGATCAGCGTCGCGGAGTTCGCCGCCAACTGTACGAGGATTTCTGCCAGGCCGTCCGACTTGCTCGCCATTGCACTCGCTCCGGCCAGCTATTCGGCCGCTTCCAAGATAGGAACGGCGTCGTTCAATGGGAAGGCCAGCCGGGTCAGCATCTCCTTGGGGCAGACCTGCCAGAAGTGCAGGAGCGTCCGTTCCCAGTCGGTCAGCAGTCCGGCGGCCCAATGCGAGCCGGTTTCCGCGACATGCTCTTCGATCAGCGACTTGAGCACGCCCTCCCAATGCGTCGATGCGAGGCGCTGGATGGTGATCGAGTCCGGGTTGATGCGCCGGCCGAAGTCGTCGGCCGGGTCATAGGCGAACGCCATGCCACCGGTCATGCCCGCGCCGAAATTGTCGCCGATCTCGCCCAGGATGACCGCCGTGCCGCCGGTCATATACTCGCAGCCGTTGGCGCCGCAGCCCTCGACGACGACGGTCGCGCCGGAGTTGCGGACGGCGAAACGCTCGCCGGCCTGCCCTGCGGCGAACAGACGGCCCGAGGTCGCGCCGTACAGCACGGTGTTGCCGATGATCGTGTTGTCCTGGCTGGCGAGCGGCGACGAAACCATCGGGCGGACGACGATGGTCGCGCCGCTCAGGCCCTTGCCGACATAGTCGTTGGCCTCGCCGAAGACCTCCAGCTTGACGCCCTGCACGGCGAACGCGCCGAGGCTCTGGCCCGCCGAACCGCGCAGGCGGATGTGGATATGGCCGGGCGCCAGGCCCTTCATGCCGAACTTCGAGACGATGCCGCTCGACAGGCGGGTGCCGACCGCACGGTGCGTGTTGCGGACGCTGTAGGTCAGCTGCATCTTCTCGCCGCGCTCGAACAGGTGCGCCGCGTCGATCATCATCTGGGCGTCGAGGCTGTCGGGCACGTCGTTGCGGAAGGTGCTGATCGCAAAGCGCCGCGCATGGTCCGGCGCATCGACCTTGGCCAGGATCGGGTTGAGGTCGAGGTCGTCGAGATGCTCGGCGCCGCGGCTGACCTGGCGCAGCAGCTCGGTGCGGCCGATGACCTCGTCGAGGCTGCGGTAGCCGAGCTTCGCCAGAATGTCGCGGACCTCCTCGGCGATGAAGCTCATCAGATTGATGACCTTTTCCGGGCTGCCGTCGAACTTCTTCCGCAGCGCCTCGTCCTGCGTGCAGATGCCGACGGGGCAGGTGTTGGAATGGCACTGGCGGACCATGATGCAGCCCATCGCGACCAGGCTGAGCGTGCCGATGCCGAACTCCTCGGCGCCGAGGATCGCGGCGATGACGATGTCGCGGCCGGTCTTGAGGCCGCCGTCGGTGCGCAGCTTCACGCGGTGGCGCAATCCGTTGAGAGTCAGTACCTGATTGACCTCCGACAGGCCCATTTCCCACGGAGTCCCGGCGTATTTGATGCTGGTCTGCGGACTCGCGGCGGTGCCGCCGACATGGCCGGAGATCAGGATGACGTCGGCATGCGCCTTGGCGACGCCCGCCGCGACGGTGCCGATGCCCGCCGAGCTGACCAGTTTGACGCAGACGCGGGCGCGTGGATTGATCTGCTTGAGGTCGTAGATCAGCTGCGCAAGGTCTTCGATCGAATAGATATCATGGTGCGGCGGCGGCGAGATCAGCATGACGCCGGGCGTCGCGTGACGCAGCCGGGCGATCATGTCGGTGACCTTGAAGCCGGGCAGCTGGCCGCCCTCGCCGGGCTTGGCACCCTGGGCGACCTTGATCTCGATCTCCTCGCAGGCGTTGAGGTATTCGGCGGTGACCCCGAAGCGCCCCGACGCGATCTGCTTGACCACGGAATTGGCGTTGTCGCCGTTGGCGCGCGGCTTGAAGCGCTCGCTGTCCTCGCCGCCCTCGCCGCTGACCGCCTTGGCGCCGATGCGGTTCATCGCGATCGCCAGCGTCTCATGCGCCTCCGGCCCCAGCGCCCCCAGGCTCATCCCCGGCGACACGAAGCGCTTACGAATTTCCGTAATAGATTCAACAGTTTCTGTCGCCAGCGGAGTTTTTGCCCAATTAAATTCCAGCAAATCCCTCAAATAAATCGGCGGCAATTCCGCAGTCGCCCGCGAAAATCGCAAATAGTCCGAATAACTATCCGTACTCGTCGCCGTCTGCAGCAAATGAATCAGGTTCGCCTGGTAAGCATGCGCCTCGCTCCCCGCCCGGTACCGGTACAACCCACCGATCGGCAACGCGATCGCCTCCTCGTCCCACGCCCGGTCATGCCGCAACTTGGCGTTGAGATGGATCGAGCTGAAGCCCTCACCCGAAATCTTCGCCGGCATCCCCGGGAAAAAGTCGTTGACCAGCGCCCGGCTCAAGCCAACCGCTTCGAAATTATAGCCGCCACGGTACGACGACACGACTGCGATGCCCATCTTCGCCATGATCTTGAGCAGCCCGTCCTCGACCGCCTTCTTGTAACGCAGGACGCACTCGTCGTAGGTCTTGCCCTTGAACAGCCCACGGGAATGGCGGTCGGCAATTGCCTCTTGTGCCAGATACGCATTCACCGTCGTCGACCCCACACCGATCAGCACCGCGAAATAATGGGTGTCGAGACACTCCGACGACCGCACGTTGATGCTGACATAGGTCCGCAGCCCCTTGCGAACGAGATGGGTGTGCACACCTGCCGCTGCCAGGATCATGGTGATGCCAGCGCGCGTTGCGCTCTGCGCCTCGTCGGTCAAGAATAGCTGGCTCTTGCCGGTGCGCACCGCCGTCTCGGCCTCAAGCCTGACCCGCTCGATGGCGGCACGCAGCCCAGACGGACCACTGGCGATGTCGAAGGTGCAGTCGATAGTCGCCGCCTGGCTGCCGAACGTCTTGAGCATCAGCTCCCAGCCGAGGTTGGTGATGATCGGTGAATCGAATACCATCACCCCCTCCTGTCGCGCATCGGCGTCGAGGATGTTGCCCAGATTGGAGAAGCGCGTCTTCAGGCTCATCACGCGAGTTTCGCGCAGCGAGTCTATCGGCGGATTGGTGACCTGGCTGAAGTTCTGGCGGAAGAAGTGGCTCAGCGTCCGCGGATTGTCGGAGATGACGGCCAGCGGCGTGTCGTCGCCCATGCTGCCGACGGCCTCTTTGCCGTCCTGAACCATTGGAGAAAGCAGGATCTCCATGTCCTCCATCGTCCAACCGGCTGCGATCTGACGCCGCCGTAGCTCAGGACGTGGCAGAGTTGCGGCTGGCTGCGGACCGTCGTGGCCTGGGATCGACGAGAACGTCGTGAACCCGGCAACCATGGCGCCATAGTCATGCTCCGCTGCGATGCGATCCTTTATTTCGCGATCGCTATAGAAACGCGGGACTTCACCCTCGTCCCCGTCAAGATCCACGGCGATCATCTGGCCTGGCCCAAGCCGGCCTTTGAGGACAATCGTTGCCTCGGGCACGACGACCATGCCTGCTTCTGAGCCCGTTATCAGCAATCCATCGTCGGTCAGCAGGTAGCGCATCGGTCGTAGCGCATTACGGTCCATGCCGGCCACGACCCAGCGACCGTCGGTCATCGCCAACGCGGCCGGACCGTCCCAAGCCTCCATGATGGACGCAAAGAATGCGTACATCGCCCGATGGCTTTCCGGCAGCGAATCGTCCTTGGCCCAAGCTTCGGGCACCAACACCAACTTCGCCGTCGGTGCGTCGCGCCCTGAACGAACCATCGCCTCGAATACTGCATCAAGGGCCGCGGTATCGCTGGCGCCAGCAGGGATCAGCGGCTTGATATCCTCGGAGTGCTCGCCAAACGCCGACGCGGCCATCCGAATTTCGTGGCTCTTCATCCAGTTCTTGTTGCCGCGAACCGTGTTGATCTCGCCGTTATGCGCCAGGCAACGGAACGGTTGCGCCAGCCACCATTGCGGGAAGGTGTTGGTCGAATAGCGCTGGTGATAGATGGCAAAGCGTGACGTGAAGCGATCGTCGGCGAGGTCGGGATAGAAGACTGACAGCTCCTCCGCCAGGAACAGGCCCTTGTAGATTATCGAGCGGCACGACAGCGAGCAGATGTAGAAACCCTGTATTTGTGCTGCGATCACCGCCCGCTCGATCCGGCGGCGGATCAGGTAGAGGTCTTTCTCGAACGCATCCTTGGCGCCGGAGCCGGGCAGCGGGCCAGCAATCATGATCTGCTCGATCTCGGGGCGCGACAGCATCGCCTTGTCGCCGATGACGCCGACGTCGACCGGCACTTGGCGCCAGCCGTAAATCGTGTAGCCGAAGTCGATGATCTCGCTTTCGACGATGGTGCGGCAGGTTTCCTGGGCGGCGAGGTCGGTGCGGGGCAGGAAGACCATGCCGACCGCGGTCAGGTTGGGCTTGGGCTTGTGGCCGGCACGATCAATATGTTCATGAAAGAAGTCGACTGGGATCTCGACGTGGAGGCCGGCGCCGTCGCCGGTCTTGCCGTCGGCGTCGACGGCGCCGCGGTGCCAGACCGCCTTTAGGGCGTCGATGGCGGCGGTGACGACGCGGCGGGAGGCTTTGCCGTCGGTCGCCGCGATGACGCCGACACCGCAGGCATCGGATTCCATGTCGGGGCGGTACATGCCGACTTCGGCGATGCGGGCGCGTTCGGCGGCGGAGACTGTCATGGCTTTTCACTCGCAGCTTCGGCGGCCGTCATCGCTTCGAGACAGGCCCGGTTGAGTAGCACGGTCGACTTCGCCTTCATGACCGGGGCGACCTTGGCCATCATCGGCTGCAGCGTGGCCGGATCGCGCGCGGCGATGGCGGCTCGGGCAGCGGTCAACTCGGCGGGGGTCAGCGCCTCGCGGTAGCTGGCGGCAAGGTTCGTCTCCCACTCGGCGCCGTAAGTCGCGACAGCATCGGCGGTGGCTGCGGCGAACAGCTTGGCAGCGCGCTCCGCACCGACTTTCCCGGCGATGATCTTGCCGACCTTGGAGGTGTTGAGCGTGATGCTGACGAAATTACCGAACTGCTCGCGCGGCGCGACGGAGTGCGCAATATCCGCTGCAATGTCAGCAGGTTGCGCGCCAACGGGAGCCGCCGCGGCCAGCAGCGCGGCAAGGACGACGCCGCGCAGCATCACGCCGCGACGCGCAGGGCTTCGACCTTTGCGGCCATATATTTGTGCATCGCCGCCGCGACATCGCGGCCGTCGCGGATCGCCCAGACCACCAGCGAGGCGCCACGGACGATGTCGCCGGCCGCGAAGACACCGTCGAGGCTGGTCGCCATGGTCTTGTGGTCGACGCGTAGCGTGCCCCAGCGGTTGACCCCCAGCGCGGCATTGCCGAACGCCACCGGCAGGTCTTCCGGGTCGAAGCCCAGCGCCTTGATGACCAAATCGGCGTCGAGCCGGAAGCGGCCTCCGTCGTCGAGTTCGGGCGCGCGCCGGCCATCGGGACCGGGCGCTCCCAGGCGCATCTTGTCGGCCAGCACGACGGCGGCGGGCGAGCCGAGCACCGAATGCGGCGCGCTGAGCCAGACGAACTCGACGCCCTCCTCCTCGGCATGGGCGACTTCGCGCTGCGAGCCCGGCATGTTGGCGCGGTCGCGGCGGTACAGGCACTTTACCGAGGCAGCACCCTGGCGGACGGCGGTACGGACGCAGTCCATCGCCGTGTCGCCGCCGCCGATGACGACGACGTGCTTGCCGGCAGCATCATAGTCGGCCGCATCGGTCACGGTGTCGCCAAAGCCGCGGCGATTGCTGCGGGTCAGATAGTCGAGCGCGCCGACGACGCCCGTCGCATCGATGCCGGGCACGTTGATATCGCGCGGCTTGTAGACGCCGGTCGCGATCAGGATGCTGTCGTGCCGGTCGCGCAACTCGTCGAGGCTGGCGTCGCGGCCGACTTCGAAGCCGAGGTGGAAGATGATGCCGCCAGCCTCGAGGCGCTCGATCCGCCGGGTCACCACATACTTCTCGAGCTTGAAGCCGGGGATGCCATAGGTCAGCAGGCCACCGGCGCGGTCGTAGCGGTCGTAGACGTGGACCTCATAGCCCTTGACCCGCAGCATTTCCGCAGCCGTCAGCCCGGCGGGGCCGGCACCGATGATGCCGACCGACTGGCCACCGCGATCGGCGACCGGGACCAGAGGCTTGACCCAGCCCTCCTCCCAGGCGGTGTCGGTGATGAACTTCTCGACTGAACCGATCGTGACCGAGCCGAAGTCCTTCTCGATAACGCAATTACCCTCGCACAGCCGATCCTGCGGGCAGATGCGACCGCAGATTTCCGGCATGCTCGAGGTCGCGTTCGACAGTTCATACGCTTCTTCGAGCCGCCCCTCGGCGGTCAGGCGCAACCAGTCCGGGATGTTGTTATGAAGCGGGCAATGGACCTGGCAGAACGGCACGCCGCACTGCGAGCAGCGGCTCGCCTGCTCCTCGGCCTTGGCGATAATATAAGGCCGCGAGATCTCGAGGTAATCCTCGGCACGCAGTTCAGCCGGCCGCTTCAGCGGATACTGCTGCTCGCGATCAGTAAAATGCAGCATTGTCGCTTCGACCACGGCAGGCTCCTTCGGCTGCCGGGATACTGCGCAAACTCCCGTGAGTCACGCACTATTTGCCCAATAGGGAACGTTTGATAACTATTTCGGAAACCGACTACTTCCGACCTGCCTCACTTAGCTCGCATTCTCCAGAATAGTCTAATTTCGGTACTATCGGTTGAGCAGCCACACCAGGGCGGCAGCACCGGCAATGATCCGGTACCAGGCAAATGGCGCAAAGCCATAGCGGCTGATCACCGCGACGAACCCCTTCACCACGACCAGCGCCACGACGAACGCCACCATGAAGCCGATGGCAATCGCGTGAAATTCGCCGGCATCCAGCGCCGCGCGGTTCTTGAACAGCTCGAGCGCCGTCGCGCCCAGCATCGTCGGCACCGCCAGGAAGAAGCTGAACTCCGCAGCCGTACGCCGCTGCACGCCCATCGCCAGCGCACCCATGATTGTCGCGCCGGAGCGGCTGACTCCAGGCACCATCGCGAGGCACTGGACGAAGCCGATGCCGAGGGCGGTCCGTGCCGGCATCGCCGCGACTCCCTCGACAGTGGCACGCTTGGCCCAACGCTCGACCGCCAGGATACCGATGCCACCGACGATCAGCGCGACGGCAACCACCACCGCATTGCCCAGCAGTGCCTCGATCTGCTTGTGCAACGCCAGCCCGATCACTGCCGCGGGTATGAAGCCCAGCAGCACGTTACGGGTAAAGCGCCACGAACCGGCATCGCGCGTCGCCAGCCCGCGCAGCACCGTCCAGAAGGTCCGCCAGTACAGCACCACGATCGCCAGGATCGCGCCGAGCTGGATGACGATATTGAACAGTTTCCAGCGTTCCGCGTCATAGCCGAGCAGTTCGCCCGCGAGGATGAGATGCCCGGTCGACGACACCGGCAAAAACTCGGTGATCCCCTCGACAATGCCGAGGATGATGATGTCGAGTAGCGAATGCTCCACGGCGCTTCCTTATGATCATCGCATTATCAATTGAAGGTCGTCGGTTCGAGCGGAGTGTTCGAGGCCCGGCATGATGGGTCCCGGCCTGCGCCGGGATGACGACGTTACGCGACCTCAGGCGACCAGCGGATCGCGGTGAAAGCGTCCGCCGGTACGGTAGCGCTCGAGATAGGCCGGCGCGATGCTCTCCAGCGGCGTCGGCTCGATGCCCAGCTCCGCCAGCCCGGGCGCGCCCTGCGGCACGACATTGTCATGCTGGAGCATCTGCCACTGGTCCCAGGTCATCGGCGCACCGGGAACGAAGCGCCCGAGCTTGGCCATCATCGCGGCGATACCGTCCGGCACTTCGACCAGCGACTTCTTGCTGCGAATCTCGTGCATGATGAAGGCGAGGATCTGGCGGAACGTATAGGTGCGCGGACCGCCCAGCGAATAGGTCCTGCCGCCATGCGCCTCGGGATCGGCAAGCGCGGCGGCGATGGCGCGCGCGACGTCGAGCACGAACACCGGCTGGAAGCGCGTGCCGCCCGCCACCACCGGCATCACCGGCAGGCGCGCCGCAAGCCCGGCAAAGCGGTTGATGAACTGGTCCTCCTGACCAAAGACGATCGAGGGTCGCACGATCGTCGCGTGCGGCAGCGCGGCGTGCACCGCCGCCTCGCCCTGCGCCTTGGTCCGCGCATAGCCCGCCTCGGCCTTCGCATCGACGCCGATCGCGGAGACCTGCACGAAGGCGCTCACGCCGGCGTTGGCTGCCGCCCGGGCGACATTGGCCGCGCCTGTCGCCTGGACCTTGTTGAAGCTTTGGCCGCCGCTCTCCGCCAGGATACCGGCGAGATTAACGCCCGCCGTTGCACCGTGGAACGCCGCCGCCATGCTGCCGAGGTCACCGACATTGCCGCCGAACGGCTGGATCTGGCCGACGGCGCCGAGCGGCCGCAGATACAGCGCGCTTTGCGGATTACGCGCGACAACGCGGATACGCACCCCGGTCTGGGCCAGCACCTGCACCAGGTAACGGCCGATGAACCCTGAGCCGCCGACGATCACTACCAGCCCGTCCATCGCCCAACCTTCGCTTTGCCTGTCCAGCCACGGCTCCCGCAGCATCCGGCGCCTTGTGGCGCAGCCCCCGCCCGATGACAACTCTCCCGCCGTCGCAGCCGCAACGCTAATCGAGACGCGCACGACATCATCTGTGCGTAACGCGATTGACACCCGCCGCACCGTCCCCTACCTCCGCGCCTCGCAACCTGCCCAGGTGGCGGAATTGGTAGACGCGCCAGCTTCAGGTGCTGGTATTGGTAACGATGTGAAGGTTCGAGTCCTTTCCTGGGCACCATCCCCCCGGTCGTGAACGACCGGGGGAGATTGCAGAAGACCAAACCGCGATTTTAGCTCTACCGTGATCGCTGGCGGATGCTGGTCTGTGCGAGCTATCGTAAAAACGCTGGGCGCTTTGGGGCCATTTCTGCTGGCTAATGGAAGACTCTAGCTGCGAGCCTCCGTGTTCTACTCTCGATTCTCGCGAAGCAGTTCCCCCGTCGCCCTTCGACCACCCCTGCCAATACTAGCTGCCAGCAAAGACTTCGAGTCGATGGTTCGTCCCTGGCTTAACGTTGGGAGCGGCCTCTGGCGTGGGCCCTGCGTCGCCCGGTAGCAGCAGCGCAGTACGGGCGCACCGCTGGAAGTTCGGGCTCTCGGCACCAGTCGATGCTCTGGCCTTACTCAAGTCCGGAGGTAGGCGTTACTCGCGCTCGGCTCGATGTTTACAAGCATCAAGACTGGGTTCGTGTCGAAGAGCGAAGCATGGCGAGCCGCCAGATTGGCGAGAAGTCAGTCTGGCCGTCGTTCGAAAGATTTTTCTGGTGTAAAATCAACGCCATTTCGAAGCGCTGACGACCAATTGAAAAATCGTAATCGTCAATCGACATTAGCCGCAATAGCTTGTTGACAGCAAAGGCTCTCGGGTATTTATCTATGTCAACAAGTGGCGAGCAGGTGACGACTCCAAGTGGAGCCAGCCACACTGCATTCGGCACATAGAATAGTCGTGACTACGGCCTCCAATGGCCGAGTTGCATAACAGGGGGGGGGTCATGATCATTTCGTCATGCCGCGCGTTGGACAATGCTGTTCGTCGTGTAAGGTTCGGATCGGCGCTGACCGGCGCGTCGAGCCTATTGGCTCTCGTCGCGGCAAATGCCGCGTACGCCCAGTCAACGCCGGGTCAGCCTTCATCGTCCACGACATTGCAGGCGACATCGGATCCCGCCTTGTCGAGCACACCGCAACGCGCGGCAGACCAGCCGCCGCCGACCTCGCAGCAGGCGGAAACGGCAGCCGCCGCGTCTCGAACTTCCCCGGGGGCCCCGGATGCCGGAGCGAACGGAGACGAAATCGTCGTCACCGGCCTGATCGGCTCGCTCGTCCGCAACCTTGATCTAAAGCGTCAATCGGCGGGTGTCGTCGACGTGATTTCGGCCGAGGACATCGGCAAGTTCCCCGATGCGAACGTCGCCTCGGCACTCCAGCGTCTCCCCGGCGTCACGATCCAGCGCTCCGGCTCACGCGGCGACGCGACCGGCGTCAGCATCCGCGGCTTCGGCGGCGGTTTCGTCGATACGTTGTACGACGGCCGCCACATCTCGACCGCGACGGGCAACCGCGGCGTCGATTTCACCACCGTCGGATCGGACTTCGTCGGCCGCCTCAGCGTGCTCAAGACGCCGGACGTCGCGCTGTCGACCAGCGCCATTGGCGGCACCGTCGACATCGCCTTCCCCAAGCCGTTCGACCGCGAGGGCTTTCACGTCGCTGCGACGGCATCGGGCACGATGCAGTCCCGCAACAAGAACGTCAGGCCGACCGGCGGCCTGCTTGTCTCGGATACGTTCGCAGACGGCAAGTTCGGCATCCTTGCCGACATCGCTTATTCACGGCGCGATACGACGACGAACAACGCCGGCACCAACGGCTGGGTGGGCATCACTCTCTACCCCTGCCAGCGCACCGCAAGCTGCGCCGTGTCCGACTTCACGCCGGCCAACAAGGAAACCAAGCCAGCCTGGTTCCCGCAGCGTATCCTTGCGGCGCAGGAAAACAATCTGGACGAGCGGGTCGACGGCCGCCTCGCGCTTCAATGGCGCCCGACCGACACCATCCTGTTTACGCTCGATGATAATTTCAGCAGGCAGAACCTGCGGACCAACAATGGTCAGACCGCCGCGTGGTTCAACGGCACCGATCTGCGCAACGTCAAGACCGACGCGAATGGTACGATCGTCGACTTCAATCAGTTCGGCACCCCGAACGATCTCATCGCGATCCGGACGCGCAACGTGCTCCGGACGAACCAGACCGGCCTCAACATGAAGTGGGAGATCGTCGAGCATCTGACGCTCGACCTTGACGGTGCCTATTCGAAGAGCGTCAAGAATCCCGGCCACTTGCAGGTCAACGATCAGGCCTTCCTGGGTTATGGCGGTTTCAACCCGGATCCGAATGGCACGTTCATCACGCCTCCCTGCGTCTTCCCCGCCGGCGCCACGTCAACAACTCCGCCGACGTCATGCATCAAGGCCAGTACGATCCTTGGGGCCAATACGGGCGTCACGATCCTCGGCAACAGCAACAAGTACATTCCGTCGATCCATGATTTCGGACCTCGCGGCAACGCCGCTGACTTCGGCAGCCAGACACTGGCTGGATCGCACGTGCAGTTCCGGGGCGGTGACTATAATACCGACGTCGTCAAGCAGGCCCGTGGCTCCTTGAACTGGGATAAGGACGACCTGAAGGTCACTTTCGGCGGCCAGTATGTCGAGGACCGCCTGCACACGGAGACGACGAATACCTCGCTCAACGGCGCGTCGGTGGCGTATTCCGGTTACGGTCCGCAGTCGGGCCGGGTCGGCCTCAGCCAGGCGACACCGGATACCTTCCTGCCGTACGTCAGCACCGAGAATTTCTTCCCTGGATACACGGGCAATATCGTGCCCGCGATCCCGAGGTTCGATCCGTACAAGGTATACGCGCAAATCGAAGCGGCCTTCCCGAATGGGCCGAAGATCGTGCCGATGCTGGATCCTGGCACCGTTCTCGAGGTGCGGGAGCGAGTGCTGGGCATCTTCTTCAAGGCGGCGTTCGAGAATGAGATTGCCGGCATGCCGTTCCGCGTCTCGGCGGGCGTACGTCGCGAAAGCACGAGCGTGCGCACCATGGCACTCGGCCGGATCCTGCTCGGCCTGTATCGTCCGCCGGGCGATCCGACGCTGATCGCGCCGGACCCATCGCTCGGGCCGAACGGCAACGGCTACAGCAACCCGCAGCCGATCATCGGCAAGAACAAATATTCGTTCCTGCTGCCGAGCGTCGATCTGAAGCTGGACGTCACGTCGAACCTGGTCGTGCGCGCCGATGCATCGCGCACCTTGACCCGGCCTGCTCTCGCCGACCTGCGGCCGACGGTCGTTCCCAGCACCTTGCGCGTCGGCACCCTCGCCGCGACCGGCGGAAATACGGATCTATCCCCGTACCTGTCCGACAACTACGACCTGGGCGTCGAGTGGTACTATCATCGGAACTCGTACTTCGCCGTCAACGGCTTCGTGAAGAACATCAGCAACTTCATCGTCGGCGGTGTGCAGTCTCAGACAATCAACAACGTCATCGATCCGTCCACGGGGCAAATCGCGAAGTTCAATGTCCAGCTTCGGGTTAACGGCCCGAATGCCACGGTGAAGGGCGTCGAAATCGCCTGGCAGCAAATCTTCGGCAGCAGCGGCTTCGGCTTCCAGGCCAATGCCACGATCCCGTCGACTAACCGCAAGTTCGACTCGGCGAACATCACCGGCACGGGCTTCTCGGTTCCGGGCCTGGCCAAGTCTGCCAACTTCGTCGGTTTCTACGACAAGCATGGCTTCCAGATCCGCGCTGCGGTGAACTGGCGCGACCAGTATCTGCTGCAGCTCGGCCAAGGCTCGACCGGTGCGTTTGGCGCCGAGCCGGTTTATGTGAACAGGCAGCTTCAGGTCGATGCATCGACGAGTTGGGACATCAACGAGCATGTCACGCTCTTCGGTGAAGCGACCAACATCAACAACTCGACCTACAGCACGCATGGTCGCTTCAATAATCAGCTGCTCGATGTGTGGTCATATGGTCGGCGCTACACGGCCGGCGCGCGGTTCCACTTCTAAACGACCTGCCAATCGATCAGGCAATTGTTTGGATGCAGCAGGGTGCAGGGTGACAGGAATGTCCCTTGCACCCTGCAGGACTCGCCTCTGCTCGATCAGAGCCGACTTCATCCGATTATCGATCCGACGTCGACGGGCTAGCTGCGGCGGCCGCCCGACCAACCGTGACCGCCTTGGCCTAGTCCAGGCCGACTGGTCGAACACAAGATGCGTCCGCAGCCCGGCGGCGTGCCGAAATCGGGTTGCCTGCAACGCCGCGCCCGCCGATGCTTCGCCAAAGGAGCGGGCATGACCGAACAACTGGAAATCCTGAACACCGAGACGCACAAGGCGCTCCGGATGCATGGCTTCGTGGGTCAGCATCCAAGCTTCGTGACCATCGTCCTGGGCGAATTCGCGGCGGCGGCCGCCGTCTGCCCGATCTTCTTCGCCAAGGATCCCGAAACCGGTGCCTTTTTTGTGGGCGCGGTATTCGGCTTCAAGCCCGGCGAGACGCTTGTCGAGGGCGCCGGAGAGGTGGACGGGCTGTTCCGGCCCCTAGATCTGCAGCGGCAGGGTTTTCTGTTCACCGAGGAGGAAATCGCCGTTGACGTTGCGCACCCCCGGTTTGCGGGTCAGGCGACGATTGCGCTCTTCGATGAGGATGGCGAGCCCAGCGGCGCCCTTCGTCGCATCCAATGGGCGCTGGGCCAGCTCAAGGGTGGCCTGGATGCCACCACCGACTTCATCAACGCCCTGTTGAAACTGAAATTGATCGAGTCGATCGATATCAGCCTCAAGTTCGATGATGGCGAGACGGTGGATCTCACCGGCCTCTACACGATAAGCCGAGATCGCCTGGCTGAACTCGAAGGCGCGGACGTCGTCGAATTATTCCAAAGCGGCTATCTCCAGGCAGCCCACTGCATCCTTTTCTCACTCAATCAGATCGGCGTGCTCGCGCGTCGCCGAAACCGGCGCCTAGCCGGCGCATGACACGGCCCGAAACGGATGGCGAGCTGCCGTCGGTGGCGGAGGTCGATCCGTCATGCTTCGCCGATGCCCCGACGTTTCGCCGCGAGGTGGCGGAGCGATGCCGGCCCGCCATCCTGCGTGGCGTTTTCCGCGACTGGCCAATCGTCCAGGCGGCCGCTGAGTCTCCCACCGCACTACGTAGCTATCTTGCCCGCTTTGCCGGGCCGGCGGCTGCGCATGTCTTTCTCGGCAAACCCGATATCGCCGGCCGGTATTTCTACGCCGATGGCGGCGAAGGTTCAATTTCCAGCGTCTCGACATGGACCTGCTGACCGCCGTCGATCGCATCCTGGCCAGTGCCGCAGCGCCGGGATCGCCGAGCATCTATGTCGGATCGCTCCCGACCGAGACCTATTTGCCCGGCTTCAACGAGGAAAACCCCACGCCGCTCGTGCCGCCGGGCGTCAACGCGCGCATCTGGATTGGCACCGGCTCGAACGTCTCCTGCCACTACGACACGTTCGAGAACATCGCCTGCGTCGTTGCCGGGCGCCGTCGCTTCACCCTCTACCCGCCGGATGCGATCGGCGACCTTTATGTCGGATCGATCGACAACACGCTGGCCGGGGCGCCCGTGAGCATGGCCGAGGGGACCTCGCCCGGGGATCCGCGCTATCCCCGGCTCGCCGCTGCCCGCGCCAAAGCCATGGTCGCCGACCTTGGCCCCGGCGACGCTCTCTATCTGCCGAAGCTCTGGTGGCACCGCGTCGAGGCGACGGCACCAGTCAACATGCTGGTCAATTACTGGTGGGATGCGTTTCAGGCGGGCCCGGATGCGCCATTCACGTCGATGTTGCTCGCCATGATCACTCTCGCGGAGCGGCCGGCGCCCGAACGCGAGGCGTGGCGGGCATTTTTCGATCATTATGTCTTCCGGACCGAAGGCCACCCGCTGGCCCACCTGCCGGAAGACCAACATGGTACGCTGGGCCCTCTCGGGCAGGGCAATTACGGTCGGATTCGCGCGCGCGTGCTGCAGGCCCTGCGCAACGCATAGGGCCTGCATAGCTGGCGTCGGAGACCCACTGGCCTCCGCGCCCCGCAGATGCCTCCTCGCGCCGGTTTAAACCGGTTGCAGACCATGCTCCGCGATCTTGCGCAGCAGCTCGCGATGGCGCGGCAGCCCGGCTCGCAGGCGCTCGGAATTGCGCGCATTGTCTCGCATGGCGCGCTCGGCATCACGCGCTTCGCCAGCCAGTCCGCTCGACTCCAGCTCGCTCCGAAAGCCCATGCCGTACAAGACATATTGATAGCTCGCCGCGGGAAACACCTCGTCGACGCGGTCGAACTCATCGTGAAACCACGGCGGCTGATAGCGCCACAGCAGGAGCAGGTCCTTCAGCCGATCCGGGATCGACTCCGGCAGCATGTTGTCGCGCCAGAACGCCGTGTCGCGGCGCTTGCTGAGGACGTAGTGGAGCTTGAGGAAATCGATGATCCGGCCCCAACGATAAGATGTGTTCTCGTTGAAGCGCTGGGCGACGATGTCCATGACCTCACGGTTCACCGGCATCTGCTCGGCAATCATCTTGGCCGATAGCTCGATCAGCACGATCGCCGAGGATTCGAGTGGCTCGAGGAAGCCGGCGGCTATGCCAACGGCGACGCAATTGCGCTTCCAGAACGTCTCCCGGTGGCCTGCACGCAGCTTGATCTTGCGAACCGATCGTCCGTTCGCGGCATCGCCGATATAGGCGCGCAGTTCCCGCTCCGCTTCGTCGTCGGTTTGGTGATTGCTCGAATAGACATGGCCGACGCCGCGACGTGTCGGCAGGCCGATGTCCCAGATCCACCCTGCGCTTTGCGCGGTCGAAATAGTGTGCGTGGCAACGGGGCTCGTCTCGCTCTCATACGGGATCTGCACCGCCAGTGCCGTGTCGCAGAATAATGTGTTGCTCAGGTCCTTGAAGCCGACACCGAGGGCCTTGCCCAGCAACAGACTCGAGAAGCCGGTGCAGTCGACGAACAGATCGCCCTTTATCTCGCCTGCCTGCTCGGTGATGACGCTCTCGATATCACCGTCTTCTGCGAGCACAACGCGCTGGACGTCCGCGAGCACATGGCGGACGCCGAGCTTCTCGGTGGAATGGCGCTGCAGGAAGGGCGCGAACTTGCCCGCGTCGAGATGATAGGCGTAATTCTGCAGGCCGTCATATTCCGGCGTCGAGATCGTCTTCGGCGCTAGGCCCGCATCGCAGACGACACCCTGCGTGCACACTGCGTCGCAGAAGCTCATGTCGCCGCCATTCCGCAGCCAGTGCGGCACGAGGTTGAGACGCTCGAACCCTTCTGGCAGCACCAGCGGATGGTAATAGGCGTCGTCGGGCGCACCGGTCGTCCATTTTGCGAACAGCGCGCCCTGCTTGAACGATGCGTCGCACTCACGGATAAAGTCGGTCTCGGAAACGCCGATCTTTTTCAGTGTCGAACGCAACGTCGGCCACGTTCCCTCGCCAACGCCGAGAATCGGGATGTTCGGCGACTCCACCAGCGTGACGGTGAAATTCTCAGGGCTCCGGCCCCGATGCTTGGCGGCAATGATTGCAGCGGTGAGCCAGCCGGCTGTGCCGCCGCCGACGATCACGATATTACGAACCGGTTTTGTCATGGTGAAAGACGGTAAGTCGCAAATGGACCGGCCGCAACAGCAACGGCGATGCGCGTTTTATCGCAGCTTGCCGACCAGATGAAGACGGGTCGGACGTCGACACAATCGCCGCACGATCAAACCGTTTTCCGCCAGGCGTTTGCTCGATAACGACCGCACCGCTCGCGATCGAAGCTGATCTCGGCAGGTCGACCGACCGCTTCTGCGTTTCTTCGTCGCGGATCGACAGGACGTCTCAACTGATAGGGGGTAGTCGTGCCGCGCCGAGGTCCAGCCACAAGCCTCCCGGCCTGTAGCTGGACGTTGATTCAGCAGCCGTTCTTGGACTTGGTGTTCTTCTTGTCGAGGTGACGACCGAGCAGCGCTCCGCCGACGCCGCCAGCGACCGTGCCGAGCGTTCCGCCGCCGACCGCGTTACCGATCAGGGCACCGCCGACGCCGCCGCCGATCGTACCGACCGCGCCGTTACCGCCGTCACAACGACCACGGTTGCGGCCGCGGTAATGCCGCCGGTCGTTCCGATCATAGCGCCGGTCGTCCCGGTCATAGCGTACTTCTTGTCGCTGATAACGGCCATCGTTGCTCGAATAGCCGCTGTCGTAGCGCGGCTGATTAGCCATCGCCGATGCAGGCGCGATGGTCGAGACCGCGATCAGGGCCGCCAAGGCACCAAGAGACTTGTTAATACGCATCACAGGCTTCCTTTTTTCTGTTCCCGCTATAACGCAGGGACGGGGATTGGGTTGCCGACGGGCGCTAGCCTCGGGTTCCGGTGCGCCGCCTCAGTTGTAGCGGCGCAGTTCTTCCTTCGCGATTGCGACGCGGTGGACCTCGTCCGGGCCATCGGCGAGGCGCAGGGTGCGCTGGCCGGCATAGCCCGACGCCAGGCCGTAATCCTGGCAGACGCCGCCGCCGCCATGTGCCTGGATCGCCATGTCGTGGATCATGCACGACATGTTGGGGGCGACGACCTTGATCATGGCGATCTCGCGTTTGGCCGCCTTGTTGCCGACGGTGTCCATCATGTACGCGGTCTTGAGGGTCAGCAGCCGCGCCTGCTCGATGGCGATGCGGGCATCGGCGATGCGCTCGTGCCAGACGCCCTGCTCGCTGATCGGCTTGCCGAAGGCGACGCGCGACTTCAGGCGCTTGCACATCTTCTCCAGCGCCCGCTCGGCGGCACCGATCGAGCGCATGCAGTGGTGGATGCGGCCCGGCCCGAGGCGGCCTTGCGCGATTTCGAAACCGGCGCCCTCGCGCAGCACGACGTTGCTGGCGGGAACGCGGACGTTGTCGAGGATGACCTCGTAATGGCCGTGCGGGGCATCGTCATAGCCGAACACCTTGAGCGCGCGGACCTTGGTGATGCCGGGCGCGTCGAGTGGCACCAGCACCTGCGACTGCTGCTCGTGGCGGGCGGCGCCGGTGTCGGTCTTGCCCATGACGATGGCGATGGCGCAGCGCGGGTCGCCGACGCCCGACGACCACCACTTGCGGCCGTTGATGACATAATCGTCGCCGTCGCGGCGGATCGAGGTCTCGATGTTGGTCGCGTCCGACGAGGCGACGGCAGGCTCGGTCATCAGGAAGGCGGAGCGGATCTTGCCGTCCATCAGCGGGCGCAGCCACCTGGCCTTCTGCTCCTCGGAGCCATAGGTACGCAGGACTTCCATGTTGCCCGTATCGGGAGCGGAACAGTTGAACACTTCACTCGACCAGCCGGCGCGGCCCATTTCCTCGCAGAGCGGCGCGTATTCGAGGTTGGTCAGGCCGGGGCCCTTCCACTCCTCGGTGTCGTGCGCCGAGATGTTGAGGAACAGGTTCCACAGGCCGGCCTCGCGGGCCAGCGGCTTGAGTTCCTCGATGAGGGGCAGGACCTTCCAGCGCTCGCCCTCAGCGACTTCCTGCTCGTAGCGGGCTTCGTTGGGATAGATGTGCTGGCCCATGAAGGCGCGCAGCCGTTCGATGAGGTCCTTGGACTTGTCGGTATAGTCGAAATTCACGGCGCTCTCCTGATAATGGCGTGTCCGGGAGGCGGACCATAGCCATTTCGGGCGGCGCGGCTAGTGCCGGGAAGGCCTAGTTCGCGAACCTCAGGGTGACGCGCTCGCCGCCATAAGGCTGGCCGATGGCGCTGCTCTCGAACTCGACGCGCTGGTGCGGCGCAAGGGCGGCGACCGGCGGGGCGATGCGCCAGCTGAAGGTCACGGCGTTGCCGGGATCGACGAGGTGCCCGGTGATCGCTCCCACTTCCTGGCGGACGGCCGTCGGGTTGGTGACCGTGCCGGCGATGACGAACAGCGGGCGGCCGTCGGCAAGCGCCTGGCGATCGACGCTGAAGCCGATGGTCAGCGGCGAGACCACCGGTGCGGGGCGGTTGACCAGGCGGTCGAGCCACGGGACCTGCGACAGGTCGACGGGTGGCAGGATGATGCGCGGCAGGGGAATCTTGCCGAGGTCGAGCCCGGGCACCCACATCGCCGCCGCTCCCGCCGTGAATGCCAGGCCGAGGATGACGGCAAGGGCATTCTTGAGCAGCGTGCGCGACCGGGGCGCGTCGTCGGTCGCCGGCTCGTCGATGTCGGGCGCGGGGGTCCAGGCGAGCTGCTCCGGGGTCGGCGCGGGCTCGGGCGCCGGAGCGGTGACGAGCGCGACGGGAGGTGTCGAGGTCTCGATCCCGAACTCCTGCTGCAGGGCGGCGGGCAGTTCGGGCTGGGGCGCCGGCGCATCGGGGGCGGCCTGGTACCAGCGGTGGCTGCACCCGGCGCACCGCATGGCGCGCCCCTCCGGCGGGATGGCATCATCGGCGAGGCGGTAGCGCGCGCCGCATTCGGGGCAGGTAACGATCACTTAGGGGTTTGTAGCGGTGCGGCGCGGGGCGGGGCAAGAGTCCCCTTGGGCTTGCCCATTATGCGAGGCGTCGGCATAGCCGCGGGCATCATGCACGACATCAAACTCATTCGCGCCGACGGGGCCGCCTTCGACGCCGGGCTGGCGCGGCGGGGGCTGGAGCCGCTGTCGGGCGAGTTGCTCGCGCTCGATGCCAGCCACCGCGCCGAGCAGACGCGAGCCCAGGACAGCGTTGCCGAGCGCAATGCCCTGTCGAAGCAGATCGGCCAGGCGATGGCGCAAAAGAATGCGACGCTGGCGCAGGACCTGCTCGCCCGGGTGCAGGCGCTCAAGGACGCGCTGATCGACAACAGTGCGGCGGAGACACTGCAGAACGCCATCGCGGCCCTGCCGAACCTGCCACTCGCCGACGTGCCCGATGGCGTCGACGAGCATGGCAATGTCGTCGTCCACGAGCGCGGCACCAGGCCGAGCTTCGATTTCAAGCCGGTCGAGCATGACGTTCTCGCACTGAAGCTCGGCTATGATCCCGAAGCGGCCGCCGCTATTGCTGGCGCACGTTTCGCTGTCCTGAAGGGTTCCCTTGCCCGGCTGCACCGCGCGCTGGGGCAGTTCATGCTCGACCGGCAGGTGGCGGCGAATGGGTATCTGGAGGTCGCACCGCCGCTGCTGGTGAAACAGGAGGCGGTGTACGGCGTCGGCCAGCTGCCGAAGTTCGAGGAAGACCTCTTCAAGACCACCGACGGGCGCTACCTGATCTCCACCGCCGAGGTGTCGCTGACCAATCTCGTGCGCGAGCAGATCCTGGATGCGACCGTGCTGCCGCTGCGCTTTACCGCGCTGACGCCGTGCTTTCGCTCCGAGGCGGGGTCGGCGGGGCGCGACACGCGCGGGCTGATCCGCCAGCACCAGTTCGAGAAGGTCGAGATGGTCAGCATCGTCGCCCCCGACGACGCGCCCGCCGAGCATGAGCGGATGACTGCCTGCGCCGAAGGGGTGCTCGACGCGCTCGGGCTGGCCTATCGCCGGATGCTGTTGTGCGCCGGCGACATGGGCTTCTCGGCGCGCAAGACCTACGACCTGGAAGTCTGGCTACCCGGGCAGGACCAGTACCGCGAGATCAGCAGCTGCTCAGACTGCGGCGACTTCCAGGCGCGGCGCATGGACGCGCGCTTCCGGGTCAAGGGCGAGAAGGGCACCAAGTTCGTCTACACGCTCAACGGCTCCGGCCTTGCTGTCGGCCGGACGCTGGTCGCGGTGCTGGAGAACTACCAACGCGCCGACGGCTCGGTCCGCGTGCCGGACGCACTGTTGCCATACATGGGCGGGATCACCGAACTCCGCCCCGACTAAGGACTTAGATGCGCATTCTCGTCACCAACGACGACGGTATCCATGCCCCCGGCCTGATCGCGCTGGAGCAGATCGCGGCGGAGCTGTCGGACGATGTCTGGGTCGTCGCCCCGGCCGAGGAACAGTCGGGCGCCGGCCATTCGCTGACGCTGTCGGAGCCGATGCGGCTGCGCAAGCTCGACGACCGGCGCTATGCCGTGAAGGGCACGCCGACCGATTGCGTCATGCTGGCGCTGGGTCATGTCATGAAGGACCACCGGCCCGACCTGGTGCTGTCCGGGGTCAATCGCGGCGGCAATCTGGCGGAGGATGTGACCTATTCGGGCACCGTCTCGGCGGCGATGGAAGGGTGCCTCGCCGGCATCCGCTCGATAGCGATGAGCCAGGTGATGAGCGACTATACCGCGGGGCAGGAGCGTTTCGAGGCAGCCACCGTCCACGGCGCGGGCATCGTCAAGCGCCTGCTGGCGGTCGACTGGGCGCCGGGAATGCTGGTCAACATCAACTTTCCGGGCCTGCCCGCGGCCGAAGTGCGCGGCGTCGAGGTCACCGAGCAAGGCTTTCGCGACTACGGGCATATCGCCCTCGATGCGCGCGTCGACCCGCGCGGGTTTCCGTATTTCTGGTTCGGTTTCGGGCGTGAAGTCGCTGAGCCGGGACGCGAAACCGACCTCAAGGCGATCCGTCACGGCCTGATCTCGGTGACCCCGCTGCACCTCGACCTGACCCACCGCGAGAGCCTCGCCGGGTTGCGGATCGCGCTGGACGCCCTCGCCGCCGCATAAGCGCCCGACCGATATTTTCGCCAGCCCGGCGCACGGCGATTCACCTGAGACGCATTACCCGCTACAGCCCGACAGTGCCGCTGTTTCGCCTTGTCGCCTTGCTTACCCTGGTCGCGCTCGCCGCGTGCGGACGGCAGCAGCCGTTCGATCCCTTCCCGGCCGCCCACCCCGTCGCGGTCAAGGCTCCCGTTGCGGTACCGCCCAAGCCTGCCTGGGTGGCACGCAGGGTGGTCCCCGACGCCGTCGAGCTGAACCCGGGCAATGTCACCGTCGGCGCCGGCGAGACGCTGGCGCAGATTGCGGAGCGCACCCGCATACCGCTCGGGGCGCTGCTCGCGGCGAACGGGCTGCCCAGTCCGCTCGTGTTCGCCGGCCAGCCGTTGAAGGTACCCGGTGGCCGGGTCCACACCGTTCACGCCGGCGAATCGGGCATTTCGATCGCGCGCGCCTATGGCGTGGAATGGTCGCGGGTCATTGCCATGAACCGCTTGCGTGCGCCCTACACGTTGGAGATCGGCGACCGGCTGCTGCTGCCCTCGGTACAGGTCATCGCGGCGATGAGCATCGAGCAGCGCGCCGCCGCCTTCAAGATCGACATCGACGACCTGATCACCGGCGCCGAGCCGGCCGTCGCGGGCCGTCTTGTCTCGGGTCGCCCGGTTAGCGCCCGGCCACCGCGAACAGCCTCGACCAGCGCACCCTCCACGCCGGTCCCGGCGCTGAAGCCATTGCCGGCGTTCACCGGTCCGGCGCCCAGGTTCGAATGGCCGCTGACCGGGCGCATCGTCTCGACGTTCGGTGCCAAGCCCGGTGGACGCTTCAACGACGGCGTCAATCTGTCCGCGGACGTCGGTGACCCGGTCCGCGCCGCGGCGGACGGCGTCGTTGCCTATGCGGGTGATGCGGTAGCGGGGTTCGGCAACCTCGTGTTGATCAAGCATGCCGATGGCTGGGTCAGCGCCTATGGACATAATTCGGCAGTGCTCGTGACCCGGGGGAAACGCGTCCAGCGCGGCGACATCATCGCGCGAGCCGGCGGCACCGGTGCCGTCACCGAGCCGCAGCTGCACTTCGAACTGCGGCGGGGGCGGACGGCAGTGGACCCGGTCAAGGTGCTCCCGGCGCGGGGCTGAGGCCGCAGGGGCGCCACAAGAGATGACGCGAGGCCGCAAACCCACTATGGGCGGCGCGATGGTCCTTACTCTGCCCCGACCGCCGAAGGTCGGCATCGTCTCGCTTGGCTGCCCCAAGGCGCTGGTCGACAGCGAACGCATCCTGACCCGGCTGCGCGCCGACGGCTATGAAATGTCGCCGAGCTATGCCGACGCCGATGTCGTGCTGGTCAACACCTGCGGCTTTCTTGATTCCGCCAAGGCCGAAAGCCTTGAAGCCATCGGCGAGGCGATTGCCGCCAATGGGCGCGTCATCGTCACCGGCTGCCTGGGCAACGAGGCCGAGATGATCCGCCGCGTCCATCCCAAGGTCCTCGCGGTCAGTGGGCCCCAGCAATACGAGGCGGTTGTCGGCGCAGTGCGCGAAGCCGCGCCGATGCCGCCGTCGGCCTTTCTGAATCTGGTGCCCGACGCCGGGCTGAAGCTGACGCCGCGTCACTACAGCTATCTGAAGATCTCGGAGGGCTGCAACCACCGCTGCAAGTTCTGCATTATTCCGTCGATCCGCGGTGATCTGGTCAGCCGTCCGGCCAACGCCGTGCTACGCGAAGCCGAAAAGCTGGTCGCGGCGGGCACCCGCGAGCTGCTGGTGATCAGCCAGGACACCTCGGCCTATGGCGTCGACATCCGCCATGCAGAGTCGTCGCTCAACGGCGAGGCGCACCGCGCGCATATCGTCGACCTGGCGCGCGATCTCGGCAAGCTCGGCGCCTGGGTGCGGCTGCACTATATCTACCCATACCCGCACGTCGACGCGCTGATGCCGCTGATGGCCGACGGCCTGGTGCTGCCGTACCTCGACATTCCCTTCCAGCATGCGTCGCCCGCCGTGCTGCGCGCCATGCGGCGCCCGGCGAACGAGGCCAAGGTGCTCGACCGCATCCGCTATTGGCGCCAGATCGTCCCCGACATCACCCTGCGCTCGACCTTCATCGTCGGTTTTCCGGGCGAGACGGATGCCGATTTCGATTATCTGCTGGAGTGGCTGGAAGAGGCGCAACTCGATCGCGTCGGCTGCTTCAAATATGAAGCGGTGGCGGGTGCCGCGGCAAACGAACTGCCCAATCATGTCCCCGAGGAGCTCAAGCTGGAGCGCTGGGAGCGCTTCATGGCAGCTTCGGCGCGCATTTCGGCAGCCAAGCTGCAGGCCAAGATCGGGCGCACTGTCGATGTCATCATCGACATCGTCGACGGCGAGGGCGGCGCGTCGGGACGCTCCAAGGCCGATGCGCCGGAGATCGACGGGCAGGTTCACCTCCGCGACGCGCATGGCCTGGCGGTCGGCGAGATCGTCAGCGTGCTGGTGGAGGATGCCGACGATTACGATTTGATGGGCGTCGCCGTATGACCGACTTTGCCGCGCTCCTGCGTCTCGACGGCGGTGAGCCGGCACGGACTCTGCACATCATCGGCAAGGACCGGCTTGAAGCCTGGCTGAAGCTGGCCGGTGCGCGGGCGCGGACAGGAGTCGCGGCAGCACGCTTTACCGGCAAGCCAGGCGAAGTCGCGATCCTGGCGGGCGACGGCGCGGAGGACTGGAGCGTCGCGGTCGGTGTCGGCAGCGACGGCCTTGTCGATCCCTGGGCACTGGCGACCGCCGCGTCGAAACTGCCGGCAGGAGTCTATCGCTGCTCCGAGGCGCCCGGTGCGGCGGCGCTGGGCTGGTTGCTGGCGCAGCACCGCTTCGATCGCTTCCTGAAATCGGATGACACGACCGGCCCGCGGGTGCTGCTGTCGAACGACCCGGCATCGGTCCGGGACACGGCGAGGATGGCCGAGGCGGTCGCACTCGTCCGCGACCTGGTCGACACGCCCGCCGGCGACCTTGGCCCCGCGGAACTCGCGGACGCGATCATCGCGCAGGGGAAGTTGTTTGGTGCCGAGACGCAGGTCTTCACTGGCGAGGCGTTGCGGGACGGTTTTCCTGCAATCCATGCCGTCGGCCGCGCGGCTGCCGGGCAACCCCGGTTGATCGACCTACGCTGGGGCAACCCGGCTCATCCCAAACTGACGCTGGTCGGCAAGGGCGTCACCTTCGACAGCGGCGGCCTCAACATCAAGGGCGGCGCCGGTATGGCGCTGATGAAAAAGGACATGGGCGGCGCGGCGCACGCGCTGGCCCTGTCGCGGCTGGTCATGCAGGCGGACCTGCCGGTGCGCCTGCGACTGATCGTGCCGGCAGTCGAGAACGCAATTTCCGGCAACGCCTTTCGTCCTGGCGACGTGCTGAAGACGCGCAAGGGCCTGACCGTCGAGATCGGCAACACCGATGCCGAAGGGCGGCTGATCCTGGCCGACGCGCTGGCGCTGGCGCAGGAGGACAAGCCCGACCTGCTGCTCGACTTCGCGACATTGACCGGTGCGGCGCGCGTCGCGCTCGGTCCCGACCTGCCGGCGATGTTCAGCAACGACGATGCACTCGCCGAGGCGCTGCTCGTGGCTGGTCGGCAGGTTCAGGATCAATTGTGGCGTATGCCGCTATGGTCCGGCTATCGCGACATGCTGAAATCAAGCGTCGCTGATCTCAATAACGCGCCCGAGGGTGGCTTTGCCGGGGCCGTAACGGCTGCCTTGTTTTTGGAGCGCTTCATCGCCGAAGGGCAGAGCTGGGCGCATTTGGATTTGTACGCCTGGGCACCCTCGGGTAAACCGGGCCGTCCAAAGGGTGGTGCGGCGACTGGACTTCGTGCAGTCTTCGCTATGTTATCGTTGCGCTTTCTGACGCATGTCTAAATAAATCATGCTTTCGATGCAACAACGACACCGCCTATCGGTTGGGTTGACACTGCCTGCGGTCTGTTCCGTCACGGTCCAGGTTGAAACGTCGAGGATACGGCATGCGCACCGATACTCCGGACCAAGGTCCATCAACGAACCTCTCGAGCTGGATGGGCACGCTGATCGGCTATGTCCAGTCGGCCAGACCGGATCTCACCAACCGTCAGATGGCTTTGCTGCTGGTGGTTTACCTCACCGACGGACCGCACACGGTTCGCGGGCTGGCCGCCAAGCTCAAGGTTTCCAAGCCGGTCGTCACTCGCGCGCTCAACACGCTCGGCGCGCTCGGCTATCTGCGCCGGCAGAAGGACGAGAGCGATCTGCGGAACATCTTTGTCGAGCGGACTGCTCAAGGTACGGCGTTCCTCGATGAATTTTCCGAGCTTATCGACCGCACCGAAGCCAAGGGCGCCCGTCACTAGCCAGGCGCGGCTTAACGGGCCGTCCGCTACGCTCGACCGCCGGATCCACGCGATCCGGGCGGACCTAGCCGATATCCGACTTGCCGACCGTATCGTCGCACCGCATTTCAGTGCAGGCGTCGATCTGGCTGCGATCTTGCCGGAGACGCCGGTACGCGCAGCCGGGTCGGCAAGTTCGATTGCCGTGTCCACACTATTATACGGCGAGACGTTCACGGTGTTCGACCGCACGCCGGAATGGATGTGGGGCCAGTGCGGGGTCGATGGCTATGTTGGTTGGGTTGCCGCGTCAGCACTAGCCGCGCCGGTCCCGCTTCTCGTCCAGCGCATTACCAGCGACGCGCTGTTGTTCGCAGCGCCTTCGATCAAGGCCACGGTCGTCGGCAATCTGCCGATCAACGCCCATATTGCCGCGATATCGGAGAGTGGCGATTTCCTAGAAGTAGCGACATCCACCGGCGCATCGTGGTTGCACCGTCGCTATACTGCGCCGTTGACGGGCGATTCAGTAGAACTTGCTCGGCAATTTGTAGGTACGCCGTATCGGTGGGGCGGGCGGTCGCGCAGCGGGATCGATTGTTCGGGCCTGACTCAAGCGGTGCTGCTTGCGCATGGTATTCCCTGCCCTCGCGATAGCGATCAGCAACGGGCTGCCTTCGCGCCTATCGCGTCTGGCGAGCAGCGCCGCGGCGATTTGGCCTTTTTCCCCGGACACGTTGGAATCATGGTGGATAATGAGCTTTTGCTGCATGCAAATGCCTTTTGGATGACCACTTTGATCGAACCGTTGGACGCCGTCGTCGCCCGCTTGCGCCCGCAGATCGAAGCTCCGCTTCTGGGCTTCGTTCGGCCCTTGTAGGGCATTAATCCACTCGCTATAGGCCCGATTGGGGGCTGGCCTGCCGTAATGAAAGTTACGGTGGCGTTAGCAAAGCCGGCGGCTTCGCCGGTGGTCTCGTCGGCGATCATCGCCGGCGAAAGGGTCGGGAGTGGCGCGAATGTCGGCAACGGCGGTGCTGAACGCGGCGAGCGAAAATTCTGCTATCGATGAAGGCGAGGTTTCAGTCGTCGCCGGGGTGCGGTTACCCCAGGACTATCGGCCATCGGCCGATGAAAGCTTCATGAATCCACGACAGCTCGCATATTTTCGCGCGAAGCTGCTCGCGTGGAAGGACGAGATTCACCGCGAGACTAAGGAGACACTCGCGACCCTCCAGTCAGAATCGCTGCGCGAACCCGATGTCAACGATCGCGCATCGAGCGAGACCGACTGGTCGATCGAGCTGCGTACCAGAGATCGGCAGCGCAAGCTGACCTCCAAGATCGACGCTGCCCTGCGGCGGATCGAGACTGGCGAGTATGGCTATTGCGAAGTCACCGGCGAGCCGATCTCGCTGCAGCGCCTGGAAGCCCGCGCCATCGCGACGATGACGTTGGAAGCGCAGGAGCGGCATGAGCGGCTGGAGAAGGTGACGCGCGAGGAATAGCGCCTCGCGCGCCGGCCCTCGCCTAGTGCTGGCGGGACATCTCTTCCTTGAGGCGAAGCTTCTCGCGCTTCAGTTCGGCAATGCGGGCGCTGTCCGGCAGCGGACGCTGCCCTTCCTGGCTTAACGACGTATCGAGCAGCGCGTGACGGGCGGCGAGCGAGGCGAAATGTCCATTGGGCATTGGTGGAAATCCCTTGCTTAACGGCTTCGGCTTGAACGAACAGAACACAGCCTAGCTGCCTTGTCTTGATTGATTTTTCAGCGGCACGACGAACCCCAGCTTTAGCCGGACAGGCTGCGCGCATACCCCATATGCAGTATCGTCGTTGGTCTGCCGGTTACCGCCGTGCTAACGACTCGCGGGGCAATCGAAGCGGGGCGGCGAGTGGACAGCGTTGAACTGCAAGCGCGCCTCGAAGCGCTGACGCACGAGCACCGCGATCTGGATGTTGCCATCGATGCATTGCGCGCCCGGGTCGGTCATGACCAGATCCAGCTGGCTCGCCTGAAAAAGCGCAAGCTGCGGTTGCGCGACGACATCGCGCACTGCCAGGACATGCTGATCCCCGACATCATCGCCTGACGTTCGCTGTGAGTATCCGCGCCGCGATGTGCTAGGGTCTCCCCGTTCTTCCTGGGGAGGTAGACATGAAGGCGATATTGACGGTCCTGCTGCTGTGTGCGGCGGGGCCGGCGGCTGCATCTGCGGCAATCATCGGCAGTGGTTATGGCCATGACTGCTACATCGCAGCACGGCTCGGCCACGGCGGTCGTGGTGGTCTCGAGGCCTGTAACAAGGCGATCGAACTGGAGGCGCAAAGCCATCAGGAACGCGCCGCAACGTTCGTCAATCGCGGCATCGTGCGGATGCAGAGCAACGAATTGGTGGGTGCTATTGCCGATTTCGACGCGGCTATCCGGGCGCGGCCCGAGACGGCCGAGGCCTATATCAACAAGGGTATCGCGGTCTTCCACCTCGGTGGTCGCGACCATGATGCGATCCAGTTGCTGACCCAGGGGATCGAGCGCAGCCCCGAACAGCCTGAGGTCGCCTATTACGTGCGCGGCATCGCCAACGAGCAGATCGGCGAGATGCGCAACGCCTATGAGGATTATTCGCGCGCCGCGGCGCTGAAGCCGGGCTGGGCCGAACCGATCTCCCAGCTCCAGCGCTTTTCCGTGCAGCGCAGGTCCGCCGGCTTGGCGGCCTGAGACGTACCCGGCCCCCGATGAGGAGGGCCGGGACAATCGGGCTATTTACTCGGCAGCGAGCTTCTGGCCCTCGATGACGCCGGAATTGGCGGCAAGCGGAGCGCCGATCTCGACCTTGCGGGGCTTCTTGTGCTCAGGGATCTCGCGAACCAGCGATACCGTCAGCAAGCCGTTCTCGAAGCCGGCACCGGTCACCTTGATGGTATCGGCAAGCTGGAAGCGGCGCTCGAAAGCGCGCTTGGCGATGCCGCGGTGCAGGAAGGTGCGCTCGGCCTCATTGGCTTCGTCGGCAGCCTTGCCGGTGACGATCAGCGTGTTCTCCTGAACGGTCAGGTCAAGCTCGTCCTGGGAAAAGCCGGCGGCTGCCATGGTGATACGGTAGGCACCATCGCCGACCTTCTCGATGTTATAGGGCGGGTAGCCGCTGTCGGCACTGTCGCCACGGTTGGCGAAATCGACCAGCCGGTTGAGGTTCTCATAACCGACCGAGGCACGGAGCAGCGGGGAAATATCGAATGCACGCATGTCTATCATCCTTTCAAAGCAATGACTTGACCTCCGCCATCAAGGCCGGAGGCCGATCCGGGTCCCAAAGGCAACCCGAACGATACGGAATCTAGGAAGCGTTTGCAGGGCTTCAAGAGGCGGTTGCGGGCGGTGCAGGCGCGACGTAATCAAACGCCATGACACCGCTGTTCCATCTCGCCTTTCCCGTCGACGACCTGGCTGCTGCACGCGCCTTCTACGGTGGCGTCATCGGTTGTCCGGAGGGCCGATCTTCCGACGAGTGGATCGACTTCGACTTTCACGGCCACCAGCTGGTGGCGCACCTCGCCCCGCGCGGCGCCCGGTCCAGCAATCCGGTCGACGGCCATGACGTGCCGGTGCCGCACTTCGGCCTGGTGCTCGACCTGCCGGAATGGGAGGCGCTGCGCGATCGTTTGCAGGCCGCCGGCACCGCATTCGTGATCGAACCGCACATCCGCTTCCCGGGGCTGCCGGGCGAGCAGGCGACGATGTTCCTGCACGATCCGGCGGGCAACGCGCTTGAGTTCAAGGCATTTGCGGACATCGGGCAGCTGTTCGCGAAGTAGATTCGCTTCTTCCTGGTCATCCCGGCGCATGCCGGGACCCATTCGGCGAGGCGGTGGTCGGGAGGCCTGCCACCCCCATTAGCGTGACTAATGGGTCCCGGCATGCGCCGGGATGACGGTTATAGCTTCAGCTAGACACGTGATAGCTTCAGTTAGGACGCGTCCGGCACGATCTTCGCCAACCCAAGCCGCCGCATCTCGATCTTGGGGCAACGGTCCATCACCACCTTGAGCCCGGCGGCTTCGGCCTTTGCCGCCGCTTCCGGGTTGATCACGCCGAGCTGCATCCAGATCGCCTTGGCACCCACCGTGATCGCGTCGTCGACGATCGGGCCGACATCCTCGGAGCGGCGAAAGATATCGACGATATCGATCTGATCGCCGATCTGGCTCAGCTCGCGCCAGACAAACTCGCCGTGGACATGCTCGCCGGTGATGCGCGGATTGACGGGGATGACGCGGTAGCCATGCTCCTGCAATGCCGCCATGACGCCCCAGCTGGCGCGGTTGGGCGAATCGGACGCCCCGACCATCGCGATGGTGCGGGCACCATTCAGCAGGTCGCGGATCTCGTCGTCGGTGGTCAGCGGCATCGAACAATCCTCTTCACGTCACAAACCCAGGCCGATGGCGACGCGTTCCGCGATCCCGGCGAACTCCGGCGCACTGCCGGGCTGCCCGGCATCGGACGCCAGGCGCAATGTCATGGTCAGCGGCACCGCGCCAAGGAAGGGCACGCCGAGCCCCTCCCCCAGGGCCGCCGCGCCGCCATGCCCGAAGATGTCGCTGCGCTCACCGCAATGCGGGCATACGAACGTGCTCATGTTCTCGACCATGCCGAGCACCGGCACCTTGACCTCATTGAACATCGCGATGGCGCGACGCGCATCGATCAGTGCAAGATCCTGCGGCGTCGACACGACCACTGCGCCGCTGGGCTTGAGCTTTTGCGCCATGGTCAGCTGAATGTCGCCGGTGCCGGGCGGCAGGTCGATGACCAGTATGTCGAGAACGCCCCAATTGGCCTGTTCGATCATCTGCATCATCGCCGAGGCGGCCATCGGCCCGCGCCAGATCACCGCCTTGTCGGTCGCCATCATCATGCCGATCGACAGCGCCTTGATGCCGTGCGCCGTCATCGGCAGCAGCTTGCCGTCCTCCAGCTGGGCGCGGCCGGGGATGCCGAGGAGCGTCGGGACCGAAGGCCCGTAGATATCCGCATCGAGCAACCCGACCGCGAGCCCACGCTTCGCCAGTGCCACCGCGAGATTGGCGGCCACCGTCGACTTGCCGACACCGCCCTTGCCGCTGGCCACCGCGACCAGCCGCCGAATGCCGGGCACCGCACTGTCCTGCGCAACCGCGACCCCGGCGGGCGCCGCGGCCTTGTCGGCGGTCAGGATGATGCGAACGCCGGTGACGCGCGGCACCCGGCGCAGCGCCACCTCGACCTCGGCACGCAGGCGCTCGGCAACATCCTGCGTCAGGCCATCGACCGACAGCACCAGCCCGGCAACACCGTCCTTCAGCCGCAAGCCACCGGCGCGACCGGTCTCCAACACGCTGCCGCCGCCGGAGGGATCGGCGATCCCCGCCAGTGCCGCGCCAACTTCTTCCCGATCGGGCATTCAATTTCCTCTATAGGCGCGGCGTCGTGACATTTCGGAGCCATCTCGCAAATTGCGCGGGGCGTCGTATATAACAAGCACCATGCTACCCACCGCAGGAATCCTGATGCCCTGGCAGAACAACAATGACAGCGGCGGTGCCGGCGGTGGAGGCCCCTGGGGCGGCTCCGGTGGTGGTGCCGGTGGCGGCTCTGGCGACGGCGGCAAGGGTTCCGGCGGCAGCGGCGGCCCACCGAAAAGCCCTTGGGGCGAAGGACCGCCGCGCCGGCCCAATCGTGGCCCGAACCGTGGCAACGTCACCGACTTCGACGCTTTCATTCGCCGCAGCCAGGAAAAGCTGCGTGGCTCGCTCCCGGGCGGCAACGGCGGCGGTGGCGGCGGCTTCATGCCCTCCAACCGTATGTGGTCGCTGGGCATCGCGGCGGTCCTCGGCCTGTGGGTGGTGCTGACCTCGACCTACCGCGTCGATCCGCAGGAGCGCGGCGTAGTGATGCGCTTCGGTCGCTATGTCGAGACCACCGACCCGGGCTTTCATTTCAAGCTGCCCTCGCCGATCGACACGGTGATCAAGCCGCCGGTCGAGCAAATTCGCTCGGTCGACATTGGCGGCACCGATGGTTCGGCCGAGAATCTGATGCTGACGGGTGACCAGAACATCATCGACATCGCCTATGCGGTGCGCTGGAAGATCAAGAACCCCGAGCTCTTCCTGTTCGAACTCGCCGAGCCCGAGCAGACCATCCGCGAGGTCGCCGAGTCCGCGATGCGTGCCGAGATCGGTCATACGACGCTCAACGCCGCGATCGGCCCGCAGCGCGCCCAGATCGCCGACCAGGTCCGCGAGCGCATGCAGGACCTGCTCGACAGCTATCGCGGCGGCATCGAGGTACGCGGCGTCGACATCAAGCAGGCCGACCCGCCCGCCGCCGTCGACGAGGCGTTCAAGAGCGTCTCGGCGGCCCAGCAATATGCGCAGCAGGCGCTGAACAACTCCCGCGGCTATGCCTCGCAGCTGGCCGCCGTCAGCCAGGGTGCCGCCGCTCAGTTCGATGCGGTCTATGCCCAGTACAAGCTGGCACCGGAGGTGACGCGCAAGCGAATCTATCTGGAAACCATGGAGTCGGTACTGGGCAAGGTCGACAAGACCTTCGTCGAGCCCGGCGGCGTGCAGGCCTATTTGCCGCTGCAGGAACTTCGCAAGCGAGCGGTTCCCGTCGAGGATCCTGCCGCTACGACCCCCAGCCGCTGATTGATCGGCAGACCATGAACCTCACGCGTAACCCGATCGTCTGGGCGATCCTCGCCTTCGCACTTGTCGTGATCGGCATGTCGACCTTGTACACCGTGCCGGAGACCCGGCAGGCGGTTGTCCTTCGTCTCGACCGGCCGGTTCGCATCGTCAACGCCTATGACCCGCGCGCGAGCTTCGGCCGGACCGACGCCGGCCTGGTGGCGAAATGGCCGTTCGTCGAGACCGTGCGCTTCGTCGACAAGCGTGTCCTCGACCTCGACATGCCCGAGCAGACGGTGCTGTCGACCGATCAGCTTCGGCTGGTGGTCGATGCGTTCGCGCGCTTCCGGATCGTCGATCCGCTGCGGATGATCCAGACCGTCGGCACCGAGGATCGCGTTGCCGAGGCGCTCGCGCGCATTCTTGGCTCGCGGCTTCGCAACGAGCTCGGCAAGCAGCCGTTCGCTGCGCTGCTCAGCCCGGAGCGTTCGGAGTTGATGGAGGATATTCAGCAGAGCGTGAACCGCCAGGCACGCCAATACGGTGCCGAGATCCTCGACGTGCGGATCAAGCGCGCCGACCTGCCGACAGGCGCGCCACTCGATTCCGCTTATTCGCGCATGCGCTCGGCGCGTGAGCAGGAAGCGCTCAATATCCGCGCCCAGGGCGACAAGCAGGCCCAGCTGATTCGTGCTGCGGCAGAGGCCCAGGCCGCGCAGATCTATGCTGCGAGCTTCGGCAAGGATCCGGACTTTTATGCCTTCTACCGGGCGATGGACGCGTATCGGAAGACGTTCAAGGACAGCAGCACGACGATGGTCCTGTCGACCGGCAACGAGTTCATGCGCGAGTTCGAAGGTCGCAAGCCGGCGCGGTGATCTGTCCCAGTCGAAATTTCTTGCCTGTGATATAAATGCACCGTTAAGGCGCGATCCAACATTGCGTATCCTGTATCCTCGCCGAAAGGTCTCCCAAGCGTGCGTATTGCCCGAAGCCTGATTACCGCTGCACTGCCTGGCCTGTTGATTGCGGGTGGCGCAGTTGCGCTGTTCGGGTCGGCTGGCGCCCAGATCGCCACCCCGCCCTCAGCCGCACCGCCGCCGCAGAACGCCACTGCGCCGGTGATGCGCAACGATGGTCCGGGTGGTGCGCCGCATAGCTTCGCTGACTTGACAGCCAAGCTGTCGCCGGCGGTGGTCAATGTCTCGACGACGCAGAAGGTCGAGGTCAACAAGAACCCCCGCGGTTTCGGCACTGCGCCGGGTGGCAGCGGCTCGGGCAATCCGCTGGAGGAACTGTTCCGCCGCTTCCAGGAGCAGCAGGGTGATTCCGGTGAGCCGGTAACCCGCGAATCGACGTCGCTGGGTTCGGGCTTCATCGTCGATCCCGCTGGCTATATCGTCACCAACAACCACGTCATCTCCGGTGGTGATCCGCGCGGCGGCGATGCCAAGGTCAGTGTCGACACCATCACCGTTACCCTTGCCGATCGCCGCGAGTTCAAGGCCCGGGTCATCGGCCGCGATCCGCTGTCCGATCTCGCGCTCCTGAAGATCGATGCGGTCAACCTGCCATACGTCAAGTTCGGCAACAGCAAGGGTGTCCGCGTCGGCGACTGGGCGATTGCCATCGGTAATCCGTTCGGCCTCGGCGGCACGGTTACTGCGGGCATCGTCTCGGCGCTTCACCGCAACATCGGTTCGGGCCAGTACGATCGCTACATCCAGACCGACGCCTCGATCAACCAAGGTAACTCGGGCGGCCCGCTGTTCGACATCGAAGGCAACGTCATCGGCATCAATACCGCGATCTTCTCGCCGACCGGCGGCAACGTCGGCCTTGGCTTTGCCATCCCCGCCGAGAGCGCTCAGCCGGTCATCGACCAGTTGCGCGGTGGCGGCAACGTCAAGCGTGGTTACCTCGGCGTCCAGATCCAGCCGCTGACCAGCGACATCGCTGCCGGTCTTGGCCTGCCTAAGGATCGCGGCGAGATCGTCGCCAATGTCGAGCCCACCGGCCCGGCCTACCGCGCCGGCGTTCGCCAGGGCGACGTCATCGTCCGCATCGCCGGGCAGGACGTTACCTTCGACAACACGCTGAGCTTCATCGTCGCCAACCAGCCGATCAACAGCGATGTCCCGATCGAGCTGATCCGCGGCGGCAAGCGCGTTACCGTTACCGCCAAGATCGTCCAACGTCCGTCGGAGGCCATCGTCCAGGGTATCACCAAGGGCGACAGCGACGACGGCGACGACAGCGATGCTCCCGCGGCGCCGACGTCGAACGCGACCCGGCAGAGCCTGGGTATCACGCTGACGCCGCTGACGCCGGAAGTGCGCCAGCAGCTTAAGCTCCCCGCAACCGTGCAGGGCGTCGTCATCGCCAGCGTCAGCCAGTCGAGCGACGCCGCTTCGGAGGGCCTGCAGCGCGGTGACGTTATCGTGCAGATCAACCAGCTGCCGACGCCGACCCCGGCCGCCGCCGCTGCCGCCGTCGATGTCGCCCGCAAGGCCGGTCGCGACACGGTCCTGATGCTGGTCCAGCGCGGCGCCACGCCGGCCCGCTACATCGGTATCAAGCTGCAAAGCACGCCCGCGAAGTAGCGCACGTAGATCCTCCCCCCTCGCAGGGGGGAGGATCCGTTTACCGCAACGCGAGCGTGCCCTTGGGCAGGCACATCCGCGTCTCGCTCTGAATCGACGCGTTCGCCTTGTACTTGGCGACGAAGGCATCCCATGCCGCATCGCGCTTGAAGGTTTCGGTGCTTCCGGCGCCGTAAACGTGCAGGCTGACGATGCTGGTCACCGACGGCTTCATCGTCTTGTCGACCGTCTCGAAGACCGGCGCGCTGGTGATCCGGTCGTCCTTCATGCCGTGCGAGGCATACCAGGCCTGATTGGCGCGCACCGCGTCGGCAAAGCCTGCCATGCTGCCGCCGGGCTTGAGCTTCGACACGCGCATGCCGACCAGCTGGCCATCGCATGTCGATGGTATCGCGCACGCCGCCGTCCCCACCCCGAGCAGCGTCGTCGCGAGCAAGATCCGGATCATTCTATCCCCCTGATTATCGAAATGCCAGCGTAACGAACTCTCGTGACGCTTCAACCCCGCGCGAAAACAAGCTAGTTCAGGCACACACATCGGGGAGAGCGGCATGGCGGACAGCATCTTCATCGGCAAGGGCGACGAGCATCCGCAAGCTCTCGTCCTACGCCGCGCCAACCGCCACGGACTGATCGCCGGCGCTACCGGCACCGGCAAGACGGTCACGCTGCAGACCCTTGCCGAAGGCTTCAGCCGCGACGGCGTGCCGGTATTCCTGGCGGACGTGAAGGGCGACATCGCCGGCATGTCGATGATCGGCAGCGCTGCGGCCGAATGGACGGTCAAGCGCGCCGCCGAGATCGGGGTCGAAGGCTATAGCTTCGCCGACAATCCCGTGGTGTTCTGGGACCTGTTCGGCGAGCAGGGCCACCCGATCCGCACGACCGTATCCGAGATGGGTCCCTTGCTGCTCGCGCGCCTAATGGGGCTCAACGAGACGCAGGAGGGTGTCCTCGCCGTCGCTTTCAAATACGCCGACGAGAACGGCCTGCTGATCCTCGACATGAAGGACCTGCAGGCGTTGCTGGCGTGGTGCGCCGACAATGCCCAGGAACTGGCCGCGAAATACGGCAACGTCACCCGCGCCTCGGTCGGCACCATCCAACGCCAGCTGCTCCAGCTCGAATCGCAGGGTGCATCGCATTTCTTCGGCGAACCGGCGCTCGACATCCAGGACTTCATAGTCATCGACGACAGCGGTCGCGGGCAGGTCAACATCCTGGCGGCCGACAAGCTGATGCAGTCGCCACGACTGTACGCGACCTTCCTGCTGTGGTTGCTGAGCGAGCTGTTTGAGACGCTGCCCGAGGTTGGCGACCTGCCAAAGCCCAAGCTGGTGTTCTTCTTCGACGAGGCGCACCTGCTGTTCGACGAGGCTCCCAAGGCGCTGCTCGACAAGATCGAGCAGGTCGTCCGTCTGATCCGCTCCAAGGGCTGCGGCGTCTATTTCATCAGCCAGAACCCGATCGATATTCCAGAAAGCGTTGCCGGCCAGCTTGGTAACCGCGTGCAGCATGCGCTGCGGGCCTTTACCGCCAACGACCAGAAGGCTATTCGCGCCGCCGCCGACACCTTCCGCGCCAATCCCAAGGTCAATGTCGTCACGGCGATCACCGAGCTGAAGGTCGGCGAGGCGCTGGTTTCGCTGCTGCAGGACGATGGCTCGCCCTCACCCGTCGAGCGCACCCTGATCGCGCCGCCCCGCTCGCGTGTCGGACCGATCACTGCGGCGGAGCGTAAGGTGATGATCGACACGTCGGTGATCGCAGGCAAGTACGAGACCGTCGTGGACCGCGAGAGCGCCTACGAGCTCCTCAACGCGAAGTCTGCCGCCGCGCAGGCGCAGGCCGATGCCGACGCCGCACGGACGACACAGGAGAAGGCCGCGGCGGTCGCCGCCAAGGCCCAGGCCAAGGCCGATGCCGACATGGCCAAGGCACAGGCCGCGCAAGCCCGCGCCGCCGCAAAGCCGCAGCCACAGTCGGAAACGTCAAAGATCATGGAGAGCGTCGCGCGTTCGGCGGCGAGTTCGATCGGCCGCCAGATGGCCAGTGGGCTGGGCCGTTCGCTCGGCGGCAAGGCGGGAGGCCAGATCGCGGGCAACGTCGGCAGTAGCCTGTTGCGCGGGATCCTGGGTTCGTTTTTCAAATAAGGTCCCTCCCCCGAAGCGGGGGAGGGCAGGAAGATCAGCTGCCGATGGTGACCTGCGCCGTTTGCGCGTTGGCGGTGCCGACGGGTGCGCCCATCAGCTCCTTCAGGAACGCGCCCTTGTCGACCGTCGGCGTCTTCGGATCGCCAGCGTTGGAGCGAATCGCCGGATCGGGCTTGGTCGCGCCGGCCTTGTCGAGGATATTCAGCTCGCTCGCCGACTTCGGCGGGACCCTGACGCCGGGACCGAACAATGCCTGCGCGGCCTGGGTCTGGCTGCTGTCTTGGGTCAGCGGGCGCGGCTCGCCGGGGCGCGGCGGCGTCAATGCGAAGTCTGGTGGCATGACTAGCGGCGCGTTGCGGCTGATCGCGAACTCGTCCGGCGCACCACGATTGGCCAGTCCGCCCTTGCCGCAGGCGCTGAGCGCAACGACGGACAACAGGGCAGCGGCAGCAACAGCGAACTTCATGGCAACTCCTCATGCGCGCGTGGCGCCCGCACGAACATCGCGCGCACCAGCAGCAAGACTACACCGACGCTTATAGCCGCATCGGCGACATTGAAGACATATTTAAAGTCGAACCAGCCGTACGAGACGTGAATGAAGTCGACGACATAGCCGAGCCGTACCCGGTCTACGATGTTCCCGAGCGCGCCGCCGAGCACCAGCCCGAGCGCAATGATGTCCGACTGCACCTTCTCGCGCGCGATCCACACCGCGACCAGCGCCGCGATCGCCCCGGTCCCGGCCACCAGCACCCAGCGCATCGCCGAGCCGCTGGCGGGGAACAGGCCAAGCGAAACGCCGATGTTGGCAACCCAGGTCAGCGTCAGGAACGGCGCGACCTCGACCCAGCCGTGCTGCTGGAGCTGGACGACGTTGACGATCCAGTATTTGACCAGCTGGTCGATGACGAACACCGCCAGCGCGAGGGAATAGCCGATCTTCCTCACACGACCACCTCCGTGCAGCGTTCGCACAGCCCGCTGTCTTCGACGACGTCGGGCAGGTGGCGCCAGCAACGCTCGCAACGCGCCAACTCGGTCGGGCGCACCGCGACTTCGAACACCGACGTGTCGCCGGGCACGATATCGACCGTCACCTGGGCGCTGATCGCCAGTTCGGCGAAGTGTACCGAGCCGAGCAACGCGGCTTCCTCCGGCCCGGCGCGGACGTCGAGTTCGGCCTGCAGGCTGGTGCCGACGACCTTGTCCTTGCGTAGCGGCTCGATCGCCTGCGTCGCCAGCGAGCGGAGGATGCGCAGCTTCGCCCATTTGTCACCAAGCTCGTCGTCGCGCCATTCCACAGGCACCACCGGCCATTCGCCGAGATGGATGGAGCCCGCGTCTGGAAAGCGCGTCGCCCACGCCTCCTCGCAGGTGAACACCAGCACCGGCGCCAGCCACTTGACCAGCACATGGAACAGCGTGTCGAGGACGGTGCGATAGGCGCGACGCTTGAGGCTGCCGGGCGCGTCGCAGTACAGGCTGTCCTTGCGGATATCGAACAGGAACGCCGACAGGTCCTGGTTGGCGAAGCCGTTGAGCGCCACCATCATCGGCCCGAAGTCGAAGCCGTCGATGTGCCGGCGCAGTTCGACGTCGAGCTCGGCGACACGGTGCAGGACCCAGCGCTCCAGCTCCGGCATCTCGGCGTGCGGCACGCGCTCCGCTTCGCTCCAGCCATCCAGCGCGCCAAGCAGATAGCGGAAGGTGTTGCGCAACTTGCGGTACGCATCGGACTGGCCGGCAAGGACCTCCTTGCCGATCTTGACGTCGTCGAAATAGCCGGTGGAGACGACCCACAACCGCAGGATATCGGCACCGCTGTCGGCGACGACCTTGAGCGGATCGGTGGTGTTGCCCTCCGACTTCGACATTTTCTTGCCCTGCGCATCGAGGGCGAAGCCGTGGGTCAGGACCGCGTCATAGGGTGCCCGGCCGCGGGTCCCGGCGCTCTCCAGCAGCGACGACTGGAACCAGCCGCGATGCTGGTCGGAGCCTTCGACGTACAGGTCGGCGCGGGTGCCGATGCCGTAGCGTGCCTCGACGACGAAGGCATGGGTCGAGCCGCTGTCGAACCACACGTCGAGGATGTCGTCGACGCGCTCGTAATTATCGGGGTCGCGGCCAGCGCCGAGAAACACAGCCGGGTCGGTCGCCCACCAGGCGTCGGCGCCCTGGGCGGTGACCGCCTCGACGATGCGCGCATTGACGGCGTCGTCGCGGAGGTAGTCGCCGGTGCGACGGTCGACGAACAGCGTGATCGGCACGCCCCACGCCCGCTGGCGCGAGATCACCCAGTCGGGGCGGCCCTCGACCATGGCGCGGATGCGGTTCTGCGACCGGGCCGGCACCCAGCGGGTGCGCTCTATGGCGTCGAGAGCGACCTCGCGCAAGGTGGCGCCGTTACTGTTCTCGCCACGCTGGATGGCAAGGGGGGCGCCGCTGTCATCAGTCTCGGCCTGAGCCGCCGCGGTCAGGGTCGAGGCACTGTCCATCGGGATGAACCACTGCGGCGTCGCGCGGAAGATCAGCTTTGCATGCGAGCGCCACGAGTGCGGATAGCTGTGCGCATAGTCGGCGCTCGCCGCCAGCAGGCCGCCGACTTCGCGCAAGTCGTTGCAGATCGGGCCATCGGGCGCGTTGAACTTGGCGTTGATGACGCTGCCCTGCCCGCCGAGCCAGCCCCAGTCGGCGCGGTACTTGCCGTCGCCCTCGACCGCGAACACCGGCTCCAGCCCGTTCGCCTTGCACAGGATGAAGTCGTCCTCGCCATGGTCCGGCGACATATGGACGAGGCCGGTGCCCTGTTCGGTGGTGACGAAGTCCCCGGCCAGGAACGGCCGCGGGCGGGCGAAGAAGCCACCGAGTGCGTGCATTGGGTGACGGGCGACGGTGCCAACGAGGTCGGAACCTTTGCCGCGCCAGAGATAGTCCAGCTTCAAGCCCGTTACTTTGCGCCGGCCGTAAAAGGCGGTGATTAGCGGTTCAGCAATCAGAAGATTCCGCGAAAATAGATCGTTCCCCCAGTCGCCTGGGATGTCGGAGGTTGTCACCCCACCAATAAGTCGGACCAAAGCATATCCGATCTCTGGCCCATAAGCCAAAGCCTGGTTCACCGGGATCGTCCATGGCGTCGTCGTCCAGATCACCGCGTACGCGCCAACCAGCTCTGGAATCGCGCTCTCGACGATCTCGAACGCGACGTCGATCTGCGTGCTGACGATGTCCGCATACTCGACCTCGGCCTCGGCCAAGGCCGTCTTCTCGACCGGCGACCACATCACCGGCTTGGCGCCGCGGTACAGTTGCCCCGACGAGGCGAACTTTAGCAGTTCGGAGACGATCGTCGCCTCCGATGCGAAGTCCATGGTCAGGTACGGCTGGTCCCAGTCGCCCATGACGCCGAGGCGCTCGAACTGGACGCGCTGCTTGCCGACCCAGTCGGCGGCATAGGCGCGGCATTCGGCGCGGAACTCGGGCTTGGGGACGGCGTCCTTGTCGAGCTTCTTCGCCCGGTACTTCTCCTCGACCTTCCACTCGATCGGCAGGCCGTGGCAGTCCCAGCCGGGCACGTACGGCGCATCGAAGCCGAGCATCGAGCGCGACCGTACGATGACGTCCTTCAGGACCTTGTTCATCGCATGGCCCATGTGAATGTCGCCATTGGCGTAGGGCGGGCCGTCGTGGAGGATGAAGCGCTTGCGCCCGGCCCGCTCGGCACGCAGCCGGTCGTACAGCCGCTCGTCCCGCCAGCGGTCGAGGATCGCAGGTTCCTTCGCCGCCAGCCCGGCCTTCATCGGAAAGTCGGTCTTCGGCAGGAAGACGGTGGAGCGGTAATCGTGTTCGGTCATGGCGGGCAGCGTCTAGCCCAGCACGGCCTTCGCCGCCAGCGCATCGGCTGCAACTTGAGTCTTCAACGCTTCGAGGTCGGCCAGCTTCATCTCGGGCCGCAGGAAGGCAACCAGCTCGACATCCAATACCTCGTCGTAAAGGTCGCCGTCGAAGTCGAACAGCCAGGCCTCGAGCAGCTCCTTGGGGGGCTCTATCATCGGCCGCAACCCGAGGTTGGCGACGCCGTCGTACAGGCTGCCATCGGCGCGACGGACACGCACCGCATAGACGCCGTAGCTCGGCCGCAGATAGGCGCCAAGGTCGATGTTGGCGGTCGGGAAGCCAAGCTGCCGCCCGAGCTTGGCGCCATGCTCGACGACACCGCGTATCGTGAATGGCCGGGTCAGCAGCGTCGCGGCGGTGACGGGATCGGCATTGGTCAGAGCCTCGCGGACGCGACTGGAGGAGATCGTGCCCCCCGCATCGCTGACCGGCGCGACGACTTCGGCCGCAAAGCCGTGCACCTGGCCCAGCCGCGCCAGCCCGGCAACGTCGCCGGTGCGGCCCTTGCCGAAGGTGAAATCGTTGCCGCTGACGACGACGCCAGCGCCGATCCGTGCCGCCAGCCAGTTCGCGGCAAAGCCTTCGGCGGTCTCGTTCGCCAGCGCATGGTCGAAGGGCAGCACCACCGCGCCGTCGATGCCGAACGCCTCGAACAGGTCGAGCCGTTGCGGGATGGTGGTCAGTGCGAACGGCGGCGCATCGGGGCGGAACAGCCGCGCGGGATGCGGGTCGAAAGTCGCGACCAACGCCGGGCGACCCTCGGCTCGCGCCCGGGCGAGCGCACGCCCGACGACCGCCTGGTGGCCGGCGTGAAAGCCGTCGAAATTGCCCAGCGCTACGACGCCGCCGCGCAGATGATCGGGCACTGCGCCCCGGCCGATGATACGCTCCATGTAGAAGCCTGTAGCGACGGCGCGGGCCCTACCGCAAGTCGCAGCGTTCGAGCGTGACGAAGCTGTACGCCGGAGCCTCGCCTTCGGCCGGATGATCGAAGCGCGCCGTCTCCGCCCAGACCGCCGGATCGAACGCTGGCAGCAGCGTATCGCCCTCCGGCTCGGCATGGACCTCGGTCAAATGGATGCGACGCGTGATCGGTAGCGCCTCGGCATAGATCGTCGCACCGCCGATGACCATCAGCTCGTCGGAGCGGGCGCGCGGGTCCATGCCGCCCGCTGCGATCGCCTCGGCGAGATTTGGCACTGCTGTCACTCCCGCGGCACACCAATCAGGGTCGCGGGTCAGCACGATGTTCTGTCGCCCGGGCAACGGTTTGCCGATCGAGTCGAAGGTCCGCCGCCCCATCACCACGGGCTTGCCGACAGTCAGCCGCTTGAAGTGCGCAAGATCCGCAGGCAGCCGCCACGGCAGCGCATTGTCGCGTCCGATGACACCGTTGTCGGCGCGCGCCACGACGAAGCTGACGATCATACCGCCACCGGCGCCGGGATGGCGGGATGCGGGTCATAGCCGTCGACGGCAAAATCCTCGAAGCGGTAGTCGAGGATCGACGCCGGCCGTCGGGTCAGGCGCAGCGTCGGGAAGCCCTTGGGCTCGCGCGACAATTGCGTCTGCACCAGCTCGGCATGGTTGAGATAGACGTGACAATCGGCGCCCATCCAGACGATCTCGCCGGCCTCCAGATCACACTGCTGCGCCAGCATCCGCAGCAGCACCGCCGCCTCGAAGATGTTGAAGGCAAAGCCGAGACCAAGGTCGCACGACCGCTGGTACAGGATGCCCGACAGGCGGCCATCCGCGACGAAATATTGATAGGTCATGTGGCACGGCGGCAGCGCCATGCGGTCGAGGTCGGCGACGTTCCAGCCTGTGAAGATGTGCCGCCGCGACGCCGGATTGTGCCGTAGCCCCTCGACCAGCGCGGCGATCTGGTCGATGCCTTCCGCATCGCCGGGGTGGCGCGGCCAGTGTCGCCATTGATGACCATAGACCGGCCCGAGGTCGCCCCACTCCGCCGCGAACGCCGGGTCGCCGAGCAGCCGCGCTTGGAACTCATCGCGGCTTAGTACCTCGCCGGTCGCCTTGGCGTGCCGCGCCATCGGCCAGTCGGTCCAGATATGGACGCCTTGCGCGACCAGCGGCACGATCGAGGTTTCGCCCGACAGGAACCACAAAAGCTCGCGAACTGCAGTCTTCCAGAATACTCGCTTGGTGGTCAGCAGCGGGATCGTGCCATCCGACAAGTCGAAACGCAGGGTCTGCCCGAACAGCGCACGCGTCCCGGTGCCGGTCCGGTCACCGCGTTCGACGCCGTGTTGCCAGGTACGGCGTAGAAGATCCGAATACTGCGTCTCTGGAAACATTTATCGCCTGTTCACTACCCCTAATCGGGGATGTAGTTGCGCGTTCGCCGCCCGCCCATAGTCCGCGCGACCCTGTCGGGCCGGTAGAGGAACAAGGCCGTTTCCATCAATTCCAATCTTGGCCTCGCGCGCCCGCTGCGCAATTGCCCTGTCTGCAAGCCGTCGTCAAAGGTGCCCTCCGATCCTTCCATCGACCGGCTCGAATGAATCGGCATCGGCGACGTCGCGGCGTGAAGTCGTGCCCGACCTGCCGGCTGTCGAGGGTGTCCCGGCTGCAAATCGCTAGTCCCGCAAACGGCCCTCCCCGTGTGCCGGGATTCGACTGCGTCGGGGCACCCGAACCAAGGTCCGCCTGAATGGTGGCGGTAACGCCCTTGCTGGCCGCCGCGCTGGTCCACGGCGTTGCCCGGGAGACGCTGCACCTCGCAGCAACCGGACTAGCTCTGTTCAGCCTCGACGACCTGGCCATCGACATCATCTTCTTTGCGCGGGCTGGCTGGCGACGCTGCACGATCTACCGCGTGAATAATCGTTCTGTAGCCGCAACGTTGCGGCGCGACTCGGCGGCTGCTATGGCGATACTGGTGCCTGCTTGGGATGAATCGGCGGTGATCGGCGCGATGCTTCGCGACCTGATCAACCGTCTCGACTATCCCAGCTACCGGGTGTTCGTCGGCGTCTATCCCAACGATCCCGAGACGCGCGAGGCTGTCGCGACGGTCACTGATCCACGGATCATCACGGTCGATTGCGACCGGCCGGGACCAACGACCAAGGCGGATTGCCTCAACCATCTATGGCGAGCCCTGGTGGCGGAGGAAATGCGCGGCGGCGAGCGCTTCAAGGCGGTCGTGCTGCACGATGCAGAGGATGTCGTCGATCCACGCGAGTTGCGGGTATTCGATCATCTCATCGGGCGGCTGGCGATGGTGCAGTTGCCGGTGCTGCCGCTCGTCGACCCCGCCTCACGCTGGGTCAGCGGCCATTACCTTGATGAATTCGCCGAGGCGCACGGCAAGGACATGGTGGTGCGCGAGGCGCTCGGCGCCGCGGTGCCGAGTGCTGGCGTCGCCTGCGCCATCGACCGGGACATGCTGGGCCGCATCGCCGACCTTGCCGGAGGCAAGCCGTTCGATCCGAATTGCCTGACCGAGGATTACGAGATTGGCATCAAGATCAAGGCGCTCGGCGGGCGCGGTGCGCTGGTGCGCATCGCCGGCGACGCTGGCGGCGGCGTGGTCGCAACGCGGGAGCATTTTCCTGCCACGATCGATACCGCGCTGCGCCAGAAAACCCGCTGGCTCCTCGGCATCGCGTTCGGCGGCTGGGATCGACTGGGCTGGGGTGGCGGCTGGGCCGACCGCTTCATGCTGATGCGCGACCGCAAGGTGATCGTCGCGGCACTGCTAACGCTATTCGGCTATGCCGCCATGGCGCTGGTCCTGCTGGATACGTTGCTTGCCGCGATCATACCGGGCGCGGCGAAGTTCACGCCGCTGGTGGCACCAGGTAGCCTTCTTGCGGCAACCTTGATGTTCACGACGTCGGTGCTCGTATGGCGTCTGGTCATGCGCGCCGGCTTCACCGCTTCTGTCCACGGCTGGCGCGAAGGGCTGCGGGCTGTGCCCCGGGTTGTCGTCGGCAACCTGATCAACGCTCTGGCAGCGTGGCGAGCTACCTTTCGTTACCTGGCGATACGGCGAGGGCGCGCCGAACTGACGTGGGACAAGACCGCTCACCGCTTCCCGGGCGTAGAATGAGGGTAGGTCCGCTACGCTTCCTGGCGCTGTTCGGCACTGCTGCGTTTGCGCTCGGTGCCAGCCGTATCCCCGACCTCGCCACCGGCATGAAGACCGACATGGCGGCGGCGAGCGAGGACCCGACGGACCTTTCCGCCGCCGCGTCGTCCGACGAGGCGTTGCCACACCGGATCGTGCTGCAGCCGTGGCATCAGCATCAAGCACTGCCGTTGGTAATTCGTCTTCGCGAGCCGGCTCGGTTACCAGAGCGTAGGCCGCCGCCGCGAGTTCGATTAGTCGCCGCCGTACCGACCCGAGCAGCGCTGGCCATCACACAGCCACAACTGCCGTGGAACGACGTCGCAGTGTTCACCGATAGCGCCGGGCCGGACGCAACCCGATTGGCCGCCGCGCCTCAGGACAGTTGGGTGTTCACGCCACCGCCTGCGTCCGAGCAGCCGGGATTTTCCAGCCAGCAGTTCGCCACCGCCGCCTACGGCCAGTTGAAGTCAGGCAACCGTCGCGCCGCAGCCAGGGCTTTCGAGAAGGCGCTCGGCGAGACACCCGACGACACCAACGCGCCTGCCTGGCGTTCGCAGCTTGCCTTGATGCGGCGCCGCTGGTCGGGTGAGGTCTATCTGCTCGGTCGTGAGCAAGGCCCTAACGGCCTCGGCGTGGCGCCGCTGCTTGGCGGTGGACAGGCGGGCAGCACCTTGTCGTTCACACCCGACCCGCTGGCGCGCCAGCCGTTCTCGGTAACGCTGCGCACTGCCATTCCACTGCGCGGCGATGGGCTCGGCACCGGCTTCGAAGGCCATGGAGCACAGGTCGCGCTGGGTGCGCGCTGGCAGGCCCTGCCGTGGATGGCGCTATCCGCCGAGCGCCTCGTAGCTGTCGGCAGCCAGGGCCGCGACGCCTGGACCCTGCGGGCCGCAGGCGGCGGTTCGCACAAGGTCGGCCGATTGCTCGTCGACGGCTACGCCGAGGCCGGTGTCGTCGGCGCCAGCCGCCGCGACGTCTATGCCAGCGTCCAGGCCCGCGCCGTCGTGCCGATCCCGATCGCTTCTGGGTGGACATTGCAGCCCGGCGTCGGTCTGTGGTCGAGTGTCCAGCGTGCCGGCGGGCAGACACTCGACCGCGTCGATGTCGGACCGACTGTCAGCCTGCAACTGCCGCATGCCACGCTGAGCCTGGACTACCGCTACCGCGTCACCGGTAACGTCCGCCCGGACAGCGGCGTCGCCCTGACCCTTTCAGCGCGCTTCTAGCTGTCGTCGTTGGCGGTGGGGCGGCGTGCGCCCAGCTTGTTCAGCAGCGACCGCGTCCGCAGCAAGCCGAGCAACTCGTTGATCGACGCGACGCCACGCTCGGCCATGTCGGTCGCCTCGGCCTCGTCGATCCGGCCGGCGGTGTGCTCGAAGAACAGCCGCATTTCCTGGGTCGTAACCCACTCCACGAAATCCAGGTAAAATTTCATGCTCTCGGTGGTGAAACCGCGTTCGCTGGTGAAGCCGGTCGTCCGCAGGTCACCCAGCACCCGCATGATCGTCGCGTCGCGGGCCGACATCGTGCCCGCCGCATCGACCGCGATCACCCCCGCCGCCGATTGCTGGTCGATATCCTCGTCGCCGCAGCCCGTCTGGGCCATCACGTCCGACACGGCGACACGCGGCGCATCATGGTCGAGCCGGGCCCGTAGCACACTGTCGAGTTCGGGAAACGCCTGCGGCTCCAGCCAACGCTCGCCGCCATCTTCACCGCCTGCGTCCAGCAACGAGCGGATCACCGCAAGCGGCAGGAAGCGTTCCTCCTGCAGTCGCTTTATAGCTTTCAAGCGCGTGACATGCGCCTCGCTGTATGATGCTGAGTTGCGGCTCGCACGCGTCGGCTCGGGCAACAGGCCCTCGCGAATATAATAGCGAATGGTCTCGCGGCCCACGCCAGTCCGTTGTTCCAGTTCGCGCATTCGCATAGTACCCGGCTAGCATCGCCGCACGTCCGGCGCTACGCCTTCGATCGGACCGTGTGCGGCAAGGCTTGAGCCATTTCGCGCTGCCCCTACGTTACGCGTCCATGCAGGCCTTCGCCGCCCTTCTCGATGCGCTCGTCTACACGCGGTCGCGCAATGCCAAGCTGCGCCTGATCGGCGATTACCTGCGCGCGACGCCCGATCCCGATCGCGGCTGGGCACTGGCCGCCCTGACTGGCGGGCTCAGCCTGAAAGCCGTGCAGCCCAAGCTGATCCGCCTGCTGATCGAGGACCGCGTCGACCCGGTGCTGTTTGCCATGAGCTACGACTATGTCGGCGACCTTGCCGAGACGGTCGCTCTGCTGTGGCCCGACCCGCTGGTGGCCGAACTGCGTCCGCCGCCGACACTGAACGAGGTCGTCGAGCGACTGTCCGACCTAGCCCGCGCCGACGCGGCAGCAGTGATGACCGAGCTGATGGACCGGCTCGATGCACAGGGCCGGTATGCGCTGCTCAAGTTGGCGACCGGAGCCTTGCGCATCGGCATCTCGGCACGGCTGGCGAAGACTGCGTTCGCCCAAGGATTCGGCGTCGAGGTCGATGCGGTCGAGGAGGTCTGGCACGGCATCCATCCGCCCTACCCGGCCTTGTTCGCCTGGGGCTCCGGCACCGGCGAACAGCCAAGCCACACCAGCGTGCCGGTGTTCCGCCCGTTCATGCTGGCCCATCCGCTCGAAGAGCTCAAGGTCGACCTCGCCGATTATGCCGCAGAGTGGAAGTGGGACGGGATTCGGGTCCAGCTGGTCCATGTCGCCGGCGAGACCCGGCTGTTCTCGCGCGCCGGCGACGACATTACCCGCAGCTTCCCAGACGTCGCCGCCGCCTACTCTAAACCGGCCGTCCTCGACGGCGAATTGCTGGTGCGCGGCGACTTCCAGGGCGGCGGCCATGAGAACGAGGGTGCTGCCAGCTTCAACGCACTCCAGCAGCGGCTCAACCGCAAGGCTGTCACTGCCAAAGCAATGGCGGATTTTCCTGCATTCGTCCGGCTTTACGACATTCTGTACGACGGCGACGAAGATCTTCGGGCCTTGCCGTGGACCGAACGTCGCGTTCGCCTGGAGGCACTGATGCCCAGCCTCGATCCTGGCCGCTTCGATTTGTCCGCGGTAATCGACGCGCCGGACTTCGAGGCTTTGATGGAGATCCGCCTCGGGACCCGCGACGCGGCGATCGAGGGGTTGATGCTCAAGCGCCGCGACTCGCCCTATGTGCCGGGACGCCGCACCGGCCTGTGGTACAAATGGAAGCGCGATCCGCTCGTTGCCGACTGCGTCATGATGTATGCGCAACGCGGCCACGGCAAACGGTCGAGCTTCTACTCCGACTATACCTTCGGCTGCTGGACCGAAACGGGCGAGCTGCTGCCGGTCGGCAAGGCCTATAGCGGTTTCACCGACGAGGAGCTCGGCTGGCTCGATCGCTGGGTCAGAAACCACACGACGGCACGGTTTGGACCGGTTCGCGAGGTTGAAAAGGCCCTTGTGCTCGAGGTAGCGTTTGATTCGCTCCACCATTCGAGCCGGCACAAGTCCGGCTTGGCGATGCGTTTTCCCCGAATCGCCCGCATTCGCGCCGACAAGCCGGCAGCAGAAGCTGATAGGATTGTTGGACTGTTAAAGCTGGTGACGTGATTGTTTCGCAGGCAGAGGATAATCCAGCTTGCCAAATGGACGCCACCACGATTTGTGTGGATAACTATTCAGACTGTGCCGGGGGGCTCAATGGCTATCGAAGAGATCGATCTGGGGGACGGAGAGCTTCTCGCTTTCGCCCTTAACTTCGCCGGGAGTAGTCCTGCTGCTCCAGTGGCGGCACATCTGCTCGATGAGTTCGGCGATGTCGAGGTCATTCTGGCGTCCGATCCGTCCGACCTGCGCAGCCGTGGCGGCCTCGATAATCGGTCGGTGGCGATCCTGAAGCTGCTCCACGCTTTCCGCAGCGACAACCGCCGGGACATGCTGCTCAACTAGGCCATTGCGCCTCGTAGCGCGCCAGCCCGGCGTCGAGATCGGCGATCAGATCGGCGGGATCCTCCAGGCCGATATGGAGGCGGACGACGGCGCCGGCGCTGACGAAGCGGGTCGCGGTGCGGACGCGGTTGGGTTCGACCGGGAGGATCAGGCTCTCGAAGCCGCCCCAGCTGAAGCCGATGCCGAAATGCTCGAGGTGGTCGATCAGCGGCCCGGTCTGGGCGCGCGTGCCGCGCTTGAGGGTGAAACCGAACAGCCCGCTGGCGCCCTTGAAGTCGCGACTCCACAGTGCGTGGCCGGGATCATCAGGCAGGCCGGGGTGGAGCACCCGCTCGACCGCCGGGTGCCGGGCCAGCCAACGCGCGACGGCGAGACCATTGGCCTCGTGCTGCTTCAGCCTCAGGCCGAGCGTGCGCAGGCCGCGCAGTGCCAGCGCGGCGTCGTCGGGGGCGACATGCTGGCCGAGGCGGTAGGTCGTCTCCTTGAGGCGCGGCAGCCAGGCGGCGTTGGCAGTAACGGCGCCCATCATCAGGTCGCTGTGGCCGCCGACGTATTTGGTCACCGCCTGCATGCTGAGGTCGATGCCGTGCGCCATCGAGGCGAACAGTAGCGGCGTCGCCCAGGTGTTGTCGAGGATCGTCGCGATGCCGTGCCGCCGCGCCACTTCGACGATGGCGGGGATGTCCTGCACCTCGAATGTCAGCGAGCCCGGTGATTCGAGCAGGATCCCGCGGGTGTTGGGCCGGATCAGCGCCTCGATGCCGGCACCGATCAGCGGATCGTAATAGGTCGTCTCGACACCGAAGCGCTTGAGCATGCGGTCGGCGAACAGGCGGGTCGGGTCGTAGGTGCTGTCGACGATGAGCAGGTGGTCGCCGCTGCTGGCAACTGTCAGCAATGCCGCCGCCAGCGCCGCGACGCCGCTGGGGAACAGCTTGGTGCCGGCAGCGCCCGGATCGATCTCGGTCAGCGCGGCCTCCAGCGCCCATTGCGTCGGAGTGCCGCGGCGGCCGTAGTTCAGCCCGTCGTCGGGCGCCTTAATGCTGGCATCCAGCACCGCGAGGCTGTCGAACAGGATCGTCGAGGCGCGCCAGACCGGCGGGTTGACGATGCCCCGGCCGGTCGGACCATGGGTCCAGTCGGGATTACGCCCCGCCTCGACCAGCCGTGTCGCCTCGGATTTGCTCACGCCGCTCCGGTGACCACCGGGTTGGTCGGCGAGGCGCCCCATTCGGACCAGCTGCCGTCGTACAGCGCAAGGTTCTTGGCCCCGAGCAGCGTCGCGCCGAAGTAGATCACGGCGGCGGTGATGCCCGAACCGCAGGTCGTGACGATCGGCTTGGCGATATCGACCCCGGCGGCGGTGAACGCGGACTGCAGCGCCTCGCCCTGCTTCCAGGTGCCGTCCTCGTTGAACAGCAGGCCGATGGGCAGGTTCTTGGAGCCAGGGATGTGACCGCCGCGCAGGTTTTCGCGCGGCTCGGGCTCGGTCCCGGCGAAGCGGGCGGCGGAGCGGGCATCGACGACCTGCTCGGCCTTGGTCTTGAGGTTCTCGAGCATCTGCGCCTGGGTGCGGACGTTCTTCTTGTCGGCCCAGACGGTGAAGTGGCGGTGGCGAACGACCGGCTTGCCCGACTCCATCTGGCGGCCTTCGGAGTGCCATTTGGCAAGCCCGCCGTCGAGGATAGCGACTTCGTGTGCGCCGAACAGGCCCAGCATCCACCAGGCACGGGCCGAGGAGTGCAGCGGCGAATCGTCATAGACGACGATGCGGCTGCCATCGCCGAGACCGAGCGCCTGCATGCGGCTGGCGAACTTCTCGGCGGGCGGCAGCATGTGCGGCACGTCGGTGGCGGTATCGACGATCTCGTCGAGGTCGAAGAACACCGCGCCCGGGATGTGCGCTGCTTCGAACGCGGCGCGCGCATCGCCCTTCATGCCGGGGGCCAGCACCGTCGCATCGATGACCCGCAGGTCGCTCTTGCCGAGTTCGGCCGCGAGCCATTCGGTCGTCACCAAGGGGGTCATGCACGCAGCTCCTGTTGTCGTTATCGTTGCAATAGCGGCGTGCCCTTAACCTGTCACCCTGCTTGCGGTTTCACCATGGCCTACTTGCGGTTGCTTCACTCGATGCTAGGTCGAAGCAATGAGCGACTCCCTCCACCATCTCGGCCATTCGAGCAGCCTGCCCGCCACCCCGGACGAGGCCGTCCTCGACTATCCCGCCAATCCGCGCGCCGGCACCGACTATCTGGTACGCTTCACCGCGCCCGAATTCACCTCGCTGTGCCCGGTTACCGGCCAGCCCGACTTCGCGCACATCGTCATCGACTATCTGCCCGACGCCACCATCGTCGAATCCAAGTCCCTCAAGCTGTTCCTGTCGTCGTTCCGCAACCACGCCGCCTTCCACGAGGACTGCACCGTCGGCATCGGCCAGCGTCTGGTCGCCGAGATGGCGCCGAAGTGGCTCCGCATCGGCGGCTATTGGTATCCACGCGGCGGCATGCCGATCGACGTGTTCTGGCAGACCGGCGCACCGCCTGCCGGACTATGGGTTCCCGACCAGGGCGTCGCGCCCTATCGCGGCCGCGGCTGACGTCCGGAAGTTCACTCCGCAACACACCATAAACGTGATCTTCGCAGTCGAGCCTGCTTCGAAAAACTCGCCGCGACGCATCCCGTCAACCGACATTTGATCGGTCCGGCTATCCTCCATGCCTTTTATGTACCATATGGGCACACAAATAGCAAGGCGTGTCAGGGTAGCCCGGTCAGCTTGTGGGTCTGGAGGCCGAGCCGCCAGCGCGGGTGCGCGAGGCAATAGGCGATCGCGGCCTGGGTATTGGCCTCCCGCTCCGGCCCATCCATCGGCTGGAGGAAGAAGTTCTCGAACGCGAGGTCGGCGAAACGCTCGGGTTGCGCCAGTGCCTGCGGATAGACCAGCTTGAGTTCGTCGCCTGCGGTCAGCACCACCGGGGCATCGGCCTTTGGGCTGACACAGATCCAGTCGAGCCCGGGCGGCGGCAGTTGTGTGCCGTTGGTCTCGACCCCAACCGAAAAGCCGCGGGCGTGGAGGGCGTCGACCAGCGCGCTGTCGAGCTGGAGCAGGGGTTCGCCGCCGGTGCAGATCACCAGCCGGTGCGCTTCGCCCGCGCCCCATTCCGCCGCGACCGTCGCCGCCAGCGCCTCGCCGGTGCGGAACTTGCCGCCGCCCGGCCCGTCGGTGCCGATGAAGTCGGTGTCGCAGAACTGGCAGACCGCAGCGGCCCGGTCGACCTCGCGCCCGCTCCACAAATTGCAGCCGGCGAACCGCAGGAACACCGCGCGTCGCCCGGTCTGCGCGCCCTCGCCCTGCAGTGTGACGTAGATCTCCTTGACGGCGTAGGTCACCGCTACATCCTCCCCCTCTTCAGGGGGAGGGGGACCGCGCCCTTCAGCGCGGTGGAGGGGGCTGGCCCCGACCCCCTCCACCGCCAAGTGGCGGTCCCCCTCCCCCGGAAGCGGGGGAGGATCAAGGAAGCGGGGAGGTTCAAAGCGCGGGGTCCACGACGCCGGCCTCCTCGAAGCCCTTGGCGCGCAGGCGGCACGAATCGCACTCGCCGCACGGCGCGCCTGCCGGGGTCGGGTCGTAGCAGCTCCACGTCATTCCGAAGTCGACGCCCAGCCGCGCACCCTCGCGGACGATGTCGGCCTTGGTCATCGCGCTGAGCGGCGTATGGACGGTGAAGCGGTCGCCCTCGACACCGGCCTTGGTCGCCAGATTGGCCATCGCCTCGAATGCCGCGACGAACTCCGGCCGGCAGTCGGGATAGCCCGAGTAATCGAGTGCATTGACGCCGATGAACAGGTCGCGCGCGCCCGCCGCCTCGGCCCAGCCCAACGCCACCGACAGGAAGATCGTGTTGCGCGCCGGGACGTAAGTCACCGGGATGCCGGGCTCGACGCCGCCTTTGGGCACGTCGATGTCCGCCGTCAGCGCCGAGCCGCCGAAGCCCGACAGGTCGAGCGGCAGGACGACGTGCCGCACCACCTGCATCGCCTCGGCGACCCGCGCGGCGGCCTGCAGTTCGATACGGTGGCGCTGATTATAGTCGATGGTCAGCGCCAGAATGCGGAACCCCCGCTCGCGCGCGATGGCGGCGACGGTGGTCGAGTCGAGGCCGCCGGACAGCAGGACGACGGCGAGGGGCTGGGTCCAAGACATCAGATCTCGACCGCGAAGGTGCGCGCGCAGAATTCGCAGTCGACCTTTACCAGTCCGTCGTCGTCGCGCATCCCGGCGCGGTCCTCCTCGGAGAAGCGCCCGAGCACGTCGCGGATGTGCGCGGCGGAGCAGCGGCAGCCGCGGGTCGGGGCGATGCCGTCGACGATGCGGACCTGCTCCTCGTGGAACAGCCGCCATAGCAGCGTCTCCTCGGACAGAGCCGGATCGGTGAGCTCGGCGTCGCGGACGGTGCTGGCGAGTGCCAGGACATGCTCCCAGTCCGGGTGGGCGCGCTGCTCGTCGCTGGCCACCGACAGGCGCTCGCCGCCGAGTTCGCTGCGGGCGAGGTGCTGGACCAGCAGGCCGCCGGCGATCCAGCCGGTCGCGGCATCGCCCGACACCGCGACATGGACCAGCGTCGGCAACTGCTCGCTGGTCTCGAAATAGCCGCGCACCGCATCGCTGAGCGAGGCGCCCTCCAGCGGCACGATGCCTTGGTAGCGCTCCGACCCCGAGGTCGGGTCGAGGGTGATCGCCAGGTGACCGGTGCCGAACAGGCCGGGCAGGCTCATGCCGCTGGGGATCGTCGCGCTGTCGTCGAAGCGGATATAGCCGCGCACCGCGCCGGCGCGGTAGTCGCAGACCAGCAGGTCGACCGCGCCGCCCTTGGCCTGCGCCTGCATGGTCATCTGGCCGGCGCCGTCCTGCAACGTGCTGCCGAGCATGGTGGTCAGCACCAGCGCCTCGGCCAGCAGCCGCGCGATGGCGTCGGGGTATTTGTGCGCCGCCAGCACCGCATTGAGGCTGGCATCGAGCCGCACGACGCGGCCGCGGACGTTGCGCGCCGCAACGGTGAAGCCGAGGCTGCGGTCGGCGACTGGAGCGATAGTCTCGAGGATCATGGACAAGTCCGGCAGGCTTTCAATCGGGGGATGACCCGATATCGGGGGCTCAGCCGATCTTTCCAAGGCACCACAGCATGATCGCCTTCTGGACGTGCAGCCGGTTCTCGGCCTCGTCCCAGACTGCGGAGGCGGGACCGTCGATGACCTGGTCGAGGACTTCCTCGCCGCGGTGAGCAGGCAGGCAGTGCAGGAAGACCGCGCCCTCGGCCGCTTTCGACATCAACAGCGGGGTGACGGCGAACGGCTTCATCGCGCTCGCCTTGTCCTTGGTATCGGCCTGGCCCATCGACACCCAGGTGTCGGTGACGACGACCTTGGCGCCCTCGACCGCGGCGACCGCGCTGCGCACCACGTCGATCGAGCCGCCGCGGGCACACGCCGTCGCCATCACCGCCTGGTCGGGGTCATAGCCGTGCGGAACGCCGAGCTTGAGGTCGAAACCCATGACGCTGGCCGCCTCGATCAGCGAATGCGCCATGTTGTTGCCATCGCCGACCCAGGCCCAGCAGGTGCCCTCGACCGACTGGCCGAGGCGCTCCTCGACGGTCATCAGGTCGGCCATCGCCTGGCACGGGTGGCTGAGGTCGGTCAGGCCGTTGATCACCGGCAGGCTGCCGAACTCGGCCAGCCCCTCGACGGTCTCGTGGGCCGCGGTGCGGATCATGATCGCATCGACGAAGCGCGACAGCACGCGGGCGGTGTCGGCGACGGTCTCGCCGCGCCCGAGCTGCATGTCGCTGCTCGAGGTAACGATGCTGGTACCACCGAGCTGCCGGATGCCGACGTCGAAGCTGAAGCGCGTCCGCGTCGACGGCTTCTCGAATATCATCGCCAGAACGTGACCCGCGAGCGGAGCATCGTCGTCGACGGCACCGCGCGGCTTGCCGGCACGCGCCGCCTTGCGACGGTGCGCCTCGTCGAGGATGGCGCGAAGGGCGGCCTTGCCTGGGGTGGCGAGGTCGAGGAAATGCCTCACGCCGCCATCGCCGGGGTGAACGCCGCTGCGGCTGCCGAGATCTTGTCGATCGCCTCGCGGATGTGGGTCTCGTCGATGATCAGCGGCGGCAGCAGGCGGACGACGTTGTCGCCGGCAGCGACCAGCAGGATGCCGTGCGAGCGGGCGTGGCCGACGAAGGCGCGGCTGTCGGATTTCATCTTGAGGCCGAGCATCAGGCCGACGCCGCGGACGCTGTCGAACAGCTCGTCATGGTTGGGGATCATCTGCTCCAGACCCGACCGCAGCCGTGCGCCCATCTCGGTGACGTGCGCCAGGAACGCCGCGTCGTCGATGATGTCGAGGCTGGCGTTGATCGCCGCCATCGCCAGCGGGTTGCCGCCATAGGTCGAGCCGTGGGTGCCGACGACCATGCCGCTCGCCGCATGCTCGGTGGCGAGGCAGGCACCGACCGGGAAGCCGCCGCCGATGCCCTTGGCCACCGACATGATGTCGGGGAGGATGCCGTAATGCTCATAGGCGAACAGGTGGCCGGTCCGCCCGACGCCGCACTGGACCTCGTCGAAGATCAGCAGCAGGCCATGCTTGTCGGCGAGGTCGCGCAGGCCCTGCAGGAACTCGTGGGTGCCGGGGCGGATGCCGCCCTCGCCCTGGATCGGCTCGACCAGGATGCCGCCGATGCTGCCGTCGACAGCGGCGGTCGCAGCCTCGAGGTCGCCGAACGGCAGGACCGTCGCCCAGTCGGGCAGCGGCTCGAAGCCGTCGCGCAGCTTGTACTGGTCGGTGACCGAGATCGTCGCCATCGTCCGCCCGTGGAAGGCGTTCGAGAAAGTCAGGATGCGGAACTTCTCGGGGGTGCCGGCGGCAAAATGGTGACGGCGGCAGGTCTTGATCGCGCACTCCAGCGCCTCGGCGCCCGAGTTGGTGAAGAACACGGTGTCGGCAAAGGTCCGCGCCACCAGCCGCTCGGCGGTGCGCTGCTGGTCCGGGGCGCCGTACAGATTGCTGATGTGCATCAGCGTCGCGGCCTGCTTCTGGATCGCGCCGATCAGGTGCGGATGGCTGTGGCCGAGCGCGTTGACGGCGATCCCGGCGGCGAAGTCGAGCCACTCCTTGCCGTCGGCGTCGTACAGATAACAGCCTTCGCCTCGTACCGGCGCAACTTCGCAGCGGCCATAGACGGGCATCATCGCGGTGATCGCCATCGGTAATTGCGCCTTTCAGCAACGCAAAAGGGCGGCGCAAACGGCCGCCCGGTCACGCTGCTTTAACGGCTTGGCGACATCGGCTCAAGCCCGGTGTTACTGGACCGCCTGTGGTCGCTGTGACGCAGACCGCGCCGCATTCCAGTCCTGGACGAAGGCGACCAGCGCGGCGCCCGGCATTGGGGTCGAGCAGTAATAGCCCTGGTACCAGTCGCACTGCGCCTCCGCCACCAGGTCGAGGTCGTCGCGCGTCTCGACGCCCTCCGCCGTCACCCGGATGCCGAGCGCCCGCGCCATGTCGACGACGCCGCGCACGATGACGCGGTCGCGCGCCGATCCCGCGAGGTCGGAGGTCAGCGACTTGTCGAGCTTGAGGTAGTCGAGCGGCAGCGCCTTGAGATAGGCGAGGCTGGAATAGCCGGTGCCGAAGTCGTCGAGCGCGATGCGGACGCCCCGCGACTGCAGCGTCCGCAGCCCGGTCGCCGCACTGGTCAGGTTCTCGATCAGGTCGCTCTCGGTGATCTCGACGGTCAGCCGGTCGGCGGGAAAGCCGCTTTGCGCCAGCGCCCAGTCGAGGCGCTCGTCGAAGTCCGCGGCGCGCAGGTCGCCGGCGCTGACGTTGACCGAAAGCTGCAGGCCGCACAGCGCCTCGGGCCAGGCGGCGGCCTCGAGCAGGGCGCGCAACCGGATATGCTTGCCGAGCTGGATCGCCACCTCGGCGCTGGCCGCGACCTCCAGTAGCGTCGTCGCCGACAATTGGCCCAGCACCGGATGCGCCCAGCGGACCAGCGCCTCGACGCCGCAGATGACGCCCGAGTCGATCATCACCTGGGGCTGGTAGACGATCTCGAACTCGCCGATCTCGATCGCCCGGCGCAGGTCGGACTCGAGCTCGGCCAGCCGGGTCAGCGGATCGCCGTCGGGGCTCGGCCTGAACACCTCGATGTCGCCGGGTGCGCCGGTGCGCGCAACCGCCAGGGCGGCGCTGGCGTGGCGGAACAGCAGGTCGGAGCCCGATGGCTTGGAATAATCCGCATTGGCGCAGGCGATGCCGATGCGGACCGCGAGGTGGATCAGCCGGCTATCGATGGCGAAGGGTTCGTTGAAGATCGCGATGACTTTCTGCGCGATCGCCTGCGCCTCGGGGAAGGTCGTCGGCGACGGCAGCACTATGGCGAACTCGGCGCCCGCCATCCGGGCCACCAGCCAGTCGTCGCCGATGGCGCCGTCCTTGCCTGGTTTGGCCGGGCCGATCAGGGCGTTGAGGCGATCGGCGGCGGCCTGCAGCAGCGCGTCGGCGACGGTGCGCCCATAGGCAGCGTTGATCTGGCCGAAGCGCCCGACGGCGATCAGCATGACGATCACCGAGGGGTGGGCGACGACGTCCTGGTCGAGCAGCAGGGCGACCCAGTCATGCGCCTGCTGGCCGGAGGCGAGCCCGGTCAGGGCATCGCGCTGCATGATGCCCTTCTCGACCGTCGCCGCCCGCCCGGCCGCCGCATCGCCGATCCGCATCGTCATGCGCTGGGCGAAGCGCACCGCCTCGATCAGGTCGGCAGCGGTGAACGGCGAGGTCAGGACATGCGTCGCGCCCGCCGCATAGGCCGCGCCGACGGCCCCGGCATCGCCGCGCGCCAGCAGGACCAGCAACGCGCCGTGCCGTGCCTCGACCGCGAGGCCGAGTTCATGGGCGACGACCAGCCCGCTGGCCAGCGCGCCACGGGCGTCGATTACCGCGACCCGCGCCTGGCACCGCTCGAAAGCCGGCGTCGCCTCCGCTGCCCGGGTGACGATCTCGACCGCCATATCGCCTGCTCGCAAGGATGCGCCGACATCCCGGGCATAGCGCGGTGCCAGCACGAACAGCGGTTCGGGTCGATCGACTGAATCGTCCGGCATCGTTTCTCGCAACGGTCGGGGGGAACCGAGCGTCCAGTGTACTATCGGGCGGCAGAACTGAACAGTCTTGCTGAACGAAATGCTGTATGAACCCGTAACGACCGGCCATTGCGGGATTTAAGCGGCGCAGATTGCCGCGCGAATGGACAATCGCCGGACCACTCCCCATTATTGGGCGTATGGCCGGCGATCCGCTCACCCTGCACCGGCCTCCGGCTGTGACCCCGCTTGTCGATCCGTTCGGCCGCACGATCGACTATCTGCGCGTCTCGGTGACCGATCGCTGCGACTTCCGCTGCCTGTATTGCATGGCGGAGGACATGACCTTCCTGCCCAAGGCGGAGGTCCTCAGCCTGGAGGAAATCGACCGCCTGGCCAGCGCCTTCGTGCGGCGGGGAACGCGCAAGCTGCGCCTGACCGGTGGCGAGCCGCTGGTCCGCCGCGGCATCATGGACCTTGTCCGGTCGCTGTCGCGCCACCTGGACTCTGGTGCGCTGGACGAGCTTACGATGACCACCAACGGCTCGCAACTGGCGCGCTTCGCCGGCGAACTGAAGGCGGCGGGCGTGCGCCGGATCAACGTCAGCCTCGATACGCTGGACGAGGCCAAGTTCGCGCATGTGACGCGCTGGGGCCGCCTGCCGCAGGTAATGGAGGGCATCGCCGCCGCCGCCGCCGCCGGGCTGCACGTCAAGATCAACATGGTGGCGCTGGCCGGGATCAACGAGGACGAGATCGGCGACATGCTGTCGTGGACGGCCGCGGCGGGGCATGACCTGGTGCTGATCGAGACGATGCCGCTGGGCGAGGTCGCCGAGGACCGGGTCGATCGCTATCTGCCGCTCAGCCGGGTGCGCCGCGAACTGGAGCGCCGCCTGACGCTGATCGACCTGCCCGATTCGACCGGAGGCCCGGCGCGCTATGTCCGCATCGCCGAGACCGGCCAGCGCCTCGGCTTCATCACGCCGCTGACGCATAATTTCTGCGAGAGCTGCAACCGCGTCAGGCTGACCGTCACCGGGATGCTGTACATGTGCCTCGGCCAGGACGATTCCGCCGACCTGCGCGCCGTGATCCGCGCGACCTCCGACGAGGCGGCGCTCGATGCCGCGATGGTCGAGGCGATCGGCCGCAAGCCCAAGGGCCATGATTTCGTCATCGACCGGCGTGCGGCCCGGCCCGCACTCGCCCGCCACATGAGCGTCACCGGCGGATGACCCTCAAGCTGGCGTTGATGGTGTCGCCGACCGAGGCTGCCGAAGGCGCCGCCCGGCAGCTCCGCGCCCGCTACGACTGGGTCGCCACCTCCGACGCCGATGTCGTGGTGGCGCTCGGCGGCGACGGCTTCCTGCTGCAGGTCCTGCATGCCGCGCTCAATGCCCGGGCACCGCGCCCGATGTTCGGTATGAACCTCGGCACCATCGGCTTCATGATGAACGAGTTCCGGGTCGATGCGCTGGTCGAGCGGGTCGCTGCCGCGCGCGCTTTCACCCTGCATCCGCTGGCGATGGAAGCGCGCAGCATGCGCGGCGATGTCACCGTCTCGCCCGCGATCAACGAGGTTTCGCTGCTGCGCGAGACCCGCCAGGCCGCGAAGATCGAGATCAGCATCGACGGCCGGGTGCGGATGGCGGAACTCGCCTGCGACGGCGTGCTGGTCGCGACCCCGGCCGGATCGACCGCCTACAACCTGTCGGCCAACGGCCCAATCCTGCCGCTGCAAAGCGACCTGCTGGCGTTGACCCCGATCAGCCCGTTCCGGCCACGGCGCTGGCGCGGCGCGCTGCTGCCGCAGGCCTCGGTCATCGAGTTCCGCATCCTGGAAGCCGGCAAGCGCCCGGTCAGCGCCGTCGCCGACCAGCTGGAGGTCCGCGACGTCGCCTGGGTCAAGGTCACCACCGACAAATCGGTCAGCCTCGACCTGCTGTTCGACCCGGATTACGCGCTCGACGACCGCATCGTCATGGAGCAGTTCCTCAGTTGAGCCATTAGGGCTTGGCGTTACCGGTGTGCGTTGCTATACGCCCGCCCTCGTTCCTCGGTAGCTCAGCGGTAGAGCATCCGACTGTTAATCGGATGGTCGCAGGTTCGAATCCTGCCCGGGGAGCCATTTCCTTCTTTGCGACAACGCATTGCGACGATGCATCGCGTCGTCGAGGTGTCGCGGTCGATGCCGCGGCCTAGGTCGCCATCAGCGCATCGACGAAGCGCTGGCGCCACCAGACGACGTCTTCTGCCTCGACCGAATCCATCAGCCTGCGCCAGCGGCTGATGCGCTCGGCCTTATCCATCCTGAGGGCCAGCAGGATCGCATCCGACATTTCCTCGGCGCTGTACGGGTTGATCAGCACCGCGCCCTTCAACTGCACCGCCGCCCCGGCAAAGCGCGACAGGATCAGGACGCCCGGGTCCTCCGGGTCCTGCGCCGCGACATATTCCTTGGCCACCAGGTTCATGCCGTCGCGCAGCGGCGTCACCAGCCCGATCCGGGCGGCGCGGTAGATGCCGGCGAGGACGTCGCGCGGATAGCCCTGGTTGACGTAGCGGATCGGCACCCAGTCGACATCAGCATAGGCACCGTTGATCCGCCCCGACAGCCCCTCCAGGTCGGTCCTGATCTGCTGATAGGTCTCGACGGACTCGCGCGACGGCGGCGCGATCTGCAGCAGGAAGACCTCCTTGCGCTCCTCGGGATGCTCGACAAGGAACCGCTCGTAGCCGAGGAAGCGCTCCTCCAGCCCCTTCGAATAATCGAGACGGTCGACGCCGACGATCATGTCGCGGCCATTGCAGCTGTCGCGCATCTGGCGGTGCGACAGCCGCGCCGTGATGCTGCGCGACATGGCGACGAACTCCGGCGTGTCGATGCCGATCGGACAGGTGATCGCCTTGATCGTCCGGCCAGCGAGGCTGATGTTGCCGTCGGCCTCCAGCACCGCGCCGAGTTGCTGGACGACATATTCGGAAAAGGATTCGCGCCACTCGTCGGTGTGGAAGCCGATCACGTCATAGGCGAACAGCGTCCGGACGAGATCCTCGGCCTTCGGCAGGCTCGACAGCAGCCGCCGCGCCGGCCAGGGAATATGCAGGAACAGGCCGATGCGGTTCTTGCAGCCGCGCTTGCGGAGCTCCGAACCGAGCGGGAACAGGTGATAATCCTGTACCCAGATCGCGTCGTCGGGCTCGATCAGCGGCCGGACGGTCTCGGCGAAGCGCTCGTTGACGCGCTGGTAGCCGCCTGCGAAGCCGCGCTCGTATTCCGCCAGGTCGATGCGGTCGTGGAACAGCGGCCACAGCGTGCGATTGGCGTAGCCGTTGTAATATTCCTCGATGTCCTGGTCTTCGAGATCGATCGTCGCGGTGGTGACGCCGCTGTCGCGCTGGAAGTTGATGTGACCGGTGAACTGGTCGGTGCGCTCGCCCGACCAGCCGAACCAGAAGCCCGAATATTCGCGCAGCGCCGCCGCCAGCGCCACGGCCAGACCGCCCTGCGAGCCCGCTGGCGCGGACCCGGGCGCCTGGACGCGGTTCGAAACGATGATCAGCCGGCTCAACGGATGGCGCTCCACGGGCGGCTCAGCAGGACCGCGCAATTGATCATGCCGACCAGCGAATAGGTCTGCGGATAATTGCCCCACAGCTCGCCGGTCGACGGGTCGATGTCCTCCGACAACAGGCCGGCGGCGGTGCGCCGCGACAGCATCTCCTCGAACAAGGCGCGGGCATCGTCGCTCCGCCCGGTCAGGTGCAGCGCCTCGATCAGCCAGAAGGTGCAGACGTTGAACGCCGTCTCGGGCAGTCCGAAGTCGTCCTCGGTGGCATAGCGCAACATCGTCGAGCCGCGCCGCAATCCGGTCTCGACCGCCGCCAGCGTCGACCGGAAGCGCGGATCGTCGGGGGACAGGAAGCGCAGGTCGAGCAGCTGGATCAGGCTGGCATCGAGGTCGTCGCCGGAGAAGGTCGCCGACAACCGCTGGGTATCCTCGCGCCATGCCGCGGTCTCGATCCGGTCACGGATGACCTGTGCCCGCTGGTCCCAGAAGGCGCGACGATCCTCCAGTTTGAGCGCCGTCGCCGCACCCGCCAGCCGGTCGCACGCCGCCCAGCACATCGCCGCCGAATAGGTGTGGACGCTCTGCCGGGTGCGCAGCTCCCACAATCCGGCGTCGGGCTGGTCGTAATAATTCCAGGCGCGCTCGCCGACCTTTTCCAGCGCCTCGAAGTCCTCGACGCCCGCCATCCGGAACAGGCGCTCGTCGAAGAACGCCTGGGCGTTGGACAGGATGATCTGGCCATAGGCGTCGTGCTGGACCTGTTCATAGGCCTGGTTGCCGACGCGCACCGGCCCCATGCCGCGATAACCGGCGAGATCGGGGGCGAAGCGCTCCTCCAGCACCATCTCGCCGAGCACGCCGTACAGCGGCTGGATGTGCCCGCCGCGCGCGCCGTCGACGATGTTGCGGAGATAGCCGAGATAGGCCTCGAGCACGTCGAGCGCGCCGAGGCGGTTGAGCGCCTGCACGGTGTAATAGCCGTCGCGGATCCAGCAGTAGCGATAGTCCCAGTTGCGCTGCGACCCGGCATGCTCGGGAATGGAGGTGGTCAGGGCGGCAACGATCGCGCCGCTCTCCTCGTGCTGGCACAGCTTCAGGGTGATCGCCGAGCGGATGACGACCTCCTGCCATTCCGCCGGGGTCGCCAGCCCGCGTACCCAATGCTGCCATTCGGCCGTGGTGTCGGCGAGCATCTGCTCCACCGTCGTCGCGATGTCGCGGTCGAACGACTCGTCGGGGCCGAGGAAGAAGTGCAGCGGCTTCTCGACCCGGAAGGCCTGTTCGGAGGTGATCATCCCGGTCGGGCCGGTCGTCGTCATACGCAGCGTCAGCTCGTCGAGCAGGTAGCGCACATGGTTCGAGCCGCTGGTCGTCACGACGTCGGCCTTGCCCCAGCGGCGCGTCGGGCGAAGCCGCACCCGGATGCGCGGGCTGCCTGCCACCGGCCTGACGATCCGCGCGAAGGCGACGGGGCGGTAAGTCCGTCCCAGCCGCTGGAAGCGCGGGCAGAAATCGATGACCTCGACCGCATTGCCCTGCTCGTCGGTATGGCGGGTGACAAGGATCGGCGTGTTGCGCACATAGCGTTGCTCGGTGGCGACGCAGCCTTCCAGGTCGATCGCCCACAAGCCCGCGCCGGTGTCGGCGCCCTCGGCCTGACCGCTCAGCAGTGCCGAGAACAGCGGATCGCCGTCGACGCGTGGCACGCAGCCCCAGACGAACCGCCCGGCCCTGTCGACCAGCGCGCTGACCTGGCAATTGCCGATCGGCCACAGGTCCAGCGATGCCGTCATGAGTCTTCCCCGCAGGCAGTTTCGAGCCAGGCCAGCGTCGCCTCGACATCGTCGAGCCGGTAATGCGCCGCAGTCGGACGGTCCGCGCCGACCAGGATACCGAAGCCCCCCATCTCGGCCGCCACGACGAACGCCGCCTCGTCGGTATCGTCGTCCCCGATGAAGATCGGCATGCTGCCCGCCATCGCCGGGGTACGCAGCAGGGTGCGCAGCGCGCCGCCCTTGTCGGCACCGGGGGCGCGCAGTTCGAAGACCATCTTGCCGGACTGCAGCGTCAGGCCGGTCGATTTCGCCAGTCCCGTCGCCAGCCGGCGGCACGCGTCCTCGGCCTGCGGCTCGGCGCGGTAGTGCAGCGCGACGCCGAAAGGCTTGCGCTCGATGACGATAGCTGAGTGAACCTTCTGCAAACGCTGCATCTCCTGGATGACGGGGCCGAGATCGTCGGGGCGTGGTGGTTCGGATGCCGTGCCGTCGGGCCACAGCATCTCCACCCCATGGCTGCCGGCGAACACCAGCGCCGTGCTGCCGAGGAACTGCTTCAACTCGGCGATCGGGCGGCCGCTGACGATCGCCACCCGCCCGGGAAACTTCGTCGTCAGGCGGGCCAGCAGGCCGCGAAGCCGGTCGCTGACCTGCACGGCGCCAGGATGCGCCGCGATGCCGACGAGCGTGCCATCGAAGTCTAGAAACAGGCTCGCTTGCTGGAGGTCGACAAGGCCGGGAGCGGGACGATTGTCGCGGGGGGCGGTCGAAGCGATCGGCTTGGTCATCGTACGATAACGTATGGCTCCAGCGTCCGGGGGCCATGTTGGTTGTGGTCGTTGGGCATCATGAGTTTCGTTGATCCGGTTCTACTCCACCTCGAAGTGCAGATAGTCGTTGCAGGCTGGCGACCGCCATACCCTAGCGGTTTGTTCACCTTCGCGGCCATAGTTGGCGGGTCGGCTGGTCGGGTATTAAGCCCGGTCCCGCGCGGTGGGCGATGTGGTTCGCCCGTGAGGGACGTTATCCTGTCGCGCGACGCGGCGCCCGACACTTTCCCGGCTTGTCGGCGATTGCGGGGCGTGGGAGTGGCACGCATTCGCCGGCGCAGACCGGCCGGGAGAGTTGATCATGCGCGATATCGACCATTTCATCGGCGGTCAGACCGTCGTCGGCACCTCGGGACGCTATGGCGACGTCTTCGACCCCAACACCGGTCAGGTGCAGGCGCGGGTTCAGCTCGCCTCCGCTGCCGAGGTCGATGCGGCGATCGCCAATGCCGCCGCCGCGCAGCCCGGCTGGGCCGCGATCAACCCGCAGCGCCGGGCGCGCGTCATGTTCGAGTTCAAGCGGCTGGTCGAGCGCGACATGGAGCGGCTGGCCGAGCTGCTGTCGTCGGAGCACGGCAAGGTTATCGCCGATTCGAAGGGCGACATCCAGCGCGGGCTGGAGGTAATCGAGTTCGCCTGCGGCATCCCGCACCTGCTCAAGGGCGAGTACACCATGGGCGCCGGCCCGGGCATCGACGTCTATTCGATGCGCGTGCCGCTGGGCGTCGGCGCGGGCATCACGCCGTTCAACTTCCCGGGCATGATCCCGATGTGGATGTTCGGCGTCGCTATCGCCTGCGGCAACACCTTCGTGCTGAAACCCTCGGAGCGTGACTCGTCGCTGCCGGTCGAGCTCGGCAAGCTGATGATGGAGGCGGGCGCTCCTCCCGGCGTGCTCAACGTCGTCCACGGCGACAAGGAGGCGGTCGACGCCATCCTCGCCTCGCCGATCGTCCGCGCCGTCAGCTTCGTCGGCTCCTCGGACATCGCGCATCATGTCTATGCAACCGGCACCTCGACCGGCAAGCGCGTCCAGGCGATGGGCGGCGCCAAGAACCACGCCATCGTGCTGCCCGATGCCGACATGGAGCAGGTCGTCGCCGACCTGTCCGGCGCGGCATTCGGCTCGGCCGGCGAGCGCTGCATGGCGCTGCCGGTGGTGGTGCCGGTCGGCGAGCGCACCGCGGCGACGTTGCGCGAGATGATGGTGCCGGCGATGGCCGCACTCCGCGTCGGCGTGTCGAGCGACAAGGACGCGCACTACGGCCCGGTGATAAACGGCGCGCACCGCAGCCGCGTCGAGGACTATATCCAGATGGGCATCGACGAGGGCGCCGAGCTGGTCGTCGATGGTCGCGGCTTCCAGTTGCAGGGCCATGAGCAGGGCTTCTTCATCGGGCCGAGCCTGTTCGACCAGGTCAAGCCGACGATGCGCAGCTATCAGGACGAGATCTTCGGGCCGGTCCTGCAGATCGTCCGCGCCGAGACGCTGGCCGAGGCCGCCGCGCTGCCAAGCCAGCACCAATACGGCAACGGCGTCGCGATCTTCACCCGCAACGGCGGCGCGGCGCGCGATTTCGCCGCCACGGTCGAGGTCGGCATGGTCGGCATCAACGTGCCAATCCCGGTGCCGCTGGCCTATCACAGCTTCGGCGGCTGGAAGCGTTCGGGCTTCGGCGACCACAACCAGCATGGGCCGGAGGGCGTGCGCTTCTGGACCAAGGTCAAGACCGTCACCCAGCGCTGGCCGACCGGCGGCCACGAGCTGCCGCGCGGCTCCGAGGACGGCGGCCCGTCGCGGGTTGTCGACAGCAGCTTCGTCATTCCGACGATGAAGTAGGGGACCCGGCATGGCGAACATCGCATTCATCGGGCTCGGCCACATGGGCTCGGGCATGGCGGCCAATCTGGTCAAGGTCGGCCACAAGGTCCGGGCATTCGACGTCTCGGAGGCCGCGATGGCGCGCGCCGAGGCTGACGGCTGCATCCGCGCGGCCAACATCGGCGCGGCGGTCGACGGCGCCGATGCGGTGGTGACGATGCTGCCGGCCGGGCAGCACGTCGCACAGGTCTATGCCAACGAGGTCTTTGGCGCGGCACGACGCGAGATGGTGCTGATCGACTGCTCGACCATCGACGTCGCCACCGCCAAGCAGGTCGGCAGCGATGCCGCGAACCTCGGCCTGACGATGGTCGACGCGCCGGTTTCGGGCGGTACCGGCGGGGCGCAGGCGGCGACGCTGACTTTCATGGTCGGTGGCTCGGAGGCCGGCTTCGTGCTGGCGCGGCCGATCCTCGAGGGCATGGGCAAGGCGATCATCCACGCCGGCGGTCCCGGCATGGGCCAGGCCGCCAAGATCTGTAACAACATGATCCTCGGCGCGACGATGGTGGCGACGGCCGAGGCCTTCGTGCTGGCGCAGAAGCTCGGCCTCGACACCCAGACCTTCTTCGACATCAGTTCCAAGTCGAGCGGCCAGTCGTTCTCGATGACCAGCTTCTGCCCGGTGCCGGGTCCGGTGCCGGCGTCGCCTGCCAACCGCGACTATGCCGGCGGCTTCGGCGCGGCGCTGATGCTCAAGGATCTGAAGCTGGCGGTCGGGGCGGCGGCAGGGGTCGGCGCCAGCGTGCCGATGGGCTCGCAGGCCGAGGCGCTGTTCCAGATCTTCAACGGCCTCGGTGGCGGCAACAAGGACTTCTCGGCGATCATCAAGCTGCTCGACGGCAGCTGGCAGGACTAGCCGCGCGCCGCCGCCAGGATCGCGCCGCCGCGCGGTAGCTGAACGAGGACCGCGGTCGACAGGCCGGGCGGGGCAGCGGCGACGTCGAAGCTCGCCGGCAGCCCCGACCAGCCGCCGAGGCGCGTCAACTGGCGGACGATGTTGCGGTGGGGCAGCTTGCGCCCATTGTTCTCGCCGGCCTTGATGGCGACCTCGACGGTGCGCGGGTCATAGCGCACCAGCCAGACGTCGGCAGCGGTCCGGGGCATGTCGCCCTTGCCGATGACCAGCTTGCCGCCGTTCAGCGTCGCCACCGGCCCGGCGGGGCGCGGCGTCGCGGCGATCAATTTGGCGAGGGGTTGCGCCTGGGTGCCGGTGATATCCCGGCGGCCGTTGATGACGACCTGCGGGGTCCACACCTGCGCATGACCGAGGCCCCGCGCATAATCCCACTGCCGCTGGGTGTTGGCCGGCGTCGCAAAGCCGTCCTTCCAGCCGAGCTGGTCCCAATAGGTCACCGCGAAACTCAGCGCCAATATGTCCGGGCGGTCGGCGATCAGCGCGTTGACGTTGGCGTTGGCCGGCGGGCACGACGAGCAGCCCTGGCTCTGGAACAGCTCGATCACGGTGAGCGGGGCCGGGGCTGCGGGCAGCGCCACCGCAGGCGTGGCAACCACCGCGACGGCAAGCAGGGCTAGACGTAACATCGGGCAGGTCTCCATCGGTCTCTGCCAATGGTTTCGAGCGGCTGCCCGGCTTGGTTACACCCCCGTGCCGGTAATGTAGCGCCGCTCGCCGGTGGTCGGGTTGAACCAGACCCGGACGTGCGCGCCGGTCGCTGGATCGATGAAGCGCTCCAGCGTCACTTCCCACCCCGGCCCCGGCTCGCTGGTGTCGAAGGATTTGTAGCGGACGCGCTCGAAGACGAAGCCGGCGAGCACGATCCCGAGCTGGACGGCGAACCAGATGGCCAATGCGACCGGTATTCCGACGACGCCGGCCCAGGCGAGTGCGGCGCAGGCCAGCGTCGTCGCCAGCGCCAGCACGACGACCGCGATGATCGTCCAGCGCAGCACAGTCAGCTGATCGGCTCGACGACCGCTGCTGTCCCATAAGCGACGATCTCGCTCATCGATTGGCCGATCTCGTTCGAATCGAAGCGCATCATGACGATGGCATTGGCGCCCATCGCCTGCGCATTGGCGACCATCCGGTCGGTGGCGTGTTTGCGCGCCTCTTCCAGCAACGAAGTATATTCCTTGATCTCGCCGCCAAGGATCGTGCGCAGCGACGCGAGGATGTTACCCCCGAGCCCGCGGCTGCGAACGACGACGCCGAAGCATTGGCCCAGACTCGTGGTGGTACGATGCCCGGCAATGCTCTCGGTGGTCACGACGATCATCGCTGCGTCCCCCCGTTGTCCGTAGCGTCAGACCGCGACGGCGTAAGCTCCGTGGCAGTGCTTGAACTTGTTGCCCGAACCGCACGGGCATTGCGCGTTGCGCGACACGGTGCGGTTCCACTCCGCCAGTTCTTCTTCCGAGACATCGGTCAGCGCCGCGGTGGCGGAGCCCGCGAAGGCCAGCGCGCCGGGCGGCAGGCTGCCGCGCGGGCCGAAGGCGTCGTTCTCGCCGCTGAACGGGTCGATGTGACTGGTGACGAAATCGGGCAGCTGCGGATCCTGCAGGTCCATGTCCTGCGGCTGGAACTGGGCGTTCGACAGCATCCGCGTGACGTCCTCGCGGACCGTCGCCAGCATCCGCTCGAACAGCGCGAACGCCTCCGACTTATACTCGTTGAGCGGCGTCTTCTGCGCATAGGCGCGCAGGTGGATGACCTGGCGCAGCGCGTCGAGGGTCGCCAGATGCTCCTTCCAGTGATGGTCGAGCGCCTGCAACAGGAAGTTCTTCTCGACCTGGACCCAGGTCTCCTCCGGCAATGCCGCGGCCTTGGCGTTCATCGCTGCATCGGCAGCCTCGATCAGGCGGTCGACGAGAATCTCCTGGTCGATCTTCTCCTCGGCCACCCACTCGGCGACCGGCACGTCGAGGCCGAGCGTCTGCTGGGTCGCCTCGGTCAGCGCCGGCACGTCCCACTGCTCGGGATAGGTCCCGGCCGGGCAGGTCGTGGCGACGATCAGATTGACCGTCTCGTGGCGCATGTCGATGACGACATCGCCGACGGTCGACGAGTCCATGATGTCCTGGCGCTGGTCGTACACCACCTTGCGCTGGTCGTTCATGACGTCGTCGTACTGGAGAAGCTGCTTGCGGACGTCGTAGTTGCGCGCCTCGACCTTCTTCTGCGCGGTCTCGATCGCCTTGGAGATCCACGGGTGAACGATCGCCTCGCCCTCCTCCAGCCCGTTGTTCATCATGCGGGTCAGCATCGACTGCTGGCCGAAGATGCGCAGCAAATCGTCGTCGAGGCTGAGATAGAAGCGGCTGAAACCCGGATCGCCCTGGCGGCCCGAACGACCGCGCAGCTGGTTGTCGATACGGCGGCTCTCGTGGCGCTCGGTGCCCAGCACGAACAGTCCGCCGACGGCGCGAACGGCTTCGCGCTCGGTCTGGACCTCGGACTTGATGCGCGCCATTGCGGCCTCGCGCTCCTCGCCCTCGACGCCTTCGAGCTCGCGACTGACGCGCGCCTCGAAATTGCCGCCGAGCTGGATGTCGGTACCGCGCCCGGCCATGTTGGTGGCGATCGTGACGCCGCCCAGGCGCCCGGCCTGCTCGACGATATGCGCTTCTTGCTCATGGTAGCGGGCGTTGAGGACGACGTGCTCGACCTTCTCCTTCTTGAGGAATTCGCTGAGCAGCTCAGACTTCTCGATCGACACGGTGCCGACCAGGATCGGCTGGCCGCGCTCCTTGGCTTCGCGGATCGTCTTGACGATCGCCTTGAACTTTTCGTCGGCGTTCTTGTAGAATTCGTCCTCGGCATCGCTGCGCTGGACCGGCAGGTTGGTCGGGATGTCGACGACGTTCAACTTGTAGATGTCATAGAATTCCGCAGCTTCGGTGACCGCGGTGCCGGTCATGCCGCCCAGCTTGGGGTACATGCGGAAGTAGTTCTGGAACGTGATCGAGGCCAGGGTCTGGTTCTCGGGCATGATGTCGACGCCCTCCTTGGCCTCGACTGCCTGGTGCAGGCCATCGGACCAGCGGCGACCGTCCATCATGCGGCCGGTGAACTCGTCGATGATCGTCACCTTGCCGCCGCGGACGATATAGTCGGTATCGAGGCGGAAGATGACGTTGGCGCGCAACGCCTGGTTGAGGTGGTGGACGACCTGGGTGTTCTCGAAGTCGTAGAGGTTCTCGCCCTCCAGCATCCCGGCGGCCTCGAACAGGCGCTCGACCTTCTCGGTGCCGTCCTCGGTCAGGATCACCGACTTCTGCTTCTCGTCGATCTCATAGTCGCCGGGGACGAGCTGCTTCACCACCGCGTCGACCTGCATGTACAGCTCCGACTTGTCGTCGGTCGGGCCGGAGATGATCAGCGGCGTCCGCGCCTCGTCGATCAGCACCGAGTCGACCTCGTCGACGACGGCGTAGTTGAACGGGCGCTGGACCATCTGCTCGCGCGAATACTTCATGTTATCACGGAGATAGTCGAAGCCGTATTCGTTGTTGGTGCCGTAGGTGATGTCGGCGGCATAGGCGGCACGGCGGGTGTCGTCGTCGATGTTCGGGACGATGACGCCGACCGACAGGCCGAGGAACTTGTAAACGCGGCCCATCCACTCGGCATCGCGCGACGCCAGATAGTCGTTGACGGTGACGACGTGGACGCCCTTGCCGGTCAGCGCGTTGAGGTAGACCGCCAGCGTCGCGACCAGGGTCTTGCCCTCGCCGGTGCGCATCTCGGCGATCTCGCCCTTGTGCAGGACCATGCCGCCGATCAGCTGTACATCGTAATGGCGCTGGCCGAGCGCACGCTTGGCGGCTTCGCGGACCGTGGCAAAGGCCTCGGGCAGCAGGTCGTCGAGGCTCTCGCCGGCTTCGTGGCGGGCCTTGAGCTTGACCGTCTGGCCGGTCAGGTCGGCATCGCTGAGCGCCGAAATCTGCGGCTCGAAGGCGTTGATCTTGGCCACCAGCGGGGCAAGCGACTTGACGTAACGGTCGTTCGACGAGCCGAACAGACGCTTGGCGATGCCGCCGAATCCGAGCATGAATATCCTAACGCGCAGGGGACCGACCGGCGCAAAACACCGCCGATCCGAACCGCCGCGATGTAGGGTTGCGGGGGCGCTTAGTCAATTATCGCGGGTGCGTCACAGCATCGGCGCCGCACGAGCATCGGCCAGCGCGGCCATGTAGTGGCGGCGGCACAGCGCGATGTAGCGGTCGTTGCCGCCGATCTCGGTCTGGCGGCCCTCCGCCACGGCACGTCCGCTGGCATCGACGCGCAGGTTCATCGTCGCCTTGCGCCCGCAGGTGCACACCGCCTTGATCTCGGTCAGCACGTCGGCGACGGCGAGCAGCCACAGGCTGCCCTCGAACGGCTTGGCCTGGAAGTCGGTGCGCAGCCCGTAGCACAGCACCGGGATGCCAAGGTCGTCGGCAACGCTGGCAAGCTGGAAGACCTGAGCCTTGTTGAGGAATTGCGCCTCGTCGACGAAGACGCAGGCGGGCTGGCCGTCGCCCCGCTCGACCGCCGCGCGCAGGTCGGTGCCGGCGTCGAAGGTGCTGGCGGGCATGGTCAGGCCGATGCGCGAGGCGATGGTGCCGAAGCCGGCGCGCGTGTCGATGGCGGCAGTGAACAGCCGGGTCTGCATGCCGCGCTCGCGATAATTGAAGTCGGCCTGCAGCAGCAGCGTCGACTTCCCGGCATTCATCGAGGCGTAGTAGAAATACAGTTTGGCCATGCGCGCATGATGTCGGTCGCGCCAGCCGTCACGTCAATCGCCGCGCGTCAGTCGGCGGCAACCTCGTCCGCCATCTTGGCCCGGCGCGAACCCATCGGCTTTTCCGGCCCGCGCGTCGTGTCGCGCGCCGTCTGGTGCTCCAGCTCGGCATTGAGCTCGGCGCCAAGCAGCAGGACATAGGCCGACAGGTACAGCCACAGCAGCAGCACGACGATCGCGCCGAGCGAGCCATAGGTCGCGTTGTAGTTGCCGAAATGCGCGGCGTAGAAACCGAAGCCCAGGGTCGTCGCAACGAAGCCGACCGTCGCGGCCAGCGAGCCCGGCGTCAGCCAGGTCCAGCGCGGCTCCCGGCGGTTCGGCGCATAGCGGTACAGCGCGGCGACGGCACCGCTGGCGAGCAGTGCGGTGACGATCCACGCGGTAACCTTGGTCGCGATCGCCACGGCGGGCGAGATGCGCCCGGCAAAATCCTCCAGGAAGCCGGTCACCGACACCGACAGCAGCCCGGCGACCGCGAGTAGCACCGCCGCCAGCGTGATCGCCGCCTGGACCAGGTTGAGCTTGATGAAGCCGCGCGTTTCCTTCTCCTCATAGGCGATGTTGAGCGCGATGATGATCGCGCCGGCCCCCTTCATCGCGCCGTACAGCGCCAGCAATAGCGCCAGCGCGAGGCCGAGGCCCTTCTTGCCGGCCGCGGTGGTGACGACGTTGGTCAATTGCTCGTCGATCAGCTTGGCGGCTTCGCTCGGTACCATCCCGGTGATGGCGCGCATGTGCTGGTTGAGGTCGGCCGGGTCGACGACCAAACCATAGGTCAGCACCATCGCGCCGAGCAGCGGCACCATCGCCAGGAAGCCGTAGAACGCGACACCCGAGGCGATCAGCCCGAGATTGTCCTTGCCCGATTCCGCATAGGTCCGCTTCAGGATCTGCCACCAGCCACGCAGCGGCATCTGGGCGGGGCTGCCGGCGTCGTGGCCAAGGTCGATCGAATTGTTCATGCTGACGCGAACGCGTCGCAACGCCGGCGGACGCACGGCTTTCGCAATTTCCATCATGAGGTTAAGCAGCGCACATGACCATCTCGCCGCTCGCCCGCCCGTTTCCCGCCATTCCCGACATCGCCGGAGTACGGATCGGCACGGCGACCGCGCGCTACAAGCCGTGGCTGCGCGCCGACGTCACCGTCGTCGAACTGGCCCCCGGAACCACCGTCGCGGGGGTGCTGACCCGGTCGAAGTGCCCGTCGCCGGAAGTCGAGACCTGCCGCGCCAACCTGCCCCAGGGCTCGGCACGCGCGCTGGTGGTCAATGCCGGAAACTCGAACGCCTTCACGGGCATGACCGGGCGCGATGCCAGCCGCCGGCAGGTCGCTCGTCTCGCCGAACTGGTCGGCTGCCCGGCGGACCAGGTGTTCGTCGCCTCGACCGGCGTGATCGGCGTACCGCTGCCGGCCGACAAGGCGGAGGCCGGCGTCACCGCTGCCCATGCCGCGCTCGGCGAGGCGTCGTTCGAGGCGGCGACGGCGGCGATCGGCACGACCGACACCTTTGCCAAGGGCGCCATCGCCCATGCCTTCGTCGCGGGCCAGCGCGTCACCGTCGCCGGGATCGTCAAGGGCTCGGGGATGATCGCGCCGGACATGGCGACGATGCTGGGCTTCGTGTTCACCGATGCCGTCGTCGCGGCACCGCTGCTGCAGGCGATGCTGGCCGAGGCCACGGCCCACAGCTTCAACTCGATCACCGTCGACAGCGACACCTCGACTTCGGACACCGTGTTGGCGTTCGCGACCGGCAAGGCTGGTCATGCCGCATTGACCGCGCCCGACTCCCCCGGAGCGGATGCCTTTGCCGCTGCTCTGACCCAGGTCTGCCGCGAGCTGGCGCATCTGGTGGTTCGCGACGGCGAGGGCGCGACCAAGTTCATCACCATCGACGTCACGGGAGCGGAAGACGACCGCGCCGCCAAGGTCGTGGCGCTGAGCATCGCCAACTCGCCGCTGGTCAAGACCGCCATCGCCGGCGGCGACGCCAATTGGGGCCGCGTCGTCATGGCGGTCGGCAAGGCCGGCGAGCGCGCCGAGCGCGACCGGCTGGCGATCGACTTCGGCGTCACCCGCGTCGCCGCCAACGGCATGGTCGTGCCCGACTATGACGAGGCCCCCGTCACCGCACATTTGGCCGGGAGCGACGTCGACATCGGCGTCGACCTGGGCATCGGCGACGGCCGCGCCCGCGTCTGGACTTGCGACCTGACCCACGGCTACATCAGCATCAACGCCGATTATCGCAGCTGACCCGCGGCATTTACGCCGTCCTTATGCGGCGGAGCGAACGCCTCATGGTATTCGCGACGCCCGGATACCTATCTCCGTCCTGATCGACATTATTTGCCGATGGTGAGGAATGGAGCGATCCGTGAGCGAGTTTTCCGTCAATCCTCGGGCTGTGCCGGGCCGGGTGCTGCACCGCGCTGCCTTTACCAGCGCGGCGGGCGATGCCGGCAAGGCGCAGCCAGGGCTGGAGAAGGCCGAAGGGCCGTCGCCGGTTGCCGACTGGTGCGGCAAGCGTCATCCGGTCGACCTGATCCTGATCGGGACTGCAGTGATCGCGGTGGCGGTCGGACTGGTCGCGGCGTTCTGAACGTGGCGCGACACGATCCGCACGGCCTGTCCGCCGACTATCCGGTGTTCTTCGTGGGCCGGGAGGACAACGGCTGGCATTTCGTCTGCGAGAGTCGCGGGCAGGTCGCCGCCTGTTTCGCCGGGCGGGACGAGGCGATCCGCTTCGCCCGTGCCGAGAGCGACCGGGTGCCGGGCTCGGTCGTCGTCGTGACGCCGCCACAGATCGACTACAGCCCGTGCGCGGGCACCCGGATTGCGGCCGGCGCTGGCATGGTCGCCGCGAAACTGTAAGCTGGCGGCGACTCTTGGGGAGCCGCCGATGACCATCGTTTTGCACCATTATCCCGCCTCGCCGTTTGCCGAGCTGGCGCGGCTGGCGCTCGGGCTGAAGCAGCTGGAATGGCGCTCGGTCGTCATTCCCAACGTCATGCCCAAGCCTGACCTGGTGGTGCTGACCGGCGGCTATGCCCGGACGCCGGTGCTGCAGGTCGGCGCCGACATCTATTGCGATACGGCCGCGATCCTCGATGCGCTGGAGGCCATCGCGCCAAGCCCGAGCCTGTATCCCGCGCCGCTTGGCGACCTGCAGCGCATCCTCGCGGGCTGGGCGGGCGCGGCGCAGTTCGGGGCGCATGTCGGGGCGGCGCTCGGCAGCCTGCCGCCGGGGACGTTGCCGCAGGCCTTTGTTGACGACCGCAAGGCGCGGCTGGGCTTCGACTTTGCCAAGATGGCGCGCGCGGTACCGCATCTGGAGGCGCAGGTGCTGACGTCCGCGACCTGGCTCGATGCGACGCTGTCCGATGGTCGCGCCTTCATCGGCGGCGAGCAGCCGGGGCACGCCGACCTCGCCTTCTACACCAACCTCTGGTTCGTCCGCGGCCGGGCGCGGAACAGCGAGGCCGCCAAGGCCATCGCCGCGATGCCGCACCTCGGCGCCTGGTTCGACCGCGTCACTGCTATCGGCCACGGCAGCCCGGTGGAGGCCAGCGCCGAGGAAGCAATCGCCATCGCCGGGGCTGCAACGCCCGACTTGTCGGAGAACGTCGACCCGATCAGCGGCTTCACCGCCGGTCAGACCGTGCGGGTCAAGACCGAAGGCTCGGGCGACGCTCCGGTCGAGGGCCGCCTGCTCCGCGTCGGCCCGACCGGCATCGCTATCGCGCGCGACACCGGCAGCGGGACCGTCGCGGTCAACTTTCCGCGGTTGGGGCAGATGGTGCTGGCTGGCTGACGCGGCGGGAAGAGATCACTGCCACAGTCGTCATCCCGGCGCAGGCCGGGACCCATTCGGCGAGCTTCAGGGTGTAGCGCCCGACTTCGACGCGCCCGCTTGATGGGTCCCGGCCTGCGCCGGGATGACGTGGTTAACGGGCGCTATCTGAAGGTCAGCCCAGTTCGCCTTCGAGCCAAGACTTGATCGCCGACTTCGGGCGGGCGCCGACGGCGGTGGCAGCGACTTCGCCGCCCTTGAACAGGATCATCGTCGGGATGCCGCGGACGCCGTAGCGGGTCGGGGCGTCGGGGTTCTCGTCGATGTTGATCTTGACGATGTCGACGCCGGCCAGCTCGTCGTTGAGCTCCTCGAGCGCCGGGCCGATCTGGCGGCACGGACCGCACCATTCCGCCCAGAAGTCGACCAGCACAGGGCGCTCGCTGGCGATGACGTCGGCGTGGAAAGAGGCGTCGGTGACGTGCTTGGCGGCCATGATCGTAAACTCCTGTCGATTGCTGTACCCGAGATAGGCTTGGGTATCGTGCGGATCAACGTGCCGGGCGGCCTAGCGTTTCTTGGGCGGTCACAAGCTTTGGCGCATGTGTCGCCAGCAGCGTCGCCGGCAGCTCGATCAGCGTCGCATCATGGGTGTACAGCAGTGCCGTCTCGATCGCGCGGCCCGGGAAAATCGCGCCGAGAGCGGCGACATAGGCGGCCATCTGCTTGAGATGATAGGGCTCGACCGACGCCGCATCTGCCGGCACGCGCCGCCCGGTCTTGAAATCGACGAGCTGCACGCGCGCCTCGCCGACCAGCAGCCGGTCGACCTTGCCGGCGATGACCACGCCGTCGACGACCGCGGCGATCGGTGCCTCGGCGAGCGCATCGGCGCCGAACAGCGCGGCGTGACGGGGTTCCGCGATGATCGCGAGGACGGTGGTCGCGAGGCTGTCGCGCTCCACGGCGGGCAGGTCGCCCGCATGACTTGCCAGCCAACGCGATGCGATCGCTGGACGATCCTCCGCCGCAACGCCCGGCAGCCGCTCGAACAGCGCGTGGAGTAGCTGCCCACGCCGTGCTGCGACCTGCATCGCCGGGGTCGGCGGCGGCGACGCGACATCGTCTGCAGCGATTGCCGACGGGCTGAGCGGCCGCGACGGGCGTGCCTCGACCGGAGCGGGCGCGCGAACCCAGTCGGGCAGATCCGTCCCTCGCGCCGCCGCTTCCTTGCGCGGCCCGTCGAGCACCGACTCGCCGTCCATCGCGGCACGGTGGAGCACTGCCGTCCCCCACAGCGCATCGGGCTCGGCATCAGCGCCCAGCCCGGTCATCGCGGCCTCGATCACCTTGTACCAGCTGTCCTCGTGAACCTCGGGCGGCTTTTCCCCCCGTTGCGTCGGCAGGGCGCCGCCGACGAACAGCAGATCCTCGGCGCGGGTCAGCGCGACGTACAGCAGCCGCCAATGCTCCTGCATCGCATCCTGCGTCGCAGCCTCGGCAGCGGCGGCGATGATCCCCACTTTCCCCGACTGGCCACCATGGAAAATCGGCACCTCGCGCTCGCTCTGGTCGATATCGACCATGACGTGATCGCCGCGGTCACTGGGGGCACGCGCCGCATCGGCGAGGATGACGACCGGCGCCTGCAACCCCTTGGCACCGTGGACCGTCATGATCCGCACCGCGTCGATCGGCGCGTCGGGGTCGCGCTTCAGGTCGGTGTCCTCGCCCTCCATCCAGTCGAGGAAGCCCTGCAAGGTCGGCGCGTTCGCCGCCTCGAACGCCAGCGCCTGCGCCAATACCGCCTGCACCGCGTCGCGCGCCTCCTCGCCCAGCCGCGCCAGCAGCAGCGCCCGGCCGCGCAACTCGCCCGACAGGATGGTCTCGAGAAACTCGTAGGGCGCGCTGAAGTCGGCCAGTGCCAGCACCTTGCCGAGCCAGTCCGCCGCCGGCGTGCCGCTGGACCGCACCCGCTCCCACAGCGAGCCGCGGCGATCGTCGGCCAGTTCGAACAGCTTGTCCTGCGACACCCCCAGGAACGGCGAGGTCAGCAGCGTCGCGCAGGTCAAATCGTCGCCCGGCTGCAGCGCGAACCGCACCAGCGCCAGCAGGTCCTGCACCGCCAGCGGCTCGGTCAGTCGCAGCCGGTCCGCACCCGCCACCGGCACGCCGAAATCGTGCAGCGCGGCGACCAGCGGCTGGACGAACTCGCCACGGTTGCGGACCAGCACGAGGATATCCTCGGCGCGCACCACCCGGCCACGCGCCGGCAGCCACAGCGCCGTCTCGGGCTTGAGCCACGCCGCGATCTGCCGCGCCAGCTGGTGCGCCATGCGGACCTGCGCCGGGGGCAGCCACTGCTGCTCGGCGACGGGCAGCGCAGCATCGTCCTCGGGCAGGCCGAGCGGCGGCCATAGCGTCACATAACCCGGCCGCGAACCGCGCGCGGCGGTCAGCGGCGGCACCGCGTTCGGCGTCCCGAGCTTGTCGTGGCCAAGGTTCTCGATGACCTTGTCGACGACTTCCAGCACGGCAGGAACGGAGCGGAAGGACTCGGCCAGCGAGATGTCGCGCCATTCCAGCTCGGCATCGCGGACGATGTCGCGGAAATGGACCTGGCGAGCGTCGAAGATCCTGGGGTCGGAGCCCTGAAAGCTGAAGATCGCCTGCTTGAAGTCGCCCACGACGAACAGCGTCCGCTGCAGCTCGCGCGCGCCCTCGCCGCTGAAGAACTCGTCGGTCAGCGCCTGGACGATCTCCCACTGCGCGGCATTGGTGTCCTGCGCCTCGTCCACCAGCATGTGGTCGATGCGCGCGTCGAGCTTGAAGCGCACCCATTCACTCATGCCGGGGCGGGTCAGCAGCTCTGCGGCGCGGGCGATCATGTCGTCATAGTCGATGACCCCGGCGCGGCGCTTGTGCGCGGCATAGGCACCCCCCAGGCGCGCGCCGACGCGGAGGTAGCGCGCGGCGTTGGCGGCGGCCTCCAGCAGGCGGCGCAGGGTGGCGACCTCGATGATCTGCTCGCACAGCGAGTCGGCGAGCTCGATGTCGAGGTAACCGGCCTTCTTGCCGCCGGGGACGATGGACTTGCGCGGCTCGCCATCGGCCTTGAGGAAGACTTTCGCCAGCCTGTCGAAGTGTTTGGCGCGGACGTCGGGCTTGCACGCCAGCCACCAGCGCAGATCGTCGGCGTTGGTCAGCGAGGTCGCGCCGGCATGCGCCTCGAACACGCCGGCGAGGTGCGCTAGTCCGGCGGTGTCGAGTTCGGCCAGCTTCCATTCGACGACCTCGGCGACGCTGCCGTCGGTCGGCAGGCCGAAGGCGCGGCGGAGCTTGACCTCATAGCCCATCGGCGGGCCCATCGCGGCGATGGCGTCGTGATGGCGGATCAGCGTGCTGGCGATGCGGTCGAGGCTCTGCTCGCCGCGGGTGACGCTGAGTTCGCCGACATCGTCGAGGAATCCCTGGTCATGGTCGCGCGACGCCGCCTCGATCGCCTCTGCGAGGACGCGGCCCCTGAGCGCCAGCGCGTCACGCTCGGCCAGCGTGGCGAAGCCGGGGGCGACGCCGGCCTCGATCGGGAAGCCCGCGAGCAGCGATTGCGCATAGCCGTGCAAGGTCTGGACGTTGAGCCCGCCGCGCGCGTCGAGCGTGTGAGCGAACAGCGTCCGGGCGCGGACCATCGTCTCGGCATCGGCGCGGGCGCGGATCGCCTTGAGGTCCGACGCCAGCTCGTCATCGGAGGCGCGGACCCAGTGCGCAAGGCGCTCGAAGATGCGAGTCTGCATCTCGGCCGCACCCGCCTTGGTGAAGGTCAGGCACAACAGCCGGTCGGGCGCGGCCCCCTGCAGCAGCAGGCGCAGCACGCGCGCACTGAGCACCTGGGTCTTGCCGGTGCCGGCGCTGGCCGAGACCCAGGCGTTGGCGGTCGGATGGACTGCGGCGGCCTGCTCCGGGCGCAGGGGATTGAGGGGCTTCATTGGAGCGTCATCCCGGCGAAGGCCGGGACCCATTCGACACGCCATTCGAAATGAGCCGCGAAACTACGACGGGCTCGCTGAATGGGTCCCGGCCTTCGCCGGGATGACGGCGTTTCGAGAGCTCGCTTCACTTCATCGTCCTCGGGCGCGCCTGCCACTCCGCCACCCGGGCGAGGTGGTCGAAGTCGCTGTAGCGCGCGGCGTGGTCGGGGTGCAGCTTGGCGGTGAACGGCTCGGACCCGAGCAGATACGCCTCGCACAGCGCGTCGAAGCGGACCAGCGTCGCGGCGACATGGTCGTGGGCGCTGATAAATTCCTTGCGCATCCGCTCCAGCGGGTTCGTCACCTTGCCCGCGACCTTGCCGCCGCCGAGCTTCCAGTACCGCACCGCCCCGACCGTCGCCGCCGGGCCGAGTTTGCCACGCTCCGCCATCAGCGCGAGCAGGCCCATCTGCAGCGCGAAGCCGCCGTCGACCTGCGCGAATGACGGTACCGTCCCGGTCTTGTAGTCGATGATCGCCAGCTCGCCCGCGGCGTTGCGGTCGATGCGGTCGGCCTTGCCGGTCAGGGTGATCCCACTGGGCAATTCCAGCAGTCCGCCCGCTTCCGCGACGCTGTCGCCCCAGCCTGCCGCCTCCCATTCGCCGGTCTGCTCCACCACCCACTCCAGCGCGCGGCGGATGCGCGGCGCCCAGAGCGCGCCCATCAGCGGGTGGTTGGACCATTTGTCGGCGAGCATCGCGTCGGCGAGGGCCTGCAGATCCTCGGGCTCGCCGCCGCTTTTGGTCCAGGCCTCGAGCACGCCGTGCAGGTCGGTACCGCGCTCCGCCGCCCCGGGGTCCTCGTCGAGCGGCGACAGTGCGTCGAGGCGCAGCATCCGGCTGGCGTAGAAGCTGAACGGGTCGGCCTTGAGACGCTCGGCCGCGGTCACCGAGATGCGGCGCGGGCGGCGCGCGACCGGCGGCAACGGGCGCGGACGCTCGGCGGGCGTGACCGTCGCGGGCCGGTCGAGGGCGCGGGCCAGCTCGAGCAATTCACTATCAGCGGCGATCGCCTCCCCCGCCAGCGCACGCAGCCGCAGCCAGAAACGCGACGGCACCGCGGGACTCGCATCGTCGCGCCGCGCCCGGGTCAACAGCACCTCGCCGCCGCCCAGCCCCTGCACGAAATCATGCGCCGCGAGGCCCACCGCGCGGTCGATGCCGTCGAGGCCGAGCTGCTTCCTCACCTGCGGCGCCAGCCACGGATCTGGCGCGGCGCGCGACGGCCACATGCCCTCGTTCAGCCCGCCCAATATCGTCAAGTCGGCGCGCTGCAGCCGCGCCTCCAGCGTGCCGTAGATCGCCAACCGCGGGTGCTTGCCGTACGCCTCGCGGACCGGGACGCTGCCGAGGAAACTGCCGAGCAGCGGCGGCGCGTCGTCGGGCTCGAACGGCTGGAGGTGGTGGCCGTAGGTAGTCAGCGCGCCGACGATCTCGGCCAGCGCGCGCCCGGCGGGGCCACGCCACAGCTCGTCGCCGGCCAGCGCCTCGCCCGCATCGCGCAACGCCGCGACGACGGTAGCAAGGTCGAGGTCGCGCGCCCCGAACAGCTCGGTCAGCGGCTGCAGGATTTCCGCCACAGCGGCCCACCACGGCGCCAGCGGCAGTTTGCGCGGCGTGCGCTCCTTGGGCGTATCATGCTCTGCAACCCGTTCGGCGACGCCCGCCAGCCCCGGCGCCGGGCGGATGCCGCGCAGGTCGAGGTCGAGTTGGCGGACCCGGTCGAGCCAGGTCAGCCGCTCGTCGCCGCGCCGCACCAGCGGGTGCTTCAACACCGCCAGCAGCGCCACCGGCGCGAAATGCTGCGCCGCCGCCTCGGCCAGCGCGAGGAACAGTGTCCCCGGCGGCGTCGAGCGCAGCGGCTGCCCGGCGGAATCGTCGATGTCGATGTCCCAGCGCGCCAGATGCGCCGCCACCCGCCGCGCCAGTCCGCGGTCGGGCGTTACCAGCGCCGCCGTGCGACCTAGCGTGTCGAGCGCGCGGCGCAGCGCCAGCGCCACTGCCTGCGCCTCCTCCTCGGGCGTCGCCGCCTCCAGCGTCCGCACTCCCGCGAAGGCGGCGGGATCGAGCGGCTCGCGCCAGTCGGTGGTGAACGCCGGCAGGCTCATCGCGCGCGCCACTGCAAGGCTGCGCGCTGCCGGGCCGTCGCCCTCGGTGATGGAACCCCAGTCCGCGACCTCGCCGCGCCCGACCGACATGCGGTCGAGCAGGCGCTTGAAGGCGTGCTGCGGATGGGTGCAGTCGGCGTCCTGATCGCAGCGGATCGCGTCCCACTCCGCGTCCGGCATGACGGTATCGACGCCCGGCAGCACCACCATGCCCTGCGGCAGCCGCGCCACCACGCCGAGCAGCCGCGCCACCGGCGGCGACACCCCGGTCAGCCCCGCCGCGACGACCAGCCCGGCCGGCGGCTCGGCCTGCCAGCGCACCGCCAGCGCATCGACCACGCGGTTGTAGCGCGTCGCCGCATCGCTGACCCCGAGCGACGCCAGCACGGCGGGCCAATTGTCGCGAACCGCGCGGAAATGCACCAGCGTCGCCTCGAAATGCGTCGCCAGCCCGGCAAGGTCGAGGCTCTCCAGCGCGTCCGCCTCGATTTCCTCCGAGGTCAGCGCATCGAGGGCCTTGGCCAGCGCATCGGCGAGCCGCAACGCCTCGACCGCGGTCACCGTGTCGCCGCGCCGGCGACTGCCGTTGCGCACCAGTTGCGCCAGCAGCAGTCGGCGCTCGCACGGCACCATCGCCGGCGGCAGGTCGAGCGCGTCGGACATCTCCGTGGCGAAGGCTCCCGTCGCCTCGTCCTCGTCGACATCGCCGATCGGCGTCATCCGGGGCAGCAGCAGGCCACCGCTGCCCGACAGCCGCACGAACGCGTCGGTCAGGGCGCGGACGGCACGACGGTTGGGAAGCAGCACGCGCGCCCGGGCCAGGGCCAGCGGCTCGCCGCCGGTACGCTCGAGCAGCCCCGCCGCCAGCGCGTCGACGAACGCGACGTGCGGCGGCATGGTGTAGACGCTTGGGCGCTCAGCTGGTGGCAAGCAGCGCCTCGGTCTCGGTTACCGCCTGCGGGGTGCCGACGTGGAACCACAGGCCCTGGTGGACGACGCCGTACAGCCGCTTGGCCGCCAGCACCCGGTCCCAGACGCGCCACATCGAGAAGGGCTCGACCGGCTCGCCCTCGAACAGCGCCTTCGACAGCATCTGCACGCCGGAGAAGACATAAGGCGCGACGCGGTGCTCGACGCGCCGCCGGACCTGGCCGCCGCCGCCCATGTGGAAGTCGCCGCGGCCCTCATAACCGGTGGCGCGGGCGAGCGGCACGAGCAGCAGCAACGCGTCCATTTCCGCCGGATCCCAGCGCTGGGCAAGCAGCTTGAGCGTGTCGATCGAGCCGTCGACCCATAGATTGTCGCTGTTGATGACATAGAACGGATCGCAGTCGATCAGCGGTAACGCCTTGGTGACCCCGCCGCCGGTCTCGAGCAGTTGCGAGCGCTCGTCGGACAGCAATATCTCCGGGCCGCCGCCGCGCCGGACGACATGCGAGTCGATCTGGTCGGCGAAATAATGCGCGTTGACCACCGCGCGGCGGACGCCGGCGACCTCGAGGTGATCGAGCGCACGGTCGAGCAGGCTGCGTCCACCGACCTCGATCAACGGCTTGGGGCGCGTCGCGGTAAGCGGGCGCATACGCTTGCCGAGGCCGGCCGCCAGTACCATTGCGGTGGTCGGCACGGTCACGTCGAGTTCGGGCCGCAAGGCGAGCGGCGCATTGAAGCGGCTGAGTGGTTGTGCGGTCATAGGCTGGCCTGCCACTGTTGGGCGGCGGCGACGCGCGCCGAAACCGGGACGTTGGTGTCGAACCAGTCGCGCACTGGCGCCAGCGCCGGCTGCGCGAGGTTGCGCTCGACCAGGCCCCAGACACGCGGCAGCAAGCCGAGGTAAAGGGGCTTGCCGTCGCGCTTCCACAGTCGGGTGAATACCCCGAGAATCTTGACGTTGCGCTGTGCGCCGAGGACGTCGAACGCGGTGCGAAACGCCGCCGGATCGACGCCGGGCCGCTGCACCAGATAGGCATCGAGCATCGCCGCCGCCGTCTCGGGCGAGACGTCGCGCCGCGCGTCCTGCAGCAGCGACACGAGGTCGTACGCCGGGTGGCCCGCCAGCGCGTCCTGGAAATCGAGCAGCCCGAGCCCACGAACGCCGGGCCGGTCGAGCAACATCAGATTATCGGCGTGATAGTCGCGCAGGGTCAGCACCGGCTCGGCCTCGGTCGCCGCGACGACTGCCGGCCACACCGCACGCCAGGCGTCGTCATAGCCGGGGGCCTCGTCGATGCCGGCAGCGGGGAGGTACCAGTCGACGAACAGCCGCGCCTCGCGCAGCAGTTCCTCCTCGGCATATGGCGCCAATGCGGGGGCGGGATGGGCGTGCAGCGCAGCGAGCACGTCGATCGCCTGGCTGTAGATCGCGGCCTCGCGCTCCGGGGCACCGACGAGCAGCGGCGCGACGCGGCGGTCACCGAAATCCTCCAGCAGCAGCAAGCCCTTGTCGAGTTCGACGCCGATCGGCTCGGGGACCGACAGGCCGAGGCTCGACAGATGCGCACCGACGCCGAGGAAGGGACGGCTGTCCTCATGCTCGGGGGGCGCGTCCATCAGCACGGCGGTGCGATCGCCGTCGACGACGCGGAAATACCGGCGGAAAGAGGCGTCGCCGGCCAGCGGCAGGACCTGCGCACCGCCCCAGCCGTGACGCGCCAGGAATTCGGGCGTCGTCGCCGGCGGAATCATCGCTGTTTTTGGGGCGGGGGCCATCGGCTCTCCCAACCCGGCGGCACCGTCCAAGTCAAGCGCCGCGTCGCTTCGCCGGCCCCGTCGAACCGCAGGCGGAGCGCCTCGCGCGGTAGCCGGTCGCCCAGCCGCTCCGGCCATTCGATCAACAACGCCGCGTCCGTCTCGAACAGTCCCAGCGCATCCGCCTCGGCCGGATCGTCGAGCCGGTACAGGTCGACGTGCCAGACTTCTGGGTCGGTGTCGTACGGCTGGACCAGCGTGAACGTCGGCGACGGCACCTCGCCCTCCCAGCCCAACGCGCGGATCACTGCGCGGGCGAAAGTGGTCTTGCCCGCACCGAGATCACCCGAGAGAGCGACTACGTCACCTGGGCGCAGGGCGGCGGCGAGTGTGACAGCAATGCTGGCCAAGGACGCCTCGTCGACAATCATCCGATGCGGCTGGCTGAATGGATCGCGGCGTCTGTCGAGCCGAAATCGTTTCCGGTGCAAAGGATCGGCAGCCCTTCAACCTTGGCGACGGCGTAAACCATCAGATCGAGCATGTTGAGCAGGCCACCGCGACCGTTGCCACTTCCATAATGCTCGTTGGCGACGACTGCCGCAATGGCTGCTTGCCCGCTGAACGGCAAAACGACCACACCCAGATCCTCAATCAGTTGCAGGGCAACCGGATCGGGATAGTTACCAGGCCTAGCCATCACGCGGTGAAACTCGACCAAAGCCGGGGTGGGCAGCGCGCCTAGTTCGTCGGCAAACACAGCACGCAACTGCAGATATCCAGGCTCTCCGATCGCCATCGCGACCAAGGCCGAGGTATCAACGATGAACGCAAACCTCAACGTAGGTTGCCGCGCTCGTCGTACTCCCGGGCATCGAACTCCGCCATCGTCGGGACGTCAGCACGGAGGTGCAGTTGGGCGAGCGTGGCATCGATCCGCGCCAGCTTTTCCGCCCGCTCATCGATCGGTACGGGAACCGGCATGCGGTCGAGCGCCTCCTCGACAATTTGCGCCTGACTGCGCCCGTCACGGGTCAACACTCGCAGCCGATCATAGGCTCGTTGCGAGCGAATAGTGATAGCGGGCTGGGCACGACGAGTCTGCATTACAACATAGTAGTGGAACGTGCTTGCACATACAATCCGCGTGCAAGTACGCCGCTGAAGCGACGCGCCCGCTTTGCGCAGCTCAACTCGGCTCCCATAGCTCGATCGGGTTGCCCTCGGGATCGTGAAGGCGGGCGAAGCGGCCGACGCCGGGCATGTCTTCGGTGGTGACCGCAATGCCGGCGGCCTGCAGGCGCGAGCACATGCCGTCTAGGTCGTCGACGCGCAGGTTGAGCATCCACTGGTGCCCGGCGGGCAGGTAATCCGTGTCGGCCGGGAACGGTGCGAAGACGCTCGGTCCGGCCTGCGTTTCCCACGACCCATAGGGTGCGGAGCCGACGCCGAGGTGCTCGATGTACCAGGCGCGGATCGCCTCCGGATCACGCGCGCGGAAGAAGAATCCGCCGATGCCGGTCACGCCCATGCCCACCTCCCATGCTATCGCCCCGCAGGACGATAGCATGGGGTGCGCAGCCGCCTAGTAGCGGTAATGGTCCGGCTTGAACGGGCCTTCGACGGGTACGCCGATGTAGCCGGCCTGCTGCGGCGTCAGCTTGGTCAGCTTGACCCCCAGCTTGTCGAGGTGGAGCGCGGCGACCTTCTCGTCGAGATGCTTGGGCAGGACGTAGACGTCGTTGCCGTACTGCTCCGGCCGGGTGAACAGCTCGATCTGCGCCAGCGTCTGGTTGGTGAAGCTGGCCGACATGACGAAGCTCGGGTGGCCAGTGGCGTTGCCGAGATTGACCAGGCGGCCCTTCGACAGGATGATGATCTGCTTGCCGTCGGGGAACTCGACCAGGTCGACCTGCGGCTTCACCTCGGTCCACTTGTAGTTCGACAGCGCCGAAATCTGGATCTCGCTGTCGAAGTGACCGATGTTGCAGACGATGGCCATGTTCTTCATGCCCTTCATGTGATCGGCGGTGATCACATCGGCATTGCCGGTGGCGGTGACGAAGATGTCGGCGCGGGTGACCGCCTCCTCCATGGTGACGACCTCGAAGCCCTCCATCGCCGCCTGCAGCGCGCAGATCGGATCGACTTCGGTGACCAGGACGCGGGCGCCGCCGTTGCGCAGCGACTGGGCCGAGCCCTTGCCGACATCGCCGAAGCCGGCGACCGTCGCGACCTTGCCGGCCAGCATGACGTCGGTGCCGCGGCGGATGGCGTCGACCAGCGACTCCTTGCAGCCGTAGAGGTTGTCGAACTTGGACTTGGTGACGCTGTCGTTGACGTTGATCGCCGGGAACGGCAGCTCGCCCTTCTTGGAGATCGCGTACAGGCGGTGGACGCCGGTGGTGGTCTCTTCCGACACGCCCTTGATGTTCTTGACGGTCTCGGTGAGGTAGCCGGGACGGCGGGCGATGAACGCCTTCAGCGCGCGCTGCATCTCGACCTCTTCCTCGTTCTCAGGCTCCGGCATGGTCTGGCCGGCCTCGAGCTTGGCGCCCCACAGCGCGAACATCGTCGCGTCGCCGCCGTCATCGAGGATGAGGTTGCAGGTCGTGTCGCCCCAGTCGAAGATGTTGCCGACATAGTCCCAATAATCGGCGAGGCTCTCGCCCTTGATCGCGAACACCGGCACGCCCGAGGCGGCGATGGCGGCGGCGGCATGGTCCTGCGTCGAATAGATGTTGCACGTCGCCCAGCGCACTTCTGCACCGAGCGCGGTCAGCGTCTCGATCAGCACGGCGGTCTGGATGGTCATGTGGAGCGAGCCGGTGATGCGCGCGCCGGTCAATGGCTTGGTCGTGCCGAACTCGGTGCGCAGCGCCATCAGGCCGGGCATCTCGGTCTCGGCGATGTCGATCTCGCGGCGGCCATAGTCGGCGAGGCCGATGTCGGTGACGACGTAATCGATGAAGGCGGTCTGGGGGGCGGTAGCCATGGCGAATCCTAACGGACGTTGATGCCCGCCCGCCTAGCCGTGCCGCCGCCCCGGAGCAAGTATAAAGATATCTTTATATGATTTTCGGGCTCGCGACACGGTGGCAGCTCGACATCACGCACCTGTCCTGTCGGCAAGCCACTCGGCAATCGGACCATTGTCACTGAACTTTTACATTGCGCCGGTGTTTCATGGAGACTGCTAACTCCTGGAACGCGCGGCGATGTTTTTGCGTACGGTCGCTTCCAGCGCAGACAGCGACAATCCCGACCCGCCGACGCGTGTCTGTTTCTTTTTCAACTCGCAGCGTCACCAGCTGCTGCACGGCATCTCGATCGCGACCGAACTGGCGCGACTGCCGGGCTTCGAGGTCCTTGTACTGTCGCCCAGCGCCGGGCACATCGCCTATGCCGAGCATCTCGTCGAGCAGCTCGGCGGGGCGCCGATCCACTACGAGGCGGCGCAATCGCAGTTGCTCGACACTGCCCGCGCAGCGACCGGCCGATCGATTCCGCCCAAGCTGCTGACGCTCGCCGTGCTCGCCAGCCGGTTGAACAGCTTCGACGCGATCGCCCTGCCCGAGCGGACGAGCTCGATCCTGAAGAAGTTCGGCGCGAGGTCGCCGCGTTATATCCACCTCGATCACGGCGCCGGAGACCGTGCCGCCGGTTTCGACTGGCGCATCGCTCGCTTCGACATGGTGCTGATGGCGGGCGACAAGCATCGCTGCCGTATGCTCCGCGAGGGCCTGGTCCGCGACGGCTGCCACGCCGTCGTCGGTTATCCCAAGTTCGATGCGGCGGAGGTCGCGCGCGATCCGGGCTGGCAGGCATTTCCTGACGATCGACCGGTGGTGCTGTACAATCCGCATTTCGCCGACTTCGCCTCATGGCGCGGATGCGGCGCGGCGCTTGTCGACGCCTTTGCCGCCCAGGACCGCTATAACCTGATCGTCGCGCCGCATATCCGGTTGCTCGATCAACGATCCGAGCGGGCGCGCTGGGATGCCCTGGTCAAGCGCCATGCCGGGAACGATCGCATCCTGTTCGACGGCGGCAGCGATCGGCTGATCGACATGAGCTATACAACTCTCGCCGATGTCTATGTCGGCGATGTCAGCAGCCAGGTTTACGAGTTCCTGCGCACCCCCAAGCCGTGCCTGTTCCTCAATCCGCACGGCATCGACTGGATACGCGACGAGAACTATTTGCATTGGAATTTCGGGCAGGTGCTGCGCACCGCCGCCGGCATCATCGAGGAGATCGACATCGCCCGGGTCGAGCATTCGCGCTTCCGGTCCGCGCAGGTCGACGGCATCGATCGCACCTTCGCGTCAGGCCCGGCCTCTGCCTCGGCACGCGCCGCCGCCGCGATCGCCGGCTATCTGCGACCGGGCGAGAGACAATTGTCGAAGCTGCCCGCGACCGTCGAGCCGGCCCTGCGGGTGGCCGGCCTGCGAGTTGCGACCGGCTGATCCAGCAACCTAGTGCTGCGAAACCGGGGTCCGGACGATCAGCCCGTCCAGCGCGTCGCTGAGGTCGATCTGGCAGGCAAGGCGGCTGTCCGGCGCGAGCCCTTCGGCGAAATCGAGCATCGATTCTTCCATGTCGGAGCGGCTGCCGGTGAACGCCAGCCACGCGGCATCGACATGCACGTGACAGGTCGCACAGGCGCAATTGCCGCCGCAGTCGCCGTCGATGCCGGGCACGCCATTGTCGATGGCCGCTTCCATGACCGAGTGGCCGACTGGTGCATCGACGGTACGCACGCCGCCATCGGCAGCGATGAAGGTGACTTTCGGCATCGATATCCTCGTGTGGGCGCGGTTCAGGCCGGTATACGAACCGGCAGCGTCTCGTACCCTTTGACGAAGGCGGACGAAACCCGCCGCGGCTCGCTCATCACCTCGATGTTCGGCCAACGCTTCAAAATCTCCTCCCAGACGATCTTCAACTGCATCTCCGCCAGCCGGTTGCCGACGCAGCGGTGGATGCCGAAGCCGAACGACAGATGCTGGCGCGGCCGGGCGCGGTCGATGATAAACTCGTCGGGACGCTCGATCGAACGCTCGTCGCGGTTGCCCGAGACGTACCACATGACGACGCGGTCCCCCTTGCGGATCGTCTTGCCGCCAAGTTCATAGTCCTGCAGCGCGGTGCGGCGCATATGGGCCAGCGGCGTCTGGTAGCGGATGATCTCCGGCACCATCGACTCGACCAGCGCCGGATTGGCACGCAGCTTGGCATACTCCGCCGGATTCTCGTTGAGGAACAGCAGCCCGCCGGTGATCGAATTGCGCGTCGTGTCGTTGCCGCCGATGATAAGCAGCAGCAGATTGCCTAGATACTCCATCGGCGGCATGTCGCGGGTGGCGGGGTTATGCGCCAGCATCGAGACTAGGTCGTTGCCACCCGGAGCGTTGACCCGCTCGTTCCACAGCCGCGTGAAATAGCTCAGGCAGTCGAGCATATAGCCCTGCCGTTCTTCCTTGGTCGGATTGCCCGGGATGGTGTCGTCGGCGGTGGCACGGTCGGACCAGAAGGTCAGCAGGCGGCGGTCCTCCCACGGAAAGTCGAACAGCGTCGCCAGCATTTGGGTGGTCAGCTCGATCGAGACGCGGTCGACCCAGTCGAAAGTTTCGCCGATCGGCAGGCCGTCGAAGATCGCCTGTGCCCGCTCGCGGATCAGCACCTCCAGATTGGCGAGGTTGCCCGGCGAGACGATCGGCGACACCGCCTTGCGCTGGATGTCGTGCTTGGGCGGATCCATCGCGATGAACATCGGCAGGATGAAATCCTTGTCCATGTCGCGCGCCGTGATGCCGCCGAGGTAGGCTTCGGACGAGAACACCGCGTGATTGGTGTCGACCGCCATGATGTCGGCATAGCGGGTGATCGACCAATACGGCCCGAAGCGGCCATGCTCGTGATAATGCACCGGCGACTCGTCGCGCAGCCGCTCGAAATAGGGCCAGATGGTATCGCTGGTCCACAGGTCGTGATCGAGCATGTCGAGCTCCGACAGCGGCATCGATGCGGCTCGCCGACGCGCCGCATCCAGTGCGTCGCCATGTTCCGGATCGAGTGCTCGGGTCGCCATCGTCGCCTCCCAGGTCGTCATGCGCCGCTCTCACCGGGGGCGCTATGAGTCGAGGTGATGGTGCGCCCGGTTGACGCTTGGGGCAAGTACCTCTCCCGCCGCACTGGCCACGACTTCGCCGGCGCGGCATAAGCGCCGGCGATGCCTCAGGAGCTCGCATGAAATTGCCTGCAACCATCTTGTCGGGTGCGTTTGCCGCACTTGCCGCCAACGCCGCGCCCGCGCCGGATCCCTATATCTGGCTGGAGGAAGTCTCGTCGCCGCGCGCGCTGGCCTGGGTCGAGGCGGAGAACGCCCGCACCACCGGGGTCTTCGAGAAGGACCCGCGCTATGCCGGGCTGTTCGCCGACGCGCTCAAGATCGCCGAGGCCACCGACCGCATCCCCAACCCCGACCTGATCGGCGGCGCGGTAACCAATTTCTGGCAGGATGCGGCGCACGTCCGCGGCATCTGGCGGACGACTTCGATCGCCGGCTACCGGGCTGCGGCGCCGGCGTGGCAGACGCTGCTCGACCTCGACGCGCTGAGCACCGCGGAAGAGGCGAACTGGGTGTGGAAGGGCGTGCAATGCGAGCCGCTGGCCGAGCGCCGCTGCCTGGTCTCGCTGTCCGATGGCGGCGAGGATGCGACCACGGTCCGCGAGTTCGACCTGGCGACACGCCAGTTCGTGCCCGGCGGCTTTTCCCTGCCGACCAGCAAGCAGGACGTGTCGTGGGAGACGCCCGACAGCCTGTTGGTGGCACGCGACTGGGGTCCCGGCACGATGACCAGCTCGGGCTATCCGTTCGTCGTCAAGCGGCTGCAGCGCGGGCGGAAGCCCGAGGCCGCCGTCGAGGTTTTCCGCGGTGAGCCGACCGACGTCGCCGCCGGTCCGCTGGTCCTGGTCGATGGCAAGGGCAACCGTGTCACCGGGATGCAGCGCGGCATCTCGTTCTTCGAGAATGCGGTGTACCTGTACGGCAAGGCCGGCCTGACCAAGGTCGACGCACCGCCCAAGTCGCGGGTCGAGGGGCTGCTCGACGGGCGCCTGATCATGAGCCTGCAGCAGGACTGGCCGGTGGCGGGCAAGGCAGCGCTGCCGTCGGGCTCGATCGTCGCGGTCGATGCCGTTGCCGCCGCGACCGGCAAGCCCCTGTCGCCGCAGCTGATCTTCACCCCCAACGCGCGCCAGTCGGTCGACAGCGTCCATGTCACCAAGACCAGCGTGCTGGCGGCGATCTACGACAATGTCCGCGGCCGCGCCTACACCTTCACGCCCACGGGCAGCGGTTGGCGCGAGACCCGGCTGGCGCTGCCCGACAACGCCTCGGTCGACGTCGCCGCGACGGAGCGGACCAGCGACGACGCCTTCCTGATGGTCACCGGCTACCTGGTGCCGACGACGATGTGGCTGGCCGACGGCAGCGCCAAGCCGGTGCAGGTCAAGACGCTGGCCCCACGCTTCGACGCCTCCGGGCTGGTCACCGAGCAGTTCGAGGCAGTGTCGAAGGACGGGACCAGGATCCCCTATTTCATCACCCACCGCCGCGACATCCGGCTCGACGGCTCGACCCCGACTATCCTCGATGCCTATGGCGGCTTCCAGGTCTCGAGCACGCCATATTACTCGGGCGTCATCGGCAAGCTGTGGCTGGAGCGCGGCGGTGCTTTCGCGGTCGCCAATATCCGCGGCGGCGGCGAGTTCGGCCCGGCGTGGCACGACGCGGCGCTCAAGACCAAGCGCCAGACTGCCTATGATGATTTCGCCGCGGTCGGCGAAGACCTGATCCGCCGCAAGCTGACCAGCGCCCGCCGCCTCGGCATCACCGGCGGATCCAACGGCGGGCTGCTGATGGGCGTCGAGATGACCCAGCGTCCCGACCTGTGGCACGCCGTCAACATCAACGTGCCGCTGCTCGACATGCTGCGCTTCGAGAAGATCGCCGCCGGTGCATCATGGGTGGGCGAGTACGGCAGCGTCGCCAACCCCGACGAACGCGCCTTCTGGGAAAAGACCTCGCCCTACGAGGCGCTGAAACCCGGCGTCGCCTACCCCGAGCCGTACATCTTCACCACCACCAAGGACGACCGCGTCGGCCCCGTCCACGCCCGCAAGTTCGCCGCCCGGATGAAGGAGTTCGGCCTGCCCTACACCTATTACGAGAACACCGAGGGCGGCCACGGCAGCGGCGCGAACCTGAAGCAGACGGCGCGGACCAACGCCCTCGAGATGATCTACTTCACCCGCAAGCTGATGGACTGAGCAAGCGTCGCCGTCGCGCCTACCAGTCGCCCGCCAGCGCCTGCCACACCCCGACCGCGACCGCTGCCGCCGTATCCGCGCGCAGGATGCGCGGCCCGAGCGATACGCCGATCGCGCCGGGCACGGCCCGGATGGCGGTGCGTTCGTCGGGGGTGAAGCCGCCCTCGGGGCCGATCAGGATGCCCGCCGGGCCGGGCTTGGCGGCCTGCACCAGCGAGATGCCGCCTGTTTCGTCGGCGAACACCAGGGTCCGCCCGGCCGGCCAGTCGCGCAGCAGCATCGCCAGCGTCACCGGCTCGCCGAGTTCGGGCAGCGCGGTGCGCCCGCATTGCTCCGCCGCCTCGATCATGTGCGCGCGCAACCGGTCGAGGTTGAGCTTGTCGACCACCGTCCGGCGTGTCGTCACCGGCACCAGCCGCGCCACGCCGAGCTCACAGGCCTTTTCCGCCAGCCAGTCGATCCGCCCACGCTTCAGCGGCGCGGCGCACAGCCACAGGTCGGGCACCGTCTCGCGCTCGCGCAGCCGGGCCTCGCAGACCACGCCGACCGCCTTGCGCCCGACCGTGACCAGCCGCGCCAGCCATTCGCCGCTGCGGTCGTCGAACAGCCGCACCGTGTCGCCGACGCCGAGCCGCATGACGCCCGACAGGTAGTGACTGGCCGGCCCCGGCAGCGTCACGACGACGTCCTGGCCCAATGCGGCCTCGACGAACAGCCGGGCGGAGCTGGTGGGGGTGCTTGACTCAGGGGCCGGGTTTTCGCTCATGGCCCGGTGACTAGCACCGCCACCCCCGACGCGGAAACCCGCCCCTCCGGCTGGGTCGAGCTGCTGCCGCCCAGGCTTCGCGATTTCGCCCGGCTGGCGCGCTTCGACCGGCCGATCGGGACGTGGCTGTTGTTCTGGCCGTGTGCCTGGGGACTGGCGCTGGCCGGCGGCCTGCGCGACCACTGGCCGCTGCTCCTTTGGTTCGGGCTGGGCAGCGTCGCGATGCGCGGCGCCGGCTGCGTCTATAACGACATCGTCGACCGCGACCTCGACGCCCGGGTCGAGCGTACCCGCGACCGGCCGCTGGCGAGTGGCCGGGTGACGGCGCGCGCCGCCTGGGCGTGGCTGGTCATGCTCGCGCTGGCCGGGCTGGTGGTGCTGCTGCAATTGCGCTGGCAGGCGCAGGTCGTGGCGCTCGGCTCGCTGGCGCTGGTCGCTGCCTATCCGTTCATGAAGCGGATCACCTGGTGGCCGCAGGCGTGGCTCGGGCTGACCTTCAACTGGGGCATCCCGGTGGCCTGGGTCGCGGTGGCGGAACCCGGCTGGGCGCTGGCGGCGCTGTACGCCGCGGGCATCGCCTGGACGCTGGGCTATGACACGATCTACGCGCTGCAGGACATCGAGGACGACGCGATGGCGGGTATCAAGTCGAGCGCCCGGGCTCTGGGAGATGGCGCACAAGCGGGGGTGGCGCTGTTCTACGTCGTCACGATCGCGCTGCTGGCGGCAGCAATCTGGCTGGCGCACCCCGACTATCTGGCGTTCTTCGTACTGGCGCCCGCCGCACTGCACCTGGCGTGGCAGGTCGCGGGCCTCGGCGACCGCAGCCCGGCCAACGCGCTGCGCCTGTTTCGCTCCAACCGCACGACCGGGCTGCTGGTCTTCGCCGGACTGGCGGTGGTCGGCTTGGCCTGACCCCGCATAGACAGGATTGACTACAGCTGTAGGCGTGGTAACTACGCCTGTAGTCGATTCGAAGGCGAGAAACATGGAACGTATCAGCGAGGCCGAAGCTGCGGTGATGGCGGTGCTATGGGCCGGCAGCCCCCTCACCGCGCAGGACGTCATCGACCGAGTGCCCGCCGAGCGCGGCTGGTCGGGCAACACGGTCAAGACGCTGCTCGCGCGCCTCGTTGCCAAAAACGCGGTCGCGCACCAGGCGGACGGCCGACGTTATCTCTACCGTCCGCTGCTGGCCCGCGCAGATTATGTCGCCGGGGAATCGCGGCGCCTCATCGATCGCTTCTTCGGTGGAAGGCTGACGCCCCTCGTCGCCCATCTCGCAGAACGCGATGCACTTGGTGCCGAGGAGATCGCCGAGATCGAGGCCCTGCTCAAGAACCTCAAGCCGTGACCGCGTTCATCGCCTGGGGCGAGGGTGCACTGCTCGCATCTGCAGCGCTCATGCTGCTGGTCATGGGACTCCGCACGCCGGTCCGCCGATGGCTCGGGCCGAGGCTAGGCTATGCACTGTGGGTTGTGGTGCCGTTGCGCCTGGTCCTGCCGGCGTTGCCCGACAGCGTGCTTCCCCTCGCCGGCCAGACTGCCTCCACGGTGCCGATGCTGTTCGTCGGGCCCCGCGGCGATGCGGCGGCGTGGCAGGGGCTGGAGCCTTGGCACGGCGACTTGACGCTACTGGCAATCTGGCTGGTCGGGGCCGTCGGCGTCTTTGCAACCTATAGCGTGCGGCATGTTCGCTTCTGCCACAGATTGCACAACCGGGGCAGCGACCTGGGGAAGGTCGGCAGCATCCGCATCCTTGCCACCGATGTCGAAGGCCCGCTCGCCTTTGGCGTCTTCCAGCGCCGGATCGCGGTGCCCAGCGGCTTCACCACCGACTATAACCCCGTCGAACGCGAACTCGCGTTGGCCCATGAAGCGGCTCATCATGCGCGCGGCGACCTGCTCGCCAACTGGGCATCGATCTTCGTGCTGGCGCTGCACTGGTGGAACCCACTCGCCTGGGTCGCGATACGCGCCTTCCGCGACGACCAGGAATTCGCCACCGACGCGCACGTCCTTGCCGCCGCCGGCCCCGGCGCGTTGCCAGCCTACGCTCGTGTTCTCGCTAAGGCGGCGGGTATCGGCGCGCTCCCCGCCTGCAACCTGAATGGGAGCTCCAACCTGAAAGGACGTTTGATCATGCTCGGAAATCACAAGCAGACCAGCCGGCGACTTGCGCTGGGCGGGATCGTCCTGGTCGCCCTCGGTGGCACCGCGCTCGCCGCCACGGCCACGAAATCGCACAAGCCGGGCACGGCTGCCGGCGTGCAAGCGGTGACGATCGGCGTCAAGCCGGATGGCGCGGGCCACTACACCCTGGTCGTCGCCGGCGCGGCGGTCGCACCATCGGCGCCGCTGCCGAACGGCATGACCCTGCCCGCCGACTTCAGCAAAGCCGGCGGATGCGACCTCAAGCCCACCGCCAAGCCCTCCGCCATGGCGATCAAGGGCAAGGGCACGACGCAGACCTACACGGTGATGTGTGCCAGCGCGGCCCCTGCACCGCTGCGCGCCACGCTGGCAGAGGGGCTCACCAGCCTCAACACGATGCGTGCCTCTGTCGCTACGCAGCCGGCGAGCAAGGCATTTCCGGAAACCGAGCGGGCGCATGCGCTTGGCGCGATCGATCGCTCGATCCATGAGGTCGAGGCCAGCCTGACGTCAATCGGCTGACGATGCGCGACGCCTTGCGGGGATGACGAAGCCCCGCAAAGCCCCTACATCCGCGCCATGCTTACCGTAGATGCCGCGCTCGACCGCTTGACCCATGCCATGACCGAGGCGCGCAAGGCGGGGGCCGATGCCGCCGATGCGATGTACATCGGCGACGCCTCGACCTCGATCAGTGTCCGCCTCGGCGCGCTGGAGGACATCGGGCGTAGCGAAGGCGAGGAGATCGGCCTGCGGGTCTTCGTCGGCCAGCGCGTCGCCAGCGTCTCGACGTCGGACCTGTCGACCGCTGGCCTCGCGCTGGTCGTCGAGCGCGCACTGGCGATGGCGCGCGAGGCGACCGAGGACGATTACGCCGGGCTCGCCCCCGCCGACCGGCTGATGCAGGGCGCTGCGCCCGACCTCGACCTCGACGATGGCGGCGATCCGTCGGCCGATGCGCTCAAGGTCGCCGCACTTGCCGCCGAGGACGCGGCGCGCGCCGTGCCGGGCATCACAAATTCCGAAGGCGGCGGCGCCAGTGCCGGGCGCGCCGTCACCGCGCTGGCGACCTCCGCCGGCTTCGCGCAGGGCTATCGCGGCACCAGCTACGGCATCTCCGCCAGCGTCATCGCCGGCGCCGGCGAGGGCATGCAGCGCGACTACGCCTATCGCATGGCCCGCTACCTCAACGACCTCGAAGCCGCCGAGACCATCGGCAAGCAGGCCGGCGAGCGCGCCGTCAAGCGCGTCAATCCGATCAAGCTCGGCACCCAGGCGCTGCCCGTGGTGTTCGACCCGCGCGTCGGCTCCAGCCTACTCGGCCATCTGGTCGGCGCGCTGACCGGCAGCTCGATCGCCCGCAAGACCAGCTTCCTGCTCGACAGCCTGGGCCAGCAGATCTTCGCCGACGGCATCCAGGTCCTCGACGATCCGCACCGCATCCGTGGCATGCGCTCGCGCCCGTTCGACGGCGAGGGGCTGGCGACGACGCCGACGCACATCATCAAGGACGGCGTGCTGACCCAGTGGCTGATGGACTCCGCTGCGGCGCGCCAGCTCGGCCTGCAGCCGACCGGCCATGCGGTGCGCGGCACCACCGGGCCGCCAGGTGCGGGCCCGGCCAACCTCCACCTCGCCGCGGGAACGCTGAGCCCGACCGAGCTGATCGCCGATATCAAGTACGGGCTGTACGTCACCGAGCTGATCGGCATGGGCGTCAACGGCCTGACCGGCGACTATAGCCGCGGCGCCAGCGGCTTCCTGATCGAAAACGGCGAGCTGACCGTGCCGGTCGCCGAGATCACCATCGCGGGCAATCTGAAGGACATGTTCCGCGCGCTGGTGCCGGCCAGCGACCTGGAGTTCATCCACGCCACCAACGTCCCGACAATCCGTATCGACGGCATGACGCTCGCTGGTGCCTGACGCACGGATCGAGACCGGCGACGATCTGGCGTTGCTGGTCCGGGTGACGCGCGCCGCCGGCGACCTGGCGATGCAGCACTTCCACGCCGGCGTCGCGGTCTGGGACAAGTCGCCGGGCAACCCGGTCAGCGAAGCCGACCTCGCGCTCGACGCCTATCTCAAGGACCGGCTGCTCGGCGCGCGCCCGGATTACGGCTGGCTGTCGGAGGAGACCGCCGACAGCGCCGACCGGCTGGCGTGCCGCCGCGTCTGGGTGGTCGATCCGATCGACGGCACGCGCGACTTCATCCGCGGCCGCGACGGCTGGGCGGTATCGGTGGCGCTGGTCGAGGACGGCGATGTCGTGCTCGGCGCGCTGTGTGCCCCGGCGCGTGGCCAGCTTTACGTCGCCGCCAAGGGCCGTGGCAGTCACCGCGACGGCGTTCGGCTGGCGGTCAGCGGGCGGACAGGGTGCAGCGGCCTGCGCATGCCGATCGATCCGCCGAACCTGACCGCAGCCTTCTGGCCCGAGCCGTGGGACGCGGTCGCGGTGGAGAAGCCCAATTCCATCGCGCTGCGCATGGCCAAGGTCGCGGCGGGGGAGTGCGACGCCTTCATGGAGGGTCGCGTCGTCAACGAATGGGACGTCGCCGCCGCCGCGCTGATCCTGACCGAGGCGGGTGGCACCGTCACCGACCGCAGCGGCGCCGCCCTGCGCTACAACCGCCCCGAGCCGCATGTCCGCGGCGTCGTCGCGGCGACCCCGCTGGTCCATGCCGAGGTCATGCGGCGGCTGAATGCGGGCATCGCGGCGCTGGCAGCGATCCGCAAGCGCGGCTAGGCGACTAGGCGCGCACTGCGGATCGCGGGTCCGCTGCTCTTGCACGGTGCCGCGAAGATCGAGCTGTGGTGGACCAGCAATTGCCCGACCACCAGTTCAAGGCACTGGCCCAGTCCCGAGCCGACGCCGACGCCACCACTGATGTCGACCGGGCCTAGCGGCACGTAGAACAGCCCCGACAGGCTGGTATTGCTCAACCCGCTGCTGAACAGCGCGCCCGAGGCGTTGAGTGCCGGGCCGATCACCGCGACCTTGGCCAGCAGCCCCGAGGTCGGCGCGGTGACCACGACATTGTTATAACCCGGCGCGACGCAGAACGCCTCCAGCGCGCACGGGCCCGTTAGCGGCACGCCGAGCCCACCACCGACGACGAAGGTCACGCCCGAGGCCGCGACACCCTGCGACGTGCCGTTGCACATCGCGTCCGCCGCGCCGTTGACCCCCAGCAGTACCGCGCCCGTGACGGTATAGGTGCCGCCGCCGAGCACCGTCGCGCCGGCGGTGCGCAGGCTGCCGTTGATATCGTGATTGGGTGCCGAGCCGATGACCAGGCAACTGCCCGACCCGGCGTCCATGGCGATGTCGCCGGCGAACAGATAGTCGCCGGTGCCGTTGCCCAGCATCGTCGTCGACCCGACCGCCAGCCGCATCGCGGAGCCGAGCAGTGCCTTGCCGATGCGGTAGCTGTTGCCGCTGCCCGAGCCCAGCGTCATCGTCGCCGCCGCTGCGTTGTAGATGCCGTTGGAAGCGGTCACGCTGACTGGTCCGGACGCGGTGAATCGCCCCTTGTTGCACAGGCTGTAGGCCGTACCGTCGCTGCACGTGCTGAGCACGCCGAAGCCCAGGTTGAGTGCTCCGCCGGTGAATGTCATCGACCCGCTGCCGAGGTTGCGGATGCCGCCGGCGACGTTGAACACTCCGGGGCCAAAGCTGAGCGCGTCGCCGCTGCTGCTGATCTCGCCGGCGATATTATAGACCGTCGTCGCCGCGCCGGCGGTGTTGAAGTTGACGCTGTAGCCCGCTGCGACCGAGATCGACGCAAGGGTGACGGTGGCACCGCAGGCAGTGACGTTCCAGACCTTGCCGGTCAGCGCCGCGGTGCAGCCGGCGGTCTTGGCGTTCGCCACCGTCGTCGTCAGGACGCTACCCGCAAAGCTGATCGCCGGCGGCAGGATCGCCACCACGACCGGCGGCGGGACCAGCAGTTGCAACCCCGTCTGCACCACCCGCGCCTGTGCGCCGGTGATGCTGGCATCGGCGGAATAGGGATCGACGACCTGCTTACGCAACAGGTTGAGTACCTGCCCGACGGGCGCCTGGACGCCGTTGCAGGGCTGGTCCGGCGGCTGCGTGCCGTTGAAAGTCAGGCGCGCGGTGTTAATACCGGTGCCGCATGGCACGGTCACCGCGGCGTTGGCCGATACGGCGCACAGCAGCGCGTTGATCACGGTCCCGCCGTCGATCCCGATACCCGCCGTCAGGGGACCGACGACCGCCTGCAGCGAGGTCACGCACGGCCCCGCCGCCGTGACCAGCTCGACGACGGCATTGCTGGCGACGCCCAGGCTCGCACTCGGCGCGATCAGTCGCGAGAATATCAGCGGCACCTGGTCCTTGATCGTGACGCTGACCGCCTTGTTGCCATTGGCATTGGGCGAATCGACCAGCGACACGACGACGTTGCTCGCCGATACCGCGTTGATTGCCGCCAGCCCCAGCGCCGCCGAAGTCATGGCCGTGGCACTTTGGCTCGCCGTCGCGGAATTATCGAGCGCGGTGTTATAGGCGACCGCACCCGAAAAGGCCGCGACATCGGCCACCCGCTGGGTCTCGGCCTTGCGCAGCATGCCATAGCCGTATTCCGTCACCAGCCCGGTGGTGCCGACGAGCAACGGCATCATCAAGGCGATGATCGTTGCCGTCGCGCCGGACCGGCAACGAGCCAATACGGCCAGGATCGACCGATGATACAATGCTGCTGCCACCGCCACTACCCACGTTCCGGCGACCGACTCTCAACCCTGTGAGTCGATAAGCCGATGCTAAGAAGCGGTTATTTCAAGATAGTCTTAAATTCGTACTAAAAACACATATGGAATTGTACATAATCGTACAATATCGAAGAGGCTGGTTCCGCGCGTCGTCGATGCTATAGCCGCACGATGCGGAGCGATTGCGCGTAAGTGTCGGGACTGAGACGAATCCTGCTTTGGGTGCTGGGCGGCGGCGTGCTGCTTGCGGTCATCCTCGGTGCCTTCGTCTGGCTGACCATCCGCGACCTGCCGGACACTTCGACATTGGCGAAGTATACGCCGCCGCTCCCGTCGACCGTGCGCGCCAGCGACGGCACCGTGCTGACCAGTTTCAGCCGCGAGCGCCGGATCTACCTGGGCTATAACGAGATCCCGACGCGCCTCGTCCAGGCCTATATTTCCGCGGAGGACAAGACGTTCTTCCAGCATCACGGCCTCGACTATGCCGGTATTGCCGGTGCAGTCTGGACCAACTTGAAGTCGTTCGGCACCGACAAGCGTCCGGTCGGCGCGTCGACGATCACCCAGCAGGTCGCAAAGAACCTGCTGCTCAACAACGAGGTCTCGCTGGGGCGCAAGCTGAAGGAGGCGATCCTTGCCTGGCGGCTGGAAAACGCCTTCTCGAAACAGCAGATTCTCGAGCTTTACCTCAACCAGATATTTTTGGGCCGCAACAGCTACGGCGTCGAAGCCGCCGCCCAGGCCTATTTCGGCAAATCGGTGGCCGACCTCGATCTCGCCCAGATGGCGTATCTGGCGATCCTGCCGAAAGCGCCATCGACCTATAGCCCGACCACCGAGCATGGCCGCGAGCGGGCTTTGGCCCGGCGCAATTATGTGCTGCGGCAAATGCGCGCGAACAATTATATCTCCGACGCCGAACTGGCGACGGCACAGGCCGATCCGCTGCAGGCGATCCCCGGCTCCAGCCCGCGCGTCGTCCACATCGGCGACTATTTCCTTGAGGACGTTCGCCGCGCCCTGATCACCAAGTTCGGTGAAGGCCAGGAGAATGGCCCGAACAGCGTCTATGGCGGCGGCCTGTGGGTGCGGACCTCGATCGACCCGTTCATCCAGGCGGCGGCCGAGAAAGCCCTGCGCGACGGGCTGGTCCGCTATGAGGCGCAGCGGCCGTGGCGCGGACCGGCGGCGCACATCGATACCGGCGACGGCTGGCCCGGCCGGCTCCGCGCGACGCGGATCGCGACGGGCTATTCCGACTGGTACCCAGCAGTCGTGCTGAGCAACAGCGACGGCGACACGCGCCTGGGCTTTGCCGATGGCAGCGAGGGCCGCATGCCCGCGTCCTCCGCCCAGCGGCTGTTGCGCGGCACCAACATTCCCGCCTCGCGTGCCCTCAAGGTCGGCGACGTCGTTCCAGTCGCCAAGTCGGGTAGCGGCTATGCGCTGCGCCAGGTTCCCGAAGTCTCTGGCGGCATGGTCGTCGAGGACCCGCACACCGGCCGCGTACTGGCGATGGTTGGCGGCTTCGACGCGCGCGCCCAGTCGTTCAACCGCGCCACGCAAGCGCTTCGCCAGCCCGGCTCGACCTTCAAGCCGATCGTCTATGCGACGGCGCTGGAGAATGGCGCGACACCATCGTCGATCTATGTCGACGCGCCGTATTGCGTCTTCCAGACCAAGCGGCTGGGGCAGAAGTGCTTCAAGAACTTCAGCGGCGGCTATGCCGGCGCGCAGACGATGCGCTGGGGCCTCGAGCAGTCGCGCAATCTGATGACCGTCCGCATCGCCTACGACACCGGCATGGACAAGGTGGTCAAGACCGCCGCCGACCTCGGCATCGGCAAATACCCGGCGGTCCTTGCGATCGCGCTCGGCGCTGGCGAAACCACGGTGCAGCGTCTCGTCAACGCCTACGCCCAGCTGTTCAACGCCGGTCGCAAGCTGGAGCCGACGCTGATCGACTGGGTCCAGGACCGCAACGGCAAGACCATCTACCGCGCCGACACCCGCATCTGCGAAGGCTGCGAGGCGCCAGACTGGAACGGTGGCGCCATGCCTCGCCCCGGTGGCGTGCCCAAGCAGATCATCGACGCCCGCACCGCCTATCAAATCGTCCACCTGATGGAGGGAGTCGTCACCCGCGGCACCGCGATGGGCCTTGCCAGCATGAACCGCCCGCTGGCCGGCAAGACCGGCACCACCAACGGCCCGACCAACGTCTGGTTCATCGGCGGCACCCCCGATCTCGTCGCCGGCCTGTACATGGGTTACGACAAGCCGCGCAGCCTTGGCGGCTATGCGCAGGGCGGCACCGTCGCGCTGCCGATCTGGCGCCAGTTCGGCGAGAAGGTGCTGAAGGACGCGCCCAAGCTGCCGTTCGTCATCCCGCCCGGCATCCGCATGGTCACCGTCGAGCGCCGCTCCGGCAAGCGGGTCTATGGCGCCACCCCGACCGACGAGCGCAAGGCGCTGGTCATCTGGGAAGCCTTCAAGCCGGCCAGCGAGCCGCGCCGCACCGGCAGCCTGAAGCAGCCGAACTCGATGCTGCCCGGCACCCACGAGGTCGTCCGCTCCGACGCCGACTTCTTGCGTAACAGCGGCGGCATCTACTAGAAGCGGCGCTCATTAAGGACATTGCACCATGCGCGCCGAGGGCCAGGCCCATATCGACCAGATCAAACAGGCGCTGGACCTGTTGAGGAGGTTCCTTTGACTGGGATCGTGCACTCCGCCGTCTCGACGAGCTGAACGCCCGGGTCGAGGACCCGACGCTCTGGAACAACCCCAAGGCGGCACAGGCCGTTATGCAGGAACGCCGGCGCCTCGATGAGGGCGTCTCGGCGACCCGTGCCATCGAGCGCGAGATGTCGGAGCTGATCGAGCTTACCGACATGGCCGAAGCCGAGGGCGACGACGCCATGGCCGACGAGAGCGTCGCCTCGCTCGCCGCATTGGCGGAGCGCGCCGAGCGCGACAAGGTCCAGGCGCTGCTGGCCGGCGAGGCCGACGCCAACGACAGCTATATCGAGGTCAATTCCGGCGCCGGTGGCACCGAGTCCCAGGACTGGGCCTCGATGCTCAGCCGCATGTACCAGCGCTGGGGCGAGCGCCACGGCTACAAGGTCGAGCTGATCGACTATCACGCCGGCGAGCAGGCCGGGATCAAGTCGGCGACGCTGCTGCTGAAGGGCGCCAACGCTTACGGCTGGGCCAAGACCGAAAGCGGCGTCCACCGGCTGGTGCGGATCAGCCCGTACGACTCCGCCGCGCGCCGCCACACCAGCTTCGCCAGCGTCTGGGTCTATCCGGTGGTCGACGACGACATCGACATCGTCGTGGAGGACAAGGACCTGCGCATCGACACCTACCGCGCCTCAGGGTCCGGCGGCCAGCACGTCAACACCACCGACTCCGCGGTGCGCATCACCCACATCCCGACCGGCGTCGTTGTCGCCTGCCAGAACGAGCGTTCGCAGCACAAGAACAAAGCCACGGCGATGAAGATGCTGAAGGCGCGCCTGTACGAGCGCGAGCTGGCGATCCGCGAGGCAGCGGCGGCGGACGTCGAGGCCGGCAAGACCGACATCGGCTGGGGCCACCAGATCCGCTCATACGTCCTGCAGCCCTACCAGCTGGTCAAGGACCTGCGCACCGGAGTGACGTCGACGGCGCCATCCGACGTGCTGGACGGCGCGCTCGACCCGTTCATGGCAGCGGCGCTGTCACAGCGCGTGACGGGTGAGTCGGTGGTGGTCGAGGACGTCGACTAGGACGGTTGCGCGGACATTCGAACACCCGTCATCCCGGCGCAGGCCGGGACCCATCAGGCGAAATCTGGGGTGATGGGTTCCGGCCTGCGCCGGAATGACGGCAAGAACCAATAGAGGAGCTCTGATGCTGCCCTTCGTCATCGCCGCGCTGCTCGCCGCACCACAAGCAGCAGCCCCCCACGCAACTCCCAAGCGCCACCCGGTCGCGCGCCACAAGGTCGCGCCTGCACCCAAGGCCGCCGCCGCTGCCCAGGTCACGCTGCCCGGCGGCACCATCGTCACCGACGTCAAGGTAGGCACCGGCGCGGTGGCGGAGACCGGGCACTACGTCCTGGTCCATTACACCGGCTGGCTCTACGTCGACGGCAAGCGCGGCAAGAAGTTCGACTCCTCGCGCGATCGCGACCAGCCGTTCCCCTTCCCGCTCGGCGGCGGCCAAGTCATCGCCGGCTGGGACGAGGGCATCGCCGGCATGAAGGTCGGCGGCCAGCGCACCCTCGTCATCCCGCCGCAGAGCGCTTACGGCGCCGACGCGGCCGGCCCCGACATACCCGCGAACTCCACGCTTATTTTCGACGTGGAGCTGCTCGCGGTACAGTAGCGCCGGGCGCGTCCCGCCGCACTTCCAGCGGCAGGCCCAGCTTGCGCAGCTGCGGCTCGACCGTCGCGCGGTCGCCGACCACCACCCAGGTCATCCGGTCGACGTTCAGCGCCACCGCCGCCGCATTGACCTCTGCCGGGGTCATCGCCCGGTAGCGGTCCGACAGCTTGGTATAAAAGTCGTCGGGCCGTCCGAGCAGCGCATTGCGCTCCAGCGCGCCCAGCACCGCGCCGCCGCTCTCGAACTCGCCGGGCAGCGAGCGCACGCTGTTGTTGACCGCTCCGGTCAGCTCGGTGGCGTCGATCGGCTTGGTCCTGAGCCCCGCGACATCGGCGATCATCGCGGCGATGCTGTCGCCGGTGCGATCGGTCTGTACCGGCGCGACCACCGAGAACGACACCTGCTCGCGCGCGTCGCCGATCGCCGAGCCGACGCCATAGGCCCAGCCCTTGGCCTCGCGGATGTCGCTGTTCAGCCGCGACGTCGACAGGCCGCCGAGGATGTCGTTGCCGACGCGCAGCACCAGCGGATCGTCGACGCCCTTGATCGGCAGCACGACGCCGCCACGGATGATCGACTGCGGCGATCCGGGCCGGTCGATCAGCACGATGCGCGCCGCCGGCGGTGGCGTGATCGTCGCGAAGGTCTTGACGACGCGCGGTGTCGCCGGCGCCTTCCAGTCACCCAGCGTCGACTCCAGCAACGGCTTCAGCTCGGCCATGGTGACGTCGCCGACGACGAAGATCTCGGCGGTGTCCGGGCGGATGGTGCGGTCGTGGAAGGCGATCAGGTCGGCGCGGGTGACGGCCTTGACCCCCGCGACGGTGCCCGAGCCGGGGCGGCCGTACGGATGGTCGGGGCCCCAGATCAGGCCGGGCAGCGTCCGCCGCGCCAGCGCACCGGGATCGGCCAGCTCCTGCGCAATGCCGGCCAGCGCCTGCCCGCGAACCCGCTCGATCTGGTCTGCCGGGAATACCGGGTGGCGCACGATATCGCTGAACAGGTCGAGCGATGCAGCGAGGTTGGGCTTGAGCGCATCCATGCCGACACGCGTCCGGTCGAGCGCCGCCGAGGCACCGATCGAGACACCCAGCCGCTCCTCGCTGCGTGCGATCTCGGGCCCGGTGCGCGTCGTCGTGCCCTCGTCGAGCAGCGCCAGCATCAGCGAGGTCAGGCCCGGCTTGGCCTTGTCGTCGGCCGCCAGCCCGGCGTCGAACGCCAGCGTCATCCGCACCACCGGCACCGTCGTCCGCCGCGCCAACGTCACCTTCAGACCATTGGCCAGCGTCGCGCGCTCGACGGCCGGCAGCACCAGGTCGGGCACACCGGTCACCGTCGGCAGCACCGACCGGTCGACGCCCTTGGGCGCCCCCGCAACGGCGGTGCGAATCGGCGGCGCGGTCGCGCCCTTGGGAGCATCCTCCGGCCCGGCAATCGACTTGGCGACATCGCGCGCCTCGCGCTTGCCGTTGAGCACGGTCAGGCGAAAGTCGCCACGCGCCAGCCAGGTCCGCGCGGCGGCAGCGACGCTGGCCGGGGTCGCGTCGGCATAGCGCTGCAACTCGGTGCGGTAATAGCCCGGGTCGCCGGCATAGACCGCACCCTCGGCCAGGCTGACCGCCTTGCCGCCGAAGCCGCCGACCGCCTCCAGCCCGCGGATCGTGCCGGCGACGTTGCGGGTGACGACGCGCTCGACCTCGTCCGCCGTCGGGCCGTCCTTGAGGAACTTGGCGAACAGCTCGTCGATGCGCCTGTCGACGACGGCCGGATCGACGCCGGGGGCGACATCGACGGTGAACTGCGCCTGGCTGACCTTCTCGAAAGCCGAGACGCCGCCGCTGACGCCCACCGCCAGCCGCTTGTCGCGAACCAGGTCCTCGTACAGCCGCGAGGTCGCGCCATTGGCCAGGATGGTCGCCGCGATATCGACCAGCGGCGTCACCGCATCGGTCCGCGCCGGCAGCGCATAGGCGCGGGTCAGGCGCGGATTGGCGACCGCGTCGTGCATCGTCTCACGCGTCGTCGTCGTCCGCCGCGGCACGGTGGCAACGAAGCGCCGCGGCTCCGGCCCGCGCGGAATGTCGCCGAAATACTTCTCCATCAGCGGCTTGGCGGTCGCCAGGTCGATGTCGCCGGCCAGCACGACGACGGCATTGTTCGGTCCATAATTGGCGCGGAACCAGTTCTTGACGTCGTCGAGCGATGCCGCCTGCAGGTCGGCCATGCTGCCGATGGTGTCGTGGCGGTACGGATGGCCGGGCGGGAACAGCCCCTCCAGCACCGCGTAATCGGTCAGGCCGTAGGGCTGGTTGTCGCCCTGCCGCTTCTCGTTCTGGACGACGCCGCGCTGGGCATCGAGCTTCTTCTGGTCGATCGCGCCGAGCAGATGCCCCATCCGGTCGGATTCGAGGAACAGCGCGAGGTCGAGCGCCGGGGTCGGCACGTTCTCGAAATAATTGGTGCGGTCGAACCAGGTCGAGCCGTTGGAATCGGTCGCGCCGACATCCTCCAGCCGCTTGAAGAAGACGCCATTGTTATGCTCCGAGCCATAGAACATCAGATGCTCGAACAAATGCGCAAAGCCGCCCTTGCCCACCGGCTCGTCCTTCGATCCGATGTGATACCAGACGCTGACCGCGACCACCGGGGTCTTGCGGTCGGTGTGGACGATGACGCGCAGGCCGTTCGCCAGGGTGAACTGGTCGTAGGGAATACGCACCTGGTCGACCAGGACCTTGGTCGGTGCCGGGGCAACCGGTGCGGCCAGTGCCGGCGCTGCAGTCGCCAGCAAAGCGGCCATGATGGTACCCGTCAGTTTGAGCATCGACGTCTTTCGTGCTGCGTGGAGGCTGTTACCTAATCACGTGCCAGCCGCTGCGCCAGTGTGACTTGTGTTGCTCGGATACCACACCATATCCGGCGGGTCAGAAGAGGGCTTCCATGAACATCGAGAGATTCACCGACCGCGCCAAGGGCTTCCTCCAGTCGGCGCAGACCGTGGCAATTCGTAACAGCCACCAGCGCATCACTCCGGCGCATCTGCTCAAGGCGCTGCTGGAGGATGAGCAGGGCATGGCGTCGGGCCTGATCCGCGCCGCCGGCGGCCGGCCCGAAACCGCGCTGCAACTGACCGACCAGGCGCTCGCCAAGCTGCCGGCCGTCAGCGGCGCCGGGGCTCAGGGCTTGAGCTGGGACAACGACACCGCGCGCATCCTCGATTCCGCCGAGCAGCTGGGCACCAAGGCGGGCGACAGCTTCGTCACCGTCGAGCGGCTGCTGCTGGCGTGCGCGCTGGCGACGACTACCGATGCCGGCAAGGCGCTGGCCGCGGCGGGCGTTACCGCCCAAGGACTTAACGGCGCAATCGAGCAGCTCCGCCAGGGTCGCAGCGCCGACACCGCGGGCGCCGAGGACCGTTATGATGCGCTCAAGAAGTTCGCGCGCGACCTGACGCAGGCGGCGCGCGACGGCAAGCTCGACCCGGTCATCGGTCGCGACGAGGAGATCCGCCGCACCATCCAGGTGCTGGCGCGCCGCACCAAGAACAACCCGGTGCTGATCGGCGAGCCCGGCGTCGGCAAGACCGCCATCGTCGAGGGGCTGGCACTGCGCATCGCCAATGGCGACGTCCCTGACGGCCTCAAGGGCCGCCGCTTGATGGCGCTCGACATGGGCTCGCTGATCGCAGGGGCGAAGTACCGCGGCGAGTTCGAGGAGCGCTTGAAGGGCGTGCTCGACGAGGTCCGCGCCGAAGGCTCCGACGTCGTGCTGTTCATCGACGAGATGCACACGCTGGTCGGTGCCGGCGCGTCGGAAGGCTCGATGGACGCTTCAAACCTGCTCAAGCCCGCGCTCGCCCGCGGCGAACTGCACTGCATCGGCGCCACGACGTTGAACGAGTATCGCAAGTACGTCGAAAAGGACGCCGCGCTCGAGCGTCGCTTCCAGCCGGTGTTCGTCGGCGAGCCGACCGTCGAGGATTCGATCTCGATCCTGCGCGGCCTCAAGGAGAAGTACGAGCTCCACCACGGTGTCCGCATTACCGACGGCGCCATCGTCGCCGCCGCGACGCTGAGCAGCCGCTACATCGCCGACCGCTTCCTGCCCGACAAGGCGATCGATCTGATGGACGAGGCCGCCTCGCGCCTGCGCATGGAGGTCGAGTCGAAGCCCGAGGAAATCGAGAACCTCGACCGTCGCATCATGCAGCTCCGCATCGAGCGCGAGGCCCTGAAGCGCGAGAGTGACGCCGCCTCGAAGGACCGGCTGGCGACGCTGGAGGGCGAACTGGTCAACCTCGAGGAACAGTCCGCCGCGCTGACCGCCCGCTGGACCGGCGAGAAGGACAAGCTGGCTGGTGCCACCAAGGTCAAGGAACAGCTCGACGCCGCCCGGCTGGAGGTCGAGCAGGCCCAGCGCGGCGGCGACTATGCCCGCGCCGGTGAGCTGACCTATGGCCGCATCCCCGAGCTGGAGCGCCAGCTCGCCGACGCCGAGGGCGCCACCGCCGGGGTGATGGTCCGCGAGGAGGTCACTTCGGAGGACATCGCGGCGGTCGTCTCACGCTGGACCGGCATCCCGGTGGAGCGGATGTTGGCCGGCGAACGCGAGAAGCTGATGGCGATGGAAACCACGCTCAGCGCGCAGGTCATCGGCCAGGCGGCGGCGGTCAAGGCGGTATCGTCGGCGGTGCGCCGCGCCCGTGCCGGACTGCAGGACCCCAACCGTCCGCTCGGCAGCTTCCTGTTCCTCGGGCCGACCGGCGTCGGCAAGACCGAGCTGACCAAGGCGCTGGCGACGTTCCTGTTCGACGCGTCGGACGCCATGCTGCGCATCGACATGAGCGAGTATATGGAGAAGCATTCGGTCGCGCGCCTGATCGGTGCGCCGCCGGGCTATGTCGGCTATGACGAGGGCGGCGTGCTGACCGAGGCGGTGCGGCGACGCCCGTACCAGGTCATCCTCTTCGACGAGGTCGAGAAGGCCCATGCCGATGTCTTCAACATCCTGCTGCAGGTGCTCGACGACGGGCGGCTGACCGACGGCCAGGGTCGGACGGTGGACTTCACCAACACGCTGATCGTGCTGACCTCGAACCTCGGGTCGCAGTACATCGCCGGGCTGCGCGACGACCAGGCGGTGAGCGAGGTCGAGCCGCAGGTGATGGAGATGGTCCGCGCCCACTTCCGGCCGGAGTTCCTCAATCGCCTCGACGAGATCGTGCTGTTCAACCGCCTCGGCCTCGAACACATGGGCGGCATCGTCGATATCCAGCTCAAGCGGGTCCAGTCGCTGCTCAAGGACCGCAAGATCGTGCTGGTATTGAGCGACGCGGCGCGGCGCTGGCTGGCGCGGGTCGGCTATGACCCGGTCTACGGTGCGCGCCCGCTCAAGCGCGCCGTCCAGCGGTTCGTCCAGGACCCGCTCGCCGACCTGATCCTGTCCGGCGAGGTCCCGGACGGCAGCACCGTCGAAGTCGACGAGGGCGATGGGCGGCTGCTGCTCAAGCCCGCCTGACACGAAAAAGGGCGGCCCCGCGAGGAGCCGCCCTTCTTTGAGTTTTGCCCGGACTAGAAGCGGAACGAAGCGCCGGCCCGGAACGTGCGGCCGATGACACCGGCATAGTGCCACGTCGGCAGGTAGTTGATGCCGGAGTAGGAAGCCGGCGCCAACGGGGCCTTCGCGTTGGTGATGTTGCCCATGTAGAAGTTGAAGGTGAAGTTGTCGTTGACCTGCACCGCAGCGTTCAGGTCGGCGTAGATGAAGCGGCGGATGTTGCACGACTTGGCGCCGGCTGGGTACAGCGTCGGTGCTGCGACGGCGCACGACAGGTCGATGACACCGGCAGCGTTCGGGGTCTCTTCATCGGCGGCGACAGCCTTGATCTTCGAGACGTAATAGGTCGTCGCGGAGACCGAGAAGGCACCGATCTGCAGGGTGTTCTGCCAGTTGCCGCGCCACTTCGGCGTACCGGCGCCCGACGACAGTTCGTACGGCCCGAGGGTGCCGACATACTTGCGGGTGACGCCGTCGCCCTGGTTGACGTTGTACTTCAGCACGTCCGTGACATCGACGCGGCTGACGAACTTCATGTCGTTGCCCAGCGGCACCTCGGCGGTGGCGCCGAAGTCGAGGCCCGAGGTCTTCTGGCTGGCGCCGTTGACGTACGGGGCGTTGATGATCAGCACGCGCTGCAGGGCGGTCGGGAACAGCGGGTCGATGGCGTCGAGCGCAGCCACCGAATAGCCCGGCGCCAGTGCCGTACCGGCGTAATAGGCGGCACGAGCGGTAGCGGCGTCAGGGCCGGCGACGATGACGTCGGTCTTCTTGATGTTGTAGTAATCGACCGTCAGGCTGAGCCATGGCACCGGCTGCACGACGACACCGGCGGTGAAGCTGCGCGACTTTTCGGGCTTCAGGTCGGGGTTACCCGTGAAGCCCGTGCCGACGTTGTACGACTGGGTGTACGGGTTGGTGTTGCCGGCCGTGTTCAGGCCGCCGTGGGCAAGCTGGAAGCTGGTCGGCGGCGTCGTGTTGACGAAACCGGCGAAGCTGCTCAGCGGGTTGCTCTCGGCGAAGGTCGGGGCGCGGAAGCCCTTCGAATAGGTACCGCGGACGGCGACCTGCTTGATCGGCGTGAACTTGGCACCGATCTTCGGCGAGAAGTGGCTGAAGCCCTCCGAATAATGGTCGTAACGACCCGAAGCATTGACCTCGAGGGTGTCGAGGATCGGTGCGTCGAGCTCGAAATACGCCGCGGTGACGGTGTGCTTGCCGAAGGCCGCCGAGGTGTTGGCGAACTTGGTCAGGCCCGGGTTGACGCTGTTGTTCTCTTCGACTTCGCGCCGTGCCTGGCCGCCGATGGCGAGCTGCAGCGGACCGCCGGGGAGTTCGAACAGGCTCTTGGTGATCGACGCGTCGAGCGAGACCAGCGAGGTGTGCGAGCCGACGGTGTAGGTCGGCGCGACCAGCTGGCGGGTCGCCTCGGTGTTCAGCTCCGGATTGACGAAGTTGTAGGCACCGGTGTTGATCGCCTGCTTCAGGCCGGCGATGTCGATGTTGCCGACCGGGGTGACGCTGAGATTGTCCTTGGCGCCGACGGCCTCGACGCGCCACGTCCAGTCGTCACCGAAGTGACCATTCAGGCCGGCGGTGCCGCGGATGACCTCGTTGCTGCGGTCGCTGCCCAGCGGAATGTCGCCGAACAGGTAATAGATGCGCGCGGCGCCGTTGGCCGGGGTGGCGGCGTTGGCAGCGGCATAGGGGTTGTTCGGGTTCAGCTTGCGGTCGGCGGCGACGGAGCAGTTGACGCCGCTGGCGCAGATGTAGACCGGCAGGACGATGCCCGGGTTGTTCGAGGCCAGGGTCGGCGAGGCGCCATAAGGCTGCGTCTGGCGGATCGCCGAGTGCAGGCGGCGGATGTTGACCTGGTTATGCGTGTAGGTGCCGCTGACATAGGCTTCGATGTTGTCGCTGAGACGGATGCTCAGGCGGCCGGCGAAGGAGTAACGCTCCTGCGACGGCTGGAGCTGGTCGTAATCGAAGGTGTTGTCGTGCTTGCAGCCGACGCCGCCGGCCGCACCGGCGACCGTGAAGGTGTTGCCGGGGCAATTCAGGTTGAGCGTCGTGTACTGGCCGGTCGCAGCAGCGCCGCCGGTGAACGGATTGTTGAGGTCGGATTGCGTCGTCTGGCGCACGACGGCATTGGCGGTCGCGGTGGTCAGCGCGCTGTCGGCGGTGTTCTGGTCCGACAGGCCGATCGAGCTCAGGTCGAGCGTGTTATAGGGGGAACGGGCGATCCTTGGCGTAGATCGAGCCATCCTTCTGGTATTCGGCGTTGACGTAGAAGTTCCAGCCGGACGACTGATAGTCGCCATAGCCGGCGGTGATGTTGGCGCGCTTGCGGCCCGAGTCACCCTTTTCGGAGATGCCGCCCTCGACGGTGCCGGCGACGCCGACGAACTGCTTCTTCATGATCAAATTGACCACGCCGCCGATCGCATCGGCGCCATAGGTCGACGAGGCGCCGTCCTTGAGGACTTCGACGCGCTCGACGATGCTGAACGGGATCGAGTTGAGGTCGACATAGGCGTTGTGGCCGTCGTCGTTGAGCGGGAAGTTGGCGCTGCGCAGGCCGTCGATGACGACCAGGGTCGACGAAACGCCGAGGCCGCGAAGCGAGACGGCCGAGCCGCCGGCGCTGAAGCCGTTGCGGAAGCCGGTCGAGATCGAACCCGCGCCATCGGCCGAGATCGAGCGAACGGCGTCGGCGATGTTGGTGATGCCGGCACGCGTCAGCGTCTCGGTGGTCAGCACGGTGACCGGCGAGGGCGTCTCGACGTTGCTGCGGCGGAACAGCGAGCCGGTGACGACGATCGTCTCGGCAGTGTCGACGGCGGCGGTGGTCGTGGTCGGCGTCGTCGCGCTGGCCGAAGCGGCGTCCGGACCAGCGGTCTGTGCGAGCACAGGCGCCGCAAATAGAACTGCGCCGCCGACTATCGTCGAGGCAAGCAGGCGTGCACGAGAAATCTTCGCGTTCATTAAGACCCCTTTGCGAGCGCCTAGCGCCCGCTGATTTGATGCTGGATGCCGCTCGTTTTCGAGCTGGCCGATGCCTCACTAATGCGTTTACAAAATATCATTAGCAATGACGCCAGCGTCACAACCGGTGCAAAGTTGCAGCTCTGTGTCTGGATTGTCACACAATCGTCATATGCAGGCTCGAGCCGCACCGCGTCGTGGCCAGCGAATTTGCCGCTAAAATTTCGCGTTTACCTACGGTAGGTTAGCGTGACGCCGCCGGAACCGGCATCGCGCCGACCAGCGTCGCTGCGTCGATGCGGACGTCGTCCCAGGTCATTGCCCAGTGGACGTGTGGCCCTGTGGACCGCCCCGTGGTGCCGATCGCGCCGAGCCGTTGGCCGCGCTCGACACGCTCGCCGGGGACCACGTCGATCTTGGACAGGTGCAGGAACGACGAGGTCAGGCCGTGGCCGTGGTCGAGCATGACGAGGTTGCCCTCGAGGCTCAGCGGACCCTGCGCGAAACGCACGATCCCCTCCGCCGGGGCGAGCACCGGGGTGCCGGCCGGAGCCGCGACGTCGACGCCGAAATGCGGACTGCCGGGCACGCCGCCGAGAACACGCTGCGAGCCGTAGACGCCGCTGATCCGACCGTGCGCGGGCCAGTCGAAGGCCTGCGTCCAGCCGGTCTCGCTGGTTTCGCCGGCGCGGGCGGCAGCCATCATTGCCAACTCGGGCGCGCGGATCGCTTCATAGGCGGCGCTGGGACCGGTCGAGGGGCGGCGCAGGCCGGGGATCGACTCGACCTTGTAGGTGCGTTGCGCCACCGCCACGTCGCGCGTCACCGTCCGTCCGTCGGCCAGCGTCGCGGTGATCCTGGCGGCAACCGGAGCATCGCGCCCGAAGCCGATCAGGAAGCGCCCGTCGCCGGCCAGCCGCACCGGCTTGTCGTCCAGCTTCAACGCCATCGATCCGGGCGGCGCAGTGCCGAACATCAGCCCGCCCTGCTGCGCCGTCCCGGTCAGCTTGATCTCGCCCGCCGGCAGCGGCTTGACGCAGCTGGCGGCAAGCAGCAGCAGCGCGATCGCCGGGGCGCGAATCAACGTCGCGCCCCCGCGCCGAAGTTCAAAGTCGCCCCTTGGCGCGCATCTCGGTGTAACGCTTCACGGCGATGTCGGCGCTGGCATAGGCCTCCTGCAGCTCCGCCGACCAATAACGCAGCGCAGTCAGCGTCACCCGCTTGCCGCTGACCGCGCAGGTTACATAGTCGCCGGGCGTCAGCACGTCGAAGGAACCGGGAAGATAGCGCAGCCGCGCCTGGCGACCGCCATTGAAATCGAGCATCACAGCAATCTACCCTGCCTTGGCAGCGCCGTCGACACCGGCACGTCGCCATCGCGAAATCCGAGCGTCAGGACGTGCTGGGCCTGCGCCGCTGCGGCACTGGTGACCAGCCGCCCCTCGGCGTCGGTGACCCGCACCAGGCCGCGCGCCTGCGCCCGGCGGATCTCGCCTTCGGGATCGAAGCTGTCGAGCAGCCGCGATGCCTGGGTCAGCCGCGCCCGCGCCCGATCGTTCGCCCCGGTCAGCGCCGCGGGACGCAGCAGCGCGGCGGTCCGCGCCAGCTTGGTCGCATCCCTGGCGACTAGCCCGCGCAACGACGCCGACATCGCCACGCCGACCTTGTCGAGGTCGCGCCGCGAGGCCGAGACGTGGCGGACCAGCAATCCCGGGCGCAGCGCCGTCGCCGTCTGCGCCAGCTTGGTCGCATCCTTGGCCACCAGCCCGCGCAGCGACGCCGACATCGCCGCCGATGCCTTGTCGAGCCCGCCACGCGAGGCGATCACCCGCCGCCCGAGCAGCGCCGGTCGCAGCGCCGCCGAACAGGCCTCGAAACGCCCGCGCCAACGGTCGGCACCGACCTTGAGCGCCCGCGGCAGCCGGTCCGCCAGTTCATCGAAGCGTTGCTGCTGAAGCCCGAGCAGCGCGCGCGGCGAAGGCAGGCGCTTGGCCGACGCCGTGGCACGCTCGGTACGAACCTCGATGCCGCGTCGCACTGCCCGGTCCTGCCGCAGCCCCAGCGCGCCCAGCCCATAGACCAGCTCGCTCAGCACCGGCACGGCGCGCTCGGCCGCCGCAGTCGGAGTCGGTGCGCGGTGGTCGGAAGCGAAGTCGACCAGCGTCGTATCGGTCTCGTGGCCGACCGCGGTGATCACCGGGATCGTCGAGGCGGCGACGGCGCGGACCACCGCCTCCTCGTTGAACGCCGCCAGATCCTCGATCGAGCCGCCGCCGCGCGCGACGATCAGCAGGTCGGGCCGCGGCACCTTGCCCCCCGCGACCAGCGCGTTGAAGCCGGCCAGCGCCGCGACCACCTGCCCGGCCGCGGCATCGCCCTGCACGACCACCGGCCAGACGATGACCCGGCGCGGAAAGCGGTCCGCCAGCCGGTGCAGGATGTCGCGGATCACCGCACCGGTCGGCGAGGTGATGATGCCGATGACCTGCGGGATATAGGGCAGCGGGCGCTTGCGCGACGCGTCGAACAGACCCTCCGCCGCCAGCCGCCGCTTGCGCTCCTCGAGCTGGGCAAGCAGCGCGCCGACGCCGGCCGGCTCCATCCGCTCGATGACGATCTGGTATTTGGAGCGACCCGGATAGGTCGTCAGCTTGCCGGTGACGATGACCTCGAGCCCGTCTTCCGGGCGGAACTGCAGGGCTCCGGCGGTCGCCTTCCACATGACGCCGTCGATGACCGCCGCGTCGTCCTTCAGGCACAGATAGACATGGCCCGAGGCGGCGCGCTTGTAGCCGCTGATCTCGCCGCGCACCCGGACATAGCCATAGGCCGCCTCGACGGTGCGCTTCAGCGCATGGGCGAGTTCGCCGACGGAATATTCGGGGGTGTTGATGGCTGGATCGGGCACCGGGGGGTATTAGGCGACGCGGGGGCCGGGGCGCAACGGCTGCGGCGGTGGGGGTGCCTGCATTTACACACCGTCATCCCGGCGAAGGCCGGGACCCATCATCCCCATCTTCGGGATGGAAGCTGGTAGAGCCAGCATCATTACAGGGATCGGGGTGATGGGTCCCGGCCTTCGCCGGGATGACGGTTTGGGAACGCGCCCTTTACCGCCCCCTCAGCGCCCGCCGCGCGCCCTCCAGCACCAGCCCAAAGACCAGGTGCGAGGCGATCGCATAGGCGTGGGTCTTCGCCGGCGTCTCGCTCGCGGGCGGCGACAGGCCGAGCGCCGGCACCGCGATATCGTCGAACAACAACGCCGCCGACGCGCCGAACACCGTGCCGCCGCCGGACTTGAGCAGGTCGCCATGCTCGCCCGCAATCCCGTAGCCGGCACCCAGCAACGCGCCAAAAGCATAGTGCACCACCTCGCCCGCGACGGCCTTGCGGTCCTCGGGTACCGGCTGGCCGACCGCTGCCTCGCTGACCTTGTCCGCCGCCTGTTCCGTCGCCGGCTCGTCGTCGCCGCCGCCCGAGATGTCGGGGATCAGCTTGGCGACACCCGCCTGGAAACCGGTCATCACTAGCGACGCAAGCAGTCCCGCGGCAAGGCCCGCGACGGCGCCGCGCAAGTCATCCGGGCGATCGACCTTGTAATATCCATGCATGCGGGAGGCTCCTGATTGAGCCCGCACAACGTGGTGACACCCGTTCCGCTCCCTGCCCGCCACTGCGCGAAGGGTAGCAAGACCCCGCTACGCTGCTAGAAGCCGGGAATGACCGCGCAACCCCTGAACATCCTCGTCATCGGCAGCGGCGGGCGCGAGCACGCGCTGTGCTGGAAGCTGCGCCAGTCGCCGCGTACCGACCGGCTGTTCGCCGCGCCCGGCAACCCCGGCATGGCGCGCGTCGCGGAATGCGTCGCGCTCGACGCCGGCGACCATGCCGCGGTGATCGACTTCGCCGCGGCCAATGAGATCGGGCTGGTGGTGATCGGGCCGGAACAGCCCCTGGTCGACGGGCTCGCCGATGCCCTGGCGGCGGCCGGCATCGCGGCGTTCGGGCCATCGGCGGCTGCAGCGCAGCTGGAGGGCTCGAAGGGCTTCACCAAGGCGCTTTGCACCGAGGCCGGCATTCCGACCGCGGCGTACGCACGCTTCGACAGCGGCGAGGCGGCGCGGTCCTACACGGCGCTCCAGCCGCTGCCGGTGGTGATCAAGGCCGACGGGCTGGCGGCGGGCAAGGGCGTCACCATCGCGACGACCGCCGCCGAGGCCAGCGAGGCACTCGACGCGCTGCCCGGTCCGGTGGTGATCGAGGCCTTCCTGACCGGGCCGGAGGCGAGCCTGTTCGTGCTGTGCGACGGCAGCGACGTGCTGGTGCTGGCCAGTGCGCAGGACCACAAGCGCGTCGGTGACGGCGATACCGGGCCGAATACCGGCGGCATGGGCGCCTATTCGCCCGCCGCGGTGCTGACGCCCGACCTGCTCGACCGGTCGATGCGCGAGATCGTCGAGCCGACGGTGCGCGCGATGACCGAGGCGGGGACGCCGTTCCGCGGCGTGCTGTACGCCGGGCTGATGCTGACGCCGACCGGGCCGCAGCTGATCGAATACAACGTCCGCTTCGGCGATCCGGAGTGCGAGGTGCTGATGCTGCGGCTGGAGAGCGACCTGGTCGAGCTGCTGCTGGCGACGTGCCACGGCGGCTTGGCCGAGTTGCGCCCGGTGTGGCGCGAGGACGCCGCGCTGACCGTCATCATGGCCGCCAAGGGCTATCCGGTCGATCCGCAGACCGGCACCGAGATCGCCGGGATCGAGGCGGCGGAAGCGACCGGTGCGACGGTGTTCCATGCCGGCACCCGCCGGCGCAGCGACGGCTCGCTGGTCGCGAGCGGCGGGCGCGTGCTGGCCGTCACGGCGCTGGGCAAGGATGTTGGCGAAGCGCAGGCGGCTGCCTATGCTGCGGTCGACATGATCGACTGGCCGGGCGGCTTCTGCCGTCGCGATATCGGGCGACAGGCTGTTGGGGACTAGCATGGCGACACGGCAGCAGGAGATGTCGGGAGCCGGCGAGGTCCGCGCCGGCCTGGGCTTCGACGAGGCGGCGCTGGAGACGTGGCTCAAGGCCAATGTCGAGGGCTATGCCGGGCCGCTGACGGTACGCCAGTTCAATGGCGGCCAATCCAACCCGACCTACCAGCTGGTCACGCCGGGCCGAAATTACGTGCTGCGCCGCAAGCCGCCGGGCGTGCTGCTCAAGTCGGCCCACGCCGTCGACCGCGAATATCGGGTGATCACCGCCTTGTATGGCGCGGGTTTTCCGGCCCCGCGGACCTTTGGCCTGTGCACCGACGATGCGGTGATCGGGACGTGGTTCTACGTCATGGACTGCGTCGAGGGGCGGATCATCTGGGACAACACCTTCCCCGACGTGTCGCGCGCCGACCGGCCGCTGTACTTCGACGCGATGAACGCGACGATCGCGCAGCTCCACAACCTCGATCCGGTCGCCATCGGGCTGGGTGATTTCGGTAAGCCGGGCAATTACTTCGCGCGGCAGATCGGGCGCTGGTCGAAACAGTATCTGGAGGACAGCGACGCGGGCCGGGTGCCGTCGATGGACCGGCTGGTCGAGTGGCTGCCGGCCAACATCCCCGACGACGGCGACGAGACGCGTGTCGTCCACGGCGATTATCGCTGCGACAACATGATCTTCCATCCGACCGAGCCGCGCGTGCTGGCGGTGCTCGACTGGGAGCTGTCGACGCTAGGCCATCCGCTGGCCGATTTCAGCTATCATTTGATGATGTACCGGATGCCGCCGACGGCGACCGCGGGCCTGATGGGCTTCGACCTGCCGGCGCTGAACATCCCGAGCGAGGAAGACTACACCGCCGCCTATTGCGCCCGCACCGGGCGGACCGGCGGCATCCCCAACATCGACTTCTACGTCGCGTTCAACATGTTCCGGCTGGCGGCGATCATCCACGGCATCCGCGGGCGCGTCGTGCGCGGGACCGCCGCGAGTGCCCATGCGAAAAAGACCGCCGAGGGTGTCGAGATGCTCGCCGACCACGCCTGGGCGCAGGCCGAGCGCGCCGGCTAGCGACGCGACTAGCGACCCCGGCCGCGCAGCAGGTGCGCCTCGACCGCGCGCGCAATGCCGTCGCCGATGATCTTCTGCCCGGCCTTCGAGGTCAGCAGCGCCGCGTCGTCGGCATTGGAGACATAGCCGGTCTCGAGCAGCACCGACGGCGTATCGGCGGCCTTGAGCACCCGGAACCCGGCAAAATGGTGGAATTCGCCACGGAAGGCTATGCGGTCGTCGAGTTCGCCCTGCAGCGCCTCGGCAAAGGCGATCGAGACGTTCATGGTGTTGCGCTGGAGCAGGTCGATCAGGATATCACCGACCTCGGGCGCCTCGATGCCAAGGTTGACGCCGGCGATGATATCCGACTTGTTCTCGCGCGCCGCCAGCCGGGCCGCGACTTCGTCCGACGAGGTTTCGGACAGCGTGTAGACGCTCGCCCCGCGCGCCAGCGGATTGGGGGCGCTGTCGGCGTGGACCGACAGGAACAGGTCGGCGTGCGCGGCGCGGGCGATGGCGACGCGGCCGCCGAGCGGGATGAAGCGGTCGTCGTCGCGGGTCAGCTTCACCCGCACCCGCCCTGACGCCTCCAGCGCGCGGGCGGCGGCACGGGCGATGGCGAGGGTGACGTCCTTCTCGTACGACCCGGTGATCGAGATCGCGCCGACGTCCTTGCCGCCGTGCCCCGCGTCGATGACGACCAGCGGTTTGGGCCCGCCGGAGCGCGGCGCGGGGGCGACCCTGGGGATCGGCGCAGGCTTGGCCGGGGGCGCGGTCGGTACAGCTTCGGGCGGCACGGCGGGATCGGGAAAGGTGCCGGCGGGTAAGTCGAAATCACTGGGCGGGGGAGCTGCGACGACCTTGGCGGGCGCCACCACGACGGGCGCCGCGTCGGGCCTGGGCTCAGGACTGCCCGTCACCGCCTGCGCTCGCCGCCCGCGCTTGACCAGCACCTCGAACGCCGCCTTGCCGATCGGCACCAGCGTCAGCCTGAGCCGGTTGTCCGCGTCCTGCGCCGCCGCATCCAGCCGCATCGGCGTGTCGAGGTCGATGACGATGCGCGCCGTCGCCGGGTCGAACTGGCCGATCCGCGCGTGCCTGATCCCGCCCTTGCCGTCGACATCGCGCCGCGCCGCATCGACCCCGTCCAGGTCGATCACCAGCCGCAGCGGGTCCGCCAGCGCCAGCAGCCGCGCGGTCACCGGCCCGTCGAGCTGGACCGTCACCACCTTGCCCTCGACCGCCAGCGCGCCCGAGCGGACCACGGCCGCCTGTGTGCCACGGGCGCCGCCCAGCACCAGCAGCACGGCGAGGACCAGCATTCGCATCGGCTTGGGGGATACCGGCCCCGGCCGCCCGCCGCAACCGCGCACACCGCTTGTCGCTGCCGTGCAACGATGCTAACCCTTCAACAACGGTGGCAAAGCGGCGGAACAGCCGTATTGTCCCTGCCGTGTCGCGCTTCCGGCGCGCATCCCCGGCCGCCCAATGTATTTCGGGCTCATGCCAGGGTCAGCGACCGGCGCGAAGATCGAATGGTTACGCCTGGCCCGCACTCTGCCGCCAGGCATCTAGGTTAGGGTCGCATGACATCGACGAACATCCATACAGCCGGGGCCGCAATTTCGCGCGGCACGGTCGGATGGTCGGCGTCACCCAACCAATTACAATCGCAGCAAACCCCGGGCCGGACCGCAACCCGCGCGTCCGCCCCATTTTCGCGCCGCCGCCCCACCGACCATGTTCGGGACGGCCGCCGCGCCATGGAGCATATGAATGTCACAGCGCATGCTGATCGACGCCCGCCACCCGGAGGAAACCCGGGTCGCCGTCGTCAACGGTCAACGGATTGAGGAATTCGACTTCGAGGCTGCCGACCGCAAGCAGCTCAAGGGCAACATCTATCTCGCCAAGGTAACCCGGGTCGAACCGTCGCTTCAGGCGGCGTTCGTCGAGTATGGCGGCAACCGCCACGGCTTCCTGGCCTTTTCCGAAATCCACCCCGATTACTACCAGATCCCGCGTGAGGACCGCGAAGCGCTGCTGCGCGAGGAGCAGGCGCTGATCGACGATCACCACGACGACGATCACCATGACGGCGACGCTGCCGAGCCGGGCGAGGATGGCGAGGAGCGCGAGGAGATCGCCGAAGCCGGTGGCCATGACGACACCTCCGATTCGATGCGCCGCCAGCGCCAGGCGCTGCGCCGCCGCTACAAGATCCAGGAGGTCATCCGCCGCCGCCAGGTCCTGCTGATCCAGGTCGTCAAGGAGGAGCGCGGCAACAAGGGCGCCGCCCTGACCACCTATCTGTCGCTCGCCGGCCGCTACTGCGTGCTGATGCCCAACACCGCGCACGGCGGTGGTATCAGCCGCAAGATCTCCAACGTCTCGGACCGCAAGCGCCTGAAGTCGATCATGTCCGACTTGAAGCTGCCCGCCGGCATGGGCGCCATCGTCCGCACCGCCGGCCTGAAGCGCTCCAAGTCCGACATCAAGCGCGACTTCGACTACCTCACCCGCCTGTGGGACGAGATCCGCGAGACAACGCTCGCCGCGACCGCGCCGGCGCTGGTCCATGAGGATTCGGGCCTGATCAAGCGCGCCATCCGCGACATCTACAACCGCGACATCGACCAGGTGCTGGTCGACGGACCGGAGGGCTTCGAGGCCGCCAGCACCTTCATGAAGCTGCTGATGCCGACGCATGCACCCAAGGTCGTGCAGTATGAAGACTCGGTGCCGCTGTTCCAGCGCTTCGGGGTCGAGGCGCAGCTGTCGGCGATGTATTCGCCGGTCGTCCAGCTCAAGTCGGGCGGCTATATCGTCATCAACCCGACCGAGGCTTTGGTCTCGATCGACATCAACTCGGGCCGCTCGACGCGCGAGCACGGCATCGAGGAAACCGCCTACAAGACCAACATGGAAGCCGCCGAGGAGATCGGCCGCCAGCTGCGCCTGCGCGACATGGCCGGGCTGGTGGTGATCGACTTCATCGACATGGAGGTCAACGGCAACAACCGCCGCGTCGAGCGCGCCATGAAGGACGCGCTGAAGCACGACCGCGCCCGCATCCAGCTCGGCCGCATCAGCTCGTTCGGGCTGATGGAAATGAGCCGCCAGCGCCTGCGCACCGGCATCCTCGAAGCCTCGACCCACGTCTGCGAGATGTGCGACGGCTCGGGCTATGTCCGCGCCATCTCGTCGGCCGCGCTGGCCGCGCTGCGCGACCTCGAGGCCGAGGCGATCAAGGGCCGCTGCAACGAGTTCACCCTCCGCGCCGGCGCCGAAGTCGCGATCTACATCCTCAACCGCAAGCGCGCCGAACTGGCCGAGCTGGAGGACCGTTATGGCATCGGCATCGAGGCGGTGCCGGACGACAGCCTGAGCGGCCCGAACTACGTCATCGACGCCGCCGGTGGTGCGCCGATGCGCCAGATCACGCTGGCCCCGCTGCCCGCCCCGGTGACCATCGCCGAGGACGAGGACGAGGTCGAAAGCTATGGCTCCGACGACGAGGACGACGACGAGACCGAGGGCGAAGCCCGCGAGCCGCGTGAAGCCCGGGCGCCGCGCGAGGCCCGCGAGGGTGGTCGCGAAGAGGGTGGCGAGCGTGGCCGTGGTCGCGGTCGTGGCCGCCGCCGTCGTGGTGGCCGCATCGATCGGACCGAGGGCGGCGAGCCCCAGGTCGCCGACACCGAGACCGGCGTCGAGGGCGAAGCCGCCGAGGGCGTCGAGCCTGTCGAGGGCGATGCTCCGGCCTATGCCGCGCCGGTTGCCGAGACCGTCGAGGGCGATGGCCCGCGTCGCCGCCGTCGCGGTCGTCGTGGCGGTCGCCGCGCCGAGGGCGAGGCCCAGGCTTCGGAGGTGACGGTCGGCGAGACCTTCGCCGAGACCGTGCCCGCCGAGGATGCGCCCGAGGCCGCAACGACCGAAGCAGCCGCACCCGAGGCAGCCGCCGAGGTGGCACCGGTCGAGGCGGTCGCCGTCGAGGCACCCGCCGAGCCCGAGGCCCCTGCCAAGCGCCCGCGTCGCTCGCGCAAGAAGGCCGAGCCGGAAGCCGAAGCAGTTGCCGAGGCACCCGCCGAGGCCGCCGCCGAGGCTCCGGTCGAAGCGCCGGCTCCCGAGCCGGTCGCCGAAGCCGCCGAGCCCGAGGCCGAGCCGGCCAAGGCACCGCGCAAGCGTGCCCCACGTCGCAAGGCCGGCACCGATGCAGCCGCTGCCGAAGCGCCCGCTGCCGAGGCGACAGCCGCCGAGACGCCAGCCGAGGCGCCTGCCCCGGCTGCTGTCGAAGCTCCGGTTGCCGTCGAAGCCCCGGTCGTCGTCAAGGCACCTGTCGAAACTCCGGAGGCCGCCAACGACGCTCCTGCCGCTCCGGCGCGCAAGGGCTGGTGGCAGCGGACCTTCGTCGACAAGCCCTGATCCGCGCTTTCGACATCCCGGCGTCGACCGTGATCCATCACGCAGCCTTGCGCTCGATGGGTCCCGGCCGTCGCCGGGATGACGAATTCAAACGCCGTCATCCCGGCGCACGCCGGGACCCGTCACCCCGGATTTCTTCCGGTTGCGCCTGCCACCGGACGTCGTTCGAACACTTTGCACCTACCCCCCACTAGGCACCGCGACTTGCCAGCCCCTACATTATACGCGTAGGGGCCGCCGCTGCTCGGTTCCCCGGAGACAGTCATGCAAGTCGTCATCGTGGAATCGCCTGCCAAGGCGAAGACCATCAACAAGTACCTCGGCTCGGATTACACCGTGCTGGCGAGCTATGGGCATATTCGCGACCTGCCGCCCAAGGATGGCTCGGTCGATACCGAGCACGACTTCGCGATGAAGTGGGAGCTGTACGCCGACAAGTCGAAGCAGCTCAAAGCCATCGCCGACGAGGTCAAGCGCGCCGACAGCGTCATTCTCGCGACCGACCCCGATCGTGAAGGCGAGGCGATCAGCTGGCACCTGCTCGAATGGCTGAAGGGCAAGAAGGCGGTGCCCAAGGGCGGTGCCACCCGCGTCACCTTCAACGAGATCACCAAGACCGCCGTGCTGGCCGCGATGAAGAAGCCGCGCGAGCTCGATGCGGCGCTGATCGACGCCTATAAGGCGCGGCGCGCGCTCGATTACCTGGTCGGCTTCACGCTGTCGCCGGTGCTGTGGCGCAAGCTGCCCGGCGCCAAGTCGGCGGGCCGCGTCCAGTCGGTCGCACTTCGCATCGTCGTCGACCGCGAGCGCGAGATCGAGGCGTTCCGGGCGCGCGAATACTGGACCATCGACGCCGGGCTGACCTCCGCCGGGGGCCAGGCCTTCACCGCGCGCCTGTCGCTGCTCAACGGCAAGAAGACCGACAAGTTCGACCTGACCAACGAGGCCGAGGCGAACAATGCCCGCTCCGCCGTCGAGGGCTCGACCTTCACCGTCGCCGCGGTCGAGACCAAGCCGGTCAGCCGCAACCCCTATCCGCCGTTCACCACCTCGACGCTGCAGCAGGAGGCGTCGCGCAAGCTCGGCTTCACCGCCAGCCACACGATGCGCGTCGCCCAGGGCCTCTATGAAGAGGGCATCATCACCTACATGCGGACCGACGGCGTGCAGATCGCCGGCGAGGCGATCACCGCGGCGCGCGACACCATCCTGCGCGAATTCGGCGCCGAGGCGCTGCCCGACAAGCCGCGCCACTATGCGACCAAGGCCAAGAACGCCCAGGAAGCGCATGAGGCGATCCGCCCGACCGACATGGCGCGCCGCAGCGCCGGCTCAGGCGACACCGCCAAGCTGTACGAGCTGATCTGGAAGCGCACGATCGCCAGCCAGATGGCGTCGGCGCGCATGGAGCGGACCAGCGTCGAACTGCTGTCCGACGACCGCCAGACGGGCCTGCGCGCCTCGGGGCAGGTCATCCTGTCGCCGGGCTTCCTCGCGGTCTATACCGAGACGCGCGACGACACTCCCGTTTCCGGGGCCGAAGACGACGATGACAGCCGCCGCCTGCCGCGCCTGACGCAGGGCGAGAAGCCGCGCCTCGACAGCGTTAAGGCCGACCAGCATTTCACCGAGCCGCCACCGCGATTCTCCGAAGCAACGCTGGTCAAGAAGCTCGAGGAGCTCGGCATCGGGCGGCCGTCGACTTATGCCTCGATCCTGCAGACGCTGCGCGACCGCAGCTATGTGCGGATGGAGAAGAACCGCTTCTTCGCCGAAGAAAAGGGCCGCCTGGTCACGGCGTTCCTCGAGCGCTTCTTCGAGAAGTACGTCGGCTATGACTTCACTGCCGAGCTCGAGACCGAGCTCGACGAGGTTTCGGCGGGCGATCTCGATTATCTGACCGTGCTCGGCCGCTTCTGGGCCGAGTTCCAGGCCAAGACCAAGGAGATCCTCGAACTCCGCCCGTCCGACGTGACGGTGGCGCTCGACGAATTCCTGTCGCCGTTCCTGTTTCCGCCGACCGCCGACGGCAGTGATCCGCGCCTGTGCCCGACCTGCGGCAACGGCCGTTTGAGCCTCAAGACCGGCAAGTTCGGCGCCTTCGTCGCCTGCTCGAACTACCCGGAATGCCGCTACACCCGCCAGTTCGCTGCCGAGGGTGGCGAGCCGCAGGTCGGCAACGGCGTGCCCGTGCTGCTCGGCGAGGACAGCGCGACCGGCGAGCCCGTCAGCCTGCGCTCGGGCCGCTTCGGCGCCTATGTCCAGCGCGGCGAGGACGGCGAAAAGGGTGCGCCCAAGCCACCCCGCGCCTCGATTCCCAAGGACATGGCGGTCACCGGCCCCGAGGATCTGGAAACCGCGCTCAAGCTGTTGTCCCTGCCGCGCGAAGTCGGCATCCACCCCGAATCGGGCGAGAAGATCACCGCCAGCATCGGGCGCTACGGCCCCTATCTCGCGCATAACGGTAAATACGCGCGGCTGACTTCCAGCGCCGAAGTGTTCGAGACCGGCATGAACTCCGCCGTGGTCAAGCTGGCCGAGGCGCTGGCCAATCCGGGACGCGCCCGCAATGCGCCGGTGCCGTTGCGCGAACTCGGGCCGCACCCGGTGTCGGGCGCGGTGATCAAGCTGATCGAAGGGCGCTTCGGACCCTACCTCACCGACGGCACGACCAACGCCAACGTGCCCAAGGGCTCCGACGGGCTGGCGATCTCGCTCGACGAGGCAGCCGGGCTGATCGACACCCGCGCCGCGATGCCGTCGAAGGGCAAGAAGCCGGTGAAGAAAAAGGCTGCCCCGGCCAAGGCTGCGCCCAAGGCGACGGCGGCGAAAAAACCTGCCGCGAAAAAGGCTCCGGCGGCGAAAAAGCCGGCGGCCAAGGCAAAGGTCGCGGCCAAGGCCTGAGGCCGCGACGAACCCGGAGCGGTTTTGAGGCGTTACTCCTGCGCAATCAGCACAGGAGCGACACGCATGAGCATTTTCGGCAAGATCATGGACGGCATCTTCCACAGCAAGGCCGCCGCCGCGCCTGCTCCGAAGCCCGCTGCGCCGGCACCGACAGCGTCGTCCGCCGCTGCGGCCGCGCCGGCAGCGCCGACCGCCGCTCCGCAGGTCGACGTCGAGCAGGTCCTGACGATCATGGCCAACGCCGAGCCCAACGGCGGCGGCAACTGGCGGACCTCGATCGTCGACCTGCTCAAGCTGCTCGGCCTCGACTCGAGCCTCGCCGCGCGCAAGGATCTCGGCGCCGAACTGGGCGTCCACGCCGGTGCCGACGGCAGCGCCGAGCAGAATATCGCACTGTCGAAGGCGGTATGGGCCAAACTAGAAGCCAATGGCGGGCGAGTCCCGGCGTCCCTCCGCGACTAGGCGTGACTTGCGGGGGGCCGCAATCGCTGCGCAAGAAGCGATCATGCCCCGTCGCCCCCCGCCCCCTCCGCCCGGCCTCCCCTCCCCCGAGGCGGTGCTGAATTTCATCAACTCCTCCCCCACCCCCGTCGGCAAACGCGAAATCGCCAAGGCCTTCGGCCTCCACGCCCAGGACAAGATCGCCCTCAAGGCCCTCCTCCGCGACATGGCCGACGACGGCTCCCTCGAAGGCGGCCCCGGCCGCTCCGTCCACAAAGGCGGCGGCCTCCCCAAAGTAACCGTACTCCGCGTCATCGAAGCCGGCGACGGCGACCCGGTCGGCGTCCCCGACGGCTGGGACCGCGGCACGCCTCCACCCCGCGTACGCATAGTCGAAGGCAAAGGCCGTCAGCGCCAAGCCGCGCTCGGCGTCAACGACCGCGTCCTCGCGCGGATCGAGGAGACCGGCGGAGGCTATACCGCCTTCCCGATGAAGACCCTGGCACGGACGACCGAGTTCGTCCTTGGCATCCTGCGCAAGGAAGCCATGGGCTACCGGCTCGTCCCCGTCGACAAGCGGGCGCGAAGTGACCTCGCGGTGCTCGATACCGGCACGGCGGAGCCTGGCGATCTCGTCCTCGCCGAGCCTTCGGGCAAGCCGCCGCGTCAGCATGCCCGGGTCATCGAGGTGCTCGGCGACCCGTTCGCGCCGCGTAGTTTTTCGCTGATCGCGATCCATGCCAAAGGGATTCCGCACGCCTTCAACGCCGAGGCGCTGACCGAGGCTGAGGCTGTTGCGAAGCGCGACCTGGGCGACCGCGAGGATTTGCGCAGCCTGCCGATCCTGACCATCGATCCGGCGGATGCCCGCGACCATGACGATGCGGTGTGGGCCGAAGCCGATAATGCACCGGAGAACCAGGGCGGCTGGAAGGCGATCGTCGCGATTGCCGATGTCTCGTTCTACGTTCGCGAGGGGACAGCGCTCGACCGTTCGGCGCGGGAGCGGGGGAACTCGGTGTACTTTCCGGACCGGGTCGTGCCGATGCTGCCCGAGGTGCTGAGCGCTGATGCGTGTTCGCTGGTCGAAGGCGTCGACCGGGCGGTGCTGGCTTGTCATCTGGTAATCGGGGCGGATGGGAAACTGCTGCGCCACCGATTCAGCCGGGCGGTGATCCGCTGTTCGACCAACATTTCCTATGAGGAGGCGCAGGCCAGCATCGACGGGCAGGCGGGCGAACATCTCGGGACGCTGGCGGCGTTATGGGGAGCGTGGGGGGCGCTGTCGAAGGCGCGGGAGGCGAGGGCGCCGTTGGATCTGGATCTGCCGGAACGACGAGTACGGTTAGATGAGGCGGGTCGGATCGCGGCGATCGAGGTGAGGGAGCGGCTGGATGCGCACCGGCTGATCGAGGACTTCATGATTGCGGCGAATGTCGCGGCAGCTCAAGCACTTGAGGCCAAGAGGACGGAGTGCATGTACCGGGTGCACGAGCAGCCGGGGCGTGAGAAGCTGGTGGCGCTGAAGGATTACCTGGAGACCTTCGGCATCCCGTTCGCGCTGGGGCAGGTGATCCAGCCGCGGACGTTCAACAAGATCCTGGCATCGGCCAAGGCGGAGACGCATAGCCAGCAGGTCAGCGAGCAGGTCCTGCGGACACAGACCCAGGCGTACTACTCGCCTGATAACAAAGGGCATTTCGGACTGGCGCTGGCGAGCTATGCGCATTTCACCTCGCCGATCCGGCGCTATGCCGACCTGGTGGTGCACCGGGCGCTGGTGCGGGCGTACAAGCTGGGCGACGGCGCGCTGGGCGATGCAGCAGCGAGCACCATGAGCCGCACTGCCGAGCATATCTCGATGACCGAGCGCCGCGCCATGGAGGCGGAGCGCGATACCATCGACCGCTATGTCGCGGCGTTCCTGTCGACGCGGGTCGGCGAGACGCTGGCGACGCGGATCACCGGCGTGGCGCGCTTCGGCTTTTTCGCGACGGTCGAGGGCATCGGCGGCGACGGGCTGGTGCCGGTGTCGACGCTGGGCGACGAGCGCTTCGTTTTCGACGAGGCGACCAAGCGGCTGGAGGGCATCGAGAGCGGCACCGCCTATGTGCCGGGCATGCGCCTCGACCTGCGGCTGGCGGAGGCCAACCCGATCACCGGGGCGCTGCGTTTCGAGCTGCCGCTGGGCGAGGGCCAGCAGAGACCGCGCAACGACAAGGTCCGCATCGGTCGCCGCGCCGGGCAAAGCCGCGTGCCCAAGGGCGTCCGGCGCGGGCGCTGATCCGCGCCGGTCGCTCGGACGTTGACTTTAGCGGCGGTTTTCACCACAAGCCGCGCTTCGTCGCGTAAGGCCGACCGCGTTCGTCGCGTTAAGCTCACTTCGCCCGCGCTACCAATCAGGACTCGACATGGCCAAGCCGACTACCCTCAAGATCAAGCTCGTCTCGACTGCCGACACCGGCTACTTCTATGTCACCAAGAAGAACCCGCGCAGCCCGAACACCACGGAAAAGCTGACCTTTCGCAAGTATGACCCCGTCGTGCGCAAGCATGTCGAGTTCAAGGAAGCCAAGATCAAGTAAGCCCGTGTCGCGGCCTCAGGCCGCGATTTCGACCCGGTTCCGACCCGCCCGCTTGCCCGCGTAAAGCGCCGAATCGGCGCGCGCCAGCAAGGCGGCGGCATCGGCGTCGGCATCCGTCAGCCCGGCGACCCCGATACTGACGGTGACGTTGACCGAGACGATCGGCAATTCGGCGATCTCGGCACACAGGCGCCGCGCGACGTGGGCGGCGATTTCGACATCGGTATCCGGCATTGCCACGGCGATCTCGTCGCCGCCGAAGCGCGCCACGATGTCGTTGCTCCGCAGGCTGACGATCAGCTGCGCCGCGACCCCCGCCAGCACTCGGTCGCCCGCCGCATGGCCGAAGCTGTCGTTGATCGGCTTGAGCGAATCGATATCGACCATCAACAGGGTCAGCGGCCGCCCGTGCTGGCGTGCACCGGCAATCGCCCGCGCCACCTCGGCATCGAAATAGACGCGGTTGTACAATTTAGTGACCGGGTCGGTCATCGCCCGCAAACGCGCGATCCGGACCCGGGCGCGCAGATGCCCCGCGGTGCCGGCGCGGCGCAGCATCAGTCGCAGCCGCGCCACCAGCTCGCCCTTGACCAGCGGCAACCCGCCGACGTCGGCGACCCCGCCCTCGAACGCCTCGACGACGCGGTCGGGATCGTCGCGGGCGACCAGCGCCAGCACCGGCAGCGGCCGCCGCGACGCTTCCTCCCGCAACGCCGCCAGGCTTTCCCTGAGCATGTCAGGGTCGCCCGTCAGCTCGATCAGCAGCAAGGTCACATTGCCCTCGCGCACGCCCGCCGCCGCGGTGTCCGCCGGCAGGCGCTCGATGGTCAACGGCGCCAGCATCTCGCTGGCCTGGGCCCCGACCGCCTCGCTGCCGACAAAAACGATACGCGCCACGCCCTCTTCGACCGGGATACGTGCGGTCATCCCGCGCACCCACGGCCGGCATGCAGTGAAGTCGGTGGCAGGCCGACCGCGCAGCCGCTAAGCCGGAAACCCAGCCATCCATCCATCACGAGACCGGTACCAGCGATGATCGACGAGCAACGGGTGCGGACCGGCAAGCTGCGGGCTACCGGCGAAGCGCGCCGCGAGACGAGCGACGAAGCCGCGGCGACGCTGGCGCTGCGGGCGCTTGCCCATATCGCCGGGGACGAGGAACTGGGGCCGCGCCTGCTCGAAACCACCGGCCTCGACGTCGCGACGCTGCGGGCACGGGCCGGTGAGCCCGTCGTGCTGGCGGAAGTGCTGGCCTTCCTGACCAACCATGAGCCGAGCCTGCTCGCCTGCGCCGAGGCACTGGATGTACCGCCGTTGCAACTGGCCGACGCAGAGCGGACATTGCGCGCATGAGACCGCTGCTGATCTGCGATTGCGACGAAGTCCTGCTGCATTTCGTTGGACCGTTCCAGGACTACCTCGCGCAGAGCCATGACATCACCCTGAGTCTCGACAGTTTCGCACTGTCCGGCAACATGCGGCATGCAGATGGCAGCCAGGTTAATAGCCGGGATTTCATGCCGCTCCTCGAGAGCTTTTTTGACACACATATGACAACACAGACCCCTGCCCCAGGTGCCGCGGCAGCCCTTGAACGTATTGCGACGATAGCCGATATCGTCATCTTGACAAACATAACCGAACGGCACGCCCTGGTTCGCAGCGGCGAACTCGCACGTCTGGGCATGCCGTACCGGGTTATGGGCAATAATGGTCCCAAGGGTATTCCGGTCGCCGCCCTGCTCAAGGAGTACAAGCCGAGTCGTGTCGTGTTCATCGACGACCTGCCGACGCATCACTCCTCGGTCAGGGCCTGCGCACCCGGCGTCCACCGGCTGCACATGGTCGCCGACCCACGGTTACGGCCGCTTATCCCGCGTGCGCCACACGCCGATGTCCGCATCGACGACTGGGCCGTTGCCCTGCCCCACATCCTGAAGTTCATGGAGCGCTGAACATGACCGTCCAGACCCGCCTCGCCGAACTCGGCATCGTCCTGCCGCATGCCGCGGCCCCCGCGGCCAATTACGTGCCCGGTGTCATCCATGCCGGACTACTCCATATTTCCGGTCAAATTCCCTTCGCCGAGGACGGCCAGTTGATCCGGGGCCGAGTCGGCGACGACCTGACGACCAAGGACGGCGCGGCGGCGGCGCGGCGTTGCGCGATCGGGCTGCTGGCCCAGATGAACCTGGCGCTGGGCTCGCTGGAGCGGGTCCGGCGGGTGGTCAAGCTGGGGGTGTTCGTCAACTCCACCGCCGATTTCACCGACCAGCCCAAGGTCGCCAACGGCGCGTCGGACCTGATGGTCGAGGTATTCGGGGAGATCGGCCGTCATGCGCGTTCTGCGGTCGGCGTGGCGGCGCTGCCGCTTGGCGTGGCTGTCGAGATCGACGCGATCATCGCGGTCAACGATGCCTGACCGGGAGGGGCCTGACCGGGAGGGGCCCGACCAGGAGCGGTCAGGAAAGCCAACCGATCAGGAGTCCGACAGCATGGTCGATCGACCGTCCGAGGTGATGGCGCGCATCCTGCAGCATGCCCATGACCTGCCGGCGGCCGAGTGGAACGCCTGCGCCGGCCCGGGCAATCCGTTCCTGCAGCACGAGTTCTTCACCGCACTGGAGGATTCGGGCAGCGCCACGCCGCGCACCGGCTGGCAGCCCGTCCATCTGGTCATCGATGGCAGCGACGGCACCGCGGCGGCGATCCTGCCGGGCTATCTGAAATCGCACAGCCAGGGCGAATATGTCTTCGACCACAGCTGGGCGGATGCCTGGGGCCGCGCCGGTGGCCGCTATTATCCAAAGCTGCAGTCGTGCGTGCCGTTCACCCCGGCGACCGGCCGGCGCCTGTTGCTGCGCGACCCGGTCCTCGCCCCGGCCCTGCTAGCGGCAGCGGAGGCGCTGACGGTGCAGAACGGCCTGTCATCGGCGCATGCGACTTTCATCGCGCCCGAGCAGGTCGAGATCTTCGAGGCCGCCGACTGGCTGGTGCGTATCGACCAGCAGTTTCACTGGGTCAACGAAGGCTATGCGAGCTTCGACGACTTCCTGGCGGCACTCAGCTCGCGCAAGCGCAAGACGATCCGCAAGGAGCGCGTGCTCGATCCCGAAATCCAAATCGAGATGCTGCGCGGCGACCAGATTACCGAGGCGCATTGGGACGCCTTCTGGATCTTCTACCAGGACACCGGCGCGCGCAAATGGGGCCAGCCGTACCTCAAGCGCAAGTTCTTCACGATGCTGGGCGAGCGCATGGGCGACCGTGTGCTGCTGGGCATCGCCAGCCGCGACTGCGTGCCGATCGCCGGTGCGCTCAACCTGATCGGCGACGATTGCCTGTACGGGCGCTATTGGGGCTGCACCGAGGAGGTGCCGTTCCTGCACTTCGAGCTGTGCTATTATCGCGCTATCGACTGGGCCATCGCGCACGGGCTGGCCCGGGTCGAGGCCGGGGCACAGGGCTCGCACAAGCTGGCGCGGGGCTATCGCCCGACACCGACGTTCAGCGCGCACTACATCCCCGACCAGGGCTTTCGCAACGCCGTTGCGAACTTCCTCGAGGTCGAGCGCGAGGCGGTCGCGGCGCATATCGAGGAACTCGGCGAGGAAGGCCCGTTCCGCAAGGACGGCTGAACGGACCGGGCGGGATGACATGCCGACGCCACCGGGCTAGGGTCCGGCAGGGGCTGGCTCGAAAGGCTTGGCGATGAAGATGATGTTTGCAGCGATGATCGCCGGTTCGGTGCTGGCTGGGGCGGCATTTGCCGGGGTCGCGTCCGCCGCGGAGGCGGCGCCGCAGGTCTATCGCCTGGCCCCCGACGAGATCGCCCGGGCGCAGGCCGATGGTGCCGCACGGCGCGACATCTTCGATCCGTCGCAATGGCCCAGCGTCGCCGATCGCCGCGTCCACGGCGAAGTCAGCGCCTTCGTCGGCACTGGCGGGGCGCGCGGCGTGGCCGGCAGCGCGACCGTGCCGCTCGGCGACAGCGGCAGCGCGTCGTTCGCCTTCGAGAACAGCGACTATGGCAACCGCGGCTATTACCGCCGACCTTATTGAACCCGTCGCTCCGATGAACGTCCGGTTAAATCGGCGTTCAGGGTGCCGACACCGCAACTACCTTAAAACCTTGGATAACGGTTGAGTTGCAGCCGCTATCGAGGAGCCGATCATGCGTAAGATCTTCGCTGCAGCGGCTTTCGCGGCATCGCTCCTGATGGTCTCGGTGCCGAACTCGGCCAGCGCCCAGCGCTATGACGGCTATCAGGGCCGGCCGGTCTATTACAATGGCGCACCGCCGCGTCGCGACGATCGTGGTCCGGCGTCGTACGACCGCGGCGGCCCGCGCGGCGATCGTGGTGACATGCGCGGCGGGCGGGGCGACGATTATCGCCGCGGCGATTCTGATGGTCGCTATGGCCGCGACGGTTATGGGCGCGATGGCTATGGCCGCGGCGACGATGGTCGTGGCGATGGCCGCTATGCCGACGATCGTCGCGACGACCGCCGCCGGTTTCGCGACGAGCGCTGCCGGCCGAGCAGCGGCTCGACGGGGACGATCCTCGGGGCTATCGCCGGTGGCCTGATCGGTAACGGTGTCTCCGGGCGCCATGACCGGACGCTGGGCACGGTGCTGGGTGCCGGCGGCGGCGCGGTGGTCGGCAATTCGATCGACCGCAACCGCTGCTGAGGTCGCGCGGCTAGGCCGGCCAGCCGGCGAACAGGCCGCGCAGGCACGTCACCAGCGCCAGCGGCTGGTCGATGAGGACATGGTGCGCGGCGTCCGGGATGCCGATGGCGGGCGAGCCGGCGGGCAGTTCGGCGCGCATCGCCGCGACCCGTTCCGGCTTCATCAGCATCGAGGTCTCGCCCCAGATCAGCGACACCGGGCATTTCGGCTCGCGCAGCAACGAGCGGGCGTCGCCGACCTCGAAGCGGCTCCACAGGAACGGGTCGAAGGCCCAGGTCCAGCCGCCCTCGACCTCGATCAACGATTCGCGCGCGATCAGGTCGGCGATGAACAGGCTCGGCGTGTCCTGCGCGGGTGCAAGCCGGAAGCGGCCGAGCGCCTCGGCGATGGTGGGATAGACGCGGTGCGGGCGCATCGTCGCATTGGGCGGCCGGCCGCCTTCCTCGCCGACGCCGCGGAACGGCGTGTCGATGATCACCGCAGCCGCCAGTCGCTCGCCGTGCTTCGACGCCGCCGCCATCATCGGGAAGCCGCCAAAGCTGTGCGCGACGACCAGCGGCGGCCCGGCGGCGTCGAGCCCGGCGGCGGCGATGACCGCGAAGATCTCGGCAACGAAGCTCTCGATGCGGTAGCTGGCGCGGTGGTCGGAGCCGCCCATGCCCGACCAGGACAGGGCCGCGACACGGTAGTCGGCGGCGAAGAACGGCGCGATCGGGCGCCACCAGCCGGCATGCGCGCCGTTGCCGTGGAGGAGGAGCAGCCCGGGCTTGCCGCGCTCGCCCCAGGCCAGAATCTCGATGCCGGCGCCGTCGACGTCGATGCGGGAGGTCTCGGGGGCGTGCGCGATGGCGGCGGTGAACCACGGCGGCGCGGGCGGAACCTCGCCCTCGAACTGGGCCAGCGGGGCGCGGATTTCCGTCTCGGTCATGCCCGGTGATCGCCTGAGTTGACGTTTACGTCAAGTAGGATGACTGGACGCCCGCCCGCCCCGTCGCCATGGTGCCGCGAATTTCGTTGGAGCGAAGCGTATGCGGTGGCTGATCCTGGCCCTTGGGATGACGGGCATGGTGGCGATGTCCCCGGCCGGGGCGAAACCGCGCGTCGTCGCAAAGCCGGTGGTACTGGCCGAGACGCCGGCGCTGCAGGGCCTGCGCCGGGCGTTCCACTACGGCTTTCCGGTCTATGAGATAATGCGGACGCGCGCCCGGGCGGTGGCCCAGGGCGGGGTCAACCGGCTGGTGGCGCGCAAGACCCTGGCCGATGCGACCTCGCGCGAGGTGACGACGCCGAACAACGACACGCTGTACGCCAGCGCCTGGCTCGACCTGTCGAACGGGCCGGTGACGCTGACCGTGCCCGACCTGGGCGACCGCTACAACTCCGCGGCGCTGATGAACGTGTTCGGCGACAATATCGCGGTGTTGGGCAGCAGCAGCGGCGGCGGCGGGCAGTACACCATCGTCGGCCCAGGCTGGACCGGCAAGGCCCCGGAGGCGGGCACGCTGGTCCGCGCCACCAGCAACGACGCCTGGCTGCTGGTCCGGGTCTATGTCAACGGCCCCAACGACCTGGCCGCGTCGGGTGCCGACATCGACAAATTCACGCTGGGCGGCGGCGCTGCCCCGGTGCCGACCCGCGCCGTGCCGAGCGCCGTGCCCGACGCCCGCACCTTCCTCGCCGTCGTCGACGAGGCGCTGGGCCGCAGCAGCATCGGCGGCCGCTCCGGCGAGTTCGCCGCGCAGGGCATCAAGCCGGGCGCGGCCGACGCCTTTGCCACCCTGCCGCCCGCGACGCAGCGGCTATGGATCGCCGCCCTGCCCAAATTCCGCAGGGAGCTGCGCGACGGGCTGGCCAAGGCGGGCACTGTTGCTGGCGGCTGGAGCACGCCTGGTCCCGGGATCGGTGAGTTCGGCGACGGCAACGACGCGGCGCGGGCGGCGGTGGCGCTGGGCGGGCTGGGCGCGCTGCCGCGGCGCGAGGCGGTCTATTATACCGCGACGCAGGATGCCGACGGGCAGCCGCTCGACGGGTCGAAGCACGCCTACACCATGCATATTCCGCCCAAGCCGCCGGCCGGGGCGTTCTGGTCGCTGACCATGTACACCGTCGAGCCCGACGGGCGGTTGTTCTTTTTCGCCAATCCGCTCAACCGCTTCTCGATCGGCTCCGGCCTGCGCTCGACGCATTACGAGCGCGACGCGAGTCTGGATATATTCGTCCAGACCGGCAAGCCGTCGGGTGAGCGCGTGGTCAACTGGCTGCCCGCGCCGCCCGGCCCGTTCCGGCTGGTCTGGCGCGCCTACCTGCCCAAGCCCGAGCTGCTCGACGGCAGTTTCAAGCTGCCGGCGGTGGCGGTGACTGAGGCCGTGGAATAGCGTCCGGCAGCAACGGCCAGCCTTCCGGCGGCGGCGCGACGACCTGCACCGCCTCCGCCCCGGCGGTATAGGGCACGGTCACGGCGCGGGCGTGCAGCCGCATCGGCCCCTGCCCGGCGCCATAGACCGGATCGCCGAGGATCGGACAGCCGAGCGCCGCCGCATGCACCCGCACCTGATGCGTGCGCCCGGTCTCCGGATAGAATTCGACAAGGCTCCGCGCACCGTCGCGCGCCACCACCCGCCAGCGCGTCGCCGACGCCTTGCCGCGCGGATCGACGATCATCCGCCAGCCTGCCTCGGCGCTCGACACCTTGAACAGCGGCGCGTCGATCCGGCCCTCGTCTTCGTCCGGGGCGCCGTCGACCACCGCCCAATAGGTCTTGCCGACCAGGCCGGCCGAAAACATCTGGGTCAGCTTCTTCAGTGCCTTGGGGTGGCGCGCCAGCACCAGGCACCCTGACGTGTCGCGGTCGAGCCTATGCACCGGCTGGGGATTGCGGACGAAACCCTCGCGCAGTGACCACAGATGATCGTCGAGGCTGCGCGGCGTACTCGGCCCCGGATGAACCGCCAGCCCGGCGGGCTTGTCGATCACCAGCAGGTGCGCGTCGATGAACAGGATGGGCAGTCGCAGCGGGGCTGGACGCGGAACGGGTAAACTCATGGCGGCGCCATAGCCCATGATTGCGGCGATCGTTTGCAACCCCGGGCTATCTGTCGCGTCGAGGGCGCCCCCACGGCTTTCAACGACCGCGAATTAAGCATTCCGCGCCGGCGTCGTCCCTTGTCCTTGCGAGACCCAAGCGGAGACGACCCTCATGACCGTCATCAACACCAACATTTCGGCCCTCACGGCGCAGTCCGGGCAGCGTACGGCACAGGCCGGGCTGGCCATGGCGATGGAACGACTGTCGACCGGCCAGCGCATCAACTCCGCCAAGGACGACGCCGCCGGCCTCGCCATCGCGACCCGAATGACCTCCGACGTGCGCGGGCTGACCGTCGCCATGCGCAACGCCAACGACGGCATCAGCCTGGCGCAGACGGCGGAAAGCGCGATGGGCGAAGTCACCAACATGCTGCAGCGGATGCGCGAACTCGCGGTCCAGGCCGCCAGTGGCACGGTCACGGCCGAGAACCGCAAGGCGATGCAGGGCGAAATCAAGCAGCTCACCAGTGAAATCGACAACGTCGGCGCGCGTACCAACTTCAACGGCATCAAGCTGCTCGACGGTTCGGCCAAGGCGGTGAAGCTGCAGACCGGCAGTCGGGCCGGCGAGACGGTCGGCTTCGGCATCGGCTCGACCCGCGCCACCGACCTCGGCACCGGCGCCAGCGCCGCACTGTCGGCGACCGGGGCCTTCGCCGCCACCGCCAGCAGCCTGACCACCAACGAATCGCTGATTGCCGGCGACCTGTTGATCAACAATGTCAACATCGGGCCGAGCTCGGCCAACGACGACAATCTCAGCTCGGGCGAGAAGACCGCCAGCGCGATCGCCAAGGTCGCCGCGATCAACCGCGCCACCGCCGACAGCGGCGTCTCGGCCGTGGTCGGGAAAACGGTGATGACCGGCTCGGCGATGACCGCCGCGATCCTGACCGGCACGGTGACGATCAACGGCAAGGCGACCGCGACGATCGTCGCGACCGGCAACGCGGCGGCGAACCGGACCCTGGTCAAGGACGCGATCAACGCGATCTCCGGCCAGACCGGCGTCAAGGCGATCGACACCGGCGACGACAATGCCGGCATCCGCCTGGAGGCAGCCGACGGTCGCAACGTCATCGTCTCGCTGAACACGTTGACGGCGCAGACCACCGGGCTCCGCGTCGGGGCACAGTCGGGCACCTACAATTTGACGTCCGAGAACGGCAATCCGATCGAGATCAGCTCGACCGGCGCCGGCAAGGTGTCGAGGGCCGGCCTGCAGACCGGCACCTACGAACGCGGCGTCTCCGCCGTGACCGCCGATTCGCGCGCCATTTCGGCGACCGCGGCAACTGCGTATACGCTCAACGCCGGCGACCTGAAGATCAACGGTGTCGCCATCCGCGGCGCCGTCGCGGTCGACGACACCTTCTCCGACGACAGCGCGCTGTCGAGCAAGAAGGCGGCCAGCGCCATCGCCATCGCCGCGGCGATCAACGCCTCGACCGCCGAGACCGGGGTGACGGCCAAGGCCAATTCACTGACCCTCGACGGATCTTCGCCGACGACGGTGATCGCCACTACCGCGACGGCCAAGCTGGCGATCAACGGCGTCCAGGTCGCCATCACCCTAGACCAGAACGCCACGGCTCAGGCAACGCGCGAGAACGTCGCTCGCGAGATCAACAAATACACCGGCCTGACCGGCGTCGAGGCGAGCGACAATGGCAAGGGCGGACTGTCGTTGACCGCTGCCGACGGCCGCAACATCGCGGTCGCCTTCGACAGCGTCAACGCGGCCTCGGCGGCGAACTTCGGGCTGGGCGGCGTCACCGTGCGCGGCACCAGCGCCACCTACGCCGTCGTCGGACTGGCCGACACCACGGTGTTCAGCGCCGACACGGTCAACACCGCCTATGCGACGATCTCGCTGACCTCGTCGAAGGGCATCGAGGTCGCGGCCGGCAGCCTGTCCTACGCCGCGACGTCGAACTTCTCGAAACTCGGCTTCGAGGAGAACAAGTACGGCTCCGACGAGGGCGGCCTGAAGATCGCGGATATCAACGTGATGACGCAGGACGGCGCCTCGGCGGCACTGGGGGCGATCGACGAGGCACTGGCCTCGGTGTCGCTCGACCGGGCCAACCTCGGCGCGGTGCAGAACCGGCTGGAGGCGGCGGTCAACAATCTCAGCTCGAACTCGACGAACCTGGTGAACTCGCGCAGCCGCATCCAGGACGCCGACTTCGCCGCCGAGACGACCAACCTGGCGCGCTCGCAGGTGCTGAGCCAGGCGGCACAGGCGATGCTGGCGCAGGCCAACCAGTCGCAACAGAACGTCCTGCAGCTGCTGCGCTAGACCCGCGGCGGACGACAGCCCCTTCGCCTTTCGCGGCGAGGGGGCTTTGCCGTGGGCGAACCCCATGCTAACCGCCCCGCAACGGAGCGGTGGCCGAGTGGTCGAAGGCGCACGCCTGGAAAGTGTGTAAGGGTCAAAAGCCCTTCGAGGGTTCGAATCCCTCCCGCTCCGCCAGGACCAGGGATCCAGCCTGAGCGTCGCCCGGGCACTTGCGTGCTCGGGCGAACGTCATCGGATCAGGCGGCCATCGCCATGGCGCCAAGCTTCAACTGCACCAGCATCGCGAGGTCGTCATAGACCACCCACTCGTCGACGATCTTGCCGTCGATGATGTGGAAATGGCTCATGCCCATCACGAACAGCCGGTGGCCGGTCGGTGCGCCGAGCGAGCCATAGCCGAGGTGGTGGCCGTCCATCGTCCAGCGGATCGCGACCTTCTCGCCGCCCTCCTCGCAGGGGTTGGAGCAGATGTGCTGCACGACGAAATTGCCGTCGGTGATCATCGCCACCAGCTTCATGGTCTGCTGCAGCACGGCGGCGATGCCGAACAACTCGCGCATCATCGGGCCGTGCCATTGGACGCCCGGCGCGTAGATCTCCTGGATCTTGCCGAACATGCGCTGGTTGTAGATGTGGTGGAGCCATTCGAGCAGCTTCACCTCGGTATCGGTATGCGCGATCGAGGTGTCGGCCTTCACCTCGGGCGGATACTGGCCGATCATGCGGCGGTTTTCGCCGATCTCGACGACGGTCTCGCCCTTCTCGAACTGGTTGAGCGCCATTTTCGTCGCGAAGGCATGCGGCTCCACGCCGAGCTGGACCAGCAGGCCCATGTTGTCGCGAACCAGCCACTCGCGGTAGATCTTGTTCTCCAGGATCATGCAGTCGGCGATGGTACGCGCCGCAAAGGTCCGCCCGGTCGGACGCCCGTACATGCCGTATTCGGTGTGACGCCCGGTGCCGGTGACCAGGTGCGAGGTGTAGAAGCCGTCGACGTCGTTGCCGCGCCAGATCACCTGGGTTGCCATGCCGCGACGGTCGGGCAGCTCGACGATGCGCTTGACCGTCTCGCGGACGACATCCTCGCGATTATAGACGGTGCCGAGCGAGCTGTAGGCGACGCAATTGTGCGTGTAGTGCGTGTAGATCAGGCCGACGTCGCGCTCGTCCCAGATCTTGTGGGTGCAGCGGACGATATAGTCGACGATGTCGGTATAGCACTCGTCGAAGCCGCGCATGCTCTGGACGCGCTCGCGGTTTTCCGGGACCAGGTCGATGAAGTCGCGGCGCTCGACCTGCAGCACGGCCTTGCCGTCGGCGGCATAGGGTTTGGCGCGGACGCTGCTCAGCTTGGGCGTAGGCTCGTCGCTCATCATGAAATCCTTTGCTCGGGGCATTATAGGGCGGTTGGAACGGTTGCGGAAACTAACGATAGCTGCGCGTGCCAGCGGCCGATGTGCGCGGCAGCGGCATCGGGGTTTTCCAGCAGCAGGAAGTGACCGGCGCCGGGGACGGTGGCGAACACCGCCCCGGGGGCGACCAGGTCGTGCTGGACCGCGATCGGCGTGACGCGGTCGGCGTCGCCACCCAGCACCAGGACCGGGCCTTTGCAGCTGGCGAGGCGGTTGCGGCTGTCGGCGCGGCCAAGGGCGATCTCGGTCTGCTCGCGGTAGCTGGCAGGGGCGGCACGGCGCGCCATGTCGACGACCAGGTCGCGGATCGCCTCGTCGGTCGGGGCCGCACCGCTGTAGGTCGGCCACAGGGTATCGGCGGTGTGGACGGCAATGCCGCGGCTGTCGGCATCGGCGACGGCGGCACGGCGCATGGCATGGCGCTGCGGGTCGGCAGCGCCGGGGTTGGTCGCGACCAGGGCGATGCCGACGACTCGCTCCGGGGCCAGCGCCAGTATCTCCAGCCCGACGATGCCACCCAGCGAGAAGCCGATCAGTGCAAAGCGGTACGGTGCATCGGCGAGGATGCGGCGGGCCATGGCGTTCGCCGACTCGGTGCCGGTGAGCTCCACGACCTGCGCGCGCATCTTGGGCAGGCGGTCGAGCAATGGCTGGAACACCCGCTCGTCGCATAATGTGCCGGGCAGCAGCAGGACGGGAACGGCGGCGGCGCGACGGTCGGCGACGGCAGCTTTGGACTGCGCATCCACCGGCTGGATATCGTCACTTCGATGTCGCACCATTGCCGTCATCCGTACGTTCTGCCCCAGCGGCTCTTGCACTAGCCGGCTCGATGTTTTAGCGACAATGCATCCGAATGCAATAACGTGGCACGTAAGGAATTCCAGTGGCGATTTGGTCCCAGGCCATGATGAACGAACGGTTGGTGCGCTATGCCGACCTGATCCCGTGCCGCACGGCGTTCCTCGACACCCGAACGCCCGGCTCGACCGAGAAGGAGAATTTCACCATCATCGGTGCGGGCGTCTCCGAGAGTCCGGAGCAGCACGTCCACCTGACCGAGCGCCACGGCTTCAACATCGGCGCGGCGCGCCAGCCCTTCGGTTGCGTCAACTCGCAGCACAGCCACGACACCGCCGAGGTGTTCATCATCCACTCCGGCCGCTGGCGCCTGTTGTTCGGGCCGAACAAGGAAGACGGCTCGCTGGAGATCGGGCCGGGCGACGTCTGCTCGGTGCCGATCCACATGTTCCGCGGCTTCGAGAAGGTCGACCAGGGCACCGGCTTCCTGTTTACTATCCTCGGCGAGGACGATCCCGGCAAGGTGACCTGGGCGCCCGCCGTGTTCGAAGCGGCCGCCGACTTCGGCCTCAAGCTCGCCAAGGGGGGCCGGCTGATCGACACGACCAGCGGCACCGCCGAGCTGCAGGATGTCGAGATGGAGCAGGGCCTAGACGCCGACGGCATGGCGCATCTCAAGACACCGTCCGCCGAAAAGCTGGCGCAGTGCGTCGTCGCAGCGGGCGATATCGTCGCCAACCCGGGGTCGCCGCTGGCCGCCGAGGGCGTCGAGGAGGCCGGCATCATCGTTCCCCGGGCGACCGGCGACGGCTTTGCACCGGGCCCGATCACCGGCTGGTGGCCGCAGAACTTCAACCTGCGCCAGCTGACGCTGCAGACCGGCGCCTATGTGCCGACGCACACCCGCGCCGAGCCCGAGGTCATCATGATCCAGGACGGTACGCTGGAGGTCAGCTGGGCCGACGGCGCGATCATCATGGGCGCCGGCGACCTGCTGACCGTCCCGGTCGGCCTGCCGCACGCATTCCGCAATACCGCGTCGGTGCCGCTCAACGCCTTTGTCGTCCGCGGCGGCGACAGCCCCGCAGCGCCGGTGTTCGCCTGAACGAATAAACCCTCCCCGCGCTGGCGGGGAGGGTTATTGCCGTAACCTACCCTCCCCGCGGAAACGCAGGGAGGGTAGTGTAACTCAGGCCGCTTTCGCTTTGCGCCGCTCGAAGCGGATTGCCGCCGCCTTCTGATGGCCTTCGAGGCCCTCGCTGCCGCTCTGGCGGATGGCGGGCGGCGCGACCAGGTCGATGGCGCTGTCCTCGAGCCACTGGTGCGTCGCGATCTTGACGTACGAACCGACCCACAGGCCGCCGGTGTAGCGGCCGGCGCCCATCGTCGGCAGCGTGTGGTTGGTGCCGACGCACTTGTCCGAATAGACGACGCTGGCATTGATCCCGATGAACAGCGATCCGTAGTTGCGGACCTTCTTCGAGAACGCCATCGGGTCGGCGGTGTGGATCTGCAGATGCTCGGCCGCGACATGGTCGGAGTAAGCGATCATCGCTTCCTCGTCCTCGCAGAGCACGACCTCGCCGTAGTTCTCCCAGCTCTCGGATGCGACCTGCGCGGTGGCCAGCGTCTTGAGCTGCTTGGCGACTTCGCGGACGGTCGCCTCGGCCAGCGCGCGGTCGGTGGTGATCAGGCCGACGCGGGTGCGGACGTCATGCTCGGCCTGGCCCAGCAAGTCGGTGGCGATCAGCTCGGCGTCGCCGGTCGAGTCGGCGAGGACGAAGATCTCCGACGGACCGGCGAGCTGGTCGATGCCGATCGGGCCGAAAACCTGGCGCTTGGCCTCGTTGACGAAGGCGTTGCCCGGGCCGACGATCTTGTTGACGCGCGGTACGCTCTCGGTGCCGAACGCCATCGCGGCGATTGCCTGGGCGCCACCGATGCGGAAGATGCGGTCGGCGCCCGACAGGTGGCAGCCGGCGATCATAGCGGGATGGGCATTTGGCGGCAGGCAGGCGACGACCTCGTCGCAACCGGCGACCTTGCCGGGCACGATGGTCATGATCGGCGCCGACAGCAGCGGGAAGCGACCGCCGGGGACATAGGCACCGACCCGCTCGATCGGGATGACGCGGTGGCCGAGGTGCAGGCCGGGCAACGGCTCGACTTCCAGCGGCAGGATCGTCGCCAGCTGAGCCTCGGCAAAGCGGCGGACATTGTCGATGGCGAACTCGGTATCGGCCTGGGTCTGGCGCTCCATGCCCGCCAGCGCGGCGAGGCGCTCGGCCTGGGTGACCTCGAAACGCTCCAGCTCGATCTTGTCGAAGCGCAGCGAATAGTCCCGCACGGCGGCGTCGCCGCGGGTCTGCACGTCCTTCAGGATGCCGACTACGGTCTCGACGACATTGCCGCTGTCCCCCAGCGAGTCGCGCGCCGGTGCCTTTATGTATGTGGTCCGTCCAGGCAGCCCGCCCGGCACTGCATTGCTCGTCATCATGGTCCTCCCGTAAATAGCACGTGCCCTATGCATCCGAATGCACTGCGCGCCAAGATGTTTTGCGACATACTGTTGCCGAACTTGCATGATGACGCGAAGCGGGCATGGATGACGGCATGATGGTTCGGGGGCGCAAGGATGGTTGAGGCAAGTGGGCGCCCGCGCGGCAAGCGTCCGCCGGCCGCCAAGGCGGTGGCGTTCGAGCCGATGCCGAGCGGCCAGCGTCCGACGTCGTACGACGTGGCGCGACGGGCGGGCGTCTCGCAGTCGGCGGTATCGCGCTGCTTTTCGCCGGGCGAGAGCGTCGCGCCGGCCACCCGCGAGCGCATCCTGAAGGTCGCTGCCGAACTCGGCTATCGGCCCAACGCACTGGCGCAGGGCCTGATTTCGGGACGGACCAACCTTGTCGCGGTGCTGATCTCCAGCCTGACCGCGCTCTATTATCCCGAGGTCCTGGCAGAACTGACGCAACGCCTGCTCGCCCGCGACATCCGTGTGCTGCTGTTCTCGCTTCACGCCGAGAGCGACGTCGACGAGGTTCTCGACCAGGTTTTCCGCCACAGCGTCGACGGCGTCATCAGCGCCGCCCGCCTCGCCGATGCGCAGATCCGCCAGTTCATCGACCAGCGTGTGCCGCTCGTCCTGTACAACCGCGTTGCGCAATCGGCGTCGGCGGCCTCGGTATGCTGCGATTCCGCCGCCGGCGAGCGCGACCTGGTCGAGCGCCTGCTGCTGGCGGGCCACCGGCGCTTCGGCATCATCGGCGGGCCGGAAGACAGCTATGTCGGCGAGGAGCGCCGCGAATCGGCGCTGCTGCGATTGGCGCAGGACGGCATCACCGACGTGCCGATGGTACGCGGCGACTTCAGCTATGAAAGCGGCGGCGCCGGGTTGCGCGCCCTGATGGCGCAGCGCGACGGCTATGACGCGATCATCTGCGTCAGCGACCTGATGGCGATCGGCGCGATCGACCTGGCGCGCGACGAGTTCGGCCTGCAGGTGCCCGACGACCTGTCCGTCGTCGGCTTCGACGGGTCGGGCCCGGCGACCTGGTCGAGCTACCGCGTCACCTCGATCCGCCAGCCGGTGCGGCGCATGACCGAAGCAGCGATCACCATGCTGGTCGAGCGCATCGAAGATCCCGAACTCCCGGCCGAGCGCCGCCTGTTCACCGGACAGTTCATCGTCGGGCGGTCGGCACGACTTTAACGATATTGTGACAGATTAAACACGCTACGGGTCAAATCTGCATCCGAATGCAAATGACGTGGACAAGAAATGAAGCCTTGAATACACCCGACGGCAGGGAACGACATTTCTGTCGATAGGGGTCTACGATGTTCAACAAGTTTCTGCTGGCTGGAACCTCGGCGTGCGCACTCGCCCTGGGCGCCACGCCGCTGTTTGCGCAAAGCGCGACAACCGCCGATCCCGCAGCGACTGAAGAGGCCGGCGGCCTTGGCGACATCGTCGTTACCGCGCAGCGCCGGGCGCAGAGCCTGCAGACCGTGCCGCTGTCGGTAACCGCGGTGACCGGCGAGACGCTGACCAGCCGCGGCGTCACCGACGTGTCGCAGCTTGCCAAGTTCGTGCCTGGCTTCAACTTCGGCCGCTCGGGCTCGGATGCGCGACCAGCCATGCGCGGCATCCGCACCGCCAACAACGAAGTCACCGGCGACCCGGTCATCGGCTATTTCGTTGACGGCATCTACCAGTCGCGCACCAGCCAGGCGACGCTCGGCTTCGTCGACGTCGCGCAGGTCGAGGTCCAGCGCGGCCCACAGGGCACCCTGTTCGGTCGCAACACCATCGGCGGCAACATCACCGTCACCACCAACGAGCCGGGCGACAGCTTCGACTATGGCGGCACGCTGACCGGCGCCAATTATTCGCGCGTCCGCCTTGAGGGCTTCGTCAACACGCCGCTGACCCCGACCCTGTCGTTCCGCCTTGCCGGCGCCTTTGAAAACCAGGGCGGCTACGTCAAGGACGACTTCATCAAGCACGCCGACCTGTTCGACGAGCGCCAGCGCTTCATCCGCGGCTCGCTGCGCTTCGAGCCAAGTGCCGAGTTCAAGGCAGTCCTTCGCGTCGCCCGCGCCTTCAACGGCGGCCATGGCGGCTCGGCCTTCGGCTACAAGCAGATCGGCACCTATGTCGACCCGGCGACCTGCCAGACGCTGTTCAACACCTCGGTGGCGCTGATCAACAGCCGCGCCGGCAACCGCGACGGCATCGCCGACTGCACGACGACGGTCGCCGGACCGGCCGGTGCAGCGGGAACCGGCGTCGATATCGGCATCCCGATCTACAAGGCCGGCGACAAATACGCCGTCGACAACGACTACAAGACGCGCCGCAGCCAGAAGCAGACCCAGGCGTCGCTCGACATGCAGTACGACTTCGGCCCGGTGACATTGAAGTCGCTGACCGGTTTCGTCGATTACAACGCGGTCCGCACCAGCGACTCCGACTTCTCGTCGTCGACCATTGCCATCGACAGCCAGCTGACCACGGCACGCACCTACAGCCAGGAACTGCAGCTGCTTTCCAGCAGCAAGTCGAGCAAGCTCCAGTATGTCGCCGGCGTCTTCTATTATCACGACGACCTCGGCAGCCTGTTCATCAACCAGCAGCTGCCGCGCACCATCCGCTCGTCGGCGCTGGCCACCCCGATCACGGCGGCAGCGAACAACGGCACCTATAATTACAACAAGACCAAGCTCGAATCGAAGGCGGTCTATGCCCAGGCGACCTATCACCTGACCGATCAGCTGTCGTTCACCGGCGGCGTTCGCTACACCAACGATCACAAGCAGTTCTTCAATGCCTCGGGCAATGGCTTCCTGCCGCTGCCGGTCGCCGGCCAGCCCAGCCCGCTGACCCTGATCAACTTCGGCCTGCCGACGCCGCCGAACTCATTCTACGGCGCGCGGCCGACGAACTGCGGTACCGCGGGCGTCACCGCCGGCTTCAATATCGACTCCGCCGGTCGCTTCGTCGGTGCCAATTACTGCCCGGCAACCTTCAAGCAGACGACCTACCGCGCCGGCGTCGACTATCAGCTGACCGACACCAGCCTGCTGTACGGCACGGTCTCGTCGGGCTTCCGCTCGGGCGGCTTCAACTCCGGCCAGGTCGCCGCACAGGCGGCGCCGACGTTCCAGCCGGAAACCGTCACGGCATTCGAGATCGGCTCCAAGAACCGCTTCTTCGACCGCACCGTGCAGGTCAACGTCGCGGCGTTCCTGAACAACTACAAGGATCTGCAGGAGCAGCGCCAGGTCATCATCGGTGGCACGACGCTGCAGACGACCTTCAACGCCGCGACCGCGCGCTCGTACGGCGTCGAGTTCGAGACGCTGTGGCAGCCAACCCCCGAAGTCCACCTCGGCGCAAATCTCAGCCTGTTGAGCGCCAAGTACCGCGACTTCAACAACGTGCCGCTGCCGTACGGCACCTCGATCCTGGTGCCCGACGCGACGCAGACCGCACCGACCGTCGTCAACGGCGTCGTCATCGCCGCCGCCGGCCAGCGCCGCATCTTCGCCCCGGGCTATACCTGCACCCCGACCGCCGGCACCGGCGGCGTCGGCCAGCCCGCCCTGGCGTTCGGCTGCGACCTGTCGGGCAACCGTATCCCGCACTCGCCGAAGTTCTCGGGCTCGGCCTTCGCCAGCTACGACTTCGACCTCGGCAACCTGGGCACCCTGACGCCGTTCGCCGCGGTGACCTTCTCGGGCAAGTATGACGAGCAGGCGTTCAACGACAAGCTCGGCCGCTCGCCGGGTTACGCCAAGATCGACCTCAACCTGACCTGGGCCTACAACCCGCAGCTGACGTTCGAGGCCTTTGCCACCAACGTCAACAATGCGACGGTGCGGACGATCGTCTCCTACGGCGGCACCCCGCTGCAGGCGAGCTACGAGCCACCGCGGCAGTTCGGCGTGCGGGTCACCGTCCGCAAGTAACCGGTCGCGACGAAAGGACTTCGGATGGGTGCTGCCGCGACACACGACGAGGCGGTCACCGCCGGCAGCGCCGCCCCGGCCGAGGTCGTGGTCGCGCCGATGGCAGAGACGGCGCGCCCGACGACCGGGCGCGCCGTTGCTGCGTTCGGCTTCCTGCTGATCGCCGAGTTCTTCTACGGCTGGGCGTGGAACACCGTCGACGTCCTGCGCCCCTACATTCGCGACAGCCTGGGACTATCGCTGACCCAAGCCGGCTCGGCCTATTCGGCGCAGGGCGCCGGCGCGCTGATCGGCGCGATCATCATGGGCCAGCTCGCGGACCGCTTCGGGCGGCGCAACATGCTGGTCGTGGTGATGATCGGCTATGGCCTGATGCTGATCGCCGGCGTCGGGGTGACCAGCTACGTGACATTGCTGGCCCAGCGCTTCGGTCTCGGCCTGTTCCTCGGCGGCATCTTCCCGATCGTCGTCGGCATCTATGTCGGGCTGTTCTCCAGCAACGTCCGCGGCCGGCTGGCGAGCATGATCAACGCGACCTTCAGCCTGTCGATCGTTCTGCTCGGCCTCGCCAGTGGCGCGCTGGCCGGGCGCGACTGGCACCTGCTGCTGTGGCTGGGCGGGGTCCCGCCGATCCTGCTGGCGTTCGCCGCCTACATGATCATCCCGCCGAGCGCCGACCGGGGTGTCGAGCGCGCCTCTAAGCTACCGATCTTCGAGCTGTTCGCGCACGGCGTGCGGCGTCGCACGGTCATGCTGGCGTCGCTGACCGGGCTGAATTTCTTTGCGTACCAATCGTATAGCGGCTGGCTGACGATTTACCTCACCGACATCCGCCACCTGCCGGCACTGGCGATCGGCAAGCTGGTGGCGTGGCAGTTCTCGGGCAATATCGCCGGCGGCTTCTTCTGGGGCTGGGCCGGGGATCGCTTCGGGCGACGCTTCAACGCGCTCGGCTTCCTGATCGCAGCGGCGGCGATCGTGGTCTATCTCAGCGTGCCGACCAACCTGGCGACGCTGTCGGTGATCGGCTGCATCTACGGCTTCATGCTCTCGGCCAGCGTCATCTGGGGGCCGTGGATCACCGAGCTTTACCCGGCGCACCTCAAGTCGACCGCCGCGTCGATCTTCAACTGGGGGCGGATCGTCAGCTTCTTCGCGCCGCTGGTGACGGGGTTTTTGGCCGGGAGCTACGGCCTCGCGTCGACGATGATGCTGGCGAGTGCGACGTTTGCGGTGGCCGGGGTGCTGTGGCTGTGCCTGCCGGAGACGCATGCCAAGCCGCTGCTGCCGGGCCGGCGGGTCTAAAGATCCTCCTCTCTTTAAAGGGAGGATCCCTAGGCCTTCGCGCGCTTCAGCAAATCCGCAGCGCCGCTCAGGATGAAGCTGTGGTCGGACCCAAGCAGGAACAGGCTCGCGCCCTTGTCGCGCCACAGCGGCACGTCCTCGACCCGCGCCAGGAACATCCCGACCGGCCGCCCGTGCCGCACTCCCGCCGCGCATACCGCCTCGACCGCCGCGACGACGCGCGGGTCGTCCTGGCTGGTCGCGCCGTAAGCTACCGTCAGGTCGACCCGGCCGACGAACAGCGCGTCGACGCCCTCGACCTGCGCGATCTCGTCGATGGCGTCGATCGCCTCGGGATCCTCGATCTGCGCGATGACCACGGTCCGCGCCGCACTGGCCGCCTGGTGATCCGCCATCGAACGCGTCGTATAGCCTGCCGCCCGCGACGAGCCGGCATAGCCGCGCCCGCCGTGCCCATACTGGCTCGCTGCCGCCGCTGCCCGCGCCTCGGCGGCGGAGCGGATGTGCGGCAGGACGATCCCCGTCGCGCCGCAGTCGAGTGCGTTCAGGATATGCTCCGGCGCCACCGACGGCGTTCGCACCAGCACGTCCATCCCCGCGGCGCGCGCCGCCATGACGCACAGGTCGATGCTGCCGCGGTCGAACGGCGCGTGCTCGGCATCGAGGCACAGGCAGTCGAGCCCGGTCAGGCCAAGTACCTCGACGATGATCGGCGACGGCGTCTTGACGAAGGTCCCGACGATCGTCTCGCCCGCCGCCAGCCGCGACTTGAGCGAGGCCGTCATGCCCGCGCGCTCGCCAGTGCCGCGCCCTCGGCCAGCGTCGCCAGCTTGGCATAGACGATGTCCGGGTCGACCGCACCGAAACCGGCGAAGGTCGAGAAGCCGCAGTCCGTCCCGGCGATAACGCGGTCCCGCCCGACGATGGCGGTGAACTGCTCGATGCGCTGCGCAACGACCTTGGGGTGCTCGACGAAGTTGGTGGTGCTGTCGATGACGCCGGGGATCAGTACGCGGTCCTCCGGGATGATGTCGGCCATCTCGACGAAATAGCTCCAGTCATGGGCGTGACGCGGGTTGGCGGTCTCGAACAACAGCCCTTGCGGCTTGGCCTGCATCAGCACCGGCAGGATGACGCCCATCTCGACGTCGCAGTGGTGCGGCCCCTCGTAATTGCCCCAGCAGACGTGCATGCGGACCGCCTCGCCGGGCACGTTGCGCAACGCGTGGTTGAGCACTTCGACGTGGCGGCCGATCAGCTTGAGATAATCCGCGTCGCTGCGGTCCTTGTACATCATGTGGCGGCCGAGCCCGAGGTCGGGGCTGTCGAGCTGCAGGATCAGCCCGGCGGCGACGATCGCCTCATATTCGGGCCGCATCGCCTCGGCCAGCGCCTCGAGATACTCGTCCTGCGTCGCATAGTGATCGTTGGGCTGGAACAGCGCGATGACGCCGGGCGAGGCGGCGTTCATGAAGCCGCCCGCCGCCGGGTTCGCGGCCAGCGCCGCCTCGAAGCGCGCGATGTCGTCGGCCAGCGGCTGCATCGTCGCCGAGGCGATCGGGCCGACGCAGCGCGGCCGGCGATAGGTCGGGGTGCCGCCGCCCTTGGCCTGGCGCGCCAGGAAGCCCGGGAAAGCCTCGAGGTCGGCGGGCGGCGTGCGCGGGCTGTCGCCGTCGAAGCCGGTGATGCGGTCCTTGACGTAGGTGGCGTAGGAAATCTTCGACATCTCGCCGTCGGAAACCAGGTCGATCCCGGCGGCGACCTGCTTCGCGACGCAATCCGCGACCGCGCCGCCGATGATCCGGTCGAACTCGGCCTCGTCGATGGGATCGCCGCGCTCCTGCGCGAAGACCAGGTCGGTAACGGCGGTGCTGCGCGGCAGCGAGCCGACATGCGTCGTCCGGATTGATGTGCTGCTCATGATCTTCCCCTCGAATGCTGCGCTCGTGATGCCGCAGGCGTCAGTCCGCCGTCCAGCCGCCATCGACGACCATCGACGTGCCGGTCATCAGCGCCGAGGCGGGCGAGGCGAGGAACACGATCGCCCCCATCAGATCCTCGACGGTACCGAGCCGCCCTAGCTTTATCTTGGCCAGGACGCTGGCCATGAACGCGGCGTCCGCGAAGAACGGGCGGGTCAGCGGCGTTTCGATGAACGTCGGCGCGATGGTGTTCGAGCGGATGCCGTGGCTTGCCAGGTCGAGCGCGAATGCCTTGCTCATCCCCTCCAGCGCCCATTTGGAGGCGCAGTAGAGCGAGCGGTTGACGCCGCCGACATGCCCCATCTGCGAGCCCATGTGGATCAGCGAACCCGGCTTGCCCGCCGCGATGAGGCCCCGCGCCACCGCCTGCGCGACGAAGAATGCCGCCTTCAGGTTGAGGTCGAGCACTGTGTCATAATCGTCGACCGTCACCTCGGTGACCGGCTTGGGGCGGTTGGTCCCGGCGTTGTTGACCAGGATGTCGAACGGTCCCGAAGCGGCGATGACCGCCGCGGCGGTCGTCACGTCGAGGACGTCGAGGACCAGGGCCCGCGCCCGACCCCCGCGCCCAGTGATTTCGACAGCCGCCGCCTCGATCTCCTCGCGCGAGCGCGCCGCTAGTGTCACCTCGGCCCCGGCGTCGGCCAGCGCCACTGCTGCGGCGAGGCCGATACCGCGCCCGGCCCCGGTGACCAGCGCACGCTGGCCGGTGACGTTGAACGACGGGGTGCGGGGCAGCTCCATCAGGCGGCGATAAGCGGCTCGGCGCGTCCGGCATAGGGGACATTTCGGCCGCCATAGCGGCGCACGCGGACGTTGGCCTGCTCGCCGTGGCCGGCGAAGCCCTCCAGCGCGCACAGGCGGCTGCAATATTCGCCGATCATCGCGCTCGCCTCGTCGGTCAGGACACGCTGGTAGGTGCAGGTCTTGAGGAACTTGCCGACCCAAAGACCGCCGGTGTAGCGCGCCGCCTTGCGCGTCGGCAGCGTGTGGTTGGTGCCGATGACCTTGTCGCCGTACGCGACGTTGGTGCGCGCGCCCAGGAACAGGGCGCCGTAGTTGGTCATGTGCTTGAGGAAATAGTCGGGATCGCGCGTCATCACCTGGACGTGCTCCGAAGCGATGTCGTCGGCGATGCGGACCATCTCGTCGACGTCGTCGGCGACGATGACCTGGCCGAAGCGCTCCCAGGCCTGGCGCGCGACATCGCCGGTCGGCAGGATCTGCAGCAGCCGCTCGATCTCGCGCATCGTGTCGCGAGCGAGCTTCTCAGAATTGGTCAGCAGGATCGCCGGGCTGTCGGGGCCATGCTCGGCCTGGCCGAGCAGGTCGGTCGCGCACAGTTCGCCATCGACGCTGTCGTCGGCGATGACCAAAGTCTCGGTCGGCCCGGCGAACAGGTCGATGCCGACGCGGCCGAACAACTGGCGCTTGGCTTCGGCGACGAAGGCGTTGCCCGGGCCGACTAGCATGTCGACCGAGGCCATCGACTGGGTACCGAGCGCCATCGCCGCGACCGCCTGGATGCCGCCGAGGCAATAGATTTCGTCGGCGCCGGCCATCGCCTGGGCGGCGACGATCGCGGGGGCCGGCTTGCCCTTGAACGGCGGGGCACAGGTGACGACGCGCGCCACGCCGGCGACCTTGGCGGTGATCACCGACATGTGCGCCGAGGCGAGCAGCGGGTATTTGCCGCCTGGAACGTAGCAGCCGGCGGCGTTGACCGGGATGTTGCGGTGGCCGAGGACGACGCCGGGCAACGTCTCGACCTCGACGTCGGTGATGCTGGCACGCTGGATCTGGGCGAAGTTGCGGACCTGCGTCTGGGCGAACTCGATGTCGCGAATGTCCTGCGGGTCGAGGCTATCGATGCAGGCCTGAATCTCGGCCGGGCTGAGGCGGAAATCCTCGCGATCGAGGCCGTCGAACTTGATCGACAGCTCACGGACTGCGGCGTCGCCGCGGGCCTCGACATCGGCCAGGATCGCCTCGACCGTGTCACGGACCTTGCGGTCGTCGTCGCGGCGTGCCGCTGCAGTTTCACCGTGCTTGAGATATTGCGCCATGAGTCACCCTTTGCATGCGGATGCATCAATAACGCGACGAGGGTGGACCTGCAACCTAGGAAAGGTCGCCCGATCGGGCCGCCGGCCAAGTCGAGAGCAATGTCCAGCGTCTGCATCGTACGTTACCGAACGTTGCTACCTATGCGAATGTGACGTCGACTGTGATATAAACGCATCATTCGCACACAATTAACGTTCGCTAGTTCAGCGTTGTGCTTCATTGCACCTCCAATCGTCACAAACCCATTTCGAGACAATTGACTTTGGCATTCGAATGCAAGAGCGGAGAGGGGCGGCGAGGATCTCGACCGGTTCGGCGATCTTGAAGGGGAATTACGATGAGCGACGACAAGAATCTCAGTTTTGCCAGGAATGGCTCGGTGTCCGGGCTGGCGTCGGTGTTGCGCGCCGCCACCTCGATCGTGGCGATCACCCTCGGCCTGCAGGCGACGACCGTGCTGGCGCAGACCGCCGTGCCGGCCACCGCAACGGGCCAGGACACGATGGATGCCGGTGACATCATCGTCACCGCCCAGCGCCGCAACGAGCGCCTCCAGGACGTGCCGATCGCGATCACCGCACTGTCGTCCGACGACCTGGCGCGTGCCCATATCGACAATGCCGGCCGCCTGCAGTTCGTCACCCCGGGCTTTACCTGGGGCTCGCAGGGTTCGGACTCCTTCCCATCGATCCGCGGCGTCCGCACCAGCCTGGTCAGCGCCCAGAACGACCCGGTCATCGGCTTCTACATCGACGGCGTCTACCAGAGCCGCACCCAGCAGCAGAGCATCCCGCTGTTCGACCTGGGTCGCCTCGAAGTGCTGCGCGGGCCGCAGGGCACGCTGTACGGCCGCAACACCTTCGGCGGTAACATCAGCGTCGTCACCGCCGCGCCGACCAACGAGCTCGGTGCCGGCCTCAACGCGGAATATGGCAATTACAACGCGGTGAAGGTCGACGGCTTCATCAACATCCCGATCAACGACACGCTGCAGCTGCGCGTCGCCGGCGTTTACCTGAAGCACGACGGCTATGTCCGCTCGTCGACCAACCGCAACATCCGGCTCAACGACGACGACGAGAACGCCCAGCGCGTCAGCCTGAAGTGGCAGCCGTCGAACGAGCTGACTGTCGACCTGCATGCCGGTCATTGGCAGCGCGACGACGCCGGCGCTGGCTCCTATGGCTACAAGGTCGCGGGAACGCTAATCAATCCAGCCACCGGCTACCAGTCGATCAACGGCGTGCCCTATGCGGTCAACCCGTCGGTCCACAACGGCACCGCGATCGTCAAGGGCGTCGACATCGGCGTGCCGGTGAGCGGCGGCGCCTACACCAACGACTGGGACTATCAGCCGTTCGAGCACATCCTCGAGAATTACGTCTCGGGCACCATCGCCTATGACCTCGGGCCGGCCACCCTCAAGTCGATCAGCGGCTATACCTTCTTCCGCGCCCACCGCAGCGCCGACAACGACCAGAGCAGCGTGGTCTTCTCCAACCCGGCCGCCGGCTTCGGCTCGGGCATCCAGGAGCCCAACACCGCCGCCAAGACCTTCACCCAGGAGCTTCAGCTGAGCTCAGCCTCGACGACGCCGTTCCAGTGGATCATCGGCGGCTATTATCTCCACGACAGCATCGACGAGACCTACCAGCAGAAGGCGACCGCCCCGGGTTCGACGGTCACCGGCTTCCGCGCCGATGCGTTCCTGCGCACCAACGCCTATGCCGGCTATGCCCAGGCGTCGTACTTCATCGTGCCCGACCAGCTGAAGCTGATCGGCGGCATCCGTTACTCGCATGAAAAGAAGAGCTTCGACTTCGCCGACTATGCCGACGCGGCGCCGAACACCTATAATTTCATCACGCCCTACAGCAAGACCTCGGGCGCCCCGAGCTTCAACAGCACGACGTTCCGGGCTGGCGCACAGTACACGCCTGACCGCAACACCACGCTGTACGGCACCGTCTCCACCGGCTTCGAGTCCGGCGGCGTCAACGACACCGGCGGCAGCGCGACGATTCCGAACTCCTATGCGCCGCAGAAGGTCACCGCCTATGAAATCGGTGCCAAGAACAAGTTCATGGACGGCAAGGTGCTGACCGAAATCAGCGTCTTCTACAACAAGTTCAGCAACTTGCAGATCAACGTCTACACTCCGCTGGTGTCGTACTTCGGCAGCGCCGGCAAGGCCGACAGCAAGGGCGCCGAGTTCTCGCTGAAGACGCTGCCGTTCGCCGGCCTGCACGTCGACGCCTCGCTGGCGTATCTCGATGCGCAGTACACCCGCTACATCAGCGGCAACAACTTCTTCGGCGCTTCGAACGGGCAGGATCCGGTCTCGGTCAATTTGGCCGGCAAGCGCATCCCGCAGTCGCCCAAGTTCCGGACGACCCTGGCCGTGTACGACGACATCGACCTGGGCACCGCCGGCAAGCTGACGCCGTACGCCAGCTGGCTGCATTCGAGCAGCTATTACACGACCGACTACAACACCGCGCTCGACCGGCAGAAGTCGTACAGCATGGTCGACCTGTCGCTGCGCTGGACGCCGCAGTCGGAGCGCTTCTTCATCGAGGGCTTCGGCAACAACGTCGGCAACACGCCGGTCCTGCTCAGCGGCGTCGTCGGTCGCTCGCAGCGCGTCCAGGTATCCTATGGCGCACCTGCAACCTATGGTGTCCGCGCCGGGGTGAAGTTCTAGCCCGGACACTGGCGGGGTAGGGGCATGACGAGCGCAACGACGCCGGAAACGGCGACGATCGAAGCCAGCGGGGTTGATCCCGCCGGCCGCGACGCGATCCTGCAGTTGCCCCTCCCCCGCCGCATCTCGATCTTCGCGCTGCTGCTGTGCGCGGAGTTTCTCTACGGCTGGGCGTGGAACACCGTCGACGTGTTGCGACCGTTCCTGCGCCAGTCGCTCAGCCTCAGCCTGATCGAGGTCGGCTCGGCCTATTCCGCGCAAGGCGCCGGCGCCCTGGTCGGCGCGATCATCGCGGCGCAGCTCGCCGACTGCTTCGACCGTCGCAAGGTGCTGGCCGGGCTGGTCATGGGCTATGGCCTGGTGCTGCTGGCGGGTGTCGCGGTCGCCAACTATCCCGAACTGCTGGCGCAGCGCTTCGTCCTCGGCCTGTTCATGGGCGGCTCCTTCCCGGTCGGGGTCAGCATCTACGTCAATCTGTTCCACGCCAGCGTCCGCGGCCGGCTGGCAGGCACGCTCAACGTCGCCTTCAGCTCCTCGATCATCTCGCTCGGCATCGCGCTCGGCTTCGTCGGCGGGCAGGACTGGCGGCTGTTGTTCTGGCTGGGGGGTATCCCGGCGATCCTGATCTCGCTGGCGATCTACATCCTGGTGCCGCCGTTCCCCAGCGGTGGCGGCGAGCGCACCCGCCTGCCGATCCGCGAGCTGTTCGCCCCCGCCGTCCGCACCCAGACGCTGTTGCTGGCGACGATGACCGGGCTCAATTTCTTCGGTTACCAGGCCTTCAGCGGCTGGCTGACCACCTATCTGACTGGCCCGCGCGGGCTGACGGCCGGCGTCGCCGGGGAGCTCGTCGCCTGGCAATTCACCGGCAACATCATCGGCGGTTTCGTCTGGGGCTGGGCCGCCGACCGGTTCGGGCGACGGTTCAATGCACTAGGCTTCTTCATCGCGTCGGCTGCCATCGTCCTGTACCTCGAGGTCCCCACCGACCTGCCGGTGCTGCGCGCCGTCGGCTTCCTGTACGGTGCGACCCTGTGCTGCAGCGTCGTCTGGGGGCCGTGGCTGGCGGAGCTCTACCCGCCGCACCTGCGCGCCACGGCATCGTCGATCTTCCAATGGGGCCGGGTGATCAGCTTCTTCGCGCCGTTGATCACCGCCGGGATCGCCACCAGCTTCGGCCTGACCGCGGCGATGCTGGCGGGTGCCGCGAGCTTCTCGCTGGCGGGCGTCATCTGGCTGTTCCAGCGCGAGACGCTGCAGCGGACACCGGCCACAGCGGTCACGGCCTGAGCCATGCCGGCGACGATCACGACCCTGGCGCCCGCGATCGCCGATGGCTCGGTCTCCGCCACCTCGCTGGTCGAACAGTGTCTCGCCCGGATTGCCGCCGACGACCGGCAGGGCGCGGCGCTGCACGCGATCATCCGGCTCAATCCCGGTGCCATGGCCGAGGCCGCGGCGCTGGATGCCGAGCGTGATGTCTCCGGCGTTCGCGGCCCGCTGCACGGCATACCGCTGGTCATCAAGGACAATATCGACCTTCTCGGCCTGCCGACGACCTCGGGCTGCCTCGGCCTGGCCGATGCCATGCCGCTGGCCGACGCCGCGCAGGTCCGCCGCCTCCGCGCCGCCGGTGCGATCATCATCGCCAAGGCCAATATGGCGGAGCTCAGCTTCGAGATCCGCTCGCGGAGTTCGGTCGCCGGCGATGTCCGCAATCCGTTCGACGGCAACGTCACCTCGGGTGGATCGAGCGGCGGGACGGCCGCTGCCATCGCTGCCGGCTTCGCACTCGCCGGCCTCGGCACCGACACCGGCGGATCGATCCGCATTCCCGCCGCTTTTTGCGGGCTGGTCGGCTTCCGCCCGAGCTGGGGCGTGGCGGACATGGCCGGTATCGCGCCTCTCGCACCATCCGCCGATACCGTCGGCCCACTGGCGCGCTCGGTCGCCGACGCCGCCTTGCTGTTCGCGGTGATGACCGACCCGGGCGCCGCACCGGATGCCACCGGCACGCGGCGCCGCATCGGGGTGCTCAGGCAGTTCTTCGGCGCTGACCCGCAGATCATCGCAGCCGGAGAGTCCGTCCTGCAGCGCCTCACCGCCGCCGGGTTCGACATCATCGACCCGGTCCCGCTGCCCGAGGAGTTCTTGCCGAACTCCACCGTCGATGTCGTCGACCATGAGTTTGCCGAGGCGTTCGACGCCTATCTCGCCGGCAACTTCGGCAGCGGCGCGCCGGCATCGGTCGCGGCGCTCCATGCCTCCGGACGCTTCCTCGAGGACTATGACGCCACACTTCGGCGGCGGGCGACACTCCCCACGGACCGCCAGCCTCACCGCCTCCTGCTCGAGCGCCGCGCCGCCCTGCGTCAGGCGGTCGAGGCGTTGTTGGCCGATCATCGGCTCGATGCGCTGTGCTACCCGACGTCGGCGGTGGTTCCGACGACGCTCGTCAACCCCACCAGCGGTCTCGCGCCCGAGCTCTCCGCTTGGACCGGGTTGCCCGCACTGACCCTGCCCGTCGGCGTCGCCGCGAGCGGCCTACCGATCGGCTTCGAGCTTCTCGGGGGCGCCGACTGGCCCCTGCTCGCCACCGCGGCGGCGGTCGAAGGGTCGCTGAACCGGGCCGCACCGCAGCCGCACTGAGGCTTTACAGCGCACTGTCCATAACCTTGCCAAGCGGTCGCCACGCGGGGCATCTAGCGGCGCGCTTGACGAGGGGGACCTTAGCGATGCCGATGATCGACCGCCGACGCCTGCTGGGTGGCAGCACGCTTGCCCTCGCCGCGACGCTGTTGCCGCGGACTGCATTCGCCGCGACGATCACCGTGCCCAAGGCTCCTGTCGCACGCGTCGAGCCGGTCAAGGACAGCTATTTCGGCGAGACCCTGACCGATCCCTACCGCTGGATGGAGAAGTCGAGCGATCCCGACTGGCTGCCCTATCTCAAGGCGCAGAACGACCGCACCCGCGCCGTCCTCGATGCGCTGCCCGACCGCGCCGTGCTGCTGCGTCGTATCGAGCAACTGTCTGGTGACACCGTCTCCACCGGCAAGGTCCAGCGCGCCGGCGGCAGGCTGTTCTATCAGCAGCGGCCGCTCGGGGCCGACAATTTCAAGCTGTTCGTCCGCGATGCCGCGGGCATCCGGACGCTGGTCGATCCGGTGGCGCTGTCGGCCGGCAGCACCGGGCACATCTCGCTCGACTGGTGGGAGGCATCGCCCAATGGCCAGCTTGTCGCTTACGGCCTGTCGAAGGACGGCAGCGAAGACTCGATGCTGCACGTGCTGACCGTTGCCGATGGTCGCGCCCTGCCCGACCGGATCGGCAACACCCAATCCGCGCATCCGCAGTGGCTGAAGGACAACAGCGGCTTCTTCTACACCCAGCTAACCGGCAAGGTGGACACCCCGGAGCGCTTCCTTGATGCGCAGGCGCGCTTCCACCGACTGGGCACCGACCCGGCGGGCGATCCGATCCTGATGAAGCGCGGGCTGGTTGCGGATGTCGCCTTCGACAAGATCCAGACGCCGTTCATCCAGGTCTATCCCGGTTCGCGCTTCGCCCTGCTCGGCCTAGCCGACGTTCGCCCCGAATACCGGCTGCTGATCGCGCCGCTGGCCGACGTGCTGGCGAACAAGGCGAGATGGCGTGCCGTCGCAAGCTTCGAGGACGAAGTCAGTGGCGTCGAGATCGTCGGCGACGACCTTTACCTGCTGTCGAACAAGGGACACCCGCGCGGCCGCCTGCTCAGGACCAGCGCCGCCGCGCCCGACCTGGCGACCGCGGTCGAGGTCGTCCCGCAGGGCCCGCTGGTCATCGAGGACCTCGCCCGTGCCCGCGACGGCTTGTACCTGCGGATCATGGACGGCGGCATTTCGCGGCTGCGCAAGCTGGGGCGCGACGGCCGGATCGTCGACATCGCACTGCCTTTCGACGGCACGATCGGCGGAATGTTCGCGACCGAAACCGAGGACGGCCTGCTGATGTCGCTCAGCGGTTGGCTGACCCCGACCGGCGTATGGTCGGTCGACGTCGGCGGCCGGGTTGCCGATACCGGGCTGACGCCGAAGCCTTCGATAGACGTCTCGGCCTATGAAACGAGGCGCTTCTTCGCGAGCGCCAAGGACGGCGTGAAGATTCCCTACACGCTGATCTACCGCAAGGGGCTCAAGCTGGATGGCAGCCACCCGACCTGGATTTCCGCCTATGGCTCCTATGGTGCGGCTGCCTACACGCCGAGCTTTGCCGGGCGTTCGCTGGCGCTGATCGATGCCGGGGCGATCGTCGGCTATGCCAATGTTCGCGGCGGCGGAGAATACGGCCGCGAGTGGCACAAGGCCGGGCAATTGGCCAACAAGCCCAACACCTGGCGCGACCTGATCGCCGTCTGCGAGGACATCTACGCGAGGAAATACACCTCGCCGGCGCATCTGGCGATCGGTGGCCGGTCGGCGGGCGGCATCACTGTCGGTCGCGCCATGACCGAGCGTCCCGACCTGTTCGCCGCGGTCGTCGACGGCGTCGGCTGGTCCAACCCGCTGCGCTATGTCGTCGAGCAGAACGGCTATGGCGAGGAGCCCGAATGGGGTGCCATTGCGGTCGAGAGCGGCTACCGGGCGCTCAAGTCGATCGACAGCTACCAGGCGGTGCGGGACGGCACGAAATACCCGGCCGTGCTGCTGACCACTGGCGTGACCGACCCGCGCGTCGCTCCCTTCCACGTCGCCAAGATGACCGCCCGCCTGCAGGCTGCCAGCACCAGCGGCAAGCCGATCCTGCTGCGCGTCGACTATGACGCCGGGCACGGCGTCGGCTCGACCCGCGGCCAGCAGGACCGCGAGGCGGCGGACACCTACGCCTTCCTGATGTGGCAGCTCGGCAGCAAGGTCTAGCCTCGCCTCTCGTTACGCCCGTGTTCATCGGTTCGTGCGATAACGTACGAGCCCGACGGGAGGGGCACGCATGCGTGGAAGTGAATTCTGGGCGGGATACGACGCTCATCATCAAGGCAAGCCGGGTGAGGCTTGCCCGCACCCTGCCGGCAGCTTGCAGGCGGCAAACTGGATCGACGGCTGGGGCAGCGATGCGGCTTCGATCATGAACGGCATCGCCAATGATGCACGGCTGGCGCCGGGCTTCGACCGGGAGCAATCACACAAAACCGTCATGGTGCGGTAACACGACTGACGCGCCGCCGTCCTAACCCGCGCTGCAACGGCCTTAACGGCCGAGGCAAAGCGGGTTAATTCAATGAACAATCAACGGTATGGCTGGCTTTGTGGCGTTGCGCTCATCGGCCTGATGGCAGCAACGCCGGGCCGCGCCGCCGAAGTCGTCGCAGCGGACGCGGTTGCTGCAGCCGATGCAGTTGCCGTCGCCGACGCAGCGATCGACGAGGCCGGCGAGACCATCGTCGTCACCGGTCGCACCACCCGCTCGGTTACCCAGGTCACCGCGATCGAGGTTCAAAAGATCCTGCCCGGCGTCAGCCCGTTGAAGGCGATCCAGACGCTGCCCGGCGTGACCTTCCTGACCGCCGATCCATGGGGCAACAACGAGCAGAACATCTCACTGTTCATCCACGGCTTCAACCAGCAGCAGCTCGGCTACACCCTCGACGGCGTCCCGCTCGGCGACCAGCAATATGGCAATTACAACGGCTTGTCCCCGCAGCGCGCGATCATCTCCGAGAACGTTGGCCGCGTCACCCTGGCGTCGGGCGCCGGCGACCTAGGCACCGCATCGACCAGCAACCTCGGCGGCACCATCGACACCTTCTCCAGCGATCCGTCCGACAGGATGGGCGCCACCGTCGCGCAGACCATCGGCAGCTATTCGTCGTTCCGCACCTTCGTCCGCGTCGACAGCGGCACCTTCGGCAACGGCAATTCGCTGTACCTGTCGGGCGTCCGCCAGGACGCGCGCGCCTGGGACTTCCGCGGCAAACAGGGCGGCTACCAGGCCAATGGCAAGTTCGTCCATGACGACGCCACCGGCCGCCTGACGCTGTACGGCGCCTATTCCGACAAGACCGAGCCGAACGAGGACGCGACGGTCATCACCCCGGCCAACCGCGCCACCGCGCCCTATACCCGTCCGTTCCTGTTCCCCGACTTCGCCGCCGCCCAAACCTATCTGGCGTCGGGCGCCTACAAGGCCGCCGGCTCGAATTACCGCAACTATTACAGCGACGCGCAGCGCACCGACTATCTCGGCTATGCCAAGTACGACTGGCACGTCAGCGACAAGATCGACTGGTCGAACCAGGCCTACTACCACCACAACGACGGCGTCGGCGTCGTTGCCGGCCCCGTCGACGTCGCCGGCCTGCCGGGGCTGTTCTCCTTCTACTTTCCCGGCACCGGGTCGGCGACCAGCCCGGCCAACCTTGCGCGCCTCAGCACGATCTTCGGCGGCTCGGGCTATGCGACGCGCACCACCGAGTACCGCATCGACCGCGAAGGCCTGATCTCCACCGTCCGCGCCAAGCTCGGCGATCACGATATCGAGCTCGGCGGCTGGTACGAGCACCAGTCGTCGGCAGCGTTCCGCCGCTGGTACGCCCTCGACGTCAACAACCCGTCGACGCCTTATCAGCGCCCTGGCGACAGCCTGACGCCGCTGATCACGCAGTACGGCAGCGAAGTTCGTGTCGACGAGATCCAGACCCATATCCAGGACAGCTGGCACGTCCTGCCGACGCTGACCGTGCTGGGCGGCTTCAAGAGCACCTTCCAGAAGGCGACGCAGGCGGTGCCGGTCCAGCCGATCCCGGGCTCCTTCTCCAACTCGACGGCGCTGCCGGTCGGCAAGATCAACACCACCAAGGCGTTCCTGCCGCAGGTCGGCGCGCTGTGGGAGGCGACCGATCACGAGCAGGTCTTCGTCAACGCCCAGCAGAACATCCGCCAGTTCCAGACCAGCGCCGCCGCCGGCCTGTCGCCGTTCGCCCTCGGCAGCCAGCAGGTGTTCGAGGACTTCAAGCGCACCGTGAAGCCCGAGACGAGCTGGACCTACGAGGCCGGCATCCGCACCAGCCGTTCGCTCGACCTCGGCCCGATCACCGGCTTCGAGGGCCAGGTCAGCTATTACCATGTCGACTTCAGCAACCGCGTGCTCGGCATCAGCCCGACGTCGGTGATCACCTCGATCATCAGCGGCGCGGCGATCCTGGCGAACGTCGGCAGCGTCAAGACCGACGGCGTCGACATCGCGGGCACGCTGCGCTTCGGCTCGCACTTCTCGCTGTACAACGCCGTGTCGTACAATAATTCGCGCTACAGCGACGACTACAAGGTCGGCCTCGCCGGCGTCGTCGTGCCGACCGCCGGCAAGAAAGTCCCGGGCTCCCCGGCCTGGACCGAGAAGTTCGTCGCCAGCGCCAACTACGGCATCTTCGACGTCCAGCTCGTCGGCGACTATCTCGGCAAGCGCTATGCGACCTTCACCAACGACCTGTCGGTGCCGGGCTACTTCACCATGGCCGGCCGCATCGCCGCCAAGGTGCCGTTGGCCGACAATGGCGTCCTGCACAGCGCCGTGGTCAGTTTGAACGTGACCAACATCACCAAGAAGAAGGCCGCATCGACGCTCAGCATCGGCGCAGCTTCCGGCACCTTCAACCAGTTCCCGCTTGCACCGCGCCAGGTCTTCGGCACGGTAAGCGTCAGCTTCTAGGATGCCGGGGATGCCTGCCATGACACGCCGCGACACGATGCGTGCCGGCGCTAAAGTTTTGGCGGCTGGCGCCGCCGGGGCCGCGGTGCTGGCGGCGGGCATGGCAGGGTCCGGAATGGCGGCAGCGGCACGTCCCAAGCCACTGGTGTTCGGCCACCGCGGCTGTTCGGCCCTGCGGCCTGAGCATACGCTCGGCTCCTACGCCAAGGCGATCGAGGACGGTGCCGACTACATCGAGCCCGACCTGGTCATCACCAAGGACGGCGTGCTGGTCGCGCGGCACGAGAACAACATCGCCGAGACCACCGACGTCGCCAAGCACCCGGAGTTCGCCGGGCGCCGCACCACCAAGACCATCGACGGCGAGGCCCTGACCGGCTGGTTCGTCGAGGACTTCACCCTCGCGGAGCTGAAGACGCTGCGCTGCATCGAGCGCCTCGGCAAGCTGCGGCCCGAAAGCCAGGGCTATGACGGCAAGTTCCAGATCGTCACCTGGGAAGAGATGATCGACTTCACCGCCGCTGAGTCCGCCGCACGTGGTCGGGTCATCGGGCTGGTGCCAGAGTTGAAGCACTCGACCTTCTTCGCCAAGCTGGGGATGCCCCTGGAGGACCGCTTCATCGCGGTCACGGCGATGCACGACTATACCCGGCGCAATCCGGTCGAGATCCAGTCGTTCGAGGTCGCTAACCTGCGGTATCTGCGCAAGAAGCTGGGGCGCCCGGCGAACGTCCGCCTGATGCAGCTGATCGGCGAGGACGCGCAGGTTCCGGCCGATATCGTCGCCAGCGGCGGCAAGACCAGCTTCGGCGCGCTGACCACCGCCGCGGGCCTGCGCGAGATGGCGACCTATGCCGATGTCGTGTCGCCGTCGACGCGGGGGATCATCCCGCTCGGTGCGGACGGCAAGCTCGGCCAGCCGCGCGCCATCGTCGCCGACGCCCATGCGGCAGGGCTGCTGGTGCGCTGCTACACCTTCCGGCCGGAGAACTATTTCCTCGCCAAGGATTTTCGTAACGATGCCGGCGATGCGGCGCGCAACCCGGCCGGCTCGGTCGCCGAGATGAAGCGCTATCTCGCCACCGGCCTTGATGGCATCTTCACCGACGATCCCGCTCTCGGGCGCGCGGCGGTAGATTCACTCTAAGCACCTGACTCCGAACTGTCTTCGGACTGCCGCGCGACTGTTACATTGCCGATGTAAAGGCTCGCTGACTGAAGCAGCAGGTGATCGGCAATGGCGAGCCTACCGTTGGTTGCTCTGGACCGGAACATCGGCCTGCCGCCCCGCGCCGCAGCGCTGATCGGGTCCGTCCCCGGACGTCACGACGACGACGATGCCGACGAGTTCCTGCCGGGTCGCAAGCTCCGCCCGCGCACCATCTGGATCTCCGACCTCCATCTCGGCACCTCGGGCTGCAATGCGGTGCTGCTGCTCGACTTCCTCAAGTCGGTCCAGCCCGACACGCTGTATCTGGTCGGCGACATCATCGACGGTTGGCGGCTCAAGCGCGGCTGGTACTGGCCGACGCTGCACAACGACATCGTCCGCCGCATCCTCAAGCTGGCGAGCAAGGGCACGCGGGTGATCTACATCCCGGGCAACCACGACGAGGCGCTGCGTGACTATACCGAGCTGAATTTCGGCGGCGTCGAGGTGCTGGCCGAGGACATCCACGTCACCGCCGACGGTCGCAAGCTGCTGGTCCTGCACGGTGACGAGTTCGACGGCGTTGTCCTCTACGCCCGCTGGCTCGCCTTCCTCGGCGACCAGTCCTACGCGCTGCTGCTCAAACTCAACGTCGCCTTCAACGCCGTCCGGCGGCGCTTCGGCCTGCCTTACTGGTCGCTGTCGGCGCACATCAAGAAGAAGGTCAAGAACGCCGTCGCCTTCATCTCGCGGTTCGAGGAAGCGGTGGCGCATGCAGCACGGGACCGCGGCGTCGACGGCGTCGTCTGCGGCCACATCCACTCCGCCGAGATCCGGACATTCGGCGACATCACCTATTACAACGACGGCGACTGGGTCGAAAGCTGCACCGCGCTGATCGAGCAGCGCGACGGCCGCCTCGAAATCCTCGACTGGGCCGCGCACGTCGCCCGCCGGGGCGCCATCCTCGCCGCCGTGGCATGACACCGATGCGGATCGTGCTGGTCAGCGACGCGTGGCACCCTCAGGTCAATGGCGTTGTCCGCACGCTGGGCATGACCGTCGACCTGCTCCGCCGTGCCGGTCATGTCGTGCTGACGATCACGCCCGACATGTTCGTCTCGGTGCCCTGCCCGACCTATCCGGAAATCCGCCTCGCCCTGACCCGCCGGTCGAGCGTCGCGCGGCTGATCTCCGACTTCCGCCCCGACGCGATCCACATCGCCACCGAAGGCCCGCTCGGCTGGCTGACCCGCAACTGGTGCATCGCGCGCGGCATCTCGTTCACGACCTCGTTCCACACGCGCTTCCCGGACTATGTCGCGGCGCGGACGGGGATCGGCACCGAATGGCTGTGGCGCTCGGTCCGGCGCTTTCACGCGCCCGCGCGACATGTATTGGTGGCGACGCAGCGGCTCGCGGAGGAACTGCATCGCCACGGCCTGCCATCGACGCGGCTGTGGTCGCGCGGCGTCGATCTCGGGCAGTTCAAGCCGGGCCTGCCGCCACATCCCCAGCTCGCCGCATTGCCGCGCCCGATCCAGCTGAGCGTCGGGCGCGTCGCGATCGAGAAGAACCTCGAGGCTTTCCTGTCAGCCGACACGCCCGGCGCCAAGGTCGTCGTCGGTGACGGGCCGGCACTGGCCACCCTGCGCGCCCGTTATCCCGGCGTCACCTTTCTCGGCAGCCTGAAGGGCGCCGAGCTGGCATCGGCCTATGCCGCGGCCGATGTCTTCGTCTTTCCCAGCCTGACCGACACGTTCGGGCTGGTCATGCTGGAAGCGCTGGCCTGCGGCGTCCCGGTCGCGGCGTTCCCCGTGGCGGGTCCGCTCGATGTCATCGGCACGGGTCGTGGCGTCGTGCCGGGGCATGATCCGGTCATCGGTGCAGTAAGCGACGACATCGCCGTAGCGATCGAGCTGGCCATGCGCGCCGCTCCATCGGACTGTGCCGCCTATGCCCGCAACTTCGGCTGGACCGCCTGCGCCGCGCAGTTCCTGGACTCGCTCGCCGAGCTCGAAACCGCGCTCGCCGCCGAGGCTCAGCCCGCGTCGAGCAACATGTCGCCGCCGAGCACGCGGTACAGCGTCACCAGATTGTCGGCACGGACAAGTCGCGTCTGCGCCAGTGCGCGCCGTGCCGAATACAGCGTGCGCTGGGTATCCAGCGTATTGAGGAAAGGATCGATCCCCTCGCGGTAGCGGGCGGTCTGCAGGAAGTTGGTATCGGCCGCCGCCTCTTCCAGCTGGACCTGCGCCGCGACCTGGGCGTCGATGGTGCCGCGGCGTGCCAGTGCGTCGGCAACCTCGCGGAAAGCGGTCTGGACGGCGAGCTTGTACTGGGCGACGGCGATGTCGCGCTGGCCCTGGGCGAATTGCAGATTGCCGCGATTGGCGCCGCCGTCGAAGATCGGCACCGAGACGCCGGGCGCGACCGACCAGGTGAAGGCGCCGCCGGTGAACAGCGTCGACAGCGCCGTGCTGGCCAGTCCCGCCAAGGCGGTCAGGCTGATCGTCGGAAAGAAATTGGCACGTGCCGCGCCGATCCGGGCGTTGGCGGCGCGCAACGCATATTCCGCCTGCACCACGTCGGGGCGGCGCAGCAGGATGCGCGAGTCCAGGCCAGCCGGCAGTTCGGCGAGCGATCTGTCGACCGTCTCGATCGAGGCCGGCAGCATCGCATCGGCGACCGGTGCGCCGACCAGCAGCTCCAGCGCGTTGCGGTCCTGCGCGACCAGCGTGATCTGCGCGGCATGATCGGAGCGCGCCTGCGCCAGGATAGTCTCCGCCTGGCGGACATCGGTGCGGGGCGCGATGCCGCCGCGCAGGCGGGCGTTGGTCAGGTTATAGGTGATCGTCGCGCTCTTCTCGGTATCGACGGCGATGGCGAGCAGGCTGCGGTCCGTCGCCAGCGTCAGATAGGCCGAGGCGACTTCGCCGACCAGCGTCAGGCGGGTGGCGCGGACGCCGGCCTCGGTGGCGAGATATTCCTGCAACGCGGCGCGGCTGAGGCTGCGCAGGCGGCCAAACAGGTCGATCTCGAAGGCGCTGAGACCGATGTTGGCACTGTAGCTGGTGATGACGCGACCGTTCGCCGTGGTGTTGAGGCCGGTGCCCGTACCGACGCCGGTCCCGGTGCCGTCGTCGATGACAGTATTGTTCGTCGTGCTGGTGACCCCGGTACGCCGTGTCGTGATCCCGGCGCTGCCGCCGATCTGGGGAAACTGCTGCGCACGCTGGACACGGTACTGGCCCCGCGCCGAGGCGACGTTGCCCAGCGCGACCTGCAGGTCCTGGTTGTTGGCGAGTGCCTGTTCGATGATCGCCTGCAGCTTTGGATCGCGGAAGATATCGCGGTAGCCGATAGCCGGCAGGCTCGCCTCGGTGGCGCGCAGATAGGCGTCGCCGCGCGGCCAGCTCGCCGGGACCGGCGGCTCCGGGCGGACATAATGCGGATCGAGGCTGCAGCTCGCCAAAAGCGACGCCGCGGCCAGCAGGGCCGGAATCCTCATGCCGGCTGCCCGCCCGGCGACGGCAGCAGCGGCGTCGGCTCGGGTGCCGGCAAGGCTGGCAGCTCGGGGCGGTCGTCGTCGGCCGGCTGGTCCTTGTCCTGCTTGCGCTTGTGCTTGCCGCCGAACAGCGAGCGCACGAGGACGAAGGCCAGCGGCACGTAGAAAATCGCTAGCACCGTCGCGGTGATCATCCCGCCGATCACCGCGGTGCCTATGGCGACCCGGCTCTGCGCACCGGCACCGGTCGAGATCGCCAACGGGATGACGCCGAAGATGAAGGCCAGGCTGGTCATGATAATCGGGCGCAACCGCAGCCGCGCCGCTTCCAGTGCGGCGTCGTAGGGACTCTTGCCGCCGCGCTCGGCCTGCTCCGCGAACTCGACGATCAGGATGGCGTTCTTGGCCGACAGGCCCATCGTGGTCAGCAGTCCGACCTGGAAATAGACGTCGTTCTCGAGGCCGCGCAAGGTCACCGCCAGTGCTGCACCGACCAGCCCGAGCGGGATCACCAGCAGCACCGACAGGGGGATCGACCAGCTCTCGTACAGGGCCGCGAGGCAGAGGAAGATCACCAGCAGCGACAGCGAATACAGGATCGGCGTCTGCCCGCCCGACAGGCGCTCCTGGTACGACAGCCCGCTCCACTCCACCGACACGCCCTTGATGTCCTTGGCGAGGTCCATCATCTTCTGCATCGCCTCGCCGGAGCTTTCGCCCTCGGCGGCATCGCCCTGGATTTCATAGGCCGGCTGTCCGTTGAAGCGGGCGAGCGTCGTCGGCGCCTGCAGCCAGACGGTCTTGGCGAACGCCGAGAACGGCGCCATCGCCCCGGTGCTGGTACGGACGAACCAGTTCGACAGATCTTCTGGGCGGCTGCGGTACGGTGCGTCGCCCTGGACATAGACGCGCTTGACCCGGCCGCGATCGACGAAGTCGTTGACGTAGACGCCGCCCCAGGCCGCGCTCAGCGTCGAGTCGACGTTGGACTGGACGATGCCGAGCGCCCCGACCTTGTCCTGGTCGACCACGACCTGCAGCGTCGGCACATCCTCCAGCGAGTTCTGCCGCACCTGGCTGAGCAGCGGATCGCCCTGCGCCTCGCTGATCAGCTTGTCGCGCGCCGCCTTGAAATCGTTGCGGCTGAGCCCGCCAGTGTTGAGCAACTCCAGCGTGAAGCCGCTCGACTGGCCGAGGCCGCGCACCGGCGGCGGATTGAGCGCGAAGAACTTGACGTCGCGCAGTTCGCCCGAAAGCTGGGCCGTGGCACGCTTGGTGATCGCCAGCGCGGTATTTTCCTTGCCCTTGCGATCGTCCCACGGCTTGAACGCGACGAAGCCGCGTCCGGTGTTCTGGCCACTGCCCTGCTGGCTCTGCCCGACGAACGCCAGCAGCGCCGCCGTGTTGTGCTCCTGCTTGAGGAAGTAATTCTCGATCGTCGTGACCGCCGCCAGCGTCCGCGCCTGGGTGGCGCCGGGTGGCAGGGTGTACTGGATCTGGGCGACGCCCTGGTCCTCGCTAGGTAGGAAGCTGGTCGGCAGCCGCACGAATAGGAAGACCAGCAGGCCGACGACCAGCACATAGCCGATGATCGGCAGGAGCTTGCTGGCGATGATCGACTTGACCGCCTCGACATAGCGATCGGCGGTGCGGTTGAACCAGTCGTTGAACTTCTTGCCGTAGCGGTCGACGAACCCCGCCTTCTTGTCCTTGTCGGGGCGCTTGAGCAGCGTCGCCGCCAAGGCCGGGGACAGGACCAGCGCGACCACCACCGACAGCACCATCGACGACACGATAGTGATCGAGAACTGGCGGTAGATGACGCCGACCGAGCCACCGAAGAACGCCATCGGTAGGAACACCGCCGACAGCACCATGGCGATGCCGATCAGCGCGGACTGGATCTCCTCCATCGACTGGACGGTGGCGTCGTGCGGGCTGATGTCGGGATTTTCCTCCATGACGCGTTCGACGTTCTCGACGACGACGATCGCGTCGTCGACGAGCAGGCCGATCGACAGGACCAGCCCGAACAGCGTCAGCACGTTGATCGAGAAGCCGAACAGCGCCAGCACGCCGAAGGTGCCGAGCAGCACGACCGGCACCGCGATCGCGGGGATCAGCGTCGCGCGCCAGCTCTGCAGGAAGACGAACATGACGATGACGACCAGCACGATCGCCTCGCCCAGCGTCTTCACGACCTCCTTGACCGACAGTTTGATGAAGGCGGTGCTATCGTTGGGGAAGGCGTATTTGAAGCCGTCGGGGAACGACTTGGCCTGGTTGGCGATCTCGGCGCGAACCAGTTCGGCGGTCTTTAACGCGTCGGCACCGGGGGCCAGCTGGATGGCGATGCCCGACGCCGGATGGCCGTTCAAACGGCCGAGCGAGGTATAGCTCTCGCTGCCGAGCTCGACCCGGGCGACGTCCTGGAGCAGCACCTTGGACCCGTCGGACTGGGTCTTGACGATGATCTTGCGGAACTCCGCCGGAGTGGTCAGCCGCGAGCGCGCCGTCACCGTGGCGTTGAGCATCTGCGCATTCGGGCTGGGCTGGCCGCCGATCTGCCCGGCCGCGACCTGGGTGTTCTGGGCGGTGATCGCCGCCGTGACGTCGCTCGGCATCAGCTGGAAGCTGGCGAGCTTGAACGGGTCCATCCAGATCCGCATGGCGTATTGCGAGCCGAAGACGTTGAAATCGCCGACGCCCTTGATCCGGCCGATGGTGTCCTGCAGCGACGACACCAGATAGTCCGCGACGTCGCCGCTGTTACGCCGGTCGCTCTCGTCGTAGATGCCGACGACCATCAGGAAGTCGGGGTTTGACTTGGTGACGATCAGCCCCTGCGCCTGGACCTGCTGCGGCAGGCGGGACAGTGCCTGCTGGACCTTGTTCTGGACCTGGACCTGCGCGATGTCGGGGTTGGTGCCCTTGTCGAAGGTAACGGTGATCGTCACCTGGCCCGAGGCGTTCGAGGTCGCCGAGAAATAGATCAGTCCGTCGATGCCGGTCAGCTGCTGCTCGATGACCGAGGTGACGCTGGACTCGAGGATGTCCGCCGAGGCACCTGGATAGGTGGCGCGGATATTGACCGATGGCGGCGCGATGTCCGGATATTGCGCGATCGGCAGCGCCAGGATGCCGCCGATGCCCGCGAGCATGATGACGATGGCGATGACCCAAGCGAAAATCGGCCGGTCGATGAAGACTTTCGACAGCATCGCCCGTCAGCTTTTCGTGGAAGCGTCACCGCCCCCGGACTGGTCGCCGCCCGACTTGCCGCCCTGCGGCTTGGGCTGGGGCTTCGATCCCGCCGGCACCGGCTTGACCACCTGGCCCGGCTTGATCCGGCTCAGCCCCTCGACGATCAAGCGGTCGCCGGACTTGAGCCCGGAGGTGACCAGCCACTTGTCGCCGATGCTGCGCTCGGCGACGATATTGCGCAGCACGACCTTGTTGCCCTCGCCGATCACCAACGCCGTCGCATTGCCCCGCGGGTCGCGCGCGATCCCGGTCTGCGGCGCCAGGATGGCATTGGGCGCGGTGACTTGCGACAGCTTGGCGCGGACGTACATGCCCGGCAGCAGCAGGCCCTGGCGGTTGGGGAAGCTGGCACGCAGGGTCACGGTACCGGTATTCGCGTCGACCATCGCCTCGGAAAACTGGACGCGCCCTGTGGCGGCATAGTCGCTGCCATCTTCCAGTTGCAGGCGGACCGCGGCCGACGACGGGGTGACGCCGCCGCTCGACAGGCCGCGTCGCAGGGCCAGCAGGTCGGCGCTGGACTGCTGGATGTCGACGAAGATCGGGTCGAGCCGCTGGATGGTGGTCAGCGCATCGGCCTGGCCCGAGGTGACCAACGCACCCGTCGTCGCCAGCGATCGTCCGATGCGCCCGGTGATCGGCGCCGGCACCCGCGTGAAGCGCAGGTTGATCGCACTGGTCTGCACCGCGGCGTTGTTCTGGGCGACTGCCGCGACTGCCTGCCCCGCGGTGGCGGCGGCGTCGGCATAGTCCTGCTTGCTGACCGCTTCGATCTGCGCGAGCGGCTTGTAGCGTTCGGCGCGCGCCTGTGCCGCCGTCTGTGCCGCCTTTGCGCTGGCGAGGTTGGCCTGTGCCTGCGCCGCAGCGGCTTGATACAGCCGAGGGTCGATCCGGTAGAGCGTCTGGCCCTTCTTGACGAGCGCACCTTCGGTGAACAGCCGCGCCGTGATCAGGCCCGACACCTGCGGCCGCACTTCCGACACTTCATAAGCGGCGGTGCGGCCCGGCAATTCAATATATAGCGGCACGGTCTGCGTCTGCAGCGTCACCACGCCAGCCTCTGGCGTAGGCGGCGGACCCTTTTTCTCGTCGTCCTTCTTGCCGCAGCCGGCAACGGCAAGCGCCATTACGGCGACGCACAGCAGTGCCCTCACCTCGACGCGTTGCCGCACAACTGGAAATCCGTGGGTCAACGGCGACATCAAATCTTGTACGGAGGGCGGGAGGAAATTCACCCGGTTGAACAGTTCGCTAGCGTATCCGTTCCGGCACGGCAGCCGCGGCGGGATGGCGCGTCAGACCGCCGCTCCATGCGAACCTCAAAGGTCGGCATGTTCGACCGCGAACGCCGCCGCCGCCCCGTAGAGGCCGGGCTGCGAATAGGTCAGCAGCTTGACCGGCTGCGACGTCATCAGGGCTTCGAAGCGACCCTTGGCGCGGAAACGGTCGCAAAAGCCCGACTGCGGCAGATAGTCCTTCAGGCGCAGCCCCAGCCCGCCGGCGATGACCACCGCCTTGGCACCCTGTGTCAGCGCGACGTCGCCAGCGACGGCCCCCAGCGCCAGGCAGAACCGGTCGAGCGCCGCAACCGCCAGGCTGTCCTGCCCGGTCAGCGCCAGTTGCCACAGCGTCTTGTCGTCGGCGATCTCGTCGCGGCCCTCGATGCCTGCCAACACGGCGTAGATATCGACCAGCGCCGGCCCGGCGACCATGCGCTCGACCGACACCCGGCGGAAGCGGCTGCGCAGGCGATTGAGGATCATGTCCTCGATACGGTCGAGCGGCGCATAGTCGGTGTGGCCGCCCTCGGTCGGGACGATCTGGTAGCTGCCGCCCGATTGCGCGAGCAGCGACACGCCCAGCCCGGTACCGGGACCCAGGATGCTGACCACGCCGTCGCGCGGCAGCGGTATGTCGGGACCGCACAGATGCGTGAAATTCTCTTCGCCGAGCTGGGCGACGGCGTGACCGACAGCAGCGAAATCGTTGCACAGGCTGAGCTCGGCCAGACCAAGCCGATGCGGCAGCAGCGCCGGTCGGATGATCCAGGGATTATTGGCCAGCTTCAGGATGGCGCCATCAGTCGGGCAGGCGACGGCGATCCCGGCAGCGGTCGGCAACGGTCGGCCCAGCGTGGTACCGAACGTCTCCCAGGCGGTTTCCAGGCTGGCATGTTCGCTGACCTTGAGGACAGTCTCGGGCTCGACCGCCACGACCTTGCCATGCTCGATCGTCGCGATCGCAAAGCGCGCATGCGTGCCGCCGATGTCGACCGCGACGATCTCGGTCATCGTCCTGATCTCGATGTTGCCGCCTTGCTCATCGCCGCTGTTTAGTCGACGCGGCCCCGCGCGGCTACCTAAGTTCGCTGCACGCGACCGCCGCGGGGTTGATGGAGCGGCACAGCCGGGCTAGCGGACGGCAATGGCCATCCCACGGCGCTGGTTGCGATTATCGACGTTGCTGCTGCTGGTCTGGTGGGGCTGGTGCGGCTACGCCTATCAGCAGCGCTCGCAGGCGATCGACATCGCCGACCAGGCCGCCGCCGATGTCGGGCCCGACACCAGCGAGCAGCGGATCGCCGAGATCGAGGCGAGCCAGTTCGCCGCCTACCGCGCCCGCGTCGCGATCGTCGAGCTGGCGTTCGGCCTGCCGGCCGGGCTCGGCCTGCTCGCCACCGCGGGGCGATGGATCGTCCGCGGCGTGCGGGGTGACTAGGCCAGGCGGGCGAGAGCGGCCGCAAGCAACGCCGGGTCGCCCGCTGCAACGACGCGCCCGTCCGAGCCACGCGCAAGCGGTGCGCCGCTCCAGTCGCGCATGATGCCGCCGGCGCCCTCGACCACCGGGACCAGCGCCGCCCAGTCGTAGATCTTCAGGCTGGCCTCGACGACCAGGTCGAGGTGACCGCTGCCGAGCAGCCCGTAATTGTGGCAGTCGCCGCCGTACAACGTGTCGCGGACGCCGGCACGCAGCTGCTCGAACTGGCTGAAATCATCGGCGTCGAAGGCGTGCGGCGACGTCGTGCCGAGATAGGCGCTGGACAGGTCGGCGCAGCGGCGGGTGCGCGCCGCGACGCCGTTCAACGTCGTGCCTCGCCCCGGCGCCCCGACCCAACGCTCCCGCGCGATCGGCTGGTCGATGACGCCCAGCACTGGCCGACCATTCTCCAGCAGTGCGATCAGCGTGCCGAACAGCGCCCGCCCGGCAATGAAGGCGCGCGTCCCGTCGATCGGATCGAACACCCAGACCCGCGCCGCATCGGGCCGGTCCTCGCCATATTCCTCCCCGATCACACCGTCGTCCGGCCGCCGCTCGGCGATGATGGTCCGCATCGCAGCTTCGGCGGCGCGGTCGGCGACGGTCACTGGCGACGCGTCGGCCTTGCTCTCGATGTCGAACGGCGCGCGAAAATACGGGCGGATCGCTGCGCCTGCTGCTTCGGCAAGGTCATGGGCCAATGCGATATCGTCGTCGGTCACGGCCAGTCTCCGGCGTTGGAACAGCGCACCGCTTAACCGCGCTGCCCGGTCGATGCTAGGGCTGGCTTGCCCGTGCCGCCGCATCGGCGCAGACTGGCGGCGATGTTGCTGTTCGCACTCGCCGTCGCCATGTTGCAGGTGCCGACCGATGCCGGGAACGCTCCCACCATCCCGCCGGCCGCGCTCGACAATACCCTGGAGATCACCGGCGACGCGCTCGATGCCAAGCAGATCCGCACGCGCATGTTCATCGACGTCGACGTCAACGGCCAGGGCCCGTTCCGCTTTCTCGTCGACAGCGGCGCCGACCGTTCGGTGATCGGCACCGGCCTTGCCACCCGCCTCGCCATGACGCCCGGGCCGCGGGTCAATCTGCAGAGCATGGCCGGACCGAGCATCGCCTCGACCGCAGTCATCGACACACTGAAGATCGGCTCCAGCGAACTGAACAACATCATCGCACCGATGCTGTCCGAAGCCTTCATCGGCGCGCAGGGCGTACTCGGCATCGACGCGCTGGCGGAGCAGCGGCTGATGCTCGATTTCGAACGGCGCCAGGTGACGATCCAGGATTCGCGCAATCCGCCGCCGCGCGAGGAGGGCGAGATCGTCGTCACCGCGCGCCGCCGCAAGGGCCAACTGATCCTGACCCAGGCAAGCACCGACGGTCGCTCGATCTATGCCGTGATCGACACCGGTTCCGAGATCACCGTCGGCAACATGGCCCTGCGCGCCCGCGCCATCCGCAGCCATCTGCCTGCCCGGCCGATCACCCTGATCAGCGTGACCGGTCAAAGCACCGTCGCCGACCTGGCGATCATGCCCGAAATCCGCATCGGCGGAGTGATCCTGCGCAACGTGCCGGTGGCCTTTGCCGACGTGCCGCCATTCGCGCTGTTCGGCCTCGACAAGCAGCCGGCGCTGCTGCTCGGCACCGACGTGCTCGACAGCTTCCGCCGCGTCTCGCTCGACTTCCACAATCGCAAGGTGCGCTTCGTCCTGCGCCGCGGCACGCGCTTCGAGCGCAGTATCTTGTAGGCGCCTGGCTAGACGGTCAGCCGCCGGGCCCTGATCCAGCGCGATGCCAGGAACTTCGTGCCGCGCGTGACCGGCTCACCGGCATGTCGGGAGGCCGGGTCGGCGCGGCCCGAGGCATCGGCGCTGCGAAAGGCGATGGCATCGCCCTGGCCACCGCGAATACGAAGGTCGGGTGTGATGAAATGGGTGCGCCCGCCCTCGTATTGCGTGTTGAGCCAGGTCAGCACGGTCCAGACGCGCGGGTTCGCGTCGCCGGCGAGCGCATCGGTGTGCGGGTGGAACTGCTGGCCGGGATCGTAGCGCAGGACCTGCAAGGGCTCGCCCTGGTCGACCTGCGTTCGCGTCGCGGCGGCGAACCGCCGGTTCAACGCATGCACGACCGGATCCTCGGACACGAACGGAAAAGCTGCAGTGTCGGAGGTGCGGACCGGATCGCGGATCGACCGGCCGGTGCGCGAGTCGATGACGACCGACGGCTCGAGCAGGGGCGTCGCGATCTCCCGCAGATAGTCGCATTCCAGCGGGCTGAGCAGCGAGCGAAACAGCAGGACGGTCGGGCGCGCGCAGATCGGCTCGGGCACCGGCGGCACGGACGGACTGCCGTCGTCCCGCAACGCCATGGCGGCGAGCACCTGTCGCATCCGCGCCGCGGCAGCATCGGTGCGGATGGCCAGATGGGCCAGCGCGGCTGGCCAGTCGGGCCGGCCACCCGCGCCATTCGCCAGCAAACAGGTGTGGACGCCAATCGCCGTCGCATCCCCGGCTTGCGCGGCTTGGTGAAAGAGTTCGCGGGCTGCCGGCAGATCGCGCGTGACGTGACGACCGGTCAGCGTCCAGATCGCCAGGGCCAGCAGCGCTCCGCCGTCACCCGACTGCCGCAGCCGCTGCACGGCCTCGGCGATGCGGCCGCTCGCGGCCAGCGCCCCCGCTTCATCGGCAAGACTCATGACCGGGCCGACAAAGTTAGGGCCGGCCGGAGACGATGCTCCGGCCGGCCCAAGGACGATGAGTGCAGATCAGTACTTGGCGACAACGCCGACGTACATGTAGCGGCCCTTCGGCTCGTAGATGCCCGTGCCGTCGCCGACACCGCTGCCGCCGAACTGGACCTTCTTGTTGAGCGCATTGTCGACACCGCCGTAGATGTTGAACTTGTCGCTGGCGTCGAAGGCGATCCGGACGTCGTGATAGACGACGGCCTTGTAGAAGCGGCTGCTAGCGTAGTCGGCGTTCTCGGGCGCGCGGCCCTGCACGCTGAACAGGTCCTCGTAAGTGTTCAGGACCTGCTTGCCGATGTAGCGACCCTGGTAGCTGATCCCGACCGCACCACGCTTCACGCCAAGGTTGAAGTTGGCTGCGTCACGCGGGTTGCCGAGTTCGAGCAACAGGCGATCCGCATAGTTGGGCTGCGACGGGTCGAGGAACTGGTCGTTCTGGAAGACGTGCGTGTAGGCGACGCGGGCGTTGATCTGGCCGACGCCCTCGACTTGGCGCGTATAGGCCAATTCGACGTCGATACCGCGCGTCTTGAGCTTGGCGAAGTTGAGCACGCTGGTCAGCAGGCTGCCCTCGATGACGCGGAACGGCTGCTCGCCAACCGGACCGGTCCCGGTAGCGCCCTGACGCGTGAAAGAACCGCAGAACGGGTTGGTCAGGGTCGGTGAGTCGTAGCAGTTGTTGAGGATGTCCTGCGCATCGACCGACGAGATCACCTTGTTGACGGTGATGTCGAAGTAGTCCGCCGTCAGCGACAGCCCAGGCGCGAACGCGGGAGTGAAGACGCCGCCGACAGTGTAGGAGTCGGACTTCTCGGCCTGCAGGTTGGGATTGCCGCCGCTGCGGATCTCGAGCGACGAGGTGTAGACATAATCGTACGAGGTCGGGATGCCCGCCGCAGCGCAGTTTGCGGCGCGCGTCGCCGAGCCGGTGCCGATGTTCCGAGCCGAGCATGGATCGTCAGGCGCCGGCGTGAAGTTCTGGCTCTGTGCCGCGTAGAGCTCGGACAGGTTCGGCGCACGGACCGAGCGCGAATAGGCGCCGCGCAGGCGCAGGCCGTTTACCGGCGTCCAGTCGACACCGCCGTTATACGCGTAAACCGTGCCGACAGCGCCCTTGTAGTCGGAGACGCGCCCCGAGCCGCTGAGGGTCAACTCCTGCAGGAACGGCACATCCTTGACCAGCGGGACGCGGATTTCGCCGAACAGTTCCTTGACCTGGAAGGACGGCGGATCAAACAGCGGCAGCGAGTTGTAGAAGGTATAGCCCTGGGCGACCAGCGGATCGGCGACGAAGTAGTTCGTCTCACGACGATATTCGCCACCCAGCGAGAAGGCGATAGGACCGCCCGGCAGGCTGAACAACTGGCTGGTGTCGCCGTTGACGAAGCCGCTGATGTCGAGCTGTGTGATCTTGCCGACCGAAGTCGTATCGGAGAGCGAGTAATTACGCGCCGCCTGAGAGATGTTGCCGCTGCCGAACGGGTTCACCGGTACGCAGGCCGCGACGTCACGGGCGAGGATTGCCGGCTGGCCGCCGACATAGTCGATGGCTGCGGACGGATCGATCTGCGAACGGCAGACGATCTGGCCGGCGGCATTGCGGGTGCTGTCGAGACCGAGCAGGAAGCGCTGGACGTTGAGGTTGCCCTCGACCTTGGTGCGCTCCTTGAAGACGCCGTAGTTTGCCGAAAGCTCGTAGTTCCAGTCATCGTTGAAGTCGCCGCGGACGCCGACGACCGCCCGGTATGTCTCACGGCGCGAAGCTTCTTGGCGGATACCCAGATCCAGCAGATTTTCACGCAGAGTGAAACGACCGGAATCGCTCACGTCGGCGGCAGGATTGGCGGCCAGCAGCTGCTGCGTGATCAGGGTGCGCGCCTGGGCCGTCAGGAACGGGTTGTCCAGACGGGGCCGCTCCCGGTTATTGGCCGGATCGTCGCCGAAATTGGCACCCTGGAAGAACGCTGGTCCGCTCTGGCTGCCGACCGTGTTGATGCGGACATACTTCGCTTCGAAGAATGGTACGAACGCCGGCGACACATCGAAGTGGCCGAGGGCGTTGAAGCTGTAGCGATCCTGCTGCGGAAGAATGCCGAGGATCTGGCCTTCGCGATTGTTGCTGCCGTTGCCGCCGACGAAATTACCATTCGGCGCCAGACCAACGCGGGTCCCGGTCTGCGGGACAAGGGTACCATCCGGCTGGAACAGGAAGCCGCACGTGTACGCGGCACCGTTTGAGTCGCGACCACATGCTCCCGTCGGGCTGGCGAAGCCAAGCTGCCCGCCCGGAGCAATAGTGGCCGAGCGGATGTCACGGAAGAACTGACGGTCAGGCGTGCCATCGGCGCCGTTGACTGCGCTCGCAGGGTCGGTGTCGACGACGACGAAGGCGCTCGTGGTGCGCAGGTTGGGCCGGTCGGATGCGGAGAAGCGATCCTGGCGGGCGTATTCCAGATTGACGGCGATGTTGCCGCGACCGTCGGCGAAGTTCTTGCCGGCGAGGACGCTGGCGTAGCGCGCACCGGCGTCGCCATAGGTGCTGATGCCGCTCTGGCCGCGAACCTGCAGGCCGTCGAAATTGTTCTTCAGGACGAAGTTGACGACACCGGCAACGGCGTCGGAACCGTAGACCGCGGAGTTACCGCCGGTGACGACATCGACGCGCTCGATCAGGTCGGTGGGGATCGTATTGGTGTCGGGCGACACGGCGTTGTTCAGGATGTCCGAACCGACGTGGCGGCGGCCGTTGACCAGCACCAGGGTGCGCGCCGTGCCAAGACCGCGCAGGTCGAGCAGGTTAAGGCCGGTGGTGCCGAGGAAGCGGGTCGAGTTCGCCTGGCTGAAGGTGCTGCGCAGGGCGGGAAGCTGGTTCAGCGTATCACCGATCGCGACGGAGCCGGTCTCGAAGAACTCCTGGCCGCTGACCGACGTCACCGGAACGGTGGACTGAAGGTTGGGGCGACGGATGCGCGACCCGGTGACGACGATGGTCTCTTCGTTGCCGATGCCGCCGTCGGCACTTGCTGCGGTGTCGCTGGCTGCGGCCGCTGGTGGCGGAGCTTCACCGGTCGGCGGCGCTTGCACGGCAGGCTGCGCATAAACGGCAGCAGGCAAAACGACCATGGCGCCGGTCAATGCGCTGGCACCTAGAAGAACAGTGCGGCCCATAGCGCTGGAAAGCGAAGGCCAACGTCCAGAAATCAAGTTCATGCTACATACCCCATGGTCCAGCCGGACCAAAATGTTGACAAACCGTGCCCATCGGCTCGAAGTATCAGTGACCCTATTTGGTGGGATGCGGTGCTGGCAATGCGCTGATTTACTGCATCGGCCGAAGATCGGGCGGTGTGCTGAAATTATCACACAGGTGCACGTGTCTTAATTATTCATTACCAGACCGTGGTCGTAACGTAACTTGTTACGACCTAGAATCGACTATTATTCGGCGTGGATGACGCGGCGCCGTTACTCAGGCCGGGTGCGCCAGTTCGCCGATACGGGCGATCATCGAGGCGAGGCCCTGAGTGCGGTTGGACGACAGGTGCTTGGACAGGCCCAGTGCATCGAGCCTGGCGCGGATCGCTGCCGGGTCGATGCTGGCGGCGTCGCGGTCCTGCACCAGCAGTAGCACCAGCGCCACAAGTCCCTTGACGATCGCGGCGTCGCTGTCCGCGTCGAAGTGCAGGCGATCGCCCTGTTTCGTCGGGTACAGCCAGACCTGGCTGGCGCAACCGCGAACCCGCGTCGCGTCGGTCTTGAGCACGTCGGGCATCGCCGGCAGCGCCCGACCGAGGTCGATCAACAACCGGTAGCGGTCGTCCCACTCGTCGAGCGCCTCGAACTCGGCCTCGACATCTTCGAAATCGGCGATGGTCATCGCGGGCGGAGTTGGGGCAGCGCGCCGCCCCGGTCAAGACGCTGCAAGGTCGCTGCCCGTCCCGGCCGCGGAGACACCAGCCTAGTCGAACGGGTGATCGAGCGATCGCGGTGGCGTCGAGAACCAGCGCGGACCGGTCGCGGTCATGTGGAAGCAATCCTCCAGCCGCACGCCGAACTTGCCGGGAAGGTACAGCCCGGGCTCGTTCGAAAAGCACATGCCCGGCGCCAGCCGCGTCGCTTCGCCGTGGACGAGGTTGACCGGCTCGTGCCCGTCGAGCCCGATGCCGTGGCCGGTGCGATGCGACAGGCCGGGCAGGCGGTAGCCGGGGCCGAAGCCCTGCGCCGTGTAATAGCCGCGGACCGCATCGTCGATACTGCCCGCCGGAACGCCGATCCGCGCGGCTGCAAACGCCGTCTGCTGGCCTTTGGCGACGATGTCCCAGACGCGGCGCACGGCGTCGGGAGCGGTGCCGGGCACGAAGGTCCGCGACACGTCGGATTGATAGCCCTGCACCGTGCAGCCGCAGTCCATCAGAACGACTTCGCCCTCTCGCACCGCCTGCGGCTTGTTGGAGCCATGCGGATAGGCGGCGGCCTCGCCGAGCAGGATCAGCGAGAACTCTGGCACGCCGCCGAGCTTGATCGTCGCGGCGTCCATCATCGCGCCAATCTGCTCGGGCGTCATGCCCGTGCGGATGCGCGGCCAGGTCCAGCGATAGGCGGCGATGGTGACGTCGGTCGCTGCCTGCATCAGCGCGATCTCGGGCGCCGTCTTGATCATCCGGCAGCCACGCACGATCGGGTCGGCGGAGACCAGCCGGACGCCCGGCAACAGGTGCGCCAGACCGTCGCTGGCAAAGAAGCGCACGCTTTCCTCGATGCCGACCACGGCCTTTTCAGCGCCGAACTGGCGCAGCGCGGCGGCGACCAGCGCGTGCGGGCTCTCGTCCTCCTGCCAGACGCGGACGTCGGCGGGGATGCCGAGCGTCTGTCTGACCGAGGGCTCTTCGAAGAACGAGGTGACGATGACCGGCTGGCCACGCGCCGGAATGATCGCCAGCGTCAGCCGCTCGCTACGGAACCAGTCGATGCCGGTGAAATAGATCAGCGAGGCGCCGGGCTCGACCAGGATCGCCGCGATACCCGCCGCCTGCATCAACGACTGCGCCCGCTCCAGCCGGGCCGCCCGCTCGGCGGCCCCGATGCGCGGCACGGCGCCGGTGATGTTGCTCAGGCCCGACGTGTCGATCTCCGCGGCATCTGCCAGGCGCGGCAGCGACCCGAGCGTGGCCGCGAGCAGCGCTCCGCCGAGCAGGCGGCGACGATCAAGCGTGAAGTCGGGCAGGATCATGCGGCATCATCGGCTACCGGCCCGGGAAAGCAAGACGGAAGGCCGGGTCACGTCTGACCCTGAAGCGGACCGGGCAAAACTTGACTTGCCCGCCTGCTTTCCCGCAGGTGCGCCCGGTTATGTCCGACCTCATCACCCTCACCCTTCCCGACGGCTCCATGCGCGAAGTGGCGCGCGGGACTACGCCGGCGGAGGTTGCGGCCAGCATCGGCCCGGGCCTCGCCAAGGCAGCGCTGGCGGCGCGCATCGACGGCGAGATGCGCGACCTGTCACGCCCTATCGAAGGCGATGCGAAATTTTCGCTGGTGACGTCGAAGGACGAGGCCGACGCGCTGGAGCTGGCGCGCCACGACTATGCGCATGTGCTGGCCGAAGCGGTGCAGCACCTGTTTCCGAACACCCAGATCACCTTCGGACCGTCGACCGACGATGGCTTCTATTATGACTTCGCGCCCGCCGACCGCCCGTTCACCGACGAGGACCTGCCGCTGATCGAGGCGGAGATGCGCGCCATCATCGCCCGCAACGCGCCGCTGGTCCGCGAGGAATGGCAGCGCGACCAGCTGATCGCCTATTTCAAGGAGCACGGCGAGAGCTTCAAGGCCGAATGGGCGGCCGAGCTGCCCGAGGGCGAGGCGCTGACCATCTACCGCGCCGGCGACTGGCTCGACCTGTGCCGGGGCCCGCATATGCCGTCGACCGGCAAGCTCGACCCGCAAGCGTTCAAGCTGACCCGCGTGTCGGGAGCCTATTGGCGCGGCGACCAGGCCAATGCGATGCTCAGCCGCATCTACGGCACCGGCTGGCTCAACAAGAAGCAGCTCGACGCGCACCTGGTACGGCTGGAGGAAGCAGCGAAGCGCGACCACCGCCGCATCGGGCAGGACATGGACCTGTTCCACCTCCAGGCCGAGGCGCAGGGCTCGGTGTTCTGGCACCCCAAGGGCTTCGTGCTGTGGCGGGCGCTGGAGGCGTACATGCGCCGGCGCCTCGATGCCGCGGGCTATCTGGAGGTCAAGACCCCGCAGCTGATGGACGCGCGCCAGTGGGAGGCGTCGGGCCATTGGGGCAAGTACCGCGAGAACATGTTCGTCGTGCCCGACGAGGTGCCGAACGTCGACGACGAGGGCCCGGTGCTGACCGGCGAGGGCGATTTGATGGCCTTGAAGCCGATGAATTGCCCAGCGCACGTGCTGATCTTCCGCCAGGGCATCAAGTCGTATCGCGACCTGCCGCTGCGGCTGGCTGAATTCGGCTGCTGTCACCGCAACGAGCCGCACGGCGCGCTGCACGGCATCATGCGCGTCCGCCAGTTCACCCAGGACGACGCGCATATCTTCTGCCGCGAGGACCAGATCGTCGAGGAAGTGCGGCTGTTCTGCGAGCTGCTCGACGTGATCTACAAGGATCTTGGCTTCACCAGCTACGCGATCAAGCTGGCGCTGCGCCCCGACAAGCGCTTCGGCACCGACGAGATGTGGGACCGCGCCGAGGGCGACCTGCGCGAGGCGGTGTTCCTCGCCGGTCGACAGGGCCCTGAATATGGCTGGGAGGAGCTGCCGGGCGAAGGCGCTTTCTATTCGCCCAAGCTCGAGTTCCACCTGACCGATGCGATCGGGCGGACCTGGCAGTGCGGCACGATCCAGCTCGACTATGTCCTGCCCGAGCGCCTCGACGCGTCGTATGTCGGCGAGGACGGCGCGCGACACCGGCCGGTGATGCTCCACCGCGCCATTCTCGGGACGTTCGAGCGCTTCATCGGCATCCTGATCGAGCATCACGCCGGGCGCTTCCCGCTGTGGCTGGCGCCGGTGCAGGCGGTCGTCGCGACGATCGTCTCCGACGCCGACGAATATGCGGAGGAAGTCGCCGCGCTGCTGACCCGGGCCGGCCTGCGCACCGAGACCGACCAGCGTAACGAGAAAATCAACTACAAGGTCCGCGAGCACAGCCTGGCCAAGGTGCCGTACCTGCTGGTGCTGGGTCGCCGCGAGGCCGAGGAGCGCACCGTGGCGCTGCGCCCGCTCGGCGGCGGCGAACAGGTCGTGCTGCCGCTGGCCGATGTCGTGGCGCGTCTTGCAAGCGAGGCGCGCGCCCCCGATCTGGTCTAGATGGCGACGGTACGCGAGAACCTCGAAAACCAGATGCGCGCGGCGGCAGCGGCGAACGACTTCGAATATGCCGCGCGCCTCCGAGACGAGCTGAAGGCGCTGCTGCAGGCGGATGCTGCACGCGAGGCCGGGGAACTGCACCGCCAGCAGCCCGGCGCCATGGGGCTGGGCACGAGCCAGCAACGGATGACCCCGCCGGAGGGTTGGGTGCGCCCGAAGAAGCCGGATCCGATGACCAAAGGCCGCGGCCGGGGTCAGAAGTAGCGCCAGTCGTCATCCCGGCGCATGCCGGGACCCATTCAGCGATCATCCGCGGCTGCGGTCGTGTTCGACGCAAGGTGTCTTACTTCGAACAGCTTGGCGAATGGGTCCCGGCATGCGCCGGGATGACGTTGCTTAGATCAGGCGGTTGATGCCGCCGCCGTCGAGCACCTGCCGGACCTTGACCGCCAGCGAGTGCACCCCGAACGGCTTGGGCAGGAACGCGACATTGGCGTCGAGCGTGCCATTATGGACCACGGCATTGCGCGTGTAGCCGGTCGTGTACAGCACCTTCAGCCCGGGCCGCCGCGACACCGCCTCGTCGGCAAGTTCGCGCCCGGTCATGCCCGGCATGACGATATCGGTGAACAGCAGGTCGATACGCGGCTGGTCCTCGAGCGCCAGCAGGGCCGCCGCGCCGTCGCTGGCATGGACGACGGTATAGCCTAGGTCGCGCAGGGCATCGACGGTGATCAGGCGCACCCGCTCCTCGTCTTCGGCCACCAGGACCACCTCGCCCTCGATGGCGCGCGGCATCTCGCCCGAGAAGCCGTCGTCGTTGCGGATTTCGGCATCGGGGCCGAACCAGCGCGGCAGGTACAGCTTGACCGTCGTGCCCTTGCCGGCTTCCGAGTAGATCTTGACGTGCCCGCCCGACTGTTTGACGAAACCATAGACCTGGCTCAGCCCGAGGCCGGTGCCCTTGCCGACGGTCTTGGTGGTGAAGAACGGATCGAAGGCCCGGGCGACGACTTCGGCCGGCATGCCGCCGCCGGTATCGGTGACGCAGACCGCGACATACTGGCCCGGCGCCACGCCCGCATGTTCCGCCGCATAGGCGTCGTCGAGGTGCGAGTTGGCGGTCTCGATGGTCAGCCTGCCCTTGCCCTCCATCGCGTCGCGCGCATTGACCGCCAGGTTGACGATGGCGTTCTCGAGCTCGCCCGAATCCGCATAGGTCCGCCATAGTCCGCCCGCGAGAACGGTCTCGATGGCGATCGCCTCGCCCAGCGTGCGGCGCAGCAGTTCCGAGATATGGCCGACGAACTTGTTGGCATCCAGCGGCTGTGGGGCCAGCGCCTGCTGCCGCGAGAACGCCAGCAGCCGCGCCGTCAGCGCCGCAGCGCGCTTGGCACCGTCCATGGCATTGTCGAGATATTTGGTCACCCGCTCGTCGGTGCTTTTCAGGCGCCGCGTCACCAGGTCCAGGCTGCCGATGATGATCGCCAGCATGTTGTTGAAATCATGCGCGATGCCGCCGGTAAGCTGGCCCACCGATTCAAGCTTCTGGAGCTGGCGAACCTGCTCCTCGGCAGCGCGCGAGCGGACGATCTCCTCCTTCAGCGCGGCGTGTGAAGCAGCGATCTCGCGGGTCCGCACCGCGACCGCGGCCTCCAGCGCATCACGGGCGCGCTCCAGGATCTGTGCATCGGCCAGTGCCTGCCGAGCCCGGGCGCCGCTGCGCAGGGCGATATAGCCGGCGAGCAACATGATCAGCATCAGCATGCTGCCGGCAATCGACAAGGCGCGGGTCGCTGCACCGGCACGGAGATCGGCGCGACTGACCTCGGCGCGGCGACCGCGCAGCAGGCCCTGCTCCTCGGCGACGATCTGCCCGACCAGTTCGCGGCTGGCACCAACGGTGTTTTCGCCGGCGCCCTCGCGCAATCGCTCCGAGAGTTCGGCCCAGCGACCGGCCCGCCCGTTGAGTACCGCTTCCCGCATCCGGTCGACCTGGTCGCCGACCATCTTGTCGAGCAGGGCAAGCCGCCTGACCTGCTCGGGATTGTCGCGCGTCAGCGTCCGCAGCCGGGCGAGCAGCGGCTCCACCTTGCCGGCCGCCGCGTCGAACGGCGCGACGAAGGTCGCATCGCGGCTCAGCATATAGCCGCGCAGGGTGCGCTGTGCATCGAACACCGCCGACAGCATCCGCTCGGCGGTCAGCATCACGTCATAGGTGTGGCTCTGCCAGGCGATGGCGCGGTCGCGCTCCGCATTGGCCTCCTGGTTGGCCCGGTACAGCGAGCCGAACAACAGCATCAGACCGACCGCCCCGGCCAGGAACACCAGCCAGATCCAGGCCGGAACGTTCCTTCGCGAAAGCGCAGCGGGCGGCTTTGCATCCGAGCCGCCGGGCGCTGTATTCTCGTCGGCAAGCTGTTCAACTGACACGCATCGATCCTTATTGCCCGCGGGCAAGGCTGGCAATATCCGGCTTTGACGCGCTGGCGGCGGAGCGTCACAACACCGCGAGGCAGTCAAACGGAGGTCAGCTTGGACGAGCTATTGGTCGAGATCGCCGATCATGTCGCGCTGGTCACTCTCAACCGGCCGCAGGCGATGAACGCGCTGTCGCGCTCGCTGCGCGCCGAGCTGGCGCGGGTCATGCTGGCGCTGGACGGCAACGACGATGTTCGCGCCGTCGTGCTGACCGGAGCGGGCACCCGCGCCTTCACCGCAGGTCTCGACCTGAAGGAACTGGGCAGCGATGCCGGTGCAATGGGCGCGGCGAACGCCCAGTCGCCCGAGGACAATCCGGTGCGTGCCATCGAACAGTGCGGCAAGCCGGTGATCGGCGCGATCAACGGCGTCGCCATCACCGGCGGGTTCGAACTGGCGCTGGCCTGCGACGTGCTGATCGCCTCCGACAACGCGCGCTTCGCCGACAGCCATGCGCGGATCGGCATCATGCCGGGCTGGGGCCTGTCGCAGAAGCTGTCGCGGCTGATCGGGCCGTACCGCGCCAAGGAACTGTCGCTGACCGGCAATTTCCTCGATGCCGCGACGGCTGCCGACTGGGGACTGGTCAACCGCGTCGTCGCGGCGAACGAGCTGGTCCCGCTGGCGAAGCGGCTCGCAGCGGACATGGCGTCGGTCGAGCCGGGGTTTGCATGCGCCTACAAGCGGCTGATCGACGACGGCTATGCCGCTAACTTCGGCGACGGCATGGCGATCGAGCATGAGCGGTCGAGCCTCGCCAATGCCGCCGTGGGGCCTGCCGCGATCGAGGCGAACCGCGCCGCCGTCCAGGCGCGGGGTCGGACGCAGTAGGGCCGCGTTTGAAATTGGCGTCATCCCGGCGCAGGTCGGGACCCATTCGGCATCGATCTCGGTCGCTGGCCGGGCCTTCTGGCCTTCCCCCTGGGCCTGAGCTGAATGGGTCCCGGCATTCGCCGGGATGACGGGGAGCGGAACGGGCAGCCTACACCTTGCGCCTGCGACACGATGCGCCGAAATAACCGCGACGCCCGATAAGGACTCCCCCGATGATCGACTTCTATTATTGGCCGACGCCGAATGGCCGAAAGATCACGCTGTTCCTCGAGGAAGCGGGGATTGCCTATACGATCAAGCCGGTGAACATCACCAAGAACGAGCAGTTCGAGCCAGCCTTCCTCAAGATTTCGCCCAACAACCGCATGCCGGCGATCGTCGACCACGAGCCCGGCGACGGCGGCGGCCCGCTCAGCGTCTTCGAATCCGGCGCCATCCTGCTGTACCTCGCCAAGAAGGCGCACCGCTTCGCCGGCGACACGCTGCGCGAGCGTGTCGCCATCAAGGAGTGGCTGTTCTGGCAGGTCGGTGGCCTCGGCCCGATGGCCGGCCAGGCGAGCCACTTCGTCCGCTTTGCGCCGGAAAAGATCGAGTATGGTATCAAGCGCTATACCGACGAAACCATGCGCCTGCTCGGGGTCATGGACCGGCGGCTGGCCGAGAGCGAGTTCCTCGGCGGCGCGAGCTACAGCGTCGCCGACATGGCGAGCTACCCTTGGGTCTTCGCCGTCGTCACCAACAACATGGCCAGCATCGACGCGCTGACGCACCTGTCGCGCTGGTACGAAGCCGTGAAGGCGCGCCCCGCCACGATCGCCGCCTATGCCCGCGCCGCCGAGGTCTCGCCGCCCAAGTGAGCCCGGAGATGCGGAACGATCCCCGCCGCCGCGACCTTGCCACCTACCCGTGGAGCGCGGCGCTGGAGACGCGCTTCACCGACATGGACGTCAACCGCCACCTCAACAACGTCGCCGTCTCGCGATTGTACGAGGAGGGTCGGGTGCGCTTCAACTGGGCGCTGCGCGAGGCACATCCCGAACTTGGCCATGTCCGCTACCTCGTCGGCCATGTCGCGATCGACTACCTGGCGGAGGGCCATTACCCCGACCCGGTGACCATCGGCTACGGCGTCCACGGCATCGGCAACACCAGCTACCGCGCGGCGATGGGCATGTTCCAGCGCGGCCTGTGCATCGGGCTTTGCGACACCGTCATGGTGCACCGCGGGTCCGATGGACCGTCTCCGCTGCCCGGTGCGTTACGGCTGGTGCTTGGCGAATGGGTGCTGCGACCCTAGTTACACGCCGAACTTTCAGGAGAACGACGTGACCGATACGCCCCAGACACTGACCCTCACCCTCGACAGCGGGGATGTGACGATCAAGCTGCGTCCCGATCTGGCGCCCGGCCACGTCGCGCGCATCACCGAGCTCGCCAGCGAGGGCTTTTACGACGGCGTCGTCTTCCACCGCGTCATCCCGGGTTTCATGGCGCAGGGCGGCGACCCCAGCGGCACCGGCAGCGGCGGCTCCAAGAAGCCCGATATCAAGGCCGAGTTCACCAAGGAGCCGCACGTCCGCGGCACCTGCTCGATGGCGCGCACTAGTGCTCCGAACAGCGCCAACAGCCAGTTCTTCATCTGCTTCGGCGACAGCAGCTTCCTCGACGGCCAGTACACCGTCTGGGGCCAGGTCACCGACGGCATGGAGCATGTCGACGCGCTGCCGAAGGGCGAGCCACCGCGCACCCCAGGCAAGATCCTCAAGGCAACTGTAGCCTAAGCCTTTCATCACCCAAGGAGAAAGACAATGCTCGAGAAGATCGCTGAACACATGGAAGTCATCGGCGCCGATGGCGTCCATGTCGGCACCGTCGACAAGGTCGAGGGCGGCCGCATCAAGCTGACCAAGAAGGACAGCGGCCAGGGTTCGCACGAGGGCCATCACCATTACATCTCGACCGGGCTGGTCGCCGATGTAGAGGGCGACAAGGTTCGCCTGTCGGCCAATGCCGACGTCGCCGTGACCTTCGAAGAAGAAGCCTGAACTTGAACTGACGGCGGCGGCTCCACGCGGGGCCGCCGCCAATACTTGCCAAGTACCTCCCCATCGGCCAATCTTCCCCCAACGGTTCGGGATTTTGACCGCGCACTGCCAAAAAGGTGGGCGTCTTGGGGGGATTAGCGACGATGGACATGGTCTTGGTGGCGATCGGCTGCGGCGTTCTCGCAGTGCTTTACGGCCTGATAACCTCTCGCCAGATACTCAGCGCCTCGCCCGGCAACGCCCGGATGCAGGAAATCGCCGTCGCCATCCAGGAAGGCGCCAACGCCTATCTGAAGCGCCAGTACGTCGCCATCGCGGTCGTCGGCGTCGTCATCGCCATCCTCGTCGGGGTCTTCCTCGGGCCGGTTCCAGCCGTCGCCTTCATCGTCGGCGCAGTCCTGTCGGGGGCGACCGGCTTCATCGGCATGAACATCTCGGTCCGCGCCAACGTCCGCACCGCGGAAGCCGCGCGTAATTCGCTGCAGGCCGGGCTGACCATGGCGTTCCGCTCCGGCGCCGTCACCGGCATGCTGGTCGCCGGGTTGGCGCTGCTCGCCATCTCGGGCGTCTATTACGTGCTGACCGAAGTTCGCGGGCTGAACGTCGCCGACGCGGTGCAGCAGCGCCAGGTCGTCGTCGCCCTGATCGCGCTGAGCTTCGGCGCCTCGCTGATCTCGATCTTCGCGCGGCTCGGTGGCGGCATCTTCACCAAGGCCGCCGACGTCGGCGCCGACATGGTCGGCAAGAACGAGCTGGGCTTCGACGAGGACGACGACCGTAACCCGGGCGTCATCGCCGATAACGTCGGCGACAATGTCGGCGACTGCGCCGGCATGGCGGCCGATCTGTTCGAGACTTATGTCGTGACCATCGGCGCGACGATGGTGCTGGTCGCGCTACTGGTCGCGGGGCCCGATGCGGCGAAGCTGATGACTCTGCCGCTGCTGGCGGGCGGCGTCTGCATCCTGACCTCGATCATCGGCACCTATTTCGTCCGGCTCGGCAAGGGCTCGATCATGGGCGCGCTGTACAAGGGCTTCATCGTCACCGCGCTGCTGTCGATCCCGGCGCTGTATTTCGCCACCCATGCGATCTTCCCCGACATGAACGCCGTCATCGGCAGCGCCCGCGAGGCGACCGGCGTCGAGATGGCGCGGGTTACCGCGGCATCGACCGCCTTCACCGCGATGGACCTGTTCTGGTGCATGCTGGTCGGGCTGGGCGTCACCGGGCTGATCGTCTGGATCACCGAATATTACACCGGCACCAACTATCGCCCCGTCCAGTCGATCGCCAAGGCGTCGGATTCGGGCCACGGCACCAACGTCATCCAGGGCCTGGCCGTGTCGATGGAGTCGACCGCGATGCCGACGCTGGTCATCGTCGTCGGCATCATCGCCAGCTTCCAGCTCGCCGGCCTGATCGGCATCGCCTTCGCCGCAACCGCGATGCTGGCGCTGGCCGGCATGGTCGTCGCACTCGACGCTTACGGCCCGGTCACCGACAACGCCGGCGGCATCGCCGAGATGGCCGGGCTGGAGGGCGAAGTCCGCGAACGCACCGACGCGCTCGACGCGGTCGGCAACACCACCAAGGCGGTGACCAAGGGCTATGCGATCGGCTCGGCCGGCCTCGCCGCGCTCGTGCTGTTCGCCACCTATACCGAGGATCTGACGCAGTTCTTCGGGTCGGTGAAGGTCGATTTCGCGCTGTCGAACCCATACGTCGTCGTCGGCCTGCTGCTCGGCGCGCTGCTGCCCTATCTGTTCGGCGGCATGGCGATGACCGCGGTCGGCCGCACCGCCCAGGCCGTGGCGCAGGACATCCGTGCCCAGTTCCGCGAGAGCCCGGGCATCGCCGACCGCAGCGTCCGTCCCGATTACGCCCGCACCGTCGGGCTGGTCACCGCCGGCGCGATCAAGGAGATGATCGTCCCGTCGCTGCTGCCGGTGCTGGCGCCGGTCGTGGTCTATTACGCGATCACCGCGGTAGCGGGCCAGGGCAACGGCTTCGCGGCTTTGGGGGCGTTGCTGATGGGCGTCATCATCTCCGGGTTGTTCGTCGCCATCTCGATGACGAGCGGCGGCGGCGCGTGGGACAATGCCAAGAAGGTCATCGAGATGGGCGCTTACGGCGGCAAGGGCTCGCCCGCGCACCAGGCGGCGGTGACGGGCGATACGGTTGGCGATCCGTACAAGGATACAGCAGGGCCGGCGGTCAATCCGATGATCAAGATCACGAATATCGTGGCGTTGTTGCTGCTTGCCGCTCTCGCAGGGGCGTAGCGCGGCCGGCGATCAGGTGGAAATTTGCCCTTCGCGAATTTCTGCCTGATCGCGGACTCGCGCAAGCCCGGACGGCGGGTGAGCAACTTCGCTCGAACCGGCCGACGGCATGGGCTCTTTCTAGCTTAGGTCAGCAAGCAAGGGTATCGCGGCAAAGCCGCTCTTCGTCGGTCGGGTCGAGCGAAGGGCTCGCCCGCCGGCCGGCTTCGCGCGAGTCCGCGACTAGGTCAAAATTCGAGAAGGGCGAATTTCACCCTAGTCTTGGCCGCGCTCAGCGCGGTCCATCCCGGCCCGTCGTATCGCCACCCGGCGCCGTCCCTGCACCGACCGCACCCAAATTCCCGAACAGGTCGCTGAAGAAGCCGGCGTCGCGGCCCAGCGTCGGAGTCTTGTCCTTGGTCGGCGAGATGTTGGCGACCTGCTCCAGCCCTCGGCGGTTCACGGAGGCGACATTGCCCTTGGCGTCGAACGTCACCTTGATCACCGACTGCGAAGTCGGCTTGGGTGCGGCAAACGCCAGCTGGCTGGTCGCGCGCGAGACGTAATACCAGTCGAGGCCACCGAACTCGCTGACGAAAGTCGGGCGGCCCAGCGTCTTCTCGACCGATGTCCGATTGTCGACGCCCGGCTGGATCGCGGTGACCAGCGACTCGTCGATGACATAGCCCTGGTTGGTCTTGATCCGGCTGCACGCCGGCAGGAAGACGACCGAGACGAGGGCGGCTGCGACCAAATACTTCGAGGCCCGCATGGGCAAACTCCCGGCAACTGCTGTCGGCTGCCATTGCAAGCCGGTTCGCGCGCCTCAATATGCCGTCCTACGGGATTGGACAAGGTTTGCGCATGAAGTGGCCGGATTGGACGGGGCGGCGGGTGCCGTCGGGCGATGCGCTGTATCGCCGTGTCGTCGAGATCGCGCGGAACCCGGACTGGTATGTGCGCGGCGAGGTTCCCGACACGACCGACGGGCGCTTCGACATGGTCGCGCTGGTGCTGGCGCTGCTGCTGATCCGCATGGAGCGCGAGGACGCAGCACAATATTCGGTCGACGTTACCGAGCGCTTTATCGCCGACATGGACGGCTCGCTGCGCCAGCTCGGGATCGGCGACCCGACGGTCGGCAAGCAGGTCGGCCATATGGTCAGCGCGCTGGGTGGGCGCCTCGGTGCCTACCGCGACGCGCTGGCCGGTGGCGAGGCGTTGCGTGATGCGCTTGCCCGCAACCTGTACCGCGGCGCCGGCGTCGATCCGATCGTGCTCGACTGGGCCGAGAAGGAGGTTCGCGCCTTGTGCGCACGCCTCGACGCAACGCAGTACGAGCGCCTGAAAGCCGGAGTGATCACATGACCCCAGAATTCTCGCGCACAGTCCACGCCCATGAGATCGGCGTCATCGAGCGCGCGGAAACGGTGGACGCGACCCCGGACGAGCGCAGCGCCCTGATCCGCCGTTTCGGGCTGTTGTCGCTCGACAGCCTGTCGGCGCACTTCATCTTGCGCCGCGAGGCCGGCGGCATCCGGGTGCGCGGCGCCATCGCTGCCCGCGGCGCCCAGCCCTGCGCCCTGTCGGGCGAACCGGTCGCCTTTACGCTGGATGAGCCGGTCGACCTGCGCTTTACCGAGACCCAGTCGGTCGACGACGAGGATATCGAACTCTCCGGCGCCGACCTCGATACGCTGCCGCTCGACGGTGACGACCTCGACCTCGGTGAAGCGACGGCGCAAAGCCTTGGCCTGGCGCTGGATCCCTATCCCCGCGCGCCCGGTGCCGAGGCTGCGGTGCCGGTGACGCCCGAGGATAATGTCGTACCCCTCAAGCGCCCCAACCCATTCGCGGTCCTGAAGCGCGACTAACGTACCTCAGAACGGTACGTCGTCGTCGAGGTCGTCGGAGAAGTCGCTGCCATAGGCCGGCTTCTTCGCCGCGCCGCCGCCACCGGACGGAGCTCCGCCGAAGTCGCGGTTACCGCCACCGCCACCCGAGCGGCCGCCGTACTCACCGCCACCGCCGCCGCTACCGCCACCCTCGCCGCCGCCGTCACGGCCGCCGAGCAGGGTCAGATTGCCGTTGAAGTTCTGCAGCACGACCTCGGTGGTGTACTTCTCGACACCCGACTGGTCCTGCCACTTGCGGGTCTGGAGCGAGCCTTCGAGATAGACCTCGCTGCCCTTCTTCAGATACTGGCTCGCGATCTTGCCGATATTCTCGTTGAAGATCACGATGTTATGCCACTCGGTCTTCTCCTTGCGCTCGCCGCTGTTCTTATCGCGCCAATTCTCGGAGGTCGCCAGGCTGAACTTGACGACACGGCCGCCGTTGCCGAATTCCTTCGTCTCCGGGTCCTTGCCCAGGCGTCCGACGAGGATGACTTTGTTGACACCGGCCATGCGTATTCCTTCTCGATCCAAAAGAACGTATAGTGAACGATAGAGCTGGACGAGCGATTCGTCCAGCGCGAAGACGCTACACGCAGCCGCTTGTCATTGCACCTGCGCTGCGCCAGTTTGCCCGCGGGTTGACGGGGAATTCAATTGAACGCGGACGTGGAGGCTGTCGGGGCAATGGCGACCGCTGGACTGGCGGCGCATGCGATCGACAATTCGGGAGCTGACCGGCGTCCGGCACACGGCATCTGTGCCAATTGCGGCACCGCGCTGGAGGGCCACTACTGCCACGCCTGCGGCCAGGCCGGGCACGTCCACCGCACCGTCGGGCACGTCTTCGAGGAATTCCTCCACGGCCTGTACCATTTCGACAGCAAGGCGTGGCGCACCCTGCCGCTGCTGCTGGCCCGGCCCGGACGGCTGACCCGCGACTATGTCTATGGCAAGCGCGCCCGCTATATCGCGCCGCTGGCGTTGTTCCTGCTGACCGTCTTCCTGATGTTCTTCGTCTTCGGCTTCCTCGGCGGCCCGTCGATCGGCAGCGGCGGCGAACCGGTGACTCCAACGATCTCGAAGGCACGCGAGGCGATGATCGAGGCAAGCACCGGGTTGATCGGCCCCAACATCGAATTGTCGGCGGCACGCAAGGATCCCAGCACCAGCGCGGCCGGTCTGGCCAAGCTTCAGGCCGCCGCGGACGCCGCCGAGCGCCGGCTCGAGATCGCCTCGGCTAATCTCAAGCGCGCCACGGCAGCGCCAACGGCGACGGGCGGCAAGCGGCAGGCCGAGGCCGCCGCCGACAGCAATTGGCAGGATGATCTGCGCCGCGCCGCGGAGTCGGGCCGAGTCATCCCGAACACCGGCATCCCGCAGGTCGACGCGCGGATCAAGGAGGCCGCCCTCGACCCCGCCTTCGCGCTCTACAAGATCGAGCAGAAAGCCTATAAACTCAGCTTCCTGCTGGTGCCTCTGTCGCTACCGACGCTGTGGCTGCTGTTCTTCTGGCGGCGCGACGTGACGATCTACGACCACACGGTGTTCGCGCTCTATTCGCTGTCGTTCATGTCGCTGCTGTTCGTCGCGGGGGCGCTGCTGCTCAGGTTCGGTAGCGAGGTGCTCGTCGCGCCGGTGACGCTGGTGCTGATGTTCGTGCCGCTGGTCCACATGTATGCGCAGCTGAAGGGCGCGTATCAGCTTGGTCGCGTCGGGGCGCTGGTGCGGACGGTGATCCTCGGCCTGTCGTCGCTGCTGACGCTTTGCCTGTTCGCGGCGATCATCATCGTGTCGGGCCTAGCCGCCTAGCCAGGTGGCGATCCAGAAGGTCGCGCCGGCGGCGACATAGGCCATGGCGAACAGATAGCCGAACATGAACGCCGGCCAGGCCCAGCCGTTGGTCTCGCGCCGCGTCACCGCCAGCGTCGAGATGCATTGCGGCGCAAACACGTACCAGGCGAGGAAGGCGAGCGCGGTCGGCAGGCTCCACGCACCGCGCAGCCGATCGACCAGCGACCTGGTGACGGTGCCCTCGTCGCCCTGCAGTGCATAGACGGTGCCGAGCGCCGAAACCGCGACCTCGCGCGCCGCCATGCCGGGCACCAGCGCCAGCGCGATCTCCTTGTTGAAGCCAATCGGGCGGAACACCGGCTCCAGCGCCGCGCCGATCTTGCCGGCAATCGAATACTCCAGCGCCGGGCGCGTCGCCCCCTCCGGCGGTTTGGGCCAGGACGCCAGCGCCCACAGCGCCAGCGTCGACAGCAGGATGATGGTGCCCGCGCGCGCCAGGAACGCCCAGGCGCGCTGGTACAGGCCGATGCCGATGTCGCGCCCCGCCGGCCATTGATATTGCGGCATTTCCATCAGGAAGGTCGGCGTCGAACCCTTGGTCACCGTGCGCCGCAGCGCCCAGGCGGCAAGCAGCGCGCCAGCGACGCCAAAGCCGTACAGGCCGAACAGCACCAGTCCCTGCAGGTTGAACACGCCCCCCACCGCGCGGTCGGGAATGAACGCCCCGATGACGATGGCATAGACCGGCAGGCGCGCCGAGCACGTCATCAGCGGCGCGATCAGGATGGTGGTCAGGCGGTCTTTCGGCTCATCGATGGTGCGCGTCGCCATGATGCCGGGGATGGCGCAGGCAAAGCTGCTGATCAGCGGGATGAAGGCCCGGCCATTGAGGCCGACGCGCGCCATCAGCCGGTCCATCAGGAAGGCGGCGCGGACCATATAGCCCGATTGCTCGAGGCACAGGATGAAGAAGAACAGGATCAGGATCTGCGGCAAGAAGACGATGACCATGCCGACGCCGCCGAGCACGCCGTCGTTGAGCAGGCTGCGCAGCCAGTTATCGGGCAGCAGCGTCGTGATCTCCGCCTGCAGCGCCGTGACGCCTGCGGTCAGCCAGTCCATCGGCGTCTCGGCGAAGGTGAACACCGCCTGGAACATCAGGAACAGCAGCGCCGCCAGCAGGATCGGCCCGGCGACCGGGTGCAACGCCACCGCATCGAGGCGCTGCGACCAGCGGCGGGCGGCACCTTGCGTCAGGGTCACCGTGTCGGCGATGGCGCGGGCCTCGCGCTGCAGCAGTCGAATATCGGCCTCGGGCGAGGCCAGCGCGGCGGGCTCCTTGTCGAACAGCGGCGCGATGGCGGCGGTCAGGTCGGCCAGGCCGCGCTTGCGCACCGCGACGGTGGGGATGACCGCCAGCCCGAGGATGCGGCTGAGCTGCGCGACGTCGATTTCGGTGCCATCGCGCTCGGCCAGGTCGACCATGTTGAGCGCCACCACCATCGGCAGGCCGAGGCGGCGCAGCTCCAGCACGAAGCGCAGATGGTTGCGAAGATTGGTCGCGTCGATCACCGCGACGATGACGTCGGGCCGCCGCTCACCGGCCTGGGCGCCGAGGACCATGTCGCGGGTCACCGCCTCGTCGGGGGAGCGTGGCGTCAGGCTGTAGGTGCCGGGCAGGTCGACCAGCTCGGCGACCGCGCCATCGGGCAGGACCAGCCGCCCGGCCTTGCGCTCGACGGTGACGCCTGGATAATTGCCGACCTTCTGCCGCGAGCCGGTCAGCGCGTTGAACAGCGAGGTCTTGCCGGCATTGGGATTGCCGACCAGCGCCGCCAGCAGGTGCCGGGTCTCGCCTGTCGGGATCGGCGTTGCGACCGGCCCCGCGCCTGGCGCGGCGGCCAGCACGGTGGTCACTCGGCGGCCTCGAGGTAGACCGGCCTCGACATCGCGTTCGCCGGCTCGACCGCGATCATCGCCGCCAGCGTCCGGCGCAGGGCGATGACCATGTTGCCGACGCGCACCGCCAGCGGGCCGCCGGCCGGGCCGATGTGCAGCAGCTCGACGTCGACGCCGTCGTCGAAGCCCATCTCGTGCAGCCGGCGCGTCGTCACCGGATCGACGTCGAGGGCATCGACGCTGGCGATGGTCGCCTGCTCGCCGCGCCGGAGGTCGAGGATCGTGCGTAATCCACTCATGCGCGCCGATATAGCAGGATGCGAATGCGTTTGCGAACGATTATCATGGCTGTGGCGCCGTCATCCCGGCGCACGCCGGGATGACGACAGTGCCCGCTACGCCAAGCTCTTCGACGCCATCTCGAAGACGTCCTTCGACAGGTTCGGCACGGCGAGAATACGGTGCAACTCGCCCTGCATCAGCAGCGCGCGTTGCGCATCGAAGCGGCGCCAGCGACCCAGTGGCACGACCAGCCGCGCCGCAGTCTGCGGATTGACGCCGTCGACCGCCAGCACCTGGTCGGCAAGGAAGCGGTAGCCGCCGCCGTCGATCGTGTTGAAACGCAGCTGGTTGACGCCGAACGCCCCGACCAGCGAGCGCAGCCGATTCGGATTGGCAGTGGCGAAGTCCGGATGCCGGGTCAGGTCGAACACCGTCGCCAACGTATCCTCGCGTGTCGACATCGCCTGCACCGAGAACCACTTGTCGATCACCGACGGGTCATGGGCGAAGCGCGCGTGGAAATCGGCCAGCGCCCGCTCGCGCTCCGGCGCCTCGCTGTTGGCCAGCACGCTGAGCGCCGCGATCCGGTCGGTCATGTTGTCGGCGCCGTCGTACTGCGACCAGGCTGCCGCGACCGCCTCGGCCGAGCCGGTGGCCATCAGATAGCCGAGAGCGACGTTGCGCAACCGGCGTCGCCCCTTGGCCTCGGGCGTCATTTCATAGCGGTTCGCCGCATTGCCGCGGTAGGCGGCCCACCATTTGTCCTCGAGCTGTGTCGCTGCCGCCAACCGCGCCGCGTCGCGCCGCCGGTGGATCGCATCGACATCGACGACGGCGGCCTGATCGCCGATAAACGCCTCCGAAGGCAGCAGCACCGCCTCGGCGATGAACGCCGCGTCGAGCCGCGAGTCGAGCGTCGCACCCAGCGCCGCGACCAGGTCGTCCGCTGGACCGTCGCTCGCCAGCACGTCGAGTGCCAGCCGCTGCAGCGCTTCGTAGCGGGCGAATGGATCGTCGTCGTGCGCCGACAGGAACGCCAGGTCGGCGCGCGTCGCCTCGGTCTCGATGATCACCGGCGCCGAAAAGCCGCGGTTGATCGACAGGATCGGCAATTCGGCGATGCCCTCGAAGGTCACGGTCGCCGAGGCATCGGTGAGCTCGACCAGACGCTCGTCGCCGAGGCGCTCGCCGGTGCGGCGCCCGAACAGCGCGATGCGCAGCGGCAGATGGACGGGCAGCTTGCCTTCCTGACCGGGTGTCGGCGGCGTCGACTGCTCCAGCCTGAGCGCCACCGTAGCGCTCAGCGGATCATGGGTCAGCGTCGCCGAGACGCGCGGCGTGCCGGCCTGCTCGTACCAGCGGCGGAACTGCGTCAGGTCGCGCCCCGACGCCTCTTCCATGGCGCAGACGAACGCTTCGCAGGTCACCGCCTGGCCGTCGTAAAGCTCGAAATAACGGTCGGTGCCGGCGCGGAAGCCCTCGGGCCCCAGCAGCGTGTGAAGCATCCGGATGACCTCGGCGCCCTTGTTATAGACCGTCGCAGTGTAGAAATTGCCGATCTCGATATAGTGATCCGGGCGGATCGGATGCGCCATCGGCCCGGCATCCTCCTGGAACTGCACGGCGCGCAGCGACCGCACGTCGTCGATGCGGCGCACGGCGCGGGAGCCCTGGTCGGCGGAGAATTGCTGGTCGCGAAAGACCGTCAGGCCCTCCTTCAGCGACAGCTGGAACCAGTCGCGGCAGGTGACGCGGTTGCCGGTCCAGTTATGGAAATACTCGTGCGCGACGACCGCCGCGACAGCGTCGAAATCGGCATCGGTCGCGGTCTCGACATCCGCCAGTATGTACTTGGAGTTGAAGACGTTGAGGCCCTTGTTCTCCATCGCGCCGAAGTTGAAATCGGCGACCGCGACGATGTTGAAGACGTCGAGGTCGTACTCGCGGCCGTAGTTGCGCTCGTCCCAGGCCATCGAGTCCTTGAGCGCCTGCATGGCATGGGCGCAGCGCGGGAGGTCGGCCTCCGCCACCCAGATCGCCAGGTCGACGGTGCGGCCCGACATGGTGACGAAGCTGTCGCGGAACGCGTGGAGGTCGCCCGCGACCAGTGCGAACAGATAGCAGGGCTTGGGCCAGGGGTCGGTCCACTCCGCCCAATGCTTGCTGCCGTCCACCCCGGTCGCGCCCGCATTGCCGTTGGCGAGCAGGATCGGATACCTGGTCGCGTCGGCAGCCATGCGCACGGTGTAGCGCGACAGCACATCGGGCCGGTCGGGGAAGAAGGTGATGCGGCGGAAGCCCTCCGCCTCGCACTGGGTGCACAGCTTGCCGCCCGACGCGTACAGACCCATCAACCGGGTATTGGCCGCCGGATGCGTGACCACCAGCGTCTCGACCACCGCGCTGTCGCCGGAGATGTGCAGGGTCAGCGTGTCACGCCCGGGCCGCGTCGTGTCGGCGACACCGTCGACGGTCAGCGACTGCAGCTCCAGGTCCTGCCCGTCGAGCACCAGCGGCCGGTCGTGATCGCCGTTGCGCGTCACCGTCAGCCGGGCGCGGATCGTGGTGCGCTCCGGCGACAGGTCGAAGTCAAGCTCGACGGTCGGCACCAGCCAGTCGGGCTCGCGGTAGTCGGCGAGCCGAACCGTCTGGGGCAGCTGCGGCGTGGCATAGGCTTCGAGCATTGGGTACTTTCGAAAATTGGCCGTGTACAACCGGGTACATAGGGGGCGCGTCACGGCGCGTCATCCCCGGCCAAGGCGGGGCGCGCCGATGCCGCGTCGGGCGGCGCTGTTGCTCCAGCCGCCGCCTGTGTTACGAAGACACGACACTTCGAGGGTTATTCATGGCCTTGCTTGCCGCTGCATTCGACGTCGACGCCGCGACCCGCGCCTATTTGGCGACCCTCAGCGGTGCGGCACGGGCCAAGTCCGACAGCTATTTCGAGGGCGGCTACTGGCTGATCCTGTGGAATGCGGTGGTCGGCATCGGCATCACGCTGGCGCTGCTCCGGCTTGGCTGGATCGGGCGGCTGTCGGCCTGGTCGCAGCGACTGACGCGCGGGCGGATGTTCCTGGCGACATTGGTGTTCGCGCTCGCCTTCCTGCTGCTGACGACGCTGATCGGGCTGCCCTGGACGCTCTACACCGGCTTCTTCCGAGAGCATCAGTACGGCATGTCGACCCAAAGCCTTGCTGCGTTTGCCGGCGACACGCTCAAGGGCATGGCGATCGGCGTGCCGCTGACCGCATTGATCATCGCGGGAGTGATGGCCGCGGTGCGCCGGTCGCCGCGGTTCTGGTGGTCCTATGCAGCCGTACTGACCATCGCCTTCCTGGCCTTCGGCATCGCCGTCGCGCCGGTCCTCATCGAGCCGCTGTTCAACAAGTACACGCCGATGGCCGAGTCACCGCTGCGCACCGCGATCCTCAAGATGGCGCAGGCCAATGGCGTGCCCGCGACCAACGTCTATGTCGTCGACGCGTCACGCCAGACGACGCGCGTGTCCGCCAACGTCGCCGGGCTGGGCTCGACCACGCGTGTCGCGCTGAACGACAATCTGCTGAATACCCACGACGATGCCGGCGTCCTCGCCGTCATGGGCCATGAGACCGGCCATTACGTGCTCCACCACATCGCCAGCCTGATCGTCAGCCTGGCGATCGTCGTGCTGCTCGGCTTCATCACCATCCAGGTCGTCGTCCCCGGGTTGATCGCCCGCAATCCCGGCTGGGGCATTCCCGGCATCACCGACCCCGGCGCGATCGCGGTGGCGACGATGGTGCTGACCCTGTTCTTCTTCCTCGCCACCCCGGTGACCAACACGATCACCCGGTTCCACGAAGCCCAGGCCGACATCTTCGGCCTCAACGCCGCGCGCGCTCCCGATGGATTCGCCCGCAGCGCCATCCGCCTCGGCCAGTACCGCAAGCTGGAGCCGACGCCGTTCGAGGAGGCGGTGTTCTTCGACCACCCCTCCGGCTACACCCGCATCCACCAGGCGATGCAGTGGAAGGCCGAGCACCTCGGCGAACCGGGAGTGCAATAGCCGCCATGCCGCACCTGCTGATCTTCGGCCTCGGCTACACCGCGTCGCGCCTCGCCACCCGGCTGCGCGCCGACGGCTGGGAGGTGACCGGGACGTCGCGCGCCACCCTGCCGCTCGACGATCCGCGCACCGTCTCGGCAATCGCCGGCGCCACCCACATCCTGTCGAGCGTGCCGCCCGGCGCCGAGGGTGACCCCGTCCTGGCGCTGCACACAGAAGCCCTCCGCACGGCCCCGGCCCGGTGGCTCGGCTACCTCTCCTCGACCGGGGTCTACGGCGATGCGGCGGGCGCCTGGGTCGACGAGGCCTCGCCCGTCGGTGGTGGCCGCCGCGACGCGCGCACCGCCGCCGACCTCGCCTGGCAGGCGCTCCGCCCCGACGTCCGCATCTTCCGCCTGCCCGGCATCTACGGCCCCGGCCGCTCGGCGCTCGACCGGGTCGCCGCCGGTACCGCTACCCGCGTCGATGCACCGACCGGCCAGGTGTTCAGCCGCATCCACGTCGACGACATCGTCGCCGCAGTCGTCGCCAGCTTCACGCGCGGCGCGCCCGGCCTCTACAATCTCGCCGACGACGAGCCCGCCAGCGGCAACATCGTCACCGAACACGCCTGCGACCTGCTCGGCCGCCCCTACCCGCCGCTGTCGCCGATCGCCTCGCTCAGCCCGATGGCGCAGGGCTTCTACGCCGAGAACCGCCGCGTCGCTGCGACCAAGATGAAGCGCGACCTCGGGCTGAGGCTGCGCTATCCTGACTATCGGTCGGGCCTGCGCGCCTGCCTTGCGGAGAGATAGAGCATGAAGTTCGGTGTCGGCCAGTCGGTCAAGCGTGTCGAGGATGTCCGCCTGCTCACCGGGTTGGGGCGGTTCACCGACGACGTCCAGGTCGCGGGCGAGCTGTACGCCACCACCCTGCGCTCTCCATATGGCCACGCCCGCATCACCGCGATCGACACGACGGCGGCCAAGGCCGTGCCCGGCGTCGTCGCGGTCTATACCCATGCCGACATCGTCCAGTACGGCGACGTACCCTGCATGGTGCCGCTGTCGGGCCCGCTGAAGACGCCGCGGCTGCTGCTGACCGGCGACACCGTGCGCTTCGTCGGCGACGGCGTCGCCTTTATCGTCGCCGAGACCCGCGAAGCCGCCCGCGCCGGCGCCGACGCCGTCGAGATCGACTATGAGGAGCTCCCCGTCGTCGCCTCGATCGAAGCCGCCATCGCCGAGGGCGCGCCCAAGGTCTGGCCCGACGCCGCCTCCAACAGCATCTTCGACTGGCAGGTCGGCGCGGCCGACAAGGCGGCCGAGGGCATGGCCGCCGCCGCGCACGTCACGCGGTTGCGTATCGTCCAGAACCGCGTCGCCCCGACCTCGATGGAGGTTCGCGCCGCGCTCGGCCAGTGGGACGAAGCCAGCGGCTTCACCCTCCACGTCGGCAGCCAGGGCGTTGCCGGAATGCGCGGCATCATCGCCGGCGGCATATTGAAGGTCGAGCCCGACCAACTCCGCATCGTCACCGGCGACGTCGGCGGCGGCTTCGGTATGAAGTCGTTCGTCTATCCCGAATATGCGCTGGTCCTGCACGCCGCGCGCGACCTCGGCCGCCCGGTAAAATGGACCGGCGACCGCAGCGACGCCTTCCAGACAGACACCCACGGCCGCGCCATGGTCAGCGACGGCGCGCTCGGTTTCGACGCCGACGGCCTGATCACCGCGATGACCGTCGAGACGTGGAGCGACCTCGGCGCCTATCAGTCGCAGTTCGGCCCGGCGATCCAGACCATGGCCGGCGGGCGCATCATGGGCGGCGTCTACCGCATCCCGGCGATCCACAACCTCGTCCACGGCATCGTCACCAACACCACGCCGGTCGACGCCTATCGCGGTGCCGGACGGCCGGAATCAGCCTACATCATGGAGCGGTTGATCGAGGCCGGGGCGCGCGACCTCGGCATCGGCGTCGACGAAATCCGCCGTCGCAACCTGCTCCGTCCCGACGAGCTGCCGCACGACAACGGCATCGGCCTCAACTTCGACATCGGCAACTTCCCGGCGGTGCTGGCGAAGTCGCTGGAGCAGGCCGACTGGCAGGGCTTCCCGACGCGCAAGGCGGAAGCGGCGCGCAAGGGCCTGCGCTATGGCCGCGGCATCGCCTATTATGTCGAGATCGCCGGCGGTGGCTCGCAGGACGAATATGCCGACGTCCGCGTCGCCGCCGACGGCATGGTCGAGGTCGCGGTCGGCACCCAGTCGAACGGCCAAGGCCATGAAACCGCCTATGCGCAGGTCGTCAGCGAGCGCCTCGGCATCGACGTCGAGAGCATCCGCATCGTCCAGGGCGATACCGAGCGTCTGGAAGTCGGCAGCGGCACCGGCGGCTCGCGCAGCATGGCGTGGGGCGGCGCGGCGTGCCAACTCGCCGCCGACGACCTGATCGTGCGCGGCAAGGAACTTGCAGGCCCGCAACTCGACGCCACCGACATCGACTATGCCGAGGGCGTGTTTCGGGCGCGCGGCACCAACCGCACCACCAGCTTCGGCGAACTCGCCGCCGCCCATCCGGGCGCCCTCGACGGCCGCGCCCGCTACAAGCCCGACGCGCCCAAGCCGACCTTCCCCAACGGCTGCCACATCGCCGAGGTCGAGATCGACCCCGCGACCGGCAAGGTCCGCGTCGCGCGCTACGGCCTCGTCGACGATTTCGGCGTGCTGGTGAACCCGATGCTGGTGCTGGGCCAGATCCACGGCGGCGTTGCGCAGGGGCTGGGCCAGGCGCTGCTCGAGAACATCGTCTATGACGACGCGGCGCAGTTGCAGACCGGCAGCTTCATGGACTACGGCATCCCGCGCGCCGACGACATGCCCGACGCGATCACCTTCACGACGCTGGGCACGCCGTCTCCGACCAATCCACTGGGCGTAAAAGGCTGCGGCGAAGCCGGCACCATCGGCGCGATGCCGTCGGTGATGAACGCGATCATCGACGCGCTCGACGGCACGCAGCTCGAGATGCCCGCGACGCCGGAGAAACTGTGGCGGTTGTGCCGGTCGCTGGAGGTCGCGCAGGCGGCGGAGTAGCTCAGCCCCGGCTGCGCAGCGCAATCACCAGGCCGGCCAGCGCCAGCACCCCGCCGCACACCGCGAGCGGGGTCCAGACATAGGCTTCGAATACCGTCGACAGCGTCATCGCCACCACCGGCACGATGACGTTGACGTAGCCCGCGCGCGCCGGCCCGATGTTGCGGATCAGCGAATAGTACAGCCGGAACGCCAGCGCCGAGGCGACCAGCCCGAGGTACAGCACGCCCAGCACATAGCTCGGCTGTGCGCTGGCGGTCGGTGTCCCCGCGGTGGCGAAGGCGAAAGCCGCGTTCAACAGGCCGCCGTACAGCAGCGCCGTCGTCAGGAACGCCTCGAGCGGCATGCCGCGGACGCGCTGGCTCGCCTGCATGACGTTGGCGACGCTGGCGCTGAGCATCCCCGCCACGGCCAGCCCGAGACCGAGCGCGGTGGTGCCGCCGCCGAGGCCGAGGTCGGGACCGACCAGCATAACCAGCCCGGCAATCCCCATGACGCTGCCGAGCACGAAACGCCCGCTGATCGGATTGCCGAGAAAGATCCGCGAAAGCACCGTGTTGGGCACGATCAGCAGCGAAAAGACCAGTGCCACCAGCCCGGAGGTGACGAACCGCTCCGACTGGTAGACGAAGTTGAAATTGGCGACGAACTGCAGCACCGCCGCGCCGCCGGCAAAGGCATGGCCGCTGGCTCCGAGGCGCAGCGGCCGCCGCATCACCAGGCAATAAACCAGCATCGCCACCCCGGCTACGAGGAAGCGATAGGCAACCGACCAGGCGATCGGTACGGCGACGATCTGATGCTTGATGACCAGCCAGGTCGAACCCCAGATCAGCGTCAGCAGCACGAATTGTACCACGGTCGCCGGGGTCACCAGCCGCCGGGCCGGGACCGACACCAAGGGTGCGTTCACGACGGCAAGGCGGCGATCGCCTCCGGCAGCGCGGCGATGGCACGCGCCAGAGCATCGATCTCGGCCGCCGGCGTGTCCCAGGCGACGACCAGCCGCGCCTCGCCCGATCCGGCATCGCCCCAGTCGTAGAATTTGAAGCCCTGCGCCCGCAGGCTTTCCGAATGGCCGCCAAGGTCGACGAACAGTTCGTTAGCCTCGACCGGGTGCATCAGCCGCGAACCGGCAGCCGCGGCAAGCCGCGCCGCCCCGGCATTGGCCGCCGCGGCATTGCGCGACACCGCGCCGCTCTCGATCATCGCCAGCAGCTGCGCGGCCTGGAAGCGCCCCTTGCTCGGCATCTGGCCGGCGCGCTTGCGGCGGAAGCGCAGATCGTCGGCGAGCGACTGGTCAAACACCACGATCGCCTCCGCCGACATGCCGCCGTTCTTGATCATGCCGAAGCTGAGTGCCGCAGCCCCGGCCCGCCAGCTGATGTCGCCGGGATGGCAGCCGAGATGGACCAAAGCATTGGCGAAGCGCGCACCGTCGACATGCAGCCGCCAGCCGCGCGACCGGGCATAATCGCCGAGCGCCGCCATTTCGTCGGGCGTGTAGGCGGTGCCGGATTCGGTCGCCTGGGTCAGCGACAGGACGCGGGGCTGGACCTGGTGGACGTCGCCGCGGTGGCTCGCCAGCCCGGCGGCGATGCCCTCGGGCGTCAGCTTGCCGTGCGCCCCATCGACCAGCAGCAGCTTGGCGCCCCCGGTGAAGAACTCCGGCGCACCGCATTCGTCGACATGGATGTGCGCCTCGCGGTGCGTGACGACGGCGCCATAGGGCGGCACCATCGCAGCGAGGCTCAGGGCGTTGGCGGCCGTGCCGGTCGAGACGGCGAACACCGTGCAGGCGGTGCCGAAATACTCGCCGAACACGGCGTCGAGCCGGGCGCTGAGCGTATCGCCGTCATAGGCGAAGGGCTGCGCGGCATTGGCGGCGACGACGGCGGCGATGACCTCGTCGCACGCGCTGGCGGCGTTGTCGGAGAGGAAGGTCATGATCTGGCGTCCAGCGGCTGGGCCCCGCAGGCGGCGCGGAGGCGAGGCTGCTGGCTAGAGACGCGCACGCCGGAGGTCAATCACGACCCCCGGCGCGTCGAGGTTCAGGCGTTGGGCAGCCGGTGATCAGAACCCGACCGACAGCGTTGCCTTGACGCCGTTGTCGCTGTTGTTCTTGCCGATCACGCCGGTGTAGCCGACGCCCAGCGAGCTGTTCTTGCCGATGTGGACGTCGACCCCGGCCTCCCCGGCGAAGGCGCTCTTGTCGAGTGCCACCGAGCGGATGCCGGCGTTCTGGTTGGTGCCCTGGATCGACAGGCTGGCGATCGGCGCACGGTCGCCACCGGTGTATTGATAACCCAGCGAACCGCGCAGCGAGGCCGTCTTGCCGATCTCGGTGCTGGCGCGCAGGCCGACCGTGGTGAAGGTCGCATCGTACTTCTGCTTGCCCGAGACCAGGCCCGCAAAACCGCCGCTCTCGGCTAGGCCGTCGACGTGATAGGCGACATAGGCGAAGCGGACGAACGGCTCGACCCGGGTCTTCTCGGCGGCGGCGAGGTCGTAGGCGATGTCGCCGAAGACCTGGTAGCTGGTGCCGCTGGTGTGCCCGGTCAGGACCTGCGTCAGGCCGGGTACGGTGATCGCCCGGCTGCTGTGCGTCTTGACGCTGCCGACCGAGGCACCGACCGCGAGCGAGAAGCCCTGGCCGCTGCGATAGCCGCCGTAGATGCCGCCGCCGGTGGTCTTGACCTTCGACGTGCCCAGGATGCGGGTGTCGACCTTGCTCTCCAGCGCATTGAACAGCGCGCCGGCCTTCCAGGTGCCGCTGGCGATGTCGATGCCGACCAGCACGCCCTTGGTGTCGATGTCGAGCTTGGCGCCGTTGCCGTCGCTGTCGGTGTTACCCCATGAGCCGACCGCGCGGCCCCAGCCGGCAATGCCCGTCTCGCCCGCTGCCCTGGACGAGGCGTCGTTGCCGCCATTGCTGCCGGTGCCGGCGCCGAGACGATCAAGTGCCGCCTCGCGGACATGGCGGGTGTCGGTGAGTGCCTGGCGGCTGTCGGCGCTGTGGATCTCGCCGGTCAACTGGTTGAGCGCCGCACCCAGGCCCGCGCCCTGCAGGTAGAGGTTGTAGAACGCCTGCGGGTTGAAGCCGGCGGTGGTGGCGCGGTCGAAGGCGGTGGCGCGAGCCAGCACGTTGGCACTGTTCGGCCCGGTGCCGAGCAGCGCGACCAGCGAGTTCGGCACCAGCTTCAGCACCAGGTCGTTGGCGCCGTAGGTCAGGGTCGGTGCGAAGGCCGGGCCGAACAGCGTCAGCGCCGGCGCGACGAAGGTGCCCGTCCGGCCACCCGCCGCCGATAGCAGCGTGTAGCTGGTGTTGAACAGATACTGGCCGGTCGTCGCCGTCAGCACGAGGTTGCCGGCCAGGTTGGCGGTGCCGCCGATGGTGACCCGGTCGGCCGTGGTCGGCAGGACATTGACCAGCAGGGTCGATCCGGCCTGGAACGACGCATTGCCCGACACCGTCAGCGTGCCGGTGGCGAGGTCGACGGCGCCCGGCGAGACGACCGAACCCGATGCGGCGACCAGCCCGGCGATGCTGCCGGTGCCAGCCAGCGTCGTGCCGGTCGCGGCGGTCACCGTCGAGGCGGAAAGTGCACCGGCCACGGTCAGGCGGCCACCGGTGAGCGAGGTCGCCCCCGACACGGTGTTGACGCCGGTCAGCGTCAGGTTGCCGGCGCCGATCTTGGCAACCGTGCCGGTGCCCGAGATGACCGAGGCGTACGATGCATCGACCGCCTGGTTGAAGACCAGCGCGCCATTGTCGACGACATTGCCGCTGCCGAGCCCGGCGACGGCCGAGTTCAGCGTGCCGGCAGCGATCGTCGTGGTGCCGGTCCGGGTGCTGGCCCCGGTCAGGAACAGGGTGCCGCTGCCGGTCTTGGTCAAGGCTGCCGCGCCCGAGGTTGCGCCCGACAGGGTCAGCGCGAAGGCCTGGGTGTCGACGCTGCCGGCGCCGCTGGTGACGACGGCATTGGCGAGGGTCAGCCCGGCGACGCCGGCCTGCAACGTGCCCGCCGTGATCGTCAGCGCACCGGTGCCGAGGGCCGCTGCATTGGCGACTGCCAGCGTGCCGGCGGCAAGGCCGGTGCCGCCCGTGTAGGTGTTGGCTGCCGACAGGGTCAGCGCGCCGCTGCCGATCTTGGCCATCGAGCCGCTGCCGCCGATGATGCCGGTCAGCGAGAGCGCCAGGGCCTGGGTATCGACCGTCGTCGCGCCGACCAGCGTCACGGCGTTGGCGAAGACCAGCCCGGTGACGGCCGCCTGCAGCGTCGTTCCGGTGTTGACGGTCAGCCTGCCGGTGCCGAGGGCGCCGGCCGAGCCGATAGCCAGGGTGCCGCTGTTGATCGCGGCACTGGCGAAGCTGTTGGTGCCGTTCAGGCGCAACGTGCCGGTGCCGACCTTGGCGATCGAGCCGGCGCCACCGATGTTGCCGCCGAGCGTCAGCAGCCCGGCGCCCGAGTCGAGCTGGCCGACACCCGCGGTGATGATGGCGTTGGCGACGACCAGCCCGGTGACGCCGGCAGCGAGGCGCGTCCCGGCGGCCATGGCGACGATGCCTGAGCCGGCCGCGGTATCGGTACCCAGCGTCACGCTGCCCGCCGCAATGGCGAGGCCGTTGAAGCTGTTGGCGCCGTTCAGGACCAGCGTGCCGGTGCTGGCCAGTGAGCCGTTGCCGGTGACCGGACCGGCGAGCGTGAAGCTGCCCTTGGTCGAGTCGATGGCGACAGCGCCGCCGCTGACCGCGACCGAATTGGCGACGACCAGCCCGGACACCCCGGCGGCGAGCGTCGTGCCGCCGATCAGGTCGACGGTGCCGATGCCGGCCGCGGTGTTGGTGCCGAGGGTCACGGTTCCGCTGAGCACCGCGAGGTTGGTGAAGCTGTTGGCGCCGTTCAGCACGAGGTTGCCGGAGCCGATCTTCTCGATCGAGCCGGCACCGCCGATGTTGCCGGCGAGGGTGAAGACGCCCGCGCCGCTGTCGACATCGGCGCTGCCGACTGTCGTGATGGCGTTGGCCAGCGTCAGGCCGGTGACCGTAGCCGCCAGCGTCGTCGCGTGCTGGATGGTCAGGAGACCGGTGCCGAGCGCGGTGTTGCTGCCGACGCCCAGCGTGCCGAACCGCAGGTCGGTGCCGCCGGTGTAGGTGCTGGCGCCGCTCAGGTTGAGCGTGCCGTTGCCGAGCTTGCGGAAAGAGCCGGTGCCGCCGATCGGTGCCGAGATGTCGGTCGTCGCGCCATTCGCCACGAAGATGAAGGCGTTGCTGTTGGTGACCAGGCCACCGCTGCCGGTCGCCTTGACGCTATAGCCGTCGATCGCGAAAGCGAGACCCTGGAAGCTTTCCGCGGTATCGAGGGTAACCACGCCGGCCGTGCCCTGGAAGCGCGCGATGCCGCCCTGCCAGCTGCCGTTGAGTTCGCTTGGTGAAGGCTCGGTCCAGTTGGTGGCGAAGGTGCTCCAAGTGCCGGTGCCGCCGCTGATCACGCCGTTGCCGATGCCGTCCGCGCCGTCCCAATATTGCACGAGGGTCCCGGGTGCGGTGACCAGCAGGTTGACCTGGCCGGAAACCAGCGTCTCGACGACGCCGGCACTGGTGCCGGGCAAGCTGACGATATCGAGGCCGTGGTCGGTCAGCGCGCCGCCGTAGCTGAACAGTTCGTAGATGCCATTGCCGAAGGTCAGCGACGGCGCGACGGTCAGCTTGCCGTCGAGGGTGAGGTCACCCAGCACGACGGTCAGGTCGTTGTAGAGGCCGCCGATCGTGTTGACCTCGGCGAGGTCGAGCTGGACCAGGCTGGTGTCGTGCAGCGTCAGCGAGCCGAAGGTCAGCGTGCCGGGCGAGTTGCCCGCGGCGAGGATGCCGCCGTCGGCGATGTTGACGCTGCCCGCGATCAGGCCGTGGCCGCCGAGCGTCGCGCCGCTGGCGACGGTGACCGCGGTCAGGCCGAGCATGCCGTCGACCAACGTCTTGCCTTCGTTGAGGGCGGTCGCGCCGGTGTAGGTGCTGGTGCCGCCGAGCGTCAGCGTGCCGGTCCCGGTCTTGGTGATGCCGCCCGCGCCGGTGATCGCGCCACCGAGCGTCAGGTCGTAGGCCTGGGTGGCGATAGTGCCGAGGCCCGCGGTGACGATGTCGTTGGCGACGACGAGGCCGGTGGTTCCGGCCTGCAGCGTGGTGCCATCGGCCAGCGTCAGCGCGCCGGTGCCGAGTGCGGTGTCGGCGCCGATCGTGATCATGCCCTCGGCCAGGTTGGTCCCGCCGGTGAAGTCGTTATTGCCGGTCAGGACGAGATTGCCCGCCCCGAGCTTGGCCAGCGGGCTGTCCCCGGTAACCAGGCCGCTCAAGGTCAGCGTCGTCGCGCGGGTATCGATGATGACCGCAGCGCTCTCGTCGACCAGGATCAGGTCGAACCGGTTCGCCAGCGTCAGGTTCGTCGCACCGGCGACCAGCCTGGAGTCGGCGAACAGGTCCACGGTGCCGAGGCCGAGCGCGGTGTCGTTGCCGACCACGAGGGTGCCGCCCGAGTGCGTCGTGCCGCCGGTGTAGCTATTGGCGCCGTTGAGCACGAGCGTACCATTGCCGCCGGTGTTGATCTGGCCCGCGCCATCGATGACGCCGTCGAGCGTGAAGGTCAGGTTCTGCGCATCGAGCGTCGAGACGTCGTTGGTGGTGATGCCATTCGCGACGACCAGATTGTCGACGCCGGCGCGCAGCACGGCAAAGCCGTTGATCGTCAGCTGGCCGGTGCCGAGGGCCGTCTCGTGTCCGATGGCCAATAGGGTCGAGTTGAGTTCGGTGCCGCCGGTGTAGCTGTTGGCACCGTTGAGGGTCAGCCGGTTATGGCCGGCGGTCTGCAGCGTGCCGGAACCGTCGATGACGCCGTCGAGGGTCAGCCCGAAGCTTGCGGCGTCGATGGTGTCGCCCCCGGTGAGGGTGATCGCATTGGCGAGGACGAGGTTGTCGACCCCGGCCCGCAGCGTGGTGCTGTTGGCCATTGTCAGGGCGCCCGCGCCGAGTGCGGTGTCGCTGCCGACGACGATCGTCCCGTCGGTCAGGCTGGTCCCGTTAATGTAGCCGTTGGCGCCGTTCAGGACGAGCGTGCTGCCGCCCGTCTTGACGATCGAGCCGGTACCCGAAACGGCGCCGTTCAGGGTCATCGTGTAGACGCCGGTAGCGATCGTATCGATGTCGGCGGTGACGATGTCGTTGGCCAGGATGACATCGGCGCCGGCCTTCAGGGTCGTGCCACCGGTGAAGGTCAGCGCGCCGGAGCCGAGCGCCTCGTCGTTGGCGACGGTGATCGTGCCGGCGGTGAGGGTGGTGCCGCCGGTATAGGTGTTTACCGCGTTCAGGACGAGCTCGCTGGCGCCGCGCTTGTCGAGCAGGCCGCCGTCGATGCTGCCGGTCAGGGTCAGTGTCCCGGTGCCGGAGTCGATACGATTGGGGCCATTCAGCGAAATCGCGTTGGCGATCACCAGCCCAGACACGCCGGCGCTCAACAGGCTGTCGTTGCCCATGTAGATCGAGCCGCCGCCGGCAGCGGTGTCGGTGCCCAGCTCTACCGCTCCGTGCAGGACGTACAGCGTGTGGAAGCTGTTGTCGCCGTTGAGGATCAGCGTGCCGGGATTGCTGGTGACGAGGTCGCCGGTGCCGCCGATGTCGCCATCCAGCGTCAATGTCGTGGCGCTCTGGTTGACGAGGACGTTGCCGGTGAGGTCGATGGCGTTTGCGACGACCAGGTCGTCCGCATCGGCGCCGAGATAGGTGTTGGCGGCCAGTTTCAGCTGTCCGGTGCCCAGCGATCCGCCATTGCGGATCTGGACGCCGCCCTGCGTCACGTCGGTGCCGCCGGCATAGCTATTGGCTTTGAACAGGGTCAGGGTGCCATCGCCGGTCTTCTTCAGCTGCGCATTGCCGGAGATCACGCCGTCGAGCTGCAGGTCGCTGCCCGAAAGCACGTCGATCGTGTCGACCGTGCCCAGCGCCGAGGTGTGGATGGCATTCATCAGATAGGCGACGGTGCCAGTGCTGCCGAGGGTGCTGCCGCCGCCGAGGGTCAGGACGCCGGTGCCGAGCGCCGAGTCGCCGCCGACGATCAGCGTGCCTGCCGTCAGCGTCGTACCGCCGGCGTAGGTGCTGGTGCCGGTCAGGGTCAGCGTGCCGAGGCCTTGCTTGGCCAGCGAGCCGGTGCCGGTGATCGGGGCATCGATTGTTGCGGTGACGCCGGTCCCGGTCGCGACGAAGCTTGCCACGCTGGTGTCGAGCGCGCCGCCGACCCCCGCCGCCAGCACATAGCCGGTCGTGGTGAACTGCAGGTCGTGGATCGCCTGCGAGCCGGTGATGGTGACGGTACCGCTGGCTGATCCGCCGAAGGAGGCGAGGCCGCCCTGCCAGCTGGCGTTGAGCGTGCTGGGTGCCGCTGTCGTCCAGTTGGTGTTGCTGGCGCCCCAGCTGCCGGCGCCGCCGCCGATGCTGCCGTCGCCGGCCATGTCGCTGCCGTCCCAATACTGGAGCAGGACGCCAGGTTGGGTGACGATCAGATTGACCTGGCCCGCGACCAGCGTCTGGATCACGCCGCCGAAAGTGAGCGGCAGGCTGTCGATCATCAGGCCGCTGCCGCTCAGCGCGCCACCGTAGGAGATGAGGTTGTAGACACCCGTCGAAAAGGAATTGCTGTCGGTGACCGTCAGATGGCCGTTGAGCGTCAGGTCGTGGGTGACGACGATGTGATCGTTGAAGGTGCCACCCGAGACATTGGCCTCGCCGAGGTCAAAGTCGAGGAACGAGTCGCTGCCGAGAGCCAGTCCGCCGACGGTGATCGTGCCGGGCGAGTTGCCGGGCGCAAAATGGCCGCCGTCGGCGACGATGACGTTGCCTGCGATGGTGCCGGCACCGGACAGGGTGGCGCCGCTGGAGACGGTGACGATACCCGCGCCGGTCAACGCTCCGTTGACCGCAAGGCCGCCGAACGCGACGGTGGTATCGCCGGCGTAGGTGCTGATGCCGGACAGGTCGAGAACCCCGGCGCCGTCCTTGGTAAAGCCGCCCGAGCCAGTGATCGCGTTGGTCAGGGTCAGGGAGTCGGCGGTGCCGATCTGGTTGCCGGTCCCGGTCAGCACGACTGCGTTGGTCAGCACCAGCGGGCCGTCGCCGAGCAGCGTGCCGCCGCCGTTGAGGTTGACCGCACCGATCCCGAAGGATTGGGTGTTGGTGGCGACGACGGTGCCGTTCAGGACGTTGGTGCCGCCACTGTGAACGTTGGCGCCGGCGAGGTAGAGCTTGCCGTTCTGGATCGACAGGGCGCCGGCGCCGCCGATGATGCCGGACAGGGTCGTGGTACGACCTTCCAGCTCGACCGTCGTCGCGCCGGCCAGGTCGATGCCGTTACCGATATCGAGCGCCACTCCACCCACGACCAGCGTCGTGTTGGCGTAGGTGGTCACGTCGCCGTCGCCGAGCGACTTGTCGTTGATGACACGGACTGCGCCAGCCAGGATGTCGGTTCCGCCGGTGTAGGTGTTGATGCCCGACAGGGTCAGCCCGCCGGCGCCGCTCTTGAAAAGCTTGCCCGCCCCTGAGACGATGCCGGACAGCGTGTCGTCGTCGGTCATGGTGTCGACAGTGCCGCTGGCCGTGAGGTTGATGGCGCGGTCGCTGGCGATGACGCCGTTCAAGGCCAGCGTTCCGCCGACCGTGCCGAGGAAGCTGACCGCGCCCGCCGTGGTGCCGAGGGCGGCGTTCGAGGTCGTCTCGACACGCGCACCGCCCGAGATGTTGGTGGCGGCATAGGCGTTGAGGATGTTGGTCAGGTGCAGCGTGCCGGCGCCGCTGGCGTTCAGGTCGTGACCGCTGATGATGCCGCTGAGCGTCGAGTTGAAGCCGCCCAGTGCGACGGTCGTCGTGCCGTTCAGGACGATGGCATTGGCGATGTCGAGGCCGGTGACCCCGAACTGCAGCGCCGTCGACAGCCCGGCGACGAAGGTGATCGCATTCGCGCCGGCCGCAGCGTTGGCGCCGAGCCGCAGCGTGCCGTCGCTGACCGAAGTGCCGGCGTAGGCGTTCAAGGCGTTGTTGAGCGTCAGCGTTCCGGTGCCGGTCTTGGTCAGCGCACTGCCGAGGATCTTGCCGCCGAGGACCAGGCCGCTGGTGCCGGCATCGATGGTGGCGGTGCCGTCCAGCTGGACCGCGTTGCCGAGGGTCAGCGCCGCCGCGCCACTGGCGATCAGCGAGGTGACATTGTTCATCGTCAGGGTGCCGCTGCCGAGTGCGCTGGACTTGGCGACGGTGATGCTGCCCTGGTCGAGGACGGTGTCGGCATAGCTGTTGGCCGCCGTGCCCGCCTTGCCGATGGTCAAGTTGCCGGTGCCGGACTTGGTCAGGCTGCCCGCGCCGCCGACGATGCCCTCGAGGACCAGCGTGTTCGACCCGGTGTCGATGGTGTCGATGCCCGCGGTGGTGACGTCGTTGGCGAGGTGGACGGTCGCGGCCGCCTGCAGGGTGGTCCCGCCGGTGAAGACGAGGACACCGCTGCCGAGCGCGCCGTCACTGGCGACGGCGATGGTGCCGGCCTGCAGCAGCGTGTCGTGATAGCTGTTGGTGCCGCTCAGCGTCAGCGTGCCGGCGCCGGTCTTCTGCAGGTCGCCAGAGCCGCCGATGCTGCCCCCGAGAGCGAGCCTCGAGGCCGTGCCGATGGTGTCGACGATGCTGGTCCCGGCAGTCGTGACCGCGTTGCCGAGCCCGAAATTGCCCGAGGTCTGCAACGTCGTCAGGTCGGAGAACACCAGCGTCCCGGCGCCGAGCGCGTCAGTGGCACCAATATCGAGCGTGCCGTCGGCGAGATTGGTGTCGCCCAGATAGCTATTGCCTTGATTCACGGCGAGGGTGCCGGTGCCCAGCTTAGTCAGGCCGCCGCTGCCGGTCAGATTGCCGTCGAGCGTGACCAGATGGGCGGTGTCGATGCTGCCGCTGGAGGTCAGGACGATCTCGCGTGAGATGATCAGCGCGGCGTCGGCGCGCAGGATACCGTTGCCGATGCCGGCGAAGGTCAGCGAGCCCGCGCCGAGCGCCGCGTCGTCGTTGATCGCCAATGTGCCGTCGGCGATTACGGTCTCGGCCTGGCTGTTGGCCTGGTTCAGGACCAGTGTACCCGCGCCCGACTTGACCAGGCTGCCGGCGCCGGAAACGGTGCCGCCCCAGACGACGCTGAGGCCGGCGCCGGTGACGAAGCTGGTGTTGGCGTTGGTGACGATCAGGTCGCGCGTGGTGGTGAAGCCGGCGGTGGCGATGAACGAACCCGCCGTCGTGCTGGCGAAGGTCACCGCGCCTGCACCGTTGCCGAGATTGGCATCGGCACGGACGGAGAGGTCGCCGCCCTTCAGGAAAGTGCCGCCGCTATAGTCGTTGAGCCCCGACAGGACGAGCGTGCCCGCGCCGATCTTGTGCAGCGCGTCGCCCTGGAGAACGCCGGACAGGGTCAGCGTCGAGCCGTTGCTGTCGATCGCCGACGCGCCGGTCATGGTGATGGTGTTGGCGACGACGAAGGTGCCGCGCGCCTGCAGCGATGCGCCGCTGGCCAGCGTCACGTCGCCGTTGCCGAGCGCCTTGTTGTTGCCGATGCCGACGATGCCCTGGGCGATATCGAAATCGCCGGCGAAGGTATTGGCGCCGCCGAGGACCAAAGTGCCGTCGCCGGACTTGACCAGACCATTGGCCCCGGTGATCCGCGCGTCGATGGTGGCGAGGACATTGCCGTCGAGCTTGATCTCGCCGGTGGTGTTCGGGGTCAGCTCGCCGCCGGCGTCGCTCAGCACATAGCTGTCGGTGGTGAAGTACAGCATGTCGAAGCCGAGCGTGCTGGCGACGGCGACGGTGCCGGCCGTGGTGCCGCCGAAGACGCCGGTGGTGTTGGCCCAGGCGGTGATGCCGGTAAAGGCGGTATTGGTCCAGTTGGTGTTGCCGATATTCCAGGTGCCGCTGCCACCGTCGAGGGTGCCGTCGCCGTGCGGGCCGGTACCGTCCCAATACAGGATGCCGCCGCTGTTGACGATCAGATCGACGCGGCCGAAGGTCGACCAGTCGAGCATCAGATCGCCGGCGGCATAAGCGATCGGGATCGTGCCGAGAATGGCAGTACGGTTGGTCAGCACGCCGCCATAGTTGATCAGCCGGTAGGTGCCGAGCGTGAAGCCGGGTAATGCGGCGATGTTGATCACGCCGCCGAGCGTCAGATCGCTGGTGACCTCGACCCGGGCATTGGTGCCGCCGGGCGCACCGAGCTGGAAATTGGTGATCGCGTGGTCATTGAGGACCAGGTTGCCGAAGGTCAGGACAGCCGGGCCGTTGGTGGGCGACAGGATGCCGCCATCGAGGATCGTCACGGTGCCGGTGGTCGAACCGAGCCCGCTGAGCGTCGCGCCGCTGCCGACGGTGATATCCGCGACGTTCGCGCCGGCGATGTCGAGGCCGCCCTGCCGAACGCTGGTCAAGCCGGCATAACTGTTGTCGTTGCCCAGGGTCAGCGTGCCGCTGCCGACCTTTTCGAAGCCGCCCACGCCGGTGACGACACCGGCGAGGGTGAGCGCGCCGCTGCCGCCGATGGTGGCGTCGCTGCTGTTGAGCACGACGGCATTCGCCAGCGTGTACGCCGTTCCGCTATCGTTGCGCAGGCCGGCCGTGACGCCGGCGGTGATCGTGCCGATGCCGAATGCCGCGTTGTCGAGGATCCGCACGACACTCTCGTTGATCGATGTGCCGCCGGCATAGGTGTTGGCGTGAGCGATCGTGACATCGCCGCTGTTGGCGAGCACCAGGCCGCCGGTGCCGCTGACCAGGTGATTCAGGACGACGGTGCTGCCGTCGGCGACATAGGCCCCGGTGACCGGATCCACGGCAGCGCCGCTGGCGACGAAGTCCAGGGTGAGCGCGCCGGCGATATCGATGTCGCTGCCGAGGGTCATCGCCCTGACGGTGGTGCCGAATTGCAGCGTGCCGGTGCCGACGACCAGCTTGCCTGCACCGAACGCGCCGCCGTCCTCAATGATGATCCGGCCCGCGTCGAGGTGCGTGTCGCCGAGGTAGCTGTTGGCTGCGGCCAGAGTCAGCGTGTTGGCGCCGGTCTTGGTGAAGCCGAATCCGCCGGTGATGATCTGGCTCAGCTCGATATCGTCGCTGCCGCCGACGACGATGCCGGCTGCGTCGAGGGTGAAGACATTGCCCAGCGAGCGGGTCGAGCCGCTGACGTTCTGCAGGCTCGCATTGGCGAGCAACGACACGGTGCCGGTGCCGAACGAAGCGTCGTCGCCAAGCTGGATGACGACGTCGTCGACCGACGTGCCGCCACCATAGGAATTGACGCCGAGTGCGATCGTGCTGCCGCTGAACTCCACCCGGCCGAGCGCACCGCTGATCTCACCGTCCAAGGTGAGCAGCGGGCCGTTGCTGTTGATCCGGGCCCGGCCGAGCAGGACGATGCCGTTGGCGAGGGTGTTGGAGCCATCGGAGGACAGCGCTGTATCGTCCGCCATGGTGATTGCGCCGGTGCCGAACGCGTCGCCATGATCGAACTCGATGCCGCCCTGGTTGAGCAGGGTGCCGTTGGAATAGGTGTTGCTGGCGCCGAGGAACAACGAACCGACACCGGTCTTGGTCAGGATGCCGGTGCCGCCGACCACGCCGTTCAGGGACAGGCTCGTGCCGCTGCTTTCGATCGTCGCATCGCCGTCGAGGTCGATCTGGTTGGCAAGCTGGATACCGCTGTTGGCCTTCAGCGTCGTGCCGGCGTGCATGGTCAGCGTCCCGCTCGCCGCGCCCAGTGCAGTGTCGTTGCCGACCAGGATCGTGCCGCCCTCGAGGTCGATACCGCCGGTAAAGCTATTGCCGCCATTGAGTGCGACGGTGCCGGAGCCACGCTTGGTAACCGGGCCCGAACCATCGATGACGCTGTTCAGGGTGAACGCATGTCCACCGTCGTCGACGACGATCGCGCCGGACAGGGTCAGCGAATTGTCGAGTGTCGCGTCGACAGTAGCAGTCAGGTTGGTGTTGGCGGCAAAGGTCGCGGTGCCGGTTCCCAACGCGCCGTTGGCGCCGATGTAGACATCGCCCTCGTCGATCGTGCTGCCGCCGGTATAGCTGTTGGAGCCGTTCAGGATCAGGACGCCGGCCCCTATCTTGGCCAGCACGCCGCCGCCCGAAAGATCGCCCGACAAGGTCAGCTGGTTGCCGTCGGTGTCGAACGCAGCGGCACCGAGGACGACGTCGTTGCCGAGGTCGAGGGCCGAGACGCCCGTGACCAACGTGCCGCTGGTCATCGTCAGCACGCCGCTGCCGAGGGCATCGTTGCTGCCGACGATCATCACGCCACCGTCGAGGATGACGCCGCCGCCGAACAGGTTCGCCGCGTTCAGCGCCAGCGCACCATTGCCGAGCTTGGTCAGGCCACCGCCGCCGGTGATCGCCTGGGTAAGCACGAAGGTGTTGAGCGAATTGCCGATGGTGATGGCGCCGTTGCCGAGCAACTGGATGGCGCGATTGGTCGAGTTGAAGCTGGTCCCGGTCACCCGCAGATTGCCGCCGTCGAAGACCAGTGCGCCGGCGACGTTGCCCAGGCGATTGTCGTTGGCAACCGACACGGTGCCGTCCTTCAGGATGGTACCGCCGGAATAGGTGTTGGCGACGCCGAGCGTCAGCGTGCCGCTGCCGGTCTTGACCAGTGCGCCGGTCTGGGTCGCCGACACGTCGCGGACCGGGCCATTGAGCGTCACCGCGAAGGCATCGGTGTCGACCGTCAGCACGGCGTTGTCGATGCGGACGGAATTGCCCAGCGTTACAGGGGCATAGGCTTTAAGCGTCGTTGCCGCGGACACCCGTAACAGGCTGCTGCCGAGCGCGGTGTTGGTACCGACGCCGAGCGTGCCGCTGGTCAGGTAGGTCGTACCGCCGAAATCGTTGGCGCCCGACAGCAGCAGCGTGCCGGGTCCACCGGCGATGTACATGCCCTTGCTGCCGGAGATGACGCCGCGGAGATCGAGCGTCTTGCCGGTCGGCAGGTCGATGAACATCTGCGCGTCGAGCTGGATCGCGTTGGACAACAGCGTGTCGTTGCCGAGCGTCGACAGCTTCGAGCCGGTGACGAAGGTCAGCGTGCCACTGCCGAGGACGTTGTCGCCGCCGAGCACGAGGATGTTGCCGAACAGCTGGGTGCCGCCGCTATAGCTGTTGTTCGGATTGGTGATGGTCAGCGGGCCGCCGAGTTTGATCAAGGCGCCGCTGCCGTCGATCAGGCCGTTCAGGGTCGAGGCACCGCCGGCGAACCTGCCGTCGCTGGCCAGCGTGATGTCGTTCTCGAGGATCGTGCTGTTGGCGATCGAGGACAGGGTGCCGGCACCGGTGAAGGTGACGCGGCCGCTGCCGAGCGAACCGGTGTTGCCATAGGCCAGCGTGCCTCCGGAAATCTCGATGCCGCCGCTGTAGGAATTGACGCCGGTCAGGTTCTGCGTGCCGGTGCCGGTCTTGACCAGCTTGATCTCGTTGCCGACCGTCTCGAGGATGGTGCCCGAGAAGGCGCTGGTGACGCCGGCCGCGTTTGCCGTCGTCAGCACGACCTGGCCGCCGGTCAGGTTCTGGATCAGCCCCGAACCGTAGAAACCCTTGATGGTCTGGTCGAAGCCCTGGAGCTGCAGCGCCGAGTTGACGCGAGCCCGCGAGTTTGCCGACAGGGTGTTGACCGCGCCGGCGAACAGCGTGCCCGTCGTGATCCGCGTCTCGCCGGAGAAGGTGTTGAGGCCGGTCAGGGTCAGGCTGTTGAGGCCGAGCTTGTTCAGCATCAGGGTCCCGGCACCGTCCTGGAGCACGCCGGCGAACGTAAACGAGGCGGCCGGCGTGAGGTTCAGGATGCCGTTTTCGACGATCGTGTAGCCCAGCAGGCTGGTGTGATTCTCCGTCCCGCCATTTAAATCGAGAGTTTGGGCGGCAAGTGGCGAAGTCGCCAGCAGTGCCGCGCCCCCGAGCAATAGAGCCAATGGCTTGCGGAGGCTTTTGGCCAAGTCACGGCCCGCCACACGGTGAGCCCGGACTGCGCTCATGGAGAACGCGTCGCGTGACGAAATGATCATTACTTGCCCCCGACGGTACGCTAAAGCACTCACCGTCCTACCGCCTTCTAGAACGGGGCCGTACCGATACGCAAGTGCAATGGGTTTCAATTTGGTTGTTATTTACTTGTAACCAAACCGTTAAGGCGGATTGCGGCCTTGCCCGCGGGGCCCGGTCGGCGCATTGATGTTCGCGGTTCGTTCGGGAGTGTGGAGTGGCTGGGACGATTTTGGCGATAGTTGCAGCACTGGTCGCGGCGGGCGTGGCACTGCTTGTCGGCTGGCTCGCCTGGGCGCGCCCGTCCGCCGGCCTGCGCGCCGAGCGGGACGCGGCGCGGGCCGAACTTCAGACGGCGACCCAGGAGGCGGCGCGGCAGCGCGAGGAACGCCGGGGTCATGCCGTCGAGATCAAGATGCTGCTGGAGCGCCAAGCCGAGCTGCTGGCCGGTGATGCCGAGCGCGAGCGGCTGGCCCGGCAGGTCGCCGCGCATGTCGCCGAGCGCGAGGAGCGTGACCGGGCCCATGCTGCCGATATCCTGCGCACCAACGAGCATTTCGCGGCGCTGGCGGCCAAGGCGCTGGACGGGGCGCAGGCGCAGTTTCTCGAGCGGGCCGAGGCGCGCTTTGCCGAGCACAAGACGCTGAGCGAGACCGGTATGCAGGCCTTGCTGGCGCCGGTTGCCGAGCAATTGCAACGCTATGAGGGCGAGCTGAAGGAGATCGAGGCGTCGCGCAAGGAGGCTTATGGCGGCCTGCGCGAGCAGTTGGTGTCGCTCGCGGCCGGCCAGCTGCAGGTCAGCAGCGAGGCCTCCAAGCTGATCAGCGCGCTACGCTCCAGTGGCAAGACCAGCGGCAGCTGGGGCGAGCAGCAACTGCGCAACACCTTGGAAATGGCGGGGCTGCGCGAGGGCATCGACTTCACCCTGCAGACCAGCATCGGCGGCGAGGACGGGTCGAAGCGCCCCGACGCGATCGTCAACCTGCCCGGCGGTCGCCAGCTGATCATCGACTCGAAATGCTCGCTCAACGACTATCTGTCGGCCGCCGAGGCGGAGAGCGAGGACGGGCGGCGGGCCGCCTTCAAGCGCCATGCCGCGGCGGTGCGCGTCCACGCCAAGGGGTTGAGCGACAAGACCTATTGGAAGGATTTCGGCCAGTCGGCGGACTTCGTCGTGATGTTCCTGCCGGGCGAGAATTTCCTGTCGGCGGCGCTGGAGCACGACCTGCCGCTGCTCGGCTGGGCCTTCGATCAGCGCATCCTGCTGACCGGGCCGATCAACCTGCTGGCGCTCGCCAAGACCGTGGCGCTGGTCTGGAGGCAGGAGACGCTGGCCGACAAGGCGCGCGATATCGGCAAGCTGGGCGCCGACCTGCACGCCTCGATCGCGGTGATGGCGGAGCATCTGTCGGGGCTGGGCAAGAACCTCAACCAGGCGGTCAACGGCTACAACAGCTTCGTCGGCTCGCTGGAGCGCAACGTGCTGCCCAAGGCGCGGCGCTTTACCGAGCTCGGTGTCGAGGAGGGCAAGAAGCCGGTGCCGCTGCTCGGCGGCATCGAGGCGACGGCGACCAGCCCCGCCGCCAGGGAACTGCTCGCCCCCGCCGCCAACGGCTAGTGCGCATCGCCCCAGTTGCGGCCGGTGCCGACCTCGACGCCCAGCGGGATCGACAGATTGACCGACGGCGCGTGCGCCCCGGCCATGGTGCTGCGGATGACCTCGGTCGCGGTCGCGACTTCGGCCTCCGCCACCTCGAACACCAGTTCGTCGTGGACCTGCAGCAGCATCCGCGTCTGCGTCAGCCCGGCCTCGGCCAGTGCTCCCGGCATGCGGGCCATGGCGCGCTTGATGATGTCGGCGGCGGTGCCCTGGACGCGGGCGTTGACTGCGGCGCGCTCGGCGTTCTGGCGCTCGCCCATCTGCTTGGAGAAGATCATCGGGACATGGACCTTGCGCCCGAACAGGGTGCTGACGAAGCCCTGGTCCTTCGCCGCCTCGATGGTCTCGGCCATATAGTTGCGGATGCCGGGGAAGCGGCTGAAATACAGCTCGATATAGCGCGCCGCCTCGCCGCGATCGATGCTCAGCCGCTGTGCCAGGCCGAAGGCGGAGATGCCGTAGATGATCGAGAAGTTGATCGTCTTGGCGCGGTTGCGGGTGTCGCGGGTGACTTCGCCGAAGACCTCCTGCGCGGTCAGGGCGTGGACGTCGCCGCCCTCGGCATAGACCTGCTTGAGCTCCGGCACGTCGGCGATGTGCGCCACCAGTCTTAGTTCGATCTGGTTGTAATCTGCCGACATCAGCACATTGCCCGGCGCGGCGACGAAGGCATGGCGGATGCGCCGGCCCATTTCCGTGCGGATCGGGATGTTCTGCAGGTTCGGGTCGTTGGAGTTCATCCGGCCGGTCGCGGTCGAGGCCAGCCCGAACGAGGTATGCACCCGCCCGGTCTCGGGGTTGATCTGGCCCTGCAGCGCGTCGGTATAGGTCGACTTGAGCTTGGTATTCTGCCGCCAGTCGAGCACCATCCGCGCGATCTCGACGCCGCTCGACGCCAGCCGCTCCAGCTCGACGACGTCGGTCGCATAGGCCCCGGTCTTGCCGCTCTTCTTGCCGCTCGCATGGCCGAGCTTGTCGAACAGCACCTCGCCCAGCTGCTTGGGGCTGCCGATGGTGAAGCGCTGCCCCGCGGTCTCGAAGATCCGCGTCTCCAGGCTGGCGATCTCGATCTCGTACAGCGCCGACAGCTCGACCAGCGCGTCGCGGTCGACCATGATCCCGGCCTGCTCCATCGCCGCGACGGCAGGCAGCAGCGGCCGGTCGACGGTGCGGTACACGGTGGTCGCGCCCTCGCGCCACAGCCGGTCGCGAAACTTGTGGTACAGCCGCAGCACCGCGTCGGCATCCTCGGCGGCGAACTCCGTGGCCCGCTCCAGCGCCACCTGCTCGAAGGCGATGCGCGTCTTGTTGGTCCCGGTGACCTCTTTCCAGCTGATCGGCGTATGCCCCAGGTGGCGCGTCGCCAGCCCCTCCAGGTCGTGCCCGGCCCAGCGCCCGGCATCGAGCGCATAGCTCATCAGCATGACGTCCTCGTACGGCGCGATCGCCGCCGTGGCGCCAGCCCGCGCGAACACCGTCATGTCGTACTTCAAATCATGCCCGACCTTGAGCACCGCCGGATCGCCGAACAGCGCATCGAGCCGCGCCAGCGCCTCGGCGAAGTCGACCTGCGCAACCGGCTCGGCCAGCAGGTCGCCGCCCGAATGGCGCAGCGGCACATAGCACGCCTGCCCCGCCGCCAGCGCCAGGCTGAAGCCGATCAGCCCGGCCCGCGTCGCGTCGAGATTGTCGGTCTCGCTGTCGACCGCGACCAGCCCCTGCCGCCGCGCCTCGGCGATCCACCAGTCGAGCCGGTCGAGCGTCGTCACGCACTCATAGGCCTTGTGGTCGAACGCCACCGTCGGCGCATCGCTCACCGGCTGGGCATGCGCCGCCTCGGTATCGCGCCCCAGCTTCGACAGCAGCGCGCGGAAGCCGTGCTTCGCCAGAAACGTCGCCAGCGGGCCATGTGGTGGCTCGCACATCGTCAGCGAGTCGAGTGGCTCCATCAGCGGCAGGTCGTCCTTCAGCCGCACCAGTTCGCGCGACAGCCGGGCATTGTCGGCATGCTCGGCCAGCATCTCGCGCAGCTTGGGCCGCTTGACCTCGTCGAGCCGCGACAGCAGCGCGTCGACGGTGCCGAACTCCTTGATCAGCTCGGCCGCACCCTTGGGCCCGACGCCGCGCACGCCCGGCACGTTGTCGATCGAGTCGCCCATCAGCGCCAGCACCTCGCCGACCTGCTCCGGCGGCACGCCGAACTTGGCGATGACCTCGTCGCGGTCGATGCGGATGTTCTTCATCGTGTCGAGCATGTCGATGCCCGGCTGGACCAGCTGCATCAGGTCCTTGTCGGACGAGACGATGGTGACGTTATACCCGTCCGCCTTCGCCGCCAGCGCGTAGGATGCGATGATGTCGTCGGCCTCGACACCGTCCTGCTCGATGCACTTGACGCTGAACGCCCGCACCGCATCGCGGATCAGCGGGAATTGCGGCACGAGATCGGCGGGCGGCGGCGGCCGCTGCGCCTTGTAGCCGTCGTACATGGCGTTGCGGAAAGTGATCGCCCCGGCGTCGAATACCACCAGCAGGTGGGTCGGCGCCTCGGCCTTGTTGAGCTCCTCGATCAGCTTCCACAGCATCGCGGTGAAGCCGTACACCGCCCCGACCGGCGTCCCCTCCGGGTCGGTCAGCGGCGGCAGACGGTGATAGGCGCGGAAGATGTAGCCCGAGCCGTCGACGAGGTAGAGGTGGTTTTGCGCCATGCCCGCGGTTTAGCCGGTTGCGAAGGGTGAGGCTAGGCGGACGCGGCGATGCCGGCGCTTCGCGATCCCTTAACCAGAAAGGTTTATCGACGACTCCGCCATGGCACTTCGGTGCCAAGACCGCCCGTGTCGTCATGTCATGGTCGGGCCGCGGCGGGGATTGCCCCCCTTGCCGCGGCCAACCATTCAGCCCAGCCGGTACAGCCGCAGCCCCGGCGGCGGCGAGGCGATCGGCACCAGCCAGCCGGCGACCGTCACCACCAGTGTCGAGCCGCTCGTCGTGCCGCCCGGTGTCGGAGGCGGCGCGACGAGTGCGGCCCGCGTCACCGGGCGCTGACGGGATCGAGGACGGTGTCGCGTGGGTCGGCGAGGGTGTGCGGATAGTCGGGGGTAAAGTGCAGCCCGCGGCTTTCCTTGCGGGCCAAAGCCGAGCGGACGATCAGCTCGCCGACCTGGACGAGGTTGCGCAGCTCGATCAGGTCGGGGCTGACGCGGAAATTGCCGTAATATTCGGCGATTTCCTTGCGCAGCAGCTTAACCCGGTGATGGGCGCGCTCCAGCCGCTTGTCGGTGCGGACGATGCCGACATAGTCCCACATGAAGCGCCGCAGCTCGGCCCAGTTGTGCGCGACGACGATCTCCTCGTCCGAATCGGTGACGCGGCTTTCGTCCCAGGCGCGGATCTCGGGCGGCGGCGATAGCGTCTCCCAGACCTTGGCGATATCGTCGGCGACGGCGCGGCCGAAGACCAGGCACTCGAGAATCGAGTTGGAGGCCAGCCGGTTGGCGCCGTGCAGCCCCGACTGCGAGACTTCGCCGACCGCGTACAGACCATGCAGGTCGGTGCGCCCGGCCAGATCGACCATGACGCCGCCGCAGGTGTAGTGCGCCGCCGGGACGACCGGGATCGGCTCGATGGTGCAGTCGATGCCGAGCGCCAACAGCCGGGCGTGGATCATCGGGAAATGGTGGAGGATGAATTCCGCCGGGTGGTGCGTCATGTCGAGCAGGACATGGTCGAGGCCGAGGCGCTTCATCTCGGCGTCGATGGCGCGCGCCACGACGTCGCGCGGCGCGAGTTCGAGGCGCTCGTCGTAATCGGCCATGAAGCGCTCGCCGGTCGGCAGCTTCAACTGTCCGCCCTCGCCGCGCATCGCCTCGGTGATCAGGAAGTTCTTGACCGTCGGGTGGTACAGGCAGGTCGGGTGGAACTGGTTGAATTCCATGTTGGAAACCCGGCAGCCGGCGCGCCACGCCATGGCGATGCCGTCGCCGGTCGAGCCGTCGGGGTTGGTCGAATATTGATAGACGCGGCTGGCCCCGCCGGTCGCCAGCACCACCGCCCGCGCGACGAAGCGCCGGACTTTCTTGGCGGCGACGTCGAAGGCATAGACGCCGTGGCAGCCGCGCGTCGCGAAACGCTGGCCCTCGACATGGCGCTCGGTGATCAGGTCGAGCGCGACCAGCCCGCTGAGCAGGGTGATGTTGGGGTTGGCGGTGGCGGCGGCGGTCAGCGCCTCCTGCACCGCCCAGCCGGTGGCGTCGTCGACATGGACGATGCGCCGGTGGCTGTGGCCGCCCTCGCGGGTGAGGTGGAAGCGATCGTGGCTGTCGGTGTCGCCGACGTTGAACGGCACGCCGAGATCGGCGAGGCGATCGATCGCAGCGGCGGCATGCTCGACGACATATTCGACGGCGGCGCGGTCGTTGAGGCCGCCGCCCGCGATCATCGTGTCCTCGATATGGCTCTCATAGGTGTCGCCGGGTTCGAGCACCGCCGCGATGCCGCCCTGCGCCCAGGCGGTTGATCCCGCCGTGATCTCGCCCTTGGCGAGAACCGCGACCTTGAAGCGATCGGCAAGGTTGAGCGCCGCGGTCAGGCCCGCGGCGCCGGAGCCGATGACGACGACGTCGAACTGCTGCGTCGGTGGGGTGCGGCTCATCGTCCGCGCCCGGCGTCGAAAGCGCTCATGCCGCGTGCCGCGTCAGCTTGAGGAATACGTCTTCCAGGTCCGCCTCCTGCGTCGATACGTCCACCACGTTCAGCCCCGCCGCGCCGAGCTTCTGCAGGATGCCGCCGGCTTGGGTCTTGCTCTTGTCGTAGGTGATCGCGAGGCTGCGGGTGCCGCGCAGCTCGACGGTCTCGCCCAGCCCTTCCGGGATCGTGCCGACATCGGAGTCGAAGGTGACGATCAGCATCTTGTCCTGCGCCGTCGCCAGCAGCGTCCTGGTGTCGTCGTTGGCGACCACGAGGCCCTGGTCGATGATCGCGATGCGGTCGCACAGCGCCTCGGCCTCCTCGAGGTAATGCGTCGTCAGCACCACCGTCGTGCCACCGGCGTGGAGCTCGCGGACATAATCCCACAGCTGCTGGCGCAGCTCGATATCGACTCCGGCGGTGGGCTCGTCGAGGACCAGCACCGGCGGGTTGTGGACCAGCGCCTTGGCGACCAGCAGCCGCCGCTTCATGCCGCCCGACAGGGTGCGCGAATAGGTGTGCGCCTTGTCCTCCAGCCGGACCGCCTTCAGAATCTCCATGGTGCGACGTTTCGCCTTGGGGACGCCGTACAGCCCGGCCTGCAGCTCCAGCGTCTCGAACGGCGTGAAAAACGCGTCGAACAGGATTTCCTGCGGGACTATGCCGATGGAAACCTTGGCATTTCTGGGATGCTCGTCGATGTCGAAGCCCCAGATACTGGCCTTGCCGGCGGTCTTGTTGACCAGCCCCGCCAGGATGTTGATCATCGTCGACTTGCCCGCGCCGTTGGGCCCGAGCAGTCCAAAGATGCTGCCGCGCGGAATCTCCAGGTCGATGCCGCCCAGAGCGCGCTTGCCGTTGGCATAGGTCTTTTCCAGACCGCGGATCGAGATTGCTGATTGCGTCATGCCGCGGGGATAGCGGTGCCGCTCCGGCTTTGCTAGGGCAGCACTATGGAGACTATCCCGCCCCCCCAGATATTCTACGTCGAGTCTACGCGAGTCGCCTGTGACGGCGAGGAAGACGGCGTCGCCGGCCACCCACGAGTCTGGCTCCAGATGGGCAGCGAAGGCTCCGCCGACTGCGGCTATTGCGACCGCCGCTTCATCCTCACCGGCGGCCCCGCCGACCCGCGTTGAGAATCCTGCTCGAACTTACCATAGTCGTCATTGCGCTCCTCGCCTCGCCCCTCGCCGCCCGACCGGTTCCCCTGGTCACCATCCCCCTCCCCGCCATCGGCCAGCCCCTCACCCGCATCACCATCAAGGATGCCGTTCTCACCGCCCGGCTGGCGCTGGGCTTCGACAATGCGCTGCTCCTCAACCTCGGCCCCGCCACCGCCGCCAAACTCCGCGCCTTTCCCCTGATCGGCAAGCAGACCGTCCGAAATCCCCTGATCCCCGGCGGCGAAGCTGTGGCTCGCGGCAACATCTACAGCGTCGGCGTCGCCGGTCTCCCCGCCCACAGCGTCCCGACGGTCTGGATCGACAAGGCGATCGCCACCGACGCCGACGGCATCGTCTCCGCCCTGTCGATCGACGCCGACCGCGTCGTCTTCAGCCGCGGCGGCCCTGCCACCGGCAAGGTCTACACCCTGACCCGCAAAGGCACCGGCGACGCCTCGGTCCGCGCCGTGATTGCCGGCGTGGAGGTCACCGTCGGCCTCGACCTCGCCTCCGCCGACACCATCATGAGTTTAGGAGCCGCCGCCGCGATGCAAGGGGCAAGTGTCGTCAAACGTTCCGGCAGGGTCGGCCTGTGGACCCCGTTCCCTGGCGTACGCCTGCCCTTCGAGCGACTGTCACCGGTGCCCAATGCCCGGTTCCTCGACATGCCGTTGATCGCTCCGACTGGGCGGATCACCGAAGCAGAGATGAAGCGCCTCGACACCCGCGCCGCCGCCGGGACCAGCACCGCCGACGACGATGCCGATGCGATCACCGTCACTGCCACCGTCAAGAAGAATCGGCGCGGAATACCCTGGGTCCTGATCGGCCGCGACGTCCTCGACCATTGCTCTCGCATCGAACTAGATCGGCCAGGCAAGCGCTGGCTGCTGACCTGCGACTTCTGAACGACGCGCTGCATCTGGTCGGCTTCGCCCCGCATGACTATATCGATTGCATGAGCATGATCGATCCAGCCGGCATCTTCTACCGCAATACCGAACTCGACCCTGGCCGCTCCGAGCGGCTGGTGGCCGAGGCGCTGAACGGCTGCGACGACGGTGAACTGTACATGCAGTACGCAGCGTCCGAGAGTTTCAGCTTCGACGACGGTCGGTTGAAGGCGGCGACCTTCGACACCCAGCAGGGATTTGGCCTCCGCGGCGTTGCTGGCGAGACCACCGCGTACGCTCATGCCAACGAGCTCAGCGACGCAGCGATCAAGCGAGCCGGCGAGACGATTTCGGTGGTGCGCTCCGGCCATGGTGGCAACGCTAAGCTCAATCCGCCGCCTCGTACCAACCGCAAACTGTACACCGACGCCGATCCGTTGAGTGCCGTCCCGTTCGCTGACAAGGTCGCGTTGCTGGGCAAGATCGACGCGGCGGCGCGCGCTCGCGATCCACGGGTCGCCCAGGTGTCGGTCAGCCTGCTTGGTAGCTGGTCGGTAGTCGAGATCGTTCGCGCCGATGGCAGCCGGGCTCGCGACGTGCGACCGTTGGTCAGGCTCAATGTTCAAATTGTCGCCCAGAATGGTGACCGCCGCGAGACAGGCTTTCATGGGCTCGGCGGGCGTTATCTTTATGACTCGCTGCTTCAGGATGATGTCTGGAACCGTGCCATCGATCAGGCGCTGGCGCAGGCATTGGTGAATCTGGATGCCGTAGCGGCACCGGCTGGCGAAATGACTGTGGTCCTCGGGCCGGGTTGGCCGGGCATTCTGCTGCATGAAGCGATCGGGCATGGTCTCGAGGGTGATTTCAATCGGAAGGGTACGTCGGCGTTTGCCGGAATGCTGGGCCAGCGGGTGGCGGCGCCGGGCGTGACCGTCGTCGACGATGGGGCGATGGATCAGCGGCGTGGGTCGTTGAGCATCGACGATGAGGGGACGCCTACGGAGCGGACGGTGTTGATCGAGGATGGAATTCTCAAAGGGTATATGCAGGACCGGATGAATGCCCGGCTGATGGGGGTGGCGTCGACCGGGAATGGGCGGCGGGAAAGTTTTGCGCATGCGCCGATGCCGAGGATGACGAATACGTTCATGCTGGGGGGAAAAGAGGATCCGGGCGAAATTTTGAGCCGGGCGAAGTCTGGGATTTATGCGAAATCTTTTGGCGGTGGCCAGGTGGATATCACCAGCGGGAAGTTCGTGTTTACCTGCACCGAGGCGTATCGCATTGAAAACGGGCGGTTAGGGGCGCCGATCAAGGGGGCGACGCTGATCGGGAACGGGCCGGATGTGCTGACCCGGGTCAAGGCGATCGGAAATGACCTGGCGCTGGACGAGGGTGTTGGAATGTGCGGCAAGGGCGGGCAGTCGGTGCCGGCGGGTGTCGGTCAGCCGACGCTGTTGATCGAGGGGCTGACGGTCGGCGGCACGGCGGCCTGATCAGAAATCCCAGAGGGTCGCGACGGTCGCTGCGAGCATCGCGAGGCCGGTCGCCTGGCCGATCTGCTGGGCGGTGGCGACGTCGACCTTGAAGAAGGCGACGACCGTCGCGAGAAAGCCGAGCAGGACGACCCGCCACAGGATTGAAGAAACGCTGAGCATGTCGTTGCATTTACGTTTCCGTAACGAATTTGTCAAACCAATTGCTTAGGTCTTAAGCGAATTTAAAGGACCGATATGGCGCTGATCGAGATTGAGACGGTGTTCGATCCGGTCGCCGCCGAGATCATGCGCGGTCGCCTGGAGGCGGGTGGCATCGAGGCGGTGGTGTTCGATTCCGGCATCGCGTCGTTGATCGGACCGGGCCTGTCGGGTGTCCGCCTGATGATCGATGCCGAGGACGAGTCCGCCGCCCGCGCGCTGCTCGCCGACCCGACTTGAAGCTCGCGCTGGCGCTGGGTGGCGGTGCCGGCCTGGGCTGGACGCACATCGGCGTCCTGCACGCGCTGAAGGCCCGCGACGTCGAGGTCGAGGCGGTGTCGGGCACGTCGATCGGTGCGGTCGCCGCGGTCTGCCTCGCGGCGCACCGGCTCAACGTGCTGGAAGAGCTGGCCCGCGCCGCCAATTTGCGCTCGGTGATGCGCTATCTCGACATCGATCCGCGCGGCGGTTCGATGCTGGGCGGCAACAAGGTGACGCGCGAGCTGCGCCTGCATTTCGGCCATAACGAGCTGCAAGACCTGTTCATCCCCTGCGCCGTCGTCGCTGCCGACCTGGTCAGCGGCGAGGAAGTGTCGATGACCCGCGGCTCGATCGTCGATGCGGTGCGCGCCTCCATCGCCATTCCAGGCGTGTTCCCGCCGGTGCGCCGCGACGGCATGATCCTGATCGACGGCGGGGTGATGACCCCGGTGCCGGTGCGCGCGGTGCGGGCGCTGAGCCGGTCGCCGGTGCTGGCGATCAACCTGCAGGGCGATTACCTGAGGCGCGCCGCGATCGGCCTGCCCCCGGGAAAGCGGCTGATGACCCCGCTGCGGGTCGGCCGCGCCGGCCTGAGCCTGATGATGTCGGAACTGGCGCGCAAGAGCCTGGCGATCGATCCGCCCGACCTGGAGATCGCGCCAGCCATCGGCCATGTCGACGTGCGCAATTTCACCAAGGCGCACGAGCTGATCGAACTGGGCGCCGCCAGCATCGAGGCCAACTGGCCCGCGATCGAAGCGCTGACCACCAGATAGTTCCGGCTACCGCCCGATATTTCGGCAATACCCGGCTGCTGCCACATTTTACGGCAAATTAACCATGTGTTTGCTGCGCTGCAACAGGGCGCCGCGGCTTGGCATGGTCCATGCATTGCGTTCCCCAACGACAACAAGGGGGCGGCCTATGAAGTTGATCACGGCAGTCATCAAGCCATTCAAGCTTGATGAAGTTCGAGAAGCGCTCACCTCGGCTGGTGTCGAGGGCATGACGGTCAGCGAGGTCAAGGGTTTCGGGCGCCAGAAGGGCCAGACCGAGATCTATCGCGGAGCCGAATACACCACCAACATGGTGCCCAAGGTCAAGATCGAGGTGGTCGTTACCGATGCCATCGCGGCGCGGGTCGTCGAGACGATCCAGCAGACCGCACACACCGGCAGCATCGGAGACGGCAAGATCTTCGTCGCCGACATCACGAGCGCCGTGCGGATCCGCACCGGCGAGACCGACGAAACCGCGCTGTAGGGGGTGGCGAGCATGAAAACATCTTTGAAGACGACAAGTTGGGCAGCGACGGGGCTTGCCCTGCTCGCTGCCGTTCCGGCCTTTGCCCAGGATGCAGCGGCCACGGTCGCCGGCGCCGTTGCGCCGGTCATCGCCCCGGTGGTCGCGGTGGTCGCCCCGGCGGTTGCCGCGGCTCCCGTCCCCGACAAGGGTGACACGGCGTGGATGCTGGTCTCGACCGCGCTGGTCCTGATGATGTCGGTCCCCGGCCTGGCGCTGTTCTACGGCGGCCTGGTCCGCACCAAGAACATGCTCAGCGTGCTGACCCAGGTACTGATGATCGTCGCGATCGTCTCGCTGCTGTGGATTTGCTACGGTTACTCGATGGCCTTCACCGGCGGTTCGCCGTTCGTCGGCAGCTTCGACAAGATCTTCCTCAAGGGCGTCGATGCGACGACCGTCGTCGCGACCTTCTCCGAGAAGGTGGTGATCCCCGAATACGTCTACGTCGCCTTCCAGATGACCTTTGCCTGCATCACGCCGGCGCTGATCGTCGGCGCACTGGCCGAGCGGGTGAAGTTCTCCGCGCTGATGATCTTCATGGTGCTGTGGGTGACCCTGGTCTACTTCCCGATGGCTCACATGGTCTGGTACTGGGACGGCCCCGACGCCTTCGTCGCGGCGGGTCTTGCCGGCCAGGCGGCGTATGACGCGATCCTCGCCAAGGCAGGCTATCTGTTCCAGCTCGGTGCACTCGACTTTGCCGGCGGCACGGTCGTCCACATCAACGCCGGTATCGCCGGCCTGGTCGGTGCGGTCATCATCGGCAAGCGCGTCGGCCACGGCAAGGAGCCGATGCCACCGCACTCGCTGGTCATGACGATGATCGGCGCCTCGCTGCTGTGGGTCGGCTGGTTCGGCTTCAACGCCGGTTCCAACCTGGAAGCCAATGGCGTCACCGGCGTCGCCTTCCTCAACACCTTCGTCGCCACGTCGGCCGCTGCCGTCTCGTGGGTGCTGGTCGAGCAGGTCCTCAAGGGCAAGCCGTCGCTGCTCGGTGGTGTCACCGGTGCAGTCGCCGGTCTGGTCGCGGTCACCCCGGCAGCCGGTTTCGCCGGCCCGATGGGCTCGATCGTCCTCGGCCTCGTCGTCTCGCCGATCTGCTACTTCTTCTGCAGCACGATCAAGAACAAGCTCGGCTACGACGACGCCCTCGATGTCTTCGGCGTCCACTGCGTCGGCGGTATCGTCGGCGCACTGGCAACCGGCATCCTGGTCGACCCGGCGCTGGGTGGACAGGGCATCGCCGACTACCTCGCCAAGCCCGGCACCATCCAGTTCACCTATCCCGGCATGGCGACGCAGCTGTTCATCCAGGCCAAGGCAGTGATCATCACCCTGCTGTGGTCGGGCATCGGCTCCGCGATCCTGTTCTTCATCCTCGACAAGACCATCGGCCTGCGTCCGACAGTCGACGGCGAGCGCGAGGGCCTGGACATCACCGAACATGGTGAGCGCGCCTACAATTATTGAGTTCCTCCCCAAGGAAACAGACTGGCCCGGCGGGAAACCGCCGGGCCTTTTTTGCGCAGCGCGGCCACGCACAGCAAGGTAAACGCCCCTTGGCGTTTCCCGCGCAGTGCGCGGACTCGCGCCAGCCCGGCCGGCGGGTGAGCGCTCCCGCTCAACCCGTCCGACGACGCGGCTTTGCCGCGGCCCCTTGCTTACCTTGCCTGACCTTGCCTGCCTCGCTTCACCCTCCCCCCACGCGCAGCGTAGAGCGAGAAGGCCCGGGTCGTGTCCCTCGCGCTCTAACAGAGGGACGCCAAGCGGCGCCCCCACCCCGACCCTCCCCACTCTACGCTTCGCGTGGGGGGAGGGAGCAGGAAGGGCGGTTAGCCTGCGGCGAGCTTCCGCAGCGTCGGCAGCAGACCCGATACGTCGTAGCGCCCGCCAGCGGCCGCCGCGACGATGGCGTCGGGATCGCCGCCGCGCTTGGCCTCGGCCAGCGCCCAGAGGTTGGTCGAGCGGGTACCTGAGCGGCAGAAGGCGAGCATCGGACCCTCGGCCTTGTCGAGCTCGGTCGCCATGGCGTCGATGCTGGACAGGCTGAAGCCGCTTTGGTCGATCGGGATCGCGGCATAGCGCAGGCCGAGTGCGGTGGCGGCGGCCTGCATCTCGGCGCTGGTCGGCTGGCCGGGCGCCTCGTGATCGGGGCGGTTGTTGACGATGCTGGTGAACCCGGCGGCGGCGGCAGCGGCAAGGTCGGTCGGCTCGACCTGGCCGGCGACGGAGATACGATCGGTGAGGCGGATGAACATGGCCGCAGCTTTACCCCCGGTCGGGTCGCCGTGTCACGCTGCGTCGGCGCGGACCAGCGTACCGACGCCGCGGCGGGTGAAGATTTCCAGCAGCATGGCGTGGGGAACGCGCCCGTCGAGGATGACCGCCGCGTCGACCCCGGCGTTGACTGCGGCGACGCAGGTCTCGATCTTGGGGATCATGCCGCCGGAGATGATGCCGTCGGCGACGAGGTCCGCGATCTTCGATGGGCTCAAATTGGTCAGCACCTCGCCGTCGCGCCCAAGGACGCCGGCGACATCGGTGAGCAGGAAGAAGCGCGCCGCGCCGATTGCACTGGCGATGGCGCCGGCCATGGTGTCGGCATTGATGTTGTAGGTGTGGCCGTCGAAGCCGGCGGCGACCGGCGCGATGACCGGGGTGATGCCCGCCGACAGCAGGGTGTCGATGATGGTGCGGTCGACATGCGCCGGCTCGCCGACGAAGCCGAGGTCGACCTCCTGCTCGATGCGGCTGTCGGGATCGCGGACGGTCCGGCTGACCTTTTCGGCGCGGACGAGGTTGGCGTCCTTGCCCGAGACGCCCGCTGCCGAGCCGCCGGCGCGGTTGATCGAGGCGACGATCTCCTTGTTGATCGAGCCGGCGAGGACCATCTCGGCGACCTCGGCGGTGGCGGCGTCGGTGACGCGCAGGCCGTCGACGAACTCGCTGCGGATGCCGAGGCGCTTGAGCATCGCGCCGATCTGCGGGCCGCCGCCGTGGACGACCACCGGGTTGATGCCGACCGCCTTGAGCAGCACGATGTCCTCGGCGAAGGCCTGCGCCAGGTCGGCGTCGCCCATCGCATGGCCGCCGTACTTCACGACGAAGGTCGCACCGGCGTAGCGCTGCAAATAGGGCAGCGCCTCGATCAGCGTCTCGGTCTTGGCGAGCAGGGCGGGATGCGGCGAGTTATCGATCATGCGACCCGCTATACGGATGCCGTCCGCGCCCCGCAATTCAGCCTTTCATCAGCCCGGCGGCGCGCAGGGCGGCGTTGATCGTGTCGGCGACGCTGCCGCCGACGCCGTCATTGGCGACCAGTGGCGGCATGGCGAACTTGGGGGTGGCGCCGGGCCTGACCGGGGCGGCCTTGGCCTGTGCCGCGGTGGCCGCCGGGGCGATGCCGAAGAACGCCGCGATGTGCGCGCTGGAGCCGATGCCGGCCTCGAGGAAATGGGCCCCGGCCGCGCCGCCGACCGCAGCCTCGATCGGGGTGCCATGGCCCATGCCGGGGATCTCCCACGCCTCGACCTGGACGACGCCGTTGGCATCGCGCCAACGCCGCACCGGGTGGCCGGAGATCGCCTCGGTCACAGCGCCGCCATTGTCGAGGCCGTGGACGTCGACCCATTGCCGCGCCGCCGCGTCGCCATTGGCCGCGACCACGGTGCGATCGGCATCGCCGTGCCAGACCGCAACGCGGGGCCATGGACCGGTGAAGCTGGTCGCGGTCCGCACCCGCTCGCCCAATGCCGCGGCGGTCAAGGCACCCGGTCGCGACATTGCGCCGAGCGCCTCGGGCACGCCGTTGGCGATGCCATAGGGCAGCCCCGCGACGATCGCGCCGCCGGCGAAGATGTCGGGATAGGTCGCCAGCATCGCCGCGGTCATCGCGCCGCCCGCCGACAGCCCGGTGATGAAGACGCGCGACGGGTTCAGGTCGAACTCGGCAACCACCGCCTGCGTCATCGCCGCGATCGACGCGACCTCGCCGGCACCGCGCGCCGTGTCACCGGGCTCGAACCAGCTGAAGCAGTTGTTGGGATTATTGCCCCGCCGCTGCTGGGGATACAGCAACGCGAAACCATGCGCATCGGCCAGCGCCGACCAGCCCGAGCCATGGTCGTACACCGCCGCATCCTGCGTGCAGCCGTGGAGCACCACGACCAGCGGCGCCCGCGCCGGCAGGTTGGCGGGGATGTGGACGAAGGCATCCAGCTCGCCTGGATTGCTCTTGAAACCATCGAAACGGACGAGCCCGCCAGACAATGGCGTGCTGCCGGAAAAGATCGGGCGGGGACGTGGCAAATGCGCTTCCTTAACCCATGTAGGGATTTATGCTGCAACGCAACATAAGGCGTTTGTGTCCATTTGCTACCGATCATTGCACCTTCGCGCGGATTCAACGACAGTCTACCGGTCTCTGTCCTGCGAAAAGGCTGCCCGTGACTGATCATCGTAAGCGCAACGTCCTGATCGCACTCGGCCTGACCGCCGTCCTTGGCGGGGCGGCACTGGTCACCGCCCAGACGGCATCGGACGGCCCGGTGACGGTGGCGCAGCAGCGCGCCCTGCTGACGACACCGGGCAATGGCTATGCGCTGCACGACCTGTGGACCGGCACCGGCTACCGCGTCCTGATCAGCCACCGCGTTGAGCCGGGCGAGGTCGAGGTCCACCTCAAGATGCACGACGTCTTCTTCATGCAGCGGGGCCACGCCGCGGTTACCATCGGCGGCAAGGTCGAAGGCGGCCGCGAATCCGCTCCCAACGAGCGCCGCGGCGGGACGCTGACCGGCGGCACGGTCAAGCGGCTGGCACCCGGCGACATGCTGTTCATTCCCGCCGGCGTCCCGCACATCACCGCGCCCGACGGTCCCGGCGAAATCCAGTACGGCGTCGTCAAGGTCGAGGCCCGGCCGGCAGCGTAGGGCCAGACAGCCCTATTTGAGCAGCACGCCGCTCTCCGTCGTCGGGTGCGGCGAGAAGTCGGCCATGGTCATGAACACCGACTCGACCTTGGCGAGGAGCTTGCCATCGACCTCGCTGGCGGCGGCGGCGGCCTGCCATTCCGGATCGGCGCGGAACGCGACCCATGATGCGTCGCGGGCCGCCTTGCTCGGATAGGCGAGGATGTAGACCAGCACGCCGTCGCCGCCGTCTTCCTTCAGCCAGAAGCCGACCTTGGTCATGCCATGCTTGTCGAACAGCCTGAGCGCGTGGTCACGGAAGCGCGTCTTGAGCGTCTCGAGCTTGCCCGGGTTGGCGTAGTAGGTCCGCATCTCGTAAAAGCTCAGGCTCGATTTCGCCGGTGCCGGCGCCGCCTGCGCGGGCGCGAGAAGCGACGAGATCGCCAGCCCCGCAGCGAGGATCAACGCCCAGCTCGACGCCTTGCGGCCGGGCTTTTCCGGGGTGATCGCCATAAGTCTTCTCCTGCTATCCGGCAGACGCACTTGCGAGCACGTCGCCGACCGTTACGGCACGACCACGTCTGTGACAGGATGGCAGATCCAAATCCAGCCTGTTCGGCCCAGACCCCGGATCCGCTTGCTGGGTGATCGGACCGTCTCTGCCGCGGGGATCAACCGCTCGAAGGGCTGATCTCTCAGCGCGTCGGGGTCGGTGTCTCGCCCGAATAATCGTAGAAACCACGGCCGCTTTTCTTGCCGAACCAGCCGGCCTCGACGTATTTCACCAGCAGTGGTGCGGGGCGGTACTTGGGGTCGCCGGTGGCATCCTGCATGACGCGCATGATCGACAGCAGCGTGTCGAGCCCGACGAAATCGGCCAGCGTCAGCGGCCCCATCGGGTGGTTGGCGCCGAGCTTCAGGCCGGCATCGATGTCGAGGACCGAGCCGACGCCTTCCCCGAGCGCGAAGATCGCCTCGTTGAGCATCGGGCACAGGATGCGATTGACGATGAACGCCGGGGCGTCGGCGGCTTCGATCGCGGTCTTGCCGATCTTCGTGGCAAAGGCGTGCATCGCCGCCTTGGTCGCGTCGCTGGTCGCGAGACCCGGGATGATCTCGACCAGCGTCATCAAGGGTACGGGATTGAAAAAGTGCAGCCCGGTGAAGCGTTCCGGCCGATCGGTCGCCGCGGCCAGCCGGGTGATCGAGATCGAGGATGTGTTGGTCGCCAGCAGCGCGTCCGCTTTCAGGTGCGGCACCAGCCCGGCGAAGATCTTGAGCTTGATCGGCTCGCTCTCGGTGGCCGCCTCGATGACCAGGTCGGCGGCGGCGAAGGCGGCGGAGTCGGTGGTGACGGTGATCCGCGCCAGTGCCGGGGTGACTGCGTCGGCAGCGACAATGCCCTTCGACACGCCGCGCCCGAGGTTCTTCTCGATGGTCCTGACCGCCGCTTGCGCCCGGTCGAGTGCGACGTCGGACAGGATGACGTCGTAGCCGGCCAGCGCCGCAACATGAGCGATGCCGTTGCCCATCAGGCCCGCACCGATGACGCCGATTACCTGCATGTCCGCCGCTCCGTCCGTGGAGCGGCGGTTCTACACGTGCCGGCGAGCTTGGCCAGTGCCTGCGTCAGCAGGCGACGACCGGCTTGCGGCGGCGCATGGCGGCGCCGGTCAGTCCGAAGCCGCCGATCATCAGCATCCAGGTCGCAGGCTCCGGCACTGCCAGCGCAGCGGCGTCGGCACCGGTGACGGCAAAGCTGTAGACGTATGACGGCAGCAACGACTGGCCGACAGGGCAGACGCCACCGAAGGCGACCTGGCTGCTGGTGCCGGTGCCCTGGCCGGTGGTGCAGATGTCGAACTGAACGCCGGCGCCGCTCTGGGTGACCGAGAAGTCGTTGTCGGTGGCCAGCAGCAGCGAGACGCCGCCGTCGATGTCGCGGCCGATGGTCAAGCCTTCGATCTTCTCGGCGACCGTGACGCCGGCGGCCTTCAGCGCGGCGTTGACGTCGAGGAACAGCGTCTTGGTGACCGCGGTGACGCCCGTGGGCAGGCCATTCGAGCCGGCGAGCGAGATGCCCGAGACGTCGGTCGCACCATTGAGGTCGATCAGGTAGATGCGCTTCGAGCCGATGGTGTTGATCGTGCCGTTGGGGTCATCAACGCCGATGCCGCGGTTGTCACGCTCGATGACCAGGAACTTGCCGTCCTTCAGCGCATAGATCGCCGAGACGCCGATCGAGCGGCCCTGGTTGGTCGCGGTGAAGTCGTTGGCAGTGCCGGGGATACGGTCGTTGATCGCATCGGTGTTCTCGAGGCGGTAGATGAACTGGCCGTTCGACTGGCCGGTGGCGACGTCGAAGCTGACGATGCGGACGTTGCGGCTGCGGCGACCGTCGTTCTGGGCGCCTTCGTTGACCAGTGGATCCTGCAGGATGGCATAGGCGGTCTTGCCGTCGCGGCTGAGTGTCAGGCCTTCGAAACCGCGGTTGTCCTGGCGGCCGGTGACGATGTCGGGACGGCCGGCGACGTAGTCGACGGCGCCGCTCGACGTCCGGGGGACGATGTTGCCGGGCGTCGTGAAGGCGCGGACATAGCTGCCGTCGGCCTTGAACTCGTAGATCGACGGGCCGTACTCGTCGGAGACAAGGAAGTTGCCGTTGGCGCGGCGGACGAAGCCTTCCGAATCGAACGACTTGCCTAGCGTCGCGGCGTTGCCGCCGGGCAGCAGGCCGGGGTTGAGCCCTGAAAGCGGCTGGCCGTCGGGGCCCTTGAAGATGATCGTGCGCTGCTGCTGGAAGTTGCTGACCGCGCCGGTGGTGCTGTTCACGTCGAGCTTGAAAACGTTGACGCGCGGCGCGTAGTCGATGAGGCCGCCGCCGGGGCCGCGGTCGGTGATGCCGTAATATTCGTCGTTCGCCTTGTCGTAGAACAGGTCGGAGCCGAAGCTCAGGCGGCTGCCGTTCGGACCAGCGAGGCCCGACAGGTCGGAGGCTGCACCGGGCACCGTGAGGAACCCGCCATAGCTGATTTCGGCGAGTGCCGGAGCGGCGAGCGTGACGGCGGTGGCGGCGATAAGATAGCGTAGGCGCATGGTGCTTCCCCTGTTCGGATAGGGGAAGCGTTAACCATGCCTTGTTTCAGGACGATGACGGCGCGTTCAGCCCTTCGCCGCGAGGATCTTGGCGGTCAGTTCGGGGACCAGCGTGAACAGGTCGCCGACCAGGCCGACGTCGGCGACCTGGAAGATCGGGGCGTCGTCGTCCTTGTTGATCGCGACGATGATCTTGCTGTCCTTCATGCCGGCGAGGTGCTGGATCGCGCCGGAAATGCCGACCGCGACGTACAGTTCCGGAGCGACGATCTTGCCGGTCTGACCAACCTGATAGTCGTTGGGAACGTAGCCGGAGTCGACCGCGGCGCGGCTGGCACCGAGGCCGGCACCGAGTGCGTCGGCCAGCGGCTCCATGATGTCGTGGAACTTCTCGCCCGAGCCCAGCGCGCGGCCGCCGGAGACGATGATCTTGGCAGCAGTCAGCTCGGGGCGGGCGCTCTCGGTCAGCTCGGCGCCGACGAAGGTCGAGATACCGGCATCACCGGGACCGCCGACGTTTTCGATGGTGGCCGAACCACCCTCGCTCGCGGCCTTGGCGAAGGCAGTGCCGCGGACGGTCAGCACGATCTTGGCATCGCTCGACTTGACCGTGGCGATGGCGTTGCCGGCGTAGATCGGGCGGGTGAAGGTATCCGGACCCTCGACCGACAGGATCTCGCTGATCTGGCCGACGTCGAGCGCGGCGGCGACGCGCGGCGCGATATTCTTGCCGCGCGACGTGGCCGGCGCGACGAACGCGTCGTAGCCGGCCATCAACCCGGCGGCGAGCGGCGCGACATTCTCGGCCAGCGCATTGGCATAGGCGGGCTCGTCGGCCAGCAACACCTTCGACACACCGGCAACCTTGGCGGCGGCATCGGCTGCACCCTGCGCGTTCGAACCGGCGACGAGGATGTGAACCTCGCCTCCCAATTGCCCGGCGGCGGTGACGGCGGCGAGCGTCGCGTCCTTCAGCGTGGAATTGTCATGCTCGGCAAGAACCAGCGCGGTCATCCGAAAACTCCCAATACCTTGAGCTTGTCGACCAGTTCGTCGACTGTCTTGACCTTGACGCCGGCGGTGCGCTTCGACGGCTCGACGACCTTCAGCACGGTCAGGCGCGGCGTCGGGTCGACGCCGTAATCGGCAGGCGTCTTGCTGTCGATCTTCTTGGCCTTGGCCTTCATGATGTTGGGCAGCGAGGCATAGCGCGGCTCGTTGAGGCGCAGGTCGGTGGTGACGACGGCGGGCAGCTTGAGCTCGACCGTCTCGGAACCGCCGTCGACTTCGCGCGCCACGGTGACCGAGCCTTCGCCGGCTGTGACCTTGGAGGCGAACGTGCCCTGCGGCCAGCCGAGCAAGCCGCTGAGCATCTGGCCGGTCTGGTTGGCGTCGTCGTCGATCGCCTGCTTGCCGAGGATGATCAGGCCGGGCTGCTCCTCCTTGGCGATCGCGGCGAGGATCTTGGCGACCATCAGGGACTCGGTCGGCTGGTCGGTGACGACCAGGATGCCGCGGTCGGCGCCCATCGCCAGCGCGGTGCGGATGGTCTCCTGCGACTGCTGCACGCCGATCGAAACCGCGACGATCTCGGTGACGATGCCCTTTTCCTTGAGGCGGATGGCTTCTTCGACGGCGATCTCGTCGAAGGGGTTCATGCTCATCTTGACGTTGGCGAGCTCGACGCCGGTGCCGTCGGACTTGACGCGGACCTTGACGTTGTAATCGACGACCCGCTTGACGGGCACCAGCACTTTCATCGTGACGAAACTCCGGATTATGTGCGGGTCGGATTGGCGCAAGTTGCCGTTTCCGTCAACCTCGGCGGTGCCGGAGCGGTATCTGGATCAGCGGAACCGAAGTTATAACCTTTCTGGTTTACAATGTCAATCCTGATGAACCAGAGCTTAGTCCAGGCCGTATACTTTGCGCCGTTGTCTCGGCTAAGTCGTTGCAGACAATAGCGAAAAACGCCGGGCCGGTGTCTGGATCAAGGTTCGCCGGCAGCAGGGGCGACGCGCCACAGGTGCAGGCCGAAAAGTCCGGCGGGGTCGATCCAGCCGGCGATCGGAGTCCAGCCGCCGGCGCGAGCCAGCAGGCGGGCCTCGTCGAAGGTCCATTTGTAGCTGTTCTCGGTGTGGATGGTCTCGCCTTGCGTCATCGTGAAGCGCTGGCCGAGCACCTCGAAGGCGAGGTCGCGCTGGGCTTCGAGGTGCATCTCGACGCGACCGGCATCGCCGTTCCACCGGGCGCGGTGGCGGAAGGCCGACGCATCGACGGTGCCGCCGAGCTCGCGGTTGATGCGCGCCAGCAGGTTCATGTTGAACGCCGCGGTGACGCCCGCCTTGTCGTCATAGGCGGCCTCGAGGACGTGGCGGTCCTTGCGCAGGTCGAGGCCGATGACCAGCCAGGTGTCGTCGCCCAAGGTCGCGGCAAAGGCGCGCAACAGGTCGACGGCGGAGGCGGGCGCGGCGTTGCCCAAGGTCGAGCCGGGGAAGAAGCCGAGCATCGGCTGGCCCGCGACCTGCGCGGGCAGGCGCAGCGGCCGGGTGAAATCGCCCGCCAGCGGCAGCACCGACAGGCCCGGAAAATCCGCGGCCAGGGTGCCGGCGGATTCGGTCAGGAAGTCGGCGGAGATGTCGATCGGCACATAGGCGGCGGGGGCGACGGCGCGGAGCAGCAGCGGCGTCTTGACGGAGGAGCCGGAGCCGAACTCGACGACGATGCGCCCGGCGCCGACGCGGGTGGCGATCTCGCCGGCATGGACGCCCAGCAGGCCGATCTCGGTGCGGGTCGGATAGTATTCGGGCAGTTCGGTGATCTGTTCGAACAGCTCCGAGCCGGCATTGTCGTAGAAATAGCGCGCCGGCACGACTTTCGGGGTCTGCGCCAGCCCGGCGAGGACAGCGGCGCCGAAGGCGTCGGGGGGCGACGCAACGAGCGGTCTGGATGCCATCACAGGTCCTTGGCGAGCCGAACGCCGGTGAACTGCCAGCGCTGGTGGGGATAGAAGAAATTCCGCGTCGTGGCGCGCGAGCTGCCGCGCGGCGTCGCGCACGAGGCGCCCTTGAGGACCATCTGGCCGCTCATGAACTTGCCATTATACTCACCGACGGCGCCGGGGGCGGGGCGGAAGCCGGGATAGGGCAGGAAGGCGCTGCCGGTCCATTGCCAGACGTCGCCGAACAGGCTGGTGCCGCCGACTGGTGCGATGTCGCCGGGGCCGTCGAGCTGGTTGCCCGCGTCCGGATCGGCGGCGGCGGCGGCGAACTCCCACTCGGTCTCGCTCGGCAGGCGGGCGCTGGCCCAGGTGGCGAAGGCGTCGGCCTCGTAGAAGCTGATGTGGGTGACCGGCGCCGCGGGATCGACGGGGCGGCGGCCGGCCAGGGTCATCGCGGTCCAGCCGGCGTCGCCGCTCTCCCAGTACGACGGTGCGACGATGCCCTCGCGCTTGACCCACGCAAGGCCGTCGGCGAGCCACAGCGACGCGGTGCGATAGCCGCCATCGGCGATGAACGCGGCCCAGTCGGCGTTGGTGACGCAGGTCGTGGCGAGCGCGAAAGGGCGCAGCAGCGCGTCATGCGCCGGGCCCTCGCAGTCGAAGGCGAAGCCGCGGCCGGCGTGGCCGACGCGGACGATGCCGCCGGGGTGTGAGGTCCAGCCGTGCGTTGTTGCGGAGAGTTGGGGTGATGGGCCCCGGCCTTCGCCGGGGTGACGGGTTGAGGGGTCGGCTTGAACTACAGAGCGCCCGTCATCCCGGCGCATGCCGGGACCCATCACCCCGGATTTCGGAGTTGCGACGTCATACGCCGCAGGCTCCAACGGATTCTGCGCGAACAGGTGAAGCAGGTCGGTGACCAGCAGCTCCTGATGCTGCATCTCGTGGTTGATCCCCAGCTCGATCAACTCGCGCGCCTCTAGGTCCAGCCCATCCCACGCCCCGGCCAGCGCCCCATCGACATGCGCGCGCCAGGCACGGATGTCGTCGAGCGACGGCCGCGTCAGCATGCCCCGCCTATCCCGGGCGTGGCGCGGGCCGACGCTCTCGTAATAGCTGTTGAACAGGAAGTCGTAGCGCTCGTCGAAGCGGCGGTAGCCCGGCACGCGGGGCAGTACGAACGTCTCCAGGAACCAGGTGGTGTGCGCCAAATGCCATTTCGCCGGCGAGGCGTCGGGCATCGACTGGGCGCTGGCGTCGGCGTCGGACAGCGGTGCCGCCAGCGCCAGCGACAGGGCGCGCGTCGCCTCGAACCGCTCGCGCAGCTCGTCCACGGCAGCCAGCCTTGCGACGCCTGCGGTCAAAACACGTCTCCACCGCCCCGGGCTTGTTACCCGTAAGCGTCCTTAGCGGCTGGCGCCCGGAACCCAGAGAATGTCGCCAAGCCCCCGGTTTTCGGCACGCGCCAACACGAACAAATGGTCCGACAATCGGTTAAGATACGCAATCGCCAGCGGGTTGAGTTGTTCCGTCGCAGCCGCCTCGACCGCCAGCCGCTCGGCCCGGCGGACCACGGTGCGCGCCAGGTGAAGCCAGGCGCTGGCCGGCGACCCGCCCGGCAGGATGAACGAGGCCAGCGGCGCGAGATCGGCGTTCATCGCGTCGATCTCTTGCTCCAGCCGCTCGACCTGCCCGGCGGTGGCGCGCAGCGCATGGGCCACCTCGCCCGGCGTCGCCAGGTCGGCGCCGACGTCGAACAGCTCGTTCTGGATGCGCGCCAGCACCCGGTCGGTGTCGCCCGAGGTATGCAGCCGCGCGATGCCGATGACGCTGTTGGCCTCGTCGGCGGTGCCATAGGCGGCGACGCGCGGACTGGCCTTGGTCACCCGCGAGCCGTCGGCCAGCCCGGTGGTGCCGTCGTCGCCGGTGCGGGTATAGATCTTGTTGAGCTTGACCATCAGTGACCGCTGCGCGCCAGCAGCACCAGGATGATGACGATCAGGATCGCGGCACCCTGGAAGGCGACGCGGTAGCTCATCAGCTTGTTCGACTGGACCCCGGTGATGTCCTTGCCGCGCGCCATCGTGATGACACCGCGCACCAGCATCGTCGCGGTCAGGATGACGGCAACCACCAGCAGGACGATGAAGATCGGCGTAACGTTCATGACTGTGTTCCGGCGCGACCGGCAGTGGCCGCAGGCACGTGATATGGGCCGGAACGGCCGCGGTTCAAAGAGGCGCCATCGTCGCGACGCTCATGCTGCGGCTATTCGGCACCGGACGCCACAAAATGTCGGCACTGTCATTCCATCGACACACGAACTGTTGTATCTGCCGGAGCAGACGAGGATCGGCCGCCGACGGCGTACGGTTTTGAGTGCGACAGGGCCGACAATGTCCACGCGGTTGCTCCGGAAACACGGGGAGCAGCGACGCGCATGTATCATCCCGACTTGTTGCCGTATTCACGGGAGCCCGATCCGCCGCGGGCCTCACCCCAATCCTGTCCGGCGCTGGTGCTCAACGCCGACTATACGCCGCTGAGCTATTACCCGCTGAGCCTGTGGTCGTGGCAGACCGCGATCAAGGCGGCATTCCTAGAGCGTGTCGACATCGTCGCCGAATACGACCGCGAGATCCGCTCGCCGTCGTTCACCATGAAGCTGCCCAGCGTCATCGCGCTGCGCCAATATGTGAAGCCGTCGAGCCACCCGGCGTTCACGCGCTTCAACCTGTTCCTGCGCGACCGCTTCGCCTGCCAATATTGCGGGCATGGGCATGAACTGACCTTCGACCATGTCGTGCCGCGGGCCTATGGCGGCCGCACGACGTGGGAGAATGTCACGACCGCCTGCGCGCCGTGCAACCTGCGCAAGGGCGGACGCACGCCGGCAGAGGCGCACATGGGCCTGCGGACGCGGCCGTACCAGCCGAACACGCACCAGCTTCAGGAGCATGGCCGGGCCTTCCCGCCGCACTTCCTGCACGAGACGTGGCGCGACTATCTGTACTGGGATTCCGAACTGGAAGCCTGAACGGCAGGCATGAAAAACCCGGCGGAGGCTGTGCGCCGCCCGCCGGGTGATCCGATCGCCTAGACGCTTACTGCGGCGTCGAGGTCGTGCTGTTGGTCGTCGTCGTCGAGCTGCCCATGCGGCCCTTCGACTTGCTCGTCCGGGTCTTCGACTTGGTGGTCGTCGAACCCGACATGCCGGACATGCCGGTGTCGCCGCTCATCGAGCCGTTGCTCATGGCGCCGCTGTTCATCGAACCCGGGGCCATCGCGCCGCCGGTCGAGGCTGCACCGTTGGTCATGCTGCTGTCGCTGCCGCCGGTCATGCCGCCGGGTGCCGACATGCCGCCGGCGCCCATGCTGCCGCCGGCTGCGGCCCCGCCGGTCGTCTGGGCGGCGACCGAGGTTGCGGCGATGAGTGCGGCGGCAGTGAGGATCAGAGTGGTCTTCATGGCGAAGTTCCTATTCTTGTCGGCTTGGGATCAAGCGGGAAGAAAAAGGGGCCGCCGAAGCGACCCCTGATCCAGTCAAGTTTTTAGTTTACTGCGGTGTCGCCGGCGGGGCTGGCGGTGCCGGCGGGGTGTCGAGCGCGGCGCCCGGAGCCGGAGCCATGCCACCCGGGGCGGGGGCCATGCCACCCGGCGCGGCTGCACCGGCATCCGGCGTCATGCCACCCGGACCTGCGGCTGGACCACCGGCGGGACCGGCTGCTGCACCGCTGGACGGCGCCATGGCACCGGCATCGTTGGCGCCGCCCGTCGTCGCGCCCGCACCCATCGAACCGGGCACCGGTGCGGCCGCGCCGCCCATGCCTGCGCCGGCGGTCGCCGAGGCGAGCTGCTTGGCGTTGAGATCCTTGGTCGCCTCGACGGCCGCGGCGGTCGAAGCCGAGCTAGCACGTGCCTTGCGCATCGGACGCGCATCGGCAGCAACCGAGGTGAGAGCGAGTGCGGCGGCTGCCGCTGCAATGATAATTCGGGTCATGTCATTCTCCTGAAATTGCCCTGCCCCGTTGACCCCCTAACGCCTGCTCGGTCGAAATTGTTTCGAGACGGCAAACGCCGGGTCAGTCGACAGGCGGATAAATTTAGCGTGGCGGGATCGCGGGCTTGGTCGCCGCGGTGCCGCTGGTGGCCTCGCCGCCCATGCCGCCGACATTGGTGCTCGGCGTCGCTGCGATCGGCGGTGTCGCACCGACCATCGGGCTGCTCATCGGGCTGTTCATCGGCGCCGGCGTCATCGGTGCGGGCGTCCCCGGCGCTGCGCCGATCGCATCGCGCCCGGTCATCGCCCGGTCACCGGTAGTGTTCAGGCCGCTGCCGACGCCGCCATTTGTCGTCGCCGAGGGCGAGCCGATCGAGCCGGGTGCCGGGACGCCGCCCACCTGGGCCTGCGCCACGCCGGCCAGTGCCAGCAGTGCCGCGCCCGCAATTCCGTGATATATCTTCATCGCTTGCCTCCTTGGCGACAGGCCATGGACTTTCGCCCCTGGTTCGCGATCAATTAACCATCCGCTCACCGCCAAGTTGCTCACCCGGTCGCGTTGTCGGGGCGCCTGACCCTGTGCTAGTGCGGCAAATTCGCCGTCAGTCCCCCCGAAAGCCCCGCCCATGATCCCGCGCTACTCACGCCCTGAAATGGTGGCGATCTGGGAGCCCGAAGCGCGTTTCCGCATCTGGTTCGAGATCGAGGCGCACGCAATGGACGCGCTGGTCGAGCTCGGCGTCGTGCCCGCCGATGCCGCGAAAGCGGTGTGGGAGCGCGGCAAGTTCGAGGTCGCCCGCATCGACGAGATCGAGCGCGAGACCAAGCACGACGTCATCGCCTTCCTGACCAACCTGGCGGAGCATGTCGGCGAGGAGGCACGCTTCGTCCACCAGGGCATGACCAGCTCCGACGTCCTCGACACCTGCCTCGGCGTCCAGATGGCGCGCGCCGCCGACCTGATGATCGCCGATATCGACGCGCTGCTGCTGGTGCTCAAGCGCCGCGCCTATGAGTACCGCGATACGCCGACGATCGGCCGCAGCCACGGCATCCATGCCGAGCCGACGACCTTCGGGCTCAAGATGGCGCAGGCCTATGCCGAGTTCGACCGCTGCCGCGCCCGGCTGGTGCTGGCCCGGGCCGAGGTCGCGACCTGCGCGATCTCCGGTGCCGTCGGGACCTTCGCCAACATCGACCCCTTCGTCGAAGAGCATGTCGCCAAGGCGATGGGCCTGACCATCGAGCCGGTCAGCACCCAGGTCATCCCGCGCGACCGCCACGCCATGTATTTCGCCACGCTGGGCGTCGTCGCCGGCTGCATCGAGCGCCTAGCGACCGAGGTCCGCCACCTGCAGCGCACCGAGGTTCTGGAGGCGGAGGAGTATTTCTCGCCCGGCCAGAAGGGCAGCAGCGCGATGCCGCACAAGCGCAACCCGGTGCTGACCGAGAACCTCACCGGGCTGGCGCGGCTGGTGCGCGGCATGGTCACCCCGGCGCTGGAGAATATCGCGCTGTGGCACGAGCGCGACATCTCGCATTCCTCGGTCGAGCGGATGATCGGGCCGGATGCGACGGTGACGCTCGACTTCGCGCTCGCCCGCCTGACCAACGTCATGGACAAGTTGGTGGTGTATCCGGAGCGGATGCTGGCCAATCTCAACAAGATGGGCGGGCTGGTCCATTCGCAGCGCGTCCTGCTGGCGCTGACCCAGGCCGGCGCGTCGCGGGAGGCGAGCTACACGCTGGTCCAGCGCAACGCGATGCAGGTCTGGCAGTCGGACGGCAAGCTGCAGCTGCTCGACCTGCTGCTCGCCGATCCGGAGGTGACGGCGTATCTGCCGCCCGAGCAGCTCAAGGCGCTGTTCGACCTCGGCTATCACCTGAAGCACGTCGAGACGATTTTCGCCCGCGTCTTCGGCTGAACGCCGCGCCTAGCGGCCGAAGCGGTAGACCAGTCGCCCGCCGAGGGTGTCGAGGCCGGGGTTCTGCCCGCCGAACACCTGTGCGTGGCTGAGGTGGACATAGGCGACCTCCGCCGCGAACCGGCGCGACAGCTGGACGCCGAGCGCCAGCTCGGGCTCGAACAGCACCCGCGAGCCGAGGTACAGCCGGTCGTCGCGAACCTGGTACTTGGCGCCGGAGCCGTCGTGGATGGCGACGCCGAGGCCGGGCTGGATGTAGAAGCGCCCGCCGAACGGGAAGCGCAGGCTGGCCCCCGCCGCGGCGAAGTCGACGCCGTGGTTCAGGTTCACCGAGCCGAGGACATGCAGGCGGACGTCCGCGCCGAGGAACCGGGCGACCGGCGCGCTGCGGGCGCCCGCGACAAGGTCGGTGCCGCCTTCGTAGCGGCCCGAGACCAGCCCGAAATCGAGGCCGTGTGCGGCGACCCCCGCGAAGATCTCACCCGCGGCGGCGGGGGTGGCGAGGGTCAGCGCGAGCAGGACGGCAGGTTTCAGCATGGTCAGGCTCGCGGATGGGCGTTGCGGTAGACGTCGAGCAGCTGCGCCGCATCGACCTCGGTGTAGATCTGCGTCGACGACAGGCTGGCATGGCCGAGCAGCGCCTGGATCGAGCGCAGGTCGGCACCGCGCGCCAGCAGGTGGGTCGCGAAGCTGTGGCGCAGCGCATGCGGTGTCGCCGTCGCCGGCAGTCCGAGCGCGGCGCGGGCCCCCGCCATCGCGGTGCGGATCAGCTCCGGGCGCAACTGCCCGCCTTTTGCGCCGCGAAACAGCGCCTCCGACGCCGACACCGGCCAGGGACTGAGTTGCAGATAGGCGTCGACCGCCTCGCGCACCTGCGGCAGCAGCGGCACGACGCGGATCTTGCGGCCCTTGCCCATGACCGACAGTGTCTCGCCGAGCGGCAGGTCGGCCCCGGTCAGCGACAGCGCCTCGGCGATGCGCAGGCCGGCACCGTACATCAGCAGCAGCACGGCGGTATTCCGCGCCGCGATCCACGGCAGCGCCGCCTCGTCGCCGACCCAGTCCGCCAGCGCCAAAGCTGCATCGGGGGCGACGGGACGCGGCACCCGGCGTGGCACCTTGGGGCTCTTCAACCCCGCCAGCGCATCGCGCGAAACGCCGTGGCTGCCCGCCGCCCAGGCATAGAAGGTGCGCAGTGCCGAAACCTCGCGCGCCACCGAGGCATTGGTCAGCCCGTCACCCTGCCCGCGTCGGAAGGCGAGATAGGCGCGGAAGTCGGCCAGCGTCAGGCCGCTCAGCATCGCCGCATCGGGCTCGCCGCCCTGCTGCCCACCGATGAACGCGACGAAGGCGTGCAGCGTCGTCGCATAGGCGCGCAGCGTATGGGCCGAGCGCCGGCGCGCGTCGCCGAGGCTGGCGAGCCACTCGACCACCATAGCGGTGGCCGGCTTGCTCATGCGGCTTTAGACAATTGACTGGCCGGTCTTGAGCCAATCCTCGGCGAAAGTGGCGAGGCCCTTGTCGGTCAGCGGATGGTGCGCCAGCGCGCGGATCACCGACGGCGGCATCGTCGCGACATCGGCACCCAGCTTGGCGGCCTGCAGGACATGGACCGGGTGGCGGACGCTGGCGACCAGGATCTCGGTGCCGAAGTCGTAATTGTCGTAGATCGTGCGGATATCTTCGATCAGCGTCATGCCGTCGAAGCCGATGTCGTCGAGGCGACCGACGAACGGCGAGATGAACGCCGCCCCCGCCTTGGCCGCGAGCAGCGCCTGATTGGCCGAGAAGCACAGCGTCACGTTGACCGTGACGCCCTCGTCCGCCAGCCGCCGGCAGACGGTCAGCCCGTCGAGCGTCAGCGGCACCTTGATGCAGATGTTGTCGCCGAGCTTGCGCAGCACGTCGGCCTCGCGGAGCATCTCGTCGACGCTCAGCGCGACGACCTCGGCGGAAACCGGGCCGGGGGTGAGTGCGGCGATCTCCTTGATGACTTCGAGGAAGTTGCGCCCCGACTTGTGGATCAGGCTGGGGTTGGTGGTCACCCCGTCGACGAGCCCGGTGGCGGCGAGTGCCGCGATCTCGGCGGTATCGGCAGTGTCGACGAAGAACTTCATGGGGCGGCCTTTGCGGGATTTGGCGCGCTTCTAAACGCGTGGGAGGGGCGCGTCGACCCACTCGCCGCTTTGCATCCCCGTCGCGGCCATCCTATCTCCCCGATGATGCCCCCCGCCATTTCCAGAGTTCGCGTCGCGGTGCTCCAGCATGGACTGGGCGCGCTCGACTATGCGGTGCCCGAGGGCATGGACCTCGCGCCCGGCGATGTCGTCGTCGTGCCGCTGGGGCCGCGCGAGATCACCGGCGTGGTCTGGGATGCCGAGCGGCTGACGGCGAAGGACGTGCCGATCGAAAAGCTGCGCCCGGTGCGCGGCCGGCTGGAGGTGCCGCCGCTGGCCGAGCCGCTGCGCCGCCTGATCGAATGGGTCGCCGACTATTACATGGCGCCGCTGGCCGCGGTGATCCGCATGGCGCTGTCGGTGTCGTCGGCGCTGGGCGGCGACCGCAGCGTCGTCGAGTACCGCCCGACCGGCGTCGTCCCGGCGCGCGCGACGCCGCAGCGGACGCAGGCGCTGGAGCGGCTGGGCGAGCGGCAGGGCTCGGCGCGCGACCTGGCACGGATTGGGCAGGTGTCTGAGGCGGTGATCCGCGGGCTGGTCAGTTGCGGCGCGCTGGAGCCGGTGATGGTCGCCGCCGATGCGCCGCTGCCGGTGCCGCAGCCCGGGTTCGCCGTGCCGGACCTGGAGGCCGGGCAGGCGGCGGCGGCGCAGACCCTGGTCGAGGCGGTGGCGGCGCGGGCGTTCGCGCCGGTGCTCCTCGACGGGGTGACGGGGTCGGGCAAGACCGAGGTTTATTTCGAGGCGGTGGCGGAGGCGTTGCGGCAGGGCGGGCAGACGCTGGTGCTGGTGCCGGAGATCGCGCTGACCGCGCCGTGGCTCAGCCGGTTCGAGGCGCGGTTCGGCTGTGCCCCGGTGGCGTGGCATTCGGACCTGCGCAGCAGCGAGCGGCGGCGGGTGTGGCGCGCCGTGGCGAACGGCGAGGCGCGCGTGCTGGTCGGGGCGCGCTCGGCGCTGTTCCTGCCGTTCGCCGACCTGCGCCTGATCGTCGTCGACGAGGCGCACGAGACCAGCTTCAAGCAGGAGGAAGGCGTCCATTACCACGCGCGCGACGTCGCGGTGATGCGGGCCCAGCTGGAGAGCGTGCCGGTGATCCTGGCGACCGCGACGCCCGCCATCGAGACGCGGGTCCAGGTCGAGCGCGGGCGCTACACCCGGCTGGAGCTGCCGTCGCGCTTCGGCGGCGCGACGCTGCCCGACATCGCCACCATCGACCTGCGCCATGCGCCGCCGGACCGGGGCCGCTGGCTCAGCCCGCCGCTGCTCCATGCCTTGCGCGATAATCTGGAGCGCGGCGAGCAGTCGCTGCTGTTCCTCAACCGCCGTGGCTATGCGCCTCTGACGCTGTGCCGGGCCTGCGGCGAGCGCATCCAGTGCCCGCAATGCACCGCCTGGCTGGTCGAGCACCGGCTGACCCGTCGCCTGATGTGCCACCATTGCGGCTTCACCACGCCGCCGCCGCCCGCCTGCCCCGCCTGTGGGGCGGAGGGCATGCTGGTGCCGTGCGGGCCGGGGGTCGAGCGCCTCGCCGAGGAGGTCGCGCAGGTGCTGCCCGACGCCCGGGTGGCGCTGGTGACGTCGGACACGATCTTCTCGCCGGCCCGCGCCGCGGCATTGGTCGCGGCGGTCGAGAACCGCGAGATCGACCTGCTGATCGGCACGCAACTGGTCACCAAGGGCTATCACTTTCCCGGGCTGACGCTGGTCGGGGTGGTCGATGCCGACCTCGGGCTGGCGGGCGGCGACCTGCGCGCCGGGGAGCGCACCTTCCAGCAGATCGCCCAGGTCGCGGGGCGAGCCGGGCGCGGCGACAAGCCGGGGCGGGTGATGCTGCAGACCCACCAGCCCGAGGCGCGGATCATGCGCGCGCTGGTCGAGTACGACCGTGAGGGTTTCTACGACGCCGAGACCGAGCAGCGCCGCGAGGTCAACGCACCGCCGTTCGGGCGCTGGGCCGGAATCGTCGTCTCGGGCGAGGACGAAAGCGCCGTCGCCGCCACCGCCCGCACCATCGCCCGCGCCGCACCGCGCGATGCGCCCGCTGGCGAGGAGATCACCGTGCTCGGCCCCGCCCCCGCGCCGCTGGCGATGCTGCGCGGCCGCCACCGGCACCGCCTGCTGGTCCAGGCGCGGCGCTCGACGGGGTTGCAGGCGGCGCTGCGGGCGTGGCTCGGCAGCGTCGAGATCCCGGCGAGCGTGCGGGTCACGGTGGACGTGGACCCGTACAGCTTCATGTGACCCTCGCTGCCCCCTCCCCCCACGGTGAGCGCTTGCGAACCGAGAGTGGGGAGGGTCGGGGTGGGGGTTCTCTGGGTCGGTCCGCGCGCAAGGGCCCCCACCCCGGCCCTCCCCACTCTACGCTTCGCGTGGGGGGAGGGAGCAGATCACGTCCAGTATAATATGCGCGCGGTCGGCAGCCTTGCCGCGATCTCCGCCTCGAAGAACCCCCGCAGCGTCCGCATCGTCGCCGCATCATAGACGTGCTTCACCGAGCCGAACTTGGTGCGCTTTTCCGCCCGGTTCGCCGCGCCCATCTCCAGCTTCGACCCCGGGTACCAGCTCTCCAGCACCGCCTTCGACCCCGGCGTGTAGCGGTGGGTGATCAGTTCGATGGTCAGGTCCAGCCCGGGCACCGTCGCCAGCGCCTCGGCAGCCTGCGCGATCAGCGTCGCATAGGCGAGCTCCCACCCCTCCGCCGCGATGATCGGCGCGATGGTCAGCCCGATTGGATAACCGGCGTGGCCCATCTTCGCGAGCCCCGCCAGCCGCGCCGCGACCGGGCTGGTGCCGCCTTCGTAGCGCGCATACAGCGCCGGGTTGATCGAGGCGCGCATCCGCGTCCGCCCGCCGTGCTCGAGCCCGAGCAGCGGCTCGACCGCGTCGAACTTGGTGGTGAAGCGCAGCTGGGTCGGCACCTGCCACGCGCCGAACCAGCCGATCATCGCCGACAGCGAGCCGGTCAGATGCTCCAGCGCCAGCGGGTCGGTATAGCAGCTCGCCTCGAAGGTCGTGCCCTCGTGCGCCCGCGCCGACGAGCGCGAGGTGATGGTGCCCTCGCCGAGGTGCCGGGGCAGCTCCGCGATGATCTCGGGCAGGTTCGCATAGGCGCGGGTGATTGGCGGGCCTTTCAGCGACCCGGCGAGGTAGCAATAGCTGCAGTGTGCCGGGCAGCCTTGCGCCAGGTCGACGCGCCAGTCGGCGGACGGCGCGATCGGTTGCAGGCGCAGCTTCGACGGCGGCGCGACAACTACCGCCAGCGTCTGCTTCGCCGCCGCATAGGCGCGGCGATCGTCGTCGGGAAAGCCGAGCGCCAGGCGATCGGTCGGCAGTTCATCGACCGCGATCCCCAGCCCGGCGGCCCGCTCCGCAATCGCGATGCCATGTGCCCAGTCGCGCGCCGAACGGGTCAGAAGCACGCGTTTCGGCTGCCACAAGCGCCCGGTCACGCCGGCTCTCCGGCGACGCCCGCGTACCAGTCGGCATAGTCGGTGTTGCGCGCCATGTGGCGGTTGAGGTCGGGCGCGCCGTCCTGCCACCACACCGGGCCGCGCTCCCCCAGCCCCTGCTTCGCCGCATCGACGCGCGCGCGGGCGTCCGCTTCCGCCGCCTTGTCGTCATGACGCCGGGCGATGCCGACATCGCGTCGCGCGGTCATCAGCTCCCGGACCAGCGCCTCGCGTGCGCCGGGCTTCAGCGCCGGGTCGGAGGTCCGCCACAGCCGCCCGCGCACGACGAAGTAGCGACCGTCGGGCGTGACGGGGTAGTCGGCATGATCCATGCGGGATCAACGCCTTGCGCCGTGCGCGGCTCAACCGGACCCGATGGCCGCGTTGCCGCAGTTCGAAATCGCACCGGCGACGGTTGCAGAAAATCTATTCGGCGCCGTGCTAATCCTTCGTCGCAGACGGCGTGCGGCACCCCACATCGCTCCTTACGGCGACGCATCGAGCCTCGCCCGAACAGGACATTCCCAATGACAACTCCAGTCGTGCTGATCACCGGCGCCCTGACCGGGATCGGTCGCGCCACCGCCTTCGCCTTTGCCCGCGACGGTGCCAGCGTCGTCGTCTCGGGCCGCCGGGACGAGGCCGGCGCGGCACTGGTCGCCGAGCTGCGTGCGCTGGGCGGCGAGGCCGAGTTCATCCGCGCCGACGTGCGCCACGAGGACGACGTCAAGGCGCTGGTCGACGGCACCGTGGCGCGCTTCGGCCGCCTCGACGTCGCGGTCAACAATGCCGGCACCGAGGGCACGCCGGGGCCGCTGACCGGGCAGACGCCCGAAAGCTATGCCGCGGTATTCGACACCAACGTGCTCGGCGTGCTGCTCAGCCTCAAGCACGAGCTTCGCGTCATGCAGGCGCAGGGCAGCGGCAGCATCGTCAACGTCTCGTCGGTCGTCGGCAAGAAGGGCTTTGCCAACGTCTCGGTCTATGGCGCGAGCAAGTTCGCGGTCGAGGGCCTGACCCGCTCGGCGGCACTCGAGGCGATCACCCACGGCGTCCGCGTCAATGCCGTCGCCCCCGGGCCGATCCAGACCGCGATGTTCGACCGGTTCGCCGGTGACGAGGCCGCCAAGGCCGAGTTCGCCAAGACCGTACCGGCGCAGCGGCTCGGCGACGCCGAGGAAATCGCCCAGACCATCGTCTTCCTGGCGAGCGACAAGGCCAAGTTCCTGGTCGGCCAGTCGGTCGCGGTCGACGGCGGCTACACGGCGTAGCGCCTTCTACCCCTCCCCTGCGGGGAGGGGCGAGAGACGACGCGCAGCGGCGGCCCGGGGGTAGGTTATCCCGCTCGAGAAGCAAGACCCACCCCCGGGCCGGCTGCGCCGTCTCTCGCCCCTCCCCTGAAGGGGAGGGGTAAGGTCAGGCCCGCTCGACGCGCGCGGCGAAGCAGCCGGGCCGTGCGTTGTGGAGGTGGATGTACGAGGTCGCGGGATCGGCGAACAGGCGCTCGATCAGCACCGCGACCTCGGCTCCGGTGGCAAGATCGGCACCGGTCATCAGCCCGGCCTCGTCATAGCCGCGCGCCGAGATCAGGCGGCGGGCGATGACCTCCGGAACCTCGCCGGGCTCGGGGTGCGCCTGCGCCGCGCCTTCGCGGACGTAGATCGCGTGCGCGGCGCGGTACGGCGAAGCGACCGGCAGGTGCTCGTGGTTGAGCAGCAGCAGCGTCTCGCCGATCGCCGCGTCGGCAAGGCTGACCCGGCACGGGAAGCCCGGCATCGTGTCGGCGACGCGCCGGACGATGTGGCGCCCGGCAAGCTCCGCGTCTGACAGCCCGAACAGCGGCGCGAACGGTGCCGGATCGAGCGCGATGATCTGAAAACTCATGGAAATCTCCCTCGGCAGAGGGATAGTCGCCATGCAGCGCCGCGTCTGGCGGTTTACGGATGTCGCATCACAGGCGGACGCGCACCGAGGCGGCGTGCGCGGGCAGACCTTCCGCATCGGCCAGCGTCGCCGCCGCAGGGCCGATCGCTGCCAACCCGGCGGGGCCACAGTCGAGGAAGGTCGTGCGCTTCATGAAGTCGGTCACCGACAGCCCCGAGGCGAAGCGCGCGCGCCGCCCGGTCGGCAGGACGTGGTTGGGACCACCGACGTAATCGCCGGCAGCTTCCGGCGTGTGCCGCCCGAGGAACACCGACCCGGCGTGGCGCAGCTTCGCGAACATCGCGTGCGGATCGTCGACCATCAGCTCGACATGCTCCGGCGCCAGCGCATCGACCAGCGGCACCGCGTCGTCGAGGCGGGCGACCAGGATGATCGCGCCATAAGCTTCCCAGCTGGCGCGGGCGACGTCGTGGGTGGCGAGCAGCGGCAATTGGCGCTTGACCTCGGCGGCGACGGCATCGGCGAAGCGCGCGTCATCGGTGATCAGGATCGACTGGGCGGTGCGGTCGTGCTCGGCCTGGCTGAGCAGGTCGGCGGCGACCCATTCGGGGTTCGAGGCGCCGTCGCTGACCACGACGATTTCGGACGGCCCGGCGACCATGTCGATGCCGACGGTGCCATACAATTGGCGCTTGGCCTCCGCGACCCAGGCGTTGCCGGGGCCGACGATCTTGTCGACCGGGGCGATGGTCGCGGTGCCATAGGCCAGCGCCGCGATCGCCTGTGCGCCGCCGATGCGGTGGATCTCGGTGATGCCCGCCAGTTGCGCCGCGGCCAGCACCAGCGGGTTGAGGCGGCCATCGGGCGTCGGCGTCACCATCACCAGCCGCTCGACTCCGGCGACGACGGCGGGAATGGCGTTCATCAGTACCGACGACGGATAGCTGGCAAGGCCGCCCGGTACGTACAGCCCGGCGGCCTCGACCGCGGACCAGCGGTAGCCGGCGCGCACGCCCGCCGCGTCAGTGGCGTCATGGTCGGCGGGGCGCTGGGCGGCGTGGAAGGCGCGGATGCGGGTCGCGGCGAAGTCCAGCGCGGCGAGCGTCTCGGCGGGGACCTGCGCGCGGGCGGCGTCGATCTCGGCGGCGGTGACGACCGACCCCGCGCTCAGGTCGATGCGGTCGAAGCGCTGCGTCAGCTCGGCAACCGCGGCGTCACCGCGGGTGCGGACATCGGCGATGATCGCGGCGACCTTGGCGGCGACGTCCGAGTCACCATCCCGGCGCGCCTCGACCAGCGCGCGGAACGCGGCGGCGAAGCCGGGGGCGGCGGCGTCAAGCCTGAGCGGCGGCACGGAAACGCTCGATCCACGGCACGACGGCGGGGTTGGTCTTGAAGGCGGCGCGGTTGACGATCAGCCGCGAGCTGACCTCCGCCACCGTCTCGACCTCGACCAGGCCGTTCTCGACCAGCGTGCGCCCGGTCGAAACCAGGTCGACGATACGCGGCGACAGGCCGAGCAGCGGCGCCAGTTCCATCGCGCCGTTCAGCTTGATGCACTCCGCCTGCACGCCGCGCGCGCCGAAATGGGCGCGGGTGATGTTGGGGTATTTGGTGGCGACGCGAACATGACTCCAGCGCCGCGGATCATCGGTCGCGGCCATGTCGGCAGGCTCGGCGACCGACAGGCGGCAGCGCCCGATGCCGAGGTCGACCGGCGCGTAGATCTCGGTGAAGCCGAACTCCATCAGCACGTCGTTGCCCGCGATCCCGAGCTGCGCCGCGCCGAACGCCACGAAGGTCGCGACGTCGAAGGCCCGCACCCGGATCAGCGCGACACCGGGCAGATTGGTCGCGAATTTCAACGCACGGCTGTCGTCGTCGCTGAACGACGCCTCGGGGATGATCCCGGCGCGCGCCAGCACCGGCAGCGCTTCCTTGAGGATGCGGCCCTTGGGCAAGGCGATGATGAGTTCTTCGTTCACGCCGCGGTGGGTAGCGGCGACGACGTTGCGCGTCCAGCGCCGTGCTGCCACAGGAGCGCGATGACCGAGGCCGAGATCCGCACCGCGTTCGCCAGGGAGGGTGTGGCCTGCCGCCAATTCGGTGCCGAGTTCAGCGCCCGGCTGCGTGGTGGCCTGGCAAATTTGCTCGACCGCAGCAGCCGTGTCGGCGCGCGCGTGCTCGACTGGCCGGGCGACCCTTATGCCGATGCGCTGCCGGTACGCCTCGCCGCCGGGCTGAACGCGCTGGTCCAGGCGGGGCAGCTGCCGGAGCTTGCCGCGCACTTTCCGCCGCATGCCCCGGGCGACGATGCGAGCTTCGATGCGGCGCTGTCCGCGGCGCTCCACGACGACCGCATCGACGCCTGGCTCGACGGTGCGCCACAGACCAACGAGGTGGCGCGGTCGGGCGTACTGATGCCCGGGCTGCTGGCCATCGCCGCGGCGACCGGCCTGCCGCTGGCGCTGTTCGAGCTTGGCGCGAGTGCCGGGTTGAACCTACGCCTCGACAGCTATGCGTATGACCTGGGGGGCCTGGTGCTGGCGCCGCCTGCTGCGCCGATCCGGCTGGCGCCCGCATGGGACGGCCCACCGCCGCCCGCCGCGGACCTGCGCATCGTCGCGCGGCGCGGCGTCGACCTCAACCCGCTCGACGTCACCGACGCGGCGCACCGGGAGCGCCTGCTCGCCTATGTCTGGCCCGAGCAGGTCGAGCGCGTCGCCCGGTTGCAGGCCGCGCTGGAGGCCGCCGCACTCGATCCACCGACGCTCGACCGGGGCGATGCCGCCGCGTGGGTCGAGGAGCGCGTCGCGCCGGTCGAGGGCCGCTGCACCGTCGTCCTGCACAGCATCGCCTTCCAGTATTTCCCCGCCACCACGCAGGCGCGCATCGCCGCCCACCTCGAAGCACAAGGGGCGCGCGCCACCGCGACTGCGCCGCTGGCGTGGCTGCGCTACGAGTTCGACAGTCCCGAGGCCGCGGCATTGCCGACGCTGCGCCTGCGCCTCTGGCCCGGCGAAGACCGCCTGCTGGCGCACGCCCACCCCCACGGAGCGACCGTCCAATGGCTTTGATCCTCGCCTCCGCCAGCCCGCGCCGGGTCGAGATGCTGGCGCGGCTGGGGATCGTCCCCGATGCGATCGAGCCCGCCGACGTCGACGAGAGCTGGACCGCGGCGGAACTGCCCGGCCCCCATGCCTCGCGGCTGGCGGCGGCCAAGGCGGCGGTCGTCGCGGCGCGCCACCCCGACGCGATCGTGCTGGCCGCGGATACCGTCGTCGCCGTCGGGCGCCGCGTGCTGCCCAAGGCCGAGGACGAGGCCGAGGCGCGGCAGTGCCTGCAACTGCTGTCGGGCCGCCGCCACCGTGTCTTTACCGGCGTCACGCTGATCGCCGGCGGCCGGGCACGCCACCGGCTGTCGACCACCGCCGTGATCTTCAAGCGCTTCGATGCCCCCGAGATCGACGCCTATCTCGCCGCCGGCGAATGGCGCGGCAAGGCCGGCGGCTATGCCATCCAGGGCCGCGCCGAGGCGTATGTCCGCGCTATGTCGGGCTCGTGGTCGGGCATCGTCGGCCTGCCGCTGTACGAGACGCGGGCATTGCTCAAGGCGGCGGGCCTCGATGTCTGAGGCGCTGATCGACCACGGCATCGGCGAGACCCGCGCCATCGTCATCGAAGACGACCGAATCGTCGAGGCGCATGTCGAGCGCGACGACGAGCCGCTGCGCGTCGGCGACGTCTGGGCCGCCCGGCTGGTCAAGCAACTGGTTCCCGGCAAGCGCGGCATCGTCGAGGCCGGCGGCGTCGAGGCGCTGCTCGAGCCGCTGCCCGCCGGGCTGACCGAAGGCGGGCTGGTCCGCGTCGAGGTCGTCCGCGAAGCCATCGCCGAGGCCGGCCGCGCCAAGCTCGCCAAGGTCCGCACCCAGGCCGGCACGGTGCGTGGGCCGGGCCGCATCGCGCATGGCCCCAGCCTCGCCGAGCGGCTGGCGAGCGCCGGGCACAAGGTCCGCGACGTCGGCCTCGCCCTCGACGATCCGTTCGAAGCCGCCGGCTGGAGCGAAGTCGCCGAGACCGCTGCCACCGGTCACGTCACCTTCCCCGGCGGCCTGCTGACCATCTCCCCGACCCCGGCGATGACCGTCATCGATGTCGACGGCCCCGGCGAGTTGCGCGCGCTGGCCGAGGCGGCGGCGGTCGCGGCGGCACAGGCGATCCGGCGCTTCGGCATCACCGGCTCGATCGGCATCGACTTCCCGACCGTCGCCGACAAGGCGGCGCGTACGCACCTCGGCGAGCTCCTCGACGCGTATCTGCCGGCGCCGTTCGAGCGCACCGCGGTCAACGGCTTCGGCTTTGCGCAGATCGTCCGCCCGCGCCTGCGCTCGTCGCTGGTCGAGCGCTTTCGCTTTGAAATGGTCGCGACCGCCGCGCTGGCCCTGGCGCCAGGCCCTGCGCGCCACCGGGCCGGGGCTGCGCGAGCTTACCGCCGCCGCGTCGGTGATCGACTGGCTCGCCCCACGCCCCGAACTGGGCGACGAACTGGGCCGTCGCACGGGTGCGGTTATCCGGTTGAACGCGGCGCCCGGCCTCGCCATATCGGCGGGATATGTCGCAGTCCTCCCCCGCTGAACCGAAATGCCCGCTGTGCCGCCACCCGGCCAGCGCGGTGCACACGCCCTTCTGTTCGGCGCGCTGCAAGGACCGCGACCTGCTCGCCTGGCTGGGCGACGGCTATGCCATTCCCGGTGAGCCTGTCGATATGACGCTGGACAACCCCGACCACCACGACTAAATCCGCCCTTCGCCGCGCGGTAAGCCGCGTGCCGCCCGGGTAGCTCAGGGGTAGAGCAGGGGATTGAAAATCCCCGTGTCGGTGGTTCAAATCCGCCCCCGGGCACCATTCTTTACAATGACTTAGGCAGCTTTTGCCGCGCTCGAATTTTCGGGCGCGGTGACTTCACGGTGAGTTGCGCCAGAATTGCCCATGTCGAGCGCCGCAGTGGCAGCGTCGATATCTGCCGCGTCGACGTGGGTGTAGCGCAGCACCATCGCCACCGTTTTGTGGCCACTGACCTTCATGATTGTGGGGATGTCGGCGCCGGCTCGGACCAGGCGCGTTACCGCGGTATGCCTCATGACGTGCGGGGTCACTGCTTTAGCGTCGAGCCCGGCCGCCGTTGCCGCCCGGCGGAAGCTGGCAGCAAAGCATTTGCGGCGACCTTCCTTCGTGTCTTTGACCTTGGCCGGGAACAGCCAACCATCGGGCTTAGCAGCCTGCTTCCGCTCGGCCTCGAGCTTGGCTGCGAGGTCGGCGGGGATCGGCTGCTCTCGGCTGCCGGCCTTGGCCAAGGGCACGAAGATACGCCTGCGGGCGAAATCGATCTGAGGCCACTTGATCGAGGTGATCTCGTCGTGCCGCATGCCGGTGCCCAAGCCGATCGCAACGAAGATCCACAGGTCCCCATCCTGGTCGGCGATCGAGGCGGCCATCAGCGCGTCGCACTGCGCCTGGTTGAGCGCGATGATGCGTCCCTGCCCCTCACGCGCACGGTCGATCGTCGGCACGTCGTCACGCTTGATCCATCCCCAGCGGGCCGCCGAGCGCGTCAGGTGGCTCAGCGTCGCCAACTCGCGATTGATCGTCGCGTCGGCGGCTTTCGCGTCCCGACGGGCCTTTCTGTAGCCCTTCACGGCAAAGTCGGTGATCTTGTCGAGCCGCGTTTTGCCGAAGTGCGGTTTTAGATGGAGCGCGAGCTGGCGTTCTTTCCGAGTGACGTTCTTGCCGGCGCTGTCTTTGAGCCGGGTGATGTAGTCGTCTGCTGCCTCGGCGAAGAGCAGCTGAACCTTGCGGCCTTTCGGCAGGTTGAGCCGACCCGAACGGGCATCGGTGCGCGCCTGCTCAATGTAGGTCTCGGCCTGGGCGCGAGTGACGCCTTCCGACTCGCGCCCAACAACCCGGTGGATGCGCTGGCCGTCGCACAGGACGTCGACGCTGTAGCGCACGTCACCGTTGCTGAGACGCTCGGCGATGATCCCGTGCTCCGCAATCCGTCCACCATTCGCCAGAGCGCGGATGGCAGGGCGCGTGAGGCGGGCAAAGCGAAGAGACACTACACACCTCTCGGAATTATGGCGTGAGGGGCCAGTTGCCGGATTGGGGGAAGATCGGGCGCAAGCTCTGCAACGATCTCTGTGGCGAGGGCTGCGCCGATATCGGCGAGCTGTGCGGTTCGCATCGTGTATCGTTCCACGACGGCATCACGTTCAGCGTCAGAATTCGCCTCGCGCAACATGGCCTTGAACTCGGCCGCGTCGCCGAGCGAGCCGAAGCGCCGCATAAGCTCTGCGACTGCTGCCTGCGACATGGCGAACGCCTCCCGACTGGCATTCCAAGGGCCCTCGGTGATTTCCTCGATGTCCTCGAAAACTTTGGCAAGAAGCCAGAAGAACCGAGACGCTCCCGCCTGAGGATCGACATACTGCTCTTGGCGTGAGGCCTCGAGGCGACTTTCGACCTCTTGGGTAAACGACCGACCAGCCGCAGTCGCAGAAGCCTCAAGGAAATCACGCAGGTCCTGTCGAACCTTGATGCTGATGGCCGCCCGCTTAGGCGTCTCCCCGTGAAGTGGCCGGCCGCCAGGGTTCTTCGCCAAGGTGTAACTCCATCTTTCCTCACCCCTTCCATATGCAGAAACCGCTTGCAAGCCCCGGATGGTACCCATAGGTTCCCGCATACGCAGCGTGTGAACTATCCTGGAGGGCGAGATGCCGAGTGTCGAAATGGTCAAGGTGCGGGTGCTTCCCGACGGTCGGCTGACCCGCGAGGATGCTGCAACATTCCTCGGACGGAAGGCTAAGACGTTGGCCGAGTGGCAGAGACTGGGCGTCGGACCGCGCTCACTCATGGTTGGAGGCCGGCGCTTCTATCAGCTCGCTGACCTTGAAGCATTCGTAGCGCGCGGCCCTGCGAATTGACGGACCGTGCCTCATCTCCGCAGCTTTTTGCCTGAAAACCGTAAGAAGTGCTCACCGGCGATTTCGCCACCTGCAGCTTCTTGCGCGCGCTTCTGTTCTCCAGTGGGCACCAGCGTGTCCAATCGCGCCAGGGCCGCGCGCACATCTTCAAACTGCAGATCGATGGCATCTGCGATCCTCTCAGCGTCTGGATCGTCCTTGCTTGCCGACCGCGCAGCCGTTGCGACCGATGCGCCCGGCTTCATTGCGAGCAGTCGACCTACATACGAGCCTTTCCGCTGCGGTACCTCATCTTCGATCTTCTTAAGCGCCGCGTCGACGTCCGCTTGGGCTTCAATAATCTCGGGGGTCAGCAAAGGCCGGTTGACCTCGAGAAGTGAGTTCACCGCCGCTTTTACGGCCCAGAACGTCTCAATGTCCTCGTCCCACCGGCCTCCGTTCCGCTCTTCGATCGAGCGGGCCGAAGCGACGGCCAGGTGGAAGAAGGCGCCGTTGTGAGAGCCTCCCCGGTAGGAGTCCTCGTCGAACGTCCGCTGCAGGCGCGCTTCAACTTCCTGCGTGAGCGACCATCCCCTCGCGTCGGCTGCTTCTTCAAGCTGCGTCCGCATAGCGGGCGATGTGCGCATGTTCAGAGGCGCCCGCTTCACTTCGGGTCCTTGGCGGGGACGGCCGCCACGGTTCTTCTCAGTCATACCATCGCTCCCAAGGGTTTCTGCGTAATGCCAGAGTACATCTACCCTTTCAAGTACCATCCGGCACCCGTAGGTAACATCGTGCACCGAGGTTACGTTTTCCCCGGTGCTGACGAGGAGTTGGTATGATCGACCAGGTAAAGGTGCGTGTTCTGCCCGATGATCGAGTTGACCGTCTTAACGCGGCGCTCGCGCTCAACCGGTCGCCGAAGACGCTCGCAGAGTGGCGCCGTCTCGGCATCGGCCCCCGAGCGTTCAATGTGGGTGGCCGAGTGTTCTATCGTTGGTCCGAAGTGCAGGCTTTCGGCGCCGGCGAAAAAGTCGCCGCTTGATGCGCCCTCAGGCGGTGACATCGCCCGATTGCGATGCGGCCCGCCACCTCTCTCAACGGAGCGGTGCACGGGCCACGGATTGCAGTGCTTTGGCGGGCGCCTGCAATCGGACTGATACCACGGCGCAGGATTTGCTGGAAGGCGGTTCCGAATGACCGCGGTACCCGAACGCGACGTCCAAAAGCTGCGCAAGATCGCCGGGCTACTGGGCAGTGAAGTCGATGCAGAAGCGATCGCAGCACTCTTCGCAGCTAGGTCGCTAGCAGCGCGATGCGGCGTTCCGCTGATCGAAGCTCTTTCATCCGCCCTCGTCGTAGCGGTACGCGCCAGGCAGAGCTCGACCGCATGGAACCCGGAACCAGCGCCGACCACAGCCGCATGGGTTCGCAAGGTCATGACCTGCCGCGACGCACCTCAACTCTTCAACTCCGAGGCTCGCGATTTCCTGCGCAACCTGAGCGAGCAACGTCGAGCACCGACGGCCAACCAGATGAAGTGGCTGGACGATCTGCACGATCGAGCAATCCGCCACTTTAACATGGGGAAGGCAGCATGAGCTACGTTGTCCCCATTGGCCGCCGACCGGTTCGCGCTGTCGTCATCCGGCCGTCAAACGGAAACCGATACGCCTACACGGTCGCGGCGATGGTCTGCCCTTCTGCCCGCAGCAAGGCCAGCTACCTCGATCAGCGGCGAGTATACGGCACCAACGATCTAGCCGAGGCGCTGCGCACTGCGCTGCTGGAGGCTGCACGAACCGGCCTGCCTGTCATCGATCTCGTTTCCCCGCCTCGACGCGGCCCTAGCGGGCCCAGCGGCGGCGGTGGCTGCAGGATGGCAGCATGATAGCCGGCCGCACTCACCCCACATTCGACCGCATCGACGTGGAAGCCATCAAGGCTCAAGTCTCGCTGCGTGACGTGGTTGCCCGGCGTGTCCAGCTCAAGCCGCGCGGTCGCGAGTTTCTCGGCCTATGTCCCTTCCACGACGAGCGGACAGCATCGTTCGGCATCAGCGAAGACAAGGGCATGTTTCATTGCTTCGGCTGCGGTGCGAACGGTGATGTGATCCGGTTCGTCATGCTGTCCGAGGGGCTTGAGTTCCTCGAAGCGGCCCGATGGCTGCAGGGTGGCGACTTCCCCGCCGTCGATCCGTTGGTGAGGCAAGCGGCACTAATCCGGGACGACGCCGAACGGCTGGCAAAGATCGCGGACGCGCAAGCGCTTTGGTCGTCGGCGATACCAGCCGCCGGAACGCCCGCCACGGTTTACGCTCGGTCCAGAGGCATTACGGCACCGCTGCCAGGCTCGATCCGCTATGCCCGCACCTGGGCTTGGAAAGACTACGACACCGGCAAGGTCGGGCCCGAGCTGCCCGCTCTGGTCGGCGCGGTGCAGGACGTGTCGGGCAAAGTCATGGGGGTGCAGCGCATCTTCCTGAAGCCGGACGGCAGCGGGAAGGCGGACATGCGCGCTCCAAAGCGGAGCCTTGGCCAATTGGCAGGTTGCGCGATGCGCTTAGGTCGAGCCGCACCCCACATCGTGGTGGTCGAAGGCCCGGAGGACGGCCTGACACTCGCGCAGGGCTTGCCCGACGTGTCGATCTGGGTCGCGTGCGGAACGGCGATGATGTCGCTGCTCCAGCTGCCCGAGGTAGTGACGACAGTGACGTTGGCCGGCGACAACAACGCGCCGGGTCGCTTCGCGGTCGAGACGGCGGGAGCGGCTTTCGTGGCGCAGGGTCGTGAGGTCCGGACGATGTTCCCGGATCCTGCCTTCGCCGATTTCAACGATGAGTTGCGGGGTATTCGCAGTGAACGCTAGTGCTGCCGCGCGGGCGTTTCGTGGAGCAACGCCGCTCCACCAGCCTTTCGACGTGTCTGTCTTGGCGGCGGGTCGACGCGAACCTCCGGCGTTCCCGATCGGGATTCTTCCCGACAGGCTCCACGCCCTGGGCGTAGACTATGCCGACGGAGCCGCGGCGCCGTTCGACTATGTCGCGCTCGCCATGATCGGCACGGTGGCAAGCGCGATAGGAGGTTCTCGCAAGGTGCAGGCCTACGCGGGGCACTCGTGGACCGAACCGTCGATCCTGTGGATGGGCGCGGTTGGCGATCCGTCGTCGGGCAAGAGCCCCGCTATCTCCGCAATCATCGAGCCGCTTCGCGATATCGAGCAGGAATATGCGCGAGACTTTGAGGAAACGTTGCGACGGTTCGAAACCGACGAGGAATACGCCAAGCTCGAGCGCAACGCGTGGCTGGCGCAGCTGAAGGACGCGAAGAAGGAGGGGCACGCCGCTCCGACGATGCCGGCCGGTGCAGTGGCGCCGGTGAAGCCACAGCGGCCGCGCCTCGTCGTCCAGGACTCAACGCCAGAAGCCGTCGCCGCGGTACTCGTCACCAACCGTCGGCTGATGAGCTACCGAGACGAACTTGCCGGCTGGTTCCAGAGCTTTGATCGGTACGCGCCAGGCGGCCGGACGCAGTGGCTCGAAAGCTATGGCGGCCGGCCTTACGCGATCGACCGCAAGAACTCGGACGTTCCTATCGTCATCCCGTTCAACGGCGTCTCCGTCCTCGGCGGCATCCAGCCCGACAAGCTTTCCTCGGTCGTGCTGTCCGGTGACGACGACGGACTGGCTGCCCGCTTCTGCTGGTCGTGGCCGAAGCCAGTGCCGTACCGACGGCCGCGCAATGTCGCCGACCCAATCCTGTGGCCGCGCGTCCTGCGCAAGCTGGTGTTCCTGCCGTTTGGAAGGGATGAGGCCGGACAAGATCAGCCTATCGTCGTGCCGCTCGAGGAGGAGGCTTCGGTGATCTTCGCGGAGTGGCGGGCCGTGAACGCCAGCTCGGCCAATGACGCCGGGTCCCTTTTCAAGTCGCATGTCGGCAAGCTCCCGGGCATTGTCCTTCGGCTTGCGCTGGCGCTGGAGTTCATGGATTGGGCTTTGGCCGTCGACCAGCCCGAACCAGACACGGTGTCGGCAATGTCGATCATCCGGGCTCGTGATTTCACCGACCAATACCTGAAGCCGATGGCGATGCGGGTGTTCGGCGACGCCTGCCTCCCAGACCGGGAGCGTGACGCCGCGACAGTCGCACGCTGGCTGCTGCGGTCGAGGCAGCGGATCGTCAACCTGCGCGACATGAGGCGGGCACGACTGCCCGGCCTCGATCTCGCCGAGCCGCTGCAGGAGGCTGTGGAAATACTCGTCGAGGGCGGGTGGCTTACAGATGTCGGTGACCGCCAGGGAGCGGGGGCTGGTCGGAAGGCCAAGGATTACGCGGTCAATCCTGCGGTGTTCACCACCGATTTCAGTGAGCTGGAGTGAGGCTAATGGCACTAACGGCACTAATGGCACAGGCCCCGTGCGTCGCTCTCAATGCTATCGGCGCTAATGACCTAACTAGCTAAATATTTAATAAGAAAGGATATTATTCTATTATGCGTAAAATACAGGGTCGGAGGCGGAGCCAGCAGGATGGAGAGAAAGTGATGGTCTGTGCCAATAGTGCCATTAGTGCCGATAGCCCGGCGATTGTGGCCCATGCGCTCGGTGTTCTGAACGAAGTGCCAGACACCACCTGGGCCCGCGCTGTGTTCAAGGCGTTGCGCGCCACGGCTATGGCCACGCTGGCTAGCCGTGCGGCCGGGGTGAAATCGGAGCCGGCAGACCTGTCGAAGGCTGTCGATCCACGCGCAATTATCGAGGCCGAGGCCGCTGCTGCCAGGCTGCTCAACGCAGCGGCCGGTGCTGCGCTCGCTCTGCTGTCGACGCGTACCCCGACAGCTACAACGCTGGAGATGGTAGGCGCTGTCGCCCAGCTGACGGCGGCGCTGGTGGATCAGCGGCTCGTTGCAAGCAACGACAGCGTGGAGAAGGTCTAATGGCGTTCGTAAAAGGCCAGAGCGGCAATCCTAGCGGCAAGGCGAAGGCAGTGCTGCCGGACGGTCGAACGCTCAGCGAACTGGCACGAGAGCTTACCATTGAGGCGCTGGACGTCGCCGCGGTGATCATGCGCGATCCAGCAGCTCCGCATGCCGCCCGCGCGTCTGTGGTCTCGATGATCCTGGATCGCGGTTGGGGGCGGCCGGCGCAGTCGCTGACTTTGTCCGGCGATGCAGAAAACCCGCTTCATACGCGTGTCGCCTTGGAGAGCTTGAGCGAGGCGGAACTGCGGGTGCTGGCCAAGATCAGGCTCGAAGACGATGCGACGGTTGCCGCGTGAGCTACACTCGAGCGGCAACGGGCCTTGGCGGCTGGTCGCGGTTGTGGCTGGTGCTGACTGTCGTCTGGGCCGTCGTCGTGTCAGCGTCGGCATACACGACCAGACCCGCGCGAGAGAACTACGTCATAATGCCAGAGAGCAGTTCGGTTACAACGGAAGCGGACGCGATGACCGATACGGCCGGGCAGACCGAAGAGCAAGCCTGAGTGGTCCAAAGCTCCAATCGTTGTCGAAGCGTCTTCAGAGCCGATCGTCGACATCGCCGCGTATGCATCTGCAGTTCGCAATGCTTGGACCCGGTGGCTTGAGACGCTGCTTATCCCGCCTCTCTGCGTCGCATTTGCGATGGTCGCATCCCGCTGGATCTGGCGCGGTTTCGCTCGCCGATGAGTGCTTGTGCAATCTCAATACGACCGTATAGTATTTATACAGTCAGGGATTGCACGATGAAGACGATGGTTTCATACATCCGAGTGTCGACCCAGTCGCAGGGCCGGTCTGGCCTGGGCATCGAAGCGCAGCGCGAGATGATCCGTCGCTTTGCCGACGCCGAGGATTGCACCGTCGTCGCGGAGTTCGTTGAGGTCGAGACCGGCAAGGGCGGTGATGCGATCGACCGCCGGCCGCAGCTCGCCGGCGCCCTAGCGCACGCCCGTAAGGCCGGCGGCGCCGTCCTGGTCGCCAAGCTTGATCGCCTGTCGCGCGACGTCCACTTCATCAGCGGCCTGATGGCACAGCGGGTGCCATTCGTCGTCGCCGAGCTGGGCGCTGACACCGACCCGTTCGTCCTGCACCTTTACGCAGCCCTCGCCGAGAAAGAGCGGGCTCTGATCTCCGACCGCACCAAGGCGGCTCTAGCGGCAAAGAAGGCCCAAGGCGTGAGGCTCGGCAATCGCACGAACCTCGCGGACGCCCAGGCCCTTGGCAGCGCCAGCAACCGCATTGTCGCCGACGGCTTTGCGGCGAACGTCCTGCCGATCGTGGATCAGATCACCGCGGCAGGCATGACAACTCTGCGACAGATCGCAGAGGCGCTCAATGCGCGAGGCATTCGCACGGCTCGTGGCGGCGAGTGGCATGCTACGACCGTGCGGAACCTCCAATCACGGCGAATAGAAGCTGGAGCATTGTAGCAGGGCCGTCGACGTCGCTCGCCCTGCTACCTAGACCGGTCTTCCAATGCATCTAACCGATCTCGGGCATCTACCGCTGCGGACCCGTCGTGCGCCTCCGCTCGGGCGATATTGATCACTTCGCGTCGCTGTGTGTCGTTGAGGCCTGGCTCTTTCTCGCACGCCTGCAGAGGCAGTAGAACTATGGAAGCTGCTAAAAGGCGACGCTTAAATCCCACAGCGCTTGCTCCCTCAACTCGTGATGCAATACCGGCCGCCGCGTGCGCAGTGACCCCATCGAAGTTTCAGTGCCATGTTGAGCCACGATCGGACCGGAAGGAAGCCGCGAACTTCCTCCCGGCCCTGCCTTAACCGCTCATGGGAACGGCTAACGCTTGGCGATCTTCCCAGTTGGTACCGGGCATTGCTTGCATTCTCTGCGGGTGTTGCTGCCGTAATTCGAAAAGCGCCGCCTTGTCAGCGGCACTCAGTTCTCGATGGTTGTTATCGCGGGCTTACGGCAGGCGTGAACCGCCAGCGAAAGGGCTGTTGGCAGCGAGCCGCTTAAGAGAAAGCCATCTCAAAAAATCCGTCGCGACTAATCGTGAGATTGGACTGACCGATTATGTCCATGCCGATGATGGCATCAAACCAATAGCTTGGGGCGATGTCGATCACTTCGACTGGTCTGTCCAGAGCATAATATGTCTTATTGCTCTCTTGGCCGCGGGACACGTGACCCCGTTCACACCAGAACCCCATGTTCACCCAAAAGAGATAATGCAGGTTCTGATCATGGACATTCTTGATTGCTTTTTTGCCATGCCAATGCAGATGCTCTGCGGCTATCGTAGAGCGCGACAAGCACGAACGTTGCGCCCCTGTGTCGATAAGGGCCCGGTAGGTGTTTATTGGAAAATGGGAAAACGGGGCGTGGGCCCCGTATTCTTTAGCTTGGTCTACAAGCGGCGAAATCCCGATTTCGACTATCGCCTGCCTGTTCTCAATACGGCCCCGAGCCGCCAACGTACGAGTAGAATCCGAGATGCTCTGGCTCATCGGCGACTTCCTGAACAGAATATCCGCCGTGACCGAATTGGCGCATGCCAATCAACGTGGCGTCAAGAGAAGTGTCGAAAAAGTCTACGACTTTCTCTTTATGCATAAGGGCAAACTTACCAGCATGCAGCGGGACAAGGCCAGGGAGCATTCCTACGAACGCGTCGTAATTACGATCGACCTCGCCCGCTTCTATCAAATTCATTTCCCGGCTCCTTACCGTCTCTGACGGTAAACGCAAATCATGCGGCTGTGAATCCCCTAAAAAAGTTATCCACATATTTGCCCACACACCTACCGCGCAATCTCCCACAATTTGTACTGCCCGCCCCCTGCTCCAACCGCAGCCCCGCATCCGCTGCTTCCCGATCGGGCGCAAAATGCCCCGAACAGCCGACTTCAAACTGGTTGTGCCAGCTTAGCCCGGCGTCATCACCATCATCGCCTCGGCAATCGCGCCCATCAGCACCGGCCGCGGCACCGGCACACCTACAGAGACATACCCCGGATTGAACGCCCGCCGCGTCCCGTATCGCTCGACCCACGCCCGGCCGCGCTGCCGCCAGGCCCGCTGTAGGGGCGCTACCGGAAGCAGGTAGCAGACCCCCGACGGCGCATAGGCATAAGCGATGAAGTCACAGGCTAGCGGCTTCTGGATCCAGCCCGGGACATGCCGCGCCTCATCCGACCATTGTTCGAGCAGGACGTCAGGCCAATTCTCCATGCGAACCTTCTCGTCGACGGTGTAGGTTCGCCCGCATTCAAGGGTGAGGATGCGGTCGATGCCGCCTCGCTGCGCCCAGCCGTCCTGCCGCACCGACACCGCCGTCACTAGCCGCGGGAATGCTCGACGGTAGATCGGCAGCCACCAGTCGGCGTCTGCGAACTGTTCCGACAAAGCCAGGCTCTCAGCGAAGCGGTGCAGACGCGGCAAACCCGCCGACGCACGGTGGCGGTCGGCGGGCGGCTGATTGGCGGCTAGCTCGTTGATGGCGAGGTCCTCGGGAAGCCCCGCTAGTGTCGCGTTGTTCCCGAGGCTGCGAGCCGCACCGCGTCGGCTGTGATCAGTGGCAGAGGATCGTCTTCTGCCGTCTCCGATGCCAGATGATCGTGCTGGGCAAGCAGCCGAAGCTTGTAGACCAGCGCTGCCCAGTCCGGGGCGGGGATGGCAAATACATCGTCACGGCGCTCACACCAGACGTCAACCAGCCGGTCGAATTCGTCGGTCTTCTCCTGCATGAATAGGCGCTCGAACAGCTCATCATTGTGCGCCTCAATGGCCTCGATCTCCGGCAGTTTCTCTCTCGCGAACATTGCGAGTGAGGAGACGGCTGGATCGTATTTCGGATCGGCAAAAGTCCTGAGTGTCGCCACCGACCAGACCGTAGGTTTGCCGCGTTCCGGATCTGGACCGTAGTCGGCCGGCATGGCGAACTCCGGCATCTCCCTTTTCCCTGCCTTCCATGCAGCCTCTGCTGGATTGTTGACGGCTGAGTAGTAGGCGTTTTGCGCCGCGTTTGCGGCCTCCAGACGCGCCACAGCGGCTTCCCACGTCGATCGGTCCGGTCGAGCATTCGCGATTTCAGGCACGCCTCCGAGGGTCGCCACAGCGGCTACCTTGGCAGCGTCGCTGAACAGCGCGCGGCGGGTGATGTTGGCGCTCATGCCTGCGCACTCGCGACTGGCCAAGCGCGGGCGGCTGCAGTGATCTTGGATGCTGCTTCGTTGCCCCTTTCGAGCTGGAGGCAAAGCAAGGTGATGGCGCGCGATGTGAAGTGAGCAAGATCGTCGTCGCGCTTGGCGCCGTTCACATTGATTAAATCGTGCAGGTCTTCCATGACGTCCATGATCGCGTGGGTCAGCCCCTGAACGTATTCGAGCTGGGTGCTTCCAGCTTCGAGCGTGTCGAGGCCGGCAAACTGCTGCGAGGTCTCGTCGTCGCGCTTGGACAGGGCGCAATCCGCCCCTAGTGTGGTGTCAGCCATCATCGTTCTCCAGAACGGTTTCGGTTAGAGCCGACGCGGGGATTGCCGTCCCTTGCGTCGGCTTGTCATATCTGGCACCGTCTAATCATGTCGTCAATAGCTGGTGCCAAAAAATCGCGTGGTCGTCCGCCAGTTGGGTCGACCTCCATCAACTTGCGGTTGCCGCCCGAACAACTCGCCGCACTTGACGGGTGGATAGCCTCGCACCCCGACGCGCCAACCCGGCCAGAAGCGGTTCGCCGGCTTATCGAAGCAAGCCTCAATGCCCGCTAAGCTGACGCCTTGAGCCGTAGTGGTTCGTGGAAACCGGTCGTTTTGCCGACCGCAAAGACTGCCCAGCTTGGCCGCATTCAGCAGGTGATCCGCGAGACTGTGCCAGGCGCAGTTTGCAAATGCAGCCTCGACGGTGCGACGGTGATTTGCAGCTCCGCCGGGATCGAAATTCGCTTCGATCCGACCGGGCCGTCATACGCCGATTTAGGCAGGCACGCTCAGCGGCTAAAGGACAAGGTCGACGAGGCCAGAGTGGAGGCGTTAGGACGTTCGGGGCGGGGGATCGGCTAGCTTGAGCGCAGTCGTGCTGGCAGGTCGCGTAATCATCGATGAGGATATCGAGCCAACCTACCTTCTCGGGACTAAACACAGATTCTATACGGGCGTGGTGAACGGCATACAGATTGAGGTACTGGTCCCGTCGCACGTGTTCGTGGTTGCCGAGATCGTGGCGAGTGAGGCTAATCGCCTTGGAACCCCTACGACTTTGATCGAGGTCCTAGAAATAGCCGCGACCCGTGTCTTCTGGCGGGGCCGAGTGCCTGAGAATCGAATCCTCGGTGTGCGTCTGACGGATATCGGGTAAGCTCGTCGCGGCGCGCGTCATCTTCGCCATGCGTAACCTCTAACGCAATATCAGCAGCGCCGACGCGATGCGGCAACCGCACCGCGTCACCGCACCCGAGCTGGCGGACCTGCCGCTCTACATCGAGATGGCTCCATAGCGCGGTTTTTATACGCGAAGCAGGGGTCGTACGTAAAATCTGGTCGAACAACCAGGACAGTTCATGAAACCGCTAGTCTCAACACACGCCCGGGCGCCGATCGTCGGAAGCCAACCCCGTATTGTCTGCGCCGTCTCATAGCGCGCCTCTTTTTAACGTGCGCGCCATGGCACGTACGGAAAAATCCTCTGAGGAAGGCAAACGTGTCAATGATGCTACATCAGCGTATCGAAATCCGAGCTACAGGCATCCTCGTCGAGGGTGCCAAAAGAGAAGCACGTCGGCGCGGCATGACGCTGTCCGAGTTCATGCGTGACGCCATGCGCCGGTCCTTGGCAGAAGCCGCATGACGGTGAACAGCAAGTCATCGCCGGCCGCTGTTGCTGCCAGACCGCGCGTGCTCATCCCCCTGTTTCTTGGGGAGCCGGAGTCGTATCCTGAGTTTCGAACGCTGCCGAGCGGCGCTGCCTACATCGGTCCCGATCTGCTCCGCCGGGTAAAGCCATAGATGGCCGCCCCCGTCATCCTCGCTAGCCCGTTCCTGACCGCGACGCCGCTGGCGAGCGCTACGTTCTACCTGGCCGGCACTCTCACGCTCGCTACCGTCTACGCGGACAAGGCTGGTACGCCCCTGGCCAACCCGGTCCGCGCCAACTCGGCCGGTGTGTTTCCGGCGATTTTCCGCGATCCGGCGGTCAAATATCGCTTAAGAATCACCGACCATGCCGGCGTTCAAATCCGGCCTGACATCGATACGCTTGGCGGCGAACTTGCGGCGGACGCGGCGGCTTTGGCCTACACTGCCCCCGGCACCGACGCGGTCGAGCGCACGGTTGCGGCCAAGCTCGGCGAGTCCATCTCGGTCAAGGATTTCGGGGCAAAGGTCGACGGCCTGTCCGACGACACTGCGGCGGCGCAGGCCGCCTACACCGCGACAGCGATTGCGACCGGCACTGAGTATTTTACGGCTGGCACGATCGTACAGGCGACGGACATGACTTCTCGAGCTGTCCACCTTCGCGGGGCAGGCCGCGACGCCTCGATCATCAAGCCTGCGACCGCAAACGGCGTAGCGCTCCGAGCGCGTTACAATGCCCCGTCATGGGACGCCGTCACCATCTCTGACATGAGCATCACGGGCGCCGGGATTTTGCAGGGTACAGGCTTCCGCGCGGGCTCCGACACTAAGCTACCTAGTGAAGAATACGCTGGTCGAACAATCATCACGAACGTGCAGTTCAACAACCTCAACAAGAGCATCGAGCGCCCTTTCGGCCAGATCGGACAGTGGGTCGACGTGTGTCAGTTCACCGCAGCGAACTATCATCTGTGGACCAGCGATAATGATGCTGGCGGCGACGCCATGCACGGCGGTAATTCGATCGTCACCCGCTCGCATTTCGACAGCGCTGCGCTTGTTTCCGACTATATCCGTAGCGACACGGTCGGCACCGGGCAGATCGTGCGTCGAGACAACATCTGCGAGTCGAACCCCGGCTGGATCCACTACTGGGACAGCATCAACGATTTCGGCGGCGTTCCTGGCGCCGTCATCGAAAACGAGTGGAACGAGGCCAACTACACCGCTGGCAGCGTCACCATTGGCGGCGCTACCAGCGCACCGGGCTGGGGCTGGTTCAACGGTGTTGCGTCGTTGCGGATCGTCGACACCCCGCTTGGGCCGCTGACCCTGGCGCAGTCAAACGTGACGACGCGGGATTGCGCGCTCGACAACTTGGCCGCAATCAACACCGACGCGGCTAGCACGCTGTTCCACGACAACGCGCGCATGTTCGCCGGGCACGCTCTCGGCACGGTCCGTTCGATCGGCGCTGTGCAGAACCCCGCGGGCCTGAACGGCCCGGCTTATTCAATGCCGAAGCCAAAGGGCTTGTTTCCGTTCACGGCCAACATTCTGGCGCTGTACGACGGCCAATTGCCTATCCCGTTCACCGGCACGGTAAACGTCAGCACGACAACCTCGACCGGGGATCCGGGCCTGCCGTTTCTGCTCAACACGCAGGACCTGGGCATTGCGACAGGGCAGACGCTGCTCCCAACCGCAACTTTCACCATCCCGGCGACCAGCTACTTCGTGCTGCAATACGTGGCGAAATTGGTTTCCGGACCCCGAGTGCTTGTTCGGGTGAACGGCAGTTCCGGCATCGGCGGCGGTCTCGTCCTCAACAATGCCGAATACAAGACGATGACCGTCGTCGGCTACAATCCCGGCGCCGCAGCGGGGAACGAGAGCGTCTACCACACGGCAGGCGCATCGACCTCGATCATCCGCATTGCCGGGCTCGCTGTGCTGTCCTTTCCAACGGCACAGGCGGCGCTCGAGTACGCCAACAACGGCCTGTTCCCGGCATTTGATCGGCCCGCTTACACGCTGAACAACGTCGCGGCATCGCGGACGCTGGACCCAACCACGGCAACGCTGCCGCAGACTGCCCAAGCACTGGCCACGCTGATTGCTGATCTCAAGCTTGGGCGGCTGCCGAAGTGACAACCGTCTTAAATGGCGCGTTTGGGCTGACGAGAACGGTAGTCATTTGGAGGCGGCCGCGACGCTGAAGGATGGGACGTCGCGGCCTGGCTGCAACGTTATCGTCAATCGGCTCCAGTCGTCTGACCTGTCATTCGCTTTAGACGCACTCACGCAATATCGAGATGGTTCGGGACTATGGACTGCCAATCCACCCCACCTGACAACACGAACTGATCAGCGGCCAGGCCAGCCTTATCAAAGACGCCGTTCATCACGAGGCGGCCGCTCAGGGCGGTACCATGGTCATCCTCGAAGCGTGACAAGTCGATCACTGTGCTGGTGGTGAACGGGTTCGACGCGGCAGCGACAATATCCGAGAAGGTCAGCCGCGATCCGTCGAGGTCGCGTAGCGCCGACAGGTCGATCTGATCCTTCTCTTCCGGGTGGAAGAACAACGCGATGCTGCCCCATGATCCGTGGCTCGCGTCGATGATGAAGGTGTCCGCGCCCGCATCGCCGTAAAGGTACGATGGCCTTGCCAGATCACCCGGCGCGCTGGCCAGGCGCCAGACCAGCAGATCGTCGCCGTCGCCGCCACGTGCTTCTGACAGATTATAGACGATGGGATTGCTGTCGACCTCCCAGTTGGCAACGGCCTCATCGATCAGAAGGTCGTTGCCAGAGCCGCCGGTCAACATGTCGGCACCGCGACCGCCGATCAGGATGTCATTGCCGTCGCCGCCTGACAGCTGATCGACGCCGTCTCGACCCACTAGAACGTCATTGCCCTCGCGGCCGTTCAGGTTGTCTCGGCCGTCGCCGCCGGCAATCCGATCGGCGACGCTCGATCCATAAACGGTCTCGATCGAAACCAGCGTCTCGTGAAAGCTGCCCCCGCGATCGACCGCGGTGCCAGCAGCCAGGTCGACATCGACCCCGGCTGGGACGGCTCGACCGAAATCGACCGTGTCGGTGCCGGCGCCGCCGTCGAAGGCATCCGTGCCGCCCCCCCCGGTGAAATAGTCATTTCCGCTGCCGCCGTGAACGACATCGTTGAAGTTGCCGCTGCCGAGGAAGCTGATCTGCGCGTTGCCGGCTTGGTAGACAACGGCCGGCCCTTGCGTTTGGAAAGTGATCGTCCCGCCGCCCGATTGATCGACCTGGACGTGTGCGTCGAACGCGCCAGCGCCAGTGTTGACGAGGATCTGTCGGCTGCCGACGTCATAGGCACCAGTTAGCGAGTCATTGCCCGAGCCGAAGGTCAGACTGCTGGGTAGCCGGGCAGAGCCTGAGAATGAGATCGGGCCGAACGACAGCGACAAGTCGACCGTATCGAAGTTCACGAACAGCCTGCCATCCATTGGCGACGACGCTGCGAAGACATGGAGGCCATCGCTTGATTGCAACAGTGACGCCGCGGCAAAGACGCCGACGAAATTATATCCGTCTGGGGCGTAGTTGACGGCCGGCAACGGCGTGGTCGCCGCCGACGATGGCAGGCCCGTGTATCGGCGATAATCGAGATAGTCCCTGAGCGGATCGGTCGAGATGTGAAACCTGTCCTGGTAGTCACTGATGTCGAAATACGGCGAGGGGTTACGACCCTCGCGCCAGCCATCGATCAGATAGTGCTGATAGGGATCAACCCCGGCAGCACGCACGTCAGGATTGGCAGCCAAATAAGCAGCCGCGTCAAATAGCGCGTTCGGGCTCCGACCTTCCCGGATGCCGTCCGTTCGGTAGTGGAGCAAGGGATCGACGCCCGCTGCTCGCACATCAGGGTTCTGTGCAAGGTAGAACGCGGAATCAAAGCCATAGACTGGAGGCGGGGCTACAACTGGCGCGGCGATAGGGAATGCGATCCGACCCTCAGCTTGGCCGTATTCGAGCCAATGAGCCAAGGGATTGAGGCCGGCCGCTCTCACATCGCTGTTGGCATCAAGGTATCTGGAGGTGTCGAACTGTGCAGACGGGTCTCGCCCTTCGCGCCAGCCCCCATCGAAGTAATGTGCAAGCGGATCGGTATTGGCCGTTTTGACGTCGGCGTTGCTGGCCAGGTAAAACTTGGTATCGAACAGAGAGTTCGGATTGCGCCCCTCGCGCCAGCCGTAGTCCAGATAATGCTTATATGGATCGATGTTGGCCGCTTTGACGTCGGCGTTCTGGCTCAGATACCAGGCCGCGTCAAAACCATGCGAATCAATCATGCTCGATACCCCTACCGCTCACCCGCCATAGCTCGTTAGGGAAGCGATTTGAAAATATCCATCTGATTATCGGCCGGGTGACAGATTCGTTCGCACGGTCTCTAAATCAAAGCCTTAAGCGCCCGTCTGTGGCACCGGGACACTCGGCGAAGCCGATGATCGCGTTGCGTGCAAAGCGAGCGAGGGCGTCCACTCTGAGCTCGCTGCAGCACTCTCGGAAACCGACCAAGGCGTGCTTGCCGATGCTGTGAGGATGGCTCAGCGGTCGCGGGTTATGACAGGCTGTCCGCACGTCGGCGCCGCCTGCCGGCCGTGCTGGCGCCGTCGCAGCCGCTCGTGGGGGTAGCTACGTGTCCAATCTGCTCAATCCCGACCGGTGAGTTGTTCATAAAGTGACGGTATCGCCCCCCGGAGTACGCTGCAAATTGTGAAGCCAGATAAGCGTCTGCGGATACGCGGTCGAGCGGTACGGTCGGCTCGAGTGCTGCACGCCTGCGGCGATTAAGTTGAAGGGCGAACAGCCATCTGGACAAGGTCATTGCGGACAAGGTCAAGATCGTCGGGTTCGAAGCGCGCTGTAAAGCCCGCGATGCAGCGCTGGTGAAGGCGGTGACCCACAGGGGCTGCTCGGCCGACTGTTCCGTAGTTAGTTATTCCGGCAAAACAACTGTCGGCGCGCTTTACAAATCACCCTGCCGAGATTTCGATGATGGTCGCAACATACTGAAATCGCGGCGTTAATTGTTTTGGCGCGGATCTTGCTTAGCTGTTAAGCGACTGGCCGGAAGGAAATGGCTGGTCATTACGGGGGATAGACAGTGAATTTGTTGAAAGTTGCTTCGCTTGCATTAACTCTGACGGCAGGGACGATGGCTCAAGCAGCCACGCTGACGTTTGACGGGCTGAACACCACCTACGGCGACGGCTCTGCGCTTGGGCCAAACATGACAAGCGATGGACCGAACCTCACCTATGCAGAAGGCGGCTACCTTCTGACGCTGCACGGAAATACTTACGATGGCGGCGCACACATCGGCGATGGGACGAATGTCGAGAATACATTTAACTGGCATGACGAAGGCGACAACGGGGTCGGCGCGTTCATTACGCTCACCAAAGCTGGTGGCGGCACCTTCAACCTCGCGTCATTCGACTATGCCACTTACTCGAACCTTTCGATCAACGGGGTGGCGCTGGAAGGCGCTGGCACTTTCGTCGCCAACTATCATGGCGTCAGCTCGGTGACCTTTTCGAGCAGTGGCTACAGCTCGAATCAGCTCGACAACATCTCCGTTACCGCCGGTGTGCCAGAGCCTGCGAGCTGGGCTTTGATGATTGGCGGCTTCGGAATGACCGGCTTTGCGATGCGTCGCCGCCCGACGGCTGTGACGGCGTAACCGCATAAAGAGACATTCAGGCCGGCGGATCTCATGTTCCGCCGGCCTTCTTGTGCGTGCGGTGCAGCCTTAGTTTAAGTCCGCCGACGCTTCACCGATTTCGCCTAGATGCGTTCGTCCGGCCGCTGCAGCGTGTCGTCGGTCGCGGCGACATCCGTCACTTGGACAAGTGGTCGTACCTTGCGGCGGCCAGCAATCTGGCAGGGAGCGCAATAGAGCGTTTCGCAGACCGACGCCGGCTTAATTGGAAAACTGGTTCGCCTCAACCTTGGTATGTTACTAGCGTCCGGATCCGACGCGGAATACCTAGAGAGAGCGGGCTGATGCAATTTGGGCGAGAGGACATGATAGCATCGGTCCTTCATCAGAAAGTGCGGGAGGCCGTTCGGCGATTGATCACCAACGCGGGCCGACAATCCTTTACCTGGAGCCTCGGCCGCGCAACTCGTCGCGAGGTCGATGCTGACGGCTGCAACTGGACAATCTACCTTAATGCTTCTGCTGACATTATCCGCATCGCACAGCCCGCGATTGACGATGTCAGGCAGCGGTTCAACCTCAAACTGCCACCCGACCGGCGCCGCACTCAGTAAGCGTGCATTGGGACAGGCGAGTACGGTCCTCAGGCATCTCTTTTTGCGCACTACAGATGCACATCGGCCGCGGCGTCGAAGGACAAGACGCCGCGGCCTGGCTGAGCGTCATCGTCAATCGGCTTCAGTTGCCAGCGCGCTAGCACGTCGTCACGATCTCGACCAATCCGAGTTCAGCCGAATCTCAGTACGCCAGCCAGTCGATCTCGGCGTCGTCAACCGCGCCGAATGCATGACGGTCTGCGTGCCCATCCCTCCGTCGCTTGCCCACGTCCTCGGTGCTACCGGTTTTAGAGAACCAACAATCCTGGCGTGCCACTGCGGCCAGGTCATTGATCCGGCAGGGAACGCAGTCGACGCGCTCGGCACGATGACATGCAATCACCCACTCGCGCCGCTCGAAGAAGCAGCCGCCGATCGACGCATTCCTCGCACTCGCTTTATCTGGCTGAAAAGGGAACAGCGCGTGCCCTGAAAGGTTGAGCGGCGTACTCTTGGAAACGAGCAAGTAAGCTTAAAATACAATACGTTACGGGGCGCCGTTGAGTTAAGATTTGTTAGCAATTCTTTCTTAAGTTCGGAGGCCGGTAGTGGGCATGTTGTTCTTGAAATGGGAGGTAAGTAGGTCCGGAGTGCTAATCGCACTGTTTTGCGAGGGCAGCCACGTAATTGCCTTCAATCGGGCAGAACTCGTCGGGCCGTTAGCGCGCCTTTACAACAGCGGCTGGCTTGCCATCGTCCAGACGGCTCTGTCGGCACATCCTGGATTTAGCGTAATGCGTGGCGCGGCAACCGTTGAGGCTGTACATTAACGTTTGCTCAACACGAACATGATCGATCGATATCAGAGGCTGTCGTAGGTTTAATGGTCTGAGCGCTGCAAGCAAGCCCGCGCGAAGGTGATATCCTGGGGGAGAGAGCGCAAGGCATGCAAATTAAGGTAACAAAGTATTCATCTATTTATGTATCTACTTTAGAATGCGCTTAGCGAACTATGAACGATCCGATGCATTAGCATGTACCGGTTGCCGCGAAGGCCGGGATCTCGACTTTGAGTTTTCGATGGCTTTCCAGCCTATTGTTGATGTTATCGAGGGTCGGCCATTCGCTTACGAGGCGCTGGTGCGTGGCTCGAAGGGTGAAGGGGCGCAAAGCGTCCTTGCGCAAGTCTCCAATGAAAACCGGTATGCTTTCGACCAGCAGTGTCGGGTCAAGGCGATTGAGATGGCCGTGAGCGTGGGGCTAATCGATACCGGTGCTCGCCTTTCGATCAATTTTCTTCCAAACGCTGTGTATTCGCCCCTGGCCTGTATTCAGCTGACGCTCAAAACTGCGAGCGCTGTGAGATTCCCGACCGACCGCTTGATCTTCGAGTTCACCGAAAACGAGAGTATGTCGGACCCCATTCATGTGGCGAATATAATCGCCGCATACCAAAAGATGGGCTTTGGTACTGCTCTCGATGACTTCGGTGCCGGACATGCTGGATTGAACCTTCTCGCACGGTTCCAGCCCGATATGATCAAACTCGACATGGAACTGGTCCGCGGTTTGGACGGGAGCTTGCCGCGCCGGGTGATCATTGATGCGATCGTGAAGATGTGCACGGCCCTTGACGTTACGGTCATAGCTGAAGGGGTTGAAACTGCCGGTGAGCTGGAAGCGCTACGATCGATTGGCGTCCGCTATATCCAAGGCTTTTATTTTGCAAAACCGAGCTTTGGAGCTCTTCCCCTAACAGGCCACGCGCTTTTTCGGTAGCAATCTCCGACGCTTCCGCGATGTTGGCGTAGGGCACCGGGGGAGCGGCATGTGATTCGATTTGGACCAATTCTGCTAGCACTATTGGCTCCGGCCTGTGCGACGTCACCGGTCGTGAAGCAGATTGCTGCTCCGATACCCAGAGACGGCAGAGGTGAACCGATCTGGGCTCAAATTCGACCGGCGCCAGCGAGCCTGAACTCCAAATCACGGTCGATGGCTATACCGCGGGCACCTTCGATATGAAGAGCGACCTCATTTTGTCGCTTTGACGAGATCCTCCCCAAGGATGATTGGGGCGGCGGTGGATTGGTGCCATTGCCGCCCGGACCGTGGATACCAAGGAGCAAAGCAAGCGGTCCGAGAGTCCGCCGTCACCGGTGGAATGGCTTTCGACGAAGCGGGCGGAGCGTTCGGGATCGGGTGTTATACCAATGTCGCCCAACATTGGGTCGAGAGTCGATCCGGCTCCGCAGCAAAACCACTATGTGCGGTAGGGTGCGCAACTATAGGCAAACTCACGGTTTAACAAAAGTTAGCGGGTTGGGGTCATACAATGAGGAACAGCGACGACATGCGCGCTTCCCCTCAAGACCTCGCTTGGCGCCAGGCGCCACATTCCGAGAAGAGCGTAGGTGAAAGTCTACGCATGGCGTTCCAAACGGGTGCGGGGGTTAGGCTTCCGGACGACATATCCGCTCTGCTACGGCGTCTGGACGACAAGTAAGCGTGGAACTGTATGACGGTCCACCGCCTCGCAAGCCTGTAAAGGAACGGCAGCAGCACGGCCGAACTTACTGGTTTTTCTGGAACTTGGCGGAGTGGTTAGCGCAGCAACCCACGCCGAACGCCGACGACGACGTTCCGCACCAGCCCCCGAGCAAACCGCTGAATGAGCCAGACTGAACGTCCGGTCGCTGACTGGTCAGGCTTGGTCGTTTGCCGGCGCTCGAGGCCGGAAACCTGCCCCAAATACGCGGCTGACATATTCTGCGATGCTGCGCCGACCGCGCGCAAGGCGGTAGACTGAGAGATCCGGCACGTCGGCGGAGTCTTGGCTCCATCTACCCCGGGTCTTCATTGTTCTATCCCTTGTCGACCGCGCTACGGTCTTCTCCGGACTTCGCCATGGCGATCTAGTGGCGACGTCCGCTGGTAAGGATAAAAGCGACGACGATTGAGGTGCCAGTGAAGCCTGCTAAAGCCTGATGCGCCCTGATCGTCTCGGTGATCGCGACATTGATCACGGCGATACCATGATGACCGCGGCGCTCTGTGTATTGGACGGATCGGACAATTGCGGTTGTCCCTGATCGAGCGAGAAAGGTTCCAGCGCGAGTTGAGCCGCCCGCCAAAAAAGGGGCGATGGCGGACGGCTCGGCGCCGGCGCGTGGGGACGCTGATCGCTAATCAGCAATTAGTTTGAGAAGGTTACCAGACGATGTGCAAACAGCGCGAGCTCAGGTATCCGAGTAATAAATAGCGCTGCAGCGCCGCACGGCCTGTCCTGTCGCCAACATCGTGCAGGACAGATCGGCCCGGCCGACGCTGCACCGCGCGAGGATCGATCCTCCGGTACCGGTCATAGCCCTCCGGCTGGCACTGGACCTGGCCGCGGGCAACTAGGCTGCGCATGACGTCGCGGCTGGCCGGGCCGCTGCCCTCGACACAGACGCGGCCCTTGCGGCAGTGGCCGGCGAGCTCCGGCGCGTCGATGCCGAGCAGCCGGATGTGCGCCGGGAGGTTGCTGCAGGCGATGGTGTCGCCGTCGATGACGTAGGGGGCGGTGCAGATCATGGCCTCACCTCTGGACCGGCGGCGCGGTATCGGCAACCGCGCGCCACCGAGCCGCCCACTTGGCCGCATGCTGGCGAAGAGATCCTTTCCCGGCGCTGGCAATGATGTGCATTTTTTTGGGCGTATATCCCCTTCGCATACGTGAATCGGAACCCGGTAGTGTGCTAGGCCGTAGGCCTAAATCTGGCGGGGGCCAAAGGCATGGAATTGGCGCGTCATCTTAAGACCACGATCCGCTACGACGGTCCAGCGCTCGTTCAGGGCGAAATGGACGTGCAGGACCTTGCGCCTGCTCTGATTGCGCTTGCCGAGATCGCAAAGATCGCGAACCAGCGGTTCAACGGCGGGCGTGCGAGCATTCGAATTCTGGTCAATGCCGACATCGAACATAAGTGCTTCCAGCTCGACCTGAGTCTGGTCCAATCTTGGATCGATACAGCGCGCCAGCTCATCGGTGATGATAACGTCACCACGCTTCAGCAACTCGGCGCGATTTTAGGCTACTTCACGGGTGCCGCTGGCGGCGTCTTTGGCATCTATAAGTGGGCTTTCGCGAAGGGCGATGCGAAGCCAAATATAACGCTCAATTACATCGATGCTCGCGGTGTTGTCATCCTTATGATGCCGGACGGCAGAACGTACGAAGCCGATCCAAAGGCTTGGGATTTGGCCAATGATGCGCGGCTTCTGCCACACATTAAGACGGTACTCTCCCCCCTTGAGAAAGAGGGTTACGACGACTTCGAGATCATCGACAACGGAGAGCGTGTCGTTTCCATCGACAGAGAAACTGCCCGCGCCATACGAGCATCAAGCGCCCCAGTCGGGGCTGATGATAGCGAAGCTCCCTACGTTTCTACTCTGGACGGGCAGGTCGAAATCCACACAGCGCGCTTCCGTGGCACGGCGGAGTGGGGTCTCTGGTAGACAGGCCGAGTTCGCCATATGAAGATGGAAGATGCGGTTTGGCTTGCGCGGTATCAGGCTAATCTCGAGCCGGAGGCGGTGCCCGGCGCTTGGCTTGATGTGACAATCGAGATTACGCAGCCCCGAGATAAAAAGCTCGCTGCCTCATTCGCGGTTAAGCACGTTAAGCGCGTTTTGCCGCCGGAAGGCCCCCAAGTGAGTATGTTCGATGCCGACCCTGCGTGAGGCATCATAATAGATAGGCCAGGCCGACAGTGTCGCCCTTGTGCACCGCCACCGGCTCCAGCCAGGCACGAAGGACATGCAGCAGCTCGGCCGCTCCGTATGCCAGCGCGGTCCACTACGCTGCGCCCGGGCGCTCTACCTTAAGCGTGGTTACTGCAGCTTGCCCGCGGTCACCGCCATGTCAACGCCCCGTCCGTCGAGCGACGTGATGCCAGCGCGACGACCAAGCGACTAGTCGCGGCTCAGCCGACGGCGAAGCGCGATCAGACTAGCATCTTCAGTCGATGCTTGAGTTCACGAGCACCACCCTCTCGATTGTGCATGCGATGCTATCCCCACACACCCTACGCAAGTCTACGACTTGCACAGGTCGCGGATTACTTGAACGGAACCAAGCGCTTACGCCGCGCGCAGGCCGTAGATCGTTCCGCAGGTCGTGACGGCCTACTAGGTCGCGGCCTGCCCGGCGCGAGAGCAACATATTGAGCAGCCTAAGTTTTCTGGGCGCAAGCTGCAGGTCGCGGCCCTATAGCACGAGGAATGTCCGCGGTGGAAACGTGGTGAGTTGTGCACGGACTTACCCGGCAATTCCCGGTATGTTCCAGCAGTCGAATTATAGCATAAGCTATTGATTTTTCATAACTTAGACCAGTCTGGGCACGTTCGGGAACACACTTGCGATGGATTGAAAATCCCCGTGTCGGTGGTTCAAATCCGCCCCCGGGCACCATTTCCAGATGAATGAAAATGGATCCGCGCCATGCGGCGGCGGTGCCTATGTATGCTCTGGAGATACGAGCAGCGCGGGCGAAATCGCGCAGCGAACGGCACGCTTAATCTTGAACTAGATGATCCGGGATAGTGGGCAAAAAGCCACACGATCCAAAATATCGTTAGTGACGCATCAGAAATATCCGGGTCACTAATCAGCGATTCTGAGTCTCGCTCGGTGTTCCTTACGTGTGGTCACAAATTTCTTTGTCGATGATCTGCTATTTGGATCCCGTGTTTAAGTACTGCCTAGCTTTGTTTGAATAATTTCCTGAGATATGTCGCCGCAGATACGGCTTCTGCGCGCGCTCTGAGCTGTCATAAGATGACACAAAATATTGACAATGCTGCATTGCAATAGATGACTTGAGAACATCTTTGTGTCGAAGTGTTTCTCCGACAAATAGTTGACGACTTCATTTCGGCGCCCATAATGCCCGAAGGCGATCGTATACGATATGATACGCCATATAAAATAGGGGACGATCTGTGGGCAGGGCTGATAATCATTGGATAGGTGCGTCCAGCGCCGTAATCGCGACCATGTTGTTGCTCGGCAGCAGCGCGCATGCACAGACTTCACCACCCGCCGCCTCGCCGGCCGCCGACCGGGTGACGCAGGAGGCCGAGGCCAATCGGCCCGCCAATCCATCGCCGGTCATCAATCAGGGACAGGGCGATAACGACATCGTCGTCACCGGCACCGCGATCCGCGGCGTCGCCCCGATCGGCTCCAATCTCGTCTCGGTCGGCACGGAAACCATCGAGAAGACAGCGCCGGTCAACCTCTCCCAGCTGGTCAACACCGTGCCGTCGATCACGACCTCGGGTTCGCTGGCACAGGGTGAGAACGGCTTTTCCTATTACTCGCCGCAGATCCACAGCCTCGCCGGCTCGTCGTCGAACACGACGCTGGTCATCGTCGACGGCCTGCGGCTGCCCGGCGGCGGCACCCAGTTCAACCAGACCGACCCGAACATCATCCCGGTCAGCGCGATCCAGCGCGTCGAAGTGCTCGCCGACGGCGCGTCGTCGGTCTACGGGTCCGATGCCGTCGCCGGTGTTGTGAACTTCATCACGCGGCGTACCTTCGACGGCTTCGATGCCAATGTGCAGATGGGCTTCTCGAAAGACTATCGCAACAAGAACGCCAACTTCATCTGGGGCAAGACCTGGGGCACCGGCGGCGTCTACATCGCGGGATCATGGACCGAGCAGAACACGCTTTATAATCGCGACCGTCCATTCACCAGCCTGGGCGACTATCGCCCGGTCGGCGGCACGAATACCAACAGCTACCAGTGCAACCCCGCGTCGCTGCAGGTCACCGGCGTGGCTTCGGGGGCCGTTCCGTCCGGCGTCTTCCTGTCGCCGGCCTCGACGACGACCGTTCCCAACACCCAGGCCAATGCGCCGTGCAACAATTCGATCTACGGCGTGCTCGTCCCCGGCCAGGGTCGCGGCAACGTCATGGTCAAGGTCGTCAACGACTTCTCCGACCGCCTGAGCATCCAGTACATGCTCAACTACAACCGTCAGAAGACCCATTCGCCCTTCGGTCCAGGTGGACTGACGGCGGCGACGGCCTTCGGTCCGGGGGCGACGGCTGCGGTGGCCGGCCAGGTCAACCCGTTCTTCGTCGCCCCTGCCGGCGCCCCGAACGCCACGCGTGAAAGCGTCAACTATCTGGCGATCACCCCCGACGGCAAATACGGCGAGAGCGAGTCGCAGTCCGACGTCATCTATTCGACGGCGGTCATCGACTATAAAGTCACCGACAACTGGTCGATCACCTTCAGCGATGCGGCCGGCTGGAACCGGTCCGCGCTCAACACGATCAATGGCTTCTGCGGCGCCTGCGCCCTGCTGGCGTTGAACGGGACGGGCCAGTCGAGCGGCAGCACGACCGCGACGAACGTCTCCGGCCAGAACGTCATCGCGCTCAACCTGCCGCTGACGACGGCCAACGCGCTCGACGTCTGGAACCCGGTCAGCACCAACCGCACCTCGCCGACCGTCCTGCGCAACCTGTACCGGGCCAACAGCGAGAATACGAACTACAACACCTTCAACCAGGCCCGGCTCGGCGTGCAGGGCTCGTTGTTCGACCTGCCGGCCGGTGCGGTGAAGGTCGCCGTCGGCGCCGAGCATATGTGGCAGGAGCAGACGCAGAAGATCTCGGGCGGAAACGGCACCGGCCCGACGACCACCGGTTCGAACTTCCGCGTCTACAACTATGGCCGCAAGGTCGAGTCGGTCTACGGCGAGCTCTACCTCCCGGTGATTTCGCCGGAGATGGAAATCCCGCTGGTCTACAAGATCGATCTCAGCGCCGCGGTTCGCTACGACCACTTCAACGACGTCGGCGACACCACCAATCCCAAGTTCGCAGCGACCTGGGAAGTCGTGTCGGGCCTCAAGCTGCGCGGCAACTGGTCCAAGTCGTTCGTCGCACCGCCGATCGGCGTCATCGGCGATCCGACCCAGGGCTATCTCTATGCCTCGGGCAGCATCGGCACCAACGGCGTCATCAGCGTTCCGACCGCCAACTACCCGACCGTGGTCGGCATCCCGGGCGCGGTCGCGGCGAACACCAGCAATCCCTGCACGACCTCGGTCACGGTCTGCCAGATCGGCCAGGGCAATTCCGGCCTGCGCCGTCAGCTCGGCGGCGGCTTCACCAACGAGGTTCCGCAAAAGGGTCGCAGCTGGTCGGTCGGCGTCGACTTCGCGCCGCACTTCCTGCCGGGCTTCATGGCGGCCGGCACGTTCTTCCACAACACCTTCATCGGTGGCGTGTCCTCGCCAAGCCCGACCGCGATCGTCAACTCGGCCGGCCTGCGCAACCTGCTGACGCTGTGCCCGGCGACCTGCACCCAGGCCCAGATCGACACCTTCGCCAACACGGCGAACGGTGCCTCGATCTCGGGTGCGGTGCCGGCGGCGGTCTATTACCTGATCGACCAGAGCTCGCGTAACGCTCTCAACCTGGTCGTCGAGGGCATCGACTTCCAGTTCAGCTACCGCACTCCCGAAACCGGCTATGGCCGCTTCACCATCGGCTCGGCCTTCACCTACTTCACCAAGTTCCGCCAGAACTTCGGCGGCGGCACCGAGTTCAGCGTCCTCAACACCGCGGGCTACAACACGACGTTCCCGTCGGTGCAGTTCAAGAACCGCGCGCAGCTCGGCTGGGCGATCGGCGGCATCTCCGCCGACCTGTTCTGGAACCACACGGGGTCCTATCGCAACTACAGTTCGACGTCATTCCTGCCGATCACGACCGACTCGGTCGGCAACCCGGTCGGTGGCGGCGACCGCGTCAGGGCCGGCAACACCATCGATCTCCACGCGCAATATGAGTTCGGCGGCAGCAGCTTCGCCAGCGGCTGGCAGATCTTCGTCGACGCCCAGAACCTGCTGGATACCAATCCGCCATTCTACAGCGGCAACACCGGCGGCATTCTGGGCGGCGCATCGGGCTATAACGGTTTCGTCTCGAACCCGCTGGGCCGCGTCACCTCGATCGGCCTTCGCATCAAGCTCTGACCCGATCGACCTTTGCCGCCTTCCGGTCATCGTACCGGGAGGCGGCATTTTCTTAGCCGGGCTGCAGCAAAAAGGCGGGCTCCACGATGGGAAACCCGCCTCGTCGTTGCTGGAACAGCCTTGCCGGCGCGGGCCGGAGCCCGCGCCCGGCAGTCGCTATTGCCGTCCGGCCGACTCCATCGTGTAGTTATGCAACCCGGCTGGATAAGGGTTGATCGCGACGCGCGTTGCCATCTGGCCGACCGGGCCGCCGAAGCTGGCACGGTGCCAATGTCCCTGCGCCGCCAGGATGATATCGCCGGCAGACGCCTGGACCAGCGGCTCGCCTTCGATCTGCACATCGATGTTGCCCTCCATGACGAACCAGAACTCGTCATAGCCGATGTGGAAATGCCCGAGGTTCGAGGCAGGCGGCGTCGCGACGCCACGACCGCGGATGTTGTTGACGAACATGTGCTGCGAACTGATGAAAGCCGTCGCCCGCGTCGTGCCGCCGACCACGTCCTTGTAATAGTCGAGGTAGGGCTGGTTCATCGCGTCGTAGGTGCCGACGCCGCCCGAAGCCAGGCGCTCTTCATACTCATAGCCGTTGACCGGCTTCGGCTTGGTCGGGTTCGTCGCTACCGGATAGACCGGCATGTCGCTGGTCGCGTTGATCTGGAAGTACAGCGCCGGCTGGTCGCCGATCGTCTGCAGGGTGAACGGGACGCGGAACGGGATGTCGATCTCGAAGCCCTTGCTGGCGACGAACGGCTCCTGCCCTTCCAGGCTGACCTTCATCTGGCCGCTCCAAACGATGATCGCCGTGCGGTTGTCGGAATAGGCGAGCTGCGTCGTCGTCTGGCCCGGCGCGATCTGCTTCCAGTCGGCGACAAGATCCTTGTTGCGGATGACGGGATGCGACCAGCTCTTCTCGCTCTTGTGCGCGGCGAGCACGTCGGCGAGTTTCGTCAACGGCTTGTTCGGCGCGACATACTTTGCGTACGGCGTCTTCTTGGGGGACCAGCAGTGCAGCGGCGGCGGCGGTGCCGGGCGCGTCGCCGGGGCAGCACCTGCGGCCGGGGCAGACGGTGCGGCCGGTGCCTGCGCAAAGGCCGCGGTCGATATCAATGCTGTGGCAAGTGCTGCGGCACATCCCGCAGTCAACAACTTGTCGAACGTCATCTTGTCGTCTCCCCAATACCGTCTCGCGGCTTCTAACATCATATACGATATGTTACGCCAGTGCCGGGCAAATAAAATCGCGGCGTGGGGCCGGCCCTGACGCTGCAAAAAGAGAATTCATAATGATCGCATCCGTCATGATCGAGTTGCTTGCCCTCGCTGCGGTTGCAGGGTCGCCGCAGACCCGGGACTGCCGTGCGATCGCCGACCAGTCGTCCCGCCTGGCATGCTACGACGCGCGCGAGGCATCCCCCTTGGCGACCGTGCCGCCGGTCGCTGCAGCAACGACTCCACAGGCCGCTGCTGCCCCTACGCCTGCCCTGCCTGTGGCCGCCGCCGCGCCCGTGCCAGCGGCCGCCTCACCATCCGCCGCGACGCTCGTACGCGCCGATCCGACCGGCAAGATCACCTCGGTGGTGCCGCTGCGCCACGGGCTGTTCCGCCTGACGTTCGATGATGGCCGGGCCTTCGACACCGCCAGCAATGTTGCTGCACCCCCATTGGTCGGAGCCTCGGTGACGCTGCGTCGCACCTTGATCGGCACGACCTTCCTCGACGCTCCGGGTCGGTCCCCGATGGCGGTCCGGTTCGCCCGCAATTAGCCGCCAAAGCCGGCGACCTCGAGCCCCGCGGCTCAGCGCGCCGAAGAACTCTGCTGGTGGGCTGCCAGCAGGCGCCGGTATTCGGTCTCGGCGCCGCCATAGCCGGCACCGGCGATCGCCAGCAGGATCGGGCGGTTGACGATGCTCAGGTCGCCGCGCCGCCGGCCGACCGCACCCTCCTGCTCCAGCGCCCGCAAGGCGACCGTGACCCCGGCCCGGCGCACGCCGAGCATGATCGACAGCGCATCATGGGTGAGGTCGATGTGATCCTCGCCGACGCGGTTGGCGCACATCAGCATCCACCGCGCCAGCCGCTTGATGATCGGATACCGCGCATAGGCCAGCGCGGAATAGGAAGCCTGGATGGTCAGCGATTGGTGGAATGCCATCAACAGGCTCAGGCTGTCCGGACTTTTCCCAGTCAGCGCCAGGACCATGCGCGCATCGATCCGCAGGGCCGAGCCGCCGAGCTGGACGAGCACGCGCATCGGGCTGCGGCGGCTGCCGGTCAGGACGCTGCTATTGACCATGCCGTCGTGACCGACGACGCCGACCTCGGCCTCGTTACCATCGCCGTCCGCCGCGATGATCGATGCCAGCCCCGACAGCGGAAACCAGCAATAGTCGATGACGTCCCCGGCCCGCGCGAGATCGCTGCCCTTGACCAGCGCGACGACCTCGCCGCGCGCCGCCAGTGCAGCGCTGTCCTGCGTCGCCATCAGGGATAGAAGTCGGTTGGTGCCGTCGTCGCTCGTCGTCATGCAAAGCCCCGCATTCTCGCGGGAGGCTCGGACGATTCGTGACTACCAAGCGGCAGACGCGTCCCCACTGGGTACGTTATAGCGCAATTCCAGAATGACTCCGTACGCTAACGCGCAGACTGCCCCAGCTCAGAATCGCGCTGCGACACGGGCGTAGTAGAAGCCGCCGCTGAGGCCGAAGGGGGCGAAGTTGCCGTACTGGCCGGAGCCGTCGGCGGCGACGATGCCGTTCTGCTGGGGGTAGGCGTCGAACAAATTGTTGGCCCCGACCGCCAGCGTCAGACGGTCGCTGAGATCGACGCCGACGTCGAGGTCGGCGATCCACTTCGCACCGAAGCTGCGGTCGCCGACGGCGGCGGTGCCGGCCTCCAGATAGCGGCCGTAGCGGGTGGCGCGGGCGTTGACGCGAACCCGGGACAGGCTCCATTCGGTGCCGAACACCAGCTTGTCGCGGGGGGTCGAGAAGCGCAGGTCATATTGCGCCTGGCGACCGAACAGCACGACGTTCAGGCTGCTCAACTGGGCCGGATTGTCCTTGATGCTGAGGATTTTGGTGCGGTTGATGCTGTAGGCGGCGGTGGCGCGGAAGGTGCCGATGGCGTCGGTGCGGAGCGTGTATTCGCCGACGACGTCGATCCCGCGCGTCCGGGTGTCGATGGCATTGGTGAAGAACTGCGCGCTGTCGACGCCGGCGACGCCATTGGCGAGCAGGATCGACTTGATCGCGCCGCCGCCATTGTTCGAGGTGCCGAGGAACTCGGTCTTCACGACCCGGTCGTCGACGCGGATCTGATAGGCGTCGACCGTCAGCCGGAATCCACTGTGCTCGTAGGTGATACCGCCGGTGAAGCTCAGCGACTTTTCGGGCTTGAGCGGCGTGGCGCCGAGCGCGACGGCAGCGGCACTGTCGACGGGCAGGAACTTGGATGTCGTCGAGACGCGCTCCTGCCCGATGACGGTGACGGTGTTCTGCGTCGTCGAGAAACCGCTCTGGGCCAGCGAGGGGGCGCGGAAGCCGGTGTTGGCACCCCCCCGGATGGCGAGGCCGGGCAACAGCTCGACGCGGCTGGAGATCTTGGCGCTGAAGGTGTTGCCGGCGCTGTCGTCGTAATGCTCGAAACGCCCGGCGATCCCGACGTACCAGTTCCTGACGATGCTGGTACCCAGGTCGACGTACGCCGCGACGTTGTTGCGAGTCAGCGAGTTGGCGTCGGCCGGCGAGGTGCCGGTGAAGGACACCAGGCCCGGCGACGGCGACTTGCCGCCATAGGCGAGCTGGAACGGCGTCGTGCCTACGGGGATGACATAGCCGCCGTCGCGGTAGCTGTCGGGCTCGCCTTCCTGGTTGCGGAATTTCTCCCAGCGGTGCTCGACGCCGAGCGACAGTTGCAGCGGCTCGGCGAAGCCGACATCGAAGCTGCGGCTGGCGTCGAGGTTGTTGACCCACAGGCTCGAATATTGCTTGCCCATGAAGAAGTCGGTCTTGCTGGACGGCCCGAGCGACGGATTGAGCGTGTTCTCCGCGCCGAGCCAGACTTCGTCGCGGGCAAAGCTGCTCGACAGATCGAAGTCGAAGCCCAGCGCTGCGAAGCGTCCGCCGGCCTGGAGCTGGAAGTCGGTCTCGCGGATGCGGCGATAGGCCTGGAAGCCGGCGGGATAGATTTCCGGCAGCGCGGCGATCCCGGTCGGGTTGTTGAGCGTCAGGCCGTTGGTGCTGTTCGACCCGACCGAGGCGCCGCGCGCGTCCTTGATGTTGCGGTAGCTGAGCGTCGAGAAGCTGTAGAGCGTCACCGCGCCGACCGGCAGCTCGGCATTATAGGCGCTGTTGACGATGATATCGCGGTTGGAGCGTCCATAGCCCCCAGCGATCAGGTGATCGACGGAGCCTTCGCGCGGGTCGGCAGGGCCACCGGCCTGGCCGTCGAGCGCCGGAAAGACACGCGCGATCGGCAGCGCCGAAGAGTCGGCGCGGTCATGATATTTGGCCTCGACCGAAAAGCGCGCGAAGCCGCCGTCGTCGCCCAGCCGCGTGCCATAGCCGAGGGTCTGCTGGAACAGCGCGCCGCCCTTGCTGTAGGTGCTGCCGATCGTCGAGGTGAGCTGCCCGCCCTCCGGCGCGCTGTCGAGGATGAGGTTGAGCACGCCCGAGATCGCGTCCGATCCGTATTGAGCCGCGGCGCCGTCGCGCAGCACCTCGATGCGGCCGACGGCGTTGGTCGGGATCAGGTCGATGTCGACCGGCGTGCTGCCGCCCGAGACCCGCGACAAGTTATTGATCAGCGCCGTGGTGTGCCGTCGCTTGCCGTTGACCAGGACGAGCAGATAGTCACCGCTGAGGCCACGGATTGAGATCGGGCGGACGCTGGCCGAGGTGCCGCCACCGCCGAGCGCCGGGACCGTCAGCGACGGGATGAGATTGCCGAGGATCTCCTTGAGCCCGGTGCGACCGGTCGCCTGCAACTGCTCGGGCGCGATCACGTCGATCGGCACCGGACTGGAGGCGACGGTCCGCACCTTGCTGCCGCGGACGCCGGTAACGATGATGGTGTCACCGCCGTCGTCCGCCGCTGCCGCTGCCGCCAATTGTACCGGCGCGGGCGTCGCAGTATTCAGGTCCTGTGCTGCCGATACTCCGGGCGTGGCAGCCGTGCTGCCGAGTAATACGGCCAGGACCTTGATCCGCCTTCTAGTCACTCGTCTGCCTCTTGATATTCCGAGGCCGAGAACTAGGCAATCACCGCGACAAGTACGAGGTAGTTATTCTTTCGCAAATCGGAAGATTGGCCACATATATGAGTTTTGATCATGAGAACAGAGAATAACACTCATTCATAACGGGAATTACTTGAAAGATTGATCGTAACCCTTGCCGATATCGCGACTAGTCTTCAGGGCGCCGGCGCGTTCGAAGCGCGCGGCGACGTCGCGCTGTGCCGTGACCACCGCGTCGTCGAGGACCGCGCGCTGGCGCTGGCTTTTCTCCGCCACGGTGCGGGCGATATCGGCGGGCAGCCCGGTCTCGCGCGCCAGCACCACGGCGTACTCGGCCGGGTGGGCCCGCGCCCAGGCAAGTCCCTTGGCCTCGCGCTTGAGGAAATCGTCGAGCTGCGCGCGCTTGCCGGCGATGGCGCTCTCGTTCGCCACGTCGAAGCCATAGGCGACCGGGAAGGCCTGGGCATCGACGATCACCCGCGCGCCTTCGTGCAGCGCCGCGGTCAAATACGGCGTCCAGGTCGCCCAGGCGTCGATCGACCCCGAACTGAATGCCGCCTTGGCATCGCCGGGCGCGAGGAAGACCAGCCGGATCGCGTCCGGCGGCAGTTTCGCACCCTCCAGTGCCTGCAGCACCAGATAATGCCCGACCGAGCCGCGCGTCGTCGCCACCGTCTTGCCGCGCAGGTCGGCAAGGCTGTGCGCCGGAGAGCCGCGCGGCACCAGGATGGCCAGTGCCTCGCTCGGCCTAACCGGCGCACGCTGGGCAGCGACGGCGCGGATCGGGCTGCCGCTTTGATAGGCGAACTGGAACGGCGCGTCGCCGGTCAGGCCGACATCGACGGCGCCGCTGCCGATCGCCTCCAGCAAATGCTGTGCCGCCGGGAACTCGGACCAGGAGACCTTGTACGGCGCCCCGTCGAGGACGCCGCTGGCCAGCATGAAGGACTTGGTGCCGCCCTTCTGGCTGCCGACGTTGAGGACGGTCTGGTCGCCACCCCGGCTGCCACCGCAGGCCGCCAGCATGAGTGCGGCCGCGGCGGCCAGCCAGGATTTCACGCGACCGCCGCGTTCGGCTGTACATCGCGCGCCGCGACCAGCGCCCGGACCCGCGGCAGCAGCTCGCGGCCATAGACGATCGAGTCGGCCAGCGGCTCGAAACCGCGGATCAGGAAATGGTCGATGCCAAGGTCGTAATAGTCGAGCATGGCGTCGGCAACCTGGTCGGGCGTACCGACCAGCCCAGTCGAATTGCCCTGGGCGCCACCGACCGCGGCGAGTCCGGTCCACAGGCATTTGTCGACGCGGTAGCCCTGGGCGGCGGTGTCGAGCAGGCGCTGCGACCCGGCGTTGACGGGGGCATGGCCTTCGGTCCGCACGCCGGCGGTGGCGCGCAGATCGCGGACGCGCTCGACGATCTCGCCGGCCTTTTTCCAGGCGGCTTCCTCGGTGTCGGCGACGACCGGCCGCAGCGACAGCGAGAAGCCGGGCCGGCGGTTGTGGCGCAGGGCGGCGTGGCGCACCCGGGCGACGACCTCGCGGACCTGCGCCTGGGTCTCGCCCCACAGGGCGTAGACATCGGCGTGGCGTCCGGAGACCTCGATCGCCTCGTCGGAGGAGCCGCCGAAGAACACCGGCAGGTTGGTCGGCTTGATCGCGCTGAAACCCTGCCGGACGCGGTAGAAGGGACCGTCGTGATCGAACGGCTGGGCCGCGGTCCACTCCTGCCGCAGCACGGTCAGATAGTCGTCGGTGCGGGCGTAGCGCACGCTCTTGGTCGACTCGTCGCCGTCGCGCGCCATTTCCTCATCGGCGCCGCCGGTGATGATGTGCACCGCCATGCGCCCGCCGCTGAGCGCATCGAGCGTCGCCAGTTGCCGCGCCGCAATCGTCGGCGCCGTGAAGCCGGGACGATGCGCGATCAGGAAGCCGAGCCGCGAGGTATGCGCCGCGGCATGCGCGGCGACGATCAGGCTTTCCGGCGAGGTCGAGCCGAACGGGATCAGCACGCGGTCGAAGCCGCCGGCCTCCTGCGCCTTGGCCGCCGCCTCGACATAGTCGCGGTCGATGGCGCGCTCGCGCACCGCGGCGTGGATCTCGGAAGTGTCGACGAAGCCGATATAGCCGATGAAATTGACAGGCATGGCGATGCTCCTCGGGTTCAGATGACGTTGAAGTGGTGGGTGCCGTCGCGCGCCAGTTGGGCGACGAGTCCGTATTCCCATTCGAGATAGGCCTGCATGGCCTCGCGCGGGTTGTCGGTGCCCTCATAGGGCCGGCGGTAGCGGCCGGCTGCCGGGCGTGGCGGCAAGGCGTGGGGATCGAGGGCCTCGAGCGGTCCATCGAAGCCGCCGTCGAGCACGAAGACCTCCCAGCCGAGCTGCGCCAGCCACGAGGCGGTCATGTCGGCGCGCACTCCGAGATCGTCGGCGAGCACGATGCGGCCGCCGCGGACCGGTGCGAACTGGTCGGTCTCCTGCACCAGCTGGCCGCCGGGCGCGCTGCGAAAGCCCGGGATATGGCCGCCCGCATACTCACCCGGAGTGCGGACGTCGAAGCGGTAGAGGGTGCGCAGCGGATCGGCGACGAGTTGCGCCAGGCCGTCCGAGTCGAGGCGCTCGACACCGGCACGGTCGGCGACGGCCCGCGCCCTGCGGCGGGCGACCACCACGGCCTCGCCAGCGACATCGGGGGCCTCGACCAGCTGGCCCGTCGCCAGCGTATCACCGGCGAGCGCCCAGCCGATCGTGCCGTTGCACAGCGCCACGACCCTGTTCGGCACTCCGGCGTTGATCAGCGACTGGGCGCCGACGATGCTCCGCGTCCGGCCCGCGCAATTGACCACGATCAGCGTGTCGGGATCGGGCGCGACCTCGGCGGCGCGCAGCACCAGCTCGGCGCCGGGGACGCTGATGCCGCCGGGGATGCTCATCGTCCGGTATTCGTCGAAACGCCGGGCATCGAGCACGGCGATGTCGGCTCGCTCGTCGATCAGGGCGCGCAGTTCCTCGGCCGGCAGCAGCGGCGTGTGCCGCCTCGCCTCGACCAGTTCGCCGAACGCCTTGCTATAGCTGTTGACGTCCTCGAACAGCTCGTAACCGGCGTCGCGCCAGCCCTGCAGGCCGCCGAGCAGCGATCGCACGTCGGTATAGCCGAGCCCGGCCAGTGTTGCGGCTGCCTCGACGACCCGCCCGTCGCCATCGTCGTAGAGCGTGATCGGCACGTCGCGACGCGGCAGCCGGGCCGGCGCCTCGATGGCGATCCGCTCCGGCGGCAATTGCGCGGCGAACAGCGGGTGGCCGGTGGCGAACGCCGCCTCGTCGCGCAGGTCGATCAGCGCGACCTCGTGACGGGCGAGCAGCGCGGCGCGGATTTCGGACGCGGTGACGCCCGGCAGGCCGCCCGGGCGGTTGGCATAGCCCGAGACGAAGCGCTTGGGCCGCCCGCCGGCATCGTAGGTGGCGCGCTCGATGCTGCCGATATCGCCGCCATAGACATGGATGCTGATCGAGGCGCGATCGTCATAGGCGTTGGCGACGCTGTGAATGTCGCCGATCGCCGGGGACACCGCGGCGACCGCGCCGGGACCTAGCAGCTCGGGGGACCCGAGCGGCTCGAGTCCGCCCTTTTCGCCGCGCACATAGGCCTGGTTGCGCTCCGCCCCGCGCAGCACGCCGACGAGGCCCCAGATGCGGTGATCGTGGATCGGCGTCGCCTGCCCCGGACCCCAGACGAAGCTGACGACCGAGAAGCGCCGGGCCGGGTCGAGATGCAGCAGATACTGGCGGTAGCGCGCCGGGTCGGGGGCGGCGAACGCGTCGGGCAGCCAGTCGTCATGGGCGACCAGCTGCTCCAGCAGCGCCGCACCGCCCGACAGAATCGCCGCCTCGTCGCCGGTCGCGTCGAGCAGGCGCGAGAAGGCGTCGACGAACTCGCCGAGCCGGGGCGGGCTGTCGACCGCGATGAAGGATGTGACGGCGTTCATTCCGCAGCCACCGCCCGGGCCTGGTTGAAAACGGGGGCAGGCGCGGCCCCGACGCCCAGATGGTGCAGCAGGCGGGCTCGCAAGGCGTGGTGATCGGCGCCGACCCGCGGCCGCTCGCCGTCGATGCGCTCCTCGGCAGCGATCCGCCCGCGGTCGAGCACGAGCACCCGGTCGGCCAGCAGGATCGCCTCGTCGACATCGTGCGTCACCAGCATCACCGCAGGCCGGTGGGTGCGCCACAGCGACAGGACGAGGGCATGCATCTTGATCCGGGTCAGCGCATCGACCGCGGCGAACGGCTCGTCGAGGAGCAGCAGCTCGGGCTCGCGCACCAGCGCCCGGGCAAGCGCGGTGCGCTGCGCCTCGCCACCCGACAGGGTCAGCGGCCAAGCGTCCAGCCGGTGGCCGAGCCCGACCTCGTGGAGCGCCGCCTCGGCGCGTTCGCGCACCCCGGCGCCGTGCAGGCCGAGCGCGACGTTCTTCCAGACCCGCTTCCACGGCAGCAGCCGCGCATCCTGGAAGACCACGGCGCGCGACCTCGGCACCGTCACGTCCTGCCCGGCGATCTCGTCGAGGCCGGCGAGGGTGCGCAGCAATGTCGTCTTGCCGCTGCCCGAGCGACCGAGCAGCGCGACGAACTCACCGGGCGCGATGTCGAGGTCGAGGCCGTCGATGATGACGTTCGCCCCGAAGCTGCGGGTGAAGCCGCGCAGGCGGACCACCGGTGCGGGCGGGCGCGGCTGCAGCTTGCTGTCGGGCGCCAGGCCGCCGCGGGGGAAGTCGAGCAATGTCGCCATGTCTCTCAACCTTTCAGGAGTGCCGGGCGCCATGCGAGCGCGCGTGATTCGAGGCTGCGGACCAGCCAGTCGGCGGCGAGGCCGAGGCCGGCGTAGACGATCAGGCATACCACGATAATGTCGGTGCGCATGAAGTCGCGGGCGTTGTTGATGAGGTAGCCAAGCCCGGCCGAAGCATTGATCTGCTCGGCGACGACCAGGATCAGCACGGAAACCGACAGGGCATAGCGCAGGCCGACCAGCAGCGACGGCAGCGCGGCGGGCAGGATGACGTGGAACAGCAGTTCAAGCCGGCTGAGGCCGAAGCTGCGTGCCGCATCGACGAGGCGCACGTCGACGCCGCGGATGCCATTGTAGAGGTTGAGGTACACCGGGAACAGCGAGCCGAAAGCGATCAGGGCGATCTTCGGCGTCTCGCCGATGCCGAACCAGACGATGAACAGCGGCGACAGTGCCAGTACCGGCAGCGTGCGGAGCATCTGCACCGGCGCATCGACGGCGGTTTCGCCGGGACGGGATAGGCCGGCGAGCAGCGCCAGCACGACGCCGGTGCTGACGCCGATGACCAGCCCGGTCGCGACGCGGACGAACGACACGGCAAGGTTCGACGGCAGCTCGCCAGAGGCGATCATCTGGACCAGCGTCCACAGCACCGACGACGGCGCTGCCAGTGTCCGCGCCGGAATCACGCCGGTCCGCGAGCCGAGTTCCCACAGCAGCAACAGCAGCAGCGGCGACAGCCAGCGGGCGCGGGCGAGGCGAGGAAGGAAGGCAGCCATGTCCGTCTCCAGCGGCTGGATTGCCACTGCCGCCAGTCTCGCCAGCCCGACTTTTCGTTCAATGGAGTTCTGGCCGCCGATTCATGAGCGTTGCTAATAACCCGATCTGGTTCCGGCCAACCCACGGACATAATTGAGGAATATCGACAGGTTATGATCATAGCAACCGCGGCAACAATGTCTTTGCCGCCGACAAGATAAAGCCGTGGTTCGATCTCCTATCGATATGATAGGCTTTGTATTCACGCGGCGGCGCTGGGGCCGTGGGAGCAGTGATCTTGCCCGTCAATCTACCCACCACGCTACTGCGAAGCTTCGTCGCGATCATCGATTCGGGATCGATGCAGAACGCTGCCGAACAGGTGTTCCTGACCCAGTCGGCGCTCAGCCTGCAGATCAAGCGGCTGGAGGAACTGGTCCAGCAGCCGCTGTTCGGCCGCGAGGGCCGGCGGCTCGCGCTTACCCCGCCCGGCGATGTGTTGCTCGACTACGCCCGTCGTGTCCTCGCCCTGCACGACGAGGCGCTGGCGGCGGTCAGCGCCGGGCAGTTCGCCGGGCCGGTGCGCGTCGGCATGGTCCAGGATTTTGCCGAGACGCTGCTGACCGGGCTATTGTCGCGCTTTGCCAGCCTGCACCCCGAGTCCCAGATCTTCGCGCGCGTCGCGGGAACCGCCGAACTCCAGACGATGGTCGAGCGCAAGCAGCTCGACATCCTGCTCGGGTTTGCCGCCGCGGACGATCCCGGCGCGATCCGCACGGCGCCGATGACCTGGTACGGCGACATCGCGCTCGCCGACCTGCCGGTGGTGCCGCTCGCGGTGCTGGAAAAGCCGTGCCGGTTCCGCGAGGCTGCCGTCCAGAGCCTCGACGCGGTCGGCCGGCGCTACCGGATCGCGGTGGAGACGCCCAATTTGTCGACGCTGCGCGCCGCGGTGCAGGCCGGGCTGGGCCTGACCTGCCGGACGCCGTTGTTCCTGCACGACCTCGCGGTGATCGACGGCGATGCGCTGCCGGCGTTGCCGCACGTCGCCTGCATCATCGAAACCGCACCGGCGCTGGCCCCCGCGACGGCACGGCTGGCGCAGCTCGCCTCCGAGGTCGTCCGCGACCTTTGACGCTTGAGCGTGGCTCAAGCCAGCGACGAGAATAACTCGTTATCCTCCCGGACGCCGCGTTTCTAGCCTGCTCGCACCCAACCAGAGGAGCGAGTCACATGACCACCCAGACCCTCGATCGACCGACGACCGGCACCGGCCTGGAGGTCCGGCCCTATGGCCCGACCATCGGCGCCGAGATCGGCGGCATCGACCTCGGCCAGCCGCTCGACAAGGCGACGCGCGAGGAACTCTACGCGCTGCTGCTCAAGCACAAGGTGCTGTTCTTCCGCGACCAGGCCATCGACCGCGACCAGCAACTGGCGTTCGCCCGCAACTTCGGCGAGCTTTACGCCCATCCGTCGGGCGGGCTGCAGTCGCACCGCATCATTCAGCCGATCGCCAGCGAGGACTTCAAGAAATACGCCGACCGCGGCAACCATTGGCACACCGACACCAGCTGGCGCCTGAACCCGTCGCTGGGCGCCGTGCTGCGCGCCGTCGACATTCCCGAGACCGGTGGCGACACGATCTGGGCCGATGGCGGTGCCATCCTGCGCGGCCTGCCGGACGACCTACGCGCCGCCATCGACGACGCCTATGTCATCCACGACTTCCAGGATGCACTGGCCAAGGCCGGCGAGATCTATCCGCTGGTCGCCCATCCGCTGATCCGGACCCATCCCGAAACCGGCGAGGACATCCTGTGGGTCAACTTCAGCCTCAAGCCGCGGATCGTCGATCTGGCGCCCGAGGACAGCAAGGCGCTGCTCGCCCGCGTCTACGACGAGATCAAGAAGCCGGAATATCATGCCCGCTTCCGCTGGGCCAAGAACTCGGTGGCGTTCTGGGACAACCGCGCCGGCGTCCATTATGCGGTGCGGGATTATGGCGACTATCCGCGCGTCATGGAGCGCGTGCTGATCGCCAGCGACGATGTTCCCCACCGCGTCCGAAAGGCAGCTTGATGAGCGAAAGCCTCAACGAGCAGTTCGCCGCGCTGCATGCCGAGCGGGTGCGGACGATGGACCCGGTCAAGCTGCAGCGGAACATCGATCAACGCGCCGCGCTGGTCGCCGCATTCGATCCTGACGCGGTGATCAAGGCCGGCGACCGGGTCGAGCCGTTCGAACTGCTCGACGTCGAGGGTGGCACGATCACCCTCGACGCGCTGGTCGCGAATGGCCCGGCGGTGCTGGTGTTCTTCCGCTTTGCCGGCTGCCCGGCGTGCAATTTGGCGCTGCCCTATTATCAGCGGACGCTGTGGCCGACGCTGGCGGCGCGCGGCGTGCGGCTGGTGGCGATCAGCCCGCAGCTGCCCGGACCGCTGCGCGACATCCGGCAGCGCCACGACCTCGGCTTCACGGTCGCTTCCGACCCCGGCTATGCGCTGGGTCGCCGGTTCGGCATCAATTTCGTGCCCGATGCCGCGACCTTGCCCGAGATCGTGCCGGGCGAGCCCTGGCTCGGCGAGTTGACGGGTACCGACAGCTGGGAACTGCCGCAGCCGACGGTGGTGGTCGTCGACCAGGATCGCACCGTGCGCTTCGTCGACGTCAGCCCAGACTGGCTGGTCAGGACAGAATCGCAGGTGATCCTGGAAGCGTTGGGCGAAGTTCGCCTGGCCGCCGCCGCCTGACGATGCGTGAGCGAGCGGCGCCCCGGCTCCACTCGCTCACCCTGTCACTGAACTGCCGGCAACATGGGCCGATTGAAAATGACGCCGCCATTTGGACCTTGGCGCTGGCTCGCTCCGGCCGGCTGATGAATGCCGGCCATGCCTTTCCCGGTCGCGGATTTGCCCTGGTCGCCAGCCGCCACATGCTCGCGGACCGCCCCGGCGGCACCGCCGCGGGGTTTCGTCGTGTGCGAGACATCGAACTGCTGGAACGAGGACCGGCCGCGTGCGGCGAGGTCGAGCGATGCTGGTCCCGGTATCGTGGGGACCGATCCAATGGCGGCGTCGAAGTCGTAGAAGCCACCTGTACGACACGACATCGGCGCGTCGGTCGTTCGTATCGTCGGTCGGAGTGTATCTGGATGGTCCCGGCCAGGACGTGACAAGTCCGGCGACCGCTTCGCAAGTACGAGTTGCTGGAGCCGGCTGGCCACGATCGCTGGCTGCTGTGCAAGCACCGGGCCAGTGCTGCTTGCCCGGATGGCGGGCAAGTTGCTGACCGCTCGTCCAGATGCTTTAACGAAATCTGAAAAGAACGCAGCCGTAACGTCGTCTTGGCGGCCTCTCTCCGTACGCATACCTACTCCACTAAGCACCAGTTACTTGTGAGCTGCCTAGGCAGCCTGAGTACAACCCGCGATCACCATTATTGTTTCACTCAAGTCACGATATTTCGAGCGCATCGTTGGTGTAACTAGTCGTTGGCTTCGTTACAGCACCGCTTGACCAACTGCGCCAAGGGTGTCTCTAATGTTCCAAGTGGAGGGTTAGGGACAGATGTGGACTCTACCATCACGGACGTTAACTATTTGTCAATCATTGCGATCGATTTGTTTGAGCGCTCGTATCTGTCTCTGGGTCAATTCGTTGCCGGGACTGGGATCGCGGTCCGATCATTATCCCGGCCGAGCCGGAAAGACATACGCATGAACAAGGTTTATCTGGTCGACGACGACAGTGCGGTCCGGACCTCGCTCGCGTTCTTCCTTCGCGCCGCCGGCTTCACGGTCCATCCGTTCGGCGCCGGGCAGGAGTTCATCGCCAGCGTTGGGCGGCTCGACCCTGGCTGCGTGATGCTCGATCTGCGCATGCCGGGAATGGACGGTTTCGAGGTCATCGCCGCACTTGCCGGCTTTCGCTCGAAATTGCCGGTGATCGTCATGACCGGGCACGGCGACGTTGCGATCGCGGTAAGGGCGATGAAGGCCGGAGCCATCGATTTCCTGGAAAAACCGTTCGAGGAGAGTGTCCTGATCGACATCCTGGCAAGGGTCTTCGCTTCGCAGGCCGATCGCCTGCGGGATCACGATCGCCAGGCCGAAGCAGCGGCATTGCTGGCCTCGCTCACCGACCGGGAGCGCCTCGTGCTGGTCGGGCTGATCTCGGGCCGGGCGAACAAGGTACTGGCTTATGACCTGGGGATCAGCATCCGCACCGTCGAGATGCACCGCGCCAGCATGATGAACAGGCTGGGTGTCCGAACCTTTGCCGACGCTCTCCGGATCGCCTTCGAGGGCAGGATCGACCTTGGCGACAGCGCCCAGTCCCACCTGGCGGCGTGATGTACGACGGCAACGCGACGCAGGACGGTGATATCGTTACCACCGGGCTGGCCAGCCTCGATGACATCCTGACCGGCGGCTATGCCCGCAACCGCTGCCACCTCCTCGAAGGCCAGCCCGGTTCCGGCAAGACCACGCTGGCGCTGCAATTCCTCATCGCCGGCCAGGCCCGCGGCGAGAAATGCCTGTTCATCACCATTTCCGAAAGCCCGCGCGAGTTGCGGCAGGTCGCCAGGACCCACGGCCTCGACCTGACCGGCATCGAGCTGTTCGAATGCGTGCCGCCCGAACTGAGCCTCGATACCGAAAACTACCAGTCGGTGATGAACGCCTCCGACCTCGAGCTCGGCGAGACCGTCGGTTCGGTCATGGCCGCGGTCGTTGCTGCCAAGCCGACGCTGGTGGTGCTCGACAGCCTATCGGAGGTGCGCCTGCTCGCCCAGGGTGCGCTGCGCTATCGTCGCCAGGTGCTGGCGCTCAAGCATTTCTTCCACCAGCACGGCTGCACCGCCCTGCTGCTCGACGACCTGACGGTGCGCGAGGACGAGCTGACCCTGCACAGCATCGCCCACGGCGTCCTGCGCCTCGAACAGGTCGCGATGGATTACGGGGCAGAGCGGCGCCGCATCCGCGTCTTCAAGATGCGCGGCCGGGCCTTCCAGGGCGGCTATCACGATTTCGTCATCCACGCGGGCGGGCTGTGCATCTTTCCGCGCCTGATCACTGCCGGACACGACGACATGCCCGCGGAGCGCCGGATCTGCCGCAGCGGCTGTGCCGAACTCGACAGCCTGGTCGGCGGCGGCCTCGATGCCGGCACCACGACGCTATTCCAGGGCGCCTCGGGGTCGGGCAAGTCGACGCTGGCGCTACAGTTCGTCTGGGAGGCCCTGGAACGCGGCGAACCGGCATTGATCGTCAGCTTCGAGGAGACACGGCGCAATTTCCAGCTCCGCGCCACCGGGCTCGGCTTCGGGATCGCCGATCATCTCGACAGCGGCCGGCTGAGCTTCGTCCATGTCGACCCGGCGGAAACCTCGGCAGGCGAGATCTCGGACATGATCCGCCGCCACGTCAGTGCCGGCTGCTGCCTGGTCGTCCTCGACTCGCTGATCGGCTACCAATACGCCCTGCGCGACGAAACCTATCTGCTGCTCCACATGCATGAGCTGCTGACCTATCTGAACCTGAAGGGCGTGCTGACCCTGCTGGTGCTGTCGCAGGCCGGGACCGTTGGCGCACTGGAGCCGCCGTTCGACATGACCTACCTTGCCGACACGGTGCTGCTGCTTCGCTATTTCGAGGCGGGCGGCGACATGCGACGGGCATTGTCTGTCGTCAAGAAGCGCACCGGCAGTCACGAAGCCGGCATTCGCGAGCTGTATTTCGACGCATTGGGCGTTCGCGTCGGGCCGAGGCTCAGCGGCTTCACCCGCGTCGTCTCCAGCCGTCCGGTCTATACGGGGGCAGACCCCCTGCTAGTCGCCCGCCGCGCCTGATGACGTCCGACAGGCTGCTGATCCTGGCCCCGAGTGGCCGGGACGCGGAGGTCATCCGCGACCAGCTCGCCGCATCCGGCATCGTCGGGCACGTCGCCGATGCGGGCGAGATCGTCGACGCCGTCTGGGCCGGTGACCTCGGCGCCGCGATCGTCGCCGACGAAGCCATCGCCGGCTTCGATCTCGCTGTGCTGCGGCAGGCGCTGGCGGCCCAGCCACCCTGGTCCGACTGCCCGTTCCTGCTGCTCACCCGCCGCAGCGTCGGCGGCTGGTCGATGACGGGTGTCACCGAGTTGCTCGGCAACGTCACCGTGCTGGAGCGACCCCTAAGCCCGAATGCGCTGGCCAGTGCGGCGCGCGTCGCCCTGCGGGCCCGCGTTCGCCAGCGCCGCGCCCAGGCCTATCTCGTGGCGCGCGAGGAAGCCGAAGCGCAGGTCCGCGAACTCGCGATAACGCTGGAAGCCCGGGTCCTGGCGCGCACCACGGAACTGACCAAGGCGATGGCAGCCAAGGAGAAGACCCGGACCCGCCTGCGCAACAGCGAGGAATTGTACCGGCTGACCATCGAGCTTAGCGCCCAGATTCCGTGGCGAGCCGATGCGAAGGGCAAGGTGCTGTGGATCGGCGAGCGGCTGGCGGAGCGCAGCGGCGTGGCCACCGCCGACCTGCTCGGCGAAGGCTGGCTGAATTCGGTGCACCCCGACGATCGGGAGACGGCGTCCACGGCGTGGCGAATGGCAGTCGCGGGCGTGACGACGTTCGATAGCGTCTTTCGCATGCCCTCGCTGGGCGGCGGCTATGTCTGGTACCGCTCGCGCGCCGCACCCAGCCGCACCGCCGACGACCGGGTGCGGCGCTGGTACGGGACGCTGGAGGATGTCGACGAACACAAGGCCGCCAGCGTCCGGCTCGAACAGGTCCAGCTCGAACTGGCCGAGGTGTCGCGGCTGAGCGCGATGGGGGCGATGGCCTCGATCCTGGCGCACGAGCTCAACCAGCCGCTTACCGCGATCACCAGCTATGTGCGCGGCAGCCGGCGCCTGCTGGAAAACGGCTCGGCTATCTCGCCGGTTATCGACGCCCTGCGTGCCGCCGACCAGTCCGCCGTCCGGGCCGGCGAGATCGTCCGGCGGGCCCGCGAACTGGTCGGCGGCGGCGGCAGCCCGGGCCGGCGTTCGGAACCCGTCGCCGACTTGATCCGCGAGGCGCTTGTCCTGGCAATGGAGCGCGGGCACTGGGCCGCCACCGCACAGGGGGTCGAACTCGACGCCGCGGTCACCGAGATCTACGTCGATCGCGTCCAGATCCAGCAGGTCCTGATCAACCTGATCCGCAACGCACTGGAAGCCATGGCCGGCGAGCCGGTGCGGCGGCTCACCGTCGCCACCCGGTTGTTACCCGGCGACCTGTGCGAGATCAGCGTTCGCGACACCGGTTCCGGCGTCGCACCGGACGTCGCCGCGCAGCTGTTCGATCCGTTCAACACGACCAAGACGGGCGGCATGGGCATCGGCCTGTCGATCAGCCGGACCATCGTCGAGGCGCATGGCGGCCACATCTGGTCACAGCCTGCGGAGCCGCGCGGCACGATCTTCGGCTTCACCGTGCCGTGCGGCTGAACTTGCACGCCCGCGTCGGCGGGCATACATCGTCACGATGACCACCGTCGCCTCCTATGAAGCCCTCGCCGACGCCGAGGAGCGTTCCGCCACCATCAAGCTGCACGGCCCCGAGGCGTTCGAGGGGATGCGCAAGGCCGGGCGACTGGCCGCCGAGGTGCTCGACATGCTGGTCCCGCATGTCATCCCCGAAGCCGTTACCGCCGACCTCGACACGCTCGTCCTCGACTTCGTGCTCGCCAGGGGTGCGATCCCGGCAACGGTCTTTTACCGGGGCTACAGCTACTCCTCCTGCATCAGCATCAACCACGTCGTCTGCCACGGCATTCCAGGGCCCAAGCGCCTGAAGGAAGGCGATATCGTCAACATCGACGTGACGGTGATCGTCGATGGCTGGCACGGCGATACCAGCCGCATGTACCTGGTCGGCGACGTGCCGCTGAAGGCGCGACGGCTGGTCGACATCACCTGGGAATGCCTGAAGCGCGGCGTCATGGCGGCCAAGCCGGGCAACACGCTGGGTGACATCGGCTATGCGATCCAGAGCTACGCCGAGGCGCAGCGTTGCTCGGTCGTCCGCGATTTCTGCGGGCACGGCCTCGGCCGCGTCTTTCACGATGCCCCCAACATCGTCCATGTCGGCCGTCCGCGCGCCGGCGAAATGCTCAAGCCGGGGATGATCTTCACCATCGAGCCGATGATCAACCTCGGCGGCTTCAAGGTGAAGATGCTCGACGACGGCTGGACCGCGGTGACCCGCGACCGCTCGCTGTCGGCGCAGTTCGAGCATTCGATCGGCATCACCGAGGACGGCTGCGAAGTCTTCACCCTGTCGCCAGCCGGACTGAGCCACCCGCCCTACGCACTTACTTGACGGACGACGGGGCGGGCCACCGCGACCGCATGCGGCAGCGCATGCTGGAGGGCGGCGGTGACGCTTTCCTCGATTACGAGCTGGTCGAGTACGTCCTTGGCCTGGCGATTCCGCGCAAGGACACCAAGCCGCTCGCCAAGCGCCTGATGGCCGAATTCGGCAGCTTTTCCGCCTTGCTTGCGGCCTCGCCGGTCGAGTTGAAGCGAGTCGAGGGGCTGACCGACAATGCTGCCGCCGCGCTCAAGTTCATCGAGGCTACGGCGTTGCGTGCGCTGCGGACCGCTGCGATCGACCGACCGGTATTGTCGGGCTGGCAGGCGCTGACCGATTACCTCCACGCCAGCATGGCGCACCGGATGACCGAGGAATTTCGTGTTATCTTCCTCAACAACCGCAACGTCATGATCCGCGACGAGGCGATGGGCACCGGCACGGTCAACGCCGCGCCGGTCTATCCACGCGAGATCGTCAAGCGCGCCCTGGAGCTCGGCGCCTCCGGGCTGGTGCTGGTCCACAACCATCCAAGCGGCGATCCGTCGCCCAGCCGCGACGATATCCAGATGACCAAGGCGATCGTCGAGGCCGGCAAGCCGCTGGGGCTGACCGTCCACGATCACGTGGTGATCGGGAAAAGCGGGCATGCCAGTTTCCGGGCGCTCGGATTGCTGTAGTGTTGCAGCGCAGCAGAGCGAGTGAATCAATGGCCAGCGAAGCGACCGACCGCGTAAGCGAAGCGACCGATCGGGAAGACGTGAAGTACTTGGGGCGATTGCTCGGCGACGTCATCCGCTCGACCGAGGGGCAGGCGGTGTTCGACGCCATCGAAGGGGTTCGCAAGGCTTCGGTCGCGGCCCACCGCAGCGACGGCGAGGGCGAGCGTTCGGCGCTGACTGCCCGGCTGGCCGCCCTCGACCTTGGCGACACGCTGCGCTTCGTGCGCGGTTTCCTGCTATTCTCGCTGCTCGCCAACCTTGCGGAGGATCGCAGCGCGACGCCCGGCGCGCGACGCGAGGCGACACTGGCAGGGGCGCTCGAAACCCTGGCGAAAAGCGGCATCGACAAGTCTGAGGTCCGCGCCCTGCTGGAGCAGGCGTTGATCGCCCCGGTACTGACCGCCCATCCGACCGAGGTGCGGCGCAAGAGCATGATCGACCGCGAGGCCGCGATCGGCGCGCTGCTGTCCGCCTGTTCGACCGGCTGGTGCGATCCCGACACCGAGGGCGAGCTGATCCGCCAGATCACGCTGTTGTGGCAGACGCGCCCGTTACGCGCCGTGCGGCCGGTGGTCGGCGACGAGATCGACGGTGCGATGGGCTATCTTGGCGCCAATGTCGTGCCGGTGCTGCCGGTGCTGCACGCGCGCTGGGAAAAGCTGCTGGGCGGAAAGCTGCCGCCGTTCCTGCGGCCGGGCAACTGGATCGGCGGCGACCGCGACGGCAATCCCAATGTCGATGCCGGTACTCTGGCGGCCGCACTGGCCAAGGGCGCCGCCGTGGCGATCGGCCATTACCTGACCGAGCTCAATGCGTTGGGCGCCGAGCTTTCGATCTCGGCGACGCTGGCGGAGGTCACGCCCGAGCTGGCGGCGCTGGCCGACGCCTCGGGCGACAACGTCCTGTCGCGCGCCGACGAGCCCTACCGCCGCGCGCTGAGCGGATTGTATGCCCGCACCGCCGAGAGCTTTCGCGCGCTGACCGGCCAAGTTGCGCCGCTCGGTGGCCGGCTGCCGGCGACGCCCTATGCCCGTGCCAGCGAGTTGATCGCCGACCTCGACACCGTCGCCGCTTCGCTGCGCGCCAATGATGCGGCGGTGGTCGCGGAAGGCCGGCTGGCCCGGCTGTGCGACGCAGTGCGCAGCTTTGGCTTCCACCTGGCAACGCTCGACCTTCGCCAGAACGCCGACGTCCATGCTCGCGTCGTCACTGAACTGCTGCGCGTCGCGGGAGTCTGCGAAGATTACGCCACGCTCGACGAGGAGGCCCGGGTCGAACTGCTCGGTCGCGAACTGGCCCAGCCGCGCCTGTTGTTCGTGCCGTTCGCCACCTACTCCGACGAGACGCTCAAGGAGATGGCGATCGTCCGCGCCGCTGCCACAGCGCACGCGCAATACGGGCCGGAGTGCATCCGCACCTACATCATCTCCAAGGCCAACGGCGTCGCCAACCTCCTCGAAGTCTATCTGCTGCTCAAGGAAGTCGGCCTGTATGAACCCGGCGAGGTGCCGATCTGCCCGATCATGTCGGTGCCGCTGTTCGAGACCATCGAGGACCTGCAAGCTGCGCCCGCGGTGATGACGGCGTTCCTCGACCGGCCTAAGGCGGCGGCGCTGGCCCGGGCGCGCGGCTATCAGGAGGTGATGGTCGGCTATTCCGACTCGAACAAGGACGGCGGCTACCTGACCTCTAACTGGTCGCTGCACGAGGGCGCGCTGGCGGTTCGTGACGTGTTTAACGAGGCGGGCATCGCGCTGCAGCTGTTCCACGGTCGCGGCGGTGCGGTCGGACGCGGCGGTGGCCCGGCGTTCGACGCGATCCTCGCGCAACCACCGGGCACCGTCCACGGCCGCATCCGCATCACCGAGCAGGGCGAGGTCATCGCCTCCAAATACGGCACGCCCGCTGCTGCCGAGGCGAGCCTCGAAACGATGACCGCCGCCACCGTGCTGACCAGCCTGGCGCCGACCGCGGTATCCGAGAGCGACCTGACCCGCTTTCGTGCTGCGATGCGAACGATCAGCGCGGCGGCGTTCCAGGACTATCGCGCGTTGGTGTACGAGACCCCCGGCTTCAACACCTTCTTCCGCGCCGCCACTCCGATAACCGAGATCGCCGAGCTCAAGATCGGCTCGCGCCCTGCCTCGCGGACCAAGTCGGACCGGATCGAGGATCTGCGCGCCATCCCCTGGGTGTTCAGCTGGGCACAGGCGCGGATCATGCTGCCGGGCTGGTATGGCGCGGGCACGGCGCTCGCCGGGTTCGAGGATCGCGGCCTGCTGCGCGAGATGGTCGCCGCCTGGCCGTTCCTCGGAGCGACGTTGTCCAACCTGGAGATGGTGCTGGCCAAGTCGAATATGCGCGTCGCGGCAGGCTATGCCGCGCTGGTGCCCGATGCGGCGCTGCGCGATGCGGTGTTCGCGCGGATCGAAGGCGGCTGGACGGCGACACGCGACATCCTGCTGGAACTGACCGAACAGGCCGATCTGCTCGACCGCCAGCCGGGGCTGCAGCAATCGGTGCGGATGCGCCTGCCCTATATCGACCCGCTCAACGAACTGCAGGTCGAACTCATCCGTCGCCGCCGCGCCGGCGACACCGACGAGCGCATTGCCGAGGGCATCCACCTGAGCATCAACGGCATTGCGGCAGGTCTGCGCAACTCGGGGTGAAGTCAGCCCGCCATCGTCACGATCACGACGCGCCTCGGCGGTAGCGGCTCTGGCACCACTTCGAACTCCCGGCGCTCCGCATCGCGGCGGGCCCGGTCGATGATGCCGGCCGGGACGCCGGGTCCGTAGAACAGGACGTCGGCCTGGTTCAGCGCGCGCAGCTGGCGCAGCGTCAGGTCGTCGGCATCCAGCGAAGTGAGCACGATCTCGGTCAGGGTGTCGGCGGCACCGACCTTGTCATCGAGATCGACGACCGGCTCGCCGCCTCCAAGCGGATCGAGCCTGCCGCCGGGCGCCAACGCAGCGTCCCAGAATCGCCGTCGCGCTTCGATGGTCGGATGCCGCTGGGCTACTGCGATGCGTGACGCAAAGATTGCCGTCGCCAGCGCCCCCAGGCGTTCCGGCAGCAGCGCTTCCAGCCGCTCCCGCAAGGCTTTCGACAGGCTCGCCGAGGCGCCGCCGGTGCCTATGGCAACGAGCACCGGGGATCGGTCGACGATGGCGGGAATGGTGAAATCGCACAGCGCCGGCCGGTCGACGACATTGACCAGCAGTCCCGCCGCCTTGAGCCGCACTGCCGCCGCCGCTGCTTCGCCCGCATCATCGAGCGCGACAAAAGCAATCCTGACGTCGGGCGCGGACTCCCGCACCACGACACCACCTGCCGCCTCGATCAGCCGTGCCTTGGCATCCGCCGCCTCGCCCTCACCGACGAGCAGCACGGGTCGACCAGCGATCTTGATGAAAACAGGAAGGCTATCCACGCGCCCTTGTGAAGGAAGCGCCGCGCCAAACCAAGCCTCAGCCTTGTGGCGTGCTCGCCGCCGCGACCATCATCGGGCCATCGTTCTTCTGGCAGCGGACAGCGATCACCGGGTAGGTCAGGCCCGAATAGCGAACCAGCGTCTGGCCCGCAGCAGCATTGCATTCGGCGACGCTCGTAAAGCTGGTTTGCTCAGTACGAACGGTCTGGCACTGATCGCCACCGTCGCCGCATCCCAGAATTGCCATCACGATCAGCGCCGCGTTCATTGCCGAGCTCCTTCAGATCGTTAAACACATGAAATCATGCGGTGTTCCGTGACCATTACACGACAAAGCGAGGTTGCGACGTTGGCAAGACTTGGCGCAGCGCACTGACAGGCCCATCTAGGCGGCTATGCGAGATTCGATTGCGACCGAAGCCGGGAACGCTGATTTCCGGACAATAAAGCGTTTCCTGCCGTATCTGTGGCCAGCCGGTCAGGCGAAGCTGAAGACGCGCGTCTTCGTCGCCATGCTGTTGGTGATCGCCGCCAAGACGACTCAGCTGACCGTGATGCCGTTCGCGCTCGGCGGTGCGGTCGATCGCATGACCAAGGGACAGAGCGATGCGCTGACGCTCGCCGTGGCGCTGGTCATCGCCTATGCAGTCGGCCGATTCAGCGCGGTGCTATTCGACAACCTGCGCAACGCGATCTTCGAGAAGGTCGGCCAGACCGCGGCGCGCCACCTCAGCCAGGATGTCTTCACCCATATCCACAAGCTGTCGCTGCGCTATCATCTGGAGCGTCGCACCGGCGCACTGACGCGGATCGTGGAGCGCGGCACCAAGAGCATCGACACGATGCTCTATTTCATCCTGTTCAACATCGTGCCGACGGTGTTCGAACTGATCGCCGTCTGCGCGATCTTCTGGCACAAGCTGGGCTTCGGCATCGTCGTGGCGACACTGGCGATGGTCGTCGTCTATATCGGCTACACCCAGCGGGTCACCGACTGGCGCAATCGCATGCGTCGCGAAATGGTCGACAGCGACAATAAGGTCACGGCGCGGGCCGTCGACTCGCTGCTCAACTACGAGACGGTGAAGTACTTCAACGCCGAGGCTTTCGAAGCCGAGAACTACGGCAAGGCGGTCAAGAAATACTCGGACGCCGCGATCAAGAACGAGGTTTCGCTGGCATGGCTCAACGTCGGCCAGTCGATGATCACCAACATCATGATGGGCGGCGCACTCGCCTACACCGTCTATGGCTGGAGCCAGGGTCGCGTCAGCATCGGCGATCTGGTCGTGGTCAACACCCTGTTGGCGCAGCTGTTTCGTCCGCTCGACATGCTCGGAATGGTCTACCGCGAGATCAAGCAGGGCCTAATCGACATGGAGCAGATGTTCAAGCTGATCGATACCGAAGCCGAGATCGCCGATGCGCCCGGTGCGCAGCCGCTGGTCCTGGCCGGCGCGCACGTTCGCTTCAGCCATGTCGACTTCGCCTATGAGCCGCGCCGCCAAATCCTCCACGACGTGTCGTTCGACGTCGCGCCGGGACGCAAGCTGGCGATCGTCGGACACTCGGGCGCCGGCAAGTCGACGATCAGCCGCATCCTGTACCGCTTCTACGACATCGGCGCCGGCCAGGTGACCATCGACGGGCAGGAACTACGCGACGTCACCCAGGCATCGCTGCGCCGCTCCATCGGCATCGTGCCGCAGGACACCGTGCTGTTCAACGACACCATCGGCTACAACATCGGCTATGGCCGCGCCGGCGCGACGCAGGCGGAGATCGAGGCGGCGGCGGAGCGCGCGGCAATCCACGACTTCATCGTCTTGCTGCCCGACGGCTACGCGACGACCGTCGGCGAGCGCGGCCTGAAGCTGTCGGGCGGCGAGAAACAGCGCGTCGCCATCGCCCGAACCATCCTCAAGGACCCGGCGCTGCTGATCCTCGACGAGGCGACGAGCGCGCTCGATTCCGCGACCGAGGCCGACATCCAGACAGCACTCCGCGACGTCGCCGAGCAGCGCACCACCATCGTCATCGCACACCGCCTGTCGACGATCACCGACGCAGACGAGATCGTGGTCATGGCCGAGGGCCGGATTGTCGAGCGCGGTACGCATCCGGCGCTGTTGGCCGCCGATGGCGTCTATGCCGAGATGTGGGCGCTGCAACAAGCCGAAGCCGAGGAAGCAGGCGTCCTGCAAGCGGCGGAATAGAGCGCCTCGCCCGATGGACAATCCTCGCCGCGAGGGCCAGTTTCGCGGCGCATGAACGAGTCAGTAAACTTCGACCGTCGCGCGGCTCTTGGACTATTGGGGGCGGTGCCGCTGCTCGCTGCAGCGTCTCCCGAGCGAGTGGCGCCCGAGTTTCGCGCCGACCGGGAGCTTCGCGTGCCGGCGCGCGGCGGCAAGCTTTACGTCAGGACCAATGGCCTGGTGCATCGCAGCCGCGCTCCGCTGCTGTTTATCCATGGCGGTCCGGGCTCGTCGCACTGGTACTTCCTGCCGGCGCTGGCATTGGCCGACGAGCGCCCGGTGATCCTCTACGACCAGCTCGATTCGGGACGCTCGCAGATTCGCAACGATCCGGCGAACTGGACAGTCGAGCGCTTCGTCTCGGAGATCGACTCGATCCGCGGCGAGCTTGGTCTCGATCGGTTGCACATCGTCGGCAAGAGCTGGGGCGGCGCGATCGCCATCGAATATGCTGCGCGCCGCCCGGCCGGGCTGCTGAGCCTGACGCTGGCCGGGCCACTGGTCTCGACGCGTAGCTGGGAAGCCAGCACCCGCAAGCGCCTGACGGAACTGCCGCGACCGGTTGCCGAGGCGATCAGGCGGCACGAGCGCGACGGCAGTACTGCGTCGCCGGAATATCGGGCGGCGATCCAGCTGTTCTATGCTGCTTTCGACCGCCGCAGGCCGGTGCCACCGGGCATCGCTGCTTATCGCGATGCGCTGCCAATGGCGTTCAACCCCCGGCTCTACACGACGATGTGGGGGCCGGGAGAGACGGCGGCGAGTGGCAGCCTGCGCTTCTATAACGCCGAGCCGCTGCTGCCGCGCCTCGCGGTGCCGGTGATGTTCCTGACTGGCGAGTATGACGAGATGATGCCGAGCGAGATCGCCCTGCTGGCCCGGCTTGTTCCTGACGCGGTCACTCGGATCGTGCCGGGCGCCGGGCACAGCGGCTGTCTCGATAATCCGGAAGACTGGGTCGGCGAGGTCCGGCGCTTCACCAATCGCTACGGCTGAGATTTCCGCCGGAAAACGTCGCCCGGGCGGCGGTGACGCTGCAGGCCGAATTCGGTGATCTTGCCCGCGCGCGGGTAACGACGTTTCCAGCGAACATAGCGCCGTCGTGCCCAGCCAGAGTTGCGCAGCACCAACGCCAGTCCAAAGCCGAACAGCACCAGTCCAAACGGGATCGGGACGGGCACCGCAGACCCGAGCACCGGACCGACGATCATCAGCAACAGTCCAAAGCCCAGCTGCACGACGCGCCATGGCTCGCTGCTGATCAGCGTCTGGAGGAAGTTGCGGCGGCGCATGCCAGCGCGACTAACCAAGGCCTTTGTCACAATTGCGGCGACGCTTGTGGAAGTTTCGGCAACGACTAAGATCGTTACGGGCACGTTCCTGGAGATTAGATGGTCGCGCATGTCGGAACCGTGGCCTTTCTGGGCCTGGAGGCACGCGCCGTCGAGGTGCAGGTGCAGATCGCCGGCTCGTCCTGGGGCTTCAACGTCGTCGGCCTGCCCGACAAGGCGGTGAAGGAAAGCCGTGACCGCGTGGTGGCGACGCTCAACGCCATCGGTCTGTCGCTGCCGCCGCGCCGGATCACGGTCAATTTGTCGCCTGCCGACTTGCCCAAGGAAGGCTCGCACTACGACCTGCCGATCGCGCTCGGGCTGCTCGGCGCGATGGGCATGATCGATGCGGAGACGCTGAGTGGCTATATCGCGATCGGCGAGCTTGGCCTCGACGGCCGGCTGGCGCCGGTGCCGGGCGTATTGCTTGCAGCGATCCATGCCAGCAGCGCCGAGCTCGGGCTGATCTGCCCGGCATCGCAGGGCGGGGAAGCGGCCTGGGCCGGCGAGATCGAAGTTGTCGCTGCGCCCGATCTGTTGTCGTTGCTCAATCATCTCAAGGGGACGCAGCTGTTGCCTGCTCCAGTCCGTTCGATCGGCGAGGTCGTAATCCGAGGTCCTGATCTGGCTGAGATCAAGGGGCAGGAGACCGCCAAGCGGGCGCTGGAGATCGCCGCCGCCGGTGGCCACAACCTGCTGATGAGCGGCCCGCCCGGCTCGGGCAAGTCGCTCCTCGCGGCGGCGCTGCCCGGCATCCTGCCGCCGCTGACGCCGGCCGAGGCGCTGGAGGTGTCGATGGTCGCCTCGATGGCCGGCGAGCTCGAGGGCGGCAGGCTGGTTCGGACGCGGCCGTATCGCAGCCCGCATCACTCGGCGTCGATGCCGGCGCTGGTCGGGGGCGGGGCGCGGGCGCGGCCGGGCGAGGTCAGCCTGGCGCACCTCGGCGTGCTGTTCCTCGACGAATTGCCGGAGTTTCCGCGCGGCGTCCTCGACTCGTTGCGCCAGCCGCTGGAGACCGGGCAGGTGTCGGTCGCCCGGGCAGCGGCGCACGTCACCTATCCGGCGCGGGTCCAGCTGATCGCGGCGATGAACCCGTGCCGCTGCGGCTATCTCGGCGATGCGGCGATGGCGTGTTCGCGCGCGCCGAAGTGCGCCGTCGACTATCAAGCCCGTGTGTCCGGACCGCTGCTCGACCGGATCGACCTGCACGTCGATGTCGCGGCGGTCAGCGCGGCCGACCTCAGCCTGCCGCCACCAGCCGAGACCTCGCTGCAGGTCGGCGCGCGGGTCGCCGCAGCCCGCGCGATCCAGACGGCGCGCTATGCCGGGACCAAGGTGCGCTCCAACGCCGAGGCCGACGGCAAGCTGCTCGAGACGGTGGCGACGCCCGATGCGGCGGGCAGCAAGTTGTTGACCCAGGCGACGCAGGCGATGCGGCTGTCGGCGCGCGGCTATCACCGCGTACTGCGCGTCGCACGGACGTTGGCGGACCTCGCCGGCGTCGAGCATGTCGGGCGGATCCATATCGCCGAGGCCCTGAGCTACCGGCGGCTTGCACCGGTCAACTGAGCGACGACCGGAACCTGCGCGTCCGGCAGCGATCCAGCCGGGCCGTTCGCCGAAGCGCTCGTCCGATCGGATCAGGCGGCGAGTGCCTCCCGGGTCTTGGCCGGCACCGGGTTCGAGAATTCCATGATACCGTCGTCGACTGCGCCGTAACGCAGTGTCAGCAGGTCGAGCGCGTAATTCTGGTACAGTTTCCAAGGCTTCCTGGTCCCCTGCTTGGGGAATTTGTCCATGCTGCGCGTCACATAGCCCGACGAGAAGTCGAGGTAGGGCGCCGTCTCGATCGGCTTGGTCCCGGTCCGCGGCGTGCATTGCCGCACCTTCTTGCGGTCCATCGTCTTGAGCAGCCGGCAGACATAGCCGCAGGTCAGGTCGGCCTTCAGCGTCCATGAGGCGTTGGTATAGCCGAACGACGACGCCAGATTGGGCAGGTCGCTGTACATCATGCCCTTGTAGCTCAGCGACTGGCTCGGCGCCTTGGCCTCGCCGTCGACGGTAAATGCGACATCGCTGAGCAGTTGCAGGTTGAGCCCGGTCGCGCTGACGATGACGTCGGCTGGCAGCTCAGCGCCGGAGCGCAGCTTGATCCCGGTCGCAGTGAAGCGCTCGACATGATCGGTCACCACCTCCGCTGCGCCGCTTTTCAACGCCTCGAACAGGTCGGCGTCGGGCACCAGGCACAGCCGCTGGTCCCAGGGATTGTAGCGCGGGGTGAAATGCGTATCGACGTCATAGTCGGGCCCCATATGCTGCCGCACCAGGCCGATCAGCTGGGCCTTGATCTTCTCCGGACGGCGGCGCGCCATGTTGAAGAACAGCATGCCCCAGCCGACGTTCTTCCAGCGGATCAGGCTGTACGCCAGCTTGGCCGGCAGCCGGTTGCGCAGCCAGTCGGCGGTGGCATCGGCCGCCGGACGCGACACGACATAGGTCGGCGAGCGCTGCAGCATCGTCACATGGGCCGCGGTCCGCGCCATTTCCGGGACGATCGTCACCGCGGTCGCGCCGCTGCCGATCACCACGACGCGCTTGCCGGCATAGTCGAGGTCGGCGGGCCAGAATTGCGGGTGGACGATGCGCCCGGTGAAATCGGCGGCGCCCTCGAACTCGGGGGCGTAGCCGCCTGCATAATTGTAATAGCCGCTGCACATGAAGAGGAAGTTGCACGTCACGGTGCGCAGCTCGCCGTCCTGTTCGGCCTCGACAGTCCAGGTCGCATCGGCGGTCGACCAGCTGGCGCGCTTGACGTGGTGGTCGAAGCGGATGTGCTGCTCGATATCGGCTTCGCGGGCGGTGTCGCGGACGTATTTCAGGATCGACGGACCGTCGGCAATGGCCTTGGCTTCGCGCCACGGTCGGAAGGAATAGCCGAGCGTGTACATGTCGGAGTCCGACCGGATGCCGGGATAGCGGAACAGGTCCCAGGTACCGCCGATCGCGCCGCGGCCTTCCAATATGGCGTAGCTCTTGTCCGGGCATTCGTTCTGCAGGTGCCAGGCAGCGCCGATGCCCGACAGTCCAGCACCGACGATCAGGACATCGAAATGATCGGTCATTTGCGAGCGCCTTGACGTTAACGGTAACCATGTAGCGCATTTAGGTCGGCGGGCAAACCATCGGGTGTCGCACTACGCATTCCGCGCCGTGTCGATGATGTAACCTAATTGGTTGTTGCTGTCAACCTTGGCAATGATCGCGGGATATATCCGGAAGAAGCTGAGCTTAGTATGGCCTGCCTATCCTGACACTAAATCATTAGTAAGCCGCTGTAATCGCACAATAATACGACTGCAGGATAACCGGAGCGGTCAGGCGGTCGCTTCGACCTCGGGTTGAGGTTCGCGCTGCCGGTCGCCCTCCCATTTGCTGACCACGGCGGTGGCGATGGCGTTGCCGATGACATTGGTTGCCGAGCGGCCCATGTCGAGGAAATGGTCGATCGCCAGCACCAGCAGCAACCCGGCCTCGGGAATGTTGAAGAATGGCAGCGTCGCCGCGATCACCACCAGCGAGGCGCGCGGCACCCCGGCGATGCCCTTGGAGGTCACCATCAGCAGCAGCAGCATCGAGATCTGCTGCCCGGCGCTGAGGTCGATGCCGTACGCCTGGGCGATGAACAGCGAGGCGAAGGCGCAGTACATCATCGAGCCGTCGAGGTTGAACGAATAGCCCAGCGGCAGCACGAAGCTGGCGATGCGCGGGCTGATCCCGAAACGCTCCAGCGCCTCCAGCAGCTTGGGATACGACGCCTCCGACGAGGCGGTGGCGAAGGTGATCAGGAACGGCTCGCGAATTTCCCTGAGCAGCCGGGTGATCGGCCCGAAGCCGATGACGCTGCCACCGGCGGCGATCAGCAACGCCCACAGGATCACCAGCGCGAGATAGAAGCCGCCCATGAATTTCGCGAAGGTGCCGATGATCTCCAGCCCCTCGACCGCGATCGACGAGGCCACGGCGGCGAACACCGCGAATGGCGCGACGTTCATGACATAGCCGGTGATCCGCAGCATCAAATGGACCAGCGCGTCGAGCCCGCGTGTGATCGGGCCGCCCTGCTCGCCGATGGCGATCAGCCCGACGCCGGCGAACATCGAGAAGACGACGATCTGCAGGACCTCGTTGGTCGACAGCGCCTCGAAGATCGACTTGGGCACGATATGGCCGACAAAGACCTTGAGGTCGAAATTGCTGCTGGCGACGCCGGTCTCGGTGCCCGGCGGCGGCAACAGTCCGACGCCGACGCCGGGGTGGAGCAGATTGACCATCACCAGCCCGAGGCTGAGCGACACCAGCCCGGCGACGATGAACCACGCCAGCGTGCGCCCGAACATCCGCCCGATGCTGGCGCCCGAGCCCATGTGCGCGACGCCGGTGATCAACGTCGCCAGCACCAGCGGCGCGATGATCATCTTGATCAGGCGGAGGAAAACGTCGGTGATGATGCCGAGATAGCCGGCGATGCTTTTCGCCTGCTCGGGCGACGCGGCATAGCGATTGACCGCCCAGCCGGTGAGCACGCCAAGGACGAGCGCGATCAGGATGTAGCGAGTGAGCTTCGTGCTGGCCATGCCGGCAAGTGGCGGGAGGATAGTGGCGGGGTCAATCGCAATTCGACGTGAGCCCGTGCACGTCGTATATGAATGCGTATCGATAACGGGATTTTGTCATGGCAAGCAGGAACACGACCGCTCGCTTGAACGATCATTTCGCGTCGTTTGCCGAAGCCAAGGTCAACGAGGGCCGGTTCGGCTCGACCGATGACGTCGTCCTCGCGGGTTTGGAATTGCTCGAGGAGCGAGAGGCGAAGCGCGCTGCGCTGATCCAGGCCTTGATCGACGGAGAGAACAGCGGTCCGTCGACACCGTTCGATTTCGACAAATTCATTGCAGAAATGCACGCCCGCCATAAAGCGGCGTGAACCGATACACGCTTTCGCCATTAGCGCGCGACGACCTGATCGACATTTGGCAGTTCACAGTTGGGCGTTGGAGCATCGCGCAGGCGGATGCCTATGTCTCGGACATTCGGGACGTATTTTCCGGCGCTGCGGCCCGACCGAATAGTGGAAGCGATTGCACCCATTTGCGCCCAGGCATGCGCAAGCTAGGCAGCGGCTCCCATGTCGTTTTCTACCGGGTGATCGACGGTGGCATCGACATCGTCAGAGTCTTGCACGTCAAGATGGACTACGCCCGCCACCTCTAGGCGATCAGCGCATCCACCGTGTCGTGGAAGCGCTTGACCCCCTGCTCCAGCGCGCCGAGCAGGACATGGTCGACGGCGCCGGATTCGAGGCCCTGCTGGCCCAGCGTCGCGGCGCGGAAATCCTCGGCCGCGAACACGCCGCCATCGAGCAGCGCCCAGCTTTTCGCCCAATGCGCCTCGGCCTTGGGGGTCTGCGGCGCATAGGGAATCAGCATGAAATCCTCGACCAGCGTGCGGTTCACCGACTGCGGCATCAGGGTCATGATGTTGATGTAATCGGGCGAGGCGACGATGATCGTGCCGGGCACGAGTTGATAGGCGAAGGTCACCGTCCGGCGCAGCGCCGCCCAGTCGCTGAAGTCGACGCCCTCAAGATTCTCGGCGCGGCCGACGGCCGAGCGCGCGTGCGGGCCGATCAGGTCGCCGGTGGTGACGCCGTCCTTGAAGAACGGCCCGATGGTCGCGGCATGGAGGCGGGTGACGTGATAGCTCTCCAGGAAGGCGTCCATGATCAGCTTCCAGTTCGACGCGACCTCGTGCGTCTTGCGCGCATAAAGATGCTGGTCGGCGAACCCGAGCGCGTCGAAATCATCGGCGAGCGGCCCGGCGGCAAGGCTGAAGTCATAGCTTTCGTCGCGGTCGAGGCCGACCCAGATCAGGCCGCCGGCTTCGCGTGATTCCAGCTCGACGAGGCCGCGCGTCGACTTGTCGAGGCCGGGAAAGGTCTCCGGGCGCGGCAGGCCGACGAGCGCGCCGTCGAGCTTGTAGCTCCAGGCGTGATACGGGCAGACCAGCCGCGGCGCCTCGGTCGGCTCGCTCGCCTCGACCAGCCGCGTGCCGCGATGGCGGCAGACGTTGAGGAAGGCGCGGACCCGGCGCTGGCCGTCGCGCGTCAGCAGCAGCGGCACGCCGAAGCCGTCGTGGGTGACGCTCATGTTCGGCCTGGGCAGCAGCGCCGATGGGGCGACCGGCACCGGCATCTCGCGGAACAGCCGCTGGCGCTCGCGGTCGAACCGCGCCGGATCGGTATAGACCGAGGCAGCGACGGTGGCGGTCGTCGGCACCTGGGCCCCGACGTGCGTCATCGCCTCGGCCAGCGCCAACTGCCCGGCGGTCGGCATGCGGAATGGGACGTGGATGTCCATGGCGCAAATCTATCGCAGTTCCGACCGCGGGCAAAGCCGGTGCAGGGCCATTGATGACAGCGAAGCGCAGGCGCTAAGAATGGCCCGATGAGCATTGCCACCACCGCCACCTGGCGAAACACCCTGCCTGCCGCGATCCGGCCCTATACGGAGGCGGCACCGCTGGCGGCGCTGGCGCTGGGGATCTCGTCGGGGTTTCCGTACACGATGATCGCGGCGACGCTGGCGAGCTGGCTGTCGGACGACGATATCGACATCAAGGCGGTGACGGCGTTCGCGCTGGTGCTGCTGCCGTATAATCTCAAGTTCCTCTGGGCCTGGGTGATCGAGGGGGTGCGGCTGCCGGGGCTGGGGCGGCTGGGCCAGCGGGTGTCGTGGATCATCCTGGCGGGCGCGCTGGTGATGGCGGCGGTGATCAACCTCGGGCTGCATCCGCCGTCGGGCGGGCTGGCGGCGACGGCGTTCGCAGCGCTGCTGGTTGGCATCGCGGGAGCGACCTACGACATCGTCATCGACGGCTACCGCATCGAGCTGCTGACCGCCGAGCAGCTCGGCGTCGGGTCGGGCATGTCGCAATATGGCTGGCGCATCGGCGCGGCGGCCGCGGGCGGACTGGCACTGGTGCTGGCGCAGCATTCGGGCTGGCCGCTGGCTTATTTCGTCTGCTCGGGCTTTGCCCTGTTCGCGGTCGGCGCGGCGCTGATCATGGGCGAGCCGGAGCGGCCGGCGGAACCGGCGGGGCGCCGCAAAGTCGATCTTGGCCGCGCCATCGTCGGGCCGTTCGTCGAGTTCTTCCAGCGCCGCGGCTCGGTGCTGATCCTGGTGTTCATCCTGCTCCACAAGATCGGCGACACGCTGGCCAACCTGACCTTCCGGCCGCTGTTCAAGGCGCTGGGCTATACCAAGGACGAGATCGCCATCTACGACGTCGGCGTCGGCTTCTGGACGCTGCTGCTCGGCATCTTCGTCGGCGGCATCCTGTACACGCGGCTCGGGCTGAAGCGGTCGGTGCTGGTGTCGCTGGTGCTGATGGGCGTGTCGAACCTGAGCTTTGCCGGGCTGGCGATGGCGGGGCACAGCAACCTCGCGATGGCGGCGGCGATCGGCTTCGAGAATTTCTGCTCGGGCGTCGGCGGGGTCGCGGTGGTCGCCTATTTCTCGGCGCTGGCGAACCTGCGCTTCACGGCGGCGCAATATGCGCTGATCTCGGCGGCGGCGAGCATCGTCGGGCGGCTGGTCACCGGAACGAGTGCCGGCGCGATGATCAAGGCGCTCGGCTTCGTCGACTATTACCTGCTCACCACGCTGGCGGCGGTGCCCGGTATCCTGTTGTTCCTGTACATGTTGAAGCGCGGGCTGGTGGTCGAGCCGGGGGAGTCTGCGACACTGTCATAATTCTCGGTTAAGGCGAGGCCGCAGCGGTTGGCGGGGGCGATGACGAGCATGCTACAAGCAACGGCAGTGGCGGCGGACTGGTTGGCGATGACGCCGTCTATCCACCGCGCCGGGCAGCTGGACGTCCGGCTGGCGACCTCTCCGGAGGAGATCGGCGCGGCCCAGGCGCTGCGCTACCAGATCTTCTATGAGGAGATGGGCGCGGCGGCGGCGCCCCACATGACCGCGGCGCAGCGCGATATCGACGATTACGACGCGGTCTGCGACCATCTGCTGGTCATCGACCACGGCTTCGACGGTCGGCCGCATGTCGTCGGCACCTACCGCCTGCTCCGCCAGATGGTCGCGCAGCTCAACCGCGGCTTCTACTCCGCCGGGGAGTATGACCTGTCGCCGCTGATCGCCGCGTCCGCCACGACCGGCCAGCTGCTCGAGCTCGGCCGCAGCTGCGTCGCGCCGGCGTACCGCAACAATGCGACGATCACGCTGTTGTGGCGGGGTATTGCCAGCTACCTCCAGACCCATTCGATCGGCCATATGTTCGGCTGTGCCTCGCTCCACGGCAGCGATGCGGCGGCGCATGCGGCGGAGCTGAGCTATCTTTACCACCACCACCTCGCCCCGCCGGAGCTGCGCGCCCGCGCCCTGCCGGAGCATTATGTCGACATGAACCGCATCGCGCCGACCGCCTTCGATGCGCGCGCCGCGTCGAAGGCGCTGCCGCCGCTGGTCAAGGGCTACCTCCGCGTCGGTGCGATGATCGGCGACGGCGCCTATGTCGACCGGCAGTTCAACACCACCGACATCTTCGTGGTGATGCCGGTCGAGCGCATCACCAAGCGCTATGCCGGGCGCTTCGAGGTCGGGCCGAACGACACCAACTAGCGCTTTGCCGCGCATGGGGGCATGAATGGTCCGGCATCCCGCCGACGCGGGAGCCGGGGAGAGACCAGATGCTCAAGCTTATCATCGGCAACCGGACCTATTCGAGCTGGTCGTTGCGCGGCTGGCTGGCGTGCAAGATCTCGGCACTGGATTTCGAAACCGTCGTCGTGCCGATGGACACGCCGGAGTGGGACAGCGGCGCGTCGAAGGCGCTGATGCCCGCGGGCAAGGTGCCGGTGCTGTGGGACGGCGCCGACATCGCGGTTTGGGACAGCCTGGCGATCATCGACTGGCTGGCCGACAAGGTCCGGAACGCGCGCGTCAGCCGCGGGCATTTCTGGCCGCAGGACAATTTCGCCGCCCGCGCCCTGGCCCGGTCGATCACTGCGGAAATGCACGCCGGTTTCCAGGCGCTGCGCCAGGGCTGCCCGATGAACCTCGCCTCCAATTTCCCCGATTTCGAGCCGACGCCGGAGATCCTGGCGGACGCCGCGCGCATCGACCGGCTGTGGACCGAGGCGCGGACCCGCTTCGGCAGCACCGCCGATGTCGCGCACGAGGGGCCGTTCCTGTTCGGCTCGTTCGGCGCCGCCGATGCGATGTACGCGCCGGTCGTCACGCGCTTCCGCACCTATGGCCTGCCGATGGGCGACGTCTCGCGCGCCTATGTCGAGGCGGTCGCGGCGCATCCGTGGATGGTCGAGTGGACCGCCGACGCCAAGGCCGAGGATTATCCGTTCGCGCGCTATCTCGTCCCGGGCGGCGTTCCGGCTTGACCCGGCGGCGGCGGACCCTACCGTCCCGCGACCAATCGAACGGAGCCAGATGAAGACTTTCCACGCCGCCACGGCCGCGATCGCCGTGCTCGCCAGCCAACTCGCCAGCGCCGCCGAGCCGGTGTTCTCGCCCGACCGGGTCAAGGCCGACGTCACCTTCCTGGCGGACGATCTGCTGGAGGGGCGCGGCACCGGCACGCGCGGCCACGAGATCGCGGCGAAATACGTCGCGGCGCAGTTCGCACAGGCCGGGCTGGTCCCCGGCGCCAAGGACGGCAGCTGGTTCCAGCGCATCACCCTGCAGCAGCGCCAGCTGACCGGCGAGACCGCCAGCGTCACCATCACCGGCCCTGCCGGCGCGCAGACCTGGAAGCACGCCACCTCGGTCATCGTCGCGACCAGCGACAGCGAAGCGGCGACCGACGTGTCCGCCCCCCTGGTCTTCGTCGGCTATGGCATCGACGCACCGAAGCAGGGCTTCGACGATTACCGTAACCTCGACGTGCGCGGCAAGATCGTCGTCGTGCTGGCCGGTATACCGCGCGGCGACCCGAGCGAGACGCTGGCGCACCTGCAGACCCAGAAGGCGGTGATGGCGGCGGCGCACGGCGCCATCGGCACGATCTCGATCTCGACGCTGGACGGTCGCAAGCGCCGCCCGTGGAACCGCAGCGTCGCCAGCGCCGACGTGCCGCGCATGACCTGGGTCGCCGCCGACGGCAAGGCGCACGTCAACGCCCCCGAGATCAAGGCCGGCGCCTCCCTCGACGTCGTCGCCGCCGAGGCTGCCTTCGCCGGCGCCCCGACCAGCCTCGCCAAGGTCCTGGCCCAGGCCGACAAGCCCGGCGGCCATCCCAAGGGCTTCGCGCTCAAGACCAGCGCCCGCATCCAGGCGCACACCAAGTTCGAGACGCTGACCACGCCCGAGGTCATCGGCATGATCCCGGGCAGCGACCCGACGCTCAAGAACGAGGCCGTCGTGCTGATGGCGCACCTCGACCATCTGGGCATGAAAGCCGATGGCGACGGCGACCGCATCTACAACGGCGCGCTCGACAATGCCGCGGGCGTCGCGGTGATGCTGGAGGTGGCGCGCGGGTTCGCCGGTGACGCGGTCAAGCCGAAGCGCTCGCTGCTGTTCGTCGCCAACACCGCCGAGGAAAAGGGCCTGCTGGGCGCCGAGTCCTTCGCCAACGACCCAAGCGTGCCGATCGGCAACATCGTCAGCGTCGTCGACCTCGACCAGCCGATGCTGCTGTACGATTTCACCGACGTCGTCGCCTTCGGTGCCGATCACTCGACGCTGGGCCAGTCGGTCGCCAAGGCGGCGGGCGAGGCGGGCATCAAGCTGGCGGGCGACCCGATGCCGGAGGAGACGATCTTCGTCCGCTCCGACCATTACACCTTCGTCAAGCGCGGCGTCCCGGCGATCCTGCTGGCCACCGGCTATGCCAATGGCGGCGAGGCGGCGTGGACCAAGTTCATGTCGACCAACTACCACCAGGTCTCCGACGACCTGTCGCAGCCGATCAACTGGGCGTCCGGCGCCAAATACGCGCGGGTCAATTACCTGATCACCCGCGATGTCGCCGACGCACCGGAGCGCCCGCGCTGGTACAAGAACGACTTCTTCGGCCAGGCGTTCGCGCCGAATGCGCCCAAGGTCGATCGCCCAGCGAAATAGCCCACGCCTTCGAATTACCGTCGTCCCGGCCGCGGTCGGGAGCCAGTTGCGTTACAAAACGGGCGTTCGGTCATTGTAACGTCAGCGGTTCCGGTTCGCCGGACGACGATCGAAGCAAGGGGAGCGACCATGTTGGAACCTGTCACGCAACAAACGACGCCGGTCGCGGTGTCGCGCCGCGTGCCGATTCGCGCCGCACTGGTGACGATCCTGGCGGCGGTGGTGGTGCTGATCGCCGGGCCGGCCTCGGCTGCGGGGCTGCCGTGGTGGCTCGGCTCCGGGCTGTTCTGGGGCGGCGCGGTCGTTGCCGGGCTCGGTGCGCTGGTCGTCGCGTTCCTGCTGCTGCGCCATCGTTCGCCGCGGCCGTTGCTGCTCGGCGCGCTGGTCGTCGGGCTGCTTGCGGCGCTGATCCCGGCGGGGCTGTACCTCGCTGCCAGCGGCTATCCGCGCATCCACGACATCTCGACCGACACCGCCGACCCGCCGCAGTTCAACGCGCTGCTCGCCAGCCGTGGCATCGGCGCCACCGACGCGGCGTATGACGGGCCGTTGGTCGCGGCGCAGCAGCGCGTCGCCTATCCCGACCTGGTCGGCTTGCTGCTCAGCCAGCCACCGCGCGCCGTCTTCGACCGGGCGCTGGCCACCGCCCGCGCCCGCGGCTGGCGCATCGCCGCCGCCGACCAGGCGACCGGGATCATCGAGGCCGTCGCCACCGTGCCGTGGTGGGGGCTGCGGGACGATATCGTCATCCGCGTCCGCCCCGACGGCGGTGGCAGCCGCGTCGACATGCGGTCCAAGTCGCGCGCCGGTGGCGGCGACGACGGCCGCAACGCCCAGCGCATCCGCGACTATCTCGCCAAGCTACGCTGAGTCGCTCGTGTCGGGGTCGGCGACGACATAGCCGCTCGCGACGCTCCAGCGCATGCCGATATCGGGGTAGATGACGACGTCGGTGTCGGGGCGGTCCGGACCGATGGCGAGGAAGACCAGGTCGGCGCTGCCATGGTTGAGCAGATGGTGGCCGTTGGCGACGCCCTTGGGAAACACCGCGGCGTCGCCGGCGCGCAGCAGCGTTTCGCCATCGTCCTCGACCAGAGTCGCCTCGCCCGACAGGACATAGACGAACTCATCCTCGTCGCTGTGCCAATGCCGCTGGCTCGACCCCGACCCCGGTGCGATGGTGCACAGGTTGACGACAAAATCGCTCAGCGACGCCGACAACGGCTTGACCCGCCGCCCCGCGACCAGTGCCGCGAACGGCGGCGGATAGCCCGTCGCGCTTTTTTCGGGCAGTGCTGCGGCATCGACCTTGGGCATCGGACCAACGGGCCTTTTCGACGAGTGACGTGACGCCAGTTTGGCCGCGGATGACGGGGATGCAAGAGCTATGGGCGGGATGATCGACGGGCTCGAACTGGCACGCGACCTGATCCGCTGCGCCAGCGTGACGCCCGCCGATGCCGGGGCGCAGTCCGTGCTGGCGGCGGTGCTGGAGGGTGCGGGCTTCACCGTCCACCGGCTGGTCTTCGGCGAGGCGCCCGACGGCCCGATCCACAATCTGTTCGCGACGATCGGCGAAGGGGCGCCGCATTTCGCCTTTGCCGGGCATACCGATGTCGTGCCGGCGGGCGACGTCGCGCGGTGGAGCAGCCCGCCGTTCGACGCGGCGGTCTCGGGCGGCCACCTGGTCGGGCGCGGTGCCGCCGACATGAAGGGCGCCATCGCCGCCTTTGCCGCCGCCGCCGCACGGCACGTCGCGGCAGGCTTTAAAGGCCGGTTGAGCTTGGTCATCACCGGCGACGAGGAAGGCCCGGCGACCTTCGGCACCGCGCCGTTGCTCGACTGGATGGAGGCGAACGGCTTCGTCCCCGACCTGTGCCTGGTGGGCGAGCCGACCAGCGCGCGGGTATTGGGCGACATGGTCAAGATCGGGCGACGCGGCTCGATCAATGCGTGGATCACGGTGCACGGCGCGCAGGGGCATGTCGCCTATCCAGCGATGGCCGACAATCCGGTGGCGCGGCTGGTGCGCATCCTCGCCGCGGTGCAGGCGCGGGTCCTCGACACCGGCAGCGACTGGTTCCAGGCCTCGAACCTCGAGGTCACCGATCTGGCGGTGGGCAATCCCGCGACCAACGTCATCCCGGCGCAGGCCTCGGCCCGGCTCAACATCCGCTTCAACGATCTGCACCGCGGGGCGGAGCTGGAGGCGTGGCTGCGCGAGGTCGTCGCGTCGGAGGCTGCGTCCGCCGAGGTCGTCGTCAGGATTTCCGGCGAGGCGTTCCTGACCGAGCCCGGGACGCTGTCGGGGGTCGTCGCCGGCGCGATCGAGGCGGTCACCGGGGTCATGCCCGAGCTGTCGACCAGCGGCGGCACGTCGGACGCGCGCTTCATCCGGCGGCTGTGCCCGGTGGTGGAGTTCGGGCTCGTCGGCCAGTCGATGCACAAGGTCGACGAGGGTGTGCCGGTGGCGGACCTGTCGGCGCTGGAGGCGATCTATGGGGAAGTGCTGAGGCGGGTGTTCCGGGGGTAGGCGCCCCACCCCCGGGCCGGACCTCACCCCGCTAGCGCCGCCGCGACCAGCGCATGCAGCAGCATCGTCGCCACCGGGTCCTGCCCGGGCGGGTCGGAGCTGATCCGGAAGGTCGTCGCCACCGTCTTGCCGCGCCCGAACCAGCGTTCGGCGACGATCGCCGCGGCCTTGTGCGCCCAGCCGACGACCAGCCCGGCGGGGACGTGCGCCTCATGCTCCCACGGCTTCATGCCGATCAGCACGGCGTGGGGGACGACGCGCTCGAACGACAGGTCGAACAGCGGGCCGTTGCGCGGGTGCGCCGGGATGCCGGCGAAGACGCCGCTGCGCTGCAGCCAGCTGAACGCGGTGATCCAGTCGCCGCGATAGATGTTGCCGTCGCGCCCCTGCGCGAACAGTCCCGGAAAGGCCTGGTCCATGTGGTACGGCACCGGCATCAGCGACGGCGGCTCGTCGGAGCGCAGCCAGGCGCTGGGGCCCTCCTCGTGGATCAGCAGCGCGCGGTGGCCGCGCCGCACCGCCTCGACCAGCGCCGTGTCCATCGAGCGGGCGACGGTCAGCGCGGCATCGTCGATGCTGTCGGCGATGCGGTAGCCGAGCGTCGCCAGGCGGTGGCGCAGGCCCTCGTCCTCGACCCACAACGCAGCCTCGGTCGCGGCGCGCGGGTTGGCGGGATAGATGCTCAGCGGCTCGTGGTTGCGCGCCAGCACGGTGCCGCGGCCATCGCGCAGGGTCAGGCGCAGCGTCGCCGCCACCGCGACATCGGCACAGCCCAGCATGATCGACGGCAGCGGCACGTCGACGACGCGGTTGGTCCCCGCCGCCGGCACCGGCACGCGGCCCGAACCGCCACCGCCGCCCTCGACCGTCCAGTCGAGCGTCGTGCCCGGCCCGACGAAGCCGCCGCCGGTCGCGACCTGCACCGAACAGTCGAGGCTCTCGCCCGACCAATAGCCCCAGCGCCGGAAGCCCGGCACGACGACGATGTCGGCGTTGACGTCGGCGAACGGCTCGTGGAAGGCGCGGAGATTGCGCTCCATGTCCATCAGGCCGTTGGATTCCCAATAGATGTCGGTCAGCTCGGTGATCACATAGCCCTGGATCGAGGCGCGGCTGCGGAGCTTTTCGATCTGGTACTTCAGGCCGGTGAACTGGAACCACTGCGTCGCGTCGATGAAGGCGTCGAAGCTGCCGAAGGCGCGGTCGAGGAAGAAGGTGCGGTAGCGCTGCTCCATGCCCTTGGGGTAGGCGACGCCCTCGCCCCATTGCGCGCCGGTCTCGAACCACCACGGGTCGACGGTGCCGCCGCGGCGCAGGTCGCGCGGGTTGGGCAGGCCCCAGACGCCGAATTCGGAGCAGACCAAAGGCTCGTCGCCGCGCCGCTGGGCATCGCCGTGCGGCGAGAAGGTCCAGTCCTCGCGGTTGGCGAAGCGGTCGGTGAGGTTGTCCCACTCGCCGCGCCGGTCGGGGACGCCGCGGTAATAGTGATAGTCCTCGATGTCGGTCTTGACGTGGAAATTGGGGAAGCAGGCGGAGTTGTCGACCGCCAGCCGGGTCGGGTCGTGGCGCTTGAGCCAGTCGTACTGCTCGATCAGCCAGGCGCGGTGGTCGGGATCCTCGGTCAGCCGGGTGCCCCAATCCTCGTTGATGATCGTCCAGGCGATGATCGAGGGGTGGTGACCGTCACGCGCGATGATGCCCTCGGCGGTGGTCCGCGCCCGCTCCGACGCTTTTTCCGAGAAGCGCTCGAAATTGGGGAATTCGGTCCACACCAGCAGTCCGAGCCGGTCGCAGATGTCGTAGTAGATCGGGTCCGGCACCTTGATGTGGCAGCGCACGGTGTTAAGCCCTAGCGCCTTCGCCTTCTTCATCTGGTCTTCGAGATAGGCGAGGTTGGGGACGGTGTAGAGCCCCTCCGGATAGTAATCCTGGTCGAGGGCGCAGCGCATGTACAGCGGCTTGCCGTTGAGCAGGAACTGGCCGTCCCTGGTGGTGATCGTGCGGAAGCCGAAGTTGCGGATGGTCGAATCGAGCACGGTGTTGCCGGTGACCAGGTCGACCGACAGCCGGTACAGCGCCGGGCGCTCGGGCGACCAGCTGGCGGGCTGGTCGACGGTCAGCCCGACCGGCACCAGCGTCCGCCCGGCGCAGTCGACGCGCGTCTGGGCGACCAGCTTGCCGTCCGGGCTGGTGATCGTGCAGACCAGCGTCGCCGTGGTCGCGGCCTCGGACACCACCACCGACAGGCCGACCGCGCCGGTGTCGAGGTGGGAGCCGAGGATGACCTCGCTGAGGTGGGCGGCGGCGCGAGCCTCGATCCACACCGACTGCCAGATGCCGCCCATCGGGCCGTACCAGCTCTGCTTGCCGTGCGGGATCTCCTGGAACGGGTGCTCCGGAAACTCCTTCCGGTCGTTCGAGGGCAGCGTCACCTTCACCTCGAGGGCGTTGTCGGCCCATAGCAACTCAGGCGGCAGCGGCACCTCGAACGCCAAATAGCCGCCCTCGTGGTGGAGCAGCAGGCGGCCGTTGATATAGACGTCGGCGATGTAATTGACCGCGCCGAAGCCCAGCACGACCTGCCGCTTGGCGAAGTCGCGCGGCACGGTGAAGTTGCGCCGGTACCAGGTGACGCCCTGGGTATCGCGGAGGTCGTCGAACTGCGCCTGCCAGACGCCCGGCACCTGGATGGCGCGCCACTGTTCCTCACGGTCGAGACGGAAGTCCCAGACTCCGTCGAGCAGGACCCGGTCCCGGTTCGGTGCGGCGGGAACGGGGAGGATAAAACTCATCGGCTACTGGTCCCGGAAACGCTTATTGTCGGAGCGAGGCGACATAACGGGCAGCGCTGGCCCCCACCTCGCCGGCACTCATCCCGGGCTTGTAGACGCCGGAGCCGAGGCCGAAGCCGCGCGCACCTGCCGCCAGCCACGGCCCCGTGGTTTCCGGGCTGACCCCGCCGACGATGAACAGGTCCGTGCCTTTCGGCAAGATGGCAAGCAACGCCTTGGCGACATTGGGGCTACTTGCCTCGGCGGGGAACAGTTTGAGGATGTGCGCCCCGGCCTCGAGCGCGGTGAACGCCTCGCTGGGAGTGAAGAAGCCGGGCGCCGAGACCAGCCCGGCACGCGCCGCCGCCGAGATGACGCGCGGGTCGCAGTTCGGCGAGACGATGATCTCGCCGCCGGCATCCTTGACGCGCTGGACGTCGCCGTCGGTCAGCACAGTGCCCGCGCCGATCGTCGCCCGGTCGCCGAACGCCCGCGCCAGGCGGGCGATGCTGTCGAACGGCTGCGGCGAATTGAGCGGCACCTCGATGACCTGCACCCCGGCCTCGATCAGCGCGGCGGCGACCGGCTCGGCCTCCTCCGGGGTGATGCCGCGGACGATGGCGATCAGCGGGCAGGCGGCGATCCGCGTGCGAAAATTCTCGACGGCACTGGCCTGTGGTGCGTTCATGCGGCAGCTCCTGCGATGGCGCGGATGCCCGCGATGAAGGCGGTGTCACCATCGACGATGGTGGTCGTGCGCCCGGCGCGGGCGAGGGCGATGGCGAAGCGCTCGGTCAGCACCGTCTCGCCGATCAGCGGGACGTTGTCGGCGCGGACCCGGCCCAGCCCGGTACGGACCTCGCTGCCGATCAGCAGGCCCGAGATATAGGACGACGCATCCTCCGCCGGCGCCGCCCCCAGCAGGACGCGCGCCCGCGTGCTGAACAGCTCGGCGGTCAGGTCGGGGTTCTCCAACGCATGGTCGACGCCCGCAATAAAGGCCTCGCCGGTGCCGGCGGGATGCGCCAGCAGGTCGGACAGGATCGACTTCGCCTTGAGCGCCGCGAAGATGTCGCCGGTCATCACCGAGCGGAAGCGCAGGATGCTCGAATCGACGATCTCGACCCATTTGCCATGTGTGCCGGGGTGCGCGACCAGCCCGTCGCCGATCGCCCCGAGCGCCAGCGCACCGACCAGCTGGACCTCCTCGCCGCGCATCACATCGGCGGCGGTGCCCTCCAGGTAGGACACGCCCGGCACGATGCCGACGCCCGGCTCGACCCATTTCACGCCCGCCGCCAGGGTCGCCAGCGTCGCCGGCGCCGCGACATAAGGCACCTCGACCCAGCCGCGGTTCGACCCGACCATGCCTGCCATCAGGATCGGCAGGCCGCCGCTGTCGGCGCGGATGCCGGCGACCTCGGCAGGAAAGTCGCTGCAGTTGAGGATGCCGTGGTCGTCCTCGCTGGACCGCAGGATGTTGCCCTGCGGATCGAGCACGAAGACCCGGCGGTTGGAGGTGCCCCAATCGACTGCGACGAGGCCGTTGCTGAGATCCATCAATTCGACTCGCGATGTACAGTGGCGCCCGGGCCGCTGCGGAGGAGGGACAGGCCGGCACCCCGGTCGGCTTGCAGCATCGTGTCGGCGCGGCGCCGTCTCGGGGTGTCGGTCATGCTCACTCCAACGTACGAAGCCGGGGATACGCCCATGCGTTTCGCTTTGCCAAGGGGCTGCGGGCGTGGATAACAGGCGAATGGACAGCGAAATCCCGCAAGGCTGCCGGCAGACTCCCCAGGACGGCTGGCGCTGCCTGTGGCCGTTGTCCTGCGAACTCGGCGAGGGTCCGGTCTGGGTGGTGCGCGACCAGTCGCTGTGGTTCGTCGACATCGAGGCCCCGGCGATCCACCGTTTCGATCCCGCCAGCGGCGACAGGTTCAGCTGGACCCCGCCATGCCGGGTCGGCTCGATCGCGCCGCGCGCGACGGGCGGCTTCGTCGCCGGGACCGAGCGCGGCTTCGCCCTGGTCGACCCGGTCGCCGGGACGTTCGAGCCGATCGACCATCCCGAGCGCCACCTGCCGACCAACCGCTTCAACGACGGCAAGGTCGATCCCGCCGGGGCATTCTGGGCCGGCACCATGGACGACAACAAGCAGGCGGCGCAGGGTTCGCTGTACCGGCTCGGCCCCGACCTGGAATGGGTCCGCAAGGACGACGGCTACCGCATCACCAACGGCCCGGCGTTCAGCCCCGACGGCACGGTGATCTATCACACCGACACCGTGGAACGCCGCATCTATGCCTTCGACCTGGCGGCGGACGGCACGCTGAGCGACAAGCGGGTGCTGATCGACTGGCCCCATGACTGCGGCAATCCGGACGGCATGACCGTCGATGCGCAGGGCTATCTATGGGTCGCCTGCTGGGGCGGCTGGGGCGTCCGCCGGGTCTCGCCGTCCGGGCAGATCGTCGCGAGTTTCGACCTGCCCTGCGCCAATATCACCAGCTGCGCCTTTGGCGGCCCCGACCTCGACCGGCTGTTCGTCACCAGCGCGCGCCAGGCGCTCGACGCCGACCAGCTCGAGGCACAGCCGCTGGCCGGGGGATTGTTCGAGCTGTTCCCCGGCGTCCGTGGCTGCCCGCCGGTCGAGTTCGCGGGCTAGCCTTCTGCTCCCTCCCCCCACGGTGAGCGCTTGCGAACCGAGAGTGGGGAGGGCCGGGGTGGGGGTTCTCTGGGTCGATCCGCGCAAGAACCCCCACCCCGGCCCTCCCCACTCTACGCTTCGCGTGGGGGGAGGGAGCAGGAAGCGGAGCCGCTCAGCCGCCCAGATACGCCTGGGTCACCATCCCGTAGAGCATCGGCAGCGACAGCACGAAGTTGGTGCGCGACGCCAGCATCGCGGTCCGCGCGCTGCTCGCCTTGACCGCGTCGTCGGCGGGGACCAGGCCGAGCGCGCGCTGCTGGTTCGGCCAGATGATCATCCAGACGTTCGCCGCCATGATGATCGCCAGGTACATGCCGATGCCGATGGCGCGGAAGCCCGGCTGGAGCGTGAACGCCTCGACGGTGTAGTGCTTCAGCCCGGCGACCCCGAGGCCGGTGACCAGCGTCGCGATGGCGCCCCAGCGGAACCAGAACAGCGCCTCGGGCGCGATGAATTTGGTCACCCCGCCCTTCAGCTCGGCGGGCACCTTGGGCATCGTCGGGATTTGCACGAGGTTGAAATAGTAGAGCAGGCCGATCCAGGTGATGCCGCTCAGCACGTGCAGGAACAGCACGAACGGCGTCGCATAGCCGTGATCCATGACGGCGGTGTGGAGGCCGATCGCCATGATCACCATCAGGACCACCGCGAGCAGCACCGAATATCTTAGATTGCCGAGTATCTTGCCCATCGCCGCGCCCCTTGTCGTTGAAGCGGGACCTTAGCGTGATGGACCGGATGCGCAACTAATGCTCGCCGGGGGTCGGCGTCATCATCGTCGACTTGCGCTGGCGCCATTGCCGCGCCGCGTCGCGTCGCCGGATCGCCCAGGCTTCCTCATACTCCTGCGGCCTGACCACCGGGACGATCAGGCACACCGATTGCGTCGGCAGGACGCTGTCCCAGTCCTGGATCAGCTTTTTATAGGCGCGCCCGACCGGCCGGATGTTGCGGTCGAGGTCGTACAGCCCCAGCGGGTTGACGTTGCCGGCGTCGTTTCGCAGCGCCGAATCCCAATCGACCTGGTCGGTCAGCGAGTACCAGGTGAAGCCGACGATCGGCACGCCGTCGTTCCTGACGCGCAGCACGCTCGCCCACTGCTTCCACAGCCAGTCGACCGACGCGGTGCCCTCGGCATTGTCGTTGAGATTGGTCTCGGTGTGCATCACCGGCAGGCGGTAGCGGTCGTAATATTGCCAGGTGATGCCGTCATAGCCGAAGACCTCGCCGGCGGCCCGGCTGCTGCCGTCGGCGGCGACGCGGTGCTCGTTGGTGACGTAATAGTCGTTGCCCATGATGCAGTGCTGCTTGAAGCGATTGTCGAGGAAGAAGCGGTACTCGTCCTTGGTCATGCCGTTATCCATGACGTACTCGTACATCTCGGAATCGATGCGACGGCCGTAATTCAGGTCGAGGCTGAGGAAACGCATCGAATTGAGGATCTCGGCCGGCTTGATCGCCTTGGGGTCATCGGCGTGGTAATATTCCGACGATTCGGACTGGATGAAGATCGCATCGGGGCGGATGTCCAGAATGCTGCGCATCGCCAGGACATTGGCCTTGACCAGCCCCTTCAGCGCCGTGACGAAGCCGAGGTCGGTGCCGAGCTGCTCGTTCCACCAGCCGTAGCGGCCCGAGAACAGCGCGCAGATGAACATCTCGTTGACCGGGGTGTATAGCTGCACCCACGGGTATCGCGTCGCGAAATCGGTGGCATAGCCGCCGAACAGGCGGGCGAAGTCGGGGTTCTGGAAATTGCCGATCCAGTCCGGCACGCCGAAGTGGCACAGATCGACGATCGGCGAGATGTTGCGCCGGTGCAGGTCGCGCATCGTCAGGTCGCAGAATTCCCAGTCGTATTTGCCCTCGCCCAGCCAGGTCGTGTGGATCGGCGGGCCATAGCGGAGGTACTGGATGCCCAGCTCCTCCACCGCATCGAAGTCCGCCTGCCAATGCTGGTAATGGCCGCACTTCGCCATCTCGTCGACGCGCTTGCCACCCACCGTGGGATAGCTGTTCTCGATACCGGTAGCGAACATGAACATGGGCAATAACCTTGAGTTTGCCGGATAGTTGGCAGACGAGATTTAGTTGCTGATCCGGAACAGGTTCCGGCCGGAGAATGAGGCTGATGTGCCATAAGGCATGTGGCGGTTGCCTCTGGCCTAGCAGCTACGGGCAAATCAACCGCCAACAGGAGGTGATATTATTGCCAATACTTGAGGTTGCAACAGTCGTTATCGCGTTTGCGGCGCTGGTGGTCTCGATCATCCGCGCGGCTCGCGATTAGCGGCTGGGGGCGAGCGGCTAGCACCGCTCGCCCCATATGAAAAGGACCCCGCCTGCTAGCACAGGCGAGGTCCGGAGATGTTTGCCAACATCGAAGTTGCACACGCTGCATACGCTGATCGGGCCGGATTATCTACCCCCGCCCCATCAACGCCAGCACTTCCTTCCGCGACCGGTCGTCGTCGCGAAAGACGCCCATCATGCGGCTGGTGGTCATGGTGACGCCGGTGGTCTTGACCCCCCGGGCGCTCATGCAGGCATGCGTAGCGTCGATGACCACGGCGACGCCGACGGGATCGAGGTGATGCTGGATGCAGTCGGCGACCTCGGCGGTCAGTCGCTCCTGGACCTGCAGGCGGCTGGCGAAGCCCTGCAGCACGCGCGCCAGCTTGGAGATGCCGACGACGCGGTTGCGCGGCAGGTAGGCGATGTGCGCGACGCCGGTGATCGGCGCCATGTGATGCTCGCAGTGCGACTGGAACGGGATGTCACGCAGCAGCACGATCTCGTCATAGCCGCCGACCTCGGCGAAGGTGCGGCTGAGGTGGAGGCCCGGATCCTCCTCATAGCCGCGGTAATATTCCCGGAACGCGCGGGCGACGCGGGCCGGCGTGTCGAGCAGGCCCTCGCGGTCGGGATCGTCGCCGGCCCAGCGGATCAGTTCGCGCACCGCAGCTTCGGCGCGGGCTGCCGCGTTGTCGTCTGGGGTCCGGTCGCCTGGCTGTTCGTTCATGCTGGCGTTTAGACGTGGAACGACCCGGCCTGACAACCATGAAAGTGTCGCACTATATGCAAGCGCGACTTGGGAGTGAGCGATGACGGACATGGTGCAGATCGTCGAGGTCGGGCCGCGGGACGGTCTGCAGAACGAGAAGGAGGTCATCGGGACCGCCGATAAGCTGACGCTGATCGGGCGGATGATCGACGCCGGGGTGCGGCGGGTCGAGGTCGCGTCCTTCGTCAATCCGGCGCGGGTGCCGCAGATGGCGGACGGCGAGGCGGTGATCGCGGCGCTGCCCGACCGGCGCGACGTGTCCTATATCGGGCTGTGCCTCAACAAGCGCGGCGTACTGCGGGCGATCGAGTCGCGGCAGGGCGGCCGGCGCGGCGTCGACGAGGCGGGCTGCGTGGTCGTCGCCTCCGACAGCTTCGGGCAGCGCAACCAGGGCCAGACCATCGTCCAGGGCATCGAGGAAAATCGCGCCATGCTGCGGCTCGCCGCGAGCGAAGGGCTGGTGCCGCAGGTGACGATCTCCGCCGCGTTCGGCTGTCCGTTCGAAGGCGCGGTGCCGGTGGCGACGGTGATCGACATCGCGCGCGAGATGGCAGCGGCTGGGGCGGTCGAGATCGCGCTGGCGGACACCATCGGCGTCGCGGTCCCGGCACAGGTCGCCGACTTGTTCGGGCGGCTGGCTGAATCGGCGCCCGGGGTGCGGATGCGCGCGCATTTCCACGACACCCGCGGCACCGGCATCGCCAATGCCTGGGCGGCGTACCAGGCGGGAGTGCGGGTGCTCGACACGAGTCTCGGCGGGCTCGGCGGCTGCCCGTTCGCGCCGAACGCGACGGGCAACATCGCCACCGAGGACCTGCTGTTCCTGCTCGACCGCAGCGGCGTCGCCACCGGCGTCGATATCGACCAGGCGATCGCCGCCAATCGGTGGTTCGCCACCGTCCTCGGCCGGCCGTTGCCGTCGATGGTGGCAAAGGCCGGCAACTACACCGGCTGAGCTATTTCGTATCGTCAGCCTTCTTCTCGGTCGACATGCCGGGTGCGGTGCGCTCGACCTCGTTGCCCGATGGCCCGCCACTCTGGGCGTTGCTGCCGGCGCTGTCGTCGTCCTTGAAATTGCCCTTGCCCGGCTGGCCGCCGAGCGAGGTGCCGCCCGCCTTGCCGTCGTCGGCCTCGGCGCCGTTCGGCCGGCCGCGGCGCTGCGCTTGGCCTTCGTCGGGCGGCAGCGGCGCCTTGTCCCGCGCCTCGGCGCTCACTTGTCCTGCTCCGATTCCTGGTTCTCGGGCACCGGTGCCGCCGGATAGGCCTCGCCGACCTCATCGCCGCCGTCGATATCGGCGCGCGCATCGACGTTGCCAAAGCCCAGTTCGCGGTGGTCATTGGTCAAAGGTATGGGGGCGATCGGCTTGGCGTCGGCGTCGGCTTGGGCCATGATGGGTCTCCTTGATCCGACCAACAAACGCCGCGATTCAGACGGCGTTCCGAGAGGCAGCCCGCTTGACCGCTCCCGATCGCTACCCCGTCCCCGCAGCCGCGGCGGCGCGCACCCTGACCAATGCTGCGCAATATCAGGAACGCTACCGGCGCTCCGTCGACGACCCCGACGGCTTCTGGCGGCAGCAGGTCGACCGCCTCGACTGGACCGCCAAGCCGACGCGCATGGGCAATTGGAGCTGGGATCCGGTCGACATCCGCTGGTTCGAGGACGGCACGCTCAACGCCAGCACCAACTGCCTCGACCGCCACCTCGCCGAGCGCGGCGAGCAGGTCGCGATCGTCTGGGAGCCCGACGACCCCAGCCACGACGTCCGCCGCCTGACCTACCGCGAGCTCCACGCCGAGACCTGCCGCATGGCCAACGTCCTGGCGTCGCTGGGCGTTTCGCGCGGCGACCGGGTGACGATCTATCTGCCGATGATCCCGGAGGCGGTCGTCGCGATGCTCGCCTGCGCGCGGATCGGTGCGGTCCACAGCGTCGTCTTCGGCGGTTTCTCGGCCAAGGCCATCGCCGACCGGCTGCGCGATGCCGACAGCCGCTTCATCGTCACCGCCGATTGCGGACGCCGCGGCGGGCGGACCTTTGCACTGAAGGCGACGGTCGACGAGGCGCTGGCCGATGCGCCCGGCGTCGAGGGCGTGCTGGTCATCCGCCATACCGGCGGCGACGTGCCGATGACCCCGGGCCGCGACCATCTGTGGCAGGACCTGCGCGACACTGCCGGCGAAATCTCGGACCCGGCGACGATGAATGCCGAGGATCCGCTCTTCATCCTTTATACCAGTGGCTCGACCGGCAGCCCGAAGGGCGTCGTCCACACCACCGGCGGCTATCTGCTGTGGGCCGGGCTGACCTTCGAGACGGTGTTCGACTATCGCCCGGGCGAGCTGTTCTGGTGCACCGCCGACGTCGGCTGGGTCACCGGGCACAGTTATAACGTCTATGGCCCGCTGTCGTGCGGCGCGACCGTACTGCTGTTCGAGGGCATCCCGACCTTCCCGGCCAGCGACCGGTTCTGGGCGACGATCGCCAAGCACAAGGTCAATGTCTTCTACACCGCGCCGACCGCGCTGCGCGCTCTGATGCGCGACGGCGACGAACCCGCCGAGAAGCACGACCTGTCGAGCCTGCGCCTGCTCGGCACCGTCGGCGAGCCGATCAACCCCGAGGCGTGGCGCTGGTACTACCGCGTCATCGGGAAGGAGGCGCTGCCGATCGTCGACACCTGGTGGCAGACCGAGACCGGCGGCATCATGATGACGCCGCTGCCCGGCGCCTCGGTAATGAAGCCCGGTGCGGCGACCGCGCCCCTCTATGGGGTGGTGCCGGAACTGGTCGATGCGGAGGGCAAGTTCATCGAGGGACCCGCCAGCGGCAACCTCGTGCTGACGCGCAGCTGGCCCGGGCAGGCGCGGACGATCTACGGCGACCACGAGCGCTTCGTGCAGACCTATTTCAGCACCTACAAGGGCTTGTACTTCACCGGCGACGGGGCGCGGCGCGACGAGGACGGCGAGTGGTGGATCACCGGGCGCGTCGACGACGTCATGAACGTCAGCGGCCACCGCCTGGGAACAGCGGAAATCGAGAGCGCGCTGGTCGCTCACGAGCATGTCGCCGAGGCCGCGGTCGTCGGTTTCCCGCACGATATCAAGGGCCAGGGCATCTACGCCTATGTCACGCTCAATGTCGGTGTCGAAGCCGATGCGGCGCTGCTGGGGAAGTTGCGCGCCAGCGTCCGCGCCCTGATCGGCGCGATCGCGACGCCCGACCACCTTCATATCACCCCGGCGCTGCCCAAGACCCGCAGCGGCAAGATCATGCGCCGCATCCTGCGCAAGATCGCCGAGAACGACTTCGCCAGCCTGGGCGACACGACGACGCTTGCCGATCCGTCGGTGGTCGACACGCTGATCGAGGGTCGGCTCAACCGCTGAGGGTCAATCCTCGTCGAGCTTGTCGGCGGCGTCGATCAGGCGCTGTCCGGTCGGGCGCGCCGCCGCACCGGTCAGCGACGGCGATGTCTGGGTTTCGAGGACGATCTCGTCGCTGACGATGCTGACCTGCAGCGGGGTCTCGACGAGGGGCGGCTGCTTGCCGGGAACATTGATCATGGCCTGTCCTTCCAGCCGGATCAAAGCCGCAGGAAGGGGGAACGTTCCCGGGAAGAGGGTCTTGCTTCCCTGACCCTCAGGCCGCTTCCGCTACCCGCGCCAGCGCGCACATGCTCCAGATCTCGCTCAGCGCCGAGACCAGCCGGTCGACGTCCGCATCGGTGTGCACCGGCGAGGGCGTGATACGCAGCCGCTCGGTGCCCTTGGGCACGGTCGGGTAGTTGATCGGCTGGACATAGATGCCGTGCGTGTCGAGCAGCCAGTCGCTGATCATCTTGCAGTGCTTGGGGTCGCCGACCATCACCGGGATGATGTGGCTGGGGTTGTCCATCATCGGGATGCCGATGGCGTTCAAGCGGCGCCGCACCTTGGCGACGCGCTCCTGGTGCGCCTCGCGCTCCACGCTGCTGGCCTTGAGGTGCCGGATGCTGGCGGTCGCCCCGGCCGCAAGCGCCGGCGGCAGCGCGGTCGTGAAGATGAACCCCGAGGCAAAGCTGCGGACGAAGTCGCACATCGCGTGCGAGCCGGCGATATAGCCGCCCATCACGCCGAACGCCTTGCCCAGCGTCCCCTCGATGACCGTGACCCGGTCCATCAGCCCCTCGCGCTCGGCGATGCCGCCGCCGCGCGGGCCGTAGAGCCCGACCGCATGGACCTCGTCGAGGTAGCTCATCGCGCCGTGCTTCTCGCAGACGTCGAGGATCTCGGCGATCGGCGCGATGTCGCCGTCCATCGAGTAGACGCTCTCGAACGCCACCAGCTTGGGCACATCGCGCGGCAGCGTCGACAGCAGCTCGTCGAGGTGCGCGACGTCGTTGTGGCGCCACCGCAGGCACTTGGCGCGGCTGTGGCGGATGCCCTCGATCATCGAGGCGTGGTTGCCGTCGTCGCTGAGCACGACGCAGCCCGGCAGCTTGGCCGCCAGCGTGCCGAGTGCGGCCCAGTTCGAGACATAGCCCGAGGTGAACAGCAGCGCTGCGTCCTTGCCGTGCAGGTCGGCAAGCTCGCGCTCCAGCACGACATGCGCGTGCGTCGTCCCCGAGATATTGCGCGTCCCGCCGGCGCCGGCTCCGCAGGCCTCCAGCGTCTCGTGCATGGCGTCGAGCACGTCGCGGTGCTGGCCCATGCCGAGATAGTCGTTCGAACACCACACCGTCACGTCACGCGTGCCGTCGCCGTCATACTGCACAGCGCGCGGGAAAGCCCCCGCCTTGCGCTCCAGCTCGGCGAAAATGCGATAGCGGCCTTCGGTCTTCAGACCGTCGATTTCCGCGCGGAAAAGCGATTCGTAATCCATGGGGCTACCCCTTACTCCCGCGAACCCGCAGGTTCCTAGCCGCTTTGTGACGCAGCGTTACTGGGTTTTCAGGTAAGCGATGATGTCGGCCCGGTCCTGCGGCGCCTTGACCCCGGCGAAGTACATCTTGGTGCCGGTGACGACGGCGCGCGGTGCCTCGATGAACTCGGCCAGCTTGGGCTCGGTCCAGGTGATACCGGAAGCCTTCATCGCGGGCGAATAGACATAGCCCGGAACCGCCCCCGCCTTGCGTCCGACGACGGCATGCAGCGACGGACCCATGCGGTTCACGCCGGCGGTGGTGACGTGGCAGGCGGCGCAAAGTGCGAACAGCTTGCCGCCGTTTGCCGCATCGCCCTTGAGCGCCGCGGCCGGTGCGGCGGGCGCTGCCAATACCGGCGCAGCGGCCACGAGCGCCAGGGCCAAAGTCGAAAACATGACGGTACGATCGAACATCCACATCCCCATAGGTCGTTTATCGGCTTATGCGCCCTCGTACATGAACGGCGACCAACTGCAATCCGACGACTCTCAGCTGGTGGGAGCAACCGGCAGCACGGCGGTCGGCGCCTGGCTCAGCGCCGTCTCCTCCAGCGCGCCCAGGCCGCGAATACCGGCCTGGTAGCGTCGCGCCGACTGGAGCCAGCCGGTGGTGCCGCGATTCGCGTCGGCCGGCAGCTTCTCGACCTGCGCGATGGCGCGCGCGACATCGCCGGCGACCAGCGCCCGGTCGGCCTCGACGATCGGGTCGTCGTTCGCGCCGGAGCGGCTACGCACCTGGATGATATCGCCGATGCCGGCGGTGAAGCTCTCCCACCAGCTGCGACCGGCGGCGGTGGCGGCCGGCTTGCCGCGCAGCTGGACTAGGCCCTGCCGCAGCCCGGCGATGGTCACCGGCGCGGCACCGAGCGCGATCACCGCCTCGACCGAGGGACCGTCGCGCTGCGCGAACAGGGTCCGCAATGGCTGCGTCAGGCCGGGCGACCAGGCACCGCGCTCCAGTCCCCGGCGGGCGGCCAGCACGACCAGCGCACCCTGCGCCCGGTCGGCATCGGCGCGCGCCGCCTGGAGCGTCAGCACGGTCTGGCCCGCCGTCGCATCGACCCGCCCGGTCAGCGCCGCGACGCTGCCGGTCAGTGCATCGATCCGCGCCGTGTTGGCGGTGGCGGTGCGGTCGAGGCCGTCGATGCGCGCCTCGGCTGCGGCGACGCGCTCGTTGGCGCCGGTGGTGGCCGTCGGGGCGAGCAGGCGCTGGACCGGGCGGGCTTCGAGCGCCTGGACGCGGGCTTCGAGCGCCGTGATCTCGGCACGATTGGCGACGACTTCCGGCGCCGCGGCGGCGATGCCGGTGAAGCCCGGCAACTTGCTGCGGACGCTGCGCTCGAACCACGGGTTGGCGATCAGGCCGAGCGCGAAGGTCAGCAGCATCGCGGTCAGGATCCACGGCAGCACGGCGCGGCGCGGCGGCGGCGTCAGGCGGATCGGCTGTCCAGCCAGCCGGGCGCGCAGGCGGTCGGTCGCGTCCTGCGGCTCGGTTTCGGTCGAATCCATTTGCGCTCCAGTCGGTTCAGCCGGGCTTTTCGCACGTCAGGCCGCTGGCCGCAAAGAGCGCGTCTTCGTCCGGCGTGAGTGCGACCATGACGTTGCGCCAGCCGGGGCCGAGCGCGGCGGCGACGCCCGGGCTGAGCGCGGCAACGGCAAGGCCAGACCGCGCGGGGCCGGCGACGCGCGCGAGCTGGGTCGCGGCGCGGGCCGAATAGACCAGCACCAGGTCGGCGGCAGGAAGCGGCGCGTCGACGGGGTCGACGGCATAGAGCTCGCGCACCGTGATTGTCAGGTCGGGCGGGGCAGCGGCGGTACGATCGCGCCCGGCGAGGTGGAGCAACGACCGGATACCGTCGCCGGCGGCTGCGGCGAAAAGTGCGGCGGCATCGCCCGGGCCGGTGCGGATGTCGTGGAACCCGGCGGCGCGGGCGGCGGCTGCGGTCGCGTCGCCGACGGCATAGACGGGCAGGTCGCGGTAGGCGCCGAGGGCCGGGCCACCGTGTTCGAGGGCCTGCGCGCTGGTGAAGGCGATGGCGTCGGGGGCCTCGACCGGCGGAGTCCAGTCGAGCGGGCGGGCGCTCATCAGCGGGACGACGAGCGCCTGATGGCCCAGTGCCGCGAGCCGGGCGGCGGTGCGCGAGGCGGCGGGCTCGGGCCGGGTGACCAGGACGCGCATGGCGGGGCGAAGCGCCGGGCGCTCAGCCGAACTGGGCGCGCAACCGGGGGCTTGCCCGGGCCAGCAGGTCGACCGCTAGGTCCGCCACCGCGGTCGCGGCGAGGCCCCGCGTCGATTCGACCGAGCCGCGCTGGCGCTCCCTGCCGTCCTCCGCGATGATCTCGCCGGTGAACGTCACGCGTTCGCCCGTCACCCGCGCCAGTGCAGCGACCGGCGAGTGGCAGTCGGCAACCAGCGCCGCGAGGAAGCCGCGCTCCAGCAGCACCGCCGCATGCGTCTCGGCATGGTCGATCGTCTCGACCAACTCCGCGGTCGCGACGTCGCCGGCGCGAATCGCGATACCGACCGCGCCCTGCGCCGGGGCGGGCAGCCAGTCCTCGATCTCCAGCGGCACGCCGTCCGACATGCCGAGCCGCTCCAGCCCCGCCGCCGCCAGCAGCGTCGCATCGAAGTCGCCCGCCGCGATCCGCCCGAGCCGCGTCGCGACGTTGCCGCGTAGCATCTCGATGCGCAGGTCGGGACGGATGCTGAGCAACTGCGCCGCCCGCCGTGGGCTGGATGTGCCGACGCGCGCGCCCTCGGGCAAGCTGGCCAACGACGACGCGCCGATCAGTCGGTCGCGGACATCGGCGCGCGGCAGCATCGCGGCCAGCGCGACATGGCTCGCCAGCGTCGTCTCGACGTCCTTCATCGAGTGCACCGCCAGGTCGATGCGGCGGTCGGCCAGAGCAGCGTCGAGTTCCTTGGTCCACAGCGCCTTGCCGCCGATCTCGGCGAGCGGGCGGTCCTGGACGCGGTCGCCGGTGGTCGTCACGACCACCGTCTCGCACGCCGTGCCATGCGCCGCCAACGCCGCGGTCACCATCGCCGCCTGTGCCAAGGCGAGCGGCGAGCCTCGCGTTCCCAGCCTGAGACTTGCGGTCATGCGGCCAGCTTGTGCTAGGGCGTCGTCATGTCCGCAAGCCCCCTCGTCCTAGGTATCGAATCGAGTTGCGACGAGACCGCCGTGGCGCTGGTCCGCGGCGACCGCACCATCGTCGCCCAGGCCGTTGCCAGCCAGGACGAGATGCACCGCCCGTTCGGCGGCGTCGTCCCCGAGATCGCGGCGCGCGAGCATGTCGAGAAACTGACGCCGATGGTGGCGCGCGTGCTGGCCGAGGGCGGCGTCACGCTGGCGCAGGTCGACGCCATCGCCGCGACCGCCGGGCCGGGGCTGATCGGCGGCGTCATGGTCGGGCTGGTCACCGCCAAGGCGCTGGCTTTCGCGGGGCGCAAGCCGCTGATCGCGGTCAACCACCTGGAGGGCCATGCGCTGAGCCCCCGCCTGATCGCGCCGGACCTGCAATTTCCGTATTTGCTGCTGCTGGTTTCGGGCGGCCATTGCCAGCTGCTCGCGGTCGAGGGGGTCGGGCGCTATCGGCGGCTGGCGACGACCATCGACGATGCGGTCGGCGAGGCGTTCGACAAGGTCGCCAAGATCCTGGGGCTCGGCTTTCCCGGCGGCCCGGCGGTCGAGCGGGCGGCGCGCAATGGCGATCCGCGCGCCGTACCGCTGCCGCGCCCGCTGGTCGGCACGGCGGAACCGCATTTCTCCTTCGCCGGGCTGAAAAGCGCCGTGCTGCGGGCGCGCGCGACGGGCAATTTCAGCACCGACGACCTCGCCGCGTCGTTCCAGCAGGCGGCGACCGACTGCCTGATCGACCGGACGCGCCGCGCCATCGACATCATGCCCGAGGCGACGGCGCTGGTGGTGGCGGGCGGTGTCGCCTCCAATGCCGCGATCCGCGCCGCGCTGGCCGAGCTGACCGCCCGGCGCGACCTGCCGTTCGTTGCGCCGCCGCCTTGGCTGTGCACCGACAATGCCGCTATGATCGCCTGGGCGGGGGCGGAGCGACTGGCGCTCGGCATGGTCGATGGGTTGGAGGTCGCCGCGCGCCCGCGCTGGCCGCTCGACCCGGGAGCCGAGACGGTTCGCGGCGCAGGGGTGAAGGCATGAGCATCGGGATCGTCGGCGGCGGCGCCTGGGGTACGGCGCTGGCCTGCCTGATGGCGGGCAAGGGCGTCGACGTGCGGCTATGGGCGCGCGAGCTGGCGGTGGTCGAGAGCATCGCGGCGGGCAAGGACAACCCGCGCTTCCTGCCCGGCGTGTCGCTGCCGATGGGCATCACCGCGACCAACGACCTGCGCAAGCTGTCGCCGTGCGGCATCTGGCTGGTCGTCGTGCCGGCCCAGCATCTGCGCGCGACGCTGGAGGCTGCCCGCCCCGAATCGCGGACGCTGGTGCTGTGCGCCAAGGGGATCGAGGCCGGCACCCACCAGTTGCTGGCCGAAGTCGCCGCCGAGGTCGTGCCACAGGCGGAGCTCGCGGTGCTGTCGGGCCCGACCTTTGCCGCCGAGGTCGCATCGGGCAAGCCGACCGCGGTGACGCTGGCCTGCGCCGATGCGCGGCTGGGGGCGTCGCTGGTCGACCTGCTCAAGACGCCGACGTTCCGGCCCTATCTGACCGACGATGTCGTCGGGGCGGAGATCGGCGGCGCGGTCAAGAACGTGCTGGCGATCGCGTGCGGCGTGGTGATCGGGCGCGGCCTCGGCGAAAATGCCCGGGCGGCGCTGCTCAGTCGCGGCTATGCCGAGATGCTGCGCTTCGCCGTGGCGCGCGGGGCGCGGGCGGAGACGCTGGCGGGCCTGTCCGGGCTGGGCGACCTGGTGCTGACCTGCGGCTCGGCACAGTCGCGCAACATGAGCCTCGGCATCGCCATCGGCGAGGGGCGGCCGGCGGCGGAACTGCTCGGCTCGCGGGTGACGGTCGCCGAGGGTGCCGCGACCGCGCCGGTACTGGTCGAGGCGGCGAAGGCGGCGGGCGTCGAGATGCCGATCGCCGAGGCAGTCGCGGCGCTGCTGGCAGGCGCAAGCGTCGGCCCGGTGATCGACGCGCTGCTCAGCCGACCGCTGCGCTCCGAGGGCTAGGGCTTCTTCCTGCTCCCCTCCTGGAACGGGAGGGGCTGGGGGTGGGTCTTACACAAGGTCGGCGGCCCGAGTTTATGCCAAGTCCCACCCCCGTCCCCTCCCGTTCCGGGAGGGGGGCAGTAAGCTCGGCAGTCTTCGGGCCGCTGCCAAAGTCGGCATTTCGACGAGTCATCAGACCACAGCCTACCTGGCGACCGCCTTTGGCATGTCGCGCGTCCATCCCCGCGATTGTTGCAAATGCGTCTCACCCTCGCATAATGTTGCTGCAGTAGTTGCAAGTCGCTCTCAATAGCGATAGATCGCCGGCCGTTATCAGTCGGGAATCGCAAATGAAGTCTTCCACCAGCCTGTTATGCATCGCCGTGTCGATGCTGTCGGTGTCCGCGGCGCGGGCCGACGACGTCGTCGACGACACCATCATCGTCACCGGCAGCCGTCCGGCGACCGAGGCGATCGGCGGCACCAAGACCGCGACTTCGTTGCTGGAGACGCCGCAGTCGATCTCGGTGATCTCGCGCGACGACCTCGATGTGCGCGGTATCGCCAACCTCAACCAGGCATTGCGCTACACCGCCGGCATCACGCCCGAGACTCGCGGCTCCTCCGCCGAGGTCTATGACCAGTTCAAGCTGCGCGGCTTCGATGCACCGCAGTATCTCGACGGCCTCAAGATCTTCACCTCGCCGACCGGCTATGCCTCGACGCAGGTCGACGTCTCGCGCCTCGACCGCGTCGAGGTCGTCAAGGGCCCGGCGTCGGTGCTGTACGGCGCCTCCAGCCCCGGCGGCCTGATCGCCCTGTCGAGTAAGCTGCCCGGACCCAAGGAGGCGTACGGCAGCGTCGAGGCGACCTATGGCACCTTCAACCTGTTCCGCCTCGACGGCGACATCGGCGGCAGTCTCAATCCCGACGGCAGCATACGCTTCCGCGTCTCGGGCAGCGTCAACGGCGCCGACACCCAGCAGAGCTTCGGCGAGCGCCGCCGCTACACGATCAGCCCGGCGATCACCTTCGGCGCCGGCACCCCGACCACCGTCACCCTGATCGGCAATTATTCGCACGATCCCAAGAACGGCAATTACAGCGCGGTGCCGCTGTCCGGTTCGCTGGAGGCCAATCCGAACGGCCGGATCAGCCAGAAATTCGCCGATGGCGAGCCCGACCTGACGATCTTCAAGCGCAACCAGGGCTCGCTGACCTATCTGGCGACGCACGACTTCGGCAACGACTGGGTGCTGCGCGCCAACGGCCGCTACCAGGAGATCAGCGCGCTGTTCCAGGGTCGCTACATCACCGGTGCGCGGGCCGATGCGAGCCAGGCGCTGTTCGCGCGCGGCGGCCTCAACGCCAAGGAGCGGCTGAAGAACTGGACCTTCGACAACCAGCTCGTCGGCAAGGTCGTCACCGGCCCGATCACCCACAATCTGCTGTTCGGCGTCGATCACCAGAACGCGCACTCGACCGAAGACGTCGGCTTCGAGTTCCTCGGCCTGACGCCGCCGATCAACGCCTATAACCCGGTCTATGGCGTGCCTTATCCGCTGCCGGCGCGCGACACCTTCTACGATGTCCACCAGACCCAGACCGGCGTCTACGGCCAGGACCAGATGGCGGTCGGCAATTTCCGCCTGACGCTGAGCGGCCGCTACGACTGGGCCAAGGGCCGGCAGGAGATCACCTCCGCCTTCCCGTCCGATGCGACCAAGAAGGACGGCAAGTTCACCTATCGTGTCGGCGGCCTGTACCTGACCGACTTCGGCCTGGCGCCGTACGTCAGCTATTCGACGTCGTTCGAGCCGCAGGCGTCGGCGGTGGCGCGGTCCGACGGCAGCATCGGCCTCGCCGATCCGTCGCTCGGCAAGCAGATCGAGGGCGGCCTGAAGTACCAGCCCAAGGGCACGCCGATCCTGCTGACCGCGGCGTATTTCAAGATCGACCAGACCAACGTCGTGGTCAGCAACCCGCTGACCTTCGCCGCGACGCAGAGTGGCAAGGTTCGGTCGGAGGGCTTCGAACTCGAGGCCAAGGTGCCGCTGTTCAAGGGCCTCAACGCCAGCGCGAACTACAGCCGCCAGAAGATCCGCGACCGCAAGGACGACAACCCGTTCGCGCTCGGCAAGCCGCTCATCGGTTCCGCCAGGGAGAACGGCGGCATCTTCCTCGACTATACGACGCAGGCCGGCGCGCTGCAGGGCTTCGGCATCGGCGGCGGCGTGCGCTATGTCGGCCGCGGCTATGGCGGCTATGTGCTCAACGCCACCGGGGTCGACCGCTACATCAACACGCCGTCGTACACGCTGGTCGACGCGGTGGTCAGCTATGACCTGGGCCGGGTCAGCGAGCGCATGCAGGGCGTCAAGCTGGCGATCAACGCCGCCAACCTGTTCGACCGCCGGCACATCACCAGCTGCTACGTCAACGGCGTCGAATGGTGCTGGTACGGCCAGCGCCGCACCGTCCAGGGCACTATCGGCTATCGCTGGTAGGGCCGTTGAATGCGATTGCCTCGCAGTTGCGCGCAGTTTAGTTTGCTCGGCATGAGAAACTGCGTCTCGATAGCGTCGCGGGTGGCGGGGTGATCCGCCGCCTGCCCGGTGCGCGGGTCTGGCTGGCCGGGCCGGTCAGCGTGGTCGTCGGGCTGCTGGTCATGCTCGGCATGCCGCTGTGGCTGCCGGCGGGGGCGGCGGGGATCGACAATTTGGTGCTGCCGCTGCTGCTGTTCCCGCTGGTCTGGTCGGTGCTTTTCTTCCACGCCTGCCTCGACAGCGACCTGCGCCGCGTCGCCGTCGTCGCGCTGGCGCTGGCGACGCTGCACGGCGGGCTGATCGCCTGGCACTTCCTGTCGCCGCCGGCGAAAGTAGCGGTCCGATGATCGCCCTGCCGAAGCGCGAGACCAAGCGGCTGGTGGCGATCCACGGCTGGTCGGGGATCGTCCTCGGGCTGCTGCTGTATGCCGTGGTGCTGACCGGCACCGTCGCGGTGTTCGCCTCGGAGATCGGGCAATGGTCGTCGGGCACCACCGAGACACGCTCGCCGCTGACCGGCCCGGTCGACGCCACCCTGCGCAAGCTGATCGCCGCGACCCCGGCGCAATACCGCGAGGAAGCCTCGCTCTACGCCACCGAGACCAACCAGCTCGCGGTCTTCCTCCACGGCCATGTCAAGAATGCCAAGGGTGCCGCGATCGACCGCGGCGTGCTGTGGCAGGCGGACCGCAGCGGCCGTGTGCTGTCGCGCCACGAAGGCGACGGCGAGGATGTCTTCGGCCCCGACAACGACAGCGCGTTGGCGCACTTCCTCGTCGATCTGCACGTCCGCCTGCACCTGCCTAATCCCTGGGGGCTGCTTCTGACCGGCGTGCTGGGCATGGCGATGCTGGTCGCGGCGATCTCGGGCGTGCTGATCCACCGCCATCTGTTCAAGGACATCTTCACCCTGCGCCGCCGCGCCGCGCCGGGGACGGTGGCGCGCGATCGCCACAATGTCGCGGGGACGTGGAGCCTGCCGTTCGCCTTCGTGCTGGCGTTCACCGGCAGCTTCTTCAGCTTTGCCGGATCGTTCGGCCTGCCGGCGCTGGCGATGGTGGCGTTCGGCGGCAACCAGCAGGTGATGTCGGAGGTGCTGTTCGGCGTCGCCCCCGCCGCCGACGCGCGGCCGGTCGGCGCGGCCAACCTCGACCGCATCATCGCCGATGCGACGCGACGCACGGCGGTGGCGCCCAACTTCATCTCGATGACGCGGGTCGGGCGCGCCGATGCGTCGATGACGCTGTATCACGCGCCGCGCGAGGGCCGGCTGGCGACCACCGCGCTGATCTATTCCGGCGCGACCGGCGCCTTCCAGGGCGAGAAGCCGGTGCTCGGCACCAAGCCGTCGTTCGGCGGCAAGCTCTATGATCTGATGGCGCCGCTGCACTTCGGCAATTTCGCGGGCGCGCTGTCGAAGGCGGTGTGGTTCGGGCTGGGCTTCGCCACCTGCTACGTCGTGTTCACCGGCATGCAGCTGTGGTTGCGGAGGCGCGAGGCGAATGCGCCGAAGCTCGAGCGGCTCGACCGGCTGGTCACCGTGATCGGCTTCGGTCTGCCCTTCGCCCTGTCCGCGTCGGCGCTGGGCTATCTTCTCGCATCACCATCGGACGGCGCGGTTTACTGGACCCCGGCGTCGTTCATCATCGCATCGATGCTGGCGATCGGCGGCGCGATGCTGGTCGATGCGGCGCGGCTCGGCTGGTGGCTGAGGCTCGGAACGGGCGTGCTGCTGGTCGGCCTGCCGGTCATCCGCCTGACCCTCGGCGGTCCGGGCTGGGATGATGCGCTGGCGGCGGGGCAGCCTTTGCTGATCGCAGTCGACATCGGCCTCGCATTGGCCGGCGGGGCGTTCCTGAGGTCGCTGCGGAACGGCTCGATGGCCCCGGTTCGCAGCCGCGACGCTTCGCTGGTCCCTGCGGAATGACGATCGGCTGGAGCCTTGCCGCGCTGCTCGTCACGGCGCTGGCCCTGGGCCTGCTCGGCGTCATCGACCCCAAGCGCCGCCGTACGCGGGGATTGGCCGAAACCACGCTGGCCGCGCGGCCGTGGCTCATCGGCCTTGCTGCAGCACCCGGCGTGGCGCTGCTGCTGGCCGGACAATGGGCGGCGTTGACGATCTGGCTCGGCGGCTTCGGCGTCATCGGCTGGTCACTGACCGCGCTGCTCGCCGCGCGGAGCCCGGCTCGCTAGAAGTCGACGGCGACCCCGCCGCGCTCCCAGTCGCCATAGCGCACCGGGTCGGGGCCGTCGCGGCCGCCGAACTCGGGCTTAGGCGGCGCCGACGGGTCCATCTCGGGATCGGGCTCGGTCGGCATCGGCAGTTCCGACGGCAATTCGGGGGGCAGCTCGCTGGGCTGGGTGGCGTCGGTGATCGGGGTCACGGGCTTCTCCGCAAGCGCGGGCTGCGCTAGGGCATTCAGATAAGGCCTCGCGCCGCCGCTTTGAACCCCGGAACCCGAACCAGATGGCCTATCCCAAGGCAAGCCTCGATGGACTGACCATCGCCGTCACCGGCGCGGGCAGTGGCATCGGTCGCGCTTTGGCGCAGTTGCTGGCCTCGAAGGGCGTGCGGCTGGCACTGTCGGACAAGGACGCCGCGACGCTCGCCGAGACCTCGACGTTGCTCGGCAATTACCCGCATTCCACCACGGTACTCGACGTCTCGGACGAGGCCGGGGTGAAGGCCTGGGTCGATGCCGCGGCGGTCGAGTTCGGCGGGCTCGACGGCATCGTCAACAACGCCGGGCTGACCGTGCTGGGCAGCTTCGCCGACACTTCCGCCAGCGACGTCGACCGCGTCCTGTCGGTCAATTTCGGCGGCGTCGTCAGCGGCTGCCGCGCCGCCTTGCCGCACCTGCGGGGGCGCCCTGCGGCCTGGCTGGTCAACATCAGCTCGGTGTTCGGCATGATGGGCTATCCGGGGCAGTCGGCCTACAACGCCTCCAAGTTCGCGGTGCGTGGCCTGACCGAGGCGCTGTACCTGGAGCTGGCGCAGACCGACCCCGACATCCGCGTCGTCCGCGTCCATCCCGGCGGCATCAAGACCAACGTCGTCCGCAATGCCAAGGTCGCCGGCGACATGCCGGTGCCGGGCAGCTTCGACCATGCCGATGCCTTCGAGAAAGCCTCGCGCACCACCGCCGCCGAGGCCGCCCGGGTCATCGTCGCGGGCATGGAGGCGGGCGACCACCGCATCCTGATCGGCGCCGACGCGCGGCTGATCGACTGGCTGACCCGCATCTTCCCGGTGACCTATTTCAAGCGCATCGGCAGCTTCCTAAGCAAACAGGCACAAGCAACTTGAGACCAATCGCCGATCCCCCCGGCCTGCCCGCGCGTCGCGGTGCGGCCCGCCTGCTCGACGCGGTGCTGCACAAGGGCATCCCGCTCGACGGCGCACTCGACGGGGCGTTGCGCGGTATCCAGCGGCCCGACGACCGGGCGCTGGCGCGTAATCTCGCGAGTTCGGTGCTGCGCTGGCTGCCCGACCTCGATGGGCTGATCGACGGCGCGACGCAGCGTCCGCTGCCCGATGATTCGCGCGCCCGCATGGCGCTGCGCACCGGGATCGCCGGGCATCTGCTGCTCGGTACGCCCGATCATGCGGTGATCTCGACGACACTGGCGCAGCTGGAGGGTGGCCCGCGCCGCCTGGCGCACGCCGTGCTGTCGCGACTGCTGCGCGAGGGCATCAAGCTGCCCGAGGTGCCGACGCTGCCCGGCGATTTCCACCGGCGCTGGGCCGAGGCCTGGGGCGAGGACGTCGCCGATGCCGCCGCGCGCGGGCTGGCGCAGGAGCCGCCGGTCGACCTGACGCTGCGCGATCCCGCCACCACCGACGAATGGGCCGAGACGCTGGGCGGCGTCAGCCTGTTCCCCGGCCACATCCGGCTGGCGCGCGGCATCGCGGTGCCGCAACTGCCTGGCTTCACCGAGGGCGCATGGTGGGTCCAGGACCTCGCCGCGAGCCTGCCCGCGCGGCTGTTGAACGTGCAGGAGCATGACGCCGTACTCGACCTGTGCGCTGCCCCTGGCGGCAAGACCATGCAGCTGTCGGCGGCGGGCGGCGAAGTCCTCTCCGTCGACATGGCGCCGCTGCGGCTGGAGCGCGTTCGAGAGAACCTGACCCGGACCAAGCTGCGCGCCGACACCGTCGCCGCCGACGCGTTGAAATGGGCTCCCAAGCGCCAGTTCGACCGCATCCTGCTCGACGCGCCCTGCTCCGCCACCGGCATCTTCCGCCGCCACCCCGACGTGCTGCACGTCAAGGCGGCGCGCGACCTGGCGCCGGTGGTGGCGCTGCAGGCTGCCCTGCTCGACCGCGCGGTGGCGTGGTTGAAGCCCGGCGGCACTTTGGTGTTCTCGACCTGCTCGCTCGAGCGCGCCGAGGGCGAGGACCAGCTTGCCGGACTGCTCGCCCGCAATCCCGGCGTTGCCCTGCAGCCGGTCGAAGCCGGCGAGCTTCCCGACGGCTTCGCGGCGACCGACGGTGCCGTCCGCGTCCTGCCCGGCACCGTCGAGACGCGGGGCGGCTGCGACGGCTTCTTCGTCGCGCGCCTGAAAAAGGCCTGAAGCTTACGGCCTCGGTCACCGATCCTTAAGCCGGCCTTTACAAACAGCGGAAGTACGTTACGGTTCCAGAACGGTGTGGGCGCAGGCAGTCGTGCCGGCGAACGTCAGCGGGGGGTCGTGCAAATGCTCAAGTTGCTTGCCGGTGCGGTATTGTTCGGCCTTGGCCTCGCCGCGAGCCCGGTTGCCGCCGGCACCTACGACGCCTTCACCAGCTTCAACGGCGTCCAGGGCGCCGGCCACTTCACCTACGGCAGCTATGTCGCCGGAGCCGGCACGTTCACGCAGTTCACCTCGACCAGCGGCTGCGCGTCGCTGATCAGCGATGCGGCCTGCCTTCACGACGCTTCCCTGCCCGGCGTCTTCAAGACGACGACCGGGGCGCATACGTCCGGCACGGTGATCGTGCCCGGGGATCGCCTGATCCTGCATCCCGGCCAGTTCGACAATTCGGCCTATGTGATGTTCACGGCCGTCAGCGCGAACCTTTACGACCTGAACGCCGGTTTCAGTGTCCAGGACACGTCGCCGAGCGGTGTCGGGATCACCTACTTCACCATCGTCGGCGGTGTGCTGAACCTCGAATTCGCCGGCGATCTCGGTGCGACGGCGGCAGGCTTCAGCAACTTCCAGAGCCTGACGATGGCCGCCGGCGACGCCTTCGGCTTCATCATCGACAAGGGCTCGGAATACTATAACGACTCGACCGGTGTCGGCTTCACGGTCACCTCGGTTCCGGAACCGGCGACCTGGAGCCTGCTCATCGCCGGCTTCGCCCTGACCGGCTTCGCCATGCGCCGCCGACAGGTCGCATTCGCCGGCCGAGCCGCCGCTCGCTGAGCAAGGCGCGACCGGGAAGCGCGGCGCCCGCCAGCTTTTCGTTTCGGGACAGCGGATGACGCTTTCGGGCGAGTCGCTGGCCTGCTAGACAGGGCCATGCAGCAGCCGATACGCATCGCCCCGTCTATCCTGAGCGCCGATTTCGCTCGCCTCGGCGACGAGATCCGGGCGCTCGAGGCAGCGGGTGCCGACTATATCCACATCGACGTGATGGACGGTCACTTCGTGCCCAACCTCACCATCGGACCGTTGGTGGTAAAGGCGCTGCGCCCGCACACGACGCTGCCTTTCGACGTCCATTTGATGATCTCGCCGGTCGACGGCTTCCTCGACGCCTTTGCCGAGGCCGGGGCCGACATCATCACCGTCCACCCGGAGGCCGGGCCGCACCTCCACCGCAGCCTGCAGCGGATCAAGGCGCTGGGCAAGAAGGCCGGCGTGTCGCTCAACCCGGCGACACCCGCCAAGGCGCTGGATTATGTCCTCGACCTCGTCGACCTCGTGCTGGTGATGAGCGTCAACCCGGGCTTCGGCGGGCAGAGCTTCATCGACAGCCAGCTCCGCAAGATCGCCTCGATCCGCAAGATGATCGACGCGACCGGGCGCACCATCGACCTCGAAGTCGACGGCGGCATCGACCCGGTCACCGCCGTCGCTGCGATCTCGGCCGGCGCGGACGTGCTGGTCGCCGGGACCGCCACCTTCCGCGGCGGATCGACCGCCTACGCCAGCAACATCGCCGGGCTGCGGGGCGCATGAGCAAGCCGGCCAACGAACCCAGGGCTTTTGCCGAGGGCTCTTTGGCCGATTTCGCATCTGCTGGAAGCGCCCCGGTCGCTGCCGCCAACCAACGACTGCTGCGTGTCGACGGCGACCGTGGGCTGTCGCTGACCGAGAAGTTCAGCGCCGGGCTGCGCCACCTGACTTACCGCACGCCGCTGCACCGGATGCGCCTGCGCGGTCGCTATCCGCTACGTTTGCTCGCAGTGCCCGCCGACCCGATCGCCGGCAATGCCGCGATCGGCGAGCGCATCCTCGGCGGGCAGCTGCCGCATGCCGGGCATAGCCCCGCCACCGCGACGCTCGATTTCGACGACCGCAGCGCACCGCAGGCGTGGCGGGACTGGGCGCAAGGCTTTGGCTGGCTGCGTGACCTTGCCGCCGCTGCGCCGCGCGCGCAGGGCGCCAAGGTGGCCGAGCCGCTGGTGGCGCGCTGGCTGGCGGCGCATGCCGATTTCGACGCGGCAGGCTGGCGCGCCGACCTGCTTGGGCTGCGGCTGCTGTTCTGGTCGGCCTATGCCCCGTACATCCTGTCGTCGGCCGACCATGTCTATCGGTCCGCGGTCCTCAACGCGATGGCACGCTGGGCCCGGCACCTCGACCGTGCGGCGCAAAAGCTGCCGGACGGCATCGGCCGCATCCAGGCGCTGGCCGGCCTGGTCGCCGCGGGACTGCTGATCCCCGGTGGCGAGTCCCGGCTGGCGCGCGGCGAGGCCGCCTTGGCCGACGCGATCGACGCGGTGCTGCTGGCCGATGGCGGCATCGTCACCCGGGCGCCGCGGGACCAGCTGGCGCTGCTCGAACTGCTGCTGCTGGTCGAGGCGGTGTACCGGGCCCGCGAGCTACAACTGCCGGTCGGCATCGGCGCGGGTGTCGCGAGGCTGGTCCCGGCGCTGAAGGGCGTCACCATGGGCGACGGCCTGCCCGGCGCCTGGCACGGCAGCGCCGGCATCGACGCCGCCCGACTTGCCCGGGCGATCTCGCTGGGCGGTGCGGGCGTCCGCCCGGCCCGGCACGGCGCCCAGTCGGGCTATCACCGCATGGCCGCCGGCAAGACCATCGTCGTCGCCGATGCCGGGCCGCCGCCGGTCGCGCGCGTCGCGCCCGGTGCCCATGCCGGGACGCTGGCGTTCGAGATGTCCGACGGGACGCAGCGGCTGGTGGTCAATTGCGGCGGCACGACCGGGCTGGCGCGCCCCTTGTCGCCGGAACTTGTTGCCGGATTGCGGACGACGGCGGCGCATTCGACGCTGGTGCTCGACGATATCAACTCGACGCGCATCCGCCCCGATTTCGCGCTCGGACGCGGCGTCGAGGAAGTCGTCGCCAACCGGCAGGAGAGCGAGGAGGGGATCTGGCTCGACCTGTCGCACGACGGTTATGTGCGGCGGCACGGCGTCCTGCATCGCCGCCGGCTGTTCCTGTCGCCCGACGGCCTCGACCTGCGCGGCGAGGACGTGCTGGAGCCGGTCGCCGGGCGGCGGCTGCGCAGCGGTAGTATCGCAGTGCGCTTTCACCTCGGCGTCGGCGTCGAGCCGGTGCCGACCGCCGATGGCCTCGGCGCGCTGCTCCGCCTGCCCGACGGCAAGGTATGGCAGTTCCGCGGACGCGGCGGCACGCTGTCAGTCGAGGCCAGCCTGTGGATCGATCCCGATGGCCGGCCGCGCGCCACGCAGCAGCTGGTGATCGGCGCCCCGGCCGATGCCGAGATCGCCTGGTCGTTCAAGCGCGCCGGCAAGTAGCGAAATCGCGCCAAACGTCCTAAAGGGCCGCAAACCTCGCCCGACAGGACTGCCGCCATGCCCGATCAGATCAAAGTCACCCGCGCCCTGCTGTCGGTCAGCGACAAGGCCGGGCTGGTCGACCTTGGCCAGGCGCTCGCCCGCCACGGCGTCGAGCTGCTGTCGACCGGCGGCACGGCGCGGTCGCTGCGCGAGGCCGGGCTGACGGTCACCGAGGTCGCCGACCACACCGGCTTTCCCGAGATGATGGACGGGCGGGTCAAGACCCTGCACCCGACGATCCACGGCGGCCTGCTGGCGCTGCGCGACGATCCCGGCCACGCCGCGTCGATGGCGCAGCATGGCATCGCGCCGATCGACCTGCTGGTGGTCAACCTCTACCCGTTCGAAGCGACCGTCGCGGCGCAGCGCCCGCGCGACGAGATCATCGAGAACATCGACATCGGCGGCCCGGCGATGCTGCGCTCGGCGGCGAAGAACCACGGCCATGTCGCCTGCGTCACCGACCCCGCGGACTATGCCGCGCTGATCGCCGAACTCGACGCCAATAACGGCGCGACGACGCTGGCGACCCGGCGCCGGCTGGCCGCGCGCACCTTTGCCCAGACCGCGACCTATGACGGCATGATCGCCAACTGGTTCGCCTCGGTCGACCAGGGCGAGCAGTTCCCGGAAACCCTGCCGGTCGTGCTGAAGCGCGGCAACACCCTGCGCTACGGCGAAAATCCGCACCAGGCGGCGGCCTTCTACCTGCCTGCGGGTCCGCACGTCCGCGGCATCGGCCAGGCCGAGCAGTTGCAGGGCAAGGAGCTCAGCTACAACAACCTCAACGACGCCGACGGCGCGCTGGAGCTGATCGCCGAGTTCCGCGACGGCGCGCCGGCCTGCGCGATCATCAAGCACGCCAATCCGTGCGGCGTTGCCCAAGCCGCGACGCTGGAGCAGGCCTATGCTGCGGCGCTGGCCTGCGATCCGGTCTCGGCGTTCGGCGGCATCGTCGCGGTCAATCGCCCGCTCGACGAGGCGACGGCGCAGGCGATCGCGGCGATCTTCACCGAAGTCGTGATCGCGCCCGGCGCCGATGACGCGGCGCGGGCGGTGTTCGCCGGCAAGAAGAACCTGCGCCTACTGCTCACCGGCGACTTGCCCGACCCGCGTCGCGCCGGCCTGACCATCCGCCAGATCGCCGGTGGCTTCCTCGTCCAGACCCGCGACAACGGCCAGGTCACCGAGGCCGAACTGCGCACCGTTACGCAGCGCAGCCCGACCGAAGCCGAGCTGGCCGACATGATCTTCGCCTGGACCGTCGCGCGGCACGTCAAGTCGAATGCCATCGTCTATGCCAAGGACGGCAGCACCGCCGGCATCGGCGCCGGCCAGATGAGCCGCCTGGATTCGACGCGCGTCGCTGCATGGAAGGCGAAGGATGCGGCCCAGGCCGCAGGCTGGCCCGAGGTCCGGACCATCGGCAGCGCGGTCGCGTCCGACGCCTTCTTCCCGTTCGCCGACGGGCTGATCGCGGCGGCAGAGGCCGGTGCGACGGCGATCATCCAGCCCGGCGGATCGATCCGCGACGAGGAGGTGATCGCTGCCGCCGATGCGCGCGGACTGGCGATGGTGTTCACCGGAATGCGCCACTTCAAGCATTGACGCGTCGCCGCCGTGCCACACCGGCGGATTGTTTCGCCGCTGTTGCACTTGCGGACCGGCCTGCTTCATGCTCGACTGGTCTTGCGCTGCACTGCAGCGTGGGATCGGGGGATTTCAACATGATACAAGTCGATGTGTACCGTCTGGACCGACAGTTGGACCGGAGCTTCGAAACCGACGGGCAGACGCTGTACGCCACCATGTGCCGCATCGCCGGTGCACGGATCGAGAGCCTGGCGAACTTCATGCTCGGCGAAGTTTCGGTGATGCGGGTGGACCTGGGCCGCGAGGGGTTCGCGGTACTCGAGCGGATCTAGTCGCCGAGCCGCCACGCCCCTTGCCGCCGGTCGTGGCCGGCGGGCGCGGCTTGACCTGTTTCGGAAGCCTCCCTAAAGCTTTGTGACCGATCATATATAATATCAAATCAAGCTGATCGGTCTCAATGTCATAGGGAACGGCATGTACATGACACGCTTCGCGACCGGCTTCGGTCTGGCTTTGAGTGTATTCCTTGGGGGGATTGCCGCACCGGTCGCGGCCAAGACGCTGGTCCTGAACCACTTCACGCTGATCGACGGCCTGGGTCACGCACCCGTCCGCAATGCCGCGATGATCGTTACCGACGGCCGGATCAGCTGGGTCGGAGCGGCTTCCGCAGTCAAGGTTCCGGCCGGCGCCAAGGTCCAGGACCTGGCCGGCAAGTTCGTCATGCCCGGGCTGATCGACAACCACGTCCACCTTGCGATGGTCCAGGGCATCGCCCAGGATTTCAGGAAGAGCTATAACCGCGCCAACATCGAGAGCCAGCTGGCGACCTTTGCGGCCTATGGCGTCACCACCGTCCAGGCGCTCGGCACCGACGACAATCTGATCTTCGACATCGTCAAGGAGCAGCGCTCCGCCCCCGCCAAGGCGACGCGGATCTTCACCGCCGGGCGCGGCCTCGTGTTCAAGGGCTCGTACGGCGGTGTCGCCGGCCTAGACGCCTTCGTCTCGACGCCGGCAGAGGCGCGCGCCATGGTCGATACCGAGGTCCGCAAGGGCGCGGATGTCGTCAAGCTGTGGGTCGACGACGAGTTCGGCACGGTTCCCGTCAGGATGCCCCCGGCCGTCAGCTCCGCGGTCATCGACGAAGCGCACAAGGATGGCCGCAAGGCGGTCGCGCACGTCTTCTACATCGCCAACGCGCGCGAACTGGTCCGCGAAGGCGCCAACGGTTTCAGCCACGAAATCCGCGATGCCCCGGTCGATGCCGCGCTGGTCAACGCGATGAAGGCCGGCAACACCTGGCAGATGGCGGCGACCTTGAGCCGCGAAGCCTCGTTCACCTATGACCTGCTGCCGTTCGTCGACGATCCATTCTTCTCGCGCGGCGTCGAGCCATCGGTGATCACCGCGCTGAAGGATCCGGCGCGCCGCCAGCGGCTGCGGTCCGGACCGCTGTTCTCGCAGTTTCCCAAGGTCTTCCAGACCGCGATGTCGAACTTCTCGCGCCAGGTCAAAGGCGGCGTGCGTTACGGCATGGGCACCGACACCGGCCCCACCGCCCGTTTCCCCGGCTATTTCGCGCATTGGGAGCTGGAGCTGATGGTCAAGGCGGGCATCACCCCGCTGCAGGCGCTGACCGCCGCGACCAGCGCCAACGCCGAGTTCATGGGCGCCAAGGACATCGGCAGCATTACCACCGGGAAGTGGGCCGACCTGCTGGTGCTGGACCGCGACCCGACCAAGGACATCCGCAATACCCGCAGCATCAACGAGGTGCTGATCGCCGGCGAGCCGATGCCGACGATCTGGCAGACCTGCGCCGGCCGTGCCGTAGCCGCCTGCGGTAAGGCGCGGTGAGCCTCTCCCCGGCACCATTATCCTCCTTGTTCCCGACCGGCGGCGTCAAGCCGAGCCGGGCGCGCTACAAGGTGCTGGCCTTCGTCGTCGCCGCCTATTTCATCACCTATATCGACCGCGTCCTGCTGTCCGCTTCGGTACCTTCGATCGAGAAGGAGTTCGGCTTCACGACGATCACGATGGGCTGGGTGCTGTTCTCGTACCAGATCGCCTATGCCGCCTTCCAGATTCCGGGCGGCTGGCTCGGCGACCGCATCGGGCCGCGCCTGGCGATGACCGGCGTGGTGATCTGGTGGTCGACCTTCACTGCGCTGACCTCGTTCACCTGGAGCGCCACCTCGATGGCGATCTGCCTGTTCCTGATCGGCATGGGCGAGGCGGGCGCCTTCCCGATCGCCAACCGCGCCCTGTCGCGCTGGATGCTACCCGCCGAGCGCGGCATGTCACAGGGCGTCACCCACGCCGGTTCACGGCTCGGCGGCGCGCTGACCCCGGTGATGGTGGTCGCGCTGATCGCCATGTACAGCTGGCGGGCACCGTTCCTGATCTTCGCGGTGGTCGGCATCGTCTGGGCCGTGCTGTGGTACCGCTTCTATCGCAACACACCGTACGAGCATGCCTCGGTCAACGAGGGCGAGCGCGAGATCATCACCGCGGCACTCGGGACCTTCGCCAAGGGTCGTCGCAAGGTGCCGTGGGGCCAGATCCTGCGCAATCCGCAGACCTGGCTGCTGTCGGGCATGTACTTCTGCTACGGCTATGACATCGGCGTCTTCCTCAGCTGGTTTCCGAAATACCTCAACGCGGCGCGCGGCCTCGACCTGCAGCAGATGGGCATTTACGCCAGCCTGCCGCTGCTCGCGGGGCTGTTCGGCGACATCCTCGGCGGCCTGACCTCGGACCTGCTGCTCAAGCGCACCGGAAATCTGAAGTTCTCGCGTCGCATCGTCTCGGTCGTCGGCTTCACGCTGGCCGGCATCGCGGTAACGCTGGCGGCCTCGGCGGCAGACCCGATGGTCAGCATCGCCTGGTTCTGCGTCGCGGTGTTCGGGCTGGAACTGACGGTCGGCGTGTCATGGGCCGTGACCCTCGACATCGGCGGCGAGTTCGCCGGCTCGGTGTCGGCGGTGATGAACACGCTGGGCAACGTCGGCGCGGCGATCGCCATCGCGCTGACCGCCTATGTCGTCTCGGTCAGCGGCTGGGGGGCGGCATTCGGGATCATCGCCGGCCTGGCACTGGTCGCGGCGATGCTGTGCTTCACCATCGATGCGTCGCGGCGACTGTACAAGATCGATAGCTGAGCTTCGCGGCTGGGCGACCGGCAAATAAAAGGGGCGGTGGCTGCGCAGCCACCGCCCCTTTTTTTCGTCCGCTGTCCGTGGCGTCAGTCGCCGGTCCAGGTCGGCGTCGTCTTGGTCTTGGCCAGGAAGTTGGCGACGCCGCGGTGGAAGTCGGCGCTGCCATAGACCGCTTCGATCAGCGGTTCGATGTTCGGCAGATTGCCAAAGGTCAGCCGGCGGGCGGCTTCCTTGGTCGTCCGCGTCGTCAGCGGGGCGTTCTCCGCGGCGCGCTGGCACAGTTCGGCGGCAACGGCGTCGATCTCCTCGGCCGTCACGACCTTGAGCAGGAAGCCGTTGGCCAGCATTTCGGGCGCAGCGATCATTTCGCCGAGCAGGACCATGCGCTTGGCGGTCTGCACGCCGATCGCGCCAGCAATGCGCGCGGTGCTGCTGATCGACAGGCAATTGCCCAGCGTCCGCCCGATCGGCGAGCCGAAGCGCGAGTTCGGCGTGGCGATGCGGAAGTCGCAGGCCGAGGAGATGTTGAGCCCGCCGCCGACCGCCCAGCCTTCGACGATGGCGATCGTCGTCATCGGCAAGGCGTCGATCGAGGCCATGCAGGTGTCGATCTCGCGCTCGTACTCGAGGCCGTCGTCACCGGTTTTGAAGTCGGCGAAACCGCTGATGTCGGTGCCCGAGATGAACGCCTTGCCGCCGACGCCGCGGAAAGTGACGACACGAACGCTTCGGTCGACCGCAAACCCCTCGCAGGCGTCGCGCAGGTCGAGCCACATCTGGTGGGTCAGCGCGTTATGCGCCGCCGGGTTGCTGAAGATGACGCGGGCGATCGGCCCGTCGCGCTCGACGATCAGCTGTGGGCCGCTCATTCTGCCAGGAACCCCTTGTCGATCAGCTCGCGCCGGATTTCGTCGGCGTGCTCGTTGAGGAGCGGCGGCGGCAGGCGGATTTCCTGCGGCGTGCCGCTCATCTTCACCGGGAAGCCGAGGGCGCGGAAGCTGCCCTCGACCGGATGCGGCACGTCGAGCACCATGTTGCGCGCCACTGCCTGCTCGCTCGACAACGCCTCGCCATAGTCGAGGATAGGCGCGGCCGGGACGCCGGCGGCGAGCAGCGCGTCGATCCACTCCTGCTTGGTGCGGGTGATGAAGGTCGGCGCGAGGTCCTGGATCAGTTCCAGCCGGTTGGCGACGCGGGCGGCGTTGGTCGAATAGCGTGGATCGTCCTGGAGTTCGCGGCGATCGAGGACACCGATAAATGTGCTCCACAGGCCCTGGTTGGCCGCGCCGATGACGAACCAGCCGTCCGACGCCGCGACCGCCTGGTACGGCGCCGACATGCGGTTGGCCGAACCGATCGGGGTCGGCGACTTGCCGGTGCCCCAGAACTCGGTGCTTTCCCAGATCGACAGGCCGAGCGCGGCTTCGAGTAGCGAGGCGTCAACGTACTGGCCCTCGCCGCTCTTGTCGCGACCGATGATGGCGCTGAGGATGCCGTAGACCGAGAACAGACCGGCGCCGAGGTCGGCGACCGCGATCGAATTCTTGGCAGGCTCCATGCCCGGAAAGCCGTTCGAGCTCAGCACGCCCGACATCGCTTGGGCGATCAGGTCGAAGCCCGGCCGCTGCGACCACGGCCCCGTCTGTCCGAACCCGGAGATGCTGGCATAGACCAGCCGCGGATTAATCGCCTTGAGCGTCTCGTAACCCATGCCGAGGCGGTCGGCGACGCCGGGGCGGGCGTTCTCGACGACGACATCGGCGGTCTTGACCAGCGCATACAGCACATCGCGATCGGCCGGCGACTTGAGGTCCAGCGCGATGCTGCGCTTGTTGCGGTTGAGCGCCAGGAAGCCCGGGCTGTCCTCGCCCTTGAGGCGAAAGCCCATCGAGTGGCGCGTCGAATCACCCAGCTTGGGCGGCTCGACCTTGATCACGTCGGCGCCCATGTCGGCGAGCAGCATGCAGCAGAACGGCCCGGCCATGACCTGGGAGATGTCGAGGACGCGGATGCCCGCCAGCGGTAGATTGCTCATGCGATTGCTGCCTCATGCTGGGCGCTGGGACCCTCGGTCGAGCGTAGCTGCAATGTCGGCGCCATGATGATCCCCAAGTACCGTAATCATATTGTATATGATTTTGCTGGTAGCACCGGCGTCGGCAAAGGACAACGAAACCCGTGTCGATCCTGCGCCACCTTGACATCATTTGTCCGTCAGATTGACCCCTAGATCATATACTATAGAAGCTGGATCGTAGTTTTCGTGAGCGGGCAGACCAATGGACGAGATACCCGCGACGCAGGCGCCAACCGTGACGGGCTATACCTCGGGTCGCCCGCCGCCGGTGCCGACCTTGGTCGAATGGGCGCACGAGCATCTGCTGTCGATGCTGGTGTCGATGGAGATCGCGCCCGGCACGCGCATCGGCATCGACTCGGTGGCCCGCAAGCTCGGCATCTCGCAGACGCCGATCCGCGAGGCGCTGAGCCGGCTGGAGGCCGAGAACCTCGTCATCAAGATCCCCAACGTCGGCTATCATGCCAGTCCGCAGATGACCCCGGCCGAGGTCAATGACCTGTACGTCCTGCGCCTGCTGATCGAGCCCTATGCCGCCGCGCGTGCCGCTGAATCGATGAGCGAGGAGGTCCTGGCCAGCCTCGCGATGATGGAGGAGGAGACGGCGCGCATCCAGTCGGAGAGCGGCGTCGCCTATGCCCGCTTTGCCGAGGCGGATGCCATCCTCCACAGCCTGGTCGCGACCGGCAGCGGCAATTCGCTGATCGCCGAGACGATCGAGCGGCTGCACATGCACCTGCATATCTTCCGTTTCCTGTTCAACACCAACGCGCCGCAGGAAGCCGCCGAGGAGCACGCCAAGATCCTCCAGGCGCTGCTCGCCCGCGACCCGGTGGCCGCAGAAGCGGCGATGCGGACCCATCTCGAACGGTCGCAGGTTCGCATCGAACGCGCTTCCACCCGCATCACGCCACGCGTCTCGCGTGACCCGCGGGCGCGGATGCCGGAAAGCCGTCGCGCCACCAAATCCAGGCGCTGATCCATGATCGCAGGACGGGCGAGCCCATCACTGGGTCCGCGCCGTTGACTGCCCAGCAAAGGAATATCCGATGAATGACCTGCTGACGCTGGCATCGATGCCGGGCGGCGACTGGAAGGCCGGACGCTACCTGGGCCGCATCGACAATGGCGCGGGCCCGATCCCGGTGCTGGTCGCCGGCGGCATCGTCTACGACATGTCGCGTGTCGCGCCGACGGTGTCCGAGCTGGTGCGGCTGCGCGCCTATGAGGGCGGCACGGCGCTGGGCGATCTGGAGTCACTGGGCCTGACCGTCGGCGGTGACGGCGGCTGGCGCATCCTGAGCCCGGTCGACCTGCAATGCGTCAAGGCCGCGGGCGTCACCTTTGCGGTGTCGGCGATCGAGCGGGTCATCGAGGAGCGGGCTCGCGGCGATGCCGATGCTGCGCTGGCCGTCCGCACCGGGCTGGAGTCACGGATCAGCGGCGACATCCGCATGGTCAGCCCGGGCTCCGACGAAGCCGCAAAGCTCAAGCAGGCGCTGATCGACGAGGGCATGTGGTCGCAATATCTGGAAGTGGCGATCGGCCCCGATGCCGAGATCTTCACCAAGGCACCGGTGCTGTCGACGATCGGCTGGGGCGCCGACATCGGCATCCGGTCGGACTCGACCTGGAACAACCCGGAGCCCGAGATCGTCATCGTCGCCGACCCCGATGGTGTCCCGGTCGGCGCGACGCTCGGCAACGACGTCAACCTGCGCGATTTCGAGGGCCGGTCGGCACTGCTGCTCGGCAAGGCCAAGGACAATAACGCATCGTGCGGGATCGGCCCGTTCATCCGGCTGTTCGACGACAGCTACACGATGGACGACGTCCGCAGCGCCGTGGTCGACTTGCTGATCGAGGGGGAGGACGGCTACCAGCTGACCGGCGCCAGTTCGATGGACCAGATCAGCCGCGACCCGGAGGAGCTCGTCCGCCAGGCGATGAGCGAGCATCAGTATCCGGACGGCTTCGTGCTGTTCCTCGGCACGCTGTTCGCACCGGTCCAGGACCGCGACGTGCCGGGCCGTGGCTTCACGCACAAGGTCGGCGATACGGTGACGATCTCGAGCCCCAAGCTGGGGCGGCTGGTCAACCGGGTAACGACGTCGAAGGTCGCGCCGCCGTGGACGACCGGAATCGCCGGGCTGATGCGCAACCTCGCCGGACGCGGGCTGCTGTCGAACTGATCGGAAAGTCGGGCTCGCCGCCGGTCGATGGGACCGGCGGCGGCGCGATTACCAGCTGGCGGCGATGTACTGCATCTCGGTGAATTCGAGCATGCCGTGATGGCCACCCTCGCGACCGATGCCGCTCTGCTTGACGCCGCCGAACGGCGCTGCGGGATCGGAAACCAAGCCTCGGTTGAGGCCGACCATGCCGCACTCCAGCCGGCTCGACAGCTGCAGGCCGGCGCGGAAATCCTGGGTGTAGACGTAGCTGGCGAGGCCATATTCGGTGTCGTTGGCAAGGGCGACGACCTCGTCGATGGTGTCGAACACGGTGACCGCCGCGACCGGGCCAAAGACCTCCTCGGCATTGATCGAACTGCCGGCAACGACGCCGGTCATGACCGTCGGCTCGTAAAAATAGCCGGGGCGGTCGGGGCGCTTGCCGCCGACGACGATCTTAGCGCCGCGCTGGACGGCGTCACCGACCAGGCTTTCGATCTTGGCGACGGCCTTTTCGTTGATCATCGGGCCGCACTGCGTATCCGCCAGCGCACCATTGTCGAGGCGGACGGCGCGCATGCGCTCAGACAGCTTGGCGACGAAGGCGTCATGGATGCCGCGCTGGATGTAGAAGCGGTTGGCAGCCGTGCAGGCTTCGCCGCCGTTGCGCATCTTGGCGATCATCGCGCCCTCGATCGCAGCATCCAGGTCGGCATCGTCGAGCACGATGAAGGCGGCGTTGCCACCCAGTTCCATCGAGCAGTTGACAATGTTGTCGGCAGCCTCGCGGAGCAGGATACGGCCGACCTGGGTCGAACCGGTGAACGACAGCTTCCGGACGCGCGGGTCGTGCAGGATCTTGGAGACGATGTCGCCCGCCGAGCGCGGCGTGATGATGTTGACGACGCCGTCGGGAACCCCGGCCTCGGCCATGATCGCGGCAATCGCCAGGGCGGTCAGCGGCGTCTCGATCGCGGGCTTCAGGATGACGGTGCAACCCGCCGCCAGCGCCGGTCCGATCTTGCGGGTCGCCATCGCGGCAGGGAAATTCCACGGCGTCACCAGCAGTGAAATGCCGACCGGCTGGTGCTGGACGATCATGTGGTTGGCACCGGCGGGCGCACGACCGAATTCGCCGAGCAGGCGGACCGCCTCCTCGCCGTACCAACGGTAGAATTCGGCGGCGTACATCACTTCGCCCTTGGCGTCGGACAGCGCCTTGCCGTTCTCCATCGAGATCAGCAGCGCCAGCGCGTCGGCGCGCTCGACCATGATCTCATAGGTGCGGCGCAGGATCTCGGCACGAGCGCGGGGCGGTGTCGCTGCCCATGCCGGAGCCGCAGCCTGGGCCGCGTCGATTGCCGCCATCGCATCCGCCTCGGTCGCGTCGGCGATGGTGGCGAGCAGCTTGCCGGTCGATGGGTCGATGACGTCGATACGCTCGCCGTTCGAGCCGTCGCGCCATTGGCCGCCGATGAACAGCCCGAGCTGAAGGTTGGGGATCGGCAGCGCGGCGGCGAGGCTTTGGTCGGCGTTGGTCATTTTGATCCTCGATCAGCCGGCAAGGGCGGCACGGTTTCCGCTGAAGGCGGACTGTGAGATGGCAATCAACGCGTCGACGGTCAACGTCCGCGGATTGTTATTGATCAGCCGGGCCGCGCCAAAGGCCTGTTCGGCGGCCCAGTCGATCCTGTCCTCGGGCATCTTCAGGTCGGCTAGGGTGCGCGGAATATTGACCGAGTCGAACAGCGCGGCGAGCGCATCGATCGCCTTGTCCGCGAGGATTTCGTCGCTGTCCGCTGCATCGCCGGCCGACATGGCGCGGGCGATCGCCGCATAGGCGACCGTGCAGCTGGGGCGGTTGTACTGCATGACGTAAGGCAGCAGCGTCGCGACGCCGAGGCCGTGCGCGCTGTGGGTGATCGCGCCGACCGGGTACTGCAGGGCGTGGGCAGCAGCGGTGCCGGCGGTGCCGAACGCGATACCGGCCATCAGCGCGGCCATCATCACGTCGCGCCGCGCCTCGGCATCGCTGCCATCGTCATAGGCGCGCTTCAACGACTTGGTCAGCAGCCGGATCGCGATCAGCGCGAACTCGTCGCTGAGCAGGTTCTTGCCGACGAACACGGTGGATTGGCCAAGGCTGGCGGTGATCGGCTTGTGCGCTGCGGTGAATGCTTCGACGGCATGGGTCATGGCGTCGGCCCCGGCGGCGGCGGTGAGGCCGCGTGGGCAGGTATAGGTGACTTCCGGGTCGCAGATAGCTGCCACCGGGATGAGGTATGCGCTTGAAATACCGACCTTGGTGGCGCGGTCCGGGTCTTCGATGACGGCGACCGGCGTGACTTCGGAACCGGTGCCGGACGTCGTTGGAACGGCGATCACCGGGATGATCGGGCCGGGCACCTTGAGCTCGCCATAATAGTCGCGGACGGAGCCGCCGTGGGTCAGCATCAGCGACACCAGCTTGGCCAGGTCCATGCAGCTACCGCCGCCAAGTCCGACGATCACGTCGGGCGCGAAGGCGCGCGCCGCGGTCACGGCCTGGTCGAGACAGGCATAGGGCAGTTCGGCCTCGGTCTCGGTATAGGCCGAAACCTCAAGGCCGTGCTCAGTCAGGCTGGCGAGCAGTGGTGCATACCATTCGGCGTTTGCAGCGAGGTAGGCATCGGTGCAGATGAAGACGCGCTTGCCGAAAGGCCGGCAGATTTCGCCAAGTGCAAGGCGCTGGCCTTCGCCGAAAACGATATTCGCTGGCAGCCGCGAGGTGCCGAAACTCAACATGACATCATATCCTATACGATCATGGTGCGTGTAAGAGTATCACTTCGGAGCGTCAATCGCTCTTTCAAGCCCGAAGGACGCGGCTTTGATCTTGCCGCTGCTTGCGGCGGCCGGGGGTTCACCTTAGGGTTAAGCATGAGCGCAAACCCGGCTTTGAGCATCGATCCGCAATCGTCGGTGCCGACGCCCTATCGCAGCGGTGAACCGCGCAAGGGTTGGCTTCATCAGGAAGCAGTCGCGCTTCTCCGCAAGCTTATCCTCAGCGGCGAATTGTCGCCGGGCGAGCGGCTTCGCGAGGTGGTCATCAGCCAGCAGTTCGGCATGTCGCGGACGCCGGTGCGCGAAGCCTTTCGCACCTTGGCGGCCGAGGGCCTGATCGACCTCTTGCCGAACCGCAGCGTCATCGTCAGCGAACTTGACCGGACAGAGGTTACCGACGTGTTTTCCGTGCTATCGGCGTTGGAGGGACTGGCCGGGCAGCAGGCCTGCCTGCGCATGTCCGAAGAACAACTGGCCAAGCTGGAGCGCAAGCAACGCCAGCTCGAGGCATCGTTCGCAGCGGCCGACCGCCCTGCTTACACGCGGATCAACCGGCGCATCCACGAGCTGATGGTCGAAGGATCGGGCAACGCCTCGCTGATCCTGGCATGGCGACTGATCCTGCCCCGTGCCGAGCGCGGGCGGACTGTCAGCGTCCTGGGCCAGCGTCGCTGGGCAGAGGCGCTGGACGAGCATCGCCAGATCCTCGCTGCTCTTCTGGACCGCGATCCGGCGCGACTGGCGACGTTGATGCAGTTGCACTTCACCAACAGCATCACCAGCCTGGGTGCATACGACAAGAGCCAGTCGCAGTAATACTTTCAACCTGCCTACTGAAGCTCGACCGACCAGCGGCGAAGGCGTCCGTGTCGAGCATCCGCGGTGAAGAAGGCTGATCGCGCCAAAGTTCTTGCCCTTTGGGGCGTTAGCGCCAGACGATCCATGCCGATACCGACAGGCGGCTTCGTCGAAGGTATCTCAGCTAAATGTACGTGTCTTCAGGCTCGACCGATTATCGCGAATGCTTATCATAAGTTTCATTCGCATCGCGTGAGATAGTGGATGATTTCCTTCCAGCCGATGATCTTACGCTACCTGGCGAGCTGGAAGGAATTGTCACTAGACTTCCCGGCGGACTGTATACAGGTCGAGCTATGACGTGGGCTCATTTACCGACAGTCGCGTTCTGCTTATCGCCGCGTGCATCCAATTGGCGCGACCTGAGTTTATGACAGCGCCATTGCGGTGCGACACAACGCCGCGGTCGTTTCGGCAAAGAAAAGCTCGGGAGGTGTTGTTAAGGCTTTGGATGGCTTCCCGTGGCGAGTGCTTGCGACCGCAGCGTTAATAAGTTTCGGGCACACCGCTAATTCATCCATCGTCAATGTTGCAAACAATAGCTTGCGAAAGTTCAAGCAGCCGCTAAGGCATCAAGTTACATTGAAAGGTTCGTTTTCTCCATGTCCGATAATCCCGACATCATCTCGCTGACGGTCGAAGTTGTAAGTGCGTTCGTCGGCCAGAACAACATGCGCTCCGACGACGTCCCGGCCTTCATCGCCGCGACCCATGCCGCGATTGCCGCGCTCGGCGCCGCACCGGCCGAAGTTGCCCCGATCGAAGCCGAAGCCGAGCACACGCCGATGGTTTCAGCGCGCAAGTCCTTGGGCTCCAAGGATCACATCATCTCGATGATCGACGGCAAGCCCTACAAGACTTTGAAGCGCCACCTGTCGGGCCATGGCCTGACGCCGGAACAGTATCGCGAGCGCTACAAGCTCCCCGCGACTTATCCGATGGTTGCCGACAATTATTCCGCAGCACGCCGCGAAATGGCCAAGCGCATTGGTTTGGGCCGCAAGCCCGGTACCAAGGTCGAGCCCAAGGCTCCGGCCGCCGAGAAGAAGCCTGCCGGCGCACCGCGCAAGGCGCGTACGTTCAAGATCGCTTCACCCGAATAATATCGCAAGGCAGCGGCCGTCGTTCGGAAATCCCGAACGGCGGCCGTGCTTTATTCGGCGAGCAACCCCGCAACCAGCGTCAGGTTGAGCGCGACGATGATCGCGGTGACCAGCCATGCCGTCGCCATCAGCCAGCGCGGACTGACCAGAGTGCCCATCCGGGTGCGGTCACTGGTGAAGCGAACCAGCGGCACCACGGCGAACGGCAGTTGCAGGCTGAGCACCACCTGGCTCAAGATCAGCAGCTTGGTCGTGCCACCCGGGCCGTAATAGCCCGCGACCAGTGCCGCCGGCACGATCGCCAACAGCCGTGTCGCCAGTCGCCGTACCCAAAGCGGCAGCTTGAGCTCCAGAAATCCTTCCATGACGATCTGCCCCGCCATCGTCGCGGTGACCGTCGAGTTCTGCCCGGCCGCCAGCAGCGCGATGGCGAAGATGATGCTGGCCGCGCTTGCACCCAGAACAGGGGCCAGCAAACGATGCGCATCCTGCAGTTCGACGATGTTGGTCATGCCGCGCGCGTGAAAGGTCGAGGCCGCCAGAACCAGGATCGCTGCATTGATGAACAGCGCCAGGGTCAGCGCGACCGTACTGTCGATCGTGGCGAAGCGCAGCGCCTCGCGTCGACCGGGCTCGCTGCGTTCGAAGCTTCGGGTCTGCACGATGGACGAATGGAGGTAGAGGTTATGCGGCATGACCGTCGCACCGAGGATGCCGATCGCAAGGTAAAGCATCGCCGGGTTGGAGATGATCTCGGCTCGCGGCACGAAGCCGGCAGCAACGGCCGCCCAGTCGGGCTGTGACAAGGTCAGTTCGATAGCGAAGCACGTCGCGATGACGATGAGCAGCGCGACGACGAATGCTTCGAGGCGGCGAAAGCCTTGTTGTTGCAGCACAAGGATCAACATGACATCCAGTGCAGTCACGCAGATGCCCCAAACTAGCGGGATGCCGAACAACAATTGCAGCGCAATCGCCGTGCCGACGACTTCGGCCAGGTCGCAGGCGATAATGGCCAGCTCGCATAGCGCCCAGAGCATCAGCCGGACCGGCGGCGAGTAGGCGGCGCGACAAGCCTGCGCGAGGTCGAGGCCGGTGGCGATGCCGAGGCGCGCCGCCAACGACTGCAGGACGACCGCCATCAGGTTCGACAGCAGCACCACCGACAGCAAGGCGTAACCGAATTGCGAACCACCGGCGAGGTCGGTCGCCCAATTGCCTGGATCCATATAACCGACGGCGACGAGGTAGCCTGGACCGGCGAACGCAGCGAGCTTGCGCCACCACGGCTGGCTACGTCCCGTCGGCACCGGGATCGAGCGGTGGGTCGCGTCGAAGCCGCCCGGCACGACATCGGGTTCGGCCGGAACGGCTGGAGGCGGTGTCATGCAGCCCTCCTTTCCGGCGATGCAAGTGGCTGAAGCCGCTCAATCCCGCGAGGCGGCAGAACGTTCCTGCGATCCCCCTAGCCGATCGACGACCTTTTGCGAACTAGTCGGCGGCAACCGGTCCGGACGGCGGACGCGGACGGCGGGTCATCCAGACCAGCCCGATCATCGACAATGCGATCCAGGCACAGACCCGCGACACGTCGTTATACCCGAGCAGATACGCCTGCCCGACGATTTGCCGGGTGATCACCGCCGCCCCCTGCGTCGCGGTCGCGCCGAGATGCGACAGCGAGTCCATCGCCTGGGTGAACGGTGCCAAATAGGCGGTCGTGCCCTCGGCCAGACGGCTCTGGTGCAGCGCCTCGCGCCGATCCCAGCCGGTCGTCACCAGCGACGCGGCGAAGCTGCCCGCCGTGATGCGCGCGAAGTTGGAGATGCCGGTCGCCGACGGCAGCCGCTCCGGCGGGATGCCGTCCAGCTGGACGGTGATCAGCGACACGAAGAACGTGCTCATCGCGATGCCTTGGACAAGGGTCGGAACGACCAAGTTCCAGAAGCTGACGTAGGTCGTGAACTCCGAGCGCAGGTAGAACGACGCTGCGAAGCTCACGAAGGCGATGGTAGCCAGCCAGCGGGCATCGACCTTGCTGCTAAACCGCGCGACGAAGGGCGTCAGTACCACCGCGACGACGCCGCTGGGGGCCGCGACCAGCCCGGCCCAAGTGGCAGTATAGCCAAGCTGGGTCTGCAGCCACAGCGGCATCAACAGGGTGTTGCCGAAGAACACTGCATAGCCAAGGCAGAAGGCGATGGTGCCGAGCAGGAAGTTGCGGCTCTTGAACAGGCTGAGATCGATGGCGGGATGCTCGTCGGTGAGTTCCCAGATCAACCAGGCGATGAAGCCGACGACTGCCGTGATTGCGCTGACCACCACCGTCGTCGAATTGAACCAGTCCTGGTTCTTGCCGAGATCGAGCATGACCTGCAGCGCACCGACCCAGACGACCAGCAGACCAAGCCCGACAGTATCGATCGGTCGGTCGCGGGTCGGCGTTTCGCGGGATTTCAGGGCGCGGTAGCTGATGAAGGCGCAGAAAAGCCCGACCGGCACGTTGATCAGGAAGATCCAGCTCCAGTGATAGTTGTCGGATATGTAGCCGCCGAGCAGCGGCCCGGCGATCGGGCCGACCAGCGTCGTGATCGACCAGACCCCGAGTGCGGTGGCTCGCTTGTCGCTGGGAAAGATCGAGATCAGCAGCGCCTGGCTGCCCGGGATCATCGGGCCCGACACGGCGCCCTGCAGGATGCGGAAGCCGACCAGCGAGCCGAGGCTCCAGGCGATGCCGCACAGGAACGACGCCGCGGTGAACAGCAGCACCGAGACGCAGAAGGTACGGACGACGCCGTAGCGCCCCATCAGCCAGCCGGTCAGCGGCACCGCGACGCCGTTTGCCACGGCGAAGGAGGTGATGACCCAGGTACCCTGATCCGAACTGACGCCGAGATTACCGGCGATGGTCGGCAACGAGACGTTGGCGATGGTCGAGTCGAGCACCTGCATGAAGGTGCCGAGCGCCAGCGCGAACGCGGTCAGGCCGAGCGCCCCGCCGGTCAGCGGCGGGAGTGCTGCTCCGGGCGGGGCGCTGCTCACCGGTGGTGCGTCGCGGAATTGGCGGCAACGATGCGACGGATTTCGGCCTCGACCTCGGGGCTGGTCGCCTGGCTTGCCTGCTGCTGGAAGCTGCCGGTAGCGGGGGTGGCAAGCAGCGAGCCGGAGCGGTCATGAGTGTCGACGGTGACATCGACCGACAGGCCGAGGCGCAGCGGCGACTTGTCGAGCTCGCGCGGATCGAGCGCGACGCGGACCGGCACGCGCTGGACGATCTTGATCCAGTTGCCCGAGGCGTTCTGCGGCGGCAGCAGCGCGAAGGCGTTGCCGCTGCCCGCGCCAAGCCCGATGACCCGGCCGTGATAGACGGTATCGCCGCCATAAATGTCGGTGGTGATCGTCGCCGGCTGGCCGATGCGGATGTCGCCGAGTTGGGTCTCGCGAAAGTTGGCGTCGACCCAGACCGAGCGCAGCGGCACCACCGCCATCAGCGGGGTGCCAGCGGCAACCTGCTGGCCGAGCTGGACCGTGCGCTGGGCGACAATGCCGTCGACCGGCGCGGTGAGGTGCATGTGGCCGCGCATGATCGCGGCATTGCGGTAGCGAGCGATTGCCGCCAGCACCGCCGGGTTGTTCGCCAGGGTGACGCCCTGAACAGTCGAGCGTGACTGGGCGAGACGGCTTTGCGCCAGTCGCAGCGAGGCGCGCGCGGTAGTGACCGTGTCGGCCGCGTGCGCGACCTCCTCGCCCGAAACGGCGCCATCGGCTGCGGCACCGCGGCGACGCGACAGGTCGTTCGAGGCGCGCGACAGCTCGGCCTGCGCCTGGGCGACCTGGGCCTGGGACTCGTCGACCTGCGAGACGTTGGAGCGGGTCGAGCGCACGGCGCGGGCGAGCTCGGCAGCAGCCGACGACAGGTTGACGTCGGCGGTCGCCGGATCGAGGTCGAGCAGCGGCTGGCCGCGCTTGACCGCCTGGGTGTTGTCAGCGTGCAACGCGATGACGGTGCCGGCCTCGCGGCTGGTGATCGCCACCACATCGCCAGCGACATACGCATCGTCGGTCTGTTCGGTGGGCGGCGCGAAGAAGAAGGCATGCACCGCATAGGCGATGGCGCCGACCAGCAGCACCAAGCCGAAAACGAGGAACAGGCGGCGACGAGTCCGGGCCTTGGCCGGGACTGGGATGGTGTCGGTCATGGACGGGCCTCTGCGGCGGCAGTGTTGGGGGCGAGGGCGAGGTTGGGTGCAGGCGTGAAGCCGCCGCCGACGGCGACGACCAGCTGGACGCGGCGCAGGATGCCGTCGGCCGCCAAGTTGACCGCGGCCTGGCGCGCATCGAGCAGCCTTGTGCCCGACGCCAGGATATCGAGCTGCGACGCCAGCCCGGAGGCAGTGCGGCGCTGGTCGAGACGGACGACGTCCTGCAGCGCGCCGACCAGCCGGACCTGCTCGGCGGCATCGGCGGTGGTGGTGCGGACCTGCGAGATTGCGTCGCTGGCATCGCGGACGGCGCGCAGCACGGCCTCGTTATAGTCGGCGGTGGCGACGTCGTACTGGCTGGTGGCGCCCGCGTAGTCGGCGCGCAGGCGGCCGCCCTCGAAGATCGGGATGTGTACCGAAGGCCCAGCGCCGTAGGTCAGCGCGCCGCCACTGACCAGCGCACCCAGTCCTAGCGCCTGGAAGCCGGCCAGCCCGAGCAGATTGACGTTGGGATAGAAGGCAGCGCGCGCCACCTTGCGTCCCGCTGCAGCGGCATCGACGCGCGCCAAGCCAGCCAGCAGGTCGGGGCGGCGGGCAAGGAGATCTGCCGGCAGCGTCTCCGGCAGCGGCAGCGCGGCCGCAAAGTTCAGGCGGGCCGGGCCGATGCTCGGGTAGTAATCCGCACCGCGCCCGGCTAGCGCGGCGAGGGCATGGACCAGTACTTCGCGCTGTCCGGCGGCGCGGAGCTGGGCCTGTTCGGCCTCGACCAGCAGTGCCTCGGCAGCGCGCTCGTCGTAGCGGCTGGCGAGTTCGTGGCGGATCCGCGAGCGCACCAGCTTCAGGGTTTCCTGGCGCGAGGCGACGAAGTCGTTGGCGATGGTGGCCAACTGCTCGGCGCGGGCAAGCTCGATGTAGGTCTGCGCGACCGAGGCGGTCAGTGCCAGCCGGGCGGCCGCGGCATCGAGAGCGGCGGCGCGTGCCGTACCGCGGGACTGGGCGACCAGCGCCGCCTGGCGGCCCCAGAAATCGATGGTCCAGTTGAGATTCAATTGGGCGGTGCCGACCCAGCGCGACGAGCCGCCGTAAGGGGGCGGGATGATGTACTTGTCGCTGAGCCGGGTGCGCTGTTCCTGGGCGTCGATGGTGGCGCTGGGGAGACGATCGGCACGGCGGCCGGCGACTTCGGCTTGGGCGACGCGGACCCGGGCGAGCGCGGCGCTGAGCGTCGGGCTGGCGTCGAGGGCGTCGGCGACGATGCGGTCGAACTGCGGATCGCCGAGCGCGGTCCACCAATTGTCGGCGATGATCGGGCCGGTGCTGGTGCCGAGGCCGAGGCTGGCGGGGGCGACGGGAGTCATCTCCGGGCGCAGGTTCGGGGCGCAGGATGCGACGAGTATGGAAACTGTGGCGAGGAGGATCGGGCGAATCATTCGGCACCCTCGGGAGCATCGGCCTCGAGCTTGGCAACGAGGCGTTGTAGTAGCGATATCAGTGTGTTGACCTCATCATGGGAGAAGTCCTCGAGGACCTTGTTCCAATGGTCGAGGACCATCGGGTTGAGGCTTTCGAGCTGGGTGCGGCCGGCCTCGGTGAGGTTCACCGTGACGACGCGGCGGTCGCCGCAGTCGCGGCAGCGCTCGACCAGGCCGCGCTCCTCGAGCTGGTCGACGAGGCGCGTCGTGGCGCCGCTGTTATGGCCCAGCGCGCGGGCCAGCTTGGCGCAATTGTCGGCGATGCCGTGGCGGAACATCGCCATCGCCACCCAGTGCGAGAAGGTCAGGCCGGGCGCGTCGAAGCTTGCCTCGACCCCGGCATGGCCGAGCTTGGCGGCGCGCTTGATCAGATAGCCGATCGAGCGGTCCGGATCGAAGTCGCCGTTGTAAAAGGGGTCCGCCATTTGGCTGCCTGTAAAGTAACTGCCCAGGCAGGCATATGGACCTTCGCGTTTTGGATGCAAGCTATTTCAGCGGATAGGGTCCCTTGCCGTTTTCCGCGATGAACCGGTCGATGCGCGCCGTCAGCACGGGCAGCGGCACCGAGCCCAGCGCCAGCACAGTGTCGTGGAAGGCGCGGATGTCGAACTTCGCTCCCAGCGCGCCTGACGCCTTGGCCCGCGCCGCGACGATCGCCTGCTCGCCGAGATAATAGCTCAGCGCCTGCCCCGGCCAGCCGATGTAGCGGTCGACCTCGGTGGTGATCTCGCGTTCGCTCAGCGCGGTATTGTCGCGCATGAAGGCCTGCGCCCGCTCGCGGCTCCAGCCTTGCGCATGGATGCCGGTGTCGACGACCAGCCGCGCGGCGCGCCACATCTGGTAGCTGAGCATGCCGAAGCGCTCGTACGGCGTCTCGTAGATTCCCATTTCGACGCCGAGTCGCTCGCAATACAGCGCCCAGCCTTCGCCATAGGCCGAGATATAGCTGCTACGCCGGAACGCCGGCTGGCCGGTATTCTCGGCAGCGAGTGGCATCTGGAAGGCGTGGCCCGGCGCCGATTCGTGCAGCGTCAGCGCGGCGAGCTGGAACAGCGGACGCGATGGCAGGTCGTAGGTGTTGAGCATGTACACCCCCGGCCCGCCCCGCCCGGCGGTGTAGAAGGGCGCGATATCGGCGGGCACCGGGACGATGCCGAAGCGCTCGCGCGGCAACCGCCCGAACCAGACCGACGCGACATTGTCGAAGCGCTTGGCGGTCCACGCCGCCTGTTTCAGCAGCTGGTCCGGCGTCGTCGCGTAGAAGCGCGGGTCGGTGCGCAGCATCGCCAGGAACGCCGGCAGGTCGCCCGTGAAGCCGGTCTCCGCCATGACGCCGAGCATCTCGGCACGGATCCTCGCGACCTGTGCGACGCCGATGTCGTGGATCTGCGCCGCCGACAGGTCGAGGGTCGTGAACTCCTTGATTTTGGACGCATAATAGGCCGGTCCGCCGGGCAGCGCCGAGGCGGCGAGGCTGGTCCGCAGGCCGGGCAGATAGGTCTGGCGCAGGAACGACAGCAGCGCCCGGTGCGCCGGGATCACGGCATCGCCGATCGCGGCGACGGCGGCGGCGCGGAGGTCCGCCTGCGTCGCCACGGGGATCGACGCCGGCATGGTCTTGAACGGCTGATAGTAGGCGGTGTCCTGCGGGCGGCTCGCCTCGGCGATGCTGGCGACACCGCCGTCGCGGCCGGTCATCGTTACCTTGGGCGGCGTGAAGCCACGCGCCAGCCCGGCGCGCATGTTTGCCGTCTGCTCGGCGAAATAGCGCGGCACGTCGCGCATCCGGGCGATCCATTGGCGATAATCGGCTTCGGTCCGCAGGTTGCGCTGGCCTTCCGCGGCGAGGTCGCTCCAAAAGCTCGAGTCGGGATTGGCGGGCATCTCCCAGTCGCGAAACCGCTGCTGCGCGATCAGCACGTCGAGTTGGGCCCGGTAGATGCCGAAATCGACCTGCGACTCAGGCGACAGCCGGGCGACGGGGATGCCGTCGAGACCGGCGCGGGCGCGGGTCCAGGTCTGCAACGCCAGCGCCTGCGCCGCAGGCGTGACCGACGGCAGATGGTCGACGACGCGCGACGGGTCGTCGGAGCTGGCGGACTGCTGCTGCCGGAAGGTCCATTCGCGGCTGTAGAGCGCCTTGAACGCCGCTTCGGTCGGTGGGTCGGCGAGCGCAGGGGTGGCGAGCGCGAGAAGGACTGCGAGGCGGAAGAGCATGCGGTGTTGTGCGGGGGCGGGGGCGGGCGTGCAAGGCTCCCGCCTCGCCGACGTCGAGCAAGACCCCTCTCCCCGGCCCTTCCGAGCCGTCCCTTTCTGCTCCCTTTCCCGGCGAAGCAGGAACAGGAGGCGCGGCCGTCCTTTTCTGCTCCCTCCCCCCGCTGGGGGAAGCGTCGGGGGAGAGGGGCACGACCCCCTGCGAGTGCGCTTAAACCACCGCCGCGATTGACCGGAGCGCCGCACCAAGCCAAGGACAGGCTTCGCATGGATCACGTTTCACCCGACATCGACCAGCGCGCGCTGCGCGACGCGTTCGGGGCGTTCGCCACCGGCGTCACCATCGTTGCGGGCCATGGTCCCGATGGCACCCGCGTCGGATTGACCGCCAACAGCTTCACTTCGGTATCGCTCGATCCGCCGTTGCTGCTGGTCTGCCCGGCACGCGGCGCCTCGGCCCTGCCCGCCCTGCGCACTGCCGGGCGGTTTGCGGTCAACGTCCTGACGCTCGACCAGCAGGAGATCGCCGACCGCTTCGCCAAGCGCGGCATCGACCGCTTTGCCGTCGGTGGCTGGAGCGAATGGCACGGCGTCCCGGTGCTCGACGACGCGATGGCGAGCTTCGTCTGCGACCTCCATGCCGAGCTCGACGGCGGCGACCATGCGATCCTGGTCGGACGCGTGCTGGCGCTGCGCAGCCACCCGGAAGCCGAGCCGTTGCTGTATCTTCGGGGCCGCTATCGCCAGATGCATGTCCCCCGTTAAGCCCGGCCCGCGTTGACCGGAATGTGAGCAGCGCCGCGCCGACAGACACACCCGTCGATTCCAGCCAGCCGGTGGGCGCCGACAACGTCGACGAGACCGCGGCGCTGGCGAAAGGCGGCCGCACCAGCTTCTTCGGCTTCCTGCTGCGCCTGCTGGCGCGTCTGCCGTTCCTGTTCATCGCCGGCCGGATGAGCGGCTATGGCGCCGACGCGCTCGGACGCTTCGCCTATGCGACGATGGTCGTCGAGCTGATGGCGCAGCTGGCGACGCTGGGCCTCAAGCGCGGGCTGGCGGCGGAGCTGGCCAAGGACGAGCGCCCGGAGAACCACGTCGTCGCCGATGCGCTGGTGCTCGCCTGGGCCGGTGCGATCCTGGGCAGCGTGCTGCTGATCGCGCTGCCGTGGATCGTCTTTCCCAACAGCCGCATCTCGGGGATCGACCGCTGGTTCCCGCTGATCGCGCTGGCGGTCGTCGCCTCCGACGTATCGCTGGCGGCGCTGGCATTCCGCCGCGATATCGCCGCGACGGTGCGCGCGCGTTCCGTCGTCGAGCCGTGGACGCTGAGCATCGTCGCCTTCGGACTGGCCTTCACCCCGGTCGGCGGCGACGGGCTGATCATCGCCTATGCGGTGTCGCTGACCTTTGCGATGCTCGCCTCGGTGATCCCGCTGGTGCGCAGCTTCGGCCTGCCGCGCGGCGGCTGGTGGCCGCATCCGGGGCGGCTGTGGCGGATCGCGCGGGCCAATGCGCCGCTGGCCGGGGCCGATGTCGCCGACTGGGGTTCCCGCCGCCTCGACGTTTTCATCCTCGGGCGTTTCGCGCCGCCAGAGGTCATCGGCGTCTATTATGTCGCGCAGCAGATCGCCTCGCTGCCGCAAAAATTGAAGACCAGCTTCGATCCGATCCTCGGCCCGGTGATCACCACCAACCTGGCGCGGGGCGACCTCGGTGTCGTCGCCGGGCATGTCCGCCAGATCGGCTTCTGGATCGGCGCGGTGCAGCTCGGCGTCGTGCTGGCGCTGGGCATGACCGGACGTGCCGGCATGGGGCTGTTCGGACCGGCGTTCGCGCAGGGTGCCGCGGTGCTGGCGCTGCTGCTGGTCGTCGAGCTGTTCGCGGCGCAGGCGGCGGTGACCGAGGGCGCGCTGATCTACGTCCGGCGCGGCGCGAATCTGCTGTGGTCGATGATCGGGCTGGTCGTGCAGGTCGGCGTGACGCTGGTGCTGGTCTGGTATTTCGAGCGCACCGGGCGGACGTCGCTGCTCGCCGTCGGTGCCGCCGGCGGGCTGGCGACGGCGGCGCTGTTCCTGTCGATCGCCAAGACGCAGGTGCTGTCGCGCGCCCTGCACGCCAAGGTCAGCGGCTGGCGCTGGTCGCTGATCGGCGCGGGCGTGCCGGCCTTCGCGGTCGGGCTGGGGGTGCAGCTGCTGGCCGAGCCGCTGCAATTGTCGGTCGGCATCCTCGCCATCCTCGGGGTCTTCGGCGCGATCGTCTGGACGACCGGCTTCAAGGGGCCCGACCGATTGCTGTTCCGGAAGGGCAAGGCTTAGTCCGTCATTTCGGCGAAGGCCGGGACCCATTCGCGAGCCGCCGGAAATGACGGGCCAGATCGCCACGAGCTGGTCGAATGGGTCCCGGCCTTCGCCGGGATGACGGTCGTTGGCCGGCGCGACGCTCGTGCCCTTTGCGCCCGCCGACCCCCTGCGCTAGACCCCGGCTATGCCCGACACCGACCGCATCTATACTGCCGCGCTGCTGATCATCGGCGACGAGATCCTGTCGGGGCGGACGCAGGACGCGAACCTGGCGTATCTCGCCAAGTGGCTGGGCGTGCAGGGCATTCGCCTGCGTGAGGTCCGCGTCGTCGCCGACGATCACGCCGCCATCGGGGCCGCGGTCAAGGCATTGAGCGGTGCCTACGACTATCTGTTCACCACCGGCGGCATCGGCCCGACCCACGACGACATCACCGTCGATGCGATCGCCGCGGCGCTGGGCGTCGGGGTCGTCGTCCACCCCGCGGCGCGGGCGATCCTGGAAAAATACTATGGCGACAAGCTGACCGACGCGCGGTTGCGCATGGCGCGGGTGCCGGAGGGGGCCGAGCTGATCGAGAACCCGCGGACCGGCGCACCCGGCATCCGCCACGGCAACATCTTCATCATGGCCGGGGTGCCGTCGATCACCCAGGGCATGTTGGCGGCGCTCGACGGCAAGCTGCCGGGCGGCAAGCCGGTGCTGAGCCGTACCGTCGCCGCCTGGACCGCCGAAAGCGCCGTTGCGGCGACGTTGGCCGCCGTCGAAAAAGCCAACCCCGGCACGCAGATCGGCAGCTATCCGTTCTGGCGCGAGGGGCGCACCGGAGCCAATTTCGTAATTCGCGCCACCGACCCTATGCTGCTCGACGCCTGCGCGGTCGCGCTGCTGGCGGCACTGACCGAGGCTGGGCTGGCCCCGGTCGACGGCGAGATCTAGGGGGCGGCCATGGGCGCGGTGAGACTGATATTGCTGGGGGCGGCGCTGGCGGCGTTCGTGCTGTTCGCGGTGCCGAACTGGGGTTATCCGGCGACCGTCGGCTTCGGCGCGACGGTGGTCACCATGCCGGTGCCGCTGATCGTGCTGGCGGCGTTCCTGGCGGGGGCGCTGCCGATGTACCTGGCGCACCGGGTGTCGCGGGCGCGCTGGTCGCGGCGGCTGGCGCGGGCGGAGGCGCCGCTGGCTCCGATGATCGCGCCGCCCGTCCTGACGTCGGAGGCCCAGCCGACAGTCGTGCCGCCGGGGTACGGATGAGCCCGGTTTTCGTCGCGATCGACACGCCTGACGTCGCACGGGCCCGGGCGCTGGTCGATGCGGTCGCGGGCCATGTCGGCGGCATCAAGCTGGGGCTGGAGTATTTCGTCGCCAACGGTCCCGCCGGAGTCGCGGCGCTCGCCGGGCTGCCGACGTTCATCGACCTGAAGTTCCACGACATTCCCAACACGGTGGCGGGTGCAGTGCGCAGCCTCGCGGCGCTGCAGCCCGCCGTGCTGACCGTCCATGCAGCCGGTGGCCGCGCCATGCTGGAGGCCGCCAAGGCCGCCGCGCTGCCCGGCTGCAAGGTCGTCGCGGTGACCGTGCTGACCAGCCTCGACGACGGTGACCTGAGCGACATCGGCGTCGGCGGCGACGTCGCGGCGCAGGTCGCACGCCTGGCCGCCTTGGCGCGCGCGTCGGGCCTCGACGGCATCGTCTGCTCCCCCCATGAGGTCGCGGCAGCGAAAGCGGTCTGGCCCGAAGGTTATTTCGTCGTCCCTGGCGTCCGCCCTGCCGGCAGCGACATCGGCGACCAGAAGCGCGTCATGACCCCCGCCGAAGCACTCGCCGCCGGAGCCTCGATGCTGGTCATCGGCCGCCCGATCACCGGGGCCGCCGACCCAGCCGCTGCGGCGCGCGCCATCGCCGCCAGCCTGTGACGTCCATCAAGATCTGCGGCCTGTCGACGCCCGACACCCTCGACGCCGCGATCGGTGCGGGCGCCTCGCATGTCGGATTCGTGTTCTTCGCCCGCAGCCCGCGCAACCTGCTCCCCGAGCGCGCCGCAGGGCTGGCGGCGCGTGTCCCGCCGTCGGTGACCAAGGTCGGCGTCTTCGTCGACCCTGACGACGCGCTGCTCGACGCTGCAACGCCCAGCCTCGACGCGATCCAGCTCCACGGCAGCGAATCCCCGGCCCGGCTGGCGGCGATCCGCGCCCGCTACGGCCTGGCGCTGTGGAAAGCCGCGGGCGTCACCACCGCCGCCGACATCCGCGCCGCGGTCGCTGCGGCCCGCGGCGCCTGCGACCTGTTGCTCCTCGACGCCAAAGCGCCTAGTTCCGCCCCCCTGCCCGGTGGCAACGGACTGCGCTTCGACTGGCGGTTGCTGAGCGACGCGCGGCCGGACATGGCGTGGGGCCTGTCAGGCGGGCTCGACGCCGACAATGTCGGGGCAGCGGTGCGCGATCTTCGCCCGCCGCTGGTCGACGTGTCGTCGGGGGTCGAGGAGGCACCGGGCGTCAAGTCGGTGCACAAGATACGGGCGTTCATCGAAGCGGTCAGGACGGCGTGATGGCAAGTGCAGCCAAGATTTCAGACTCCCTGCGGAGCGGACCCGATGCCCGCGGGCATTTCGGTGCCTATGGCGGGCGCTACGTCGCCGAGACGCTGATGCCGCTGATCCTCGACCTCGAGGCCGCCTATCGCGCCGCGCAAGCCGACCCGGCGTTCCAGGCCGAACTCGACTGGCTGCTGACGCATTATGTCGGCCGCCCCAGCCCGATGTACTTCGCCGAGGCGCTGACCCGCGAGCTCGGCGGCGCCAAGATCTACTTTAAGCGCGACGAGCTCAACCACACCGGCGCGCACAAGATCAACAATTGCGTCGGCCAGATCCTGCTGGCCAAGCGCATGGGCAAGACCCGCATCATCGCCGAGACCGGCGCCGGCCAGCACGGCGTCGCTACCGCTACGGTTGCGGCGCGTTTCGGCATGCCCTGCATCATCTACATGGGCGCCCGCGACATCGCCCGGCAGGCGCCCAACGTCTTCCGCATGAAGCTGCTCGGCGCCGAAGTCCGCGCCGTCGAGAGCGGCTCGCGCACCCTGAAGGACGCGATGAACGAGGCGCTGCGCGACTGGGTCACCAACGTCGACGACACCTTCTACATCATCGGCACCGCCGCCGGCCCGCACCCCTATCCCGAGCTCGTCCGCGACTTCCAGTCGGTCATCGGGCGCGAAGCGCGGGCGCAGATCCTCGACGCCGAGGGCCGGTTGCCCGACGTGCTGTGCGCCGCGATCGGTGGCGGCTCGAACGCCATCGGTCTGTTTCACCCGTTCCTCGACGACGCCTCGGTTCGCATGATCGGCGTCGAGGCGGCCGGCCACGGATTGCACACTTCGGAGCATGCCGCCTCGCTGGTCGGCGGCGTCGACGGGGTTCTGCACGGCAACAAGACGCGCCTGCTGCAGGACGCCGACGGGCAAATCGCCGAGGCGCACTCGATTTCTGCGGGCCTCGACTATCCCGGCATCGGGCCCGAGCACGCCTGGCTGCACTCGATCGGCCGCGTCGAATACCAGTCGGCGACCGACGAGGAAGCGCTGTCGGCGTTCCAGCTGCTGTGCCGCACCGAGGGCATCATCCCGGCGCTGGAGCCGGCACACGCCATCGCCGCGGTCCGCCGCTTCGCCCCGACAATGCGCGCGGACGAGATCATCGTCGCGAACCTTTGCGGGCGCGGGGACAAGGACATCTTCACGGTGGCGAGCGCGCTGGGGATCGAGCTTTGACCGACCGCCTGTCCCGCACCTTCGCCGCCTGCGCCGCGCAGAACCGCGCCGCGCTGGTCACCTTCGTCACCGCCGGTGACCCCGGCCCGGAGATGTCGGCCCGCGTCCTGCGCAGCCTCGTCGCCGGGGGTGCGGATATCGTCGAGATCGGCATGCCGTTCAGCGACCCGATGGCCGATGGCCCGGCGATCCAGGCCGGCAACATCCGTGCGCTCGGCGCCGGAGCCACCCTGATCCGGCTGCTGACAATGGTCCGCGACTTCCGCGCCCATGACGCCGAGACCCCGCTGATCCTGATGGGCTATTTCAACCCGGTCCTCGCTTACGGCGTCGAGCGCTTCGCCGCCGATGCCCATGCCGCCGGCCTCGACGGCACGATCATCGTCGACCTGCCGCCCGAGGAGGACGCCGAACTCGCGCCGTCGTTGCAGCGCCACGGCCTGCACATGATCCGCCTCGCCACCCCGACCACCGACACGCGCCGGCTCCCGGCAGTCGTCGCCGGCGCTTCGGGCTTCCTGTATTACGTCGCGGTCGCCGGCATCACCGGCGCCAACTCCGCCACCGCCGAGGATATCGGCGCGGCAGTCGCCCGGCTGCGGACCGCCACCGACATGCCGATCGCGGTGGGCTTCGGTATCCGTACCCCCGAGGCAGCTGCAGCCGTAGCGCGCGTCGCCGATGCGGTGGTCGTCGGCTCGGCGATCGTCTCGATGATCGGCGCGGCGGCGGAAACCCGGGCCAACGACCTGCCCGAACAGGTCGAGGGCTTCGTCCGCAGCCTTGCCACGGCGATCCGAACCGCTCGCCTGGAGGCCGCCGCATGAGCTGGATCACCACCACCCGCTCGCGCCTGACGCAGTTCATGAAGCGCCGCGAGACGCCCGAGAACCTGTGGCACAAGTGCCGGAATTGCGGCGCGATGCTGTACGTCAAGGAGTTCGAGGAGAACCTCCACGTCTGCCCGCGCTGCGACCATCACGAGCGCATCGGGCCGACGGTGCGCTTCGCCCAGGTGTTCGACGACGGCATCCACAACCGCCTGACGGTCGCCGCCGTCCAGGAAGACCCGCTCAAGTTCAAGGACCAGAAGCGCTACGTCGACCGATTGAAGACCGCGCGTACCGCCACCGGCGAGCCCGAGGCGATGGCGGTGGCGCGCGGCAAGATTGGCGGCGTGCCGGTCACCGTCGCGGTGCAGAACTTCGCCTTCATGGGCGGCTCGATGGGCTTGGGCGTCGGCGAAGCGTTCCTCACCGGGGCGCTGGCCGCGGTCAAGGCGCGCGAGCCGTTCGTGGTGTTCACTGCGGCGGGTGGCGCACGCATGCAGGAGGGCATCCTCAGCCTGATGCAGATGCCGCGCACGACGGTCGCGATCGCCGAACTGCGCGAGGCCGGGCTGCCCTACATCGTCGTGATGACCGATCCGACGACCGGTGGCGTCACCGCCAGCTATGCGATGCTCGGCGACATCCAGATCGCCGAGCCCAAGGCGCTGATCGGTTTCGCCGGGCAGCGGGTGATCGAGCAGACCATCCGCGAAAAGCTGCCCGAGGGCTTCCAGCGCGCCGAGTATCTGCTGGAGCACGGCATGCTCGACATGGTCGTACACCGCAAGGCGTTGACCGAGACACTGGGGCGGACGCTGGGCCTGTTGATGCGCCGCAACATCGCCGCCTGATGGAGGCGGCGCGCTCGACCAACCCGGTGCTCGACGCGCTGCTCGCGGCGGCGTTCGCGCTGCACGAGAACACCATGGACCTGGGGCTGGCGCGGCTCGAGCGGCTGCTGGCGCGGCTCGGCAATCCGCACACCAAGCTGCCGCCGGTGTTCCATATCGCCGGGACCAACGGCAAGGGCTCGACCGCGGCGTTCCTGCGCGCCTGCCTGGAGGCGTCGGGCAAGCGCGTCCACAGCTATACCTCGCCGCATCTGATCCGCTTCAACGAGCGCATCCGGCTGGCCGGCAGCATCGTCGACGACGACACGCTGATCGGGCTGCTGTCCGACGTGCTGGCGGTCAACGGCGGCGGGCGCATCACCTTCTTCGAGCTGACCACGGCGGTCGCAATGCTGGCCTTTGCGCGGACGCCGGCGGACGCCTGCATCATCGAGGTCGGGCTGGGCGGGCGGCTGGACGCGACCAACGTCGTCACCCCGGTGATCGGCGGCATCGCGCAGCTCGGCCTCGACCACCAGGCGTGGCTCGGCAATACCATCCTTGAAATCGCACAGGAAAAGGCCGGGATCGCCAAGCGCGGCGTGCCGCTGGTGCTGTCGCGCTATCCGCGCCAGGTGACGACGCGCATTGCCGAAGTCGCGGGCGTTGCCGGGGCCAAGCTGATCGTCCGCGGCGAGGAATGGGACGCGGCGCCGTATGAAGGCCAGCTGCATTACCGCGACCATATGGGCAAGGTAGCGCTGCCGCTGCCCCGCCTAGTCGGGGCTCACCAACTCGACAATGCGGCGCTGGCGGTGGCGATGCTGCGGCACCAGCATCACGTCGCGGTGCCGGAGGCGGCGTTGCGGGCAGGGATGGGCTGGGCGGAATGGCCGGCGCGGTTGCAGCGGCTGGAGCCGGGCCCGCTGGTAGCGAAACTGCCGCCGGGGAGCGAGGTCTGGCTCGATGGCGGGCATAATCCGGCCGCGGGGCGCGCGATCGCCGAGGCGTTCCGCGCACATCCGCTGGCCGAGCGGCCCTTCTACCTGATCGTCGGCATGCTGGCGGTGAAGGATGCCGCGGGCTTCCTCAAGCCGTTCGCCGAGCGCGCCACCGCGGTTTACACCGTGCCGGTGCCGAGCCATGAGCATCATTCGCCGACCGAACTGGCACTGCGGGCCCGCGAGACCGGGCTGCCGGGGATTGCTGCAACGAGCGTCGAGGCGGCGATGACCGAGATCGCCCGGAGCTCGGACCGGGCGCGGCCGCCGGTCGTGCTGGTCGCAGGCTCGCTGTACCTGGCGGGCGGCGTGCTGCAGGCGAACGGCCAGGACGCGGGCTAGGCTCTGCTCCCTCCCCCAGAGGGCCGGGGTGGCGTTTCGTGCGCGGAAGTAAGAAGGTCGCCGAAGGGCGCCCCCACCCCGACCCTTCCCACTCTCGGTTCGCAAGGGCTCACCGTGGGGGGAGGGAGCAGTAAGCTCTAGCTCAGTGCCGCCGCTACCACCGCAGCCTGCAGCTCTAGGATCCCGGTGCCCTTTTCGCTGCTCGTCGCCAACAGGCTCGGGAAGGCCGCCGGGTGCTTGCGGGCGATCTCCTCGACCTTGGCGAGCGTCGCCGCCAACTCGGTCGGTTTGATCTTGTCGCCCTTGGTCAGCACGACCTGGTAGCTGACGGCGGCCTTGTCGAGCAGGTCCATGATGTCGCCGTCGACCGGCTTGATGCCGTGGCGGGCGTCGATCAGCAGCAGCACGCGCTTGAGCACGGCACGCCCGCGCAGATAGTCGAACACGAGGTTCTGCCAGCGCCGGACGATGTCCTTGGGCGCCTCGGCATAGCCATAGCCGGGCATGTCGACGAGGCGGAACGACAGCGGGTCGCCGACTTCGAAGAAGTTGAGCTCCTGCGTCCGGCCCGGCGTATTGGAGGTCCGTGCCAGCCCCTGCCGCCCGGTCAGCGCGTTGAGCAGCGATGACTTGCCGACGTTCGACCGCCCGGCAAAGGCGATCTCCGGGACCTTGGGGTCGGGCAGGAACTCCAGCCCCGGCGCCGACTTCAGGAATTCGATCGGCCCGGTGAAGATGCGGCGGGCGTCTTCGAGCGCCCAGCGGCGGGCCTTCTCCTCGGCGTCGATCGGTGGCTTTCCGCCACCGACATCAACGATCACGGGCTTCGCGCCGATTTGGTCGTCGCTCATGGTGCCGCCACCGTCGGGGTCGCGGGCATCGGGTATTTGCGCAGCATGACGTATTGCTGGGCGATCGAGATGATGTTGTTGATGATCCAGTACAGCTGCAGCCCGGCCGCGAACGGCGCCATGATGAACATGAACACCCACGGCATGAAGGCGAAGACCTGCTTCTGGACCGGGTCCATGACCGCCGGGTTGAGCCGCTGCTGCAGCCACATCGTGACGCCGAGGATGATCGGCAGCACGCCGAGCGCGATCATGTGCGGCGGCGTCCAGGGGATCAGGCCGAACAGGTTGAGCGGCGTCACCGGATCGGGCGCGCTAAGGTCCTTGATCCACAGGATGAACGGCTGGTGCCGCATTTCCGTGGAGATCAGCAGGGTCTTGTACAGCGCGTAGAACACCGGGATCTGGATGAAGATCGGCAGGCAGCCGGCGACCGGGTTGACCTTCTCCTTGGCGTACAGCGCCATCATCTCCGACTGGAGCTTGGGCTTGTCGTCCTTGTAGCGCTCCTGCAGCTCCTTCAGGCGAGGCGCGACGACACGCATCTTGGCCATCGAGGCGAACTGGCGCTGGGCGATCGGGAACATCAGGGCGCGGACACACAGGGTCAGGCCGATGATCGCGACGCCGAAGTTGCCGGTCAGCTTGAACAGGAAATCGAGCAGCATGTAGATCGGCTGGGCGATGACGCGGAACCAGCCCCAGTCGACGGCGCGCTCGAACAGCGGGATGCCGAAGGTGTCGCGGTAGCGGGTCAGCGTCTCGACTTCCTTGGCGCCGGCGAACAGCCGCGCCGTGGTCTCGACCGTCGCACCGGGCGCGACGGTGACCGGGCCGGCGAGATAGTCGGTCTGGAAACGGTCGCCGGGGTTTGCCGAGAAGCGCATCGCGACCGGCGAGGCCTGGTCGGGAATGACCGCCGCCAGCCAGTATTTCTCGGTGATGCCGAGCCAGCCGCCGGTGCTGCTGAGGCTCTGCGCGCCATTGTCGCGAAGCTTTTTATAGGCGACCTCGGTGTCCATCAGCTTACCGTTGACGACGCCCAGCGGGCCGACGTGGAGGTTGTTGGCGTCGGTCTCATGGCCGATGCCGGTGCGGCCGACCAGGCCGTAGGAGCGCACGGTCAGCGGTGTCGGTCCGGCATTGCGGACGCGCTGCTTCGCCGTGAACAGCCAATGGTCGTCGACCGACAGCACGATCTCGAACACCGCGCCGGCCGGGTTGGTCCAGCTTAGGGTGACGGGCGTGGTCGGGGTCAGTACCGGGCCGCTGGCGGTCCAGACGGTATCGGCACCCGGGGCGCCAACGCCGGCCCAGCCGAACTGGGCGAAATAGGCGTCGGTGGTGCCGCTCGGGCTGAACAGGCGCACCGGCGGCGAGGCCTTGTCGATGGTCTGCGAATAGGTCTTGAGCACCAAGTCGTCGACACGGGCGCCCTTCAGGTTGAGCGAACCGAGCAGCCGCGGCGTGTCGATGCGCAGGCGCGGGGTTTCTGCCGCGACGACGGCGAGCGGGCGGACCGCATCGGCACCAGCGGCGGCGGGGATCTCGCCGGGAGCCGCGGGGATGGTCGGGCTGCTGTTCTGCGGCGTGCCGGCACCGGCGACGACGGCGGCGGTGGTCGGGCGCTTGGGCTGCGGGAAGAAACGCTCCGAAGCGAAGCTCCAGCCGAACCAGATCAGCAGCGACAGCGCGAACGCCAGGATCATGTTACGGTTGTCGGACAAGCTGCGGGTCTTTCACGAGGCGCGCGGCACGGTGCGCGCGCGGTCTATAGCGGCTTAAGGGACGGGGTCATAGCGCCTTAGGGAACCGGGTCGTAACCCGAGCCGCCCCAGGGGTGGCAGCTGAGGATACGCCGGGTGCCGAGCCATAGGCCCTTGAGCGCCCCGTGCTTCTCGATCGCCTGGATCGCATAGGCGGAGCAGGAGGGGGCGTAGCGGCACGACGACGGCAGGATTCGCGACGGTCCGAGCTGCCAGGCCCGGATCGGCAGGATCAGCAGGCGGTTTACGAGGCGCATCGCGCCAGCGCCTTGCGCAGGTCCGCCGCCAGCGCCTCGAAATCGCGGGTCAGTCCGTCGGCGCGCCCGATCAGGACATGGTCCGCGCCGGCAATGCCGAGTTCGGGCAGCACGCCCCGGACTAGCGCGCGCAGGCGGCGCTTGAGGCGGTTGCGGACGACGCTGTTGCCGATCTTCTTGGTGACCGTGAAGCCGGCGCGCATCGCGGCATCGTCGTCACCGCGACGGCGCACGAGCAACACGAAGCCGGGCGTTGGCGCCCGGCGACCGTGATTGGCGCTGAGGAAGTCCCGCCTGAGCGAGATCGTCGGGATGCCGGCGAGGTCCACCGCGCCGGCCGCCGGCGTTTAGGCGCTGAGCTTGGCACGGCCCTTGGCGCGGCGGTTGGCCAGCACCTTGCGGCCACCCGGGGTCGACATGCGCAGGCGGAACCCATGACGGCGCGCGCGCACCAGCTTGCTCGGTTGATAAGTACGCTTCATCGTCGGGTCCTTGGGCTCGCTCCCTGCCGGGCAGGGTACGCAATCGAAGGGCGCGGATAGACGGCAGCCCCGACAGAGTCAAGATCGGTGGCCGGGACAGGCCCTGAAGCTTGTCCCGGCCGATCCGGATTACTGCGGCATCAACACGGTGTCGACGACGTGGATGACGCCGTTCGACTGGTAGACGTCGGCGATGGTGACGGTCGAGGCATTACCCTTGACGTCCATCAGCTTGAGCTTGGTGCCGACCATCGTCGCGGTCAGGTCGCCGCCCTGCACGGTCTTGAGCGTCGCGCGGCCGTTGCCGGCCTTGATCGCCTTGGCGATGGCCTTGGAGTCCATCGCGCCGCTGACCACGTGATAGGTCAGGATCTTGCTCAGCGTGTCCTTGTTCTCCGGCTTGACCAGGGTCTCGACGGTGCCGGCGGGCAGCTTGGCAAAGGCTTCGTTGGTCGGCGCGAAGACGGTGAACGGACCCGGGCCGGACAGCGTATCGACCAGGCCGGCGGCCTTGACGGCGGCGACCAGCGTCGTGTGATCCTTGGAATTGACGGCGTTCTCGATGATGTTCTTGGTCGGCAGCATCGGTGCCCCACCCACCATCACGGTCTTGGCGTAGACGGCACCGGCCAGCGGCCCCACCATGGCGATCGTCATCAGCGCAGCGGCCAGCGCCTGCTTGCCTGTCATCATTTCAAGTCTCCTGAACCAGCCCGCTAACCGGACGGCACAGGTACGCATGCCTGGCGGCGACAGTTGCGGGTCCGAAATGCCGCAGGGCGGCTAGATGCCGGTCAGCTTGCCGGTAGCGACGATCGGCCCGGTCGGTGCGCCGGTGGTCGAGCCGCCCTTGGGCTCGAGGCTGATCGCCAGCGTCGAGCCTTCCTTCAGGCCGCGCAGCCGCTCCGACGGGATCGCGGTCGAGGTCGTCGAGGAGATGTCGATCGTCCCCAGCGAGCGCGGTGGCTTGTCGCCCTCGATCACCCAAAGCTCGGGCGTCTTGCCGGCTGCATCGGACTTGCCCGCCGGCGTCAGGATCACCGAGCCGCGCGCCGCGTCATAGGTCGCGGTGATGACGCCGCTGCCGTCGCTGGCGGCCAGGCGCGCGACCAGTATCGGCTGCTGCGCCGGCTGCGGTGGCCGCGCCACCAGCAAGGCGACGGCGATACCTGCGGCGACCGTCGAGGCCCCGGCGATGTACCGCCACAGGTTGAGGCTGCTCCACATACTCTGGCTCCCTAGCTGAGGAACGGTCGCCGCCACCGGGCGGGTTGCTGCATCGATCCGGGCCCATAGCGCGGGCGGTGGCGCGACCGGGGCGATATCCTCGGCCATGGGCGCCAGCACGGCCTGCCAGGCCTCGACCTCGGAGCGGAAAGCGGGGTCGCTCGCCATGCGTCGCTCGGCGACGACGCGATCGGCGGCACCGAGCGCACCCAGCGCGTAATCAGCGGCGAACGCCGCGCCGTCATCGGGTGCGCCGTCGTCCATCCGGTCGAAATCCTGGCCGCTCATGCCGCCATCGCCCCGCGCATGCGGATCAGTCCGCGCCGCACCCAGCTTTTCAACGTGCCGACCGGAACGCCGTCGCGCTCGGCCAGCGCCTCATAGGTCAGGCCCTCGAAATAGGCGCTGCGGATCGCCGCGGCATGGCGCGGGTCGAGCTTGGCCAGTGCCGCCTGGATCGCCGTCGCGGCGCGACCGGCGTCGATCGCCTCGTCGGCACCGGGGCTGTCGTCGCGCACGTCATGCGCTTCGTCGAGCTGCACGACGGGCCGGCTGCCGCGTGCGCGCAGCCGGTCGATCGAGCGATTGCGCGCGATCGTCACCATCCAAGTAATCGGGCTGGCGCGGCTGGCGTCGAACTCGGCCGCCTTGCGCCAGACAATCGTATAAACTTCCTGCAGAACATCCTCGGCCTCGCCCCGTTCGAGCAAGATACGCAGGATGACGCCGAATAGTTTTGCCGACGTCGCGGCATACAATGATTCAAAGGCGCGCCGGTCGCCGCCCGCAGTATTGGCGAGCATGACGACGAGTTCGCCCGCGCCGCTCAAAACTGCCGGACCGCCATCTTGATCGGGCCTTCGGCACGACCGTTGACGAATTGGTTAACGTAAGGATTGGCGGTCGCGTCGATGCCTTCGCGCGGCCCGTGCCAGACGATGCGGCCGTTATACAGCATCGCGACGCGGTCGGCGATCTTGCGGACGCTGGCCATGTCGTGGGTGATGGTCAACGCAGTGATCTTGAGATCCTTGACCAGTTCGACGATCAGATCATTGATAACATCGGCCATGATCGGGTCCAAGCCGGTTGTCGGCTCGTCGAAGAAGATGATTTCCGGCCGCGGGGCGATGGCACGGGCCAGTGCGACGCGCTTTTGCATGCCGCCAGACAGTTCGGACGGGCGCAGGTCGGCGACATCGGCACCCAGGCCGACGCGCGCCAGATTGTCGATCGCCGCGGCTCTCAACTCGGTCGACCGCCGCGACTGGTCGAGGGCGAAGCTGACGTTGCGCCAGACGCTGAGCGAATCGAACAGTGCGCCGCCCTGGAACAACATGCCGAAGCGCGCCTGGTGCGCCGCCAGTGCGCGGCCCTTCAGATGGGTGATATCGACCCCGTCGACCTCGATCAGCCCGGCGTCGGGGCGGATCAGGCCGAGGATGCACTTGATCGTCACCGACTTGCCGGTGCCCGAGCCACCGATGATGACCATCGATTCGCCCGCACAGATGTTGAGATCGACGCCGTTGAGGACGTGCTTGGCGCCAAAACGCTTGCGGATGCCCTTGAGCGCGATCTTCGGGATATCGGTCACCAGGGCTGGCTCATGATCCGAAAACGATCACAGTGATGATAAGGTTCGAAAGCAGGATCAGGATGAACGCGCTGACCACCGCGTCGGTGGTCGCCTTGCCGACGCCGGCGGCGCCGCCGCTCGACTTGAAGCCGTGATAGCAGCCCATCAGCGCGATGATGAAGCCGAATACCGTCGCCTTGACCATCGACGAGACGACGTCGTCGACCTTGAGGTAGTGCATCGTCGTGCTGAGGTAATTGGCGGAATTGAAGCCCAGCCGGCTGGTCGCCAGCAGGAAGCCGCCGAGGACGCCGACCGAATTGGCGACCAGCACCAGGATCGGCATGACGATCACCGCCGCCAGGATGCGCGGCGCGATCAGATAGCGGAACGGATCGGTGCGCAGCGTCGCCAGCGCGTCGATCTGCTCGGTGACGCGCATCGTGCCCAGTTCCGCCGCCATCGCCGAAGACACGCGGCCCGCCACCATCAGGCCGCCGAGCACCGGCCCGAGTTCGCGGACGATGCCGATGACGGTGACTGCCGGGACGGTCGAGGCGGCGTTGAAGCGGCTGCCACCGATAAAGATCTGCTGCGCCAGCGCCGAGCCGATGAACAGCGCGGTCATGCCGACGACCGGCAGCGAGAAATAGCCGATGACCAGCATCTGCTCGAACAGTCGCGACGGGTAATAGGGCGGCAGCAGGCCGTGGCTGAGCGCGCGCCAGGCGAACTTGGCGAGGCGCCCGATCGAGGCCAGTGCTTCGATCACGACTCCACCGATCGCGGCGAGCGCGCCCACCGTTCGGAGCATCAGGCGGTTCATATATAACGCCGCTGATAGCGGTGGCCGAGGCCAGTCAGCAACTCATATTGCGCAATGCCGGTCGCGCCGGCCGCCGTGTCGAGGTCGAAATCCACCTCCAGCCAGTCGCCCTCGGCCACATCGAGCCCGGTCACGTCGACGCCGATCAGGTCCATCGAGACGCGGCCGACGACCGGGCAACGCTGGCCGCCGAAGCGCACGGCGCCGAGATTGGAGAAGGCGCGCCGATAGCCGTCGGCATAGCCCAGGTTGGCGAGCGCCAGCCGTGTCGGGCGGGTCGCGGTCCAGGTGGCGTTATAGCCGAAGGCTTGGCCGACGCCGACGTCACGGACCTGGACGACGCTGGCCTCGATGCCGACGACACGCTGGAGCGAGCGGGCATGATCGGGGTAGGCGACCCAGCCGTACAGCGCGATGCCGGGGCGGATCATGTCGAAGGCATAGTCGGGGCCAAGGCAGGTACCGGCGGAGTTGGCGAGACTGGCGCGCTGGTGCGGCACCGCGGCGACGGCCTCGCGAAAACGCTGCAACTGGAGCGCATTGAGCGGGTGATCGCGATCGTCGGCGCAGGCGAGGTGGCTGTGCAACGTGCGGATCTCGATGCCGTCGAGCAGGCCCGAGGTGGCTTCCGCCAGGCTCAGGCCAAGCCGGTTGAGGCCGGTGTCGATCATGATGTCGCAGGCGCGCCCGGCAGCGATCTCGCGCCAGCGGGTGACTTGCGCGGGCGTGTTGAGGACCGGCACCGCGCGCCCGGTGGCGAGCGCCTCCTCGCCGGGTGCGATGCCGTGGAACACCGCGACGCGGACATCGTCGCCAAGGTCGCCGAGCGCCGCCGCCTCGTTCCAGTGCGCCACGAAGAAGTCGCGGCACCCGGCCTCGGCCAGCGCCCGCACCGTGCCATGCGCGCCCAGCCCGTAAGCGTCGGCCTTGACCGCTGCGCCGCAAGTGACGCCGCTGCGCGCTGCCAGGTGCCGCCAATTGGCAGCCAGCGCGGCGGTATCGACGATCAGTCGGAGCGGGGCGGTGGACGACATCACCACGGTCTTAGCGGGCGACCGCCCCGGCGCAAGCACAGCGCGGCAGTCAGCCGGGGTTGTCGCCAACGCGATGCTACTCCGCAGCGGCCAACCGGGAGGCGCGTGCCGCCACCAGCAACCGCCGGGCGCGCAGGTACATTTCGAGGCGCTGGAGGCTCAACAGGCCGACAGCGAAGGCGATGAACGCGCCGATCAGCCCGTGGCTGACGTGCGCCGGATCGACGTCCATGCCGAACGCCGATCGCGTCAAGATTCGCACCACGACCAGCCCGACGATGATCAGCAGCGCGGCGGGCGACTGGCGCTGGTTGAGGTCGTGGGTCACCGGGTCGATCTCGATCCGCATCGCCTTGCCGCGCAACCAGCCGACACCGCCGCCCAGGATCAGCGCGCCGGCGGCCCAGGCCCATTGCCAGCCGTGCGGCGGCAGCAGCCAGAACACCGTTGCCGCAAATGCCGAATACAGCACCGGGATGATCCACAGCCGCTCCAGCTTCAACGGCGTGCTGCGCTTCATCCGCCGCCAGCGGAAGGCCAGGACAATTACCATGACGATGCCCGTGATGCCGTAAGTCAGGGCGCGCGCACCATCGTCGCTCATGCGGCAGCGGTCACTCGTAGCGCTCGGGCAGATAGGCGTCCTCGGCGCGATCCGAGAACTTGGTCGTCGACTTGTGGAAGGTCAGCGGCACCGTGCCGGTCGAGCCGTGACGCTGCTTGGCGACGACGACTTCGGCCAGGCCAAATATCTTCTCGGCTTTCTCGCGCCATTTCAGATGCTTCTCGGTATCCTCGGGGTCGGGCTGCTTGAGCGAGTGATAATATTCCTCGCGGTAAACGAACAGCACGATATCGGCGTCCTGCTCGATGGTGCCCGACTCGCGAAGGTCGGCGAGTTGCGGATGCTTGTCCTCGCGGTTTTCGACGGCGCGGCTGAGCTGCGACAGCGCCAGCACCGGCACCTGCAGTTCCTTGGCCAGTGTCTTGAGACCGCGGGTGATCTCCGAGATCTCCTGCACGCGGTTGTCGCTCGATGCTTTCGAGGAGCCCTGCAGCAGCTGGAGATAGTCGACGACGATCAGCCCGACGCCGCGCTGGCGCTTCAAACGCCGCGCGCGGGTCCTGAGCGCGGCGATCGACAGGGCGGGCGTGTCGTCGATGTAGAGCGGCAGGTCCGACAGCGCCCCGGCGGCGCGCGCCAGCCGGTTGAACTCGTCCTGGCTGATCTTGCCCATGCGCAGGCTCTCGGAGTTGACGCCCGATTGCTCGGCGAGGACGCGCGTCGCCAGCTGGTCGGACGACATCTCGAGGCTGAAGAATGCCACGCCGGTGCCGCTGGACTTCTCCGGCGGGATGCCGTCGGCGGCGTCGCGCTGGGCCCGCTGCGCACAGGCAAAGGCGATGTTGGTGGCCAGCGCGGTCTTGCCCATCGCCGGACGCGCCGCGATGATCACCAGGTCGGACTTGTGGAGCCCGCCGATCTTGGCGTTGAGCGCGTCGAGGCCGGTGGTGTAGCCCGACAAATGCCCGCCCGACTTCATCGCGCGGTCGGCCATCTCGACCGCCTCGCGCGTCGCCTGGGCGAAGGTCTTGACCGCGCCGGCGACGTCGCCCTGCTCGGCGACCTTGTACAGCGCCAGCTCCGCCGCCTCGATCTGCTTCAACGGTGCGACGTCGGCGCCGGTGTCGAAGGCGCCCGCCGCCATGTCGCGGCCGACGCGGATCATCTCGCGCAGCAGGGCGAGGTCGTAGATCTGCGCGGCGAAGTCCTTGGCCGCGATCAGCGCCGCCGACTGTTCGGTCAGCCGCGCCAGATAGGCGGTGCCGCCGACGTCGGCCATCGCGGGATCGGCGTCGAACAGCGGCTTCAGCGTCACCGGCGTCGCCACCATGTTGCGGTCCGACAGCCGCAGGATCGCCTCGTAGATGCGGCCGTGCAGCGCCTCGTGGAAATGCTCGGGCCGCAGCTTGAGCATGACGTCCTCGACCAGCCGGTTGTCGATCATCAGCGCGCCGAGCAGCGCCGCCTCGGCCTCCAGATTCTGCGGCAGGGTGGCGGTGTCGGCGGGGGCAGGCACGATTCGCAGGGGCAACGGGGTGATCATGCGGGCCTTGTCGCGCATCGCCGGAGCCTGAGCAAACCCGGCTGTGCACAGTCTCGGGGATAACCGCTTGGCGGTCTGTGCAAGGCGTCGCTATAGCCTCGACCCATGCACGCCCTGTCTCACATCGACACCTGGATCTTCGACCTCGACAACACGCTGTATCCGGCGTCGTGCGACCTGTTCGCCCAGATCGACCAGAACATGGGCCAGTTCATCATGGACCTGCTCGACGTCAGCGCCGCCGAGGCACGGGTCGTGCAGAAGGGCTTTTTCCACGCGCACGGCATGACGCTGCGCGGCCTGATGAACGATCACGGCGTCGATCCGCGGACCTTCCTCGACAAGGTCCATGCCATCGACCTGTCGCCGGTGGCGCACGATGCCGAGCTGGTCGCGGCGATGGCGGCGCTGCCCGGGCGCAAGCTGATTTTCACCAACGCCGACGTAGATTACGCCGAGCGGGTGCTGGAGAAGCTCGGCCTCGCCGATGCGTTCGAGGCGATCCACGACATCCACGCCGGCGACTACCAGCCGAAACCCGCCGCGCTGGCCTATGACCAGTTGTGCAAGACCTACGCGATCGACCCCACCAAGGCGCTGTTCGTCGAGGACATGGCGCGCAACCTCGCGCCCGCCAAGGCGATCGGCATGACCACCGTGTGGATCGACAACGGCTCGGAGCAGGGCCCGGGCGAGTTCCGCGACCAGATCGACTATACCGTCCCCGACCTCGGCCCATGGCTGGCCCGGGTCGCCAAGGAGCTCGCAAGCGCATGACCCTACAATCGACCATCGAGGCCGGCTGGGCCGCGCGCGACACGGTGAACGCCGCAACCACGGGTGAGCTGCGCGATGCCGTGACCGCCGCGCTGGCCGCGCTCGACACCGGCGCTCAGCGGGTCGCCGAGCCCGACGGCAATGGCGGCTGGCAGGTCAACCAATGGCTCAAGCAGGCGGTGCTGCTGTCGTTCCGCCTCAACGACATGGCGCTGATCCCCGGCGGCCCCGGCGGCGCGCACTGGTGGGACAAGGTGCCGAGCAAGTTCCAGGGCTGGACCGAGGCGGAGTTCCGCGCCGCCGGTTTCCGCGCCGTGCCCGGCTCGATCGTCCGCCGCGGCGCCTATGTCGCGCCGGGCGTCGTGCTGATGCCGAGCTTCGTCAACATCGGCGCCTATGTCGGCGCCAACTCGATGGTCGACGGCTGGGCGACGGTCGGCAGCTGCGCCCAGATCGGCGCCAACGTCCACCTCTCGGGCGGCGTCGGCATCGGCGGCGTGCTCGAGCCGCTGCAGGCCGGGCCGACGATCATCGAGGACGACTGCTTCATCGGCGCACGCTCCGAGGTCGTCGAGGGCGTCGTCGTCGAACGCGGCTGCGTGTTGTCGATGGGGGTGTTCATCTCCTCGACCAGCAAGATCGTCGACCGCACCACCGGCGAGGTCTTCGTCGGCCGCGTCCCCGCCTTTTCGGTCGTCGTCCCCGGCTCGCTGCCCGGCAAGGCGCTCCCCGACGGCTCGCCGGGACCGAGCCTGTCGTGCGCGGTCATCGTCAAGCGCGTCGACGCGCAGACCCGCGCCAAGACCGCGATCAACGAGCTGCTGCGGGACTAGAGCGGTTCTTGTTCCCCTCCCGGAACGGGAGGGGGCAGCAGCAGACTAGTCGGCCATCCCCGTCCACTTCGCGGCGAACGCCCATTCGTCGGCGACCTCCTCGATGATCTTGGCGGTCGGCTTGCCGCTGCCGTGGCCGGCGCGGGTGTCGATGCGGATCAGGTGCGGCTTGGGCCCGGCGTCGGCGGCCTGCAGCGCGGCGATATACTTGAAGCTGTGCCCCGGCACGACGCGGTCGTCGGTGTCGGCGGTGGTCGCCATGATCGCCGGATAGGCCCGGCCGCCCTTGATGTTATGATATGGCGAATAGGTCAGCAGGTTCTTGAACGCCGCCGCGTCCTTGGGGTCGCCATAATCGTCGGTCCAGGTCCGCCCCTCGGTAAACAGCGGGAATCGCAGCATATCCATGACGCCGACGGCCGGCAGCCCGACCGCGAACAGGTCGGGCCGCTGGTTGACCACCGCGCCGACCAGGGTGCCGCCGTTGGAGCCGCCCTGCACCGCCAGCTGCGCCGGGGTGGTGACGCCGGTCTTGACCAGATATTCCGCCGCCGCGATGCAATCGTCGAAGACGTTCTGCTTGTTGAACAGCTTGCCGCCGCTGTGCCACGCCGCGCCATACTCGCCGCCGCCGCGCAGATTGGCGACCGCATAGACGCCGCCCATCTCCATCCACGCCAGCGCATCGACGCGGAAGGCCGGCAATACGCTGATGTTGAAGCCGCCATAGCCGTACAGCAGCGTCGGCGCGCCCTTCGACAGGTCGAGGCCACGTTTGTGCGAGACGAACATCGGCACCCGCGTGCCGTCCCTCGACGTGTAGAAAACCTGGGTCACCTCATATTGCGCCGGGTCGAACTTGGTCACCGGGCGGCGAAACACCGCCGCCTTGTTGGTCGCCGCGTCGTAGCGATAGATCGTCGTCGGGGCGTTATAGCTGGCGAATTGGAAATAGGTCGTCGACTTGCCCGGCTCGGCATCGAAGCCGCTGGCCGTGCCGATGCCCGGCAGCGCGACAACGCCCTGCGCCTCGCCCGCCATCGAATAGCGGCGCACCACGGTCTTGGCGTCCTCCAGCGTCGTCACCAGCAGATGCCCGCCGACCAGCGCGCTGGCGGTGATCGTCGCCTTGCCGGCCGCGACGACGGTGCGCGGCGCTGCATCGACGTTCGCGCCGTCGAACGCCACCAGTCGATAGGTCGGCGCGTCCTTGTTGGTGACGAAGTACAGCGTCGTGCCCTGCGACCCGGCGAAGCGATAGTCGGCGTCGCGCTTGGCGACCAGCGTGCGGATCGGTGCCTCGGGCTGCGCCAGGTCCTTGATCCGGACCTCGTAGCGGTCGTCGGAGCCGGTGCTCGACAGCAGCACCAGCCAGCGGCCATCGGCGCTGACCACCGCGGGATTGTAATAGCCGCGATTCTCCGGGGTCGCGAAGATCTTGGTGTCCTCGCCCTGCGGCGTGCCGATTCGGTGGAAGAACACGGCATGATCGAAGACTTCCGACCGGAAATCGGTGCCGCCGGGCGTCTGGGGATAGCGCGAGTAGTAGAAGCCGCTGCCATCGGCGTTCCACGCCAGTTCCGAGAATTTCACCCAGTCGAGCTTATCGGCGAGCACCTTGCCCGAGACGACGTCGACGACATGGACGGTGCGCCAGTCGGTACCGCCGTCCTGGACCGCATAGACGACGTGGCGACCGTCGCGCGACGGTGCCCATTCGGCCAGTGCCGTCGCCCCGTCCTTCGACCAGCCGTTGGGATCGAGCAGGACCCGCGGCGCGCCGGCACCAGCCTGGACGTAGAGCACGAACTGGTTCTGCAGGCCGGCGTTGCGGCGATAGAAGACATGCCCGCCCCGCTCGGTCGGCAGCATGAAGCGCTCGTAATCGTAAAGCTGGGTCAGTCGCGCCTTGATCGCCGCCCGGCGCGGCAGGGTCGCCAGATAGGCTTGCGTGACCTTGTTCTCCGCCGCGACCCAGGCCTCGACCTGCTTGTCGGTGCGGACGTCGTTCTCCAGCCAGCGATAGGGATCGGCGACGGTGATGCCGTGGATCACATCGGCCTGCGCGACGTTGGCGGTAACGGGATATTCGATGGCGGCGACTGGCGCGGCAATCGTCATCGCGACCGCCAGCTGGGCGGCCGCAAGCAGGAACAAACGCATGAAATCTCCGGCATTCGGGGCATGCGCCGTTCTAGTGCCGTTCGCGTCGGGTGCAAGGATAGCGAGGCCCCGCGACGATCCCGCAGGGCGCGGCTGTCAGCGCAGCGCTGACAGCACCGCCGCCGACGTCCACTTCAACGGCCCGTTGACCCGCCAGACCTCGCGGCCCCTGGCGTCGTACAATACCGAGACCGGCAGCCCTTGAGCCTCCACCGCCGTGGCGAAATTGCCCTTCTGGTCGAGCCGCGGGGTGATCGTCTCGAACTTGCCGGGGGTCCAGAACTTGTCGACCGCGCGCCAGCCGCCCAGGTCCTGGCTGATCGTCAGCACGGTCAGCCGCTTGGTCTCGCCCTGCGCCATCTCGTCGATCTCGGGGAGCTCGGCGATGCACGGTGCACACCAGGTCGCCCATAGATTGACCAGCACCGGCTTGCCCTTGAAATCGGCGACCTTGGCCGAGGTGCCGTCGCGCGACAGGAAGGCGACGTCGGGTGCGGCGGTCCCGGCGTGGCTGCGGTCGAGCTTGCTCAGGGCGACCCCGCCTTGCGACCCGGCCGCCTTTCCCCTATCGGCGGCAGCCGAACCGTTGCTGTCGCAACTAGCCAGCAGGCAGCCGAGGAGCGTCAGGATCAACACGCGCATGCCAGAGTCCAATCAGCTGTGGGGCGGGCGTTTCGCCGGCGGCCCCGCGGATGTCATGCGTGACATAAACGCGTCGATATCCTTCGACAAGCGACTGTGGCGACAAGACCTCGCCGGCTCGCAGGCGCATGCCGCGATGCTCGGCGCGCAGGGCATCGTCGAGCCCGCCGACATCGCCGCTATCCTTGGCGGGCTGGAGACCATCACCGCCGAATATGCCGAAGGCCGGCTGGTCGAGGACCCGGCGCTCGAAGATATCCATATGCACGTCGAGACGCGGCTGGCCGAGCTGATCGGACCGGTCGCCGGACGGCTGCACACGGCGCGGTCGCGCAACGACCAGGTCGCGACCGATTTCAAGTTGTGGACCCGCGACGCCGTCGATGCGGTCGACGCCGGGCTGGGCGCGCTGCAGGCGGCGTTGCTGGCGCGGGCGGAGGAGCATGCCGACACGGTGATGCCGGGCTTCACCCATCTGCAGATCGCCCAGCCGGTGACGCTGGGGCATCATTTGATGGCCTATGTCGAGATGGTGCGGCGCGATCGTTCGCGCTTCCGCGATGCGCGGGCGCGACTGAACGAATGCCCGCTCGGCAGTGCGGCGCTGGCCGGGACCGGCTTCCCGATCGACCGGGCGGCGACGGCGCGGGCGCTGGGCTTCGACCGGCCGACCGCCAACTCGCTCGACAGCGTTTCCGACCGCGATTTCGCGCTGGAGTTTCTCAGCGCCGCGATGATGGCAGGCATGCATCTGTCGCGGCTCGCCGAGGAGATCATCGTCTGGGCGAGCCAGCCCTATGGCTTCGTCAAGCTGCCCGACGCCTTTTCGACCGGCTCCTCGATCATGCCGCAAAAGCGCAATCCCGACGCGGCCGAGTTGGTGCGTGGCCATTCGGGGCGGCTGCTCGGCTGCCTTGTCGCGCTCAGCGTCACGATGAAGGGCCTGCCGCTCGCCTATTCCAAGGACATGCAGGACGACAAGCCGCCGGTGTTCGAGGCCTATGACCTGCTTTCGCTGGCGTTGGCCGCGATGACCGGCATGATCGAGACGCTGGCGTTCGTGCCGGAGCGGATGCGTGCCGTCGCGGCGCTGGGCTTCTCCACCGCCACCGACCTTGCCGACTGGCTGGTGCGCGAAGCCGGGGTGCCGTTCCGCGAGGCCCATCACATCACCGGGCGCGCCGTTGCCGCCGCCGAGGCTGCCGGCGTCGGGCTGGCCGAGCTGAAGCTGGAGACGCTGGCCGGGATCGATGCGCGGATCGACGCGCGGGTCTTCGACGTGCTGTCGGTCGATGCGTCGGTCGCCAGCCGGACCAGCCAGGGCGGCACCGCGCCGGTCCGGGTCCGCGAGGCGATCGCCGCCGCGAAGGACACGCTATGAAGCCGGTCGCACTCATCCTGCTGCTCGCGGTCGCGGCGTGCGGCAAGCTCGGGATGCTGAGCCCGGCATCGCCCGACCGGACGCCGCCGCGCCCGATCAACGCGGTGGTGCCGCCGACGCCTGCGCAGCAGCTGACCCTGCCGCCCCAGGCGGCGCCCGACCGGGTCGACGACCCGCTGAAGAAATCGGAGGAGCGCCGCGACGACCGCTTCGACCTGCCCCCTCCCGGATTGCACTAGACCATGAATCATTTCGACACGCGCTCCGGCGTCCTCCACGCCGAAGGCGTCGACCTGGAGCAACTGGCGGCCAGCGTCGGCACCCCCGTCTATGTCTATTCGGCAGCGACGCTGGAACGCCATTACCAGGTCTTTGCCGCCGCGGTGGCGGGCCTAGGCGACGGTAATCCGCTGGTCGCCTTCGCCGCCAAGGCGAATCCGAACCTGTCGGTGCTGGCGACGCTGGCGCGCTGCGGCGCCGGGGCCGACGTGGTTTCCGCCGGCGAGCTGGCCCGTGCGCTGGCCGCCGGAGTCCCCGCCAACCGCATCGTCTTCTCCGGCGTCGGCAAGCAGGTCTTCGAGCTCCAGGCCGGCATCGATGCGGGTATCCTGCAGTTCAACGTCGAGTCCGAGGCCGAGATCGAGATGCTCGCCGCTGTCGCCGCCTCGGCAGGCAAGCAGGTCGACATCGCCGTCCGCGTCAATCCCGGCGTCGACGCCAAGACCCACGCGAAAATCTCCACCGGCGGCGACGACAACAAGTTCGGCATCCCGATCGCCCGCGCCGAGGCGGCCTTTGCCCAGGCCGCGGCGCACGCCTCGCTCAACCCGGTCGGCATCGCCGCGCACATCGGCAGCCAACTCAGCGACCTCGACCCGCTGGAGGAAACCTTCGGCCGGCTGGGTGCGCTGATGGGCCGGCTGCGCGGGCTTGGGCACATCATCGAGCGTGTCGACCTCGGCGGCGGGCTCGGCGTGCCCTACCGCGCCGACCTGCCAGCACCGCCGCTGCCCGAGGTCTATGGCGCGATGGTCGCGCGGGCGACAAAGCGCTGGGACGTCCGCCTGATCTTCGAGCCCGGCCGGCTGATCGCGGGTAACGCCGGCGTGCTGCTCAGCCGCGTCATCCTGCTCAAGCAGGGCGTCGCCAAGACTTTCGTCGTCGTCGATGCGGCGATGAACGACCTGCTGCGCCCGTCGATGTACGGCGCCTGGCACGACATCGCCGCGGTCCGCCCGACCGGCGAGCAGATGACCGCGACCGTCGTCGGCCCGGTCTGCGAGAGCGGCGACACCTTTGCCGACGACCGCGACATGCCGCGCGTAACCGGCGGCGATCTCATCGCTTTCTTGACCGCGGGAGCTTACGGCGCGACCATGGCGTCGACCTATAATTCGCGCGACCTGGTCCCCGAAGTCATGGTTTCGGGCGATCGATGGGCCGTCGTCAGTGCGCGGCGCGTTGCCGCCGATATGATGGCGCTCGACACCCGGGCGCCTTGGCTGGAGACCTGATCTTGAGCATCCGACCCGTTCGCACCGCCGTCTTCCCGGTCGGTGGCCAGGGCACCCGCTTCCTGCCGGCCACCAAGGCGGTTCCCAAGGAGCTGCTGCCCGTCGTCGACAAGCCCCTGCTGCAATACGCCGTCGACGAGGCGCTGTCGGCCGGCATCGAGCGGCTGGTCTTCGTCACCGCGCGCGGCAAGTCGGCGCTGGAGGATTATTTCGACGTCGCCGGCGAGCTTGTCGCCAGCCTGAAGGCCAAGGGCAAGAACGCCGAGCTCGCGGTGCTGGAAACCACCCAGCTCGAGCCCGGCCGGATCTCCTATGTCCGCCAGCAGGAGCCCGCCGGCCTGGGCCATGCCGTCTGGTGCGCCCGCTTCATCACCGCCGGCGAGCCGTTCGCCGTGCTGCTGCCCGACGAGCTGCTGTGGTCGCCCGAAGCGCCCTGCCTCAAGCAGATGAACGATGCCTACCAGCGCCTCGGCGGTAACATCATCGCCGTGCTCGAGGTGCCCGAGGCGCACACCAACCGCTTCGGCATCGTCTCGCCGGGCGCGGTCGACGGCATCATCACCGAGGTCAAGGGCCTGATCGAAAAGCCCGCCGCCGGGACCGCGCCGTCGCGGCTGGCGGCGGTCGGCCGCTACATCCTGCAGCCCGAGTGCATGACGCACCTGGCCGCCCACAAGCGCGGCGCCGGCGGCGAGATCCAGCTCACCGACGCGATGGCCGAGCTGATCGGCGTGCAGCCGTTCCACGCGCTGACCTTCACCGGCGAACGCTTCGATTGCGGCGACAAGGCCGGCTTCATCACCGCCAACATTGCACTGTCGCTGGCCCGCGACGATGTCGGCCCGCAGGTCCGCGACTGGCTGGCGGCGCACGGGAACTAGCCGGCACGGTCGTCGATTTCCCGGCCAGAGTGAGCCGGGAGATCGACGATGCCGCGTGGTGACAAGGACGCCTACACCGACAAGCAGAAGCGCGAGGCCGAGCACATCGAAGCCAGCTATGAAAAGCGCGGCGTCCCCGAGAAGGAAGCCGAGGCGCGCGCCTGGGCGACGGTCAACAAGCAGGACGGCGGCGGCAAGAAGTCCGGCTCCGGGCGGGGGCAATCCCCGGCGCGGACGGCGGCGCAGCGGTCGGACAGCGCCAAGAAGGCGGCTGCGACGCGGAAGCGGAATGCCGCGGCGAAGTAGGGGCCATCCCCTCCACCACCGTCATCCCGGCGAAGGCCGGGACCCATTCATCGAGCCCGTCGCAACGGTAGCGCCCAACTTACCACGCGCCTGCTGAATGGGTCCCGGCCTTCGCCGGGATGACGCGGTGTGCGTCGAACAGACGCCCCTAGTCGAACAGGCTCGAAACCGAGCTCTCCTCGCTCGTCCGCCGCATCGCCTCGGCGAACAGCGGCGCGACGGTGATGATCCGGATCTTCGACGAGTCGCGGACGACCTGCAGCGGCGCGATGGTGTCGGTGATCACCAATTCCGTCAGCACCGATGCCTCGACCCGCGCCACGGCGCCGCCGGACAGGACGCCGTGGGTGACATAGGCGGTGACCTCCAGCGCGCCGGCCTCCATCAGCGCGGCGGCGGCGTTGCACAGCGTGCCGGCGGAATCGACGATGTCGTCGACCAGCACGCAGAACCTGCCCTGGACGTCGCCGATGATGTTCATCACCTCGGACTCGCCCGGCTTCTCGCGGCGCTTGTCGACGATCGCCAGCGGGGCGTTGCCCAGCCGCTTGGCCAATGCGCGAGCGCGAACGACGCCGCCGACGTCGGGGGACACCACGGTCAGTTCGCGCTTGCCGAGCCGCGACTCGATATCGGCGCTCATCACCGGCGCGGCGTAGAGGTTGTCGGTCGGGATATCGAAGAAGCCCTGGATCTGCCCGGCGTGGAGATCGACCGACAAAACGCGGTGGGCACCGGCGATTGTGATCAGATTAGCCACCAGCTTGGCCGAGATCGGCGTCCGGGGACCCATCTTGCGGTCCTGCCGGGCATAGCCGAAATACGGTACGACCGCAGTGATGCGGCGCGCCGAAGCGCGCTTCAACGCATCGATGCAGATCAGCAATTCCATGAGGTTGTCGTTGGCCGGCGCGCTGGTCGGCTGGACGACGAAGACATCCTCGCCGCGGACGTTCTCGCCGATCTCGACGAACACCTCCTCGTCGGCAAAGCGGCGGACGCTGGCCTTGGTCAGCTCCAGGTCGAGATATCCCGCAATGGCGGCTGCCAGTTCGGGGTTACTGTTCCCGGATAGTATCTTCACGGCAATTCACCCCCAGCTGCGCGCGCCCTCCCTAGCGGCGGTGTCATCGCGGGGCAACAAATCCCGATCACCATCGCTCACGCACGCTGATGCACTGCCGCGATAATGTCGCGCGTCGGCAGACAGCGCCCGATTCACCCAGTTATGGAACGTCAATCGTTCCGGACCTCTCATGTGTATCGATCGAGGCATTGACCCGGATATCGAAGTCAATTCGATCGTGGAGATCAAAGACGCCGGCAACTGCTAGACGAGGCCGATGAGCATTTTCGCTTCGTAATCGACATCGCATTTTTGGGACTGAAAACCGCCCGAACCACCGAATTATCGGAACTAATTGATACCGATCGGTGAATTATTGCTGCAATGTACGTTAGAGTGCGCAACTCACGCCCCAACGCGACGTCTTACCGCAGATGGATTAGCGGATGCGCCGAATGACCAACGACTGGGAAAGACGCGGAGACGGACACCGATATACGGAGCGTTGCGGCAACAATCGCAACAGCAAGGTCGGTGAGCGGTTGCGCGACATATTCCGGATCGAGCCGAATGCGCCGGTCCCGCAGGAACTCGCAATGCTGTTGCGACGACTGGACGACAGAAACTAGGCCGGCAGCGCGATCATCGAGATCTGGCGGCCATAGTCCGGTTCGCCGGCGTGGGTCGTGCGGCGGTAACTGAACCAGCGCTCCGGCGCTGCGTAGGTGTCCAACCCAAGCGCCGCGATCCGGGTCAGCCCGGCATCGGCAAGGCGCTGGACGATGAATCCTTCTAGGTCGAACTGGTGATGCCCGGCGCGACCCGAGGCGAAGAAGCGCTCGTGCGCCTCGTCATCGGCAAGGAAGCGGTCGTGGAAGCCCTCGTCGACCTCATAGCTGCGGCGGCCGATCGTGGGACCGACGGCGGCGGCGATGCGCTCGCGCCGGGCGCCGAGCGCGACCATCGCGTCGACCGTGGCGGGCAGGACGCCATGCAGCGCCGGACGCCAGCCGGCATGGGCGGCGCCGATCACGCCGGCCTCGATATCGGCAAACAGGATGGGGGCGCAGTCGGCCGCCAGGATCGCCAGTGCCAGGCCCGGACGATCGGTGACCATGCCGTCGGCGCGCGGGCGGTCCGCGTCGGGAAACGCCTCGGTCACCGTGACCACGGTCGGGCTATGGACCTGGTGCAGCGTCACCAGCGCCGCGCCGGGCGCCACCGCGGCGACGGCGCGGGCACGGTTCTCGACCACCGCTGCGGCATCGTCAGCGGAGCCAAGGCCGCAATTCAGGCTGGCATAGATGCCCGTCGAGACGCCGCCCTGCCGGCCTAGGAAGCCGTGGCGGGTACCGGTCAGCGTCGGCGCAGTGACACGATCGATCATGCGAGCTTCAACCTGCACAGGAACTCGTCGTCGGCGTGGTTGCCGACCATGAACTTGAACTCGCCGACCTCCTCGAAGCCGTAGCGGGCGTAGAAGCGCCGGGCCCGCGGGTTGTCGCTGAACACCGACAGCCACAGCTCGGCGGCGCCCCGGCGCCGCGCCTCCGCTACCGCCCAATCGGTCAACGCCAGCGCGACGCCGGTGCCCTTGGCCTGATCCAGCAGGTAGAGTTGGCGGAGTTCGATGCAGGTGCGACCAGCCGGGTCGTACGGTAGCGACGGCGGGCCGAGCTTGCAGAAGCCGACGAGGCTGCCGTCGACCTCGGCAAGGCGGAATGGATAGGCGGGGTCGCCAAGCTGGGCTGCAAACGCCGCCTCACTCTGCCCGTCGATGAAGGCGTCATAGTCCTCTGGCGCGTACAAGTGCCTGAAGATCGCATCGAAACTTTCAAGATAGACGGCGCGGACCGTCGCGGCATCGGCGGGGGCGCCGTCGCGGTAGGTCGGGCTCATGCGGCGAATCCCGCCGGCGTGGGCCAGCCGGTGCCGGCCAGCGCCATGACCTTGAACAGCGTGCCCATCGCGTCCTCCCCAGTCAGCCGCGCCACCGCGGTATCGATTCCGTCCGCCTGCTCCGGCGTTGCCCGAGCCTTGAGCGCCGCCGCGCGTGCCTCGATGCCGAGCGCCCGCAGCCATGCGCCTTGCCCGACCGGGCCGTGTGCCGCAACGCCCGACGCGACGGCCAGCGCGGTGAAATCGACATGGCAGGTCAGGTCGACGTCACCCGGCGTCGCGAACGGATCGGCGCGGCCATGCGCCTGCACCGCCTGCAACGTGTCCCCGATCTGCGGCCCGTCATGCCCATAATCCGCAACGATCGCCGCGCCGCCGTGCCGGGTCAGCCGCGCTCCGATCTCCGCCGCGACCGCAGTGGACGCCGCCGAGGCTTCGAACACCGACCCGGCGGGAGCATTCCATAGCGCGGGCGGCACCAGCGGGTCGGCAATCAGGCTGCCGATCGCCGTCGTCCCGTCCAGTCCGACCAGCCGCTCCCGCCAGCCCGCCGGCGCGCGCAAGAACTGCCGGACCGGGAGGGCGTCGAAAAATTCGTTGGCGACCAGCAGCAGCGGCGCGTCATCCGGTACTTCGCCCAACTCGTCGTGCCACTCGGCGGCGGGAACCCGCTTCGCCTGCTCGCCGCGCAACACCGGGCTGGTCTCGACGAAATGGACGCTCAGCGCCGCTGCGAACCCCGGCACACGGGCGGTGGCCCGCAGCAGGTCCGCCATCAGCGTCCCTCGCCCAGGGCCCAGCTCGACCAGCCGCACCCGCTCCGGCGCACCCGCCCGCAGCCAGCAATCGGCCAGCGCCAGCCCGATCAGCTCGCCGAACACCTGGCTGATTTCCGGCGCGGTGATGAAGTCGCCCGCCGCCCCCAGCGGATCGCGGCTGGCGTAATAAGCGCTGTTGCACGCCGCCATCCAGCGCGCCACCGACACCGGGCCGCCCTGGGCGATCTCCCGCCGCAGCCGCTCCGCCAGCGTCACGCGGCCCGCGGCGCCCGCTGCGAATAGATCACCAGCGCGATACCCAGCAGGATCATCGGGAAGCACAAGATTTGCCCCATCGTCAGGTGCAGCGCCGTCAGATAACCGACCTGCGCATCCGGCTCGCGAAAGAACTCGATAATGAAGCGGAACAGCCCGAAGGCGCCGCAGCCGACCCCGACCAGCAGGCCCGGCCGCAGGCGCGCATCGGTCCGCCAGAACATCCAGCTCAGCACCAGCAGCAGCACTAACCCTTCGGCGAACGCCTCGTACAACTGGCTCGGATGCCGCGCCAACGGTCCGCCGCCCGGGAAGATGATGCCCCAGTCAGTCCCCGTCGGCCGCCCCCAAAGCTCGCCGTTGACGAAGTTCGCCAGCCGCCCCAGCCCCTGGCCGATCGGCGCAACACAGGCGACATAATCGCAGATCCGCAGGAAGCTCAGCCCGTTGCGCCGCGCAAACACCAGGATCGCCACCGTCGTACCGAGTGCACCGCCGTGGAACGACATGCCGCCGTCCCACAGCCTGAACACCTCCATCGGGTGCGCGACATATTGGTCGAGATTGTAAAACAACACATAGCCGAGCCGGCCGCCGATGATGATGCCCAGCGTCGCCCAGGTGATGAAGTCGTCCGCCTGGACCCGCGTCATCGGCGCGCCCGGCCGCTTCAGCAGCTGCGTCAGATAGTACCAGCCGAGCAGGATGCCGCCGATATAGGCCAGGCTGTACCAGCGCAGCGCGAACGGACCGAAGCCGCCGAACGGCCCGATGCTGAACAATTCCGGGCTCAAGCCGAGCGTGGCAAAGTCGACTGCGACATGGAGTTGGCCGAGCATCAGCAGCGTTTTCCCTTTGACCGGCGCGCGGCGGGCACCATAGTCGGCGCAAGCAATAAGACAATTGGGTGAGGCCATGACCGACGCACTCGACAGCTTCCGCCAGGACACCCGCGACTGGCTGGAGGCCAATTGCCCGCCCGAAATGCGCCTGCCGATGGCGCGCGACGCCGATGCCTGCTGGGGCGGCCGCAGCTTCCAGTTCGCCAGCGCGGCGCAGAAGACCTGGCTCGACCGCATGGGTGCGAAGGGCTGGACCGTCCCCGAATGGCCACGCGAGTACGGCGGCGGCGGCCTGTCGAAGGACGAGGCGCGCGTCCTCGCCAGCGAGATGCGCCGCATCGAGGCGCGCTCGCCGCTCAGCTCGTTCGGCATCTGGATGCTCGGGCCGGCGCTGCTAAAATACGGTAGCGAGGCGCAGAAGCTCGAATATCTGCCCCAGATCGCGCGCGGCGAGATCCGGTGGTGCCAGGGCTATAGCGAACCCGGCGCGGGCTCCGACCTCGCCTCGCTGCGCACCTCGGCCGAAGACAAGGGAGATCATTATCTCGTCAACGGCCAGAAGGTCTGGACCTCCTACGCCGACAAGGCCGACTGGATCTTCTGCCTGGTCCGCACCGACCCCACTGCGCCCAAGCACCTCGGCATCAGCTTCCTGCTGTTCGACATGGCGTCGCCGGGCGTCTCGACCTCGCCGATCCGACTGATCTCGGGTGCCTCGCCGTTCTGCCAGACCTTCTTCGATGATGTGAGGGTTCCCAAGGGCAATCTCGTCGGCACGCCCGGCAAGGGCTGGGACATCGCCAAATATCTGCTCACCCATGAGCGCGAGATGATCGGGGCGATGGACTTCTCCAGCGGCGGCCGCGATTCGCTCAGCCAGATCGCCAAGCGCACCATCGGCATGACCGACGACAGCCTGGCCGACCCGATGCTGCGCACCGACATCGTCCGCCACGAGATCGACGCCTGGGCCTTCGCGCTGACCATGGAGCGCGTCAAGGACGAGGCCAAGGCTGGGCAAGGTGTCGGCGCCTTGTCCTCGATGCTCAAATATTATGGCACCGAGCTCAACAAGCACCGTCAGGAGCTGCTGATGTCGGTCGGCGGCTCCGACGCGCTGATGTGGGACGGCCCCAACCACGAGGGCGACCAGTCCCGCAGCTGGCTCCGCAGCCGCGCCAATTCGATCGAAGGCGGCACTTCGGAGATCAACCTCAACATCATCGCCAAGCGCGTGCTGCAACTGCCGGGCGCCTGAGGAACGGCAACGAGAGCCAGCGAACAGAGCTGGCCGGAAGCAGATTTGGGGAGTTTCGATTTTGCCGCTGATCCTGACCGAAGACCAGACGATGATCCGCGATTCGGCGGAGGGGTTCTTCCGCGATGCCGCGCCGGTGGCGGCGATGCGCAAGCTGCGTGATGCCGACGATGCGACCGGCTTCGACCGTGGCCTGTGGAAGCAGATGGCGGAGATGGGCTTTGCCGGGATGCTGGTGCCGGAGGCGCATGGTGGCGCCGGGCTGGGCTATGTCGCAGCAGGAGTCGTGCAGGAGGCGGCGGGGCGCAACCTGGCGATGTCGCCGCTGCTCGCGACCGCGATCCTTGCCGCGACGGCGTTAAGCGCGGCGGGGACGCCCGAGCAGCAGGCGCAATACCTGCCGCAGATCGCCAGCGGCGAACGACTGTTCGCGCTCGCAGCCGACGAAAAGGCGCGCCACGATCCGCGCCACGTCGCGACGCGCGCCGAACCCTCGGGCAACGGCTTCAAGCTGAATGGTGCCAAGACCTTCGTCCTCGACGGCCATGTCGCCGATACGCTGATCGTCGCGGCACGCACCGCTGGGGCGGACGATGATGCGGACGGCATCACGCTGTTCCTGGTCGATGCCAAGGCGGATGGCGTGACGCTGCAGCGGACCTCGATGGTCGACAGCCGCAACGCCGCGCGCCTGACCCTGGCCGACGTGCAGGTCGATGGCGCGGACGTGCTCGGCACCGTCGGCGAGGGCGCGAAGCTGCTCGACCGCATCCTCGACGCGGGCCGCGCCTGCCTCGCCGCGGAAATGCTCGGCGTGTCGGCGCAGAGCTTCGAGACGACGATCGACTATCTCAAGCAGCGCGAGCAGTTTGGCCAGAAGATCGGCAGTTTCCAGGCGCTCCAGCACCGCGCCGCGCACCTGTTCTGCGAGGTCGAACTGGCGCGCTCCGCCACCTTGCGCGCCCTGCAGGCACTCGACGCCGACGACGACCGCGCCGCGATGTACGTCAGCCTCGCCAAGGCCAAGTCGGGCGACGTCGCCAAGCTCGCGACCAATGAGGCGGTACAGATGCACGGCGGCATCGGCATGACCGACGACGTCGATGTCGGCCTGTACATGAAGCGCGCCCGCACCGCGCAGGAGACCTTCGGCGACCTGGCGTTCCACGGCGACCGGCTCGCTTCGCTGATGGGGTATTGAGATGAAGTCCGATCTCGATACCGCCCTCGACGCCGTCATCGCCGGGATCATCGCGCCGGGTGGCCAGCTCGAGGTCGGCAGCGCGGTCGTGCGCGGCGCGACGCTGCCGGTGTTCGCCAACGCGCCGAATAACATGCGCGACTATCTGGCCTATTTCTGTGCCGCCAACGGCCCGCGCGAATTCCTGGTCTATCGCGACGAGCGGCTGACGTTCGCCGAGGTCCATGCCGAGGCCATCAAGGTCGCCGCCTGCCTGCAGCGCGTCCACGGCATCGCCAAGGGCGACCGCGTCGCCATCGCGATGCGCAACTATCCCGAATGGATCACCAGCTTCGTCGCCGTCCTGCACCTCGGCGCAATCGCGGTGCCGATGAACGCCTGGTGGCAGACCGACGAGCTCGCCTATGGCCTGAGCGATTCAGGCACCCGGCTGGTCATCGCCGACGAAGAACGCGCCCGCCGCATCGCGCCGCTGCTCGGCCCCGGTCTGAAGCTGGTTACCGTCCGCACCAGCCGCGAAGTCGCCGACCAGCTCGGCGTCGTGCGGCTGGAGGATAGCTGCGCCGCGTCGCCGACGACGCCGTGGTTCCTGCCCGACATCGCGCCGGAGGACGACGCGACGATCATGTACACCTCGGGCTCGACCGGCAGCCCCAAGGGCGCCGTCGGCACGCACCGTGGGCTGTTGTCGGGGGCGATGAACTATCTCGTCGCGGGGCTGGCGCTGCTCGAACTCAGCGCGCGGGCCGGGCACAAGCCGGCGGAGCAGCAGATCGCGCTGCTCAACGTGCCGCTGTTCCACATCACCGGGTCGGTCGCGGTGATGCTGGTGTCGATCGCCATCGGGCGCAAGCTGGTCATCATGCACAAGTGGGACGCGGGCGAGGCGCTGCGGCTGATCGAGGCCGAGCACGTCACCTATTTCGTTGGCGTGCCGACGATGAGCCTCGAACTGATGCAGCACCCAGACCGCGACCAGTACGACCTGTCGAGCCTGGTCGACATCGCCAGCGGCGGCGCGCCCCGCCCGTCCGAGCATGTCGAGCGCCTCGCCACCGCCTTCCCCGGCAAGCACCCGGTCCAGGGCTATGGCCTGACCGAGACCAATGCGGTCGGCGCCGGCAACTTCCGCGACAATTACCGCGCCAAGCCCGCCTCGACCGGGCGACCGTCGCAGCCGCTGGTCGAGATCGGCATCTTCGACGACGACTTCGTCCGTCTGACCGGCGCCGCGATCGGCGAGATCTGCATCCGCACCGTCGCCAACTGCCGCGGCTATTGGAACAAGCCCGAGGCGACCGCCGCCGCCTTCACCGCCGATGGCTGGTTCAAGTCGGGCGACCTCGGCTACCTCGACGACGACGGCTATCTGTTCATCGTCGACCGCAAGAAGGACATCATCATCCGCGGCGGCGAGAATATCAGCTGCCAGGAGGTCGAGTCTGCGATCTACACCCATCCCGCCGTCGCCGAGGCGAGCGTCTTCGGCCTGCCCGACGAGCGGCTGGGGGAGATCGTCGGAGCGGTGGTCTATCCCAAGCCAGGCGCTGCGCTGGAGGCCGACGCCCTGCACGAACTGCTGAGCCGCGAGCTCGCGTCGTTCAAGGTGCCGTCGCAGATCTGGCTGGTGTCCGAGCCGCTGCCCAAGCTCGGCAGCGCCAAGATCGACAAGGTGACCCTGCGCAAATATTATCGCGCCCGGTTCGCCGTACGGGAGTCGCTTTGATGTTCACCGCCATGCAGCAGGGCACCGCCGAGGACTGGGGCATCATCGCGCGCGAGCACATGCTCCACCAGCGTAGCGTCGCGCCGTTGCAGATCATGGATTCGATGCGGCGGCTGGCGTCGATGCAGCTCGGGTTCGGCGCCGACCAGCTGACCCACTGCCTGATGACCGCGACGCTGGCCCGCGCCGATAACGCCACCGACGAGGAGGTCGTTGCCGCGCTGACCCATGACCTCGGCAAGATCATGAGCATCCCCAACCACGGCGCCATCCAGGCCGAGGTGCTCAAGCAATACGTCTCCGACGACATCTATTTCGCGGTGAAGTGGCACCAGCATTTCCAGGGCGCCTATTATTACGGCTACCTCGGCAAGCCGACCGACATGCGCGAACAGTTCCGCGGCGAATCATGGTTCGATTTTGCCGAAAAGCTGGTCGACAAATGGGATGCCCCGGCGTTCGATCCCGACTTCAAGGTCGACAGCCTGGAGAGCTTCGAACCCGAGGTGATGCGGGTGTTCAGCGTCCCCCGTCGCGGCTTCTAGCGCCGGACATACCGCATCTCCTGGCCGCGAAGGGCCATCGGGCATCGAAGCGGCGGGGCGTATCGTTGCCGCCTGCCTGCACCGGATGGGCTCGAGCGGTCCGCCGTTGCCGATATCGGCCTCGGTCCGTGACGCCTCTCTCAGACCGTGGGAAGCGGCTTACCCCGTTCGGGCAGGCGCACCAGCAGCAGCGCCACGACGACCAGCGCTGCCCCGCCGATATCCGCTGCTCCAGGCACCTCGTGAAAGCGCAGCGCCCCGATGGCGGCGCCGATCGCCGGTTGCACTAGCAGCGCGATGCCGACCACGATCGGCTTCAAATGTCCGACCGCATAGACTACCAGCCCCTGCCCGATGACCTGGCTGCCGAGCGCCAATACTATCAGCGGAGTCCAGTCGTGCGGCCAGAATGCACCGCGTTCGATCAGCGCCATCGGGAGCAGCATCGGCAGGCTGAACAGCGTCACCAGTGCCAGCAGCGGCAGCGCCGGGATGCTCCGCCGGAACCGGTCGATGATGACCAGGTAGCCGGTGTAGAAGGCCGCTGCCGACAGGCACAGCAGGTCGCCCAGCAGATGTTGCGCCGACACGTCGGCCGACCGCCCGATCAGCAGTGCCGTGCCCAACCCCGCACAGACCAGGGCCAGCGACACGTTGCGGCCCGGCAGCGTCCGCGACACGATATAGCTGTAGGCGGGCAGCATGAAGCTCGCGCCGTTCGCCATCAGCGCCGCATTGGCCAGCGTCGTGCGCGCGATGCCCAGGTGCCAGGCCGCCAGGTCGGCAGCAAAGAACAGTGCGGCAGCGGCGCAGGCCAGCATCAGCCCGCCAGCCGGCATCCGCAGTGGTCCGACGGTGCCGCGAGCCAGCAGCATCAACGGTACCGCCGCCAGGCTCATTCGCCAGAACGCCGACGCGACCGGAGCGACATCCGCGATCCGCACCAGCCAAGGGCCGAACGCAAGGCAGATGCTGCCGATCAACATGGCCGGAAAAGCCAGCCGCCCGGCAGTCACGGTCGCGCCCGCCGCGCCAGGAACCCGGCGACTTCGTCATAGCCGTCGGCAACGAATGCTGCACCATTGTTGCGCAGCATTTCGCCATGCCCGGCACGAGAATGGCTCCCGGCGGTCAGTCCGATCACTGTCATTCCAGCGGAGACTCCAGCCAGCACCCCGGCGCGCGAATCCTCGATCACCACGCAATCGCCGGGCGCAAATCCGCATTCGGCTGCGGCGAACAGGAACAGGTCGGGCGCCGGCTTGCCGTTTATCACATCCTCAGCCCCACTGAACCGCCGCTCGAACTCGGCGCCGAGCCCAAGCTTGTCGAGGCACAGGCCGATCCATTCGCGCCGGCTCGACGAGGCGATGCAGCGCTGCCAGTCGCCATGAGCGGCCAGGAACGCCGTCAGCCCCGGCACCTCCTGCAGTTCGAGCGTCAGCCGGTCGCGGATCCGTCGCCGACGATCGTCGACCCAGCCGGACGGCAGCGGCCCGCCGAGTTGCGCGACGATCTGCGCTTCATTGTCGGCCCAGTGCCGCCCCATGTAGCGGTCCATCGCCTCGTCGAGGCTGGTCGGCAGCCCCAGCGTCGTCAGCGCCTCGGCGAGATCGTGGTTCGCCAGGATCTCGGTATCGGCAACGACCCCGTCGAAGTCGAAGATCAACAGCGGCTTCACGCGGCCGGCGCCGGGCGAGCTCCGAACAAGGCGCTGCCGACCCGGACATGGGTCGCGCCGAGCATCGCCGCGGTCTCGTAATCCTCCGACATGCCCATGCTCAGCCCGGCCAGGCCGTGGTCTCGCGCCAGCTTCTGCAGCAGCGCGAAAAACGGCGCCGCCTCCGTCCCGGCCGGTGGCACGCACATCAGCCCGGCCAGTGGCAGCCCGGCGGCACGGACCTCGGCAAGCAGCCCCGGCAGGTCCGCCAGAGCGCAACCACCCTTCTGCGCCTCGTCGCCGATGTTGACCTGGACGAAGCACTCCGGCCGCCGCCCCAGCGTATCCATCGCCTTGGCCAGTGCCGTCACCAGCGACCGCCGGTCGACGCTATGGATCACGTCGAAACGTGCCACCGCCGCCTCTGCCTTGTTCGACTGGAGTTGCCCGACCAGGTGCAGCCGCACGTCCGGCCAGCGTTCCAATAGTTCGGGCCATTTGGCGTCCGCCTCCTGCACGCGATTCTCGCCGAAGTCGCGCTGGCCGGCGGCGAGCAGAGGCTCGATCGCTGCCGCATCATGGGTCTTGGACACGGCAATCAGCCGGACATCGGCAAGGCTGCGGCCGGCCTGCCCGGCCGCACGTCCGAGGCGATCCTGCACCTGCGCCAGCCGCCCGGCCGCGCTGTCATCTCCGGTCGAAGCGGCAGGGTTGCGCAGCCGCTCGGCGACGGTGTGGTCGTCATCATTCATGGCGCTGCTATAGTCCGCCTCGATGCGATCCCGCCAGTTCCCCGTCGCGGCTGTACCGTCGATCTGGCTGTTCGCCGACCCACGCCTCGGTGACGGACTATGGACCGCCCTCGCCAGACTGCCGCGTGGCAGCGGCGTCGTGCTGCGCGGCCATCCCGAGCCGCAGCGTGTCGCCGCCATCGCACGGCGACGTGGGCTGTTGCTGGTCGAGGAAAGCGAAATCGCCAAGGCGCACAACCGTGCCGAACTGATCCGTGCCCGCCGCACCGGGGCGCGCCTGGTGTTCGTCTCGCCGGTGTTCGCCACCCGGACGCATCCGGGCGCACGAGCTCTCGGCGCAGTGCGCTTCGGGCTGATGGTGCGCGGTTCGGGCGTGCCGGTGGCGGCGCTGGGCGGCATGACCGCCAAGCGCTTTCGCCGGCTAACAAAGCTCGGCGCGGTCGCCTGGGGCGCGATCGACGCCTTTGGTCAAACCGCTCCCCAGGCGAAGCCGACGCGATAGCTGGCCTGAGACCCGACCGCCGGATCAGAAGCTGAAGGCGGTGCCCAGGTAGAAGGACTGGTCGGCGCGATCGGCGTCGAGCAGGCCTGGCGCGACGGGTGCGAGCTTGTAGCGCAGGCCGCCATTGAGCGACAGGCGCGGGCCGACGGCATAGGCGCCACCGACGTCGACCGAATAGCGACGCTCCAGCGGCGTCAGCATCAGCGGCGAACCGGTCTCGGCGGCGACCTGCAACGCGGTCTTCCAGCTCTTGCCGCGATAGCTCAGGCCGACGTCGACGGCTTCGCGGCGATTGGGGCCGAGCGCCGTGACGCCGAAGTCGAGGCGAGTGTAGCCGCCCGAAACCGCAAAGCCGCGCCAGCCGACAGACAGGCCGACGTTGTACGCGGCCGGCGTTACCGCAAAGCTCTCGGTCGGGACGCCGCGCGAGGTGTCGGCAGCGGCAGTCACGACGCGCGAGGTGGCGCCGACGGTGACGGCCTTCTTGCTGCTGGTCTGGCCCGATGGCGTGAAGCGGAAGGCACGCTCGGTCGAATCGAAGCGGGTTGCGGTCGCACCATGGCCTGGTGCAGTGAAGCTGAACCGCGCGCTGTCGATCAGCGGCGGCGCGAATGGCGTCAGGCCGGCAGCGCGCAGGCTATCGGACGGCATGTCGAACGATGTGCGTGGTTTGGCGGAGTGACGGGCGTTCGATTTCGATGGCGCGGCGGCACAGGGGAGCGCGATGGCGATCGCCACCATCATGCCAGTCATGCTGGCCAGCCGAGACACCCCTATTGTCATAGCGTTGATCCCCGATATCAGGCGACTCGTCCGCCTTACAACCGGTAACGGCACAATCCCGGGAACGCCCCGCAACTTATCTTAGTTTTCACCTGCCTGTGACAAGTTGCACACACTTTGCGCAGGACTGGCTAAATTCAGGGCAGCGGTCTCCCTTTGCGTGGTCGCCCTGCGCCGCCTATAGACGCGGCTTGGACCGGTCCATCGACCGGGGTGCGGGAGCGCGAGTGGATGACGTTCGAGCGTAACACGATGCTGGTGGTCCTCGCGACCGGGCTGGCGCTGGCCGGTTGCGGCCACAAGGTCAAGCCCAAGTCGGCAGGAACGCTCGCCCCGGCGCGCATCTCGACGATCGGCGTCAATTCCTACCTGTGGCAGGCGAGCCTCGAGACCATGAGCTTCATGCCGCTGGCGACGGTCGATTCGAACGGCGGCGTCATCGTCACCGACTGGTACATCAACCCGGCGATCCCCGGCGAGCGGGTCAAGGTCTCGATCTTCATCCTCGACACCGAGCTGCGCGCCGACGCGATCCGCGTCTCGGCCTCCCGCCAGATCAACACCGGCGGCAGCTGGGTCGAGGCGACCGTCCGCGCCGGCACCGTGCAAAAGCTTGAGGAGACCATTCTCGGCCGCGCCCGCGACCTGCGCCGCGCGCAAATCGGGGCGTGACGCCGGCCGACATGCCCGTCGACGCGACTCCCGCGAAATTCGACTTTCGCGCCGCTGACTCACGCTGGCAGGCGGCGTGGACGGAGCGTGGCACTTTCCGTGCCGACGACGCCTCGCCCAAGCCCAAGACCTATATCCTAGAGATGTTTCCCTACCCGTCGGGACGCATCCACATGGGCCATGTCCGCAACTACACGATGGGCGACGTGATCGCCCGGGTGCGGCGGATGCAGGGCATGGAAGTCCTCCACCCGATGGGCTGGGACGCTTTCGGCATGCCCGCCGAGAACGCTGCGATGGAGCGCGGCGTCCATCCCGGCGACTGGACCCGCTCGAACATCAAGGCGATGCGCGGCCAGCTGCAACGGCTCGGCTTCGGCCTCGACTGGAGCCGCGAACTGGCGACCTGCGAGCCGGATTACTACGGGCACGAGCAGGCGCTTTTCCTCGACCTGCTCGACGCCGGGCTGGTCTACCGCAAGCTTTCGGCGGTGAATTGGGACCCGATCGACATGACCGTGCTCGCCAACGAGCAGGTCGTCGACGGCAAGGGCTGGCGCTCCGGCGCGGTGGTCGAGCGGCGCAAGCTGAGCCAGTGGTTCCTGCGCATCACCGACTTCGCCGACGAGCTGCTTGATGGCCTGACGACGCTCAGCGAATGGCCCGACAAGGTCCGACTGATGCAGGAGAACTGGATCGGCAAGTCGCAAGGCTTGCGGTTCACCTTCCAGCTTGCCGAATCCGGCAATGTTATCAGTGACTTGCCTTCGAGCTTCGACGTCTTCACGACCCGTCCGGATACGCTGTTCGGTGCCAGCTTCGCAGCGGTCGCCGCCGACCATCCGCTCGCTACCGCCTGTGCCGCAAGCGATCCCGACCTTGCCCAGTTCATCACCGAGCTGCGCGCTTCCGGTACTGCGGCTGCCGAGATCGAGACGCAGGAAAAGCGCGGCTATGACACCGGCTTGTCCGTCGTTCATCCGCTCGACCCCAGCCTCCGTCTGCCCGTCTTCGTCGCCAATTTCGTCCTGATGGACTATGGCACCGGCGCCATCTTCGGCTGCCCGGCGCATGACCAGCGCGATCTCGATTTCGCTCGCAAGTACATGCTGCCGGTGCCGCGTGTCGTCGCTCCCGCCGGCGAAGCCGAGGCGCCGATCGTCGACGAAGCCTATACCGGCCCCGGCGTCCTGGTGCATTCGCGCTTCCTCGACGGCATGACCATCGACGATGCCAAACGCGCGGTCATCACCAAGGCCGAGACCGAGGGTTGGGGCACCGGCACGACGATCTGGCGGCTACGTGACTGGGGCGTGTCGCGCCAGCGGTACTGGGGCACGCCGATCCCGATCATCCATTGCGAAGCATGCGGCGCCGTTCCCGTTCCACGCGAGCAGTTGCCGGTCGTGTTGCCGGAGGATGTGACCTTCGACGTTCCCGGCAATCCGCTCGACCGTCATCCGACTTGGAAGCATGTCGCCTGCCCGACCTGCGCCGGTCCTGCTGTCCGGGAAACCGATACACTCGACACATTCGTTAATTCGTCGTGGTATTTCATGCGCTTCGCCAGTGCACCGGCGAGCGCGCCGTTCGACCGCGCGATGGTCGACCAATGGCTGCCGGTCGCCCAGTACATCGGCGGCGTCGAGCATGCGATCCTGCATCTGCTGTATGCCCGGTTCTGGACGCGGGCCATGCACCACATCGGTCGCCTGTCCGCCAGCGAGCCCTTCGCCGGCCTGTTCACCCAGGGCATGGTGACCCACGAGACCTATCGCAGCGCCGACGGTCGCTGGCTGGAACCCGGTGAAGTCGGCGGCGGCATCGAACGCGCGACCGGCGAACCCGTCAGCGTCGGCCGCGTCGAGAAGATGTCGAAGTCGAAGAAGAACACCGTCGATCCCGACGCGATGATCGACCGCTATGGTGCCGACGCCGTACGCTGGTTCATGCTCTCCGACTCGCCGCCCGAGCGCGACCTCGCCTGGTCCGAGGCCGGCATCGAGGGCGCCTGGCGCTTTGTTCAGCGCGTCTGGAAGCTGACCGAAAGGACGTCCACGGCGCCGAACGACGGACTACTGCGTCTCGCCCATCGTAGCGTGGCGCAGGTCACGGCAGATCTCGACCGCCTGCACTTCAACAAGGCCGTCGCTCGCCTCTACGAATTTGCCAACGGCTGCGAAAAGTCCAAGGCCGGCCTGCCGCCCGAGGTCATCGACATCTTCCTCAAGCTGCTGACACCGATGATGCCGCACCTTGCCGAGCAATGCTGGGCACGGCTCGGTCACACCGGCCTGATCGCCGACGAGGCTTGGCCGGTCGCCGATCCGCTGCTGCTTGAGGACGATGCCGTCACCATCGCCGTCCAGGTGAACGGCAAGCTCAAGGATACGATCGTCATTCCAAAGGGTTCGTCCCGCGAAGAGGTCGAGGCGCTGGTGCTTGCACTCGAAAAGGTTCAGCGCGCCCTGAACGGCGGCGCACCCCGCAAGATCATCGTGGTGCCCGACCGGCTCGTGAACCTCGTCGCATGAAGCACGCCCTCATCCTCGCCGCGTTGCTGGTGACCGGTTGCGGCCTCCAGCCGGTCTATTCGGGCGGCGGCCACGGCCCGGTCGCAACGACGCTCGCAGCGATTACGATCGCGCCGATTCCCGATCGTGCCGGTTACCTGGTGCGTAACGCCCTGCTGCAACGCTTCGGCAACCCGGCCGAGACGCCGCGCCTCCGGCTCGAGGTCGAGCTCGACGATGCGATCACCGGCTTCGGTATCCGCGGCGACAACTCGATCGCGCGCGAGCGGCGGACGTTGCGGGCTCGCTACCGCGTCGTCGCCATTGCCACGGGCGCCGTCCTGCTCGACGCGACTGCGGGCTCCGATGTCGGCATCGATCGTGTCAGCTCCGAATATGCGGTCGTCGCGGCGGAAAGCACGGCTCTCGACCGGCTTGCCGTCGACATCGCGACGCAGATTACCGCCAGGATCGCACTGGTCACCCGCGCCGGCACGCTTGAGGTAACACCTTTGCCGCCAGCGCCGTGAAGGCCGATCGGGCAGCGGTAATCGCTGCTGCCGCCAAGCTGCCCGAGCATGTCCGGCTGATCCTGCTGCACGGTGGCGACGAGTCAGCCTCGATGGATTTGGCCCAGCGTGTCGCGCGTGGCTATCACGATGCGAGCAATCCCCTGTCGGTCGAAGTGATCCCGGCTGCCGAGATCGACAAGGATCCGTCCCGCCTCGTCGCCGCCGCAGCCAATGTGTCGATGTTCGGTGACCGCACGCTGGTCCGCGTCGATGGTGCGGGCGAGGACAGCGCCAACGCTGTCGCGGCGCTGCTGGATGCGTCGGGCGGCGGGAACCTGGTGGTGATGGTCGCCGGGCAGTTGCGCAAGGGCTCCAAATTGCTTGCCCGTGCAGAGGCCGCGAAGGACGTGCTGTCCGTCGCGAGCTACCCGCCCGACGCGCGCAACGCCGTTGCCGCCGTCGAAGAGATCGCGCGCGAACTCGGACTCACCGCTGGCCGAGGCGCGGCCCGAGCCGTCTTCGATGCGAGTGGCGCCGATCGTGCGGTCCTGCGTCGCGAATTGGAGAAGCTGGCGCTTTACCTCGACGCCAGCGTCGCGCAGCCGCAAACCTTCGAACTTGACGATCTCAATGCGATCGGTGCCGACGTCGGCGACGCAGGCTTCAGCGCGCTGGTCGAAAGCGTCGCCGGCGGCGATCCAGCAACTGCGGACCTGCAGCTCAATCGCCTGATGACGCAGGGCATGCCCGGGATAACTCTCCTGCGCACTGTTGCCCGTCGCTTCTGGCAGTTGCTCGACTTGCGCCAAGCGGTCGATGGTGGATCAAGCCCTTCGAGCGCGGTCGACGGCGCACGGCCGCCGGTCTTCTGGAAGGACAAGGGTGTCCTCGCAGCGGAAGTCGCGCGGCTGCGAACGCCGATGCTGCGCAACATCCTGGCTCGACTGTTAGCCACGGAGCGCGCCATCAAGCGTAGCGGGAGCGCGGGAGAGGTGCTTTGCCGTCAGGCGTTGATCGGTATCGCCACTCAGATCGCCGGCACGCGCTGAGGCGCCCGCTCGGCAAAATCATCGCGGACTTTAGAAGCGGTCGACGCCGCTAAGCCGTTGACAAATAAGGTCTAGTTGATCCAGCGATGCGAAACTGAGGGAAACCGTACCTGCACCGGGCGTGTCGCCGACGGTAATGCTTACATTCGATCCGATCGCCTCAGCCAGCTGACCTTCCAGCGCGATCAAATTAGCGTCACGCGTTACGACACGGTGCTTGCTGCTCTCCGGCGCGACCTCGGTATCGCCCTGCTTGCGCGCTGCCGCCTCGACCTGCCGCACCGACATCCCCTCGGCTACGGCGCGGGCAGCAAGCGCGACCGGGTCGGCGGTGGCCGCCAAGGCTCGCGCATGACCCATGCCGAGCCGGCCGTCGATGACCATGGCACGCACGCCCTCGGGCAGATCCAGCAGGCGCAGCAGATTGGCGACATGGCTCCGCGCCTTGCCGACGACCTTGGCGACAGCATCCTGCGTGTGCCCGAACTCGTGGATGAGCCGGGCATAGCCTTCCGCCTCTTCGATAGGGTTCAGATCGGCGCGCTGGATGTTCTCGATCAGTGCGACTTCATAGGCTTGGGTGTCGTCCAGCTCGCGTACGACAACCGGCATCTCGTGCAGCCCCGCTGCCTGAGCCGCACGCCAGCGGCGCTCGCCGGCGACGATCTCAAACATGTTGCCAGCCACCGGCCGGACCAGGATAGGCTGCAGGACGCCGCGCTCGCGGATCGAAGCGGTCAGGTCGGTCATCGCCTGGATATCGAACCGCCGCCGCGGCTGCCCGGCATGGGCGACGATGCGCGCGACGGGGAGACTCACCGGTGCGGCGCTGGCCGTGCCGACCATACCGGTGGATGACACTTCCTCCATCAGCGCGCTCAGTCCGCGGCCAAGGCCCGACGGGCGTGAACGGCTCATGATGGCGACCTTTCGCTGGATTTTACTTGGGCAGTCGTCCGCTCGACGACTTCGCGAGCCAGCGCCAGATAGGCCTGGCTGCCGGGACAACGGATATCATACACCAGCGCCGGCAGACCGTGGCTGGGTGCCTCCGACAGGCGGACGTTGCGTGGAATGCTGGTCTTGAAAACCTGCGCGCCCATTACGGCGCGAACGTCAGCCGCGACAGCTTCTGACAAGCGATTGCGTCGGTCAGACATGGTCAGCAGCACGCCCAGGATGCTGAGCTTTGGATTAGGACCGGACCGCACACGCTCGACCGTGGACAGCAACTGGCTCAGACCTTCGAGCGCGAAGAACTCGGACTGCAGCGGGATCAGCAGCTGATCGACTGCGACAAGGGCGTTCAGTGTCAGCAAGCCGAGCGACGGCGGGCAATCTATCAGCACCCAATCTGAGATATCCGCATGCTCCATCGCGTTGGTCAGGCGGTGGATCCGATGATCAAGCCCCACCAGTTCGACCTCGGCACCCGACAAGGCTGCGGTCGAGGGGATCAGCGACAAGCCCGGGATGGCGGTCTGGACCGTTGCTTCGGCCAGCGTCGCATCCCCGATCAGGACGTCATAGATCGACGAGTGCCGATCGGACCGTGATACGCCAAGCCCGGTGGAGGCATTGCCCTGTGGGTCGCTGTCGATTAGCAATACGCTCGCGCCAGTCGCGGCCAGGGCTGTCGCCAGGTTGATAGCCGTCGTGGTCTTCCCCACCCCGCCCTTTTGATTGGCAATCGCGATGCGCATCAGCGGTTCCAGATCGGTCGGAGGTTGCGGACACGAACCAGCCGACCGTCAGCGTCGGTTACGCTTGGAATCAGTTCGGCGTCGAAGTTGAAGGATGTCTTGGCTGCTGCGACCTCCTCCGCCGCCGTCGCACCCTTAAGCAGGAGCCACAGGGTTTCGCGAGTATTGAATGGCAGGGCCCATGTCACGAGGTCGGTCATGTTCTTGCAAGCGCGCGCGGTGATGTTGCTCGCCTCAAACGGCTCCAGCGCTTCGATCCGCTGATTGTGGATCGTCACGTTGGTGAGCGCCAATCGTTCGACAACTGCCTGCAAGAACGCACATTTCTTCTTCGTAGCTTCGATAAGATGGACCGGCCCAGCGCCGAGGATGGCTAGCACCATGCCAGGGAACCCTGCACCCGTGCCGAGGTCCACTACCGAGCCAGGATGGAGATGCGCCAAGACCTGAGCAGAATCGGTGAAATGGCGACCCCAGATATCGGTCAGGGTTGCGGGTCCCACCAAATTCATGCGTGACTGCCAGTCGACCAGCAGCTCCGCGTAAGCGTCGACTTGCTCCATTGTTCCACGTGGAACATCGAAGCGTGACTGAAAGTCATCGCGAGTGATCATGCGGCTTGATGACAATGCGCAAGAAGCGCCGTCAGTGCAGCCGGTGTGATGCCTGGCAAACGCGATGCGGCACCGATCGTCGCGGGTCGAGCAGCACCGAGACGCTCACGCATTTCAACAGTCAATCCTGCCAGCTTTTCGTAGTCGACCGCCGGATTGAGCCGAAGCGCCTCGTCTCTACGAAAGCGCGCCACATCCAAATCCTGGCGAGCGATGTAGCTCGCATAGCGCGCGTCATTGAGAACGATCTCGGCAATATCCGCCGGGACTTCGCTAAGGCTTGGCCACACACGTAGTGCGGTCCCCCAATCAAGATCCGGGTTGCACAACCATTCGAAGGCACTCTTCTCGACCCCGTCCTGTCGCATCGCAATCCCTAGCCTCTCGAACGCAACAGGATGCGCACGCAGGTTATTCAGCATCGAGCGGCCACGGTCCAACGCGTCGCGTTTCAAGTCCCATGCCGCCAGACGAGATGATCCGATCAGCCCGAGCTCGTTGCCTGTCGGTGTAAGACGCTGGTCGGCATTGTCGATGCGAAGGCGAAGGCGATACTCCGCCCGCGAAGTAAACATCCGATACGGCTCGGTGACGCCTTGAGTCACAAGGTCGTCGATCATGACGCCAAGATACGATGTTGCCCGATCGAAGCTTGTCTCGCTTTTTCCCGCCGACCCTCGCGCCGCATTCAGACCAGCGACGAGCCCTTGAGCCGCGGCCTCCTCATAACCGGTCGTCCCGTTGATCTGGCCGGCCAGCCACAAGCCTTCGATTGCCTCGACCCGCAAGCCAGTCGTCAACACGCGCGGATCGACATGATCATACTCGATCGCGTACCCGGCACGAACGATGCTTGCCCGCTCAAGACCCGGAATTGTCGCAACGAATGCCTGTTGCACAGGCAACGGCAGCGATGTCGAAATTCCATTCGGATATATGACGTGATCGCCCAACCCTTCCGGCTCTAGGAAAATCTGGTGACCATTGCGATCGCCGAACCGCATCACCTTGTCTTCAAGCGACGGACAATAGCGTGGACCGCGACCTTCGATCATTCCAGCGTAGGCGGCAGCTTCGCCGAGATGCGCACGGACGATGTCGTGTGTTGCCTTGGTCGTACGTGTGACCCCGCACGGAATTTGCGGCGTGGAAAATTCCTCGGTCATCAACGAGATTGCGGCACGCGGCTCATCCCCGTACTGCCATTCTAGCGCCGCCCAGTCGATTGTCCGGCCATCAAGGCGCGGCGGTGTCCCGGTCTTCAGTCGGGCCATGGGAAGATTCAAAGCTTGCAGAGACTTTGCTAGCGCGTTGGACGCTGGTGCGCCGGCGCGACCGCCTGGTGAAGCGGTTGTCCCGACGTGCATTACGCCTGCCAGGAACGTTCCCGTCGTAAGCACAGTGGACCTCGCCTCGATCTTGCCGACGCTGGTTTCCATTCCGACGACACTATTTCCAGTTCGGATGAATGCAGAGGCGGAGCCTTCGACGACGGTCAGATTCGGCTGTGCCTCGAGCCGCTCGCGCATCGCGCGTCGATAAAGCTGGCGATCGCATTGGACGCGAGGGCCTTGGACTGCCGGCCCTTTGCTGCGATTGAGCATTCGAAACTGAAGTGCCGCAGCGTCGGTCGCGCGCCCCATCAAACCATCGAGAGCATCGACCTCTCGAACGAGATGCCCCTTGCCCAACCCGCCAATCGCAGGGTTGCACGACATCGTGCCAAGATCAGCGAACTTCAGCGTCAACAGGATCGTTCTGGCACCGAGACGTGCAGCCGCAGCGGCAGCCTCACAGCCGGCGTGCCCTCCGCCGACGACCAGAACATCGCATGAAATCATGATCGACATTAGGCTGGAAGTGCCGGAACTGGCAACCGATGGGCCGGCTCAATTCGACCGAATGTCGCGAAGTTGCGCTGTTCCGGTCGGTTTTGCACCGGTGAAATTGGCGGTAACGGTGTTCAATTTTCTAGCTGCAGAGCCGTCTTGTAAGGAAGCCTGTTTCCCTAGTCCGGGTTTCTGGTTGACGCTCGGGTGGTTCGATGTTCCACGTGGAACACTATTTCCCAATGCAAAATTGACTGAAGATCAAATCGAGCACCGCGTCGGGCCGAACAGATCCTGTGATGGCGCCGAACTCGCGGATCGCTAGCCGCAGCGACTCCGCCCGTAGCACCGGATCGGACTGACCGGTCGCCGCGGTCAGGTCGGCAAGTGCTAACGCGCACGCATCGCGCTGGCGTTGCCGCATTAATAGTGCCGGCTCGTCCGGCCGTGACGTCGTGCTCGCCCAGTCGGTGAGCCAAACCAACAACTCCGTCAGCCCCTCGCCAGTCTTGGTGGATATCGAACGCACCTTATCGCCGCTGCCTGGATGCAGGTCTGCCTTGCTACGTATCGGAACCCCTTTCGCTGGTACGGCTCCATCGCAAAACAGCGTGAGCACCAGATCGGCATCGGCAATGCGGGCCCGGGCGCGCGCAATGCCTTCCGCTTCGATATCGTCGACAGCAGAACGCAGGCCTGCGGTATCGATCAAAGTAACGGCGATACCACCGAGGTCGAGCCGAGCGGACACGAGATCGCGCGTCGTACCTGCCGTGGCCGAGACAATCGAAACATCAGACTTGGTCAGCGCGTTGACCAAGCTCGATTTACCAACGTTCGGCGCTCCGCTGACGACGATCGTCAAGCCATCCCGCAACTGTCGGGCCCGCGTTCCATCGGCAAGCGCCGTTTCGAGCGCCTCAACCACATTTTGAACCGCTGTCGCAGCATCGTCGCTCAGCCGGCTTGCGACATCATCTTCGGCCTCGGCGAAATCGATCATCGCCTCGGTCTCTGCAAGCGCGCCGATCAGCGCCTGCTGCCACGCCTCCACTACCACGCGCAGTGATCCGTTCGACTGCGAAAGCGCCGCCACATGCTGGGCATGAGTCTCGGCTGCGGTGAGATCGGCCAAGCCCTCGACCTGGCTGAGGTCGAGCTTCCCAGCATAGAAAGCGCGCCGCGTGAACTCTCCCGGTTGCGCCATCCGGCAGCCGGAATGACTTCCGATGCAGGCAAGCAAAGATGTCACGACTGCCGGCCCGCCATGGACATGAAGCTCGGCAACATCTTCGCCGGTCGCACTGTTTGGTGCTGGAAACGCCAAAACCAGGCCAGTGTCGATCTGCTGGCCGGTGCCGGGATCGCTGATATCGCACAGTCGGGCGATGCGAGCGGCTGGCAACGCACCACCGATAAGACGGCTCAAAACTTCGAATGCTCGTGGCCCGGAAATCCGGACGACCGCTATCCCCGAGGGCAGGCCGCCCGACGACAGCGCAAAGATCGTATCACGAGGCGCTATCGTCATCCGCCTGTTGGCTTGCTCGACCAGAAGCTGTTGCGCCATTGCTCGAGATTATCGGCGATGCCCGGCATCCACGTCCGGGTCAGCCGCTCCAGGTCCGCGGTGCCCAGCCCCTCGGTCACCATGGTCTTCATCCGCTCGAGGTACAGGTCGTGCAGCGGCGCGAGGTCGGGCAGACCGAGGAATGCCCGGGCCTCTTGCGGTGTGCAGTCGATGTCGAAAGTGATTTTCATCGCCTTGGTCCGCCGGTGATTGAACATCGCTAGTCTAGCCGCAGCGTCGCGCCAGGCCAAGAAGCAGAAGCGACGCGTTCCAGGCGCTGATCGCGACTAGCGGCGACGAGCCCGATTAGCTATTCCCGACTGGCAAAATCCAGCGGAGACCCGGCATGGCGACTATCCGAATTCCAGCACGTGACGGGTCGGGCACTTTCAGCGGCTATCTTGCCGAGACGGCCGGAGCCGACGCCGGCATCGTCGTCGTGCAGGAGATTCTGGGCGTCAACCCCGGTATCCGCGCGATGGTCCATGATTGGGCGGGGCTCGGTTATACGGCCGTCGCTCCGGACCTGTTCTGGCGGCTGCAGCCCGATGTGAACCTCGACGCCGACGATCCCGAGCAGTTCAAGCAGGCGCTCGAGCTGATGTACCGTTTCAGCTTGGACCAGGGTGTCGCGGATATCGAGGCTGCGATCCAGGCGCTACGGGCCAAGGGCTGCCGGAAGGTCGGCGTCGTCGGATTCTGCTTTGGCGGACTGCTCGCCTATCTCGCTGCAACGCGGACCGACAGCGATGCGACGGTCAGCTACTACGGCGTCAACATCGACAAATTCCTGCATGAGCAACATGCTATCGGTAAGCCGCTGCTGCTGCAGGTTGCCTTGCGCGATCACTTCGTCACTGCCGAGGCGCGCCAGACGATCGACGACGGCTTGGCTGGAAATTCCCATGTCACCATCCACGGTTACGACGCCGATCATGCATTTGCCCGAGCCGTCGGCAACAGCCGGGTGCCCGAGCTTGCCGAACAGGCGGATGCGCGGACGCAGGCGTTTTTCAAGGAGCATCTGGCATGAGCATCAAGGCACAGGCGATCCGCATCGACAGCTTTGGCGGACCGGAGGTCCTGCAGCTGCGCGAGGTCGAGGTCGGCGATCCCGGGCCCGGCGAAATCCGGCTGCGGCAGACGGCGATCGGGCTGAACTACATCGACACCTACTACCGCACCGGCCTGTACCCACTTGCACTCCCGAACGGGCTAGGCAGCGAAGCCGCCGGGATTGTCGAGGCGGTCGGTGAGGGCGTGACGACCTGCTCACCGGGCGACCGCGTCGCATACAGCGGTGGCCCTCCAGGCGCTTATGCCAGCCACCGCATCGTCTCTGCCCTGCCCGTGGTCAAACTGCCGGACGGTGTATCGGACGAAGTCGCTGCCGCCGCGATGTTGAAAGGCGGCACGGTCGAGTTTCTGGTCGAGCGCTGCGCCAAGGTCGAGGCGGGCCAGACCGTTCTGGTCCAGGCCGCTGCGGGGGGTGTCGGACTGCTGCTGGTGCAATGGCTGAAGCATATTGGCGCACGCGTCATCGCAACCGCCGGAAGTCCAGAAAAGCTTGCATTAGCAAAGACTTACGGTGCAGATGAGCTGATCGACTATTCGCATGAAGCGGTCGGTGTGCGGGTGCGCGAGCTTACCGATGGCGTCGGCGTGGCGACGGTCTTCGATGGTGTAGGCAAGGCGACCTGGGAGGGCTCGCTCGACTCGCTCCGCAAGCGCGGGCTGATGGTCAGCTTCGGCAATGCCAGTGGACCGGTCGGGCAGATCGACTTTGCCAGCCTGGCGCGCAAGGGCTCGCTGTTCGCGACGCGGCCGACGATGTTTGACTATTACGTCACTCGCGAGGATATCGAGACCGGGACCAGCCGCTTGTTCGAGCTGATCTCGTCGGGCGTGCTGGATGTGCGGATCGACCAACGTTACCCGTTGGCGGATGCAGCGCAGGCGCACCGCGACCTCGAGGCGCGGCGCACGACCGGTTCTACGGTGCTGCTGCCCTAGTTCATGAGCTGGGAGACGCGCGGCGCGACGCTGTGCGCACCCTCCCAGATCATCTTAAGCGCGACGACGACGATGACCGCGAAGCCGAAATAAGCGATCCAGCGGTAGCGTTCGATGAATTGAGCGATGGCGTTGGCGGCAAGGCCCATCAGCGCGACCGACAGGACGAGGCCGACGACCATGATGCCGGGATGCTCGCGCGCCGCACCGGCGACGGCGAGAACGTTGTCGATCGACATCGACAGGTCGGCGACGGCGACCTGCAGCGCCGCGGCACGGAAACTGCGCGGCGGACGGATGTTCTCGATCGTGCCGGCAGCGGGCGGCTGGCGCAGTTCGCGCCACATGCGATAGGCGACCCAAAGCAGCAGGCAGCCGCCGGCCAGTACCAGCCCAACGATGCCCAGCAGCCAGGTCGCCGCCAGTGCAAAGCCGATCCGCAGCACCAGTGCGGCGATGATGCCGATCAGGATGACGCGCTTGCGCTGCGCTGCCGGCAGGCCCGCCGCGAGGGCACCGACGACAATGGCGTTGTCGCCTGCCAGCACGACGTCGATCAGCACCACCTGGCCGAAAACGGCGAGTGCAGCGGGAGTCAGGAAGCCGGCTAGATCCATGCGGTCCGCGTAGCCGCAGGGCGACGCCGCGACAAGCGCGGATACGCCCTCAGGTGGCGCGCCCGACCCAGTGGAGGCTCGCGCCGTGTTGACGCAGCCAGCCGCGCTGCGTCGCCGGGTCGCCGCCATTGAGCTCGGCCGCCAGCGCCCAGAAATCCTTGCCGTGGTTCGGGTGGACCAGATGCGCGACCTCGTGCGCGACGACGCTGAACCGCACGGCGGGTGGGGCAAGGATCAGGCGCCAGCTGTAGCTGACCGTGCCGCTCGACGAGCAGCTGCCCCAGCGCCCCACCGGATCGCGGACGGCGACCTTTGCGACGCGGCGTTCGATGCGGGCGGCAAGTGCGCGGGTCGCAGGCTCGACATCGGCGAGTGCGGCGGCGCGAAGCCAGCGGGTGACGCGGCCGCTCAGGGTCGCTGCCTCGCCGCCGATGATCAGCCGGTCCTCGCGACGGACGATGCCGCGCGGGTTTGCGGCGCTCCAATCGAGATGCAGCTTGCCGCCGTCGAAGGGGATCACGGCGCCTGGCAGGAACGGCGCCGCCTCGGGCCAGTCAGCGACCCGCGCCGCGATCCAGCCGCGGTGCGCCTCGATAAAGGCAAGCGCGGTGCGGCGCGAACTCCGCGGCGGCAGCGTGACCCGCACCGCACCCCTGACCGGGTCGGCGCGCAGGGTCATGCGGCTGGCGCGCGAGTTGGCGATCAGCTCGACCGGCACGACGCGGTCGCCGATGGTCAGGGTCGGCGCGCTGACCGCGGGTGGCGCCGCGCGGCGGAACAGGCTCAACACGGCGGCTGCCGGCTAGAGCGGCGCTTCGATGACATGGTTCTCGAGCGGGCCGGCATCGTCCTCGCTGATCGTCCAGCCGCGCACCGAGGCGCCGGCGCGGTGGACCGCGTCACGGTCGCCGCTGACGAGGTGGTGCCATTCGGGCAGCCCCTCGCCGCGATGGACGCGCAAATAGGCGCAGGTCGACGGCAGCCAGTCGATCGTGTCGAGCTTGGCCGGCGTCAGGCGCACGCATTCTGGCACGAAGGCATGGCGGTTGCGGTAGTTGGAGCATTGCCCGCTCCGCCGGTCGAGCAATCGGCACGAGACATTGGTCGGCAGCAGCTCGCCGGTGTCCTCGTCCTCGAGCTTGTGGACGCAGCATTTACCGCAGCCGTCGCACAGGCTCTCCCACTGCACGCGGGTCATGGCGCGCAGAGGCACGCGCTCCCAGAAGCGATCATCGGACATATTTGACAAGCTCGTCAGTGACTTGCGCTACCGTCGCGTCATGGCCGAGGAAGCTGATCGGCTTGCCGTCGGGTCCCATCAGGTAAATCACCGCCATGTGATCCATCAGATAGTCCTTGGCACCCGGCGGCCCGGCGCGCTTGGCATAGATGCGATAGGCGCTTTTCGCCGCGTCGATGGCGGCGACGCTGCCGGTCAGGCCGACCAGGCGGGGATGAAAGGCGCTGGTAAACTGCTTGAGAACCGCTGGCGTGTCGCGCTCCGGGTCGACGGTGATGAACACCGGCACGACCTTGGCGCCGAGCAGCGGCTGCTGCTTTTCGAATGCCGCGAGCCCGGCCGACATCTTCTGCGTATCGAGCGGGCAGACATCGGGACAGAAGGTGTAGCCGAAATAGACCAGCGCATAGCGGCCCTGCAGGTCGCGATCGGTGAATGGCTTGCCGTTCTGGTCGATCAACGAAAACGGGCCGCCGATGTTCGACCCGACCAGCGGACCGGCGGGAGCCGCAGGTCGCGACGCCAGCATCAGGGTACCGGCCAGCAGCGCTACGCCGAGCAGGATCGCAACGAGTAACAGGCTGCGGCGGCTATTCATCCGGGGTTGCTCGACCTAAAGCTAGGAACGACGAGCGTGTGACATAGGTGGGAGTAGTGACGATGTCGACCTGGCGGACAAGGATAGCGGTGTCGCTGGCGATGGTCGCGGTACTTGGTGCGAACGTCCCGGCCGCTGCCCAATTCTCGGCTTCGTATAATTTCCTCAAGGCGGTGAAGGACAAGGACGGCGGCGCCGCGACCAAGATCCTCGACACGCCGGGCTCGACCTTCGTCAATGTTCGCGATGGCGGCGACGGCGACACCGCGTTGCTGATGGTGGTCAAGCGCCGCGACCTGGGCTGGGTCGGCTTCCTGTTGCAGCGCGGCGCCAATCCCAATCTTGCCGACCGCGACGGCTCGACGCCGCTGCTGCTGGCGGCGACGACCGGGTTTTCGGAAGCGGTGAAGGTGCTGCTGGTGGTGCGCGCCCAGGTCGATGTCGCCAACCGGCTCGGCGAAACCGCGTTGATCAAGGCGGTGCAGGCGCGTGACGAGGCATCGGTGAAGATGCTGCTCGATGCCGGCGCCAATCCCGACCGTACCGACAACACCGGCGGCAGCGCGCGCAGCTATGCCGCAGCCGATGCCCGCGGTGGCCCCGTCGCGCGCCTGCTCAAGGCCGCACCGGCGCGCAAGTCGCCCCAGATGCAGGGCCCGTCGCTCTGACCGACTGGCGACGGCAACGCGATTAATCGCACCGCGCTTATGCCGCATGGCTGGCGTAGCGCTGCACGGCTAGTCTGACACCATGGACCAGTCGCTCTCGCTCGTCGCAGCGGCGCTCGAGCGCCCGGGCGTCCGTGTCCGGACGCTGGTGACGCTGCGCTGGATCGCCATCGGCGGCCAGTGCGCGACTCTTGTCTATGTCGGTCTGTACCTGCGCTTTCCGCTGTTGTGGCCGTCGCTGATCTCTGCCGTGCTCGCCGCGGCGGTGCTCAACGTCGGGCTGGGGACGCTGTACCCGCGCAATGCCCGGCTGCAGGGTAATGCCGTGCTGCTCCACCTCGCCTTCGACCTGGTGCAGGCCGGTGTGCTGCTGTTCCTGACCGGCGGCATCGCCAATCCCTTCGCCGTGCTGATCGTCGTGCCGGTGACGATAGCCGCGTCGCTGCTGCCGGCGCGAGCCATGGCGATGCTGGTGACGCTGGCCGGGGTCGTGCTGTTCCTGCTCTGGCATTGGGCGATGCCGCTGCCGTGGCTGGGTGAGCTGCCACGACTGCCGATGCTGTACCAGTTCGGCGCGCTGGTTGCCGTGGCGATCGCGACGATCTTTCTTGGCGGCTATGTCTGGCAGGTTTCCGCCGAAGCCCGCGGCCGCGGTCGTGCGCTGGTCGCGACCGAGGCGGCGCTGGAGCGCGAGGCCAAGATGGCGGCCCTTGGCGCGCTCGCCGCCGCCGCCGCGCATGAGCTTGGCGGTCCGCTCGGCACCATTACGCTGATCGCCCGCGACCTGCGGGCCGCGCTGGGCAACGATCCGGTCTATGGCAAGGACGTCCGCCTGCTCGATGCCGAGGCGGCCCGCAGTCGCAGTATCCTGGTCGGCATCGCCCGCCGCGCCGAGGCCGACGAGCCGCTACCCAGCCTGCCCCTCGACGCCGTGCTGCACGAAGTCGTCGCCTCGCAGGGGCCGGCGCGCGTGCCGGTGACCGTGCACGCCGGCAAGGACTTGCCGGTGGTGCGCCGCACCCCGGAACTGCTCCACGGCCTGGCCAATCTGGTCGACAATGCCGTGCGCCACGCCGGCTCGGCAGTGACGCTGGCGGTACAGGCGGACCGCCGCAGTGTCGCAGTGACCGTCACCGACGACGGCCCGGGCTTCCCCGAGGCGCTGCTACCTCGGCTCGGCGAGCCCTATCTCGGACCATCGCGATCCGCCAGCGGCGGCACCGGCCTTGGTATCTTCATCGCGACGACGTTGCTCGAACGCACCGGCGGGCGCATCGTCTTCGCCAACCGCGACGGTGGCGGCGCGCGGGTCGATGTGCGGTGGCAACGCGCCCATATCGAGAGCCCACGCGTTTCGGCGTAACGACTGAACAAGGACTGCACCATGGCTAGCCAGCCCGACTCCGACCCCATGCCAGTGCTGTTGCTGGTCGACGACGATGCGCCGTTCCGCCAGCGGTTGCAGGTCACGCTGGAACGCCGTGGCTATGCCGTCACCGGCTCGGCCAGCCTTGCCGAAGCGCGCGAGGCCATCGTCGGCCTGCGACCCACGCACGCCATCGTCGACATGCGCCTTGGCGATGGCAACGGCCTCGACCTGGTCAACGAGCTGCGCAACCTCGACGCCGACATGCGGATCGTCGTGCTGACGGGTTACGGCAACCTCGCCACCGCCGTCGCGGCGGTCAAGGCCGGTGCCGTCGACTATCTCGCCAAGCCGGCCGATCCAGACGAGATCATCCGCGCGCTGGAAGCCAAGCCCGGCTCGCGTCCCGAAGCGCCCTCGGAGCCGATGTCGGCCGACCGGGTGCGTTGGGAACATATCCAGCGAGTGTACGAGCTGTGCGAGCGCAACGTCTCCGAGACGGCACGACGGCTGAAGATGCACCGGCGGACGCTGCAGCGCATCCTGGCGAAACGCAGTCCGCGCTAGGGCTGTCTGTTTATTCGGACGCCGAGCCCGGATCGGCGGAAGGCCGCGCCTTCGTGCGGATCGAACGCCGTGAAGCGTGCCCTATTCCACCAGCATCTCGGCGACGCCCGGATCGCTTGCCCATAGCAACCGCTGCGCCGCCCGCCGTGCAAAGCGCAGCGTCTCGGCCTTGCGGCGGCTGGCGTTGAGCGGCACCCAGGGTGCGGGCCGCAGTTCGGCAGCATCCCAGCGGTCGGCGACGATCAAGCCGCAGCGCTCGGGCTGGAACCACGGCTCCTCGAATTGCCCGAGCGGAAACCCATCGGGCACCGCCCAGAAAAACCGGTCACAGTAATCGAGATACTCGGGCCATTTCAGGTCGCCGCGCAGATCCGCCATTGATACCTTGATCTCGATGAGGGTGATCCGTCCGGCAGCGTCGAGCCCGACGATATCGGCGCGGCGGCCATTGCCCAAAGGCACCTCCCCGAGCGGCGAGATGCCGGCCCGGTAGAGCAGGCGCGAGACGCCGCGAACGACATCCTGCGAAACCATCGGGGGAGTGGCAGCGAGACTGGCCATGGCCGAGTCTTAGCTGGAACAAGGCAAGAACGCTAGCGCCGAACCCGGCACCACAGCGACTTAGCGATAAAAGACGTGATTACCGATGCGGCTGACGCGCTCCAGATTGCCCCAGTCGGGACGAACCGAGACGGCGTGGAAGGCAGTGGCACGTGGTGCGACCTGCGACCAGCTTTGCGCCTGGGCGATGATCGCGACGGCCTGGGCAGTGCGCCAGTCGTTCGAATTCTCGCTGACGGCGCGGCTGCGGAAGCTGAACTGGCCGGGCTGGTTGACGACGCCGCAGACGCTGCCCGAATAATGGCCCGACGCGACGCGGTTGAGAATGACCTGGGCGACGGCCAGCTGGCCTTCGAGCGGCTCGCCGCGGGCTTCGAAGAACACGGCCTTGGTCAGGCACTTATCTTCCGAATCCACCGGGGTCGCAGGCAGTGCGACGATGGCGGAAACCAGGCTCGACAGGCTAGTGGCGCGGTCCGGTGCGATGTTTGAATCTGTGGTTTCGTCGCTCTGGCCGATCGTCGCTGTCTCGACGGCAATTGCCGGAGTGGCGTTCAGGGCTGGGACGTTGAGGGCAGGTGCGGTGGCGGGGGTGTTCAAAGGTGTCGGGCTGGGCAATTCACCAGCGGCCAAAAGTGCGAAACCAGCGAGCGCAATGCCCGTAAGTCGCGCAAACAATGGGAACTTATGGATCATTCACTCGTCTATCACCCACGGCTTGGTTCCGGTCCGCTGCGAATGGCCGAATTACTGCGGCTGGCCATTCGTGGCTGGGCTGAACACGGTCAAGACCGCTTGGGTTGTCATGCACCGGTCCCGCCCACGGGTCCGGCATTCGTGAACCCTGCATGACCAACACCCGATTTTGGATCAACCCATCGACGACGTTTCGTCGACGAACCGTGCTGCATCCGGGGTGTCGAGTTCGATAATCCATAAATCAGGATCATAATTGCGCTGTCGTTGCAGCCAAGAATCGACCTCGACATCAGTGGCCGCGACTTTCCAGCTATACTTTCCGTCGACGTCGAGGACTCGCTGCAATGCTCGGGTTTCGCCGCCACGACCGCGGTGGACGATCGCGATACTTCCAGCGACTGCGTCACCGCGATTGAGGACTGTCGCGAATCCACCTGCGGCATTGACGCGGCGGATCAAGGCGTTGACCCACAGCCCCGCCGCCAGCCGGGGTTCAGTCAATGCGGTAGCCGTCCAGCCCGGCCAGCGCGATGCGCGACCGCATGAAGGTGCCGGTGCCGCGCCCGACCTCCTCGCCCTCCGCATCGGTCAGCCAGCTCTCGGCGATCAGCACGCGGCGGTGCCCCGAAACCCACCGCCCCTCGGCGACCAGCGGCCCGGGTCCAAGCGGCCGGGTCATCAGGATGTTGAAGGCCGTGGTCAGCATGAAGACTTCGCCGACCAGGCTGTTCGCCGCGTAAAAGGCCGCGTCGTCGAGCAGCTTGAAGTATAGCGAGCCGTGGACCGCGCCGGCCGCATGGAAGTGCTGCGGCCCGGCGATCATCTCGATCCGCGTCGACCCCGCACCCGTAACCGTCAGGTGCGAGGTAAACGCCGAGTTGATCGGCGCCTGGTCGTACAGGCGCTCGAGTCCCCGGAAATGCCCTTGCTGGTCCAACTCAGTTGCGCGGTTCGACCCAGCCGATGCTGCCGTCTTCGCGGCGATAGACCATGTTGTGCGCGCCGGTGCCGCTGTTCTTGAACAGCAACGCATTGGTATTACGCAGGTCGAGCATCATCACCGCGTCGCCGACCGTCGCGTCGGGGATGTCGACGCGAGTCTCGGCGATGATCAGCGGATTGTCCTCGGGCTCCTCCTCGGGCGCTGCGAAGATGGTGTAGGCGGCGTTGTCGATCTCGGGGATGGTCGCGCCGTTCTGCACCGCGTTACCCGGACCGTGGCGATCCTTGAGGCGGCGCAGGTAGCGCCGCAGCTGCTTTTCAACGCGCTCGGCGGCCTGGTCGAAGGCGGGATGCGCGTCGGTGGCGCGGCCGGAGCCCTTGAGGATCAGGTCGGCCATGACATGCATGACGATATCGCACGAGAATCCGCCATAGGGACCGCTGCCCAGCGTCACGTTGGCGCCGATGGTGCGCGGGAAGTATTTGTCGGTGATGGCGGTCAGGCGAGTCTGGACGTGCTCGCGGAACGCCGCTCCGGCGTCGACCTGATGGCCGGAAACGCGAATGTCCATAAACTGACTCCTAGCTGTTGGGGGTAGAGTGTAGCCCCCAAAGCAACGTCAGGACAACCAGAGCGGGTCCTTCAGCGTCCCGACGAACGCCGCGTGGCGCAACAATTCCGCGTCGGACGCCGCATGGGCGCGAACGGCATGGGTGACGCGCGTCGGCTCGGGCGCCGCCTCGACGATATCGGCGGCAAGGTCGAAGCCGATCTGGCGGCCCCCGGTGAGCTCGACATAGACCCGCGCCAGCAGTTCGGCGTCGATCAGGGCGCCGTGCTTGGTGCGCTGCGACAGGTCGATGCCATAGCGATTGCACAGCGCGTCGAGCGTGTGCTTGGCGCCCGGATGCTTCTTGCGCGACAGTTCCAGCGTGCAGACGGCGCGCGAATTGGCGATCACCGGCATGCGGGCCCGCATCAGCTCGTAGTTGATGAAGCCGAAGTCGAAGACCGCGTTGTGCGCGACCAGCGGCGAGTCCTGGATGAAGTCGAGGAACTCGTCGACCACCGCCTCGAAGATCGGCTGGCCGGTCAGAAAGGCGCTGCTCAGGCCGTGGACGCCCTGCGCGTCCTTGGGCATCGGCCGGCACGGGTCGATATAGGTGTGGAAGGTCCGCCCGGTGACGACCCGCCCGATCATCTCGAGCGCGCCGATCTCCACCACGCGGTGGCCATCGCCAGGCATGATGCCAGTGGTTTCAGTGTCGAAAACGATTTCACGCATGCCGCGCTCTATCGTCTTTTGGCGGCCGCTAGACAAGCCACGACGCGCTTTACGGCATGGCGCGTGGCAATCAGGCTGCTGCCGGTCGGGATGACGATATCGGCGCGGGCGCGCTTCTCGGCGTCGGGCATCTGGGCGGCGAGGATGGCGGCGAACTTGGCCTCGGTCATGCCGGGGCGAGCCATGACGCGGGCGCGCTGGACCTCGGGCGGGGCGGAGACGACGACGGTGACGTCGACCTTGGCGTGGCCGCCCTTTTCGAACAGCAGCGGGATGTCGAGCACGACGACCGGCTTGCGGCGGTGACGGAGCAGGAAACGCTTTTGCAGCGCGCCGACCATCGGGTGGACGATCGCCTCGAGGCGTTTCATCCCGGCGGGATCGCCGAACACCGCGGCGCCGAGTCTCGGACGGTCGAGGCCGTTGGCGTTGGTGGTGCCGGGAAACGCCGCCTCGATCGCCGGCAGCGCTGCACCGCCGGGGCCTTGCAGAGTGTGGACCGCCGCATCTGCATCGAACACCGGCAGGCCGAGCCGCGCGAACATCGCCGCCACGGTCGACTTGCCCATGCCGATCGACCCGGTCAGCCCGACGACGATCATCTGGTCAGCAGGGCGCGCAGCTCGGCATCGGCATCGCGCGGCGGGGCGGCGTCGAAGAAGATCTCGAACGCCGCCGCTGCCTGGCCGATCAGCATCTCCAGCCCGTCGACGGTCTCCAGCTCGCGCGCCCGCGCCGCCGCCAGCAACGGCGTCTCCAGCGGCGCATAGACGATATCGTAGACCACCGCCGTCTCGGGTAGCGGCGACAGGTCGATGTCGAGCGGCGGCTGGCCGACCATGCCCAGCGAAGTCGCATTGACCAGCAGCGCGGCGGGCGGCAGCGGCGCGCTCATCGGCAGGACCTTGCCCTTCAGGCCAAAGCGCGCCAGCAGCCCGGCGCCCTTCAACGGCGAGCGGGCGAGCAACGTCACCGGGCCGACGTCGCAGCGTGACAGCGCGAACAGGATCGCCCGCGCCGCGCCGCCCGCGCCGATGACGACGACGCTCTGCCCGGCCAGGTCGAGCCCGGCGATCGGCGCATAAAAGCCACCCGCGTCGGTGTTGGTGCCGAAGACGCTGCCATCCGGCCGGCGCACCAGCGTGTTGACTGCCCCGATACTGCCGCGGACGCCGCCGGGATCTTCGACAAGGTCCATCACCGCAATCTTGTGCGGGATGGTGACGTTGGCACCCCGCCAGGCCGGGTCGTCGCGCCGGCTCGCGATATAATCCGCCAACCCGTCGGGGGTGACGTGCGTGGCGCGGTAATCGGCGTCGAGACCCAGCTTGCCGAGCCAGAACTTGTGGATGGCAGGCGATTTCGAGTGTGCGATCGGATCGCCGATCACCTCGGCATAAGGCTGGCTCACGACGCCACCACGCCGCGCACGCGCAGGAAATCGAGGACCTGCAGCAGCGGCAGGCCCAACACGGTGAAGTGACTGCCCGTCACCTTGGTGAACAGCTGCGCCCCCAGGCCTTCCAGCCGATACGCGCCGACCGAGCCGAGCACCGCATCGCCCTCGCGGTCGAGATATTCGGCGATGAACGCATCCGACAGCGGCCGCATCGTCAGTCGCGCCGTGTCCACCACCCGCCAGATCGCCTTGCCGTCGAGCGCGATCACCGCGCCGCAGACCAGCCGGTGCTCGACGCCCATCAACAGCCGCAGATGCGCCTCCGCCCCGGCGCGGCCCTCGGGCTTGTCGAGCGTCCCGCCGCCGGGCAGCTCCAGCACCTGGTCCGACCCCAGCACCAGCACGCCCGGCAACCGTCGCGACACCTGGCACGCCTTGATCTCGGCCAGCGCGTCGGCGATCTCGCGCGCCCCGGCCCCCTCGCCCAGCAACGCCGCCTTGATCTCGCTCTCGTCGACGTTCGGCGGCACCACGGCAAAGTCGATCCCAGCGGCGCGCAGCATCGCCTGGCGGGTGACGCTGCCCGACGCCAGCACCAGCTCGGTCATTCGGCGACTCCGTTCGCCGCATCGGCGCGGGCCTGGTACAGATTGACGATCGCCGCCGCGGTTTCCTCGATCGAGCGCCGCGTCACGTCGATCACCGGCACGTCATGGTCGGCGAACAGCCGCCGCGCGAAGGCGACCTCGGTGGTGACCTGCTCCATGTCGACATAGTCGGTGTCGGGCGTCTGGTTGATCGTCAGCAGGCGGTTGCGCCGGATCGCGACCAGCCGCTCCGGACTGGTGGTCAGCCCGACGATCAGCGGATTGCTCAGCCGGAACAGCTCGGGCGGCGGCGGCGACTGCGGCACCACTGGCATGTTGGCGGTCTTGTAGCCGCGGTTCGCCAGGTAGATCGCGGTCGGCGTCTTGGAACTGCGCGACACGCCGGCGAGGACGATGTCGGCTTCCTCCCAATCGTCGGCGCCCTGCCCGTCGTCGTGCGCCATGGTGTAGTGAATGGCATCGACGCGGCGGAAATAGGCGTCGTCCATCAGATGCTGCCGCCCCGGCCGCGTCGTCTGCGCCTGCCCGAGCAGTTGCGCCAATGCGGCAATCGTCGGGTCGAGCGCCGAGACCATCGGCAGGCCCATGGCGATGCAGCGCGTCTCCAGCCGGTCGCGCACCGGCCCCGCGATCAGGGTGTACAGCACCAGACCCGGCCGCTTGGCGATCTCCAGCAGGACCCGGTCGAGATGCCCTTCGCTGCGCACCATCGGCCAGAAATGCTTGATGCCCTCGACCCCCTCGAAGCGCGCCAGGCCGGCCTTGGCGACCGACTCGAGGGTCTCGCCGGTCGAGTCCGATACGAGGTGCAGATGCAGCCGCGTCATATTCGAACAAGCCTGGGGATAAACATCGATGAGATGGTTAGTGAAACGGGTGGAATCCGGCAAGGCTGCGATTCCGGTCCCTCGTGCACAGTCCCGCCGGGCGGCCATGAACGTGTGAAGAATACACAGATGCCCCTGTGGACAACGGGGATAGATCGAGCGACTCGTGGCGGCCCGGCGAGTCGCCGCGAATTGCCGGTGTGGGTTGAATCGCGACCACCGGCTTATCCCCCGGACTCACCGCACCACTACCACTTCAGATTCCTTTAGATTCTTTGCAGAGTAGTAGTGGGACGATTGGGCGCGCGTTCTCGAACGACGATTTCGGGGGGATTTGCGCCGCCGGTCCGCCCCCGGTCAAAGAAGCTTTGCAACGTCGCGTCGCGCACGGCATTGAAGCCTCCAAGCGCCAAGGGGACCCATGACCACGCCGCCAAGTTCTTCACCGCTGCTGGCCGTGCTCGCCGGCGAGAAGCCGGTCCTGCCGCCGGTCTGGCTGATGCGTCAGGCCGGGCGTTACCTGCCCGAGTACAGGGCCCTGCGAGAAGCCAAGGGCGGCTTTCTCAATCTGGTCTATGACAGCGAGGCCGCCGCCGAGATCACGCTGCAGCCGATCAGGCGCTTTGCCATGGACGGCGCCATCCTGTTTTCCGACATCCTGATCGTGCCGCATGCGCTGGGCCAGGACCTGACCTTCGGGCCGGGCGAGGGGCCGCGTCTCACTCCGGCGCTGCTCGACGGTGCCTTCGACGCGCTCGACGCCGCGCCGGATCGCTTCCAGCCTATCTATGACACGGTGCGCCGGGTTCGTGCCGCACTGGGTCCCGAGACGGCGATGCTGGGCTTTGCCGGCAGTCCGTGGACGGTGGCGACCTATATGGTGGCAGGCCAGGGCAGCAAGGATCATGCCGAGGCCCGGCGGCTGGCCTATCGCGACCCGGTCGCCTTCCAGGCGCTGATCGACCGCATCGTCCACACCACCGTCGATTACCTGTCGGGACAGATCGCCGCCGGTGCGCAGGCGGTGCAGTTGTTCGACAGCTGGGCCGGCAGTCTTGCACCCGCGGAGTTCGAACGCTGGGTGATCGCCCCAACTGCGGCCATCGTCGGCCGGTTGATGGTGCGCCACGGCGACGTGCCGATCATCGGCTTCCCGAAAGGCGCCGGGGCCAAGCTCGCGGCCTATGCCGCCGAGACCGGCATCGACGCGGTCGGGCTGGACGAGACCATCGATCCGGCCTGGGCCGACGCGATGCTGCCGCCTGGCATGCCGGTGCAGGGTAACCTCGACCCGCTGGCGCTGATCGCCGGCGGCCAGCCGCTGCGCGAGGGCGTCGCCCGCGTCATGGCGGCGTTCGAGCAGCGCCCGCACATCTTCAATCTCGGCCACGGCATCCTGCAGGACACGCCGATCGCGCATGTCGAGGAGCTGCTGCGCATCGTCAGGAACGCGGCATGATCGGCTGGCTCGGCGCGGCCTACCCTTGGGTCAAGGCGTTCCACGTCATTGCCGTGATCTTCTGGATCGCCGGGCTGTTCATGCTGCCGCGCTTCCTGGTCTACCAGATGGCAGCAACGCCGGGTTCGGCCGAGGACCGGCTGTGGAACGAGCGCAACGCCCGGATCAAGCGGATCATCCTCAATCCCGGGATCATCCTGGTCTGGGTGCTCGGCCTGATGGTCGCGACCAGCTATGGTTTTGCCGGCCAGGGCTGGCTGCACGCCAAGATCGCGCTGGTCGTATTGTTGTCGGGCTATCACGGCTGGCTCAGCGCAACCGCCAAGAAGTTCGCGCGCGGCGAGCGGCCCTATGCCGAAAAGACCATGCGCCTGATGAACGAGGTACCGGCGCTGGCGACGATCCTGATCGTCATTCTGGTGGTGGTCAAACCGTTCTCGTATTGACTGTCGTCCGGTCCGAGCTTACGTCTTCGGGTAGCACCGTCATCCTGACGGGCCGCTCCCCTAAGTCCGCCATCGCCAGAGACTCTTTCGCGACAGAGCATGGACTCCTTTTCACGAGACCTTGAATGCACCTTCACGATCTGAAGCGCAAAACCCCCGCCGAACTCGTCGCCATGGCCGAGGAACTGGGGGTCGAGAACGCCTCGACACTGCGCAAGCAGGACATCCAGTTCGCCATCCTCAAGACCGAGGCCGAAAACGGCAAGATGATCATGGGCACCGGCACCGTCGAGGTGCTGCCCGATGGCTTCGGCTTCCTGCGCTCCGCCGAGTCCAACTATCTCGCCGGTCCCGACGACATCTACGTCTCGCCCCAACAGGTTCGCAAGTTCGGCGTCCGCACCGGCGACACGCTGGAGGGCGAGATCCGCGCCCCCAAGGACGGCGAGCGTTATTTCGCGCTGACCAAGCTGACCGCGATCAATTTCGACGACCCCGACGTCGTCCGCCACCGCGTCAATTTCGACAATCTGACGCCACTGTATCCTGACGAGAAGCTGCGCTTCGACACGCTGGACCCGACGGTCAAGGACAAGTCGGCGCGGGTCATCGATATCATCGCGCCGCTTGGCAAGGGTCAGCGCTGCCTCATCGTCGCCCCGCCACGGGTGGGTAAGACGATCATGATGCAGAATATCGCCCGGGCGATCTCGACCAACCACCCGGAGATCTACCTGATCGTGCTGCTCATTGACGAGCGGCCCGAGGAAGTCACCGACATGCAGCGCACCGTCAACGGCGAGGTCATCAGCTCGACCTTCGACGAGCCCGCGACGCGCCACGTCCAGGTCGCCGAGATGGTCATCGAAAAGGCCAAGCGCCTGGTCGAGCACAAGCGCGACGTCGTCATCCTGCTCGACAACATCACCCGCCTCGGCCGCGCCTACAACACCGTCGTGCCGTCGTCCGGCAAGGTGCTGACCGGCGGTGTCGACGCCAACGCCCTGCAGCGGCCGAAGCGCTTCTTCGGTGCGGCGCGCAACATCGAGGAGGGCGGCTCGCTGACGATCATCTCGACCGCGCTGATCGACACCGGCAGCCGCATGGACGAGGTCATCTTCGAGGAGTTCAAGGGTACCGGTAACTCCGAAATCATCCTCGATCGCAAGATCGCCGACAAGCGCGTCTTCCCGGCCATCGACATCGGCAAGTCGGGCACCCGCAAGGAGGAGCTGCTGGTCGATAAGCAGACCCTGTCCAAAATGTGGGTCCTGCGCCGCATCCTGATGCAGATGGGCACCATCGACGCGATGGAGTTTCTGCTCGACAAGATGAAGGACTCGAAGACGAACGAGGACTTTTTTGATGCGATGAATCACTAGCGAGCGCGGCCAAGCTTAAGCGGGGGAACGCCCTTGCGTTGCCCCGCTTAAGCGCGGACTCGCGCCGCTACGGCCGGCGGGGTGAGCGACCTTCCGCTCACCCCGTCCGACGACGCGGCTTTGCCGCGGCCCCTCGCTTCCTACCTACCTACCGCCCGCCGCAATCGATTGCGCACCACCCCCCACCCCGCTAACACCCTCGCCACTCGCCTGGACCCGGTGCAACCCCGGGTGGCTCTTCCGGCCGCCAATCCGCCGGACAACGCATTTCGCCCCCGCCTAACCCAAGCGGCCCCGCGAAACCTGCGGACACCCTCGCCAAATGAACGCACACTCCATCTCCCGTTACCGCGCCGAATGGTTCGCCAGTCCCGGCGGCGCCCGGCGCGACATCTTCGCAGGCATGGTCGGCACCTTCGCCCTGATCCCCGAGGTCATTGCCTTTTCCGTCGTCGCCGGCATCGACCCGGAGGTCGGGCTGTTCGCATCCTTCATCATCGGCATCGTCATCGCCTTCGCCGGTGGCCGCCCGGCGATGATCTCGGGTGCCGCCGGTTCGGTCGCGCTGGTCGCGGCGGCGCTGGTCCATGCGCACGGCCTGAATTACCTGCTCGCCGCGACGCTGCTGGCGGGGCTGTTCCAGATCGTCTTCGGGCTGGTGAAGCTGGACGTGCTGCTGCGCTTCGTGTCGCGGTCGGTTCGCACCGGCTTCGTCAACGCGCTGGCGATCCTGATCTTCTCGGCGCAGGTGCCGCAGATGCTCGGCGTCGGCTGGCAGACCTATGCGATGATCGCCGCGGGCCTGGCGATCATCTACCTGCTGCCGCGCCTGACCACCGCCATCCCGTCGCCGCTGATCTGCATCGTCGTGCTGACCTTGATCAGTGCGGCGTTCCCGATGCCGATCCACACCATTGCCGACCTTGGCCGGCTGCCGTCGGCGCTGCCGTCGTTCGGCTTTCCGCAGGTGCCGCTTGCCTGGGAGACGCTGCGGATCATCGCGCCCTACGCTTTTGCCATGGCCGCGGTAGGGCTGCTCGAATCGATGATGACCGCCAGCGTCGTCGACGAGCTGACCGAGACCGGCAGTTCCAAGGCGCGCGAGTGCACCGGGCTGGGCTTGGCCAATGTTGCGGCGGGGCTGTTCGGCGGCATCGCCGGCTGCGGCATGATCGGGCAGACGGTGGGCAATGTCCGCTATGGCGGGCGCGGCAGGCTGTCGACGCTGGTCGCGGGCGTGTTCCTGCTGGTCGTCATGGTGCCACTGCGCCCCTGGGTGGCTCAGGTGCCGGTCGCGGCCCTGGTGGCGATCATGATCATGGTATCGATCAGCACCTTCTCATGGGGCTCGCTGGCCGACCTGGCGCGGCATCCCAAGGTCTCGGGTGTCGTCATGCTGGCGACGGTGGCGGTTACCGTCGCGACGCACGACCTGTCCGCCGGCGTCGCGGTGGGCGTCCTGCTCAGCGGCGTATTCTTCGCCTTCAAGGTGACGCGCCTGATGGACGTGGCGGTCGACCATGACGACGCTACCGACACGCGGCGCTACACCGTCTCCGGCCAGGTTTTTTTCGCTAGCGCCGACATCTTCGCCGACCGCTTCGACCTGCGCGACACGGCACGCCGTGTCCGCATCGACCTGACCGCGGCGCATCTGTGGGACATCACCGCCGTCGGCGCGCTCGAGGACGTCGTCACCAAGCTGCGCCGCCACGGTGCCGCGGTCGAGCTGATCGGCCTGAACGAGGCGAGCGCGGTCCTCGTCGACCGCCACGCCCCGCTGATCCGTTAGCCCTGCCCGAGGTCGCGACGCGCCAGCAGGCGCAGGCGCAGCGCGTTGAGCTTGATGAACCCTTCCGCGTCGCGCTGGTCATAGGCACCCGCGTCGTCCTCGAAGGTCACGATGCCCGGCGAGTAGAGCGAGAACGGCGACTTGCGGCCGACGACGGTGGCGCTGCCCTTGTACAGTTTCAGGCGCACGGTGCCGGTGACCCGCGTCTGGCTGTGGTCGATGGCGGCCTGGAGCATCTCGCGCTCCGGGCTGAACCAGAAGCCGTTGTAGATCAGGCCGGCATACTTCGGTCCGAGCTCGTCCTTCAAATGCATCGCGCCGCGATCCAGCGTGATCTGCTCGATGCCGCGGTGGGCGATGTGCAGGATGGTGCCGCCCGGCGTCTCGTACATGCCGCGCGACTTCATGCCGACGAAGCGGTTCTCGACCAGGTCGAGCCGGCCGATGCCGTGGGTCTTGCCGAGGTCGTTCAGCCGCGCCAGCAGCGATGCGGGCGAGAATTGCTCGCCGTCGACCGCCACCGGGTCGCCGCGCTCGAAATCGACGGTGATGTACTGCGGCGTCGTCGGCGCGTCCTCGGGGTTGTCGGTGCGCGAATAGACATAGTCGGGCACCTCCATCCACGGATCCTCGAGCACCTTGCCCTCCGACGAGGTGTGCAGGATGTTGGCGTCGGTCGAAAACGGTGACTCGCCGCGCTTGTCGCGGGGAATCGGAATCTGGTGCTGTTCGGCGAACTCGATCAGCGCCTCGCGGCTGGTCAGGTCCCACTCGCGCCACGGCGCGATGATGCGGATGTCGGGGTTGAGCGCGTAATAGCCGAGCTCGAAGCGGACCTGGTCGTTGCCCTTGCCGGTCGCGCCGTGGCTGACCGCATCGGCGCCGACCATCTTGGCGATCTCGATCTGCTTCTTGGCGATCAGCGGCCGGGCGATCGAGGTGCCGAGCAGATATTGCCCCTCGTACAGCGCGTTGGCGCGCATCATCGGGAAGACGTAATCGCGCACGAACTCCTCGCGCAGGTCCTCGATGAAGATTTCGCGGACGCCCATCAGCTCGGCCTTGCGCCGCGCCGGCTCCAGCTCCTCGCCCTGGCCGAGGTCGGCGGTGAAGGTCACGACCTCGCAATTATAGGTCTGTTGCAACCACTTGAGGATGACCGAGGTATCGAGGCCGCCCGAAAAGGCCAGCACGACCTTCTTCACGGCACCATCGGCATTGCCGAGACCGGTGAACTTCTTGACGTCCTGGGACACGGGCAGACCTTCTCGATCGGTAGGGCAAAAGCGCGCGCACCATAGCGGCGGTGGCGACGCATGCAACGCATCGCTGAGTCTTTCGTTGTGCACTGCAACAAAGGATAGCCGCATGGATCCGATCGACCCGAGACTCAAGGCCTGCATCGAAGCCTGCAACCGCTGTCACGGCAGCTGCCTGGCGATGGCGATGAACCATTGCCTCGAGGAAGGCGGCGAGCATGTCGCCCCCAAGCATTTCCGCCTGATGGCCGATTGCGCGCAGATCTGCGCCACCGCCGCCGACTTCATGCTGCGCTCGTCGGAGTTTCACGCCGCGATCTGCGCTGCTTGCGCCCGGGTCTGCGATGCCTGCGCCGAAAGCTGCGAGGGTCTCGACGGCATGGAGGATTGCATCGCCGCCTGCCGCGCTTGTGCCGACAGCTGCCGCGAGATGGCCGGCTGAGCGATCACGGCGCCGACCATCGCGCCCCCGCGCGGGGTCAGTCGCGCGACACGAAGGCGATCATGCTGCTGTCGGGCGACCATGCCGTAGCGTCAAGCGATCCCGGCCCGCCGACGAAGTGCGACAGCGTCGCCGTTTTCTCCGGGACCGGGACACCATTTTCTACCGGCATCAGCTTAAGGGTGACGTCGGCGCCGTCGGGCACAGCTGCTGATGCGCCATCGGTCGAAAGATAGGCCAGCCACTTGCCATCGGGCGACGGGCGCGGATCGAAGGCGCTGCCGTCGCCGGTGGCGATTCCGGTATCGCCGCTGCCGTCCGGTCGGCGGCGGGTCAGGACCGACCGGCCGCCGCTGGCGGCGCTGGTATAGATCCAGTCGGCGGGCTTTGGTGCGGGTGCCAGCGCCGGCGTCGCTCCCGGCACTTTGGTAACGACGCTGCTGTCCCAGGCGACGTGGCGGTAAAGCGTCGGGCCGGAGCGGTACAGGATCGACTTGCCGTCGCTCGACCAGCCCGCGACATCGATGCGGCCCGGCAGGTGGTGCAGCGCGGTCTGCTCGGCGACCGTCGACACCAGCATGGTCTGCAGGGTCGACACCGAGGTCTTCGCCGGCCGAAGGGTGAGCGGCGCGATGCGAACGTTGCGGAACGCCATGGTCTCACGCGCGCCGTCGTCATGCGCACACACGCCCAGGCCGATGTAATAAGTGCCTGAAATCTTGAGCTTGAACGAGCCACCGGCGCGGTGGAGCTTACCGTCCGGCCCCGGCACGGACAGATAGGCATAGTCGCCGATCTTCTCGAGCTTGACGGTCTGCTGGCGGTCGGTGTCGATCCAGATCAGCCGGGTCGGGCCACCTTTGACTTCGCGATATTGCAGCGAAAGCTGGTGGTTGCCCATGCGCAGCACGTCGACATAGGCGGAGTCGGGATCGAGATCCTGGCGCAGGATGATGCCGCCCTTGCGGTGGATATAGCCGAGCGCATTGGCCGCCGGCGTCGGGCTGATGAAATCGAGGTCGGCCTGCGCCACGACGTCGCCCGACATCTTCTTCCAGGCGAACTGGAACGCGTCGTGATCCGCCCACATGTTCTGGCCGCCGCCGGAGACGCGGTAGGTCCCCGTCGCCGCTTTGAAGCTGGTCGCGCCGGCAAGCTTGGGACCACCGATATCGGCATGATCGACGAACTGGCCGGCCGGCTCGGCACCCGCCGCGCTGGCGATCGAGAGCATTGCCAGCATCGCTCCGGCGCCAAGGATGGCGGTGCGGTGCTTGATTCGATCGAGCATGGTCTCTCCCCACGGCATTATCTCGATTGCCGATATCCTATACGATATATCCGTCGTGGGTCGTGTCGGGAAGCGCTGATATCGGCTGGTGACCCAAAGCAGAGGCGTACCTGGCCGGACCTTAGCCCAGCGCCCGATAGCGCTGCTCAGCCGCCGCCATATAGTCACGCGTCAGCGGCAGCGCGTCGCGGCGCTTGGTCAGCTGAACCTGGACGTTCATATGGCCGTCGTTGCGGAATGCGGCGGTCGCGGCGGCGAGGTAGAACAGCCACATGCGGTAGAAGCGCTCGTCGTACAGCGCGACGATCTCGGCCTTGTGGGCGACGCAACGGCGGTACCAGTCCTCCAGCGTCAGCGCGTAATGCAGGCGCAGGATCTCAATGTCGGTGATCCACAGCCAGGCCTTCTCCACCGCCGGCACGATCTGCGACAGCGCCGGGGCGTAGCCGCCGGGGAAGATGTACTTGACGGTGAACGGGTCGGTTGCGCCGGGGCCGTCGGCGCGGGCGATGGTGTGGACCAGCGCGACGCCGTCGTCCGCAAGCAGCGCGTGGATCTTGTCGAAATAGGTGCGGTACTGCGGCAGGCCGACATGCTCGAACATGCCGACCGAGACGATGCGGTCGTACGGCCCGGTCAGGGCGCGGTAGTCGATCAGCTCGAACTTGACCTGGTCCGACACGCCGGCGGCGGCGGCGCGCTCGCGGGCGACCTTGAGCTGCTCCTCGGACAGGGTGACCCCCGTGACATGGACCTCGGCGACGCGGTTGAGGTACAGCGCCAGCCCACCCCAGCCGCAGCCGATGTCGAGGACCTTCTGGCCGGGCTTGAGGTCGAGCTTGGCGGCGATGTGCGCCAGCTTGTCGGCCTGCGCCTGCTCGAGGGTGTTGCCGGGGTCGGTGTAATAGGCGCAGCTGTATTGCCGGTCCTTGTCGAGGAACAGGTCGTACAGCCGGTCGCTGAGATCATAATGATGCGCGACGTTGCGCTTCGCCCGCGCCGCCTGGTTGAACTGTCCCAGCCAGCCGGCGAATGCCGCCTGCCGCCACAGTGCGAAGCGCACCGGGTTATCGCGGCTCCAGCGGACGTTATAGGTGACCAGATTGACCAGGTCGTTGATGTCGCCGCGCTCCATGACCAGCCGGCCGTCCATGAAGCCCTCGGAAGCGCCGAGCGGCAGGCTGAACGCCAGCGCACGCGCCGTCGCGGCGGTGGTCAGGCGCATGGTTGCCGGCGCGATGGTGTCGGACGGTTTGCCGTAGCGGTGCTCGACACCCAGATGGTCGATGACGCGGAGGTCGCCGTCGCGGATCATGCGGCTGAAGACGCGGTTCAATAGGTACATGCGCTGTGTCCCGCCCTCAGGCGGCGACCTCCGTCCAGCCGATTTCCTTTTCCGCGGCGGCGCGGTCGAGGTCGGCGCGGCTGATCTTCTCGCTCGACGACTTGAGCTGGCCACAGGCCGCCATGATGTCACGACCGCGCGGACGGCGGACCGGGGCAGAGATGCCGCCGGCGAAGACGATCGAGGAAAAACGCTCGACCCGCTCCGGCGGCGAGCACAGATAGTCGGAGCCGGGCCAGGGGTTGAACGGGATCAGGTTGACCTTGGCGGGCAGGTCGTATTTGCGGATCAGCCGGACCAGCTCATAGGCATCGGCATCGCTGTCGTTCTTGCCGTCGAGCATGACGTATTCGAAGGTGATGCGGCGGGCGTTGTTGGCACCCGGATAGGCGGCGCAGGCGGCGAGCAGTTCCTCGATGCCATAGCGCTTGTTGATCGGCACGATCTCGTCGCGGACTTCCTTGGTGACGGCGTGCAGCGAGACCGCGAGGTTGACGCCGATTTCAGCCCCGGCGCGCGCCATCATCGGCACGACGCCGCTGGTGCTGAGCGTGATCCGGCGCTTGCTGAGGCCCAGGCCGTCGCCGTCCATGACGATGTGCAGCGCGTCGCGGACCGCCTCGAAATTATACAGCGGCTCGCCCATGCCCATCATGACGATGTTGGTCAGCATGCGGCCGTCCTGGCTGGACGGCCATTCGCCGAGTGCGTCGCGCGCCAGCATGACCTGGCCGACGATCTCGCCGGCGGTCAGGTTGCGAACCAGCTTCATCGTGCCGGTGAAACAGAAACGGCAGTTGAGGGTGCAGCCGACCTGGCTCGACACGCACAGCGTGCCGCGATCGGCGTCGGGAATGAAGACGCACTCGGCCTCGTTGCCGTCGTCGAAGCGCAGCAGCCATTTACGGGTGCCGTCACTGGAGACCTGCGCCTCGGTGATCTCTGGGCGGCCGACGACGAAATGCGCGTCGATCAACGCGCGGGCTTCCTTGGAGATGTTGGCCATCGCGTCGATCTCGGTGACGCCGCGGTGATAGACCCAGTTCCAGACCTGCGAGGTCCGCATCTTGGCCGCCTTGGCGTCCATGCCGGCGGCCTCGAAGGCTTCGCGCAGCCGGATCCGGCTGAGACCGACGATCGCAGTCTTGCCGTCGGCGCGCGTCGTTGCAGGACGCGGCACCGGAACCGGATCGACAAGGCCAGGAATTTGCATGCCGGCTATCTAGGCTCCCGGAGCGGCGAAAGAAAGGCGAGCGCCGATCTTTGCCGCTCCGGGGTGTAGCTCAGCGTGGTTGTTCGCGACCGCCCTCGCTGCGGCCGCTGCGACCGCCGCCACGAGGACCGCGGTCGCCGCCGCCGCGATCGCCCTGGAACGACTGCGGCCGGGCCTGTGGCTGGGACTGCGGCTGCGCCTGGAACTGCGCCTGTGGCGGTGCCGGACGCTGGGCCGCCGGGCGCGAGCCATCGGGATTGCCCTGCCGCGGTGGCTGGACATTGCCGCCCGGCGCTATGCCGTCAGGACGGTCCTGCCGGCCGAACTGCCGCCCCGGCTGGCCATCGGGCCGATTGCCGCCACGCCGGTCGAAGCCTCGCCCATCCGGACGCCCGCCCGGCTGACCCGGCTGAAACGTTCCCGGCTGGCCCGGCTGACGGTCGCCCTGGTAATTCGGGCGCCCGTCCCGATCGCCACGCCGCCCATTGTCGAACCCCGGACGCCCATCTCCGGGTCGCCCATAGCCTGGCCTGCCATCACCCGGCCGCCCATATCCCGGTCGACCATCGGGCCGCCCCTGGCGAATCCGGCTTTGCCAGTAATTCCGCTGCTGCTGCGACCAGCTCCGCCGGTTCCCGCCCCGGTCATAAACATAGTAACCCGTTCCAGGATAATAGAAATCTCCGTACCAGCCGAACCCCGCCCCCGCATACCCGAACGGCACCGAGCTATACCCATAGGGATCGCCATAATAGCGATCGTAACTTGGATCATACCCGCCCGGCGCATAGCCGCCCTCGACCGCATACCCGGGCTCACCCCCCTGGGAATACCCGCCGTCACTGGCGTAGCCAGGGCCCCCACCATAACCATATTCATCGGCACAAGCCGCCAACCCAAGGCTTGCCACCCCGATCAGCCCGACCTGGAAAACTGTCTTACGCAACATGGCACTGCCTCCACTTCTGTGTCGCCATAACGCACGACGCGATTGAACTGGCCCTTAACTGTCAGATCGTGAATTTGGTGCGCTTCTTGACGCAGAGCCTCGAGGGAGACAGTCAGATCGAAAGCCCGGGGACGAATCTTGCACGAAGCATTCAAGGCACGACGGATTTTATTGGCAAGCCTGGTTGGCACGGCGGTCGAGTTCTACGACTTCTATATCTACGCCACCGCCGCCAGCCTGGTGTTCGGGCCGCTGTTCTTCCCGGTGTCGTCGCCGTCGGCCCAACTGCTCGCCGCCTATGCCAGTTTCGGATTGGCATTCTTGGCACGACCGCTCGGCGCGGCCGTATTCGGCCATTTCGGCGATCGCGTCGGCCGCAAGTCGACGCTGGTCGCCTCGTTGCTGCTGATGGGCGGCTCAACCACCGCTATCGCATTCCTGCCGACCTACATCAGTGTCGGATGGATCGCTCCGGCCCTGCTGTGCTTGCTACGCTTTGGTCAAGGATTTGGCCTCGGTGGTGAATGGGGCGGCGCGGCGTTGCTCGCTGTCGAGAACGCGCCGCCGGGCTGGCGCGGCCGTTTCGGCATGGTGCCGCAACTCGGTGCGCCTGTCGGTTTTCTGATGGCAAACGGTTTTTTTCTCGGGCTCGACCGCTGGCTAACGCAGGCGCAGTTCATGGCTTGGGGCTGGCGTATACCATTCCTTGCCAGCGCGCTGCTGGTGGCGGTCGGCCTTTGGGTGCGACTTAAGTTGACCGAGACCCCGGCGTTCAAAGCCGTCGTGGCACGCGGCATGCCGGAAAGTGCGCCGTTCGGCGTCATGCTACGTCAGCATCTTGGCAAGACGGTCACCGCGACCTTTGCGGTGGTCGCTTGCTTCGCCCTCTATTACATCGCGACGGCTTTCGCGCTCGGCTATGGCACGGTGACTTTGGGTTACAGTCGCACCGGCTTTCTGCAGATCCAGTTGGCGGCGATCCTGTTCATGGCAGTCGGCATCATAGTAGCCGGTATCCTATCGGACCGCTTCACACCCCGCGGCGTTTTGATTGGTGGCTGCGTCGGCACGGTCGGCGTCGGGCTGTTGTTGGCACCATTGCTGGCTAGCGGATCGCTGCTGATGGTGTTTCTGTTTTTGGCGTTGGCGTTGCTGGCGATGGGGTTCGTCTATGGGCCATTAGGGGCGTGGTTGCCGGGGCTGTTTCCGGCGGATGTGCGCTATACCGGGGCGTCGATGGCGTTCAATGTCGGAGGGGTGATCGGTGGAGCGCTGACTCCGTTGGCGGCGCAGGCGATGGCGGAATGGGGTGGTTTACCACCGGTGGGATTGTATCTGGCGGGGGCGGCGGGGATCAGTCTGGTGGCATTGTTGCTGTCGAAATCGCAGGTCAGGCAGCCCGGACTCCGATAGTGCCGGCGCCGGTGTGGAGGATGGACTGCACGCCGTTTTCGATGACGAATATGGTACCTTGGGGAGCATCGTCGGCGAGGGGAACGCCCTCGTAGGGAGCACCGCCGGCGAGGAGGCCGCGGAGGACCCGGAGGGTGATGCCGTGGCTGATGACCAGCACCTCGCGGTCGGGAGCGAGGTCGGCGAGCCAGGATTCCAGGCGGGCGGCGATTGCGGGAAACCATTCGCCGTTGGGGGCCTGGACGCTGAATATTCGGCGTTCGGTCGAGGTAATCGGGCCGATTTCGGCGACAATTTCGGAATACAGCCGGCCTTCCCAGTCGCCGACGTCGATTTCCAGCAGTCGCGCGTCGGTCCGCACCTCGAAAAAGCCGACCCCGAGCTGCTCCGTCACGATCGCCGCGGTCTGCAGCGTGCGTCCCGAGGGCGAGGCCCAGATGTCGATGTCGGGCCGCTGACCGAAGTGCGCCGCCAGCGCCGCGCCCATCGCCTCGGCCTGCGCGATGCCGTTGCGGGTCAGCGGGGTGTGCGCCATGTGCCCCTGCATCCGCGCCGCGGCGTTGAAGACGGTCTCGGCGTGGCGGGCGATGGTCATCCTCATCGCCTTCCTTTGTAATGACAAAGCCGCGCGCGCAAGCTAGTCCGGCGCCCATGGCCAAGCATTACACCGACGCCGCTGCCGCCCTCGACGGGCTGTTGTTCGATGGCATGACCATCGCTGCCGGAGGCTTTGGCCTGTGCGGCATCCCCGAGAAGCTGATCGCCGCGATCGCGACTTCGGGGGTCAAGGACCTGACCATCGTGTCGAACAATGCCGGCGTCGACGGCTTCGGCCTCGGCATCCTGCTCGGCACGCGCCAGGTGAAAAAAATGATCTCCTCCTATGTCGGCGAGAACAAGGAGTTCGAGCGCCAGTATCTCAGCGGCGAGCTCGAGCTCGAATTCTCCCCGCAAGGCACGCTCGCCGAGCGCCTGCGCTCCGGCGGTGCCGGCATCCCCGGCTTCTATACCCGCACCGGCGTCGGCACGCTGATCGCGGAAGGCAAGGAGCACAAGGACTTCGACGGCGAGACCTATATCCTCGAGCGCGGCATCGTCGCCGACCTGGCGATCGTCCACGCCTGGAAGTCCGACCCCTACGGCAACCTCGTGTTCCGCAAGACCGCCCGCAACTTCAACCCCAACGCCGCGACTTCGGGCAAGATCACCGTCGCCGAGGTCGAGGAGCTGGTCGAGGCCGGCGCGCTCGACCCCGACGGCATCCACACCCCCGGCGTCTATATCCAGCGCGTCCTGCTCGGCACCGGCTTCGAAAAGCGTATCGAGCAACGCACCGTCCGGGAGCGCGCATAACATGGCCACGATCCTCAAGGGCTGGACCCGTGACGAGATGGCGGCGCGTGCCGCGAAGGAGCTGCTCGACGGCTTCTACGTCAACCTGGGTATCGGCATGCCGACGCTGGTGGCGAACCATGTCGCGCCCGGCGTCGACATCACGCTGCAGTCGGAAAACGGCATGCTCGGCATGGGCCCGTTCCCGTTCGCCGGCGAGGAAGACCCCGACCTGATCAACGCCGGCAAGCAGACCATCACCGAGCTGCGCCGCACCAGCTATTTCAGCTCCGCCGACAGCTTCGCGATGATCCGCGGCGGTCACATGGACCTCAGCATCCTGGGTGCGATGGAGGTCGCGGAGAACGGCGACCTGGCCAATTGGATGGTGCCCGGCAAGATGGTCAAGGGCATGGGCGGCGCGATGGACCTGGTTGCCGGGGCGCGCCGGATCATCGTCCTGATGGAGCATAACGACAAGGCCGGCGGGTCGAAGTTCCGCAAGTCCTGCACGCTGCCGCTGACCGGGGCGAACGTCGTCGACATGATCATCACCGACCTCGCGGTGTTCGCCCGCGACGACCGCAAGGGTGCGCCGTTCCGCCTGCTGGAGACTGCGCCGGGCATCACCGCCGACGACATTCGCGCCCGGACCGAAGCGACGTTCATCTGACCTGCGCCCTCTCCCACCGGGGAGAGGAAGCAGAAATCACGGTGCGGCGGCTTCGGCGGCGCGGACGCTGCGGGTGCCCAGCTTGCTGCGGCGGGTCAGCCAGGCCCGCACCGGCTCGTCGTAGAAGCGCGCCAGCACCAGCGCGAGCATCATGCCGAACGCCAGCAGCCCGAACGTTCCGACGTGGCTCAAGGCCGAGAATTCGATCCCGAACAGCCGCGCGCAGGCCAGCGAAGCCCCGGAGATCAGGGCGACCTGGATGACGTACAGCGGGTAGGAAATCTTGCCGAGCGCCAGCGCCAGCCAGCGCAGCCAGCCCTGCGGCTCGCGACAGGCGCCCATGTAGACGATCGTCGGGAACACCGCGACGACCATCGCCACGTCGTAGATCGCCCGCCACGCCGGCGCGACATGCCCGGCAAACACCGCGCCGAGCACGATCGCCCAAATCCACGCCGGCACGCCCCGCGACGGACGCGCCTGCTGGACACGATAGATCGCGACGCCCGCGAAGAAGGTGAAGACGACCCGCCCGCCGCCGCCGAGGAAGTTGGACCAGTCGAAGCCGCTGTCGAGCGAGCCGAAGGTTCCGGCGGTCGCGACCAGCAGCCCGGCACCGACCGCCACCACCAGCGCCAGCCGGCCGGCCCGCATGCGCGGTCCCAGAACCGCGAAGACGATGCTGATCGTCAGCTCCCAGAACAGCGACCACGCCGGGCCGTTGAGCGGGAACGGCGAGGTGACGCCCGACACGGCCGGCGGCGTCGGCAGCATGAACAGGCCGAACAGCGCCGACGGCACCAGCCCGTGCCAGGCGACCGGCTGACCGGCCGGGGTGCCGGCGATGTGGACGAACAGCACGGCAAGCGTGCCGAGGATGTACATCGGCCACAGCCGGATGAAGCGCGCCAGCATGAAACGCCCGGTCGACAGGTCGCGATTGAGCCGCTCGCCATAGGCATGCGCGAGGACGAAGCCGCTGATCATGAAGAACAGGTCGACCGCGAGATAGCTGCCCGGCAGCCACCACGCCCAGGCCCGGCTCGGCACATGCCGCGTGAACACTGCGACCGCCGCGAGTCCACGCAGGCCGTCGAGCGTCGCAAAGGTCGTCTTCTTCAACACCGCAACCCCGAGTCGACGGATAACGCGCCTTCTATAGAGGCGGCGGGGTAAAGCCGAAACGACGGTTATGGGTTAGTCGCTGCGCGGTTTGACAGTCGACCCGCGAGCTTCCACCAGATCGGCGATCTTTCTGCACCCTCCCCCCACGCGCAGCGTAGAGTGGGGAGGGCCGGGGTGGGGGCTCTTGCGCTCAGACAGCGGGACGCCGAAGGGCGCCCCCACCCCGACCCTCCCCACTCTCGGTTCGCGAAGACGCTCACCGTGGGGGGAGGGAGCAGACAGTGAGGCAGTCGAGGGCAGGAGCAATCAGCATGACGATTCGCGTTGGCGTCGGGGGCTGGACCTATGAGCCGTGGCGGGGGGTGTTCTATCCGGAGGGCCTGCGGCAGGCGGACGAACTCAAGCATTCGAGCCGGCAACTGACCGCGATCGAGATCAACGGCACCTTCTATGGCTCGCAAAAGCCGGCGAGCTTCAAGAAGTGGCACGACGAGACTCCCGACGACTTCCAGTTCTCGCTGAAAGGGCCGCGCTACGCGGTCAACCGGCGGGTGCTGGGCGAGGCGGGGGAGTCGATCGATCGCTTCTTCACCACCGGGCTCGACCAGCTCGGCGACAAGCTCGGGCCGATCCTGTGGCAGTTCGCCGGGACCAAGCAGTTCCAGGCCGACGACATGGCGGCGTTCGTCGCGCTGCTGCCCGAGAAGCTCGGCGAGCGGCGGTTGCGCCATGCGCTGGAGGTTCGGCACGAGAGTTTCCGCGATCCGGCGTTCCTCGATCTGGCGCGGCGGCACAATATCGCGGCGGTGTTCGCCGATGCCGACAAATATCCGACGCCGCTCGACGCCGCCGACGAGCCGACCGCCGATTTCGTCTATGCCCGGCTGCAGCGCTGCGCCGAGGACGTGGACACCGGCTATGACGGCCCGGCCCTCGACGCCTGGGCGGAGGTGGCGCGGGGCTGGTCGGCGGGCGGCAAGCGCGACGTGTTCGTCTATTTCATCTCGGGCGCGAAGGTGCGCGCGCCGGCGGCGGCGGTGGCGCTGATCGAACGGCTGGGCCGGTAGCGGCCCCGGGTCATCGAGCGGGATTGCGGACCCCTCCCCGTCATCCCGGCGAAGGCCGGGACCCATCACCACTGTAGCAGGCAATGATGCCCGACGGTCCCGCGGCAAGCCCAAAATCGGTGGCGAATGGGTCCCGGCCTTCGCCGGGATGACGGGGTCGGTCGGGAGGGCCGGACCACCACTCCCACCCGGCAAATAATCGCAACACCTATCGGTTCGCCTGCGAAACGGAGTAAGAGCGCCTCCGATACGTATTTCAGACACCCGGCGTTCATCATCATGGCCCGAATGGGGCAATTCGGGTGCAGCGGCGATTGAACAGGCGTGAAGGCAGTGGCGTTGCAAGTCTCGGAACGGTCGGTATCGCAGTTCGAAATCGATGCGGCGGCACCATCGGCCCCGGCTTCCGCCGCCGGTGCGCCCGGCCTGATCCCGCTGTCGTGGATCTTCGGGGCGCTGGCCGTGACGGTCGCGACGATCACCCTGTTCATGATGCGCGCCGACCTCGGCATCTCGCTGTCGGTCGACCTCAAGATCCTGTTGTTCGTCTATCTCGTCGGTGTCACCGCGGCGCTGTATTACTGGCATGACGCGCGCACCGAATGGCAGCGCGCGATGCACGACACGGTCGAGCATGTCAGCCTGTTCGCGCTGGTCTGCCTGCTCGGCACCGTCGCCACCTATCCGGCAGCCGCGGCGAGCAGCGGTTTTGCCGACGCGGCGCTGCAGCGTGCCGACGTGCTGATGCGGCTCGACTGGCTGGCGTGGTACGGCGTCGTCGCGGCGCACCCGCTGCTCCAGCTCGTCGAGCGCTTCGCCTATGAGAGCATCTACGTCAGCCCGGCGATCCTGCTGGGCTATTTCGCCTATGCCGGGCGCAAGCCGGAGGCGCGGCTGTTCATCGCGTCGTTCTGGCTGGCGGCGGTGATGACCATCCTGATCTTCACGCTGATGCCCGCCGAGGGGCCGCTGGCGTTCCTGAGCCACGGGCATTTCAGCTACATGCCCGAAAGCGCGCTCGACCAGCAGCAGCTGATCCCGCTGCTGCGGCTGCATCATCTCAACTCGGTCAACCTCGGTGCCCTGAAGGGGCTGGTCAGCGCGCCGAGCTTCCACGCCGCCAGTGCGACGCTGTTCATCGTCGCCGCCTGGCCGATCCGGACGCTGCGCTGGCCGCTGCTGCTGCTCAACCTGGCGATGCTGATGTCGACCCCCGTCGAGGGCACGCATTATTTCATCGACGTGCCTGCCGGCATCGCCGTCGCGCTGCTCGCCATGGCGGCGATGCGTCGTGTCGCGGCCTGGTTTGCCCTGACCGAAGCGTCGATTTCGGCGGCAGATAGTACCTACCCCCGGACGCCGCACCCGCTATAGTCCCGGCGTTACCGGGGACCCAGAGGACAAGAATGAAGGCGACTGTCGAACGCGCGACCCTGCTCAAGTGCCTGGCGCACATCCAGTCGGTGGTCGAGCGGCGCAATACCATCCCGATCCTGTCGAACGTGCTGATCGAGGCACGCGACGACGGCTTGCGGCTGATGGCGACCGATCTCGACCTGCAGGTCGTCGAGACGATCCCGGCGACGGTCTCGCAGCCCGGCGCCACCACGGTCGGCGCGCACACGCTGTTCGACATCGTCCGCAAGCTGTCGGAGGGCTCGCAGGTCGAGCTGGCGGTCGCGGCCGAGAAGATGACCATCGTCGCCGGTCGCGCCCGGTTCAGCCTGGCCACCCTCAAGCGCGACGACTTCCCGGTGATCGCCGAGACCGACTTGCCGACCGCGTTTACGGTGCCGGCGGCGACGCTGCGCCAGATCATCGACAGCACGCGCTTCGCCATCTCCACCGAGGAGACGCGCTATTATCTCAACGGCATCTTCCTGCACGTCGTCGACGGCGCCTCGCCCAAGCTGCGCGCCGTCGCCACCGATGGCCACCGGCTGGCGCGGATCGAGCTCGACCGGCCCGAGGGTGCCGAGGGCATGCCCGACGTCATCGTGCCGCGTAAGTGCGTCGGCGAACTGCGCAAGCTGCTGGACGAGGTCGATGCCGAGGTCGAGGTGTCGCTGTCGGCATCGAAGATCCGCTTCAAGCTGGGCGCGGCGGTGCTGACCTCAAAGCTCATCGACGGCACCTTCCCCGACTACAGCCGCGTCATCCCGACCGGCAACGACAAGCTGTTGAAGATCGACGTGAAAAGCCTCGCCGAGGGTGTCGACCGCGTCGCCGCGATCGCCACGACGGAGAAGACCCGCGCCGTCAAGATCGCGCTGGGCCGCGACAAGGTCACGCTGTCGGTGACCTCGCCGGAGAACGGCACCGCGGCGGAGGAAGTCCCCGCCGACTACACCAGCCCGGAGTTCGAGGTCGGCTTCAACTACCGCTATCTGCTCGACATCCTCGGGCAGGTCGGGACGGAGCTGGTCGATATCCATTTGAACGACGCCGCCGCACCGACGCTGATCCGCGAGAAGGACGATTCGCCGGCGCTGTACGTGCTCATGCCGATGCGGGTCTGAGCCGGCGGGTCTGAGGCCGGACGCCGCACCCGGGCCGGGCCGCCGCTAAATCCGGGTCCGGGCGTTGGGGCGGGGTGACCATCCTCATCCCGATCCTCGGCGACCAGCTGAGCCATGACCTCGCCAGCCTGACCGGCGTCGACCGCGCCGATGCCGTGGTCCTACTGATGGAGGTCCGCGACGAGGCGCGCTACGTCAAGCACCACAAGAAGAAGATCGCGCTGCTGTTTTCGGCGATGCGCCACTTCGCCGAGGAGCTGCGCGAGGCCGGCTGGACGGTCGACTATGTGCCCCTCGACGCCGCGGGCAACACCGGCTCGTTCAGCGGCGAGGTCGGGCGCGCGCTGGCCCGGCACGGTGCCTCGGCCGTACGCGTCGTCGAGGCGGGCGAGTGGCGCGTGCAGGCGATGCTCGACGGCTGGGCGGCGCAGTTGGGCGTCCCGGTCGAGATCCTGCCCGACGACCGCTTCATGTGCTCCAAGGCCGACTTCGCGGAGTGGGCGGCGGCGCGCAAGCGGCTGGTCATGGAGGATTTCTACCGCGAGATGCGCAAGCGCACCGGCCTGCTGATGAGCTTTGGCAAGCCGATCGGGACGCGCTGGAACTTCGACGCCGACAACCGCAAGGTGCCGCCGCGCGGGCTCAACACGCCGGGCGTCGCGACCTTCGAACCCGATGCGATCACGTCGGAGGTGCTGGCGCTGGTCGCCGCCGAGTTCCCGGACCATTTCGGCGAGCTGGAGCCGTTCCGCTTCGCCGTCACGCGGGCGCAGGCGCTGCTCGCGCTCGACCATTTCATCGCGCACGCCCTGCCCCGCTTCGGCGACTACCAGGACGCCATCGTCGAGGGCCAGGCGCATCTGTGGCACGCTGCGCTGTCGCCCTACATCAATTGCGGGCTGCTCCGCGCGCGCGAGGTCGTCGAGGCGGCGGTCCGCGCCCATGCCGAGGGTGCCGCGCCGCTCAACGCCGTCGAGGGCTTCGTCCGCCAGATCATCGGCTGGCGCGAGTATATCCGCGGCATCTACTGGCACGCCGGCCCGGAATATGCGGAGTCGAACGCCCTCGACGCCACCCGCGACCTGCCGGCCTTCTACTGGACCGCCGAGACCGACATGCGCTGCATCGCCCAGAGCGTCGACCAGGTCCGGCACGAGGCGTACAACCACCACATCCAGCGGCTGATGATCCTCGGCAACTTCGCCATGCTGGCCGGGGTCGAGCCCGCGCAGGTCGAGGAATGGTACCTCATCGTCTATGCCGACGCGTATGAATGGGTCGAGCTTCCCAACGTCCACGGCATGAGCCAGTTCGCCGACGGCGGGCTGCTGGGGTCGAAGCCCTATGCCGGCGGCGGCGCGTACATCAACCGCATGTCCGATCACTGCGGGCGCTGCCGCTATAACGTGAAGCTCAAGACCGGGCCGGAAGCCTGCCCTTTCAACGCCTTGTACTGGGATTTCCTGGCGCGCCACCGCGACCTGCTGAAGGACAATTCGCGGCTGTGGCGGATGTACGACGGCTGGGACCGGCTGGGACCGGCGCGGCAGAAGGAGACGCGGGCGAGTGCCGCAGCGTTCCTCGACGGGCTGCCCGGCGGCGCGCGGGAGTGGGCGCGCTAGTCGCGGTCGGGCGCGCCGAGCGGGAAATAGCCACGGAACGGCCGCGCCTCGTCCACCGCCCGCGCCACCGAGGGCCGCGCCAGCAGCCGCTGGCGATAGTCGCGCAGATTGGCCAACGACGCGTCGATCGGATGCGCCCAGTCGGCATAGAACAGCGCCGGCGCGGCTGCACAGTCCGCCAGTCCGAAAGCGCCCGCCGCCCACTCACGCCCCGCCATCCGCCGGTCGAGCCAGGCGTAGCTGGTGTCGAGGACGGCGCGCGACGCCGCGACACCGAACGGGTCGTGCTCCGCCACGGTGCGCATCGCGTCGGCGACGATCTTCTGCATCGGGGTCATGACGTAATTGTCGAAGAAGCGGTCGACCAGCCGCACCTCGAGCGCCGCCCTGGCATCGGCGGGCAGCATCCGCACCGGGCCGGGATGATGGAGGTCGAGATGCTCGATGATGATCGACGCCTCGGGGATCGCCTCGCCGTCATCGACCAGCAGCGGAAAGCGCTTCAGCGGCCAATGGGCGGCAAGCTCCTCGTCCGCCGTCCCGTCGTCCGACCCGAGATGGCGATAATCGAACGGCGTGCCGGCTTCGTACAGCGCGATCAGCACCTTCCAGCAATAGGACGAGAACGGATGGGCGTAGAGGGCCAGGGTCATCGGTCGCTCCTCGGGACGAGTGCGCCATCATTACAGGCGCCGTGCCGCTTGGCGAGGTTCCGCGGTCGCGCGCACAGCCGGTTTGCGCCGCGCCGCGCTCGCCCGTACATCCCCGGGGGATGCCCGCCGCCGCCGCCCTGACCAGCCTGACATTGACCGATTTCCGCTCCTATGGCCGGGGCGAGGTCGTGGCCGAACCCGGCCTGATCGCGGTCACCGGCGACAATGGCGCGGGCAAGACCAATTTGCTGGAAGCGATCTCGCTGCTGTCGCCGGGGCGCGGTCTGCGCGGCAGCGCGCTGTCGGACGCGGCACGGCTGGGTGGCCCCGGCGGCTTCAGCATCGCGGTCGAATTGAGCGCACCCGGCGGGATGGTGGCGATCGGCACCGGCACCGCGGCGACCGCGCCCGACCGGCGGCTGCTGCGGATCAATGGCGCGGCGGCACCGGCGGCGGCGCTGGGCGAGTGGCTGTCGGTGCTGTGGCTGACCCCGGCGATGGACCGGCTGTTCAGCGAGCCCGCCAGTGGCCGGCGGCGGTTTCTGGACCGGCTGGTGCTGGCGCTGGTGCCCGGCCACGGCACCCAGGCGGCGCGCTACGACGCGGCGATGCGGGCGCGAACGCGGTTGCTGACCGGCGATGCGGTACCCGATCCGGCGTGGCTGGAGGCGCTGGAGCGGCAGATGGCCGAGCACGGCGATGCGGTGGCACGGGCGCGGCGGGAGACGGTGGCGGCGCTGGACACCGCGCTGGCCGAGGCGGCGCCAGGACCTTTTCCCGCCGCGCGGGTGGCGCTGGACGATGCGACGCCAGCCGACTTTGCCGACGCGCTGCGCCGGGCGCGCGCCGCCGATGCGGGGGCGGGACGGGCGACGCTGGGGCCGCACCGCGCCGACCTGACGGTGACCCATGCTGCAAAGCACCAGCCGGCATCGCGCGGCTCGACCGGCGAGCAGAAGGCGTTGCTGGTCGGCATCGTGCTGGCCCATGCGACGCTGGTCGCGGCGCGTACCGGGCGGCTGCCGCTGCTGCTGCTCGACGAGGTCGCGGCGCACCTCGACCCCGGCCGCCGCGCCGCGCTGTTCGATCGTCTGGCCGCGACCGGGGCGCAGGTGTGGATGACCGGCACCGAGCCCGGGCTGTTCGAGGGCATCGCGGCGCAGCGCCTGACGGTGGCCGATGGACGCGTCGGCTAGCGGGTCTATTTCGGCGTCTTGACCGTGCCGTTGGTGCCGGCGTGGCCCTTCTCGTTGATTGCCATGCCGCTCGACGCGGACGAGGACGGCGAACCGGCGCTGCACGCGAAGCTGCCGTCGGGCTTGTCGAGCGGCATGCCGCCGGGGCATTTCGCGACGGCGTCGCTGCGTTTGGTGAACGACATGTCCTGCATGCTGGCCTTGCCCGCCCCTAGCCCGGCGCTGCGCGGTGCGGCGGTCGCCGCGGTCCCGGCCAGCAGGCCGGCGACGAGCAACAGCTTCAGGCCCGTGATCGACATCGAAATCGGCATGACCGTCTCCCCCTGGGAACCCGATTCATAACATATTACGGCTGCAGATCGAAATACCGCCGCCGCCGGACGCCGGTTCGGGTGCCGGCGGCTGTATTCTCCTCGCGCAGGCGCGCGTGAATCCCTATATGTCATGACAGTGACGGCGCCTCGCGCCGGGAAGGAATCTCGACTTTGAACGACGATACGCCGGACACGACGCCCGACATCAAGGGTGACAACGAGCGCGCGGATTACGGCGCCGATGCGATCCAGGTGCTGCGCGGCCTCGACGCGGTGCGCAAGCGCCCGGGCATGTACATCGGCGATACCGACGACGGCTCCGGCCTGCACCACATGGTCTTCGAGGTCAGCGACAACGCCATCGACGAGGCGCTGGCCGGCTATTGCGACCGCATCGACATCCGCCTCAACGCCGACGGCAGCGTCACCGTCGCCGACAACGGCCGCGGCATCCCGACCGGCATCCACAGCGAGGAAGGCGTCAGCGCCGCCGAACTGGTGATGACCCAGCTCCATGCCGGCGGCAAGTTCAACAACAGCGACGACAATGCCTACAAGGTCTCCGGCGGCCTGCACGGCGTCGGCGTCTCGGTGGTCAACGCGCTCAGCGACTGGCTCGACCTGCGCATCTGGCGCGAGGGGCATGAGCATTACATGCGCTTCCGTGCCGGCGTGCCCGAGGCACCGCTGTCGATCGTCGGACCGCAGGGCGACCGTCGCGGCACCGAGGTGACCTTCCTGCCCTCGCCCGCGACGTTCAAGATCATCGACTTCGAGTTCGGCAAGCTCGAGCACCGCTTCCGCGAGCTGGCGTTTCTCAACTCCGGCGTGCGGCTGTTCCTGACCGATGCGCGCCATGCCGAACAGCGCGTCGTCGAGCTGTACTACGAGGGCGGCATCGCGGCGTTCGTCAAGTATCTCGACCAGTCGAAGACGGCGCTGGTGCCCGAGCCGGTCGCCATCCAGGGCCAGCGCGACGACATCGGCATCGAGGTCGCGCTCGAATGGAACGACTCATATTACGAGCAGGTGCTGTGCTTCACCAACAACATCCCGCAGCGGGACGGCGGCACCCATCTGGCGGCGTTCCGCGCCGCGCTGACCCGGACGATGAACAACTACGCCGATAAGTCGGGCGTGCTGAAGAAGGAAAAGGTCCAGCCGACCGGCGACGACATGCGCGAGGGGCTGACCGCGATCATCTCGGTCAAGCTGCCCGACCCCAAGTTCAGCAGCCAGACCAAGGACAAGCTGGTCTCGTCCGAGGTGCGGCAGCCGCTGGAGTCGCTGATCGCCGACAAGCTGGCGGAATGGCTGGAGGAGAACCCCATCCAGGCGCGCACCATCATGGCCAAGATCATCGACGCCGCCGTGGCACGCGAGGCGGCGAAGAAGGCCCGCGACCTGACCCGCCGCAAGGGCGCGATGGATATCGCCTCGCTGCCCGGCAAGCTGGCCGACTGCCAGGAGCGCGACCCGGCGCTGAGTGAGCTGTTCCTCGTCGAGGGTGACTCGGCCGGTGGCTCGGCGAAGCAGGGGCGCAACCGTGCCTTCCAGGCGATCCTGCCGCTGCGCGGCAAGATCCTCAACGTCGAGCGGGCGCGCTTCGACCGCATGCTCGGGTCGCGCGAGATCGGTACGATGATCCAGGCGCTGGGTGCCGGCATCGGGCGCGACGAGTTCAAGATCGAGAAGCTGCGCTACCACAAGATCGTCATCATGACGGACGCCGACGTCGATGGCGCGCACATCCGGACGCTGCTGCTGACCTTCTTCTATCGGCAGATGCCCGAGCTGATCAAAGGCGGCTTCCTGTATATCGCCCAGCCGCCGCTGTACAAAGTCGCGCGCGGCCGGTCGGAGGTCTATCTCAAGGACAATCCGGCGCTCGACAACTACCTCGTCGATGCGGGCTTGAACGGCCTCGTGCTGGAAACGGCGGGCGGGCCGCGGACCGGCGACGACCTGCGCGCGCTGGCCGAGCATGCGCGGCGGATGAAGGCGCTGACGGCGTACGTGCCCAAGCGCTACGACGCGCGGCTGGTCGAGGCGCTGGCGCTGAACGGTGCGCTGGCACCGGGCGTGGCGGAGGATCCCAAGCAGCTGGCGGAGGCTTCGGCGCGGACCGCGGCGTGGCTGGAGCATGGCGACACGATCAAGGGCTGGGTCGTCGAGCCGGCGGCGGACGGGGGCTATCACCTCAGCCGCGCCGATCGCGGCGTGACGGACCATTTCATCGTCGACCGCGCCCTGCTGGCGTCGGCCGAGGCGCGCAAGCTGCACACGCTGGCGACCGAGGAGGCGGGCACCTACGCCCGGCCGTCGATGTTGGCCGGGGCACCGGTGCGGCGTCCGTCCGAGCTGCTGGAGGCGATCTTCGACGCCGGTCGCAAGGGCCTGTCGGTGCAGCGCTACAAGGGCCTGGGCGAGATGAACGCCGAGCAGCTGTGGGAGACGACGCTCGACCCGCAGGCGCGGACGCTGCTGCGGGTCGAGGTCGAGGAAGCGGACCTTGCCGACGAGATCTTCACCAAGCTGATGGGTGACGTCGTCGAACCCCGCAAGACGTTCATCCAGGAGAACGCGCTGTCGGTCGCCAACCTCGACGTCTAGGCGGCGGCGCGGCAGCGTGTCGCCCAGCCGCCGCTGCTCGAAACGGATATGAAACGTATCTCTGGTAAGCTGGAGGTCGATTCGCGCTCCGAGCTGTGTCCGAGACGTCGAGCCGGGGGATCGTTAGCGTTCATTGAGACTGGTCGAACCTTCCGACGACCTGCCGCCGCTGGTGATGCCGGGGCTGCCGCCGCTGCCGCCGCCCCGGCGCGGGCCGTCGGTCATGGTCATGCGTGCCGTGTACGGCGTCATCCTGCTCGGCATCCTGGTCGCGCTTGCGGTGCTCGGTGCCCGGATGGGCGACACCGGCGACGGCCTGCTGGTGCCGCGGCCGGTCGGCCCGGTGATCGACCTGAAGGTCGCGGACGTCGCCTTCGACAGCGGCACCGTGATCCCGACGACGGGCTGGCAGGCTGCCCCGCCCGGCGGTGATATCCGGGCGGAGGCCAGGCGCCGCGGCATGGACCTGCCGACCGTCTGGGTCCGCTACGGTTTCGAGCCGCTAGCTTTCGGCGGCCAGCCGATCGCGGTCTTCACCAACTATATCCGCGAGCGCTTCACCCTCTACGTCAACGGCACCGACCTATACCGCAGCAATGCCGCGCCGGGTGACCAGTCGTTCGGCTGGAACCGCCCGACGCTGGTGCCGGTCCCCGCCGCGCTGCTCCGGCCCGGCCAGAACCAGCTGGTCTTCCGCATCGACAGCGTGCTGTCGCGCCCGCTGCTCGCCGGGCGCATCAGCATCGGGCCCGACCGGGCGATGGCGGCGGTCTATAACCGCCAGGAACTGCGCGACATCACCGGGCCGCACATGATCAACGGCATCCTCGGGGTGCTGACGCTGGTCGCCGCGCTGTGCTGGCTGATGCGGCCGCAGGAACGCATCTTCGGCTGGCTGGTCGCGGTCGGCTCGCTGTGGTTCTTCCGCAACCTGCATTATTACATCGTCGCAGCGCCGCTCGACGTCACGGTGTTCTGGAACCTCACCACCGATTCGATCTTCGCCGTCATGGCGGTGGCCTATGGCTTTGCCGCCGAATTCTTCGACCTGCCGCACAAGCGCCGCTTTACCCTGGCGGTCGTCGCGGCCTGCGCGCTGGGCGTCGCCAGCCGCTACGGCTTGGTCCTCACCGGTCACAGCGAATTTCCCAGCTTCCTGGTGCTCATTCCGGTCGCCCTCGCCACCCTGTACGTCCTGGGCCGTGCCTGCTGGCAGTCGCCGCGGCTCGAGAATTTCCTGATGTTCGTCGCCGTGGCCGCCGCGACCGGGTTCGGCTTTCACGACCTGGCGGCCGTGTCGAGCCGCTGGGCCGGCGCCAGTTTCTACCTGCAACCCTATGGCGGGCTGATGGTCTTCGCTGCCTTCGGACTGGCGCTGGGGCGGCGGATGCTGGTGGCGCTGGCGACCAACGAGGACGTCAACCAGACCCTGGAACGCCGCGTCGAGCGCGCCACCTTCCTGCTCAACGAGAGCGAGGCGACGCGCCGCGAGCTGCAGGTCGCCAGTGCCGTCGAGATCGAGCGCGAGCGGCTGATGCGCGAGATCCACGACGGCGCCGGCTCCAGCCTGAACCCCGACGGCGATGTCGTCATGCTGCTCGCCAGCCTGCGCCACCGGATGGAGCGCGAGCTGAAGGCCGCCGGCGTGTCGTTCGCCTGGAAGGTCCAGCCGACCCCGGCGCTGCCGTGGCTCGATGCGGTCGCGGCGCTGCACGTCCTGCGCATCCTGCAGGAGGCGATCGGCAACATCCTGGCGCATTCGAGGGCGCGGCTGGTCGAGGTTCACTGCCTGTCATCCGTCGTCGACGGCGAGGACGGCGTCCTGGTCACCATTGCCGACGACGGGCGCGGCTTCGACCTGACGCTGCGGCCGCGCGGGCGGGGCCTTGCCAACATGCGGGCCCGGGCGGAGGCGCTGAACGCGCGCTTCACCTGCGATTCGACGATCGGCTATGGCACCAGGCTGCTGCTGTGGCTGCCGATGGTGCAGGTCCGCGCCGCCGCCTAGCTAACGCTTTGCCGGGGCGAGCAGCGCGGCGACGTCAGGGGAGTCCTCGACCGACTTGCGGAACGTCGGCGCCGGTAGCGGGCCGCGCGCCTGTTCATAGGCAAAGCCCAGCCCGAGCAGCCGCGCCTCGCTCCACGCCGGGCCCATGAACGACAGGCCGACCGGCATGCCGCGGACGTTGCCCATCGGCACGGTCAAATGCGGCGTTCCGGCGACCGCGGCGAGGTTGCCGGCGCCGCTGCCCGAGACCTGGTCGCCGTTGACCGCATCGATCAGCCACGCCGCCGGCATCGTCGGACCGACCAGCGCGACGACGTTGTTCGCCGCCAGCATCGCGTCGATGCCGTCCTTGCCCGCCAGCCGCAGCGACAGGGCGCGTGCCGCCTTGTACGCTGGATCGTCGAGGCCCTTGGTCTTCTCGGCGGTCTCGAACAGCTCCTGCCCGAACAGCGCCATTTCCTGGGGGGCGTTGGCGGTGTTGAAGGCGATGACGTCGGCCAGCGTGCGCGTCTTCACGGTCGCGGGCGCCGTCGCCAGATAGGCATTCAGCCCGGCCTTGAGCTCGGTCATCAGCACGATGTTCTCGGCCGCGCCGATCTTGTCGCGGTCCTTCAGCTCGGTGATCTCGACCAGCGTCGCACCCTGGGCGCGCAGGATGCCGAGCGCCTGTTCGAACACCGCGTCGACCGGCTTCGACCAGCCGGCGGAGAAGCGCAGCACGCCGATGCGGACGCCCTTCAGCGCGTCGGGGCGCAGTGCGGCGAGATAGTCGGTGCGGTGGGCGTCGGCGGCTGCGGTGACCGGATCGGCGGCGTCGCTGCCGGCGATCGCGCCGAGGACGCGGGCGGCGGTGGTGACGTCGCGCGCGATCGGCCCGGCAGTGTCCTGGCTGGCGCTGATCGGCACGATATGGGTGCGGCTGACCAGCCCGATGGTCGGTTTCAGCCCGACGACGCCGTTGAGCGCAGCCGGGCAGGTGATCGAGCCGTCGGTCTCCGACCCGATCGCTGCATCGACCATACCGGCGGCGACCGCGGATCCGCTGCCCGACGACGATCCGCACGGATTGCGGTCGAGCGCATACGGGTTGCGAGTCTGGCCACCGACCGCCGACCAGCCGGAGATCGAGGCGTTGGAGCGGATATTCGCCCATTCCGACAGGTTGGTCTTGCCGAGGATGACCGCCCCGGCGGCGCGCAGGCCGGCGACCAGCGGCGCGTCGCGGTTGGTGACATTGTCCTTCAGCGCCAGGCTGCCGGCGGTGGTTGGCAGCGGGCCGAGGGTCTCGATGTTGTCCTTGATCAGGATCGGCATGCCGAACAACGGGCCACGCACCCGCCGCATCCGGTCCTGCGCCCGCGCCTGGTCGAGCGCGGTCGGGTCGAGGGCGAGGACCGCGTTGACCTGAGGGTTGAGCCGCTCGACCCGGGCGATGGCGGCGCGGGTGTTCGCCTCGGCAGTCTGTGCCGCGGCGCCTGACGCGAGCGCCCCCGCCGCCAAGGTCGCGAGGATCACGCGCATTGCTTACTTCCCTGAAATGCCGAGGCTTTGCGATGCTTCGTTGATCTGCGCGAGTGCCGCCGGATTGCCCTGCAGCGCCGCCAGCGCCTGCCGCCGCGCAGTGGTCGCGGCCGCTGTATCGCCCAGCACCATCCGGGCGCGCATCAGCCGGACCCAGCCCTCGGGGTCGTTGGGATTGGCCTTGAGCTTGTCGGCCAGCCCGTCGACCATGCGGCGGATCATCGCCTGCTGGTCGCCCGCCGGCATCGCCTTGACCGCGGCGACCTGCTCGGCGCTGGGGTTGGGCGCGGTGGTGACAGGCGCCGGCGGCACGATCGCCGCGAGGCGAGCGCTGACGTCGATGCCGTCCGCCTTGGCGGCCTCGCCGATGACGCGGCGCAACTCCGCACCCCAGGGCGCGTCGGCGGGCGCCTCGCCGAGCAGCGCGATCCACTCGTCGATCGCGCCCTTGCGGTCGCCCGATTGCTGCTTGGCCAACCCGAGGAAATAGCGCGCCCGCGCGTCGGCGGGATCGAGCGCCCGGGCATCGGTGAAGGCTTGGACCGCGGTCGGCGAGACGATGCCGTTCGCCGCCTGCACCAGCGCCTCGCCGTAAGCCGAGGCGTAACCCGGTGCCTTGGGCGCCAGCGCCAGCGCCTTGCGGTACGCCTCCGCCGATTCCTTGAAGCGCGACGTCTGGAAGTACGACCAGCCGAGCATGCGCCAGCCCTCGGGCTCGTTCGGCGTGCGCTTCATGCGCTCCTCGAGCTGGCCGACGACGCTGGCGATGTCGGGCGCGCCGGTGGTCGCCGTCGGTGCCAGCGGCGCGGCGGGCGCCGGGGTGGTCGTTGCCAGGTCGGGGCGGCCGAGCGTCGCGTACAGCGCCGTCGCCGCAACCGCGACCACCGCCGCCAGACCGATCGCCAGCCCGCCGAGCGCGCCGGTGCCGAGCGGCCGGACCTTCGCCTCGACCTCGCGGCCCGTCGACAGCATCCGCCGCTTGATCTCCAGCCGCAGCGCATCGGCCTCGGGTGCGGCGATGGTGCCGGCCTGCTGCTGCGCGTCGACATCCGCGAGCTGGTCGCTCAGCACCGCCAGCACCGCCTGTTTCGGCGTCGCCTGCGCCTCGTAGCGCCGCACCAGCGGGATGGTCGCAGCGGCTGCGGTGATTACCGCGATGACCGTCAACACCGCCCACAACAACATCAAACTTGATCCTCGCGCAGCAGCTCGTCGAGCCGGGCATTTTCTTCAGGGGTCAGCGCCGGCACGTCCGCATCGGCGCGGCGGCTGCGCAGATAGGCGAGCACGCCCCACGCCCCCAGCGCCAGCGCCGCGAACGGCCCCAACCAGAGCAGCAGCGTATCGGCCCGGAGTGGCGGGCGCAGCAGGACGTAGCTGCCATAGCGGCTGACCAGATATTGCTTGGCCTGCTCGTCGGTCTTGCCGAGGCGGAGCTGCTCGCGGACGATGACGCGCAGGTCGTGCGCCAGCGGCGCGTCGCTGTCGTCGATCGACTGGTTCTGGCAAACGACGCAGCGCAATTCCTTGCTGATGTCGCGGGCGCGCGCCTCCATCACCGGGTCGGCGAGCTGCTCCGAAGGCAGGACGGCGTGCGCGGGGGCGGCGAGGAGAAGCGCAAATGTCGCTTGCACCACAACCCCCACCCCGGCCCTCCCCACTCTCCGGCTGCGCCGGGGGGGGAGGGGGAAGGAAGGGAGCGTGTGGGACAGGCGGGTCCCCTCCCCCCCCGCGAAGCGGAGAGTGGGGAGGGTTAGGGTGGGGGAGTCGCTGCGCTTCGGGAAGCTGGTCAAGCCTCCGCCTCCAGTTTCGCCAGCATCGGCTTCAGCAGCGTCTCCCAGGTCGGTCCGTCGATCGGCCCGATCTGCTTGTAGCGGACGCGCCCGCGCTTATCGACGACGAAGGTCTCCGGCACGCCGGTCACGCCGAGGTCGATGCCGGTCCGCGCCGTCGGGTCGCTGCCGACCCGCGCATAGGGATTGCCGAGCCGCCCGAGCCATTCCGTGGCGTCGGCGGGTGTGTCCTTCCAGTCGAGGCCGTAGACCGTCGTGCCCTCGCGCGAGATACGCGTCAGCATCGGATGCTCCTGCGGGCAGGCGGCGCACCACGATGCGAAGACGTTGAGCAGCATCGGCTTGCCCTTGAGATCGGCGCTGCCGAAGCCGGGCGCCGAAGCGCTCAACCCGGGCAGCTTGAACTCCGGCAGCGGCCGGTCGATCAGCTGCGACGGGATCACCGACGGGTCCTTGGTCAGGCCGATGCCGAACATGCCCGCGAGAATGATGAACCCGGCGATCGGCACCGCGAACAGCAGCCGCTTCGACCAGCCATTGGTGGCAGGGAGGACTTCGGACTGGCTCATTCGGCAGGCACCATCATGGGCGGGAGCATCTGCCGCGCCGGGGTCGCGGCGCCAAGCCTGAAACGCCGGTCCGACAGGCTGGCAACGCCGCCCAGCGCCATCAGCAGCGCGCCGCCCCAGATCCAGCCGACCAGCGGGTGGCGGTACAGGCGCACGGTCAGCCCGCCGCTCGGGTCGGGCTCGCCGATTGCGACATAGGTGTTACCGGTGAAGCCCGCCGCGATCGCCGCCTCGGTGGTCTGGTTGCGACTGTTCGGGAAAAAGCGCCGCTCCGACACCAGGTCGCGGATGCTGTCACCTTGGCGGACGCTGAAGCTCGCGGCGGTCGCGGTGTAGTTGACCCCGGCGACATCGCGGACATTGTTGAGCGTCACCTGCGCCGGCCCGATCGCGACGACGTCGCCGGTTCGCATGACCAGCACCTTGCTGGTCTCGAAGCTGCTCATCGCGGTGACGCCGGCGCACATCACGCCCAGCCCGGCGTGCGCGATGACCATGCCGTAGACGCTCATCGGCGTGGTGCGGACCAGTCGCGAATTGAAGCTCTCGCCGGCACCGCGCCAGCGCCGCGCCAGCATCGCCAGCGCGCCGAAGATCAGCCACGCCGCCAGCGCAAAGCCCAGCCCGGCGGCCACCGACTTGAAGCCGAGCGCGATCACCGCGCCGATGCCGGTGCCCAGCGCGATCAGCGCCGGCCAGCGTACCTTGGCGAACAACGGCTTGAGGCTGTCGCGCTTCCACTGCAGCAGCGGCCCGAAGGTGACGAGCAGCAGCAGCGGCACCATCACCGGCCCGAAGGTGATCTTGTAATACGGCGGCCCGACCGAGATTTTGTCGCCGTTCACCGCCTCCATAATCACCGGGTAGAAGGTGCCGAGGAAGACCACCGCGGTCGCCGCCATCAGGAACAGATTGTTGAGCGTCAGCCCGGCCTCGCGGCTGATCCCGCCGAACAGCGCACCGGAGCGCATCGACGGCGCGCGCCAGGCGAACAGCGCCAGCGCCGTACCCGTCGAGCCGATGATCAACGCCAGGATGAAGACGCCGCGCGTCGGGTCGACGGCGAAGGAATGGACCGAGGTCAGGATGCCCGAGCGGACCAGGAAGGTGCCGATCAGGCTGAGCGAAAAGGTCAGCACCGACAACAGGATGGTCCAGCTGACCAGTGCGCCGCGACGCTCCAGAACCAGCGCCGAATGAAGCAGCGCGGTGCCCATCAGCCACGGCATCAGCGAGGCGTTCTCGACTGGATCCCAGAACCACCAGCCGCCCCAGCCGAGCTCGTAATAGGCCCAGAGGCTGCCGAGTGCGATGCCGGCGGTCAGGCAGGTCCAGGCCGCCAGGATCCACGGCCGCACCCAGCGCGCCCAGGCAGCATCGACGCGCCCCTCGATCAAGGCGGCGGCGGCGAAGGAGAAGGCGACCGAAAAGCCGACATAGCCGAGGTAGAGCAGCGGCGGATGCAGGACCAATCCGGGGTCCTGCAGCAGCGGATTGAGCTCCATCCCGTCGAACGGCGCCGGGTCGAGGCGGGCGAACGGGTTCGACGTGAAGATCAGGAACGCCAGGAACGCCGCGCCGATCATGCCCTGCACCGCCAGCGTGCGCGCCAGCAGCCCCTCGCGGATGCCGTCGCCGAACCGTGCCAGTCCGGCGCCGAAGATGGCCAGGATCAGCACCCACAACAGCATCGAGCCCTCGTGATTGCCCCAGGTTGCGGCAAAGCGGTAGATCACCGGCTGGGTGACATTGCTGTGCTGCGCGACCAGCGACACCGAGAAGTCGCCCATGACGAAGCACCGCGCCAGCGCCGCGAAGGCGATGCCGACCAGCAGGCCCTGCAATTGCGCGGCGGTACGACCGAAACTCATCAGCGCGGTATCGCCGCGCGACGCGCCCCACATCGGCAGGGTCGACTGCGCCACGGCAAGCAACATCGCGAGAATCAGCGCAAACTGTCCGATCTCGGCGGTCAAAGCACGTCTCTCCCCGGGGAACTTGGGGGTCATATTAGCCGGTTAGTGACGTTTTGGTAGAGTGGATGCAGGGTCGCAGTGGGGGGCGCCGGTGATGGGCTGCCCAACATCGTCATCCCGGCGAAGGCCGGGACCCATTCGACACGCTGATGGGAGTGATAGTGCGAAGCCGCCGAACGCTCGTTGAATGGGTCCCGGCATGCGCCGGGATGACAGCTTCAGACGCTGGCTTCGACGTATGCGAGCGCCTACGCCTTCTCGCGCAGCAGCCGGGTGACATAGGCGTCCATCTTCGCCGTCTCCGCCTTGTTCAGCGCGCCCGTCGCCGGCCCGGCGTAACCGACATGGACCGAGCGCAGCTTGCCCTTGCGGTCGACGAACAGCGTCGTCGGATACACCTTGACCCCGCCGAGCTGCGGCAGCGCGACCTTGCTGCCCTCTGGCCCGGCGACACCTGCGTAAAGCAGCGGATAGGCGATGTGGTACCGCGCCCCGAAGCGCTTGATCTGGGTCGTCGCGCGCGCCGCGTCGGTGCCATATTCGAAAGACAGGCCAACGACTTCCAGCCCCTCGGCCTTGCGGCGGGCGGCGTAGGGCGCCAGGAAGGCGGCCTCGTCGTGGCAGTTCGGGCACCAGCTGCCGCCGATCGCGACCAGCACGACCTTGCCGCGGAAGCGCGGGTCGGTGAGGGTGACGCGCTTGCCGTCGGTATCGGGGAAGGCGATGTCGAGGCGCTCGACCGGCGGCTTCTCCTCGACCACGGCGACGACGCGGTCGGCGGCGGTCTTGCCCTGGCGGCGGCCGGTCCAGGCGACGGGGGCCTTGCTGGTCGGGCCGAACGTCTCGCCGGCAAGGGTGCCGTCGGCGGCCAGCGTGCCGCGCCACACCGAGCCGCGGTCGCCGTCGAAGGTCGACAGCGCGAACTTGTTGCCCGACACTTCGCCGACGAGGAAACGGTCGTCGCCGCTGGGGAACTGGACGGTTCCGCTGATCCGGTTCCCGGTCTGGTGGAGGATCGCGACGCCGCGCTCCGCATCCGCGCCGCTGGTCTGCACCAGCCAGTTGCCGTCGAGGCCGACCGGTTTCGCCGGGGTCTTGAAGAAGCGCCACGCCGGGCCGGGCACTGCCTTGAACGGCAGCACGACCGGACCCGTCTTGCGGGTCAGCTGCGCGGTGCCGCTGAACGAGCCGTCGGGCTGGCGGTCGGCGGTCATCGTCGCATCATAGGAGGGGAAGGACAGCACCAAATGCTTGCCGTCGAAGCGCGTGTGCTCGGCAGTGACGCGGTTGGCGCCGTTGGTCAGCACGGCGACCGGCTTGCCGTTGACGGTATTGAGCTCCAGCCCGAACGGCAGCTCGCCGACCGGTTGCGCCAGCGTCGCGCGATAGGTCGCGGCACTGGCGGGGACGGTGAACACCATCAGTGCCAGCGTCGCGACCGCGGCGACGACGATCAGCGCCAGGTAGAACAGACGCTCGCGATCGAGGCGCAGGCGGGTCGGCGTCCGGGGGCGGTCCATGGGTTAACAAACCACGCACGCGCCGCCAGCGACAAAGCAGATTTTCTTTACGACACCGGCTCAAGGATAGCGGACGGCGGGTGGATCTTCGGGCAGCGGGATGAACTCATGCTCGTCGGGCACCTTGTCGAAGCGTCCGGCGCGCCAGTCCTGCTTGGCCTGTTCGATGCGGTCGGCGGAGCTGGAGACGAAGTTCCAGAAGATCTGCCGCGCCTCGGGCAGCGGTTCGCCGCCGATCAGCATCAGTCGCGCCGCGTCGACCGCTTTCAGCACCAGTTCGGCGCCGGGCTTAAACACCACCAGCTCACCGGTGGCGAAGCTGCCGGTCTGGCCGATGATCTCGATGCTGCCGGAGACGACATAGACGGCGCGCTCGACATGCTCCGCGACCAACTGATAGCGGGAGCCGCGGTCGAGCTGGATGTCGGCATAGACCATGTCCGAGAAGGTCGCGACCGGTGAGCGCAAGCCGTTGGATTCGCCGACGATGACCGTCAGCGTGGTGCCGTCGGCGCTGGTCGTCGGGATCGCCTCCGCCTTGTGATGGGCAAAGGTCGGCGCGGTCTCCTCATGCGCCTTGGGCAGCGCGATCCAGGTCTGCAGGCCGAACAGCTTGCCGCCGCTGGCGCGCGTCTCGGCGCCGGTGCGCTCCGAATGGACGATGCCCGAGCCGGCGGTCATCCAGTTGACCTCGCCGGGACGGATCGCCTGGACCGAGCCGACGCTGTCGCGGTGCATGATCTCGCCGTCGAGCAGGTAGGTGACGGTCGCCAGCCCGATGTGCGGGTGCGGGCGGACGTCGAGGCCAGTGCCCGCATCGAACGCCGCTGGCCCCATCTGGTCGAAGAAGATGAACGGCCCGACCATGCGGCGGTGCGCCGAGGGCAGCGCCCGGCGGACGCGGAAGCCGTCCCCCAGGTCGCGCACCGGCGGCAGGATCACCATCTCGACGCCGCCCGCGTCGCTGCTCCGCATGGTCATGGTCGTTTCCCCTTACGCTGCGTCGACGAGGACGATTTCGCTGTCCTCGATTGCGGTGACGGTCAGTGTCTCGACCTGGCTGATCGCGGCGCCGTCGCGGGTGTTGACCCGGACGCCCTCGATCTCGACCGAGCCGATCGCCGGGACCAGATAGGCACGGCGGTCGTGGCCGAGCAAGTAGGTCGCGGTCTCGCCGGCCTTGAGCGTCGCGCCGACGACCCGCGCGTCGGTGCGGATCGGCAGCGCGTCGCCGTCGCCGTCGAAGCCCGAGGCCAGGGTGACGAACTTGCCGCTGCGGTCGCCCTTGGGGAACGGCCGTGCGCCCCAGCCGGGCTTCTCGCCGGTCCGCGACGGCTGGATCCAGATCTGGAACAGCGTCGTCGGCACGTCGTCGTCGTTGTACTCGGCATGCGTGATGCCGGTGCCCGCCGACATCACCTGGACGTCGCCGGCCTCGGTACGGCCGAAATTGCCCAGGCTGTCCTTGTGGGTGATCGCGCCGGAGCGGACGTAGGTGATGATCTCCATGTCGCGGTGCGGATGCGGCGGGAAGCCACTCTTGGGGGCGATCGCATCGTCGTTCCAGACGCGGATCGGGCCCCAGCCCATGCGCTTGGGATCATGGTAGTTGGCGAACGAAAAGTGATGCTTGGCATCGAGCCAGCCGTGGTTTGCACCACCGAGGCTGGCGAATGGGCGAACGTCGATCATCTGACTCTCCTCTGCCGGGTTGCGGCGTTGGGATCTATCTATGCCTTGCTCACTACTCCGGTAAGTAGGATAAAGCGCCGCTGAACGTTCTAGAAAGTAGATATGACCGAGCCCGGCATGCCGACCTTCGACCAGCTTGCCATCTTCCTGGCGGTTGTCGAGACCGGGGGCTTCGCCGCCGCCGCACGCCGGCTCAACCGGGCGACCTCGGTGATCAGCTACGGCATCGCCAATCTGGAGGCGCAGCTCGGCGTCGCGCTGTTCGACCGCGAGACCACCAAGCGCCCGCAGCTCACCACCGCCGGCCGCGCCGTGCTGGCGGAGGCGCGGACCGTGTCGCAGGGGATCGACGGGCTGCGCGCCAAGGTAAAGGGGCTGCTGGATGGCCTGGAGGCGGAGGTGCATCTCGCGGTCGACGTGATGCTGTCGGCGAACCGGCTCGGCAACGTGCTGCGGGCGTTCAGCGCGCGTTTCCCGACGGTGTCGCTGCGCCTGTCGGTCGAGGGCCTCGGCGCGGTCGCGGAACTCGTCCTCGATGGCCGTGCGGTCATCGGCATCGCGGGGCCGGTCGCGGCGGAACACCCGGCGATCGAGCGCTGCGTTGCCGGGTCGGTGCTGCTGGTCCCCGTCGCGGCTCCCGATCACCCGCTGGCCCAGATGAAGACGCTGCCGTCGGGTGCCGGGCGCGACTATACCCAGCTCGTCCTGACCGACCGCTCGCCGCTGACCGAGGGTCGCGACTTCTCGGTGATCGGGCTGCGCACCTGGCGGCTGGCCGATCTGGGCGCCAAGCACGCGCTGCTCCGCGAGGGTATCGGCTGGGGGAACATGCCCCTGCCGTTGATCCAGCCCGACCTTGTCGCGGGTACGCTGGTCCGCCTGGCGATGCCCGATCATCCGGGCGGGAACTACCGCTTCTACGGCATTTTCCGCCGCGCCGCGCCGCCCGGCCCGGCCGCGTCGTGGCTGCTCCAACAGTTCGTCGAACAGGGGGCTGGTGACGGCAGCAGCGCCGCGGATCTCTAGCTGTCTGCCGTCGCCGTTACAGTCTCGAAACGGCTGTGGCACGAAAGTCACGCGACGCGAAAACGTCGCAAAACTCGGACCCTTATCGTCCGGCAGGGTTTCTGCCCCTCGACCCGCTCCCGCTTAACCCGTGGAAGGGCATCGGTAATTATAGATAGGTGTTTAATGCTTAAGATCGTTATCGCGGCGGCGCTCGGCGCAGCCGCTCTCGCAGTTCCCGCAGTCGCTCTGGCCCAGGACACGGCGCCCGACGGCACCCGCGCCTATGGCCTGTCGCCCTACTTCGGCGTCGGCGGCGCCTATCAGGACTTCGACACCGACAACAAGAGCGACTTCACGCAGCACGGCAGCGCACGCGCTCCGGCGATCGACGCTTTCGTCGGCGTCGATGCGCTGCTCGGGCCGGTTCTAGTCGGCGTCGAGGCCCAGGGCTCCAAGGGCTTCCAGGACATCGACTGGGAATACGGCGCGATGGGCCGCGTCGGCATCCGTGCCGGTGACAGCGGGCTGTTCTTCGCCCGCGCCGGTTATCGCTGGATCGAAGGTCGTCGCGGCTTCGGCAAGGATCACAACGAGGTCTACGGCCTCGGCGTCGAGATCGGCCCGAAGAACATCGGTCTTGGCGGCGTCGCCGGCAAGTCGGGTGCCCGCCTGCGTCTCGCAGTCGACACCTACGACCTGACGAGCATCCGCCCGTCGGCCGCGGTCGTCTTCCACTTCTAGTCTCTACCGAGGGGCGGCCGATCGGCCGCCCCTCGTTTTATCACTGCCCGGGCTCGGCGAGCCGATTGGGCGACCGCCATCCGTCGGCATTGGATCTCCCGGTTTCCCGGGTCCCGTCAGCGATCGCTTGCGTCACGGCGCATCCTCGCGCATCCTCGACTACCCAAAGGTGGTAGCGGGAAGGGGGCCCTCAACCATGCTGCCGACCCTGCTCATCGCGCAGATCAGCGACATCCATCTCGGCTTTCATGCCACCGATCCGGCCGAGTTGAACCGCAAGCGGCTCGACAGCGTCATGGTCGCGCTTGCGCGTGAGCCGATACGGCCGGACCTGATCCTCGTCACCGGCGACCTCACCGAAAACGGCACGACCGAGGCCTATCGGGCGCTCAAGGCGGTGTTCGACGCCGCGCCGTGTCCGGTCTGGCCGCTCATCGGCAACCATGACGATCGAACGCACTTCGAAGCAGTCTTCGACGGCATCCGGGGCGAGGGCGGCTTTGTCCAATACGCCTTCGACGCCGGTCCGCTGCGCTTCGTCATGCTCGACACGATCGACGTCGGCCGGTCCGGTGGCAGCTTCGACGCGGCGCGCGCCGACTGGCTCGAACGGACCCTAGCTGCCAACGATCGCCCGACGGTGATCGCGCTCCATCATCCGCCTATCGCAACCGGCAACGGTTGGATGACCGAGGCCGCCGACGCGGCGTGGATCGAACGGCTGCGCGCCGTCGTCGCCCGCCATCCGCAGGTCGTCCGCCTGGTCGCCGGGCATTATCACCGGGCGATGCTGGCGGGCTTCGCCGGCACGACGCTCAGCGTCTGTCCGGCGACCGCGCCCCAGGTGGCGCTCGATTTCCGCGATATCGATCCGGCGGTCGCGGACGGGCGCGACATGGTCGTCGCCGAAAGCCCGGGCTTTGCCCTGCATTATTGGAATGGCCGCGAGCTGGTCACCCAGTTCGGCGCGGCCGGCGAGCACCCGGTGCTGGCGCGCTTCAACGCCCGCATGCAGCCGGCTGTCGCGAAGACGATCGGCGAACGCGCGGCTCCGTAAAGGACTGCCCTGCCCCGAGCCGTGCGGCGGCCCGGGGCGTAGCAGCTTTCGCGTCAGGCCGTGACGACGCCGCGAGCCCGCCGGCGCGAGACGGCACCGACCATGCCCAGGCCGAGGATCAGCTGCGCCCAGACGGCAGGCTCGGGAACGCCGGCGACCATGAAGCCCTGGGTGGCGAAATTGTCGGCATACATGACCTTGGCGCTGCCGGTCAGCGTCGGCGCCAGTGCCACGAAGCTGTCGGCGAGCGCCTGCTGGTTGGCGTAGCCGCCGGTCGCGACGAAGCTGGAGCCGGGATATTCGACCGTCCAGATCGCCTGCTGGATCGCCGCGAGCTGAACCGCCTTGTCGGCAGCGCCGCTCCGGCTGATCGAGAAGCCGAGGTTGGCGAGGCCGGTGATCTGCTGGATCTGCGCGCTCGACAAGACCTTGCCATGCGCGTCGGTGGTCAGCTTGCCGACATGATAGTCGAGCGACATCGGCAGCTGCGTGTTGACGCCGACATAGATCGAATGAAACAGGTCAATGCAGAAGCCGATCAGGTCGCGGCTGTCGGTGCTGTCGCCGACCGTCGCGTTGAACTTTACCAGCGAGGCATAGTCGTTGGAGCCCGACGTGCCGGTAGTGACGCCGACGGTGCCGGGAGCATAGATGCCGGCACCGGTGATGTGGATCGGCGTGGCGGCAGCAGCGGGAACGGCGATCAACGCGAAGCATGACGATGCGATGGCCACAAGGCCGGATTTCAGTGCCGGGAACATGGTAATCCTCTTGAGACAAACGGACGGACGAGCGCGTCCGATTGCCCCAGACACTCTGCTCAATACGCAAGTGTCATAAATAAAGTTTCAGTTAAAGATAATAGATGGTTAACGGCCTTTTGGGTGCAAATTTGGGCTGGAAATCTGGCTTGGCAGCAGGCGCAAGCGCGGTTCCCGGAGCGTCGGTGACGCTCCGAGAACCGGTGCAGTTTCAGCTAAGGGTCAGAATTTGTAGCGGAAACCTGTCGTGAAGTAGCGACCGATGATGTCGTCGCCATTGGTCGTCGCCAGGAACAGGCCGGGCACCGAGCTCGAGCCGCCGGTCGCGCCATGAACCGCCGGCGCCGTGTTCAGCACGTTCTGGACGTTCACAAACAACTGGCTCGTGCCGCCGAGGACCTTCACGTCGTAGGCGAAGGTCACGTCGGTATAGGCCCGCGCCGCGACCCTGCCGACGGCCCAGACCTGGGTCGGGTCCGCGGCCCGTCGCGTGCTGTTGTGGTAGCGTTGCAGGATGTCGAAGCGGAACGGTCCCTGGACATATTGTGCCTGGAGATTGACCCGGATGCTGGGAAGGCCGGCAGCCCCCGCGGCGTCGAGGATCGTCGTGCCGGGCAGGGTCTGGGTCTTCTGCTTGGCGGTGTAGGTCATCAGGGCGCGCAGGTTGATGTCGCCCTGGCCGAGGCCGAAGCTGTAGTTGACCTCGGTATCGACGCCCTTGCTGAGGAACTTGGCGATGTTCAGCGGCGAGGCGAGGACGAGGGTCGGGTAGTTGGCCGGGCTGCGATCGGCGAACGGCAGCGGGCGGACGTACAGGGCGCACAGCGGCGAGGCGCCGTTGCTCTCCTCGCACAGGCGCATGACCGTGGCGTCGTTGCCCGAGACGGTCGCGATCGCGTTGCCGATCTTGATCCGGTAGTAATCGACCGAGACCGAGAAGTTGGGCAGGAAGCTCGGGCGGTAAACGACGCCGCCGGTGATCGTGTTGGCGACTTCGGGAACCAGGTTGGGGTTGGAGCTGGTCTGTACCGGCGCCACGGCGTTGATGCCGGTGTGCAGGTCGGTGATGCCCGACGGATTGACCGCCGCAGCGCCGAACAACTGGGTGACGCTCGGCGCCAGGATGTCGCGCGAGCGCGTCGCCCGGAAGCGCAGGTCGTCGTTGACGTGCCAGTCCGCGCCGACCTTCCACGTATAGACCGTGCCGGACGTCTGGTAGTCGGTGTAGCGCGCGGCGGCGTTGACGTTGAACGACTGCACGAAGGGCAGGTTGACCAGCAGCGGAACGTCGGCTTCGACGGCCACTTCCTTCACCGAGACGCTTTGCTTGGGCAATTGCGCGACGACGTTGGAGACCCAGCGCGCCTGGGTCGACTTGCCGTTGGTGCCGACGCTGCAGTTGAGGACGCGGCCCGCCTTGGGATCGATCGGCAGCGAGCCGCAGTCGACCCGGTCGCCCGGCTGGAAGTCCGAGTCGGTCTTGACCGTGGCTTCGCGCATTTCGCCGCTGAGCGCGACCTTGACCGGCCCGGCCCAGGTCTTGAACGGCGAGCCCGAGATGCTGGCGTTGACCTCCTTCAACGTCGAGATCGTGGTGAAGTCGGACTTCAGCAGGATGTAGTCGAGCGCCTGCTTGCTCTCCGAAGTCGGGCCGAAGATGTTGATCGGGACGCAGCCCGGATAGGCTGTCGGGTTGGTCAGGGTCACGCGGCAGACGACGTTGCCGCTGCGTGGGTCGACGACCGCATCCAGCGCCGCGGCAGCCTTGGCGCCGTCCATGTTGGCGTTGTTCAGCGTGTGCTGGCTCTGGCGGCTGACCAGTCCGGACACGTCCCACGACCAGTCGCTGCCGAAGATGCCGACCTTGCCGTCGATGCCGCCGCTGATGATGTAGGTCTTGACGAACGTCTCCGGCTGCAGCGGCGGAGCCTGCTCCATCATCTTGCCGATGGTGAAGGTGCTAACCCCGGCAGCGGCCATCGCCTGCTGATATTCGGGCCGCAGGAACGCATTCCCGGCGCTCAGCGTGTAGCTGCGGAATTCGTTGTTCTGGTGATTGTTCTTGTTGTTGGTGTCGACGTACGAGCCCTGGGCGTGGATGTTGATGACGTCGGTCAGCTCATAGTCAGCACGACCGAAATATTGCGTGTTCTTCAGCTTGGTCTTGAGCGACGCCTTGTCGAAGAACGCGCCGTCGCCGCCGCTCTGGATCGTGCCGGCGCCGGTCGCCGTGCCGTTGACGAACGGCACCAGGACGCCATTGGTCGAGAAGTTCTGGTTGGCCAGCGGTCCGCTCAGGATCTTGCCGCCGAACGACGTGTTGCTGATCCGGGTGTCCTTGACCAGCTTGTACGGGTTGGCGGTGGTGCCCGCACCTTGGGTCGAATAGACGTCGCGTCCCCATGGCCGGGTCAGCTTCGAGAAGATGCCAGGATCGTCATAATGGTCGATCGACCCCTCGAGGTGCAGGCGGCCGAACGTCTTGCCGACGGCGATGCCGGTCCGCCAGGTGATGTCGTCACCATAGGTCGACACACCGATCTGGCTGTTGACCTTCAGGCCTTCGAACGTCTTGTCGACGATGAAGTTGACGACGCCGCTGACTGCGTCCGAGCCGTACACGGCCGAAGCGCCGCCGGTGACGATGTCGACGCGCTGGATTAGCATCTGCGGCAGCTGATCGACGTTGTTGTCAGGCACGCGCTGGCCGTTGAACAGCAATAGCGTACGGGCCGCACCGATGCCGCGCAGGTTGAGCGAGTTGGCACCGGAGTTCTGGCTCGAGTTACCCGGATTACGCGTCTGCGCCGGAAGGCCGGCAAACACCGGAAGCTTGAACAGCGCGTCGGCAATCGTCGTCGGCGTGTTCTGGAGCAGGTTCTGTGCGGAAACAGTTGTCAACGGCGTCGGCGAACTGTTGCCGGTGACGACGCGCGACCCGGTTACGACGATGTCCTCGGCCGCAGGTGGCGAATTTGTCGCCGCTGCTTCTTGCGCGGTAGCCGCGGAGGCAAGCGCGATGGCGCTGATGCCGCACAGCATGAGCGTGGATTTCTGAAATTTGGTCATATCTCTCCCCCGTTTGAACATCGGGGACGGTGACACGCGTCGAGCACCTGAATGGCGCTTCTTGCCTTGAAAACAACCTTGCTGCGGCGCAGCGAAGAATGTTTTCAAAGCCGGTATCTGAACGTCTCCGACTAATTTCCCATTACTCTCCCACTTTTAAAGAGCAACATTGTTTCGCAACGTTGCTGGGAAGTTATCGATTGAAACGCCAAATGGCTCTCACGATATGAGATCGAGCCCGATCGTGAACGTTGCCTACCGACAAGAACCCGCCAGCGAACCCGACCTCATGCAGAGCAAGGGTGGATATGTCCGAGTAAATGCGCAAACGATGCGGAAACGACGATATTGGGGGCGATAAGATCAGATGACCAAGTTCAGGGCAGCGATGCTGGCGTCGGCAACTTCCCTCGCCGCGGGGCTGATCACGACCCCGGCCTTGGCGGCCCCGCCTCGTCCGCAGGGGCCGTGCGACCTGTACAATGCGGCGGGTACGCCCTGCGTTACCGCGCACAGCATGACGCGGGCGCTGCTGTCCGGCTATGACGGTCCGCTGTACCAGATCGAGCGCCAGTCGGACGGCCGGACCATCGACATCGGCATCGTCAAGCCGCGCGACCTGCCGGTGCCGGATGCCGGCGGCTATGCCGATGTAACCGCGCAGGACAGGTTTTGCGACGACTCGCTCTGCTTCATCACGCGGATCTACGACCAGTCGGGCAAGGGCAACCATCTTTACCAGGCGCCCCCGGGACCGCTGTATCCCGGGCCGGCAAAGGGCGCGTTCGACGCTCATCCGATCGCCGACATGGCCCCGATCAGCATCGCCGGGCACAAGGCGTACGGCGTCTACATCATGCCGGGCATGGGCTTCCGCAACACAATGCGCGCGACCTGCCGATCGGCGACGAGCCGGCGGGCATCCATGTCGTGGTCGACGGCAAGCACTTCAGCAATGGCTGCTGCTTCAACTATGGCAACGCCTCCACCAACGGCCTCGCGGTCGGCACCGGCACGATGGAGAGCATCTATTTCGGCAACTCCAGCGGGTGGGGAAGCGGATCGGGCACCGGCCCGTGGATCATGTCCGACATGGAGGCCGGCCTGTTCTCCGGCTACGAGGCCGGGGTCAACGCGGCCGACCCGTCGATCGACTGGCGCTTCGTCACCGGCGTCTTCGGCGGCGGTGGCCGAAACTTCTGGACCCTGCGCGGCGGCGATGCACAGGCGGGCGGGCTGAAGACGTTCTACGTGGGCGAGCGCCCCGGATCGCGTCAGAACAGCGCCTATTTCCCGATGCACAAGAAGGGCGCCATCCAGATGGGCAATGGCGGCGACAACGGCAACGGATCGGCGGGTACCTTCTATGAAGGCGTGATGACGGCGGGCCAGCCAAGCACCGCCACCACCGATGCCGTGCAGGCCAATATCGTCGCAGCGCGCTACGGCCCGCCGTTGCTCACCCAGACGCGACTGACCAGCTTTCGGCCGTCCGGCACCGGCGATGTTTCTTCGACCTTTACCAACAGCACCGGCGCGGCGGCTCTTGGCGTGACGCTGGCCGCCACGGTGCCGGCGGGATGGACCGCCCGCGCCACCTCCCCGGCCGACTTCGCCTCGGTCGGGCCGGGCGAAAGCGTCAGCACGACCTTCCAGCTGACCGCGCCGGCCGGAGCCAGCGCCGGCTTCCTCACGGCCAAGGCGAACTGGAACAGCGGCAGCCTCGCCCGGGCCGATACGAGCCTGCAGCGCGTGCGCAGCGCCGAGCCGGTGAAGATCAACGAGGTGCGCTTTGCCAGCGGCGGCAACGGCACCAACCAGTTCGTCGAACTCTACAACGCGTCGTCGCGCGCCGTGGATCTTTCGGGCTGGCGGTTGGTCAACACGCGCACCTTCTTTGCGCCGGTGCCATTGGCGACGATCCCGGCGGGGACGGTGCTGCCGCCGCGAGGGTTCTACCTGCTGGGCCTGGCCAGCTCCGGCCTGGCGGCGCCCGCGGCGCCCGGAGCGACGACCGTCAACGTGCGCAGCGTGGGCGGCTTCGCAACCGGCCAGCGCATCGACCTGGACGGCGAGAGCCGCATCGTGAACAGCATCGGGACGGCAGCGACCGCGCCGACGACGATCTTTCTCCCGGTATCGACCGGCCCCTGGCTGACCGTGCCGGCGGGTGCCACCAACCTGCCGGTGATGAATGCGGCGGGGTTCGCGGTCGGGCAGAAGGTCGCCATCGACTCGGGCGGTCGTCACGAGATCGTGACCGTGACCGCGGTCGGCAAGGCCGGGACGCAGACCACGCTCGCGGTGGCGACGACAGCAGGCACGACGGTGATCAAGGTCGCCGATGTCTCGACCATCACGCCGGGCGACCTGCTGACCATCGGCACCGGCCAGCGCCTGCAACGGCTCAAGGTCGTCGCGGTCGGCACGGCCGGCGCCGACGGGACCGGCGTGACGCTGTCTGCACCGCTGAAATTCGATAATATCGTCGGCGTCGATGTTGCCGGCCCGGGCACGGGCATCAGCTTCACGCCGGCGACGCGCTTCGCACATCTCAGCGGCGATGCGGTGCAGGCGCTGGGCAGCGGCATCACGCTCGACCGGCCGCTGGCCCGCGCTCATGGCTATGGCGCGCCGCTGGTCGACCTGCAGATCAGGAACGCCGGCTATCAGGGACCGCGGCCCAACCAGTGGTTCGGGGGGGAGCTTTCGATCCGCGGCGGATCGATCGCGCTGACCGACCCCAGCGGCAAGGTGCTGGTGGATGGCCTGGTCTATGGGTCGCAACAGGGCAACTCCAGTGCCAGCGGCGCCGTGACCAGCCCGGAGATCGCGACGCTGGAGGGCGTCCAGCATCAGGGCGGCTGCATTGCGGTCATCCCGGGTGCGGGATCCGGGCCGAGCGCGCCGGCGACGGCGCTCGCCGCCGCCGCGCCGGGCGCCCCCGACCGCAGCATCGGTCGCTTCCCCGACGGCGCGGACAGCGACAGCCTGTGTGCGGATTTCAGGGTGCAGCCGGCGACCAGCATGCCGCAGGGCGCGGCCGCGGGCGCCAAGAGCATCCGCGTCGCCAGCGTGGCGGATTTCGTTCCGGGCCAGGCGATCACCGTCGGCGCGGGCGCAGGGCAGGAGGCCGCCGCGATCGCCACCATCGGCACCTCGGGCGCGACTGTCTCGAGCGCGGCCAGCGAGCAGGGCGGGACGATCATCCCGGTCGCCAGCGCGGTCGGCTTCAGCGCCGGGCAGACCATCAGTATCGGCGACGGGGCAGATGCGGAGGACGCGGTCATCCGGCTCGCCCAGGGTGGCCGGTCTGGCGCGCGGATCACCGTCACCGAGCCGCTGGGCCGTCCCCACGCCACGGGCAGCAAGGTGTCGGGTAGCGGCATCACCCTTGTCATGCCGCTGGCGCGCGACCACGGCGCCGGGGAAGCGGTGACGGCGGAGCTGCCGACGCCGGGCGCGGCGAATCTCTACTCCAAGGTCAGCGCGCGCGGGGGTAAGTGACCGTTCAAGATGCGGCAGCCGCCGGCCGCATGACTGGTCGTGTCGCGGTCACACGCACAATTGTCGCATGATCGCGTGGTTCGGTTTGCTTCGGAAGTGATCTAGCGGGCGCAAGATAACCAATTCTTAACTAACGCCAGCCAGCTAAAAGTGTTGTTCTCATTCATAAATAGCGGCGGCATTAATGGCCGTCCGACCGGTATGGTGCTCCAGGATCAGTGATGGCAAACTAATCTGCCAAACATGATCGTGTGTTTGATGTCGGAAGATATCGGGACATTATTGGAGGACTGTCATCATGAACCGGTCTTTGTCTTGCCTGTCGGCCACTCCCAACCTCGTCAAGAAATCTGCGATTGCTTCCATCATCGCCGGCGTCATTGCCGGACCGGCGATCGGTGCCGGCGTCAAGGTCGATGCGGACTCGCCGGAGCCGTGCCCGGCGAACCCGGCTGCGATCGTCAGCAATGGCGCCGCAACCGCGGGTCTGGCGGTCAGCGGCAACGCCGACTGCTCCGGTTCGAACACGCCAGCGGCTCTTGTCCTGGACAACGGCGGCATTGCGCTCGGGAACGATCGCAGCGCGGCGACGACGACGCGTGGCACCGGTGACTCGATCGCGATCGGCAACCGGGCGGTTGCCGGCGATACCCTGACCGGTAGTGCCGTCGCCATTGGAACGGCTGCAATAGCGCGCGGCAACAACGCGTTGGCGTTCGGCACCGGCGCCAATGCCTATGCGGCCAATGGCGTGGCGATCGGCACCAACGCGAAGGCCGGCGATGCCCAGGATCTGACGCGGGTGAACACGGTGGCCATCGGTAACAACGCAGTTGCCAGTGCTCAGAATACTGTCGCGCTCGGCGATGGTGCTGCGGCAAGCGGGGTGCAGGGCACCGCGCTGGGGTCGGGTGCGCAGGCGGGAACGAACGCAACCGCGACTGGCCGCACCGCTGTCGCCGGAAACTCTGCCGTTGCCTATGGTGTCAACGCCGCTGCCGGAACACGCGGCACCGCTATCGGACAGGGCGCAGTCTCGTCCGCGACCGACAGCACCGCCGTCGGCAGCTTCGCCAGCGCGACCGTGGCGAACAGCGTCGCACTAGGACGACAGTCGAATGCGAGCCGGGGTGCGCAGATCGGCTACACCGCGGTCGGCGTGTCGGCGCTGCAGACTTCGATCGGTGAGGTCGCGATCGGAACGGGGACCGGGCAACGACAGCTGACCGGTGTCGCAGCCGGCAACCAGGCCACCGACGCAGTGAATGTCAGCCAGTTGCAAGGTGTTGCGTCGCGTGCCGACGGCATCGGCGCGGCGACAGCGGCTGCCCTGGGCGGCGGTGCCGGCTACGACGCGACCACGGGAGGGTTCACGCCGCCGAGTTACGTGGTCCAGGGTGCGGCACGCGCCGACGTCGGTGCGGCTCTGACCGCGCTTAACGGTCAGGTGACGACGAACAGCGGCACTATCACGACGCTGCAGAGCCAGAGCGTTTCGCAGCAAGCGCAGATCAACTCCAACGCCGCCGCGATCAACGGTATCACCAGCGCGAGCGCGTCGAACGGCATCGGCCTGGTCGTGCAGCCGGCGAGCGGCGCCAACATCAGCGTCGGTGCCGCCGCCGGCGGCGCGGCCGTCGACCTCAGCGGCAGCGGCACCGGCAACCCCGACAACGCCCGCCAGTTGATCGGCGTCGCAGCTGGGCAGGTGAACGCCACCTCGAACCAGGCGGTCAACGGCAGCCAATTGGCGGGCACGGCGCAGAGCGTCGCCGCGGCGCTGGGGGGTGGTGCGACCGTCGACACGGACGGCAGGCTGACCGCCCCGAGCTATACCGTCCAGGGCGTCGTGCAGACCAGCGTCGGAGGCGCGATCGGGGCGCTCGACTCGCAGGTCACCACCAACACCGGGCAGATCGCCGCGCTGCAGAGCCAGGGCGCTGGCAACACCGTCGCGCTCGGCGCGCTGACCGGGCAGGTCGGTGTGAACAGCGCCGCGATCGGTACGCTCCAGGGCCAGACCGCGGCAAATACCGCCGGCATCTCCAGCCTTGCGGGCAACGTCACGACGTTGAGCAATCAAATCGACGCGGGCACCATCGGGCTCGTTCGACAGGCCGCACCGGGCGCTACTGTTACCGTCGCTGCGGGGACCGCAGGTGACACCGTGGACTTCAGCGGCACGGGCGAAGCGCGCACCCTGACCGGTGTCCGCGCCGGTACGCTGGCAGACAGCTCGCTCGACGCAGTCAATGGCGCGCAACTCGCAGCGACCAATGCCGCGGTCACCAACCTGTCGACACTCGTGGTCGGCAGCGGACGCGGTTTTAGTTCGGACAACACCGCGGGAGCCGCCGCGCCTTCACCGTCCGGTGCGAACGCCGCTGCGGGCGGCGCCGGTGCGATCGCGTCCGGTGAGCGGTCGCTGGCAGTCGGCAATGCCAGCAGTGCGACGGCGGCCGGTTCGACCGCCATCGGTAACGCCGCATCGAGCAGCGGCCTCAACTCGGTCGCACTCGGGGCAGGATCGAGCGACGGGGGTGCGGCGAACGTCGTGGCGGTCGGTTCGGTCGGCGCGACGAGGCGGGTCACCAACCTTGCAGCCGGAACCTCTGCGACCGACGCCGTAAACCTCAGCCAGTTGCAATCGGGGCTAAATGCCGGGCTGGCGGCATCGAACGCCTACACCGACAGCCGCATCGCCGGCCTCGCGTTCGACGTGCGCGAGGTCCGGCGTGATTCGCGCAAAGGGACGGCTGCGGCAACCGCGATCGGTTATGCACCCATGCCGTCCGCCCCGGGGCGCACCGCCTATTCGATGAACGTATCGACGTTCCGCGGGGAGCAAGCCGTCGGCGGCTCGATCGCTCACCGCTTCGATACAGACATGCCGTTCGCCGCGACCGCTGGTTTCGCTTACGGCGGCCAGGGCAACAATGTCGCGCGGGTCGGCGTCGCGGGGGAGTTCTGATCCTGGGGGCCCGACAGGCTGGCCTTGATCACGTCCGTGCCGCTGCCTCCCTAGGGGCAGCCGGTCGGGCAAAGGTCACATTCGCGAAGAGCCCGCCGTGTTGCCGGTTACGCAAGCCGATCGTGCAGCCGATGCGACGCGCGAGCAGCCGGGCGATGGTCAGGCCCAGCCCCGACCCCTGGCCGCCGGTCCGCGCGGTATCAAGCCGGCGAAACGGGTCGAACACGCGATCGAGGTCGCCAATCGGGATGCCGGGTCCGCGATCGGCGATGTGGATGCTCGTCGCGCCATCGTCGGTATCAATCCAGACCCTGGCCTCGCCGCCGTAGAGTAGCGCGTTGTCGATGAGGTTGGTGACGATTCGACGTAGGGCATCGGCCTGCGTCCGCTCGACGATGCGTGTGGATGGCTCGAACGATACCGGCTGCCCGACGTCCTGCGCGTCCTCGCACAGGCTGGCGACGAGCGCGGCGATATCGACCGGCACCAGCGCCGCATCGGTTTCGCGTGACAGCCTGGCAAGCTCCAGCCCTTCCTCGATCAGGACGGTCATCGCCTGGACGTCGGTGACCAGCTTGTCGCGCAGTCGGGCGTCGTCGATGCCGTCGAGGCGCAGGCGCATCCGGGTCAGCGGGCTGCGCAGATCGTGCGAGATCGCGGCCAGCATATAGGTTCGCTCCTCGACCGTACGACGCAGCTGCACCTGCATGTCGTTGAACGCGGCGATGGCGCGTCGCACGTCGCCGGGGCCGCTTTCCGCCACCGGACTGGCATCGAGGTCGGCGGCAAGATCCTGTGCCGCCGCGCCGAGCCGAGCGATCGGTCGCGCGGCCATCCGGGCGACGATCAGCGCCAGCGCCACCGTCGCAATCGCCAGCGCAGCGAGGAAGGCTGTGCTCGCGATCGGCTCGCTCGGCCCGGGACGCGGCGGTGCGTCGACGGCGAAGGCGACTGGTCGCCCTGCGCCCTGTGCGAGACGCACCGCATAGCAAAGCGGGCGCGGCAGCTCAGGTCCGACAGACGGCGCGCGACGTTGGTCGATAGGCGGCGGCGGGGGCGGCGACGGTCCGACACGCGCGCAAACCGCAGCGTCGACGCTGACGACGGCGACATCGCGTGCGTCCGATATGCGCGCGGCAATGCGCTGTGCGATCGCTGGCGCCGCTATGCCGCTCGGAAGACGGTCGAGGCGACGGGTGCCGGGCGGCGGCGGGTCGGATTCGAGTACAGCGACGATCCGGTCGACGATCCGGTCGGCGCGTTCGGCCGCGACCTCGGCGCGGCGCTGGATCCCGGCCAGCGCCGAGGCGAGCAGCGCCGCCGCCGCGATGCCGACGATCAGCACCACGAAGATCCGGCCGGCCATCGTGTCCAGGAAGCGGCGAGCCCCGCTCAGCACTGCTCGACAGCCTCGCTGAAGACATAGCCGCGCCCGCGCACCGTCTTGATGATCGGCGAGCCGTCGAGGTCGTCGCCGAGCTTGCCACGCAGCCGGCTGATCCTCAGGTCGATCGAGCGGTCGAGTGCGGCATCGTCGGTGCCGCCGGTCAGACGGTGCAACACCTCGCGGGGCAGTACCTTGCCGCGGTGCGCGATCAGCGTCGCGAGCAGCCGGTATTCGCTGCCCGACAGCGGCACGACCAGGCCGTCCGCACCGACCAGGTGCCGGCGGCGATGATCGAGACGCCAGCCGCCGAAGCGAACCTCGACCGGTTCGGTATCCGCCACCGGCTCGCCGAGCGGGATTGCTGCCGTCCGGCGCAGGACGCTGCGGATCCGGGCGAGCAGTTCGCGCGGCTCGAACGGCTTGGCAAGATAGTCGTCGGCGCCGATCTCCAGTCCGATCACCCGGTCGATCGGATCGCCGCGTGCGGTCAGCATGATGATCGGCAGATTGCCGGTCCGGCGCAGCCAGCGGCAGACGTCGAGCCCGTCCTCGCCGGGCAGGTTGAGGTCGAGCACCACGAGCGCGATGTCGTTGTGACGGCCGAGCAGCGTCCTGAGCGCCGCGCCGCTGGAGGCGAGCGAAACGCGATAATTGTTCGCGCCGAGCATTGCCGCGACCAACGCCGCGATCTCGCGGTCGTCCTCGACGACGATGATATGCGGATCGTCCTGCATCGCTCCTGTTTGCTCCAATTGCCGGATCAGGTCGCGCGCAAATGATGTCGAACGGTGGCGGGGCCAGCCGTCGGATACACTCCGAAGCCTGAATGAACTGGTCTGATACACAGCGACATGATCCGTCGGAATCGAGCCGCAATCCGGCCCGATGTTCCGAATGCGCCAAATCGACAGGCGACAGTTACGGGACAATATCCATGAAACCTCTTCTCTCCGGTCTTGCCGTCGCGGCGCTTGCCATGACGGTCCTTGCCGTTCCGGCCAGCGCACAGCAGCCGCCGACGCCGCGTGACGCCGGCATGCGCGGTGACATGCCACCACCACCGCCTCCCGGTGGTCCATGCCGAGCCGTCGGTCCGGCCGGCCTGATGCCGCCGCCGCCGCCGCCGACCCGTGGCATGAACCCGCCCCCTCCGCCGCCCCCGGCCCAGGCACGCGCCGACGGCGCAGCGCCCCCGCCGCCCCCGCGGCCCCCGCGGCCGGAATCGCGCGGCGGCCGCAGGATGGCTGCTCCTCCGCCACCGCCCGGTGACTGCGGTCCGCCGCCGCCGCCCCCGGGCCAGACGCCCGCGCCGCCGCGGCGCTGATGCTGCAACGGTACGTCCAGCATTTAGCTGGGCGTACCGTTTGACTTGCGAAGGGCGCGACGGATTCGCCGCAGGATTTTGCAGCCGTTGCTGCTTCAAAAATCGATGTCGCGCGCTGTGCACGAACAGGTGGGAAAAGACATGGTATCGCAGCCACGATCGGACCGAGACACGACCCGCGCCAAGGGCGCGCTACAGGCTCTCAACTTCTTCATGGCCGACATGCAGGCCGGGATAGGCCCGTTTCTCGGCGTCTTCCTCCAGCAGCGCGGCTGGGCGACCGGCCCGATCGGCACGGTGATGACCGTCGGCGGCGTCGCGGGAATGCTGATGACCGTCCCTGCCGGCGCGTTCATCGACCATACCGAGAAAAAGCGGCTGGTCGTGATCGTCACCGGCATCTGCACGGTGATGGCGTCGTTCCTGATCTTGCTGTCGCAGTCGGGCTGGGTGGTGACGGTCAGCCAGGTCGCGACCGCGATCGCCGGCGCGGCGATAGGTCCGGCGGTGACGGGGATGACGCTCGGCGTCGTCCGGCAAAAGGGCTTCAATGCGCAGAATGGCCGCAATCAGGCCTGGAACCATGCCGGCAACATGGTCGGTGCGGGCCTGTCCGGCTGGCTCGGCTGGAAGTTCGGGATGCCGGCGATCTTCTACCTCGCCGCCGTCTTCGGTGTGCTGGCAATTATCAGCGTGCTGATGATTCCCGAGGCCGCGATTGACCATCAGGCGGCGCGCGGGCTGGAGAAGGACGGTGACGACAAGGGCGCCGACGCCGGCAAGGCCGAGGGCCTCAGGACATTGCTCAAGAACAAGCCGATGCTGATCCTGGCGGCGGCGCTCGCCTGCTTCCATCTCGGCAACGGCGCCATGCTGCCGCTGTACGGCCTCGCCGTCGTCGGCGCCGGCAAGGGCAATCCCGCGCTGTTCACCGCAACCACCGTCGTCGTCGCACAGGCGGTGATGATCGTCGCCTCGCTGGTTGCAATGCGCCTATCCGCCGGCAGGGGTTATTGGCTGGTGCTGCTGATTTCGTTCGCGGCGCTGCCTTTGCGCGGATTTCTCGCGGGCACCTTCATCGAGCATTGGGGCGTGTGGCCGGTCCAGGCCCTCGACGGCATCGGCGCCGGACTGCAGAGCGTGGCGGTGCCCGGCCTTGTCGCCTGCCTGCTCGCCGGTACCGGGCGGGTCAATGTCGGTCAGGGCGCGGTGATGACGGTGCAGGGCATCGGCGCATCGCTGAGCCCGGCGATCGGCGGCTGGATCGCGCAAGGGCTGGGCTACCAGACTGCCTTCTACATTCTGGGAAGCTTCGCCGTGGCCAGTCTGGCGCTATGGATCATGTTCGCGGCCACCATCCGGGGTGCCTGCGAGGCGGCCGCCGAGACTGGCGACGCCGACGCAGGCCGACCGGCATGAGTGGAACGATGCAACGGGAACACGCCGACGACATGCCCGCGACAGGCACCGGCGGGATGCGCGCGTGAACCTCGCGACCGGCGTGACCTGGGGGATCTGTGCCGCTGCAACCGCGGGCGTGGTCGGTCGCCCGTTCAAATGGCCCGAGGCGATATGGGCGGTCGGCGGCGCAGCGCTACTGCTGTTGCTCGGCTTCATGCCGCTCCAGGCTGCTGTCGGTGCGGTCGGCAAGGGGCTGGATGTCTACCTGTTCCTGATCGGCATGATGCTGCTCAGCGAGACCGCGCGGGAACAGGGGCTGTTCGACTGGGTGGCCGCAACTGCGGTCAACCGCGCCGGCGGATCGACTCCGCGGCTGTTCCTGCTGGTGTATGCGACGGGGATCGTCACCACGGTGTTCCTGTCGAATGATGCGACGGCGGTGGTGCTGACTCCGGCGGTATACGCCGCTGCCAGGAAGGCCAAGGCCGATCCGCTACCGCTGCTGTTCGCCTGCGCGCTGATCGCCAATGCCGCCAGCTTCGTGCTGCCGATCTCCAACCCCGCCAATCTCGTGCTTTACGGCGGCAAGATGCCTCCACTTGGGGAATGGTTCGGGTCGTTTGCGCTGCCCTCAATCGCGTCGATCCTGGTGACCTATCTGGCGTTGCGCTGGAGCGAGCGCGACCGGATTGCCGGGATCTGCGAGCGCGACGTCGAACGGCCGCCGCTGTCGGCGGGTGGCAAGGCGGCGTTCGCCGGTATCGCGGTGACGGCGGTATTGCTCATCATCGTGTCGGCGCTGGACCAGCCGCTGGGCCTGCCGACCTGCCTCGCCGGCGTGGTGACGACGCTCGGTGTCTGCGCCTTGGCCAGGCGCTCGCCGATCGCGCTGGCGAAGTCGGTATCGTGGAGCGTGCTGCCGCTGGTCGCCGGGCTGTTCGTGCTGGTCGAGGCACTCGACCGCACCGGGGTCGTCGGGCACGTCGCCGATGCCCTGAAATCGTTGGCGACCGATCCGGTCCGCGGCGCCGCGCTGTCGGGGACGGTCCTCGCCTTCGCCTCCAACCTGATGAACAACCTGCCTTCGGGTCTCGTCGCCAGCACCGCAGTCGCGCAGGCGCACCCACCCCGCCTGATCATCGATGCCTTGCTGATCGGCGTCGATCTGGGTCCGAACCTGTCGATAACCGGCAGCCTCGCGACCATCCTGTGGCTCCAGGCGATCCGCCGCGAAGGCGAGGACGTCGGCTTCTGGCGCTTCCTCAAGGTCGGCAGCGTCGTCATGGTCCCCGCTCTCGCAGCGGCGCTTGGAACCCGGCTGCTGATCGGCTGAAAGGGGCGCCGTCGATCCTGGCCGAGCGCCCCGCGCCGGCGGGTTGCTTGGTCGAGTGGCTGCGAACCATCGACGGCCTGGAGGGTTATTTCGCCATCTTGCCCGGAGACGCACGATGAGAAGCGCTATCCTTGCCGCAGTTGCACTGTCGCTCGCGACGCCGCTTGCCGCCCAGGATGCGGTAAAGACGGTCCCCGTAAAGTTTGCGGGCGATGTCGGCGCGAAAGCGATCAAGGGCGCTGTCCGAGGCTATGCAACAGTAAACTACACGGTCCCGGCGCGTGCCGGCCAGACGATGACGGTGAGGCTGACGACGAGCAACCGGTCGAGTTATTTCAACGTGATGGCCCCGGGAGCCGATACCGCGATGTTCAACGGCTCGACCACCGGGAACCGGTTCTCGGCCACGATCCCGTTGACGGGCACGTACACGGTGCAGGTCTATTTGATGCGTAACGCCGCGCGCCGGAACGAAACTGCCAACTACACTCTGGATGTCGGAATATCGTAAGGTATCCTCCCCCCGTCATGAAGGGCGAGCCCGAGGAGAATCGCATGAGCCCGACCGCAAGTCCTTCAGTCGTCACGCGGCGGAGGATCCTCGGTGCGTCCTTGTTAGGGGTGGGCACGGTGATCGCTCAACGGCACGCTATCGCCCAGACCGCACCACCCAAGCCGCAGAACCAGGTGACGCCGGAGCGGGCCCTGGAGCTCCTGAAAGCAGGCAACAAGCGGTATTCGGAAGGGATCACCAAGCGGCATGACTTCTCGAGTGAGCGGTCGGCGCTCGCTTCCGGCCAGAACCCTTTTGCTGCCATCCTGAGTTGCTCGGACTCGCGCGTTGCCCCCGAATACGCTTTCGATAGCGCGCGTGGCGACCTGTTCGTCGTGCGTGTGGCGGGAAACTACCTTTCGGAAGATGGGCTTGCCAGTCTGGAATACGCCGTTTCGAGCCTCGGCACCCCGTTGATCCTCGTCCTCGGACACGATGCGTGCGGCGCGGTCAGCGCGTCGATCAAATCCATCACCACCGACGAAATTCTACCAGGTCACCTGCCGACCGTGGTGGAAGCCTTGCGCCCCGCCGTCGAGGAAGCCCGGCGGACGCAGGACGTGCTGGCCAACGCGACCAAGGCCAATATTCGGCTGACCGCTCAGAAACTCAGCAGGTCCAGCGAGATCATTGCCGATCAGCTTGAAAGCGGACGTCTTGCCATTCGCGGGGGCATCTATCGGCTCGGCACCGGGCAGGTGGAAATCTTCGGCTGAAGAGGCGTCGGTCGCGCCGTCTTCGCCGTGATGCTTGCCAAGCGTGAAGTGCGCCGCGACATTGTCTCGTCGTAATCCGCTCGGTGCTACTGGTGACAGCGAATCTCTGGTTTCTTGCCGCGTCCCTTTGGCAGGTGGCGGCCGTACCTCCGCCCGTCGCCCAGGAGTCGGCCGACTGCACCCATCCGGTCTACGCGACCGACACGCTGGTCTGTGAGGATCCCGCGTTGCTTGCGCTCGATCGTCGCCTTGTCGCGGTGCTGGCAAGCGCTCCGGCACAGACGGCGCCAGGCGTTTTCATCGAGGATCAGGGCGCCTGGTTTCGCCGAAGTCGGCTGTGTGCCTTTCGCGCCGATCACCCGGCGTGCGCCGCGCAGGCGTACCTGGACCGGATCGCGGTCCTTTCCATGCTGACCTCGCCACTGCCGGTGACGATCGGCTCGTGTCTGCACGGGGAGACCGTCGCGGTCGCAGCCGAAGACCATCTGGTGCTCGTCCTGGCGCGTGGCGGTCAGGCGATGGCGGTCGCGACACGCGCGGGCGGCGCATGGCAGCCGTTCGTCAGCTACCGGCGGTCCGGTCGGTCGATCACCTTCCGCAACCTTGGAGGAGAGGTGATTGCCCGGTGCATAGCGATGCGCAAATCATGATCAGCCGCAACCTCATGCTCGTTGCCGCCGCTCTACTCACCGTCGGAGCGTATTCGTCCCGCGCCGACGCGCAAGGTGCGGTCGCGAGCTCGCCGACCAAGCTGGCGCGCATGGCCGACAAGCTCAAGCCCGGGCAATGGGTCTGGGCCCCCGAGATCGCGCCGAGCGGCCCGGTCCTGGTCTACGTCGACCTGTCCCGGCAACGCGCGGCCGTCTACCGCAACGGCGTCCGCATCGGTGTGGCCACGGTATCGTCGGGCAAGCCCGGCCATGCCACGCCGACGGGCGTGTTCACGATCCTGCAAAAGGACGCGAACCACCGCTCGAGCATCTACAACAACGCGCCGATGCCTTTCCAGGAGCTACTGACTTGGGACGGCGTTGCGCTGCATGCCGGCGGTCTGCCCGGCTATCCGGAAAGCCATGGTTGCGTGCACCTGCCGTACGGCTTCTCGCGGGCGCTGTTCGGGATCACCACATTGGGCGCGACGGTCGTCATCGCGGGCGATGCCATCAGCCACGTCCGGACCTCCGACTCCAGCCTGCTGGCGCCGTATGACGCGCTCGGACGACCGGCACCGACGGCGCCGCTCGGGCCGCAGCAATATGCCTGGACGCCGGATCGCGCGCCTGCCGGCCCGTTGACCATCATGGTCTCGAAGTCGGAGCAGCGGGTCGTCGTCCTGCGGGCCGGCGTGGAGATCGGCCGCAGCGTCGCCGAGGTCAACGATGACGACCCCGGCAGCCACGTCATACAACTGGCCGCCAACCCTGATGGCACGGCCCGCTGGACGTATGTCGGTCTTCCTGGCCACGAGGCTGAGGAGGGCAAGACACTCGACGAGGCGGTGATCAATCGGCTGAAGCTTCCCAGACAGTTTTACGAACAGGTCAAGGCTGCCCTGCAGCCCGGCACGACCATCCTGATTACCCAGTCGCCGGTCGGTCGCAGCTCCGGCGAGCCATTGACCATCCTCGATGCTGTGACACCCTCACCGTAATGCCGTCCGCCTGATCAAGCGGTCGGGAGCCAGGCACCGTGGATGCCGGGCGGAATTCGGTGCGGCAATCGCACGGTCGCGACCGGAGGGCTGTCGATGACGCGAGCGTCGATGATCTCGAGCGCGGTGCCATTACCGTCGGCCTCGATGACGAAACCGACAAGCCAGCCGTCGTCCTCACTGGCCTGCGCGCTACGCGGCACGAACACGAACTCACCCGCGGCGCGTCCGGCGCCGAACCGGTGGGCCTGCCGCGTGCCGGTTTCGAGATCGTGCTTATAGAGCAGGGACTCGTCGTCAGGCGCGGCACCGCCGTTTTCCGGCAAGCCCAGCGCATAGGCGTAGCGATATTCTCGACCGGTCCGGCGTTCGTCGATCCTCGGCAACTCCTGCGGCGCATGATCGATCGTGCGCTGCTCGACCGACCGGGCAGCGGGATCGATCGTCCACCGTTCGAAACCGCGCGGCAGCGTATCCGGTCCCTCGTTCTTGTCGGCGAACATCCGGTCGTAGGCGATGACGTCGAGGATCACGCGGCCATCGGCAAGGTCATAGGCATTGGCAGTGTGAAAGACGAAGCACGGATCGATGGGTATCCAGACGATATCGTCCGCCACACCCTCGCGCGGCAACAAGCCGATCCGCGCCGGGTGCCCGGGATCCCACGCATAGGGAAAGCCATGGCCCGACAGGATGGTTCGCATCGACAGGGTCATCGGCAGGTCGAGAATCACCACGAACCGTTCCGTAATCGCGCAATCGTGGATCAGTGGCCCCTGCGAGACCGGGATCACCACCGATCGCCGCACCCGGCCAGCGATGTCGACAACGTTGTAGCGCACGCGCTTTGGATCGGTCGCCTCGTAGCAGATGGCGTGGAGCTCGCCGGTCGCGGCGTCACGGCGCGGATGAGCGGTGAACGACCCGGGTAACGTCCCGTCGAAGTCGACGTAGCGCTGTTCTCCAAGCTTGTCGTCGAACCGAACCGGGGTGCTCCCCGCCTCGACCAGGGCATAGGCGCCGCCGGCGTGGCCCAGGACGCTGGTGTTGACGGTATCGAAGATGTGGCGCGGTCCTGGTGCTGGTGGAAAACCGCGCTGCTTGGCCACCGTCGACGACCGGATCCAGCGGTTGCGATACCAATGCGCCTGCCCATCGGCGATGCGGATACCGTGCAACATGCCGTCGCCGGTGAAGAAGTGGTAGGTCCGCGGGTCGGCGGCCACCGGGTTCGGTCCGATCCTGACGTAGCGGCCGTCGAGTTCAGGCGGGATTACCCCCTCCACCGCGAGCCCGAGCAACGTCAGTTCCTCGGTCATCGGCTGATGGATGCCGGTCAGCAGCGGGTGTGGTGCATCGCGCGCTGGCAGACGCCAGCGGTTGAACGACGCTATGCCGGAAATCAGCGGTGAGCTCACGGCACGGACAGCGCCCTCGAACCACCCAGCGACTGTCATATCGATCCCGTCTCACCGCAAGCTGCCGCCTCACCGAAATCGGTCACGACCACCTGCGCGAAACGCTGTTACGGGTAATCCTGGTACCACGAAAATCGTCCGGTGATCGTGGCCAGTTACGCGGATCCAGTATCTTCGCCTTGTGAGCATCAAGCTCGGATCAGTCCCGACATCGGCCGCTCGCCGTTCGCGGGTGCGAACAACTCCCGCCGTACCCGTGCGGGATCGAGCCCGAGGCTCTCGGCGGTAGCCCCCGCGATCAATGCATCGAGCGACGTCGTCGGACGCAAGTCGCGCGCCTGGTACAGGCTCGCCGGTGCAAGACCGGGCCAGTCCGCGACGACGCGGCCACCCTCGACGCCGCCGCCGACCAGCATCGCCACCGAACCCGTACCGTGATCGGTTCCGCCGGTGCCGTTGACCGCGACGGTGCGGCCGAACTCGGTCGCTACCAGCACCGTCGTGGTCGCCCAGGCCGCGCCAAGTCCGTCGCGCATGGCCGCGAGCATCGCGTCGAGCGACTTGAGCTGGTTGGCGAGGCGGCCCTTCTGGGCATTGTGCGTGTCCCAGCCGAGCGTTTCGAGCATCGCAATCCGCGGCCCGTTGGGCTTGGTCAGGAAGCTTGCGGTCAGCCGTCCGAGGCTTGCCGGATCCTGTCCTGCGCCGGTCTGGGCGGCGAGGCCCTTGGTTTCCAGCGCGGCCGCCCATGCCGGATGGAGCTGAGGATCGGCGTCGTAAAGGGCGGTCACTCGCGTCATCAGGTCGTCCGCCGCATCGGGTAGGGCCGACGGGGCGAAAGAGGCGACCTGCACCGATCCACGCAGGGCGATCGGCACCGTGGCGGCGATGGCGATTGCCGCGTCGCTCGAGCGCGGCAGCAGGGTAACGAGGCGGTTCAGCCAGCCGTCGCGCACCGCATAGGGCTGTGTGCCGCCGGTCTCGAGTACGTTCTGCCCGTCGAAGTGCGAACGATCGCGGTAAGGCGAGGCGACGGCGTGGACGAACAGAGCCTGTCGCCGGCCGTACATCTTGCCAACCTCGGCCAGCGCGGGATGCAGGGTGAACATCCCGTCGAGCTTGGTGCCCGTCGCCGCGTCGTCGATCAGTTGTCCGCGCAGTCCGGCGAACGCGGGATCGCCGGTCGGCCGCAGGATGTCGAGCCCGTCGGCCGCGCCGCGCTGGATGATGAAGACGAAACGCCGTTCGGTCGGCACCGTCGCGAGAGCAAGGCCGGGGGCGACGAACAAGGTGCCGGCACCGAGCGCGGCGGCAGACAGGAACTGGCGGCGCAGGATCATCGGATCATCTCCTCAGAAAGTCGGGAGACACCAGCATCAGCGCGATCGCGCCTGCCGGGCTTTCGGAACGGGCGATCTGGTCCGCGGTCGCGGCTCTCAACGAAGCGGGCATCAGCCTGGGGGCGAGCATCCTAGCATCGACGCTGCTGGCCAGCGGCGCGGCCAGACGCTGGGCGATCTCGACCCGTCGCAGCAGGGCGTCGGAACCCGCCCAGCTCGCCGCGACATCGTCCCAGCCCGCCGGCGAGCCCGGCTTCCAGACACGCTGTCCGAGCTGGGTCTGGAGGCCGGCGACCTGGATGCCGCCGATCGCGCGGTGGCCGACGCCGCGCAGCGACGAGATCGTCCACTCCCACGGGGTCTTGAACTTGACCGGCGTCGCCACCCACGCCTCGGGTGAGGCGACCAGCGTGCGGTAGACGGTCGGCAGGTCGCCGCCGCTGCGCGTGAAGCTGTCCGCCAGCCGCGCGATCATCGCCGGGGGTGGCTCGTCGCCGGCGAAGTGCCGGGCAAGCTTGGTCGCGACGTGCGTCGCGGCAGCAGGCGAATGCGAAAAGTCCATCAGCGCCGCCCGCGCCTGCATCTCGCCGTCCTGAGGATAGCGCCGGCCAAGGATCGTCCGGATGCCGGGCTCATGTTGTCCCGGCCGGAAGGCGAAGCGATCGGGATCGCCGCTGTCGGCCTTGCCGCCGCCGAGTCCATCGACGGTCCAGCCGGTCAGTGCCCGAGCGAACTCGGTCACATCGGCCTGAGTGTAGCCCGAGCGGACGCCGAGTGTGTGGAGCTCCATGATCTCGCGCGCCAGATTCTCGTTGAGCCCGCGCCTGCGGTCGGGATTGCGCATCGCAGCCGGGCTGCCGGGGCCGATCGACTGGATCTGGTTGAGGTAGATCAGCATTGCCGGGTGCTGCTCGACAGCCAGGACCATGTCCGAGAATTTGCCCAGAACATGCGGGCGGATCGCATCACGCTCGAAAGCGGCGGCGAAGGCCGTGACCTGGGCATTGTCGGCCGAGACGCAGAAATGGTTTGACCAGAAATGGACGAGGCGTTCGACGAACGGTGCCTCGGTGGCGAGGGCGCTGTCGGCGCGAGCCTGAACCCCGGCCCGGTAGAGCGCCTGCACGTCCTGCCGGAAATCCTGCCGACCGGCCTTGAGCTCGGCGGTTGCACCGTCCTGCTTCGCCATCTGCCGCCTGGCTCGCTGCGCCTCGCGGTACTGCTTCACCGCGGCACCGGCATCGTCGAGTGCAGCAAAGCCGGCGGGGCGCGGATCGAACCGGGCGAACTGATCGACCAGCCAGTGTCCGGGATTGCCCGGGACAGCGTCGTTCGGCCGGGCACCCAGGCCGAAGCGATTCAGCGCGATGGCAGCGGGCGACATCGATACGGACTGGACGGACACGGTCTTACCTCGGTGATCCACGCCTAGTTGAACGACGGCCGTCCGGCTTTCCGTCGCTGCAATTATCGCGCGGCGGGCGGGGCCCGTTCGGCACGCTCCTGCATCGCATCGGCAAGCTTTGCCCGATCGACCGGCGGAAGCGTCGCGGCATAGGCGACGGCACGCCGTTCGACTGCCGCGCGAACGGCGGCATCGGCAACCCGCGCCCGGTCGAGCGCGGCATTGACCGCGACCTGGTCGACCTCGGGTCGGCGGAGCAGTCCGGCTGCCTCGGCTTTTGCCGCACGGGCTTCGACGATCGTCGGTCGCATCCCGGCGCGGGCCTCGCGCAGCGCCATCCGGAACGATCGCCGCTCCGCCTTGGGCAGTTCGGCACCGGCGACTCGCAGCGAGCCGGCGTTGATCATCCGGCTTCCCGAACGAAGCGACACGATACCGGCGACCAGCGCGCCGGCGAGGAACAGATTGAGGACGACCGAAACAACGAGCGCGATGTGAGACTTGCGCATCGATCAGCGCTCCTGCGGACCGACGTCGCCGAACGACGTGCTGCTGGTCGCGGCGTCGATCGGGGCGACCATTGCGACTGCGGCGGTTCCGGCAGCCGCGCCGGCGAGGGCCGCCGCGACGCCGACGCCCGACCACCATAGCCGCCACCGGATCGCCAATTTCCGCTTCAGCGCCGGCGCGCCGCCGATCACGGCTTCCCGAAGCGTATCGCTCGGCAACGGCACCGCCCAGGTGTCGAGAAGCGCGTCGAGCGCCGATGCCTGGGCGAGGATGCGGGCCGCGTCGGGCTGCGCTGCCATGCGCAGCGCCGCATCGCGAACATCTTCTGGCCAATGCGCGATCACACCGCCGTACGCATCGGCAAGTTCCTCGAAGCGCGGGATGGTGAGTGGCTCGTTCATGCGTCAGCCTCCTGCGACTGGACGAACTGGGTACGCAAGGCACGGCGACCGCGCGCCAGCAATGATTCTAGGGCTTCGACGCTGATCTCCAGTGCCGACGCCGCGGCTGTCGCCGAACAGTCCTGGTAATGCACCAGCAGGATCGCTTCGCGCTGGCGCTCGGGCAGTGCCGCGATCGCCTTCATCACCGCGCCGCCACGCTCGGCCTCGATCAGGCCGGCTTCGGCATCCGGGGCTGGATCGATCGCTTCTGGAAGCGAGTCGCTCGCGACCTCGCGTCGTCGGCGCAGACGATCCCGGCACAAATTCAGCACGACCGTGTGCAGCCAGGTGTCGAAGCGCGCCCGGCCCGGCTGCCACGCCCCGGCGGTTCGCCAGACCCGGACGAACGCCTCCTGCGCGACGTCCTCGGCTTCCGACGCGTCGCGGAGCATGCGCGTTGCCAGGCCGAGGACGCGTGGCAGCTTGGCCGAGACGAGCAGCCGCGTCGCAGCCGGTTCGCCACGACCGACCCGCTCGATCAGGCGCGTGTCGGGATCCTGATCGCTCAACGGCGCCCGTTCCTATGTCCATCTCGATCGGTCCAGCATCACGGCGCCGATCCGTCATCTGCGGCACCGGTCCGTTTCGCCCGGGCGGCTACCCGCTCATCCGCGCTGGCGATACCGTCGCCGTTGCCATCGAGCCGCTTGAAGCGACGTTCCAGCATGGCATCGATCTCGGACTTGTCGAGCGTGCCATCCGCGTTCCGGTCGATTCTCGCGAAGCGTCTTGCCGGGTCGCCCTTGCCGGCCTTGGTGCCGGCGACAAATTCCGCCTTGCTGATCTTGCCGTCGCCATCGCTATCGTCAGCCAGCAATCGCGCCTCGTTGCGACTGACGAACTTCTGCAGCGTCATGTCGCCAGCCGCGTTGGCCCGTTGGCCCGACGCCGCTTGACCCGCAGGCTGAGCGCACGCCCCGACAGACGACAGCAACAGTCCGAAGGCAATGATCCGCAGCGCGGGCAATGTCATCGTCATCCTGGCACCTCTATCTCACGAGGGTAGCGCCGGCAGGGGCATCGTCTTCGGCCCCCGCCGGCAATTCGGACTAGCGGTAGCGCCAACCGCCGTGCCAGCGGTCGCGATGCGCCCAATACCGTCGGCCATCCCAATAGCCGCGTCCCGGATAGAAGCCGCCGATCCTCAGCGCCGGCACGACGACCACGGGGCGACCGCGATTGGGGCGGCAATAGCCGGCAGGACCCCGGTGACCACCGGCGCCACACCCTTGACGCGCCTCGACAGGCGCAGTCGCCGTGAACGCTGCTCCAGCCGCGATCGCGGCCAGCAGGAATAGTCTCATGATACTCTCCTCGACTAACGGCCCGACAGCCCCTCTCGGCTGCCAAGTAATCGTTGAACGTCGCCCGCCGGCAATTCCGTCGCGAAATGCGAGACAATCTGCTCCCGGCCGGGTTCGATCGGGTGGCGCAGTCGCCTCGATCTGCTAGGCTACTGACCAGCGGCTATCGTCCCGCGGCGCTGTCCGCTCGCACATAGCCGGGGCAGTCGGGAGCCGAATGATGTCGATCGAGGGTCGATGCCGGTGCGGTGCATGCCGCTACAAGATCGCCACCGAGACCTTGCCACGGGTCTACGCATGTCACTGCCATATCTGCCAGCGATGGACGGGAAGCGCCTTCAGCCTGCAGGCGCTTGTCGCGGAGAGCCAGCTTGCGGTCACCGGACCGATCGTAGTCTACGCATTGACGACCGAGGACCGGACTTCGGTTCAGCGGTTTTGCGGCACCTGTCACACGCGCATCTACAACACGAACACGCGGCGACCGGGCATCGCAGTGGTGCGCGCCGGCACACTCGATCGGTCGGAAGATCTGCAATGCGTCGCACACATTTTCACCGCATACCGTCAGCGCTGGGTTTCAATCCCTACGGATGTTCCGAGCTGGCCCGAGGCGGCACCGGCTGCGGACTTCGTGCAGGCGGTGATGGCCTGAACCGGGTCGGAGTATCTCCCGGTCCAGCCTGAGTTGGCCAAGGATCGAACGTTGATATCAGCGGGTGAGCGGCCGTCAGGCCCGTCCTGTCAGGACCGAAGACTGTCCGGCTTGGGCTTGGCCGCCTCGGCGCGCTGCAGCACCTCATACGCTGCCTGCGCAGCCTGGAAGCGTCCGGCCGCCTCGGCGTCGCCGGGCTTAACATCGGGGTGGTTGGCCTTGACCAGCCGGCGGTGAGCGGCGCGCACCGCATCGACGTCGGCGTCGTCGTCGAGGTCGAGCACCTTCAGCGCGTCGCGTTCAGCGCGACTGCGGCGGCCGTCGCCATCTTCGGTCCAGGCCCAATGCTTGGCGCGCTTGAACTGGGTCTCACCTTCGGCAGCGGCTTCGCGGGCTGCCGCTTCCTCGGGCGTCAGGCCCTCGAAGTAATTCCAGCGGCTGTTGTATTCGCCGGCATGGCGCTCGCAAAAATACCAGCGTTCTGGGCGGTTCGGTGCCTTGGGGGCCGGCCGGTCGCCGGGCAGGTCGCAACCGTCGCGGTCGCACAGGCGCACCGCCACGGCCGCGCTGCCCGCGCCATAATCCCGCCAGCGCGGGAATCCCCAATCGACGTTCCGAGTCTTGGCGCGAGTCATGCCGACAACATAGGCGCTCGGTCAGCGCCCGAACAGCTTGCCTGCCATGCCCATGATGTCATCCAGCGGATTTCCGTCCTTGTTGACGTCGAGCATCCCCATCAGCGTGCCCGCGACGCCGCTGCCAGGCGCGGCGGTTCCGGCACCCGGACCGCTGCTGCCGTGCAGGGCGCCTGCCGCCAGCGTGGTGACCATCGGTAAAAGCTGCGCCAGGATCGACGGATCGAGGCCGGTCGCCTGCGCCGCCTTCGCCGCGATTGCAGAGGCACCGGCGCCACCGAACAGCGTGCCGTTCAGGCTCTCGCCCTGCGCCACCGCGGCATCGGAGGCGATTTCCCCGGACGATGCCGCCGCCACCGCGGGGGCGGCAGCCTGGTCGAGCGCATCGGGGCCGGCGGTCTCGGCATGGCGGGTCAGGCCACCGGCAACGGCGGGCATCAACGCCGCCATTGCCGACTGCGTCTGCTCCGGGCTGAGGCCGACGCGGCTTGCCATCGCAGCGATTGCGTTCTCGCCGCCGAAGCGGTTGATCAGGTCGAGCAGTTGCTGGGACATCGCAGATTCCTCGGATTGGCCGGGTTAACGACTGCCGGCGCGGTTTCGCCTCAAACGCCTACCACAGCCAGCTCTCGACATTGGGGACAGGGGCCTCGCGCTGGGCCAGCAGCATCGCCTTGACCGTCCGCACGACCATCCAGACCGTCACCGCCAGCGCCATGAAGAAGCCGATCACGACGACCATCAGCACCGCCGAGATCACCGCGCCGAGCATGCCGATCCAGAAGGTGCGGATATGATAGCGGTAGTGGCTGACCTCCCACGGCGCCAGGGTCTCGCCCTTCCAGACATAGGCGAGCACGACGCCGACCAGCGCGGTAAAGCCGGTGACGAAGCTGGCAAGGTACAGCAGCGCGACGATCGTCGGGCGGTTGAATTGGAAGGTCGTGGCACTGTTGGTCGTCGGCGACAGCGGGTCGGGCTCAGTCATGGCTTGGTCTCCGGGATACCGCCCCGACATTGCGGCGTAACGACGGGTGCGGCAAGAGCGGCGGACGGACCGAAGCTCCCGGGGAAACGAAGCGATGGCCAGCCTGCTCACCTCGCGCCGCTTCGCGCCGCTGTTCGCGACCCAGTTCCTCGGGGCGTTCAACGACAATCTCTACAAGACCGCGATGCTGTTCCTGATCACCTATCGGCTGATGTCCGCCGACCTGACCGGCGCGGCGACGCTGGTGACGGTGGCGGGCGGCGTGTTCATCCTGCCGTTCTTCCCGTTCTCCGCGCTCGCCGGGCAGATCGCCGATGCGCTCGACAAGGCGCAGGTGGCGCGCTGGGTAAAGACCGCCGAGATCGCGATCATGGCGGTCGGCGCGCTTGCCCTGACCCACGACTCGATTCCGTTGCTAATGCTGGTGCTGTTCCTGATGGGCCTGCACTCGACAATCTTCGGCCCGTTCAAATACGCCATCCTGCCCCAGCACCTCGCGCCCGGCGAACTTCTCGGCGGCACCGGGCTGGTCGAAGGCGGTACCTTCGTCGCCATCCTGCTCGCCCAGATCCTCGGTGGCCTGCTCGCTCCCGGGACCGCCGCGATCGCCGTGCTGGTCGTCGCGATCATCGGCTCACTGACCGCGCGCTTGATTCCGCCAGCCCCGCCGCTCGGCTCGGCAACGATCGACTGGAATCCGCTGACCTCCTCCCGCGCCGTCCTCGCCCAGGCCTTTGCCAACCGGCAGGTCCGCACCGCGATCATCGCGATCTCGTGGTTCTGGGCATTGGGCGCGGTCTACACCAGCGCCTTCATCCCGCTGGTCAAGGGCGCGCTGGGCGCCAGCGAGACGGTGGCGACGCTGTTTCTCACCGCCTTCTCGATCGGTATCGCCACCGGCTCGATCGGCGTCACCCGCCTGCTCAAGGGACGCGTCTCCGGCGGGGCGGCGCCCTGGGCCGCGCTCGGCCTCGCCCTGTTCAGCACCGACCTGTATTTCGCCATCGGCGCAATGCCGCCACCGACGGCGACACCGCTGACCGTCGCGGGCATCTTTGCGGAGCCAGCCGGCTGGCGCGTCCTCGCCGACCTGTTCGGCCTGGCCGTCGCCGGCGGCGTATTCTCGGTCCCGCTCTATGCAATCCTGCAGACCGCCAGCGAACAGGGCAGCCGCTCGCGTGCCGTTGCGGCCAACAACATCGTCAATTCCGCCTTCATGGTCGCCGCCGCCCTGCTTGCCGCGACGGCCGTCTCCCAGGGCGTTCCGGTGCGAGTCGTGCTGCTGGCGACCGGCCTGACCGCCCTGCCGCTGCTGCCGCTGCTGTTCGGCCTGCGCTATTCAACGCGGCGCGTCTTGGTTAAGGCTTCCGCAACGGGGCCGACGGAGTAAGGCGTGACGACTTCCCTCATCCTCGGTGTCGCTGGTGGCGAGGGCGCCTATCTGTCCCGCCTCCTCCAGGCTCGCGGCCATCAAGTCTGGGCGACCACGCCGAACCCGGCCACCGACGATCTTGCCGCGCTCGACGACCTGGGTGTCCGGGCGGACATCAAGCTGCTCGAACTACGCTCGGGCGGCGACCTGCCTGTCCTGCTGGCCGATATGCGCGCCGACGAGATCTACGACCTGCGACCGACCTTCGGCGGCGATCCCGAGGGGCTGGCCGAAGACTGCCGCCGCTTGCTGGGCGCCCTGCCCGGCTCTACCCGCGCGTTCATCGCCGGATCGGGCGAGGCTTACGGCGACACTGGTGGCGTCGCCGCAACCGAGTCGACGCGCTTTGCCCCTGCAACCGACGCGGGGACGGCGACCGCCGCAATCGTCGGCCTGGTCGAACAGGCTCGCAGCGACGGCAGGTTCGCCGTGACGGGGCTGCAGTTCGATCACGCCTCACGCTTTGGACCACGGGGCGGCCGGGCAATGGAAATCATCGCGGCGGTCCATGCGATCTCGTCGGGCGAGACCGACACGCTCGAGCTCGACGACGCCGACGACGAGCTCGACTGGGGCTGGACGCCTGAATATGTCGACGCAATGCGGCGCATGCTCGCCGCCAACGAGCCGCATGACCGGATCATCGCCACCGGCACCCGGCTCAGCGTCCGGGCATTTGCGGGCCACGCCCTCGACTATTTCCGCGTCGACGGCGAGCGACTGGTCACCGATCCGCTGCACACCCGCGCCATCCGCACCCGCCTTGGCGATCCTGCCGCGATCAACCGCGACACCGGCTGGCGCGCCTACACCCACGGCCGCGACCTGGTCGACACGCTGTGCGAAGGCTATGCCGCCGGCATCGGCGCCGCCTAGACGCGCGAGTATTTGTCCTCGAACCGGACGATGTCGTCTTCGCCGAGATAGCTGCCGCACTGCACCTCGACCAGGTGAAGGTGAGTCGACTGGCGGTTCTCCAGCCGGTGCTTGGTGCCGACGGGGATGTAGACCGATTCGTTCTCGCGGACGACCTGTTCGACATCGTTGATCGTGACGATCGCCTCGCCCTCGACTACGACCCAGTGCTCCGACCGTTTGTGATGCAGCTGGGAAGACAGTTGCCCGCCCGGCTTGACCGTCAGCCGCTTGGTCTGGAACCGCTCACCGATGTCGGTGCTCTCGTACGTGCCCCAAGGCCGGTGAACGACCGTGTGGAGCATGTGGCGGTTGCTGTTCCGCGCCTTGAGCTCGTCGACGACCAGCTTGACGTCCTGCGACCGGTTGCGCGGCACGACCAGGACGGCGTCCCGGGTCGACACGACGACCATGTCCTCGACCCCGACCAGCGCGACCGACGGCCCATTGTCGACGCGCACCAGGCAATTGGTCGAGTCGATCGCGACGACCTCGCCGACAAGCGCATTTCCGTCATCGTCGTGCGGCGCGATATCCCACAGCGCATTCCACGACCCGACGTCGGACCAGCCCATCTCGACGGGCACGACCGCAGCGCGATCGGTGTGCTCCATGACGGCATAGTCGATCGACAGATTCGGGGCCGTGAGGAAAGCCGCACGGTCGGGCCGCAGGAAGACGCCATCCGCTGCCGCGTTGGCCATCGCGTCGACACAGGCGTGCAGGATTTCAGGCGCATGCTCCGCCAGCGCATCGAGATAAGCTTGGGCACTGAACACGAAGATGCCGCCGTTCCAGGCGTAATCGCCGCTGTCGAAGAAGCCGAGCGCCGTCGCGGCATCGGGCTTCTCGACGAATCGAGCCACGGCATGGACGCCGGGCTGGCCATCCAGCGCTCCGCCGACCTCGATATAGCCATAGCCGGTCTCCGGCCCCTGCGGCTTGATCCCGAAGGTCACCAGCCTGCCGGCCCGAGCCGACGGAAGCGCTTTCGCTACCGCTGCGTCAAAGGCCTGCGCGTCGTTGATGACATGGTCCGAAGGCGCCACGACGAGCAACGCCGACGGGTCAGTCTTGAGCGCCGCCAGCGCCGCCAGCGCGATTGCCGGAGCGGTATTGCGACCCTCGGGCTCCAGCAGGATGGTCGCCTGCGAGATACCGATATCCCCAAGAAGGTCGGCAATGAGGAAGCGGTGATCCTCGCCCCCAACGACGATCGGCGAAGCATAACCGCTGCCCGGAGCGAACCGCCGGGCGGTGGTCTGCAACATCGAGCTCTCCGACGCGATCGGCAGCAACTGCTTGGGGTGCAGCGACCGCGACACCGGCCACAGACGCGTGCCTGCTCCACCTGACAGGATGACGGGAAAAATTTGTCCTGCGGACATGCTCGAACTCACCAATTGAATCGGTTTAAGCTGCGCCTCATACCCAGCCGGGAAGGAAGGTGCGACCGAAAAGCACCGGCAGCCTTGCTGGGCCTTTAATGGTTAGAACGTCACGGTCGTCCTGTCAGTTCGACATTCGCTCGAGCCTTTTACGATCCCTCAAGCAAGGCACCGGCCCATATTTACAGGCGGTCAAACCTGGGGCCTGCGCGGAACGGGCGCGCTTGATGCGTCAACGCCTCCCTGCAGAGTCTTCGCGACGATCTGTCGAGGCTCATTCGCCAACGGCGCGACGGTCCCGATCGACGCGTTCGGACGCTCGCAGCAGCCTAGCGACCGTGTAACTGGGGAGGTGGTCGTTCTGATTGGCGGAACGGCCTTAACGCTTGCGCTTATTCCGGCGTCGGATAAGTGCAGACCTATGCTGCGCGACCCCCCAATCGACGATAACGCATCCGACGAGATTGATCTTGTTACCTGGGGTTTGCGGCTTTGGCGCCGCAAGTGGCTCGGTCTGTTGATCGTCGCGGCGTTCGTTGCGTCGGCCGCCGTTTATCTGCACCGCGCTGACTATCTATACACGGCAAAGCTTCTGGTGAGCCCGGCGGATCAAAGCGGATCGAGGCCAGGTGGGGACTTGGCAAGCCTTGGCTCTCTGGTCGGTGTCAACATCTCGGGTCAGGCGAGTTCCGCATTCTCGATGTACGCTGATGCGGCTACCTCATATCCGGTGGCGGAGCGGCTGAGCCGAGATCGGCGCATCATGCACTCGGTATTCCGCAGTCAATGGGACGAACAGCTGAGAGGCTGGCACCAGCCTACGTCGGCTTTCGGAAGCCTGCTGTCCTTGATCAAGGGAGCGATCGGCGTGCAGCAGCGACCTTGGCATCCCCCGGATGCGAGGGACCTTAAGCTTTTCATGGAAAGCGAGATCGGTGTCGTTGAGGACAAGCGTAAATCAGCGGCGACGCTCGTGTTCAGCGATACTGACCCACTGTTTGCCGGATACTTCCTGACGCAGATCAACGCGACCGCCGATTCCTTCCTGCGCGAGAAAGCGCTCGCTCGGGCAACCAGCTACGTCACCTATCTTGAGCGCCGGCTGGGCCAGATCCAGGTTGCGGAGTATCGCCAGTCGATGGCTCAGGTTCTTGGAAACTATGAGAAGACCAGGATGATGGCCAGTTCCAACGCCTCTTTTGCGGCGGAGCCGTTTGGCGGGGTCTGGGTCTCGCCGGTCCCGACGTACCCAAGGCCGCTGGTCATACTGATGCTTTCCGCACTCGCCGGGCTGGTCGTCTGGCTCGCTCTGGTCCTAGTGCTGCTACCGACCATTTCAACGTTTCGAAACAGGGCGCGTCTCGCCAGCCGATGAACCTTTGTTTCGCAGACGAGCTTATCTGCGCAACGTCACGCTCCAGAACGACATCGATGTCCACACACGCAGCAGGCTGGTGAGATGCCAGACCAGATGCTTTACAGACCGGTGGCTGTCGCGCTGGGCGTCGTGGACAATCTTCGAATGCCGATCGACAGCGAGAGCGTATCCGTTCGCATAGAGCCGAGCACAAATCTCGTAATCCTCGCAGTAGAGGAAGAACCGCTCATCGAAACCGCCGATCTGTCGATATGCGGCAGCGTCGAACATCAGGGACATACCCGCCAGCCAATAAAAGGCCCGTCCACGTCGCGTCGGCAGATCTGGCGTCACGACCCCCCGACGGCCATGTCGCCGTAGCAACAGGGACCATGGGGTCAAATTTGTCCGCACTGCATCCTCTGTCTCGCCGCAGCTCGACAAAATTCGGGGTGCCAGCACGCCGACGTTCGGGATTGTCGCAGCGAGCCGGACAAGTGAGGAAAAGGGCTCAACCTCAGCGATACGAAGGTCCGGATTGAGCACAGCGAACCATCGCGTCGTGCAATGTTCGAATGCGGCATTGTGGTTCGCGCCAAAGCCTTTTGGGACGCTGTTCCGGACGACCGTGACCAGGATGTTCGCGTAACTGTCGAATGATAGATCCTCGGCGACGTTGAGCGTAACGACGACCTTGGTTCCGGCCAGCGTGGCTTGGTTGTCGAGATCGTCGAGCAAGCTCGTCAGTAGCCCGCCATGGCCATGGCTAACCACCGACAAGGTCAGGTCTCGCGCCAGAACGATTGCACCGTTGACGTCGCTCATCGGGACGCAGCGATTGACTCGAAAAGTTCGTTATACTGTTGCCCAACCTGTATAAGTCCGGGTCTTGGCCTGGTTGACGGCTCGGGGTGCCAGCCGCGCGGACGATCAAACGCGCGGTTTAGCGCAGCGACCATGGCATTCGTATTCAGCGGATCGAAGAAGTCCACGTCGCCATCGTAGAACTCGCGGTGCACGGCGATGTCCGAGCAGAGCACATCCGCGCCGAGCGACAATGCCTCGGCAATCGGCAGGTTCAGGCCCTCGGCAAGTGTAGGCGACCAGACAAAGCGGGACTGCCGCACCCATTGCTGGAGCAGCGCATCGGGGATATTACGATGCTGCTCCAGGCGAACGCCCGCATCATGACAGGCCGCCAAGCCGGCGGCCGACATCGAACCAACGACCTTCAGACCGATGCCGCGCGCTTTAGCACTGCTGGCCGCGAAACTCTCGCCTGCCCGGCCGGTATTTTTGTGAGGCAGGGCATTGGTCACCAACAGGACGAAGTCGTCTGGCAGAGGTGCGTCTTCTGGAACCAGTCCAGCCTCGATCCTAGGGGCAACGTCGATCGGTCCCGCGATGACGACCGTCTTTGTCGGATCGATGTCGAAGTTGCGCAGGACAGCGTCGCGGGTCGCATTCGAGATGCACACCACCGATCGGGCGTTATCGAGCAAGCGAGCGAACACTGTTTTCAACAACGGCAGGCGCCAGTCGTCGCGATACACATACTCGATGTTTATACAGTCGAGGACGGTGACGACGTGATTTCGAGCTATCAGCGGACCGCGGTGTGACGGCGACCAATAGATCGCGTCTGGGCGTCCTCGGACGAACATCTCGCGCAATCGCGCCGTCCTTCCGGTCAACGCCGCGACCTCGACGCATCCGGGCCAATCGAGGTGCGCCATGACGCCCGCATAATAGCGACGCGCACCAAGAGAGGAACCGGCGATAGCCGTTCCGTTGACGATCAGGTCCATCACGCCGCGACCGCGGGGGATGACAGCGTGTGCCGCGACCGGCTCGCTAACCGGGCGCGCAGATGCAAAGCAGCTACGAGCAAAATCGCTGAACCGGTAAAATAACCCGCGCCCCGGACAAACATCTCCACAAGATAGCCGACGAAAACGGCGTGGATGAACAGTGACGCTTTTGGGATGCTGCCAGGCGTTCTGGCAAAGGTACGAAGTGTAAGCATCGATCGCCCGGCAAGGAACGTCAAGCCGATGATGATGCCGACGCCGATGACACCGAACTCGCTGAGCAGCTTGGCGGCACCGAAGCCGCCGTCGAGGATATTAGCATCGTCTCCTACAAGCACGTAAATCAACCTGGAGATGTCGGTGTTGGTGCCCTGCAGGCCGAGTTGCTGGAAGCCCGCTCCCCAGCCGCTGGTTATGCGGAACGCCTCGTCGGTGAGCTGCCATCCCTGCAGCCAGACCAGCGTTGATAGGTTCTGCGAACCTCCGCTGAAGTCGAGGCGATCGACGAAATAGCTCAGGTCGACGACACTCAGCGCACCGACCAGCAGCGCTGCGATCACGGCTGGGATGGTCAGCCCGCGCGTACACGAGAGCACCACGACAACCCAGCCGACCGCTAGCGTCAGACTTTCAAGCATCAGAATCAGCACGAGGCCAAGCCCCAGCAACGCCAATCGCCGCGGCAAGGATGCGGCAATGCAGACGTAGGTGTATACCGGCATGAAGGCCAATACGAAGTGTGATGGTTCGGTAAACGGAAAGTAGGGCTTAAGATAGTGATCGGAGAACGGCGGCGTGAACCCGGTGCGCTGCAGGACGACAACCCCGCACATTGACCAGAATACCAGACGCATGGCGCTGTCGATCCTGGCGTCCGTGGCAGTTTCGATCGTCGCGGTCAGCGCGCTGCCGCCGATCATAACTGCCAGCAGAGGCGCGAACGAAGCCAGTGCATGCCCGATCTCGACGGGATGAAACAGGCTCGACACAGCAAGATGGAAACAGATCGCCAAAGCCAGCGCGGCGAACACCGTGGCACTTGTCCGTAAAGGCGGCTTCAGCCGGTTCGGATATGCGGCGGCAAGCAGCGCAACGACGCCCGCCGCAAGTGCTGTGCCAACCGCCAGAGAGGATGCAGCGCCGACAAAGAAGACCAACCCTGGCAGCATCGCGACGGCGAGCAGCATCGCACCAAGCGGCGCAACGCCGGTCCCCCGCCCGGGAGCGGGCAGACCTCCCCGATCGGCTTCGGCTCTTTCCATAGCGTGTAGCTAGCAGGTCTATGCACGTCGATGGAAGCCGTGTGAGAAGCGCACGAATCGTCTAGAGCGGCGGTGAGCAGATTTGGCCAGAAAGCGTTGAATGAGCAGAGCCCTGACGATCGGCGTCGAAGCGACCGCATTTTCGGTCCGGCGAAGCGGCATCAGCAATTATATCATCAATCTTCTTGCCCATTTCGATGAAGTTGCCGGCGACATCCGATTGCTGATGTATTCCCACAGCCCGCTCGACATACCGGAGTTGCCACGCGCCATAGCGCGTAAGGTCGGCCGGCCCGGGCGTGGGATTGTTTGGCGTAACACCGGGCTTGCAAGCGCATTAAGGGCCGATCAGCCAGACGTATTTTGGGGCGCCAATGGGCTGTTGCCGATCATTCGGCCGCGTCGGATGCGAACTGTCGTTACGGTATACGACTTGGTCTATCTCCTGGCCGGAGACGCCTCGCCATGGGTCAATCGGCTGACCCGCCGCTTCGACCAACCCTATTCGGTCAGGGTCGCCGACCGCGTGATGGCGATTTCACGATCGACCGCCGCGGACATGACGCAAGTTTATGGCCGAGCCCCGGACGAAGTGATCCTGCCGATCGTCAGCGCGGCCTACAAACCGCAGCCGCAAGCGGCGGTTGCCGTCGTCCGTCACAAATACGCGCTTCCAGCCGAGTATCTTCTGACTATCGGTACACTTGAGCCACGCAAGAACCTTGTTTCACTTATCCGGGCCATGCTGCGTCTTCAGGAGCAAGGCGTGTTCGTACCGCCGCTCATCGTTGCCGGTGGTCGAGGCTGGCTCGACGGCGAGATAACCCGGGCGGTCGCCGCGGCCGAGACGGCCGGTGTCGCCCGCACATTGGGTTATGTAGACGAATTGGACATGCCGGCGCTTTACAGCGGAGCAGCCTACTTCGTCTTCGCACCGCTGTATGAAGGGTTTGGTATGCCCGTTGTAGAGGCACAAATGTGCGGTACGGCAGTCATTGCCTCCGATATTGCCTCGCTACGCGAGGCTAGCGCCGGCTACGCGACCTTTTTCTCACCGACCGTGGAGGGTATCGCCGCCTGCCTGGCTAAGTTGGCAACGAACCCGGCTGCAACGCCGCGCCGGCCAGTCGATAGCATCGATAACGATCCGATGGCGGCGGCGGCGCGTCTGTGGTCGGTAATGCGGTCGACCCTAGACTAGCTGTCGACGGCAGGCTTGATCCCGAGCAATAATTGCCGCGCCGATCCATGCCAGTCGATCCACTCGAAGCTCGGTCTGAGCTTGGTATCCCGTCCGCGATCATCTTCTATCGTTTCGATCACGCGAGCGAGGTCGGCCGACTCGCCGAGACTGAAAAATGTTACCCCATCCGTCCCGATTTCCCGGAATGCCGGAATATCGGAGGCGACCACGGGCACGCCGCGATGCAGCGCCTCGACCAATGGCAAGCCGAAGCCCTCGATCGTCGAGGCCAGGATCGAGGCGAACGACATGTCGAACGCCGTCGCCAGCATGGCGTCCGTGGCACCGTGGACGAGAAACAGCCGCCGCCCAACTTCCGGGTGAGCGGCGCAGCGCGTCAGAAACGCTTCGGTGTCCCAGCCAATCTTGCCAATCAGCAGAAGTTTGTCCTGACGAGAGGAGGCCCATAGGCGCTCGAAGGCGTCGAGGACGGCGGCATGGCCTTTGCGAGGTTCAAGCGTACCGACCATCACGAAGATGCGTCCGTCGCCTTCCAGCAAACCATCGGGCCAGTCGCCGGCCCGCGGCGGCGCGGGTGACGAGCCTGGTTGGTCGAGATCGGCACCGAGGTAGAAGTAAGCGACAGGTATATCGAGACCGCGCGCCGATAGGAAATGCTGAACTTCAGACGCGCTGAATCGGGAGATCGACATAATCTGCGTCGAGACAGGGAAAAGCTTTTCCAATTGCCGTATAAACGCGCGGGGCAGGCGGCTTTCGCAAAATTGCGGGTGGCTGACCGGGATCATGTCGTAGATCACCGGGATAATGCGGCAGCCGGTCGCAGCGGCGCGGACGGCTGCATCGACCGCAGTGCAGCCACCCCAAAAAGAGTCGAGCAAGAGGATCGTGTCCTCCTTGAGAAATTCGACCGGCGCTTCGTTGGCGAGGCCCGATAGAATTCGTCGGACTTGCCTATCCGTGCGGATTTTCGAAAGGGCTTCATACACTGAAGGGAGCCGCGCAAGCCCGCGTTTGATGAGCCGAGTGACCTTGGTATCGTTCGTCAACCGTGCTTCTGAAGGGCGAACCGCTGTCGTAAACAGCTTGTCGGTTCCGGCCGGCGCCAATAAGTGAAAGCGATCGCCAAGCGCCAAAACCGGCACCATCTGGATATCGAACTCTGGGCCAATTTCGGTACTGGCACGGGCAATTTGGCGAACCACTCGCTGAATGCCGGTGTTCAAACCGCGCAATAACAGCTCGCTCACGTCATAATAAACGGTCAATGTCATCAAAGTTGCACGCGCAAAGTCTAAAACCAATCAACGGTGTCTGGAAGTTAGATAGCCGACACTTTTATATAAGCTTAGCGTCGGTGATCAGTTTGGCATCCTGAACATACCCATCAGCTATACGATAGCCAAGTATGGCACGGTACATACGAATAACTCGCGGATGTAGCCGCACACGTAAGATAAGCCGCATCAATGAAGTCAACGTACCACGCTTGCAGAATAAACTATAATTATTGTATCGAAAAAGATCGAAATCGTATTTTTTTGCGATAAATTCAAGAGCTTGTTCGCTGTAGAAAAAGATATGATGCCCGGTATTTGGGATGAGGTAGGACCAGTCTGGCCCCTGGCCGCTGTAAGGCGTCGTCATAATTAGGATGGCCGATGGACGCTTTAAGAACAAGCGGTCGATTTCCTCGTCGGGCTTAGCAAAATGTTCAAAAACTTCGAACGCAGTGAGCATGTCGGGTTTTGAGAAGTTTGGCTCTGCAAAACCTTGAGCATATACTGGTTGCGCATAACTGTCGGATACAAACGCATTCTTGTTATGGTCTCGCAACAGACGGCAGAGCAGGCCATCGCCGCCGCCAATGTCGACGATGTTGGAGTGCTTCAGCAAATTTGCGATCGTTAGCGATGCGGCAAGGCTATCCATATTGCGATGCGCAGCACCGGTGTCCAAGTCGTTCAAATTGCTGGAATATGCCTCATCAAGCCAAAACGGTAGCTCGGTCTGTAGCGAGCCACAGGACGTGCACAGAAAGTAGCCGATTTCGTATTTTTGAAGCACGGTCAGCGTAAATTCGTGGAGGCTGATATTGTCGCAAAGCCGGCACGAAATTTGAGTTTTTGTCAGCACCCGGGTGCAATGTCACAACATTGGACCCGGTTCAATGGCCGGGAACAGCCAAACAACGCGGATGCCGGTCCTCCCATCACGCACGCAGGGCCTTCGCTGCCGCGTAGCGAAAAGCAGTAAAAGCGCGCTGTCGCATAGGTGGGATCATCAAAACCGAGCCTGCCATTGCTCCTGCGCCGACCAGTACCAGAAAAAACAGCGACCCTAGCCTGTCATGGAGACCATCGGGCCTCAGTATCACCGCCGGAACGACTATGAGAAGCGCTCCCAAGATTGGTCGGCACACGTCATGGATATACCATCTCCACTGCTCTCCCTTCAGCAGCCGACGATGCATAAGCGGCAACTGAATTAACAAATTCGATACGTTGAGGGCCGTCCAAACGCCCGCTGCCGCGAGGGCGCCGAAGCGCGGCACTGCCCATAGAAGAGTCGGCATCAATAGCACTAGGCCGCAAATATTGACGGTCAGCACCAGACGCGTCCAGCCGTAGGCAAGTTGCAGCTGCAGTGGCACCTGCATGATGCCGTTTATAAAATTCCCGATCGCCAAGATCGCCAGCGCTGGCGCTGTGACCGTCGCCAATCGCGCGTTGTTCGACCAAGCGAACAAAATCGTCATCGGAAATGCAGCAAGCAAGGCCGCCGCCGGCGCAATCACAACGCAAGCTAGCTGAGCTGTTGTGTGATAAGTCGCGCGTAGTCTGACGACATCGTCAGCTATGGCTTGACGGACAAAGGCCGGATAGATCGCCTGCGTGATCGGTGCAACGATCATGAAGATGACACCGCTGACAGTGGATGCCAGCATATAGTAACCAAAACTCTCAAGTGGCATCAAACGCGACAGAAGCAGTTTGTCGACCTGTGTCATAAGCACGGCGAGGATGCTAAATCCGATCATGCTACCTGCGAAGCGGCGAACTTCGACAATCGTCGACCAAGTGAAACGGGCAGGTTTTGGCGCGGCGGGGAGTGCCAGGTAAAGTTTTAGTCCAAACACGACGAGAGTGAGCATCGAGACGAAGCCCTGCCATAGAAAGAAGGCCTCGGGCGTCGGCGCGACGAATGCCAATACCGCAACAGCACCGCCCGACCGCAACGATGCCAGAACGACACTCGCGCCATTGTACCAGACCTGCTGCTGTAGGCCGATCAGCGCGCTACGATAAATGCCTTCGCAAAATCGCAAGGCAACGACGATTGCCATGATCGTCATCGCGTGCGCGACCGTCGACACCGGCAATTTATCGACACGCAGCCAATGAGTAGCGATCAGCGAAGATGACAGGATCATCCCAGCAGCAACAATCACCGCAATTATAGCGCACAGTATTTCAAGGCTGCGCAACAAGTTACGAATGAACTGCACTGGAACGACGCCCGCCGTATATCGGGCCATCTCGCGGCTGAGCGTCGGTGTCATTCCAAGATCGAGAAGGGCAAGCCAAGCTTGCACCAGCGCGAACAGGCCCACCAACGCATAGGCCTCCATCGTTAGATAGTGGATATAGACCGGAACGAAAGCAAGACCGAGCACTGCAGTGACGCCCTGCCCGAAGTAATTGGCGAGTATGTTGCGACGGACCGCCACTTCAGACTGCGCTACTTTCCGGCAACAGTATTATCTCATGAAGTATAAACGCATTAGGCTCGTCAATACCCAAAGCATAATCATTGTTGCCGTCAGTAATTATCCTGTCCCACTGCTCAAAACCAGGCAGAGTTTCTACATGTGTCGTTTGCAAACCGGTGCATGAGACTTCAAAGTGGTCGCTCTCAGATGCTTCGCGGACTGGAAAATAGGTCGTCGCCACCGTTCAGACCTCCAGCATCCAGCTCAGAGTCTCGCCGAAGTGATGGCGCGTCTGTTGACCGAGAAGCGCATCGAGCTTTGCCGGGTCTCCAACCAGGGTTTTGATTTCATCGGAGCGAACAAAAGCCGGATTTACTTGAATCTCGATCTCGTGCCGGGTGATCGCGGCGCAGGTTTCCACGATCCACTCCAGTGAGTACGCATGTCCAGAGCATATGTTGACGAATTCGCCCTGCGCTGCAGATAACAGCAATTCGGCGTAGAAGCTGGCGACGTCACGAACGTCGGTGAAATCGCGAGCAACATCTAAATTGCCGAGTTCGAGAACCGGTTCGCGACGCGCGAAATGGCCGACGATCTTGGGAACGAGAAACTGCGCGCTTTGACCCCGGCCGGTGTAGTTGAACGGCCTAGTGACGACAATCGGCAGCCGGTCAAACCACTGGCGGACAAGATGCTCCATGGCGAGCTTGCTACAGGCATAATGATTGACCGGAGCTGGCGTGCTCGCCTCGTCCAGTGGCGAGACGTGTGTATTGCCGTAGATGTTAGCGCTACTGGCTACGACGATTTTGCGGACAGGCTGCGGCGCGCCGGCCAAAGCTTGTAGCAGATTGACAGTGCCGATGGTGTTGACGCGGTAAAAGTCGGCTGGATCGTCATGCCCGACGAAGCTGATGGCGGCGAGGTGGACGACGTAATCCGGCGCAATCCGCGCCACGGCGTCGGCGATCGTTTCCGGCAGCGTCAGGTCGAAGCTTTCGACGACGGCTGCAGGATCGACGGCTTCGAGGCCTCGCGCAGCCAGCGCCTCGGCCACATAGATGCCGGTGAAGCCCGACAGGCCGGTAACAAGGACCCGGGGCTTGGTCAGAACGACACTCCGGCCGCGACGCGCCGCAGGTCGGCCTCGACCATCATCGCGCACAGAGTTTCGAGATCGGTCGTCGCTTCCCAGCCGAGGTCGACCTTGGCCTTAGTAGCGTCACCGATCAGCAGTTCGACCTCGGCAGGACGGTAGAAAGCTTCGTTTACCTTGACGACGGTCTTGCCGGTGGCCGTGTCGCGGGCAATTTCCTCGGCACCATCGCCGCTGAACTCGAGTGCGATGCCGACCGCCTTGAACGCCAGTCGCACGAAGTCGCGCACCGACTCGGTACGGTTCGTCGCCAGCACGTACGAGTCGGGTGTATCCGCTCGCAGGATGCGGATCATCCCTTCGACATAGTCCTGCGCAAACCCCCAGTCGCGCTTGGCGTCGAGGTTGCCCAACTCGAGCTGGTCAAGCTTGCCGAGCTTAATCCTAGCAGCCCCGTCGGTGATCTTCCGGGTCACGAATTCGAGGCCCCGCAGCGGCGACTCGTGATTGAACAGGATTCCGCACGAGCCATGAATGCCATAGGATTCGCGGTAGTTGATTGTCATCCAATGCGCGTAGAGCTTTGCCACACCATACGGGCTGCGTGGGTAGAATGGCGTATCCTCTTTCTGCGGGATTGCCTGCACCTTGCCGAACATTTCCGACGTCGACGCCTGGTAGAAGCGCACCTTGGGGTTGATCAGGCGGATCGCTTCGAGCAGGTTGAGCGGACCAAGGCCGGTGATCATTGCGGTGGCTGCAGGCTGATGAAACGACACGCCGACGAAGCTTTGTGCAGCGAGGTTGTAGACCTCGTCCGGCTTGACGCGGTCGATCAGCGAAATACTGGCGCCGACGTCGATAAGGTCATGCTCGACGAGCGTCAGGTTGGGATGCTCGCGAACGCCGAGCTCGTCCATTCGCCAGAAATTCGCTGAGCTCGTGCGGCGGAAGGTGCCGACGACGTGCGTCCCCTCCGCCAGCAGCGTGCGCGCCAGATAAGCACCGTCCTGACCGGTCACGCCGGTGATGATCGCAGTACGCATGTCTGTAACTTGGCTCCGAACAGTCCGATTAAATAAAAATCTTCTCGCCGGGACGGCAAGGCCGATAGCGGCCGTCTTGCTGACGGCATAGGACGATGCAGTCAAGCGCCGAACTCGCTTCCCGCCACCCCAATTAACATCATAAGTCGAGTTGATCCGACCAGTAAGGCTAGCTAGAAGCGCCATACTTACGGAAGCGTTACGAGTGGAGGCGCGCTAGTGTCAGTGATCATGAGCGCCTTCAAAGCCGTTAATCGCGCGCTTGCGCCGCTCGGCATCCGGTTGGCCCGCGCGTCGCCTGCCGCAGCATCAGCAACTGCTGCGCCATCGTTGGAGTTTCCCGTCGCTTTTAACCGTGAACGGCTGCTCAAACTGATGTTATCGCTGGAAATGGACCGTCCGCCGCCCAAGGAACTCCGGGCCTATGGCGAAGCCGACTGCGATAGGTTCATTCAGACGCTGGGTATGGTGCCTCAAACCTCGGGACGGGCGCTAGAAATCGGCTCGAACCCGTATTTCACGACGATCCTAATGAAGCAGTTTCGCCAATTTGAAGTGACCATGACCAATTTCTTCTCGGGGCCGGTCGCGCTGATGTCGCAGATGGTCAGCTATTTCGACGCCGCAGCTGAGCGGCGCGTCAGCGAGAAATTCGAATACTGGAACGTGAACGTCGAAACAGACCGGCTGCCTAGCGAGGACGACGCTTTCGATCTTGTCCTGTTTTGCGAAATTCTCGAGCATATGACCAATGACCCGCTGGCTGCGCTGATGGAGATAAAGCGGGTGCTCAAGCCCGGCGGGCAGCTTATCGTCACGACGCCCAACGTTGCACGGATCGAGAACGTCGCGCGGCTAATCGCCGGCGAGAACCTTTACGATCCTTATTCGGGCTATGGTCCGTATGGTCGCCACAACCGGGAGTACACGGTCGCGGAGCTCGAGCGGCTGATGAATCATTGCGGCTTCGAGCGTGAGATCCTGTTTACCGGGAACGTATCGCCACCGGTCCACGACAGTCTACCGGTCGCCGTTGCCGGTGTTGGAGACCGACTGAGTGCCGGCGACCTAGGCCAGTATATCTTCTCACGCTGGCGCAATGTTGCGGCCACTAGCCCTGGGCGTCCGGAGTGGTTGTACCGGAGCTATTCCGAAGCCTAGCAGACTTGGCCAGGCGATCAGGTCCACCGGCTGCGGCACTAGCGCGTCCAGTCTAAGCCACCCGACAGGACGAAGAAGTCGGGCTGAAGTTTGTCAACGGAGAACGCGCCGTTGATAACGATCCCCTTCCGAGGCGTGGTCGGTCGTGTCGTGATAGGTCGAGTACTGTGCTCGTCTCGAACGGGTTCGATGCGGCCGCAACGATACCGCTGACCGTTTAGCAGATCTGAGCCGGAATTTCTGTTCAGCAAAATTAATACCGAAGGGTGGTGGAGCGTAGCGGGATCGAACCGCTGACCTCTACAATGCCATCGTAGCGCTCTCCCAGCTGAGCTAACGCCCCAAGCACCCTTGGCAATTCCCGACCGTGGCCGGGCGGCGGTGACTAGGCCGAAACCCGGTCCCGCGCAATAGTGATTTAGCGTTCTTCCTCGTCGTCACCGGTAACGACTGCGGCAAGGTCCTCGTCGTCGTCGCCGAGATCGACGTCGGGGGCCTCGGCATCCTCGGCAGCCTCGATGTCCAGATCGTCGTCGGCGTCACCGTCCTCGGTGGTCTTGGCGACGGGCTTGGCGACCTCGAAGGTCTGCGTCTGCTTGGACTTGAGAACTGGCTCGGGCATCCAGGTGTTGCCGCAGGCGATGCAGGTCACCGGATCGTCATGGGTCAGGTCGTAGAAGCGCGTATTGCACTTAGGGCAGGCACGCTTGGTGCCCCATTCAGCTTTGGTCACGTTTGTGGAACTCCGGTCGCCGATCGAGCGGCGCTTGAACGCGCGGTGCCTTGCCACAGCGGGGTGCCGGTGTCAAAGCGCAGCGGGTAAATGGCCACCCTCTCCCTCCAGTGCAATACGCCCCTGACCGGCTCCGTCGTCGTGCCCGGCGACAAGTCGATGTCGCACCGCGCGCTGATGCTGGGCAGCCTGGCCGTGGGCGAAACCGTCGTCACCGGCTTGCTGGAAGGCGAGGACGTGCTGGCGACGGCGGCGGCGATGCGCGCTATGGGCGCCGAAATTGGCCGTGACGATGCCGGGCTGTGGCACATTCACGGCGTTGGCGTCGGTGGACTGCTGCAGCCGCGTGTCGCGTTGGACATGGGCAATTCGGGAACCTCGACGCGGTTGCTGATGGGGGTGATCGCCAGCCACCGGATCACCGCGACGTTTATCGGCGATGCCTCGCTGTCGGCCCGGCCGATGCGTCGCGTGACCGAGCCGCTGTCGACGATGGGAGCGCAATTCACGACGGCACCTGGCGAGCGTCTGCCGTTGACGATGACCGGCTGCTGCCCCGCGGTGCCGATCCGCTATGTGCTGCCGGTCGCCTCGGCACAGGTGAAGTCGGCGGTCCTGCTGGCCGGGCTGAACGCGCCGGGAATCACCAGCGTCGTCGAGCGAATCGCCACCCGCGACCACAGCGAGCGGATGCTGCGCGGGTTCGGCGCGACGGTGACGGTCGAGGACAGTCCCGAGGGTCGAATCATCGCGGTGACCGGCGAAGCCGAGCTGAGGCCGCAGGTGCTGACCGTACCGGGCGACATATCGTCGGCAGCGTTCGTGATCGTCGCCTCGCTGATCGTGCCGGGCAGCGACGTGACGATCACCAATGTCGGGGTCAATCCGACCCGCGACGGGTTGCTGCGCGCGCTGATCGCGATGGGCGGGAATATCGAGATATTGAGCCCGCGCACCGTCGGGGGCGAGCCGGTCGCCGACCTGCGGGTCCGGCACGGCGCCTTGACCGGTATCGAGGTGCCGCCGGAGTGGGCGGCGTCGATGATCGACGAGTATCCGATCCTGTTCGTCGCGGCGGCGTTCGCCAGCGGATCGACGACGATGCGCGGGCTGGAGGAACTACGGGTCAAGGAGTCGGACCGCATCGCCGTGATGGCCCAGGGCCTGGCGGCGTGCGGCGTGAGCGTCGACGAGTTGCCCGACGGGCTGATCGTCCATGGGCGGAGCGGCGATGCGGTAGCGGGCGGTGCGACGATCGCAGCGATGCTCGACCACCGCATCGCGATGAGCTTCGCGGTGCTGGCGCTGAACGCCACGGCAGCGGTGACCGTCGACGACGCGGCGCCGATCGGCACCAGCTTCCCCGGTTTCGTGGCGCTATTCCAGCAACTCGGTGCTGTCGCCCGCTGAGCCGTAGAGCCGGTCGAGCACGGCGATCATCCGCGGCGTCGCGGAGCCATCGCCATAGGGCAGCGCCGCTTCCGACATTCGCGCCAGAGCCGTCGCATTGCCGAGCAGGTCGAGAACGGCGGCGACGATGGTGTCCGGGTCGGTGCCGACCAGCCGGGCATTGCCGCTCGCCAGCCCCTCGTCGCGTTCGGTAATCCGGCGGGTCACCAGAACCGGCACGCCGAGTGCCGGCGCTTCCTCCTGGATGCCGCCCGAGTCGGTGAGGACGATGACCGCCTGGCGCAGCAGCCAGACAAAGGCCGGATAACCGAGCGGCGGTACCAGGTGGACACCGGGAACGTCGCCAAGGATCTGGCGCAGTGGCCCAGAAATCTCGGGACTTGGATGCACCGGCAGCACGATCTGGACGCCGTGGTCGAGGACCAGCCGGCGCGCGGCGGTGGCAATGCCGATGATGCCGGCGCCGCGATTCTCACGCCGATGAGCGGTGACAAGCAACAGCGGCCGGCTGGGGTCGATCGGAGGCAGTTCGGCGATCACTCGACGCCGCAATCCCGCATCGGCGTCGAGACGTGTTTCGACCAGCTTCAGCGCGTCGATGCCGCTATTGCCGCTGACGTGGATGGTATCGGTGGCGATTCCCTCGCTCAGCAGTGCGCTGCGCGCTGTCTGCGTCGGGGCGAAGTGCAGGGTAGCGAGTTGCGCGATGGCACGGCGGTGCAGCTCCTCCGGAAAGGGCTCGGCGATGCTGCCGCTGCGCAGCCCGGCCTCGACATGGACCAGCGGCCGGCGTGCGTAGCCGGCAGCCTGGGCGGCGGCGAAGCTGGTGGCGGTATCGCCCTGCGCCACGATCGCGGCGGGAGCGCATGAGTCGATGACCTGCATCAGCGCCGGCAGCGCGGCGGCGACGACATCCGCTGGCGACTGCCGTGGGCGCATCAGGCGAAGGTCGAACGCCGGCACCAGGCCAAAGTCTTCGAGGACGTCGTCGAGCAGCGCGCCGTGCTGCCCGGTCGCGCAGATCAGCGGGCGAAGACGGCGATGATCAGCCAGCGCCAACATCAACGGCGCGAGCTTGATCGCCTCCGGCCGCGTGCCGACAACGCAAAGAATCGGTGCCCGCATGCCAGATCATCCCCCGACGCACGTTTCGCCTCCAAAACGAATATTTACAAGCCGTGATGTTGCGAACCACTTGCATTACCCTGCGCACATGATAATCAGTCGCAGTCGGTTCGCAGCGAGGTCCAGGTGATCGTCTGTTTCTGCAATGCACTGAAGGAAGCTCAGCTTCGCGCCGCGGCGCGAGGCGGTGCCGGGCATCCCGTCGAGGCCTATGCAAGCCTTGGCTGCAAGCCGCGTTGTGGCCAATGCCTGCCGTTCGCCCGCGAGGTCATGGCCGACGAGGCACGTCTTAGCCAGGCGGCGTGATCCGTTACGCCCAGGCGTTGCCGGGTTGACGCAACACCCTCTTGCGCCGCAGTTACGGCCGGTAATCGAAAGGTCGGCTAATGCGCGGTGATCCCAAGGTAATCGAGGCGTTGAACGCCGCATTGTTCAACGAACTGACGGCAATCAATCAATATTTCCTGCACTACCGGCTGCTCGACCATTGGGGTTATGCGCTGCTGGCGAAGCATGAATATGCTGAATCCATCGAGGAGATGAAGCACGCGGACAGCCTGATCGCGCGCATCCTGTTTCTCGACGGCCTGCCAAATCTCCAGACGCTCGGCCGTCTGCGCATCGGCGAAAATGTCCCCGAGTTGCTCGATGCCGACCTGGCGCTCGAGGTCGACGCGCTGGCGCAGCTCCGCGGCGCTGTGGTGCTGTGCGAGTCAGCACGCGATTTTGTCAGCCGTGACCTGTTCGTGTCGATCCTCGAAGCGGAAGAGGAGCATGTCGACTTCCTCGAGCGTCAGAAAGACATGATCGCCGGCATGGGCCTGCAGAATTACCTGCAATTGCAGAGCAAGCCGGCAGCCGAATAATCATCCTTACCCAGGCGCTAAGAAATACCCTATCGTAGGATAGAATTTCGTTTCTTTTGAGTAGTTTGGTGTAATTCTTAACGTCTCCCTGCGTAACTCTCACCGGCATCGGGGTGGTGCGAGTGAGTAGCTGGCAACCGCCGGCGCGGGGAGTGTTATGAGTAAGTATTCAGTTGTTGCGTTGCTGGCGGCCGCATTGTGCGCAGCGCCTGCCTTCTCTGTGCCGTTCTCGATGTCCGGGGACACGACCGGATCCTCAACCTTTCACCGGCCGATCGACAATTTTGCCGATGCGCCGACCGATCTTTCCGAAATCGGCACCGAGGTCGCCTACGATGCCATCGAATTCTCGGTGTCCGAGTCCGGGCAATACGAATTCCTGTCGCTGGCCGGCTTCGATAATTTCCTTGGCCTCTACAGTGGCAGCTTCGATCCTTCGAACGCGCTCGCCAACGCGTTGATCTATAACGATGATGGCAGCGAGGGAGTTGGATCTTCGGGCTTTTCCTACGAGATGATCGCCGGGCTGGAATATTTTGCTGTCGTCACCGGCTATGGCAACACGGACTTCGGGACCTACGACCTGTCGATCGACGGTCCCGGCTTCATCGCCACGGGTATTGCCGAGGAGGTCGGCGGCAGCGTGCCGGAACCAGCCAGCTGGGCGCTCATGGTCATGGGTTTCGGCCTTGTCGGCGCCGTAGCGCGGCGAAGGACGCTACCGGTCGCCGGCTGACGTCCGACCACGCGGCTTGCCGATGGGGCGCACGACGGGTTAAGCGGCGCTGATGCCGACACCCTGCCCCATCCGATGATCATCGCCGTTGACGGCCCCGCCGCCAGTGGCAAGGGTACCATCGCCAGGGCGCTGGCGCGGACCTATGGCCTGCCGCATCTCGACACCGGCAAGCTGTACCGCGCCGTCGGGTTGGCGGTGCGGCTGGGTGGTGGCAACCCGGCCGACGCGGCGATCGCCGAGCATCACGCCCGTCACCTCGATCCGGCGCTGCTCGACGAGCCCGACCTGATGAGCGCCGACAATGCCGAAAGCGCCTCGATCGTGTCTGCCCATCCCGGCGTCCGTGCCGCCCTGCTGGAGCGCCAGCGTGCCTTCGCCGGGCAGCCGGGCGGCGCGGTTCTCGACGGGCGCGACATCGGCACGGTCATCGCGCCGTTCGCCGACGCCAAGTTGTTCGTCACCGCATCGCCGGCCGAGCGGGCCCGGCGGCGGCACGTCGAGTTGCGCGGCAGCGGCGACCACCGCGACTTCGCCCATGTCCTTGCCGACATCGAGGCGCGTGACGACCGCGATTCGCACCGCTCGATCGCGCCGCTGGTACGCGCCGAGGATGCTGCCTTGCTGGATACCAGCGAATTGGGTATAGACGCCGCCGTTCAACGGGCGATTGCGCTGGTAGCAGCAGCAACGGGCCGGACCGGCTAACCGATTCGCGAAGGCCTGGGGATCACCCCCGTCGGCGCGAAGCCTTTTTCCTTTGAACTTGGGCGCGTCCGCATGGTGCGGCGCGAACGGCGTGAACGGGCGGCATGGTGCCGGTCGATCGAACGAGGACGTACAGATTTATGGCAACTGCGGCACAACCGACTCGCGACGATTTCGCGGCGATGCTGGAAAGCTCGCTCGGCAAGAACCAGTCCTTCGAAGGTCGCGTGGTCAAGGGCCGCGTCACCGCCATCGAAAACGACTTGGCCGTCATCGACGTCGGTTTGAAGTCCGAAGGCCGCGTGCCGCTGCGCGAATTCGCTGCCCCGGGCATGAAGGCCGAGATCAACGTCGGCGATGAAGTCGAAGTCTATGTCGACCGCGTCGAGAATTCGCTGGGCGAGGCGATGCTGTCGCGCGACCGCGCTCGCCGCGAAGCTGCCTGGGACACGCTGGAGACGCAGTACGCCGCCAACGAGCGCGTCGAGGGCGTCATCTTCGGCCGGGTCAAGGGCGGCTTCACCGTCGACCTGTCCGGCGCCGTCGCCTTCCTGCCGGGTTCGCAGGTCGATATCCGCCCGGTGCGCGATGTCACCCCGCTGATGAACCTGCCGCAGCCCTTCGTGATCCTGAAGATGGACCGCAAGCGCGGCAACATCGTCGTGTCGCGCCGTTCGATCCTGGAAGAGAGCCGCGCCGAGCAGCGCACCGGCCTGATCCAGAGCCTCGCCGAGGGCCAGATCGTCGACGGTACCGTCAAGAACATCACCGACTACGGCGCCTTCGTCGACCTGGGTGGCATCGACGGCCTGCTGCATGTCACCGACATGAGCTACAAGCGCGTCGGTCACCCGAGCGAAGTTCTCAACATCGGCGACGTGCTCCGCGTCCAGATCGTCCGCATCAACCGCGAGACGCAGCGCATCAGCCTCGGCATGAAGCAGCTCGAGGCCGATCCGTGGACGACGGCGGCCGAGCGCTACCCGGTCGATTCGAAGCACAAGGGGCGCGTCACCAACATCACGGAATACGGCGCATTCGTCGAACTGGAAGCCGGCATCGAAGGCCTGGTCCATGTTTCCGAAATGTCGTGGGTCAAGAAGAACGTCCACCCCGGCAAGATCGTCAGCACCAGCCAGGAGGTCGAAGTCATCGTCCTCGAGGTCGACGAGGAGAAGCGTCGCATCTCGCTCGGTCTCAAGCAGGCGCAGCGCAATCCTTGGGAAGTGTTCGCCGAACAGTATCCGGTTGGCGCCATCGTCGAGGGTGAAGTCAAGAACACCACCGAGTTCGGGCTCTTTGTGGGCCTCGACGGCGACGTCGACGGCATGGTCCACATGTCCGACATCGCCTGGGGCCTGACCGGCGAGCAGGCTTTGGCCGCTCACCACAAGGGCGAGCGCGTCCGCGCCGTGGTCCTCGAGATCGACGTCGAGAAGGAGCGCATCTCGCTTGGCATCAAGCAGCTCGACGAGTCGAAGGTCACCGCACCTACGGCCGGCGCGGCTGGTGGTGCAGCGGGTGGCGCAAATGGCGAGTATCGTAAGAACCAGATCGTCACCGCGACGGTCATCGAGGCTCGCGATGGTGGTATCGAAGTCCAGGTTGGCGAAGATGGCCCGCTGGCATTCATCAAGCGCGGCGATCTTTCGCGCGACCGCGACGAGCAGCGTGCCGAGCGTTTCCAGGTCGGCCAGAAGGTCGATGCGATGGTGATCGGCCTCGAGAAGAACAAGAAGCCGATGCTCAGCATCAAGGCGATGCAGATCACCGAGGAGAAGCAGGCCGTGGCGCAGTACGGTTCGTCCGATTCCGGCGCATCGCTCGGCGACATCCTGGGTGCAGCGCTCAACCGGGCTCGCGACGCCGACAAGAGCTAACTTTCGTACAGACACGACGGCCGCGCCCCGCCAGCAATGGTGGGGCGTTGGTTTTTGTGGGAAGTTCGTTATCCTTATGGTAACGGGTTGACCATTCGTTACGGCGGCGTAATCTCGTGTTGCCCAACGCACGGCAACAAGCGAGGTGGGGATCAAGAGGATGGGTCATGATCAGGTCTGAGCTAGTGCAGGCAATCGGGGCGGCAAACGGCCACCTGACGCAACGCGATGTCGAGGGGATCGTCACCACGATCTTCGAGGAGATCGTCGCAGCGCTGGCAGCGGGGCGCCGGGTCGAACTGCGTGGCTTCGGGGCTTTCTCGACACGCGGTCGCGATGCCCGCACCGGGCGCAACCCGCGCACCGGCACCGCAGTCGCGGTGGACGCCAAGCGGGTCCCATACTTCAAGCCGGGCAAGGACCTGCGCGAGCGTCTCAACGTCGCCTGACCGGGCGACATCTAGGGGTTTGCGCGAGCGTCATCAAAACGCGTAAGTGTCGCCCTGCCCGCGCCCGCGTGGCGAAATGGTAGACGCATGGGACTTAAAATCCTTGGCCCCCTGGGGTGTGCCGGTTCGAGTCCGGCCGCGGGTACGGGCGCTGCTTACTTGTCGCCGAGCAGCGAGCGGTAGCGCCAGAAGTTGAACACTGCCGCGATCCCGGTGCCCAGGACCATCGCCGCGAGCAGGCTGCCGCCGACCCAGAGCACGGCTGAGTAGATCGCATAGTTGAGCGCGATCCCAGCCAGCGCCAATCCGGTATAGGCGGCGAACTCGCGCCAGCTCGGCGGTGCGCTGGTCTTGAATGTCAGCCGTCGGTTGAGCACCCAGGTCAGCACCATCGCCAGCGCCATGCTCAGCACCCGCCCGGCATAGGGCGAAGCACCGAGCTGGATGGTTGCCGCCAGCACGCCATAGTCGAGCGCGAACGCCGAGAGGCCGACGAAACCGAAACGCACGATCTCTCCCGCCCAGGGCGGGATGCCGCGCAGGTAGCGGTCAGGCAAGGTGGAAGCTCTCGCGGATACCGTCGATGACGAACTGTGCGGCGAGCGCTGCCAGGATGACGCCGAGCAGCCGCGTGATCATCGCCTCGATCTTGTCGCCCATCAAGCGCATCAGCGGGCCGGCGGCGAGCAACGCGCCAAGCATGACCAGCAGCACCGCGCCGAGAGCCGCCAGCACCGTCAAGCTGGCCTCAAGCCCACGCGCCTTGGCCATCAACAGCATTACCGCGGCGATCGAGCCCGGGCCGGCGATCATCGGAATGGCCATCGGGAAGACCGAGATGTCGGTCGGTTCCTCGGTCGCGCGGGAGACGCTGTTGGCGCGCTCCTCGCGGCGCTGGGTGCGGGTCTCGAACACCATGTCGATGGCGATCAGGAAGACCATGATGCCGCCCGCCAGCTTGAACGCCGGCAAGGTGATGCCGAGCGTCGTCAGGAAATCCTCGCCAAACAGCCCGAACAGCAGCAGCACCCCCGCCGCGATCGCCGTCGAGCGCCATGCCATCGAGCGGCGATAGCCTGCGCCGCCACCGCTGGTCAGCGACGAGAAGATCGGCACGCAGCCCGGCGGGTCGAGGACCACGAACAACGTCACGAAGGCCGAAACGAACAGCGCGATCATAGCGACGGGACCGCCAGTCCGGCCCGGGCATGTGCCGCGATCAACGTGTTGCGCAACAGGCAGGCGATGGTCATCGGCCCGACGCCGCCGGGCACCGGGGTGATCGCCCCCGCCACCTCCAGCGCTTCGGCAAAGGCAACGTCGCCGACAAGGCGGGTCTTGCCATCGGGCAGCGCGATGCGGTTCATGCCGACGTCGATGACAGTCGCACCCGGCTTCAGCCACGCACCACGCACCAGCTCCGGCACCCCGACCGCCGCGACGACGATATCGGCGCGGCCGACATGGGCGGCGAGATCGCGTGTCCGCGAATGGGCGACGGTCACCGTGGCGCTGGCCGCGACGAGCAATGCCGCCATTGGCTTGCCGACGATGTTCGAGCGACCGATCACCAGCGCTTCCAGCCCGCTCAAATCGCCGAGCCGGTCCTGCAGAAGCATGAGGCACCCCGAAGGCGTACACGGCACCAGTCCGGGCAGCCCGCTCGCCAGTCGTCCGGCATTGACCGGGTGGAAACCGTCGACATCCTTGTCCGGATCGACCGCCGCGATCACCCTGGCTTCAGAGATGTGCCTGGGACACGGCATCTGGACCAGGATGCCGTCGACGCCGTCATCGCCATTGAGCGCGGCGACCAGCGCAAGCAGCTCGTCCTCGGAAACGTCGGCGGGCAACCGGTGTTCGAACGACGCCATGCCGGCCTCGCGCGTCGCGATGCCCTTGTTGCGGACATAGACATGGCTGGCGGGATCTTCACCGACCAGCACCACCGCCAGACCGGGCACGCGGCCCGTAGCTGCCTGGAAGGCCGGCACGGCGGCGCCGACACGAGCCCGAAGCCCGGCGGCAAACGCCTTGCCGTCGATGATTGCCGCCCCCACGCCAGCCGCCATCACGTCAGTAATAGACCGGCAGGTTGGCGCGGATCAGATTCTGCACGAGGATGATCGCCAGGATCACCACCATCGGCGACAGGTCGATGCCACCGACATCGGGCAGGATGCGCCGGATCGGACGGTAGATCGGCTCCAGCAGTCGCTCCAGCGTGTGCACCACGGAGCGCACGAATTGATTGTGCAGGTTGATGACGTTGAACGCCACCAGCCAGCTCAGGATCGCCTGAATGATCACCGTCCATTTCAGGATTTCGAGCAGGTAGACGAAGAACCCGGCAAATACCGCCAGCGTGGGAGTCATACTGCAAAGGCCTTTCGCGCAAGCGTCGCGCTGCACTCCAGCATCTAGGGATTATGCCGCACCGGCGCAATCGAAGCACGCCCTTAGAGGTCGCCGCTTGGTCTCGTTCAGGTTCAGAGCGTATTCACGGCTTCGCCCCTATATTCAGCGCCTGCACCACGGGAACGACCATGTTCAAACGCCTAGCCATACTCTTTGCCGCGCTGCCGATGACCGCCGGTGCCGCGGGCCTGAGCGACGTCGCCGCGACCCTGCGCGCGACCTCGACGATGACCGCCGACTTCACTCAGACCGCGCCGGACGGGCGGGTCGCGCGCGGTCGCATGATCATTGCTCGGCCTGGCAAAATCCGCTTTGACTACGAAAACAAGAAGCTTCTGATCGTCTCGGATGGCAGCCGGCTGTCGATGATCGACTATGACGTGGCCCAGGTATCGCAGTGGCCGGTGAAGAGCACCCCGCTCGGCGTGTTGCTGGATCCGGACAAGGACTTGTCGCGGGTCGCGAAGGTCGTCGGGGAAACGCCGGGCGCCCTGCGGATCGAGGCGCGCGACAGCAAACATCCCGAATATGGCGCGATCACCATGACCTTCCTGAAACAGCCCGGTGGCCTGGCGCTGACCGGCTGGACCTCACTCGACGCCCAGAACATGCGGACGGAAGTCATCCTGACTAATGTGCGGTCGAACGTCGCGGTCGGCGGAGAAAACTTCAAGTTTCGCGACCCGCGTGTGCGAACTCCCGGCAGAGCGGGGTAAATCATCGGTGAATAACCAAGACTTGCGATAGGGGTTCCTAACCGTTCATTGAAGGGAAAGGTGGCGGGTCCTACTTACGGGATGCGGACAACGACCGCGCCGGGATTTGCCCCCTGTTGCCCGGTGCATCGTCGTTAGCCGCTGCGTGACGAGCGCAAACCGGCCCCTGCTCCATGCCCCCGGAGCAGGGGCCATTTGCGTTCTGGGGTCAAGTGCTTTTGGTGAATGACGGAACGCCCTCGGCTCCTTACATCGGGGTCATGTCGTCCTTTTCCGTCGCCAGCTGGAACATCAACTCGGTGCGTTTTCGCATCGACATCGTCGAGCGCTTCCTGATGGATCATGCGCCGGACGTGCTGTGCCTTCAGGAAACCAAGGTCATGGACCCGGAGTTCCCGCACACCATGTTCGAGGCGATGGGCTATCGCTACCGGCTGATCAACGGGCAGAAGATGCACCACGGCGTCGCCATCCTGTCGCGCATTCCGATGACTGAGGAACGGCGCCACGACTGGCAGGACAATGGCGAGGCGCGCCACATTGGTGCGCGGCTGGCCAACGGCGTGCTGCTGGAGAATGTCTATGTCCCGGCAGGCGGCGACATTCCCGACGCGCTGGTAAATCCAAAATTCGGGCAGAAGTTGGCGTTCCTCGACCGCATGACGCGCTGGTCGGAGAGCCTGCGCGACGACACGCTGATCGTCGGGGACTTCAACGTGGCGCCTCTGGAGTGCGACGTGTGGAGCCACAAGGCGCTGCTCGGGGTGGTCAGCCATACGCCGATCGAAGTCGATCGGCTGAACGGGCTGGCCGCCAGCCATGACTGGGTCGACCTGGGGCGGCGCTTCATCCCGGCACCGGAGCGGTTGTTTACCTGGTGGAGCTACCGCGCGGCCGACTGGGCGGCTTCTGACCGTGGGCGGCGGCTCGACCATGTCTGGGCCTCGCCGGCCCTGGGAGCGCAGGCGACTGGCTTCGAGGTTGTCGAGGATGCTCGCAACTGGGGCAAGCCGTCCGACCATGTCCCGCAGATTGCCCGGTTTACGCTGTGAGCACCGGCGTTGCCGCTACGTCCAGCAACGGCCGGGACGTAGCGCGGGCGATCGATGAGCTGAGGCGCGGTGCGATCGTCGTGCTCGACTCGCCGGGCGGTGCACTGGCGGTGCTGGCGGTCGAGCTGGCCGACGAGGCGACGCTGGCGGAACTTGAAGCCGAGGGCCGGGCGGGCCTGCTGCTCGCGCACCCGCGCGCGGCGCTGCTCAACATCGTCAATCAGCGTGCCGCGGCGAGCAGCGATGCCGTTTGGGTCGAGCGCGCCGGCTGGATGGACCTGGCGCTGAGCGTTGCTGCCGCCGACCCGGTGCTCGATCTCGCGACCCCGTTCAAGGGGCCGTTCCGCAGCGTCGATCCCGGACCGCTAGCGGCGGCGGCAAACGCGGCGGTGCGACTGGCCAAGCTGGGCGGACTGCTGCCAGCGGTGTTTGCAGTAGCGACCGGTGCCGCGGACAGCCGCCTGCGTGTCGCGGCGAGCGCTGTGACCGACTATGTTCGCGCCGACACCCTCCGCATCGTGGCGCGCGCCAAGCTGCCGGTCGAGGCACTGGAGGACACGCAGGTGGTCGCGTTTCGCCCGGCCGAGGGCGGCCCCGAGCATCTGGCGCTGCTGATCGGCGACCCGGTGTTGGGCCAGCCGGTCCTGACGCGGCTGCATTCTGCGTGCCTGACCGGCGACGTGCTGGGCAGCCTCAAATGCGATTGCGGCCCGCAACTCCGCGGTGCAATTGCCGGCATCGCTGCGGCGGGGGGCGGTATCCTGCTGTATCTGCAGCAGGAAGGGCGCGGTATCGGGCTGATCAACAAGTTGCGCGCCTATGCGCTGCAGGACCAGGGCTTCGACACAGTCGATGCGAATCTGCGACTGGGTTTCGATGCCGACGAGCGGGACTTCGAACTCGCCGCGGCGATGCTACGGCTCCTTGGTGTTGGCGCGGTGCGGTTGATGACCAACAATCCCGACAAGGTCGCGGCGCTCGTCGCGAACGGCGTCGCGGTGACCGAACGGGTGCCGCACGCGATGCCGGCAAACCCGCACAACGCGCATTACCTCGACACCAAGCGCGTCCGCTCGGGACATCTGCTGTGATCGTCGACACCGGCGCGCGGACGCTGACCGCGTTCGGTAAGGTCATCCCCTGTGTCATCGGGCGTGGCGGTGCAGTGGCGGCGAGCGACAAGCGCGAGGGCGACGGTGCGACCCCGAAGGGCGCTTGGCCGGTACGCGGCGTGCTGCTGCGTCCCGATCGAGAGTTTCGCCCGCCCAGCCTGCCTTGGCGCTGGCTGCGGCCCGGCGACGGCTGGTCCGACGGCGCGCAGGATCCCGCCTATAATCGCCCGGTCACCCATCCGCATCGCTACTCCGCCGAGCAGCTTTGGCGTGAGGACCAGGTCTATGACGCGATCGTCACGCTCGGCTACAACGACGACCCGCCTGTCGCAGGGCTTGGCAGCGCGATTTTCCTGCACCTGACCCAGCCCGATCGCCGTCCGACCGAGGGTTGTATCGCCATCGACCGTAACGCGATGCGCTGGCTGCTGCCGCGCCTGTCGGCCGGCGACCGCCTGGAGATCCGCTAGGCGGCGGGGAAGACCTTGTGCCACGCGGTGATCGAGCGCGACGCGAATAGCCCGGCAAGGTGATACGGATCGGCGGCGGCAAAGGCGATCGCGGCGTCGCGGTCCTCGAACTCGGCGATCATCAGTGTGCCCATCGCCCGGCCATCATCCTTGAGCAGCGGTCCGGCGACCAGCAATGCGTCGCCCAGCGCCGCAAGGTGCGGCAGGTGGGCGGCGCGTGTCGCCGCGCGAAGGTCCCCCGAATCGGGCTTGTCGATGCAGTGGATGGCAAAATAGGGCATCGTCGCGCTTCCTCGTGGCGCCTGGAGGAAGGCGACCATATCGAATGGTCTAGCGAGGCATTTCGTTGTGCGGAAGGGCCTTTTGCCTTCGACATGCACTTGCAACATGTTCCACCGGGGCCGGTCCAGCTTGACGCGCCGGACACCCGCCTGTATGCGCCACTCCTTTCCGGCACACTATAACGAACCAAGGACTTCGACGATGTCGCGCGTTTGCGAGCTGACCGCCAAGGGTCGCCAGGTTGGAAACAATGTTTCCCACGCCAATAATAAGACCAAGCGGGTGTTCCTGCCGAATCTTCAGAACGTCACGCTGATGTCCGACATCCTCGGTCGCTCGGTGCGGTTGCGCGTTTCGATGAACGGCCTGCGTTCGGTCGAGCACGTCGGCGGCCTCGACAACTGGTTGATCAAGACCAACGCCCTTAAGCTCAGCGAGCGTGCCGCCAAGCTCAAGCGCGAAATCAAAAAGAAAGTGGCCATCGCCGCCGAAGCGACCGCCACGGAAGCTGCGCCCGCCGCGTAAAGCGTCGATTCTTCGATGAGACTGCCAGCCGGCCGGGGTCATTCCCGGCCGGTTTGCCGTTTAGGGTTAGCTCGAAGCAAGACCCACCCCCGGGCCGGCGTCGCCGTCTCTCGCCCCTCCCCGGCGGGTAGGGGGTAGTGCTACACGGGGTGATGCATCCGACCCGCCCTGCGACCTTGGCCGATCGAGCCGCCATCGTGCGGACCCTGGCGCTGGCCTTCGCCAACGATCCGGCGCTTAGCTACGTCTTTCCCGATCCGGCCACGCGCCCGACGAAGCTGCGGCGCTTCTTCGACCTAATCGTTCGCAGCGAGCCCGACCCGGCGCTGACCACGCTGGTCGACGACGGGGGGGCGGTGGCGGTCTGGCGCGCGCCCGGCGCGTGGCGGACGCCGATCCGCACCATGCTACGCTTCGCCGTGCCGCTGATCACCACCTTCGGCACCGCCCTGCCGCGCACGCTCAGGCTGCAGGCCCTGCTCGAACGCCACCATCCGACGGAGCCGCACTGGTACCTGGAGTTCGTCGGCTGCGATCCCGCGCTGCAAGGCACCGGCCGCGGTGGCGCCGCGATCCGTGCCGGCCTCGCCCGCGCCGACGCCGCCGGAATGCCGTGCGCGCTGGAAGCGGCGGTCGAATCGAACGTCAGCCTGTACCGGGCGCTCGGCTTCGAAGTCACCGGCGAGTTCAGGGTCGCGGACGGCCCGTGGTTCCGCGAGATGTGGCGACTAGCTCGAACTTGAGCAGCAGCGTCTGCTGCACCGCGTTGAAATTATCGTCGGACACCATGTAGACGAAGGTCCGGCCGCCTTCCTTCCGCACCGCGAGCCCCTCCATGTTGTCGACGGTCAACGGCGAGGCGAGCCGGGCGACCTCGCGCGGCTCCATGATGTCGGCGACCTTCACCCGCGCGAGGATAGCCGATACGCCATCGAACACCGTGTAATGCCGGTTGAGCACCAGCAACTCGCCCGGTGCGATCTCGATGGCGTCGGTCGGCTTGTATCCCGGCGGCCGGCGGTACAGCAGCTGTCGCGTCACGCCGTCCTTGACCAGCAGCACCGGCGACAGGCCGTTCGCAGCCTCGCCCTCTTCCTCGAACAGCACTCGCGAACCGTCGCCGAGCACTGCCAGCGCCTCGCCGCCGCCGTTCGCCGGCCAGCCAGCAGTCGCCGGATTGCGAATTACCTCGGCCGGCATGGCGCGCAGCGTTCCCGGTCGCGCCGGGTCGATGCCCAGGTAGCGCTGGATGCGGTGGTCCTGCTCGAAGCTGACCAGCGCCTCCCCGGTCTGCGGGTTCCAGTCGAGCGACTCCGCGTCTCCCGCGCTCTTCGACTTCGCCTTGCGGTCGCTCGCGTCGAGCAACGGCGCGATAATTCCGTCCCGGACCGCGACCAGCCTGCCGTCGCGCTCGACGGTGACGAAGCTGACCCAATTGCCGTTGTCGCTGATCGCCAGCAAGCGCCCGCCCGGCCCCGCACGCAGGCCCGACAGGCCGCCGAACGAGCGCGTCGTCGACCGCAGCACCAGCCCGCCTAGATAGCGCAGATCGCCTACCGTCGATTGCGCCAGGTCGTCGGGATTGAGCGGCACCGCAATGGATGTCAGCGGCAGCGGCTGGACATCGCGGACGGCCAGGGGTGCGGCGGCAATCAACGCCAGGCACAGGATAAATCGGGTTCGCATCGCCCTTTCCCTAGCGGCGCAGTGTGACAGGGGCTATCTCCGCCGTCACATGCGATCCCCCGAACAGGTACTTCACGAGGTTTTCGGCTTCCCGGCCTTCCGGGGGCAGCAGGAGGCGGTCGTCCACGACGTCTGCGATGGGCGCGACGTGCTGGCGATCATGCCGACCGGTGCCGGCAAGTCGCTGTGCTACCAGGTGCCGGCGCTGGTCCGCCCCGGCTGCGCGCTGGTGATCTCACCGTTGATTGCGCTGATGACCGACCAGGTTCGCGCCTTGAAGGCGTACGGCGTCCGCGCCGCGGCGCTCAATAGTCAGTCGGAGGACGGCGAAGAGACCATCCGGGCGTTGCGCGACGGCGAGCTCGACCTGCTCTACGTCGCTCCCGAGCGCGCCGCGATGCCGAGCTTTCGCCAGCTGGTATCACGCGTCGAGATCGCGCTGGTGGCGATCGACGAAGCGCATTGCGTCAGCCAGTGGGGCCATGACTTCCGCCCCGAATACCGGCAGCTGCGCAGCCTGTGCGACCTGCTTCCCGGCGTGCCGCGCATCGCGCTGACCGCCACCGCCGACCAGGTGACGCGGCTCGACATCCTCGACCAGCTCGGCATCGCCGCCGACCGCATGTACGTCGCGGGCTTCGACCGCCCGAACATCCGCTACGAGGTCGCCGCCAAGACCAGCGCCGGACGGCAACTGCTGGCGTTCCTCGACACCCAGCGCGGCAAGTCGGGGATCGTCTACGCACCGACTCGCGACAAGACGGACAAGACCGCCGAGCTGTTGCGCGGCCACGGCATCAATGCGCTGGCCTATCACGCCGGCCTCGACGGGCGCGAGCGGGCGCGCAACCAGGCCGCCTTCGTCGGCGCCGAGGACATGGTGATGGTCGCCACCGTCGCCTTCGGCATGGGCATCGACAAGCCCGACGTGCGCTTCGTCGCCCATATCGGGCTGCCCAAGTCGATCGAGGCCTATTACCAGGAGACCGGGCGCGCCGGGCGCGATGGCGACCCGGCGGTGGCGCATCTGCTGTACGGCGCCGACGACATCGCCCGGGCGCGCGGCTTCATCAATCCGTCTGATGGCAGCGTCGCCGGCGACACGCGGGTCAAGGCCGACATGGCGCGGCTCAGTGCGCTGATCGCGTTTTGCGAAACGGCGCAATGCCGCCGGGTGCCGTTGCTGACCTATTTCGGCGAGCCGGCGCCGCCGCCGTGCGGGAATTGCGACACCTGCCTGTCGCCGCCGGCGCTCAAGGACGCGACCGAGGCGGCGCGCAAGCTGCTGTCGGCGGTCGTCCGCACGGGGCAGCGCTTCGGTGTAGGTCATCTTGTCGAGGTGCTGCACGGCGGCGCCAGCGAGAAGGTTCGCAAGTTCGGGCATGAGGCGCTGTCGGTGTTCGGCATCGGACGCGAGCTCGACGCCAACGGCTGGCGGGCACTGGCGCGGCAGCTTGAGGCGAGCGAGGCCCTGGTCCGCGATGCCGAGCATGGTGGACTACGGCTGGGCCCGGCGGCGCGACCGATACTGAAGGGCGAAACCGAGATATCCCTGCGCATCGAGCCCGCCCGCAAGGAGCGACGGACGCGTAGCACCGCTGCAGCGGTGTCGTTGCCCGCCAAGGATGCGTCGCTGTTCGAGGAGTTGCGCCGGGTGCGGCGCGAACTGGCGGCAGAGGCGGGGATGCCGCCTTACATCGTCTTCAACGACGCGACGCTGCGCGCCATGGCGGCGGAGCGCCCGCGCTCGCTAGCGGCCCTCGGCCAGATCTCGGGAGTAGGAGCGCGCAAGCTCGAGGCTTATGGCGACGCTTTCCTGCAGGTATTGCAGGCTGCCTGAACCGGGGCGGCGGGTGGTCCGCCGCCCCGTCGGTCAGGCTTTAGCAGTTACGGTCGAGTGCCGTACCTGCAATGGCGCCGACACCCGCGCCAAGCAGCGTGTTGCCGCCACGATTGTAACGACCACTGGAAGCGTTGCCGATCAGACCACCGGCGACAGCGCCAAGGACGGTACCGCGACCGCAGCCGCTGCCGCGATAATAGCCGCGCCCATAACCGCCGCGGTAACCGCCATAGCCGCCGTTATAGTAGACCGGGGCCGCATAACCGCCGTAATAGCCGCCGTCGTAATAGGGGTCGTAGCCGCCGTAGCCATAGGCCGGGGCGATATACGCCGGGGCGACATAGATGCCACTGTAGTAAGGCCGGTAATAGCCGGCATAATAGGGCCGGCCACGATAGCCATAGCCACCGTACCCGCCGCGATAGCCGCCATAGCGATAACCGCCGTAATAGCTGCCCCGGCCGTAGCCATAGCGACCACGATCATACCCGCCGCCACGCACGTAGTTGCCGCCGCGGGCATAGTCGCCACCGCCCCGCGCGTAGCTCCCGCCGCCGCGATATCCGTCGCCGCCGCCGTGGCGCTGCGCCAGCGCAGGCGTGGCTGCGATTGCGGCGATGCCGACCAGCGCGATAGTCCAGCTTTTCATGACCTATCCTTTACAAACTCTACATCCGAGTCGATCCGGCTCGATGGCGTAGCTATCGCAATGTGGCCGTGAACTGGCTCTGAACATCCCGAAACGGTTCAGCAAGGGTGCATGCAGCCGGAACAATCATGGTCGTCGGGGCATTCATTACGCCTCGAACATAGTCAATATTTCAGGAACAGATCATGCGTATCCTTACCCCGTTGCTGGTCGCCGCCATTGCCGCGACATCTTTCACCACGGTAGCACCGGCAGCTGCCCGGGATCATCGCTACGACAACCAGCGTCGCGGTCAGTATTACAACTCGCGTGATCGCCGTTATTATCAGAGCTATGCCGCCTGCAAGCACTCGCGTAGCCGCGCCGGCAAGCGTGGCACGGTAATCGGTGCGCTCGGCGGCGGTGCCGGTGCGGCGCTGCTGGGCGGCAACCTTGGCGAATCGCTGCTCGGTGCCGGTGTCGGCGCGGTCGCCGGCAATGCGCTCGGTCGCGGCAGCAAGCATCGCTGCTAGTCGTTGATATGGCCCGGTGCGGTATTTGCCGCGCCGGGCCTCAGCGGCGCCGCTTGCCCGGGCCGTCTTCCTCGAATAGCGCCGCTAGCTGCTCGATGATCGTGCCGCCGAGCTGCTCGGCGTCCATGATCGTCACGGCGCGGTTGTAATAGCGCGTCACGTCATGGCCGATGCCGATGGCGGACAATTCGACTGGCGAGCGCGTCTCGATCCAGCCGATGACCTGGCGCAAATGGCGCTCCAGATAATTGCCGGTGTTGACCGACAGCGTCGAATCGTCGACCGGCGCGCCGTCGGAAATCACCATCAGGATGCGCCGGTCCTCAGGCCGCGCCAGTAGCCGGGCATGCGCCCATAGCAGCGCCTCGCCGTCGATATTCTCCTTAAGCAGACCCTCGCGCATCATCAGCCCGAGGTTCTTGCGCGCCCGCCGCCACGGCGCGTCCGCCGCCTTGTAGACGATGTGGCGCAGGTCGTTGAGCCGTCCCGGTTTCGCCGGACGCCCCGCCGCCAGCCACGCCTCGCGCGACTGGCCGCCCTTCCACGCCCGCGTCGTGAAGCCCAGGATCTCGGTCTTGACTGCGCACCGCTCCAGCGTCCGCGCCATGATGTCGGCGCAGATCGCCGCAATCGAGATCGGCCGCCCGCGCATCGAGCCGCTGTTGTCGATCAGCAGGGTCACCACCGTGTCGCGAAACTTGGTCTCCCGCTCGACCTTGTAGCTCAGCGCGTGCATCGGGTTGGTGATGATCCGCCCGAGCCGCGCGGCGTCGAGCATCCCCTCCTCCTGGTCGAAGTCCCAGGCGCGGTTCTGCTGTGCCATCAGGCGGCGTTGCAGGCGGTTGGCCAGCTTGGTCACCGCGCCCTGCAGATGCACCAGCTGCTGGTCCAGATAGCCGCGCAGCCGGGTCAGCTCCTCCGGGTCGCACAGCTCGTCGGCACTGATCGTCTCGTCGTACTTGGTCGAATAGGCGGTGTAGTCGAAGTCCGGCGGCAGGTCCGACAGCGGCGTGTTGGGCCGCCACGGGGTCATGCCCTCGCGGCCCTCCTCGCCCATCTCCGACTCCGACGTCATGTCGGAGTCCATGTCGACTTCCTGCGTCTCGCCCTCGTCCGAGGAGTCGTCCGACTGTTCCGCGCGAGTCTCGACCGACTGGTCGGCGGAGGCGCCGGCGTCGTCCTGCTCGTCGCCGTCCTCGGCGGGGGCGTCGCTGTTGTCGGGGTCGTCGCCGTCGCTGTCGTCGTCGTCGTTCTCGGGCTTGGCGTCGGGGTCGATGCCCAGCCCCAGGTCGTTGATCACCCGGCGCAGCGCCAGTCCGAACGCCGCCTGGTCGTCGATGTTGCCGAGCAGCGTGTCGAGGTTGCTCCCCGCCTTCTCTTCAATCTCGGCGCGCACCATCGCCATCGCCGCCTCGGCCAGCCGCGGTGCCTTCACGCCAGTCAGCCGCTCGCGCACCACCAGGCCCAGCGCGGTCGCCATCGGCACCTCGTCCGGTGTCCGCGCCCGGACGATCGGATCGGTCTTGATCCGCGCCTCGGTCATGCGGTCGAGGTTGAGCGCCACCCCCGCCATGTCGGCCGAGCCGATCGCCTCGATCCGCGCCTGCTCGACGGCGTTGAAGATATCGCGGCCGACTCCGGCCTCGGGCTGGTCGGCAGCGTGTAGCTTGGCATCATGGTGGCGCTTGCGCAGTGCAAAGGCGTCGGCCCAGCCGCGCACCTCTGCCACCTGATCCGCTCCCATCGCCCGGCCCGGCTGGGGCACGCGCGCCTGGTCGCCGTAGCAGGTCGGCTTGTCTGCGGTGTAGGCCAGCTCGAACCCCGGCTCATGGCCCAGCGCGCGCAACGTCGCCGCCAGCGCCAGCCGGAAGTCCTCGAGCGGATTGTCGGGCTGGGCCATCGCCGCGTCGGCCCTAGCGCTTGCCCTTGACCGCGACGCTCTCCGGCAACTCCTCGCCGAAGACGCGCTGGTAGTATTCCGCCACGATCGAGCGTTCGGCCTCGTCGCACTTGTTGAGGAACGACAGCCGGAACGCGAAGCCGATGTTGCCGAAGATCGTCGCGTTCTGCGCCCAGGTCAGCACCGTGCGCGGGCTCATCACCGTCGAGATATCGCCCGCCATGAAGCCCTGCCGAGTCATGTCCGCGACCTTGACCATGTTGGCGACCTGCTTGCGCCCGGCGTCCGTGTCGAACGCCGGGGCCTTGGCGACGACGATCTTGGTCTCGACCGGAGCCGCCAGATAGTTGAGCGTCGTCACGACGTTCCACCGGTCCATCTGGCCCTGGTTGATCTGCTGGGTGCCGTGATACAGCCCAGTGGTGTCGCCCAGGCCGACTGTGTTGGCGGTGGCGAACAGCCGGAAGAACGGGTTCGGCTTGATGACGCGGTTCTGGTCCAGCAGCGTCAGCTTGCCCTCTACTTCCAGCACGCGCTGGATGACGAACATCACGTCCGGGCGCCCGGCATCGTACTCGTCGAAAACCAGCGCCGTCGGCGTCTGTAGCGCCCAGGGCAGCAGGCCTTCGCGGAATTCTGTAACCTGCTTGCCCTCACGCAGGACGATGGCGTCCTTGCCGACCAGGTCGATGCGGCTGATGTGGCTGTCGAGGTTGATGCGGACGCACGGCCATTTCAGCCGCGCCGCGACCTGCTCGATGTGCGTCGACTTGCCGGTGCCGTGGAAGCCCTGGACCATGACGCGGCGGTTGAAGGCAAAGCCCGCCAGGATCGCCAGCGTCGTGTCGGGATCGAAGACATAGTTCGGGTCGAGGTCGGGCACGCGCTCGTCGGCGATGCTGAACGCCGGCACCTTCATGTCGACATCGACGCCGAACATGGTCCGGGCGTCGATCATCAGGTCGGGCGCATCCATCGCGACGGCAGCACCATCGTGCATGTCGGGCGTGTCGGAATCGGCGTTGAGGACGGTAGCCAAGGTTGAAATTCCTCAGGTCTTCTTGAAGGCGGGAACGGTTTTGAGGTGGTTATAGGCTTGCACCACGTCCTGCAACTTCCGCTCGTGGCTACGGTCGCCGCCGTTGCTGTCGGGGTGAAATTGCCGCACCAGCGCCTTGTAGGCCCGGCGGATGGTCGCCAGCGTCGCCGAAGCGTCGAGACCCAGTACTTTCAGCGACTTGACCTCGGACTCCGCCAGCACCGCGCCCGAATGCGAGCGTCGCCCGTGGAACGCATCGGCGGCGCCGAACTTGCCGTGCAGGGCGTTGAGCGGATCGTTGAAGCGGTAGCCATTGACGTCGTGGACGACGTGCGCCCAACCGGCGAGGGGTGACTGCGCCTCGCTGATCGCGTCGGGGCTCATCCCGTCGAAGAAATTATAGCCCGAGTTGAACGCCCGGACATGGTCGAGGCACAGCCACTGCCAGCCGCCGACATGCCCGGCGACGCGGTTCGACGCCGGCGCGCGAAATTCCGCCGGCGCCTTGCAGCCCGGATGCGCGCAGACGCTCTGGTCGGGGTTCTGGACCCGGCCATGGAAGCGCGTACGACTGGGCGGAACGTGATCGGTGGACACAAGACTCGGCTTTGCGGGTTGGACGACTGCATATAGGCAATGACGACAACGTTGGGAGTCGATGCATGGGTGAACGCGCACAAGAAATTCAGCGGCGGCTGGTCGCGGCCCTGTCGCCGTCGAGCGTCGAGGTGATCGACGACAGCGACGACCATTCGGGCCACGCCGGGCACAGCGGTGCGGGCGAGAGTCACTTTACGGTGAAGCTGGTGGCTGCGAGTTTCGAGGGCCAGTCGCGCGTCGAGCGGCAGCGCGCGGTGTACGCCGCGCTTGGCGACCTGATGGCGCCGGAAAAGATCCATGCGCTGGTGATCGAGGCGAAGGCTCCGGGCGAGTAACGGGTGCTACCCTCCCTGCGCCTTCGCGGGGAGGGCGAGAGACGGCGAAGCCGGCCCGGGGTGGGGTGCCTTGCTTCCCTCCCTCACAAGAACGAACACCCCACCCCGGGCCGTGCGAAGACGCACGTCTCTCGCCCTCCCCGCGAAGACGCAGGGAGGGTAGAGGAGCCTATCCCTCTCCAAAGCCGACAATTATCAAGGCGGACCTTCAGCCGGAACGCGCAGCTCGAGCCGGTGTCCGTCAGGGTCGCTCAGGCTCTCCACCACGTCCGCGTCGAACACGATCCGCGTCGCCGCGACGTCCGCTGACCCGATCACACGCCCCGCCGCCCTCACCGGCGACCGGTAGTGCAGCAACTCCAGATGCGGCCCCGCTCGCCCCCGCACCTCCAGCACGACGATATCGACACTCACCCCGTCCAGCCCGTCTAGCGCATCCTGCGTCGGCCCGGTGTTGAGCCCGCGGAACGTCACCTCCAGCCCCAATTCCTCATAAAAGCGAACGCTCGCCTCCAGGTCCGCCACCGCGATCGCCGTATGATCCACCCCGAGGAACAGCGCCCCCGCCTCCCGCCGCCGCGTCCAGCGATCGTCCGGAAATTGTGACAGCTCCAGCGGATGCCCCTCCGGATCGCGGAACTTGTAGGCGGTCACCGAGCCGCTGCTCGCCGGCAGCGCCACCGGGCCGCCGCGCGAGATCGGCGTCGCACCATGCGCCAGCAGCCGCTCGAACGCCGCGCTGGCGTCCGACACGGCGATGGCGAAGTGCTGGAACCACGGATCGTTGGCGGCGGCCGGCTCCGGATAGGCGGCCGCGACCCCCGGTCCATGCACCAGCGCGATCTCCTCCGCGCCAAGCCTCAGCACCGCATGGCCGCCGTCGCCCGCCACCCGCTCGAACCCCAGCGCCTGGACGTAGAAGTAGCAGGCCTGCGCCACGTCGGCGGTAACCAATTCGATCCGGGCGATGCGACTTACGCTGGACACGAGCGTCTCCCTGGGCGAGCTACCGGTTGGGGTGGGTCGATTCAACATAGCGAAAGTCCCGCCGCGATGAAGCTCAACCTGCCGCTCATCGCGCTTGCCGCCGGGGCGTTCGGCATCGGCACAACCGAATTCGCACCGATGGGCCTGCTGCCGGTGATCGCCGCCGATCTGAAGGTCTCGATCCCGACCGCTGGGCTGCTGGTCAGCGGCTATGCGCTGGGCGTCGTCGCGGGTGCGCCGCTGCTGACGCTGACCACCGGGCGGCTGCCGCGCAAGACGCTGCTGCTCATGCTGATGGCGATCTTCACCATCGGCAACCTCCTGTCGGCGATCTCGCCAAGCTACGGCATCCTGTTGTTCGCGCGGGTCATCACCTCCCTGTGCCACGGCGCGTTCTTCGGCGTCGGCTCGGTCGTCGCGGCCAGCGTCGTCGCGCCGGACAAGCGCGCTGGCGCGGTCGCCAGCATGTTCATGGGCCTCACCATCGCCAACATCGGCGGCGTGCCGCTGGCGACCTGGGCCGGGCAGCACCTCGGCTGGCGCGCGGCGTTCGGCGGGATCGCGGGGCTCGGCGTCGTCGCCATGCTGGCGCTGCAGTTCGCGCTGCCCAAGGTGCCGCCTGCCGAACCGATCGACGTCCACAGCGAGATCGGCGTGATGAAGCGCCCCGCCGTGCTGCTGGCGCTGGCGACGACGGCGCTCGGCTCGGCGGCGATGTTTACCGTGTTCACCTATATCGCGCCGATATTGCAGCAGGTTACCCATGTCTCGCCCGCCGTGGTGACGCTGGCGCTGGTGGTCTATGGCATCGGCCTGACGGTCGGCAATTACCTGGGGGGCAAGTTCGCCGACAAGGCGCTGACGCCGACGCTGATCGTCGTGCTGGTGGCGCTGACCGGGCTGCTGCTGCTGTTCGCCTGGACGATGAACCATCCCGTCGCAGCGGTCGCCACGGTGTTCGCCTGGGGTGTCGCGACCTTCGCGCTGGTGCCGGGGCTGCAGACGCGCGTCATGCAGGTCGCGCACGATGCGCCGACGCTCGCCTCGTCGATCAACATCGGGGCGTTCAACTTGGGCAATGCGATCGGCGCCGCGCTGGGTGGCGCGGTGATCGGGCTCGGGCTGGGCTACCCCTGGGTGTCGGTGGCTGGTGCAGCGATGGCGGCGGGAGCGTTGCTGCTGGTGATCGTCACGCGGGAACGCCCAGCCGCGCCTTGAGGTGATCGGCGACCCGCAGCGCGTTGGCGATGATCGTCAGCGTCGGGTTGACCGCGCCGATCGACGGGAAGAACCCGGCATCGGTGACGTAGAGATTGTCGAGCTCATGCGCCTTGCAGTCGGTGTCGAGCACCGAGGTCGCCGGGTCGGTGCCGAATCGCAGCGTCCCCGCCTGGTGCGAGGTGCCGCCGATCGGGATGTTCTTGCCGAGGTACAGCGAGCGCTCCAGCAGATGCTGATGCGCGTCTAGCTTCGACAACATGTCCTTTAACTTCTGGCGCAAGCGCTTGTGAGCCTCGTCGCCGGTCGGGCGGACGTTCAGGGTGACGCGGCCGTCGCGATCGGCGGTGATGCGGTTCTCCGGCAGCGGCAAATCCTCGGTCATCACCCAGAAGTCGAGCGCGTGGCGGGCCAGCGTGTCGAACGGCATGTCGGGGAACCATGACAGGAACTCGGGCAGCGCCTCGGCCTTGACGACATCGCCGTGCGACTTGCCGAGCATCTGGATGCCGCCGAGCGGAAACTGCCAATCGGCGTCCTTGTCGCCGAAGTAGAAGTCGTTGAGCGCCATGGTCTTTTGGAAGGTCGTGTCGTTGGGCTCCTTCGACACCGCCATGAAGGCGGAATTGTTGTGGCGCATATAGTTGCGCCCGACCTGGTCGGAGCCGTTGGCGAGGCCGTTCGGGTGCGCGTCGCTGGCCGAGCGGAGCAGCAGCAGGGCGGAGGACAGCGCTCCGCAGGCAATAACGACGATGTCGGCGCGGTACGTTTCAGGCGCGCCGTTGCGCACGACATGGACGCCGGTGACGCTGCGCCCGGCGGCGTCGGTCTCCAGCCGCTCAACATAGGCGCCGGTCAGCAGGGTGACGTTGGGGTGCGTCAGCGCCGGGTCGACGCAGATGACCTGGGCGTCGGCCTTGCCGTTGGTCAGGCACGGGAAGCCATCATAGGCGCTACAGCGGATGCAGGCGCTGTGTGGGTCGACGCGGCCGGTGTCGTCCTCGTCCAGCAGGATGGCCAGCGGCTGCGGGAAGGGGTGGTGGCCATTGCGCTCCAGCGCGTCGCACAGCGCCTGGATACGCGGCTCATGGCGGACCGGCGGGAACGGGTAGGGGGCGCTCGACCAGCCCTCGGTCGGGTCGATGCCGCGCTGGCCGCGGACGCGGAACAGGTTTTCAGCGGCGGTGTAATAGGGCTCGAACTCGTCATAGCCCACTGGCCAGGCGGGAGAGGTGCCGTCGGCGTGCTGGATGACGCCGAAATCCTCGGGGCGGAGGCGGATCAGGGCGCCGCCATAGACCTTGGTGTTGCCGCCGACGCAGTAATGCAGCCCGGGGTGGAAGGCCTTGCCGTCATGGTCGTACCATGTTGTCCTTGCCTGGTATTTGCCGTCGACGAAGACCGCCTTGGGGTCCCAATTGTCCTGCTCGCGCTTCAGATAGTCGCCGCGTTCCAGCAACAGGATGCGCTTGCCGGTCGCCGCCAGCGACAGCGCCATGGTGCCGCCGCCCGCGCCCGAGCCGATGATGATGACGTCGTAATACACCGGCGGTCCCTCGCTTGTCGTGCAGGAACACCTAGGCCGGACCCGGGTTCATCACGCGGAGTATTTCGCCGATGATCAGCATATCCGGGGCCGTCTGGCTGCTTCCGCGCCTGAGTCTGGTCGCCATGTTCCCCTTCAGCGCCATCGACAAGATCTGGCACTGGCGCGCCTGCCTCGCCCAGACCCGCTCCAGCGGATTGCCCGGCGCCAAGGTCATGCTGATCGCCGCAATCCTCGTCGAAGCTGTGACACCGCTCTGCATCGTATCCGGCGTCTGGGACCGCGCCGCCGCCGTGATCCTCGCCGGCTTCTGCGTCGTTACCGCCATCCTCTACCACCCGTTCTGGTCCTATCCGGATTTCTGGAGCGACGATCCAGCCAGCGTCGCCCGCGAACACTTCTGGCAGTTCGTCAAGAACTTCGGCCTCGTCGGTGGCCTGCTGCTGGTGGTGTTTGCCGGCACCCTGGCCGACCCGCGTACGGTCATGGCCAACCCTTTCTCCTCGACGCGGCAAACCCAGATGCGTTAAGCCATTCCAAGCGCCGGCTTAGCTCAGATGGTAGAGCACCTGATTTGTAATCAGGGGGTCGCGGGTTCGATTCCTGCAGCCGGCACCGTCGTCAACGTGAGGCTGCTCGGGCAAACTCACCGCAAGTTGCCGCCGCCAAGCAGCACGATAACCGTACATCGGCCCGAAGCACTCGCGATCAGCAGTCCAAGGTCGGACTCTGTCCCTGCGCAGCTGCTGCCGCCGCCGCTGTGTAGTCCATCGCTTTCAGGTCGGCGATCAACCCCGGCCCGGTCGGTGTCCAGCCGAGCTGTGCCCTCGTCCAGGCGCTGGAAGCCCGCATGTCCAGACCGGCGAAGCCGGCCATCCAGCCGAAAAAGGCCGGCGCTTCCGCCTCGGACAGCGAAACCAGCGGCAAACCGACGCCGGCGGCGACGGTCTCGGCGATGTCGCGGAGCGCGACGCCCTCTTCGGCGACCGCGTGATAGCGTGCACCCTTCAACCCGCGGTCGAGGACCAGGGCGTAGAGCTTTGCGACGTCGAGCACATGCGCCGCCGACCAGCGGTTGCTGCCATCTCCGACATAGCCGACCGAGCCTTTCGCACGTGCATCGTCGATATAGGGCGAGATGAGCCCTTGCTTGACCGGGTCATGGACCTGGGGAAGCCGGACGATGCGGACATCGACGCCTGACTCGAGCAGCGCGTTGCCCGCCTGCTCGGAGGCGATGCGCGGAATTGGGTGATGGTCGTCGTAAACGTCTTCCCTCGCAGGTCCGCCGTCACCGGGATCGCCGATCGCGACACCGGAGGTGACGAGGAACGGCCGGTTGGAGCCCTGCAGGACCGATCCCAGCGCCGTGATCACCTGCCGGTCCTTCTCGCAGTTCGCCACGAAGTTGGCGAAGTCGTGATCGAACGCCGTGTGGATCACGGCATCGGCTTGTTCCGCGCCGGCGCGCAGGCTGTCGAGATCCTCGAGAGTGCCGCGGTGCGCCTCCGCACCTGCCGCCGCCAGCGATCGTGCACCCGCGTCGGATCGTGTCAGCCCCAGCACCTGGTGCCCGGCGGCCAGCAGCTCGGGCACGACGCGCGAGCCGATGAAACCGGTCGCGCCCGTCAAAAATACGCGCATTAATTGTCTCCGTGATTGTTCGGAGACGCTTTTCGGCCTAGCAATGCTCCTGTTAAAGTAGTGACTTTATCCTAGTATAGCTTTCAACAGGATGACGATGACCGGAAGCACTGGCAGCCCGCTTGGTGCCTTCCTGCGCGATCGACGGTCGCGCATGGACGCAGCTGCCTTCGGCTTCAGCGGAGACCGTCGCCGCACGCCGGGACTGCGTCGGGAGGAGGTGGCCCAGCGCGCCAACATCTCGCCGACCTGGTACACCTGGCTCGAGCAGGGCAGGGGCGGCGCGCCTTCTGCCGACGTGTTGAACCGCATCGCGACGGGCCTGATGCTGACCGAGCCCGAGCGCGAACATCTGTTCATCCTTGGTCTCGGGCGCGCTCCGGCGGCCAGCTATACCGGCTCCGACGAGGTCACGCCGCGGTTGCAGCGGGTGCTGGATGCCCTGCCGATCAGCCCGGCGATCATCAAGACCGCGACCTGGGACGTCGTCGCCTGGAATGCGGCAGCGGCAATGCTGCTCACCGACTATGGCAAGCTGCCCCGCGAGCAGCGCAACATCCTCCGCCTCATGTTCACCAACTCCAGCGTCAAGGCGGCACAGCCCGATTGGCTCAGCGTCGCGCGCTACGTCGTCGGGGCGTTTCGGGCAGATGCCGTTCGCGCCGGCGCCGGTGCGGAGATCGCGCAACTGGTCGACGAATTGTCGAGGCTCAGCCCGGAATTCGCGATGCTATGGCGCAACAACGACGTTGCTGGACATGCCGACGGGATGAAGTGCCTGCGTCATCCGGAACACGGCCTGCTCGAACTGGAGTTCTCCGCCTTCTCGGTCGACGGCCGCCCTGACCTGGGGATGATCGTTTACAACCCCGCCTCGCCTGAAACGGCCCGGCGCATCCAGTCGCTGATGGCTCCCTCACGCCAGGCCTAGAGGAGCGTGGCCGGCGCTGAGACGCCCGATGTCAGCGCAAGTCCATCGGCAAGGGCGTCGAAGACCGTCCTGTAGCGACTGCTGGTCTTCAGGTCCTCAGGCATCACGATGCAGAGCGGTAGCGCCAAGGTGATGGCGGGCACGGCTTCACCTGGGATCGAGCCTATGTCGTCGACGGCAGCAAGTTCGCCCGCCGTTTCGGATTCGCTGCCATTCCGTTCGAAATCGGGGCGCCGGCCACCGTCCATGCGTTCGAGGAGGCTCTCTGATTGCGACGGCAGCAACGCAGCCCTCGCGAATGCTGTCGTTTTGCTTTCGGATTGAGATTTTCCGCTACCGTGCAATTATCGCGCGTCGCAACAGGAGCAATTGGATGTCCGAACAGCCGAAGCCGACGACAGCGAGCGCGTTTTCGCGTGAAGTGCTTACCTTGTTCGATCAGTACGTCCACGGCGCCGTTAGTCGCCGCGTCTTCCTCGAGCGCTGCGCCGGCCATGTCGGGACCGTGGCTGCGGCGACCGGCATCCTGGCGGCGCTCAGTCCTGACTTCGTGCGGGCGCAGACGATCCAGGCGTCGGACGAGCGCATCGTGACGGCATCGGTCGACATTCCTTCGCCGGCTGGTTCCGGCTCGATCAAGGCGTATGTCGCCAAGCCGCGCGGCACGTCGGCCAAGGCGCGCAAGCCGATCGTGCTGGTGATCCACGAGAATCGCGGTTTGAACCCGCACATCGAGGATATTGCACGGCGCCTGGCGGTCGACGGCTACATCGCCGTCGCACCCGATGCGCTGACGGCACTAGGCGGTTATCCCGGTGACGAGGACAAGGCGCGCGACCTGTTCGGCAAGCTCGACCAGAAGAAGATCACCGAGGATTTCATCGCTGCCGCCGGCTATGCGCAGGCGCATCCCGAGGCGAACGGCAAGCTGGGCGCCGTCGGCTTCTGCTACGGTGGCGGCGTCGTCAACATGCTGGCGACCCGCATTCCGACCCTGCGTGCCGGCGTGCCATTCTATGGATCGCCGCCGCCGCTGGAGGGTGTACCGGCGATCAAGGCGGATCTGCTGTTGCACTTCGCCGGCAACGATACTCGGATCGACGCGATGTGGCCGGCCTATGAGGCGGCGCTGAAGCAGGCCGGCAAGCGCTATGAGGCGTGGATCTATCCTGGCGTCGAGCATGGCTTCAACAACAACACGACGCCGCGCTTCGACAAGGACGCCGCGGCGCTGGCGTGGCAACGCACGATGGCGTTGTTCAAGCGCACCCTGAGCTAGGCTCGCTTCATCCTCCGCTGGGTCTGCGTTTTTCGCGGCTCGGCGGTTCTGTATCGTCAGGTGAAGTTGACGGTGAGGTCTGGTTGTCCGGTGAGAGTGAACCGGAAGGTATCGCCGGGTTTGACGGGGAGCATCCTGGTGATGCCGCCGGAGATGACGATGTCGCCGGGTTCGAGGTTGACGCCGAACTCGAGGAGTTTGTTGGCGAGCCAGGCGGTGGACAGGGCGGGGTTGCCGAGTGCGGCGCTGCCCAGGCCCTCGGCGGCGAGGGTGCCGTTGTGATGGATCTGCATGGCGAGGGCGGCGAGGTCGCTGGTGCGCATGGCGGCGTCCCAGGGGCCGTGGGCAAAGCCGCCGTAGGAGGCGTTGTCGGCGATGGTGTCGACGAGCTTGATCTTCCAGTCGGCGATGCGGCTGTCGACGATCTCGACGGCGAGCGCGCAGGCGTCGGTGGCAGCGATCACCTGTTCGGCGGTGACGCCGGGCTGGCGGAGCGGCCGGCTGAGGCGGAAGGCGATCTCGCCCTCGATGCGCGGCTGCAGGAAGTCGGCGGCCGGGATGGTGACGACGCCGTCGCGGGTGGCATAGTGGCTGGCGGCCCAGAGCGCGCCATAGTCGGGTTCGCTGACGCCGAGCTGGGCCTGGATGGCCGGGCTGGTCAGGCCGATCTTGCGCCCGACGATGCGCTCGCCGCGGGCCAGGCGCAGGCGGCCCCAGGCGGTCTGGATGTCATAGGCGGTGGCGACGTCGATGGCGTCGGTGTCGCTGAGCGGGGCGATCGGCGTGCGCGCCGTCCAGGCGTGGTCGAGGCGCCGGGCGATGGCCTCGACATCGTGGCCGGGCGAGCGGGGGTCGGCTGTGGTCATGCCGGTCATGCCGAGCCGTGCGTGGCCGAGGTCTCGCGCAGCGGCGAGCGCGGGGCAAGGCCGATCGGGTCGCCGAGCGGCTCGACCGGGAAGACCTTGCGGCTGATCCCGGCAGCGGCGGTGTCGAGGGCGGCGCGCAGCGTGGCGAGGCGCTCGGGGGTCATGCGCTCGACGGTGTCGGTCGCCGAGATGGCAGCGACGATGGCGCCCTGGGCGTCGCGGATCGGCACGGCGATGCAGCACATGTCCTCGCGCACCTCGCGGTCGTCGAGGGCAAAGCCGGTGCGGCGGATCTCGTCGAGATGGGTGCGCAGCGCCTCGGGATCGGTGATCGTATAGGGGGTCAGCGGGATCAGCGGGCCGCTGAGCAGGAAGCGGTCGAGTTCCTCCTGGGGCAGGGCGGCGAGCAGGACCTTGCCGAGCCCCGAGCAATAGGCCTCGAGCTGGGCGCCGAGGCGGGTGAAGGTGTGGAACGAGGTCGGGGTGCCGACCTTGGAGACATAGGTGACCATGCCGTCGTCGAGCAGCCCGATGTGCAGCGTCACGTCGAGCTGGCGCGCCAGCTGGACGATCATGCCCTGCGAGGCCTCGTGCAGCAGGTTGCCGATGTCGACGTCGCGGGACAGCGACAGCAGCAGCATGCCGGGGCGGTAGCGTCCGCGCGGGCCGCGCACCACGGCGCCGACTTCCTCCAGGGTCTGCATCAGGCGGTAGCCCGAGGCCTCGGGCAGGCCGGCGCGCCGGCTGAGCTCCGAGCTGGTCAGCCATTCGTCGGGTCCGACGAACAGCTTGAGCATCCGGAAGGCCTTGATGACCGATTGATTCCTGGGGGTCGACATGGTTGTTCTCAGCCCTTCAAACCCGACAAACTCTCCGTGCTCACAGTCCCTCGCCTGCCGGGGCAGGTCGACCGGTGTTCGACTGGCCGGCAGCGACCATGTCGAGTGCGACGTCTACTATCATGTCTTCCTGCCCGCCGACCATCCGTCGCCGGCCGAGCTCGACCAGGATGCTGCGGGTGTCGACGCCGTACTCCTCGCTGGCCTTTTCGGCATGGCGCAGGAACGAGGAGTAGACCCCGGCATAGCCCAGGCTGAGCGTCTCGCGATCGACGCGGACCGGGCGGTCCTGCATCGGGCGGACGAGATCCTCGGCGGCGTCCATCAGCTTGAACAGGTCGCAGCCGTGGTGCCAGCCCTTGCGGTCGGCAGCGGCGATGAACACCTCGAGCGGGGCGTTGCCGGCGCCGGCACCCATGCCCGCCAGCGAGGCGTCGATGCGCACCGCGCCGCCCTGCGCGCCGACGATCGAGTTGGCGACGCCGAGCGACAGGTTGTGGTGGGCGTGGATGCCGCGCTGGGTCTCGGGCCGCAGCACGCGCTCATAGGCCTCGAGCCGGGCGGTGTAGCCGTCCATGTCGAGGGCGCCGCCGCTGTCGGTGACATAGACGCAGTCGACGCCGTAGTCCTCCATCAGCCTGGCCTGCTGCGCCAGCGCGTCGGGCTCGGACATGTGACTCATCATCAGGAACCCCGAGACGTCCATGCCGAGCTTCTTGGCAAAGCCGATGTGCTGCTTCGAGATGTCGGCCTCGGTGCAGTGCGTCGCGACGCGGACCGAGGTGACGCCGAGGTCATGGGCGCGGTGCAGGTCCTCGATGGTGCCGATGCCGGGGATCAGCAGGGTGGTCAGCCGCGCCTTGGTGACGGTCTTGCCGACCGCCTCGATCCACTCCCAGTCGGTGTGGGCGCCAAAGCCGTAGTTGAACGACGAGCCGTTGAGGCCGTCGCCGTGCGCGACCTCGATCGCATCGACGCCGGCCTCGTCGAGGGCGCGGGCGATGTCGACGACCTGCTGGATGCTGTACTTGTGCCGGACCGCGTGCATGCCGTCGCGCAGCGTCACGTCCTGGATGTAGAGCTTGTCGGTGCGGGGGTCGAACATCAGGCCGCCTTCTTCGTCGCGGTGCGAAGCGCCATCTTCTCGGCGGTCTTGAGCGCTGCCGAGGTCATGATGTCGAGGTTGCCGGCATAGGCGGGCAGGTAGTGCGCGGCGCCCTCGACCTCGAGGAAGACGCTGGTCTTGATGCCCTCGAAGCTGCCGACGCCGGGGATGACCACCGGGTTGTTGGCGCCGAAGCGCTCGAACTGGACCTGCTGCTTCAGCCGGTAGCCCGGCACATAGGCGCGGACCTTCTCGACCATCGCCAGGATCGAGGCCTCGATCTGCGCCTCGGTGGCGCCCGACGACAGGGTGAACACCGTGTCGCGCATGATCATCGGCGGCTCGGCCGGATTGAGGATGATGATCGCCTTGCCGCGCTCGGCGCCGCCCACCGTCTCGATGCCCTTGGACGTCGTCTCGGTGAACTCGTCGATGTTGGCGCGGGTGCCGGGGCCGGCCGACTTCGACGAGATCGACGCGACGATCTCGCCGTAATGGACGCGCGCGACCTGGCTGACCGCCGCCACGATCGGGATCGTCGCCTGGCCGCCGCAGGTCACCATGTTGACGTTGTCGGCATCGAGGTGCGCGTCGCCGTTGACGACGGGAATGACATAGGGGCCGATGGCGGCCGGGGTCAGGTCGACGACCTTCTTGCCCGCCGCGATGCTGACCGCGCTGTGGTGCTTGTGCGCGCCGGCGCTGGTCGCGTCGAAGACGATGCCGATCTCGGGCCAGATCGCCATCCGGACCAGCCCGTCGATGCCTTCGTGCGTGGTGGCGACGCCCAGCCGCGCCGCGCGCTTGAGCCCGTCGCTCTCGGGATCGATGCCGACGAAGGCGCCCATTTCCAGCACGTCGGAGGTGCGGATGATCTTGATCATCAGGTCGGTGCCGATGTTCCCGGATCCGATGATCGCGACCTTAACCTTAGGCTCGCCTGCCGCCACAATCCCCCCTTGTCGTTCTTGCTTGTCCGGACGCCTGGGCCGGCTCGTTGACCCGATGTTGCAAGGCGCGCGCCAAAACTCAAAGCCGGACTGGATAAATCTCTCATTAGATGAGATGCTTTGCCCGTTGCCTCTGGATAGCAACCCGCTCTTCTGGCCTATCTCGGGCAACGACTAAAAAACGAGGGAGCGATGCCATGCGTCATACCAGGACCTTATTGATCGCCGCGCTGGCCGTCACCGGCTTTGCCGCGGCCTCGGCCCAGACCCCCGAGACTGTCCCCAAGGGCCCCGCACCCGGCGACCCTTATGCCCAGTTCTATCCGGACCCCACCCATATCCCGTTCTTCCGCCCCGAGACCATTCCGTGGACCGGCGAGGCCGGCAAGGAACAGCAGTACAACGTCTACGGCGACCCGCGGAAGCCGGGCCCCTACGCCATGCTGCTCAAGTGGTTCCCGGGCGCCTATTCCAAGCCGCACTTCCACGGCATGCCGCGCTACATCGTCGTGGTGTCGGGCACCTGGTGGGTGAGCAGCAGCGCCAAGTACGACCCGACCAAGACCTATCCGCTGGGGCCGGGCTCGGTCGTCTCCGACGTCGTCAACACCGTCCACTGGGACGGCGCCCGCGACGCACCCGTCGTCCTGATGATCGTCGGCGAAGGCCCAGTGCCAAACGTCCTCGTCGACGAAAACGGCAAACCAATCAATAAAAAGAGCTTCTAAAACAAGCCGGACCCGCCGCCCGATACCAAAGCGTACGGGCGGCGACACGACCATGGGGAAGATCAGAGCAATGACCAGACGTCGCGCCAAATTCGTCGCCGTGATCCTCGGCGCAGTCGCCGCGATCGCATGTACGGGCAACGCGGCGCGCGCCCAGGGTCAGGCCGCCGATTCCGGGGTCAAGCTCGACTACAATGTCTCCGCGCGGACCGCGGAAGATATGGCGCTGCCCAACACCTATGTCCGCGACGAAAGCTTTTTCCATTGGCCGGCAGGTCGCAAGCTCGGCGCGATCAGCGCGATCGACATGGGCAAGGACGGCAAGTCGATCTGGGTCGTCGAGCGTTGCGGCGGTCCCGACAATTGCATTGGCAGCCACGTCAACCCGGTCGTGCAGTTCGACCTGAACGGTCGCGTCATCAAGCAGTTCGGCGCGGACATGATCGTCTATCCGCACGGCATGTACGTCGATCGCGACGGCAATATCTGGGCCACCGATCTTCAGTCGAACGTCGATCGCCCACCGCCGCGTCGGGTCGGGGCAGCGCCAGAAGTCGTGCCTGCCGACCGCAAGCCGAACGGCGCGCAGGTGATCAAGTTCAGCCCGCAGGGGAAGGTGCTGCTGCGCATCGGCACGCCCGGCGTCTATGGCAATGACGCCACCCACCTCAGCCAGCCATCCGATGTCGTCACCGCGCCGAACGGCGATATCTTCGTTGCCGATGGCCATGACAGCGCGCCGTCAAACCACCGGATTGCAAAGTTCGACAAGACCGGCAAGTTCATCAAGGCGTGGGACGCCTGCGGCATCAATCCCAAGGACACGCTCGACTGCCAGCACGCGATCGCCATGGACAGCCAGGGCCGCCTGTTCGTCGCCAACCGCGGCAACAACCGCATCGAGATCTTCGACCAGGAGGGCAAGCTGCTCGACACCTGGACCCAGTTCGGCAAGCCCAGCGGACTCTACATCGACGCGAACGACATCCTTTATTCGGGCGACACTGAATCGAGCGCTCGCCAGGGCAACGCCTTCGTGCGCGGCATCCATATCGGCAGCGCCCGGACCGGCAAGGTCACGGCGTTCATCCCCGACGTCCTGGGCAATCCGACGCCGTGGTTCCCGCTCCGGGGCACGACTGGGTCGGAAGGCGTCGCGGCGTCGAACGACGGCACGCTCTATTCCTCGCAAGTCACGCCGTCCGGCCTGAACAAGTACACCAAGAAGCCGTAGCAGGCCCTGCCTGCCCATGCAGAAGGTCTTGCAGTCTCGTACTCGACGCTTGCGATCGGCCGCTCTCCACGGCCGGTGTTCCGACCCGCTTCCCGGCACGTTCACGCCATCCTCCGCCGGCCGCGTTGACCCTCGCCTTCCAATCAGGAGAGAGAGAATGATCGCTCAAGCCTTTCGACGAGTGCTTATCCTGACGAGCGCGGCGGCCGTTAGCCTGGCGTCCGCATCTTCCGGCCTGTCCCAGACGCCACCGGTCGGTGCAGCGCCGCCGGCGGGTGCCGCAACGCCGGCGCCCCGGCTGCCGCCCGAATTGTGGTGGGTGGAGAAGACCCAGGGTGGTGTCTATCACGCGCCGATGCGGCCGTTGTGGCGGCTGGCCGACCTGAAGAAGATGCATCAGGGCCAGAGCAATTGGCAGCAGCAGATCATCAAGGACCCCGAGCAGGACGCGACCTATAACTCCGCCGCACCCGGCAGCAAGTTCGGGGCGCGCATCCATCCCGACACGCCGACGGTGTTCGTGGTGCTCGCGGGCGAACTGCACATGAATGTCGAGGGCCAGCAGCCGATCACGGCGACGCGTGGGTCGATCGTCAACATTATGAAAACCACCGTGTTCTCCTTCGAGGCGGCGGGCAGCGACAATGCGCTGTGGGTCGAGGTGAACCCGACGAACTACAAGACGCTGTACCCGGCTGCCGATCCCGCGCCAAAGGCTCTGGCCGGTGGCAAGGTGATCAAGGTCTCGTTCGGTCATCGACCGGCTGCCTACACTGCGCCGAACCAGCTCCACTGGAACCTGTTCGAGGGAATCGCGCGCTGCGAGCGGATGAGCACCAAGGTGATGGACGATCATCTGTTCGCCAGTCCGTTGCTGGGCTACGTCAATCCAGCCGACAACAAGTGTCCGACGGGGCGCGGCAATGTCGGCAACGCGCCACTGCCGGGAGCGCCTGCCAACCCGGTTAAGTTCAACGCGCGTTCGGACTTCGGTCACATGCACGCCGGGCCAGCCGAATGGTGGATCGTCCAGGTCGGCAAGATCAGCGGCAAGTTCGAGAACCAGGGCGAGTTCCACGCCGAAGAGGGCGATGTCCTCTATGCCGCACCGATGATGTGGCACCAGATGGCGGCCGAGGCGGCGTCGGGACCATCGGTTCGCCTCGCGATGGGCGGCTACGAGCTGATCAACATGGGCAATACGTCGGCGCCATGACCGGGACGCGAGCGTAATTTCAGTCGGCGGCGGGCTGGAGTACGCTCTCCGGCTCTGACACAATACGCCGGTAGACGACCTGGGGATGGGAGTGCGCGTCCCGCTTATCCAACGCCGAACGGGGAGAGACACGATGAAATCTTTGATCGCGCTGACCACTGCAATGCTGCTCGCCTATCCGGCCCTGGCGCAGGCGCCTGCCGCCGGAGCACCGCCGCGTCCCTCGGCCAGCAAGGACCCAACCAGCGCGCCCGCGGGCAATTACACGCTCGACGCGCGCCACGCCTCGATCATCGCCCGGGTCGGCCATATGGGTGGCGTCTCGTTCAGCACCTTCCGCTTCGACAAGTCGTCAGGCACGCTGGTCTGGAACGGTGCGAAGCCCGAGGCGAGCCAGCTTTCGATTACCGTCGACATGACGTCGATCAACTCGCCGGTACCGAACTTCGCCAGTGAGTTGATCGGCGACCGCTTTCTCAAGACGGGTCAGTTTCCGAACGCGAAGTTCGTCTCCACCTCGGTCCAGCGTACCGGCCCGACGACCGGCAAGATCGCGGGCAACATGACCTTCATGGGCGTGACCAAGCCGATGACGATCGATGCGACACTGGTCGGAACCGGCACCAATCGCCAGGGCCCGGTGATCGGCTTCTCGGGCGAGGCGCATTTCAAGCGGTCCGACTTCGGCTTCTCGTCGATGGTCGGTCCGATCGCCGACGACATCCAGCTGGTCATCGACGTCGAGTTCGACAAGGCCGCCTGACCGGGTTCTCAGCCCGGCGTCGGAGCGTCGGCGGGAATCAACCGCTCGTGCTTCAGCTCCTGCCAGACCGCGGCGGGCACCGTCGCGGTCATCAGGCGCGCATTCTCCAGGACCTTCTCGGGTCGCTTGGCGCCCGGGATGATCGCGGCGACGACCGGATGGGCAGCGCAGAACTGCAGCGCCGCCGAGCGGATGTCGGCGCCGTGGCGTGCACAGATGGCGGCGATGCGGTCGCGCTTGGCGACCATCTCGGGCGATGCCTCGGAATATTCGAACGTCCGGCCGCCGGCGAGCAGCCCTGAATTATAAGGTCCGCCGACGACCACGTTGACGCCGCGTTCCGCGCACATCGGGAACAGCCGGTCGAGCGCCGGTTGGTTGAGCAGGCTGTAGCGACCGGCGAGCAGGAAGACGTCGGGATCGGCCTGCTCCAGCGCGCGGACGCACGGCTCGGTCAGGTTGACGCCCAGGCCCCAGCCCTTGATCACGCCCTGGTCGCGCAGGGTCGTCAGGGCCCGGAACGCGCCGGTACGCGCCACCTCGAACTGTTCCTCCCAGGCGTCGCCGAGCTGGTCTGCGGCAAGGTCGTGGACAAAGGCGACGTCGATTTGGGCCAGGCCGAGGCGCTGATAGCTGTCCTCGATCGACCGCATGACCGCATCGTAGGAATAATCGCTTTCCACCCGGAACGGCAGGCCGTGGACGAAGGGCCCGTTGTCCGGGCAACTCGGGTCTGGACGCAGCATCCGCCCGACCTTGGTCGACAGCACAAAGTCATCGCGCTCGTAGCGTCGAAGCACATTGCCGAAGCGATGCTCGGACAGGCCGCTGCCATAGTGCGGCGCGGTATCGAAGTAGCGGACGCCGCTGTCCCAGGCAGCGGTCAGTGCAGCGGCGGCAGTCTCCTCGTCGACCACGTCGAACATGTTGCCCAGCGGTGCACCGCCGAAGCCGAGCGGACCGGGAGGGGCGAAGTGGGTCATGATACCGTCCTTGATGACGAAGGTGGTGCGTTGGCGTCGCGGCTTGCCGGGTGAACCCGTGCTCATGCCTTTTGTTCACCGGCGCTGCCAGGCGCGTTTCGGAGTTGCCGTCTTCTCGACGGCCAGCCGATTCGGCTACGGCGGTGGGAATTGGCCAATGATTCGTGCAAGATCAGGCGCGGCCACCCGTCCCGGCACTGGTGTCGACATGATTGCAATGCTTGCGATCGGCGATCTGGAAACCGTTCGTTAGCAATGGTCACCAATGATCGGAAAAAATCGCTCCCAACAGTGATCGAACAGGTTCTGCGCCCAAGCTCTTAGTAACTTAGATAGAATTTTATGGCAGTTATCCAATAGCGCGGAAGGATGATTGACACGTGTTAATAGATCATCGCTGCGTAACGATCGGTTGCTAGTCTAATATTCATCGGGCCGATAGCGGGGTGGCGTAATGCGGCAAGACACAAAGGTTCTGCTCAACCGTCTTGGTCAGGAGACATTCAAGTATTACGACTTCGAAAGTCCTTCGGCGGATACAGATGTCTGGCCGATGTTCGAAGCCTTGCTTCTCGATGAGCGTGTCGTTGGTCCTACCGCTCGCCACGCCGGGCCGGGGCAGGTCGCACCCGAGGTGCAAAATCCTGCGCCGCAACCAGTCCAGGAGCGTAGTAGCGAGCGCGTGACGCCGGCTGTGGTCGCGTCGGCGGGCCAGCGCGGCCTGTTCGGCCACTATGAGCCCGTGGGCGTCCCGGAGGATCGCGGCGAGAGTGTTCGCGAATTGCTCGGACGACTGGCGACGCCGGCGCGATGACCCTGATCCTCGTCCACTCGCCCAAGGGCGGCGTCGGATCGACCTTCATCACCGCGCAACTGGCCATCGGGCTGGCGCAGCGCGGGCAGGAGGTTGCTGCGATCGACTGCACTTACCAGGACTCGCTCAAGCTGCATTTCGGACTGCGCCCGTCGCACCAGCTGGCGAACGTCGGCGGCGACGAATCGCGAGCCCTGGTGGCGTCCGGCGTCGCCTTGATGAACGGGCACGCGCTGAGCCGCACCGGCCGGACTGACGACGAGCCGCCCGAGATCGACCAAGCGCTGTTTCCCGAGGCCCGGGTGACCATCGTCGATGTCGCGGCCGGCGACCATAACCTCAAGGACCGGCTGATGCCGTTCGCCACGCTGCACGTCTGCGTGCTGCTGCCGACGCCGGCGTCGCTGTCGGTGCTGCCGCGCATCGAGGTCGGGACGCCGGCGGTGTCGCTGCCCAAGACGGTGTTCGTCCTCAACCAGATCGACGAGCGGCTGCGGCTGTCGCGGCACACCCAGAAATTCGTCCGTGAGCTTTTTCACGGCGCGCTGATCGGCACGGTCCGGCGCGACGAGGCGGTCAACGAGGCGCTGGCGATGTTCGAGCCGATCCCGCGTTTCGCACCCGCCAGCGTCGTTCTTTCCGACCTGACCACGCTGATCGATGCCGTCGAGAGCCGGTGCGGGCTGGCTGTCGACGTGCCCGAACTGGTGGGCAGCGAGTGAGCGCGAACGCGACGGTCGCAGCGTCGGGCAGCGATCCCAAGTCGATCCTCAAGTCCTTCGGGACGGGCCTGGCCGTGGTCGCGGTCGTGGTGCTGGCGATCCTCATCATCTCGGTCCCGCTCGACCTGACCTCGCAGTGGCTGTTCGCCGGCGCGACGATCGTGGGCACGATCCTGCTCAACCGGATCGACGACCGCCGCACGACGCTGGTCATCGCCATTCTGTCGGTGATCATCTCGACGCGGTACATGGTGTGGCGGACGACGCACACGCTGGAGTTCCAGTCGGTGCCCGAGTTCGTGCTCGGCGCCGGCCTGTATCTCGCCGAGGCCTATGCCTGGGTGATCCTGCTGCTCGGCGTGCTCCAGACCGGCTGGCCGCTGCACCGTCCGATCGTCCAGATCGAGGGCGGCACCGCGACCTGGCCGCTGGTCGACATCTATGTGCCGACCTACAACGAGAGCCTCGATATCGTCCGCAACACCGTGTTCGCCGCGCAGGACATGGATTATCCCGCGGATCGCTTTCGGGTCTACATCCTCGACGACGGCCGCCGGCCCGAGTTTCGCGCCTTCGCCCGCCTGGCCGGCTGCGGCTACCTGACCCGTGCCGACAACCTTCATGCCAAGGCGGGCAACCTCAACGCCGCGATGAAGAAGACCGATGGCGAGCTCATCGCGATCTTCGACTGCGACCATGTCCCGACCCGCGCCTTCCTGCAGCTGACGGTCGGCTGGTTCCAGAAGGACCCCAAGCTGGCGCTGCTGCAGACCCCGCACCATTTCTATTCGTCGGATCCGGTCCAGCGGAACCTCAACCCGGTGCGCGACATGCCCGGAGAGGGCGAGCTGTTCTACAATGCCGTGCAGAGCGGCAACGACCTGTGGAACGCGACGTTCTTCTGCGGCAGTTGCGCGATCATCCGGCGCACGGCGCTGAGCCAGACCAACGGCTTTGCCGGCGAGACGGTGACCGAGGATGCCCATACCGCGCTGAAGCTGCAGCGGATGGGCTGGAACACCGCATATATCAACATCCGCCTGTCCGCCGGGCTCGCGACCGAGCGGCTGATCCTCCACATCGGCCAGCGCATCCGCTGGGCGCGCGGCATGACGCAGATTTTCCGCATCGACAATCCGCTGCTCGGGCGCGGCCTGAACTGGCAGCAGCGGCTTTGTTACCTGAATGCGATGCTGCACTTCCAGTTTCCGCTGCCGCGCATCGTCTTCCTGACCTCGCCGCTGGCCTATCTCCTCGCCGGGCAGAACATCATCCACGCCTCGGCGTCGCTGATCTTTGCCTATGCGCTGCCGCACCTGTTCGTCTCGATGGCTTCGAGCACGCGCATCCAGGGCGGCGACCGGCGTCCCTTCTGGGGTGAAATCTACGAGACGCTGCTGGCCTTCCATCTCGTCAGGCCGACGCTCTACACTCTGATCAACCCGCACAAGGGCAAGTTCAACGTGACCGACAAGGGCAGCCTGCTCGACAAGAACTACTTCGATTTCCAGACCGTCCGACCGCACCTGATCACGCTCGGTCTGCTCGCGGCGGGCATCGTGCTGGCGGTCGGGAAAAGCTTTTTCCCGCAGACGTTCGGGGTGCATTACGACACGCTGCTGCTCAACACCGCCTGGGCCGGTTTCAGCATGTTGATCCTGCTGGCGGCCATCGCCGTGGCCCGCGAGCGGCGACAGATCCGCTCCGACATCCGCATCGAAGTCGACATGCCGGTCAGCATCTATTTCACCGATGGCTATGTCGCCGACGGGCGCACCGTGGACGTCTCGATGGGCGGCCTGTCGGTCAAGCTGCCGGTCGGCACCGCGGTCCACGAGCGCGGCATCAGCGACATCTCGCTGCCGATGGGCGACGAGACGCTGACGCTGCCGGCGGCGATGATCCGGATGGACGGGCTGCTCGGTCGCATCATCTTCCAGCCGCTCGAGACCGAACAGCTGCGCCAGCTCGTGCGCGCCGTGATGGGGCGCTCCGATGCGTGGCAGCCGGCGCACGCGCACGAGGCGGTGTCGGGCCTGCGCTCGGTCCGTGACATCGCCATCGTCGCGGCGGCCACGCTGCGGGCGATCTTCCGCTACATGTTCGGCTGGCGCCGGCGCCCTCGGGCGGCCGCTGCCAAGATCGCCGGACCCGCCGTGGCGGCAGCCGCCGTCTTCGCGATGTGCCTCGGCGGACAGTCGAGCCCGGTGCGCGCCCAGCCTGCCGGCGCGGTCGCCGCCGGTCCCACAGCCGCCATCCCAGCGGCAGCGGCAGCGCCGACCGCGGCGACGCACTCGCTTCGCCTGTCGTTGAAGGACCTCCAGGTCAGGAGCCCGATCCGGCTGGCGGGCACGCGCGGCGAGTTCGGCATTCCGTTCGGCATGCGCCGCGACGGCGTCGTCACGGCGGCGACCCTGACGCTGAACTTCGCCTATTCGCCCGCCATGCTCGGCGACCTCAGCCAGCTTGTCGTCATGCTCAACGGCGAGGTCGTCCGGACCCTGCAGTTGCAGCCCGATGGCGCGGGCGGCCAGCAGGTCGCGATCCCGGTCAATCCGGCGCTGTTCCTGGTCGGCGACAACTCGCTCAATATCCGCCTCGTCGGCCATTACACCCGCGACTGCGAGGATTCATTCAGCTCGGCGCTATGGGCGAATGTCAGCAACGTGCGGTCGTTCCTAGACCTGACCATCCAGCCGCTGTCGATGAAGCCGGAGCTGGGGCGCCTGCCGGCACCGTTCTTCGATCGCTATTCGCCGGGTCCGCTGAACCTGCCCTTCGTCTTTGCGGGGTCGCCGACCAACGGCGAGATGGAGGCGTCGGCGACGCTCGCATCATGGTTCGGTGCGCAGGCAAGCTATCGCCGGTTCACCTTCCGCCCGTACTTCAACCAGCTGCCGAAGGGCGATGCGGTAGTATTCATGACGCGCTCGCGTCCGATCGCCGGGCTCCCCGCCGAGGTCACCGGGTCGTCCGTCGCGGTGATGGTCAATCCCGCCGACCCGTCGGGACAGTTGCTGGTCATCATGGGCCGCGACGATCGCGAACTGAAACAGGCGGCGGCAGCGCTGGCGACCGAGCGCGGGCTGTTCGCGGGCCAGAAGGTCTCGACCGCCGATGCGCGCATTCCGTCCTACGGGGCCTATGGCGCGCGGCGCTGGCTGCGCACCGACCGCCCGGTCAAGCTCGGCGAGCTGGTGAATCCGAACACGCTTCAGGGCATCGGGCTGCCGCCCGGTCCGCTGACCACCGCCTTCCGGTCGGCCCCGGACCTGTTCTTCTGGCCCAGCCAGGGCGGTACGCTGAACCTGCGTTATCGCTATCCAGGTGCGCCGTGGCTCAGCAAGGAGGCGTCGCGGCTCGATGTCTCGATCAACGGCCAATATCTGCGGACGCTGGGCTTTGCCGGCGCGCCGTGGTGGAACCGCTGGATCGGCGCCACCGAGACGGCGACGACGACGTCGCAGGCCAATGTCCTGATCCCCAACTATAATCTGTTCGGCCAGAACGAGCTGACGTTCGACTATAACCTGGCGCTGGCGAACCAGAAGCGCTGCACCAGCGTCCTGCCGGAGAATGTCCGGACCAGCATCCTGCCCGACAGCACGATCGACCTGACCAACACGCATCACGCGGCGCGCATGCCCGACCTCGCGACCTTCGCCGGGGCAGGCTATCCGTTCACCATCTATCCCGACCTGGCGCAGACCGCGGTGCTGGTCCAGCCGAACGCCGGGCCCGACGTCGTGGAGACCTTCCTCGAGATCATGGGCCGTTTCGGTGACTCGACCGGGGTGCCAGCCAGCGCCGTCACGGTGACGCGTACCGCAGACGGCGAGCAACTGGACGGCAAGGACATCCTGGTCATCGGCACCGTCGACATCGCCCGTGGCGGTCCGTTGTTCGCCGAGGCACCGCTGCGCTTTGCCGACGGACGGTTCCAGGTCACCCAGCGCACCCTGCTGCAGCGCGCGTTCTACAGTGTCTCGCCGTACGAGCGGAACCCGGCGTCTGCAGTCAACGGCTTCCTGTACAGCACCGCGACCTTCACCGGCATCACCAGCTTCGAATCGCCGTTCAGCCCCTCCCGCACCGTCGTCGCGGTGCTGGCGACCGATCCGGTGACGCTGCCGCAGATGATCGCCGGCTTCAGCGAGGTGAAGGTCAACGCGCAGGTCCAGGGCGATCTGTCGGTGGTCGTCGGCGACGGCATGAGCAGCTTTGCGGTCGGCGACGGCTATTGGGTCGGCGCGCTGCCGATGTGGCTCAGCACCGCCTATTGGCTCAGCCAGCACCCGTTGCTGATGGCGCTCGGCGGCCTGTTCCTCGCGGTGCTGCTGTCCTACCCGATGTTCCGCTTACTCAAACGACAGGAACGCAAGCGCCTGCAGGCGGCCGAACGATGACGCGCGGTTTTTACCTCGGCGTCGCGTCGCTGGCCCTGCTGTCCACCGCGGTTGGCGCTCACGCTCAGGTTGCGGGTGTCCAAACGCTGCTCAGCCAGGCCGCCTATTGGCAGGGCAAGGGGCGGCAGGACCTCGCCAACCAGGCGTACCGCCGCGTGCTGGCGATCGACCCGGCGAACGCGGCGGCGCGTCGCGGCTTGAACGGACCGACGCCTGCGCCTGCACCTGCGGCTACCAAGCCGCCTGCGGTGAAGCCGACACCTGCTACGCCCGTCGTGCGTGCGCCGGTCCAGCGCCCGGTCGCCGTGGCGACGCCGGCGCCAAAGCCGGTGCCTGCTCCACGGCCGTCACCCCCCGCCGATGTTGCCGGCGACAGCCGTACCGCCGGCTTCAGGCAACTCAACGCCAACGACCTGGAGGGCGCGACGCGCGGCTTCCGCCGGGCGCTGGCGCTGCGCCCGAACGATGCCGACGCGCTGGGCGGCATGGGGATCGTCAAGCTGCGGCAGAAGCAGTTCGCCGAGGCGCGCGATTACCTGACCCGGGCGTCGGCGCGCGGACCGGCGGCGCGATGGGCCGAGGCACTGTCCTCGGCGCGCTTCTATGCCGGGCTCGACGAAGCCCGCGCGGCACAATCGTCCGGCCGCATCGACGAGGCCCAGAAGATCGCCGAGGACCTGTCGAATTCGGACTCGCCGCAACGCGGACCGGCGCTCGAACTGCTCGCCAGCATCTACGAGACCAAGGGCCATTTCGCCGAAGCCGCAGCCCTGTACCAGACGGCGGCCAAGCTGGGCGGCACCGCCCCGGCGTCGGTGGCGGGGAACGAGCGCCGTGCCACCCGGGCGCAGGCGATGCAGGCGGCGGCGGCGCGCAACGACAGCGAGGCGGAGCGGCTGTTCCAGCTCGGGCTGATGGAAAGCCCCGGCGATCCGTGGATCCGCTATGACTATGCGCGCTTCCTCGACCAGCGCGGCCGGCGCGGGGAGGTATTGTCGATCATCTCGGCGCTGCCCCAACTGTCGGGCCCCGAGCCGCTGTACGCCGCCGCGCTGCTGAGCAGCCAGATCGGCCGCGACGTCGCCGCCGATACGCTGATGGCGCGCATCCCGGAAGGGCAGCGCACGGCGGAAATGCGCGGCTTTGCGGCGGGTCTCAAGATCGATGCGGCGGTCGCGCGCGGCAAGATGCTGGCGGCGCGAGGCGAGGCACCCGAGGCGATCGCCGCGCTCGGCAAGTTCGCCCGGACACCCGGCCTGACGATGGCCAAGCAGGGCCAGATCGCAGGCGGCCTGCTCGAACTCGGCGACAAGGCAGGGGCAGCGGCGCTCGCCCAGCAGGCGCTCGCCAGCGGCTCGTCCAATGCCGCGGATTACGAGGGGATCATCCGCGTCCTCGCCCAGACCGGGCAGGACGGTCTGGCCACTGCAGCGGTCCAGAAGGCCGCGACTGCGGCTGGAACGCTGGGCGGTGGCGAGCGCACCGTGGCACGGCTCAACGGCATCGTCGTCGTCGCACAGGCCGACCGCATGCGTGAGGAGGGGCAGTACGCGCCCGCCTTCGACCTGCTCCAGGGGGCATGGCAGGCGTCGCCCGGCAACACCGACATCCTCGGCGCATTGGCGCGGCTGTACCAGTCGGGCGGGCTACTGCCGCAAGCCGCGCAGACCTTCCAGCTCGTGCTGAAGGAGGCGCCGACCGACAAGGGCGCGCTGATCGGCCTGATCGATACCGCGGGCAGCACCGGCGACTATGCCCTTGCCCGCCAGGCGCTCGACCGCGCCGTCAGGCTCGATCCGAACGATTATGCGACGTATCTCGCGGCAGCGCGGATGGAGCGTTCGCGCGGCGACGAGGGCGCTTCGTCCCGTTATCTGAAGCGCGCGCGCGAGCTCTACCTCCAGCAGACGCAGGCGAGCGGCGGCGGCTTCGCCTCGACCAACCCTTTCGCTGCTTCGACCGGCAGCGGCGCGACGCTGGCCAGCGCACCGGTCAACCCGTTCGACCTGGGCCGGTCATCGGGCCGCCAGTCGCGCCTGCCCGATGTCCCGGCCGGCGCCGCGGGCTTCGACCGCCTCGGCGAACTGCCGGGCACGCTGCCACGAGGTGGCTCGCAGCCACGGGACGACGATCGGCCACAGCGGCGTGTCGCGATCGGCGACCCGGTACTGCAGTCGATCTCCGACGACCTCGAGTCACTCGCCTCGAACAGCGGCACGCGCGCCGACGTCAAGACCGAGTACCGCCAGCGCAGCGGCGAGGTCGGGTTGAGCAAGTCCCAGACCGTCAGCGGCACTGCCGAACTGTCGACCGGGTTAGCCGGCGGGCGAGTCTCCGCCAGCGCCACCGCGCTCGCCATCGATGCCGGGCGTCCGGTCGGCTCCGGCCTCGCGCGCTTCGGTCGCAACGCCACCCGCGAAGCGGAGGGCATCGTCGCGGCAAAGGCCTCGGAGCTGGTCGCCGCCGACACCCAGCAGGCCTCCGGCGTCGCGGTGTCGGCGGGCTATTCCAACGGCTTCGTCAAGGCCGACGTCGGCACCACGCCGCTCGGCTTCGGCAAGACCGGCATCGTCGGCGGCGTCACCCTGAGCCCGCGGCTGTCGCCCTCGGTCACTGCCAAGGTCTGGGCGGAGCGCCGCCCGGTCGAAGACAGCGTCGTCGCCTATGCCGGCACCCGCGATCCGGTCAGCGGCGATTTCTGGGGCGCGGTGAGGCGCGCCGGCGGCGGTGCATCGATGTCCTACGATGTTGGCGGCACCGGGGTTTACGCCGACGGCTCCTACTACGCCTACAAGGGCAGCAACGTCCGCTCCAACCACGGCATCCAGGCCAATGTCGGCGGCTACACCCGCGTCTACCGCAACCGCAACTCGACGCTCAGCATCGGCATCAACGGCAATTACCAGGACTATGCCAACGACCAGAACTACTTCACCTATGGCCAAGGCGGCTATTTCAGCCCGCAGAGCTTCCTCAGCATCAGCTTCCCGGTGCATTACAACCTGCGCCAGCCGGGCGGCTTCGAAGTCGATGTCAACGCCGCGCCGGGCTATCAAAGCTACAACCAGCAATCGACCGCGCTGTACCCGACCGACACCACGGCACAGGCGCGACTGGATGCGCTCAAAGCGCTCAATAACGACGTGCGCTCGCGCTTCGACAGCATCAGCCAGACCGGCTTCGGCCTCGCGGCGGGAGGATCGGTCTATTACCCGCTCAACCCGCGCATGAAAGTCGGCGGCGAGGCGAACTACAACACTTTCGGTGCCTATAACGAGTTCAGGGGCTCTGTCGGCATCAAGCAGGTTCTGGGAGGAAACTGATGAGTCTCGCCATGATACGGTCGGGTGCAAACGACCTCGACGCCTGGGGCGGCAGGCCCTCGGCGCTCGAATCGTTGCTTACCGAGGAGATCTTCGCGCAGGCGACGGAGGAGCAGGGACTCAGCTTCTTTGCCGCCGTCGGGGCCCGCATCGCGGCGCGGCATCACCTGCCCGAGAACGCCGGGCTGGTCGAGCTGGAGGTGGCGATCAACCATGTCTGGCAGGAGCTCGGCCTCGGGCGCGTTGCACTGACCATGGCGCCCGACGGAATCGCCATCGACCATCAGGGCGGCACCGGCGGCGGCGCGGCACGGTCGGAAGAATGGCCGCGGGCGGCGGCATCGATGTTGCAGGGCGCCTATGCCGCGTGGTTCCAGGCGATCGGCGGCGCCACCCTCAGCACGCGGCTGGTCAAACAGACCAAGGATCGCATCGTCCTGCACCATGGACTTTGATCGCCGCGCGCTGTTGCTGGCGACGTCGCTGTTGCTGACCTCGGGCTGTGCCAAGGCGAACAGCGACACCGTCCGCCAGCCGGACAAGCCCAGAAGGGGAAAGCCCGCCGCTGTGCCTGCAACGCCTGCACCAACTGTCGCTCCGCCCGCGGCCCTGGAAGATTGGCTCCACTTCAAGGCGAGCTACCTGCAGTCGGACGGGCGGATCGTCGACACCGGCAACAACGGCATCAGCCACAGCGAGGGGCAGGGCTATGGCATGTTGTTCGCCGAGCATGCCAACGACCAGGAGGCCTTCAACAGCCTGTCGGGCTGGACCGAGCAGGTCCTCGCGCGCAAGGACGTCGCCCTGTTCTCGTGGCGCTACGCACCCGCCGAAGCGGTCCCGGTCGCCGACACGAACAATGCGACGGACGGCGATATCCTGATCGCCTGGGCGCTGATGCGCGCGCATCGGCGTTGGCACCGGCCCGAATATGGCGCGCGGGCAGCGCAGATCCGCGCGGCGATCTCGGCCAACCTGATCCGTCGCCAGGCGGGGCGGACGCTGCTCCTGCCGGCCCTGACCGGCTTCGTCGCGCCGGGCCGCACGACCGTAAATCCATCCTATTACATCTGGCCGGCGCTCGACCTGTTCCGCAAGGCCGATGGCGCCGCCAGTGGCTGGGCAGCGCTGATCGCCGACGGCGAGCGTCTGGCCGGCGAGACGCGGTTCGGGCCGTCGCGCTTGCCGAGCGACTGGATCGACGTTGCGGATACCGGCGTCGTCGGCCCCGCCGCCGGCAAGCCGCCGCGCTTCGGCTTCGATGCGGTCCGGGTACCGCTGTACCAGACGATGGGCGGCCGTCGGGCGCTGGCGACCGACGCCATCGGCTATTGGCGCAAGCTCGTCGACAGCGGCGCGTCGATCCCGGCCTGGGTCGACGTCGTTACCGGCGAAACCGCGCCCTATGCCTTGTCGGCTGGCGGCATGGCGGTTGTCCGCCGGTTGACGGGCTCGACGGCGGCGGGATCGCAGAACGCGACCCGGGACTATTACTCCGACGCGCTGTCCCTGCTCGCCCAGCTTTGAAATACGGCGGTTACGGCGCCGGGCAGGTGGTCGCGGCGCCACGATCGAGGTCGAGGCAGCGTCCATCGACCTGCGGCGCCGGAATGTGGAGCAGACCTGCCAGGGTCGGCGCGATGTCGACCGTCTCGACCGGCAGCGATTGTTCGAAGCCGCTGGCACCGGGCCACCAGAACAGCATCGGCACGCGGCGGTCGTAGTTCCACGGGCTGCCGTGGCCGCCGACGGTGTCGCCATAGGCCGATGGCGAGCCGCTGGTCGTATAGGGTCGGTAGGCGACCAGTATGTCACCGCTTCGGACGGCGTCGGTGCTTTCGTGGAAACGCTCGAGCAGCGACAGTTCATCTACCGGCGTACCGGGACGGGGCACCGCGGCCATCGCCTCAGCCCTGGTGAAGACCGCGACGACATCGGGCCGGGCGCGCAGCCGCTTGATGGTCGCGGCCTGGATCCGGGCGTTCAACGCCGCATCGGGGCTGCCGAAGCCGACGATGTTGATCTGCTCAGGGTCGCCGGCGAGCGGGACATAGTCGAGGTGAAACTCGGCCTGGATCGCGCGACCGACTTCGTCGACGATGTTGCCGACCGGGCGGGTTGCGGCGAAGCCGCGCTGGGCGGCGCGTTCCGGGGCATCCGAACCACCGTGGTCGGCGCTCAGCACCACTACCACCGGCACCTTCAGCGCCGTCAGCCGGGCAAGGAACACCCCGAGCGCGCGGTCGAGATGGGCGAGCTGGTCGCACATCTCCGGGCCGCCCTGGCCGTAGCGATGGCCGACATAATCGGTGGCGCTCAGGCTGACCGCGAGCAGGTCCGGCGCCGCGCCGCGACCCAGCTTGAAATGGTCGAGGAACTGCGTCGCGAGGTCGAGCGTGATCTGGTCGAAGGCTGGCGAGGCACGCAGATACTTCAGGTTGGCCGGGTCGTTCCAGCTCCCCTCATAGCCCTGCGGTGGCAGCGTGTGCTTGATCGCCAGCGTGCCGAACGTGTCCGTGCCGCCGACGACGCAGCGCTTGTCGATCGGCTTCCAGGCCGGCGGCGTGACGCGCCACCGCTTGATCAGCGCCGCGTTGAATGCTGCCACCGGTGCCAGGCGGGCATCGGCAGTGGTCCCGGCGGGCACGGAGGTGGTGAAGGCGCGCTCGTCGTCCCACCAGAACACGCCGTCGGGATTGTGCCCGGCCATCATGATCGCGGCGCGGTCCTTGCCCGACACGGCATAGACCCGGCTGTGCGGGTCGGCGGCCTTCATCCACTCGCCGAGGGTCGGGACCTTGAGGTTGGCAGGACCGCGCGGCGCAGTCTCGCGGCCCGGCACCGGACCTGCCGGGTCATACACGCAATAGACCTGCGAGCCGACCTCGGGATCGTACCAGTTGTTGGCGATGATGCCGGTAGCGGCGGGATGATGGCCGGTCAGCAGCGTCGAATGTCCGGGGCAGGTCTCGGTCGCTGCATGGCTTTGATAGCCGTTCGGATAGACCACCCCGGAGGCAAGCTGCTTGAGACCGCCGGTGAAGGTCGAGCGATACTGGTCGAACAGCCCGGCGCTGAACTGGTCGATCGAGATGACCACGACGAGGCGCGGCGCCGGCGGTGGTGCTGCCGCGGCGGCGGCAGACAGGCCAAGCGCCAGTGCGGCAGCCGCGATCCGGCGTATTCCATTCAGCATCGACGAACCTCTTGAGCCGCGCACCCGATCTGCGACCAGCGTAGCGCAATGCCATCGGCCAGCGATATTGCAATCGCGTGACCATGGCGGTGAAGCTCAGGCGATCGCCCGCAATGCGGTGCGCAACTGCGTCGCGCCGCCGGGCGACAGGCTGCGCTCGACCTCGCCATGCGTCGCGATCCAGATCGGCGCGGCCTGCGCCAGGACGGCTTGCCCGGCCATAGTCAGCGCCAGCAGGCGGCTGCGGCGGTCGGCGGGATCGGTCGTTACGGTCAGCAGGCCGCGACGCTCCAATGGCTTCAGATTGGCAGTCAGGGTCGTCCGGTCCATCGCCAGCAGCGCCGCCACCGAACCGATCGACGGCGGGTGCGGCCGATTCAGCGAGATCAGCAGCGAGAACTGTCCGCTGGTGATGCCCAGCGGTCGAAACACCTCGTCGAAGCGCCGCGCCAGCGCCCGCGCTGCGCGCTGGGTGTGCAGGCACAGGCAATGGTCGCGCACCAGCAGCGTCGTCTCGAACGCGACATCGTCAAGTTTTGCAGGATTTTTCACTGAATATTTGTGTTGATATCAACGTAATATGTCAATAGGCTTGAGCTACAGATTCGGCACAACCAGACGGACGTGATGCCGCAGGGAGGGACAATGGCCAGGAAGATCTTCGTCAATCTGCCGGTGAGCGACGTCGCAAAGTCGACGACGTTCTACCGCGCCATCGGCGGCAGCTTGAACCCACAGTTCAGCAACGCCGAAACCTCCTCGATGGTCTTTTCCGAGGATGTCACCGTGATGCTGTTGAGCCATGCCCGGTTTAGCGACTTCGCGCCGCGGCCGATCGCAGATGCGCGATCGGCGACTGCAGTGCTGCTGGCCTTTTCGGAGGACAGCCGTGCCGGTGTCGATGCGACCATAGAGGCGGGTGTCGCTGCCGGAGGTCGTGGCGATCCGTCGCCGAGCCAGGATCACGGCTTTATGTACGGCCGCAGCCTCGAGGATCCCGACGGACATGTCCTCGAGTTCATGTGGCTCGATCTGGCCGCGATGAATGCCGCAATGTCGGCATCGACGCCGGCGGCAACAGGAGACGCTCAATGAGCTATATCCAGGGCTTCGTCGTGCCGGTGCCGGTGGCCAACCGCGCCGCGTATCGTGACATGGCGGCCAGTGCGGCGCCGGTGTTCAGGGAGCTCGGCGCCGAGCGTGTCGTCGAGTGCTGGGGTGACGACATCCCCGACGGCAAGGTCACCGACTTCAAGCGCTCGGTGCAGGCGAAAGCCGACGAGACCGTGGTGTTCTCGTGGATCGTCTGGCCCGACAAGGCGACCTGCGAAGCGGCACAGGCGAAGATGATGGCCGACGAGCGCCTTAAGCCGGGCCCGGGTGGCATGCCCTTCGACGGCAAGCGCATGATCTATGGCGGGTTCACACCGCTGTTCGACACGGAGGACTGAGCATGGCGAACTTCATCTGGCACGAGCTGGTGACCCGCGATCCCGACGCCGCAGCCAAATTCTACGGCGCGGTGGTCGGCTGGACGACGCAGGCCTATGACGGCGGTGGCGACTACCGGTTGTTCGTCGCTGATCGCGGCACGGCGGGACTGATGCGCCTCCCCGAAGGGGCCACCGCCGGCTGGGTCGGCTATATCGGCGTTGGCGACGTCGATGCCGAGGCCGAGGCGATCCGCGCTGCCGGGGGTGCCGTACATTTCGGCCCCGAGGATATTCCGACGGTCGGGCGCATCGCCGCCGTCGCCGATCCGCAAGGCGCGACCTACAATCTGATCAAGCCGATCTCGCAGGAGGTGCCGCCGCCGGTGCCGCCCTACACGCCCGGACACGCCGGCTGGTGCGAGCTGGTCACCAGCGACTGGGCCGCGGCTTGGGAATTCTATGCGGCACGCTATGGCTGGACCAAGGATTTCGCCATGGGTATGGGCCCGATGGGGACCTACCAGACCTTTGCCATCGACGGTGTGCAGTCGGGCGGGATGATGAACAGCCCGGTGCCCAAGTCCCCGGCCTGGTTATATTATTTCAACGTCGCCGACATCGACGCGGCCAAGGCGGCGGTCGAGGCGGGCGGCGGGCAGGTGAGCCTTGGCCCGGTCGAGGTGCCCGGCGGCGGCTACATCGTCCAGGGCGTCGATCCGCAAGGTCTCGTCTTTGCCGTCACCGGCCCACGGGTGGAGCAGGCAGCATGACCGTGATCACTCCCTGCCTGTGGTACGATGGCGCCGCCGAGGACGCCGCGAACTTCTACGTCTCGCTGCTGCCGGATTCGCGCATCGACTCCGTCAGCCGGTCGCCGGCCGACAACCCGAGCACGCCGGAAGGCGCGGTGCTGGTCGTCGAGTTCACCCTCGCCGGGCGCCCGTTCCTCGGCCTCAACGGTGGCCCGCATTTCAAGTTCACCGAGGCGATCTCGATGATGATCCATGTCGAGACCCAGGCCGAGATCGACCGGATGTGGGACGCGCTGATCTCGGGTGGTGGCAGTCCGAGCCAGTGCGGCTGGCTCAAGGACCGCTGGGGCCTGTCGTGGCAGGTCACCCCGACGATCATGCCGCGCCTGCTCGGCAATCCCGACCGCGACGCCGCGCGACGGACGATGCAGGCGATGATGGGCATGACCAAGCTCGACATCGCGGCGCTGGAGCGCGCCTTCGCCGGTCACTGATCGAGGAGCCCGACCATGCTCAAGTCCCCCGCAGAACTCGCTGCCGCCACCCAGGTCCGCATGCCCAACGAAAGCGCCGCCTACCGCGCCGCCCGCACCGCGCTGCTGGCCGAGGAGATCGACCTGCGCCGCCACATCGAGCGCGTCGCCGAACAGCGCCGCGCCCTGCCGCCCGGAGGCGAGGTCATCGGCGACTACCGCTTCGAAGGCGAGCACGGCCCCGCCAGCTTCGCCGACCTGTTTGGCGACAAGGATACGCTGGTCGTCTACAGCTATATGTTCGGGCCGCAGCGCGAGCGGCCGTGCCCGATGTGCACCTCGCTGCTCAGCGCCTGGGACGGCGAGGCGCAGGACATCCAGCAGCGCGTCGCCCTCGCTGTGGTGGCCCGGTCGCCGATCGAGCGGCTGCTGGCGTTCAAGCGCGAGCGCGGCTGGCGCGACCTGCCGCTGTTCAGCGATCTCAACGGCAACTTCAGCCAGGACTATCACGCCATTTCGCCCGACGGCGGCGACGATGCGGCGCTCAATGTGTTCACCCGGCAGGACGGCACTATCCGGCACTTCTGGGGCGGCGAGATGGGGCAGGCCAGCGCCGACCCCGGACAGGATCCGCGCGGCGCGCCCGACCTGATGCCTCTATGGACCGTGCTCGACGTCACGCCCGAAGGCCGAGGTACGGATTGGTACCCCCGCCTCGACTATGGCCACTGAAAACTCACATATCGGGGTTGGAATTCAGACATTGTTGCTATTTTTGTGACAATATGCGGCTATCTCGTTGGAGCGTCGTTCGCCTTCGACGAACGCCCCAGAAAGTCCAGCCATCCGCCAGATCGCCGCCCTGCCGTACCGCGCCAATCCCGATGGATCGGTCGCCGTCATGTTGATCACCTCGCGTGAGACCAAGCGTTGGGTGATCCCCAAGGGCAACCCGATCCGGGGGCTGCAGTCGCACCAGGCGGCCGCCCATGAAGCCTTCGAGGAGGCCGGCATCTCCGGCATCGCCTGCCCCGCCTCGATCGGCAGCTACGGCTATGGCAAGCGGCGCTCCGACGGCAGCGTCAAGCAGGCGACCGTCGAGGTCTTTCCGCTGAACTTCATCAACCAGTTCGATGACTGGCCAGAGTACGGCCAGCGCGAAACCCGCTGGTTCTCGCCCGCCGAAGCCGCGCAGGCGGTCGAAGAGCCGGAACTAAAGGCCATCATCACGGCTTTCCGTGAGCCTCCCAGGACGGCCGGACTGGCCGACCGGGCACTGATCTGGGCACGCGACCGAGGGGGCGAGAAAGTACCTATGCTACGCTGGTTCCAGGCCTTGATGCCAAAGCAAGGCCGCTTCTTCGAGCTGTTCGACGCCCATGCCGCGATCCTGGTCGGCGGCGCCGACGCGCTGGCCCGGCTGCTGCAGGGCGGCGAGGACATGGCCGGGCATGGCAAGACCATCTTCGCGCTGGAGAACGAGGCCGACGACATCACCCGCAAGGTGCTGCAGGACGTCCGCCGCACCTTCGTCACGCCGTTCGACCGCAGCGCGATCACCGACCTGATCGGCTCGATGGACGATGCCATCGACCAGATGAACAAGACCGCCAAGGCGATCGAGCTGTTCGACGTCACCAGCTTCGAGCCGCAGATGCAGGACATGAGCGGCATTATCGTCGAGGCGGCGCGCATCGCTGCCGAGGCGATCCCGCTGCTGCGCCAGCTCGGCCCCAACGCCGGCCGGCTGCACATCCTGACCGAGCGCATCGTCCGCATCGAGGAGCAGGCCGACACCATCCATGACGCCGGCCTGAAGGCGCTGTTCAAGAAGCATGGCGACAAGAACCCGATGGGCTTCGTCGTCGGGCAGGAGCTCTACGGGCACCTCGAAAAGGTCGTCGACTGCTTCGAGGACGTCGCCAACGAGATCCAGGGTCTCGTGATCGATCACGCGTAAGTCGTGGAAGCTCTCGCCCTGCCGTGGCTGATCGCGCTGATCGGCGTGGCCCTGGTCTTCGACTTTCTCAACGGCCTGCACGACGCGGCGAACTCGATCGCGACGATCGTCTCGACGCGGGTGCTACGCCCGCAATATGCTGTGGTCTGGGCGGCGTTCTTCAACTTCATCGCCTTCCTGTTCTTCGGGCTGCACGTCGCGCAGACCGTCGGCACGGGCATCGTCCACCCCGACATCATCGATGCCACCGTCATCTTCGCCGCCTTGATGGGCGCGATCGGCTGGAACGTCGCGACCTGGGTGCTGGGCATCCCGTCGAGCAGCAGCCACGCGTTGATCGGCGGGCTGCTCGGGGCCGGCATCGCCAAGTCGGGCTTTACCGCCGTCGTCTGGTCGGGGGTGTTCAAGACTTCGGCCGCCATCGTGCTGTCGCCCGCCATCGGCCTGGTGCTGGCGCTGTTCCTGGTGCTGCTGGTGTCGTGGCTGTTCCGGCGCTTCACGCCCAACCGTGCCGACGGCGTGTTCCGCAAGCTCCAGCTCGTTTCCGCCTCGCTCTATTCGCTCGGTCACGGCGGCAACGACGCGCAAAAGACCATGGGGATCATCGCGGTGCTGCTCTACTCGCAGGGGCTGCTGCAGGGCGGCTTCCATATTCCATTGTGGGTGGTGCTGAGCTGCCAGGCGGCGATGGCGCTCGGCACGATGCTGGGTGGCTGGCGCATCGTCCACACCATGGGCTCCAAGATCACCCGCCTGACGCCGGTCCAGGGCTTTTGTGCCGAGACCGGCGGCGCGATCACGCTGTTCGCCGCGACCGCGCTCGGCGTCCCGGTGTCGACGACCCACACCATCACCGGCGCGATCGTCGGCGTCGGCGCGTCGCGGCGGCTGTCGGCGGTACGCTGGAACATCGCCGGGCGGATCGTCATCGCCTGGGTGGTGACGCTACCGGTCACCGCACTGGTCGCGGCGCTGGTCTATTGGGTCAGCAGGCTGGTCGCCGGCTGAGCTATTCCGCCGCGACCGCCTCGAAACCCTCGGTCCGCGACGCCGACAAGGCCATCAGGCGCTTTTCCAGGCTCTTCAGCCGCGCCGCATTGTCGATCTTCTCGCCGGTCAGGTCGGTGACATAGAAAGTGTCGGTGGCGCGCTCGCCATAGGTCGCGATGTGCGCGCTGTGGATGGTCAGCCGGGACTGGAACAGCGCGCTGGTCAGCGAGAACAGCAGCGCCGGTCGGTCGAGCGCCGCGACCTCGACGACGGTGTAGCGGTTCGACGCCTTGTTATCGATCAGCACGTTGGGCTCGACGGCGAACACCTCGGCGCGGCGCCGCGCCAGCGGGCGCGCCGCCAGCCGGTCGGCAAGGCGCACCTTGCCGGTCAGCACGTCCTCGATCATGCGCTTCAGCCGCGCCAGCTGCGTCGTCTCGGCGAACGGACGGCCGAGCGGATCGGCGATGACGAAATTGTCCAGCGCCTGGCCGTCGCGCGTCGTGTGGATGCGCGCGTCGAGGATGTTCGCGCCGCCCAGCGAGATTGCGCCGGCGATACGATAGAACAGCCCCGGATGGTCGGCGGCATAGACCGTGACCAGCGTCGTTCCCGAGGCCGTGTCGACCTCGCAGCCGATCGACAGGCGCGACCCTTCCGCGTCGGCGCGCTCGACCTGGATGGCGTTGCGCGTCAGCACGTCCTGCGGCTCGGCGATCCAGTAGCTGTCGCCCATGCGCTTGGCGTAGGTGGCGAATTCCGCCGCGGGCCACTCGAGCTCGGCGGCAAGCGCGGCCTGCTTGGCGGCAATGCGCTCGCTGCGTCCGGTCTGCTTGTGGCCGAGGCGCAGGACCTCCTCGGCAGCCTCGTAAAGTTCGCGCAGCAACTGCGCCTTCCAGCCGTTCCAGACGCCCGGGCCAACGGCACGGATGTCGACGACGGTCAGGATCAGCAGCAGCCGCAGCCGCTCGGGCGAGGCGACGACCTCGGCGAAATCGAGGATGGTCTTGAAGTCCGACAGGTCGCGCTTGAACGCCGTCGACGACATCAGCAGGTGATAGCGCACCAGCCACGCCACCGTCTCGGTCTCCACTGCCGACAGGCCGAGACGCGGGCACAGCCGTTCGGCGATCTCGGCGCCCAGTTCGCTATGATCGCCGCCGCGCCCCTTAGCGATGTCGTGGAGCAGCACCGCGACGTACAGCACGCGCCGCGACTGCAGCTGGTGGATCACAGCGGTCGCCAGCTTGTGATCGTCCTTGAGCGTCCCGGCTTCGATCTGCGCGACCAGCCCGATGGCCCGGATGGTGTGCTCGTCGACGGTGTAGTGATGGTACATGTCGTACTGCATCTGGGCGACGACGCGCCCGAAGTCGGGAACAAAGCGTCCGAACACCCCGGCCTCGCTCATCCAGCGCAACACGCGCTCGGGGGTGTGCTTCGAGGTCAGCAGGTCGAGGAACAGCGCGTTGGCGCGCGGGTCCTTGCGCGTCGCCTCGCCCAGCAGATGCGCATCCCGCCCGGCCTGGCGCATCGCCAGCGGATGGATCTCCAGGTCCTGCGCGTCGGCCAGGGTGAACATCTCGACCAGCCGTACCGGGTCCTGCGCGAAAAAGTCGTCGCTCGGCACGCTGATCCGCCCGGCCTTGACGCTGAAGCCGTGGAGCTTGCGCGGACGCCGCGAGAAGATCGGCAGCCATGACGGGCGGTTGAAGGTCTCCTCGACGTGGCTGAGGAACAGGCCGGTCAGGTCGCCGACCTGCCGCGCCACCAGGAAATAATGGCGCATGAAGCGCTCGACCGCCGCCATGCCGACGCGGTCGTTGTAGCGCAGGCGGATGCTCAACTCGCGCTGGACGTCGAAGGTCAGCCGCTCCTCCGCCCGCCCGGCGATGTCGTGGAGGTTGCAGCGGACCGCCCACAGGAAGTTCTGGGCCTTGAGGAACTGCGCCAGCTCGGGCGCGGTCAGCAGGCCCTTGTCGACCAGCCCTTCGACGGTCTCAACCTGATAGGCGAACTTGCCGATCCAGAACAGCGTGTGGAGGTCGCGCAAGCCACCCTTGCCCTCCTTGAGGTTGGGTTCGACGACATAGCGGCTGTCGCCCATGCGGGCGTGGCGGGCGTCGCGCTCGGCCAGCTTGTCGGCGATGAAGGCGCGGGCGTTGCCGGCGACGATCTCCTTGCGGAAGCGCGCCGCGGCCTGGTCGTACAACGGCCGGTCGCCCCAAATGAAGCGCGCCTCCAGCAAGGCGGTGCGGATGGTCAGGTCGGACTTGGCCATGCGGATCATGTCGTCGAGCGACCGCGTCGAATGGCCGACCTTCAGCTTCAGGTCCCACAGCAGGTACAGGATCGTCTCGATGACCTGCTCGCCCCAGCCGGTCTGCTTCCACGGCGTCAGGAACAGGATGTCGATGTCGGAATAGGGCGCCATCTCGCCGCGGCCATAGCCGCCGACGGCGATCAGCGTCATGCGTTCCGACGCCGTCGGATTGGCCAGCGGGTATAGCGATGTGGTGACGAAGTCGAAGGTCAGCCGCAGCAGCTGGTCGGTCAGGAAGGCGTTGGCCGCGGCATATTCATGCCCCCGCGACGGGCGCTCGTGGAGGCGGCGGGTCAGTTCGGTGCGGCCGGTGGCAAGCGCATCGCGGATGATCGCGGCACAGGCATCGCGCCGGTCCTCCAGCCGGGTCTGCGCCGCGGCGGCATCGCGCAAGGCGTCCGCGACGACCCGGCGGTCGATGATTGCACGGCGGTTCGGAACTGCGTCGGGACGGGAAGCCATTGCGCGCCAGTTAGTCGTTTTCGTGCATTCGCGCCATGCCCCCAAGTGTCACCCCAGGCGCTTGAGCTCGTAGATCAGGTCGAGCGCCTCTCGCGGGCTGAGGGTATCGGGCATGATTTCCACCAGCCGGTCGCGAAGCGTGTCGGCGGGGGCGGGCTCAGGCAGGTTGGCGAACAGCGGCAGGTCGGTGAGCGCGGCGGCGAGCCCGCCGGTCTTGTCGCGCTGGGTCTCGAGGCGGCCGAGGACTTCCTTGGCGCGCGCGATGACCGGGCGCGGCAAGCCGGCGAGGCGGGCGACCGCAAGGCCGTAGCTGCGATCGGCGGCGCCCGGCCCGACCTCGTGCAGGAAGACCAGCTCGCCCTGCCATTCGCGGACCTTGACGGTGACCAGCGCCAGCCCCTTGAGCCGCGCCGACAGCCGGGTGAGCTCGTGGTAGTGGGTCGCGAACAGGCAGCGGCAGCCGAGGTTGTCGTGGACCGCCTCCAGCACCGCCCAGGCGATCGCAAGGCCGTCATAGGTCGAGGTGCCGCGCCCGACCTCGTCGAGGATGACCAGCGACGATCTGGTCGCCTGCGTCAGGATCGCTGCGGTCTCGACCATCTCGACCATGAAGGTCGAGCGCCCGGCGGCAAGATCGTCCGACGCGCCGACGCGGCTGAACAGGCGGTCGACGATGCCGATATGCGCGGCCTTTGCCGGGACCCAGGCGCCCGACTGCGCGAGCACCGCCAGCAGCGCATTCTGGCGCAGGAAGGTCGACTTGCCCGCCATGTTGGGGCCGGTGACCAGCCACAGCCGGCGATCCTCCGACAGGTCGCAGTCGTTGGCGACGAAGGCGACGCGGGCGGCGCGGGTCGCCGCCTCGACCACCGGATGCCGCCCGGCCTCGACGGCGAAGGCGCAGCTGGCATCGACGATCGGCCGGACCCAGCCCTCGCGCGCCGCGAGGTCGGCGAGCCCGGCGGTGACGTCGAGCCGTGCCAGTGCCGCCGCGGTGCCGAGGATCGCCGGGCTGCGAGCCAGCACCGCCTCGCGCAACTCCTCGAAATGCGAGGCCTCGGCCGCGAGCGCGTGGTCGCCGGCCTGGGCGATCTTCAACCCGAGGTCGTGGAGTTCGGGCGAGCCGAAGCGCACTGCCCCCGCCATGGTCTGGCGGTGGATGAAGCCCGAATCCGCCGCCATCAGCGGGTCGGCGGCACGCGCGGCGACCTCGATATGATAGCCGAGCACGTTGTTGTGGCGGATGCGCAGGGTCGTCACCCCGGTCTCGGCGCGCAACCGCGTTTCCAGCGCGGCGACCAGCCGGCGGCCATCGGTGGAAGCAGCGCGGAGTTCGTCGAGCGCCGCGTCATAGCCGGGCGCGATGTAGCCGCCCTTCGCCGTCTCGAACGGCGGCTCCGGCACCAGCGCGGCGCGCAACTGGTCGATCTCCGCACCGTGCGCGCCGATCCGGTCGAGCGTGTCCGCCAGCAGCGACGGCAGGCCAAGCTCCGCCTGCGCGCCCAGCATCGCCTTCAGCGCCGTCGCCAGCACCAGCCCGTCGCGGATCGCGGCAAGATCGCGTGGGCCACCGCGCCCCAACGCCAGCCGCGAGCAGGCGCGCTCGATATCGGCGGCGGGCTTCAGTGCGTCGCGGGTCCGGGTCCGCGCCACGCTGGCATCGACGAACCAGCCGACCGCATCGAGCCGCGCGTTGATTGTCGCCGCATCGGTCAATGGCCCGGCGAGGTCGTCGGCCAGCAGGCGGCTGCCACTCCCGGTTACCGTCGCGTCGATCGCATCGAGCAGGCTGCCCGCCCGACTGCCGCGCACGCTGCGCGAAATCTCCAGGCTGGCGCGGGTCGCGGCATCGATCGCCATGCAGTGCGCCGACAGTTGCGGCTGCGGCGGCGCCAGCATCGGCAGCTGCCCCGCGCCCGCATGACCCAGATACGCCAGCAACGCCCCCGCCGCTGCCAGTTCGGCACGCGAGAACTGCCCAAAGCCGTCGAGCGTCGACACCTCGAACTGGCGCTTCAAGGCCTCGGCCCCGGTGGCGGAATCGAAGTCCCGGGCCGGGCGCGGCGTCGTGGGAGCGTCGCTCCAGCCCTCCGGCGCGATCAGCTCTGACGCGCCGATCCGCGCCAGCTCGGCGGGCAGCGCCTCGGGCGGGCAGCTCAGCGTCCGGAACACGCCGGTCGAGACATCGCACCACGCCAGCCCGACCACGCCCGCCTGCGGTGCGACGCTGGCCAGCCAGTTCGAGGCGCGGGCGTCGAGCAGCGCCGCCTCGGTGAGCGTGCCGGGCGTGACGATGCGCACGATGGCGCGCGCCACCACCGACTTGGCACCGCGCTTCTTGGCGACTGCCGGGTCCTCGATCTGCTCGGCGATGGCGACGCGGTGGCCGGCGCGGATCAGGCGCTGCAGATAGTTCTCGTGGGCATGGACCGGCACGCCGCACATCGGGATGTCGGCGCCCTCGTGCTGGCCGCGCCGGGTCAGTGCGATGTCGAGGGTCGCCGCCGCCTTGACCGCATCGTCGAAGAACAATTCGTAGAAATCGCCCATCCGGTAGAACAGCAGGCAGTCGACCACCCCGGCCTTGAGGCCGAGATATTGCGCCATCATCGGTGAGGGTTGCGGGGCGACGTCGGACATCCGCCCCTGTCATAGTGAGTGCGCGCGCCGCATCAAAACTAAAGCTGTGGCGCCCTGCCGTAGGGCTTGCATGCAAGCCCGGATGACAGGACCGGCACCGCCCCCTAATGTCGGCGTATAGTGAGGGACAGCAAGCATGACCGACGAGACATCAACGGCGCAGATTTCCGACCGTGAGGCGCTGTTGTTCCATGCGATGGGCAAGCCGGGCAAGCTGGAGATCGTGCCGACCAAGCCGATGGCGACGCAGCGCGACCTCAGCCTCGCCTATTCGCCTGGCGTCGCGGTGCCGGTGCTCGCCATCGCCGCCGATCCGGAGGCGGCGTACGACTATACCGCCAAGGGCAACCTCGTCGCGGTGATCTCCAACGGCACGGCGATCCTCGGGCTGGGCAACCTCGGCGCGCTGGCGTCGAAGCCGGTGATGGAGGGCAAGGCGGTGCTGTTCAAGCGCTTCGCCGACATCGATTCGATCGACATCGAGCTGGCGACCGAGGACACCGCCCGGCTGATCGACGCGATCGAGCTGATGGAGCCGAGCTTCGGCGGCATCAACCTCGAGGACATCAAGGCGCCCGAGTGCTTCATCATCGAGACGACGCTCAAGGAGCGGATGAACATCCCGGTGTTCCACGACGACCAGCACGGCACCGCGATCATCGCCGCCGCCGGGCTGATCAACGCGCTGTTCCTGACCGGGCGCGATCCCGCCGACATCAAGCTGGTGGTCAACGGCGCCGGCGCCTCGGCGATCGCCTGCACCGAGCTGATGAAGGCGCTGGGCGTCCGCAACGTCATCATGTGCGATACCAAGGGGGTCATCTGGCAGGGCCGCACCGAGGGCATGAACCAATGGAAGTCGGCGCACGCCTCGACCACCGAGGACCGCACCCTGACCGAGGCGGTGCGCGGTGCCGACGTCCTGCTCGGCCTGTCGCAGAAGGGCGCGGTGACGCGCGAGATGGTCGCCTCGATGGCCAAGAACCCGATCATCTTCGCGATGGCCAACCCCGATCCCGAGATCACGCCGGAGGAGGTCGCCGCAGTTCGCTCCGACGCCATCGTCGCCACCGGCCGGTCGGATTATCCCAACCAGGTCAACAATGTGCTGTGCTTCCCCTATCTGTTCCGGGGTGCGCTCGATGTCCGCGCGACGACGATCAACGAGGAGATGAAGCTGGCCGCCGCCAACGCGCTGGCGGCACTGGCACGCGAGCAGGTGCCCGACGAGGTCGCCGCGGCGTACGGCGGCAAGTCGCCGACCTTCGGCCCCGAATACATCATCCCGGCACCGTTCGACCCGCGCCTGATCGAGCGCATTCCCGCCGCCGTCGCCAAGGCCGCGATGGACTCGGGTGTCGCCAAGAAGCCGTTCTTCGACGAGGCCGCCTATCGCCACCAGCTGCGCAGCCGCCTCAACCCGACCAATTCGCTGTTGGCCGGGGCGTTCGAGCTGGCCCGCGCCAAGCCGCGCCGCGTCGTCTTTGCCGAGGGCGAGCAGGATATCGTGCTGCGCGCCGCGGTCAGCTTCCAGAGCTCGGGCTATGGCACCGCGGTGCTGGTCGGCCGCGAGGGCCCGATCCGCGACGGCCTGGCGATGATCGGCGTCCCCGACATCGACGCCTATGAAATCCACAACTCCGCGGTCAGCCCGTTGGTCGAGCGCATGGTCGAGTTCCTGTACAAGCGGATGCAGCGGCGCGGCGCGGTGCTCCGCGATGTCCAGCGGCTGGTCAACCACGAGCGCAACATCTTCGGCGCGCTGCTGGTCGAGCTCGGCGACGCCGATGCGATGATCACCGGCATCACCCGCAACTTCGCCCAGACTTTCCGGCAGCTGCGGCAGGTCCTCGATCCGGCGGCCGGCCACACGCCATTCGGCATCCACATGCACGTCGGGCGCGCCGACACGATCTTCATCGCCGACACCACGGTCACCGAGCGTCCGACCGCGGTGCAGCTGGCCGATATCGCCGAGGCGACGGTCGCCGTGGCGCGTCGCCTCGGGCAGGACCCCCGCGTCGCCTTCCTCAGCTACTCCAACTTCGGCAATCCGCCGGGCGAATATATCGTGCCGTTGCGCGATGCGGTGAAATTGCTCGACGAACGCCGCGTCAGCTTCGAATATGAAGGCGAAATGTCCCCCGACGTCGCCCTCAACAGCCGCATGAAGAAGATCTACCCGTTCTCGCGCCTGTCGGGGCCGGCGAACGTGCTGATCATGCCGGGCCTGCAGTCGGCGAACATATCGGCCAAGCTGCTGCGCGAGCTGAGCGGCGGCCGGATGATCGGGCCGCTGCTGGTCAACATGTCGAAGCCGGTGCAGATCGCGCCGCAGACCGCGACCGCCGGCGACCTGGTGACGATGGCGGTACTGGCGTCGTCGGGCGTCGTTGCATGACCGACCTCTACTTCATCCACGGCATGTGGGGTACGCCCGCGGTATGGAGTGGACTGCGCGCGCGCTTCGAGGCGGTGGGCTATACCACCCACGCCCCGGCGCTGCCGTTTCACGACCGGCGGCGCGAGGAGCCGCCACCGCCCGAGATCGCTGCTTTGGGCCTGAAGGACTATATCGACTATCTGGTCGAGGACGTGTCGAGGCTGGCGGCGCCGCCGATCATCATCGGTCATTCGATGGGCGGCTTCCTGGCGCAGGCCGTCGCAGCGCGGGTCCAACCGGCGGGATTGATCCTGCTGTCGCCCGCCGCCAGCGCATCGACGCCGGCGATCGCCGCCGACCCCGTGCGGACGGTGTGGAAGATCATCTCGCACTGGGGCTGGTGGAAGCGGCCGACGATGATGGAGCCCGACGCAGCGCGCTGGGGCCTGTTCAACGAGGTGCCGGCCGACATCGCCAGCGCCGAGATCGCCGCGCTAGTCTGGGATTCGGGCCGGGTGCTCGCCGACCTCAGCTTTCCGTGGCTGACGCGCAACGGCGCGGCGACCGTGGACTATGCCCGCCTGTCGATGCCGGCGCTGGTCGTCGTCGGCACCGAGGACCGGGTGACGCCGGTGGCCACCGCCAAGGCGACCGCCCGCCGCCTGACGGGACCGGTCGACTATCACGAGATTCCCGACACCGGGCACTGGCTGTTCCATCCGGCCGCCGTCGGCCGGGTCGGCGATCTGATCGCCGAATGGCTGGCGCCGATCGATCTTCAGCGAGCCCAGCCCGCATCGACGCTCGGCTAGGCCGACACCGGGCCAAGATCGAGGCCAACCGGGATTCGCCGGGATGGTCGTCGATCTTGGCTCAATCCGATGCTTCTCGCCCTTGGCTCAGCCTTCGCTGACGTCCGCGCTCGGGCGATCGTCGCCGCGCGCGACTTCCTCGTGCCAGACGCCATCGGCATCCTGCCAGCTGATCGGCACGGTCTCGCCGCCGAGCTGCTGCTCCTGCGCGACGGCGCGTGCTGCCGCCATGGCTTCGTCATGGGTGCGGAATGTCTCGGCAAAGACGTCGCCCAGCTTGTAGGTCCAGCCGCCGTCGTGTTCGACGATCTTGTAGTGAATATCGGTCATGTTCTGGCTTTCGCTGCGGGTTCTGTCCGGTGAACGAACGGTAGCGGCGTTAGGCTGCCGTTTCGAGCAGTTTCGCTCGGCGCCGCGCGACGCTGGAGCCGATGCCGAGGCCCTCGCGGTATTTCGCCACCGTCCGCCGGGCGATGTCGAAGCCTTCGCCGCGCAGCATCTCGACCAGGCGGTCGTCGCTCAGCGTATCGTGCGGCGGCTCGGCGCCGATCAGCCGGGCGATGCGGTCGCGCACCGCCGAGGCCGACACCGCATCGCCGCCGTCCGCCGACTGGATCGCCGAGGTAAAGAAGTATTTCAGCTCGAACAGCCCGCGCTCGCACTGCAGGTATTTGTTCGAGGTGACGCGGCTGACCGTCGATTCGTGCATGCCGATCGCCTCGGCGATGGTGCGCAGCGTCAGCGGCCGCAGGTGATGGACCCCGGCCTCGAAGAACGCCTCCTGCTGCTTGACCAGCTCGGTCGCGACCTTGACGATCGTCGTGGCGCGCTGGTCGAGTGCCTTGACCAGCCAGTTCGCCGACAACAGGCAGTCGGTCAGGAAGGTCTTGGTCGCCTTGGTGCCGCCGCGCGACAGCTCGGCATAATAGCGCCGGTCGACCAGCACGCGCGGCAGCGTCGCGGCATTCAGCTCGACCCGCCAGCCGCCCCGGCCACGGGTCACGAAGACATCGGCGATCACCGCCTGCATGCGCTCGCCGCCGTACCGCAGGCCGGGCTTGGGATTATAGGCGCGCAGTTCGCGGATCATGTCCGACAGGTCTTCCTGGTCGACGCCGCACAGCCGCCGCAGCCCTGCCAGGTCGCCGCGCGCCAGCAGGTCGAGGTGGCGCAACAGCATGTGCATCGCCGGATCGAGCCGGTCGGCTTCGCGCGCCTGGATCATCAGGCATTCGCTCAGCGACCGCGCCCCGACGCCGCTCGGCTCGAAAGTGTGGATGACGGCCAGCACGCGACCGACATCGTCGGGATTGGCGCCGAGCCGCTCGGCGACCTCCTCGACGTTGCCGATCAGATAGCCCGACTCGTCGATCAGATCGATCAGGTGGCGGGCGATGATCAGGTCGGCGCCGTCGAACGCGGCACCCGCTTGCTCGCCGAGCAGGTCGACCAGCGACGCCTCGCTGGCGGCATAGCTGTCGAAGTCCGGCGTCTCGGTGCCCGACGCCGTGCTGGCGCCACCGATCGGGCCGGCTTCGCCGCCGACGCTGTCGCTGGGGCTGTCGTGGTGAAAAGTCTCGGCGCCGTAGTCGACATCGAGCGGCGCGTCGGCCGTGGCATTGCCGTCGGCGATCAACTGGTCGGCGCCGCTGTCCTCGGCACTGGCGACAGGCGGTGCCTCGCCGGGCTCGTCACCACCGCCGCTGTCGTCGGCCGCGGTATCGAGCAGCGGATTACGGTCGAGCTCCTCGCCGATATAGGCTTCGAGTTCGAGATTGGTCAGCGCAAGGAGCTTGATCGCCTGCTGCAGCTGGGGTGTCATCACCAGCTGCTGCGACTGACGCAAGTCCAGGCGCGGCCCGATACTCATCAGTCGACCTGATCCTCCCCCTCTTCAGGGGGAGGTGTCGCCGAAGGTGACGGAGGGGGCTTCCGGGCGAGGATAGCGCTTGTGGCTCCCCCTCCGGCGCGGTGCGCCACCTCCCCCTGAAGAGGGGGAGGATTTACGGCGGGTTTCACAGGCTGAACCCTTCGCCCAGGTACACGCGGCGCACCGTCTCGTCGGCGACCAGTGCCTCGGGCGTGCCCTCGAACAGCACGCGGCCGTCGTAGATGATGCAGGCGCGGTCGACGATTTCCAGCGTCTCGCGGACATTATGGTCGGTGATCAGCACGCCGATGTCGCGGTCGCGGAGTTGCACCACCAGGTTGCGGATGTCGGCGATGGAGATCGGGTCGATGCCGGCGAACGGCTCGTCGAGCAGCATGATCGAGGGCTGTGCCGCCAGCGCGCGGGCGATCTCGCAACGCCGCCGCTCGCCGCCCGACAGCGCCATCGCCGGCGCATCGCGCAGCCGGGCAATGTGAAACTCGTCCAGCAGTTGCTCCAGCCGCACTGCGCGCGCGGCCTTGTCGGGCTCCGAGACTTCCAGCACCGCAGAGATGTTCTGCGCCACCGTCATGCCGCGAAAGATCGAGGTTTCCTGCGGCAGATAGCCGAGGCCGAGCGCAGCACGGCGGTACATCGGCAGCGCGGTGATGTCGTTGCCGTCGAGCAGGATGCGGCCCTGGTCGGGCATCGCCAGCCCCATCACCGAATAGAAGCAGGTCGTCTTGCCGGCGCCGTTCGGGCCTAGCAGCCCGACGACCTCGCCGCGATTGACGGTCAGCGAGACGTCGCGAAGGACGACGCGCTTGTCGTAGCGCTTGCCGATGGCGACGACCGCAAGGCCGCGCTGCGCCGCCGCGGCGGTCGCTTCGGCCTCACGCTCCATCAGGTCGAGATCCGCCATATACGCTCCTGCAACAGCCCGTCACGTGCCGCCAGATCAACTGGCGCGAAACGTGCATGGCAAGGAAAACGCCTAGCGCCTCGGCGGCGATTTGCAAAGGCGGCAGGAGGCTTGTCGAGCCGTTTCGCTGCCGAATTCGACTTAGTTTGAGCCGTTCCGGGGTGGAACGACGAAGCGTCCCGAGACGCGCCCGCCGGTCGCAGGCTCGCCGGGCTTGCCGGGGGCGTTGGCGCCGTCGAGAGTCGAGCGCCCGCTGTCGAGGTCGATCGCCAGCCGCTGGCCGCGCAGCACCGAGTCGCCGCGGTTGAGCACGACGTCGCCGATCAGCGTGATCTGGCGCTGGGTGACGTCATAGATGCCCAGCCGCCCGCTGGCCTTCTCGGTCGGCGAGGTCATCACGACGTTGCCGGTGGCGTCGAGGCGCTGGATCGTCGGGTCGCCGGTTTTCGGGCGCAGGTAGAACACCTTGACGCTGTCGGCGTCGAGCTTGAGGTCGGTCTGGCGGATATGCACGTCGCCGGAGAAGATCGCCTGGTTGGCCTTGTCGCTGACCTCGATCCGCGCCGCGTCGACGTCGATCGGCGCGTCGGTGTTGTGCCCCTTGAGGGCGGAGTTCTGCGCGGCGGCAGCGGTGGCCAGCAGCAGCGGCAGTAGGATCAGGGCAATCTTCATCGTGCCGCCCGTCTGGCCGAAGCCCCCAGGATGTGCAAGTGCGCCCGCCCGGTCAGCACCACGGTTTCGCCCGCCAGGTCGGCACGCAGCGCGTTGGCGCGGAAATTCCCCAGCGGCAGCGTCCCCGTCACCGCCGAGTCGGTCTGCACCGTCCGGTCGATCAGGCTGACCACCACGTCCTTGCTGTCGAGCGTGTAGCCGGCGTCGCCATCGACGCGCACCGGCCCGGCGATGTTGAGCCGGTCATGGTCCATGTCGTATTTCCCGGTCGGCGCGGTGACGTGCGCATCGCCCTTGGTCATCGCCAGCGTCGCGTCGAGGCTGGTCAGCTCGACGATCGGCACGGCGCTGCTGTGCTGGACGGCACCGCCCGCGCGGATGATGAACGGCTGGCCCTTGGCGGTCTCGCCCCGGTACACCGCCTTGTCGAGGCGCAGCCGGTCGGCGGCCATCGCGACCTTGTCCTTGGCCAGCAGGAACGAGAATTCGCGCGCCCCGCTGAGCGGCAGGATGATGATCAGCGCCAGCAGCGCCAGTGCCAGGAACGGCAGCAGCACTTTCAACACCGAGACGATGCGGTCGTGGCTGCTGCCGGGCAGGGCCAACCGCTGGCGGCGCGTATAGCTGGCGGCGGCGACGCTCACAGATGGGCGAAGATATCGACTTCGGGCCAGCCCGCCAGGTCGAGCGACGCGCGCCACGGCAGGAAGTCGAAGCACGCCTGGGCGTATTCCATGCGGCCCTCGCGGGTCATGCGGGTGTCGAGCACCTCGCGCGCCCGGTGCAGGTAACGCACGTCGGAGGCGGCATATTCCTTCTGCGCGTCGCTGAGCTCCGGCGCGCCCCAGTCGGAGGACTGCTGCTGCTTGGAGATGTCGACGCCGATGGTCTCGCGCAGGACGTCCTTCAGGCCGTGGCGGTCGGTGTAGGTGCGGACCAGCTTGGAGGCGATCTTGGTGCAATAGCAGGGGATGGCGCGCACCCCGAGATACTGCTCGATCACCGCCAGGTCGAAGCGCGCGAAATGATACAGCTTCAGACGGTTGGGATCGCTCAGGATGCCCTTCAGCACCGGCGCGTCGTACTGGCCCTTGGCGAAGCGCACGAGATGCTCGTCGGGGCCGCCGTCGCTGAGCTGGACCAGGCACAGCCGGTCGCGGTGCGGGTGCAGCCCCATGGTCTCGCTGTCCACCGCGATGGGCCCGGGGGCGAAGACGTCATGGGGCAGGTCGCCCTCGTGCAGGTAAACGGTCATCGCGGCTGACTAGCAGGCGGCGGCGCGTGGCACAAAAGGAAAGGGCTCAGCGGCGCGCCTTGCGCACGCGGGCGCCGCGCGACCAGATGTTGAGGCCCTCGACCGCCGCCGAGAACGCCATCGCGGCATAGACATAGCCCTTCTCGACATGCGCGCCGAAGCCTTCCGCGATCAGCGTCATGCCGATCATCAGCAGGAACCCCAGCGCCAGCATCACCACCGTCGGGTTGCGCGCGATGAAGTCCGACAACGGCCCCGCCGCGAGCAGCATCAGCAGCACCGCGACGATCACCGCGACGACCATCACCGGGATGTGCGGCGTCATGCCGACGGCGGTGACGATCGAGTCGATGCTGAACACCAGGTCGAGCATGATGATCTGCCCGATCGCCGCCGCGAAGCCGATGGTCACCGCCTTGCCGACCGGCGCGGCGTCGGCTTCGAGCTCGTCGGCGACGGCAGCCGGGTCGACGTTGTGATGGATCTCGGTCGTCGACTTCCACACCAGGAACAGGCCACCGGCGATCAGGATCAGGTCGCGCCACGAGAACCCGTGATCGAACAGCGTGAAGATCGGCTGTGTCAGCTTGACGATCAGCGCCACTGTGCCGAGCAGCGCCAGCCGCAGGCCCAGCGCCAGCCCGATGCCGATCCTGCGGGCTCGCGGCCGGACCGCCTCGGGCAGCTTGTTGGTCAGGATCGAGACGAACACCAGATTATCGATGCCGAGCACGACTTCCATGGCGATCAGCGTCGCCAGCGCCACCCAGGTCGCCGGTTGCGAAAAGAGCGCGATCAGGCTGTCCATGCCCGCCTAGATGTGGCGCCCGTAACGAAGCGCAAGGCGCGGTCAGTCGTCCTTCTCGCCATCGGGCGTTTCCTCCGGCCCGGCATCGACGGCAGCGTTGCGGTCGAGCGCCGCCAGCATCGCCGCGGCGCGCTTCGACCCCGGCCCTTCGTGCGGATCATTGGCGACAGGGGTCAGCAACTGCCGCGCCTCCGCCTTGTCGCCGCGCGCCGCCAGCGCCTGCGCGGCGACGATGGCGATCTCGCCGACCTGCGGTGCCAGTTCGGCGGCGCGCAGCAGCACCGGCATCTCGGCATCGGGCAGGCGGCCTTCGCGCGATGCCAGCGCATGCGCGAACAGGATGCGGTAGTCGTCGGGCCGGGCGCGGTTGGCCGCCGCAAGGGCGCGGCGCGCCTGCTTCATCAGGTCGCCGGCGTCCTTGCCCGCCCGGTGCGCGATGACGGCATCGCGCAGCCAGGCACGTCCGCGCAGGTACAGCAGTTGCGCATCGGCCGGCCGCGCCGCCAGCTGCGCATCGAGCAACGCCAGACCCGCGGCCCGGTCGCCCAGCTTGATCTCGGCCTCGGCAAGCACGGCCTGCGCATAGGCATCGCCGGGATAGCGCGCCGCGGCGGTGCGGACGAGGTCGAGCAGGGCAGGGGCCTGGTCGCGTCCCTCAATCACCGACAGCCGGGTCGCCGGGATCAGCAGATCGTCGGCGGACGGCGGCAGCACGGTCATCGCCGTCACCGGATCGCCCGGCGACGGACCCGCCGCCGCGCCGGTCATCCGCGAATGGGTGAACTCCTTCGACGTCATGTACGCCCGCAGCGCCTTGGTGAATTCGGGGATGCCGAGGCCGAAGGCGGTGGTGAAAGCCGCATCGCGCGGCGTGCCCTTCGCGACCAGTTGCAGATAGGCGATCAACTGCTTTGACCGCTGCGCGTCGCGCATCAGGTAATGGGTAGTCAACCAGCTTTGCGCATAGAACGCCGGGACTTGCGCGTCCTTCAGGTCGCTGCGCCGGGCCGTCAGCAAGGTCTGCATCGGCATCCACGGCAGCGCGATCAGCTGATAGGCGCGGCCTTTGTCGAAGCTGCCGAAACTGGTTTCGCCGGGCTTGAACGTCGCCGTCGACATGTACTCGGCATAGCCCTCGACATACCAGGGCGGGTAGGCGGCGGTGAAATACTGGAACATGAAATGGTGCGCATATTCGTGGAATAGCGCGGTGTTGACGCCGTTGCTGAAGCTGTTGGAGGCCCGGTCGGTCGCCACCGCGGCATAGACCAGCCCCGGACTTGAGACATAGATGCCGTCGACCTGCGCATCGGCGATGCCGAGGATCTTGAGGTCGCGACCGGCAATGAAGAACACCGGCAGCTTGGCCTCCGACGGCGGCGCCTTGACCGCGGTGACCAGCCGCAACAGCGTATCGAAGTCCTGCAGCTCGTGAAGCCGCGTCCGCAGCTCCTTCTCGCTGCCGCGCGAATAGCCGATGAAGCTGGCGGTTTCGGCGCGCCGCCACGTCGCCTGCGCGGCGAGCGGCCAGGCCAGCAGCAGCGCCATCAGGAACCGGAACGCGACTCTCACCGCGCCAGGTTAGCGACACCCTCGATACCTGGCGAGGCCGATCCTGCCGCTTGCCCGCCCACCCCGGGCGGTGGCCCGGGGTTGATCGGCGCAGTTCGGCCTAGGGCTTCAGCACGACCTTGCGGAACTCGTCCTGGTTGTCCTTGAAGTTCTTGTACGCCATCGGCGCGTCCGACAGCGGCAGCGTGTGGCTGATGATCACCCGGGGATCGATCTCGCCGTTCTCGATGCGCTTGAGCAGCGGCTTGAGATAGCGGTGAACATGCGTCTGGCCGGTCTTGAAGCTCAGGCCCTTGTTCATCGCCGCGCCGAACGGGATCTTGTCGAGGAAGCCGCCATAGACGCCCGGAATGCTGACCGTCCCGGCCTTGCGGCACGCCAGGATCGCTTCGCGGAGGACGTGCGGACGGTCGGTCCCCAGCATCGTCAGCTGCTTGGCCTTATCGATGAGATTGTCGATCGACAGGCCGTGCGCCTCCATGCCGACCGCGTCGATGCAGCGGTCGGGACCGCGCCCGCCGGTCATCTCGTTGAGCGCGTCGAGGATGTGGACGATCTCGAAGTTCAGGCACTCGGCGCCGGCATCCTGCGCCAGTGCCAGCCGCGCCTCGCGGTGATCGATGGCGATGACACGCTCGGCGCCCAGCATGAAGGCGGAGCGGATGGCAAACTGGCCGACCGGTCCGGCACCCCAGATCGCGACGGTGTCGCCGGGCTCGATGTCGCACTGTTCGGCGGCCATGTAGCCGGTCGGGAAGATGTCGGTGAGGAACAGCACCTGCTCGTCCTCCAGATGGTCGGGGACGACCATCGGGCCGGTGTCGGCATAGGGAACGCGAACGTATTCCGCCTGGCCGCCCGCATAGCCGCCGGTCATGTGGCTATAGCCGAACAGTCCCGACGGGCTGTGGCCCATCAGCGTCTCGGAAATGTCCTGGTTGTCGGCCGGGTTGGAGTTGTCGCAGCACGACCACAGGTCCTTCTCGCAAAAGAAGCAGTGGCCGCAGGCGATGGTGAACGGCACGACGACGCGCTGCCCGACCTTCAGCGGCGTGCCGAACGAATCGCCGTTCCGGTGCGCCGATCCGACATCGACGACCTCGCCCATGAACTCATGGCCCAGGATGTCGCCCTTCTGCATGGTCGGGATGACATTGTCGTACAGGTGGAGGTCGGAGCCGCAGATCGCCGTCGAGGTGATCTTGATGATCGCGTCGCGCGGGTTGATGATCTGGGGATCGGGGACGTTGTCGACGCGAACGTCCTGCTTGCCGTGCCATACAGCTGCGCGCATTTCTGATTCCTCGGGTTGGACTTGTGGAGAAGCCGCGACGGGCTTTCAGGGTCGGTGGATCAGGACTTGGGCGGGTTCAACGCCTGTTCGGCGCGGGTCCGCGCGTTGGTCGCGACCTCGCCGGCCTCGATCAGGTTCTTCAGTCGCTTCAGGTCGCGCCGGGTCTGGATGCCGGGCTCCTTCTGCGTGAACTTCGCCGCATAGCGCCCGAAGCTGCCACCGGTCGGCTCATAGGCGACCAGCGCATGGATCTCGGTGCCGCGGCCCCCGGTTGCCTCGCGCAGCTCGAAGCTGGCGCGGTTCGGATGGGCGCTGCCCTTGTTCGATTCCCACGCGAACTTCTCCCCGGGAACGTCCTCGGTGATCGTCGCGCGGGTATCGACCGGGCCGGTCGCGCCCTGCGACGTGAAGGTCAGGCTGTCGCCGCTGCTGCTGGCGGCGGTGATGTTCTCCATGAACGACGGCCAGCCGGCGACGTTGCGCAGCACGTCCCAGACCGTGTCGCGGCCGGCGTTGATTGTCACCGATCGCGGTGCCTTGGCGGCGCTCGACCAGCCCTGCTTCTTCGCCAGGCGGCGCTCGTCGGGCTCGGTGCCGAGCAGCCGCTTGACCGGTGCGGTGCCGGTGACGCCGCGGGCGACCATGGCGCCGCCGGCGACGCCCAGGATGACGCCCAGCGGCCCCTTCGACTGAGTCGCGGCGAGGCCGAGGATGGTGCCCAGCGCGACCGAGATGCCGCGCTCGACGCCGCCCAGATTCTGATACGGATCCTTGTGCGTGCCGGCCGGAGCGGCATCGCGGCTGGTACGCTGGGCATCGCGCTTGGCGCGGGCGGCGTCGCGCTGCTCTGCGGGGCCGTTACGCGATTCGGTCGCGCTGTCTGCCGTGGTCGTCATGGATCGGGCCTCGAGCTGTTGGAGTGCCGCGATGAACCGCCGCCGGACTGCAACTGTTCCGGGATTTATTAACTCGCCTGTGCATCGATTTTCGGCTACGGCTGGAGTCGGAGCGGACCTTCTGACGCGATGGGCGCGTATGGAGATGGCTTCCGGGAACCGTGGTTGAAGTGTTTGCGTTCAGCCGACGGCGCACGAACTAACGACGATATTTGAAAGACTAGACTGAGATGACTTTTGACAAGCGCGGGCGCGGACCTGCACGTGGTGGTGGCTTCGACAAGCGCGAGCGTGGTTTCGACCAGTTCGAAGGCGGCGGCGACCGCTTCGGTGGCGGCGGCGGTGATCGCTTCGGCGGCGGTGGTGGCGACCGCTTCGGCGGCGGCGGCGGTGGTTTCGGCGGTCGCCCGGGCGGCGGCGGCGGTTTCGGTGGACGTCCCGGTGGCGGTGGTGGCTTCGGCGCACCGCGTCCGCCGCGTGACATGGGCCCCGGCATCAACCTCGGCACTGCCAAGGGTTCGGTCAAGTTCTTCAACGCTCAAAAGGGCTTCGGCTTCGTCGTTCGCGATGACGGCGGCGAGGACGTCTTCGTCCACATCTCGGCAGTCGAGCAGGCCGGCCTGACCGGTCTCGCCGATGGCCAGCCGCTCGAGTTCACCCTGACGGAGCGTAACGGCCGCGTCTCGGCGACCGACATCGTCATCGACGGCGAGCCCCTGCCGGTCACCGACCGCGCACCGCCCCGCGAAGATCGTGGCGGCGCTGGTGGCTTCGGCGCACCGCGCGCCAACGACGGCCCGCGCGGCGGCGGCTACGGCGGCGCCAGCCGTGAATTCGGCGGCAACAGCGGCGGCGGCTCTGCCGCTACCGGCGAGCGCGTCGAAGGCACTGTCAAGTTCTTCAACGGCACCAAGGGCTTCGGCTTCATCCAGCGCGAAGACGGCGGCCCGGACGCTTTCGTCCACATCTCGGCCGTCGAGCGTGCCGGCATGTCGGGCCTCGGCGAAGGCCAGCGCGTCAGCTTCGAACTCGAGGAAGATCGTCGCGGCAAGCAGGCAGCGGTCAACATCACCGCCCTGTAAGCAGTCGACACGAATGACGAAGGGGTCGCAGCGATGCGGCCCCTTTTTCTTTGCGCCGCTTCGGACACCGGATTAACCCTGCCGCATGACCCAGGCCAAGTTCAGCGTCGCGCACCATTTCGCCCCGGCGACCGGCGCGCTGCTGACCGGCCATCCGCTGGTCGGCGAGGTGAGCGCGATCGACCAGTCCCGCCGCTGGGACCTGCCGACCAACGTCGACATCATCTTCGCCCTCCACGGCCAGGGCGAGCACACCGCCGACCATGATGTCCCGCCGCCGCCCGGCTGGCCGGGGCAAGTCAAATTCGTCCAGCTCGCCTCCGCCGGCATCGACGGCTATCCCGCCTGGCTGTTCGACGGCCCGCTCGTCGCCACCGCCGCGGGCACCAGCGCCCAGCCGATCTCCGAATTCGTCCTCGCCGCGATGCTGTCGCACGAAAAGCGCATCCCCGCGATCTATGCCGTCGATGGCGGTGAGGTGCCGAGCCAGGAGGCGATGATCGCCAATCCGCTGGGCAGCCTCGACGGCAAGACCCTCGGCTTGATCGGTATCGGCCAGATCGGCGGGCGCGTCGCGACGCTGGCCCGCGCCTTCGGCATGCGCGTCGTCGCCCAGCGCCGCAGCGCCGCCGCCGCCCCCGAGGGCATCGAGATCGTGCCCCTCGACACTCTGCTCGCCCGCGCCGACCACATCGTCATCGCCGCGCCGCTGACGCCCGAGACCGCCGGGCTGCTCGGTGCCGACGCCTTCGCCAAGGTCAGGCGCGGTGTCCACCTCGTCAACATCGCGCGGGGCGGCATCGTCGACACGGCTGCGCTGATCGACGCACTCGCCTCGGGCCAGGTCGGCGCCGCCTCGCTCGACGTCACCGACCCGGAACCGCTGCCCCCCGGCCACCCGCTGTGGAGCGCGCCCAATGTCCGCATCACGCCGCATGTCGCCTGGAGCTCGGCCGGCACCCCGGCGCGCATCTTCAAGCTGTTCGCCGAGAACGTCGGGCGCTTCGCCGCCGGCCAGCCGCTGCACAACCAGCTGGAGCGCTGAATGACCGTCGAATGGCGCGGCAAGTACATCGAGATCCGCCGCGAAGGGACTTGGGAATACGCTGCCCGCACCCGTGACATCGGCGCCGCGGTGGTCATCGCGCTGACCGACGCCGCCGAGATCGTGCTGGTCGAGCAGCACCGCGTCCCCCTCGGCACCCGCACCATCGAGCTGCCTGCCGGCCTGATCGCCGACCTGACCGAAGGCGAGACCGCTGCCGACAGCGCCGCGCGCGAACTGGAGGAGGAGACCGGCTTCACCGCCGCCAGCCTCGACGACCTCGGCGAATACGCGACCTCGCCCGGCATGTCGGCGGAGCGTTTCCAGCTGTTCCGCGCCACCGGCCTGACCCGCACCGGCCCCGGCGGCGGCGTGCCCGGCGAGGACATCACCGTCCATGTCGTGCCCCTCGCCGAGCTGAAGACCTGGCTCGACGCCCGCCGCGCCGACGGCTTGGTCATCGACTGCCGGCTGATCGTGGCGCTCGGCTTCGTATGAGCTGGACTCTCGACTCCATCGACTGGGCCGCCTTCGACGCCACACGCGTCGACCGCGACCTCGTCGGGCTGGTCAAGGCCGCCGCGCTCGTCGAGGCCAATGCCGCCGATTACGTCGCCTACCTCCGCGGCGTCTTCGCCGGCGACGACGCCTTCCTCGCCGAAGTCGAGCGCTGGGGCACCGAGGAGGCGCAGCACGGTCTCGCCCTTGGCCGCTGGGCGATGCTGGCCGAGCCCGGCTGGGATTTCGACCGCGCCCTCAGCGACTTCCGCACCGGCTACCAGATCGAGGTCGACGCCACCGCCTCGATCCGCGGCTCGCGCACCGGCGAACTGGTGGCGCGCCAGGTCGTCGAGACCGGCACCTCCAGCTTCTATTCAGCCCTCCGCGACGCGACCGACGAGCCGGTTCTGAAAGCCGTCGCCGGGCGCATCGCCGCCGACGAGTTCGCCCACTACCGCCTGTTCGCCAAGGCCTTCGCCCGCGCCCCCAAGCTGCCCCTCGCCAACCGGTTGCGCATCGCCGCCACCCGCTTTGCCGAGGCCGGCGACGACGAGCTCGGCTGGGCGTGGTTCGCTGCCAACGTCCTGCCCGGCGATCCCCGCGCCACCTACACCGGCGGCGTCCACACCCGCGCCTATGCCGCGCGCGCGCTGCGCCTGTACCGCCGCGAGCACATCGTCAACGGCGTCCGCATGACCCTGCGCGCCGTCAGCCTCAACCCCAACGGCGTGCTCGGCAGGCTCGTCTCGGGCGCCTTATGGGGCGTCGTCCGTGCCAAGGTCGCCTTCGGCTAGAGCGGCTTGCGGAAGCGGTAGACCAGCCGGTCGGTCTTGCCGCGAATCGCCGGGTCGAACACCAGCCTGGTGTGATCGTCCGCCGGATTGGCCAGCAGCTTCGACTCGGCCTCCAGCTTGAAGCCTGCCGCCTTGAAGTCGGCACGGACGACCGCCGGGTCGATGCGGTGCAGCTTGTCGACCACCGCGCGGGTGTCGCCGCCCGGGTTGGCGATGCTGTCGACCACACCGACGATGCCGCCCGGCTTGGTCGCCGCATAGATCCGCTTCAGGAACAGCGCCGGGTCGATGCGCGCGAACTTGTCCTTGGCGCTCTCCCAATAAGTGTCGTGATAGACCAGGTGCATCAGCGTGAAGTCGATGCTGTTCGCCGGCAGCCGCAGGTCGCCCGGCGCCTGGTCGAGGATTTCGACATTGGGTACGCGCGTGACCAGCGCCGCCCATTCGGCCGACTTGGTGTCGACACTCGCCAGTTCGGCCTCGGCCAGGACATGGCCCTTGCTGCCGATCGCATTGCCGATGATCTCGCTATAATAGCCGCCGCCGGCCATCACATCGAGGACGCGGTCGCCGCGCTTCAGGCCGAGAAACTTCAGCACCTCCACCGGCTTGCGGCTCGCATCGAGGGCGATCATCGCCGCGGGCCGGTCGGTCATCGCGACTGCCGGCACGATCCCCGGCGGCGAGCCGTCCGGCGGCTCCGGCGCGGCGAACGCCGGTCCGGCGAACAACACTGCCGCGAATACGATAGGGAGCAGGCGCATCGGCGGTCTTTCCTCGACAAGGGCGAACGGTCGCGGCGCCGGATCAACGCCGCCGCAGGATGACATACCACGCCCCGCCGCCGCCGTGGCGGGGATGGGCAGGGCGCAAGGCGGCAATCCACGGCCGCAGTTCGGAGCTTTGCAGCCAGCCGCGCAATGCCGCGCGGATGACGCCGCGCGGCCGCTCGTTGGGATCGTGCGAATCATCGTCGCCGCCACGCGCACCCTTGCCGGTAATCACCAGCAGGACCCGTAGCCCCGAGATCGCCGCGTCCTGGATTCGCGAGACCAGCAGCGCGTGCGCCCGGTCGCGGGTATAGCCGTGCAGGTCGACCGTCGTGTCGGGGCGCAGCCGCCCCTTCATCATGGCGCGTTCCCAACCGCCGTCGAGCGTCGCCGAATCGACCGCGACGCGGTTGGCGATCGCGGCCCGGCGCGGCGGCTCCGGCACCCCCGGCGGCTTCTCGGCGATCCTGAAGCCGGGCTTGGGCGCGGGCGGTGCGGTTCGCCCGGCAAGTGGCCGGACGCTGGCCGCGACGTGCGACCACATCGCGGCGCCCTCCGCCTCGCTCGGCTCAGGGGGCCGCCGGCGCGCCACTTAATCTCGCAGCCGACACGGCGGGCAGCAGCAACGTCACCGTGCCGGTCGCCGACAAGCCACCGGCGATCCGCCGTGCATCGGTGCCCGCACCCCAGAATATATCGACCCGGTTCGGTCCCTTGATCGCGCCGCCGGTGTCCTGCGCCACCATCAGTCGCGCAAATGGACCCTCGGCACGCGACACCAGCCACAGCGGCGCACCCAGCGGTACGAAGCGTGGATCGGCGGCGACACTGACGCGCGGCGTCAGCGGGACACCCATCGCACCCGGCGGCCCCAGCGACGGATCGCCCTTCAGCTCGCGGAAAAAGATCTTGGAGCGGTTCTCGCGCATCAACGCCTTGCCGCCGTCGGGCTGCGCCCGCATCCAGCCGATGATGCCGTCCATCGTCGCCTGCCCCGGCCCGAGGGCATTGCGGTCGCGCAGCAGCTTGCCGATCCCGGTGTAATCGCGACCGTTCTGCCCGTCGAAACCGACGCGCATCACCGAACCGTCGGGCAGCCGCAGCCGCCCCGAACCCTGGATCTCCAGGAAGAAGACCTCGTACGGATCCGCCGCCCAAGCCAGTTCGAGGCCGCGACCCGCCAATGCACCGTCGTCGATCTCGCCGCGGTCCCAATAGGGTACCAGCGCATTGCCGACGACGCGGCCGCGAATCTTGCGACCCTTCAGCGTGTCGTTGAACTGACCCAGATCGGCCTCGACGATGTCGGTCGGGCGCCGGTACAGCGGCACGGCATAGCCGGGCGCAGCGGTGCGCGAGCCGGCCAGTTCGGGCTCATAATAGCCGGTGTTGAGGCCGGTGCCGCTGGCCACCGTCACCGGAACCAGCGCCGAGGCGAAGAACGCCCGCGCGTCGGTCGCGGTCGCCGCAGCAGCGCAGGCCGCAGCCCAGTCGCCGGGCTGGGTCAGCCCGCTGAGGTCGACGCGCTTTTGCAGGGATGGGCACGAACGGCGGAACGCCGCCAGCGCCAGCGTCGGATCGTCGGCGACATAGCCCGGCAGCGAGGCCAGCGCCGGGCCGGGCCGGGTGCCGACGGTGATCGCGGTCTCGGGTGGCTTGTCGAATGCGGCGGCCGCCGCCGCCGCGGTCGTTGCCGGCGCCGATCTTGCCGGCGGCAGGGTGGCGACACGAGGCGTCGAGGCGCAGCCCGCCAGCAGGACGAAGGCGGCGAGGACCCCCCGCCGCAAGGACGACTTCACGCCGACAGGTCGTCGGTGGCGATCAGCAACCAGTTGGGATCCTGCGAGCCGACATGGCGGCTGAAGGTCCAGATATCGATGTTGGCGATGGCGTCGCTGGTCGAGCCGGAGACGATGTTGCCGCTCGCATCGCGCGTCACCGCAACGATGTCGGCGTTGAACTGCATCGTCACCTCGGCCATCTGGCCGATCATCTGGGCGGCGGTGATGCCGGCGCCGTTGATGCGGACCAGTTGGTTCTCCAGCACCTGGCCGGCGGCCTTGCGGTCGGCGATGGCGCGGGAGAACTGGGCCTGCACCTCATCCGACATCAGGCCGTGCAGCGCGGCCGCATCACCCTTCCAGAAGGCGTCGAGGATCATGCCATAGGCGCCCTTGGCACCATCGACGAAGCGCACCGCGTCGAAGCTGTGATCGGCCTCGGCAATGCGCTGCAGCTCGGGCGCCAGGCTGGCCTCGGTCCCGGCGGGCAGCTCGATCTGGGCGCGGGGCCGCGTCTCGCCGAGGCGCGGCTGCGGCGTCAGCACTTCGGCCTGACCGGCACGATAGGGCTCACCGGCCGGGCGCTCGGCACCGGTGCGCCGGCCGAGCACGCTGACCAGCCGCAAGCCGATGAAACCGGCCAGCATTGCCAGCAGAATGATCTCGATCCACGAACCACTGTCGGACATCGGCTACTCACTTTCGCGCCAAGATAGGCGCATAGAACGCACGACAATAGCAATTCGCCGCGCCGGGGTCCATCGTCGACCCGTTCATGCGACATAAGCCGCGTTGGGCGTCGTGCAAGGGCTGCGCATCGGGCGTGCCGGGCGCCGTCGAGCGGTAGCCGCCTTGCAGGACCCGGCGCTCCCTGCTAGCCGTCGCGCCGCAATTTACGCACAGGAAGACTGGCATCATGGCCGACGACAGCAACGACTTCAGCGCCGACTTCAGCGGCAGCACCGAGGGCAATGGCTTCGACGAGGCCGCCTCGACCGCGCCGCAGGTCGGCATCCTGACCCAGTACACCAAGGACCTGTCCTTCGAGAACCCGGGCGCCCCGGGCTCGCTGCAGATGGACGGCCAGCCGCGCATCGAGATCAACGTCAACGTCAACGCCCGCCGCGCCGGCGACGACGTCTACGAGGTCGAGCTCAAGATCGACGCCCGCGCCTTCAACGGCGATGCCGTCGCCTTCGTCGTCGAACTGCTCTATGCGGGCCTGTTCGCGCTGCGCAACCTGCCGGAAGAAGCACTGGAGCCGTTCCTCGTCGTCGAGGCGCCGCGCATCCTGTTCCCGTTCGCCCGCCGCATCATCGCCGACGCTACCCGCGACGGCGGCTTCCCACCCCTGCTGCTCGAGCCCATCGACTTCGGCTCGCTCTACATGGCGCAGCAGCAGGCCGGCGCCAACGCCGGCCAGCCGTCGATCGGCAACGCTTAAGGTCAATGTCGCGGCGCTGCTTCAAGTGACGGAGCGCGACGCGACCCTTGCCGGGCGGGCCCACACCATGCGTATCGAGGCAACCCCGCCCGAGCGCGCGGTGTGGCGCGTGCTGCGCGCCGCGCCTTTTGAAACGATGCATTTTCGGCGGCAGGTGGCGTTCGAGACCCGCTACATCGCGGACTTCGCCTCGCATCGGAGCAAGGTCGTCGTCGAGGTCGATGGCGGATCGCACGATCACAGCGTCGAGTATGACCTGGTCCGGGACGAATATTTCACGAATCGCGGCTATCGCACGATCCGGCTGAACAATTCCGATGTGCTGAGCCGTGACTATGATCTCGCCCTTGTGCTGACAGGATTGCTCGGCCTGTGAGACCCCAAGAACCCCCACCCCAGCCCTCCCCACTCTCCGTTCGCTTCGCTCTCGGGGGGGGAGGGAGCAGTCTTGCTTCCCCCTCCCCCCCCGCGAAGCGGAGAGTGGGGAGGGCTGGGGTGGGGGAGAGGCTCAGTCCTTCCCACGGCTCAACCTCATGAATTTATTGCGCGCCACCGGCACCATCGGCGGCCTGACCCTCATCAGCCGCATTCTCGGCTTCGTCCGCGACATGCTGTTCGCGCGCTTTGCCGGTGCCGGCCTCGCCTCGGACTGCTTCCTTATCGCCTTCCGCCTGCCGAACCTGTTCCGCGCGCTATTCGCCGAAGGGGCCTTCGCCTCCGCCTTCGTGCCGATGTTCAGCCGCACCATCGGCGAGCATGACGGCGACCTCGCCGCGGGCAAGCGCTTTGCCGAGGAGGCGCTGGCGGTGCTGCTGCCGACGCTGGTGCTGTTCACCGCGCTGATGCTGGTGCTCGCCGGCCCGGTCGTCTGGGCGATGACCGGCGGCTTTCCCGACGCGAGTCCGCAGAAATTCGGGCTGGCGGTCGAGTTTACGCGGATCACCTTCCCGTATCTGCTGCTGATTTCGCTGGTCTCGCTGCTCGGCGGCATCCTCAATTCGATGCAGCGCTTCTGGGTCAACGCCGCGGCGCCGATCCTGCTCAATCTCAGCCTGATCGGCGGGCTGCTGTTCTTCCACTCCAGCGACGAGATCGCCACCGCCCGCGTCCAGTCCGCCGCCGTCACCGTCGCCGGCATCCTGCAGTTCGGCTGGCTGCTGTGGTCGTGCCTGCGCGCCGACGTGCGGCTGAAATTGCGCGCGCCTAAGCTGACGCCCGCCGTGCGCCGCCTGATGTCGATCATCTGGCCCGCCGCGCTCGGGGCCGGGGCGGTGCAGTTCAACCTGCTGATCTCGACGTCGCTGGCGGCGCGCTTCCTGCCGGAGGGCGCGGTCAGCTACCTCTATTACGCCGATCGGCTGAACCAGTTGCCGCTCGGCCTCGTCGGCATCGGCGTCGGCACCGCTCTGCTGCCGACCCTGTCGCGCCAGCTGGGAGCGAAGCAGGACGCCGTCGCCATGCACACCCAGAACCGCGCCATTGAGATCGTGCTGCTGCTGACCCTGCCCGCCGCCGCCGCGCTCGTCGCCAGCGCCCTGCCGATCATCCGCACGCTGCTGGAGCACGGCAAGTTCGCCCTCGGCGATTCGATCAACACCGCCAACGCCCTGGCCGCATTCTCGCTGGGCCTGCCCGCCTACGTGCTGATCAAGGTCCTCACCCCCGGCTTCTACGCCCGCCAGGACACCCGCACCCCCGTCCGCATCGCCGTCGCCTCAATGCTGGTAAACCTGGTCGGAAACCTGAGCCTTATCTGGAGCTTAGGCTTCGTCGGCATCGCCCTTTCAACCGCCGCCGCCGCCTGGGTCAACGCCATCGCCCTCTGGTGGGTCCTCCGCCGCCGCGGCCATTTCCTCACCGACTCCCGCCTCCGACGCAGCGCCCCCCGTCTCGTCCTGGCGACCGCCATAATGGTGGCCATACTCGTCATCGCCAACCGCTTGGTCCTGCCCTTCATGGCCGCCGCATTGATCGAGCGGATCGTCTCGCTCACCCTGTTGATCAGCGCCGGTGGTCTCGCCTATCTCGCTGCCGCCTGGTTGCTGGGCGCCTTTTCGCTCGCCGACCTGCGCAGCCAACTCGGTCGAAGGACCAAAGCATGACCCGCGTCTTTTCCGGCATACAACCGACCGGCAATCTTCACCTCGGCAATTATCTCGGCGCGATCCGCAACTGGGTGGCGATGCAGGATCACTACGAATGCGTATATTGCATCGTTGACCTCCACGCCATCACCGTGTCCCAGGCCCCTGCCGCCCTCCGCGATGGCATGCGCGACATGACTGCCGCTCTCCTAGCCTCAGGCGTCGATCCGGATCGCGCCGTGCTGTTCAATCAAAGCCGCGTTCCTGCCCATGCCGAGCTTGCCTGGATCCTGATGTGCACCGCCCGGGTCGGCTGGCTCAACCGCATGACCCAGTTCAAGGACAAGGCCGGCAAGGACCGCGAAGGCGCATCGGTTGGACTCTATACTTATCCCGTGCTCCAGGCCGCAGACATACTGGCTTACAAGGCGACCCACGTTCCTGTCGGCGACGATCAGAAGCAGCATCTCGAGCTGGCGCGTGATATTGCGATCAAGTTCAATGCCGACTACGCCGTCAACCTGTTCCCGATCCCCGAGCCGGTGATCGGCGGCACCGATGCACACGGCACGGCGCGCGTCATGTCTTTGCGCGACGGCACCGCTAAGATGTCGAAGTCGGACCCGAGCGACATGAGCCGGATCAACTTGACGGATGACGCGGAGGCGATCGCCAACAAGATCAAGCGCGCCAAGACTGATCCGGAGCCGCTTCCGTCGGAAGCCGCCGGCCTTGCGGGGAGACCCGAGGCGCGTAACCTGGTTGGGCTGTACGCCGCGCTTGCTGGCGAAAAGATTGCTGATGTGCTGACGCGCTTCGGAGGTCAGGGTTTCGGTACTTTCAAGCCGGCGCTGGCTGAGCTTACTGTTGCCACCTTGGCGCCGATCAATACTGAATATGTTCATCTCCGGCGTGATGTTGCCAGCCTTGATGCCGTACTGGCGGCGGGGGCGGTGCGGGCGAATGCTATAGCGGCGCCGATTCTGGCGGAGGCGCAACGGGCGGTGGGCTTTATCGGGGTATGACCAAGCGTTCGCTCGTAGATGAGGGAGCGACTTCAAGTGCTTGAACCACAAGCTGTCGCAGGCGTTGTATTCAGTCGTGATTAACCTGACATAGGTCATGCACGTTTCGTCTCATCCGAGGATCCCGTCATGCGTATCTTGCCTATCCTCGCGCTGCTCGCCGTCGCTTCCTGCGCGACCCCGTTCGAAGCGCGAGTCAATCGCTTCCAGTCGCTGCCTGCGCCGAGTGGCCAGAGCTTCGTCATCCAGGCTCGTGATCCGGCCAAGGCTGGCGGCCTCGAGTTCGCGACTTATGCCAATCTTATCCGTCAGCGTCTCGATGCAGTCGGTTACCGCGAGGCAGCCGGACCGGGTGCGGCGACGCTGGTGGTGAATGTCGACTATGCGGTGAGCCAGCCGCGCGAGAAGATCGAGTCGACCCCGGGCTTCGGCTATGGCTATGGCGGCTTCGGTGGTTATGGCGGGTTTGGCTATGGCCGTTACGGGCGCTTCGGCGGCGGCGGCTTTGGCCGGTTCGGCGGTTTTGGCGGCGGCTTCGGTTACGGCGGCTTCGGCTATGATCCGTTCTGGGGACCCGGTCCGCAGGTTTACAGCCAGACGGTGTTCAACTCCTATCTCGCGGTTCGCATCAACCGTGCTGCCGACAATGTCAGCGTGTTCGAGGGTCGGGCTGAAACAGTCAGCCGGACCAATGACCTGACCCGCCTGGTGCCGCCGCTGGTGGATGCCTTGTTCACCAACTTCCCCGGCAATTCGGGCGAGACGGTGCGGGTGCGCCTGCCGGATCGGCCGGCACCGGCGCCGATGACGCGATCGGGCATCTAAGCCGACTCGGCATTCGACAAAGCGACGCGTAGAGTGGCGGGCATGGATGTGCCCGCCACTTCTGCGACCTACCTGGTCGTTGTCGACGATACCCCCGAGTCCCGGGTCGCCCTGCGCTATGCGGCGTTGCGAGCGGCGCACGTCGGCGCGCAACTGACCCTGCTGCACGTCATGCGGCCGACCGAGTTCATGCAATGGGGCGGGGTCCAGGCGGCGATCGAGGCCGAGGCCCAGTCCAGCGCCGATACCCTGCTCAGCGGCATCGCGGCGCAATGCGTCGCCTGGACGGGTGAGCGCCCGACGCTGGTGGTCCGCACCGGCGAGGCCACCGATGCCGTCATGGAGATGGTTGCCGCCGACCCGTCGATCCGTGCGCTGGTGCTGGGTGCCGCGGTGAAAGGCGCGCCGGGTCCGCTGGTCAGCTATTTCGCCGGCGAGCGGGCCGGCACCCTGCCTTGCCTGGTGATGATCGTCCCAGGCGGCCTCGACGATGCGCGGGTCGACGCCCTGGCATAGCTGAAGGCGTATTGCCGACGCTTGATTCAGGCGGCGCTCCGGCCCACATGCCGTGCAACGGAGATAGCCATGTTCATCGAGACCGAGCGCACCCCCAATCCTGCGACGCTGAAGTTCCTGCCCGGGCGTGAGGTCATGCCGAACGGCACTGCCGACTTCTCGAACCCCGAAGATGCGGCGCGCTCGCCGCTCGCATCGGCACTGTTCGATCTCGGCGATGTCGAGGGCGTGTTCCTCGGTAGCGATTTCGTCTCGGTCACCAAGGCCGAGGGCTCGGCCGACTGGTCGAGCCTGAAAGTCCAGGTGCTTGGCATTCTGGTCGATCATTTCAGCAGCGGTGCACCGCTGTTCTCGGGTGAGGCCGCCGCGACCGAGATGGCGGTCACCGACGATCCAGAGGACGCCGACATCGTCTCCCAGATCACCGAGCTGCTCGACACCCGCGTCCGTCCGCAGGTCGCCAACGACGGCGGCGACATCGTCTACCGCGGCTTCCAGAAGGGCGTCGTTTACCTGCAGATGCAGGGTGCCTGCTCCGGCTGCCCGTCGTCCTCGGCAACCTTGAAGCAGGGCATCGAGTCGCTGCTCAAATATTACGTCCCGGAAGTTTCCGAAGTCCGCGCGGTCTGATCGTGTCGCAGACGCTCGACGATGCCGGGCTCGACCTGGTTTTCCGCCATGCCCGGACTCGCAACGGCTGGACCGACGCGCCGGTGTCCGACGCCGATATCCGCCGGCTGTACGACCTGGTCGCGCTGGCTCCGACCTCCGCCAATTCGTCGCCGGCGCGGTTCGTCTTTTGCAGCAGCACCGAGGCTCGCAGCCGGCTTGCGGCCTGTGCCAGCGGCACCAATGCCGCAAAGATCCTCGCCGCTCCTGTCACCGTCATCATCGGCATGGACATGGAGTTCCACGAGCAGCTGCCGAAGTTGTTTCCTCACACCGACGCGCGGAGCTGGTTCGCCGGCAAGCCGGACGCGATCCTCGATGCGACGTTTCGCAACTCGTCGCTGCAAGGCGGCTATCTGATCCTTGCGGCGCGCGCGCTGGGCTTCGACGTCGGGCCGATGTCGGGCTTCGACAAGTCTCGTGTCGATGCCGAGTTCTGGGCCGGCACCGGGGTCGTCACCAACTTCCTGTGCTCGATCGGCGTCGGCAACGACGACGGCATGTTCCCCCGCAACCCGCGCCTCGCTTTCGAGGACGCTGCACAGATATTGTGATCGGCGGCTAGGATGCTCCTGGTAATCGATACGGCACTCGCGGCCTTGTCGCTGGCCCTGCTCGACGATGACCGGGTCGTTGCCTCGCACCATGCCGTGATCGGGCGCGGTCATGCCGAGGCACTGATGACCGAGGTTGCGGCGCTGATGACCCGCAGCGGCGTCGATCGACCCGACGAGATCGCCGTCGATATCGGCCCGGGCAGCTTTACCGGCCTGCGCATCGGCATCGCGGCAGCACGGGCGCTCGGCCTTGCCTGGGACATACCGGTGCGCGGTTATTCTTCGCTCGCCCTGGTGGCCGCCCCGCATTTCGCCGCCGACAAGGGCTTGCAGCACCTGGCGGTCGTCGCCGAGGCGGGACGCGGACAGGTATTCGCCCAGGTCATCGGTCGCGATCTGGATGGGGTGACCGACGCCCGCGCCATGATGCCGGGCGAGGCCGCGCAGTGGTTCGATCCGGCACTTCCGGTTGCCGGCCCCGGCGCCGCGCAACTCGCGAAGCTGGGGCGGGTGATGCTCTCGGATGATTGGCCTGATGCACGACAGGCCAGCCTGCTGCCGCCCGCCGTCCGCGCCATGCCACCGGTGCCGATCTATGTCCGGCCACCGGACGCCGTGCCGCTGCCGACTGCCGCATGACCGTCCGGGTCGTCGCCGCCAACGCCGCGTCGGTGCCCGATATGCTGGTCGTCATGGCGGATGCCTTCGACCCGCGCTTCGGCGAGGCCTGGTCGGGCGCGCAGCTGACCGGGACGATGATCCAGGCCGGAAGCTGGACGCGATTGGCGATCGACGACGATCTGGTCGTCGGTTTCACCCTGTGCCGCCGGATCGTCGATGAAACGGAACTCCTGCTGGTCGGTGTCCGCCGCGACTGGCGGGGGCGGGGCATCGGCAGCATCTTGATGGCGACGGCAGCAACCGAAGCAACGGGCTTCGGCGCGCGCAGCATGTTCCTCGAGATGCGGGACGGCAACGCTGCGGCGGCGCAGCTCTACCACAATCAAGGCTTTGTCGAAGTGGGACGCCGACGCGACTATTATCGCGGAGTCGACGGGCAGCGCTTTGATGCCATCACATTCCGTCGGAATTTAGACGTCGCCAGCTAGAGGCTATGTACGATTGAATAGAATGTGTTAAGTTCGGTATTAGACTTGTATTACTGCAGCAGCCTGTGCATATCGCCCGCACTATTTTTCGGACGTGTGCATTAAGCTGAAGGGTCGTTCATGGTTGACGCTGCCGCACACAATGAACTTTTGTCTTTGACGGTCGATATTGTGTCGTCGCATGTCGCCAATAACACAGTCCCGACCTCAGACCTACCAAACGTTATAGAAAACGTCTACTCGGCGCTGGCTCGTCTCGGCGGCGAAACAACGTCTGTCGAGGCGAAGCAAGAGCCTGCGGTCTCAGTAAGGTCGTCGATCAAGCCGGATTTCATCGTCTGTCTCGAAGACGGCAAGAAGTTGAAGATGCTCAAGCGCCATTTAATGACGCACTATAACCTGACACCCGAGGCGTATCGGGCCAAGTGGAACCTGCCGGCAGACTATCCGATGGTTGCGCCGAGCTATGCACAGCAGCGCCGGACCTTGGCCAAGAAGATCGGTTTGGGCACCAAGCGTCCGGGTATGGACGGCAGCACCAAGGCTTAGGCCAGGTTTTGGGCTGACGCCTGCACCTCCGACACCAGCGCCTTGATGGAGGCGGTGGTATCGGCAAGGCGGGCCGGATCGACTTGGCGGCCGCTGGCGATCAGGGCCTTGCCACCCATGAAATCCGGGATCGAGTTGACCGCTTCGACGGCGCGGACCTGGCCGCCGCGCAAATGGTACACGGCGAACTTCGCGACAGCCGGATCGCCGCGCACGACGATGGCGTCGGTGTCGAACGGCAGTCCGGCGATCTGCAGCTTCAAATCATATTGATCCGACCAGAACCACGGCAGCTCATGCGCCGGCTGCGGCAGGTCCAGGATGCTGTTGGCGGCGCGCCGGGCTTGCTCGATGGCGTTGGGCACACTCTCCAGGCGGTGGCGCCGGTCATCGTCGAGGGGAAGGGGACGTCGCGTCATGTCGCCGATCGCATAGATGTGGGGATCGTCGGTTCGTGCATTCTCGTCGACGACGACGCCATTGTCGCAAGCGATGCCCGCCGACAGCGCCAGCGCGTCGCAGGCCTGGCCGCCGATGCCGACAAGCACTGCATCGCAGTCGATACGCCGTCCGTCGCCCAGGATCACGGCATCGACATTGCCTTGTCGGCCCTCCAGCCGGACGACATCGGCGCCGGTGATGATCTCGACCCCGTGCGCGCGGTGATAGGCAGCGAAGAATTCGGCCAGCGGTGCGGCGGCGACGCGTGCGAGCAGGCGTGGCTCGCGCTCGATGATGACCGCCTCGGCACCGAGTAGTCGGGCCGAAGCCGCTGCCTCCAGGCCGACATAGCCGCCGCCGATAATCGCCAGCCGGTGACCCGGGGCCATGTGGCGGCGCAGGGCATCCGCGTCGGCGATGTCGCGGAGGTGATGGACGCCGCCAAGCTCGCTGCCGGGTACCGCCAGCCGCCGTGCCGTCGACCCGGTCGCCAGGATCAGCACGTCGTAGGGCAGGCGGCGACCGTCATCGGTGACGACCAGGCGTTGGGTCGCATCGATCGTCGTCACCGTGCAGCCGGTGACCAGCTCGACATCGCGATCGGCGTAATAGGCGGCGGGGCGCAGCAACAGCGAGTCGACGGTGGCGACGCCCTTGAGATAGGCCTTGGAAAGCGGCGGGCGCTGATAGGGCAGGTGCGGCTCGGTCCCGATCACGACGATCGACCCGGCATGGCCGAACTGGCGAAGGAAAGCCGCCGCGGAACCCCCGGCGTGGCCGGCGCCGACGATCACGATACGAGGCGAAGCGTGAGTCATGCGCCGGTGTAGCTCATGCAAATCGCTTTGTGCAGGCGGTTGACTCGGTACGAGTCTTTAGAACAAATATAGAACATGCTTCCTGAGTCCAGTCCCGGTGCTTCATGCGACACATTTCCCGAACCAGCCCCGATGCTCGAGGAAGTGGCGGCGGCAATCAGCCTGAACCGGGCACCGGCACTGGCGTTCGCGCTGTCGCGGTGTCCGGTCGGTGCGCCGGTGATGTTCATCGTGCCGGCTACGACTTTGCGCGAAATGGCGCGGCCCAGCCTGTACGGCATGGCGGCTTATCCGCCGTTGCTGCTGGTGACGACCAGGACCGAGGCCGATGCCCTGTGGGCGATCGAGCAGGCCCTGCTGTCGGGGGCGCTCGGGGGGGTGATCGGCGCTGTCGACCGGGCGACGCTGACGCAATCCCGGCGGGTCGATTTCGCGGCGCGCGACGGCGGCACACCGGCCTTTTTGCTACGAACCAGCGGCAGCGGCCTCAGTGCCGCCCGGCGGCGCTGGCGAATTTCGGCGATGCCCAGTGCGCGCAATCTAAACGATCAGGTGGCGCCGGGCCAATCGCGGCTGTTCGCCGAGTTGTGGCGGCGGCGGGACGGGTCGCCCGGTCATTGGCGGCTCGACTGCGATGACGCGACGGGTCGTTTCCTTGTGGCCGGTCGACTGGGCCCTGACGGTCTGGACGCGCCGGCACGGCAAGCCGCCTGATGCGCCGGCCTTCGCGCTGATCGCCAAGTCCGCGCATGGACTGGTGCTCGCCAGCGTCGATCCGGCAGCCCGGGCGCTGGGCCTGCGTCCCGGACAGCGCCACGCCGATGCGAACGCGATCGAGCCCGGCCTGGTCACCGCGCCCGCGCATCCCGAGGGCGACCGCGAGGCTTTGCTGCGGCTGGCGGAATGGTGCCGCCGCTGGACTCCGGACGTCGCGCTGGACTGGTGCGGCGAAGGGCTCAGCGGGCTGATGCTGGAGGTCAGCGGGTCCGCCCATCTTTTCGGGGGTGAGGCGCGGCTGCTCGACGACATGCGGTACCGCCTCGGCAGGTCCGGGATCGCGGTTCGTCTCGGGCTGGCGGATACGCCGGGTGCGGCCTGGGCGCTGGCGCGGTTTTCGGGGCGCGGCAAGACGATCGCCCCCCCGGGAACGGTGCGCGAGCAGGTTGCCGGGCTGAAGCTGGCGGCGCTCCGCGGCGATGCGGAAACGCTGGCGATGGCATCCAGCCTCGGGTTCAAGCGCGTCGGCGACCTGTATGCCATGCCGCGCAGCGGGTTGGCGCGGCGGTTTCACGGTGTCGACGGTCTCGGGCTGGTTCGACGGCTCGACCAGATGCTCGGGCTGGAGCCGGAGTTGCTCGAATTCCTGGCGGTTGCGCCGGACCACATGGCCCGCGCGGTGTTTGCCGAGCCGTTGACCGACACTCCAGGGGTCGAGGCGGCGTTGCCCGGCCTGATCGACGATCTGGCGGCGCAGCTTGCCGAGCATCAGCTTGGCGCGCTCGAACTGGCCCTGATGGCCTTCCGTACCGACGGCGAGGTTGCGCGGCTTGTCGTGCGCCTCGGCACGGCATCGCGGCAACCGGTGTTCTGGCAGCGGCTGCTCGCCCAAAAGGGCATCGCCAACCTCGATCCCGGCTTCGGCATCGATGCCCTGCTGCTGTGTGCCGACCGGGTCGAGTCCCTGGCTGCCGCTCAGCCCGTGATGGATGGCGGGGAGGAACCGCGCGAGCCCCTGAACGAGCTGGTCGACAGGTTGTCGGCCCGTCTCGGCGACGAGGCCGTGTCGCGACCGCAGCCGCATGGCAGCTGGCTGCCGGAGCGGGCAGAGCAATGGTTGCCGGCCCAGACGACGCGTCACGTCGCGCCGCCCCGGCTTGGCCGCGAACGCCCGCTGCTGCTGCTCGATCCTGCCGAACCGGTCGAGGCGAGCCTGTTCGTGGTTCCCGAAGGTGCGCCCGAGCAGTTCCGCTGGCGCCGCGTGGTGCGCCGGGTGACGCGTGCCGAAGGGCCGGAACGCCTGTCCGCCGAATGGTGGCGCAACGCTGCCAAGCCACGGAGAACCCGCGATTATTACCGTGTCGAGGACGACACCGGGGCGCGCTACTGGCTGTTCCGGGAGGGGCTTTATGGCTGGGAGGATGGCGACGCTTTCGACGGCCGCGCGCCGACATGGTGGATGCACGGTCTGTTCGCATGACCGGCTATGCCGAGCTTGGCGCGATGACCAATTTCAGCTTCCTGGAGGGCGCGTCGCACGCCTCGCAACTGGTCGAGCAGGCCAGGTCGCTGGGCCTGGAGGCCATCGGCATCGCGGACCGCAACACGCTGGCCGGGGTCGTTCGCGCCCATAAGGCCGCCCTGGAGCACGGGCTTCGCCTGCTGATCGGCTGCCGGCTGGAGTTCGTCGACGGTACCGAGCTGATCGTCTTTCCCCGCGACCGCGCCGCCTATGGCCGCCTGTGCCGGCTGTTGTCGCTGGGCAAGTCCGAGATCGTCCCCGACGATCGCAAGCTGCTGCGGCTGGTGTCGCCGCCGCCGCCGCGGATCGCCAAGGGCACGACGACGATCACCTTCGACCAGGCCCGCGCACTTGGGACGGGCCTGATCGCGCTGATACCGGCGCCGAACCAGGTCGATGCCGAGTTTGCAGCCCGTGTCGCGGAGTGGGGGCGGAGCTGGCCCGACGACATCTATCTCGCCGCCGCGCCGCTGTGGCAGGGCGACGATCATAACCGGCTGTCGCGCCTCGCCAGGGTCGCGGTGCAGGCCCGGGTGCCGATGGTCGCGGTCAACGCCGTGCGCTACCACCACCCCGACCAGCGCATGCTGCAGGACGTTCTGACCTGCGTCCGCCACGGCACCACCATCGACACTGCCGGGCACCTGCTCGAAGCGAACGCCGAGCGCTATCTGAAGCCACCGGAGGAGATGGCGCGGCTGTTCAAGGGGCATGAGGCGGCGCTGGCGGCGACCCTCGACATCGTCGCGGCCTGCACCTTCTCGCTTGCCGAACTGCGCTACGAATATCCCGACGAGCCGGTGCCGCCGGGCATGACGCCGGGCCGCTACCTGATCCAGCTGATCTTCAAGGGGGTCCGCTACCATTGGCCCGAAGGCCTGCCGCACGATGTCCGCAAGACGCTGCGCAAGGAACTGCACATGATCCGCGAGCTGGATTATGCGCCCTATTTCATCACCGTCCACGACATCGTCGCCTGGGCGCGCGAGCAACCCGAACCGATCCTGTGCCAGGGGCGAGGCTCGGCGGCGAATTCGATCGTCTGCTATTGCCTGCACATTACCGCGGTCGATCCGTCGCAGCAGGACGTGCTGATGGAGCGCTTCATCTCCGAGGACCGCAGCGAGCCGCCCGACATTGACGTGGATTTCGAGCACGAGCGGCGTGAGGAGGTGATGCAATATGTCTATCGCCGCTATGGCCGCGACCGCGCCGCCATCGTCGCCACCGTCATCCATTACCGCCCGCGATCGGCGATGCGCGACGTCGGCAAGGTGCTGGGCCTGACCGAGGACGTCACGGCTCGACTCGCGAGCACGATCTGGGGGTCCTTCGGCCGCGAGATCGAGGACAAGCACATCGACCGGACCGGGATCAGCCGCGAGAACCCACGTGTCGCGCTGGCGATCAAGCTGGCGCGGCAACTGCTGAATTATCCAAGGCATTTGTCGCAGCATGTCGGGGGCTTCGTGCTGACCAAGGGGCCGCTGATCGACACGGTGCCGGTCGGCAATGGCGCGATGGCGGACCGGACGTTCATCGAATGGGACAAGGACGACATCGACACGCTGGGGATGATGAAGATCGACGTGCTGGCGCTGGGGATGTTGTCGGCGTTGCGGCGTGGGCTGGACATGGTGCGCGACGAGTATGGAGTGGCCGGCAAGGGCGGCAAGCGACTAACGCTGACGGAGTTGCCGCGAGCCCGAAAACGGGTCTACGACATGCTGCAAAAGGCTGATTCACTTGGGGTTTTCCAGGTCGAGAGCCGGGCGCAGATGGCGATGTTGCCGCGGTTGAAGCCGGCGGAATTCTACGACCTGGTGGTGCAGGTGGCGATCGTGCGGCCGGGGCCGATCCAGGGCGACATGGTGCATCCCTATCTGCGCAACCGGGTGGCGAAGCGGCAGGCGGAGCAGCAGGGCAAGCCGTTCCGGATCGCTTTTCCCAGCCCGGGTCCGGAGCATGGCCCGCCCAACGAGCTGGAGAAGATCCTGGGGCGGACGCTCGGCGTGCCGCTGTTCCAGGAGCAGGCGATGCGGCTGGCGATGGTCGCGGCCAAGTTTACCGGCGGCGAGGCCAACCGCCTGCGCCAGGCGATGGCGACCTTTCGCAGCCAGGGCGATATCGGGCTGCTGGAGCGGCGGATGATCGACGGCATGGTGGCACGCGGCTATCCGATCGAGTTCGCCGAGAATTGCTTCGGTCAAATCAAGGGCTTCGGCGAGTACGGCTTCCCCGAAAGCCACGCCGCGTCGTTCGCCAATCTGGTCTATGCCTCGGCGTGGATGAAGTGCGACTGGCCCGACGTGTTCGCTGCCGCCCTGCTCAACAGCCAGCCGATGGGCTTTTACGCGCCCGCCCAGATCGTTCGCGACGCCCGCGAACATGGCATCGAGGTGCGGCCGATCGATGTCGCCGACAGCCATTGGGACTGCACGCTGGAGCGGCGCGGCCAGCGTCGGCGGCGGGCGCTGCGGCTGGGCATCAGGCTGATCAGCGGCTTCCGTCGAACCTGGGCGGAGGAGATCGTCGCGGCGCGTGCCGACGGGCCATTCGCCTCGTTCGACGATCTGCGGCGGCGTGCCAGGCTGCCGCAACAGGCGCTCGACAAGCTGGCGGGGGCGGATGCGCTGGGCTCGCTGGAGCTGTCGCGGCGGCAGGCGATGTGGTCGGCGATCGGCTCGCCCAAGGCGGCTGCGGCACCGCTGTTCGACTATGCCGGGCTGGACGAGAGCGACGGCGCGCCGCCCGCCGCACTGCCGCGCCTGTCGGATGCCGAGGAGGTCGTCGGCGATTACCGCGCCATCCGCCTGTCGTTGAAGGGGCATCCGCTGGAGTTCATGCGCGACCGGCTGACTGCGGCGGGTGTGATCCCGGCACGAGCACTGGCGACGGTGCGCGACGGCCGCGGCGTCAGCGTCGCGGGAGTAGTGCTGGTCCGCCAGCGGCCGGGGACGGCCAAGGGCGTCGTCTTCCTGACCATCGAGGACGAGACCGGCGTCACCAATGTCGTCGTCTGGCAATCGATCTTCGAGGCGCAGCGGGCAACCGCGATGGGCGCGCGGATGCTGGTCGTGCATGGGCGGGTGCAGCGCAGCAGCGTCGCGGACGGCAGCGTGACGCATCTGGTGGCGACCCGGCTCGACGACTGGACCCCGGCCCTGGGCGACCTTGAAATGCGCAGTAACGACGAGGTGGGGATGTCTGTGCATCGCTCGCGGCATCCGCGCGACGTGAAGATCATGCCGGGGTCGCGGGATTTCCACTAAAAGGGACGCCGACTTCCGCTTCCTTCCTGCTCCCTCCCCCCACGGTGAGCGCTTGCGAACCGAGGGTGGGGAGGGTCGGGGTGGGGGCGCCCTTCGGCGTTCCTCTGTCTGAGCAAAGAACCCCCACCCCGGCCCGTCCCACTCTACGCTTCGCGTGGGGGGAGGGGGCAGGAAGGAGTTACGCGTGGAGCAGCCGGTGCTTGCCCCGCTCGAAACGGTGGAAGGGGATCGGGCGGGTCGAGTCCGTCAGGCGCAGGCGGACCTCCTCCAATATGGCGCGGGTGATCTGCGGCAAGTCGAGCGCCGCGGCGGCAGTCCAGTCGAACCAGGCGAGTTCACCGAGCTCGCCTGAGCCGGCTCCTGGTTCGAGGGACATCAGCGCCTCGGCATCGGCGACGAAGAACCGCGCGTCGAAGCGGCGGGTTCGCGCCGGCGGGGTAATGGCGCGGGCGACGTAATCGAGCGCGGCAAGGTCCGGTAGCGCTCCGGCCGCGAGAAAGTCGCGCCATTCACCGCGCGACGCCCGGGCCGGGGCAGCGCGGCCGAGGATCAGGCCGGTCTCCTCGAAGGTTTCGCGGATCGCCGACAAGGCGAGTGCCCGGGCCCGGCTGGGGCTACAGCCACGCGCCAGCGTATCTGCGACGTCGGGCCGCAACTCGCTGGCAGCGGGAACGCGGAAATCGCTGGGGTGGATGCGGCCGCCGGGAAACACCCATTTGTCGGGCATGAAGGCGTGGCCGCCGTGGCGCCGACCCATCAACACCCGGGGTTTCGGACCGTCGTGGCGGACGATCAACAGCGTGGCGGCGTCCTTGGGACGCGGCGGGCAAAGACGCGGCGGGCAAAGACGCGGCGGGCCAAGACGCGGCGGGGCAGGGCGAACATCGGGTTCCGGGGCGGCGGGCATCGCCCAAGATGGTGGCCCGCCGTCCGGTTCGTCAATCACTCCTCGGCGAGATCGGCATCCTCGAAGTCTTCGTCGAGATGCTCCTCGATCGATTCAGCGATCAGGTCGAGCTGCTCGTAGGAGGCGATGATCTCCAGCGAGCCGCCGTCGTCGTCCTCGATCCGCAGCAGGAATTTCTCGTCGTCCTGCGGGTCGATGGTGAAGCGCGACAGTGTCTTGGCCATGGCGTTCTCTCCCGGGTTGAAGGTTGCTGCCCAACGTGCGCGGTGCCGCGAGGGTTGCCTGCCGCAAGGTCGCGCGGTCTAGACCAGGGTCGACAACGCCTCCCGGTTGAAATCGCGGAGTTCGTCGATGCGGCCGTCGCGGACCTTCTGGACCCAGTCCGGATCGACGATCAGTGCACGGCCGACCGCAACCAGGTCGAATTCGTCGCGGTCGAGGCGCTCGAGCAGGCCGGTCAGCGACGCCGGCTTGGAACCCTCGCCACCGAACGCCGCGATGAACTCCCCGTCCAGCCCGACCGAGCCGACGGTGATCGTCGGCGTGCCGGTCAGCTTCTTCGCCCAGCCGGCGAAGTTCAGGCCGACCTCGCCGTCGATCTCGGGGAACTCGGGCTCCCAGAAGCGCCGCTGCGAGCAGTGGAAGATGTCGGCACCGGCATCCGCCAGCGGCTGCAGCCAGGCCGCCATCGCGTCGGGCGTGGTGGCGAGCTTGGCGTCGTAATTCTGCTGCTTCCACTGCGAGATGCGGATGATCACCGGGAAGTCGGCTCCGACTGCGGCGCGCACCGCCTTGAGGATCTCGGCGGCGAAGCGCGCGCGCTGCGGCAGGTCGTCGCCATTCCACGCATCGGTGCGGGCGTTGGTGCCCTCCCAGAAGAACTGGTCGATGAGATAGCCGTGGGCGCCGTGCAGCTCGATCGCGTCGAAGCCGAGTCGCTTGGCGTCGGCGGCGGAGCGGGCGAAGGCGGCGATGGTGTCGGCGATGTCGGCGTCGCTCATCGCCCGGCCCCATTCCTTGCCGGGCTTGAACAGGCCCGACGGGCTCTCCGGCTCGCCGTCGCCGGCGGAGGCGCGATTGATCGCGCTGCCGACGTGCCACAACTGCGGCGCGATGCGGCCGTTCGCGGCTTTCACTTCCTCGACGACCTTGGCCCAGCCGGGCAGGGCGTCGCCGTAGAAGTGCGGATAGCTCGGGTCGTTGGCGGAGCCGGGACGCTCGATGACGGTGCCCTCGGTGACGATCAGCCCGACCTCGCCCTCGGCGCGACGGCGGTAATAGGCCGCGACATTGTCGCCGGGAATACCGTTCGGCGAGAAGCTGCGCGTCATCGGCGCCATGACGATGCGGTTGGGCAGGTGGAGGCCCTTGAAGTCGAACGGGCGGAACAGCGAATTGGGCATGAGGTCGTCCTGGAATGTTGCTGGGGCGATGTAGGGCGTGCGGAGGCGGCGGGGCAAGGCGGGGGTGGGGTAGGATTTCTTTGGGGTCGGGAGCCTTTCCGTGTTCCGAGATGACTCCGCCGGCCGCCCCGGCTAAACGCTCCCGCTGCCCGCCACTGGACCCTCATGACCGCGACGCTCGACACGAAACACACGCCGATCACCCTGCCGACGCTGTTGCGGCTGGCGGGGCCGGTGGTGATGTCGCGGCTCGGCATCATGACGATGGGGCTGGTCGATACGATCTGCGTCGGGCGTTATTCGGGGACTCAGCTGGGCTATCACGCGCTCGGCTGGGCGCCGACGATGGTGCTGCTGACCACTTCGATCGGGCTGTTGTCGGGGGTGCAGGTGCTGACCTCGCAGGCGATCGGCGAGGGGCGGCTGGCAGAGACCGGCGCGGTCCTGCGGCGCGGCATCGCCTATGCGATCTTCATCGGCATCGCGGCGGGGCTGCTGCTGATCGCGCTGGGGCCGTACCTGCTCCACCATGTCGGGCTGGCGAGCGACCTGGCCGATGGCGCGAGCCCGGTGCTGGTGGTGTTCGCGCTGTCGCTGCTGCCGATCATCGTCGGCGACGCGGGCATCTTCTGGCTGGAGGCGCACGGCCGGCCGGTGCCGGGTGCGCTGTGCATGTGGGGCGCGAATATCGTCAATTTGGTGCTCAACCTGTGGCTGGTGCCGGGCCATTCGCCGTTCCCGGTGGCGGGCGCGGTGGCCAGCGCCTGGGCGACCTTTGCCAGCCGGATGGCGTTCATGATGCTGGTCGCCATTGTCGTCATGCAGTGGCGCCAGTCGCGGGCGCTGGGCGTCTTCGACCCGACGCCACGCGATCCGGGCGCGTCGCGCCGCCTGCGCCGCATCGGCTATGCCGCGTCGGTGTCGTATTTCGTCGAGACCGCGGCGTTCGGCAGCATGACCGTCATTGCCGGCTGGATCGGCGTCGCCTCGGTCGCCGCCTGGGCGATCGTGCTGAACGCGGCCGCCTTCATCTTCATGCTGCCGCTCGGGCTGGCGGTGGCGACGGGCGTGCTGGTCGGGCGGGCCTATGGCGCGGGCGACAAGGCGGGGGTGCGCCGCGCCGGGCTGCTCGGGTTCGGGGCGACGACGGCGGCGATGCTGCTGATCTGCGGCGCGGTGGTGGTGCTCGCGCCCGATATCGCCGCCGCCTACACGCGCGATCCGGCGGTGCGGTCGGTGGCGGCGGCGGCGCTGCTGCTGTCGTGTCTGTTCTACCTGCCCGATGGCCTGCAGGTCGTCGGGGCACAGGCGCTGCGGGCACAAAGCGACATCTGGGTGCCGACAGCGACGCACATCTTCAGCTACCTGATCGTCATGATCCCGCTGTGCTATGTGTTCGCGATCCCGATGGGGCTCGGGGTCAAAGGCATCGTCTGGGGCGTCGCGGCGGCGAGCGCGGTGTCGGCAGGGCTGCTGATCGGCCGCTTCGCATGGAAGGTGCGGCGCTAGATCGTCGCGGTAAAGCCGGTCTGGCGCGCGATCTCGTCCCACATCAGCGCGCCCAGCCGCAGGGTCAGCGGGCCGACGCCGATGCGATGCCCGTCGAGGGTCGCGACACCGACCACTGGGGCGGTCGTCGATGTCACGAACGCCTCGTCCGCCGCCAGCGCCTCGGCGAGGGTGAACGGGCGCTCGACGATGCCGATCTGTGCCTCCGCCGCCAGCCGCATCACCGTCGCCCTCATGATGCCGGGCAGGATGCGGGCCGACAGCGGGTGGGTGATCGCGACGCCGTCCTTGACGATCCAGGCGTTGGTCGAGGACCCCTCAGCCACCACGCCGTCCGCATCGACCAGCCACGCCTCGAACGCCCCGGCGGCGCGGGCGGTCTGCTTGGCGAGCGCGTTGGGCAGCAGGCTGATCGTCTTGATATCGCAACGCGCCCAGCGCTGGTCGTTGACGCTGACGATCGCGACGCCCTTGCGCTGCAACCCGGTGCGGCCGGCGAAGTCGAAGGGCCGGACGGTCATCACCAGGGTCGGGCGGACGTCGGCGGGAAAGGCGTGGTCGCGCTTCGCCGCGCCGCGGGTGACCTGGATGTACAGCAGCGCCTCGCTGACGCGGTTGGCGCGGAGCAGCCGCTCGATCTGCGCATCCAGCGCCGCCATCGACATCGGCGCGGCGATGTTGAGCGCCGACAGGTTCCGCACCAGCCGCGCCGCATGCAGCGGCCAGTCGAGCCGCCGGCCGTTCAGCACCGCGGCAACCTCGTAGATGCCGTCGGCGAACTGGAATCCACGATCCTCGACATGCACCGCCGCCTGCTCCAGCGGCACGATGCGTCCGTCGACATAGGCAAGACGCGGCACTTTACCTCCCTGACCCGTTGAGCCCTGCGCGTTCATAGGGGAGCGGCGGGAGATAGGCGAATGCCCAAGGCGAAGACCACGGCCCGAATTATCTGGTTCAGGCAGGATTTGCGGCTGGTGGACCAACAGGCGGTGCGCGCTGCCGCGGCGGCCGGACCGGTCATCCCGGTCTATGTCCTCGACGACGAGACACCGGGCGAATGGCGGATCGGCGGGGCGCAGCGCTGGTGGCTGCACCACAGCCTGGCGGCGCTGGCGAGCGATCTGGAGGATTTCGGCGCCCGGCTGCTGCTGCTGCGTGGTCGCGCCGGGACGGTGCTGCCGGAGCTGGCGCGGACGACAGGGGCGGGAGCGATCCACGCGCTATGGCATTACGAACCCTGGGCGCGGGTGGCGCAGGACGAGGTCGCGGCACAGGTCGAGCTGCACCTGCACGACGGCAATTTCCTCGCGCCGCCGGGCACGGTGCGCAGCGGCAGCGGGGCGCCGTACCGGATCTTCACGCCGTTCTGGAACGCCCTGAAGCACCGCATGCCGCCGGGCGACGTGCAGCCGGCACCCGACTCGCTGACGATGGCGGAAGCTCCCGCCGGCGATGTGTTGGCGGACTGGAAACTACTGCCGACCAGCCCCGACTGGAGCGGCGGCTTCGACGTCTGGACGCCCGGCGAGGCCGGCGCCCGCGCGACCCTCGACAAGTTCGCCGAGACTGCCTGGGATTACGAGCGCGCCCGCAATTATCCGGCCGAGACCGGCAGCTCGCGCCTGTCGCCCCACCTGCATTTCGGCGAGGTCTCGCCGGCGGCGGTGTGGCACGCGGTTCCCGACTCCGACTCGTTCCGCCGCGAGATCGGCTGGCGCGATTTCTCCACCGGGCTGATCGATCAGTTTCCCGATTATCACGAGAAATCCAGTCGTACCCAGTTCGAGAAATTTGGTTTCCGCAACGCTCCCGACGACCTGGCGGCGTGGCAGCACGGGCGTACCGGCTATCCGATCGTCGACGCCGGAATGCGGCAGTTGTGGGCGACCGGCTGGATGCACAACCGCGTCCGGATGATCGCGGCCTCGTTCCTGGTCAAGCACCTGCTGATCGACTGGCGGGCCGGGTCACGCTGGTTCTGGGATACGCTGGTCGATGCCGACCTCGGCAACAACTCGTTGGGATGGCAGTGGATCATGGGTTCCGGCGTCGACAGCTCGCCGTTCAACCGCATCTTCGCGCCCGTCGGCCAGAGCGCCCGCTTCGAGGCCGCCGACTATATCCGCGATTGGGTGCCGGAGCTGAAGCACCTGTCCGACACCGCCATCCACGCGCCCTGGGAGCATGGCGGCGTGCCCGGCTATCCGCCGCCGCTGGTCGATCACGCGGTAGCGCGGGCGCGGGCACTCGCGGCCTATGCGGCGTCGAAAGCCTGATCTAGGGACGGCAAATGACCGCCGACGCGCCCACCCGGGGCCAGCATCTCGTCGCCGCCGATCAACGCTTCCTGCTCGGCGGCGGCTGGTTCGGCGCGCTGGCGCGGGGGCAGGTCGAGCGCGTGCTGGCGCGCATCGACAAGGGGCTGGCGACCGGCTCGCTCGACGCCACCCTGCCTGACGGTCGCCAGGTCCGGCTCGGCGGGCGCGCGGTCGGAGCCGCGGCGACGATCGTGCTGCCCAACTGGCGACCGGTCGTGCGGCTGGCGCTGTCGGGGTCCGCCGGCTTTGCGCGCGCCTATTTCGACGGCGACTGGAGCAGCTCGGACCCGGTGGCGATCTTCGAGCTGTTCGTCGCCAATCGCGCGACGCTGGGCGACACCGCGCGCGCCGGCGGCGTCGCTCGCCTCGTCAACCGCGCCGTCCACGCGCTGCAGGCCAACAGCCGCACCGGCTCGCGGCGCAACATCAGCTTTCACTATGATCTCGGCAACGACTTCTACGCCGCCTGGCTCGACCCCGGCCTGACCTATTCCAGCGCGATCTGGGCCGAGGGCGACGACCTGGAGGCCGCCCAGACGCGCAAGGTCCGCAGGCTGCTCGACAGCCTTGACCTGAAACCCGGCGAACGGTTGCTGGAGATCGGCTGCGGCTGGGGTGGCTTGGCGGAGATCGCCGCCCGCGACTATGGCGCCGTCGTCCACGGCATCACCCTCAGCGCCGAACAGTTGAGCTATGCCCAAGCGCGCATTGCCGCAGCGGGCCTGGCCGACCGCGCCAGCTTCGCGCTCTGCGACTACCGCGACGTCAGCGGCAGCTACGACCATATCGTCTCGGTCGAGATGTTCGAGGCGGTCGGCGAGCGCCACTGGCCCGACTTCATGGGCGTTCTCGCCCGCATCCTGCGCCCCGGCGGCCGCGCCGCGCTGCAGGTCATTACCATCGACGAAGCGATTTTCGCCGCCTACCGCGCCTCGGCCGATTTCATCCAGACCTACATCTTCCCCGGCGGCATGCTGCCCAGCCTCGAGCGCTTGCGAGGCGCCGCCGAAGCCGCCGGGCTTGGCTGGCAGGGCGTCACCCACCACGGCCTCGACTATGCCCGCACCCTGGCCGAGTGGCGCGAGCGCTTCGACGCCGCGGTCGCCGGACACCGCCTGCCGCCCGGCTTCGACGAGCGCTTCGTCGCGATCTGGCGCTATTACCTGATGTACTGCGAGGGCGGCTTCCGCGGCGGCGGACTGGATGTCGTCCAGGCGCTGCTGGTCAAGACCTGAGCGCCTCGATCGGGCTGAGCTTTGCCGCGCGCGTCGCGGGGTACCAGCCGAAGAACACGCCGATCGTCGCCGACACCCCAAACGCGACCAGCACCGCGAACAGCGTCACCGACGTGTCGAAGCCGATCACCCCGCTGACCGCGGTCGCGCCGCCGGTGCCGATCAGCACGCCGATCGAACAGCCGAGCAGCGACAGCATCAGCGCCTCCAGCAGGAACTGCAGGCGGATCGCCGCGCGGCTGGCGCCGATCGCCATGCGGATGCCGATCTCGCGGGTCCGCTCGGTCACCGAGACCAGCATGATGTTCATGATGCCGATGCCGCCGACCACCAGGCTGATCGAGCCGATCGCTGCGAGCAGCGCCGAGATCGCCGCGGTCGTCGTCGACAGCGTATCGGTGACTGCGGTCAGGTTGGTCACGGTGAAGTCGTCGGGCGTCGCCCGGTCGAGCTTGTGGGCGCGGCGCAGCGCTTCGGTGGCGTGTTGCTGGACATCGTCGAGGTTCTCGGAGGCATCGACCGATACCGACATGGTGCGGATCGAGCGGCGGAAGAAATTGCCCTGCAACTGGCGCAGCGCGGTGGTCAGCGGGACGACGATGATGTCGTCGCGGTCCATGCCGCCGAAACCCTGGCCGCGCTTCGCCATGATGCCGATGATGCTGAAGCTGGTGCCCTTGATCCGCACGCTCTGGCCCATCGGGTCGTTGGCGCCGAACAGATTGTCGGCGACGCTCTGACCGATCAGCGCGACGCGGGCGGCGGCGCGTTCCTCCATGTCGGAATAGGTGCGGCCCTCCGCGGGGCGCCAGTCCTGCACGGTGAACCACGACGGCGGCGCGCCGGTGATCTGCGTCGCCCAATTGTTCGGACCGGCGACGACCTGCGCCGACAGGCTGGTCGACGGGGCGACGGCGACGACATGGTCGAGGCGCTGGATCAGGTCGGCATCCTCCAGCCGCAACGTCGCGCCGGTGCCGGCACCGCCCATGAAACCGCCCTGGCGGCCGCTGCCGGCGGTGACGATCAGCATGTTGGAGCCAAGCCCGGCGATCGAGCTGGCGACTTCCTTCTGCACGCCGCCGCCGATCGCCAGCATCAGGATGACCGCGGCGACACCGATGATCATGCCGAGCATGGTGAGCGCCGAGCGCAACCGGTTGGCGACCAGTGCACTCCATGCCTCGGCGAGCATTGCCTCGATCATCGCGTTTATGCCCTCCCCGCCGGGGAGGGCCGGAGAGACGGCGCAGCCGGCCCCGGGGTGGGGTCTTCCTTGCTTTCGAGCTCAGACACAGGAGAAACGCTCCCACCCCCGGGCCGCACCAAGGAGTGCGTCTCTCGCCCCTCCCCTGACGGGGAGGAGGCAAGGGCAGCTTCGGGGGCGTGGCCGTAGAGGGCGGCTTCGGTCGGGGGGCCGTCGTAGAACACCAGGCCGTCCTGAATGCGGACGACGCGGTCGGTGGCGCGCGCGACTTCGGGGTCGTGGGTGACGATGACGACGGTGACGCCGCGTTCGCGGTTGAGCGCCTGGAACAGCGCCAGCACCTCGATGCCGGTCTTGGTGTCGAGCGCGCCGGTCGGCTCGTCGGCGAGCAGCAATTCGGGGTCGTTGGCGAGCGCGCGCGCGACGGCGACGCGCTGCTGCTGGCCGCCGGACAGTTGCGACGGGCGGGAGCGTGGCTTGTCGCCGAGGCCGACCGAAGCGAGCAGCGCCTGCGCCTTGTCCTCGCGCTCGCGCCGCGTCGCGCCCGAATAGACCAGCGGCAGCGCGACGTTGCCGAGCGCGGTCAGCCGCGGCAGCAGGTTGAACTGCTGGAAGATGAAGCCGATGCCGCGGTTGCGTAGCCGGGCGAGCGCCGCCTCCGACAGCGTCTTGGTATCCTCGCCGTCGAAGCGGTAGACGCCCTCGCTGGCTGAATCGAGGCAGCCGATGATGTTCATCAGCGTCGACTTGCCCGAGCCGGAAGGCCCCATGATCGACATCAGCTCGCCCCGGCGGACATCCATGCTGACGCCGTGCAGCGCGCGGAAGGTGCCGGCTTCGCTGGCATAATCCTTGACCACATGGTCGAGCGACAGGACCGGGACGCCGGTCACTTGCGGTTGGGCCCGGTCCCCGGCGGCCCGAAGTTGGCGCCGGTCTTCTTGTCCTTCGACGTATCGGCGATGATGACCTTGTCGCCGGCCTTGAGCGGTCCCGACATGACCTCGCTATTGTCCTGGTCGGAGGCGCCGATCTTGATCCGCACGGCCTGCGGCGCGGCATCGCGCAGGACGAACACGGTCAGCATCGACGGGTCGGCCGGGCTGTGGTTGCCAGGCACGCGGCTCGGGGGCTTGTAGTCGGTCGGCTTCCAGCTCAGCGCCGCGTTGGGCAGCAGCAGGCTGTTGCTGTGGTTGGAAATCAGGAACGACGCGTTGGCGGTCATGCCCGGCAGCAGCGCGCCGTCGGGGTTCGCCACCGAGACGATGACGGTATAGGTCACGACGTTCTGCTGCGAGACCGGGTTGAGACGCACCTGGGCGACGGTGCCGGTGAAGCCGCGGCTGCCATAGGCGTCGACGGTGAAATCGACACGCTGGCCGACGCGGACCTTGGCGACATCGGCCTCGGCGACGGCGGCTTCGATCTGCATCTTGGTCAGGTCGCGGGCGATCTTGAACAATTCCGGCGTGGTGAAACTGGCGGCGACGGTCTGCCCGAGATCGACCGAGCGCGCGATGACCACGCCCGATACCGGCGAGCGGATCACGGTGTAGCCGAGGTTGGTGCGGTCCTGCTTGACCTGCGCCTCCGCGGCATGGACCTGCGCGGCGGTGCCGGCGGCCGACGCCTGCGCGGTCTCATAGTCCTGGCGGCTGATGTAATTCTGCTTGAACAGCTCCGCGGATCGCCGTGAATTGGCCGATTGCAGCGCGGCGGCCGAGCGGATGTTCGCAAGGCTCGCCTCAGACGCGGCAACCCGTGCCGCATAGACCGACGGGTCGAGTTCGAGCAGCAGCTGGCCCTGCGTCACCCGGCTGTTGAAGTCGACGTACAGCTTGTCGACGGTGCCGGAGACCTGGGTGCCGACGCTGACGACACGCACCGGGTTGAGGACGCCATTGGCGGTGATGACCTCCGACAGGTCGCCGCGCGTGACCTCGGCGGTCTTGTACTGCGAGCCCGGCACCGGCTTGTGCGAGGCTTTCCAGGCGAACCAGCCGCCGACCAGCAGCACCACCACGACCAGCATGATCCAGCGCCTGCGTGTCATCGACCGGTCCTCGTTGAATCGACTTCGGCCCCGATGCCGCCGACCGCACGCGCCAGCTGCGCCTGGCCGGTGCGTACGTTGAAGTCGGCCTGGACCAGCTGCTGGCGTGCGCTGGCAAGCTGGCTCTGCGCGTTGAGCAGGTCGGTGAAGGTGCCGACGCCCGCCTGGTAGCGGCCCTGCGCGATATTGGCGGCGGCTATCGAACTGCTGATCAGCTCGCGCGCCGTCGCCAGGCTGCGGATCGCGGTGTCGAGCGCGGTGTAGTTGCTGAACACGTCGAGCCCGGCCTGCTGGCGCGTCTGCTCGGTCAGCGCCGACTGGCGGTCGCGCTGGGCCACCGCCTGGGTGACCTGGTAGGTCCGGGCGTAGCCGTTGAACAACGGGATGTTGAGCGACACGCCGACGCTGGCGCTGTTCCGGTCGTTGCTCGAATTGGCATAGCTCAGGCTGTTCTGCGCACTGGCGCCGATCGTCGGGCGCAGGTCGGAGCGGGCGGCACGGACATTGGCGTCGGCGGACTGCAGCTGGGCGCGCTGCGAGGCAAGGTCGGGGCGCAACCGCTCGGCATCGGCGATCAGGCTGTCGACGTTAGTCTTGAGCAGGTCGCTGGACCCCAGCGCCGGCGGCGGCGCGAGATTGAGGCCGGTCGTCGGTGGCAGGCCGATCACCACCGCCAACTGGCCCTGCGAGGTCCGCAAATTGCCCCGCGCCTGGGTCAGCGTCAGTTCCGCCTGCGCCAGCGACGAGCGCGCCTGCAGCGTGTCGGACGGCGTCGTCACCCCGGAACGCTCGCGGGCGGCGGCGGTGTTGAGCGATTGCTGCGCGAAGACCACGCTGGCCTCGGCCGCGATCACCGAGCCGGTATTGGCCTGGACGCTGTTGAAGGCGGTGACGGTGTCGAGAGCGATGCCCTGCGCGGTATCCGCGAAGCTGGCGAGCGCTGCGGCCTGTTGGGCACGGGCGCTGTCGATGCGCGCCCGCCGGCCACCGAAATCGAAGATCAGCCAGTCGAGGCTGATGCTCGCGGTGGTGCCGAGGTCGGTCGAGCTGCTGGCGGTGCTGAAGCTCTGCCCGGGTGCGATAAGGACGGTCGAATTGCTGAACAGGTCGCTGCGGCTGAGCTGTGGCCCGACGCTGGCGTTGAGCGTCGGCAGGTCGGCGGCCCGTGCGATGCCGACACCGGCCGCCGCGCTGCGGACGCTGGCCCAGGCGGCGGCGGTCGCGGGGTTGCGGCACAGCGCCAGGTCGACGAGATCCGGCAGCGCGAGCGGCGTTGCCGGGATCGCCTCGCCGCACGCCGCACCGGCGGTCAGCCGCGGGCGCTCGACGGGCATCAGGTGGCGCGGATCGTCGCTCGCGGCGAGCGCGGGAGCAGCGATCAGGACACTCAGCAGTATCGATCGGAGGAGCATGCAGCCCTGTGTTTAGCGGTGACGACGTGGGCGTCGAGTGGGGCATACGCTCGCAGTCGAGCTTCCCCCTCGACGTTACGGATACGAATCTACCGGTCAGAACGGAATCGGCTGGCCGTCCCAGGCGAACAGCCTGCCGCTGTCGGGCGGGGCCAGCGTGTCGAGCACGGTCAGCAGGCGGACGGCGGCGTCGACGGGGGTGAACAGCGTCCGGGCACTGCGCTGGAACGGCTTGGACAGCGCGGTATCGACGGTGCCCGGGTGCAACGCCATGCACAGGCCGAGCGGGTGACTGCGCGCATGCTCGATGGCCAGCGTTCGAACCAGCTGGTTTAGCGCGGCTTTCGAGGCGCGGTAGCCGTGCCAGCCGCCGAGGCGATTGTCCTCGATTGACCCGACGCGGGCGGACAGCGCGGCGAAGGCGGTCTTGCGGTCGCTGCGCAGCTTGGGGAGAAAGGCTTGGGCGACCAGCGCCGGACCGATGGCGTTGACCGCGAATTGCTGCGCCAATGCTGCGGCATCCAGGTCGCGGCGGGACTTCCCGGGGGTGGTGCCGAGGTGACCGGTAGCGACGATCACGAGGTCGAGCGAGCCGTCGATGCGGGCTGCGGCGGCGGTGATCGAGGCGGGATCCGTCAGGTCGAGACCGTTGCTGCGGCTTAGTCCAATAACCTCCGCCCGACCGGCCAGTGCCTCGATCAGTGCGGCCCCGATACCACCGGATGCACCGACGATGACGGCGCGCAGGTCCTTGCCGAAGCTTGGAAGGATCAATCCTTCTCCATCGTCGCCTGCAGCGGATGCTGGTGCTCGCGGGCGAAGTCGATGACCTGGCTCACTTTCGTCTCGGCGACCTCGTAGGTGAAGACGCCGCAGATCCCGACCCCGCGCTGGTGGACATGGAGCATGACCTGCGTCGCCTCCTCGATCGTCATCTTGAAGAAGCGCTGCAGCGTCAGCACGACGAACTCCATCGGCGTGTAGTCGTCGTTGAGCATCAGCACCTTGTACAGCGCCGGCTGCTTGGTCTTGGGCTTCGCCTTGGTAGCGACGCCACCCGCCGTATCGCGGTCGTCGTTGCGCTGCGGGCCGGCATGGATGATCACTTTGGCATTCTCGAACGACGCTGGAAGGTGACAATATAGGCCGCTGTGAGCCCAAGCAAAAGGGCGGAGGCTTTCACCCCCGCCCTCCCGGTCAATCGGTCGCGACTTAGCGGCTGAAGGTCGAGGTAGCAGCCGACTTGAACTTGTCGGTAGCAACCGCGATGCGGTTCTGGACCGGCTCGAAGACTTCGCCAGCCAGCTTGACCAGCGTCTCGGAGAGCTTGGTCATCTCGGCGACGGCAGCGTCGAACTGCGTCTTGGCGAAGTCGTTCTGCAGCTGGATCAGCTCGTTCGGCGTCTTGACCGTGGTCATGGCGCGGGCAGCGGCAGTGGTCTCTTCAAAGCTCTTGCGGCTGAAGTCGGCGACTTCGCGAGCAATCGCCTCGAGACCCGAGGTCGCGGCCTTGGTCGATGCCAGCAGGGCTTCGACATTGTCCTTGGTGTGGGTCGACATCTCGTCGAGCGACTTGATGCCCTGCTCGACGGCGTCCTTGGACTTGGCGGAAACCTGCTCGAAAGCGGCCTTGCCGCTGGCGATGGCGTTGGCGGCGCCGTTCTTCAGGGCCTCGGTCGCCTTGCTGCCGTAGTCGTTGAGTTGCTCGTTCATGGTCGCTTCCTTCTTGGGCTGGATGATTGGTTCGGGCGTCGTTACTGGCGGCGGGGCAATCGGCGCCGGCGCTGCGGCGATCGGAGCTGATGCCGCGGGAGCAGGCGGAATTACCGGAGGCACGGCGGCTGCCGGGGCGGGCGGAACGACCGGCGCAGGTGCCGCCGCAGGAGCAGGCGCTATCGGAGCAGCCTGGGCCAACGGCGCAGGTGCATCCTTCGCGACCGGCGGCGGGGGAGCGACAGGCTGCGGTGCCGGAGCCGGTGCCTTGGCGATCGGAGCCGGCGCAGGAACCGGAGCCGGCTTGACGACAGGTGCAGCCGTCGACTGAGGCGCAACCGGCGCGGCGACCGGTGTTTCGGCGGCCATTGGCGGGACACTCGTGCTCTGTGTCGGCGATGCCGGCTTCAGCGCCCTGGGGGTGCTTGCCTTGGGCATCGTGACCTTTGGCAATGCGGTCGCGGGCGCCGACGCCACTTCGATAACCGATGGGCGGACGGGCTTCGACTTTTTGTCAGCGGCTGCCATTCTCGTCTCCAAAGTCGTGCTGCACTGCGCAATATAACTGATATGCGACGATATCAAGTCAAATGTTGCAGTGCAGCATGAAGCTTCAGTGACCGACTGTGACAGCCTCCACACCGCTTGCGGCAAGCTGTTGATTCAGTGCCGACATCAACCGGGCAAGAGCATCTTCGCTGGTTGCTTCGGCGCGAGCGACAAGAACGTCCTGAGTGTTGGATGCGCGGAGCAGCCACCAGCCGTCGGGGGTGTTGACTCGGGCGCCATCGGTTTCGTTGACTTGCGCGCCGGCTGCCTTGAGCCGTGCCAGGACCTCGTCGACGACCAGGAACTTGCGGTCTTCCGACGACTGGAAGCGCATTTCGGGCGTGTTGATCATCACTGGCATCGCGTCCTTCAACGCGGTCAGCGAGCCGCCGAGCGCCGACACCGCACCAATCAACCGAACGGCGGAGTAGATGCCGTCATCGAAGCCGTACCAGTCGTGCTTGAAGAAGATGTGCCCGCTCATCTCGCCGGCGAGGGGCGAGTCGAGCTCTTTCATCTTGGCCTTGATCAGCGAGTGACCGGTCTTCCACATCAACGGGTTGCCGCCGAGTTCCGCGATGCGGTCGAACAGCATCTGCGACGCCTTGACGTCGGCAATGATCGTCGCGCCGGGCAGCGCCTTGAGCACGGGTGCGGCCAAGATCGACAGCAGCTGGTCACCCCAGACGACGCGGCCCCGCGAATCGACGGCGCCGAGGCGATCGGCATCACCGTCGAACGCGACGCCGAAGTCGCAGCCTTGTTCGGCGACGACTCGCTTCAGGTCGACGAGGTTAGCCTCGTCGGTCGGGTCGGGATGGTGGTTGGGAAAGGCGCCGTCGACCTCGGTGAACAGCAGGTGATGGGTGCCGGGGAGCAGCTTTACGAGCTTCTCGACGACCGGACCGGCGACGCCGTTGCCGCAATCCCAGGCGATGTTGAACGCCTTGCCGTCGAAGCCGCGGACCAGCCGCTGGACGTATCGGTCCATGATCTCGACCGACTCGCTCGAGCCCTCGCCCGTCTCCCAGTCGCCCGCGGCCGCCATCGTGCCGAGCGCCTGGATATCGGCGCCGAAGAATGGCCCGTTGCCGAGCATCATCTTGAAGCCGTTGTAATTAGGCGGGTTGTGCGAGCCGGTGATCATCACGCCGCCATCGCAATTGAGCTCGTGGACGGCGTAATAGAGCATCGGCGTCGGTCCGAGACCGATCCGGACCGCATCGACGCCACTGGCGTTCAGCCCGGCGACAAGCGCCGCTTCCAGTCCCGGCGAGGACGTCCGCCCATCGAAGCCGACGGCGACGCGGCGGCCGCCGGAGCGCGCGATCCGCGTGCCGAAGCTGCGGCCGATGGCGTGGGCGTCGGCCTCGCCGAGCGTCTCGCCGATGATCCCGCGAATGTCGTATTCGCGCAGCGAGGTCGGATGGAATTCATGGCTCATCAAGGGCTCCGGACTTAGCTACCTGGGCAGCACGTTTGTGCGCTGCGGCATAATATAACGCTAACGCCGCCGCAAACGGCCCAACAACAAATCGCGTGCGTCGGTCGCGGCCTGCATCGCCACCGCATCGCCGCCCGCGTCTGGATGCGCGGTGGTCACCCGGCGGCGCCACGCGGCATGGATCGCCTCGGCATCGGCGTCGTCCGGGGTGCCGAGCAGCAGCCGCGCGCGCTTGACCGCGCTGAACTCGCCCAGGCCCTGCTTGCCGGCGTACCACCAGAAAGCCGCGGCCGCCCCGGCGATGGCGGCCGGTATGACCTTGCCGGTTTCGAGCAGTCTGAGCGCCAGCAAGCCGAGCGCCGCCACCGCGCCCCAACGCTTGAGGGACGGCAGCAGCTCGCCGCGCTGGTGCAGCCACCATGCCAGTCCGAGCACCGCCAGAACGGCAAGCAACATCTCAGGCGGCCGCCGCCGCAGCCGCTGCGGTCGCCGTGTCCCAGCCGGGAAGCGCCAGGCCACCGATCAGGGCGCGCAACTCGGCCCGCGCCGCGACATGGCTCAGGCTGAAATCTTCCAGCGCGTTGGTGTCGAGCAGGGTCAGGCCGCGCGGAAACAGCTCGCGGAAGATGACGCGCTCGGACAGGCCGGGCACGACGCGAAAGCCGACGCGCTTCGACAATTCGCCGAGTGCAGCGGCCATGCGGCGCATATTGCGGGCATCGAGATTGGCGAGGCGATTGCGAAGTACGACCCAGTCGACGGTGCCGCCGTCGGTGCGAGCCCGCGCCTTGCGGGTGTCCCAGATCAGCTCGGCGTAAAAGCTCGGCTTCTTGACCTTGAAAGTCTCGGGATCGACCTGGCCGATCAGGTCGAAGTCGACGAAACTGTCGTTCATCGGCGTCACCAGCGTGTCGGCGCGGCCCAGCGCGGCGCGGGCCAGCGGCGAGTCGCGGCCCGGCGTGTCGACGACGATGAAGTCGCGGTCGCGCCATTCGAGTAGCTGGTCGATCAGCAGGTCGGTGTCGCCCGGCGCATCCTCGATCACCGCGACGGCCGGCACCGGCAGCTCGAGCTCGCGCTTCTTGCCGAAATTGACGCGGTTCTCGAGATAGCGCGCCACCGTACGCTGGCGAGCATCGAGGTCGATCGCGCCGACGTCGAAGCCGGCATGGGCCAGTGCCACGGCGATGTGAACGGCGGTCGTCGACTTGCCCGATCCGCCCTTTTCGTTGCCGAGCACGATGATATGCGCGCGGCCCGGCCCCCCCGCCGCGCTAACCATGGACAACCCCGTTTACCATCGACAACTTTCATGCTTGCCAGTTGCGGCGGTGTTTCCGACACAGCGGCGGCTTAGTCAAATAGTGGAGCCGTGATGGCCGAGACCCTGCCGATCGTCCGCACCGTCGCCGAACTCCGCGCCCGGGTTGCGGCGTGGCGGGAACAAGGCGAGCGGATCGCGCTGGTGCCTACCATGGGGGCGCTCCATGCCGGGCATATCTCGCTCGTCGAGGCGGGGCGGCAGCGCGCCGAGCGGGTCGTCGCAACGGTGTTCGTCAACCCCAGGCAGTTCGGGCCGAACGAGGATCTCGACCGCTATCCCCGCGACGAGGCCGGCGACGCGGCACGGCTGGCGGCGGCAGGCTGCGACCTGTTGTTCGCGCCCGGTGTCGAGGCGATCTACCCGCCGGGCTTCGCCACGCAGGTCCGCGTTACGGGCTTGAGCGAGCGGCTGTGCGGCGCGGCGCGGCCGGGGCATTTCGATGGCGTGGCGACGGTGGTGACCAAGCTGCTCAACCAGGCGCGCGCCGATATCGCGCTGTTCGGGGAGAAGGACTGGCAGCAGTTGGCGATCATCCGCCGCCTGGCGCTCGACCTCGACATTCCGACCGAGATCGCCGGCTGTCCGATCGTTCGCGATGCCGACGGCCTCGCGCTGAGTTCGCGCAATGCCTACCTCGATGCCGGCGAACGTGAGCGGGCAGTCGCGTTGCCGCGTGCCTTGCAGACGGCGGCGGCGGCGATCGGCGCTGGCCGGCCCGTGGACGCGGTGCTGGCCGAGGCAAAGGCGGCGCTGGTCGCTGCGGGATTCGGACCCGTCGACTATATCACCCTGAGCGGTGCCGACGACCTCGAGCCGATGACCGGGCTCGACCGCCCGGCGCGGCTGCTGGCAGCTGCCTGGATGGGGCGCACCCGGCTGATCGACAATGTCGCGGTCACGGGAACCGGCGCATACTGAGGCGTTGAAGCCGCATCCCGTCCTGGAGACCAACATGCCCGCCACCGATACCCCGGTCTGGTTCATAACCGGCTGCTCGACCGGCTTCGGCCGCGAATTGGCCGAGCAGGTTGCGGCGCGTGGCTGGCGCGCTGTGGTCACTGCCCGGGAGCGCGAGCGGGTCGCCGACCTAGCCAGCGACACGGTACTGGCGCTGGCGCTCGACGTCACCGACACCGCCGGCATCACCGCAGCGGTCGCGGCGGCGAACGAGCGCTTCGGGCGCATCGACGTCCTCGTCAATAATGCCGGCTATGGCTACCAGGCCTCGATCGAGGAGGGCGACGACGCCGAGATCCGCGCGCAGTTCGAGACCAACGTCTTCGGCTTGTTCGCGCTGACCCGCGCCGTGCTGCCCGGCATGCGCGAGCGCCGCCATGGGCACGTCATCAACATCAGCTCGGTTGCCGGGTTGGTCGGCATTCCCGGCTCGGGCTACTACGCCGCCAGCAAACATGCAGTCGAAGGCTTCACCGATGCCCTGCGCGCCGAGGGCGGTCCGATCGGCATCAAGGCGACGTGCATCGAGCCGGGGCCGTTCCGTACCGACTGGGCCGGGCGCTCGTTGAAGCAGACGACCAACCGGATCGAGGATTACGCCGGGACCGCCGGGGCGCGGCTCGCCAGCACCAGCGGCTATAGCGGCAACCAGCCCGGTGACCCGGCGCGCGCTGCTGCTGCGATCATCGCGGTGACGGAGCAGGCCGAGCCGCCGCGCCACCTTGTCCTTGGCGCCTTCGGGCTGGACGCGGTGACCGGCGAGCTGCGCGCGGCGCTGGCGGAAATCGAGGCCGGGCGCCCTACCGGCCTCGCCACCGACTTCCCGCCCGGCGAGGGCTGAAGGCTCAGTTCGCCGCGGCGGTCTGCACCGGCGCACCCGGGCCGAGCCGCTCGATCAGCTTCACCGCATAGCTCAGCTGAAAGTCGGTCACGCCGGCCTTTTTCAGCGTCTCGGCGGTCTCCGTAAAGCGCGGGTCGGGCTTGGCATCGGCCTCGATCAGCTTGTCGTCGGCGGTCTTGATCTCGTTGATCAAGTGCCGCCGCAGATCGGCCTCACGCAGCCGCGGACGGTCGCGAACGGTGGCGTCGGAAAGCTGTGGCACGGCGATATCGGGCTCGATGCCGCCCTCCTGCACCGAATGGCCCGAAGGTGTGAAGTACCGCGCCGTGGTCAGCCGCAGCCCGGTCGTCGCACTCAGCGGCAGCAGCGTCTGGACCGACCCCTTGCCGAATGAACGTGCCCCCAGGACCAGCGCGCGGCGGTGGTCCTGCAATGCCCCGGCGACGATCTCCGAGGCCGAGGCCGAACCTTCGTCGACTAGGACCACGACCGGCAGCCCTTGGGTCAGGTCGCCGGCGGTGGCGTAATAGCGCTCGATATCCGCCTTGGTGCGACCGCGCTGGGAGACGATCTCGCCGTGGTCGAGGAAGATGTCGCTGACGTCGATCGCCTGCTTGAGCAAGCCGCCGGGGTTGGAGCGCAGGTCGACGATGAAGCCCGCCAGCTTGGGGCCGAGCTGCTGCTCGATGCTGGCGACGGCGGCCTTGGTGGCGTCGGATGTCTTCTCGCTGAAGGTCGCGATGCGGATGACGCCGACATTGCCGCGCACTTCGAACTTGACCGGCTTGATGACGATGACCTCGCGGGTCAGCTCGAACTCCAGCGGCTTGGGGGCGCCTTCGCGGATCACGGTGATCTTGATCTTGGTGCCGGGAGCGCCGCGCATCTTGTCGACCGCGTCGTTGAGCGACACGCCGTACAGCAGCTCGCCGTTGAGATGGGTGATATAGTCGCCCGCCTTGATGCCGGCACGCGCCGCCGGGGTATCGTCGGTCGGCGCGACGACCTTGACGGCGCCCTCCTCGGTCGAGACGGTCAGGCCGAGGCCGCCATACTCACCCGTGGTGCTCTGCTTCATCGTCTCGAAATCGCGCTTGTCGAGATAGCTGGAGTGCGGATCGAGGCTGGCCAGCATGCCGTTGATCGCGCCTTCGATCAGGGTTTGGTCGTCGGTCTTGTCGACGTAGTTCTTCCGGATCTGCTCGAACACGTCCATCAGCGTATCGAGCTGCTTGTAGGTGTTGCTTTCCGTCGCCGCACGTACCGCCACCGACGCCGGGATCAGCGCCAGCGCCGCGATCGGCAGCGCAAATTTCCAGCTCACCCGTGCCATTTCAACAATTCTCCGCCCCCGGGTTCAAGTTGTCATCATAGCAGCGCAGGGCGGCAACGCTAGGACGCACTCGACTGGAACATTGCCGCAGCGGGGCGTTAAGCTGTCGAAACAAGGAGAATGACCATGCCCTACGTCGAAGGTGCCGACGGTATCGAGCTTTACCTCAAGGAGTGGGGTGATCCCGATGGCCCGCCGGTGGTCCTGATCCACGGCTGGCCGCTCAACGCCGACAGCTGGGACGACCAGGCACTGGCACTCGCCAACGCCGGCCACCGCGTCATCGCCTATGACCGCCGCGGCTTTGGTCGGTCGGAGCAGACCTGGGAAGGTTACGACTATGACACGCTTGCCGACGACCTGGCGTCGGTGATCGAGGCGACCGAGGCCGAGTCGCCCGCGCTGGTCGGCTTCTCGATGGGCGGCGGCGAGGTCGCGCGTTTCCTGTCGCGCCACGGCGGCAATGTTCGCAAGGTCGCGCTGATCTCGTCGGTGGTGCCGTATCTGCTCAAGACCTCCGACAATCCCGACGGTGCCGATGAGTCGGTGTTCGATGGCATCGAGGCGGGCATCCTCGAAGACCGGCCGAAGTTCTTCGCGGGCTTCATCAAGTCGTTCTACGGCGTCGGGCTGGTCTCCCACCCGGTCAGCGACGAGGTGCTCGACTGGACGCTGAGCCTGGCGATGCAGGCCGGACTTAAGGGCACGCTGGATTGCGTCGACTCTTTCGGCAAGACCGACTTCCGCCCGGATCTTGCGGCTTTCACCATGCCGACGTTGATCATCCATGGTACCGCCGACAAGACCGTGCCGATCGATCCCAGCGGTCGGGCCGCGGCGCGCGCCATCCCGGGTGCCAAGCTGATCGAATATGACGGCGCTCCGCACGGCCTGCTGGCGACGCACAAGGACCGCGTCTCGGCCGATCTGGTCGCGTTTCTCGCGCTCTAAGGCCTAGCCTTCGCGGTGATAGGGATGCCCGGCGAGCAGCGACGTCGCCCGGTAGAGTTGCTCGGCGAGCATCCCACGCACCAGCAGATGCGGCCAGGTCGCCGGCCCGAAGCTGAGCAGCAGGTCGGCGCCATCGCGCGTCCCGGCGTCGTGGCCGTCCGCGGCGCCGATCAGGAAGCGTGTTTCCCGGACGCCGTCGTCTCGCCACCGGGCGAGGCGATCGGCGAACGGGCGGGTTGCCAACGCGGCGCCGCGCTCGTCGAGGACGACGGTGCGTGAGTGGGGCAGGGCGTCGGGCAGCGGTGCAGTTTCACCAAGCTCGGTCAACACGGTCGGCCACGCCATGCGCTTGACATAGCGGGCGACCAATTCGGCCTCGGGGCCACGCCCGATGCGGCCACGAGCGATGATGTGAAGCCGCAACTCGGCTCAGGCGTCGGTTGCGGTCGCCTCGTCGGCATCCGCGACCGGAGGCGCAGCGACGACCTTGGGCGGTGCGCGGCGCTCGCTGGTCGAGCCGCTGGGACCATCGAAGGCCCACATCTTCTCGAGGTTGTAGAAGGTGCGGACTTCCGGCTTGAACAGGTGGACGATAACGTCCTGCGCGTCGATCAGCACCCAGTCCGCGGTCGGCAGGCCCTCGATACGGACTTCACGACGCAGCTCGGCCTTGATGCGCTCAGCGATCTTGCCCGCCATTGATGCGACCTGGCGCGACGAGCGTCCGCTGGCGATGACCATGTGATCGGCGATGCTGGTCTTCCCGACGAGCGGCAGCGACACGACTTCGACCGCCTGGTCGTCCTCGAGCGACTTCATGATGAGTTCGTGCAGCGCCGTTACGGCGGGATGCTCGGCGGGAGCCGTATTGGCCACGGCGCTTGGCGCGGTGGCGGGGGTCAGTACCAAAATATCGTCCTCATGACCGGTTCAACAATCGGGCAGCCCAATCGGGTTCGCGCTCGCGGATCGCGGTTGCGGAATGGCTATCGAGCTTGATGTCGAGCATCACGATCGCAGGCAGCGTCCACCTCGTCCAGTCGCGCGCACGGCCCGAAGACCGCCGCCACCGTCCCAGCCACGCCATCGCAGGCGCACCAAGACCAACGCTACTATAGCCCGGACGCGGGAAAACGGCAATCGGCACCGCCCGGGCGAAGTCGCGCCACCGGCGCCAGCGGTGCAGCTGGCTCAGGATGTCGGCGCCCATCAGCCAGACGAAGCGGTGGGTAGGGTAGAGCTTGACCAGCGCGCCCACGGTATCGACGGTGTAGCGGGTGCCGAGATCGGCCTCCAGCGCGCTGACCTGGATGCGCGGATGACGTGCTGCGATCCGCGCAGAGGCGAGGCGGGCAGCCAGCGGCGCCATGCCGGCAGCGGTCTTCAACGGGTTCTGCGGGCTGACCAGCCACCACACCTCGTCCAGCCCGAGCTGTCGCATCGCCGCCAGGCTGATCCGCAGATGCCCCGCATGGGCTGGATTGAACGACCCGCCGAGGAGGCCGATGCGCTTCATCCCTCCCGCCAGTTTTCGGCCGAGTGATGAACCCGCAGAATTTCCACACCGTCAGCAGTCGGCCGGTAAAGAACGATATACCGAGTGCCCGCAACGACTGTTTTGCGCCAGTCCAAGGTGTCTAGCGGGCTTCCCGCATGTGGGTGGCTCGACAACCAGTCTGCCTTGGCCAGAATCGAGCCGGCATTACGGTCGGCAATGGCTGGGTCGAACTGTGATAGCCACAGGAACAGCTTGCGGAAGTCGGCCCGAGCAGGACTCGACCACTTCGCGAAGCTCATCCTTGGGCGTGTCGGGCGACTGCCGGTCGGGAATCACGCTCCGCTTGCATCGCTGCAAGATCAGCAACGACAACCGAATGGGGAACCCAATCGCCCCGGTCGAGCGCATCGACGCCTTCTTGGATAAAGGCCAGAAACTCGGACTCGCGCTCGACGTAGCTCTTCAGCGCTCGTGCGCTCAGCCAGGACCGCGTGCGTCCAGTTGCAGCCGCGAGTGCGTCGAGTTTGGCCGAGACCTCCTCGTCAATCCGCGTCGTCAAGACGACCTGAGTCATTGCTGCGCTCCTTGTCGCAGACGTATACATCTTATGCGCGGACCTGACCATCGCCGTAGACTCGGTATTTGTACGTCGTCAGCCCCTCTAATGCGACCGGGCCGCGGGCGTGGAGGCGACCGGTGGAAATGCCGATCTCGGCGCCGAAGCCGAACTCGCCGCCGTCGGCGAACTGGGTCGAGGCGTTGTGCAGGACGATCGCCGAATCGACTTCGGACAGGAATCGCGCGGCGATGGCGTCGTCTTCGGTAACGATTGCGTCGGTATGATGCGAACCATGAGCCTCGATATGGGCAAGCGCAGCATCGACACCGTCGACCAGCGCGACCGAAGCGCGGGCGTCGAGCCATTCGGTGTCCCAGTCCGCAGCCTCGACGGCGGGAATGCCGGTCAGGGCAACGATCCTGCCATCGCCGCGCACGTCGCAACCAGCCGCCTGCAGCGCCGTGACGAGTTCGGCAGCGGCTGGGTAGGCGCGGTCGATCAGCAACGTCTCCATGGCGCCGCAGACACCGGTCCGGCGGAGTTTGGAATTGATGACGATCGCCAGCGCCTTGGCTGGGTCGGCGGCCTTGTCGACATAGATGTGGTTAAGGCCGTCGAGATGGGCAAGCACCGGGACCCGCGCCTCGGCCTGGACGCGCGCCACCAGCCCCTTGCCGCCGCGCGGGACGATGATGTCGATCAGACCGGCCGCGGTCAGCATCGCGCCAACCAGCGCGCGATCAAGGTCGCCGACCAGCTGGATCGCCGTGGCGGGTAGGCCGGCGGCGACGACGCCTTCGACCAGCGCCGCATGGATCGACCGGTTGGAGCGCGCCGCCTCGCTGCCGCCGCGCAGGATGCAGGCGTTGCCGGCCATCAGGCACAGTGCGCCGGCATCGGCGGTGACGTTGGGACGGCTCTCATAAATTATGCCGATGACGCCGAGCGGCACGCGAACCCGCTCGAACCGCAGGCCGTTCGGCTGCTGCCATTCGTTGATGAGTTGCCCGACCGGATCGGCGAGGCCGGCGACGGTATCGAGCCCGGCCGCCATCGCCTCGACCCGCGCCGGGGTCAGCAACAGCCGGTCGAGCATCGCCGCGCCAAGGCCGCCAGCCGCCGCCATGTCCTCGGCATTGGCTGCGAGGATCGTTGCTGCATTGGCGCGAACCGCAGCCGCCGCACCGCGCACCGCGGTCGCCTTCAATAACGTCGGCGCGAGCGCCAGTTGTCGGGCGGCGACCCTTGCGGCCTCGCCCATGATACGGATCGTCTCGATTGCGTCGGTCATAACAGCACCAGATGGTCGCGGTGGATCATTGCGGAGCGTGGGGCATAACCGAGAATCGCAGCTTGCGCATCGTTACGGACGCCGGCGATGGCGGTCGCGTCGGGCACGTCATAGCCGGCGAGGCCGCGCGCGATCACCGCGCCGTCCGTGACGATTTCGACCGCATCGCCGCGCGCGAACTTGCCGGAGACCGTGGTCACACCCGCAGCGAGCAAACTCTTGCCCGACTTCAACGCCTTGGCCGCGCCCGCGTCGATGGTCAGGCGCCCGGCCACCGTCAGCCGCCCTGCCAGCCAGGACTTGCGAGGCGAGGTGCCGCCCTCCGCGACGAACACCGTGCCGTGGCTGGTGGCATCGAAACGCGCCAGCGGGTGATCGACACGGCCGTCGGCGATGGCGAGGTGCATGCCGGCCTGGACCGCGATCCGCGCCGCCTGGACCTTGGCCGCCATGCCGCCCGAGCCGAGGCCGGAGCCTGAACGCGCGTCGGCCATCGCGTCGATGGTGACGTCGAGGCGCTCGACCACGGGGATCAGGACTGCCGACGGGTCGCGGCTCGGGTTGCCGGAATAGAGGCCGTCGATATCGGACAGCAGCACGACGGCGTTGGCGCCCGCCGCCTGTCCGGCGCGCGCCGCCAGCCGGTCGTTGTCCCCGAACCGGATTTCGGCGGTGGCGACGCTGTCGTTCTCGTTGAGCACGGGCACGGCGCCGAGGCTGAGCAGCCGGTCGAGCGTCGCGGCGACATTGAGGTAGCGCCGCCGGTCTTCCAGGTCGCCCAGCGTCAGCAGGATCTGCGCCGCCTCGATGCCGTGCCCGCCGAGCAGTTCGGCATAGGTCCGCGCCAGCACGATCTGGCCACAGGCGGCGGCGGCCTGCGCGTCCTCCAGGCTGGCGCGGCCACCCTTGGGCAGCTTCAGGCGCCGGGCTCCGAGGGCGATCGCGCCCGAGGAGACGATGACGACCTGTTGCCCGGCGGCGCGTCGTATGGCGATATCGTCGAGGACCGAGGCGAGCCAGTCGCGCCGCACCTGCCCGTCGCTGCCGACCAGCAGCGAGGAGCCGATCTTGACGACGAGGCGCGCGCACGCAGCGGGCGAGAAGCGTGCGCTCATCGCCCGGTTCGCTTCGCTGTCACAGGGGAAAGCGAGACGACTAGACCGGCGTCCACGCCTTGGCCTTTTCGCCGGGTGCCAGTTCGGATGCCCGGCCGACGACTTCGATCAGGCGGTCGAGTACGACATCGACGCCTTCGCGCGATGCCGACGACATTGTCAGCACTTCGCGCCCGGTCAGCTTGGCGAGCTTTTTCTGCAGCTTGGCCAGCGCCTTGGGCTCGACGGCGTCGGATTTGCTGAGCGCGATGATCTCGTCCTTGTCCTCCAGCCCGGCGCCATAGGCGTCGAGCTCGGCGCGGACGACGTTGTAAGCCTCGATCGGATCGTCGCTGGTCGCGTCGACCATGTGGAGCAGGATGCGGCAGCGCTCGATATGGCCGAGGAACCGGTCGCCAATGCCGACACCGTCGGCGGCGCCCTCGATCAGGCCCGGAATGTCGGCGAGCACGAACTCGCGCTCTTTCCAGCCGACGACGCCGAGTTGTGGCTTGAGCGTCGTGAACGGATAGGCGCCGACCTTGGCATGGGCGTTGGTCACAGCGTTGAGGAAGGTCGACTTGCCGGCGTTGGGCTGGCCGAGCAGCCCCGCATCGGCGATCAGCTTGAGCCGCAGCCACACCCAGCACTCCGCGCCCGGAAAGCCCGGCTGGAACTGGCGCGGCGCGCGGTTGGTCGAGCTTTTGTAGAAGTCGTTGCCCTTGCCGCCGTCGCCGCCGCGCAGCAGCACGATGCGCTGGCCGGGCTCGGTGAAGTCGGCCAGCATGACCTCGGTCTCGTCGTCGATGACCTGCGTGCCGACCGGTACCTTGATGATCAGGTCGTCGCCACCTGCGCCGGTGCGATTCCGACCGGAACCGCCACCGCCGCGCTGCGCCTTGAAATGCTGGGCATAGCGAAAGTCGATCAGCGTGTTGAGGCCGGCAATGCTTTCAAAGATGATGTCGCCGCCCTTGCCGCCGTCGCCGCCATCGGGGCCGCCGTATTCGACGAACTTCTCACGGCGGAACGACACCGCGCCGTCGCCGCCTTGTGCCGAACGCAGGTAAATCTTGGCTTGATCGAGAAACTTCATGCCGGGCATATGGCCGAAGGAGGCTGATTTTGCCAGTCATTGCGGCAGGGCGCTCGACAGCGCACCCGCGACCTTCTCCCTCTCCCCTTAACGCAAAGTTCAGTCTAGACCCGCGATGTGAGCGCCGTGCCCCGTCCGCCCCGCATCCCGCGCCTGCTGGCGACGCTGTGTGCCGTCGCGTTGTTGTCGGTGCCCGCCGTGGCGCAGGACGATAACGCGGGCGGGCCGTCGATCCTGCGCGATGCCGAGACCGAGACATTCTTCCGCGATCTGTCGAAGCCGTTGATCATCGCTGCCGGGCTCGACCCGCGCAATGTGCAGGTGATCCTGATCAATGATCCATCGATCAACGCCTTCGCGGCTGGCGGGCAGAACGTCTTTATCCACTCCGGGCTGCTGATTGCGGCGGACAATGCCAACCAGTTGCAAGGTGTCATCGCGCACGAGCTCGGACATGTCGCCGCCGGCCATCTGGTGCGCTTCAACGAAGGCGCCGGGCCGGCCACCAACATCTCGATCATGTCGCTGGTGCTGGCGGCAGCCGCGGTCGCGGTGGGCGCGCCGACAGCCGGCATGGCGTTGTTGTCGGGCGGCCTGACCGCGGCACAGGGCAAGTTCCTGGCATTCAGCCGCGATACCGAGAGCCGGGCCGACGCGGCGGGCGCCAAGTACCTCAGCACCGCGCATATCAGCGGCAAAGGCTCGATCGAGTTCTTCAACAAGCTGTTGGGGCAGGAGTACCGGCTGGCGATCAAGCAGGACAATGAATACGACCGCACCCATCCGCTCGACGGCACGCGGATCGCCAATCTGGAGGCGCAGTACAAGGCCGACCCGGCGTGGAACAACCCGGTCGATCCGGCACTGCAGGCGCGCTTCCTGCGCATCAAGGGCAAGCTGATCGGCTATATCGAGGAGCCGCCACGGGTCCTGCAACGCTATCCCGAGAGCGATGGATCGGAGCCGGCGCACTACGCCCGCGCCTATGCCTATCACCGCAGCGCCTATCCGGATGCGGCGCAGCGCGAGGTCGACAAGCTGTTGGCCTTGCACCCGGCGGACCCGTTCTACCTCGAGTTGAAGGGCCAGATGCTGCTGGAGAATGGCGGCCCGGCAGAGGCGATCCCGGTGCTGCGCAAGGCGGTCGCCGCCGATCCCAACGAGCCGCTGATCGCGACGTTGCTGGGCCATGCGCTGATCTCCACCGACAATGACAAGGACTTCGCCGAGGCCGAGCCGATCCTGAAGAAGGCGATCGCGCAGGACCGCGAGAACCCGTTCGCCTGGTACCAGCTTGGCGTCGTCTATGACCGCCTGCACGACGAGCCGCGGGCGGCGCTGGCGCAGGCCGAGAGCTTCAACCTGTCGGGCCAGGTCAAGAGTGCGGCGGCCAAGGCGCGCTATGCCCGCGCCGGCCTGCCGCAGGGCAGCCGCGACTGGCTGCGCGCCGACGACATCGCCGAGGCGTCGTGCGGCGAGCTCGGCAACCGCAAGCTGTACAAGAAAAAAGACGCATGCTGACCCATATCAAAAACTGGAACAACGAGATGCGCGGTGCCGTGGCCATAGCGGGAGTGTTGGGGGTGGCCGTCGTTGCGCTGCTGATTGGCGGACGCGCGAGCAGCGACCCGGCGGCCGGGGTCAACACCAAGGATCGCGCCGCGATCGAGGCGATCGTCCACGACTACATCATGGCGCACCCGGAGATCATCCCGGAGGCGATCAACGGCATGCAGTCGCGCGAGGTCGTCAAGCTGATCGAGAACAACCGCAAGGAGATCGAGACCCCCTATGCCGGGGCCTTCGCGGGTGATCCGCAGGGCGACGTCAAGCTGGTGGTGTTCTTCGACTACGCCTGCCCCTATTGCCGCGCCGCGCACAAGGACGTGCAGCGGCTGCTGGCGGACGACAAGAAGTTGAAGGTCGTGTTCCGCGACTTCCCGGTGTTGTCAGATGCATCGACCGAAGCGGCGATGGCGAGCCTGTCGGCAGCGGCGCAGGGCCGCTACGTCGGCTTCCATGACCGCATGTTCGAGGAAGCAGGCAAGCTCAGCCACGAGCGCACCGTCGCTACCGTGCGCAGCGCCGGGCTGAACGAGCTGCGCACCGCCAAGGACCTGAGCGCGCCGGCGTTGCGTGCCGAGGTCAAGAAGAACCTCGACCTCGGCCGGGCGCTGGGGCTGACCGGTACACCGAGCTATATCGTCGGCAATCGCATCCTGTCGGGCGCCGTTGGTTACGATGCGCTCAAGACCGCCATCGCGGAGGCACGCGCGGGTAAGAAGGCGTGACCGGGTCCAGACTGAACGTGCCGCTGGCGCTGCGCCGCATCGCGCAGGGTTTCTGGTTCGACTTCGCGCCGATCGTCACCCTCGGGTTCGGGATGGTTACTTTACCCGGGATCATCGGGGCGCTGGTGCCGCCCGCGAGCAGCGGCGGCACGGTGATGGCGGTGGTGTCCGGACTGCTGGCAGCGCTGTTCGTCACCATCGTCAGCCACGGCGTCGTCGCGCGGCTGGCGGGCAAGCCGCTCGATGCGGGGGCCTTCGTATCGCAGGGCATCGTCGCGTCGCCGCCGGGGTTCAGCGTCGCTCTGCTGATCGGCGCGTTCACCGTGCTGATCGCGATCATCGGATTGCTCGGCGCATTGGCCTGGCCGCCGGCGCGCACCATCGCCATCGCGACCGGCGCCGTCCTGGTGCTGATGCTGCTACCGGCCATGCCCGCGGCGCTGGCGGAGCGCTTGCCACCGCTGGTCGCTCTGCAACGCGGCCTGGAGATGACGCGCGGCGCCCGCAGCGCCATCGTCGTGATCGCGCTGATCGCGATCTTCACCTTCGGCCCGACGTGGCTGCTGCTGGAGGCGCTGGTACGGAACATCGAGCCGGGCGCGGCGCCCAGCTTCGCCAGCCCCGGCCTGTGGCTGCGCGCCTTGTACGCGCTGATCGCGTCGAGCGTCGCGGCGGTCGTGCCGGGCGTGATCTACGTCGGGCTGCTCGAACCCCGCCGCTAGAGCTCGCCGAACTGCTGCTCCCCTCCCGGAACGGGAGGGGACGGGGGTGGGACTTCGCATAAACCCCGGCTGCCGACCTCGTGGCAGACCCACCCCTAGCCCCTCCCGTTCCGGGAGGGGGACAGGCAGCGTCCCCTAAAGAAAATGCCGCCCCGGCGAACCGGGACGGCATTCGGTAATTCGGTCGTGAAAGCGATTAGCGCGAGTAGAACTCGACGACCAGATTCGGTTCCATCTTCACCGGGTAAGGCACTTCGTCGAGGGTCGGGACGCGGACGTAGGTCGCCTTGGGACCCTCGACTGCGACATATTCCGGCGTCTCGCGCTCGGACAGGCCCTGGGCTTCGATGACCAGTGCCATGTCCTTGGCCTTGCTGCCGAGCTCGACGACGTCGCCAGGATAGACCTTGGCGGAGGCGATGTTGCAGCGGCGGCCGTTGACGATGATGTGGCCGTGGTTGACGATCTGGCGCGCGGCGAAGATCGTCGGGACGAACTTGGCGCGATAGACCACCATGTCGAGACGCTGCTCGAGCAGGCCGATCAGGTTCTGCGAGGTGTCGCCCTTCATGCGGACGGCCTCGGCGTAGGTGGCGCGGAACTGCTTTTCGGTGACGTCGCCGTAATAGCCCTTGAGCTTCTGCTTGGCCTTCAGCTGGATGCCGAAGTCGCTGAGCTTGCCCTTGCGACGCTGGCCGTGCTGGCCTGGGCCGTATTCGCGCTTGTTGACGGGCGACTTGGGACGGCCCCAGATGTTCTCGCCCATCCGGCGGTCGAGCTTGTGCTTCGAAGTTGTACGCTTGGTCAAAAGTTGTTCCAATTGCTGAACGCGACGGAAGTGTCGCTTCCCCAGTACCGCACCGCATCGCCGTCAGGGGATGCGCGGCGCCTGCTTCACCGGGGGTGCAGGGCCAATTGCGAAGCGGGTCCGTTAGCCGCGAGGAGGGCGCCGGTCAAGCTGGAATCATTGACTCTGCGGACTGCTGACGCTAGCTAGCCGCCTTTCCAGAATACCCCCGGAGTATGCCATGGCGCGCGTCACAGTCGAAGATTGCGTCGACAAGATCCCCAACCGTTTCGAACTGGTGCTCGCTGCCGGCCAGCGCGCTCGCCAGATTTCCAGCGGTGGCGAACTCACCGTCGACCGCGATCGCGACAAGAACCCCGTCGTCGCCCTGCGTGAAATCGCCGAGCAGACCGTCTCGCCGGCCGTCCTGCACGAGTCGCTGGTCGCCTCGATGCAGCGCGTCATTGCCGATAACGACGACACGCCGGATGCCGTCGGTTCGCTCGCTGCGTCTGCCGAGGCGCTGCGTCTGACTGCCGCCCAGCCACCGCGCAACCAGAACATGGGCCCTGACTACGAGTAAACGCCGATACGGCTGAGGTAATCCGGTTGCGCGGCGCACCGCGCCGCGCCACATTAACTTCATGCTCCGCCAGTATGAACTCGTCGAACGCGTCAAGGCGTACGACCCAGACGCCGACGAGGACCTGCTCAACCGCGCCTATGTCTTCTCGATGAAGGCGCACGGCTCGCAGTTGCGGGCCAATGGCGACCCCTATTTCAGCCACCCGATCGAGGTGGCTGGCATCCTCACCGACCTCCGGCTCGACGACGAGACCATCGCCACCGGCATCCTCCACGATACGATCGAGGATACCGTCGCCACGCAAGAGCAGATCGACAAGCTGTTCGGCAAGTCGGTCGGGCGGCTGGTCGACGGCGTCACCAAGCTGTCGAAGATCGAGGCGCAGACCGAGAACGAGCGCGCGGCCGAGAACCTCCGCAAGTTCCTGCTGGCGATGTCGAACGACATCCGCGTCCTGCTGGTCAAGCTGGCCGACCGCCTGCACAACATGCGGACGCTGAAGTTCATCCAGTCGGAACCTAAGCGCCGGCGTATCGCCCGCGAGACGATGGACATCTATGCGCCGCTTGCCGAGCGCATCGGCATGTACGGCTTCATGGACGAGCTCAACGAACTGGCGTTCGCCCAGCTCGAGCCCGAGGGCTATGCCCTGATCCTGAAGCGGCTGGAGAGCCTGCGTGCCGGCGGCGGCGACGTGGTGGCGCGGATCACCAGCGGGATCCAGCTGCTGCTCGGCCAGAACGGCATCGAGGCGGAGGTCTATGGCCGCGAGAAGCGCCCGTTCTCGATCTGGAAAAAGATGCAGGACAACCAGGTCGCCTTCGAGGCGCTGTCCGACGTCATGGCGTTCCGGGTTATCGTCCAGTCGCCCGCCGACTGCTACCGCGCCCTCGGCGTCATCCACCAGCGCTGGCCGACGGTGCCCGGGCGCTTCAAGGACTTCATCTCGACGCCGAAGCGCAACGGCTACCGCTCACTCCACACCACGGTGCGGCACAGCGACATGCGCATCGAGATCCAGATCCGCGACGCCGTCATGCACCGCGAGGCCGAGCTCGGGCTGGCCGCGCACTGGGCCTACAAGCAGGGCGAGGAGGGTGCCGCGGCGCGCGAGAGCTACCCCTGGCTCAACGACCTGCTCGAGATACTGGAGCATGCCGCCTCGCCGGAGGAGTTGCTGGAGCACACGCGCATGGCGATGTTCCAGGACCAGGTCTTCGTCTTCACCCCAAAGGGCGCGCTGCAGCAGTTGCCGCGCGGCTCGACTCCGGTCGATTTCGCCTATCAACTGCATTCGGAGATCGGTGACACCTGCGTTGGCGCCAAGGTCAACGGCCGCGTCATGCCGCTGCGCACCCGGCTGGTGAACGGCGACCAGGTCGAGATCCTGCGCTCCAAGATCCGCGCGCCCGATCCGGCGTGGGACAGCTTTGTCGTTACCGCCAAGGCGCGCGCCGCCGTCCGCCGCTCCGTCCGCGCCCGCGACCGCGACGCGCAACTGACCATGGGACGGCAGCTATTCGACGCCGCGGTCAAGCGCTTCAAGCTGCCCGAGCACGACGACGAGGTTGCCGCCGCGCTGGTCGCCCTCAAGCTGCCCGATCGCGCCGCGCTGTACATCGCGCTCGCCCGCCAGACGATCGGCGACCTGGCGCTGCGCGAGGCGCTGTCACCCGGCTCGACGCTGGGCAGCAAGCGCGGTCGCAAGCCCAAGCCGGTCCCGGTCGCCGCCATCCCGATCAAGGGCCTCAGCCCCGGCGCGGCGTTCACGCTTGGCGATTGCTGCCACCCCGTGCCCGGCGACCGCATCGCCGGGGTCAGCCGCCCGGGTACCGGCGTCGAGGTCCACCGCATCGACTGCGCGACTTTGGAGCACGAGGCCGGCGAGTGGCTCGATCTCGCCTGGGACGCGAACAGCGGCGGCGCTATAGCGCGGGTATCGACGGTCGTCCACAACCAGCCCGGAAGTCTCGCCGCAGTCGCCAGCATCATCGCGCACCACAGCGGCAACATCGTCAACTTGGCGCTGAAGGACCGCGACCGCGAGTTTCACACCAACATCATCGACGTCGAGGTCGCCGACCTGGCGCAACTGACAGCGATCATCGCCGCGCTGCGCAGCGCGCCCGCGGTGGTATCGGTGGAGCGGGTCAAGGCTTGACCCTCCCTCCCCCCCGCCGGGGGGAGGGCGAGAGTTACCGCGCGACTTCGATCGAGGCTTCGGCGACCCAACCCTTGGTGCCGAGTTCGTCCTCGACTTCCCAGAAGCCGGCCTGTTTCTTGCCGGTCGGGTACAGCATCGCGCCGGGATCGAGCATCTTCAGCATCTTCGCCTTGATGCCTGGGGCAGCCAGCATCCGGCCCGGGCGCTTCATCGACACCGCCTTCTCGGCCTGCGGCTGCGAGGTGTAGGCGCTCAACTCCTGGATGTTGGAGACCATCTTGGCATAGGCGTCGAGGTACGCCAGCGCGACGACCTGGCCGAGTTCGGTGTTGTCATAACCGCTGGCACCACCCGCCGCGAGGGCGCCGCCGCCGAACAGCCCGCCGCCGCCACCGAAGCCGAGATCGGTCTTCCTGGCCTGGCCCTCGGAAACGAACTCCTCCGACGACTTGTTGTTGACGACGTTGAGCACGACGTTGGCCGAGCGCTTCTTCAGGTTGATGCCGCCGACCAGGCCGCCGACGGTGCCGCCCATCAGCCCGCCGACCAGGCCGCCGATGTTGAGGCCGCCCTTGTTGTTGTTGCCGGTGACGATGTCGGGGATGACGGTGAAGTCCGCCTCCATCATCTGTCCCTTGCCGATGGTGCCGCCGCGCCGCATTTCGCCGCCCGCTGCCAGGCCGCGCTCACGCTCCATGGCTTCCATGCCGCGCGCGCTGCGATTGACCAGCCGGAAGCACTTCGACTTCTGGACATAGACGCGGATCAGCGCCTCGGGCGAGCCGAGGCCGAGGCCGCCCCACCACTTCGTTTCCGGTTCCGACAGGGCCAGCGTGCCCATTGGCCGGGGACAGGTCGGCAATTGCGCCTGTGCGTTGGCGCGGGTCGATTCAGCCGTCTTGCCGGCCTTGGAATTGATCTGCGCGTTGGCGGGCAGGCTGCCGCCGAGCATCGCGATGCTGATTGCCGCGGCCACGATGCCGCGCGTGGTGGTCAAAGACATGCCATTCTCCCCGTTGCCCGAGGGCGCCATTATCTCAACGGGCGTGTAAATGCTACCGCCGACGCAACGATGCGGCACTTTTCCGAATGTACCGAAGGCGACGACATGCTAGGCGGCGTGGATGACCGATGCCGATATCCTCGCCGAGTTTCGCGCCGCCGAAGCGCTGCTGGAGGGGCATTTCATCCTGTCCTCCGGACTGCGCAGCTCGCGCTACCTGCAATGCGCACGCGTCCTGATGGACCCGGCGCGCGCCGCCCGGCTGGTGGCCGCGCTGGTCGCGAAGCTACCGCACGAGGCGCGGGCCGCGACTGCCGTCGTCGCTCCGGCGATGGGCGGGGTCATTGTCGGCTATGAGGTGGCTCGCCAACTGGGCATCGAGTCCTTGTTCGTCGAGCGTCCAGCCGGCGTATTCGAACTCCGCCGCGGCTTCCGCCTGACGCTCGGCCAGCCGGTGCTGATGGTCGAGGACGTCGTCACCACCGGCCTCAGTTCGCGCGAAGCGATTGCGGCGATCGAGGGGGCGGGCGGCAAGGTCGTCGCCGGCGCCTGCCTCGTCGACCGCTCGAACGGCAAGGCCGACATCGGCGTGCCGCTGACCGCGCTGATCCGCCTCGACGTGCCGACCTACGCTGCCGACGCGCTGCCCCCTGAGCTGGCAGCGATCCCCGCGGTCAAGCCCGGGAGCCGGGCGGCATGAAGCGCCTGCGTCTCGGGGTCAACATCGACCATGTCGCGACCATCCGGAACGCGCGCGGCGGGCTGCATCCCGACCCGGTGCGTGCTGCGGCGATCGCGACCGAGGCTGGTGCGGACGGCGTCACGGCGCATCTGCGCGAAGATCGGCGGCACATCACCGACGGCGATATCGACCGGCTGATGGCCGAGCTAACGCTGCCGCTCAACCTCGAGATGGCGGCGACGATGGAGATGCTCGACATCGCGCTGGTCCACCGCCCGCACGCCGCCTGCATTGTGCCGGAGCGTCGCGAGGAGCGCACCACCGAGGGTGGCCTCGATGCGGCCGGGCAGCACAACAGCCTGACGCCGTTCGTCGGGCGGCTGCGCGAGGCCGGCATCCGTGTCAGCCTGTTCGTCGCGCCCGATCGTCGCCAGATGGAGGCCGCCGCTCGCCTGGGGGTACCGGTGGTCGAATTGCACACCGGGCCCTACGCCCATGACGCCGGCGAGCGCGAACTTGATCGATTGCGCGATGCCGCGGAATACGGTGCCGGCCTTGGCCTGGAAATCCACGCCGGGCACGGGCTGACCTTCGACAATGTCGGGCTGGTGGCAGCGATCCCGCAGTTGGCGGAGCTCAACATCGGGCATTTCATCATCGGCGAAGCGGTGTTCATCGGTCTTGGCCCGGCCGTGCGCGCCATGCGCGCGGCGATGGACGCGGGACGTCCGGTAACCGGATGATCGTCCTCGGCCTCGGCAACGACCTGTGCAACATCGACCGCATCCAGTCTTCGATCGACCGGTTCGGCCAGCGCTTCCTCGACCGCATCTTTACGCCCGCAGAGCAGGCGCGCGCCGATCGTCGCCCGCTGACCCGGACCGGCACCTACGCCAAGCGTTTCGCCGCGAAGGAGGCCTGTGCCAAGGCACTCGGTACTGGCTTTCGCCAAGGCGTGTTCTTTCGCGACATGGGCGTGGTCAATTTGCCGAGCGGAGCGCCGACGCTGCAGCTGACCGGCGGCGCGGCGGAACGACTCGCCAGACTGACGCCAGCGGGATATAGCCCGCTAATACACCTCACACTTACGGACGATCACCCCTTTGCGCAGGCGATCGTCCTGATCACGGCGAGCCCGACATGACCGGAGCAACGATGGCAACGAAGACCGGCTCAACGCCCAAGAAAAAGACCAATTGGGCCAACGAGCTGTGGCAGATCTTCCTGCTCGTGCTGGCGGTGCTGGCGGTCCACAGCCTGATCGCCAAGCCATTCTACATCCCGTCTGGGTCGATGCTGCCGACGATGCTGATCGGCGACCAGTTGATCGTGTCGAAATTCCCCTATGGCTACAGCTATCTGTCGCCCAGCCTGCGGGTCCTGCCGGAAATGTCGGGGCGCCTGTTCGGCCAGCTGCCACAGCGCGGCGACATCGCCGTGATCAAGTCTCCCAAGGACAAGGAAGACTATATCAAGCGCGTCATCGGGCTGCCCGGCGACACCGTGCAGATGAAGAACGGCCAGCTTTGGCTCAACGGCGTCGCCGTTCCCAAGGTCGCCGAGGCCCCGATCGAGATTCCGGTCAGCCCGAACAGCGACTGCACCTCGTGGATCGACGCTCAGTATCGCACGGTCGGCGCCAACGGTCTCCCGGCCTGCCGCCTGCCGCGCTTCCGCGAGACGCTGCCGGGTGGCCGCAGCTACGATGTGCTCGACCTGGCACAGACGCCACAGGACAACACCGAGGCGCTGATCGTGCCCGAGGGTCATATCTTCCTGATGGGCGATAACCGCGACAACTCCGAGGACAGCCGCTTTCCCGGCGAGATCGGCGGCCTGGGCATGTTGCCGATCGAGAACCTCGTCGGGCGGGCCGAATTCATCACTTATTCGGTCGATGGCTCGACGACGCTCAACCCATTGACCTGGTTCGGTGCCTTCCGCTTCGGCCGTGCGTTTACGAGTCTCCATCCCCAACAGAAATGATCCCCGATGTCTGAGCCGCTGCCGCCGAGTCCGATCGAGCTGCACGGCCAGGCGAAAAGCGCGCTTCGCGATGCGCTGATCTGGATCTCGATCGCCGCGGCGTTCTTCCTGGTGTGGCAGCTCGCGTCGGCGCTGCTGCTGATCCTCGCCGGCTTCGTCTTCGCCGCGGGGCTGCAGGGCGGCGAGCGCTTGCTTGGTCGGGTCTGGAAGGTCCGCCGGATGATCCGGCTGGTAGTCGTCGTCCTGGTATTCATCGTCGCGCTGGTCGGCTTCGTCTACTTCGCCGGCACCCAGCTCACCCAGGAATTCGCGCAGCTCCGGTCGACACTCGCCCAGCAGGGCGAACGGCTGTCTCGCCTCGCCGAGGAGTATGGGGTGAGCAGCAAGGTCGCGGAGGGCGATCCATTCGACGCGATCAAGGCGCAGCTCGGCGGCTCGCTCGGGAGGATCGCATCGTTCATCGGCGGCGCAGCGGGAGCGCTGGGTAGCCTGGTACTGATCATCACGTTCGGCATCTTCGTCGCCGTCGATCCGAGGCTGTACGAGCGCGGTGTCGAATGGCTGACCCCTCAGGACAAGCGCGCCAGCCTGCGCGACACCGTCGAGGCGATGGGCGCGATGCTGCGTCGCTGGGTGGCGGGGCGTGTCGTACTGATGGTGTTCGAGGGGATGTTGATCTTCATCGGCCTGAGCCTGGTCGGCGCGCCGCTGGCACTGCTGCTCGGGCTGGTGGCGGGGCTGTTCGCCTTCATCCCCAACCTTGGGGCAATCGCCTCGGGCGCGCTGATTATCGCCATCGGTTTTTCGGCGGGGACGACGACCGGCTTATGGTCGATCGGCGTCTACCTGGTCGTGCAGGTCGCGGACAACTTCATCAATCCGCTGATCGAAAAGCGCGCCGTCGACCTCGCGCCGGCAGTGGTGCTGGCGGCGCAGTTGCTGTTCGGAGTGTTGTTCGGGATCTTGGGGGTGACGCTGGCGGACCCGATCGTCGCGCTCGTCAAGGTGGCGTTGCAGAGGCGCAATGCCGAGATGCAGGGCAAGTAGCCAGGACGGGCGCGGCGCCGCTTGCGAACGCGGTGGGCGTTCGCAAGCGGCGCGCGACCGCGCTGAGACTAGCCCTTGACGCCGAGCAGTTCGACCTTGAACAGCAAGACCGAGTTGGGCGGGATCACGCCACCGGCACCGCGGGCGCCATAGCCAAGCTCTGGCGGGATGGTGAAGTGATAGATCGAACCGGGGGTCATCAACTGCACGCCCTCGGTCCAGCCGGGAATGACCTGGTCGAGCGGGAATACCGCCGGCTGGCCACGCTGATAGCTGGAATCGAAGATCGTGCCGTCGAGCAACTTGCCCTCATAGTGCACGGCGACGGTGTCGGTGCGCTTGGGGTGTTCGCCCTTGCCCTCGGTTTCGACGGTGTATTGCAAGCCGCTTGCGGTGGTAATCACGCCAGGTTTCGCCTTGTTCGCCTTGAGATAAGCCAGGTCGGCGGGACGCACGGCATCGACTGCCTTTTGCGTCCCCATCCAGACCAGTACACCGACCAGCGCCAGCACGGCGGCGGCCAGCAACAGCCACCGGCCATAGCCGGAGCCTTGCGTGCCTGCGGTGGCCATTATGTTTAGCGGACGCCGTCGCGCTCGGCGCGCTTGCGCTCGAGCTTACGGGCGCGACGGACAGCAGCAGCCTTTTCACGGGCGCGCTTCTCGCTCGGCTTTTCGTAATGCCGGCGCAGTTTCATTTCGCGGTAGACGCCCTCACGCTGCAGCTTCTTCTTGAGCGCACGAAGCGCTTGATCGACATTGTTGTCGCGGACTACAATTTGCATAAGGGCCTTGTCGCTCCATTCACGCAACGCACCTCAGCATGGCACGCGCTTGTCACAGGGTTTCTGGGTCGCCGTAGACGAGTCTCCGGCGCGAGGGACGGGGCCATAGCAGACGATGCCGCAGTGGTAAACCTTGTGCTTACCAACTAATCTGTCCGGATGATCGACCAGACCCTCGACGAGCTCCGTCCCCAGCTGATTGCAGCGATGCTGCCGCACGTCGCCTTCGATGGCTGGAGCGAGGCGGCGCTGCTGGCCGGGGCACGCGCCGCCGGCATCGACGAGGATGTCGCCAAGGTCGCATTCCCTGACGGAGCAACGGCGATGGTCGAGGCTTACATCGCCCGCGCCGACGCGCGCCTGGTCGAGTCGCTGGCGGCGCAGGACATATTGTCGATGAAGGTCCGGGAGCGCATCCGCCGTGCCGTGGCGACCCGGCTTGAACAGGCGTCCGGAGAACGCGAGGCGGTGCGCCGGGCGCTGGCGGTGCTGGCGATGCCCCAGAACCTGCCGCTGGCCGCACGGACGCTGTGGCGGACTGCCGATACCATGTGGCGCGCGGCGGGCGACACGGCGACCGACTATAACCACTACACCAAGCGCGCCATCCTGGGGGCGGTGTACAGCGCGACGCTGCTGGTCTGGCTGGACGACACCAGCGAGGGCCATGCCGAGACGCTGGCGTTCCTCGACCGGCGCATCGACGGGATCATGCGCTTCGAGAAGACCAAGGCGAAGCTGACCGGCATCCACCTGCCGAGCCCGGCGCGGTTCCTGGGACGCCTGCGCTACCCGGCGATCTAGCGCGCCGTCACCCAGGCCGCGACATCGGCCGCCACCGCATTGGCAACGCCGTTGAGTGCCATTGCGACATCGCCCGGCGTCTGGCTCGTGACGGGTGCGCTGCGCTCGAAGCGGCGCACGTTCAACGTCTTGCCACCGTCGCCGGTCAGCAGCGCATCGTAGCGCAAGGTCACCTTGGGCTGGGCCGGATCCCGCACGTCGAGGCTGAAATCGAGCAATTGTCCCGACAGCAGGCGCGTCGCGCCGATGTTGGTCTGCCTCGCATCAAGGATCGCCACCCCGCGCGATGCGATGGTATCGATCAACACGCGCGCGAACAGCTTGTTCGGCTGCTCCGCCCAAGTCGCGCCGGTCAGATAGGCAAGCTCGGTATCACGCTGGATGACCGGTAGCCGCAGCGTCTGCAGCGGCCCTGGCAGGCTCGGCGTCGCCACCGACAAGGTGTTCGTCATGCTGGCGGTCGTCGTCACCGGCAGCGCGGTTGCGCGCAGGGTCAGCAGTGCCACCGGCGCCTTGTCGTTTCCGCCGATCTGCACCAGCGGTCCGCAAGCTGCGACCAGGACCAGCGGCGCCAGCAACAGCGGGAGGATGAGACCAGTCTTCATAGTCACTTGGCCTTCTTGCCGCCGTTAGGATTGTACTCGGGCAACCGTCGTCCGCCGAGCAATGCGCTGGCCGGATCCTCGTCGAGCTTGGCCGATACCGCGCCCAGCGACGTGGTGACGTCGCGCAGATCGCGGATCAGCTGGCCGATTTCCGGAACGGTGCGGGTCGACAGCGCATCGATGCCGGGCTTTGCCGCTCCGACCAGATCGTCGACCTTGCCCAGCGTCGCGTTGGCGCGAGCGATAGTGCCGTTCAAATTGGTGAACAGCGTCTTGCCCTGGTCGTTGACCAGCCCGTCGGTGTCGCCGACCAACTGTTTCAGTGCATTCGCCGCCTCGGTCGCCGCCTTCATCGTCTGCCGGGTCTCAGCCAAGGTTGCGGCGATCTCCGGACCACGGTCCGCCAGTGCGTTCGACAGGCGGTCGGTGCTTGCCAGGATGTGCGCGATCGAATCGCGGTTCTGGGCGTTCAACAGCTTGTTCAGGCTGGCGGTCAGGTCGGAGACATTGTTGAGCAGTTCCGGCGCACTGGCGAGCAACTGGCCCAGCGCGCCCTTGCGCGACGGGATGATCGGACGGCCCCAGCGGCCCTTGGCCTCGATCGGCGGCTGACCGCCGACGGCACCGCTCAGCTGTATCTGGCTGACGCCGGTAAAGCCGACGCCTTCGATACCCGCGGTCGTGCCCTGCAGCACCGGGATATCGGGATCGACGCTGATCCGCACGCGCACCAGTTGCGGCGAGTCGGGAACGATGGCGATGCGGTCGATCTTGCCGGCTGGCACGCCGTTGAACGCGACCGCGCTGCCGACCGCCAAGCCGGAGATCGACTGGCTGAACAGGATGTCGAACTCCTGCTTGGTGTCACCGGAAAAGCGCGCCAGCCAAAGCACGGCGGCGAACAGCAGGACGGTGAAGGCCAGCACGACCGAGCCGACGAGGACGTATGAGCTGCGGGTTTCCACTTACGCTTTTTCCTTACCCGCCATCGCAGCGCGGCCGCGCGGCCCCAGAAAATACTCTCGCACCCACGGATGATCAAACGCCAAAAGTTCCGGTATCGTTCCGACCTTCAGCACGACTCCGTCCGCCAGCACCGCGACGCGGTCGCAGATGGCGTTGAGCGTATCGAGGTCGTGGGTAATCAGGAACACCGTCAATCCGAGCGTATCACGCAGCGACTTGATCAGCTCGTCGAAGGCCGCCGCCGAAATCGGATCGAGTCCCGCAGTCGGTTCGTCGAGGAACAACAGCCGTGGGTCCAGCGCCAGGGCGCGTGCCAGCCCGGCGCGCTTGCGCATGCCGCCCGACAATTCGCTGGGGAAGCGCGGCCCGGCGTATTTCGGCAGGCCGACCATGGCGATCTTGAAGCCGGCAATCTCGTCCATCAGCGATTGTTCGAGCTGGAAGAACTCCTTGAGCGGCACCTCGATATTCTCGGCGACGGTCAGCGCAGAAAACAGTGCACCGTCCTGGAACAGCACGCCACAGCGCCGCCGCAAGTCCTTGGACGCGACGTCGTCGAGATTGGCGGTGTCTTCGCCGAACACTTCGATGGTCCCGGCATTGGGTTTCTGCAGGCCGATGATCGAGCGCATCAGCACCGACTTGCCGGTACCCGAGCCACCGACGACACCGAGGATCTCGCCGCGGCGGACCTCCAGCGACAGATCGTGATGGACGACCTGGTCGCCGAAGCTGTTCTCCAGCCCGGTGACCTTGATGACGACGTCGGGCAAGGCGACGGGGGGCGATCCGGAAGCGGCCATCAGACGAACCCAAGGGCGGTGAAGAACACCGCGAAGAATGCGTCCAGCACGATGACCAGGAAGATCGACTGGACCACTGCCGCGGTGGTGCGTTGTCCAACCGACTCGGCGTTGCCGGTAACCTGCATGCCCTGGAAACAGCCGGTCACGGCTATGATCGCACCGAATACCGGCGCCTTGACCAGGCCGATCCAGAAATCGCTCAGCGGCACGACTTCCTGCAACCGCTGGAAAAAGCTGATCGGCGGCATGCCGAGCGAGGCCCAGCAGAACAGCCCGCCACCGAGAATCGCCATCATCGAGCCGTAAAAGCCGAGCAGCACCATCATCAGCGAGGTGGCGATGACACGCGGGATGACCAGCACGTCGAACGGCGACATGCCGATGGTCCGCATCGCGTCGATCTCTTCGTTAAGCTTCATCGAGCCGATCTGCGCGGCAAAAGCCGAGCCCGAGCGTCCGGCGACCATGATCGCGCACAACAGGATGCCGAGCTCGCGCACCGTCGAGCGGCCGATCAGGTTGACGACGAACACCTCGGCGCCGAACTGGCGGAGCTGAACAGCGCCCTGCTGGGCCAGCACGATGCCGACCAGGAACGACAGCAGACCGACGATGCCGAGCGCATTGACGCCGACCACGTCCATCTGGCTGACCACCGCGTTCCAGCGCATCCGGCGGCGCGAGACGAGCTCCTGAGCCAACACCACCAGAGTCTTGCCGAGGAAGGCGAGGAAGGTGCCCAGCGTCTCGATCGCGCCGACGACGCCCTTGCCGATCGCCTCGATGCGCTTGACGACGACGCTGCCCTGGTCGGGGCGAACCTGCACGGTGTTGTCGGCCTCGCCAACCTGGTCGATCAGTCGCTTGGCATCGTCCGAGGCATTGGCGAGCGTTGCCTTGTCGCAATCGCGAATCAGCTTGTGGACCAGCCAGGCACCGATGGTGTCGATGCGTTCGACATCGGACATGTCGACGGTAACCGGGTCGTTGCTGTCGCCCAAGGCCTCGAGTGTGGGGGCGATCGTGCCGATGTGCGCGACCGTCCAACGGCCACCGAGCCGCAGAACCCGGCCGGAGTCGGTACGATCATCCTGAAGCGTGGCTTCGGTCACGCTGCTTTGGTGGCTGATACGGTCATGTCGGGCAAGTCACAAACGCTCAAACAGGCGAAAGTTGCACAGAGGGGCGCGGCCCGTCATGACGAAAGGATGTGGACAGCCCTGCTTCTCGCCGGTCAACGCCCGGGCATCGACGCGTTGGCGGCAGCCTTTGGCGAGACGCGCAAGGCGCTGGTCCCGGTCGCCGGCGAGGCGATGCTGTCGCGGGTGGCGCGGACGCTGCTCGCGTGCCCCGAGGTATCGCGAGTCGTCGTGCTGGCGCAGGATGTCGAGGCGCTGACTGCCACGGCCGACACGTCGTGGCTGGCAAGCGAGCCGCGGGTGTCGTTTGCAGTATCGGAGGGTGGTATTGCGGTGTCGGTGGCCGCGGTGGCGGGAACCGCGACGGCGCCGTGGCCAGTGCTGGTGACGACCGCGGATCACCCGTTGCTGACGCCGGCCATGGTGGCGGAATTCCTGGCCGGGACCGGCAACGCCGATGTCGCGGTCGCAGTGGTCGAGCGGCGCGTCGTGCTGGCGGCTTATCCCGCCAACCAGCGGACCTGGCTGAAGTTTCGCGGTGGTGCCTGGTCGGGGGCGAATTTGTTTGCCTTGAGCGACGCCCGGGCCGCGGCGGCGCTGGCGATGTGGGCGGGCGTGGAGCGCGACCGCAAGTCCGGGTGGCGGCTGATCCTGAAGCTCGGGCCGTTGCTGCTGGCCGGGGCGGCGTTGCGGGTCCTGACGTTGCACGATGCGGTAGCGCGAGTCGGACGGCGGCTCGGTCTGGTCATGCGGGCAGTGGCGCTGAGCCAGGCGGAAGCGGCGATCGACGTCGACAAGCCCTCGGACCATGCGTTGGCGCAGGCGATACTGTCGGCCCGGGTCCAGACCCTGGCATGACGCCGCTCAGCATCTTCGACATGGACCGGACGATCACCCGCACCGGTACCTATACGCCGTGGCTGATCCTGTGGGCGCGGCGGCAGGCGCCGTGGCGGTTGGCGCTGCTGCCGGTGTCGGCGCTGTTCGGCCTGGCCTATCTGCTCAAGCTGGTTGGCCGGGGTCGGCTGAAGGAGCTAAACCACCGGCTGCTGATGGGCGACCGGGCGCCGCGCGCCAAGGTCGAGGCGGTCGCTGCGCTGTATGCCGAGCGAATCATGGCGACCAACGTCTTTGCCGGCGCGCTGGCACGGCTGGAGGCGGAGCGCGCAGCGGGTCGTCGCGTCGTGCTGGCGACCGCGTCCTACGAGTTCTACGTCGTCGAGATTGCCGCGCGGCTGGGCATCGCCGACGTCATCGCGACCCGCTCGGTATGGGACGGTGACCGGCTGCGCGCCCGCATCGATGGCGAGAACTGCTATGGTGCGGCCAAGCTGCGGATGGTCGAGGCCTGGCTGGCAGCGAACGGCCTGGGTGACGCGCCGATGCGCTTTTTCTCCGACCACGTGTCCGACCAGCCCGTGTTCGAGCGCGCGGCCGAGCGAATCGCGACGACTCCGTCGCCAAAGCTGCGGGCGCTCGCCCAGGCGCGCGGTTGGGAGATCGTCGACTGGACCTGACGGGGCTGTCCGGTTGGAGCAGCCCCCCGGTCGTCGTCAGGCGGTAGCGTAGCCGGTACGGCGCTGGCGGCGCAGTGCTCCGCCGACCAGGCCGAAGCCGCCGATCATCAGCACCCAGGTCGCCGGCTCCGGTACCGCCAGGCCGTTGAAGGCGGCGTAGGCGCGCGCCGTGCTGAACCGGTAGTTGCCGTGATCGAGCGGGTTGAACGCGATGTCCCAGCCGATCGCGTCGAACGCCGCCAGGTCGAGCGCGGTGATCGCCTGCATCTGGCCGCGGCCCGACGTCGGGTCGAGGATGCCGAGCTGCGGCGCGCCGGCGGCACTGTCCTTCCAGTGCGAGGCCTGGTTGCCATCGCCGTTGTTGACGCCAGTCGAGAAGCGCGAATTGCCGAACAGCTGCGTCGAGCCATCGAGCGAGAAGAACGGTACGGCCTGCGTCGACCAGTCGAGCTCGCCCGCGGCATTGTAGCGAAACAGGTCGAGCTGGCTGGAGACCACGAAATTCTCCAGCGTGCCCCCGGTCGTGCCGGTGAATGCGTCGAAACCGTCGACGCCGCTGACGAAGCCGAGCGCGTGGCCAATCTCGTGGATAGCGACGCCGATGAAGTCGTAGGACAGCGCGTCGATACCGTTCATCGGGTTGAAGTCGAAGGCGAACAGGTTGCTGAAGGTGATCGAGCCGTCGGTCGCCGCATAGTTGATCGGGGTGCCGCTGACGTCGGTGGTCAGGCCCATGGCCTTGGCGCTCGCGGTGGTGACGGCAAGCGCCGAATTGTCGACGCCGTGGTCGTTGTCGAGCCGGGTCGCGGTGTCGACATAGCCGTTGTTGGTGGCGTTGAAGGCGTTGGTCCGGACCGCGACCGAGCCGATGCCCGGACCAAGCGCACTCGGGCTGAGCGGCTGCAGGCCGGCGACCGCCTTCTGGTCGAGCTTGCTGGTGATGTCGTGGCCGAGGGCGTTGTAGGTCTGCCCCATCGACAGCACCGACCGTGCACTGCCGGTCGAACCGAGGATACCGGCGCCGAGCGACGAGAAACCGATGTTGAGGTTGACGGTGACATTGTCCTTCAGGACCGACGACCAATATGCCGCTGCGGCTTCGAAGCCGCTGCGCGCCTGGGTGCCGGCACCGGCGCCGCCAGTGTCCGTCAGGTGAAAGGTCAGCGCGCTCGCCGGGGCGATCGCCGTGCCGGCAAGCATGCCCGCCACGAGTAATTTCACGAACCGCATCCACGTCATCCCTTGTTTCAAGGCCAGGTCGAAGACGCGAATGGCGGCGTCGCGAACGCGCAGGCCGGGGCCCGCGTCGTGCCGAACCATCCCCCACCAACGCCGGACGTTACATTAGTGTATCGAAATCGGGGACGAAGCTAGCGCAAATAAATTGACGCTTGGTTGTTCGGCCAGGCGGCCGATCGCACACAGAAAAATGCCACCGCGTTCGTGGAACGCGGTGGCATTTTCTGCGAAGCTTTCGAGGCGCTTGCGCGCTTTAGGCGGCGAGTTTCCTCAGGACGTACGGAAGGATGCCGCCGGCGTAGAAGTAATCGAGCTCCTGCTCCGTATCGATGCGGCAGCGGGCGACGAAGCTGCCGGTGGTGCCGTCGGCGCGGGTGAAGGCGACGGTGACATCCTGGCGCGGGCGCAGATCGGCCATGCCGAGAATGTCGAAGGTCTCGGTGCCGTCGAGACCAAGCGTCTTGCGGTCGGTGCCATCGGCGAACTGCAGCGCCAGCACGCCCATGCCGATCAGGTTGGAGCGGTGGATGCGCTCGAACGATTCCGCGATTACGGCGCGAACGCCGAGCAGGGTGGTGCCTTTCGCCGCCCAATCGCGCGACGAGCCGGTGCCGTATTCCTTGCCGGCGACGACGACGAGCGGAATGCCCTCGGCGCGGTACTTGTCGGCCGCGTCGAAGATCGCCAGCTGCTCGCCGGTCGGGATGTACTTGGTGACGCCACCCTCGACGCCCGGCACCATCTCGTTGCGGATGCGGATGTTGGCGAAGGTGCCGCGCATCATCACCTCGTGGTTGCCGCGGCGCGCGCCGTAGCTGTTGAACTCGGCGCGGCTGACCTGACGCTCGTTGAGGTAGCGACCGGCAGGCGAGGCTTCCTTGATCGAGCCGGCGGGCGAGATGTGGTCGGTGGTGATCGAATCGCCGAAGATCGCCAGCGGACGGGCGGCGCGGATGTCCTCGACGCCGACCGCGGTCATCGTCATGCCCTCGAAGTAGGGCGGGTTCTGCACATAGGTCGATGCAGGGTTCCACTTGTAGGTGGCGCCGCCCTCGACCTTGATGCCCTGCCAACGCTCGTCGCCCTCGAAGACGTTGGCGTAGCGATTGCGGAACATGTCGGCGGTGACCGACGACAGGACCATGTCGCTGACCTCCTGGTTGGTCGGCCAGATGTCCTTGAGATAGACGTTCTTGCCCTCCGGCGTCTGGCCGAGCGGGTCGGTGACGATGTCACCGCGCATCGTTCCCGCGATCGCATAGGCGACGACCAGCGGCGGCGAGGCGAGGTAATTGGCGCGCACGTCGGGCGAGACGCGGCCTTCGAAATTCCGGTTGCCCGACAGGACCGAGACGGCGACCAGGTCGCCGCTGCTGATCGCGTCGCTGATCGGCTCGGGCAGGGGGCCGGAGTTGCCGATGCAGGTCGTGCACCCATAGCCGACCAAGTTGAAGCCCAGGTAATCGAGGTCGTCCTGCAGCTTCGACGCGGCGAAATAGTCGGTGACGACCTTGGAGCCCGGCGCGAGGCTGGTCTTGACCCACGGCTTGCTGTGCAGGCCGAGCGCCCGCGCCTTGCGCGCCACCAGGCCGGCAGCGACCAGCACGTTGGGGTTGGAAGTGTTGGTGCAGCTGGTGATCGCGGCGATCACCACGTCGCCGTGGCCGACGTCGTAATCGGCACCCGCGACGGCAACGCGCTTCTGGCCCTCGTCACCGGGCTTCTTGTAGCCCGAGGCCAGCTCGGTCTCGAACGCCTCGTCGGCCTGGCTGAGCAGGACGCGGTCCTGCGGGCGGCGCGGACCGGCGAGCGACGGCTGGACGCTCGACAGGTCGAGGTGGAGCGTGTCGGTGAACACCGGGTCGACGGAGGTGCCGTCGCGCCACATGCCCTGGGCGCGGGCATAGGCCTCGACCAGCTCGATGCGGTGCGGATCGCGGCCCGACAGGCGAAGATAGTTGAGCGTCGCCTGGTCGACCGGGAAGAAGCCGCAGGTCGCGCCATATTCCGGCGCCATGTTGGCGATGGTGGCACGGTCCGCGAGACCGAGGCTGTCGAGGCCCGGGCCGTAGAACTCGACGAAGCGCCCGACGACGCCCTTGGCGCGCAGCATCTGGGTGACGGTCAGCACGAGGTCGGTGGCGGTGACGCCCTCCGGCAGCACGCCGTCCATCTTGAAGCCGACGACTTCGGGGATCAGCATGCTGACCGGCTGGCCAAGCATCGCCGCCTCGGCCTCGATGCCGCCGACGCCCCAGCCGAGGACGCCGAGGCCGTTGACCATTGTCGTATGGCTGTCGGTGCCGACCAGCGTGTCGGGATAGGCGTGCAGGCTGCCGTCCTCGGCTTCGCTGGTCCACACGGTCTGGGCCAGGTACTCGAGGTTGACCTGGTGGCAGATGCCGGTGCCGGGCGGCACGACGCGGAAGCCCTTCAGAGCCGACGAGCCCCAGCGCAGGAACTCGTAACGCTCGATGTTGCGGGCGTATTCGAGGTCCATATTGTCCTCGAAGGCGTGCGGGGTGCCGAACTCGTCGACCATGACGCTGTGGTCGATGACGAGGTCGACCGGGATCAGCGGATTGATCTTGGCCGGGTCGCCGCCGAGCTTGGTCATCGCGTCGCGCATCGCTGCGAGGTCGACGACGCAGGGCACGCCGGTGAAGTCCTGCATCAGCACCCGAGCGGGGCGATAGGCGATCTCGCGGTCGGAGCGGCGGTCGGACGCCCATTTCACCATCGCCTCGAGGTCGGTGCGGGTGACGGTGACGCCGTCTTCGAAGCGCAGCAGGTTCTCGAACAGCACTTTCATCGAATAGGGCAGGCGCGACGCATCACCGAGAATTTCGGCCGCAGCGGTCAGGCTGTAATATTCATAATCCTTGCCCTCGACCGTCAACGTGCGGCGGGTGTTCAGGCTGTCGTGTCCGACGGCGGTCATGGCATAATCCTCGGCTGTGCGAGGGCCTGTTAGCAAAGGGGTGCGCCGGGGGCTATCTTCTTCTCCGGCTTGACGAAGAGCACGCCGCCCCGGGCCAACCCAAGCGTCTCATTTCTCGCCTCCCCCCGCTAGCGGGAGAGGGCGACAAACGGCGCTTGCGCAGCCCGGGGTGGGGCAGCTTAGCCTGGCTTACCCAGCAGCGCCGCTCATGATCACCGTCACGGCGCGACGGTTCCGAGCATAGGCTGCCTCGTCCGAACCTTCGGCCTCCGGACGCTCCTTGCCGTAGCTGATCGTCTGGATGCGGCTCGCGGCGACACCCTGTGCGGCGAGGAAGTTCTTCGCTGCGTTGGCGCGGCGGTCGCCGAGCGCGAGGTTGTACTCGCGGGTGCCGCGCTCGTCGGTGTGACCCTCGATGGTGATCTTGACGTTGGCGTAGCGCGCCAGCCACTCGGCCTGCTTGCCGAGGACGCCGCGACCGGCATCGTCGATCTCATAGCTGTCATAGCCGAACAGCACCCGGTCGCTACCCGACTGGGCGACGAAATCGGCCTGGCTGCCCGGGATGTTCGAGGTGCCGACGCCGGTATCCGCGCTCGACGGCCCGGTGTTGCCCGAGGGCGGCGCGGTGTCGCCCGGTGCGGCGGCGGGCGGCGGCGGCGGCGGCAGATTCTTCTTCTTGGGCGAGCAGGCCGCTGTCGCGACCAGTGCCGCGACAAGGCTGAACTGAAGAGCGCGATTAAACATGGGCGTGGCCTTTTCTTGCTTCGGCGAACAGTTTAGCGAATTGGAACGTCAAGGCAACAACGGCGACCAGGCCGGATCGGACCCATCGAGCGGCGTTTTAAGCTTGCGCTCGTTCTGGCCCGAGAGGTCGACGGAGTGGAGGTCGACGCTGCCCGCACGCCCGGCAAGGGTACGGAAGAACAGCACGACGCGGCCGTTCGGCGACCAGGTCGGACCCTCGTCCTGATAGGAATTGGTCAGCAGCCGCTCGCCGCCGCCATCGGGCTTCATCACGCCGATGCGGAACTGGCCGCCACCGAGGCGGGTGAAGGCGATAAGATCACCGCGCGGCGACCACACCGGGGTAGCGTAGCGTCCGTCTCCGAAGCTGATGCGGGTCTGGCCGCTGCCGTCGGCGCTCATGGTGTAGATCTGCTGGGTGCCGCCGCGGTCGCTCTCGAAGACGATGCGGCTGCCATCGGGCGAATAGCTCGGCGCGGTGTCGATGCCGGGGCCGGTGGTCAGGCGCGTCAGCTTCCGCGAGCCGAGGTCCATCCGATAGACGTCGGTGTTGCCGCCGATCGCCATCGAGAACACGATGTTGGAACCGTCGGGCGAGAAGCGCGGCGCAAAGCTCATGTTGGGGAAGTCGCCGACCGCCTCCTGCCGCCCGGTGCCGATCGTGTAGATCCAGACACGCGGCCGGTTGTTGGAGAACGACATGTAGGTGATGGTCTGCTGGTTCGGTGCAAAGCGCGGCGTCAGCACCAGCGACTGGCCGTTGGTCAGGAAGCGGTGGCCGGCACCGTCCTGGTCCATCACCGCCAACCGCTTGATCCGCTTGGTCTTGGGACCGGTCTCGGAGACATAGACGATGCGGCTGTCGAAATAGCCGGTCTCGCCGGTCAGGCGCGAATAGACGAGGTCGGCGCATTTGTGCGCGGCCCGCCGCCAGTTCGCCGCAGTCGTGACAAAGCCCTGCCGCGCCAGTTCTTCCGACGAGAACACGTCATAGGCGTAGCAGCCCAGCGTGATGCCGCCGTCCGGGTTGGCGGTAACGCTGCCGGTGATCAGCGCCTGTGCCGCGATCGTCCGCCAGCTGGCGAACTGCGGCTGGGTAACGTCGGGGATGGTGACGACGCTGGTATAGGCGGCTGGGTCGATCGGCCGGAACAGGCCCGAACTGCCGAGATCGGCGGCGATGACCTGCGCCACCTGGGCGCCCAGGGCAGCGGTGCTGCCCGCCTCGGTTTGTGCGGTGGCCGCCGTCGCGAAGGTCGGCACCGCGATCGGTAGCGGCTGGGCAATGCCGCTGTTGATGTCGACGCGGATCACCGCGGCAGCCGGGGCGCTGGCGAGCAGCAGGGCAGTCAGGATCAGGTTACGCATTCTTGGGTCTTACCTCAGGGTCTGGCTCAAGTCATTTCCGAAGGGTCGAAATTCAGCTCGAACGCCTTCCAGAGCTCGAACATATCCCCGGGCAACCTTAACGGCGCACAACGCAGCACGGCGCGCTTGGCGGTTTCGGCAAAGGCTTGGGCATAGGCGGCGTTGCCCGCAGTCGCCCCGGTCTGGCTCACGACCGTGGGCCGGCCGACGACGGTGCCGTCCTTGGCCAGGTCGATATGGAGCACGACGGTCATCTTGCGGACGTCGGCGCCGCCGATCGGCGGGTTCCAGCACGGCGCAATCTGGGCGCGGATCGCCGCGATCAGGCTGGCCGAGGCGCGCGCATCGAACTTCGCCGTCTTGGGGATCGACAGCTCGATGGACTGGGCGAATTTCGACGGGTCGCGGACGCGCTTGGGGGCCTTGGGCAGGCTCTTGTCGATCAGGTCGCTCAGTTCGGAGGCGTCGAACGCCTTCTCTACCTTGGCGGGGGTCTGCTTGACCGGCTTTGGCTTGGGCTCGGGCTTTGGCGGTTCCGGCTTGGGCTCGGGTTTTGGCTCCGGCTTGGGCGGTGTCGGCTTGGGCTTGGGCTTGGGCTCCGGGGTCGGCTCGGGCACCGGCGTCGGCTCGGGGATCGGCTCGGGCTTGACCTCGGGCGGCGTCGGCTCGGGCGCAGCGGTCTCCTGCGGGGCCGCGGCCTTGGACTCCTTGGGCTTTTCGGCGACGCGCGTCTCGGGCGCGATGTTGACCAGCTCGACCGGCACCGCTTCCTCGATGACCAGCGGCTTCTTCATCATCGACCAGCCGACCGACAGCGCTGCGAACAGCATGATGTGCGCGACACCGGCGGCGATCAGCGCCTGGCGTTCGGTCATGTCACGACCTCGGCTTGGACCCGGTCGGCTGGCTGACCAGCGCGACCTTCTTGAAACCGGCCGCCGAGATCTCGCCGACGACGGCCATGACCTTGCCATAGTCGAGCTCGCGGTCGGCGCGGACGTAGACGCGGGCCTCGTCGGTGCGCGCCGTCTTGATCGCTGCCAGCTTGGCCGACAGCCCGCCCTCCTCGATCCGCAGCTCGTCGATGAACAGCTCGCCCTTGCCGTTGAGCGAGACCTGGACCGGCGTGTCGTCGGATTTCAGCGCGCTCGCCTTGCTGTCGGGCAGGTCGACGGGCACACCGGTGACCAGCAGCGGCGCGGTGACCATGAAGATGATCAGCAGCACCAGCATGACGTCGACCATTGGCGTGACGTTGATCTCCGCCATCGGCATCCGGCGTCCGCCGCGCCGCTGGGGACCACCCATCGCCACCTCAGCGCTCCTCCATGCCGTCGAGCTGGCGCGACAGGAGCCCGTGGAATTCCTCGGCAAAGGCGCTCAGCCGGGCCTCGAGCCGCCCCAGGCCGTGGAGCAGGCGGTTGTAGCCGATCACCGCGGGGATGGCGGCGAACAGGCCGATGGCAGTCGCGAACAACGCCTCGGCGATGCCCGGTGCGACGACGGCCAGCGTGGTGTTCTGCGACGCCGCGATGCCGGTGAAGCTGCGCATGATGCCCCAGACCGTGCCGAACAGCCCGACGAACGGCGACACCGCGCCGATGGTCGCCAGCACGTTCAAGCGGTCGCCGAGGTCCTCGATCTCGCGGTTGATCGAGACGCCGAGGATCGAGGTCAGGCGGGCGCGGACGCCCTCGCGGTCGATGCGGCCCTTGGAGATCGAGCGGCGCCACTCGTTCATGCCGGCGACGAACATCCGGGCGGACGGGTGCTTGGCCTTGGCGGCGGGCTCGTACAGCGTATCGAGGCTGTCGGCCTTCCAGAACCACTCCTCGAACGACTTGGCCTGGGTGTTGATCGCCTTCAGGCGGCGCGTCCGCTCGATGATGATCGCCCAGGACCAGACGCTGGCCGCGAGCAGCCCGAGCATGACCAGCTTGACCACCAGGTCGGCCTGGAGAAACAGCGCCCACGGGCTGAGATCGGTCGCGAGCTTGGCAACGGGTTCCATCAAATCTCCGAACTGGCCTGGCGCCGCAGCGCCTCGAATGCTGTTGCCCATGCCGCGAGCTGGCGTTGCGGCCGGCCGTGGCGATCGAGCCAGGCTGCCGTCACCACCGCCTCGGTGAGCGTTTCCGTGCCGCGCACGATCGCCTGCGACATCACCGTTGCCGCGGCGCGGACACGGGTAACGCGGCTCTCGACGATCAGGTCCTCGCCCATGCGGGCCGGGCGCTTGTAGGCGATGGCGATGTCGGCGACTGTCCAATAGCCTTCGCCCGCCGCCAGCTGGCCCGCCTGGTCGATGCCGACGAGCAGCAGCATGTCCGAGCGGGCGCGTTCCATGTAGCGCAGGTAGTTGGCATGATAGACGACGCCCGTCAGGTCGGTGTCCTCGAAATAGACACGGACGGCAAAGCGGTGGACGCCGGCATCGAAACTGCCGCTGGCGGGCGTAGGCAACATCGACTGGGGTTTAGGCGACCACGGCCGCTACGGGAAGGGCGGACAGGCGCATGCCGGTCACCAATCGTCGCGTACCGGCTCAGGATTGCAGGGTCGCGTCGCGATTCACCGCGTCGAGCGTCGTCTGCAACGTCCAGCGCAGGCCGTCGGGAAGATAGTCGACCTTGGCGGTCCCGCCCATCGTCGCGGGCAGGATGCGCGTGATCAGCTGCGATCCGAAACCGCGCCGCGTCGGCTCCGCGACCGCGGGACCACCACGCTCGCGCCAGACCAGCTCGACCGGCGTCGCCTCCCCCTCCAGGGTCGGGCCAAGTTGCCAGCGCACCGACACCGTGCCGTCGTGTTGACGCAACGCGCCGTATTTCGCGGCATTGGTCGACAGCTCGTGCAAAGCCATGGCCAGGGCTAGCGCGGCACGCGGCGCCATGTCGATCTCCGGCCCGTCGACGGTGATCCGCCCGGGCAGCCCGGCGACAGGCTGGAAACTGACCTCGACGATCTGGCGGATCGAGGCGGCCGACCAATTGGTCCGCGTCAGCAGGTCGTGCGCATTGGCCATCGCCGACAGCCGCGCGTCGATCGAGCGGCGCGCTTCCATGATATCGGGCGTGTTGCGCAGCGACTGCGAGACGATCGCCTGGACCACCGACAGGGTATTCCGAATCCGGTGGCGAAGCTCGTCGACGAGCAGCTGGCGGTGACGCTCGTCGGCACGCTCCTTGGCGAGCGCCTTGCGCAGCTCGAGCTGGTTCATCACCTGTCGCGCCAGCGCCTGCAGGGCGGCGGACTGATCGGCGGTCAGCACCCGTGGGCGGTTGTCGAGCACGCACAGGGTGCCCAACGCCAGCCCGTCCGGCGTCATCAACGGCGCCCCGGCATAGAATCTCAGGTCGAGGTCGCCGGTGACCAGCGGATTCTCGGCAAAGCGCGTGTCGGCATGCGTGTCGGCGACGGTAAAGACATCCTGCTGCTCGATCGCATGGGCGCAGAATGCGATATCACGCGAGGTCTCGGGCGCGGAGATGCCCACCGCGGCCTTGAACCACTGCCTGCGGTCGTCGACCAAACTGATGAGTGCCATCGGCGTCCCGCAGATCTGCGAGGCGATGCGGACGATATCGTCGAAACCGGTTTCGCTCGGCGTATCGAGAATGTCGTAAAGATCGAGCGCCGCCAGACGCTGCGCCTCACGAGCTTGCTCTGGCGAGTCGGATGCCCTGTCGTCGTCGCTCGAAGCGATTGGTTCAGGGCGTGTGTCGGCCATTGCCAGTCGCGTAAACCACTGTTCCGAGGGTGGCAATCGGTTGCTCCCCGGCCCGCCATTGGCGGAGCCGGGGGATAGTGCAACCTCGCCTTGGCGAAGGCTGGTTAGGCCTGGACGACCTTCTCGGGGCGAGCGTCGCGCTTCTCGACGATACGCGCCGACTTGCCGCTGCGGCCACGGAGGTAATACAGCTTGGCGCGCCGCACGACACCGCGACGGACGACTTCGATCGTCTCGACGTTGGGCGAGTACAGCGGGAAGACGCGCTCGACGCCCTCGCCGAAGCTGATCTTGCGGACGGTGAAGTTGCTGCCCATTGCGCGGTTCGAGCGGGCGATGCAGACGCCCTCGTAATTCTGGACACGGGTGCGCTCGCCCTCGACGACGCGGACGCCGACGCGCAGCGTGTCACCGGCGCGGAACTGCGGAATCGTGCGGGTCTCGAGGAACTTGGCAATCTGTTCGGCTTCGATCGTCTGGATGAGATTCATCTCATTCGTCCTGTTTTCTAGTGCGCGCGCCAGAGGGCGACTGACCCCGAGCGCTGGAATAGCGCTCCCACAGGTCCGGTCGCCGTGACCGTGTGTCCATTTCGGACCGCTCCGACCGCCATGCGGCGATCTTCGCGTGATCCCCCGATCGCAACACTTCGGGGATCGCTTTGCCTTCCCAGACGGGAGGGCGCGTATAGTGCGGATGTTCGAGCAGGCCGCTTTCGAAGCTCTCGTCGTCCCCACTAAGGGCCGCGCCCATTACACCGGGGAGCAGTCGCACGCAAGCATCGAGCAGTACCAGCGCCGCGGTCTCGCCGCCCGACAGGATATAGTCGCCGATGCTGACCTCCTCGATGGCGCGGCCTTCGAACAATCGCTCGTCGAAACCCTCGAACCGCCCGCACAGGATGGTGACGCCGGGGCCTGACGCCAGCGCCCGGACCCGGTCCTGGGTCAACGACCGGCCGCGCGGCGTCATCGCCAGCACCGGCGTACCGTTCGCCACCCCGTCGATCGCCGCTGCCACGACGTCGGCGCGCAATACCATGCCGGGGCCGCCGCCCGCCGGGGTATCGTCGACCGAGCGGTGCCTGTCGGTGGCGAAGTCGCGGATGTTGGTCGCCTCGCAGGACCACAGCCCCTCAGCCAGCGCCCGGCCGGCGAGGCTCTGGCCCAAGGGGCCGGGAAACATTTCAGGATAAAGCGTCAGGATCTGCGCGGAGAAGGTCATCGGTTGTGCCGCAATAACAACGCAGTCGCGGCCATGTTCACGACGAACAAGGCCAGCGCCGCGAGGATGCCGAAGGTCGGCACGGTGATCCACATGGCGCAGGTTTCGACGCTACATTCCGAACGCGGCAGCGTGGCGATATGGACGTAGAGCCAGACCGACGGTGCAAGCAGCAGGACCGGCAGCGGCGCCGCCCCAATGAGGATCAGCCGCCGCGACGTCCAGCCCGGCCGGGCGCGGATCAGGCCAAAAGCCAAGCCGATCGATATGCCGACCGCAGCCAGCAGGTAGCAGGTGAACCACCCTGCATCGGTCACGCCACGGTCCAGTTCTCGACCCGCAATCCGGGAATATCGTCGAAGTCGCCGGAGTTAGCCGTCACTACCGTCAGGCCTAACGACAAGGCGTGCGCGCCGATCAAGCGATCATAGCTGCGACGCTTGAATGGCAAGTCCGCATAGCGCCGGGCCGCGGCCTCGTCGAAGGGCAAGGTGTCGATCTGCAGGAGCAGGCGGTCCAGCGCCTCCCGCTCCCGGTCCAGCAAGCCGATCAGCATTTCGGCAAGGCACACCGAAGATGTGACAATGCTGCCCAGGTCGCTCGCTTCGACGCGAGCCTGGGCAAGCGGAGCTACCCCCTTCAGGATGTAGATCGCGATATTCGAGTCGAGCAGGTACCGAGGTTCAGCCATTGCGGGCGAGCAGTTCCACGCGCTCGCGTTCGGCTCGCTCGGAGGGACGTTCCTCGAACGTCCGATTGCCGATCGGTTCGATCCCCGGACAAGAGCCGTAGATCCCGGTCAGATCGATCTTGCGAGGTGTCTCAGGCACGGCCTCGACGATCCATTGGCCCTGAACTTCGCGAACTTCGACCACTGTCCCGGGTACCGCGCCGAAGGATGCCGGCAACCGCACTGCAGCCGAGTTGCCCGACTTGAAGATCTTGGTCGTCGTCGACTTGCCGGTCATCGTGCCGCTCCGTATATCCGCGACGTATATACTAGACGACGAAATCCGGGTCAATGACGACGCTGGCGCCGACGTCGGGCACGGCGGTCGGGTTGAACGGGACCATGAAGGTCTGGCCGTCGGGGCGGGCGATCTCGATAATGTCGCCGGCGCCGAAGTTTTCGACCGCGACCACCGCGCCGAGCGGTACGCCATTGGTGTCGACCGCGGGCAGGCCGATCAGGTCGCTGATGTAGAATTCGCCCTCGTCGAGCGGGGGCAGGGTGCTGCGGTCCACCGTGAGGATGACGCCGCGCATGCCCTCGGCCGCGGTGCGGTCGGCGACCTCGGCGAACTTGGCGATGGCGCCGCCTTTTTCAGGGCGCAGCTTGGTCAGGGTAAGCGTCCGGCCCTCGGCTTCGAAGGCATTGTGGCGCGCCAGGCTATCGACCGATTCGGCGAACAGCTTGAGGCGCACTTCGCCGCCGATGCCGTGCGCACCGGCGATGGCGGCGAGGGTGACGCGTCCGTTGGTCACCCTCGCCGATCCGATCAGACTGCCGGACCGGCAGGCGAAGCGTCGGTCTCGGTTGCGGTCTCGAGGTCCGAAGCGGTGGTCGCATCGCCGGCCGGAGCATCGGCTTCGACGGCGTCCGGAGCCGCATCGGCGGTCTCGGTGTCGCTCGGGGCTTCGACTTCAGGCTCGGCGGCCGGGGCAGCAGCTGCGGCTGCAGCAGCTTCGGCGGCTTCCGCAGCAGCGGCGGCGGCAGCGACCTTGGCGGCCTCGGCAGCTTCGATGGCTTCGCCGGCCTTGGTGGCGCGGACGGTGGCGCGCTCCTTGGCGTTGGCGCCGGGCTCACCCTTGGTCAGGTTCTGGCGGGCGGCGCGGGTGCGGATGCCCATCGCATCGAGGAAGCGGGCAACGCGGTCCGACGGCTGGGCGCCGACGCCAAGCCAATGCGTCGCACGGTCGGCGTCGAGCTTGATGCGCTCCGGCGAATCCTTGGCGAGCAGCGGGTTATAGGTGCCGATCTTCTCGATGAAGCGGCCATCGCGCGGCTGACGGCTGTCCGTCACGACGATGCGGTAATAGGGGCGCTTCTTCATGCCGCCACGTGCCAGGCGAATTGCCAACATACTTCAAGTCCTTGGTTTAAATTAGATTTCTGAGATGATTATCGTTTGAGGAATTTGTCGAAGCCGGGGGGCATCATGCCGCCGGCACCCATGCCGCCGCCACCCCCGAGACCGCCGCCGCCCATGCCGCCGCCGCCCATCTTGCCGAGCATCGCGGCCATGCCCTTCATGCCGCCCATCTTGCGCAACTTCTTCATCGCGCCCTCCATTTCCTGGTGCATCTTGAGGACCTTGTTGACCTCCTGCACGGTCGTGCCGGCGCCCTTGGCGATGCGGATGCGGCGCTTGGCGGTGATGATGTCGGGCTTGGCGCGCTCCTTGGGAGTCATCGAGCAGATCACTGCTTCCATGCGTCCGAGGATGCGGTCGTCGATCGCGCCATTGGCCATCGCCGCCTTGGCCTTGGCGACGCCGGGGATCATCGAGGCGAGCGCACCGAGGCCGCCCATCTTCTTCATCTGGCCGAGCTGCGTACGCAGGTCCTCCATGTCGAACTGGCCCTTGGCCATCTTCGCGGCCATCTTCTCGCCGGCTTCGGCTTCGAAGACTTCGGAGGCGCGCTCGACCAGCCCGACGACATCGCCCATGCCGAGGATGCGGCCGGCAACACGCTGCGGATCGAAGGCTTCCAGCGCGTCGAGCTTCTCACCGGTACCGGCGAACTTGATCGGCTTGCCGGTGACCGAGCGCATCGATAGCGCCGCGCCGCCGCGGGCATCGCCGTCCATGCGGGTCAGCACGATGCCGGTCAGCGCGACCTGGCCGCCGAACGCGGTGGCGACGTTGACGGCGTCCTGTCCGGTCAGCGCGTCGACGACCAGCAGGATCTCGTCGGGCGCACCCTCGCGAGCGACCGCCTGCATCTCGCCCATCAGCGCATCGTCGACATGCAGCCGGCCCGCGGTATCGAGCATCAGCACGTCGAAGCCCTGCAGCCGTGCCGTGGTCCGCGCCCGCTTGGCGATCTCGACCGGCAACTGGCCGGCGATCACCGGCAGCGTCGCGACGCCGGTCTGCTCGCCGAGGATGCGCAGCTGCTCCTGAGCCGCCGGGCGCTGGACGTCGAGCGACGCCATCAGCACCTTCTTGCCGTGCTTCTCGGTCAGGCGCTTGGCCAGCTTTGCGGTCGTGGTGGTCTTGCCGGAGCCCTGCAGGCCGACCAGCATGATCACGGCAGGCGGGGTGACACCCAGGTTGAGGTCGACCGCGTCGGAGCCGAGCATCTCGACCAGCGCGTCGCTGACGATCTTGACGACCTGCTGGCCCGGCGTGACCGAGCGGATGACTTCGTGGCCGATAGCGCGATCGGTGACCTGGTCGATGAAGGTCTTGACCACCGACAGCGCGACATCGGCTTCGAGCAGCGCGATCCGGACTTCGCGCATCGCCGCACGAACGTCGAGTTCGGTCAGCGCGCCGCGGCCGCGGAGCTTGTCGAATACGCCACTGAGGCGGTCGGAGAGACTATCGAACAGGTGTCGGCACTTTCAAATAGTAAAGCGCCGGTGGGCGAAACCTCGCTAACCGGCGTGCGCCCTCGGACGCTTCGCTCCCCACCGGGGAACCGGCGGCTGATATCCGTAAGCGTGTCACAGAGTCAAGGTTGTGCTGCCGGAGCGCTTGGGCGTAGGGAATGCTGCAGTGCAACAGCCCGCGAGGTTTACATGCGCCTGCCCCTGATCGCTCCCGCCGACCTGACCGCGGAGCAGAAGCCGCTCTACGACGACATGCGCGCCGGGATATCCGCCAACTTCAACGCCTTCAAGGTCGAGCGCGAGGACGGCGCGCTGATGGGGCCGTGGAACCCCTGGCTCCACGAGCCCGCCATCGGCAAGGCGATCTGGGAGCTGACCAAGGCGATGACCGCCAACGCGTCGCTCAACGACAACGTCCGCCAGATCGCCATCCTGGTCGTCGGCGCGCGCTATGACGCGGCGTACGAGATCTACGCCCATATCGCGGTGGCCGAGCGCGACGGCATGACCGCGGAGCGCCTCGCCACGATCACCGCCGACCTCAAACCCGGCGACCTTGCGCCCGACGAGAGCATCGCCTTCGACATCGCCTATTCGCTCAGCCGCGGCGGTACGCTGGCGGAGCCGCTGTACGCGCTCGGCCTCCGGACCTTCGGCCAGCACGGGCTCAACGAGCTGATCTACCTCGTCGGGCTATACGCGATGGTGTCGACGACGCTCAACGGCTTCAACGTCCCGGTGCCCGAGCGTGAATAGGCCGGCCCGCGCCCCGCGCGAAACGCCCAAGGCCTGCGCGACGCCGTTCGAGTCGGTGGCGCTGCTGCTCCAGGGCGGAGGTGCGCTCGGCGCCTATCAGGCGGGCGTCTACGAGGCGCTGCTCGAGCACAACATCGAGCCGACGTGGATCGCCGGCATCTCGATCGGCGCTATCAATTCGGCGATCATTGCCGGCAACGACCCCGCGCACCGGGTTGGGAAGCTGCGCGACTTCTGGGAGCTGGTCAGCGACTCGGGGCAAGCGAGCTGGACGGACCAGTGGACGGCGCTGTGGCAGGGCGACAAGGCGCGCGGCTGGATCAACCAGCTCGCTGCCGGCCAGATCGCGGCGCGCGGCGTTCCTGGCTTCTTCGAGCCCCGCATGCCACCGCCTTACCTTCTGCCCAATGGCGGAGGCCAGACCAGCTATTACGACACGTCCAAGCTGAAGGGCACGCTGGAGCGGCTGGTCGACTTCGACCGCATCAACCATGTCAATGCGATGCGGTTCAGCGTCGGCGCGGTCAACGTCCGCACCGGCAACTTCGCCTATTTCGACAACGCCACCGACACCATCGTCGCCGAGCATGTCATGGCGAGCGGCGCGCTGCCCCCCGCGTTCCCGGCGGTCGAGATCGACGGCGAGTTCTATTGGGACGGCGGGCTGGTCTCCAACACGCCGCTCGACTGGGTGCTGTCGGCGCGCTCCGACCTCGACACGCTGGTCCTGCAGGTCGATCTGTGGAGCGCGCGCGGCGAGCTGCCCAAGGACTTCGCCGAGGTCGCGGTGCGGATGAAGGAGGTGCAGTTCTCCAGCCGCACCCGCGCCGCCACCGACGAGTTCCGCCGCCTCCAGCACCTGCGCGCCACCTTTAACGAGCTCCTCGCCAAGCTGCCGCCCGAGCTCGCCGCCAGCCCGCAGGCCAAGATCTTGGCCGAGGCGTCCGACCCCGCGGTCTACAACATCGTTCAGCTCGTTTACCGCTCCGCCACCTACGAGGGCCAGTCGAAGGACTATGAGTTCTCGCGGCGTACGATGGAGGAGCATTGGCGCGCCGGCCACACCGACGCGACGGCGACGCTGGCGCATCCGGAGGTGCTGACGCTGCCGACCGCCGCGCAGGGCGTCGCGGTCTATGATTTCCTGACCCCAGTCACACAAGGAACACCCACATGAGCCTGCAAGACAAAGTCGCCGTCGTCACCGGCGCCGCCAGCGGCATCGGCAAGGAAATCGCCCGCGAGTTCTTCGCCAACGGCGCCAAGGTGGTCATCGCCGACCTCAACATCGACGCCGCCAACGCCACCGCGCACGAGCTCGACCCGAGCGGCGAGCGCGCCATCGGCGTCGCCATGGACGTCACCGACGAAGCCCAGGTCGACGCCGGCATCGACGCGGCGGCGGCCAAGCTCGGCGGCATCGACGTGCTGGTCTCCAACGCCGGCATCCAGATCGTCGGGCCGCTGGAGACCTACAAGTTCGCCGACTGGAAGAAGCTCCTCGCCATCCACCTCGACGGCGCCTTCCTGACCACCCGCGCCGCGCTGCGCCACATGTACGAGCAGGGCCGCGGCGGCAGCATCATCTACATGGGCTCGGTCCACAGCAAGGAAGCCTCGGTCCTGAAGGCGCCCTATGTCACCGCCAAGCACGGGCTGGTCGGCCTGTCCAAGGTCGTCGCCAAGGAAGGTGCCGCGCACGGCGTCCGCGCCAACGTCATCTGCCCCGGCTTCGTCCGCACCCCGCTGGTCGAGAAGCAGATCCCCGAACAGGCCGCCGCCCTGCACATCACCGAGGACGAGGTCATCAAGAACGTCATGCTCAAGGACACCGTCGACGGCGAGTTCACCACGGTCGACGACGTCGCCAAGACCGCCGTGTTCCTTGCCGGCTTCCCGACCAACGCGCTGACCGGCCAGAGCATCGTGGTGAGCCACGGGTGGTTCATGCAGTGAAGGGAAAAAAGATGATTACGCTGCGGTTTGTCGTAATTTATCCAGAAAATCCAAGCCGTAATGATCCTGCAGCTTAATCAAGAATGCGGGCTCCACATCGTGAACGAATGCCAATAAGCCAATCAGACGCTGGCAATCTTCGGCGGTCATCCGACCCGCTAACGCATGGTGCAAAGATGCTCGTATTTCACGCTTACGGTCCCTTCCGATAGTGACTCGGCCGTCGTCGGCTAGCACAAGGCCTGTGACAACTCGCCGAAACTTCTTTGTCGCGATAACGGTTTTTTCTTCATTAATAGTGAGGGCTGGGCTATTTATACTTTTTACAACATAACGAAGCTGGCGATCTACCTTAGTTAGATATCCAGTCCTTCGCGCAGAAAAAGTTAAATCGTCGGCGTATCGTGTGTAAACAACCTTATCTTTGGACACCAGTTCGGAGATGAGATTATCAAATTCAAACATAAGCACGTTCGATAGCCACGGAGATGATGGCGCGCCAACGGCCAGCCGAAGACCCGGTAGTTTTGGTGCCTTATGGAATAGAATCATCGAACTAATTAAAACGTCTTCGTCATTGGAAAATACGCCGTTTATTCGGCAATAGTGACGCCAATCACGTGCTCGGATTGAAGGGAAAAACCCTTTGAAATCGAATTTCATTATGGGTCCGTTGGACGCATGCTTTGCCGCGTTGTCGCGTATGGATAGACCCGTGCGATAAGCCATAGCGGCATCGTGGATCGGCAACGAGACTAAACCGCGAACTAAGGCGCGCTGAAGTGCCTTAACTTCGCGGGCTGGCTGTGAGATAAGTCTCTTACCTATCGTCCTTTTATCGATATGGTAGTGCTTATAGCTTTTCGGTGCTCGTGATACGATACTCCGAACATCTGACTCACCTAGGCCTGTAGCTTTGGCAAGAAAAATGATAAGCTTAGTCATCTGTAAGCACCGCTGCGCTTGATATCACGCGAAAACGAGAAGGGTCGTTTTTCTCCCAATGCTCACGGATTAAAAGACGGCGTCGAACTCTGTTCTTGGTAAGTGCCTTTGCGTTTGCAACAAAATGGATAGCTGGCTGATCAACTGTAGAAACGATGAAATCACGGAATCCCTTTTTCTGCTCTTGAATCCACCCGACGGACGTCGCGCACAAAATATAGGCTCCCAGCCTCTGATTATCAGCAGGAACGCCGAAGACTGAGAGTACCTCGGTTATCTCCGAGCGTTCCAAGGCACCATATTCTTGAACTAATCCAACAATTAACTTAATGACGTGACCTGCCCTTGTGTTGTCAAACGTCGAGGGTTCTCTCGCCACAGTTAAGCGCTTTCTGAGTGGCTCATCTATAATTGTTTTAAACTTATCTAGGTCTACAGTAATGCCAATCCCCGGTATGATGCTGACTTCCGCGTCATCAATAACAAAAACTGATGAATCATGCTTACGGAGCAAAAACATCAATGGTCCGAGTTTTATAAAAGAGTTGTCCTTCCAGTAGTGGTCGCGCACGATAACCAGCAACTTTGAAGCTATCTCTAGTGTACTTGCAAATGAACCGAGTTCCGCAAAGCTCCCCGCGCTTTCGCAGAAGAGAAGAATTAGTTCGGTTATTTGAGCTAAATCAGTCTCAAACTCAAGGATGTCTCCATAGTGTGCAGAGAATGTCGTTAAAGTCGTGAAATCCTCAGCTAACACAATTTCCCGTCTGCCAAGAGCCGGATGGGAGTTGATTTTGAGGAAGGCGTCGCGCATCGAAGCGGTGCCAGGTGTTGAAACATCCGTATATGGGCCGCCGCAGAGAAAGATTATTTCTGTAGGAGCCTGAACGTGGAGGTCTTCCACGCTCAGGTCCTCGACGAATGGCACCATGCTTACCTATGCTCCGAAAGAGAGCGATGCGAAATCGAGCGGAGCGTCCGTAGGCGATTTGGCATCGCTCTCTTTCGGAGCCCCAAATGGGAACAATAAAATGAGATTCGGCGAAGCGCCGAACCAAGCACCCGAGGGTGCTTACCGCGTAAGCCTTCCGGTGATACGATGTGTCCGGCCGCAGAGCAAACGCGCTTTATGCGATTGATCCAATATGGACGATCTTTCCGTCCTTCGCCGATTGAAGCGGGGGGGGGATGGCTCAGAAACGCTCCATCTGGTTAGTTTGAGTACCGAAAGCGGTATCGTTCGAGACCCTCTACCCCGCCAGCGCCTTCGCAAACTCCCCCGCGTCGAAGCTGCGCAAATCCTCCATCCCCTCGCCCACGCCGATCGCATGGATCGGCAGGCCGAACTTTTCCGCCGCCGCGACGAGCACGCCGCCGCGGGCGGTGCCGTCGAGCTTGGTCATGACCAGGCCGGTGACATGGGCGACGTCGCGGAACACCTCGATCTGGTTGAGCGCATTCTGCCCGGTGGTGGCGTCGAGCACCAGGACGGTGTCGTGCGGCGCGGTCGCCGACAGCTTGGCGAGGACGCGGCGGATCTTGGCGAGCTCGTCCATCAGGCCGGACTTGTTCTGCAGCCGCCCGGCGGTGTCGATGATCAGCACGTCGGTGCCCTTGGCGCGCGCCTGTTCGAAGGCGTTGAACGCCAGGCCGGCGCTGTCGCCGCCTGCCGGGCCGGCGACGACGGGGACGCCGGTGCGCTCGCCCCATATCTTGAGCTGCTCGGTGGCGGCGGCGCGGAAGGTGTCGCCCGCCGCCAGCATGACGGTATAGTCCTGCTCCATGAAGCGGTGCGCCAGCTTGGCGATGGTGGTGGTCTTGCCGCTGCCGTTGACGCCGACGACCAGGATCACCTGCGGGCGCGGGAAGGCGGTGACCGCCAGCGGCTTGGCGACGGGGCTGAGGACCGTGGTGATCTCGGCGGCGACGGCGGCGCGGACCCCGGCCTCGTCGATCGACTTGCCGAAGCGCTCGGTGCGCAGGCGGTCGGTGACGCGCGCGGCGACTCCGACGCCCAGGTCGGCGGAGATCAGCGCCTCCTCGATACCCTCCAGCATGGGCTCGTCGAGGCGCGCGGTCTGGAACAGGCCGGTCAGGCCGCCGCCGAGCTTTTCCGACGAGCGGCTGAGGCCGGTGCGCAGCTTGGCGAACCATCCGGTCTTTTCGGTCATGCGAACTCCAGGATGCCGGCGGCGTGGTGCGTCGCGGTGGCGGTGACGATGCTGCCCGGCGCGGCGGGCGTGGACAAATGCGCGGGCAGATAGGCTTCGGTGCGGCCGCGCTGGCCGGAGCGCTCGACGAGGATGCGCTGGGGACGGTTCAGGGCGGCGGTGAGCGCGGCGGCGGTGCGGGCCTCGCCCAAGGCGCGCAGGCGGGCGGCGCGGGTGCGGGCAACGGCGGGCGGCACCTGCGGCATGCGCGCGGCGGGGGTGCCGGGGCGCGGGCTATAGGCGAAGACGTGGAGCTGGGTCAGGTCGCACTCCTCGACCAGCGCGGCGGTGCGCTCGAACATCGCCTCGGTCTCGGTCGGGAAGCCGGTGATGAAGTCGGCGGCGAAGGCGATCTCCGGGCGGCGGGTGCGCAGGGCGGCGCAGAATTCGATGGCCTGGGCGCGGGAGTGGCGGCGGCGCATGCGCTTGAGGATGAGGTCGTCGCCGGACTGCAGCGACAAATGCAGCTGGGGCATCAGGCGCGGCTGGGTGGCGATGGCGTCGAGGAGCCGGTCGTCGGCCTCGATGCTGTCGATCGAGCTGATCCGCAGGCGGGGGAGGGCGGTCTCGCGCAGGATGCGCTGGACGAGGCTGCCGAGGGTGGCGGCGCCGTCGGCATAGCTGGTCAGGTCGACGCCCGTCAGGACGACTTCCTGCGTGCCGGCCTCGCTCAGCGCGGCGATGCGCTCGACGACGGCGGAGGCGGGCTCGGAGGTCGAGGGACCGCGGGCGCGGGCGATGATGCAGAAGGTGCAGGCGTGGTCGCAGCCGTTCTGGACAGGGACGAAGGCGCGGGTGCGCGCTGCTCCGGGGAGGAGGGGGGCAGGGGGGGAGTCGCCGTAGCTGCTGGGGAGGAACTTGGCGGCGCGACCGATGACGGCGGCGACCTCGGGCATCGCGAACTGCTCCGGCTCGACCTCCGCCGCACAGCCGGTGACGACGATCCGCACCCCCGGCCGCGCCCGCGCCGTACGCCGGATCGCCTGCCGCGCCTGTCGCACCGATTCGGCCGTGACGGCGCACGTATTGACGATCACCAGCCCCGAGTCTGCGGACAACCCCGCGAGCACCGCCGACTCGGCCAGGTTGAGCCGGCAGCCGAAGCCAAGCACCTCGCTCACCCGAACAAATCCGGGTCGACCTCACCCGCGAACACCGTAACCGCCGGCCCCGCCAGCAGAACATGCCCATCCGCCCGCCACTCGACCGTGACATCCCCACCCGGCAGCGTCACGGTCACCTTGCGATCCGCCAACCCCCGCCGCATCGCCGTCAATCCCGCCGCCACCGCCCCCGTCCCACAGGCCCGGGTCAACCCCGCCCCACGTTCCCATACTCGTAGTCTCAGGTGCCCCCGGTCGATCACCTGAGCCACCCCGACATTCACCCGCTCCGGGAACAGCGCGTCATTTTCTATAACCGGGCCAAGGCTCTCCAGCGCCACCGCCTCGACGTCCTCGACCACGAACACGACATGCGGATTACCGACACTGACCGCGCTCGGCCGGTCCAGCTTGTCCCAGCCGACCGGCATGTCGAGCGTATCCATCGCATAGGCCAGCGGCACCGCATCCCATTCGAATCGCGGCTGCCCCAGGTCGACGCTCGCCGCCGCGCCCTCGGCTGACGCCTCGATCAGCCCGCCCGCCGTGTCGATGACGTTGTTCCCGCCCAGCAACGCCGCGACGCACCGCGCCCCGTTGCCGCAGGCCCCGACCTCGCTGCCGTCATGGTTCCAGATCCGCATGAAGGCGTCGGCCCGTTCCGAGGCCTCCAGCACGAACAACTGGTCGCAGCCGATGCCGGTGAAGCGGTCGCTCAACCCCCGGACCTGCTGCGCCGTCAGGCTCAGCGGCTCGGCACGCGCGTCGAACACGATGAAGTCGTTGCCGAGGCCGTGCATCTTGGTGAAAGGGCGTAACATGCTGGCCGCGATGTAGCGCCTCCGCTTGGGGATGACGAGGGCGCGGCGGCAGTCTATATCGCGACCATGTTTTCCGGAGCCAAGTCATGAGCGTCCGCCCCTGGCGCGATATCACGCGCCGCCAATCGCGCCAGATCATGGTCGGCAAGGTCCCCGTCGGTGGCGGGGCGCCGATCGCCGTGCAGACGATGACCAATACGCCGACCGAGGACGCCAAGGCGACGATCGAGCAGATCCGCCAGTGCGAGGAGGTCGGCGTCGACATCATCCGGGTGTCGTGCCCCGATGTCGCCTCGACCGCGGCGATGAAGCAGATCGTCCGCGCCGTGAAGGTGCCGATCGTCGCCGACATCCATTTCCACTACAAGCGCGCCCTCGAGGCAGCCGATGCGGGCGTCGCCTGCCTGCGCATCAACCCCGGCAACATCGGCTCGCAGGAGCGGGTCCGCGAGGTCGTTCGCGCCGCCAAGGCCAATGGCTGCTCGATGCGCATCGGCGTCAACGCCGGCTCGCTGGAGCGTCACCTGCTGGAGAAATACGGCGAGCCGTGCCCCGAGGCGCTGGTCGAATCGGCGCTGGAGCATATGAAGATGCTCCAGGACGAGGATTTCCACGAGTTCAAGGTCTCGGTGAAGGCCTCCGACGTGTTCCTCGCGGTCGCCGCCTATAATGGCCTCGCCGACGTCTGCGACTACCCCCTGCACCTCGGCATCACCGAGGCGGGCGGGCTCATCGGTGGCACGGTCAAGTCGTCGATCGGCCTCGGCATGTTGCTGTGGGCGGGCATCGGCGACACTATCCGCGTGTCGCTGAGCGCTGACCCGGTCGAGGAGGTCAAGGTCGGCTATCACATCCTGAAGTCGCTCGGCATCCGTGCCCGCGGCGTCCGGGTGGTGAGCTGCCCGAGCTGCGCGCGCCAGGGCTTCGACGTCGTCAAGACCGTCGAGCGGCTGGAGAACGCACTGGCCCATGTCACCACGCCGCTGTCGCTGTCGGTCCTCGGCTGCGTCGTCAACGGCCCCGGCGAGGCGCGCGAGACCGATATCGGCGTCACCGGCGGCGGCGGCGGCAAGCACATGGTCTATCTGTCGGGCGTCACCAGCCACCACATCGACGAACCGGCGATGGTCGAGCACATCGTCATGCTGGTCGAGAAGAAGGCCGCCGAGATCGAATCGGCGAAGGCGCTGGCCGAAGCGGGATTGCTGGTCGCCGCCGAGTGAGCGTCATCGCCATCCGCCCCGCTACTCCCGCCGATGTCGGCACCATCCTGCAGTTCATCCGCGACCTCGCGGAGTATGAGAAGTCGCCGAACTCGGTCGTCGCCACCGAGGCCAATGTCCATGACGCGATGTTCGGCGAGCGGCCGGTGATCGAGTCGGTGATCGCCGAGCAGGACGGTAAGCCGGTGGGTTTCGCGCTGTTCTTCCACAATTATTCGACCTGGACCGGGTGGCGCGGGATCTACCTCGAGGATCTGTACGTCGCCCCGGAGGCGCGGGGTTCGGGGACGGGCAAGGCGCTGCTCAGCCATGTCGCGAAGCTGGCGATCGAGCGCGGGTGCGCGCGCTTCGAATGGGCGGTGCTCGACTGGAACGAGCCGGCGATCGGCTTCTACAAGAAGCTCGGGGCCAAGCCGATGGACGAGTGGACGGTGATGCGGCTGACCGGCGACGCGCTGGCCAAGGTCGCGGCGGGGTGAGCTGCGGCGGCGGGCTCGCGCAAGAACCCCCACCCCGGCCCTCCCCACTCTCCGCTTCGCGGGGGTGGAGGGAGAAGCAAGACTGCTCCCTCCACCCACGAGAGCGAAGCGAACGTAGAGTGGGGAGGGCCGGGGTGGGGGCTCTCGGGCCCAGCAAATGAACGCCTGGCTCGCCCTGATCCTCGGCGGCCTATTCGAGGTCGGCTTCACCACGTCGCTGCGCTACGTCGACGGCTTCCGGCACTGGCCGTGGGTGCTGGCTTTCCTTGCCTCCGTCACGCTCAGTATGGGCCTGCTGGAATACGCCTCTCGGTCGATAGCGCTCGGTACTGCCTATGCGGTGTGGGCGGGAATCGGTGCGGCGGGGACGGCGGCGGTCGGCATATTGGTCTATCACGACCCGGCCAGCCTGCCGCGGCTGCTACTGCTCGTCGGGCTGATCGGCTGCATCGTCGGGTTGAAGCTGCTGCACTGACGCCGTAGAGGCGCGCATGGCAGAAACCAAAGTTCAGCGCGTTCGCGGCACCCAGGACCTGTTCGGTGACGACATCGCGCGCTTCGACCATGTCGTCGAGACCTTCAACCGCGTCCGCAAACTATATGGCTTTCGCCGCGTCGACGTGCCGATCTTCGAGCACACCAGCGTCTTCGCGCGCTCGCTCGGCGAGACCACCGACGTCGTGTCGAAGGAGATGTACTCGTTCGACGACCGTGGCGGCGATTCGCTGACGCTGCGGCCGGAGTTCACCGCCGGCATCGCGCGCGCCTATATTTCGAACGGCTGGCAGCAGCACGGCGTCCTGAAGCTGGCGGCGCACGGCCCGTTGTTCCGCTACGAGCGCCCGCAAAAGGGCCGCTACCGCCAGTTCCACCAGCTCGACGCCGAGATCATCGGTGCCGCCGAGCCCGCTGCCGACGTCGAGGTCATCGCGATGGGGGCGCATTTGCTGGCCGAGCTCGGGGTAGCGGACAAGGTCGTGCTGCAGCTCAACACCCTGGGCGATGCCGAGAGCCGCGGGTCGTGGCGCGAGGCGCTGGTGGCGCATTTCTCCGCGCATGCCGATGCTCTGTCGGGCGAGAGCCGCGAGCGGTTGGCCAAGAACCCGCTGCGGATTTTGGATTCCAAGGCCGAGTGCGACCGTCCGCTGGTCGACGCAGCGCCGCGCATCGATGCGCACATGACGGCGGAGGCGGGCGCCTATTTCGAGAAGGTCCAGAAGGGCTTGCAAGCCGCGGGCGTGGCGTTCGTGCGCAACGAGGCGCTGGTGCGGGGGTTCGACTATTACCGCCACACGGCCTTCGAGTTCGTGACCGAGCATCTCGGCGCGCAGGGCACGGTGATCGGCGGCGGCCGCTATGACGGGCTGATCGGCGCAATGGGCGGACCTGAGACGCCGGCGATCGGCTGGGCGGGCGGGATCGAGCGGCTGGGGATGCTGGTTGAGGCACCTGGGATCGACCGTCCGTTCTTAACCGTCATTCCCGATGATATCGACGACGAGCGTGACGCAATCATGATCACGCAAGCGCTGCGCAGCTCGGGGATTGTTGCTGACCTCGCTTACCGGGGTTCGACAAAACGCCGTTTCGAACTAGCGATCAAGAATGGCTCGGTAGGCCGCCTGGTGGTTAACCGATCAGCGCCAGACGGTCTTGGTGACCGGGTGGGCCTTCACGTGAGGATCAACCTTCCCGACAGCTATGATGCAGTGGACAACAGTACGCGTGACGTCATTCTGAAGGCACTCGAATCTAATTACACTGTCGTGCGCTTTGAGCGCGGCGGGTACGCAGTCGACGCGGTACTTCAGCCGCTGGCAAATTCATGATCTCCATTTCCTCAGAGCGCATCTCCCAGATCGAGCGTCGCCACGCCGATCTCGCGGCGCGGATGGGCAATCCCGACCTGCCGTCGGACCAGTTCGTCCAGCTGTCGAAGGACTATGCCGAGCTTACGCCAGTCGCCGAGGCGGCGGCGGAGGTGCGCAAGCTGCGCGAGGAGCAGGCCGACCTGACCGCGCTGCTCGCCGATCCCGAGATGAAGGAGATGGCGGAGGCGGAGATCGGCGCGATCAACGACGCGATCCCGCTGGCTGAGCGCGCGCTGGCGCTGAAGCTGCTGCCGCGCGACGTTGCCGACGATCGGCCGGCGATGCTCGAAATCCGCCCCGGAACCGGCGGCGACGAGGCGGCGCTGTTCGCCGGCGACCTGTTCCGCATGTATCAGCGCTACGCCGAATCGCGCGGCTGGCGGGTCGAGGTGATCAGCGCCGCGACGGGCGAAATGGGCGGCTTCAAGGAGATCATCGCCTCGATCACCGGGCCGCAGGTCTTCGCCCGGCTGAAGTTCGAGGCCGGCGTCCACCGCGTCCAGCGCGTCCCGGCGACCGAGACGCAGGGGCGCATTCACACCTCCGCCGCGACCGTCGCCGTGCTGCCCGAGGCGGAGGAGGTCGACGTCCATATCGACGAGGCGCGCGACCTGCGCATCGACGTGTTCCGCTCGTCGGGGCCCGGCGGGCAGAGCGTCAACACCACCGACTCCGCCGTCCGCATCACGCATATCCCGTCCGGGCTGGTCGTCATCCAGCAGGACGAGAAATCGCAGCACAAGAACAAGGCCAAGGCTTTGAAGGTCTTGCGCGCCCGGCTTTACGAGGCGGAGCGGACCAAGCTGCACGATGCCCGCGCCGCCGATCGCAAGTCGATGGTAGGGTCGGGCGACCGCTCGGAGCGGATCCGCACCTATAATTACCCGCAGGGGCGGGTGACGGACCACCGTATCAACCTGACTCTGCACCGCTTGCCGGAGGTGATGGAGGGCAATGGGCTCGACGAGATGGTCTCGGCGCTGATCGCGGAGGACGAGGCGGCGAGGCTGGCGGACCTGGATGCCTGAGGGGCTGAATTGAATTCCGTCATCCCGGCGCATGCCGGGACCCATTCGCAAGCGTCCGGCGGTGTTGCCGCCATCGACGACCACGGGCTTGTGAAATGGGTCCCGGCATACGCCGGGATGACGGTCGATCGTTGATGACGGTCCTCGAAGCCCTCCGCGTCGCAGCCACCCGGATCGGGCGCCTCGATGCGGAAGTCCTGCTCGCCCATTTGCTCGGCACCACCCGCCTCGCCATGCTGATGGCCGGGGACCGCGTCATCGACGGGATCGCCTTCGACGCGCTGGTCGCCCGCCGCGCTATGGGCGAGCCGGTCGCCTATATCACCGGCAGCCGTGAATTCTGGTCGCTCGACCTGGCGGTGACCCCCGACGTGCTGATCCCGCGGCCGGACTCCGAGACACTTATCGAAGTCGCGATCGCGCATTTCGGGGCGCGGGCGCCGGCGACGATCCTCGACCTCGGCACCGGCTCGGGCGCGTTGCTGCTCGCGGCGTTGAGCGTCTGGCCGGAGGCGACGGGGGTTGGGCTCGACATTTCTGAACCGGCTCTGGCGGTAGCGCGGGGTAATGCGGCGCGGCTGGGCATACCAGCGAGCTTTGCGGTTGGCAGCTGGGGCGGCACCGGCGCGGCGCACGACCTGATATTGTGCAATCCGCCGTACATAGCCGCCTCGGTGGAACTGCCGCGCGATGTGGTCGACTGGGAGCCGGCGGGTGCGCTGTTCGCCGGCGCCGACGGCCTCGACGACTATCGCGCGATTGCACCGGCGCTCGCCGCGCAACTGGCACCCGGCGGCATCGCCTGCATCGAGATCGGCCACGACCAGGGTGAAAGCGCTGCCCTGCTGTTCCGCGCCGCCGGAATGAAGGTCGAGCTGCACCGCGACCTCGCAGGGTTGCCGCGATGCCTTGGCGTCACCAATTAATGCTTGGAGGCTGGCGAATTTATCGCTAGGGCTTGGTGCCAAGCAGGGTGGACCCGCGAAGTCCCTTGCTTGACCGACCTTCCGACGGACGCAGGGCTCGCATTATTTGAATGTGATGCACCGCACACGGAAAACGCCGCAGGTCGGCACCCTCAACGCAGACGCCCGAAGCCGATTGCTTTGGGGCGGTCACCGGGGACTTGTGAATTGATACGAAATAACAACAACAACAATCAGCAGAACGGCCGGCGGCGGGGTCGCGGCGGCAATGGCGTCGGCGGTGGCGGCGGTGGTGGTGGTATTCGCCCGCAGTCGGGTGGCCAGGGCTATGGCAACAACAACCGCATGGACGTCCGCCAGCGCGGCAACGCCACGCAACTGCTGGAGAAGTACAAGACGCTAGCGCGCGACGCCGCGCAGCAGGGCGACCGGGTCGCCTCCGAATATTATCTCCAGTACGCCGATCATTATTTCCGTGTGCTCAACGAGATCCGCGAGCGCCAGCCGGAACATCAGCGCGGTCCGCGTCCCGGCTATGACGCCGACGACGAGGATGCCGATGTCGGCAACGGCTATAATCCCGCCGCCTATGCCGCGTCGCAGCCGAACGACCGCGACGACGGCGGACGCGAGGAGGGTGGCGAAAACCAGCAGGGCCAGCAGCGCGAGACGCAGCAGCGCGATCAGCAGCCGCAGCGTGATAACCAGCAGCGGGAAAACCAGCAGCGCGATAGCCAGCAGCGCAGCGACCAGTCGCGTGACGGGCAGCAACGGAGTGACGGGCAGCGCAACGAGCAGCGCCCGCGCCGCGACGATTATCGCCAGCAGGATGCCCGCCGGGACGAGACGCGCGATAATTATCGCCGTGACGAGAACCAGCGCGACGGCAATCGCGAACAGCCACGCGACGACTTTCGCCGCGACGACGGCAATCGCGATGCACCGCGCCGTGACAACGCCAATCGTGCGGATACCGGACGCAATGACAATCGCGATACCGGCTCGAGGGACTCGGTCCAGCGTGATGCCGCGCCGCGCGAGGAAAGCCGCCGCGAAGTCACGTCACGTGAGTCGACGCCACGCGAGGCTGTAGCGCGTGAGGAGGTTCGTCGTGAACCACGCCGCGAGCGTCCGCGCCGCGACGACCGCCGTACCGACGATGTCGTAACGCGTAGCGACGAGGAAGAAATCCCGATCCTGGCCGGCTTGCCCGGTCCAGCCACGGTGGCCCAGGCTCCGGTTGCGGCCGAGCCTGCGGTCGAGACTCCAGCAACTGCCGATGCCGCTCCCGAGCTCGATCTTGAAGAGCCGGTGAAGCGTCGCCGCGGTCGTCCACGCAAGGTCGATGTCGAGGCTGCCGCCGCCGCTGCCGCCGCTCTCAACGAGGGCTGACGCTAGGTCTCCAGGCGCCGCCGTGCGAGCCTCGCACGGCGGCGCCTTTGTGTCTGGACCATTTCTATTGTGTCTGGATTGCAACAGAACTGGCCGTCATAAATCTGCAATGACGTTGACGCCGAACGGTCATTTTCGCCCCCTAGGCGCTTTTCGAACGGTTAATCAGGGGACGCGACTATGACGATCAACCGGTGGACAATGCTGCTTGCAGCAACTGCAATGACCACCTTCGCCGGCACATCGGCGATCGCCGCACCGGCGGCGCATCATCATCCAGCCCGCAAGGCGCGACCCGCCGCCAGCGACGCCAGCGTCATTCGCGCTCAGCTTGCCGAGCAGCGGGCCCAGATCGAGGCGCTGACCGCCCAGGTCGCCGCGCTGACCGCCGCTGCCGCCCCCGCCGCCGCTCCTGCCGCTCCCGTGAACGAGGAAGCCGAAGCGTCCACCGAGTTCCTTAAGGCGCAGGTCGGCGCGCTGCAGACCCAGATCGAGTCACTCAATACCCAGGTCACGCAGGCTGCACCGACATGGTCGGGCGCACCCCAGCTCAAGGGTTCCGGCGGCTTCTCCTTCAAGCCGAGCGGCGAGCTCCAATACGATGCCGGCTATGTGTCGAACCCGGGCAACCGCATTCCCGGTTCCAACCTCGGCTTCAACGACCGCTCACGCCGCCTGCTGATCGGCGCCGCGGGCGATCTGCCCGGCGACTTCAAATACACCTTCCAGTTCAACTTCGCGCAGGGCCTGGTCGACTATGAGGACCTCGTCCTGTCGTACGAGCCCAAGGGCAAGCCCTACACCGTCACCATCGGTTATTTCTATCCGTACAACACCCTCGAGAACATGACCTCGAACCGCTTCACCTCGTTCATCGAGCGCTCGCAGATGACCGACGCGTTCGGCGAGGGCCGTCGCCTAGGTATCGGCCTCGGCTACGTCGCGGGCGACCTGCGGTTCAACGCCGGCGCGTTCGGCAATTCGATCAACGGTGGCACCGGCATCGCGCCGACCTTCGACAACAACGACTATGAGCTCTCGGCTCGCCTGCTCTATGCCCCGCTGGCCCTGGGCGGCCAGCTGCACTTCGCCGTCGCCGGCCAGTACCGTCACTTCAAGACCAGCTCGTTCGGCATCCAGTACCGCGCCCGCCCGTTCAGCCAGACCACCGACCAGCGCTTCGAGAACGACGTCGGCGTTGCCGGCAAGTCCGACTATATCCTGGGCGTCGAAGCGCTTGGCATCTTCGGTCCGTTCCACGCTGCGGGCGAGGCGCAGTACGTCAAGGTGCAGGGCATCCGCCCCGGCGCGGCGCTCAACCCCGGCGAGATCGTTTCCGGTACTCGCCTGGCGTCCGATCCCGGCTTCTTCAGCGCCTATGGTGAAGTCGGCTTCTGGCTGACCGGCGAAACCCGCGGCTACCGCGGCGGCAAGGTCGACCGTACCAAGATCCTCAACGGCTTCGACAAGGGCGGCTGGGGCGGCTTCCAGCTCGTCGGCCGTATCGACTATCTCGACCTCAAGGATCGGGTCGGTGGTCCCAATGTCGGCACCCAGGTCATCGACGGCATCCTGAACGGCGGCCAGCAGACCGGCTATCTCGCCGCGATCAACTGGTGGCCGATCGACTATGTCCGGTTCACCGCCCAGTACACCCATGCGGTCGTCGAAGGCGGCCCGAATGCTGCCCTGGTCAAGCCGCTGAGCACCGCTCCGTTGTACAACCGGACCTACAGCAGCGACATCGCCCTGGTCCGCGCCCAGATCGACTTCTAGTCCTGCGACCGGCGAGGAGCCTCAGCGCTCCTCGCCGACGTCCGGCGGCGCCAGGTCCTTGACGCGGTCATCGATCCCGCTGCGGGCGCTGACGAACACTAGCCCCATCAGCGCGGCCGCCAGCATCAGCGACAGTGCGATGCCGCCGCCCATGAACAGCAGGAACCACGGCCTCAGCGGCACGCCCTGGCTGTACATGTACAAAACTGCCAGCCCGACCATCAGGATCGAGAAGGCGAACATCCATGCCATCAATCGCCTGAACCAGCGCCAATGCTCGGCATTGCTGCGCTCACCTGGAGCGGCAGCCCGGGCAGTATCGGGCGCCATCGGCGAATCGCTTTGCGGCACGGGCTTTCCTTCCATGCGGATTGGCGCGACACTCCCGCCACCGATGCCGCCGATATAGTGCTGGCACGGTGAAGTGGGAGGCATACAGTGTCGATCGGTTCGATTCTCACCGGCAAGAAGCCGCTGATTTCCGTCACCACCACCACCAGCGTGCGTGAAATCGCGGCGCTACTCCATGCGAATCGCATCGGCGCCGTGCTGGTCGTGGAGGATAATTCGATTCTCGGTATCGTTTCCGAGCGTGATATCGTCGCTGCACTTCATGAACAGGGCGCCGCGGTGCTCGACGCCGCTGCCGGCACGGTGATGACTGCGAGGGTAGTCACCGCCACTCCTGAGACCAGCATAATCGAAGCAATGGGCGTGATGACCGATCGCCGCATTCGCCACCTGCCGGTGCTGTCACAGGGAAGCCTGCTCGGACTGGTGTCGATCGGCGACCTGGTCAAGCGGCGGATCGACGACGCCGAGGCGGAGGCGGTCGCATTGAAGGATTACATTCAGACGGCGTGACCGTGACAACGCCAGTCCGAAATCGCCGTTTAGTGACGCGTCTAAACATAGATCCACGCAAAAAGTTCACGGAAATGCTTGCAACTAAAAGCGCCGTCGCCTAGACGTTGATTCCCGGCGGACGGGTGCTTCGAGTTTTGAGGTGCTGGTTCATCCAGACAGCGGTGATGGGATGTAGGGCCTTGAGAGGGGCCTGGTTTTCTGTCGCGGTTGTGTGGCGGGTTTCGGGACGGCCGGCGGTTTTTGCCACGGGCCATTTTGAAAAAGGTGTTGACGGGGATTGAGACGCGGTTCATAAGCCGTTCCCGACGCCGAGACGAACCAGCGGGTTTGTTCTTGGGTCTCGACCAAAATCACTGCTTCGGTCTCTTCCGGTAGAACGGGGGATCAGAGCAGTGTCGCTCTTTCTCTGGCCTCCGGGCTGAGTTCGGGTGGCTCTTTCTCATCGTAGGTTGAATGAAGGGACATGTGGACGGCGGTCGACGTGCTGGAGGCTTTAGGCTCCGGTTAGCGTCGTAAATCGTCGTCTATATGTCTTTATATACGTTACCACATCGCTCCGGGCTTCGGCTCGGAATACGTTAGTGACGTTGTGCAGACAGATAGACTCCTAAAACGAGCTTCGGTTTCGCGGATTTATTCGCGGGGTCGTTGCCCGGTCATAAACTTGAGAGTTTGATCCTGGCTCAGAACGAACGCTGGCGGCATGCCTAACACATGCAAGTCGAACGAGATCCTTCGGGGTCTAGTGGCGCACGGGTGCGTAACGCGTGGGAATCTGCCCTTAGGTACGGAATAACTCAGGGAAACTTGTGCTAATACCGTATGATGTCTTCGGACCAAAGATTTATCGCCTAGGGATGAGCCCGCGTAGGATTAGCTAGTTGGTGGGGTAAAGGCCTACCAAGGCTACGATCCTTAGCTGGTCTGAGAGGATGATCAGCCACACTGGGACTGAGACACGGCCCAGACTCCTACGGGAGGCAGCAGTGGGGAATATTGGACAATGGGCGAAAGCCTGATCCAGCAATGCCGCGTGAGTGAAGAAGGCCTTCGGGTTGTAAAGCTCTTTTACCCGGGAAGATAATGACTGTACCGGGAGAATAAGCCCCGGCTAACTCCGTGCCAGCAGCCGCGGTAATACGGAGGGGGCTAGCGTTGTTCGGAATTACTGGGCGTAAAGCGTACGTAGGCGGCTTTTTAAGTCAGAGGTGAAATCCCGGGGCTCAACTCCGGAACTGCCTTTGAGACTGGATCGCTTGAACGTCGGAGAGGTGAGTGGAATTCCGAGTGTAGAGGTGAAATTCGTAGATATTCGGAAGAACACCAGTGGCGAAGGCGGCTCACTGGACGACTGTTGACGCTGAGGTACGAAAGCGTGGGGAGCAAACAGGATTAGATACCCTGGTAGTCCACGCCGTAAACGATGAGAACTAGCTGTCGGGGCTCTTAGAGCCTCGGTGGCGCAGCTAACGCATTAAGTTCTCCGCCTGGGGAGTACGGCCGCAAGGTTAAAACTCAAAGGAATTGACGGGGGCCTGCACAAGCGGTGGAGCATGTGGTTTAATTCGAAGCAACGCGCAGAACCTTACCGGCGTTTGACATGGTAGGACGGCAGGGAGAGATTCCTGTCATCTCGCAAGAGACCTACACACAGGTGCTGCATGGCTGTCGTCAGCTCGTGTCGTGAGATGTTGGGTTAAGTCCCGCAACGAGCGCAACCCTCGCCTTTAGTTGCCATCATTAAGTTGGGAACTCTAAAGGAACCGCCGGTGATAAGCCGGAGGAAGGTGGGGATGACGTCAAGTCCTCATGGCCCTTACGCGCCGGGCTACACACGTGCTACAATGGCGGTGACAATGGGTCGCAAACCAGCAATGGTGAGCTAATCTCCAAAAGCCGTCTCAGTTCGGATTGTTCTCTGCAACTCGAGAGCATGAAGGCGGAATCGCTAGTAATCGTGGATCAGCATGCCACGGTGAATACGTTCCCAGGCCTTGTACACACCGCCCGTCACACCATGGGAGTTGGATTGACCCGAAGGCTGTGGGCTAACCCGCAAGGGAGGCAGCAGACCACGGTCGGTTCAGCGACTGGGGTGAAGTCGTAACAAGGTAGCCGTAGGGGAACCTGCGGCTGGATCACCTCCTTTCTAAGGATCCGGCGAATAGCGCTTGGGATTTGATGACCGTCTTGAAGCGGTCGTCATCACCTGAGAATGCTTTCTCCTCTCCAAAGAACATTACCGCCGTCCTCATGTCCCTTCATCCTGGAAATGCCGCTGAGCAGCCATGCGCCCTTGCGCCGGCCCCGTTTATGACGGGCTCGGCGGTTTGGGGGCCGGTAGCTCAGTTGGTTAGAGCACACGCTTGATAAGCGTGGGGTCAGAAGTTCAAATCTTCTTCGGCCCACCATGTTTTGCAAGCAGGTCGCGCGCGGTCGTCTTTGGACGGCCTGGCAGCACTGGTTGTATTGGGGCCTTAGCTCAGTTGGGAGAGCGGTAGCTTTGCAAGCTTCAGGTCAACGGTTCGATCCCGTTAGGCTCCACCAACTTTCTCTTTTCGTCTTCCAGGATGAGGCAACCAGTTTGCCGTACTTGTCTGAACCCTCAAGGGTCGGGCGAGCTGCGGCGATACCGGATGCCGGCTTCGTGCCGGATCCGTCTTTGACATTGTGAATGGGTTTAGAAAATCGAATGCCGCAGGGCTTCGTCACGGGATCTTTCCCCGTGATGTGAGACTGCGGTGCTTGATGGACCGTATGACCATGCGTGCAGCACTTCAGTGCTGTCGTTGGTGGTGCGGGTTTCAAGCGTGAGGTAAGGGCATATGGTGGATGCCTTGGCATGCACAGGCGATGAAGGACGTGGCACGCTGCGATAAGCTGTGGTGAGGTGTGAGCAACCTTTGACCCACAGATTTCCGAATGGGGAAACCCAATTTCTTCATCAAATTCGAGTTGATCTCGGTCGTCGCAAGATGGCTCGGGATCAGTTGGAGTTTGGTGTGGAGATTATCTCATACTGAATACATAGGTATGAAGAAGCGAACCCGGGGAACTGAAACATCTCAGTACCTGGAGGAAAGGACATCAACCGAGACTCCGTTAGTAGTGGCGAGCGAACGCGGACCAGGCCAGTGGCCTTCAACTAGTCAGCAGAATCGGATGGAAAGCCGGGCCGTAGCGGGTGACAGCCCCGTATGCGTCAGCGAATTGAAGGTCCTTGAGTAAGGCGGGACACGTGAAATCCTGTCTGAATATGGGGGGCCCACCCTCCAAGCCTAAGTACTCGTGCATGACCGATAGCGAACTAGTACCGTGAGGGAAAGGTGAAAAGCACCCCGATTAGGGGAGTGAAACAGTACCTGAAACCGTATGCCTACAAGCAGTTGGAGCCCCCTTGAGGGGTGACAGCGTACCTCTTGTATAATGGGTCAACGACTTAATATGTCATGCAAGCTTAAGCCGTTAGGTGAAGGCGCAGCGAAAGCGAGTCTGAATAGGGCGACCATAGTATGACGTATTAGACCCGAAACCCGGCGATCTAGGCATGACCAGGATGAAGGTGCGGTAACACGCACTGGAGGTCCGAACCGGTTACCGTTGAAAAGGTATCGGATGAGTTGTGTTTAGGGGTGAAAGGCCAATCAAGCCGGGAAATAGCTGGTTCTCCGCGAAAACTATTGAGGTAGTGCCTCAGATGATTACCGCACGGGGTAGAGCACTGGATGGGCTAGGGGGTCGCGAGATCTACCAAACCTAACCAAACTCCGAATACGTGCGAGTACAGTCTGGGAGACAGACGGCGGGTGCTAAGGTCCGTCGTCGAGAGGGAAACAGCCCTGACCAACAGCTAAGGTCCCCAAATCGTGTCTAAGTGGGAAAGCATGTGGAAGTCCCAAAACAACCAGGAGGTTGGCTTAGAAGCAGCCATCCTTTAAAGAAAGCGTAACAGCTCACTGGTCTAGGTAAGGATTTCTGCGGCGAAGATGTAACGGGGCTCAAGACACGTACCGAAGCTTTGGGTGTGCATTTATGCACGCGGTAGCGGAGCGTTCCGTAAGCCTGTGAAGCAGCCTGGTAATGGGTTGTGGAGGTATCGGAAGTGCGAATGTTGACATGAGTAGCGATAAACAGGGTGAGATGCCCTGTCGCCGAAAGCCCAAGGGTTCCTACGCAAGGCTAATCCGCGTAGGGTGAGCCGGTCCCTAACACGAGCCCGAAGGGGGTAGTGGATGGAAACACGGTTAATATTCCGTGGCCTGGTGGTGTGTGACGGATCTCGTGTGTTGTCGGGACTTATTGGATTGTCCCGGCTTCGAAGAGGTTCCAGGAAATAGCCCCACCGTATAGACCGTACCCGAAACCGACACAGGTGGGCTGGTAGAGTATACCAAGGCGCTTGAGAGAAGGGTGTTGAAGGAACTCGGCAAATTGCCTCCGTACCTTCGGAAGAAGGAGGCCCCATGTTAAGGCAACTTTTCATGGGGGGCACAGGCCAGGGGGTAGCGACTGTTTAGCAAAAACACAGGGCTCTGCTAAGTCGGCTTCAAGACGACGTATAGGGCCTGACGCCTGCCCGGTGCCTGAAGGTTAAGTGGAGATGTGCAAGCATCGAAATGAAGCCCAGGTAAACGGCGGCCGTAACTATAACGGTCCTAAGGTAGCGAAATTCCTTGTCGGGTAAGTTCCGACCTGCACGAATGGCGTAACGACTTCCCCACTGTCTCCAACACCTGCTCAGCGAAATTGAATTCCCCGTGAAGATGCGGGGTACCCGCGGTTAGACGGAAAGACCCCGTGCACCTTTACTGCAGCTTCAGAGTGGTATGAGGAATGAACTGTGTAGCATAGGTGGGAGGCTTTGAAGCTTGGGCGCCAGCCTGAGTGGAGCCATTAGTGAAATACCACCCTGTTCGTTTCTTATATCTAACCTGCTACCATGAAACTGGTAGAGGGACCCTCTGTGGCGGGTAGTTTGACTGGGGCGGTCGCCTCCTAAAGAGTAACGGAGGCGCGCGAAGGTTGGCTCAGGACGGTTGGAAACCGTCTGTTAGAGTGCAATGGCATAAGCCAGCCTGACTGTGAGACCGACAGGTCGAGCAGAGACGAAAGTCGGTCATAGTGATCCGGTGGTCCCTCGTGGACGGGCCATCGCTCAACGGATAAAAGGTACGCCGGGGATAACAGGCTGATAACCCCCAAGAGCTCATATCGACGGGGTTGTTTGGCACCTCGATGTCGGCTCATCACATCCTGGGGCTGGAGCAGGTCCCAAGGGTTTGGCTGTTCGCCAATTAAAGTGGTACGTGAGCTGGGTTCAGAACGTCGTGAGACAGTTTGGTCCCTATCTGCCGTGGGCGTCGAGATTTGAGAGGAGTTGTCCCTAGTACGAGAGGACCGGGATGAACGTACCTCTGGTGGACCTGTCATCATGCCAATGGTGCAGCAGGGTAGCTATGTACGGACGGGATAACCGCTGAAAGCATCTAAGCGGGAAGCCTCCCTCGAGATTAGATCTCATCGAGTCGTGGAAGACCACCACGTTGATAGGCCAGGTGTGTAAGTGGAGTAATCCATTCAGCTGACTGGTCCTAATTACTCTGTTCACGCTTAAGATCCCACCATCATCGACAGCACTGTCTCTCGTTAAGAGGTACAGCGTCGTAAGCGCTGGTCCGACAAGACCAGTCATTCGGTTTTCTAATCCTGTCTGTCCGCCGGCTTCATAGCTTGGTGGTCATAGCGTCTGTGCCCCACCCGATCCCATCTCGAACTCGGCCGTGAAACCAGACAGCGCCGATGGTACTATCGCTCAAGCGATGGAAGAGTAGGACGCCGCCAGGCTTTGTAGCCGGCAGACAGGCTGAACCCATTCACAATGATCATACCGTTCTCGGCGTGCTCGCACGCCCGTCGCGGGGTGGAGCAGCCCGGTAGCTCGTCAGGCTCATAACCTGAAGGTCACAGGTTCAAATCCTGTCCCCGCAACCAAATCGATCCTCAACGCCCCGGCGACCTCGGTCCCCGGGGCGTTATGCTGTCTGGGGCCTGAGCACAGCAACAGGAGCAAGGTGAACTCACCTCGTAGCGCCACCGACAGGATCTCATCCCCCGGCGTCAACACCACGGACTCGACCAGCGATCGCAGCAGCTCGAACGCCTCGGACCCAAGCGCCTTGTCCGTAAGCGTCAGCTGATCCCCGCCTTGTCCTGATCGCGCCGTTGCGAGAGTCGTCGCTGCTGTAGTTGGCGGAGGCGAGCGTGGCGGAAGATGAGACGTCGTACGAGACCCTTAAGACGTCTCTAAGCGAGGAGCTGGTGCTGGCGCCGCGCCCGGAGCGGCGACGCAACTGGCATCCGCAGCAGAAGATGGCGATCGTCCAGGAGAGTTGCGCGCCTGGTGCAGTCCCGACGCAGGTGGCGCGTCGGTACGGGATATCGACGGGCCTGCTGTACACATGGCGCAAGCAGTTGCTGACCGCAGCAACCGACGGGTTTATCCGGTGTGAGGTCGTCGCCGAGCCAGCAGCGGTGGCGTTGCCCGCTCCGAATGTGAGATCGCTGCCATCGGCGTTGCCGGTTCCCGACCACGTGGCATCGAGTACGATCGAGGTCGAGCTGCCCGGCGGCACCAAGCTGCGCCTCGCCGGCGACGTTGACGCCGGTGCGCTGGCACGGGTGCTCGAGGTGCTTCGCCGGTGATCGCGCTGCCGGCGGGTACGCGTGTCTATCTGGCCTGCGGGCGCACGGATATGCGGCGCGGCTTCGATGGGCTGGCAGCGCAGGTGCAGACCGTTCTCAGCCGCGATCCACACGACGGTGCTCTGTTCGTCTTCCGGGGTAAGCGCGGTGATCTGGTCAAGGCGATATGGTGGGACGGCCAGGGCATGTGCCTGTTTGCCAAGCGGCTCGAGCGTGGCCGCTTCCTCTGGCCGGCAGCGAAGGACGGCTCGGTGCGGCTGTCTGCGGCAGAGCTGTCGATGCTGCTCGAGGGTATCGACTGGCGCAACGTCGAGCGGAGCTGGCGACCCGACGTGGCTGCCTGAGGCCAGCGCGGCATAATGACTCGCAGGTAATCGTCGAGGCTGATCGTCATCGCAGCGGTGCTGATCACGGTGTAATATCGTGCCGTGACGAGCGCCGTATCCGACCCCGACGAGGTCGCCCGGTTGAAGGCCGAGCTGGCGGTCGCGCGGGCCGAGCTGACCGGTGCCAGGCTGCTTATCGAACAGCTCAAGGCCCAGCTCGCCGTGCTTCGCCGGATGAGCTTCGGCCGATCGTCGGAGAAGCTCACCGCCGAGATCACCCAGCTCGAGCTGCTGCTCGAAGACCTTGAGGAAGGCGAAGCCGAGCGGATCGCGCCAGTCCCGATATCGCCCTCGGACGAACGTGAGCGCCGGCATCCGGTGCGCCGCCCGCTGCCGCCGCACCTGCCGCGCGAGGAGATCCTGCATCATCCCGGCGACGCCTGCCCGTGCTGCGGCGGCACCAGCCTGTCGAAGCTCGGCGAGGACATCACCGAGGTCCTCGAGCGCATTCCAGCGCAGCTGAAGGTCATCCGTCATATCCGGCCGCGCCTGAGCTGTCGGTCGTGCGAGACCATCATCCAGGCACCGGCACCCGACCTGCCGATCGAGAAGGGGCGTCCGGGTCCAGCGCTGATCGCCAACGTCGTTGTCGGTAAATACATCGACGGCCTGCCGCTCTACCGTCAGGCCGGGATCATCGCGCGAGGCGGCGTCGATATCGACCGGGCAACGCTGTGCGACTGGGTCGGCCGCGCCGCCTGGTGGCTGGCCCCGGTCGCCGAAGCGATCGGCCACCACGTCATGGCGGCACCGGCGATCTTTACCGACGATACGCCGATCGGCGTGCTGGCACCCGGGAATCGCCGAACGAAGACCGGACGCATCTGGACCTATGTCGTCGACGAGCGACCCTGGGCAGGCGAACGGCCGCCGGCGGCGCTCTACCGGTACAGCCAGGATCGCAAGGGCGAGCGACCGGCGGAGCACCTGAGCAACTTTGCCGGCTATATCCACGCCGACGGCTATGCCGGCTACGAGGCGCTAACCCGCTCGAAGGCGCCGCCGGGACAACAAGGACAGCGCATCGTCCATGCTGCGTGCTGGGCGCATGCCCGGCGCAAGCTCTACGACGTCCATCAGAAGACGCAGTCGCCGATCGCTGCTGAGGGGCTGCGCCGGATCGGCGTGCTTTACGACATCGAACGCGAGACCAACGGCCTGCCACCCGAACGACGCAGAGCCGTCCGTGCCGAACGCTCCGCGCCGTTGCTCGCCGACCTGCGCGTCTGGATGGAGACCGAGCGTCGGCGCCTGTCAGGCAAGAACGAGCTGGCCAAGGCACTGCAATATGCTATCGGCCGCTGGGACGCACTCGCCCGGTTCACTGCCGACGGCCGCCTCGCTATCGACAACAATGCCGCCGAGCGCGCGCTTCGCGGTATCGCTGTCACCCGCAAGAACTTCCTGTTCCTCGGCTCCGACAAGGGCGGCGAACGCGCCGCCATCATTTACACCACCCTTGAGACCGCCCGCCTGAACGGCATCGACCCGGAAGCCTGGCTCGCCGACGTTCTCGACCAGCTCGCACGCGGCCGCAGCCAGCTTAACCTCGAAGCGCTCATGCCCTGGAACTGGCGAAAGCCAGCAACGCTCGCCATCGCCGCGTAGGTCGGCTGACGCTTACCCTTGTCCGTGAACGCCGCTGTCAGGTCCGCAACCTTTGCTCGGGAGGTGAGCGAGCGGTAAGGCGACAGCGGGCGCAGCCTACTGAAGCGATGTTGACCTTCTTGCTGACGAGATAGGACGGTTGGCGGCCGAGCACGTTCATCTTGTAGAAGAACAGCGTGGCATGACTCCCCTCAGGATCGCAGCTGTCATGTTGGCAAGCTGCGAGATGATCTCGGCGAGCTCATGATCGCGGTATGGTCGGGGCACCTCGCTCTCCGACCGAAGCCGCGCCGCCTCGGCCTCGAGCTCCTCCAAGAACACCGCCAGCACCTCGTCACGCATCAGATCGGTGGAAAGTAGGCGGCGAGGACGCGGCGGTCGAGGACATCCTGTCGGACCGTCAGCCGGTTGCCGCAGTAGGCGTCGCCCTTCTTCGATGAGCCCCGGCAACCGAGCGGTCCGCATAGATAGCGACGATGACTGGGCTCGACGACAGTCGTGCTGTCAACGTCTAGTTGGGCGCGCAACCCCTAATAAGCCTTGTTAGATTTCATATCATTAGCACCTCCGCCACTTGAGCACCCGAATAAACCTACCCATCTTCAGCCGAGCCTGGCTCGCTCCGACCACTAACGGTCGTATGCCGACCTGATCGCCCTGCAAGATGCGTTTTGAGCACTCTACGCCGGCAGGAACCTGCGGTGACCGGTTAACGATCTGTTTTCGCCAGAATGTACCCTTGTCGCTAAAGCTGGCTGGCGGATGGCGGCAGCCTGAACAGACCGCGTCATCTTCGAACGTCGTCGATACCATTCCCGCCAGTTGTACAGGGTCGAACTGCTGTTGTGGTCTTCGACTGTTGCGATCGCTCGGCATACCGCGGGCCAGAGTCACACGGGCAACGGCGTCGCCTTTCCGGACGGCTTCGTTCCTCTTTGATGCAAACTGTGCGGCGCCTACGCGTCTTCCTTAAGCCGTTCAGCAGTCGATTGCCGCCTCGGAGGCAATCATCTTTTCAAGCCTGAGCCGGCTGGAAAGCCATTCGTAATGTTCAGCCGTCGGTTCGGTTTCGATACTAAGACCGAAAAAGCGATCGCCCAAGTTCGTACGGCCAGTCGTCTCAAGGCGCTAAGTTGGTCAATCACCGTGATACCGTAGGGCATCGAGCATAATAGCGAACGCCGGCGAGTGGTGGCGGCGGCTGGGGTAATAAAGGTGGTAGCCCGAAAAGGGCTCGCACCAGTCGTCGAGTACGCGGATCAGCCGGCCTGCCGCGATGTGATCAAGGGCCTGGTCCTCCGGTATATAGGCCAGCCCGAGCCCTTGAAGTGCGGATAACAGCCTTTGGCCCGCGTTGTTAAAAACCAGTTGGCCATCGACACGCACATTGACCTCGCGACCCGCCTTCTCGAACTCCCACACATACAGGCCGCCGTAGGTCGGTAGTCGCAGGTTGATACAATTGTGCGCGGTAAGATCGGCCGGCGTCTTGGGCAGGGCGTAGCGCTCGAAGTAGGTGGGTGAGCCGACGACGGCCATTCTCATGTTCGGCCCGATGCGTACCGCGATCATGTCCTTCGCGACCTGCTCGCCCAGCCGGACACCGGCGTCAAAGCCTTCCGCGACGATGTCGGCGAGGCCGTAGTCGACGACGACCTCGACCTTGATGTCTGGGTAGCTCGGCAGGAAGCGGGCGATGCCATCCTGGAGCACGGTCGATGCCGGATGCTCGCCGGATGTTATCCGGATCGTCCCAGCCGGCCGTTCGCGCAACTCGCTGAGCGCTGCCAACTCACGCTCGATCTCCTCGAAGCGTGGGGCGATCTTCTGCAATAGTCGCTCGCCGATCTCGGTTGGCGCTACGCTCCGCGTTGTCCGGGTGAGCAGGCGTATTCCCAGGCGCTCTTCGAGGATCTTCACCGTCTGGCTCAGCGCGGATTGCGAGATGCCAAGCTTGGCCGCAGCCTTGGTGAAGCTGCGCTCGCGCGCGACGACCGCGAAAGCCGCTAGCGTGTTAAAGTTCTCGTTCGACATTAATTAGCCCAGCTTATCGCAACATGCGGATTACACCCCGTAATTGTTTGTCGCCCGCGAGGCTATGTTCTGGTTGCGGCGGGATGCGCTGGCGGTGGTGAGCGACGCAGGGCAGATCATGGAAGAACGTACCTTTGGCACAGCGGGACTGAAGGCCTCCGCGCTCGGGTTTGGCGGCATGAGTTTTGCGTCCGTCGGGTTTGCTGTTCACGGCGAGAGATTGCCCGGCGCAGCGAGCCCAATGACGCGGCTATAACGATGCCGTCCGGGGATCTCTCTCGGCGCACGTTGCTGACAGCATCTAGCGTGCTGTCGTTCGCCGCGAGCACGAGCGCCTGCGCAGAACCGACCAACAAGCAGTTCCTGGGCGCTCGGACGCTGGTAGCCTATTTCACGCGATCGGGAAACACTCGGGTGATCGCCGGCACAGTTCAACGCGCGCTTGGTGCCGAGTTGTTCGAAATATGCCCGGCACGGCCCTATCCTGAGGACTATGAGGCTACCGTCGAGCAGGCACGGCAGGAGCGCGATCGCAGCGTCGAGCCACCGCTCGCCGCGCTGGTCGAGGACATCGCCGCCTACGACACGATCTTCCTTGGCTTCCCGATCTGGGGCGAAACCGCTCCGCCGATTATCCGCACCTTCCTGCGGAGGCATGACCTTCGCGACAAGCTCGTCCGCCCTTTCATCACGTACGGCGGCTACGGCGTCGGCAGCAGCCTTTCGGTGCTCGCCAGCCACGCGCCGGGTGCGCGGATCGAGCCTCCGTTCGTGATGGAAGCCGATCAGGAGCGCCGCACGCTCAACGAGGTCAACGGCTGGCTGGGCCGACAGGACCGCTCTGCAAGGACAAAGTCATGAACCATGCGAAAACCGCAGCGATCGCTCTGGCGCTGACGACACCGGTGGAGGCGCAGGAACGCGTCTCGATTGCGCCCAAAAACATGCAGGCCATCGCTTCGGGTCTCGCCGACTACACCGACAATGTGCTGTTCGGCGATGTTTGGCTGCGGCCGGAACTGGCACCCCGGGATCGTAGCATGGTTACGCTGTCGGTGCTGATCGCGACCGGCAAAACGGCGCAGTTGCCCGGTCATCTCGGGCGCGGCCTGACAAACGGGATCAAGCCGGCGGAGATTGCGGGGATCGTGACCCACCTGGCCTTTTACACCGGCTGGCCGAACGCGGTGTCCTCGCTGAACGAGATCGAGAAGGTCTTTGCGGACCGCAAGATCGATCTTGTCACGCTGGCTCCGCTGGCTGGCCCGCCGGCAGTCTTGCCCGCCGATGCCGAGCGCGCCGCGATGGTCCAGAAGAATATTGCCCCGGTCGCGCCAAAGTTCGCGGCGCTGACGAACGAGGTCATCTTCGGCGACCTGTGGCGACGGACCGACCTCAGCCCTCGCGACCGCAGCCTAGTGACGATCGCGGCCTTGGCGGCAGGCGGCGATGCAGCCCAGCTTGAATTCCACATCCGCTACGGTCTCGAGAACGGGCTCACCAAGACCGAGATCGGCGAAGTATTCACCCACCTCGCTTTCTATGCCGGCTGGCCGAAGGCGAGTGCGGCGGTTGCAGTGGCAGGTCGAGTGTTTGCCAGCGAAGCTGCCCCTGCAAAGCCTGCAGCGGCGGTGCAGCGCATCCAGCCGGGACAGGCGCCGACTGCGCTGCCGGCGAGCTACTTCACCGGCTCGGCGCGCATGACCTCGCTGTTCAAGGGCACGGGCGAGGCACGCCTCGGCCGCGCGACAGTGTCGTTCCAGCCCGGAGCCCATACCAACTGGCATACGCATCCGCTTGGGCAGTTGCTGATCGTGACCGAGGGACGCGGCTGGGTCCAGGCCGAGGGCGAAGCCGTCCGTGAGATGACGCCGGGCGACGTCATCTGGATCGCACCCGGCGTCAGGCACTGGCACGGCGCCACCCGGAGCAGCCCGGTAACGCACGTGGCCGTCGCGGAGGCCGCCGACGGCGTCAGCGTCGACTGGCTCGAAGCCGTGTCCGACTCACATTATCAGGGACCCGCATGATGCTGCGCGCCCTTCACCAGAGTTTACGCACCAGCCGAAAGTATCGCTGATCATGGCCGGTGAACTCGAGATGTCACACCGAGGCGTTTTGGCGAGCGGAGCAGTCACGGCAGCATTCGTCGCTGCACCGAGCGGCGCTGCGCCGCCTGTACCGCAAAGTCCGGCGCCGACGATGAATGTGGCGCTCGAAGTGAATGGCAAGCGGCGCGAGCTGGACGTCGATACGCGGACGACGCTGCTCGACATGCTGCGCGAGCATCTGCAGCTGACGGGCACGAAGAAGGGCTGCGACCATGGTCAATGCGGAGCGTGCACTGTGATGGTGAACGGCACACGCATCAACTCGTGCCTCAGCCTCGCGGTCCAGCACCAGGGCGACAAGGTGACGACGATCGAGGGGCTGGGCCAGCCGGGTAACCTGCACCCGATGCAGGCGGCGTTCCTGAAGCACGATGGCTACCAGTGCGGCTATTGCACGCCTGGTCAGATCTGCTCGGCCGTCGCAGTTCTGGCCGAGATCAGGGCGGGTATCCCGAGCCACGCTCAGACCGACCTCATGGCGCGCCCGAAGGCGACCAACGAGGAGATGCGCGAGCGCATGAGCGGCAACATCTGCCGCTGCGGCGCCTATTCCAATATCGCCGACGCCATGGCCGAAGTCGCGGGGAGCCAGGCATGAAGCCCTTCACCTATGAACGCGCCCGCACCCCCGCCGACGCCGCAGCTGCCGTCGCGCGCACGCCGGGCGCCAAGTTCCTGGCGGGTGGCACCAACCTGCTCGACCTGATGAAGCTGGAGATCGAGACGCCGACGCATCTCATCGACGTGCAGGATCTCAGGCTCGATCAAATCGAGAAGACCAGCGACGGCGGGCTGCGCATCGGTGCGCTGGTCACCAACACCGCGCTTGCCGCCGACGAGCGCGTGCGGCGCGACTATGGCGTGCTGACCCGCGCCATCGTCGCCGGTGCTTCGGGCCAGCTCAGGAACAAGGCGACGACGGCGGGCAATCTGCTCCAGCGGACGCGCTGCGCCTATTTCTATGACACCAATATGCCATGCAACAAGCGCCGCCCGGGCTCCGGCTGCTCGGCGATCGGCGGCGTGTCACGGCAGCTCGGCGTGATCGGCGTGAGCGATGCGTGCATCGCCACCCATCCCGGCGACATGGCCGTTGCCATGCGGGTGCTGGATGCGACCGTGGAGACGGTGAACCCGCAAGGTCAGGCTCGCGCTATGCCGATCGCCGATTTCCACCGGCTTTGGGGCACCACGCCGCACATCGAGACCAGCCTTCAGCCCGGCGAGCTCATCACCGCCGTGACGCTGCCCAGGCCGCTCGGCGGCACGCATATCTATCGCAAGGTACGCGACCGTGCCTCTTATGCATTCGCCCTCGTCTCCGTTGCTGCGGTGATCCAGAAAGACGGGAGCGGCCGCGTCGCGTTCGGCGGCGTCGCGCCGAAGCCGTGGCGGGTCGAAGCTGCGGAAGCCGTCATGCCGCAAGGTGCAGCGGCGGTGACCGCTCTCGCTTTCGCCGGCGCCACGCCGACAGAGGACAACAGGTTCAAGCTGGTGCTGGCCGAACGCGCGCTGGACTCGACCATGATGGAGGCGCGGGCATGAAGTTCGACCAGCCAGCCGGGCAGAACCCGATCGACCAGCTCAAGGTGATCGGCAAGCCGCATACCCGTGTCGAGGGGCCGCTCAAGGTCACCGGCACCGCCGTCTACTCGTACGAGCACAAGGATATCGCGCCCGACGTCGCCTACGGCTACATCCTCGGCTCCGGCATTGCCAAGGGGCGCATCGCATCGATCGACGTCGCCGATGCACGGGTAGCACCCGGCGTGCTGGCGGTGATCACGGCGGACAATGCCGGCCCGATCAAGAAGGCTGGCTTCTACACCGCGCTGCCGCTCGCCGGGCCGGACGTCGAGCACTACCACCAGGCCGTCGCGCTCGTCGTTGCCGAGACGTTCGAGCAGGCACGTGCGGCATCCGCGCTGATCAAGGTCGACTATGTACGCGGCAAGGGATCCTTCGACCTCGCCGCCGCGAAATCGAGCGGCAAGCCGCACAAGCGCCAGCCCGACGCCAACACCGGCGACTTCGCCAAGGCCTTTGCCTCAGCCCCGGTGCAGGTGGACCAGACCTACACGACACCCGACCAGAGCCACATGATGATGGAGCCGCACGCGACGATCGCGCGCTGGGACGGCGACCAGGTGACGATCTGGTCCGCCCAGCAGATCGTCGGCTGGGCCCGGCGCGATCTCGCCGCCAAGATCGGTGTTCCCGAGGACAAGATCCGGATCGTCGCGACGTACATCGGCGGCGGATTCGGCGGAAAGGGCAGCGTCTGCTCCGACGCGGTGCTTGCCGCCCTCGGTGCGCGCGCGACCGGTCGCGCCGTCAAGGTGACGCTGCCGCGACCGCTGATGCCGAACAACACCAGTCATCGGTCTGCGACGATCCAGCGACTGCGGCTCGGCGCTGGCCGTGACGGCAAGCTGGTTGCAGTGGGGCACGAGAGCTGGTCGGGCAATCTGCCCGGCGGCGGGCCGGAGATCGCGGCTGCCCAGACCCAGCTGCTCTATGCCGGCGCCAACCGCCTCAACCAGACGCGGCTCGCGGTGCTCGACCTGCCCGAGGGCAATGCCATGCGGGCACCGGGCGAGGCGTCGGGCATGATGGCGCTCGAGATCGCCATGGACGAACTGGCTGAAAAGCTGGGCATCGACCCGGTCGAGCTGCGCATCATCAACGACACGCAGACCGTGCCCGACGATCCCGGCCGTGGTGGCGGCACCGACCCGCAGGCGACGAGCGGCAACCAGGGGCCGTCGAAGCCACACGGCCGGCCGTTCTCGACGCGCGAACTGATCCAATGCCTGCGCACCGGTTCCGAGCGTTTCCGCTGGCACGAGCGTAGCGCGAAACCGGCCGCCCGGCGCGAAGGTCGCTGGCTCATCGGCATGGGCATGGCGTCGGCCATCCGCGGCGCGCCGATCATCCCAGCCGGTGCGCGCGTGACGCTCGACGCCAAGGGCATCGTCACGGTCGAGAGCAACATGACCGACATGGGCACCGGCAGTTACACCATCATCGGCCAGACGGCGGCCGAGATGATGGGCGTAACGCTTGATCGGGTCATCGTGAAGCTGGCGGATAGCCGCTTCCCGGAAGCGTTCGGCGGCGGCGGCCAGGCTGGTGCGGCCACCGCGACCGCAGGAGTTTACGCGGCGTGCGTGAAGCTGCGCGAGGCGGCGGCAACGGCGCTGGGGTTCAACTCCGTCGATGCCGAATTCGTCGGTGGCGAGGTGCGCTCGGGTAATCGCCGGGTTCCACTTGCCCAGGCGGCAAAGGCTGCGCCGCTGATCGCCGAAGACAAGATGGAATACGGCGACCTCTCGCAGCGCTTCGAGCAGCAAACCTTCGGCGCACACTTTTGCGAGGTCGGCGTCGATGCCTATACCGGCGAGATCCGCGTCCGGCGGATGCTGGCAGTCTGCGCGGCGGGACGGATCCTCAACCCGCTGACAGCCCGCAGCCAGGTCATCGGCGGCATGGTGATGGGCACCGGCGCAGCGTTGATGGAGGAGCTGGCCGTCGACAAGCGCTTCGGCTTCTTCGTCAACCACGACCTCGCGGCCTATGAGGTACCGGTTCACGCCGACATCGCGCACCAGGAGGTGATCTTCATCGATGAGGTCGATCCGACGATGTCACCGCTCAAGGCCAAGGGCGTCGGCGAGCTAGGCATCTCCGGCGTCGCGCCAGCCATCGCCAATGCCGTCTACAATGCCACCGGCGTACGTGTGCGCGACTATCCGATCACGCTCGACAAGCACCTCGCCCGCTTGCCGAAGGTCGCTTGAGCATGACGAAGGTGGACGCCGTCACGGCGCGGGGGTCGATCGGTCAGCACCGGCAGCACCGCCTTATAGGTCGATCAGTGGGGTGCTTGCGGCTGTCGCTCGGAGCATTCAAAATCTGTAGACAGGATCGTTCCTTCCTTTGGCCGTCCAAGGCCATGGAGAATGATCATGGGAATGTCAGAGTTCGACCCAGCTGCAGCCGAACGCAGGGCTTGGAATGCGGGACGGACCTTGGCGTCGACGTAGACGACGCACTCACATTTGCTGAAGGCACCGAAATTTGATCGGTCCGGCTTTTCGCAGAGAGCGAAGGGCCGGACTCCAGAGCCGGACCTAGTGGCAAGCGGTCCGACGGCTGTTGCGATAGTCGCGAAGGACTCAACACAGAAAAATATTGCGAACATCCATATATCCAATATAACGGATGTATGGAAATTAAAGCTGCAATTGCGGTGCTCGGCAGTCTCGCTCAGGGTACTCGTTTGGAGACGTTCCGACTGCTGATCCGGCATGAACCTGATGGCATGGCAGCGGGCGACATCGCCCGCGAAATCGACATTCCGCAGAACACGATGTCGGCGCATCTGGCGGTGCTGTCGCGTGCCGGGCTGGTGACCGCGCAGCGCCAAAGCCGGTCGATCGTCTACCGCGCCAACATCGACGTTCTGCGCAACCTGACGGTGTTCCTGGTGAACGACTGTTGCCAAGGCCGTCCTGAAATCTGCGAACCGCTGATGGCCGAACTGGCATGCTGCTAGGAGAGCGCTGCATGGCCACCGACATCGTCGTTTACCACAACCCGGCGTGCGGCACGTCGCGCAACGTCCTGGGCATCATCCGCAATGCTGGAATCGAACCACATGTCGTCGAATATCTGAAATCGCCACCGTCGCGCGAACTGTTGGTCCAGCTCATCGAGCGTGCCGGCGTGACGGCCCGAGCGCTGCTGCGCGATAAGGGCACGCCGTTTGCCGAGCTGGGTCTTGGCGACCCGGCGCTCGCTGACGATGCTTTGATCGACGCGATGATAACGCACCCCATCCTGATCAACCGTCCGCTGGTGGTTTCGCCGCTCGGGGTCAAGCTATGCCGGCCCTCCGAAGCTGTCCTCGATCTGCTGCCGGCGCCCCAGCGCGGCGCCTTCACCAAGGACGACGGTCAGGTCGTCGGCTGATTCGTCGCACTGAGGGCTCGGCCTGTGTCGGGCCGGGCCCTGAATCCAAGATCGAGATAACCCATGCTGGCTTTGGCCATCTTCCTCGTCACGCTGGTCTTCGTCATCTGGCAACCGCGTGGCCTCGGCATTGGCTACAGCGCATTGGCCGGAGCGGGGGTCGCATTGCTGACCGGCGTCGTCGGGCTCGCCGACGTGCCGATGGTCTGGCACATCGTCTGGGACGCGACCTTCACCTTCATCGGCCTGATCGTCATCTCGCTGCTGCTCGATGAGGCTGGCTTCTTCCAATGGGCGGCGCTGCACGTCGCCCGTTGGGGCGGCGGCAGGGGACGCCTGCTGTTCCCGCTCATCGTCCTGCTCGGTGCGGGTGTGGCGGCGGTGTTCGCCAACGACGGCGCCGCACTTCTGCTGACGCCGATCGTCGTCGCCATCCTGCTCAGGCTCGACTTCTCGCCGGCGGCGACGTTGGCGTTTGTCGTCGCGACCGGTTTTGTTGCCGATACCACGAGCCTGCCGCTGATCATCTCGAACCTCGTCAACATCGTCAGTGCCAATTTCTTCGGCATCGCCTTCAATCGCTATGCGCTGGTGATGATACCCGTCGACCTTGCCGCGCTGGCGGCGACGCTCGGGGTGCTCTGGTTGTTCTACCGCCGCGAGATACCGGCGACTTATTCGCTGGCGCAGCTCGAGGCGCCGGCAAGCGCTGTCCGCGACCCGCTGGTCTTCAAGGTCGCGTTTCCGCTGCTCATTGTCCTGCTGATCGCCTATTTCGTCCTGGCCCCGATGGGCGTGCCGGTCTCGGCGGTCACCATCGCTGGCGCGTTGATCCTGCTGGCGCTTGCCGGGCGCTGGCACCGGCGTGGGCACGGTGCGATCGTCCCGGTGACGAAGGTGCTGCGCGGCGCACCCTGGCAGATCGTCATCTTCAGCCTCGGCATGTATCTTGTCGTCTATGGGCTGCGGAACGCTGGCCTGACCGGCTATCTGGCCGCGGGACTCGTCTGGCTCGCCGCACATGGCCCATGGGCGGCGACGATCGGCACCGGCTTTGGAGCGGCGCTGCTGTCGTCGGTCATGAACAACATGCCCGGGGTGCTGGTCGGCGCCCTGTCGATCGACCAGGCCAAGGGCATCCCGGTGGTGACGCGCGAGCTGATGATCTACGCCAACATCATCGGTTGCGATCTAGGTCCGAAGTTCACGCCGATCGGCAGTCTCGCGACGCTGCTGTGGCTGCACGTTCTGGCGGGCAAGGGCATCAGGATCAGCTGGGGCCAGTATATGCGCGTCGGCCTCGCGATCACCCCGCCGGTGCTGCTGTTGACGTTGGTCGCACTTGCCGCATGGCTTCCGGTCGTTGGAGCACAATGATGAAGGCAATCCGTCTCGACCCGGCGTGCTGTCCGATCTCGCTGCCACGCTCGCAGGCGCGAGCCTGCCTGTCGCCGACCCGGGTGAAGCCGGGCGCATCTTCTTCCGGTTCGATACGGCAAGCTTGCCGGGTACGGCGGCATCGAAGGCGCCGGTGCCGATCGACCGTTGCGGTCGCTCGTCGTTGTGCCGGAGCGCCGGCGCTAGGGCGTCGGGCGCACCATGCTGTCGAAACCTATGACGATCTCATTGCGGCCAACCTTCTGGTGACTGCCTGGCGGCCGACGAGGCGTTGCTAGCCGAGTCTCATCGCCTGCACGATCCAGAGGAAAATCGCGTAAAGCACGCCGGCAAGCACCATCGCTGCCGGCAGCGTTGTCACCCAAGCCATCGCGATGTTGCGAACCGTGCTGCTTTGCAGCCCCGCGCCGTCGGCAACCATCGTGCCGGCGACCCCACTCGACAAGATGTGCGTCGTCGATACCGGCATGCCCTTGACCTGCGCCAGCAGGATCGTGCTGGCAGCGATCAACTCGGCCGCCGCACCCATGCCATAGGTCAGGTGGGTCTTTCCGATTTTCTCCCCGACGGTGACGACGATGCGCTTCCAGCCGATCATAGTGCCGAGCCCCAGAGCCAGCGCCACCGAAATTTTCACCCAGATAGGGATGAAGCGCGTGCCGTCCTCAAGCAGCTTGCCGTAGTCCTTCAGCTTCTTGTCGCCGCCGCCGGGATAGGCTGCTTTCGCCTTGTCTTCGTCCTTGGTGAGCAGCCGCAGCGTATCGTAAACGACGTACATCTCGTTGCGCAGGTTCTTGGTCGCTGCCGCCGGGACGTGCCTGATCGAACCGTAGTTCTTCAACTCGGCGACGATGTCGGTCGAGACGCTGTCGAGCGCGGCATATACCTGCGGCCTGTCGGCGTCGTGCTGGCGCAGGGCGTCGCGCAAGGTCGCACTGGCGGTCTCCACGTCGGGCGTGGCGCCGCCGGACTTGGTTCGGAACACTGTTTGTGCGGCGGCGGACGCCTGGATGAAGGCCGGGGTCGAGCTGTCAGGCATCGTCCGGTTGAGCGCGTAGGCGGTCGGGGCGACACCGATCAGGATCAGCATGATCAGCCCCATGCCTTTCTGGCCATCGTTACTGCCGTGCGCGAACGACACTGCGGTGCAGGTGAAGACCAGCAGCGAACGGATGCCGAGCGGCGGCGGCGTGTCCTGCTTGGGCTCCTCGTACAGCTGCGGATCGGAGACGACCTTCTTCATCAGCTTGAGCAGCAGGTACGCGCCGACGAAGCCGATCACTGGGCTGACCAGCAGCGCCAGCAGGACGTTGGTCGCCTGGCTCCACTCGACGCCCGAGGTCCCTCCCGGAGTCGAGGTCAGCCACTGGTTAGCGACACCGACCCCAAGGATCGAGCCGATCAGCGCATGGCTCGAAGAATTCGGCAGCCCGAGCCACCAGGTGCCGAGGTTCCAGGTGACGGCGGCCAACAGCAGCGCGAAGATCATCGCATAGCCACCAGCGCTGCCCACACCCAGGATGAGGTCGACCGGCAACAGGGTGATGATGCTGTAGGCGACCGCACCTGTCGAGAAGACGACGCCGATGAAATTCCACACGCCCGACCAGACGACTGCGATCACCGGCTTCAGCGAGTGCGTATAGATTACCGTGGCGACTGCGTTGGCGGTATCATGGAAGCCGTTGACGAATTCGAAGCCCAGCGCAATCAGCAGGGCCAGGCCGAGAAAGGCGAACGCGCCGATGGCCAGCGTCTCGCCGACCTGCTGGGTGTCGCTGAAAATGCTGTAACCGGCATATCCCAATCCCACGATCAGAACCGCGAGGAAGGCGAGCGTCGCGCCGGGATGGACCTTGTGGTCGAGCGGAATGCGGGATCTCCCGGACGTCGCTTTTTGGTCAGCTGCGCGTGTTGCCATTAATTGCTCCTGCCGGAACCCCAAACCATCATCGGCAACGCGCATGACATATTCATGACAGTTCCGCAGCTGAACCGATTATTCTGAATAGATTAGAAGCAACGCTCGAATTACTGGTCAGTGTTGCGAGCAAACCGGTCCGGAACGACCTAGTTGTCCAATCATGCAATCCGAACATTGAAGACAAATACGTTTCCGTAACAATCAAGCTTAGAGTTTGTAGTTGAGGTGACCGGGTCAACCCGACAGTGCTTCAGCGCTGCGATCCATCATCGCGAAATGTCATCACACGGTCACACGACGAACCTAGGTTGCTTCATCCTCACTGCAGCCCGCTCTTTGACGCGGCAGCTGTCACCCTGCGCGAGTGCTGTCGATGATGCGAGTTCGTCACGCTGTTGTTTCGGTCGCAGTCGTTGCCGGCCTGCTGAGCGGCTGCAAAGACGACAACAAGGCGGTCAATCCGCCGCCGGTCGTTCAACCGATGGCCGCGACCCGGACGATCATCATGGTCTGGGACGGCTTGCGTCCCGATGACGTCAATGCGACCGATACGCCGAACCTCTATGCCCTGCGCCAGGCCGGCACCAACTTCAGCGATAATCATTCGACCTACCCGACCTTCACGATGATGAACGCCGCGACTTTCGCCACTGGCTCCTTCCCGAAGACCACCGGCTTTTACGGCAACACGTTCTGGACACCGCCACAGGGCGCTTCGAATACGATTCCGGCCGGCAACGCAGCCGGGGGAACGGTGCAGGATTATATCGATCCGGTCTTCACCGAGGACTATCAGGTCCTCACGACGCTCAACAATTATTACGGAGGCCAATTACTGCTGGTGCAGAACCTGTTTGCGGCGGCGCAAGCGGCCGGGCTCGTCACGGCGGCGATCGGCAAAAGCGGTTCGGCGTTCATCCAGGACCTCAACAAGGGAGGCTATTTCCTCGACGAGAACACCGTCAAGCCGCGCAGCCTAGTCACCGAACTCCAGACTGCCGGCGTGGCGCTGCCGGCCAACGTCACCCGTGATTACACCGGGACCGACCTGGTAACTTTGGCGGCGAACAACGGCAGCCCGACCGCGCGCGCTGGCTATGTCACCTTCAACACCACGGCTTACGATCCGAGTGGCGCGGTCACCGTGGCCGCGCGCGACTCGTCCGACACCAGCCAGGGTGCGCCTGAAGACGCCTCCAACAAATACATGATGTCGGCTTTTACCCAGTACATCCTGCCCAACAAGAAGCCGATGCTGTCGTTGATCTGGTTCCGCACCCCGGACAATGTCGAACACGGCTATGGTCCCGGCACCGCCAATGTTCGCGCCGGGTTGCGGTCGCAGGACGCGCGCCTCGGCGAGCTGATGACGGCGCTGAAGGCACAAGGTCTCGATACCACGACCAACATCGTTGTCGTTTCCGATCACGGCCATTCGACTGTCTCCGGTCCGATGGCTCTGTATCCGCTGCGCGCGATCAACGCCTCGGCGACCGCGCCCAATGGCCCGCTGATCAATAGCGCGACCAGCGGAACCAGTGCGGCAACGCTCGGCGTCGCTAGTCCCGCCGGCTATTCCTTCTCGGGCGATGTACGCTCGGCCGACCTGCTGACCTATCGCGGCTTTGCGGCTTATGATGGCGGCGGCTGCTCGACCAGCGCGATGTACGGCCTCGGCACCACCGGTGTGCCGACCGTCCCGGTCAAGGTCGACACCAGTGGCGCCTTGTGCGGCACCGCCAATGCCAAATACCAGGCGATCAGCGCGACGTTACCGACGCCGAAGGCGGCCTTCACCGTTCCCGCCCCGGGGCAACTGCCCGCTAACGGCATCGTCGTCGCGGCGAACGGTGGCTCGGACTTTTTCTACGTTCCCGGCCACGACCAGGCGACGGTGCTCAGTCTCGTGAAGTTTCTTCAGCAGCGGCAGGAGTATGGCGCGATTTTCGTCGACAGCCGCTACGGTGCGATCCCCGGCATCCTGACAATGGCGCAGGCCAACCTCGAGAATGCCAAGCGGCAGAATAGCGGCCAGCCCGACGTCGTCGTCTCGTTCAATTGGGACGACAGCGTCAGCGTCCAGGGCAAGCCCGGCATCGAGTTCGAGAGCGTCGGCGGCCAGCGGGGTATGCACGGCAGCTTCGGCACCACCGACGTCCACAACACCCTGATCGCCGGCGGGCCATCGTTTACCGGCAAGGCGGTGGTGACGCTGCCAACCGGCAATGTCGACGTCGCACCGACCGTTGCCTGGCTGCTGCGGCTGTCCTTGCCGCAAGCCGATGGCAGGATCCTCAATGAGGCGCTGGTCACCCCGGCCAGCAAGTCCACGCCGGTCGTGACGCCCTCGGTGATCAACCCGGCGGCGCTTGCGACTGGCCTGGCGTTCGAGACCCCCCTCGATCCGACCGGTGCGATCAAGGACACGACACTCGCCGCAGGCACCTACAGCATCGACCTTGCGGTCAAAGACCTCGCCGTCGACGGCAAGGGCTATCGCTACTTTGACTACGCCCGTGCGGTCCGCAGATGACGCGGTGGCTGATCACGCCAGTGTTGCTGGCGCTCGCCATGCCGACGGTGGCCGCGACCAACACGGCGCTGCGTTTCGACACGGTTTTCACCACAGCGGGCGAGCCAGCCGATGTGCACTTCCGGGCAGTATATGCCGGTCGCGACGGTCAGCACGTCGTCGACATTTGGCGGGACGGCGACCGGCGGATCAAGCGCGTCACCGACGGCCTCTTCGAAACCTATGCCGTTCGCGCGCCTCGATCGCCAGATTTCGACCTCGTGGTGCTCGACCGCAGACGGAAGATCAGCACCCGGATCGACCGTACAAATCTCTACAGGCTCGGTAATTTCGCCAACTGGTTCGATCTCGGTCACGGTCTGCGCCAACCCAAATCAGCGTACTCGATCGTAAACGGCGCCGCTCCCGCGAACGCGTCCAGACTGGTAGAGCCTTGCCGCTGGTTCGACCTCAAGGAAGTCAACCGCGTAACGCATATCTGCTGGAGCCGGGCGAGCCGGCTTCCAATTTCGATCGTCGGGACCAACGGAGTTACGCTGTGGCGGGTCACGGCGATAGAAACCGGTCCGATCGATCCGGCGATGTTCGCCGTATCCGACGCCGGCTTCATCAAGGTCGATGCCAGCCGCGACGTTAGTGGCGATTAAGCGTAAGCTGGTGCTCATCGAAGAGCCGTGTAGTGGCATTTCACGGTAGCCTATCGACATGCCCTGCACCGAGGTCGAGCCCGAGCCACAGCCGCCGAGCAGAAGCAGGCCGGCGCACGGCGCAAAGCTCGCCCCTTGAAGATCGCGTCTTCTGATTACTCGGCCTGACAGACCGAGATGCTGCCGGCCATTCCGGATCCCGGATGATGTCGTGCGTAATCACGAATTACCCAACCGACCTGGCCGTTCGCCTCGGACCAAGTCGACGCCGGAGACCCTTACGACAGCCTGCCACGCGGCTTCCTGGCTGCCGCGATCGTGGAGATGCGGCTGGCGCTGCAGCTCCATTGGGCCTGAAAACTTTCCTTTGGCCGAAGCAAAGAATTGCCCCGAGACCTCGGTCCCGAACGTCGACGCCTGGATGTAGCGACCGGCCGCAGTCTGCGGCGTCTGATTCATGCCGGGAATGAGGTTCACGATTGGAATCATTACATACTTCAACATCGGACCAGCGTTTCGCGCGACCTGGGTGTCGTTTGATGCACCGGGCGAGACAGCGTACACCGCCATGCCCGAGGGCAGCCGACGCGCCAGCGCCGCAGCCCACCAGGCAATCACGAGCTTCGCGTCGGCATACGCAGTGTTAGGCGAGTACTTTACGTCAGGTCCGCTGCGAATAAGAGCTTCAGCGGCCATAGTTTGGTCGCCCCCGAAATATTTGCCTGCGAAAGCCGGCAGGTCGGTCGTTTTGAACATAGGAACACCCCCGCGAGCCGGCTCCGCGCTGGTGATGACAATCCGGGCGTCAGGGCTCAGCAGGTTGGCATCGAGCAGCCGGACAGTCAGTTCATGATGCCCAATGAGGGGGGCTTGGGAGGCTTCAACGCCTGCCGCAGTGATCACACGCTTCTTGGTTGGGACCAATCCGGCATTGAGCAGCAAGAGATCGATCGGTCGACCCCGTTTGACCAGTTCGGCAAACGCGGCCTGAGCACTGGCGGCCCTGTTCAGATCAAGCTCCAGCGGCGTGAACACCTGTTTTTTGGTTTCCGCCGCAAGCTCGGTGGCCGTCTCCCTGACCTTGGCCAGGCTGCGCCCCGTTACGATGACCTCCTGCCACCCCCCGTCGGCTAGCAAGCGGGCTGCCGCACAGCCGAGCCCGGACGTAGCGCCGGTGACGAGAGCGGTAGAATGTCTCATGCTTGGTTCCACGTTCAGGAAATGTCGGTCTGGCCGCCCAATGTTCAGCTTGCGAGTTATGGACTGTTTCCGTACATATTAATGTCGGTCGACACGGTCAAGGATATTTGGACTGGATGCTAACAAAATCGAGCAGGCCGCGTGGACGGCCGCGAACCTTCGACGAAGGCGAAGCATTGCAAAAAGCGACGCAGATCTTCTGGTCGAAAAGCTATGACGGCGTAGCGATCGACGATCTGATCGCCGGCATGGGCGTGGGACGGCAGAGCCTGTATTCCGTCTTTGGGGACAAGCGGACGCTCTTCCTGCGTGTGCTTCGCGCGTACGCGGAGCGGAAGGGCGCCGGCGCGGCACAGGCCCTCTTTTCGCCGCCGGTTCTTAGTGACGCGATCGGCGGCTTTCTCAGGCACGCCGTGGAAGTTGCGACCGAGGAAGGGGCCGTCCCGGGATGCCTGATGGTCTGCGTCGCACCCCTCGTGGACGACGCTGAGGTCAGGCAGTTCCTGAAAGACGCCGCAGCGGGCGGCTTGGCGCTTGTGGAACGCCGATTCCACGACGGCATCAGAGCGGGAGAGATACCGCCTGACTTTCCGGTCACAGCGCGCGCGCGGCACGTGCTCGACCTTGCCCGCGGTATGACGTTGCATGCGCAGATCGGCGAGCCGCGTAAAACCCTGCTTATTGACGCCGAGGCAGCCGCAAATCTGATGGTTCCGCAGGGAATCAAGTCAGCGAATTGAACGAACTCTCGTTGAACCGCGCTCACACCCCGACGAGGTCGGCATGGTAAACGACGTCCCACATTGAATTTGGCAGGGCTAGCACGCTGTTCAACCGGATCGCGAACGCCGCGACATGGTGAACAATCGTTTGACCGCTATTCGGCGCGTACTTCCCGGAAAGCTGCCGTCGTATATGACGCGATTTGGTCCAGAGCGGTTTTAAGTCGAGGCAAAACAAGCAGGACTGCCGGCGCCTACAGCGATAATGTTTTCGGCTAACCGCTGGAGGCGCTGTTCGAGCGCGCTCAGGGCCGACGTCAGCGAGGCTCTCCTCGTGTCGGTCGGTCAAACCTTATCGACACGAACGAGTGGTCTTCGGCGAAGGCCTCATATTGAGTTCCGTTCGCCAAGGGCTCGTGCCGGGCTCGTGTGGGATCGGTATTCGCAATCTGGTCCGCGATGTCACCGTCAACATCTGACTGTCTCTCGAAGGGCTTCGCGCGGCGGCCTGAGCTTCGATAATACTATTTGATCCCCAAGAGGCCGGAAGCCAAGACCTCCAAAATAATTAGGTCAGGTCATGGAGTCGACAAATGGGCCAATTCTTAAATCATCTAACATAGAGGTGCCTCGACATACTTAGTCGGATGTTAGCAAATATTTGGCGAAGAATGTCATACGAGGGTGGACTGCGGGTCTAGGATACTTAGAGTGCACCATAATCCAAGGATCCTGTGCGGCTGTCTCACCGTCGGATTGCTTTTCGCCTTCCCGGCGTCCGCAGCAATTCTCAAATCCCCAGCTCGATCTGAAAGTCCCGCGAACCGCTCGGTGCCGGAGGGTCGCGGAGAGCAGTCGCGGGCTTTGTACCTGACCTTGATCAACGACATGCGGCAGTCGGGACGGACACATGCCGCGCTCGCTCACCTCGATGCGTTCGACCTGCAATATCCCCGCAGCAACGACGCTGCCGTGATGCGCGCCGATTGCCTGGTCGACATCAAGGCCTTCGTCGAGGCGGCAACGATCTATCGCAAGCTATTGAAGACCGAGACTGCCGCAGCCGCCTATGCCGGGCTCGGGCGGATAGAGGGGTTGAATGATCGTTGGGCGGGAGCCGTGAGCGAGTTCGGCCAGGCGGTAGCCCGCGCCCCGACGTCGTCCACCTACCTGAATGATTATGGCTATGCGCTGCTGAAGGCTGGCAACCTGGAGCAAGCACTGTTTCGAACCAGGCAGGCAGCGGAACTCGCGCCCACCGACGTGCGTGCCAGGAACAACCTGATCCTGGCGCTGTCGGCGACTGGCGACGCGGCCGGGGCGGCGGCGCTGTTGGCAGCGATCACGGATCCGGTGGAGCGCGCCGACGTACGCGCAGCGATCGCAGCGGCGGCCACGACCACTGCGGCTTCCGCGACCCCAGGGGCCTTGGGGACACGACCAGCGCAGATGGTGGTCGATCCCTTCGCGCAGTGAAAGTGGGTCAGCGAGCCGCTTCGACCAACCCGGCCGGCGCCGCGTGGGTGGCGTAGAGCGGGCCGGTAAACAGGTAGACCAGCAACAGTCCGGCCGAGAGGAATGGCGCGAACGGGATCGCTGCGCGAAGGTCGAGCGGCCGCCACGGGGTCCGCGCCAGTACGAACAGCAGCGCAAGCAGGCTGGCGACGACGAACAGCACCGTGCTGCCGACAAAGCCGACCCAAAGGCTGGCGGCCGCCAGGAATTTGACATCACCCAGGCCCAGCGTGCCGCGGCGGCGCAGCATCTTCATGACCAGGATGAGCAGCAGAAACAGCGCCGTCACTGCGATGGGTGCGATCAGGCCGGTCAGCAGGACCCGCAGGGACGGAGCGGTGACGGCTTGCACCACCAGACCTGCGACGGCGAGCAACGCGTTGAGTGCGTTGGGAATACGGCGCTGGCGCAGGTCGCTGCGGACGATCGGGATCAGGATCAGCAGCAGCACGCCGAGCGCGATGAGGCTCGTCGACGACATCAATAGCCTCCATTGGCGACGGTGACCGAATAGCCGATCGTCGTCGGCCTGGTGCCGGACTTGCCATCGGTCGAGGCGGCCGCGAGCAGCGTGTAAAAGGCGCCGAAATCGAGGTCGCTGAGCGGGTAGCTCACCGTGACCCTGAACATCGAGGCCGAAGCGGCCTGCGCGTCGACGACGACATGGGCCGGGTTCAGCAGGGGTGCGTAGGAGCCGAAGATCGACTGGACGCTGGCCTTCGCCAAAGTCCCACGTTCGGCGGTGCTGATGCCGCCGACCGATGCCCTGGCGCCCTCGTTCGCACCGTGGATGACGGCGACGAAGGTGGCGAAATACAGTGCGAATGCCATGGTCGCAAAGATCAGCAGCAGGAAAAGCGGCACGATGAGCGCGAACTCGAGCGCCACGACGCCGTCATCGGACGTGGAACGCCGAAGCATCGGACATCCTCTCTGACGTGGTGTGACCTGTTCTCTCATCGTGCCGCTCCTGCTGGATGGATCAGGCAGACGGCGTGATGAGCTTCGTCGAGATCGCGGCGAAGGCGGCAGTGAGCCCGGTGCTGAAAGTGGCCATCGCAAGCACGATCGCGCTGATGATGAGCACCGCGAGCACAGAATACTCGACGGCGGTGACGCCTTCCTCGTTCTTGATGAACGTCTTGATGCAGGTGATCATTTTCAGGTTCCTTTTCGGGGCTGGGAGAAGGTGCGCCGGCGCCCCCGCGACGCTGGCGTACTCATGAAACAAGGACCGGCAAGCCGCAGCGAACGCCGGTGATCGAGACGTCGACATAGCCAAGCTGGATGCCGAGCGTGCGCAGGATGCCGTCGAGGACACCGTCGAGCCCGGTCAGTACGGGCTTGAGAATGCTGAACAATGGACCCAGGTCGGATCCTTTTGCCGTAACCGGTAACAGGCATGCGCCGAACAGCCCGACCGTGCAGACGTTGGCGTTGAGCGAGTCCGCCAGACCGCCGAGCAAATTGCTGGCCAAGCCGGTGCTGGTGGCTCGTGCCCACACCGCCGGGGAGCCGACAAGCGTGCCGAGGTCCGGCCGTCCGATGATACCGGTGAGCGTCGGCGGGTTGGGCTGAACGACGGTTCCGACCGGTTGCACGAACGCCAGCGCCGTTCCCGGTCCGCCGGTCGATCCGACGCTGACCTGCGCCTTGGCCGTGGTCGTGGCGAGGGTCAGCAGCCCGGGCACGCCGAGGTTGAGGATCTTGACCGGCGCGATTGCGGAGGACGCGACCGGTGCGGAGAAGTTGTTCATCGCATCGTCGGTGGGCGTACCGATGTAGATATTGGCGATGCCGCCATGCGCCGTGACCCCGACCTTCGCATCGGTGGCCGGTGCGCCAGTGCAGCTGATCGTATCGATGCGCGCGTCGCCGCTGGCGACCTCGATGTACAACGGCACGACGGTCCCGGCGCCGAGCTGCGCCGCCAGGTCGAGCACGGCCAGTTCCAGCTTCAGCCGGACCTGCGCGGTATGAACGCTGGTGCCTTCCGGACCATAGGCGAAATAAGCGTGGACTGGCGGCTCGATCACTGTCGCCGTGACCTTGAGGGTGGCAAGGCCCGAAATGCCGATCGACGATGGCGGAATGGTCGCCGCATGGTTGCCGTCCGCCAGTTGCAGGCTGAACGAGGTCAGCTGCCACAGGTTGAGGCCGGCATGGAGCGCGCTGCTCGACGTCGCATCACCGATCGGCGTGTTCGCCCAGAGGCCGAGGTCGAACAGCTTGCCGATCGCGATCGTCTGATTGCCGGGAATCTGGCCCTTGATCGCGGTCAGCCCGGCAATGGCGGCGGCGACCTCTGCCGTCTGTTGCTGCTGACCCAACGCCGCGATCTCGGCAGCGATCAGGTCGCCGACCCCGATGCTGGTGTCGAGCAGGCTGGAGTAGGTGCCGGCGGTCAGGTCCAGCCTGGTTGCCAGCGCGTCGAGGAAGGTCAGCGTATCGACCTTGGTCCTGAGCAACCCGTCGTATTGCACCGCCGTCAGCGAGATCGAGCCCCCGGTCAGCGCCGACAGCATGGCATTGGCGATACCGCCGTTCAGCGCCGCCAAGCCGCTGCCGGCCTCTAGCCCAGCCTGATTGACCCGGGCGGCGGTGGCGAGAGTGCCGATACTGCGGTTGCCGCTGATCGTCAGGCCCGACAAGAACAGCGGGGAGTCGATCATCGTCGTCAACCTGACGGCGTTACGGACGGTGCTGGGCGTTCCGGAGCAGGCGGCCGCCTGGAAGCGGGCGCTGACCGACGTGGCGATGTCCGGGCAATAGCTGCCGGTTTCGAGCTTGGTCAGCACCGCGACCGGGTCGAGGCCGTTGCTGGACAGGACTGCCGCAGCGGCGGTTCGCGCTGCAGCATCGTCGTTGGCGAAGCGCGCCGCGGCCAGCGCTGCAGCATCGGTGACGCCCTGAAGCTGGCGGCGCTGCGCGTACCAGACGCTGGTATCGGTCACCAGGCCGACCATGGCGATCAGCACGGCCAGGACCACGGCGGTCGCCGGTGCGATGACGCCGGCGTCGCGGGGCAAGGCGGCCGACCGGGTCACTGACCGCCGCGGCTGCCGTTGCGACCGCTGCTCGCGGTATTGCCGGTTTCCAGCGGCACGCCGATGCGGCTGAGATATCGGTCGTGGATGCGCCGCGCCTCAGCGCCGCCCAGGCCGGTGCCCGACGTCGGCGACCGTGCCGCCAGCTGCTTGTCGACGACCATCCGCGAGGTGATCACGTCAGGTGCGGGTGCAGACGGTGGCGCCTTCCGGGCGGTCACCGTGGCCGGTACCAGCAGCGCGACCAGCGCCAGCGCCAGTGGCTGACGCAACGCCCGACCGGTCGATATCATGCGAAGACCCCTCATTTGGATAGCGATGTGAGCGTGCTGCCGAGCGTCGAGACTGCCGGACCGGCGAGCACGATCATCAGTGCGGGCATCAGCAGGACGAGCATCGCGACGGTCATCTGGGTGGTCTTCTTGCCGATCGATTCCCGGGCGACGAAGATGCGGCGCTCGGAAAACTCTCGGGAAAACTCACGCAACGTCGCGGCAAGCTCGGTGCCGTGGTTGAGCGACTGGCGCAGGACGCCCGCCAGTTCGCGCGCGCCGGTGACGCCCAACCTGTCGGACCAGCGTGCCAGCGCGAGGTCGTAGGGCATGCCGCGCTGGATGTCCTCGACCAGCAGGATAACCGCGGCCTGGACGATCGGTGCCGCGCGTCCTTCGGAGCTTGCGAAGATCCGGAAGCACTGGTCGAGACTGGCGCCGCTCTCGACCATCATCACGAAGATATCGAGCGTGAAAGGCAGCTCGGCGCTGACCTTGCGCGACCGGCGGGCGCTGCTTGCCTTGAGGATGTACTTCGACGTCAGGAAGGTCAGTGCCGATGCTGCGACCGGCACCAGCGTGTTGACCAGCGACGGCGGCCGGGTCAGCATCATCACCACATAGAGTGCCAGGCCGATGCCGACGGTCGCCGCCAGCCGGATCAGCCCGAAAGCCAGGATCGTCACTGCCGGGACATAGCCGGCCGCCGCCAGGTCATGTTCGATCTCGGCGCGGCCCTCGCTGCCGCCCGCCAGGATCGTCGCGAGCATGCCCCGCTGTTGTCCGGTTCCGTCGCCTCCCAAATCGAGCGCAGCCTTGGCCTGGAGGCTGTCGAGCCGGGAGCCAAGCGCACGTTCGCCGCCCAGTTGCATCGTGCCAGAAGCTATCAAGCCAAGGCTGGCGATGATGGCGACGGTGATGGTGAGCATCTCGAGCCAGTCGAGCATGCTAGAAATCCAGCCGCATCAAGCGCCGCATGGTCAGCACGCCGAGCATCTGGAAGCCAAAGCCGAACATCAGCAGGTGCCGCCCGGCCTCGGTCTCCCACAGGTATTTCATGTACCCGTAATTGATCAGCGAGATCAGGATCATGGCGACCGGGGGCAGGGCGCAGAGGATGATTGCACTCATTCGGGTCTCGGCGCTCGCGGCACTGAGTTCACGGATGACGCGGGCGCGGTTGCGGAGCAGATTGCCGAGGCCGGCGAGCATCGGGCCAACGCTGCCGCCAAAGCGTGCGTTGGTCCGGACCGTCGCCACCATCATGTAGAGTTCGGCCATGTCGATGCGGCTGGCGACCGTGTCGAGCGCTTCGGGCAAGGGCGCACCGTTTCGAATGCGGCGCATCGCCGGTTGCAGGTAGCGCTGGATCGGCAGACCGGCATCTTCAGTCGATCTGAGCAGCGCCTGCTGGAACGAGTTGCCGATCGCCAGCAGCTGACGGATCGAGTCGAGATAGTGCGGAAGCAAGGCGACGAACGCTGCCATCCGGCGGGCGGCAAGCCGCTGGAGGTGGAGCAGCGGCAGCATCAAACCGACCGCAATCACCGCCAGCGGGGCAGTCACGCCGGGCCACTGGAGAGCGGCAACCAGCGCCAATGCCGCCACGATCGCTGCGCCGCCGAGCAGCATTTCGGTCGTTATGACGACGTCGGCACGGGCCAGCGTCCGGCGGAAGCTCAGCGGCGTGCGCGTAATCAGCCGCGTCAGCCAGGCTGCTTGCCCGACCGGCAGTTCAGCCAGCGACGGCGTCAGCGTGATGAGCCGCCTCGACAGCAGCGCGCTGGCCTCGCGCCGCTCCCCGCTCTGGCGGGCCGACGCCCAGATCACCGCCACCAGCAGCAGGACACCGGCAAACAGCACCAGTCCGGTCATGCTGCACCAAATTGAGGTGCGGTCGCGACCGGTCGTCTCAGCCGAAAAGCGAAGAACGGCCGGCGCGACACGGTCTCGAAGACGCCCTCGCCACTGAGCGGCGAGGCTTGGGCGAAGCGGTACAACTGGTTCAGCGTGATCGTGTCGCCTTCGAGGCCGATGACCTCGGTGATCGAACTGACACGGCGGCGGCCATCGCCGGTACGTTGGACATGGATGATCAACTGGATGCTGCTGGCGATATAGCGGCGCAGGGTTCGCAGATCGGCCTGCAAACCGCCAAAGCCGAGCAGCATCTCGATGCGCGACAGGGCGTCGCGATCGGTGTTGGCATGGACCGTCGCCATCGAGCCGTCATGGCCGGTGCTCATTGCCTGGAGCATCTCGACGGCTTCGGCACCGCGGACCTCACCCAGGATGATCCGGTCCGGCCGCATCCGCAGGGCGTTGCGAACGAGATCGCGCGCATTGACCTCGCGGGTGCCCTCGAGTGTCGGTGGCCGGGTCTCGAGGCGAACGACGTGCGTCTGCCGCAGTCTCAGCTCGGCAGCGTCCTCGATCGTGATCAGCCGTTCGCTATCGCCGATGTAGCTGCTCAGCATGTTGAGCAGGGTCGTCTTTCCCGAGCCGGTGCCGCCGCAGATCAGGATGTTAAGGCGTGACTCGACCGCGTTCGACAGGAAGTCGAGCATCTCGTCGTTCATCGCGCCGGTCCGGACATATTCGGCGCCGACGATCGGCTCGGGTCGAAACTTGCGGATCGACAGGATCGGACCGTCGAGCGCGATTGGCGGGATGATGACGTTGACCCGCGAGCCATCTGCAAGTCGCGCGTCGACATAGGGCGAGGCCTCGTCGACGCGCCGTCCGATCGGGCTGACGATGCGCTGGATGATCGTCATCAAATGGGCGTCGTCGCGGAAGCGGGTCTTCACCAGCGCCAGTTTTCCGGCACGCTCGACATAGATCTGCCGCGCTCCGTTGACGATGATATCGTCGATCAGCGGATCGCGCAGCAGCGGTTCGAGCGGGCCCAGGCCGGTGATCTCGTGATAGATGTCGTCGGCAAGCCACACCCGCTCGATCGAGTTAAGCGCGAGCCCATCCCGAAGGCCGTAGGCGTTGATCGCCTCGTCGATCGTCTTGCGGATCTGCCTCGCCGAGCCGGCATCGGCACTGATCGCGCGAGCCTCGAGCAATTCGAGGACGATATCGAAGAGCTTGAACTTGGTTGCCTGATAGGCGTCCGAGATACTGAACGTGTCGAGCGGATCCGGTTCTGCAGTCGTTGCAGTCGGTCCGATGCTGAAAGCCGAGCGTATCACGACTTGCCGCCCGCGAACCGACCGAGCAGGCCGTGCAACATGCCCGCGCGACCGGCCGTTGCCGCAGGTGTCACTCCGGCTGCGGCGTTGATCGCTTGCGCGTAGGCCGATGCGGGGTGCGAAAGCAGGTAGGGGCGCCCAAAGTTCAGTCCGTTGACGTGGTCGGCCCGCGCTGTCGGCAGGCTGATCACCCGCGTCAGCCCCAGTGCCGCCAGCATCTGTGCCGGGGACAGAGTGATTGCCGGATCATGATCGTCGACGATCAGGACGATGCGTCGGAGCGTCTCGGCATTGCCGGGCAGCGCTTTCAGCAGGTTCTTGGTATCGCTCAGCGCCGTGAACTTTTGCGGGCAGACCAGATAGATCGTCGAGGCCCATTGGCTCAGTGCGTCGAGCAGCAGCGGCTCGCGGATATCGGCAGCGTTGACGATCGTTTCGACGAACAGCGGGCGAATGGCTCGGAGCGTCTTGAGAAATGTTTCCGGCGACAGGTCGTTGCTGCCGGCTTGGTGCAGCGCCAGCGGCAGGACCCGCAGCCCCGACGCGTCATGGCGCGCCATCGCCGACAACAGCAGCGTGCGGTCCAGCCGGGCCACGTCGCGCCCGGCATCGCCGAGCGAATAAGCCAGCGTGACGTCGAGCGCAGCACCAGCCTCGCTATGCGGGAGCTGGCAATCGATGAACAAAGCCTCCTCGCTGCGACTTGCCCTGGTGATCGCCAGGTCGAGTGCGAACGAGCCCGACGCGCTGCCGGGCTGGGCATTGAAGATCACCGAATAGCTGCCCGGAGGATTTTGGACGACCGCGGTCGCGACCAGCAACTGCCGCTCCAGCCGGTCGCGCAAGGTGCCGAGTGCCTCGTCGCGATCGATGAAGTCGACCGATCCGGCGCGCACTGCCGCCAGGACATCGGCGGCGTTCCGAGAATTACCGACGACGACGACGGGAGGACTTCTGCCAGCCGCGGCCAGCCCGGCGAAGGTCGCGCTGAGGAACTCCGGATCGCGCCGGTCATCGAGTTCGACCAGGATCAGCGCCGGCGCAAGTCCGGTGATCGCGGGCATGTACGAAGCCCATTTGGTCGAAAGCATCGATACCGCGGCAAGGCCGTTGGTTGCCGCACGGATGCGACCGCAGAGCAGTTCGTCGTTACCGAGAAAGGCGATCGCCCGCATGACCTAGCGGCTCAACCCGAAGCTGGCAGCGCGGCGTTCGGTCGAATTCCTGTTCATGATGGTGTCGCCGAGGCTCGGCGGCGCGATCGACGTCGGCAGCATCCGCTTCAGCTCGTCGTCGTTGATCGGCTTCACCAGGCGTGGCGTGGCGACGATGATCAGTTCGAGCTTTTCGAGGCTGCGCTGCGTCCGCCTGAACAATGTCCCGAGGATCGGAATGTCGCCGAACAGCGGGACCTTGCTCTCGTTCGACGTGCTGTTCGAATAGGTCAGCCCGGCGATAACGAAGCTTTCGCCGTCGCCGAGTTCGACCGTGGTGTTTGCCGAGCGACGCCGGAACCCCGGGATGTTGAAACCCTGGATGGTTATGCGGTTGGTGTAGTCGAGCTCGCTGACCTCCGGTGCCAGCTTGAGCACGATGCGCTTGTTGCTGAGCACATAGGGTTCGACGCTGAGGCGGACACCGTATTGACGGTAGTCGATGGTGATCGCTCCGGCCGCGCCGCCTGCCTGCGGGACCGGGATCGGCACCTCGCCACCCGCCAGGAACTCCGCCTTTTCACCCGAGCGCGCGAGCAGTGTGGGTTGGGCCAGCACTTGCGACAGGCCGGCGTCAGACAAGGCGCTGAGCATGCCGAGGATGCCGCTGCCGTGACTGGCGAGGAACAGGTTGAAGGCGCTTTGCAACGGCGCACCAGCAACGACGTCGAGCCCGCTGGCAGGCGAATAGCTCGAGCTGACCAGGCTGTTCGGCCCGACCAGCGCCCATTGAAACCCACCACCGAGCTTGGAGAAGTTGAAGCCAAGCGCCTTCAGCGTCGTGTCGGACACGGCGACGAAGCGGACGTCGACGGCGACCATCTGGTTGCCGGCGATTTCGAGCGTGTCGGTAACTTCCTTGCCGCCGAATGCGGTGGCGGTGGCGACCGCGCGAACCTGCGCCTCAAGGTCGGGGACTTGGCCCGACAGCACGAACTTGCCGTCGCGCCGGTCGACCGAGACGCCGTCGAGACCGGGCAGCGCGCTGAGGCGTCGCCGAAGGACGGCGGAATCACCGGCGCCGACTTCGCTGACCCGGACTTCATAATCCGTTCGGGCGGCGCCGGTGACCAAGGTCACGTGCGCCAGGCCCGGCTTCAACCCCGTCACCAGCAGCTGGCGCCTGCCCGGTGCCAGCGTCTTGATCACGTCGGGAACGTCGATGACGACCTGCGTGATGGCAGCGCGCGCCGTCAGCGTGCGGCTGGTGCCGACCTCAAGCTCGATCGTCGCCGCGGTCGCGGCGGTCGGCGAGCCAAGCGCCACCAGGATGACGGCCGATATGCCAAGCAACTGCTTCATCGACGATCACCCGCATCCGAATAGATTATCTGGCGCTGGCCGCCGACGATCAGCTCAATCGGCCGGGATTGCGGTGCACGCCGCGCCGCGCGGATGGGCACGGATGCCGCGCGCATCGGGTTGGTGGGAGGGTTGCCGCGCAGGCTCGCCACCACTGCCCGCCCATCCGGAAGCACTGCTAGGTCGCCCGGGTTGCGCAGCAGCAGGTAGAAGTGACCGAGTTTCCGGGCGAGCAGGAACGGTGCCACCTGATCGGGGTTCATCGCCAGCGTCAGCGCCCGCGCGACCGGACGTTCCTTGCCGTCCGGCGTGGTGCCGCCGGGCTGGCCGAACGTCGGACCGACGGTGAGGACGCGGATATTCTGCAGCAGCGTCCTGGCTTCGCTACGATCCGGGCCGGATTGTTGGCCGCCGATCGCCTCCTGCGGCAGGACGATCTCGATATCGACGGAGTCGCCGGGGCGAAGGAAGCCGCCCACCGCGATATCGTCGGTGACGTCCGTGCTCAGCACGCGCTGCCCGACCGGCACCAGCATCGCCAGCCCGGCGGCCCCGGCATCGGCGGAAACCAGGTTGTTCAGGATCAACTGTTGAGGCTGGATGTCGACGATGGCGATCTTGCCGTCGGCCTGTGCCGTCGAGGTCAGCGCGCCGACAGGAACGGTGCCGCTGATCGCCGTCGTCTTGAGATCGCCCGCCTGGATCAACTGGCCCCGCACCAGCGGCTTGGCGGCAGTGACCACCTCGGTGACCTTGGCGCTCGGTGCAGGAGCTGTTTCCGTCGTCGCGTGGCCGTTGGAAGCGACCCGCCAGACGCCATAGAGGATCAGGGCAAAGCCGATCACGCCGCCGAGCAGGACTAGTCCGCGACCACCCGAAAAAGCTTTCCTAAGCTCGGTCACGCCGTCCGGCCCAGCTCGGCCAGGTCGATCCAAGATGCCGCGATACTCAACATGACTACGCCCCCGCGAAGACAAAACTAATTAGATCGAACTGCAGATTTAATTGGCTGATGGTCTCGATGTGGCCCCCGCCCCGGCTGTAAGTGGCTCAGAACGCTCCTGGCCGGATGCGGAAGACGTCCGGAACCGCGGCGTTGAGCGTGTAGGAAATGCGCAGGGTCGCTGGTCCGCGCGGCTGCACGCCATTGCCGGGACCGCCCGACGTCATGCTTGGATTGATGCCGCTGCCGTCGATCTGGACGCCGGAACCCCGCGCGTCGATCGCCGCATAGAAGACCACCGAACTGCTGCCTGTCGGGGTCAGTCCCGAGACCTTGACCGGAGTCAGCGTCGACTGGAAATAGGCGCCGAGCTGCAAGCCGCCGGTAATGATCGCGGCGCGCTGCTCGGCGTTCGGCTCGCCCTGCAGCGACCATGAGACGTTGACGTTCGACAGGCGCTTGCTCGACGCCCCGAAGATATAGGAGACGACGGCTACGCCGGGGCCCGGTTCGAGGCTGGACAATGGCGCCTGGATGACTTCCGTGCCTTCGACGGCGTTTGCGGTCTCGACGGTGCGGATCGACGCTCCGAAATCGGTCGCGATCGCAGCAAGGACCTGCGCCTTGGTCATGCCGAAGGCAGCGCTTCGGAAGCCGCGCAGGCCCGGCGGGACCACCGCGAGAGCCGGCACCACCGCAACTGGCGCAACCACCTTTTTTACGGGTCGCGCTGAACCGGCGGTGCCGTTCAACATGACCATCGTGCCGGCACAGATCAGCGCCGTGCGGGCGAGATCGCGACGAAAAGTCGAGGTCCCGATGCTATCGAGGTCGGCAGCCTTGAGGCTTGGCAGGTTTCGCATCTTGGAGCTTCTCGTTCGGGGTTAGCGGGAGGCCGGATCGGCTCAGCGGATCAGCGTGATGACGACGCGGCGGTTGGCAGCTTCGCGAATGCCGTCTGGAGTAGGCACGGCGGCTTCGTCCTCGCCCGTCGAGGACACGACCGCATCGGCCAGCGACACGCCTTCCGCTGTGAGCGCGGTGGCGACGGCTTTTGCCCGGCGGTTCGACAGGCCGAGGTTATAGGCATCGCTTCCCGACCGATCGGCGCTGCCGACGACGGTGGTCTTGCGCGCCTTTTCGGCTCGGGCATTCTGTACCGCCTCGGCGATCACGGTTCGGCCTTGACCCGTCAAAGCGTCGCTGTTGAACGGAAACAGCACCGAATATTGCTTGATTACGATGTCGGCCCGTTCCTTGACGATCTCGGTCCGGGTGATGATCTCGGGTGTCGGGATGACCGGCGCGGCGACGACGATGCGCTGGCCGCAGGCCGGATCGCGCCATGCTGCGCGCTCGACCCGCCCAGCCGTGAATTGCAGCTTCATCTGGCAAGTGACGAACTCGACGCCTTGGCCGGTGCGGAAGTTGATCAAATAGCCCCAGCCGCTCGCCATCAGCCCTTCGCTGAAATGCGGGGGACCGAGCAAGGCCCGGACCTGGGCCTTGGTCATGCCGAGTTTGACCTGGCGGACGGTGTCCGGTGCCAGGAACAGTCCCTCCGCCAGCCACGCGTGCCTGGCCTCGGGAAACTTGAGCGGTGCTTGCCCGATCGCGGCGGAGGAAGAGACGAGCAGAATGGCGGCAAGGGCGATTTTCACGGACAATCCAATCACATGCGCTTGGCGGGATCAGGCGGAGCGCAGCCCCGCCCGAGGCGGCGGACTAGCGTCCGAGGACGAAATCGACGCCGGCGGTCGCGGCGACACCGCTGTTCGGGCCGCCCGACACGCCGGTCGAGACGCTCCACCGGCCATTGTCCGCGGTAGCGCGCAGACTGGCGCCCACTGCATATTCACCGCGGTAAAGGCCGGAGCCGACGCGCATCGCCACCTGGCCCGGCCCCGCGAAGATCGGAGCCTGCAATGCCATCGCGGCTGCGGTGCCGGCGTATGCCCGTTTGGCGACGCGGCTAATGTCGAAGCCCAGCGCGTTGATCCGGGAGTCCGTATAGCTGTTCGCCTGGTTCAGGTTCGACGCCAGCCCCGACTGCAGCTGCCCGACGTTTACAGCATCCATGGGACGGACGCCTGCTGCGACGTTGCCGATCGTGGCCGGCGTACCGCCCGCGTTCAAGGTCACCGAGGACTTGTTGATGCTGCCATCGGCATTGCGGTCGTACTGGACTGCGCCAAGGCTTGCCTGGCCAACAGCCGAGAGTTGCGCGACATTGACCGCGTCGGTCGCTCCGACGCCAGCGGCGACGCCGGTGATCACCCGTGCGCCGCCGGTTCCCCCGACATTGAGGACCGTGCCGCCAGTGGCCGCCCCGACGGTGATGACACCGGCACCCGGCGCACCGCCGGTCTGCTGAACCAGCCCGGCGGTGCCGTTGTTGATGCTGGTCGACAGGTTGGTGATTGCCGTCGTGTTGCTGGCGATGTTGGTCGTGTTGATGTTGACCTGCGTATTGGTGGCGAACAGCTGGGCACCGTTGACGGCGTCGGTCGAACTTGCCGACAGGGCACCGGCAGCAACGTTGGCGATGGTCACCGGTGCAGCAGTGTTGCCGCCGGTCAGGGTGATCTTGTTGGCCCTGACACCCTCTCCATCGACGTCATATTGTACGGAATTTGCAGCAACCGTGCCGACTGCCGACAATTGACTGACGTTGACGGCGTCCGTCCGTGCGACACCTGCCGTGATGCCGCTCAGGGTCCGCGTGCCGCTGGTGCCGGTGAAATCGACGACCGTGCCGCCAGTCGTCGCGCCGACGCTCAGCCTGCCGGTGCCGGGCGCTCCCCCCGCCTGCTGCACCAGGCCTGCAGTGCCATTGGTCAGGTTGAGGATGTTCGTCGTGTTGGTGCTGGTCTCGGATGCCACCGCGAACAGCTGGCGGCCATTGACCGCGTCGGTCGACGACGCGTTGACCGCACCATCGGCGACATTGCGAATTGCCACGGCGCCTCCGCCGACGCCGGTGAGCGTCACTGCACCAAGGCGGTTGCCCTCACCGTCGAGATCATACTGGACGGCGTTGGCGGAGACGGTAGCGACCGCAGCAAGCTGGCCGACATTGACTGCATCGGTTGCCGCGACGCCCGCGGCAACGCCGCCCAACGTGCGGGATCCGGCGGTGCCGGCGATATTCACGACCGTGCCGCCGGTCGATGCGCCGACCGTGATCGTCCCATCGCCCGGTGCTCCATCGACTTGGCGCACCAATCCGACCGTGCCTTTGTTGATGCCGGTCGACAGGTTGAGGATCGATTCGGTGTTGCCGGCGATGTTGGTCGTGTTCGTGCTGACCCGCATGCTGACGGCCGACAGTTGGCGACCGTTGACAGCATCTGTCGAAGCAGCATCGACTACTCCGTCGCTGAGATTCTGAATCGCGACCGTACCAGACACGCCGCTATTCAAGCTGATCTTGCTGATCCTGTTGCCAAATCCATCGAGATCATACTGAACGGCGTTGATCGCAGCTGCACCGATAGTGACGAGCTGGCTGACGTTGACCGCATCGGTCATTGCAGAGCCCGCGGCGACATTGGTGATCTGGCGCTCACCGCCGACACTGCCGACGGATACTTCGCCGAACGATACCTGCCGGCCGCTCAATCCCAGCGCCGTATAGGACGCCAATTTGCCACGAACAGCGGTCGAGCCTGCACCAAGCGCGACACTATTGGCTACCGTAACTGCGGCATCGGCGCCGATAGCGATAGACCTGACTGCATCGATGTTCGCCGAGGCATTGTTGCCGAAGGCAATTGCGTCGATATCAACCGACGTAGCGGCCTTGCCCGTCGAACCCAGCCCGGTGATCTTGTTGCCACCGATCGCGATCCCGGCTGGCTTCTTCAGCGTGAGGGAATCGGCAATCGTATCGCATGCCGCCTGAGGGGCAACGATATGCCCGTCAACGTCAAGAACCTGGAGGTTGATCGGATCGCCAGCCGCCGCACTAGCTAGTAGATCGGTCACGTTTATGGATAACGGCGGTACGACTTTACCCAATATTGGAATGGGCGGGAGAAATCCCAGGATTGGATTTACAGTATTTTCGATCGGAGACACGATGCCGTTTATGACAGGCACAAGAATATTGGTGATAACCGAGGGTGGCAGGCTGACACCTGTACATGCACTGACCAGTGCCGCATGACCCGGATTGGCTACGAACAGCCCTGCTGCGGCCATCGAGAGCATCGTTCCTGAACGGACAATGATTGCGATACCAGATTTGTTTGCAATCGCACTGCGTCGCACATCAGGCGCAAAGTTGCCGAAGACTTTCGCGCCGCAATCGGCGCTGAACGGTCCATCCATCATAAGCCGAAGTCTCCATTACATGAGCATTCTGGAGTATGATGAAATGCGCTACCTCGCCGATTGCGATAAGCGTACGACAACCCCCTGAAACACTTATCTAATGGAAATCGTTTCGGAAAACAACTGACTTTGTACGATTTAGTACCTGTTTACATCGGGTTAACTGCAACAGGGTGGTGAAACCGGTTGTCGTTCATAAACCGCCGCTCAGACCGCATCTCTCATTTTGGCTAAATGTTTTTAAGCGTCTTTTGAGCGAGTTGAACATCTATTCGCGCCGTGCCCAGAATGATTCGAGCCGATGTCGCGCAGGGAATGCCAGGCCTGGCTTCTGCAGAACTTCTAACGATCTACCCGACTGAGGTTATGCTGAAGCCGGATGCGATCGCTCGCGGCGCTAGGACCTTCCTCCACATCCAGACCCGAACGGGCGGGGAAAGCGACGGCTATCATACGGCGCATCTGTCAGATTTCGCGACTGCGCAGCGATCCAACGAGCGATCGGCGCTAAAGAAACAATTATAATTCAATACTGCATTATCTATCACTCAGCTCCTCACCAGGCTGCAGCTATTTCATATACGATAGTTCCCCTTGATTTTAGGCTGCGAAACCGTAGCAATGACAAGGATTTATATTCAGCTATTAATTTTGGCCTCCACCGCTGATCGGGTTTGCCCTTGTTTCGTGTTTATTGGTGTCTAAGTCGCCAGCATGATCTGAGGCTGGTCGTGCTTGCGGTGCTGATCTGCGCACTAGCCTCGTTTACCTCGATGTTGTTAGTGACCCGGAGCGCCACCAACGGTGGGCGTCAGCGCGTCTGGCTGGCCTTTGCCGGGATCATCTCGGGGATCGGCATCTGGGGCACGCATTACACCGCGATGCTCGGCTATTCGCCCGGGCTGCCGACCCGCTTCGACACAGGGATGGCGAGCCTGTCGATCGCCGCGACGATAGTGCTGTCGACCGCGGGCTGGACGTTCGCGACGAGTTACCGCTCGGATCGCTGGGGCGGCGAAGCAGCACTCGGTGGCCTGCTCGTCGGCCTTGGGCTCGTCGCCGCCCATTATATCGACATGCTGGGAATGTCGGTTGCAGGCCATATCTACTTCGACTTCGACCTTGTCGCCAAGTCGGTCGGAGCGGGGTTGACGCTGTGCGTGCTGGCCGGCTGGCTCGTCTATGGGCAGCGTATGAAGCGGTACCCGGTGCTAGCGAGCATCGCCCTGAGCCTTGGCATTCTCTCGCTGCATTTCATTGGCATGGCGGCGATCCGCATCCTTCCCGATCCGACCATCATCGTGACTGGATCGGCGCTCGGGATCGAGCAGCTCGGTGGCGTCGTCGTGACGATTGCCGTCGCGATCCTGAGCGTCGGTTTCGCCGTCGCCGTCTATGACCGACGCCTTTCCGGCCAATCCAGGCTAGGCGCCGAGAGGCTGGCGACGTCATCGGCCGCGTTGCGAGCGATCGAGGAGCATTACCGATTTTCGATCGATGCCAATACCCAGGTACCCTGGGTTGCCGACGCGACTGGCGCCATGATCGAAATCGGACCGCTTGCGGAGGTGCTGACCGACATGCCGATCAGGGCCCTGATGGGAAACGGCTGGCGGGCCTGTGTGCATGACGACGACGCACCAGGTCTGGCGGCTAACTCGCCATTCGAATGGCGGGAAGGGGCCGTGATCGACTCGCGCTATCGAATTCGGCAGCGCAACGGCAAGTTCCGCTGGTTCCGTTCGCGCGGATCGGCGCGACGCAGCCTCGATGATGGCCGTTTGCTCTGGTACGGAACGCTCGAGGATATCGATGACCAGGTCCGTGCAAGCGCGGCACTGAGCCTCAGCGAGCAACGCTATCGCCTGGCGCTGCAGGCGACCGACGAAGCAATCTGGGATTGGCGCCACGACACCGACTGGATCGACTGGAGCGAAGCCGTCGGATCGCAGCTCGGCTATCTGCAGGCGCAGGCCGGCACACCTTTGAGCTGGTGGTCGGAGCGCCTCCATCCCGACGATCGTACCCGCGTCGTCCAGGAGCTCGACACCGCTCTGGCCGATGGCAGTACGCGCTGGGGAAGCGAGTTTCGCTTTCGCAAGGCCGACGACACCTATGCTGACGTCTACTCCCGAGGCCAGATCGTTCGCGACGACGATGGCCTGCCGGTGCGGACGGTCGGCGCGATGCTCGACATCTCGGAACGGAAGCATGTCGAGAACAACCTGCGGTGGACCGCGACCCACGATGCCTTGACCGGCCTGCCCACCCGGTCACTGTTCAGCGAGCAACTGGCGGAGGCGCTGACCGTTGGCGGAGACACCGACGAACGCGTCGGCCTGATTTTGCTCGATGTCGACGACTTCAAGATGGTCAACGACACGCTCGGCTACGCGGTCGGCGACGCATCCTTGCGCCTGCTCGGCGACCGGCTGGTCAAGCTCGTTCCAGCCTCGGCGATTGTCGGACGGCTAGGAGGAGACGAATTCGGCGTCATCCTGCCCGGGATAAGTGCTGGCGAGGCATGGCTGGCCAGCATCGCGCAAATGCTGGCCGAGTTGAATGCACCCTTCGTTCTCGACGGCCAACCGATCAACATCAAAGCCAGCATCGGCGGTGCGGTCTGGCCGCTGGACGGGGCAACCGCCGAGGAACTGCTGAAAAGCGCTGCGATCGCACTCAACAGCGCCAAGTCCGAGGACCGCGCCGCGATCAGGACGTTCAACGGTGACATGCGCGTCATGATCGAAACCCAGGCGGCGATGCTCACCCAGGCGCGTGCCGCGCTGGAGAATGACCGCATCGTGCCCTATTACCAGCCCAAGATCGACCTTGCGACCGGGGCGATTGCCGGGTTCGAGGCGCTGCTGCGCTGGAACCATCAGGCCTATGGACTGCAGCCGCCGAGTGGCATCGCAGCTGCTTTCGAAGACATGAGCCTGGCTGCCCGCCTGACCGACCGGATGATCGATTGCGTCGCCCGCGACATGCACAATTGGCTGGCCGCGGGCGTGAATTTTCACAAGATCGCGGTCAACGGCTCGGCCGTCGACTTTCTGCGTGGCGACTTCAGCGACCGGCTGCTCGGTGCGCTGCACAAAGCCGATGTGCCGCCTTCGCTGCTCGAAATCGAGGTCACGGAAAGCGTCTTCGTCGGTCGTCTCGCCAAGCACGTCGAGCGGACGCTCAATGCCCTGAGCGAGGCCGGGGTGACCATCGCGCTCGATGATTTTGGTACCGGCTATGCGTCGCTCTCGCATCTGCGCCAGTTCCCGGTCGACGTCCTGAAGATCGACAAGTCATTCGTCCACAAGGCGGCGCATATTTCAGACGACGATATCGCCATCGTCCGCGCCGTCGTCGGCCTTGCCAAGACCCTCAAGATCACGACCGTCGCGGAGGGTGTCGAGACGATGGAACAGGCAGTGCAATTGCGGGCCGTCGGATGCGACCTGGCGCAAGGCTATCTTTTCAACCGAGCGGTGACGGCCGCAAAGGTCGCCGGCCTCCTCGACGCGCCCCGCTTCGTTGTCGACCGGGAGGCTTGCCAGGTCCTCTGCTAGACAGCCTGGCGGGCACTGGCGGCGGCCAGCAGAGAGCCGGGTAGCCTGTCGCCGGCCAGCACATCCCGGGAACGCCGTGCAGATGGGGTAGCTGGGCGATAGCCCTCGACCAGCGTAGTCCGGTCGGCGAACATCGGACTTGCGCCGTGCGCCCACTTTTGTCCGGCGGCGTTAGACGATCGCGTTATGGCTTCGAGGTGACGATGAAAACGGTGGCAATCGGTGGGGAGAACGTCGCGGCGCTAGGCCAAGGCACCTGGATGATGGGCGAACGCCAGGATCTCCGAGCATCGGAAATCGCTGCGTTGCGCGCCGGGGTCGAGCTGGGCCTGACGCTGATCGACACGGCAGAGATGTACGGTGACGGGGCGGCCGAGACGCTGATCGGAGAGGCTCTGGGGCCGATCCGCGATCAGGTTTTCCTGGTCAGCAAGGCCTATCCGCAGAACGCGTCGCGCGGTCGCCTGCCAGCCGCATGCGAGGCCAGCCTGAGGCGGCTCGGCACCGATCGGCTCGATCTCTACCTGCTGCACTGGCGCGGTTCGGTTCCGTTGCACGAGACGGTCGAGGCGATGGAAGCGCTCAAGTCGGCTGGCAAGATCCGTCACTGGGGCGTCAGCAACCTGGATGCCGACGACATGGCGGAGCTGGTCGAAGCCGGCGGCGGCGCCTGTACGACCGACCAGATCCTGTACAACCTTTGGCGACGCGGCCCCGAGCACGACCTGCTGCCCTGGCTCGGAGAGCGCGGCATTTCGGTCATGGCGTACAGCCCGGTCGAGCAGGGGCGGCTTCTCGCCGACAAGACGCTCGGCAGGATTGCAGCGACGATCGGCGCGACGCCGTCGCAGGTCGCGCTCGCCTGGGTCATGCGCAGCAAGGGTGTGATCGCAATCCCGAAGGCCGGTACTGTGGCGCACGTCCACGAGAACCGTGCGGCCGCCGATCTGGTCCTGTCGGCTGACGATTTGGCGGCGCTCGATGCAGCGTTTCCGCGACCACGCGGTCGTCGTCCCCTCGAGATGCTCTGACGAAGCGATGACGATCTTCTTCACCGCCGACACCCACTTCGGCGACCACCGGACGATCAACATCCATCGACGCCCATTCGAGAGTGTCGCCGAGATGGACGAGGCCATCGTCGCCGGCTGGAACGCCGCTGTCGGGACAGACGACGAGGTCTGGCACCTGGGTGACGTCGCTCGCAAGTCATCCGACGTAGCGGCTTGGCTGTCTCGGCTCAACGGCACCAAACATCTGGTCCGTGGCAACAACGACGATCCCGCAACCGGTGCGATCCCGGGCTGGGCGAGCGTCCAGGACTATGCCGAGTTGCACAACGACGACGCGCTACTGATCCTTTGCCACTACCCATTCAGGAGCTGGAACGGTCAGCACCGCCGCTCGATCAACCTGCACGGGCATAGCCACGGCAAGCTCAAGCCGATCCTGCGCCAGTTCGACGTCGGCGTCGACGCGCGCGGTTTCAGGCCCGTGACGCTGGCGGATTTGCTCGCTGCAGCGTGACGAGGACGGCGGCACCCGAGGCTGTCGCCAGCTTCCTGGCACGATCCGCGCCAGGGCGTCGTGATATCCGACGCGCATAAGCCGTGTCAGTTTCCTCGGCGCGCATTCGGCTCGCGAGTCGGAGGCTAGCCGCGATCGATCACGTACATTTGCCCGCTCCTGGTCCCTTTACGAACCGTCCTGCCGGGGCGCCGGTTGGCTGGCCGTCCTTGAGGACCTGCACGCCGTTGACGAAGACTTGGCTGACCCCGGTCGCCAGCTGCATCGGCTTGTCATAGGTCGAATGATCGGCGATCGTGGCCGGATCGAAGATCACCACGTCGGCGAATGCGCCCGCTGCAAGCCGCCCACGATCCTTGATGCCGAGATTGGCGGCGGGGAAACTCGTCAGCCGTCGCACCGCATCCTGCAGCGTCGTCGCTTTCTGGTCCCGGACATAATGGCCGAGCAGCTTTGCGACATTGCCATAGGCGCGGGGATGCGTACTCGACTGGAGGAACACGCCTTCGGGTGCAGAGCCTTCGGCATCCGAGCCGAATGCGACCCAGGGTAGACCGATCTGGCGGACGACATTGGCCTCGTCCATCAGGAAATATGCGGTGCCGACCCGGCTACCGTCTTCGATGACAAGATCGATAGCGGTCTCTTCGGGCGTCTTCCCACGCAGCTTGGCAACTTCGCTCAGGGTCTTGCCGGTCAAGGGCTTAAGCTTGGGATTCTTGAAGCCGAGGAGCAGGACGCGGTCGGGAGAGCCGGTGGCGAGCATGAGGTTCTCCCAATCCTTGCCGGGCTGCTTCATTTCGGCGAGCACCCGTGCACGAATAGCTGGATCGCGGAGCCGCTCCGCCCATTTGTCATAGCCGCCGGCCTGGACCCAGGTCGGCATGGCCGCGTCCAGCCCGGTCGCGCCGGCGGTGTAATTGTACATATCCGCGGTTATGCGGACGCCCGATGCGCGTGCGGCCTCGACCCGTGCGATGACGGTGTCGAGCTTGCCCCAGTTCGACTGCCCGGCCTGTTTCAGATGATAGATTTCTGCAGGGCCGCCCGATCGTCTTGCGATCTCGATGAGTTCGTCCACTGCCTCGACCAGCCGGTCGCCCTCGGACCGCATGTGACTGATGTACATGCCGCCGCATTTGGCGCTCTCGGTTGCCAGCGCGATCAGCTCGGGTGTCTTAGCATAGCTGGCCGGAGCATAGATCAGCGACGACCCAAGCCCGACCGCGCCCTCGTTCATTGCTTGCCGCACCAGGCGCCGCATCTGGTCGAGTTGCGCCGGTGTCGGGTCGATATCGTCGAAGCCGACCACATCCTCGCGCACAGTCGTCGCGCCGACGAAGCTCGCGACGTTGGGGGCGATGCCGCGCCGCTCGAGGAAGGCCAGATATTCGCCGAGCGTGGTCCAGGTGATCGGGTATTTGACGTCGGATTGCTGCTTGAGTGCATAGGCTTTGAGCGCCGGGCTCAGCGGCCCCATCGACTCGCCTTCGCCCATCACTTCCAGAGTGATCCCCTGCTTGATGTCGCTAAGCGCGCGTCCGTCTGCGATCAGGCTCTCCGTCGACCAGCTCAGCATGTTGACGAAGCCCGGCGCAACCGCGAGGCCGTGGGCATCGACGACCTGACGCGCATCGCGCAATAATTGGGACTGTCCCGGCAGATCACCGGCACCCATGTTGGTGATGCGATCGCCGGAGACGACGAGCCATCCCTTATAGGGTGCTCCTCCAAGGCCGTCGTAAATCATGCCGTTGGTGATCACGAGGCTCGGCGGTAGTGCCGGCGTCAATGCTGCGGCAGCCGTGCCGCTCAGCAGTCCCAGCAGCGCGATCATCGCACGCATTTCATTCTCCCACCGCGCCGAGATTAGCTTGCCGAAGAGCAAGCGCAATCCTCACAGAAGCGAGCGTTCGTCTGCAGATACGCGTCGAAAGGCCCGCTTTGGCGGTACGCATCGCACCTCATTGCTCTGCGCTCACCGGAAAGACCCTCAGTCGCAAATCTCGAATCCGGCCCTCGTTTCAGCAATTGCTCGGTCTTTCTAGATGTGCAATGTTACTTTCACAATCTGAAAGAGTCTTTGCCGAGGGTAGGGAATCTTGGGCTGGCTAATCCGGAAAACCGGAGCCTGCCTACATCAAGGGGCACACACTATGTCACGGGCATTTCGCGCCAGCGCCGTTCTACGGCTGTTCAAACGCAATCTGTACGGCGCTGCAGCGGTGGCGCTGGCGGTCGGGACAACAGGCCACGCCCAAACGGCTCCGAATGCCGGCGAGGCTGGTGAGGATATCGTCGTCACCGGCTCGCAGGTCTCGCGTCCCGGATTCCTGTCACCGACCCCGATAACAAATATCGATGCTGCCGACCTGGCGCGCGTCGGGGCTCCCAACATCGCCGAGGCGCTCAACCAGCTGCCGGCGTTGAAGCCCAGCGTCACCCCGTCGTCGGTGGCCAACCTCTCCAAGCTCGCTGGCGGCAATTACCTCGACTTGCGCGGCCTGACCTATCTGCGCACCCTGACCCTGATCGACGGCAAGCGCTACGTCCCCGCCTCGCCTGAGGGTGTCGTGAACACCAACCTGATTCCGCAGGCGTTGATCGGCGGTGTCGACGTGGTCACCGGCGGCGCCTCGGCGGCTTATGGTTCGGACGCGGTCGCCGGCGTCGTCAACTTCAAGCTGGACAGCAAGCTGGAAGGCCTGCGCGGCAGCATCCAGGGCGGCATCACCGACCATAACGATCACCGCAACTATCTGGCATCCATCGCTTTCGGTACCAGTTTTGCCGATGGGCGGGGTCATTTGCTGATCGGTGGCGAGGCGGCGCAAAGCAGTGGAATCGGCGACGGCTATTCGCGCAAATGGGCAGGCAACCGGTCGGTCATCATCAACCCGGCATTCACCACGACCGCCGGCAGCGAGCCGTTCCTGCTCCACGTCGAGGATGCACGTTCGGCAACGACCTCGCCAGGCGGGGTCATCACCTCGGGCCCGCTGACGGGCGTCCAGTTCGGCGCCGGCGGGACGACGTCGACCTTCCGCTACGGCACCCTGCTGACGGACGGAAACACCATGAACGGCGGCGACGGCGACCAGCTTGCATCGCCCTATGTGCTTGAAACACCGCTAAAGCGTGCAAGCGCCTATGCCGGCGTGACCTATCAGCTGAGCGACCACCTGACGGGTTACGCCAGCTTCGACTATGGCCGATCGAGCTTCGTCGAGCGCTCGATCCCTGCCGACGACACTTTCACGATCCGGTCCGATAATGCTTTCCTGCCAGCCGCGATCAGGGCCGCCCTGGCGGCGAGTGGCACGACCAGCTTCACGCTGGGGCGCAGCCTCGAGGATTACGGTGTCGGGCATATCGAGCAAAAGGCCCACACCTGGCAGTCGGTGATCGGGCTGAAGGGCGACATCGCCGGATCGTGGACCTTCGACACCTCCTACTCCTTCGGCAAGACCCGGACGCTGACCGAGTTCACTGGCAATGTCATCAAGGCCAACCGGCTGCTGGCGATCGACGCCGTAGTCAATCCGCTGACCGGCAGCACCGTCTGCCGCTCGACGCTGACCAATCCCGGCAACGGCTGCGTGCCGCTCAACCTGTTCGGCGTCGGTTCGCCCTCGCAGCAGGCGATCGACTATATCAGCGGTGTTTCCGTCCGCGACTGGCACATCAAGCAACAGGTCGCCGACGTTGCGGTGCGCGGCGAGCCATTCTCGACATGGGCCGGGCCGGTGTCGCTGGCGGTCGGAGCCGAATGGCGCCGCCTCGATGTCGATGTGCTCTCCGACCCGATCTCGGCGACGCCCAACGTCAGCCTGTTCCGCGTCGGCAATACCAAGCCTTACTCCGCGGATATCACCGTCAAGGAAGCCTTTGCCGAGGTCGTCGTGCCATTGGTGACCGGCGCGAGCTGGGCAAAGGACATCAACATCGACCTCGCGGGACGGGTCACCGACTACAGCACATCCGGCACCGTCGAAACCTGGAAGGCGGGTCTGAACTACGCCGTCAACGACTCCATCCGCTTCCGTGCAAGCCGCTCGCGGGATATTCGGGCGCCCAACATCAACGAGCTGTTCGCCAAGGGGCAGACGCTGCTGTTCGGCGTGACGGACAGCAAGATCGGCCAGACCTACACGGTCTCCACGGTGCAGGGCGGCAATCCGTTTCTCAAGCCGGAGCGCGCCGACACCTTCACGGCGGGTGTCGTGCTGACGCCTTCGTTCGCACCGCGGCTCAGCCTGTCGGTCGATTATTACGACATCAAGATCGACGGCGCGATCGCTGCGCTGGGAGCGCAGACCATCGTCAACCGCTGCAACGGTGGGGACGCGGCTAGCTGCCTCCTGACGCCACGCGGCAGCGATGGTCGCATCTCGACCATCCTGCTGGCGCCGGTCAATTTCCAGCAGATCAAGACCAGCGGAATCGACCTCGACATCGCGTACCGGATGTCCGTCCTGGACGGGAAGCTCGACCTGCACGGCCTGGTCAATTACCTCGACAAGCTCGACCTGGTCGGTAACGGCGGCGACAAGACGCGCTTCGCCGGCAGCACCGACCAGCCGATCCTCGACGGACCCGGCGGCTCGCCCCATTGGAAGGGGCTGGTCAGTGCCAGCTACTCGACCGACGCCTATCGGCTCAGCCTGACGGGACGCTATGTCGGCGGCGGCGTCCTGACCCGGGACCCCGACACGACATTCGACTATGACAGGGTCAAGGGCCGCGCCTACGTCGACATTTCCGGCGAGGTGACGATCGCCAAGACCGGCAGCGGCGGTAAGATCGCGCTGTTTGGGGTGATCCTGAATGCGCTCGACAATGATCCGCCGTTCACCGGCTATCAGTTCCAGACGGCGCGTCAGCTGTACGACGTCATCGGCCGCCAATACACCGGCGGCGTGCGCTTCAACTTCTGATGGCTAGGCCGCCCTTTCTGCTGGAGAGGGCGGCTCCGCCGGGAACGATCACGCGGGGCAGGCGTGTCGCAGGACGACGCCCGCCTTGGCGTCAGTCAGCTTGCCGCCGTCGAGGGTTAGCGCGCCGTTGACGATGACGTCGTCGATCCCCGTCGAGAGCTGGGTCGGCTGCCGGTAGGTCGCGACGTCGCGTACCTTGGCCGGGTCGAAGACCAGTACATCGGCGCGCATGCCCGGGCGGATCAAGCCGCGATCGCTCAGGCCCATGCGCTGCGCCGGCCAGCCGGTCATCTTGCGGACTGCGTCTTCCAGCGTCAGGACCTTTTGCTTGACGACATACTCGGCGATGACGCGGGTGAAATTGCCATAGGCACGCGGGTGCGGCAGCCCGATCCCGTCGACTTGCCCGACCTTCTCGGCCGCTGCGGCATCGCTGCCGATGCTGACCCAGGGCTGGCGCAACGCGGTGCGAATGTCCTCCTCGCCGATCATGTAATATAAGGCATAGGCGCGTTTTGGCGCGGCCTCGATCATGATGTCCCAGGCGGCGTCGGCGGGATCCTTGCCGAGCGCGGCGCCGATTTTGGCGAAGCTCATGCCCTGATATTTGTCGTATTTCGGGTTGAAGGCATTGGCGAGCGTGACATTGTCCCAGCCGCCCGATGCCGCCACCAGGTTCGACCAGCCCGGCTGCGACCCGGCAGCACTTTCGCGCTTGATCCTCGTCCTGACCGCGGGATCCTTCAAGCGCTCGATCGCCTTGTCGAGGCCGTCTGCCCAAACCCAGGTCGGCACCGTGATATCGATGCCGGTGCCGCCGGCGTTGTAGACGTACATGTCGGCCGCGATATCGACGCCGCGGGCCCGGGCGGCATTCACCACGGCCAGCGCCTGCGGCATGAGCTTTCCCCATTCGGGCTTGTAGGCCGCCTTGAGGTGGAAGATCTCGACCTTGACGCCGCCTTCCTCGCCGATGCGGATCGCCTCCTCGATCGCCGGGATCAGTTTCTGCGACTCGTCCCGCATATGGGTGGCGTAGAAGCCGTCGCACTTGCTCGCCACCTTAGCCAAGGCGATCAGATCGGCCGTCGACTGGAAGGTTTCGGGCGAATAGATCAGCGCCGAGCTGATGCCGAACGCGCCGGCGTGCATCGCGGTATCGACATGCTTCGCCATCGCCCCGAGCTGCGCCGCCGTCGGTGTTCCGGCATGGTCGCCCATGACTTTCTGCCGCGCCTGCATGGCCGAATAATATGAGCCGAAGTTCACCCGGATGCCCTGCTTCTCGAGCCGGTCGAAATAGCCGGTGATCTGGTCGGCATCGACAGGGGTGCCGCCTTCGCCGCCGATCATCGTGGTGACGCCCTCGCGAAGCTTGTTCTCGGCGTCGCCGTTTTTCAGGAGGACTTCTCCGGACTGGTCCATCATGTCGATGAAGCCGGGCGTGACGTAGCGGCCGCGGGCATCGATCTCGCGTGTGCCACGGCCGCTGACCTGCCCGACCATGGCGATGCGACCGGCCTTGATCGCGACATCGGCGCCGACCCAGGGATTGCCGCTGCCGTCGAGGACACGGCCGCCGCGGATGACGATGTCGTAATCGGTAGCTGGCGCTGCACCGGTCAGGAGCAGCGCCGCACTGGCGAGCAGCAGGTGTTTCATGGGGCTTCCTTCCTGGGACTGCGGATCAGCCGGGCGATGCCGACGGTGAGGAGCGGGACGACGAACACGGCAAGGATGGCATAGGACAGCCAGCGGTAGCCGCTGGCGATCAGCGCAACGAGGCCGAAGCGATCGGCGACGAAGATGCAGGCGACGAGCAGCACGGCGGCGTTGACGGCGCGGGCGCGGGCCGAAAGCGCGACGCCGCGGCGCTGCTGCCAGGCCTTGGCGATACGCTCGTTGATGGCATGGACGGAGCCGGTGCCGCTTTCCAGCAGCGCGGAGAAGATCATCAGCTGGAACAGGACATGCAGCAGCGGCATCTGAAGCTGGCGCAGCAGGAAGTCGGAAGGCAGCGTCTCGGACGCGATGCCGGGGTAGAAGCCGACCATCGCGATGAAGAAGATGATGGCGGGAATCATCGCCAGCGGCCCGGCAACCAGCCCGGCGACCACGGCATCGCGACTGCTGGTCATGTGACGGATGACCGGGAGGATGACGACGGCGCCGACGACGTTATAGCCCGCATAGGCGAGGCCATCGGTGGCCCAGCCACTGCCGTCTGGCAGCGCGCCGGTGAAGTTCGCCGCAATCCGCCCGCCGAACTTCGACAGCGCCAGCACCAGGAACAGCGCATAGGTTGCGTACAGCAAGAACGAGACATATTTGAACAGTCGCTCGACCGCCGTGTTGCCGAAGGTGACGAACAGGATGATCGAGCCGGCGAGGCACAGCGTCCCGATCAGCGGCGGCCAGCCGAACAGCGCTGCACCGATCGCGCCGGCGGCCGCACCGAACACGGCGAGGATGAGGACGACGAACAGCAGGTAGACGATCTCGAACGCCACCCAGCCAGGTCCGAGCAGCGCCTCGAAGAAGCTGCGATAGTCGTAGGTTCGCATCCGCCGCGCGAAGACGAAGGTTACGGCGCAGACGAGGCTCCAGACCAGCGTCGCCAGGACCATCCCGGCAAGGCCGCCCCACGGCCCGTTGGGCAGGAAGAACTCGGCCAGCTCTCGCCCGGTCGCATAGCCGCCACCGATGACCACCGCCTTGAACGCCAGTCCCGGCAACAGGAAGCGTTGGAACCATGTCGGCGGACGCAAAGAAGTTGTCATCACGCAACATTCTTTGAACATGCAGAAATTGCAAGTCCTTTCAAATATGGAAAATCTCTGTCAGTTGTGGCGAGGCCGTGTTTGGCTTAGGTTGCGCCGGTGCAAGGTGTGGACCCATCGAGAATGACATCGCCGCCGCAGCCCGGTGCCGTGCTGAAAGCATTGAGGATCCAGCGCGGCTGGACGCTCAACGAGGTCAGCAGCAAGACCGGCATTGCAGCATCGACCCTGTCGAAGGTCGAGAACGCCAAGATGTCACTGACCTATGACAAGCTGTTGCGGCTCAGCGAGGGACTGGACGTCGACATCGCGCAATTGCTCGGCAGCCCGGCGCCGGGTGACGCAGCCCCGGCGCCGCTGACCGGCCGGCGCACCATCACCCGACACGGCGAGGGCAGCGAGATCGACACGCCGAACTACGATCACTGGTATCTAGCCGCCGACCTGCTCAACAAGCAGATCGTCCCGATCATCGCCGACGCCAAGGCAAGGACCCTCGCCGAGTTCGGCGAGCTGATCCGCCACTCTGGCGAGGAATATGCGCTGATCATCGAGGGCTCGGTCGAGTTCAACAGCGAGCTCTACACCCCGGTTCTGCTCCATCAGGGCGACTCGATCTATTTCGATAGCAGCATGGGCCATGCCTATCTGGCCGCGGCGCCTGGGCGTTGCCGGGTCTTGTCGATCTGTTCGAGCATTGCCGCGGTCGGTGCGGCGCCGACGCCCCCGGAGCTTCGCGTCGTTCGCGGCGGCTAATCCTTCCCGGGAAAGCGGTGGGGCGAGAGGTCGGCCTCGCCGATGCCCTGCGCAACGATATCGGCCGGCACCGGCAGGCCCCGGACCAGCGCCGCCGCCATCCGCGCCATCGCGGGGGCACTCTGGATGCCATAGCCGCCCTGGCCCGCCAGCCAGAAGAAGCCCGGCGTCGCGGCAAATCCGATGACCGGCGTGCGATCGGCGACGAAGCTCCGCAGTCCCGCCCAGCTGCGCCGGATCGAGCGAACGGGGATGTCGGCGACGGTACCCACCCGGTCGACGGCAACGGCGATGTCCCACTCCTCGGGCTGCGCATCGCCCGGCTCGACTGCGGTCTCGTCCGCCGGCGACAGCAACAGCAGTCCGGCATCGGGCTTGATGTAGAATTGCTCGTCGATGTCGATGACCATCGGCCAGTCGGTCACTACCGCGCCGGGAGGTGGCTCGACTAGGACGGCCGTACGCCGATAGGGCTGCAGTCCGATCTTTGCCGCTCCGGCCAGCGCCGCGATTTCGTCGGCCCAGGCGCCCGCCGCGTTGATCACGATCGGCGTGCGATGGACATGCTCCCCAGCGCGGATGGTCCAGAAACCGGCCTCGTACGACAAGGCGTCGATTCGCCGTTCGGTGCGCAACTCGCCGCCGTTGCGCTTGAACCAGCGAAAATAGCCGTTGTGGAGAGCATCGACGTCGATATCGCTCGAGGCCCGCTCCAGCAGCGCTGCGGCCAGCCACTCGGGGCGAAGCGGCGGAAACAGGCGTAACGCCTCGGCGAGGTCCAAGTCGTCGACATGGGGACGCACGTCTGGAAGGGCGGCAAAGGTATGCAGATGCTCGACCTGGCCGGAACCGGCGACGAACATCACCGCCCGGGGCCGGACCAGAGGCACCTCGGCAAAGCCTGCTGGCGGCGCGAACAGCATCTCGCGACTGGCGCGGGTCAAAGCGCGGACGACGCGATTACCGTACATTTCGGAGAAGAGTGCTGCCGATCGTCCGGTCGCGTGCACGCCGATGCGTTCCTCGGCTTCGAGCACGATCACCGACGCCGAAGCCGACAATTCCGCCGCGACCGAGACGCCGGCCATGCCACCGCCGATGACAATGTAGTCGGCTGTCTCCATTGCGTCAGTTCTCCTGCCTGCTACGTGGCAATTGCACGATCTTTCGGCGCATGCAATTGAACTTTCAATTTTTGAAACATGGGTGAAATATGAAGCAGCTTGGACCAGCAATCGTCGGACCGTCCGGCAAGGTGCTACCGCTTTCGGCCGGTGTCGAGGTCGGTGGCTTCATCTACCTGTCGGGCCAGCTGGCGATGAACGATGGCAAGATTCTCGACGGCGGTATTACCGCGCAGACCGAGCAGGTGTTCGACAATATCGAGGCATTGCTCGCGACGGCGGGCGCAACCCTGGCAGACGTGTTCAAGGCGACGGTCTGGCTGACCGCGGCGAGCGACTTTGCCGACTTCAACGCGGTCTACGCCTCGCGTTTCAAAGCGCCCTATCCGGTCCGGTCGACCGTCATCTGCGCGCTGGTCGCCCCCGAAGCTCTGGTCGAGATCGAGGTGGTCGCGACGAAGCCCGGCAGTTGAGCTTCGGCAGGGTCGGCTAGAAGAACGTGCGGATCGCACCGGTCACCGTCAGCGCGTCATCGACCAGGTAAAGCGCTGGCCAGCGATCGAATGTCGTGCACGGGTGCGATATTCCGAACGCCAGCATGTCGCCGACGCGCAGCGGTGACTCGGCTGGAATGTCGAGATAGGCGTGCTGGTCGTCGAGCCTGACGACCGCATGCCCAGAAGGCAGCGGCGTGACCGAGCCGCTACCCGGGCGCGACCAGCGCAGCGGGGTCGGCAAGCGCACGTCGGCCGACGTATCGCGCTTGCCCAGCCCGGCGATCAGTCGAGTTGGTTCGGGCCGCGAATGGACATAGGCCCAGACCTCGAGGGCCGGGCGCAAGCTCTCGCCAAGGCTTGCCGCCGCCGGCGAACGCTCGACGAGGCGGTCGATCAACTCGGCATAAAAGCTGCTGTCGTGGACGAGGTAGCAACCACTGCGCAGCACGGTCTCGAACGACGCGCCCCGCGTGAGCACCGCGGCAACGACATCGAAAAACGACGAGCCACCAGCCGACAGGATTGGCACACTGCTGAACAGGCCCTCCTGGAGGCAGGCGTCGGCGACCAAGGCCACGCGCTCGACCAAGCCCTGCATACGGTCCTCACCCGCTGGCCCGCTACCCTGGATGATGCCTTCGAACGTCTCGATGCCGCGCAGGACCAGGAAAGGCGAAGCGGCAACGCGGCGGGCGATCGCGATGGCGTCGGCATCGCTGCGGACGCCGCTACGTCCGCCCGCCATGCCGAGTTCGAGCAGGACTTGCAGGCGCGGTGTTGCCGGCTCCCGCTCGATTGCAGCCTCGAGCAATTCGATAGCTGCGACCGAGTCAACGAGGCAGTAGAAATCGAAGTCCGGATCGCCCCTCAACTCGCCGAGGATATAGGCGATCGGCTGGCGGCCAACGAGCTGGTTGGCCATGATGATGCGGCGAACGCCGTGCCGGCGGTAGATGCGGACGTGAGCAGCAGTCGCGGCGGTCAGGCCCCAGGCGCCGTCGGCGAACTGCATGTCGAACAAGTCGGGGCTCATCGTCGTCTTGCCGTGCGGCGCGAGGTGGACGCCGGTCACCTCGGTGAAGCGGCGCATCCAGCCGCTGTTGTGGCGCAGCGCTGACTCGTGGAGCACGGCGACGGGCAGCATGAGGTCTTCGTTAAGCAGCGACCAGCCGCAGCCGGCGAGTTGCGACGGGCTTTGCGGCTCTGCCACCGCCGGCCATGCCTTGAAGCGCCAATCCAACGGCGCTGCGCGTGCCGCTTCAGCGGTACCGGTCATTCCTGCTCCCCCATTGTAGCAATGGTGGCACAGCGACCTGTAGTTTTCAATATCAGAAAACTCTAGAGGCTTACTACAAGCTCAGGGAGCGGCCGGAGGCGCGACTTGAGGTCCTCGTCGGTCGCCGAACAGACCGACAACACCCGGCAGGGACCAGGGCCGACTGCGACATAGGCATGACCCATGCCACCATCGAAATAGATTGAATCGCCAGTCTCCAGCACCGCGGACGCATATAGGTCGCAGTGGAATTCGCAGCTGCCGGACAGGACCATCGCATATTCCTCACCGGGGTGGCGCATCAGCTCGCCGAACTCGTGGATCGAGCGGGCGCTGACGTCGATGATCATCGGGTTGAGCGTCTTGTGAAGCAGATCGGCCGCGGCATAGACATAGCTGTACGTCGCGGTACGGATCGTCGGCCCTTCACCGGCGCGGGTGATGCTGCGCCGACCGGTTGCCGTGACGGGCGGCGCTACCGCCGTCGGACTGGCGAACAGCCGGGTGATGTCCAGTTCGAGACCGTGGCTGATGCGCAGCAGCTTCTCGTAGCTCAACGACATCTTGCCGGTTTCGACCTTCGATAATGTCGAAACGGGCAGGCCGGTTCGCTTGCTGACCTCGGCCAGCGTCCAGCCGCGCTCGGTACGGATGCTACGGATGACGGCGCCGGGATCGCTCTCGGCGAGGGCATGCGGCCGCTCGACGTCGTTCCTTGGAAGCTTGGCCGAATGCACTTTCATCCTCTCTCGAAGTTGCCCGATTAGCACGTCGCTGGAGGAGTGTCATCGAAACCGCAGGGTTGCGGCGACGCACCACCGGGATTTACCGATATTGAAAACTCGCGTTGACTTATGAAAACTTCCGAAACAATCATGCGCCTGGTTGAGCGGGGGATAGCTGATGCGCGTGCGTGATCTTAAAGCAGCGGTCCTTCTGATTGCTTGCACCGTGTTTGCCGCTACGCCGACATCCGTCGCTGCGGCAGTCACTCCGTCGAACCTGGAGGCCGGGTTCGCCCGCTTCGCGGCGCAGACGGACGGGCAGGTCGGCGTTGCCGTGCAGCGGGTCGGTGGCAAGACGATAGCGTCTTTAAACCGCGGCACTACTTTCCCGATGGCCAGCACCTTCAAGATTGCGGTGGCAGGCACGATCCTGTCGCGCATCGACAAGGGCGAATTGACGCTCGACCGCATGGTCACCGTCAGTCCTGCAGTGATCGTCGCGTCCGAAGGCATCGCGGAGACCCTGCCGCATGCGGGCATCGCGCTGTCGATGCACAATCTCCTCGAACTGATGCTGACCCGCAGCGATAATACCGCCACCGATGTGCTGGTTGCCCAGGCGGGCGGCCCGGCGGCGGTTACCGCTTGGCTGCGCGGCATCGGTATTACCGGTCAGCGGGTCGACGCGGACACCGCCCGGCTGATCTATCGCGCGTTAGGACTGGCAAAGCCGGGCAACGGGACCTTCGCCGAGAATATCGAAGCCGCCTTCAAAGCCGAGCCGGCGATGCGTGAACGCGACACCAAAGGCATCTTCCTCAAGTCGTTCAACGACGATCCGCGCGACAGCTCGACCCCCGAGGCAATGGTGGCGCTGCTGCAGGTCATCCGTGCGGGCAAGGCGCTGAGCCCGGCCGGCACGAGGACGCTGATCGAAGTCATGGAACGCTGTCACACCGGCGAGAAGCGCCTCAAGGGACAGTTGCCGGTCGGAACGGTGGTGGCGCACAAGACCGGGACGCTGATGGGCACCGCCAATGATGTCGGACTGGTCACCCTGCCCGACGGCGACCAGTTCGCGATCGCGGTTTTCATCAAGGGTGACAGCAAGGGCATCGACGTCGAGGAGCGGGTGATCGCCAACATCTCGCGTCTCGCTTACGATTATTACTCGCTCGGCGGCGAGTGATGCGGCGGCTCGGCTATCTGTTGTTGATGGCGGTCGTGCTGATGCCCAGTCTGGCGCGCGCGGCCGCCGATCCGGTGGCGAACGCCGTCGCCGCGGCCGCACAAGCCGAGATCAGCGACAAGGCAATTCCATCGATCGCCATAGCGCTGGTCGACCGCAGCGGCGTGATCTGGTCGGGCGCCTGGGGCTCTAGCGACGCAAATGGCAAGGTCGCGGCCGGCGTCGACGATATCTACCGTGCCGGTTCGGTCAGCAAGCTGTTCACCGACATCGCGGTGATGCGGCTGGTGGAGCAGCACAAGCTAGATCTCGACGCCCCGGTGACCCGCTATCTACCGAGCTTCACGCCGCACAACCCGTTCGGAACGCCGATCACGTTACGCCAGCTGATGACTCACCGCAGCGGGCTGGTCCGCGAGCCGCCGCGCGGACATTATTTCGATGCCGCGGCAAAGGGTCAGCCGGATACCGTCGCCAGCCTCAACGCGACGACGCTGGTCGCCAGGCCGGGAACGGTGACCAAATATTCCAATGCGGGTATCGCCGTCGTCGGCGAGGTCGTCGCGCGGGTAAGTGGGCAAAAGTTCGAGGCCGCGGTCGACCGGCTGGTGCTTGGTCCGCTGGGCATGAGCTCGAGCAGCTTTGTCCGGACCGGCCTCAAGCGGCCGGTCGCTTTCGCGCAGATGGCCTCGTTCGATGGTGGGCGCTGGGCCGCGCCAGCGCTCGATCTTGGTACTCCGGCGGCGGGAAATCTATACTCGACGGTCGGTGACCTTGGGCGAATGGCGACGATGCTGCTCAACGACGGCAGGGTCGGCAATAGCACGCTGCTCAAGCCGGCGACGCTCACGGAGATGTGGCGACCGCAATATGTCGTGCCGGCGGGGGCACGGAGTTTCGGGCTGGGCTTCGTGCTCGGGCAGCTCGACGGCGAGCGCACGGTCGGCCACAGCGGCGCGGTCTATGGTTTTGCCACCGACCTGCGCGTCATGCCGGGGGCGGGCATCGGTGTCGTGGTGTTCAGCACGGTGGATTCGGGGCCGACGGCGCAGCGCCTGGGCAGCTTCGCGCTGCGAGCGTTGCTGGCGCAGCGGCAGGGCAGGGCGTTGCCAGCGATGCTCCACACCGATCGTATCGTAGGTGCCGACGCGGTCAAACTGTCGGGGCGCTTCGTCGACGAGAACGACAGCGTCAATACCCGGGTCTTCGACGGCGGGCTGGTACTCGACGCTCCGGAACTGGCGGGCGAGGTCCGACAGGCCACCGGGCATTATTATCTAGACGACGTGCAACTGTTCGACGACCGCCTGGCCTTTGCACCCGACGGAGCATGGCTGGAGCTGGCCGGCCGCCGCTTCACCCGCGCACCATGGGCGCGGCCACCTGAGCCGCAAGCCGAACTCGCGTCGCTGATCGGGGAGTATGGCTGGAACTACAACGTCATGCGCGTCTACGAGCGCGACGGCAGGCCCTATGTGCGGATCGAATGGACCGACTGGCTGCCGCTTCGGCGGATCGCGGCCGATACCTATGGCTTTCCCACCGATCGAGGGTTGTACCCGCTCGAGGGACTGAAATTCGAGCGCGGCGCCGATGGCAACGTCGTCGCGGCGCTGCTCGGCGGCATCCGCTGGCCGCGACGAGACTTCGGTGCCGAAGCAGAAGCGGCTCAGCGACTGACGTTGAACACCGGCCTGGCCGCGCTGCGAGCCGCTGCCAAGGCAGCGACGCCTCCGGTCGAACCGCGCTCTGCCCGTCCCTCCGACATGATCGCGCTGACCGCCGTCGATCCGGGGATACGTCTCGACGTGCGCTACGCGAGCACCAACAACTTCATGGGGCAACAGATTTACGAGAGTGTCGGCGCCTTCATGCAACGCCCCGCCGCCGAGGCTGTCGGCCGTGTCCAGCGGGCCCTTGCAGCGCAGGGCTTCGGACTGGTCATCCACGATGCCTATCGCCCGTGGTTCGTCACCAAGATGTTCTGGGACGCCACGCCGCCGGCCAATCACGTCTTCGTCGCCGATCCGAGCCAGGGCTCGCGCCACAACCGCGGTGCCGCCGTCGACCTCAGCATGGTCGACCTTGCGACCGGCAGGACGGTCGTCACCACCGGACGATACGATGAGTTCTCCAGTCGGTCCTATTCGAACTATGTCGGCGGCAGCGACGCGCAGCGCTGGCGTCGCGAGGTCCTGCGGAAGGCGATGGAGCAGCAGGGCTTCACGGTCTACCCGCAGGAATGGTGGCACTTCGACCTAGTCGGGTGGCAAGCCTATCCGATCGGCAATGCAAGCTTCGAGGAACTGCAGATCCGCCGCTGAACCTGCGGTCGATGGTCCATTTCAAGCTGCGACGCCTGCAACCACCGGCAACATCCTCTCCGAAGCACCATATGGTCGCTGGACCGTGGTTGCTGTTAATAACGGGTCATGCGGAGCCCGGCGTCGTGGCGGCGAGTGGACATCCCTGGAGATTTGAGTGACTGCGTACCTCCCGACGATCAAGCAGCTGCAGTACCTCGTCGCGCTGCGGGATCACGGGCATTTCGGCAGCGCTGCGGAGAGCTGCTTCATTACCCAGTCGACACTGTCGGCCAGCCTGCGTGACCTCGAAACGCTGGTCGGGGTCACTTTGGTCGAGCGCACTCGTCGGGTGATCCGCTTCACGCCACTGGGCGAGCGAATCGCCGAGAAGGCGAGGCGGGTGCTCCGCGAAGCCGAGGAGCTCGCCGACATGGTCCGTGCAGAGGGTCTGCCGCTGACCGGTGAGCTGCGGATGGGCGTCATCCCGACGATCGCGCCGTTCTTCCTGCCGGCCGCCCTGCCGCACCTGCGCAGCCGCTGGCCCGAGCTCAAGCTGTTCCTGCGCGAGGAGACGAGCCAGTCGGCGTGCGAGGCCCTGCATCGCGGGCAGCTCGACTGCGTGTTGCTGGCCACGCCCTATGCGTGCGGCGACGTCGACATGATGGAGCTGTTCAAGGACGAGTTGCTGCTGGCGTTCCCGCCACAGGACAATCCCCCGGCAACGGTGTCGGCCAGCGCGATCGACGAACATCGATTGCTGCTTCTGGAAGACGGGCATTGCCTGAAGGATCACGCGCTCGCGGCGTGTAATCGCCCGCAATTGCGAGCCGAGGCGCGGATGCTGGGAACCTCGCTGCACACGCTGGTGCAGATGGTCGACAATGGCCTGGGGCTGACGCTGATCCCGCAGATGGCGGTGCTTGCCGGCATCCTGAACGGAACCGGCATCGTCACGCGGCACCTCAATGCCGACGCATCGTCACGCCAGATCGCACTGGCATGGCGCAAGGGAAGTCCTCGCGCCGTCGAGTTCGGATTGCTGGGGAAGGCGTTCGTCGAGGCGCAGCAATCGACAGGGCAGGTTGCCGAGGTGTCTGACTGATCGGTCGACGAATGCCGCCCGGTAGATCTGGTCTTGGCGACCAGACCTACCGGGTCCAGCGTTCGGGTTAGTTCGCGACCTCGACCGGGTGCGCCGGATCGGCCATCGCCAGGTCGAACCGGTCGGCGTTCATGACCTTGTTCCATGCCGCGACGAAGTCCTTCGCGAACTTCTCCTCGTTGCCGCGTTCGGCATAGACCTCGGCAGTTGCGCGCAACTGGCTGTTCGAGCCGAAGATCAGGTCGGTGCGGGTGGCGTGCCAGCGCTTCTGGCGGCCGCCGCGATCGTAACCGATGAACTCCTCGTCACTGCTGGTGTCGACGACTTCCCAGAAGGTGTCGTTGTCGAGCAGGTTGACGAAGAAGTCGTTGGTCAGCTGTCCGATCCGCGTCGTGAAGGCGCCGTTGATGCTGCCGCCGTGGTTTGCACCCAGCACCCGCAGCCCGCCCAGGAGGACAGTCATTTCCGGCACCGACAGACCCAGCAGCGATGCCCGGTCGAGCAACAGCTCCTCGGTCTTCACCGAATGCTTGGTCTGCAGATAGTTGCGGAAACCGTCCGCCTTGGGCTCCATCACGTCGAAGCTCTCGGCATCGGTCCAGTCCTGCGTCGCGTCGCCCCGACCGCCGGTGAACGGCACGTCGATCGCGAAGCCGGCATCACGGGCGGCCTTCTCGACGGCCGCAGTCCCGGCCAGCACGATCGCATCGGCCATCGACAGGCTGCCACGCAGTTCCTCGAGCTTGGCAAGCACGGTCGCCAGCTCTGCCGGCTCGTTGACCGCCCAGTTGCGCTGCGGGAGCAGCTGGATGCGAGCGCCGTTCGCACCGCCGCGGTGATCAGAGCGGCGATAGCTGGACGCCGAAGCCCAGGCGGTCTTGACGAGCTGGCCGACGCTGAAACCGGCGTTAAGGATCTTGGCCTTGAACGCCTCGACCTCGGCAGCCGACGGCGTCGTGCCGGCCGGCACCGGATCCTGCCAGATCAGGTCCTCCTGCGGCACCTCGGGTCCGAGATACCGGCCCTTGGGTCCCATGTCGCGGTGGGTCAGCTTGAACCAGGCGCGCGCGAACGCATCCTTGAACGCCTCGTGATCGTTGCGGAACTTCTCCGAGATGACGCGGAATTCCGGATCGACCTTCAAGGCCATGTCGGCCGTGGTCATCATCGTCGGCACGCGCTTGGACGCATCATGCGCCGCGGGAGCCATGTCCTCCAGCTTCTGGTTGATCGGCTGCCACTGCTTGGCGCCGGCCGGCGAGCGCACCAACTCATAGTCATAATCGAGCAGCAGGCGGAAGTAGTTCTCCGACCATTCGGTCGGCGTGTTGACCCAGGCGCCTTCGATGCCGCTGGTGATGGTGTGCTCGCCGACGCCGGTCTCGTGGCCGCTGGTCCAGCCGAGACCCTGCAAGGCAATGTCTGCGCCTTCCGGAGCAGCACCGACATGGCTCGGATCGCCGGCGCCGTGCGCCTTGCCGAATGTGTGGCCGCCCGCGGCAAGAGCGACGGTCTCCTCGTGGTTCATCGCCATGCGCTCGAACGTCACCTTGATGTCACGTGCCGACTGCAGCGCGTCGGGATTGCCGCCGGGGCCTTCGGGATTGACGTAGATGAGGCCCATCTGGATCGCTGCGAGCGGGTGCTCGAGCTCCATCTCGCGATCGGGCTGGATGCGCGTCTCGGTCGATTCGACCCAATTTTCCTCGGCACCCCAGTAGACATCGCGCTCGACCTCGAACACGTCCTTGCGGCCGCCGCCGAAGCCGAACACCGGGCCGCCCATCGATTCGATGGCGACGTTGCCGGTTAGGATGAACAGGTCGGCCCAGCTCAGGTTTTTCCCGTACTTCTGCTTGATCGGCCACAGCAGGCGACGTGCCTTGTCGAGGTTGCCGTTATCCGGCCAGCTGTTGAGCGGCGCGAAACGCTGCTGCCCGCTGCTCGCACCACCGCGACCGTCCGCAGTCCGGTAGGTACCCGCCGCGTGCCACGCCATGCGGATGAAAAACGGGCCGTAATGTCCGTAATCCGCGGGCCACCACGGCTTGCTGTCGGTCATCAATGCGGTCAGGTCCGCCTTCAAAGCCGCATAATCGAGCTTCCTGAACGCTGCGGCATAATCGAAGTCATCACCCATCGGGTCGGGCGAAACGCCACCCTGATGGAGAATGTCGAGGGGTAGCGAATCAGGCCACCAGTCGCGGTTGGTGCGACCGAGCAGCGATCGCGCCGCTGACTCCTTCATCGGGCAACCCTCGAGGTTGCTGGTCTTCATGTCCATTCTACGTCTCCCAAGAATCCGTATCAGAGGAACCTAGGCCCGCCTGTCGTCTCATATAAACGATTAATCTTCATCGGACGGAACGGAAAAACCGATCAAAGACCGGAACCGGCCCCCGATTTACTTCTGGTCGGGGAGTGAGACCCGGACCGACTGTTGCACCAACGACACACTGTCGTTCTCAGTCGATGCCGTTAACCATCAAAATGCGCTAAACTGCACAAATCGATCTCATAGAGTGAGAGCGTTCGGGCATTCTGGCATACAAAGGCGTAGTTCTGCGCTGCGGATTATGGCAAGTATACAAGATCAACCGCAGAGAATGCGGCATTTGACCGTCCGTAACGCGGCGGGACCACTTAAGGGGAGACGAATGATTTACGACACCGGGAATCTTGTACAGGGCCGCCGCGGTAATGCGCGCCTGATGACAGCTTTGGTCGCATCGGCAAGCGGCATGGCGATGATGCTGGCCGCATCATCCGCATCGGCACAGACGCCAGCACCAGCAACCACCGACACCACCGTCGCAACGCCACCTTCGGCCCAGATCGACAGCGGCAGCGCCGAAGCTCAGGATATCGTCGTCACCGGCTCGCGCATCACCGCGGCAGGCTTCGACGCACCGACCCCGACGACGGTTATCGGCGCAGACTTGATCGCCAAGGCAGCGCAGCCCAACCTTTTTAATGCGATCACCCAGCTTCCGTCGCTGCAGGGCAGCACCGGAACGACGGTCGCCAACGGCAACACCAGCACCGGCGCAACGGGTCTTTCGGGCCTTAACCTGCGTGGCCTCGGCACTTTCCGCACGCTTACCCTGCTCGACGGCCAGCGCGTCGTCGCGTCGAATATTTCGAACATCACCGACATCAGCCAGTTCCCGCAGCTGCTCGTCGAGCGCGTCGAAGTCGTGACCGGCGGTGCCTCGGCATCCTACGGTTCGGACGCCGTCGCCGGCGTGGTGAATTTCATCACCAACAAGAAGTTCGAAGGCTTCAAGGCCAACATCCAGGGCGGCATCACCACCTACGGTGACGATGCCCAGGGCACCGTTCAGGCTGCCTACGGAAAGTCGTTCTTCGATGGCAAGCTGCACGTCATTGCCAGCGGTGAATACTTCCACAGCGACGGTATCATCCCGGGCGGCAAGTTCGGCGGACTTCCGGTCAACGGTCGTAAGCGGCTGCCGCGCACCGGCGGACCGTCCTACTCCATCGCCGGTACGCCTGCAGGCTCGCCGCAGACAACCTATTATACCGACGGCGCGCAGAATATCGCTCAGGGTCCGAATGGCCTGATCACGTCTGGCCCGCTTCAGGGAACCCTGTTCGGTGCCGGCGGCACGACCACCCAGCTCGTCTACGGCGGCAGCGGCATTCCGAACCGCACTGCGGGCGGTGGCGTGCAGGGCTGCATCCAGACGACCTGCCTCGGCGGCGCTTATTTCGGGCCTCTCAGCACGGCTGGTGGCGATAATGCTATCGACGCCAAGATCGACCGCATCGTCGGTTACGGTCGTGTTTCGTATGACCTGAGCGACAATTTCGAGATCTTCGGAACGGTCAACCTGGCGCAGGTCAAGACGATCACGCAGCCGACGCAGGGCATTCCGCAGAACGGCCTGACCGGGCAGTGCGATAACGCCTTCCTCAACCAGTCGGTCAAGGATCGCTGCGCAGCCGCCGGGATCACCAGCTTCACGTTCGGCACGATCGGTGAGAACCTGCCGCACTACCTCGACGTCCACAACAATCGTAAGCAGCAGCGCTTCGTGATCGGTGCCGACGGCAAGTTCGACTTGTTCGGCAGCACCTGGAGCGTCGACAGCTACTTCGAGCATGGCCGGACTTCGACCGCGATCAACGTCAAGAACAACGTGTTGCGCGCTCTTTATAACGCCGCCACCGATGCGATCCGCCTGCCGACCGGCGAGATCGTCTGCCGCAACGTTACCGCACGCGCCAGCGGCTGCATCCCCTACAATGGTTTTGGTGATGTCGAGAATTCGGAAGCCGCATTCCGCTATTTCGCTCCGGCCGCGGGTTCCAGTTCGTACAGCAAGCAGCGTCAGGACGCGGCCAGCATCGCGATCAACGGCACGCCGTTCCATAACTGGGCCGGCGAAGTCTCGGTGGCGTTCGGTGCCGAGTGGCGCGAAGAGGCTTACCGGGTGACCGGCGATCCTTATGGTGCCGGTATCGCCAATACGCCGTTCAACGACGAATATCCGTCCAATCCGCTGCTTGCGACCACGGGCAGCAACTGGTTCGCCGGAAACTTCGCCAACGGTCACGGCAAGTATAACGTCAAGGACGTCTTCTTCGAGACCGGCATTCCGATCTTCGACAGCAACGCCGCTGGCAAGCTGACCTTCAACGGTGCAGTCCGCGCCACCGATTACAGCACGTCTGGCTGGGTCGCGACGTGGAAGCTCGGTGGTACCTACGATACCCCCATCGAAGGCCTGCGGCTCCGCGCCGTGCGGTCACGCGATATCCGCGCACCTAACCTCAGCGACCTGTTCGCCGCGCCGGTCAGCGTCAACAGCACGTTCAACGATCGCTTCAACGGCGACAAGCTCGTAGCGGCGCAGCAGCGGACGGTTGGTAACCCCAACCTGTCGCCGGAAATCGCGTCGAACCTCGAAGCCGGTATCGTTTACAGCCCATCCTTCGTGCCTGGCCTCAGGCTCTCGGTCGACTATTTCAAGATCGACCTGAAGGACGCCATCCAGGTTCTGGGCGGCCAGCAGATCATCGACCTCTGCTTCCAGGGTAACGCGGCATTCTGCGGCACCGACAACTTCTTCCTGCAGGGTGTCCAGGGCAGCAACAGCCAGAGCTACGTCACCGTACGGCCGTTCAACGTCGCATCGGTGAAGACCAAGGGCCTCGACATCGAGGCGAGCTACCGCTTCACCCTCGACAGCATCGGCGTCCCGGGTAACTTCACGGCGCGTGCTCTCGCTACCCGCACGATCGACTTCACTGTCGATCCGGGCGTAGTCGGTCAGGCGATTGCCCAGTACGCTGGCAACAACAGCGCCAACAATCCGGCGCCTGGTGCCAACGGCATCGCCAAGTGGAAGGCGTTCCTTCAGCAGTCGTGGGAGCTGGGCAAGTTCCAGTTCACGGCTACCGAGCGGCTCGTCAGCAAGGGCAAGATCAACGCCATCGCCATCGTCTGCCAGGTCGGCAACTGCCCGGCTCCGACCATCCAGACACCGACCGCGAACTTCAACTTCATCCCTGGTCAGGCATACATCGACCTGGGTGTGAACTATGAAGTCAGCGAGCCGATCTCGGTGTTTGCCAAGGTCGACAACGTGACCAACAAGCTCGCACCGCCCTTCGGCAGCCCGACCATTTATGACACCATCGGTCGTCGCTTCCTGGTCGGAGCACGCTTCAACTACTAGGTCCAAGCCTGGATCATCTGACGCAGACTGGAGAGGCGCGAGCGGGAGCTCGCGCCTCTTTGCGTTTGTAGACGGGCGCATGTCCGACGTCTGGGGCCGCCAGGCCCGGCTTAATTGCTCTTAGAGCGATGAAAAGCTTGCCAGCCCGGGCACTATGCCCTAGACGTTGATTCCCGGCGGACGGGTGCTTCGAGTTTTGAGGTGCTGGTTCATCCAGACAGCGGTGATGGGATGTAGGGCCTTGAGAGGGGCCTGGTTTTCTGTCGCGGTTGTGTGGCGGGTTTCGGGACGGCCGGCGGTTTTTGCCACGGGCCATTTTGAAAAAGGTGTTGACGGGGATTGAGACGCGGTTCATAAGCCGTTCCCGACGCCGAGACGAACCAGCGGGTTTGTTCTTGGGTCTCGACCAAAATCACTGCTTCGGTCTCTTCCGGTAGAACGGGGGATCAGAGCAGTGTCGCTCTTTCTCTGGCCTCCGGGCTGAGTTCGGGTGGCTCTTTCTCATCGTAGGTTGAATGAAGGGACATGTGGACGGCGGTCGACGTGCTGGAGGCTTTAGGCTCCGGTTAGCGTCGTAAATCGTCGTCTATATGTCTTTATATACGTTACCACATCGCTCCGGGCTTCGGCTCGGAATACGTTAGTGACGTTGTGCAGACAGATAGACTCCTAAAACGAGCTTCGGTTTCGCGGATTTATTCGCGGGGTCGTTGCCCGGTCATAAACTTGAGAGTTTGATCCTGGCTCAGAACGAACGCTGGCGGCATGCCTAACACATGCAAGTCGAACGAGATCCTTCGGGGTCTAGTGGCGCACGGGTGCGTAACGCGTGGGAATCTGCCCTTAGGTACGGAATAACTCAGGGAAACTTGTGCTAATACCGTATGATGTCTTCGGACCAAAGATTTATCGCCTAGGGATGAGCCCGCGTAGGATTAGCTAGTTGGTGGGGTAAAGGCCTACCAAGGCTACGATCCTTAGCTGGTCTGAGAGGATGATCAGCCACACTGGGACTGAGACACGGCCCAGACTCCTACGGGAGGCAGCAGTGGGGAATATTGGACAATGGGCGAAAGCCTGATCCAGCAATGCCGCGTGAGTGAAGAAGGCCTTCGGGTTGTAAAGCTCTTTTACCCGGGAAGATAATGACTGTACCGGGAGAATAAGCCCCGGCTAACTCCGTGCCAGCAGCCGCGGTAATACGGAGGGGGCTAGCGTTGTTCGGAATTACTGGGCGTAAAGCGTACGTAGGCGGCTTTTTAAGTCAGAGGTGAAATCCCGGGGCTCAACTCCGGAACTGCCTTTGAGACTGGATCGCTTGAACGTCGGAGAGGTGAGTGGAATTCCGAGTGTAGAGGTGAAATTCGTAGATATTCGGAAGAACACCAGTGGCGAAGGCGGCTCACTGGACGACTGTTGACGCTGAGGTACGAAAGCGTGGGGAGCAAACAGGATTAGATACCCTGGTAGTCCACGCCGTAAACGATGAGAACTAGCTGTCGGGGCTCTTAGAGCCTCGGTGGCGCAGCTAACGCATTAAGTTCTCCGCCTGGGGAGTACGGCCGCAAGGTTAAAACTCAAAGGAATTGACGGGGGCCTGCACAAGCGGTGGAGCATGTGGTTTAATTCGAAGCAACGCGCAGAACCTTACCGGCGTTTGACATGGTAGGACGGCAGGGAGAGATTCCTGTCATCTCGCAAGAGACCTACACACAGGTGCTGCATGGCTGTCGTCAGCTCGTGTCGTGAGATGTTGGGTTAAGTCCCGCAACGAGCGCAACCCTCGCCTTTAGTTGCCATCATTAAGTTGGGAACTCTAAAGGAACCGCCGGTGATAAGCCGGAGGAAGGTGGGGATGACGTCAAGTCCTCATGGCCCTTACGCGCCGGGCTACACACGTGCTACAATGGCGGTGACAATGGGTCGCAAACCAGCAATGGTGAGCTAATCTCCAAAAGCCGTCTCAGTTCGGATTGTTCTCTGCAACTCGAGAGCATGAAGGCGGAATCGCTAGTAATCGTGGATCAGCATGCCACGGTGAATACGTTCCCAGGCCTTGTACACACCGCCCGTCACACCATGGGAGTTGGATTGACCCGAAGGCTGTGGGCTAACCCGCAAGGGAGGCAGCAGACCACGGTCGGTTCAGCGACTGGGGTGAAGTCGTAACAAGGTAGCCGTAGGGGAACCTGCGGCTGGATCACCTCCTTTCTAAGGATCCGGCGAATAGCGCTTGGGATTTGATGACCGTCTTGAAGCGGTCGTCATCACCTGAGAATGCTTTCTCCTCTCCAAAGAACATTACCGCCGTCCTCATGTCCCTTCATCCTGGAAATGCCGCTGAGCAGCCATGCGCCCTTGCGCCGGCCCCGTTTATGACGGGCTCGGCGGTTTGGGGGCCGGTAGCTCAGTTGGTTAGAGCACACGCTTGATAAGCGTGGGGTCAGAAGTTCAAATCTTCTTCGGCCCACCATGTTTTGCAAGCAGGTCGCGCGCGGTCGTCTTTGGACGGCCTGGCAGCACTGGTTGTATTGGGGCCTTAGCTCAGTTGGGAGAGCGGTAGCTTTGCAAGCTTCAGGTCAACGGTTCGATCCCGTTAGGCTCCACCAACTTTCTCTTTTCGTCTTCCAGGATGAGGCAACCAGTTTGCCGTACTTGTCTGAACCCTCAAGGGTCGGGCGAGCTGCGGCGATACCGGATGCCGGCTTCGTGCCGGATCCGTCTTTGACATTGTGAATGGGTTTAGAAAATCGAATGCCGCAGGGCTTCGTCACGGGATCTTTCCCCGTGATGTGAGACTGCGGTGCTTGATGGACCGTATGACCATGCGTGCAGCACTTCAGTGCTGTCGTTGGTGGTGCGGGTTTCAAGCGTGAGGTAAGGGCATATGGTGGATGCCTTGGCATGCACAGGCGATGAAGGACGTGGCACGCTGCGATAAGCTGTGGTGAGGTGTGAGCAACCTTTGACCCACAGATTTCCGAATGGGGAAACCCAATTTCTTCATCAAATTCGAGTTGATCTCGGTCGTCGCAAGATGGCTCGGGATCAGTTGGAGTTTGGTGTGGAGATTATCTCATACTGAATACATAGGTATGAAGAAGCGAACCCGGGGAACTGAAACATCTCAGTACCTGGAGGAAAGGACATCAACCGAGACTCCGTTAGTAGTGGCGAGCGAACGCGGACCAGGCCAGTGGCCTTCAACTAGTCAGCAGAATCGGATGGAAAGCCGGGCCGTAGCGGGTGACAGCCCCGTATGCGTCAGCGAATTGAAGGTCCTTGAGTAAGGCGGGACACGTGAAATCCTGTCTGAATATGGGGGGCCCACCCTCCAAGCCTAAGTACTCGTGCATGACCGATAGCGAACTAGTACCGTGAGGGAAAGGTGAAAAGCACCCCGATTAGGGGAGTGAAACAGTACCTGAAACCGTATGCCTACAAGCAGTTGGAGCCCCCTTGAGGGGTGACAGCGTACCTCTTGTATAATGGGTCAACGACTTAATATGTCATGCAAGCTTAAGCCGTTAGGTGAAGGCGCAGCGAAAGCGAGTCTGAATAGGGCGACCATAGTATGACGTATTAGACCCGAAACCCGGCGATCTAGGCATGACCAGGATGAAGGTGCGGTAACACGCACTGGAGGTCCGAACCGGTTACCGTTGAAAAGGTATCGGATGAGTTGTGTTTAGGGGTGAAAGGCCAATCAAGCCGGGAAATAGCTGGTTCTCCGCGAAAACTATTGAGGTAGTGCCTCAGATGATTACCGCACGGGGTAGAGCACTGGATGGGCTAGGGGGTCGCGAGATCTACCAAACCTAACCAAACTCCGAATACGTGCGAGTACAGTCTGGGAGACAGACGGCGGGTGCTAAGGTCCGTCGTCGAGAGGGAAACAGCCCTGACCAACAGCTAAGGTCCCCAAATCGTGTCTAAGTGGGAAAGCATGTGGAAGTCCCAAAACAACCAGGAGGTTGGCTTAGAAGCAGCCATCCTTTAAAGAAAGCGTAACAGCTCACTGGTCTAGGTAAGGATTTCTGCGGCGAAGATGTAACGGGGCTCAAGACACGTACCGAAGCTTTGGGTGTGCATTTATGCACGCGGTAGCGGAGCGTTCCGTAAGCCTGTGAAGCAGCCTGGTAATGGGTTGTGGAGGTATCGGAAGTGCGAATGTTGACATGAGTAGCGATAAACAGGGTGAGATGCCCTGTCGCCGAAAGCCCAAGGGTTCCTACGCAAGGCTAATCCGCGTAGGGTGAGCCGGTCCCTAACACGAGCCCGAAGGGGGTAGTGGATGGAAACACGGTTAATATTCCGTGGCCTGGTGGTGTGTGACGGATCTCGTGTGTTGTCGGGACTTATTGGATTGTCCCGGCTTCGAAGAGGTTCCAGGAAATAGCCCCACCGTATAGACCGTACCCGAAACCGACACAGGTGGGCTGGTAGAGTATACCAAGGCGCTTGAGAGAAGGGTGTTGAAGGAACTCGGCAAATTGCCTCCGTACCTTCGGAAGAAGGAGGCCCCATGTTAAGGCAACTTTTCATGGGGGGCACAGGCCAGGGGGTAGCGACTGTTTAGCAAAAACACAGGGCTCTGCTAAGTCGGCTTCAAGACGACGTATAGGGCCTGACGCCTGCCCGGTGCCTGAAGGTTAAGTGGAGATGTGCAAGCATCGAAATGAAGCCCAGGTAAACGGCGGCCGTAACTATAACGGTCCTAAGGTAGCGAAATTCCTTGTCGGGTAAGTTCCGACCTGCACGAATGGCGTAACGACTTCCCCACTGTCTCCAACACCTGCTCAGCGAAATTGAATTCCCCGTGAAGATGCGGGGTACCCGCGGTTAGACGGAAAGACCCCGTGCACCTTTACTGCAGCTTCAGAGTGGTATGAGGAATGAACTGTGTAGCATAGGTGGGAGGCTTTGAAGCTTGGGCGCCAGCCTGAGTGGAGCCATTAGTGAAATACCACCCTGTTCGTTTCTTATATCTAACCTGCTACCATGAAACTGGTAGAGGGACCCTCTGTGGCGGGTAGTTTGACTGGGGCGGTCGCCTCCTAAAGAGTAACGGAGGCGCGCGAAGGTTGGCTCAGGACGGTTGGAAACCGTCTGTTAGAGTGCAATGGCATAAGCCAGCCTGACTGTGAGACCGACAGGTCGAGCAGAGACGAAAGTCGGTCATAGTGATCCGGTGGTCCCTCGTGGACGGGCCATCGCTCAACGGATAAAAGGTACGCCGGGGATAACAGGCTGATAACCCCCAAGAGCTCATATCGACGGGGTTGTTTGGCACCTCGATGTCGGCTCATCACATCCTGGGGCTGGAGCAGGTCCCAAGGGTTTGGCTGTTCGCCAATTAAAGTGGTACGTGAGCTGGGTTCAGAACGTCGTGAGACAGTTTGGTCCCTATCTGCCGTGGGCGTCGAGATTTGAGAGGAGTTGTCCCTAGTACGAGAGGACCGGGATGAACGTACCTCTGGTGGACCTGTCATCATGCCAATGGTGCAGCAGGGTAGCTATGTACGGACGGGATAACCGCTGAAAGCATCTAAGCGGGAAGCCTCCCTCGAGATTAGATCTCATCGAGTCGTGGAAGACCACCACGTTGATAGGCCAGGTGTGTAAGTGGAGTAATCCATTCAGCTGACTGGTCCTAATTACTCTGTTCACGCTTAAGATCCCACCATCATCGACAGCACTGTCTCTCGTTAAGAGGTACAGCGTCGTAAGCGCTGGTCCGACAAGACCAGTCATTCGGTTTTCTAATCCTGTCTGTCCGCCGGCTTCATAGCTTGGTGGTCATAGCGTCTGTGCCCCACCCGATCCCATCTCGAACTCGGCCGTGAAACCAGACAGCGCCGATGGTACTATCGCTCAAGCGATGGAAGAGTAGGACGCCGCCAGGCTTTGTAGCCGGCAGACAGGCTGAACCCATTCACAATGATCATACCGTTCTCGGCGTGCTCGCACGCCCGTCGCGGGGTGGAGCAGCCCGGTAGCTCGTCAGGCTCATAACCTGAAGGTCACAGGTTCAAATCCTGTCCCCGCAACCAAATCGATCCTCAACGCCCCGGAAGGCTCAGCCTCCGGGGCGTTGTGCTGTCTGCGCCCCGAGTTCTGAGCACAGCAGCGGGATCAAGGTGAACGCCTCCGGTGGCGTGGTGCTGTTTGAAGTCTAGGCGAAGAGAGCAGCCGCAGATGCGGCGCTCCCTATGGTTATCGAGACTGCGAACTCGACAGACGATTGCTGCCCACTGGGTGTGCCTGATCCAGGATTCTCAGTGACGTCAGCAGAACGGCGTACAACGGTGTCGCCACTAATTGGCTTTGAAGGACGCGCGAGCCGCCGAGACTAAAGCTTGTGTCGGATGGGTGGATGTAAGCGCCTATCGAACCCCACGCCGACTGCAGCATTGACGTTTGCGGGTTAGCGTCGGTTTTGGCGTTTTGGCGCTGCTTCAGCTTTTGCCTGTGCGACCCGTGCCGGCATGCAGGCGGTTCGGATCGCGATCACGCTTTCTGGAATGAGCGCGCAGGCGGTGCCGAGGATTTGCTCGCGGATCGCGGGCTCGATGGGGAGCAGATCATCGCCGTTGGCGTCGCCGCAGTAGACGAGGATCATCGACAGGTGCCTGGCGGTGTCGTGGTGGGCGAGGAACGGCGCCCAGGCCTCGATCGAGAGCTTGATGGCGTCGAGGAAGCCCTCGGCCCAGTCGCCCGGGATGGCGGTGCCGTCGGGGTGCTGCCAGAAGATCGGCGCCCAGTCGTCTGGTGTGTTCCCCAGCATGGTGGAGATCGCGTTGTAGCGGGCCACGATCGCCTGCAATGCGCGCTCGCCGTTCCGGCCGGCGGGCTGGATGAGGTGCTTGTTGCCCCAGACGCTGGGCAGCCAGATCTCGGGATGGATGAATGCCGGCCCGGCGACGAGCGCGGTCAGGAACCCGTCGAGATCGCTGAGCATCATGGAGTCTTCGGGGGCTTCGTCGCTCGACAGCCAGGAGTCGAGTTCGTCGAGGGTCATGGCCGCACCCTTGGCGGATGGTCGCCGGGTCATGCAGCGATCTTGTGGCCGTGGGTCTTCGCCCACACCCATGGTAGCAACTCGTCGATCCGATTAATCGGATGCTCGCCGATCCGCTCGATAATGTCGGTGAGCCAGGCCTGCGGATCGATGCCGTTCAAGCGACAGGTCCCGACCAGCGAATAGAAGATAGCGGCATGCTCACCGCCCTTGGCGGAGCCGACAAACAGCCAGTTCTTGCGTCCCAGCGAAACACCGCGCAGGGCGTTCTCGACCAGGTTGTTGCTGATCTCGAGCCGACCGTCGTCGCAGTAGCGGACCATCACCGCCCAGCGGGATAGCGCATAGTTGCAGGCGAGCGCGAGCTCGCTCTTGGGTGCAAGTCCACGCAACTGCACCCCGAGCCAGTGGTGGAGCGCCGCAAGCTGGGGGATCGCCTCGGCCTGGCGCAGGGTTCGTCGCACATCGGGCGGCGAGCCCTTGATGCGGCGTTCGATGGCGAACAGCGCGCCGATGCGGGTGATGGCTTCAGCCGCGATCGCCGAGCGCCCCTTGCTAGTCACCAGCACGTCGTTGAACTTGCGGCGAACGTGGCTCCAGCAGCCGACCTCGACGATGCCGCGCGCGGCGCCAGTGGCCCGATCGCGGTAGAGCGCGTTGTAGCCGGCGAACGCATCGGCTTGAAAATACCCGGCATAGTCCTGCAGATGGGCGGCAGGGTGCACGCCGCGACGATCGGCGCTGAACCTGTAGACGACCGCCGGCGGGGCGTCGTCTCCTGAACAGCGGTCGTCGCGCAGATAAACCCAGAAGTGGGCGGTGCGGGTGCCGGCTGCACCGTCTGATGCGCCGGGGGTCAGCAAGGTAACGGGCGTATCGTCACCGTGGATCTTCCCGGTCGCCAGCACATGGGCCATCATCCGGTCGACGAGTGGTGCCACCAGCCAGGCGATCTTGCCGGCCCAGTTGCCCATGACATCGCGGTCGATCGCGACGCCGGCGCGGCGCAGGATCGCCGACTGGCGATACCAGGGCAGGTGATCGGCAAAGCGGCTGACCAGCAGGTGCGCGAGCAAAGCGCTGGTCGCCCGCGCCTTGGGGATCGGCAATGGCGGCACCGGCGCTTGCATGATGCGCTCGCAGGCCCGGCAGGCAAGCCGGGGCCGGAGGTGGCGGATGACCTCGAACCGTGCGGGGATATAATCGAGAACTTCGGTGATGTCCTCGCCGATGCGGATCTGAGCTCCGTGGCAGCCCGGGCGGTCGCAACCGGCAGCGGGCAGATGTTCGATCTCGCGGCGCGGCAGATGGGCCGGCAGTGGCGCGCGTCCGCCGCGGCGGATCGCGGGCACCGCGTCCTCGCCCGGCGTGTCGTCATTGGCTGGCGCGCCCGTCACAGCGTCACTCGTCATAGCCTCATCGAACAGCAGGCGCAGCTGGTCTGCTGCGTGTTGCTCCGAGCTGCGACCGAACTGGCTGCGCCGTAGCCGGGCAACTTCATGTTCGAGCTTGGCGATACGCAATGTCTGCAGCTTGGCCAGCGCCGCGCTCGCGGTCAGATCCGCCGTCGTCCGGTCGATCGTCTCGACCGCGTCGCGGACCATGCGCTGGAGAAGAATGGGGTCACGGGGCAAGCGACCAAGGTCAAACCGCATGTACAAGCACTAGCCGATCGAGCGACGTACAGCCATCGAAAACATCGAAAAGCCGATTAAAAACAACGCTAAACCGCCGTTTTACGGCATGCTGTTATCGGCTCAGACGAGCGTCGGGACAACCGGCTCGGAATGGACAATCGCCCGCTTCCAGTCGAGCCCCTCGATCAACATCGCCAGTTGCGCCGGCGACAGCCGCAACGCTCCTTCGCTGGCGCGGGGCCACACGAAGCGCCCATGCTCGAGCCGCTTGGCATAGAGGCACAAGCCGCTTCCGTCCCAGACCAGCGCCTTCAAACGATCGGCGCGCTTGCTGCGAAACAGGAAAACCGTGCCTGAGAACGGATCGAGCCGGAGGATCTGGCTGACCTGTGCCGCCAGGCCGTCAAAACCCTTGCGCATGTCGCACGGCATCAGCGACAAATAGATCTTCGTCGACGGCGGGAAACTCAGGCTCACCGGCCGAGCTCGGAAATGACGCCGAGCACCTTCTTCAAGGCCGCGCGCTCGATCTCGGGCTCGATCGTTACCCGCGCGCCTGATGGCATGACGATCTCGACCAGTCCGGTCCGAGGTGCTGGCGGGCGCTCCGCCGCTGCCGGCACGTCTGCCGCGCATAGCTCGACCGGCATGAAACCCGTCATCGCGCCCGCCAACATCTGCTTGCGCCAGGTGTACAACTGCCCCGTGCCGATGCCGTGTCGCCGCGCCACCAGCGAGGTGATCGTGCCGGGCACCAGCGTCTCCTGGACGATCCGCAGCTTGGCCTCGTCGGACCAGCGCCGGCGCCGCTCAGACTGGATCACCACAGCCGGCTGAGCGCCGTGAGCACTCGTACAAGCCTCGTACGTGCAGTCGTTGTCGTCCATCCGCGCAAGCCCTCCAACAGGCCGGCGAAAATCGTCGATTACAGCAGTGTCAACAATGTGGGGATCGTTCGGCGCTTACGGGTGGATTGAGTTTGACGGTTTAAGGCCAGCCCGATCTCGCGGCGCCATTCCGGACGCCAGGCGCTAGCCTGGTCAAGCCCGCCTCAAGCGCGGGCCTCCAGCCTGCTTTCGAAGTGCGCAAGGGCGGCGCAAAACGTTCCGTTCAGCTGAATACCTCGTTGCTCTTCGGGGCGGCAAAGCCGGCGTCGCTTGCACTGTCCGCGCTGCCATTTGCGAGCATCTACCAACGATCCAGAGGTCTTCGCGAGAACTGCGGGCTGGGTGCCTTTAGAAGCTCTTGATCGCAAGGCCTCCAAATGTCCGCCGGATTTACGTTGACGCTCTATTTGACCCCGCAATCGGGCAGCTATCCTTGCGTATCGGTGAGCGGCCATCAGGCGATGCAAAAACCCTACGGCAAGCGGCATCCCGCCGACTCACAGATTTCGCCAACAATCATTCGCGCCGATGAACCTCTTGACTACCACGGCAGCGCGCAGCCCGAATTACGATATGGATCAAGGTTCGGACGTCCGTTGCAAACGACTGCTCGTCTGAATCACGTAAAGAGGCGGCGCCAAGAAATGAATGCTATTGATGGGGCAGCGCGTCACGATCTGCGCACGGTTCGTAATGCCCGAACGGAGTTCGATAACGGACGCCTCTCAAATAGTGAGAGGGCCCCACCCAAGATTTCTTGATCGATAAACCGAACTCCGGCGTACGTTTCGATCAAGCATCAGCCAGAATCCACGTGATACCGCGCGATCACGGTTCAAACTCAGCAACCCCAAGGCTTTCAGGATCGGAAGCACAGAGCCCCCCGCGAAGTGAGCGCAACAAAGTTGTTGCGAAAATAATTTGGGCAGGCGAAACGAGCTTAACAAATAAGGGGAGACGCATGATCTGGTCGCAGAATTACGATCCATTCAACTCACCGTTGCTCTCTGCGCTGATCTCGGCGCTGCCGGTCGTGGTTCTGCTGAGCGGCATCGGCATCTTCAAGATGAGCGCGCATATCGCGGCGCTGGCGGGTCTCGCGACGGCTCTCGTCATCGCGATCCTGGGTTTCGGCATGCCGGTCCAGATGGCTGGCCTGGCAGCTGCTTACGGCGTCTCCTACGGACTGCTGCCGATCGGCTGGATCGTCCTCAACATCATCTTCCTTTACAAGATCACCAACGAGCGGGGTCAGTTCGATGTGCTGCGCGATTCCATCGCGCGGGTGACCGACGATAGCCGGCTGCAGCTTTTGCTGATCGCCTTCTGCTTCGGCGCATTTTTCGAGGGCGCCGCCGGTTTCGGTGCGCCCGTCGCGATTACCGGTGCGATGCTGATCGGCCTCGGCTTTACCAAGTTGCAGGCTTCGGGCCTGTCGCTGATCGCCAACACTGCGCCGGTCGCTTTTGGTGCGCTGGGCGTGCCGATCGTCACCCTGGCGACCTCGACCGGCCTGCCTTTGGATCAGCTTTCGGCGATGGTCGGGCGACAGATGTTCCTGTTTGCCCTGATCGTGCCGTTCTGGTTAGTCTGCGCTTATTGCGGCTGGCGTCGTGCACTTGAAGTCCTGCCTGCCGTTGCCGTCGCCGGCATCAGCTTTTCGGTCACCCAGCTGCTGATCTCCAACTTCCACGGTCCGTGGCTGACCGCGGTCGGCTCCGGCATCGTCGCGATCATCTCTCTGGTTACGTTCCTGCAGTTCTGGTCGCCCAAGACGATCATGCACGTCAACGAGTCGCGGCTCTCGCCTGGTGATGAGCGGGCTCCGGCGGTTATCCATGCCAGCGTCGACGGGAATCCAAGCAGTGAGTTCGGTGGCACCGGCGGCATCGCTGGTGGCGCAGCAGCGACCGTCCACGCCACTCCCGCCGCTCTGCGCAAGGCGTGGATGCCGTGGATCATCCTGACCGTGCTGGTGTTCATCTGGGGCCTGCCCGTCAGCAAGACGTTCCTCGACGGTATCTTCCGGCCCAAGATCGTCTTCACCGGGCTCGACCATCTGGTGCAGCGCATGCCCCCGGTCGTCGTCCAGCCGGAACTTGAGGCGGCGGTCTACAACCTCAACCTGCTGTCAGCGTCCGGTACGGCCATCCTGGTCGCCGGTCTGCTTTCGGGCTTGTTGCTCGGAGCGCGGCCGGGTGAGATCGCGGCAACGTACGGTCGCGCTTTCAAGGCGGTCATCCCGTCGCTGGTCACTATCGCGGCGATGTTCGCGCTGGGCTATCTGACCCGCTTTGCCGGCGTCGACGCGACGATGGGCCTGGCGTTTGCTGCAACCGGGCTGCTCTATCCGTTCTTCGGCACCATGCTGGGCTGGGTCGGCGTTGCGGTGACCGGCTCCGACACCGCGTCCAACGTGCTGTTCGGCGGACTGCAGAAGGTCACGGCCGAGCAGCTCGGCCTGCCACCCGTATTGATGGCAGCGGCGAACAGCACCGGCGGCGTGATGGGCAAGATGATCGATGCGCAGAGCATCGTCGTCGCCTCGACCGCGACGCAATGGTTCGGACAGGAAAGCAAGATCCTGCGCTACGTCTTCTTCCACAGTGTCATCCTGGGCATGCTGGTCGGCGTCGTGGTCATGCTGATGGCCTATGTCTGGCCGTTCACGCTTCTCGTCCCGACGCTCTAAGGCGGGCCTACCGAACAGGACGGCGCGCGATCCGCAGGGGTCGCGCGCCGTTTTCTTGTGCGGGCTCCAGATGCTGGGCCCGGCCAACGCGGCCTACATTAAGCGGGGCCTGACCGAGCGCCTGCAGTCACGCTGCCGCTGAGCGCAACGGCACAAACAAAAGCGGCGCGGGACCGAAGCCCCGCGCCGCCATTCGCTTGTGAGGACGATGCCGTTACTTGGCGGCGAGTGGTCCGCTGGTGACCTTGGCCTGCGTGTTGGCAAGTGGTCCAAGTTCGCCTGCAACGCCGCGAGCGATAGCGGCAGTTTCGGAACCTGCCTGGAAGCAGGTGAAGTCGGCCCGGTCGCGCCACTGCAGTGGTCCGCACAGGCGCTTGCCGGCGGCGATGGTGGCGTCGTGGACGATGTTGATGGCGCGCTCATAGTCCGGCGAGCCGGGAGCGTAGCCCGTGAAGTTGCCGAGATCGCCGCTCGCCGCGAACACGGCCGTGACGCCCGGGACCTTGGCGATGCCGGCGGCATTCTTCAGGCCTTCGAGGGTCTCGATCATGACGATCATGACGATGTTGTCGTTCGACGTCTGGCGATAGCCACCGGGAACGCCGCCCCACATGGCGGGACCGAAGGCCTGTCCACCACCGGCGCTGCGACGGCCGAGCGGCGGCCAGAACACCCAGTTACGGGCGGTGACGGCTTCCTCTACGGTGTCGACGGTGGGGATCACGATGACCAGGGCGCCGGCGTCGAGGGCGTGCTGGATCTCGCGCTCGTCGGTATAGGCGACGCGCACGCCGGGAACGGCCTTGGCGTACGGGCAGGCGGCCCACATCCGCGCCACCGAGTTCCAGTCACGCGTGTTGTGCTGCATCTCGGTCCAGATGAAGTCGTAGCCGGCATTCGCCATGGCGCAATACGTCTCGGGATCGGTAGCGCTGAACACGGTGCCGCCGGTCAGCTTGCCGCCCTGCTTGAGCTTGAGCATGGCCGGGTTCCAGATCGTGCTTGGACCGCCGCCTTTGGGGTCGAAATTAGGACCGTATTTCCAGGTCTTGTCGTTGAACGGTCCGGTGTTCACGGCGCCGGCCAGCGGCGTCTTGGCAGCGCCGCTATCCTGGCCCGCGGCAGCAGCCAGCGGAAAGCTCAACTTACCGGCGTCGGCATTGTTGGCGTAGGGGTCGGCGGATACCGGGCGGTTGGGCTGCTGGGCGGACGCCTGCGACGCCGCCAGTCCCAATGCCGCAATGGCCATAAGTCGCTTCACTTGATTCTCCCCGTACCTAATTGAGAGTCGACAATTGATGAGCGACCCTGTCGCCAGCCTCCAACTTTACGCATGGCTTGGCAACCGCTTTGCGATCTCAACAGCCTCAACTATTGCGATTTTCCAGTAAGATTCTCGACGATCAGCAAGTCTCTCACAGAGTGACTGATCTCTATTATCCGGCGCAAGATGTTGTTACGTTTCACCCTCCGCCGTTACCTCGCGGACCAAGCGCGGCCAGCGACGAACCACCGGATCACCTGATAATTCGACTCACATCGGAGCCGCTAGTCGCGCGAGTCCGGCTCACCACAGCGGCGTGATCAGGCTCCGTCCGGAGAAATGGGCGTCGAGATTGTCGATGACCAACTGGCCCATGACGGCGCGCGTCTCGACGGTGGCGCTGCCCTGGTGGGGCAGCAGCACGACGTTCTGCATCGACAGCAAGGCTTGCGGCACGTTGGGCTCGTCGGCGAAGACATCGAGGCCGGCGCTGCCGAGCCTGCCGTCGGCGAGGGCGGCGACCAATGTATCCTCGTCGATCACCGAACCACGCGCGATGTTGACGAGCATGCCGTCGGGGCCGAGCGCCTCGATCGTCGCGGCATCGACCAGCTTGGCGGTGTCCTTGCCCCCCGATGTGGCGACGACCAGGATATCGACCGAGGCCGCAAGGCTGACGACGTCGGGCGCATAGCGGTACGATACATCGTCCCGCTTGTTGCGGCTGTAATAGGCGATCTCGGTGGCGAAGGGTTCGGCGCGCTTAGCGATCGCCAGGCCGATGCGGCCCAGGCCCAGGATGCCGATGCGACGGCCGCTCATCCGGCGGGTCAGGGGCGGCGATCCCTTGCTCACCCATTCCCCGTCCCGAACATAGCGATCGTGCTGCGCGATCCGCCGGGAGGTCGCCAGCATCAGGCCGATGGCGAGGTCGGCGACATCGTCGGTCAGCACGTCCGGCGTGTTGGTCACGACGATGCCGCGCGACCGGGCATGGGCGACGTCGGTCGAATCATAGCCGACCGCGCAGACCGAGATGATCTCGAGGTCGGGCAGCGCGTCCATCGTCGCCGCGTCGATACCCTCGGTGCCGCCGGTCACGACGGCGCGAATGCCGGGACCGGGTACGGTGCGAAGGTCGAAATGCTCGCCGAGCTGCTCCAACCCCCAAAGCTCGGGCCGCTTGACCAGCATCAGGACCGCTTGCTTGTCGGACATCGTCGCTCCCCAATCGATTATCGGGGACGTTTGGCATCGCGACTATCCTGTGTCTACATTGCTGTGCATCTGCCAAGTCTCCGGCTATTCATTGCGGCATGGGTGATAATAGTTGAATCTGCTGCTAGATGGATTGGAGTCCGGCATGGTGTCGGTCGAAAAGCCGACGTCGAAGGATAGCGTGGCGATGCACGAGGGTGATTGGCCGACGCTCGATGCGGCGGAGGCGGCTATCCAGCAGGCCCTGGCGCGTACCGAGCGGCGACCGTTCGTGCTCGGCCTGTGCGGGGCCCAGGGCAGCGGGAAATCGACGCTGGCAAACGGCCTGGCGACGCGGCTGGGAGCGAGCGGGATCGAGACCGCAGTGCTGTCGATCGACGACCTCTACATGACCCGGGCGGCGCGCGAGATGCTGGGACGCGATATTCACCCGCTGCTGCGAACCCGCGGCGTGCCGGGCACCCATGACGTGTTCCTCGGCCTCGACGCGATCGCCGCGCTCGACCGAGGCGAAGCTGCCGAGCTGCCGCGCTTCGACAAGTCGCGCGACGACCGTGTGCCGCGTTCCGAATGGAGCACCGCCGATGCGGGCACCGACGTGGTGATCCTCGAAGGCTGGTGCGTCGGCGCCCGGCCGGAGGAACCGTCCGCGCTTCTCGAACCGGTCAATGCGCTGGAACGCGACGAGGACCCGCAGGCGGTTTGGCGGACCTATGTGAACCAGGCGCTTGCCGGCGATTATCAGGCGCTGTTCGCGCGGCTGGACTATCTGATCATCCTCGCCGCGCCGGGCTTCGACATCGTTAGGGCGTGGCGGATCGAGCAGGAACACGCGCTGCGCGATTATGTCGGTGCGTCGGCGCCCGGCGTGATGACCGATGCGCAGATCGGCCGTTTCATCCAGCATTACGAGCGCCTGACGCGGCACATCCTGGCAGAGATGCCGGAGCGCGCCGACCTGACCATCCAGCTGGCGGAAAACCGCGCGCCGGTCAGCGTGTCGTCGCGCGAACCGCTACAAGGCGGCGACATTCCAGAGACACAGGAGAATTGATGATCAAGCTCGCCGCAAATCTGTCGATGATGTTTACCGAACTGCCGTTCATGGAGCGCTTCGGGGCGGCTGCGGCCGCAGGCTTCAAGGGCGTCGAATATTTGTTCCCCTATGAGGAGCCGGCGGAGCGCATCCGCGCCGCCCTCGACGAGCATGGCCTGACCCAGGTGCTGTTCAACGCGCCCCCCGGCGACTGGGCGGCAGGCGAGCGCGGCATCGGCGGTCATCCAGACCGGGTCGAGGAATGCCGCAAGGGCATCGACCAGGCGATCGAATACGCTCGCGCCTTGGGCTGCGCCAACATCCACCTGATGGCGGGGATCAAGCCGGCGAGCGCCGATCATGCCGCCTGCCTCGACACGCTGGTAGCCAACCTGGGCTATGTCGCCGACGCTGCAGCGCCGCACGGCATCACGATCTTCGTCGAAGCGATCAACAGCCGTGTCGACATGCCCGGCTTCATCGTCGACGGCTCGGCCGCGGCGCTGGCCGTCATCGACCGTGTCGGTCGGGACAACGTCCTGTTCCAGTACGACATTTACCACATGCAGATCATGGAGGGCGACCTGGCGCGGGCGATCGAGCGCCTGCTGCCGCGGATCGGGCACATCCAGCTCGCCGACAATCCGGGCCGCAACGAGCCCGGCACCGGCGAGATCAATTACGCCTGGCTGCTGCCGAAGATCGATGCGCTGGGGTACCAGGGCTGGATCGGCTGCGAATACCGCCCGGCGGGCAACACCGTCGCCGGCCTTGGCTGGGCGACACCATGGCTGGGCACCGGCCATTCAGGAGAAGCAGCATGAAGATCGGCTTTATCGGAACGGGCATCATGGGCCGGCCAATGGCAGGCCACCTGCAGGCAGCGGGGCATGAACTGGTCCTGCACCGCCACCGCAGCGACCCGCCGGCCGAGCTGGTCGACGGCGGCGCGACGGTCGGCACCAGCTATGCCGAGATCGCCGCGGCGGTCGAGGTCATCATCCTGATGCTGCCCGATACGCCCGACGTCGAGGCGGCACTGTTCGGCGCCAACGGCCTCGCCACCGGCGACCTGAGCGGCAAGCTGGTCATCGACATGAGCTCGATCGACCCGATCGCCACCCAGCGCTTCGCCGAGCGCGTGGCGAAGCAGGGCGGCGGCTATGTCGACGCGCCGGTGTCGGGCGGCGAGGTCGGTGCCAAGAACGCCGCGCTGACCATCATGATCGGCGGCACGGTCGAGGATGTCGCGCGGGCGCAGCCGCTGTTCGAGGCGATGGGCAAGAACATCACCCATGTCGGCGATGTCGGCGCCGGCCAGATCACCAAGGTCGCCAATCAGATCATCGTCGCGTTGAACATCGAAGCGGTCGCCGAGGGCCTGTTGTTCGCCTCCAAGGCCGGTGCCGATCCGGCCAAGGTGCGCGCCGCATTGATGGGCGGCTTTGCCTCGTCGCGGATCCTCGAAGTGCACGGCGAGCGGATGATCGCCCGGACCTTCAATCCCGGCTTCCGCATCGACCTGCACCGCAAGGACCTCAGCCTCGCCCTGTCGAGTGCGCGGTCGCTCGGCCTGTCGCTGCCCAACACGGCGACTGCACAGGAGCTGTTCAATTCATGTGCCGCCCACGGCGACGGCAACAAGGACCATTCGGCGATGGTCACTGCGCTCGAGCGGCTCGCCAACCACGACGTCGCCTGAGGCTGGCGGGGCCTAGCGCGCCTCGACCAGTTCGATCGCCTCGTGGCTGGGGCCTTCGATCATCACGGCGCGGGCGCTGCCGATCCGGTAGATGCGTTTCAGGATCGGCACCCCCTCGCGCTTGAACCGGGCGATCCAGGCGTCGAGGTCGGTGACACTCAGGCCGACATGATCGATCAGGTGGCCGCGGGTCGAAACCAGCCGCCGCCCGGTCTGGTTCGGATACCAGTTCATCGCCACGCCGCTGAAGCTGACGCCACCGGTCGGCGAGCGGTAGGTGCCTTCCGGGTTCAGCGACGGCCATGACCGATCGGCGCCGCGCGGCATCCGGCAGTCGGCTTCGGTGGGCGGGACGATGCCGCGCCGCGGGGTCGCGTCGAGGTGGCGGGTGTACCAGGCCTGGGCACACAGCGGCTCCTCCTGCCACATGTGGACGTGATCGATGCGCTCGGCGGGCGCGTTGCCGGTGAACTCGATCACCGCCTTGTCCGGTCCGGCGATATAGCCGTTGCCCCCGACGCGGCGCGGCTGGAGGTTTTGAGCTTGGGCCTCGGCGAGCTGAGCGCGGGTGCGGCCGGGGACGCCGGGCGGGTAGGGGTAGGTGTCGCTGCTGATGCCGACGAAACCGCCGCCGTCGCCGGTGTAGAACGGCACGAGCCGGTCCTTGAAGGTGGCCAGGCTGGCCCGGGCATCGACGACGTTCCAGCCGAAGTGCCAATAGGCCGTCTGCTCCGGATCGGCCTTGGGCGGCGAGGCGACCTTGTCGAAGACGATCAGCACGTCGTCGGGCGAGGACAGCGCCGGCTTGCCCTGCCAGCTCACCCGCGATGTGGTCGGGAACGCCTTGATGTAGAAGGCGATGGCGGCTTCGGGATCGCGCGCGTTGAGGTGGATGTGATGAAAGCGCGGCGCCGGCAGATCCGCCGCCGCGGCGCCGCCTGCACCGGCCCAAGCCCAGGCTCCAAGCGCGACCAGCAGGAGCCGCTTCACCGCCTCATCGCAGGGTCAGTTTCTGGACGCGGTAGTTGCCGACCTCGCCGACGTAGAGCTGGCCGGCGGTGCGGCAGTCGATGGCGTTGACCGTGCCGAATTCGCCGGGCCGCTTGCCCGCCCGGCCGAACCTGCCGACGATCCGCCCGTCCAGGTCGAGCTGGTAGATTTCGCCGCCGGTATCGAGATCGTCGACCGGGTTGGAGTTGGAGCTGAACAGCGTCGGACGCGGCCCCTTGGTCAGGCACAGCGCCGCCGGTGCGCCGACGCCGGTGATCGAGCGCTTGAAAGCGCCGTCGCCGTCGAAGACCTGGATGCGCTTGTTGCCGGCGTCGGCGACATAGACGTTGCCGGCGGCATCGATCGCGATCGAATGGACGTCGGCGAACTGACCGTCGCCGCTGCCGGTGCTGCCCCAGGACTTGAGGAAGACGCCGGCCTTGTCGAACTTGGCGATGCGGGTGTTGGTGCCGACGCCGTCCGCAACGTAGATGTTGCCCGCCGCATCCCAAGAGACGTCGGCCGGTGCAGCGAACAGGTCCTGCGGGGCTCCGGCGCCGGGCAGGCTGCCGGCGCGGGGCGGCCGGGGCGGGCCTTCGGGAACGCTGATATCCTCAGGCTTGCGCCCCAGCAGCAAAAGGATGCGGCTGCCGGTCGGATCGAATTTGATGACCATGCCGCTATAGGCATCGACCGCCCAGACATTGTCCTGCGCATCGACCCTGACCTGCTGCGCTGACAGGAAGCCATAGGCCCCCTTGCCGATCTCGCGGACGAACTTGCCCGCGGCATCGAACTCCATCAACGCCGCGCCATTGTGCGCAAACGCCCGCGCGCCGCCCAGCGTCGCGGTCGGATCGCCGGTCCGCATGTAGATGAAGACATGGCCCCTGGAGCTGGTCGCAACCCCGGCGACCTCGCCGAAATAGGTGTCCGGCGGCATCTTCAGCGGCTCGACCGCAGTGAACTTCAGCGTCGGAGCGGGGGCCTGGGCCAGCGCCGCCGCGGACAGCATCGCAGCGGCCGCGAGCAGCAGGCACCGCAGCGCGGGCGTTCGACCGGTCATCATCACTTGCCAGCCCCCTGGAGCACGAACTTCTGCGCTCGCCACGATTCGATCTCGCCGACGAAAAGCTCGTCGGGGTTGCGGCAATCGATGGCGTGGACGACCTGGAAACCCGGCGCCTCCTTGCCGGCATAGCCGAACTTGCCGACCACCGTGCCGTCGAGCTCGAGCTTGTAGATCTGGCCGGTGCGCTCCCAGGTGCCGGGCGCGTTGCCGTTCGGGTTGGAGTTGGAGGCGAACAGATACTGGTGTGGCCCCTGCGAGATGCAGTCGGTCCAGGCCGTGCCGACGTTGGTGTACGCCGCCTTCCAGCGCAGGTCGTTGTCGAGCACGACATAGCGCGCGTTGCCGCGGTCGGCGACATAGACATTGCCCGAGCGGTCGACCTGCAGGCCGTGCGGCAGGTTGAACTCGCCCTGGCCGCTGCCCGCTGCCGAGCCGCCGAACTTGCCGACGAAGCGTCCGTCTCGGTCGTATTTGACTACCCGGTTGTTGCAATAGCCGTCCGCCACGAAGATGTTGCCCTGCGGGTCCCAGGCGACGTCCGACGGTCGGCAGAACGTATATTTCTCGTCCGGCGGATTGGGTCCGCGCCGGGTCGCGACCAGCCCGGCGGTGACCGGCGGACGGTGGCCGAGCACCATCAGGATGCGGCTGCCGTCGGGGTTGAACTTGGTGACGACGTTGGTGCCCTCGTCGACGGTCCAGACATTATCCTGCGCATCGACGCGTACGGCATGCGGGAACTGGAAGCCGTAATAACCCTTGCCGATCTCGCGGACGAAATTGCCGAGCTTGTCGAACTGCCACAGCCGGCCGCCCGGGTTGCCGCGAAAGAAGATAAATATGTCACCGCGGGAGTTGGTGGCGATGCCCTGCGCCTCTCCCATGAACTCGCCGGCGGGAATCTTGAAAAAGCCGGGGACCGCCTTGTACGGCAGCACCGGGACGTTGGGCGCGGTCGCGGCGACCTGTGCGGCCGCGGGAACGCCGGTCGACAGGCAGATCGCTGCCAGTCCCGACTTCAGACAGCGTTTCAAACCAGCCTCCCCTAAGTTGCGCCCGTCGTCCCGCTAGAATTTGAACTCCGCCAGCCCGGCGAGCGCGCAGGCCTCGTCGTCGACCTGCCCGGTCGGCCCGGAGACGGCCAGCGCCCCGATGATCGTGCCGTTCCTGACGATCGGCACGCCGCCCCCCGACGCGCGCAGGCTGGAATCGTTCTCGATCAGCGAGTTGGGCGGCGGTGATCCGATGCTCCTGGCGAAAGCGCTCGACGCCATGCCCTTCTTCAGCACGGTGTAGGCCTTGCGCCGCGCCGCTTCGAAGGAGTTGCCGCGCGCCCCATCCGCCGACAGCAGGACCTTGATGTTGCCGTTGAGGTCGACGACCTGGACCGTCGTCGGCGAATTCTTGAGCAGACACGCCGCCTGCGCGGTCCGGACCGCGGCCAGCGCCTGGTCGAGCGGTATCAGCCGGTCGGGCGGGATCGCCGGGGCCGGGACGATCTCCCAGGGCTTCGGCGCTGCGTCCTGCGCCGAAGCATCCGTCGCTCCGGCCCAGGCTCCGATCGCGAGGATGAGGAGCCCGGCGCGCATGGTGTCAGGAGAATATCTTCTTGGGATTGGCGTGTGCCCAGGTCTTGGAATCGGGCGATGCCGACCATTTGATCGCGTTGGTCATCAGCGTCCGGAACGACGGATTGGTCCAGGCCCGGTTGTCATGACCGTGCTGGATATAGACGATCGGCGAACGCTCCGCGGTCTTGACCCAGGCGGTCATGTTACTGCCCGCCGGATGCCCGGCCTGTTCCGGCCGGAAATTCTCGGCGACCGGCTTGAAGTCGGTGCGCAGCAGCGCATGGACCGAATCCTCGAACATCGGCGAAAGGTAGGTCTCGTCGACGATGTCGAAGCCGTCGCCCAGGCCCTGCGTGATCGGGTGCGCCTTGTCGACGACGGTGATGTGCTCGCTGACGCCGGCGTGATAGCCGGACTGGGGGTAGTTCTTGCCGCGGATGTTCTTCAGCGGGACGTCCCAGTCGGATGCACCGCCCATGACCTCGACGTATTCGGGCCAGGTGTGATTCCACGACGACAGCGCGTGGTGGAAGAAGACGAAGCCCTTGTCGCCGTTGCGCAGCAGCTGCTTGAAGTCGGCGCGAAGCTTGGGTGACGGCGGATGGAAGGTGAAGTTGCGCTTGCCGTCCGGGCCGGGCGCCAGCTCGTCGCGGCCGGCAAAGGCGTCGTAGAACAGGAACACGTCATAGCCGGCGGCCAGCTTGGGGTCGAAGAACGCCTGTGCGGCAGGATGCTCGACGTGCGTCCAGGTGATGTCCTTGCCCATCGAGTCGAGCGTCAGGAACAGGTTCTCCCGGTCGAACGGGTGCGACTTGGTGATGAACAGCACCTTGATCGGGCCGGTGCCACCCTGCGGCATCGGGCGTGTCGCAGGCGGCGGTACGGCGGGTGCGGCGGGCGGGCCGGGCGCCGGCTGGGCCTGCGCGCCGATCAGGGGCAATGCCGCGACGACCGAGGCGGCGCCCACTGCCCGACCGAACAGACTGCGGCGCGATAGCTTGTCCGAGTCGATCTTCGACATGTTGCGTCCCCTGATACCTGCGTGCCGAACGAGTGCTAGACGAAGATCCGCTTTGGATTGGCGTGGGCCCAGGCCTTGGATTCCGGCGACGCGGCCCATTTGATCGCGTTGCTCATCAGCAGGCGCCATTTCGGATTGACCCAGGCGACGACGTCATGGCCGTGCTGGATATAGACGATCGGCGAGCGCTCGGCGGTCTTGACCCAGGCGCTCATGGTGCTGCCGGGAACATGGCCGGGGCCGACATGCGTGCTGCCGGGAGCATGCTGGAACTTGTCGGCGGTCGGCACGAAGTCGGTGCGCAACAGGCAGTGCACCGAATCCTCGAACATCGGGCACAGATAGGTCTCGTCGACGATGTCGAAGCCGTCGCCCAGGCCTTGGGTGATCGGGTGCGTCTTGTCGACGACGCTGACGAACTGCTCGGTGCCCTGGCGGTAGCCGGAAGCCGGATAGTCCTTGCCGCGAATGTTCTTGAGCGGCGTCCCCCAGTCGGCGGCGCCGCCCATCATCTCGACATAGGCGTTGGAGCCGTTGACGCCGGCGGGCCAGGTGTGGGTCCATGACGCGAGCGCGTGATGGAAGAAGACGAAGCCCTTGTCGCCGTTCTGCATCAGCTGCTTGAGGTTGGCCTGCATCTCCGCGGTCGGCACGGTGTCGACGAAGTCGCGGCTGTTGGGCTTGGTCTCGCGGCCGGCAAAGGCGTCGTAGAACAGGTAGACGTCGAACTTCTTCGCGGCGCGTGGATCATAGAACAGCTCCGCCGCCGGGTGCTCGACATGCGTCCAGGTGATGTCGTCGCCCATCGAATCGAGCGCCAGGAACAGGTTCTCGCGGTCGAACGGATGGAACGAGCTGATGAACAGCACGCGGATCGGACCGTTGCCGCCCTGCTTCATCGCCTGTGGCGGCGGGGCCGGGGCCGGCGCCGGCCGCGCAGCGGGCTGGGCATTGGCGATCAGAGGCAGGGTGCCGGCGACGGTTGCGGCTGCTGCCATGCGCCCGAACATCGCGCGCCGCGACAAGCTCTTGTCGGCGCCATCACCATTGTTGCTGGTCATTCGCATCTCCCCGGTAAGCTATTTTGCTCTTGCCCGAGTCGTGTCACCAATCGACGCCAAAGGCAATCGCCGGTGCGCCGCAATTCTCATTCCTGGTAAAAGCTTGGTCCCACCCGTCCATCTGTCGCGACCGGGCGCGGACAAAGAAAAGGGCCCCGCTTTCGCGGAGCCCTTTTCCTGTCGTCTGGACTGGCGTTCAGACGGTTTCGTAGCCGCGCGATTTCACTTCGGTCGTGGACTCGCCGCTGAGCTCGCCGAGCCATTGTTCATGGGTCATCGGGCGCGAGAACATCGGGAAGTTCTTTGCGACGGCAAAGGACTGCTCTTCCGAACTGACGGTGGCGGTGCAATCGGTCAGCGTGACGACGCTATAGCCTTTCTCATAGCCCACCCGCATCGTCGATTCGACGCAGCAATTGGTCAGGAAGCCGCCGAGCGCGATATCGGTGATGCCGCGGCTGCGCAGGACGAAGTCGAGGTTGGTGCTCTCGAACCCGCAAAGCCCGCGCTTGCCCTCGATGACGATGTCGCCGGCCTGCGGCTTGAGCGAATCGACGATCTGGGCGCCCCAGCCACCCTTGATGAACGACTTCGAATCGACGACGGCCTTCAGGATGCCATAAGGCTCGTCGCGCAGCTCGCCATAGCCCTCGGCAAAGGTGATCGGCACCAGCACGATGGTCGCGCCGAGTTCGCGTGCCCGGGCAACCGTCTCGATCGTGTTGGCGAGCATGTTGGTGCTGTCCATGACCGGCTTGACGGCTTCATGCAGCGTGCCGCCTTCGGTGGTGAAGTCGTTCTGATACTCGATCAGAACCAGCGCTGTCTTCTTCGGATCCACGTTTCATCTCCCAAGGAACTGCGGACGTGCGCGGATTTTCTAGGGATCCGGCAAGCCGTCGGCGCCCACATAGCCCGAGATCAAAGCCTGTGTCACGTCCCAAGGCAGCGCGACCGACGCGTGAGAACAAGCACCGGAGAAACATTGACGGCCAAGGGGGCGTGTTGCATCTGGCGAGCTCGTACAACGGGTTGCGACAGTTCTTCTCGATCTCGCCGTTCACCCGATGAGAGTATCTGCAATGAACCAGCATGCTGCGATCGAGGTGGATGTTACGGCGATGCGCGCCGAACTGGTCACTGCATTGAAGGACGTCGTCGGTAGTCGTCAGGTTCATACCAGCGACGCTGCGACGCGATCTTACCGGATGGGCTATCGATTTGGCGGCGGCCGCGTCCTGGCCGTGGTCTGCCCGGGCTCACTGGTTGAGATGTGGCGCGTTACCAGCCTGGTCGTCGCGGCCGGCCAGATCCTCATCATGCAGGCCAGCAATACCGGCCTGACCGGCGGCTCGACCCCCGATGGCAACGACTATGACCGCGATATCGTCATCGTCAGCACGCTGCGGATGGCCAAGGTCCAACTGATCCAGGACGGCAAGCAGGTCATCTGCCTGCCCGGCGCGACGCTCAACCAGCTCGAAAGGCTGCTCAAGCCGCTGGGTCGCGAGCCGCATTCGGTGATCGGCTCGTCGTGCATCGGCGCTTCGGTGCTCGGCGGGATCAGCAACAATTCCGGCGGCGCGCTGGTCCGCCGCGGCCCGGCGTTCACCGAGATGGCGTTGTTCGCCCGCGCCCGCGCCGACGGCACGCTGGAACTGGTCAATCACCTCGGCGTCCAGCTCGGCGACGCGCCCGAGGAGATACTGACCCGGCTGGAGAACCAGGATTACGCCGCGACGGACGTCGTCGACAGCGGCGCGCGGGCGTCGGACAACGACTATGCCGCACACGTCCGGGACGTCGATGCAGCAACCCCGGCGCGCTTCAACGCCGACCCCAGCCGGTTGTTCGAGGCATCGGGCTCGGCCGGCAGGATGGTGCTGTTCGCCGTCCGGCTCGATACATTCCCGCGGGAGGCCGAGACGTCGGTGTTCTACATCGGCACCAACGACACCGCCGACCTGACCGCGATCCGCCGCGGCATGCTGCGCAGCAACCAGCCGCTGCCGATCGCCGGCGAATACATGCACCGCGACGCCTTCAACCTGACCGAGCGCTACGGCAAGGACACCTTCCTGGCGATCCGGCGCCTGGGCACCGACAAGCTGCCGACGCTGTTCCGCCTCAAGGACAAGGTCGATGCGATGGCGCGCAAGATCGGCATTCGGGCGCTGAGCGACCGCGTCCTGCAGCTTGCCAGCCGCGTCGCGCCCTCCCACCTGCCGCCGCGGATGCTCGAGTTTCGCGACCGGTTCGAACATCATCTGGTGGTCAGGGTGTCGGCGGCCGATGCCGGCGCACTGCGCGACCTGCTCGACGCCCGTCTGGGTCCGGCCGATGCCGATTACTACGCCTGCACGCCGGTCGAGGCGGAGGCGGCGTTCCTGCACCGCTTCGCTGCGGCCGGTGCGGCGGTCCGCTACCGCACCATCCACGCCGCCGAGGTCGAGGAGATCGTCGCGCTCGACATCGCGCTGCGCCGCGACGACCAGGCCTGGTTCGAAACCCTGCCACCCGAAGTCGAGGCCGGCATCAGCCACAAACTCTATTACGGGCACTTCTTCTGCCACGTCTTCCACCAGGACTATATCGTCCGCAAAGGCGTCGATCCGCTGGCGCTGGAGCATGCGATGTGGGCGCTCCTCGACGATCGCGGCGCCGAATATCCAGCCGAGCACAATGTCGGGCACCTGTATCCAGCCAAGCCGAACCTGGTCGAGTTCTACAAGGAGCTGGACCCGTGCAACTGCCTCAATCCAGGTATCGGCCAGACTTCGAAACAGGCGCACTGGCAGTAAAACTCCGCCGCCCGCACAGGTGAACGGCACGAGCGCTGCGCCCGATCCGGCCGGCGGCGCGTTGGCCCGGCTCGGCGGGTCGATGGTGAACCGCGTTGCGGGGCAGATTGCGGTGAGTTCGACGATGTCTATCTACCGCGCCGGCGGTGAGCGCGGTTCCAAGTCGCGCTCAATTGCGCCGTCGTTCCGGCGCGGCTAGAGCGGCGGCATGAGCAATCACCTGAGCGAACTTGGCGACGAAGCCCCGATCGAAGGCCGCGATCAGCTGATCTCGGTGTTCGAGCGCGGCGCCCGGCCGGCTGCCGACTGGCGCATCGGCACCGAGCATGAGAAATTCGTCTACCGCACCGCCGATCATCGCGCCCCGAGCTACGACGAGCCCGGCGGCATCCGCGACCTGCTCAAGGAGATGGAGGGCTATGGCTGGGAGCCGGTGCTGGAAGGCGGCAAGGTCATCGCGCTCAAGGGTGCCGACGGCGCGATCAGCCTCGAGCCGGCGGGCCAGTTCGAACTGTCGGGCGCGCCGCTGGAGTCGATCCACGACACCTGCGCCGAGTCGAACCGCCACCTGAAGCAGTGCCAGGAGATCGGCGACCGGCTCGGCCTGGGCTTCCTCGGCCTCGGCTTCTGGCCCGACAAGACCCGCGCCGAGCTGCCGGTGATGCCGAAGGGCCGCTACGAGATCATGCGGGCGCACATGCCGCGCGTCGGCAACCTCGGCCTCGACATGATGCTGCGGACCTGCACCATCCAGACCAACCTCGACTATGCGTCGGAGGCCGACATGGCGCTGAAGTTCCGCGCTTCGATGGCCTTGCAGCCGCTGGCGACCGCGCTGTTCGCCAATTCGCCGTTCACCGAGGGCAAGCCCAACGGCTTCCGCAGCTTCCGCAGCCACATCTGGACCGACACTGACCCGCACCGCACCGGCACGCTGCCTTTCGTCTTCGAGGACGGCTTCGGCTTCGAACGCTATGCCGACTACGCGCTCGATGTGCCGATGTACTTCGTCTACCGCGACGGCAAGTATATCGACGCGGCCGGCCTGAGCTTCCGCGACTTCCTGGCGGGCAAGCTGTCCGTGCTGCCCGGCGAGACGCCGCGGCTGTCCGACTGGAAGGACCATCTGTCGACGGCTTTCCCGGAGGTCCGGATGAAGGGCTATCTGGAGATGCGCGGTGCCGACGGCGGGCGTTGGGACCGGATCTGCGCGCTGCCGGCGCTGTGGGTCGGGCTGTTGTACGACGACAGCGCGCTCAACGCCGCCTGGGACCTGTGCAAGCATTGGACCAACGCCGATCACGACCGCCTGCGCGCCGAGGTCCCCAGGCTCGCCCTGAACGCCGCCAGTCCCAACGGCGGCACGCTGCAGGACCTCGCCAAGGAGGTCCTCAAGATCGCCGATGCAGGCCTCGCCTCGCGCGCCCGCCTCAATGGCGCCGGCGACAGCGAGCAGGGTTTCCTGGGCCCGCTGCACGAGATCGCCGCCAGCGGGCTGACCAACGCCGACCGGATGCTGGCTGCATATCATGGCCGCTGGAACGGCGACGTCGCGGCGGTCTACGCAGAGGAAAGCTATTGACCGAGACTCTCTACCCGGCCGACCCACGCGCCGAGCGCAGCTCCGGCCGCCGCATCTTCAAGGCGACGGTCATCGTGCTGGCGACGACCACCGCCGCGTATCTGATGTGGCGGCTGGTCGACCTGCTGCTGCTGCTGTTCGCCTGCGCCCTGACCGCGCTGATCCTGGTGACGATCACCAACCTGATCCGGCGGCGGATCAAGATGCCCTATGGCGCGGCACTGACGCTGGCGGTGCTGCTGATCGCGGCGGTGCTGGGCGGCGCGTTCTGGTTCTTCGGCGCGGCGATGACGGCGCAGTTCTCGGAGCTGATCCAGCGGCTGCCTGCAGCATGGTCGGCGGTCCAGCTGCGCCTCCAGCAGTCGGAAATGGGTGCGCTGGCGCTGGCCCGCGCGCATGAGTTCGCGCCGAGCAGCCAGAACATCGTGACGCTGCTGACCAACGCCCTGGCGATCGGCGGCGGCATCCTGTCCGGGCTGGCGGTGGTCATCGTCGGCGGGCTGTATCTCGCGGCACAGCCCGGCCTGTACGGTGGCGGCCTGATCCGCCTGATCCCGGCCAAGGCCCAGGCCCGCAGCATCGAGACGTTCGAGGCCATCGCCGCCTCGCTCCGCGGGTGGCTCAAGGGACAGGCGCTGGGCATGATCTTCGTCGGCATCGGCACCAGCATCGGCCTCGCCATCGTCGGCGTCCCGGCGGCCCTGGCGATCGGCCTCGTCGCCGGACTGGCCGAGTTCGTGCCGTATCTCGGCACCTTCGTCGCCGTCATCCCCGCCACCATCCTCGGCTTCTCGCAGGGGACCGAGACCGGCGTCTGGACACTGGTCGTGCTGATCGGCGTCCAGCAGCTGCAGGGCAACCTCGTCATGCCGCTGCTCCAGAACAAGATGGTCGACCTGCCACCCGCCCTGACCATCTTCGGGCTGATCGCCGCCGGCATCCTGCTCGGCCCGGTCGGTGTGCTGCTGGCAACGCCGCTGACGGTGGTGGCGCTGGTGCTGGTGCGGCGCCTGTATCTCAACGACGACGAGCCGCTGACCGGCAAGGGCTGAACTCGCGTCGCGTGACCGGTTGGCCTACCAGGCCAGCCGGGATCGCACGTGCTCGATCATGTAATACGGATCGCTCTTCAGTTTGCGTTCGGCCTCGTTCAGCTCGATCTGCTGCTTCCGCATCGTGACGAAAGGCTGTGCCGCCTCGCTGGGCTTTGCCAGCGCAACCGCCTTGACCAGGTTATGGATCGTATCCAGCCACGGCAGGAGCATCTGGGTGCCTGCCAGCTGCCGCGTCTGCTTCATGCCACGCAAACGCGCCTCGAAATCCGCATACTCCGACCGTATCAGATCACGGGCATGGCCGCGGTCTGCCTCCGCCCCGAGCTTCTTGAGCAATATCCTGAGCCGGGCCGCATAGAGCCCGGTATCGGCCTCGGCACGAAAGGCGAGGATTTCCTCCCAGGGCGTCGACCGCGACGGCAGCGGCAGCTGATCGAAGATGACGCGCGTCGCCGTTGCCCGGACCGGCAACAGCTCTTCCAGGCTCGCGTCATCGAGCACCGGGAGCCGGTCGAGATGGACTTCTTCGCCAAAGCCCCGGTCCACGAGGCGTGCCGTGACGATCGGTGTCAACGTCGCGCCGGGTTCACGCCTGCTCGCCATGGCGACATGCAGACGGGCCATGCCGTTGCCCGCGATCTCGCCGATACGCTTCTTGTCCTTCAGGCTGCTGAACACGGTGGCGGAGAGATGCGTCTGGATTGCCGCGGCAAATTTATAGCCGGCGTCCCCCTGCTTGAAATCGTCGATCCCGCCGAATGGACAGACCTCGATGATGCCCCGCTCGCAAAGATATTCGAAGTCGGGACCAAGTACCTCGGGCAGTGTCTGGGGCAGTACGTCCACGTCCAGAATAGTGATCCGGTCGTAAAAGGCGGCCGCCACCTTCAGGTCGACCCGGCCGAGAATCACGGCAGCTGCGCTGGTTACTCCCGAATGCTGAAATGGATTCGCGCCAACGCTTCCGTCTGACATCTCACCCTCGCGAAGTTTGGATAGACAGCTGCAATAGTTTCTGACTGATTAATGAGCGATCGGCAAATCGGCCGAATTGACGGGAGGCTTCATTGATCTGGCCATTCGTTCAAATGGCGAGAAAATCGCCCGACGGCGGACGGATGACTTTTCGTGACAAGGCTGCGATCGAGCAGCTCCGACGAATGGTTCTGCCTGTCGCCGATGAGCCGCTCTGGCCCAGCGCGGCGCCAATGGACCAGCGCGCCATGCAGGAGATTCTCGTACGCGGTGCGCGGCTGCAACCGCCCGGCAGCCCGGAACGCGCCGAACTCTGCTGCCTGTTCATCGAGACGGCTCGCTTCCAACCCCTTGCCGAGCAAGCCTCCCGGGACCTGGAAGCCATGTTCACGCCCGGCAACAGCCCCGGCACCGGCGACCTCCGATACGCCGCGGCAAGGTTGCAGCAGGCAGAGCGACAGGTCGCGACCGGGCGGGAAACCCTGCGTCAGCGCCTCGTCTCGCTTGGTCTCGTCAAACGAGCCGGTGAAGGACAGAAAATACCGCGCGGCTGAGAGCGAACTGCGCCGCCGCGGCGATGGCGGCGCTAAAGCCGCCGTGCCGCCGCATACAGCGTGATCGCCGCGGCGTTCGACACGTTCAGGCTCTCCATTTTCGAGCTGATCGGTAGCTTCGCCAGTTCGTCGCAATGTTCGGCGGTGTTGTGGCGCAAGCCTTCGCCCTCGGCGCCGAAGACCAGGGCGGGGCGGGTGTCGGACAGCGCATCGTCGATGTTGCGGGTCGCGGCGCCGTCGAGACCGATGCGCCAATAGCCGGCGTCGCCGATCTCGCCCAGCGCGCGCGCCAGGTTGACGACGCGAACCCAGGGCACCAGCTCCAGCGCGCCCGAGGCGGCACGCGCTAGCGATCCCGACTCGGTCGGCGAATTGCGGTCCTGCGTGACCAGTGCCACCGCGCCGAACGCGGCGGCGGAGCGCAGGATGGCGCCGACGTTGTGCGGATCGGTGACCTGGTCGAGCACGACCAGCGGACGCTTGCCGAAATCATCGCCGAGGAAATCGCCGAGATAGCGGCTGTCGAGCGGCTCGACCTCCAGCACCATGCCCTGGTGCGGCGCGTCGGCCGGAACCAGCCGCCCCAGGTCCGAATCATCGCCGAACTGGACGTTGAAGCCCTTGGGCAGGTCGTATTCCGCCTCCAGCTGCTTCATCGCCGAATGGGTGATGTGGAGCTTGCGGTGAACCCGCTCCGGATTCGACAGCGCGGCGATTACCGCGTGGCGGCCGTACAGGCGTGGCCACGGACTGCGTTGCGCCTGTGCGTTGCGTGGATGTGGTCTGCGTCCCATGCGCTGCCCCTTAGTCGGTCCGGGCGCGCTGCACTAGGCCGGGCATCGACCGGCTTTCAATCGCTCCGCTCCGCACTAGGCGTTGACACACCGCCGCTGGTTCGCCACTAACCCGCCTCCGCGTGCAGGCTTGCCGGTGCGCGGGACGCTCCGTGGAGGGGTGGCCGAGCGGTCAATGGCAGCAGACTGTAAATCTGCCGGGTTCGCCCTACGTTGGTTCAAATCCAACCCCCTCCACCACGTTCCCCAACAGCTTCATCAGGTCGTAGCGGTAGCGTAACAACCTGATAGCATTAACGTTTTTATGATATAGCCCTGCCATCACCGTTAGGATTGCAGGCTTCGAACAGTCCCGCAAACATTTGCGGAGGCTATGATTCCAATGGCAAAGACCGCTTCCGCATCGTGGCTCGCACCCGGTGCACTTCGCTTGTTGCTGGCGGTCGCCGTATTCGTTTCCCACGTCTCCTACTTCAACATCGGTCGCCCTGCGGTCGTCGTCTTTTTCATGCTCAGCGGCTTCTGGGTAACCCGGTTATACGAGACGCGACCGTCGCCGTCGGTGATCGCGTTCCTGCTGGACCGGTTCATGCGGGTCTGGCCCCTGATGGCGATCGTCGCCACCGCCGTTGCCGTTGCCTGTTACGAACTGGACCTGCCGGCTCGGGGCAGCCTCGCCTCGACGCTGGGTCTGCTCGGCCTCGGGACCCGTCACGGTGACGTGATCGGGGTAATCTGGTCGCTCGATATCGAGATGCAGTTCTACATCTGCATCGCGGGTGTACTGGCGGTGGTGCGGTCCGTACCCGCACCGTACCGCCTCCAACTGGGCCTGGCTGCGCTGGCGATCGTGACGCTGGCCGGCACCTGGTTGCTGGGTCAGGGTATTTTCACGGTAATGGCATGGGCGCCGTCGTTCGCGGTCGGATCGATGATCTGGCTGTACCGCTGGTCACCATCCAGGCGACTGGCCCTGGTGTCGCTGGTGGCGTTCGTGCTGCTCGCCGCGCTGGTCTTCGCGATCCCGCAATCGCGGCCGTTGTTCGTCAAGCCGATCGATATCTGGTGGAGCGACACGGTCTTCGTCGGCTTGACCCTGGTGCTGGCGCCGTTCGTCGCCTGGAACGTCAATCAGCCGTCGTCGGCAATGGACCGGATGCTGGGCGATCTGTCCTACCCGCTGTACCTCGTCCAGGGTCCGATCATCTATTTCTGCATGACGTTCGTGACGACGGGAGCGCTGGGCAAGGCGGTCGCGCTGCTCGTGACGATCGTCGTCACATTGGCGCTTTACAGCTTCGTCGACCGCCCGTTGGAACGCGCCCGCCGACGCCTGCGGTCACCGGCGATGGATCGCCGGCACAGCCTGGCATAGGCGGGCGCACAATCGTCCCTATTGCGGCAGGGCGAAGCTGTAGACGGTGTTGCCGGCCGAGATTGCGACGTACTGGCGACCATCGATGGCATAGGACATCGGCGAGGCGCTCATCCGGCCACCGGTGTTGAAATGCCACAATGGCTTGCCGTTGTCGGTGTCGAGGGCGAGCAGATTGCCCTCCGGGGAGGCAGCGAACACCACGCCGCCGCGGGTCGCCAGCACGCCGGTCGACAGCGACTGCTGGATCAGCTCGAACTTCCACAGTTCCTTGCCCGTCGTCGCATCGAGCGCCTTGATGCCCTGGACCGGGACGGAGACCGGCGGCGGTGGCGTGGCGCGGCGACCGGCGACGAAGGTCTTGCCCTTCTGGAACGCCGGGGCCTCCGAGGCGATCGCGCCCTCGCTGTCGATGAAGGCCACGTAGAAGCGGTCGTGGACCTTGTCGTAGCTCGGCGCCTGGAAGTTGGTCGCGGCGACGCCCGGGAAGGCTGCGCTGCCGGCCTCGTTGGCGATGGACGCCGGACGGACCTTTGGCCGCCCCGCTGCATCGAAGCCGTCGTTCCAGGTCTGGCGGACGAACGGCACGCCGCTGATGAAGCGGCCGTTGGTGCGATCGAGGGTGTAGTAGAAGCCGTTGCGATCGGCATGGACCAGCAGCTTGCGGTCCTTGCCGTCGATCTTGCGGTCGACCAGCACCATCGCTTCTTCAGAATCCCAGTCGTGGCTGTCGTTCGGCGTGAACTGGTAGTGCCAGCGCAGCTTGCCGGTCTCCAGGTCGAGCGCCACGACGCTGTCCGAGTAAAGATTGTCACCGGCGCGGACGGCGACGTTGAAGCTCGGAGCGGGGTTGCCGATGCCGTAATACAGCAGCTTCAGCGACGGATCGTAGGAGCCGGTGAGCCAGACGCCGGCGCCGCCGCGCTGCCAGGTGTCGCCCGGCCACGTCTCGTTGCCGGGCTCGCCAGGGCCGGGGACGGTGTTGAAGCGCCACAGATGCTTGCCGGTCGCCGCGTCGAAGGAGTCGAGGAAGGCGCGCAGCCCGTACTCGCCGCCGCCGACGCCGACCATCACCTTGCCGGCCACCGCCAGCGGGGCGCCGGTGATCGTGAAGCCTTCCAGCGTGTTGGCAATGCGCTGCTCCCACAATTGCCGTCCGGTGCGGGCGTCGAGGGCGATGAGCAGATTGTCGAGGGTGCCGACGAAGACCCGGCCGTCCATCACCGCGACGCCGCGGTTGCTGGGGTTGATCTGGTAGGGATTGACGACGTCCTGCTTGCGGACGAAGCGCCAGATGCGCAGCCCGGTCCGGGCATCGATCGCCTGGACCTCGCCGGGCGAGCCGGCGACGTACATGATGCCGTCGACGACCAGCGGGGTCGCCTGCAGCGCCGACTGGCCGGGCAAGGCGGCCGCCCATTGGGCCTGCAGGCCGCCGACATTGGCCTTGGTGACCTGCTTCAGCTCCGAGAAGTGATGGCTGTTGTAGCTGCCCCAATAGGTCAGCCAGTTCTGCGGCTCGGCCGCGCTGGCGACCAGTCGTGCCGGACTGGGTGGCCCGGCCTTGCTGAGCTTGATGGCGCCCGAGACGTCACGCGCCTTTTGGGCCGACAGATAGGCCACGACATCGGCCTGCTCGGTCGTCGACAGCAGCTGGCTGAGGTCGGTCGGGGGCGGTGCCACGGGAGCCGGGGTGACGCTGCGGACGGTCTTGCGGTCGACCGAGACGGTGGCGCCCTGGACGTCGCGCAGCACCATGTTGAAGCTGTCCTCTGCGGTGACGTAACCGCGGACGGTGCCGCCGCTGTTCAGCGCGATATCGACCCAGCGACCGGTCGGCCGGCCACGGCGTGGCGGGTGGAGCATGCCGGCGGCGATCGCGTCCGGGGAGCCCGCGCCGACGGCGGACAGGTCGGGGCCGAGGTCGCTGCCCTGGCCGTTGACTTCGTGGCAGGCGGAGCATTTGGCCTTGCCGAAGAACAGCGTGCGGCCGTTGGCGGCGTTGCCCGCGGCGGCGGTCGTGGTCGCGGCGCCACCACCGCTGCCGCCGCCGGGCGCCAAGGTGCGCAGGTAGCTGACGACCCGCCAGATATCGTCCTGGGGCAGGGCGGCGAACGACGGCATGCCGCTGCCCTTGATGCCGTCGTGGATGGTCGCGAACAGCTGCGCGTCCTCGCCTCCGCGCGAGAATGTGCCGGTGTTCAGTGCCGGGCCGCGCCCGCCGGTACCGCCGGCGCTGTGGCAGACCGCGCAGGCACTGTCGAAGACCGCCTTGCCGGCCGCAGCGGCACCGGGCACCTTGGCCTGGGGATTGACCACCGTGTCGGACGGCTGGGTCTGGCCGGCGACCGCGCAAAGCAGCCCCGCTGCGAGCACGAGCGGCAAGCGCAGCCGCTGACCGTTGCCGAATGCTGCAAGCCGAACCATGTGATTCCCCGGATTAGCCGCATTCGCGGCATTGTGTTGCCCGCTATCTCGCACATTCGGACGCGTTGCACCAATATGATATACAGCTACTCCGCGCTGGGTGAGATCTCGTGCAGCCCTGCGGCGAAACGCCTGCCGTTGGCGACATAGGAGGCCGCCGACAGCCGGAGCCCGGCGATCTCGGCGTCGGTCAGCGGGCGCGCCAGCTTGGCCGGGGCGCCGACGATCAGCGAGCCTGGCGGGAACACCTTGCCCTCGGTCACCAGGGCGTTCGCCCCGACCAGGCTGTTCTCGCCGATCACGGCGCGGTTGAGGATGGTCGCGCCCATGCCGACCAGGCTGTTCGCGCCGATCGTCGCGCCGTGGATGATCGCGTGATGGCCGATGGTGCAGCCCGCGCCGATCGAGGTCGGCGTACCGGGGTCGGCGTGCACCATCGCGCCGTCCTGGACGTTGCAGCCGTCGCCGAGCTCGATCAGGTCGTTGTCGGCGCGCACCACGGTGCCGAACCACAGCGACACGTCGAGCCCGATGCGGACCCGCCCCATCACCTCGGCGCTGGGTGCCAGCCACGCGCGGCTGCGGTCGGCGAACTCAGGCGCGACACCGTCGAGCGAATAGATCGGCACAGGCGAAAACTCCCAGGGCTATGGTCCAGCCGCTGGCTATAGCGGGCGGCGCCGGAGTTCGTCGCGGATTTCGGCGAGCAGCGTCTCGGTCGGCGTTACCGTCGGCGCGGCGGCGGTGATGGCGAACGCCCGGTTGGCCGCACGGACCAGCATGAATATGACGAAGGCGACGATCAGGAAGTTGATCAGCGCAGTGACGAATTCGCCGTAGCCGATCAGCGCGACGCCGGCCTTCTTCAGTGCCGCGTAATCGTTGAGCGAACCCGTATAGCCCGCCGGCACTTCGCCCAACCGCACGAAATAGCTGGAGAAGTCGAGGCCACCGGTAATCAGCCCGATCACCGGCATGATGATGTCGTCGGTCAGTGCGGTGACGATCCGCGAGAATGCTGCGCCGATGATGACGGCGACCGCAAGGTCGAGGACGTTGCCGCGCGCGATGAATGCCTTGAACTCTGCAAACACGTTCATCTCCCTTTTGCGTGCTCGCGCACTATTCAGCCGAAACGCCGCGATCGTGCAACGACGGATTAATTTTCAAAACCCCTGTTGCGCACGCGTAATACACTTATCTTACGACTGTCTGGCCGGACATTCCGGCTGTCGTCGAGGGAGACCTGAATTGTCCGTCCGTACTTTCGCCCGCATCGCGTTGCCGCTGGCTGCCGTCGCGAGCCTGTCGGGCTGCGGCGTCAACACCATCCCGACCAAGGAGGAAGTCGCCAAGGCCCGTTGGGCCGATGTCGAGAGCAGCTATCAGCGCCGCGCCGACCTGATCCCCAACCTCGTCGCCACCGTGAAGGGCTATGCGGCGCAGGAGAAGAGCGTGCTGGTCGAGGTCACCAACGCCCGCGCCCGCGCCACCTCGGTCACCGTCGACCCGACCAAGCTCAGCGATCCGTCCGCCGTCGCCAATTTCGAACAGGCGCAGGGCGCACTGTCGAGCTCGCTCGGCCGCCTGCTGGTCAGCGTCGAGAAGTATCCCGACCTCAAGTCCAACGAGCAGTTCCTCAACCTGCAGTCGCAGATTGAGGGCACCGAGAACCGCATCAACGTCTCGCGCCGCGACTATAACGAGGCGGTGCGCGACTATAACACCACGATCCGCACCTTCCCGGCGGTGATCGGCGCCAAGGTCATCTACGGTTCGAAGCCGTTGCAGCCGTTCAAGGCGACCAGCGCCGGAGCGCAGAACGCACCGACGGTGGCATTCTAGGATGAACCCGACGCGGTCGTTCGCGACCAGCACATCCCGGCCGCACGCGAACCCCGATCGTCACCCCGGGGTGACGATCGGGGACGTGCGCGCCTTGCTGCTCGCCTTGCTCGTGCTGCTGCTCGGGCAGGCCGGCATGGCCCAGGCCGCGCCGACCTTTCCGCCGCTGGCCGGGCGCGTCACCGACGCCGCCAATGTCCTGCCGCCGGCAACCGTCGCCGAGCTGACGGCCAAGCTGGAGGCGCTGGAGACGGCGACCGGTACGCAGTTGGTCGTCGCCACCGTGCCGTCGCTGCAGGACAACGACATCTCCGACTATGGCTACCAGCTCGGCCGGGCGTGGGGCATCGGGCAAAAGGGCACCAACAACGGCGTCCTGCTGCTCGTCGCGCCGACTGAGCGCAAGGTCCGCATCGAGGCCGGCTATGGCATGGAGGGCCGTCTCACCGACGCGCTCAGCGAGACCATCATCCGGCGTAACATCCTTCCCGCCTTCAAGGCGGGCGACCTGCCCGGCGGCATCGTCGCCGGTACCGACGCGCTGATCGCCCAGCTCCAGCTGGCGCCCGGCGAGGCTCGTGCCAATGTCGCGGCGGCCGAGGCGCAGCCGCGCGCCAAGCGTCACAGCGGCGGCGGTGCCGGCGGCTTCGTATGGCTGGCGATCGTGCTGATCTGGCTGGCCTTCTCGATGTTCCGCGGTCGTCGCGGCCGCAGCAGTTCCGGCCTCGGCAATGCCATCCTGTGGGGCGTCGCCAGCAGCGTCCTGAACAGCGGCAGCCGCGGCAGCTCGTGGGGCGGTGGCGGTGGCGACGACTGGGGCGGAGGCGGTGGTGGCGGTGGCGGCTTCTCCGGCGGCGGCGGTTCGTTCGGTGGCGGCGGCGCGTCGGGTAGCTGGTAATGAGCTTCACCGACGCCGACCGCACCGCCATTGCCGGCGCTATCGCAGCGGCGGAGCTGCACACCTCAGGCGAGATCGTCTGCATCGTCAACGAGGGGCGGCACCGCTACACCGCGACCGGGCTGACGGTCGCCACGCTGCTGGCGTTCGCGCTGCCGCTGGCGGCGGTGATGCTCGGTTTCGATTTCGCCCAGCTGATGCCGTGGCGCGACTGGAGCGCCGGCGACCTGGCCACCGACCTCGCCCGCGCCATCGAGGCCTATGCGGTGGTCCAGGTCCTGATCTTCGTCATCGTCGCGGCGCTGACGGTGTGGACCGGTTTGGGCGCCGCACTGACGCCACGGGCGATCAAGCGCGACCGCGTCCATGCCGAGGCGATGTCGCAGTTCCGCTCAAGGGGCATCGGCCGCACCCGGGCGCGCACCGGCGTGCTGATCTACGTCGCCATGCCGGACCATATCGCCGAGGTCGTCGCCGACGAGGGCATCTATGCCAAGGTCGCGCCCGAACATTGGGGTGCGACCATCGCCGCGTTGATTTCGGGCCTCAAGGCGGGCGAACCCGGGCGCGGTTTCGTCGCTGCCGTCGAACTCGCCGGCAGCGTCCTGGCGGAGCACTTTCCGCCCGAACTATCCGACAATCCCAACGAGTTGCCGGATCGCCTGATAGAGCTCTGACGTCGCACCCGGAACTCGAATCGGCGACGGTTGGTTTCCTTGCCATGAACAGCGGTGGGCAAACCGCGTCTGGCGAGGACCTGAAATGTTGACTCCGATCGAAACTGCCCGCGCCCCGGCGCGGGCTGCAGAAATACGTCGCCTCGATGACTGGCGCGCCAGCGGGTTCCAGCAGCGCCTGTCGCGCTTCAACCGCGAGCGGCTGGCGACAGCCATTCCGGAGGGCGATTGGGAAGCCGTGCTCGACGACGAGACGGCGATGCGCAAGCTCGAAGGGCGTTGGATCGATGCCGAGCGCGGCGTCGTCGCCGGTCGTGCGGCGTTGGCACCGACCGATCCTCAGGCTTTCATCGGCTGGTTCGAGGACCTGCTGGCAAGCGGTCCGGGGCAGGGTGATCCGCTGTTTCCATGGCTGGCGGAGCACGCCACGCTCGACGAGATGCGCTGGTTCCTGCAGCAGGAAGTTGCCGGCGAGGCCGGGTTCGACGACCTTGTCGCGCTGACCCAGGTCAAGCTGCCCGACCGCGCCAAGATGGAGCTGGCGCGCAACTATTGGGACGAGATGGGCCGCGGCAACATGGCCGGGATGCACGGCCCGATGCTCAACGCTCTCGCCGAGCGCCTTGACGTCCGTGCCGAGATCGAGACGACGGTGCCCGAGAGCTTGGCGCTGGCCAACACCATGGTCGCCTTTGCGACGGCACGACGGACGGTCTGGCATTCGGTCGGCGCCCTCGGCGTGATCGAGTTGACGGCACCGGCACGTTCCGCCGCGGTCGCCGCTGGTCTCCGCCGGCTGGGCTACAGCGACAAGGATCGCCGCTATTTCGACCTGCATGCGGTCCTCGACGTCAAGCACAGCGCGGCGTGGAATGCCGAGGCATTGATCCCGATCGTCACTGAGTTTCCCGAGGTCGCACGCTATCTGGCCGAGGGTGCGCTGATGCGCCTCGAATGCGGCGCACGGTGCTTTGCCCGGTACCGTTCCGAGCTGTGGGAGCGCAAGCGCGCCGCCGCCTGACCTGACGCCTGCCCTCGGTCGCGAGGGCAGGCAAATGCAGCCTTCCATTTCGCAGGCGACCTCCGCTAGATACACCGGTGTGCGAGCGGGTGGGGCGGTCCTTGCGGTTTCTTATTGCCCTTGCGCTGGCGACGTTGGCGGTGCCCGCGAATGCCGTGCCGATCCCCGCCAGCGCGCTGTTCCAGAACTTGGTCTCGCCGACGCTGGTCTATAGGTGGCGCGTCGCCCCCGAGGCCGCGTTGGAGCCTGCCTTGCTGCGCAGCCTGCGCACCGCCGCCGCCGCCGAACGGGCGAAGGCGTTGAAGGCCGCGACCACCGACGCCGCCGCCGCCAAGAAGGGGGGCTATGGTTTCAGTCGCTACCGCCTCGTCACCGACTGGCGGCTGGCGGCCGATACACCCCGGCTGTTGGCGCTGATCGGCACGACCTCGACCTTCAGCGGCGGCGCGCACGGTAACGTCACCTATGACGTGCGACTGTGGGACAAGACCGTCCACCGTCCGGTCAAGTTGCTGGCGCTGTTCGGTAACTGGGCCAAGGCCCGCAAGAATATCGAGGCCGATTATTGCAAGGCGCTGGCCGTCGAACAGGCCCGTCGGCGGCATGGCACGACCCCGGCGGGTGGCTTCGACACCTGTCCGCGACTGTCCGACCAGGCGATGACGCCGGTCGGCGATGCGGGCGACGCCGCGCCGTCGGTCACCGTGCTGCTGCCGCCCTACGCCGCCGGTCCGTACAGCGAAGGTGCCTATGAAATCACGCTGCCCTGGCCCGACGCGATCAAGTCGCTGGTGCTGCCGGCGTGGCGTACGACATTTTTCCCAAGCGACTGACGCCGCTACACCCTATATCGGACGACAATGACCGAGACCCTGTACAACACGCGCATCCTGCGCCTCGCCGCATCGGTGCCGCACGCCCGGCTCGACACCCCGCACGCCAGCGTCATGCGCGTCTCGCCGGTCTGCGGCAGCCGGGTGACGGTCGACGTCGACCTCGATGACGATGGCCGCGTCAGTCGCTTCGGGCAGGAGGTTCGCGCCTGCGCGCTGGGCCAGGCCTCGGCGGCGCTGCTCGGCGAACATATCGTCGGACGCTCGGCCGGTGAGCTGGCGCAGGCCCGCGACGGGCTGGCGGCGTTCATGAAGGGCGAGGCGGAAGCTGCGCCCGCCGACTGGCCTGGCCTCGACGTGTTCGCGCCGGCGCGGCCGCACAAGGCACGCCACGCCTCGATCCTGCTGGCCTTCGACGCCGCCGCCGCCGCCGCCGACCAAGCCGGCCGACGGTGATCACCCACGACACCGGCGTACTGGGCGAGGCGGTCGCCTATCTGTTTGCCGTTGTCGTGCTGGTGCCGCTGTTCACGCGCCTCGGGCTCGGCGCCGTCATCGGCTATCTCGCCGCGGGCATCCTGATCGGTCCGTCGGCGCTCGGGCTCGTCCGCGATCCGGCCTCGGCCAGCCAGTTGGCGGAATATGGCATCGTCATGCTGCTGTTCGTCATCGGACTGGAGCTTAAACCCTCCCGACTCTGGCAACTCAGGCGTGATATTTTCGGGCTTGGCGCGGCGCAGGTGCTGGCTTGCGGCGCGGCGCTGACCGGCGTGCTGTTGTTGCTGACCGGGCTGACATGGCAGGCGGCGCTCGTCGTCGGGCTGCCGCTCGGCCTCAGCTCGACCGCGCTGGTCATGCAGGTGCTCGCCGAGAAGGACATCACCAACACGCCGTTCGGCACCCGCAGTTTCTCGATGCTGCTGTTCCAGGACCTGGCGATCGTGCCGCTGCTGACCGTCGTCGCGGCGCTGTCCCGCGCTCCCGATCCCCACGCCATCCCGGGCTGGCAGCAGGCGCTGCTTACCGTCGCGGCGCTGTCGATCCTGGTCATTGCCGGGCGCTACCTGCTCAATCCGGTGTTCCGCCTGATCGGCCAGCTGAAGGTCCGCGAGGCCTTTGCCGCCGCCGCCCTGCTGACCGTGCTGGGCAGCGCCGCGCTGATGGAAAGCCTCGGCCTGTCGATGGCCCTCGGCGCCTTCGTCGCCGGCGTCATGCTGGCGGAATCGCCCTACCGCCATGCCCTCGAGGCCGACATCGAGCCGTTCCGGGGGCTGTTGCTCGGGCTGTTCTTCGTCTCGGTCGGCATGACCCTCGACCTGACGGTGCTGCGCGACCAGATCGGCATGGTGTTGCTGCTGGTGGTGGCGCTGATGACGACCAAGACGTTGGTTATCGGGGTGCTGGCGCGGATGTTCGACACCGGCTGGATGCGCGCCTTCCAGATGGGCCTGCTGCTCGCCCAGGGCGGCGAATTCGGCTTCGTGCTGTTCGCCTCCGCCGAGCGCGGCTTGCTGATCGACCATTCCGCCGCCCAGCTGTTCGGCGCGGTGGTGACGTGCTCGATGGTGCTGACGCCGTTCCTCGTCCGCCTCGCCAGCCGCTTCAACCCCCGCGAGATCGTTCGCACCGACCTCGACGGTCCGGAAACCGTGGTACACCGCGATGCCTCCGCCCGCGTGCTGCTGGTCGGCGGCGGCCGCGTCGGCCAGGGCGTCGCCCAGATGCTCCTGGCCCGCGGCGTCGAAGTCGTAGCGATCGACAACGACCCGGAACTCATTGATGTCAGCCGGCTTTTCGGCAACCGCGTTTATTTTGGCGACGGCCGCCGCGTCGACATCCTCCGCGCCGCCGGAGCCGAGGGGGCCCAAGCCCTGGTCCTCGCCGTCGACGGCAAATGGAGTCCCGCTCAGGTCATCGACCCGATCCGCGCCGCCTTCCCCCATCTCAAGATCATCGCTCGCGCTTATGATCGTATTCATCTGCTCGAACTGCTCCGCGCCGACGTCGACGCCGCCGGTCGCGAAATGTTCGACGGCTCCATCGCCCTCGGCCGAATGACACTCGAAGTCCTCGGCACCGAGCCCGAGACCATCTCCGCAATCGAAGCCGAATTCCGACGCCGCGACGCCGAACGGCTCGAACTCCAATTGTGCAGCGGCGACCAACTTTCCGGCGCCGAACGCCTTTTCCGCCCCGGTGTCAGCTTCGTACCCGATGCCCTGGGGGAAATCCCATTTTCCGGCGTAGTCGACGAAGACGAACGTGTTTCCGCCTGATGGGCTTGGGATCTACGACAACTCATAGCGTCCTCTCGGCACAACAACCCAGAGCGGTACTCGATGTCCGTAACGGCCTAGCCGAATAATTGACCTTGAGGCGCTATCGGCGGTTCGCGACCACCCCCACCGCGGCGTTCGATCTCATATTGCGCCGAATAGCGAACATCTTCATCACGATCACGGGCCCAGCTCAACAGAATGGCGTCATTGAGTTCGCGCCAGGCTTTACCACGATCCGGTCCGGCCACGACACGCGGTAGCAGACCGGGCATTTCGCTCCATTCGAGCAGCTGCGCGACGCTTACCACGGCCAGCATGTCGCGGAGGTGGTGAGCGGTGACATAGGCATCGGGCAGGGCGCGGTGCACGGGCAGGCCAAGGTCGCGGTCCATCCCGACCGGCTTGCGCCAATAGCGTAGGACCTGGTTCGAGAAAGACGGGCTGTCGGGCCATAGCCGCAGCGCGCACTTCCAGGTGCAGATCCAGCGAGCGCCACCGGAAAGGGCCGGGGTGCAGAAACGTTGCTCGAAGCTGGCACGGTGGGCGGCGAGTGCGACTACATCGGCGCGGAGCACGGTCGGCGCGATGTCGGACCAGCGCGGTGCGCCGACTACGTCCTCGTCGATAATGTGGTGGACGGCCTGGGTGACGGCGGGGATCGGGCGGCCCGGGTCGACCAGAGAAGATCCGCGGGAGTCGGTGACTTGCCAGCGGCCGTCCTCGCCCTGGGTGACGTCCTGCCAGCCGATTTCGCAGACGGCGTGGGCGGGAGGGCGGGAGCCGGTGGTTTCAAGGTCGACGACGCGGACGGTGACAGAATTCATATGATGAATATGGGACAGGGCGACGCACTTCCCAAGTCTGGAGGGAGGGGCGATAGCGTCGCAATGCTTGGCCCCACTCCGATTTCCAACACGCGCTGGCTGCCGGCGCTTGCGGCGTTGAATGGGGCGCTGGCGATCGCGTTTGGAGCGTTCGCGGCGCATGGCATTCATGATCCGCAGGCGCGGGAATGGATCAGGACCGCGGTCGAGTTCCAGTTGCCGCATGCGGTGGCGGTGTTCGCGTTGCTGGGGTGGCGCAATAGCAAGAGAGTAAGGGGCGCGGGTTGGGCGCTGGGGCTGGGCAGCCTGTGCTTTGCGCTGTCGCTGGACGGGTTGGCGCTGGGTTTGCCGCGGGCGGTGGCGGCGTTGGCGCCGGTCGGGGGTGCGTTGATGATCTGCGGTTGGTTGGCGGTTGGCGTGCTGGCAATCAGGACAAAATAATTACCGAATAGTGTCGGCGGTCTTTACACAATTGTAACATTATCGGCGGGCGAACGGGACAAGCTGCTGGAATCATTGGGCTGGCGCCCATGGCATGGAACTTGCTTTGGAACGGTTGCGTATCAACCGGGGTGTTCCATGAAGTTTCTCTTAAGCGCCGTCGCTGCTGTGATCGTCGCTGGTCCGGCTTTTGCTGCCAGCAATCTCGTCGTCAACGGCGGCTTCGAAGCGGCGCCTTCGCCGGCCAATGGCTACATCCTGTATGCCGGTGGCGACACGTTCCCGGGCTGGACGGCTACCGGACACGACGTCGGCACCATCGACGGCGGCTATAGCGAGGGTGGCCTGGTGTTCAACGCGAACAGCGGCAACAACGCGATCGACCTGACCGGCGCGGGCAACACCGGTGCGGCCGACGGCATCGTCCAGACGATCGCGACGATTGCCGGCAAGCGCTACACACTGACCTTCTTCGTCGGCAACGCATCGCCGACCGGCGGTAACGCGAGCTCGTATTTGTCGCCGAGCACGCTCAACCTGTCGATCAACTCCGGCGCGATCAGCAGCTATACCAACAGCGACGACACGGCGTTCGGCATCAACTGGAAGTCGTTCAGCACGACCTTCACGGCGACCGGCCCGACGACGCTGGCGTTCAGCAACGGCACGGTCTCGACCGATAATTACCTCGGCCTCGACGATGTCTCGGCGACCGCGGTTCCCGAGCCGACGACCTGGGCGATGATGATCGGCGGCATTGCCATGGTCGGTTTCGCCGCCCGTCGCCGTCGCCAGACCGCAGTCGCCGCCTAGACCATACACGCGCCGCCGGTCGCCCGACCGGCGGCGCCCTACCTGACCGCGACGAAGAACAGGCGCGGGAAGGGCAGCAGCACCGAGCCGTCGGGCAATGCCGGATAGGCGCGCGTCACCGCCGCCAGATAATCGTCGAGAAATGCTGCCCGCTCCGCCTCGTCGAGCGGCAGCAGGAACGGCCCGAGCGCACTGCCCTTGAACCATTCGACGATCGCCGAGGCACCCGCCAGCCGGTGGAAATAGGTCGTCCGCCACAGGTCCACCGCGACGCCGAGCCCGTCGAGCGTGCGGTAATAGAAGTCCGCCGGATGCCGGTTCGCCCAGTCGTCCGCCGCCCCGGCCAGCCGCTCGGCCCAGCGCGGTTGCGCCGCAACCTCCTGCATCGACTGGTGGCTCGGCTCCCCGAGATTGTCCGGGACCTGCACCGCGAGACTGCCGCCCGCAGCGAGCCGCGAGACCAGCGCCGGCAGCAGCGCCGCGTGATCCGGCAGCCATTGCAGCGCCGCGTTGGCAAGGATCAGGTCGTACGCATCGCCACCGCGCCACCCGGCGATATCGGCGACCGCAAAGCGTACCCCCGGCAGGCGCTGCCGTGCCGCCTCGATCATCGCCGGCGAACTGTCTAGCCCACGCACCTCCGCGTCCGGAAAGCGCGCCGCCAGTAATTCGGTCGAGTTGCCCGGTCCGCAGCCCAGGTCGACCGCAACCCGCACCGGGTCGGTACGAACCTGCGCCAACAGGTCGAGGACGGGGCGGTTACGCTCCGTCTCGAACCGCGAATATTGCTTTGCCGACCAGTCCACTAGTTGCGGAAGCCCGGGTCCATGCGGTCGAGCTTGCGCAGCAGCGCCGGCCACGCCAGCCGATCGGCGACGATGCCCAGCCCCATCTTGCCCTGCTCGCTAGCCTTCTCCGGCGTGCCCTGCGGCGGGTTGTACAGGCCGTCGAGCCCGGCGCTCAGCGCCTTGACCTGTGCATCGCAGGCCCGCTCCAGATAATAGATCTTGATGAAGCACTGCGCGACGCTCGACCCCAGCGCCAGCGTGCCGTGGTTGCGCAGGATCATCGCATCCTTGGTGCCGAGATCCTCGACCAGCCGGTCGCGCTCCTCGAGGTCGGTCGCGACGCCCTCATACTCGTGATAGGCGACCTCGTTGCGGATCAGCATCGCGGTCTGCGTCAGCGGCATCAGCCCGGCCGCCTGCGCCGAAACCGCCTGACCGCTGCTCGTGTGGAGGTGCATCACCGCATGCGCGTCGTCGCGCGCCATGTGGATGGCGGAGTGGATGATGAACCCGGCGGAGTTGGTGACATAGGGCGTCGGCATCACCGGCTTGCCCTCGACGTCGATCTTGACGAGGCTGGAGGCGGTGATCTCGTCGAACATGAGGTTGTACGGGTTGATCAGGAAGTGATGCTCGGGCCCCGGCACGCGCGCCGACAAATGCGTGAAGATCAGGTCGTCCCACCCGTAATAGGCGACCAGCCGGTAGGCGGCGGCGAGGTCGACGCGGATCGCCCACTCCTCGGCGCTGACGCTATCCTTGACGTTGTCGACCGGTTTCAAGACGCTGGCCATGACGATCCTTCCCAATAATTAGGCCTATTTTGCGCGCTCGGCAGTGGTTTGGGAAGCGCCGCGCTGCATCCGGCAACGGTCCGAGCAATAGAGGACATTGTCCCAGTCGCGCTCCCATTTCTTGCGCCACGCGAACGGGCGGCCGCAGGTCAGGCAGGGCTTGGACGGCAGGTCGGACTTGGCTCGCATCTTCGGCATGGGAGGGTAACACCTGGGGCTGAGCCTAAGAGCCCCCACCCCGGCCCTCCCCACTCTACGCTTCGCGTGGGGGGAGGGGGAAGAAAGCGGCTCTGCCTTACTGCTGCCTCCCCCCACGGTGAGCACTTGCGATCCGAGAGTGGGGAGGGTCGGGGTAGGGGCGCCCTTCGGCGTCCTCTGAAGCGCGGCGCTCAGACCGCGCCGGTGCCGCCGTTGGCGCCGAAGACGCTGCCGTCGGTGTAGCTCAGCTCGCCCGAGGCCAGCATGACGTACAGCGGCGCGAGTTCGGCGGGCTGGCCGGCGCGGCCGAGCGGCGTCTCCTGCCCGAACTTGTTCATCTCGCCCGGCAATTGCCCGCCGGCGACCTGCAGCGGCGTCCAGATCGGCCCTGGCGCGACGGCGTTGACGCGGATGCCGCGCTTCGCCAGCTGCTTGGCCAGGCCCTTGGTGAAGATCGCGATGCCGCCCTTGGTGGTGGCGTAATCGAGGATTTCCTTCTCCGGCGTGAAGGAGTTGACCGAGGCGGTGTTGATGATCGCGGCACCTGGCTTCATCAGCGGGATGGCGGTCTTGGTGATGTAGAACATCGCGTAGAGGTTGGTCTTCATCGTGCGGTCGAACTGTTCGAAGCTGATCTCGTCGATCGACTCCTTCGACTGCTGGTAGGCGGCGTTGTTGACCAGGATGTCGAGACCGCCGAGTTCGCGGTGGGCGCGGCCGGGCAGGTCGACGCAGAAGCGCTGCTCGGTCAGGTCGCCGGGGATCAGCACGATCTTGTGACCCTCGCCGCGGAGCAGGCGGGCGACGTCCTGCGCGTCGGGCTCCTCGGTCGGGAAATAGTTGATCGCGACATCGGCGCCCTCGCGCGCAAAGGCGATGACCGCGGCGCGGCCGATGCCGGAATCGCCGCCGGTAACCAGCGCCTTGCGGCCCGCGAGCCGTCCGGAACCGCGATAGCTCGCCTCGCCGCAGTCCGGCACCGGCGTCATGTTGCGCTGCAGGGCCGGCCACTTCTGGCGCTGTTCCGGAAAGGGCTCCTTCTGGTACTTGGTCTGCGGATCGCTGGTCGGCACCGGGGTGCCCGGGCCGCCGCGCTGGCCACCGGCCTGCGCAAAAGCCGGCGCAGCGGCGGCGGCGACGCCTGTCACGGCAACGGTTTTCAAAAGTCCACGGCGGCTGGTCTGGTCGGTCATCTCGGCACTCCCGAAGGGTTCGGGGGCTGAAGCGCCTGATCCAGTTCAAAGGTTCTGCGCGAAACGCCGCAGTTGCAGGCGGTCGGCCGGCGACGCCTTGCTGTCCGTCGCGGCTGCTGCGTTCAGCGCGTCGCGAACGCGTCGAGGAAGGCCTCGACCTCGGCAAGATCGACGGCCTTGGCGACGAAGGCCCGGCCGATGCCGCGGGTCAGGATGAAGCTGAGCTTGCCGCCGCTCATCTTCTTGTCCTGCCGCATGTGCGCGATCAGCGTCGCGGCGGGGCCGCGGTAGTCGGGGGTGACCGGCAGGCCGACGGCGGACAGATGGGCGCGGACGCGGGCGACGTCGGCGGGGCTGCACAGGCCCTGTTCGGCGGAGAAGGCGAAGGCCTGCATCATGCCGATGGCGACGGCCTCGCCGTGGAGCAGCCGGTCGGAGTAGCCGGCCTCGGCCTCCAGCGCATGGCCGAAGGTGTGGCCGAGATTGAGCAGCGCGCGGCGGTCGCCGGTCTCGCGCTCGTCGGCGGCGACGGTGGCGGCCTTGGAGCGGCAGCAGACGGCGATCGCCTGCGCCAGCGCAGCGCGGTCGCGGGCCAGCAGGGCGGCGGCGTTGGCCTCGCACCAGTCGAAGAAGGCCGGGTCGTCGATCAGCCCGTATTTCACCACCTCGGCATAGCCGGCGCGCAGCTCGCGGTCGGACAGCGTGTCGAGCAGTTCCGGGTCGATCAGCACCAGCACCGGCTGGTGAAAGGCGCCGATCAGGTTCTTGCCCGCCGCTGCGTTGATCGCGGTCTTGCCGCCGACCGAGCTGTCGACCTGCGCCAGCAACGTCGTCGGGATCTGTATGAAGCGGCAGCCGCGGCGCAGGATGGCGCAGGCGAAACCGGTCAGGTCGCCGATCACGCCGCCGCCGAGCGCGACCACCGCATCGCCGCGCTCGACACCCAGGTCGAGCAGCCGCTCGGTGACCTCCTCGAGTGTCCGCCAGTTCTTGCTCGCCTCGCCGGCGGGCAGGATGATCGGCTCCAGCGTCAGCCCGGCGGCGGCGAAGCTGGCGGCCAGGCGATCGAGATACAGCGGCGCGACATTGGTGTCGGTGATCACCGCGACGCTGCGGTTGCCGGTCAGCGGCGCGACCAGTTCGCCGGCGCGGTCGATGATCCCGGCGTCGACATGGATCGGATAGCTGCGGTCGGCCAGCGCCACCTCGATCGTGATTGCGGACGTGCTCATGTCTCGGTTCCGTGCTGCTTCAGCGCCGCCAGGATCGCCGCGACGGTGATGTCGTGCGGCGACGGCTTCGACGAAATGTGGATATGCGCCTCGGCATAGAGCGGGTTGCGCACCGCGGCGAGCGCCGTCAGCACTTCGAACGGGTCGCGACCCTTCAGCAGCGGGCGGGTCTCGCGCCGGGCGACGCGATCGACGAGGGTCTGGATGTCGGCGTCGAGCCAGACCGCGACGGCGCGCGCCAGGATCAGCGCGCGGGTGTCGGCGTTGACGAAGGCGCCGCCGCCGGTGGCGATGACCTTGGGCGGCCCGTCGATCAGGCGGGCGATGACCCGGCGCTCGCCGTCGCGGAAATGGGCCTCGCCGTATTTCTCGAAGATCTCGGTGACGCTGAGCCCGCTGGCCTGCTCGATCTCGGTGTCGGCGTCGACGAACGGCAGGCCGAGCCGGGTGCTGAGCCGCCGGCCGATAGTCGACTTGCCGGCGCCCATCAGCCCGACCAGGACGATGGTGCGCGACGCCTTGGGCGAGGCACGGCGCGGTTCGGCACCAGTGGCCGGGCGGCTTTCGAGGTTTTTGGCATCGCGCTGCATCGCGCCGGTCGCTATACACCGGTCCGGGCGAGCGCCAAGAGTGGTCGCGTGTGAAACGACCGATGGATAGGATGCCGATGCGCCGTACTGGCTTGTGGATTTTCGTTGCGATCGTGCTGATCGTCGTCGTCGGCATGATCTATCTCGCGACTGCCGACGTCCCGGCACCGGTCACGCATGTCGAAAAGGTCCTGCCGAATGCGCCCAGCGCGCCCTAGGCTTTCGTATCTGGCGGCGCTGGCGGGCGTCGCGGCACTGGTTGCCTGGCCGGTCATCGGCCAGCAGGGCGAGGCGCCGCGCTCGCTGCTGCCCGATACCTTCGGTCCGGCCCCCGCGCCCGACGTCGTCGCGCCGCCGCCACCGATGCCGCGCCCCGCCGCGCCGGTCGAGGAGCCGGTGGTGCCGCCCGCCGCCGGGGCTCCGGCAGCCACGGCCGAGGTCGTCGATCCGTTCAAGCTGCCCCCCGCGACGGGTGCGGCGATCGGCGTCGCGGGTCCGCTGACGCCGGCGATGGGCGGCTATGGGCTGGCGGCGTTCTCGGGCTCCAGCGGCGTGTTCCTCGCCGGGCTGATGCAGCGCGTGCAGACGCCGCTGGCCTCGCGCTGGGCGCATATCGTGCTGCGCCGCGCGCTGCTGACGCAGAGCGATACGCCGTCGGGCATCGCGGCAGGCGACTGGATCGCCCGTCGCGCCGCGCTGCTGCTGCGCATGGGCGAGGCGGACGGCGCGGTGATGATGGTCGATGCCGTCGCGGTCGATCGCTACACGCCGCTGCTGTACCGGGTCGCGGGGCAGGCGCATTTGGCGACCGCCGACATTGCCGGGCTGTGCCCGCTGGCGGCGAACGGCGGTGCGGTGTCGCCGGACCCGCTGTGGCGGCTGGCCGAGGCGATGTGCGGGGGCATGTCGGGCGACGATTTGACCGCGGCCTCGACCTTCGACCGGCTGCGCGGCGCCGACAGTGTCGACCAGTTCGACCTGCAACTGGCGGAGCGCATCTCCAAGCTGTCGGGCGGCACCGGGCGCGCCTCGAACATCGAATGGGAGACCGCGCCGCCGCTGACGCCGTACCGGTTCGGGCTGGCGGTAGCGGCCGGGGTGCGGGTGCCCGACGATCGGTTGGCCGGACTTGGCGCGGCGCAAAGCGGCTGGGTGCTGCGCGCGCCCGGCGTCAGCGACGCGGCCCGGCTGGCGGCGCTGTGGCCCGCCGCGGCGCTCGGCATCGCGTCGGCGCAGGAGATGGTCTCGACGATCAGCGCCGCGACCGCCGGGCTGGAGGGCGACGCGCTGGCCACCTCGCCGGGGGGATCGCTGCGCAACGCCTATGTCGCGACCTCGCTCGACAACCGCTTCGACGCGCTGCGGACTATCCTGAACGCCGCGGGCGACACGCCGCGCCGCCGCTATGCCGCGCTGGTCGAGACCGCGATGCCCGCCGCGCGCCTGCCGGTAAGCGCGGCGCATGCCGGTGACGCACCCGATATCGTCGCCGCGCTGATGAGTGCCGGCATGACCAATGAGGCGCTGCGCTGGTGGCGCGTCGTCGAGGACGGCGATGCCGGCGTTCGGGGTCGGGTCTGGGCGCAGCTCGCGGCGACCGGTGCTGTGCCGGTGACGACCTCGCTGTTCGCCGACTGGCGCAAGTCGGGCGCCACCGACCACCGCGCCCGCCTGCTGCTCGCCAGCCTCGACGGCCTGGGGCGGACCCGTGCCGGCGACTGGAGCGGCGTGCGTGAGGACCTCAAGCTGGCCGCGGTGTCGAACAGCTGGACCCGCGCCATCGCCGCAGCGGCTGCGGGCGGCCGCACCGGCGAGGTCGCGGTGCTGGCCGCGACCGGCCTGCAGTGCGACTGGACCGCCGTGCCGCCGGCGCACCTCGGCCAGATCGTCGCCGCCTATGCGCGCGTCGGGCGCGAGCACGAGGCAGCGCTGATCGCCGCCGAAGCCGCGATCCGGGGGTGAGCGAGGCGCTGTCCGACGGCCGGGCAATCGCGCTCTACCTCGACATGCTCGCCGCCGAACAGGGCGCGGCGCGCAACACTATCCTCGCCTATGGCCGCGACCTGCGGCTGGCCAGCGAGGCGCTCGGCGACGGGCTGGTGACGGCGGCTCCGGACGATCTGGCGCGGCTGTTCGCGGGCTGGTCCGACCTTGCCCGCGCGACGGTGGCGCGCAAGGGCTCGGCGCTGCGCCAGTTCTTCGCCTTCCTGCTGTCGGAGGGGCTGCGCGCCGACAATCCCGCCCGTGACCTGCCCGGCGCCAGCGCAGCCCGCCCGCTGCCCAAGTCGCTGGCCGAGGGCGATGTCACCCGGCTGTTCGCGGCGCTGGACGAGAGGCTCGCCGCCGACCCGTCGCCCGCCAACCGCCGGCTGTCGGCGCTGATCGAGCTGCTCTATGGCTCCGGGCTACGTGCCACCGAGCTGGTCGGCCTGCCGCGCCACGCCATCCGCCCGGGCCGCGGCCATGCGATCCTGACCGGCAAGGGCGGCAAGCAGCGGCTGGTCCCGGTCAGCACCCGCGCCGAGGCGGCGGTGGAGGCGCATGCCGCTGCCGTGCCCGCCGACGCGCGTTACCTTTTCCCCAGCGGTGCCTCGCACCTGTCGCGGGTGCGATTGTTCCAGCTGGTCAAGAACCTCGCCGCCGCCGCCGGGATCCCGCCGACCCGGATCAGCCCGCACGTCCTGCGCCACGCCTTTGCGACGCACCTGTTGGAGGGCGGCGCCGACCTGCGGACGTTGCAGACGCTGCTCGGTCACGCCGACATCGCGACGACGCAGATCTACACCCACGTCCAGACCAAGGCGCTGGTCGAGCTGGTCAACGCCAAGCACCCGCTCGCCGGGCGCTGACGCCTCAGGCCGGGCGATAGCGCGCCAGCCAATGGGCATAGGGCGCCGGCAGCGTCCACGCCGCCTTGTCGACGCCGAGTTCCAGCGCCGCGAGATACGGCCAATGCGGGTTCTGCAGCAGCGGGCGGCCGATGGTGACCAGGTCGGTCTTGCCGTCGACGATCAGCGCCTCGGCCTGCTTCGCGTCGGCGATGAACCAGCTCGTCGTCGCCGGGATGCCGACCTCGGTGCGGACGCGCTCGGCGATCGGGCCCATGAACGACGGGCCCCAGGGGATGTTGGCGGTCGGGGTCGAGAAGCCGACGCTGACGTCGATCAGGTCGAGCCCACCGGCCTTGAGGCGGCGCACCATCTCGATGCCTTCTTCGAGGTCGTCGGAGCCGTCGAACTCGGTGACGCCGAAGCGCGCCGCCAGCGGCAGATGGTCGGGCCAGACCTCGCGCACCGCCGCCAGCGTCTCGAGCAGGAAGCGTGCCCGGCCTTCGAAGTCGCCGCCATAACTGTCGTCGCGCTTGTTGGACCAGGTCGAGAAGAAGCTCTGCGCCAGATACCCATGCGCGAAATGCAGCTCCAGCCACTCGAACCCGGCGGACAGCGCCCGGCGCGCGGCAGCGACGAAGTCGGCCTTGACCCGCTCGATGTCGGCAAGGGTCATCGCCGCCGGGACCTTGGGCAGGTCGCCACCGAAGGCGATCGCCGACGGTGCGATGATCGGCCAGCCGCGCGGGTCGCCCTCGGCCATGTGGTCGTCGCCTTCCCACGGCTTGTTGGCGCTGGCCTTGCGGCCGGCATGGGCGATCTGGATGCCGGGGACGGCGCCCGCCGCCTTGATCGACGCGACCGTGTGGCTCCAGCGTTCGGCCTGCTCGTCGGTCCAGATGCCGGTGTCGCCCGGCGTGATCCGCCCCTCGGGCGAGACCGCGGTCGCCTCGGCGATGACCAGCCCCGAGCCGCCGCGCGCCAGGCTGGTCAGATGGACATGGTGCCAGTCGTTGATCAGCCCGTCTTCGGCCGAATATTGGCACATCGGCGACACGACGATGCGGTTGCGCAGGGTAACGCCTTTCAGCGTGTAGGGCGTGAACAGTGATGACATGGCAATTCCAATCCGGTCCGTAACGATATTCGTTAGTTCGAGTATTATCGAACATTGAAAGAAAAGGGAAGGGGTGGTAGGGATCGAGAATGCGAAGCCTAGTTCATCCGGCGATCGAGGACGTGGCGCTTTGCGACCTCCTGTACGCGCTCAGCGATCCGGTTCGGCTGCAGGTCGTACGGACGCTGGCCTCGGTCGGCCAGTCGACCTGCTCGGCACTCGAATGTGGCCGGCCCAAGTCGACGATGTCGCACCATTTCCGCGTCTTGCGTAATGCCGGGCTGGTGCGGACACGCACCGACGGGCCATCGCACATGAACGACCTGCGCCTCGACGAACTCGATGGCCGCTTTCCCGGATTGCTGACTGCGGTCCTGACGGCGGCCTGATCGGCTCAGCTGTACAGCGCCAGCTTGGGCAGGTCGGGCATCATCCGGCGACGCGCGATGGTCAGCCGGCTGACCGGCGCGGCATCGGCGACGAAGCGCGCCGGGGTCGTGCCGACGAATTGCTTGAACTCGCGGATGAAGTGCGACTGGTCGTAGAAGGCGTCGCCGGCGGCGTCGGTCCAGCTCGCGGCGTCGCCGTTGCCGAGGCGCACCGCCGCCTGCAACGTCCGGTACTTGCGCGCCATCAGCTTGGGCGAGGCGCCGTAATAGCGTTTGGTCCAGCGTTCGACCTGGCGGTTCGACATGCCGGTGGCGGCGACCAGCGCGTCGATCTGCGGATCGGCGCTGGCGACCAGCCATTCGTCGGCCATATGGGTGAACCACAACGGCACCGGCCGCGCCCGCGTCGCCAATTGGAGGAAGAAGCGATCGGCGGCAACGATGCGGCCGACGTCGCTGGTTGCGCTCGCCAGCGCCTCCAGCGCGTGGTCGGCGCTGCGGTCGGTGACGCCGCGCAGGTCGACGACATTATCGGCCAGCAAGTCGGCAGGCTCGCCGATCAACATGCTCCAGCCGGCAGGCATCAAGCCGGCGCCGAACAGACGGAACGGGCCATTGGCCTCGGTCGCGACCGTCGAGGCGGTCGGACCGATCAGCATCGCTTTCGGACATTCGACCTGGCGGCCGTTGTCGAAGCGGCAGCGCATCCGGCCGTCGAGCATGAAGCGCACCTGCCCGAGCTCGGCGCGCATCTGGTCGCGCAGCAACGGCCGCGACGTCTCGAACCAATAATAAGATGAGATCAGGCCACGCAACGCTGGCGCAGGGGAGAAATACCGGATTGTTACCACGACGAGCAACCCTTGCAGCTCGCGTCCGTAAACCACGCCCCGAATCGGCCAGTAACGAACGCGACCGGACTGACTGCAACCCCTTGCAGGTCGTCCCTACACGAACCCCCGGTCCGAGATTCGCAGGTTAATTAATTGATTCGGCTCCGACGCGCCAGCCCCGAAATAAAAATCGGTCCGGACAGCGGTCAGGCTGTCCGGACCGAAAAGTAAGGATACGGCATCCGGACGAGATGTCCGGGACGACGCTCCCTTCGGGTCGCACGATCTGGATAAGCCGCGCCGGGGCAGGCGGATTGGACGGAATCGACAATTGCGCATGGATTTTCGGTTGGGGGTAGGGTCGCCCGGGCGGCGGCCGCCTTGCGATGTGGCAGCATGGCGGCGCTTCGATCCTCCCGGCTTCTGCACCGATCCGGCCCAAAAGCCTCGCGCGGCGAGCGCTTCCCTGTCAGAGCGCTTGTCATGTTTGCTGCTCTCCGCCCGCTGTTGTTCACCCTCGATCCGGAGCGGGCGCATGCCCTGACGCTGATTGCACTGCGCAGCGGCCTGCTGCCCGCCGCGGCGCCCGACGATCCGATCCTGCGGACCAGCCTTGCCGGGCTCGACCTGCCGAACCCGATCGGGCTGGCGGCGGGCTTCGACAAGAATGCCGAGGTGCCCGATGCGATGCTGCGGCTCGGCTTCGGCTTCGTCGAGGCGGGGACCGTGACGCCGCTGCCGCAGGCCGGCAATCCGCGCCCGCGCATCTTCAGGCTGGTCGAGGAGCGTGCGGTGATCAACCGGCTGGGCTTCAACAACGCCGGGCTGGAGGCGGCCGCGCTGAAACTGCGCCACCGCGCCGGGCGGCCGGGCGTCGTCGGCGCCAATATCGGCGCGAACAAGGACACCGTCGACCGCGCCGCCGATTACGTCGCCGGCGTGCGCGCCTGCGCGGCGGCGGCGAGCTATCTGACCGTCAACATCTCGTCGCCGAACACGCCCGGCCTGCGCGCCCTGCAGGACCGGGCCGCGCTGGGCGACCTGGTGGCGCGGGTGCTGGAGGCGCGCGGGTCGGTCGCGACGCCGGTATTCGTCAAGGTCGCCCCCGACCTGATGCCGGCAGAGATCGACGACATCGCCCGCGTCGCGCTGGATCTCGGGCTCGACGGGCTGATCGTCTCGAACACCACGCTGGGCCGCGACGGCGTCACCTCGACCGAGGCGGGCGGCCTGTCGGGCGCACCGCTGTTCGCCCTGTCGACCGCGATACTGCGCAGTTTCCGCACTGCGACAGGCGGCGCGCTGCCGCTGATCGGCGTCGGCGGCGTGTCGTCGGGAGAGCAGGCCTATACCAAGCTGCGCGCCGGCGCGTCCGCCGTCCAGCTGTACACGGCGCTGATTTACGAGGGGCCCGGCGTCGTCCAGCGGATCAAGCGCGAACTGGCCGAACTGCTGCGCCGCGACGGCTTCGGCAGCATCGCCGCGGTCGTCGGCACGGGTGGGTGACGGGCGCGCAAACGCCCCTTATGGTCGCCCGATGATGAACCGTCGCACGCTCGTTCTTGCCGCCTTGCTGGTCGCCGCTCCACTCGCCGCCAAGGCCCCGCCACCGCCTGTCGAGGGCGTTTCCAAGGTGATGGTCAGTACCGCCGATCGCCGCGCGACCGAGGCCGGGCTGGCGATGCTGCGGCAGGGCGGCAATTCTATGGATGCGATCGCGGCGACGTTGCTGGCGCTGACGGTGGTCGAGCCGCAGTCCTCGGGCATCGGCGGCGGCGGCTTCCTGGTCTACCAGCCGGTCGGGGCGACGATGCCCGCGACCTTCGACGGGCGCGAAAAGGCGCCGGCCAGCGCCACCGAGTCATTGTTCATGGGTGCCGACGGCAAGCCGCAGCCGCGCCGCGAGGCGATCCCCGGCGGCCGCAGCGTCGGCGTGCCCGGCAACGTCGCGATGCTGGCACTGGCGCATGCCAAGTATGGCAAATTGCCTTGGAAAACGCTGTTCGGCCCGGCGATCGCGCTGGCCCGCGACGGCTATGACGTGTCGCCACGCATGGCCCGCGCCGTCGCCAACAGCCGCGACACGCTGGCCCGCACGCCGACCGCCGCGGCGCTGTTCCTTAACGTCGACGGCACGCCCAAGGTGGCGGGTACGCACATCGTCAACGCCGCACTCGCGCGGACGCTGGAGGCGATCGCGACCGGCGGGCCGGGGGCCTTCTACCACGGGCCTAACGCCGACACGCTGGTCGCCGCGGTGCGCAGCGCGCCGACCAATCCCAGCGACATGACCCTCGCCGACCTTGCGAGCTATGAGGCCAAGGCGCGGGCGCCGGTGTGCGGCCGCTACCGCGCCTACCGGGTGTGCTCGATGGGGCCGCCCTCGGCGGGCGGTACGGCGGTGGTCGCGATGCTCGGCCAGTTGCAGGGCTTCGACCTGGGCAAGCTCGGCCCCGACAGCCCGGTCGCCTGGCATCTGTTCACCGAGAGCCAGCGCCTCGCCTTCGCCGACCGCGCTGCCTATGGCGCCGATGCCGACTTCATCCCGGTGCCGGTCGCCGGGTTGGTCGCGCCCGACTATCTGGCGGCGCGTGGCAAGCTGATCAGCGCCACCACGACGATGGCCAGCGCGCCTCCCGGAACGCCCAAGGGCGCCGCCCCGCGCAGCATCCCGCCGTCGAGCGAGATCCCCGCGACCACGCACTTCGCCGTCGTCGATGCGGCGGGCAACGTCGCTTCGCTGACCTCGACGATCGAGGGCGGCTTCGGCAGCTCGCTGGTCGCGGGCGGCTATGTCCTCAACAACGAGCTGACCGACTTCAGCTTCCTGCCGACCGTCGGCACGGCGCCGGTCGCCAACCGGGTGCAGGGCGGCAAGCGGCCACGCTCCTCGATGTCGCCGTCGATCGTCTATGACAGCCGCGGGCGCGTCGTGCTGGTGATCGGTGCGGCGGGCGGGGCGACGATCCCGGCGCAGGTCGCGAAGGCGATTATCGGCGTGCTCGACTGGCACCTCAGCGTCGGCGATGCGATCGCGCTGCCGCTGGCCTATGCCTCCGACGACCTGCTGATCGCCGAGGCGGGGCCGCAGGGCGAGCGGCTGGCCAGGATGCTGCCGGCCTTGCAGGCGCTGGGGCACCGGACGGTGACGGCAGGGCTGCCGCTCAAGGCGAACGGTATCGAGCGCGTCGGCGGGGGCTGGCGCGGCGGTGTCGATCCACGCAGCGAAGGCGTCGCACTCGGGTACTAAGCCAAAACAAGAAACAAGCTGGGGAGCGAGATGGCGGAGACGATAGCGGCCCGGATCGACCGGTGGCCCAGCCTGACACGGATGTTCTTCGAGCAAGCTCAACAGCTTGGCGAGCGCCCGATGCTGTGGCGCAAGGTCGGCGGCGCCTGGGCCTCGACCAGCTGGGCCGAGGCGGCGCGCACCGTCGCCAGCCTGTCCGCCGCGCTCACCGACCTCGGCATAAAGCCCGGCGACCGCGTGATGCTGGTCAGCGAGAACCGCCCGGAATTCTGCCTCGCCGACCTGGCGATCATGGCCGCCGGAGCGGTCACCGTCCCGACCTATGTCACCAATACCGAGGCCGACCACCTCCATGTCCTCGAAAACTCCGGTGCCCGGGCGGTCATCGTCTCGACGCCCAAGCTCGCCGCCAACCTCATGCCCGCGGTCTATGCCGCCGAGTGCTGCCGCGACGTCATCGGCATCGAGCCGCTGCGCATCGGCCAGGACAGCGACGTTCACGTCCACCATTGGGCAAAGCTGGTCGCCGACCACCCCGCCGACGTCGCCGCTACCGCCGCCCGCCAGACCGCCCAGCGCGGCGACCTGGCCTGCCTGATCTACACCAGCGGCACCGGCGGCGCCCCGCGCGGCGTTCGTCAGCACCACGGCGCCATCCTGCGCAACGTCGCCGGCGCGGTCGGCGTGGTCGAGGAGGACTTCCCGCCCGAGCCCGACGGCGAGACCTTCCTGTCCTTCCTGCCGCTCAGCCACGCCTATGAGCACACCGCCGGCCAGTACATGCCGATCGCCATGGGCGGGCAGATCTATTACGCCGAAAGCCTCGACAAGCTGGCGGCCAACATCGAGGAGACGCGCCCGACCATCATGGTCGTCGTGCCGCGCCTGTTCGAAGTGCTGCGCACCCGCATCGCCAAGGCCATCGAGAAACAGGGCGGCGTCGCCGTCGTCCTGCTCAACCAGGCGCTGAAGCTGGGCCGCAAGCGCTATGAGGGCAGGCTGAAGCTGTGGGAGCGCCCGGTCGACGCCGCCCTCGACCGTACCATCCGCCGCAAGGTCCAGGCGCGCTTCGGTGGTCGCCTGAAGGCGATGGTGGCGGGCGGCGCGCCGCTCAACCCGGAGGTCGGCATCTTCTTCGAGGCGCTCGGCATGACCCTGCTCCAGGGCTACGGCCAGACCGAGGCCGGGCCGATCATCAGCTGCAACCGCCCGTCACGCCGCAACAAGATGCACACCGTCGGCCCGCCGCTGAAAGGCGTCGAGGTCCGCATCGCCGGCGACGGCGAGATCCTGGTGCGCGGCGAGCTGGTCATGCACGGCTATTGGCGCAACGACGACGAGACGGCGCGCGTGCTGCAGGGCGGCTGGCTCCACACCGGCGACATCGGCCATATCGACGAGGACGGCCATATCGTCATCACCGACCGCAAGAAGGACATCATCATCCTCGACAAGGGGGACAACGTCGCCCCCCAGCGCGTCGAGGGCATGCTCACCCTGCAGCCCGAGATCGTCCAGGCGATGGTTCACGGCGACCGCCGCCCCTACCTCGTCGGGCTGATCGTCCCCGACCCCGAATGGTCGATGTGCTGGGCCCGCGACAAGGGCATGAAGCCCGACCTCCGCACCCTGTCCCAGGAACCCGAATTCCACCGCGCCATCATGGCCGCCGTCGACCGCGTCAACGCCCGGCTGTCGGTCACCGAGAAGGTCCGCCGCGTCGTCATCGCCGACGGCGCCTTCACCGTCGAGAACGAGCAGATGACTCCCTCGCTCAAGATCCGCCGGCATGTTCTGAAGGGGGTGTACGGGGAGCGGCTGGATCGGTTGTATGGGAGTTAACTACAATGACGCCGACCGTGAAATGGATGCTTGCTAAGCTAGTTGGTACAAGCATCCGGTAATGCTAAAATATTGATTTTACGGGACGGGGGTTCCAATTTCAGCACAATCAGTACTACCGGGCACTCTATGGGACCCGGCTAAGAAAGCGCTCTTGATTCCAGCGGTCCTTGCCGTTGCGTACGAGTCATCGCTGAAGTTTCATGGGCTTGAGAGCCTAGCTAATCAACCGCGCCCGAAAAGGGGTGTTGTAGGGGGAGAGACAAAGGCGGATGCCGATCTGCATTTCGCACAGGCCTTCAGCGGCTCTGTTGCGAGAGCCCAGTTGGCACTACTCGACCCACATGGCCAAGTTTTCATGACGTCAACAACGCTTAGAAAATTTCTAAGTGGCGGCGAACTGTGTCTGGTCGACATACCGTGCGGGTCGGGAGCGTCATCAGTCGCCTTCTTGACAACTATCGTAGAGCTTCGCCGAGCAGGCGTGCTGCCCCGAACCCCTCTAAGGGTGAAGGTCATCGGAGGCGAAATATCAGAGACTGCGCGAAGCTACGCCGAGAGCGTGTTCACATATATAATCGGTGATTTTGCCGACCAGGCAGTGTTCGTCGAATTTAGACCGACTTCATGGGATGTGTTGTGTAAAATCAGCAATAGTGCACTGGTAGAGCTGATTGTGCAGGAGAAGCTGAAATCGCAGGTTTTAATAGCGATTACTAACTTTAGCAGCTTTCTAAACATACCTGGAAAAAAGGCCGAAGCTTTACCTCAAATTGAGGAGATATACCGATATAGCTCAGGCCTAACCAACGCAGCTATCTGGATAGAGCCGCAAACAAACATCACGATTAAAAACATATTCCCATGGATCGCTGCAAAGGCTTTGACATGGCTAGGTTACGCGCAAAAAACAGGCTCCGAGGTTATGGATAAAACGGAAGCATACTTCTTTCCTCCATTAACCCCTGCAGTACTATCAAGCGTGAGGCTAAGTGTCATGTCGTTCGATCTAGTGAGAAGAGCGTTGAAGTAGCATGCCGAAGCGCGCGGAAGACTACGCCTCAAAGGCGGTTAACCAGTATCGATCGAGAGACATATTGTCTTATCTATCGATCCGGTATTACTGCGCGGCCGACGCCGCACGCACCGACAGTTGGGCAAGAGAAAACGCTACGCAAGTCGTTCTTGGGACTCACCGTGGGAAATATCTGAAATCCCTACACTTCAAGTGCTTAGACTCGAAGGGCATCCCCCAATACAGAGACATACATGTCCCTAGTCCCAGTGAAGCGCTCGTTGAGGCCTTTTTGATTGAGCATTGCGGCACTGCATTTGAAAAGGAAAGCTCGGATCGACTGTATAGCTATAAAATAAGCTCCAAGAGTGAACGCTCAGGTTACTTTGTTGGATACATGGACGGCATAAAGAGGCGTGAGGCTGCGATACGAAGTGTAACTAAGTCGTTACCCGGAGGACAAGTCACGTACGTTGATATAAAGAAGTTTTATGACTCCATCAGCCCTGAGGTGGCTACACAGTCGTGGCAAAGATTTTGTGACCGAAACATCATTGCCACGCCTGTACCAGAACTCGGACTGAAGATAATTCAAAATCATGCTCAGGAAACGGCAGGAAAGTCGATTCTGACTGGACCTATGTTCAGCCATTTTGTAGCTAATCTAGTGCTCCACGACATTGACAAGATTGCAGAAGACCTCCCTTCGTACTACGTTAGATATGTTGATGATATCACTCTGATTGGGAGCGAGGAGAGCAACGATGCGTCTTTGACAGCTATTCGAAGCCTTCTCGGAAAGATAGATCTCGCACTCCACGATGATAAGGAAAAAACGTTTAGCCTGAACTGTGCAGAATGGGAATCTGCAGCGTCACACATAGTCGCAAATAAACACGAAGGAAGTTGGAAGAAGCTGGTCGGGAATATCAAGAAATGCATGATATTCTTTCCAGATCAGGTGGAAGCGCTCACCCATAAGCTTTCTGAAGCAGGCTACAGACTACCACTTTCAGATTACTCGTTGGCTGTGACCGAGACAAACAGCTTTCAAAAAATAAGAAGTATCGGTTTGTGGCAATGGCTGTTATTTCGTACCGAGTCAAACGTAGTCCAGCTAATTCTCGATAGCGCGTCGGTGCTGGCGGACGACTATGAGACCGACGTTTTTGAGATACTTGCAGAGATCAATCAAGCGAGTACCTTTCTAAGAAAAAGGCTGGTCTCACAAATTCGTTACCGACTAGGGAGACTAATGTACCTGAGTTCCCTAAGTGTACTAGAGCGTCTTCGGGTCGCGAGCATTGGTGTGCCGGAGCTGATGTTTCACACTTCAATCATTGAGGCATTAGTAACTCGCGATTGCTCTAAGGTCGTATCTCTTGGCGTGAAGGTTGCGCAAGCAACTGCTCAACTATTTCGTGCTGCCGGTATGCTGGCAGAATTCTCCGAACCTGTGTCAACCGAAGCGCAAATACAGGGTCTTGCCACATTTATTGCGAACGGCGTTCAGATAGGTGAAGCTATATTCGACGCCCAACACCCTATACTCAAAATCGCTATAGACGGCGTAGATAAAGACATGTTGTCCCGCGAAGACAGCTTCATTCATGAACTAGCATGTCTCCACGGGATTGGGGCACCTCGCCATGCTGCGACCTTAAACTCCGCCTTTGATCTCGCCGATAAAATTTCCCTAGACGCGTTAGACTTTGACGACGGATATTACCTGTAGTTGTAAGATGCGACGCAGCGTTACCACCTAACCCTTCTCCCCTCGCTTGATCGCCTCCCGGATCATCCCAGCCGCGCCCTCGGCGTCGAGCCAGCCGCCGACGCGGACCCACTTGCCGTCTTCCAGGTCTTTGTAATGCTCGAAGAAGTGGGCGATCTGGCGGGTGATGAGGGGGGGCAGGTCGGTGTGGTCGCGGACGTGCTGGTAGATCGGGTGGAGGGCGTCGACGGGGACGGCGAGGATCTTCTCGTCGCCGCCGCCCTCGTCCTCCATGATCAGCGCGCCGATCGGGCGGACGCGGACGACGGTGCCGGGGTATAGCGGGGTCTCGCCGACGATCAGCACGTCGATCGGGTCGCCGTCCATCGACATCGTGTGCGGGATGAAGCCGTAATTGCCTGGGTAGGACATGGCAGTGTGCAGGAAGCGGTCGACGAACAGCGCGCCGCTGGCCTTGTCCATCTCGTACTTGACGGGCTCGCCGCCGGCCGGGACTTCGACGATGACATTGACGTCCCAGGGAGCGTCGGTGCCGATTGCGATCTTGCTGATATCCATGCGCGGGGGTTTAGCGGCGAGGCCGGGGGATGGCCAGATGTCGCGCGGGGCGAAGTGTCGCGGGAGCGCTGATTTTGCTCGACTGTGTCATCCCGGCAAAGGCCGGGACCTATTCGCTCGGGTGTCGGCTTGGGGCTCGGTCGGTGCCGAGGTTGCCGGGTGCTGGTTGAATGGGTCCCGGCCTTCGCCGGGATGACGGTGTTGGTCGGCGCGGCGCTCTTCGTCCGCGCCCGTGTCAGGCGCGGGACCAGTCGATGACCAGTTCCTCGCGGAAGGCGAAGCGGCGGATGTGATCGGCGACGACGGTTTCCATGCGGTCGAGGCCGGCGGTGTCGTAGGCGGTGAGGGTCAGGGTCAGCGCGTCGGGCGCGGCGGCGAGGTCGAGGACGGCGCCGGTCGGGAACGGGATGTGCCCGGCCAGCGGATCGAACTCGACAGCGAACTTGTGGCTCCAGTGCTTGCACAGCTGCTGGAGGTAGCGCGAGGCGCTGGCCGTGGGGACCTGCGCGACGCTGGAAACACGTGTGATGGTGTCGGGCATAACTAGCTCCTTTCGATTTCGAGGGCGGCGGCGTCGAGGGCGGCGGCGATGCGGGTCGCCTGGTCCTCCTCCAGCCCGCCGCGGCCGACGCGCAGCTTGAGGGCGAAGCGGAGGTTGGCCATGGCGCGCATGATCCGCGCCGAATAGTCGCCGCTGCCGCCCGCGTCGGCGATGCGCGCCATGATCGCGTCGACGGTGGCGGCGTTCTCGGCGAGGTGCGCGCTGCCTTCCGGGGTGATGGTGTACTGGCGCTTGTTGCCCTCGGTGGCCTGGGCGGTGACGTGGCCGAGCTCCTCCAGCATGGTGAGGGTCGGGTAGACGACGCCGGGGCTGGGGGCATAGGCGCCGCCGAGGCGGGACTCGATCTCGCGGATGATCTCGTAACCGTGACGCGGGGCCTCGGCGATCATCGCGAGGATGAGCAGGCGGAGGTCGCCGTGCTGGAACATCCGCCCGCGACGGCCGTGGCGGTCGCCGCCGCCGCCGCCGAAGCCGCCGCCATGGCCCGGGCCGTGGCCGTGATGGCCAAAGCGACCGCGGTGATGATTGTGCATGAACATGTATCTTGGTCCTGTTTCGATATGTCGATTTACGAGATATATCTAAATGCGGACGAGATACAAGAGGCCGGTCGCAAATTTGCGTTTAGCGGCGTTGGCGGACGGGCTTGGCGACCTCGGTGAAATCGTCGAGGCCGCAGCTGCCGTAGGGGATCGGCGTGCCGGGCTCGAACACCGTGATGATGTCGCCGCGGCATAGCTGGTTGCTCGGGGTGCGCGAGGCGAAGCCGCGGCCGGGGCGCAGCGGGCAGTTGCCGCCGGCGTTGTTGTGATACCAGCGGTCGCCCTCGCGGAAGGTGATGCCGGTCTTGTCGACGATCTGGTCGCGGACGCGGTTGAGGGTGACGCAGCTCTTGCTGGTGCCGATGGTCGGCGACGGGGTGGTCTCCCTGGCGGTCGCGGGCGCGGCGGCGAGGATCAGGAGCGCGAGGGGCAGCGAGCGGATCATGGCGGGCTCCGGTTGGGGACCTGGGGATAACGTCTCAGCCGCGAAAACTGTCCTTGGCGGCGCGGCGGGCGGTGAACTCGGCAAGGCTGGCGGCGCGGGTGAACGGGTTGGTGGCGCGCTCCAGCCCAATGGTCGAGGGGACGGTCGGCAGGCCCCTGGCGCGGGTCGCGGTGATGTCGGCGATGCGGGCGGCAAGGGCGGTATTGCCGGGCTCGCCGGTGGCGGCGAAGCGGGCGTTCGCCTCGGTGTATTCATGGGCGCAATAGACCTGGGCGGTGTCGGGCAGCGCCATCAGCTTGCCGAGCGAGGCGTGCATCTGCGCCGGGGTGCCCTCGAACAGGCGGCCGCAGCCGAGCGCGAACAGCGTGTCGCCGGGGAACAGCAGGTCGTCCGCCGCCAGCCAATAGGCGTTGTGGCCCAGCGTGTGCCCGGGGACGTCGATGACCTGCGCGATGTGGTCGCCCAGCTGCACGGTGTCGCCGTCGCCGACCGCGCGGTCGATGCCGGGGATCCTGGCCGCCTCGCCTGCCGGGCCGGTGATCGTGCAGCCGGTCACCGCCTTGATCGCCAGGTTCCCGCCGGTGTGGTCGGGGTGCCAGTGGGTGTTCCAGATCTGCCCGATCGTCCAGCCGCGCGCCGCCGCCTGGGCCAGTACCGGCTCGGGGGTCGAGGGGTCGATGACCACTGTCTCGCCGCTCGCCGCGTCATGGACGAGGTAGACGTAATTGTCGGTCAGCACCGCGATCTGGACGACCTCGAGCATTACCAGACGCCGGTGTTGGGCATCGACTGCCACGGCTCGGCAGGGGCGAGGCGGGCGCCGGACTGGAGCAGCTCGACCGAGATGCCGTCGGGCGAGCGGATGAACGCCATGTGCCCGTCGCGCGGCGGCCGGCTGATGACGACGCCGCCATCCTGCAGGCGCTGACAGGCGGCATAGATGTCGTCCACCGCATAGGCGAGGTGCCCGAAATTGCGGCCGCCGGTGTAGACCTCGGGGTCCCAATTGTGGGTCAGCTCGACCTGCGCATCGTCGTCGCCGGGGGCCGCGAGGTAGATCAGGGTGAAGCGTCCGGCGTCGCTGACGATGCGGTTGACCTCGCGCAGGCCGAGCAGCTCGTAAAAGCGCATCGACGCGTCGACATCGGTAACGCGGACCATGGTGTGCAGGTATTTCACGGGCGTCGAGCTCCTACTTCGGGTTGGCGGCAAGGGCTTCGGTCGCAGCCGCGGCTGCGGGCGAGCCGGGCGCGGCGGCGGCAGCGGCGGACCAGGCCTGGCGGGCGAGCGGCATCTTGCCCTGGGCGGCGGCGACGTTGCCGGCCTCGAGCTGGACGTCGGGATCGTCGGGTGCGCGCTTGGTCGCCTCCATCAGGCTCGTCTCGGCAGCGGCCAGGTCACCCTGGCGGCGGGCCAGCGTCGCGCGCAACAGCCAGCCGAAGGGCGAGTCGGGCTCGAGCCGGGTCGCCTCGGCCAGGTCGGACTTGGCTTCGTCATAGCGCTTCAGCTCGACCAGCGCGCGGGCCCGGTCGATCAGCAGCTCGGCGCGGCCCTGCGAGTCGTTGCCGACCGCGGTGATGCCGGTGGTGAAATAGCCTGCCGCGGCGTCGTACTTGTTGGCCATGAAGGCGCTGTTGCCGGCCTGGCCCCACAGCTCGGCGACGTGCGGGTCATGCTGCGCCTCGGCGGCACGCGCGGCGCCGTCGAGGGCCTGGGTGGCGGCGGCATAGTCCTTGGCGGCGATATAGGCGAGCGCCAGGCAATGCCGCGCCGGCACGCCGCCACCTGCGCCGATCCACTTGGTCGCCTCGGGAATGGCGACCGCCGGCTCGCGCCCCGCCGTCTCGATGCACGAGCGGTAGCGCTGCGCCTCGGCGGGAATGGGCGCGGCGGCAGCGGCAGCGAGCAACAGGGCGATGGCGATCATGGAAACTCCTCGAACAAACTGTCCAGCGTCGCGGTCAGCAGCGCCAGATCCGAAACGCGCGACAGGCGGTGATCGCCATCCTTGACCAAGGTGACCTGCACCCGGTCTGAACGCAGCAGCGCACTGATCCGCAGCGACAGGTTCCACGGCACCGCGTCGTCGCGCTGGCCGTGGAGCAGCCGGACCGGACAGTCGAGCGCAATCGCCTCGCCGAGGACGTGCTGGGCCGGCGCATCGTCGATGAAGGCGCGCGTGTACCGGTAGGGCCCGTCGCCATAGTCGCTGGGGCGCTCGGTATAGCCATGCTGCGCCAGTGCGGCGCGATCGGCATCGTCGAGGTTCAGGCCCCAGTCGGTGAAGTCCGGGGCCGCGGCGATGCCGACCAGCGCGACGACCTGTTCCGGGCGGGCGAGTGCGGTACGCAACGCCACCCAGCCACCCATCGAGGAGCCGACCAGAACGACCGGGCCGCCCCCCACCGCATCGATGACCGCCAGCGCATCGGCGGTCCAGCGACCGATGCTGCCGTCGTCGAAGCTGCCGCCGCTGGAGCCGCAGCCCGAATAGTCGAGTCGCAGCAACGCCCGGCCGCGCGCTTCCGCCCAGCCGTCGAGCGCCACTGCCTTGCTGCCGTCCATGTCGGACATGTAGCCGGGCAGGAACACCGTCAGCGGCCCACGCCCGGACCGGTGCCGGTACGCCAGCCGCGCACCGGCAACGTCGATAAAGCTGGGTTCGGCCACGATCACGCCCTGGCGATAGCCGCTGCCGCGCCCGCCGCCAAGCATCCGGTCGCGGTCACGGCTTGCGCCGCGCCGCCCAGATCAATGCCGACAGGCTGGTAATGATCGCTGCAATTCCGAGCAGCATCGGACCGTCGAGGATAAGCATGACACCGACTCCATAAGTGCCGACCAAGACGCCTATGTTCTACTTATGTTCTCATGTAGGAAAGTGTGTTTTCAATAGCTTGGGTGTCGCACCCGCAACGATGGAATCAGCCGCCGCGCCAACGGTCGGCGTTTTCGGCCTTGTCGATCGGGTCGCCGGTTCGCGGCTCGAACAGATAGTCGTGCGCGGTTGCTGCCCGTCGCCACATAGCGACTATCGTCTGGATAGTGTTTGCTCGTCCGGGAGCGACCGCGGCGTCGGAAACGGATCGACCGGCACCGGTCACAGCGACCTTTGGCCGCTCCGCTACGATTGCCGACATGACCAGCGACGGACCAACCAAGCCCGGTGAGGTAGTGGCTCTGGCAGAAACATTGCGGTTCGGCACGCACGAGCGATGACACACATTATCTTACGATAGATTAATAGTCCCCGGTCCCGGGTCCTCGGCCACCGTCTCCCGGCCGAAGCCAGGAGAATGGTGGTATCAACAATGCGAGAAATGGAGCGGGCGAAGGGATTCGAACCCTCGACCCCGACCTTGGCAAGGTCGTGCTCTACCCCTGAGCTACGCCCGCTCGGGCAAACCGGGCGGACCCGGCTGGGAGGCGGTCTGTTAGCGGCGCCCCGCGTGGGACGCAAGCGTTTTTCGCAGGGGTTGGCAGCGGCGGACCTGCCGCCCCATATGAGGCCGAGCACTATTCCCAAGGAGTTCGTCTTGGCCAGCCTAGCGACCGCAGCCACCGAAAAAGCCAGCATCGAGGCGTTCCGCCGCGACGTCATCGAGGCATCGATGACGCAATTGGTGCTCGTCGACTTCTGGGCGGAGTGGTGCGGGCCCTGCAAGACGCTGACGCCGCTGCTGGAACGCACTGTCGCCGCCTATCCGGGCCGCGTCGCGCTGGTGAAGATCGATGTCGACAAGAACCAGTCGCTGGCCAGCCAGTTTCGCATCCAGTCGATCCCGACGGTCTATGCCTTCCTGAAGGGTGCTCCGGTCGACGGTTTCCAGGGCGCGCTGGGCGAGCGCGAGTTGAAGACCTTCATCGACCGGCTGCTGGCCGGGGTGCCGGTCGAGCAACCGCCCGAGGAACTCGATGCCGCAGCAGAGATCGAGGCGATGAGCACCGCCGCGGCCGAGGCACTGGCCGAGGGCGCGCATGTCGAGGCAGCGCAGATGTACGCCGCGCTGGCCCATGAACTGCCCGAGCGCGAGGATTTCGCCGCGGGGCACGCCCGCGCGCTGCTGGCCGGCGGCGACCTTGCCGGGGCCGAGGCGGCGCTGGCTGCCGTGCCTGCCGACAGCAAGGAGCCGCTGGTGGCACAGGCGCGTGCGGCGCTGGCGTTGGCGAAGGATGCCGGGCCGGTCGGCGACATCGCTGGCCTGCGCGCTGCCGTCGCTGCCGACCCCGACGCGCACCAGCAGCGCTTCGAACTGGCCAACAGCCTGATCGGCGCGGGAGATCGCGACGCGGCGGCGGAGGCGTTGCTCGACATCGTCCGCCGCGATGCGTCGTGGAACGAGGGCGCGGCCAAGGCGCGGCTGCTCAAGTTGTTCGAGGCGGTCGGCCTTGGCGATCCGTGGACGGTAGCGACCCGGCGCAAGCTTTCGACTATATTGTTCGCATGAGTCCCCTCGAGATCCCTGACGACGAACTGCCCGAGCTGCCGCCGACGCTGGCGGTGTTTCCGTTGTCGGGGGCGGTGCTGCTGCCGCGCGGCGTGCTGCCGCTCAACATCTTCGAGCCGCGCTACCTGGCGATGGTCCGCGACGCGATGGCGGGCAGCAAGGCGATCGGCATCATCCAGCCGCGCGACCCGGAGGCCGATCCGTCGCCGCTGTACGATGTCGGCTGTGCTGGGCACATCAGCGACTTCCGCGAGACCGGCGACGGCCGCATCATCATCGCGCTGACCGGCGTGTCGCGCTTCGGCATCGTCCGCGAACTCGACGTGACGACGCGTTACCGGCAGGTCGTGCCCGACTATGCGCGGTTCGAGCATGACCGCGGCGAGCCCCGCGCCGTCGCTGCCGCGACTCGCGCCCAGCTCGAGACGACGCTCAAGGATTATCTCGACGACCAGGGCCTGAGTGCGGACTGGGAGGCGGTTGCCGGGGCGGACGACGAGTCGCTGATCACCACCCTGTCGGCGGTCTGCCCATTCGACCCGGTCGAGAAACAGGCGCTGCTGGAGGCCGTCGACCTGCCGGCGCGCGCCGCGACGCTGACCGCGCTGATGACCTTTGCGCAGGGGTCGTCGGGCGACATGCTGCAATGAGCCTCGACATCCGGCTGCTGGAAATACTGGTGTGCCCGATGACACGGACTTCGCTGCGGTATGACGAGGCGGCGCAGGAGTTGATTTCGGATGCGGCGAAGCTGGCGTATCCGATCCGCGACGGGGTGCCGATCATGCTGGCGGAAGAAGCGCGGGAGATCGGTTGATCTCCGTCATCCCGGCGCATGCCGGGACCCATTCGACAAGCTGGTGGTAATATCGCTCAACATCCCAACGGCTTGCCGAATGGGTCCCGGCATGCGCCGGGATGACGATAAAGTGTGCGAGCCTGCTCGATTTTCCCCTGAGGGAGAAGATTTTGGGAATTCTAGATCAGCTCTCCCATGAGCAGCTTCGGTCGGTCCCCAGTCTCGCCCCGCGCCTCGGCCATGAAGCGCGCCTTCAGCGGCGCGATCCGCTGCACCCCCGCCAGCCCGAGCCGCCGCACCGTCGCGGGCACTCTGCCGGGCAGCGCGAACAGCCGGTTGAGCGTGTCCGTCGCCGCCGCGACCATCGAATTGTCCAGCCGCCGCCAGCGCGAATAGCGCTCCAGCAGCGCCGGCGCGCCCAGGTCCTGCCCGGTGCGCGCGCCCTCGACCAGCACCTCGGCCAGCGCCGCGACGTCGCGCAGCCCCATGTTGAGGCCTTGGCCGGCAATCGGGTGGACGCCGTGCGCCGCGTCGCCGATCAGCACCAGCCGCTCCGCCAGGTAGGTCTCGGCATGGTGGAACGACAGCGGCCAGGACACGGCGGGCGCGATGACCTCGACGGCGCCGAGATAGCCGCCGGTGCGCTGCTCGATTTCCGCCGCCAGACCGCGCGGGCCGAGCTTCATCAGGCCGGGCGCATCCTTGTTGTCGACGGTCCAGACGATGGCGCTGCGGGTTCCCGGCAGCATCGGCAGCACCGCGAACGGGCCGGATGGATAGAACAGTTCGGCGGCGATGTTGCCGTGGTCGTTGGCGTGACCGATCATCGTGACGATCGCGGTGTTGGGATAGGACCAGCGCGCGACGCGGATGCCCGCCGCGTCGCGCAGCTTCGACCTGCGGCCATCGGCGGCAACGATCAGCGGCGCAGTGATGACCGTGCCATCGCCCAGCGTCACGGTGACTCCCGATGCCTCGCGCCGGATATCGGCGGCATGGGCAGGGGCGTGCAGCGTGATGTTCGGCGCGGCGCGGGCGGCGGCAAGCATGGCGACGCGCAGCAGGCGGTTTTCGACCATGAACCCCAGCGGCCCGGCCTCGACGTCCTCGGTCGCGTCGAAGTGCAGGTGGAGCGGCGACAGGCCGTCGGTGACCCTGATGCCGCCGATCGCACAACCATGTTCGGCCAGCACCTCGCCGAGCCCGATGGCGCGGAACATGCGGGCCGAGGCGCTGGCGATGGCGGAAGCGCGCCCGTCGAAGCCCTGCGCCAAGGTCGCGTCGAGGTCGGCGCTGTCGACCACCGCGCTGCTGACGCCGTGCGCGTCGAGTGCCAGGGCGAGCGTCATCCCGACCAGCCCGCCGCCGATGATGATCACGTCTGTATCCATGTCGGCAACCCTAGCGGAGCTATGGCGCGATGCGAAGCGGGCACGATGCCGCCGCGCGGACGCCTGAAATTTAGGCAACGTGGGCGGTTCGCCATGTTTCCGGGCAGGGTTTGTGACGAAACATTGCTGTAAACATTGGAAACTAGCTTGGCACGGTCCTTGAATAGCGTGTTGCGGATGCCTTTGGCTTCCTGTGCTCGCTCCGGACCTTTGAGGTTCTCACTTTCGGCCGGTGGCGCAAGCCCCGGCCGCTTTTGTGTCGGCGCGCTACACGGCCCGTCGCAGCGATGTTGACCGGGAGTCCGGCTCGGCGCACTTTGGCCGGAGCGGGACGAAAGGGCGAACAAATGGCGACGCGGGCGATGACACGCCCACCGGTGAAGGGCGCGCGCGGCCTGCTGCCGGCGGGCTGGGCGGGTGCGATGGCGAGCGGCAGCATGCGGCTGGCCGGCGTGCTGCAACTGGTGCTGGCAGGGGCGTTCCTGATGGCGCTGATCGGCTATGACGCGGGCGACCCGTCGCTCGGCACCGCCAGCGGGCGCAATGCGGTCAATCCGATCGGGCTGGCTGGGGCGTATGCCGCCGACCTGGCGCTGTCGCTGTTCGGCTATGCCGCGCTCGGGCTGCTGCCGGCGACGATCATCGTCGGCTTCCGCATGGTCTTCGGCCAAGCCGCGCCGGCGGCCCCGCGGGTCCGCATCGTCGTGCTGGTGCTGGTCGCTACCTGCCTTGCCGCTGCGAGTCTCGGCGTGCTCATGCCGGACACGACCGGCCTGCCCGCCGGTGCCGGCGGCGGCCTGGGGCTGCTCGCGGCGAAGTTCCTCGACCATCTGCCGGCGGTGGCGGGAATCGATCTTGCGGGACCCGTCGCGGCGGCGCTGGCCGTGGTCGCGCTCGCCGTCTTCGCCTGGGGATCGGGACTTCACCGACCCGACTTCGCCATCGTCACGACGTTGCTCCGCCGGTCGCCCGCCGAGGACGAGGACGAGGTCCTGCCGGCGATCGCCAAGCCGCGCCGCCCGCGCCCCGAGGCGCTGGTCGAGGCCGCCGGGCTCGAACTCGCCGCCTCGCCGCGCGCCACCATCGTCACCGAGGCGCGCACCGCGCCGGTGCCGTCTAAGCGCCTCGCCAAGGACCGCCAGCCGTCGCTCGACCTGCGCGACCGCTACCAGTTGCCGCCGCTCGACCTGCTCAAGCCGCCGCCCAAGGGGCCGGTAACCAAGATCGACGCCGCCAGCCTGGAGCAGAACGCCCGGCTGCTCGAGTCCGTCCTCGACGACTTCGGGGTCAAGGGGCGCATCGGCGAAGTGCGTCCCGGCCCGGTGGTGACGATGTACGAGCTCGAGCCCGCCCCCGGCATCAAGGCGTCGCGCGTCATCGGCCTGGCCGACGATATCGCCCGCTCGATGAGTGCGCTGTCGGCGCGCGTCGCGGTAGTCGCCGGACGCAACGTCATCGGCATCGAGCTGCCCAACCAGCGCCGCGAGATGGTCGTGCTGTCGGAGCTGATCGGCAGCGCCGCCTTCGACAACCAGAGCGCCAGCCTGCCGCTGGTGCTGGGCAAGGACATCGCCGGCGACCCGATCATCGCCGACCTGTCGCCGATGCCCCACCTGCTCATCGCCGGCACCACAGGCTCGGGCAAGTCGGTAGGGCTCAACTGCATGATCCTGTCGCTGCTGTACCGGCTGACCCCCGACCAGTGCAAAATGATCATGATCGACCCCAAGATGCTGGAGCTGTCGGTTTATGACCGCATCCCGCACCTGCTGGCGCCCGTCGTCACCGATCCGCCCAAGGCGATTCGCGCGCTGAAATGGGCGGTCGAGCAGATGGAGGATCGCTACCGCATGATGGCGACGATCAACGTCCGCTCGCTGTCGGGCTTCAACCAGCGCGTCATGGAGGCCAAGGCCAGCGGCAAGCCGTTTATCCGCAAGGTCCACACCGGCTATGACGACGACGGCCAGGCGATCTACGAGGAGGAGAAGCTCGACTTCGAGACGCTGCCGCTGATCGTCGTGGTCGTCGACGAGCTTGCCGACCTGATGATGACGGCGGGCAAGGAGGTCGAGTTCCTGATCCAGCGGCTGGCGCAAAAGGCGCGGGCGGCGGGCATCCACCTGATCATGGCGACGCAGCGGCCGTCGGTCGACGTCATCACCGGCGTCATCAAGGCGAACCTGCCGACGCGCATCAGCTTCCAGGTGACCAGCAAGATCGACAGCCGCACCATCCTCGGCGAGCAAGGCGCCGAGCAACTGCTGGGCAAGGGCGACATGCTGTACATGCCCGGCGGCAAGCAGGTCGTGCGCGTCCACGGGCCGTTCGTCACCGACGAGGAGGTCGAGCTGGTCGCCGAGCATTGGCGCGGCCAGGGGCGCCCCGATTACGTCGACGCCGTGACGCAGGATCCGCCCGATGGCGGCGGCCAGTTCGGCATGGACATGGGCGGCCCGGCTGCACCCGGCGACGAGGAGGCGGAGCTGTACGCCCGCGCTGTCCAGGTCGTGGCGGAGAGCCAGAAGGCCTCGATCAGCTACATCCAGCGGCAATTGCGCGTCGGCTACAACAACGCCGCACGGCTGGTCGAGCGCATGGAAAAGGACGGCTACGTCGGAGTTCCCGACCATGTCGGCCGGCGCGAGGTGCTGGTCGACGCCAGCGGGATCCGCAACTAGGCGGCGGGCAGGTCGGCCAGCGCCGCGAGCAGTGCGTCGACCTCGGCGGCGGTGCTGTAGTGGCACAGCCCGATGCGGACGAGGCCGCCGCTGTCGCCAAGTCCGAGCCGCGCGATGACCTCGACCGCGTAGAAATGCCCCGACCAGGCGAAGATGTTGCGCGACGCGAGATGCGCAGCGATAGCGTCGGGGTGGTGGCCGGCGATGGTGAAGGCGAAGGTCGGGACGCGCCCCTCCATCGTCGGTGGCCCGTACAGCGTCAGACCCTCGATCCGCGCCAGCCCGTCGAGCAAACGGGTGCCGAGTTCCTGCTCATAGGCGAGGCAGCCGCACATCGCGGTGCGCAACCGCGCCGGGCGGTCGTCGGCCGGATTCGCCCCGAGCTGCCCACCGAGCCAGTCGAGATAGTCTATGGTGCCGAGGACGCCCGCCTGCGCCTCGAACGACGGTGTCCCGGTCTCGAAACGCGCTGCGCCCGTGATCTTCGCCGGGCGGACCTTGTAGGCGGCGATCCGCTCCATCACTGCTGCGCGGCCCCACAGCACGCCCTGATGCGGCCCGAAGAACTTGTACGGTGAGCAGACCAGCAGGTCGCAGCCGAGTGTCGCCACATCGACGGTGATATGCGGCACCGACTGGACCGCATCGACGAAGATCAGCGCCTCGGAATGCGCGCGGACGATTGCGGCGATGTCGGGGATCGGGTTGAGCGTGCCGAGTGCGTTGCTGGCCCCCGACCGCGACCAGCCGGGTGCGCGGCCCGAGCAACCCGGGCAGGGCATCCAGATCGAGCCGCCCGGTGGCGGGATCGAAGTCGAGCCAGCGCACCGTCATGCCGCGGTCGCGCGCCACCAGCAGCCAGGGGGCGACATTGGCGTCGTGGTCGAGGCGCGTCAGCACCAGCTCGTCGCCCGCTTCCCAGTCGGCGGACAGCGCCCGCGACACTGCCAGGGTGAGCGACGTCATATTGGGTCCGAAGGCGATCTCGCTCGCCGGCGCGCCGAGCAAGTCGCCCATCGCCGCATGAGCCGCGGCGCTCAGCCGGTCGGTGTCGACGGAGCTGGCAAAGGCGCCACCCGCGTTCGCCGTTCCGGTCTGCAGATGCCGGACGATCCTGGCGATCGCGGCATCGCAGGCCTGGGTGCCACCGGGTGAATCGAAATAGACGCGCGGCAGTCCGTCGTCGGTCGCTGCCAGCGCCGGGAAACGAGCGCGAACGGCGGCGATCGGAAAGTCCATCGGCGACTCCTCAGCGGCGCAGGAACAGGCCGATGGTCAGCGCCACTCCAATGACCACGACACCGATTTTCAGAGCCGTGACCGGCACATGCTTCAGCGCCTGCGCCCCGGCATAGCCGCCGATCATCGAGCCCGCGCCGATCGCTATGGCCTTCTCCCAGTCGATCGCGACAGTGAAGGCGAAGACCAGCGTCGCCGAGATATTAGCGAGGGCGACCAGCACGTTCTTGGTGCCCGCGGCATTGCGCACCGGCATCCGGGCGATGGTCAGCGCCGCCAGCGTCATGATCCCCGCGCCGCCGCCGAAAAATCCGCTGTAGACCGCGATGATCGACTGGATCGTCGCCGATACCCAGGCCGGGGGCGGCACCGGCTCGGCCTTGGGCTTCGGGCCGAAGCTGCTCCACGCGAACAGCCCGGTGGCGGCTAGAACCAGCCATGGCACCATCGCCGCGAACACCGACGACGGCGTCTGGAGCAGCAGGAAGGCACCGGCGACACCGCCGACCAGGCTAATGATCGCCAGCGTGCGGAAAGACAGCCGCTCCGCCCCTGCGACCAGGGAGCGCCCGGCCCAGCCGGTCGTCACCTGTCCGGGAAACAGCGCGACGGTCGAGGCGATGTTGGCGGCGCGCGGGTCGAGCCCGGCCAGGATCAGCGCCGGCAGGGTGACGAACGAACCGCCTCCCGCGAGCGCGTTCTGGGTGCCGGCCCACAGGCCGGTGACGAACAGCAGCAGCAGCATCAACATCGCTGCGGGGTGCGGCAGGGGAGGGCCGGCGTCAAGCGCCTGCGAACCGCCGCGCTCACATAGCCGATATGCCGCCATCGACATAAAGGCCGTGGCCGGTGACGAACTTCGCCTCGTCGGAGCACAAATACACCGCGGCCCAGGCGACGTCGTCGGGCTCGCCGACCCTGCCGATCGGGATCTGGCGGCCGAGCTTCGCCAGGCCCTCCTCCTTGCCCATCGCGCCAGTGAGGTTGTCGAGGATCGGTGTATCGATGAAGACCGGGTGGATCGAGTTGCAGGTGATGCCGTAGCGCTTCTTGGCACAGTGTAGCGCGACCGACTTGGTCAGGTGGCGGACACCGGCCTTGGCGGAATTATAGGCAGCCATGTTGCCGCTGGCGATGACCCCGGCGATCGAGGAAATGTTGAGAATCGAGCCACGCGTGCCGTCCGCCGCAATGGTCGCCGCCATCATCGGGATCGCCAGCTTGCAGCCGTAGAAGACGCTGTCGAGGTCGACGGCATGGACCAGCCGCCAGTCCTCGTAGCTGGTCTCCTCCACCGAGCCGCCGGTGCCGATGCCGGCATTGTTGACCAGGATATGCAAGCCGCCGAACTTTGAATGCGCAAAGTCGAGCGCCGCCTGCCATTGGTCGGGCCGCGTCACATCATGTTGAACCGCCACGGCATTTTCGCCCAACAAACGGGCATTGGCGTCGGCGCCGGCACCGTTGAGGTCGGTCAGCACGACGCGCGCGCCCTCGGCGATGAACTTTGCCGCCATTGCCGCGCCCAGTCCCGAAGCCGCGCCGGTGACCAGCGCGATCTTGCCCTTCAGACGATCCATGGTGCGATACACTCCCAAAAGCCGCCCGTTCGGCGGGCGCGCCAGCCCGTCACCATGCCGCCGAGTGATGTAGCTTAGCAACAGTCCGAATACTTCGTTACGCCCTGCGCAGATGTGCTTGCTCTATTAATGGGCAGTGCCTAGGCTTTGCTTAATTTCACGGCAAAGACCGTGCGCCTTGGGGAGACATCGATGAAGCGCTTGCTGCGGGCTTCTGCCTGCCTGTTGGCCTTCCCGGCTGGGGTCCTCGCACAAAACACGGCGGCCCCAGCCGCGTCCCCCACCGGGGCTCCCACGACGAACCCGACCGCGACGACGGCAGCCGCTGTAAGCCCCGTCTACCATGATCAGAATGACATTATCGTGACAGCGACGCGCCGCAACCAGGCGCTGTCCGACGTGCCGATCGCCGTCTCCGCCGTCACCGCCGAGGCGCTGCAGAATTCCGGCGCCAACGACATCCGCTCCCTGAACCAGCTCGCGCCGTCGCTGCTGGTCTCGTCGACGGGAACCGAGGCAAACGGCAGCGCGCGCATTCGCGGCATCGGCACCGTCGGCGATAACCCGGGCCTCGAAAGCTCGGTCGCGGTGTTCATCGACGGTGTCTATCGCTCGCGCACCGGCGCCGGGCTGAACGAACTCGGCGAGATCGAGCGCATCGAAGTGTTGCGCGGGCCGCAGGGCACGTTGTTCGGGCGAAATGCCTCGGCGGGCCTGATCAACATCGTCAGCAAGCGCCCGTCGTTCGAATTCGGCGCCAATGCCGAGGCGGGCTATGGCAATTTCAACTATTACCGGCTCGCCGGGGGTGTCACCGGGCCGGTGCTGGGTGACAAGGTCGCCGCGCGCATCGACGGCGTCTATGTCAAGCGCGACGGCTTCTACAAGGATCTGGTCAGCGGCGGCCGGGTGAACGACCGCGACCGTTATTTCATCCGCGGACAATTGCTGATCAAGCCGACCGACGACATCGATATCCGGCTGATCGGCGATTACACCAAGCGCAAGGAAGCCTGCTGCGCCGCGACCTACCTGCCGGTCACTGAGACGGTCGACCCGACTGCCAACACCACGACGCCGGGCTTCAACACCGATGGCGCGTACACCGCGGGACCAAACCGCATTCTCGACGTGCTGCGCAGCTTCGGCGGCATCATCAACGACGACACCTATTCGCGGAAGATTTCGGTGTCGCCGGGTCGGACCTTCAAGGGCACGACGCGCGACTATGGCGTCTCGGGCGAGCTCAACTGGGATCTGGGTGGCGCCAAGCTGACCTCGATCACCGCCTATCGCGACTATAAATCCGGTGGTGGCGGCGACGTCGACTATAACAATGTCGACATCCTGTTCCGCGCCAACGACGGCAACGCCTATCGCCAGTTCAAGACCTTCTCGCAGGAACTCCGCCTGCAGGGCCAGTTGTTCGACGACCATCTCGATTTCCTCGTCGGCGGCTATTATTCGAATGAAAAACTCAAGGTCTCCGACAACCTACAGTTCGGCAGCCAGTACGGCGAGTTCGCGGCCTGCCGCCTGATCACGCTGCTCAGCGCCAGTCCCGCTCTCCGCAACAACACCGCGCCGGGTTGCCAGTGTCGCCCACCGGGGCCGCGACACTGGCCGGGGCATTCGGCGGCGCCGCGCCGATCCTGATCGCCGGGCTGAACCGGCTGAGCACGGTCAACAACGTCGGCGATGTCGCCTCGATCTATCGGCAGAAGAGCACTAACTACGCCTTCTTCACGCATAACGTGCTCAACATCACCGACAATCTGTCGATTACCGGCGGCCTCCGCTACACGCACGAGAAGAAGGAGTTCAGCGCCGCCTTCGACAACAACAACACCGCGTGCGGCGCGCAGCAGGCGTTCTTCTCGCCGTTCCTGCCCGGCGGCGCGGCGGCCTTTCCGGCGGCTTTGCAGGGCTTTACCCAGGCGCTGGTCAATTTGACCTGCCAGGGCAATGCGACCTCGGCGCTCAATGCGCTGTCGCTGGCCGATGAGCGGACCGAAAGCCAGTTCTCCGGCACCGCCGTCGTTTCTTACAAGGTGACGCCGCGCCTGCTGACCTATGCCAGCTATTCGAAGGGCTACAAGGCGGGCGGCTTCAACCTCGACCGGTCGGCGCTCGGCCTGCCGATCTATGCGCCGACCGATCCGCGCAATACAACCAACGCCGGCCTGCGCTTCGGCACCGCGAACCTTGCTTTCGATCCGGAGAAGGTCGACGCCTATGAAGTCGGCTTCAAGTTCAACAGCCACCAGTTCACGCTGAACGTCGCGGGCTTCCGTCAGGAGTTCAAGAACTTCCAGCTCAATACTTTCAACGGCTCGGTCTTCCTCGTGCAGACGGTCAATGGTTGCAAGGACGACTTGGGCATCGGTGATAACGACAGCGATCCCACGACCGGGCGCTGCGCCACCAAGCGCGTCAAGCCCGGCGTCGTCTCGCAGGGCGTCGAGGTCGAGGCGGCGATCTACCCGGTGCGCAACATCGCGGTCACCGCCGGCTTCACCTATGCCGACGTCAAATACGCGAAGAACCTCGTCGGCGATCGCACCGGCGCGCCGCTCGATCCCGCGCTATTCCTGCTGCCGGGCTCGCAGCTGTCGAACGCGCCGAAGTACGTCGTCACCAGCTCGTTCGCCTTCACGCCCGACATCGGCAGCAATGGGCTGAGCGCGCTGTTCTACGTCGATAGCCGGTTGAGCAGCGACTATAACACCGGCTCCGACCTGTTCCCGGAGAAGATTCAGGACGGCTTCATCACCGTCAACGCCCGTATCGGCATCCGCGGCAAGGACGAGCGCTGGAGCGTCGAGCTGTGGTCGCAGAATTTGTTTAACAAGAATTACGAGCAGGTCGCGTTCAGCGCACCGTTCCAGGGCAGCAGCTCGATTGCGAATACCCGGGCGTTCGGGACGACCGCGAACCAACTGTTCGGGGCGTTCCTCGCCGAGCCGCGGACCTTCGGCGTGACGGCGCGGACGCGGTTCTAGTTCGACCAGCCCGGCGCCGGGGCTTTCGGCAGCCGTGCCTCGGGAATAGCGGCGCGCAACTTGCGGGCAAAGCTGCGCAGGCAGACTTCGCCTTCACCCAGCGGCCCGGCGGTATAGCTCGATGACGCCATGCCGGCCTGGACGCGGTTGACCAGCACATTGTCCTCGGCGTTCACATCGCGGTTGATGCGCGCGTTGAGGTAGCGGGCAGCGCGCATCTCGCGACGTGGATCGGGCAGGGCGTAGGCGCTCTCGCGCAGCGACGTCGTCGTCGGCCCGGTCGGCAGGAACTGCATGAAGTCGACGCTGTCGGGATAGATGTCGAAGGCGATGTTCGGCCACAGCTTGAAGTACAGCCACAGCGATTGTGCCGCATCGTCGAGATGCTCGGCGCGCGGGCGCAGCTTTTGATACGCGCGCTCCGACCATGATCCCCGCGCCAGGTCGCGCAACTTGCCGCCGAGCCGGTCGGCGTGCGCGCCGGCCTCGATATGATAGCCATCGCCGAACAGCCGCCGCAGACCTGGATGCGCCACCGGGACGTGCAGCCCGTCGCTGTAGTTATCGCACAAGTTCTTCCAGTTGACCGCGCGCGGACGCTCGGTGACCGACTTCAGCGGCTGCATATCAGCGAAGCGATACGGCGCGACCTCGGCCTCGTGCGGCGCCATCATCGCCGCGACCGAGGGACCGCCACTCTCCAGCCGGACGAAGACGAAGCCTTGCCAGGTCTCGTGCTCGACCGGCACCAGCCCGGCGGGCAGCGGCACGGTGTAGCTCGCCCGCGCCGGAACGCCGCTCAGCCGCCCGTCGAGTTCATAGACCCAGGCGTGGTACGGGCAGACCAGCTTCTTCGCGCAACCGCTGGAGCCGTCGACCAGCCGCGAGCCGCGGTGGCGGCAGACGTTGGTGAAGGCGGCGATATCGCCATTGTCGCCGCGCACCACGACGATGCTCTCGCCCAGATATTCCAGCGTGTGCCAGCTGCCGACGACGGGCAAGTCGCTGACATGGCAGACGATCTGCCAGGACGGACGGATGATCCGCGTCATTTCGTGCCGATAGAACTCGGGGTCATGGTACAGCCAGCCGGGCAGGCTGTAGCCCTCGTCGGGGTCGTGATCGACGACCAGGCTGGGGCGGCTGCTCATTTGGCGATGTCGGTCAGCAGGACGTGCCAATGATCGAGCGCCGGACCGATTGCGCTGACGGGTACTCGCTCGTTGAGGCCGTGCATGAAGTCGTCGGAGCTCTTGATGAACAGGCCGGCGACGCCGTAGCTCGGGATCCCGGCCGCCCGGTAGAAGACGCTGTCCGAGGCGCCGGCGTCCATTCCGGCGACGACCTTCAGCTTGGGATAGCGACCGTGAACGGCGTGTTCGACCGCGCCGACGACATCGGGGCGCAGCGGCGAGGCGTCGGTCGCCTGCCAGCCCCCGACCGTCTTGATGCTGGCGGCGTCGTCGCCGATCACCTTGGTCAGCGTCGCCACGACGGACTCGACGCTGGTGCCCGGGAAGATGCGGCAGTTGATGTTGGCCGCGGCGCGCTGGGGCAGGGCGTTCTGGGCGTGGCCGCCGCTGACCTGGGTGGCGACGCAGGTGGTGCGCACCTGCCCAACCCAGCTCGGATCGGCGGAGATCGTCGCGGCGGCGGCGGCATCCGCCGGGTTGGCGGCAAACGCCTTGAGCGCAGCCCCTAGCGCCCCGGTCTCGCGCGTCGCGGCATCGGCAAGCGAGGCGCGGGTCAGCTCGTTGGCCATCGGCGGAAATTGATAGGCGGCGACCTTGTCCAGCGCCTTGGCCAGCCGGTAGATGGCGTTGTCGGCGCGGGGCGCGCTGCTATGGCCGCCCGGGTTGGTGAACACGACTTCGATGTCGGCATAAGTCTTTTCGGCGCCGCTGAGCTTGTAGCCGACGGGCTGGTTGTCGGGGCCGAGGCTGCCGCCGCCGCTGTCGCCGTTGAGCACGAACTCGACATTCGCGGCCTTGGCCTCCTTTGCCTGGATCGCGGCGGTCTTGCCGTCGGTCTCCTCGTCGCCGGACAGGTACAGGATGATGTCGCGGCGCGGCTTGAAGCCTTCGGATTTGAGGCGGATCAGCGTCTCGACGATCATCGACACGTCGAACTTGTTGTCGGCGACGCCGCGCCCGAACAGATAGCCGCCGTCCTCGACCATCGTGAAGGGGTCGCGGGTCCAGTCCTTGGGGTTGGCCTCGACGACGTCGAGATGGCCGATGACGGCGATCGGGCGCGCTTTGCCGGTGCCACGATAGACGGCCGACAGGACTGCCGTCTCGCCGACCGGGGTGACGACGACGTCGGCGGGCGCGTAGCCGGCGGCGACCAGGCGGGCGCGCAGCTTGGCGGCGAGTGCCGGCACCTGGCCGCGCCCGATGACCGTCGGCGTCGCGACGGCTTCGCCGAGGATGGCGCGGGCGGCGGCGATTTCGGCAGGGGTGGCGGCCTGCACGGTTGCAGCACCGGTCAACAGCAGCGCGGTCAGCAACGGTCGAAACATCGATGGCGGTCCTTGACGGGCAGGGCGTCAGCCTAAAGGCTTGTGACCGCTGCTGTCCACGGTGCCAGTGTCGAAGCCGACGTCATGATGGTCGACAATGCGCCGATGACGGCGCCGACGGTCATCGGTTTTACGCACAGTGGTACATGGCTGTAGCGCTCCGGAACATCGGAGCCATCGTAGCCGGTGCTGAACACGAACGGCACGCCGCGCGCGATCATCACATCGGCAACCGGAAAGATCTTGTGGCCATCGAGGTCGATATCGAGGATTGCAGCGTCGACCTCTAGGCTGCTCTCCAGCAGTTCGAGCGCTACTACGATCGAGTTACAGGGGCCGACGACGATCGCGCCGAGATTAGACAAAGCCTGTCCAAGGTCGTCGGCCAGCAGATACTCGTCCTCGACGATCAGCACCGATCGCCCGAAAAACGCCCTCTCCACTACGAAGTCTGCGGCAAGTTGGCGCATAGTCGATATTCGGCCAGAGCCGACCGCCGCCATTGCAGCCAAGTATCGACTTCGGTCTCAAATTGACAATTTTGCCAATATTCACCGGGCGTCATAAAATTTCGGCCTGCAAAAACAACGTGTGACCGATAATAACATAACGTCGAAGTTGATCGGTACATTACCGCACGCTTAATCTTATTTGAGCCTAGTAGTGACGCTCGTCAGGACCGGATATGCGCCGGTAGTGGCTTGGATGCACATGACTCGACGCTCTCGACGATGCCGGCAGCCAGGTCATCCGCCCGACTATTATATAATGAGGCGAGTTGAAGGTGGGCCGAGCTGACCGCCGGCAATGCTGCCGCCGCCGCCCTGGCGAGTTCGGACTCCGCCCGCAATCGATAATAGTCGGACTCGGCTATATTATTCGGCATAGTCAATCTCCCGATGCTTCGGAATTATCTCGAATTGGTTAGCCTTGTCGTTGACGTAAGTTATAGCTGCACGACCCGGCTGCGTAACAAGAATCCGGATTTGCTATCATAAGTTGCAACGCCGATTTGTTTCGCCGGTTACACGGGTGGGCGTGGAGGGCCCAAGTCACTGATGCACAACCCGTTGGCCCGCAAGCTCGAGCAATACACCCGCATGTCGGCAATCGACCGGGCTGCCCTCGACGAGTTGGTCGGGGGTCGCCAGCGACGCCTGCAGGCTCGCGACGACATTATTCGCGAGGGCGACCGGCCCGAGGACATGAACCTGCTGCTGACCGGCTGGGCGTGCCGCTACAAGACACTGGAGGACGGACGGCGCCAAATAACGTCGTTCTTCCTGCCCGGCGACATTTGCGACCTCAACGTCTTTTACCTCCGCATGATGGATCATTCGATCGGCGCGCTGACCGGAATTACTTATGCCGAGGTGCCACGTGCGACGTATGAACGCGTCAGCGGCAGACATCCGCGAATACTGCAGGCACTGACATGGGATACACTTGTCGCCATGGCGGTGCAGCGTGAATGGACGGTCAATATCGGCCAGCGCAGCGCGTACGAACGGATCGGTCATCTGTTCTGCGAGCTCTTTTACCGGCTGCGCGCGGTCGGGCTGACGGATGGCGACAGCTGCGACCTGCCATTCACGCAGATCGACCTTGCAGACGCGACCGGCCTGACCCCCGTCCATGTCAACCGCACGCTGCAGGAACTGCGCGCCAACGGCTTGATCCGGCTGGATCGGCGAACCTTGACCCTGCCGGATCTTGCAGCCTTGAAGCGTGACGCATTGTTCGACCCGACGTACCTCCACCTCGACCGGGAAGGCGCGCATCTCGATGCCAACGACGCCTGACCCACACGATATAGCCGAGCCGGACAAGCAGGACATGATGGCAGGCTCCGGCGAGCGGGAGGCGCTCGACCGCGCTTCGGAACTGGCGTTCGCCTGCGCTTTTCCGGCGACGATCCTGTGGGGTGCGGCACGGACTATGGTGTTCAACCCGGCTTTCGACGCTGCGGGGATAGACCATGCCGTCGGCCCGGGCGCTCTGTCCGATCCGGGGTTCTGGCCCGCCGATCCCGGTGACCTGCTGGCGATCGAATTGCGCGTCATGGCGGGCGAGACCGTTGCCGCGGAACTGGCCCTGACCGATCAGCCGCAGCCGGGGGCGGAACGCTGGTTCAGCCTCAGCGCGAGCCCGCTTCGAACCCCGAACGGGCGGGTCGCGGGCATCCTGACCATCGGCGTCGAGATCAGCGAATTGGTGCGTGCCCGCGCCGCTGCCGGACATGCTGTCATCGCCCAGGCCGCTCTACGACACCGCCTTCGCAACGTCGTCGCGGTGATCCGCTCGATCGCCCGGCGCGGTGCCGCGCCGGGCATGTCGTCGGAGGATTATGCGGCGCGCCTCGACGGTCGCATCGGCGCGTTCACCCGGACGCTGGCCGAACTGACCCGCGAAGGCGGCGGCAGCCTCGATCTCGCCGGGCTGCTCGCCGGAGAGTTGCTCGCCCATGTCGTGCAGGAGGGCGAGCGTTTGTCGTTTTCCGGGCCGCCGATCCGCCTCGACGCGCGGATCGCCCAACGCCTGGGCCTGGCGTTCCACGAACTCGCCGCCAACGCCGTCGAGTTCGGGTCGCTGTCCCACCCGGCTGGACATGTTGCGGTGTCGTGGCAGATCGTCGACGGCGGGTTGCAATTCGACTGGATCGAGTCGGGCGGTCTGCATCCGGTGGTGCAACCTGGCCGGCGCAGCTTCGGGATGGAAACGTTGGAGCGTACCCTGGCCTATGATCTCAACGCGACCGCGGTCGCCAGCTTCGAACCGCAGGGCTTCCGGTATCGCCTGACCTTGCCGCTGCCGGCCGGGCCGGGGGCATGACCGATCGGACAATCGGTGTCGGGCTGGTCGGCTATGGTCTTGCCGGCGCATCGTTCCACGCTCCGCTGATCGGGGCCGTTGCCGGGCTGCGGCTGGCTGCCGTCGTCACTTCCAGGCAAGACGAAGTCGCGGCCGGCTGGCCCGAAGCGCGCGCAGTAGAGGAAGCCGGTGCGCTGTTCGCCGATCCGGAGATCGAGCTGGTCGTCATCGCGACGCCGAACCTGACCCACGCCCCGCTGGCCCGCGCCGCGCTGGAGGCGGGCAAGCATGTCGTGATCGACAAGCCCTTCGCGACCGACGCGGCAGAGGGCGAGACGCTGATCGCGCTGGCAGCGGAGCGGGGGCGGATGCTCAGCGTCTTTCACAATCGTCGCTGGGACGGCGATTACCTGACCGTGCACCGCTTGCTGGCGGAGAAGCGGCTGGGTGAAATCAGCCTGTTCGAGGCGCAATGGGACAAGTTCCGCCCCGCCATCAAGACCGGCTGGCGCGAGGTAAGTGCGCCTGGATCAGGGTTGCTCGCCGACCTTGGGCCACATCTGATCGACCAGGTGCTGCAGTTGTTCGGCCGGCCCGATGCATTGTCGGCCGACGTCTTGACCCAGCGCGCGGCGGCCGAGACTGACGATTATTTCGAGGTGACGCTGCACTACGGTACGATGCGCGCGATTGTCTCGGCATCGACGCTGATGATCGTGCCGCGTCCCCGTTTCCGGCTGGCCGGGTCGGCCGGGCTGTTCGAGAAATACGGTCTCGACCCCCAAGAGACGTGGATGCGCGCCGGACAGCGACCGCAGGACGCCGGGTTCGGTGAAGATGCACCCGGGACCTATGGCGTGCTGACCGACCCCAAGGGTGTGGCAACGACGGTACCGACCGAGCCGGGGGACTATCGTTGCTTTTACGAGGGCGTTGCCGCGGCGATCCTGCACGGGACGCCGCCACCGGTCGATCCTGCCGACGCCTGTACCGGGCTGCGCCTGATCGAACTCGCCCGGGTCAGCGCCGCCACGGGTCGGCAGATCACGCTGTAACCCGCCGCGCAGTTGGCGCGAAGTTCCGGCCACAAGGATGACGGCGCGGCGAACAGCAGCGCGGGACTCCCGGACGCTGTCGTTGTACGACGGTCTCAACGAAGGGCGTGGATGATGGCGACGGACGGCGCAGCGGTTATGGCGGATGGGCTATCCGCCCCGGCCAAGCCTTATCTGTGGAAGCGCCACGCGCTGACCACCCGCATCACGCACTGGATCACGGTGCTGTCGATGGCCTTCCTGCTCACCTCGGGGCTCAACATCTTCAATGCCCATCCGGCGCTCTACTGGGGCAGCTACGGCGCTGATTCCGACGACAACAAGCGCTGGCTCGAGATCGGCAGCACCGGTCAGCAGGGCATCACCCGCATCGGGCCGGTCAAGCTGGACACCACCGGCGTGCTCGGCCTGTCGAACGACAAGCGGGGCCAGGCGCAGGCGATCGGTTTCCCCGGCTGGGCGACCTTCCCGAGCTACCGCGACCTCGGGACGGCGCGCAACTGGCACTTCTTCTTCGCCTGGGTCTTCATCCTCAACGGGCTGGTCTATCTGGCAGCCGGACTGTGGTCGGGGCATTTGAAGCGCGACCTGCTGCCCCGGCTGTCCGAGCTCAGCCCGCGCAACATCCTCCACGACATCTGGCTGCATCTGCGGCTCAAATTCCCGCGTGGCGAGGATGCCAAGCGCTATCACATCCTGCAAAAAGCGGCGTACGGCGGTACGGTGTTCATCCTGCTGCCGCTCATGGTCGCCTCGGGCCTCAGCCTGTCGCCGGGCATCGGGGCGAGCTGGACCTGGCTGATCGACCTGCTCGGTGGCCGCCAGAGCGCGCGCTCGATCCACTTCATCACCATGGCGCTGCTCGTCGGCTTCGTCATCGTCCATGTCGCGATGGTTTTGCTGGCCGGGCCGTTCAACGAGATCCGCTCGATGATCACCGGCAAGTTCCGCATCGATCCGGTGAAGCCATGAGCATGATCAACCGCCGTAGTCTGATGACCGTCGGCAGCGGGCTGCTGCTGGCGGGTTGCGACAAGCTCGTCCAGTCGCCCGGGCTGGTCAGCGTCGTCCAATCGGCGGAGCAGGCGACCTATCGCTGGCAGCGGCTGATCGGCCGCGACGCACTCGCCAAGGAGTTCACCAAGGCCGACCTCAGCCCCGACTTCAAGGTCAACGGCACTCGCGAGCCGCGGGAAGACGCCTATCAGGCGCTGGCGGCCAATGGGTTCGCCGATTGGAAGCTCAGGATCGACGGGCTGGTCGACCGGCCGACCGACGTCTCGCTGGCCGAGTTGCGTCGCTTGCCGGCGCGGACCCAGATAACCCGGCACGACTGCGTCGAGGGCTGGAGCGCGATCGGCGAATGGTCGGGGCCGCAGCTCGGAACATTGCTCAAGACGGTGGGGTTGAAGCCCAATGCCCGCTACATCGTCTTCCACTGCGCCGACAATTACGGCGGCGAGCAGTCCAAGGGCGGCGCCCAGTCGTCAGGCATCTATTACGAGAGTATCGACCTCGTCGACGCCTTCCACCCCCAGACCATCGTGGCTTTGAGCATGAACGGCGGCCCGTTGAGCGTCGGTCACGGCGCGCCCGCGCGGATGCGGATCGAGCGCCAGCTCGGCTACAAGCAGGCCAAATACGTCATGCGGATCGAGGCGGTGAACAGCTTCAAGGGCCTCGAACTCGGCCGCGGCGGCTATTGGGAGGACCGTGGCTATGAATGGTACGCGGGGATATGACGTCTAGGTGACGGAGGTCTGGGCCAGGTTGATGATTGCGGCGCAGGCGGGCGACAAGGCCGCCTATCGCCTGCTGCTCGACGAGGTCCAGGTCTGGCTGACGCGTTACTACCGCCACCGGCTGCCGCCCGACCGGGTCGACGATGCGGTGCAGGACGCGCTGGTCGCGGTTCACACCAAGCGCCACACCTGGGATCCGTCGCGACCGTTCGGACCGTGGTTGGCTGGCGTGGCACGCTACAAATGGATCGACGCGCTGCGTAACCTCAAGGCGACGCGGACCGAAGAGCTACCCGAGACGCTCGGCGTAGGCGACAGCGGCGACGCGGTGGTCAGCGCCAATGTGCTGGCGCGGCTGATGCAATCGCTCAAGCCGGCGCAGGCCGACGCCATCCGGCTGGTCAAGCTGGAGGGACGCACGGTCGAAGAAACCGCGGCACTGACCGGGCAGAGTGCCTCGCTGGTCAAGGTCAACATTCACCGGGGCATGGCGCGACTGATGAAGCTTGTCGAAGGATCTGGCGATGCCGGCTGACCGGATGCCCAGCGAACTGACCATCGACCGGCTGGTCGCCGGCCTCGCCCCCGTGCGCCCGGCGCGGCCGTGGCGCGGCGTGTTGGCGCTGCTGGTCGTGGCGGCGGTTGAGCTGGCGCTGGTCATCGGTATGACGCCGCCGCGCAACGACATGGAAATGGCGATGGCCGGGCCGATGCTGTGGTGGAAGATCGCCAGCAGCCTGATGCTGGCGGTCGCCGGCACGCTGGCGCTGGCGGCGACACTGGTGCCCGATGCGCCGCGCAAGGCCGGGGTACGCTGGATGCTCGGCGCGGCGGGGATCGCATTAATCACCGGGATTGCGGTGACCGACCATCAGGCACTGCCCGCCGCGATGGCCGACACGATGAGCTGGCGCGAGGGGTTGGCCTGTATCGCGGTGGTCGAAGCCTATGCGCTGCCGATGCTGCTGGCGATGCTGCTGGTGGCGCGCCGGGCCGCCCCCGCCTGGCCGCGCGCTACGGCGATCGCGGCGGGCGTGGCCAGTGCCGGCTGGGGCGCGGTCGCCTTTGCGTGGCGCTGCCCGCACGATTCCGCGATGTACGTGCTGGTCTGGTACGGGCTGGCGGTGGTGATCGGCGCCGGGTTGGCGCTGCTGGTGCTGCCGCGCTTCCTACGCTGGTAGGACCCGCCCAGCCACCGCGTCGAGCTTCGCCAGCAACGCCGGGTCACGCGCCTCGGGAGCGGTGATCAGCGCGAAATCGAGGCAGGTATCGATCGGCGACGGCGCGCGCTCGGCGGGCAGCGACTGGGCCAGCGCCACCACCAGCGCCCGCGCCCGGGCGGCATTGTCGTGCATGACCTTGAGGATGTTCCCGACCTCTACCGGCGCCTCGTCCACCCGCCAGCAGTCGTAGTCGGTGACCATGCCGACCAGCGCGTACGGCAGCTCCGCCTCGCGCGCGAGCTTGGCCTCCGGCATCGCGGTCATGCCGATGACGCTGCAGCCCCAACTGCGGTACAGCTCGCTCTCCGCCCGCGTCGAGAATTGCGGCCCCTCCATCGCCAAATAAGTGCCGCCGCGCGTCGCCTCCCCCGCTGCATCCGCGACCAGTGCCGACAGCCGCGGGCATACTGGATCGGCCATCGAGACATGCGCCACCATGCCCGTGCCGAAAAAGCTCTTGGCCCTCGCGAAGGTCCGGTCGACGAACTGGTCGACCACCACAAACCGCCCCGGCGCCAGCTCCTCGCGCAACGAGCCAACGGCGGAGATCGCCACGATGTCGGTGCAGCCCGCACGCTTCAGCACGTCGATGTTCGCCCTGTTGTTGAGCTCGCTCGGCGACACCCGGTGCCCGCGCCCATGCCGCGGCAGGAACGCCAACTCAACCGTGCCGATCCGCCCGCACAGCAAAGCGTCCGACGGCTTCCCCCAAGGCGAGGCCACCGTCCGCCACTCCGCCCCCTCCAGCGCATCGATGGCGTACAGCCCCGAGCCGCCGATGATCCCGATCTTCCAGCCCGCCATGCGCTCTCCTTTACAGCCCCGCTTTGACACGAACCCGCCACCGGGTGAAATACCGCCATGCCAGCCAGCCTCGACGCCCAGCTCGAAGACTCCGCCAATGATCCGGAGCTGATCACCGCGGCGCTGGCGCTCAACGCCAACGACCTGCCCAAGGCGGAAGCCATCCTCCGCGCCCGGCTCAAGCGCGACCCGCTGGAGGTCGCCGCGATCCGCATGCTGGCCGAGGTCGCCGGGCGGATCGGCCGCTATGCCGACGCCGAGAAGCTGTTGCGCCGCGCCCTCGACCTCGCACCCGGCTTCGACGCCGCTCGCCATAACCTGGTCGTCGCGCTGCACCGCCAGAACAAGTCGGCCGAGGCCCTGACCCACCTCGACGACTTGATGAGCCGCGACGCGAATGCGCCCGGCTACCGCATCCTTCGCGCCGCGATCCTCGTCCGCCTCGGCGATTATCCCCAGGCGCTGTTGGTCTATGCCGCAGTCCTCGCCGATCATCCGCTCCAGCCCGCCAGCTGGATGAGCTATGGACACGCGCTGAAAACCGTCGGGCGCCAGACCGACAGTATCGCCGCCTATCGCCGCGCCATCGCCATCGAGCCGACCCTCGGCGAAGCGTGGTGGAGCCTCGCCAACCTCAAGACCGTGTCGTTCGACGCCGCCGACATTGCCGCCATGCAGGCCGCGCTGGCGACGCCCGACGTCGCCGATGCCGATTGCTATCACCTCGATTTCGCTCTCGGCAAGGCGCTGGAGGACCGCGCCGAGTATCCCGCCTCGTTCGCGCACTACGCCGCCGGCAACGCCCTGCGCCGTACCGAACTCGACTACGACGCCGACGAGACCAGTGCCAATGTCGAGCGTAGCCGCGCGCTCTACACCGCCGGGTTCTTCGCTGCCCGCGCCGGCCAGGGCTGTCCCGACCCCGACCCGATCTTCGTCGTCGGCCTGCCGCGCTCCGGCTCGACGCTGATCGAGCAGATCCTGTCGAGCCATAGCCGCGTCGAGGGCACCACCGAGCTCCCCGACTTGCTGGCCCTCGCCCGCCGCCTCGGCGCTCGCGACGCTGCCGAGACCGGCGACCGTTTCGCCGACCGCGTCGCCGCCCTCGATCCCGACGAGCTTCGCGCCCTCGGCCAGGAATACCTTGACCTGACCCGCCCGCAGCGCCGCAGCGAGCGCCCGTTGTTCATCGACAAGATGCCTAACAACTTCATCCACGCCGGGCTGATCCACCTGATTCTGCCGAACGCAAAGATCATCGACGCCCGCCGTCATCCGCTCGGCTGCTGCTTCTCGGGGTTCAAGCAGCATTTCGCGCGCGGCCAGTCGTTCAGCTACGATCTTGGCGACATCGGCCGCTACTGGGCAGACTATGCCAAGCTGATGGCGCATTTCGACGAGGTGCTTCCGGGCCGCATCCACCGGGTCCATTACGAGCAACTCGTCGCCGAGCCGGAGGCCGAGATCCGCCGCCTGCTCGACTATTGCGGCCTGGAATTCGAGCCCGGCGTCCTCGACTTCCACCGCACCGAGCGCGCCGTCCGCACCGCCAGCTCAGAACAGGTGCGCCAGCCACTGTACGCCTCGGCTGTGGATCATTGGCAACACTATGCGGAATGGTTGACGCCGCTGGTCGAAACTCTCGGCCCGCTACTGGACAAGTATCCGATCGTGTCGCAGCCTGAAGATACAGATCTGGCGAAATAGCCGGGCAGGAGTTTCGGGGACGGAAACGGCGACGTTTCAAAGGGGACATATCTTGTCGGATCATGGGCTTGTGCGCGCTTCGCGATTGCTGGCCCGCCCTTGGGGGACCCGCGGCATCCGAAACCTGCTGTGGCTGACCAGCGCACTGGCGTTTCCGGTCGCGCTCCAGGCCCAAAGCCAGGCACCCGTCGTCACCGCCGCCGCTGAAACGCCCGGTCAGCTCGACGACATCGTCGTTACCGCGCGCAAGACCAGCGAAAGCCTGCAGAACGTCCCGATGTCGGTCCAGGCGCTGGGCAATTCCAAGCTCGACCAGCTGCAGGTCAAGGGCTTCGACGACTACGTCCGCTACTTGCCGTCGGTTACCTACCAGACCAGCGGGCCGGGCAGCGCCAAGGTCTATTTCCGCGGCGTGTCGTCGGGCGAGAACGCCAACCACTCGACCTCGCAGCCGACCGTCGGCGTCTATCTCGACGAGCAGCCGATCACCACCATCTCGGGCGCGCTCGACATCCATCTGTACGACATCGCTCGTGTCGAGGCGCTGGCGGGTCCGCAGGGCACGCTGTACGGCTCCTCCAGCGAGGCTGGCACGATCCGCATCATCACCAACAAGCCCGATCCGACCAAGATCGCCGCAGGCGTCGACCTCGAGGTCAACAAGGTCACCGATGGCGGCTTCGGCTATGTCGGCGAGGGCTTCATCAACATGCCGCTGACCGACAAGGTCGCGGTGCGCGCCGTCGGCTGGTACGACAAGGACGCGGGCTTCATCGACAATGTGCTGGCGACGCGGACCTTCGCCGTGTCGGGCATCACCCAGACCACCGCGCCGTTCGTCAAGAAGAACTATAACGACGTCAAGACCTATGGCGGCCGCATCGCACTAGGTATCGAGCTAGACGACGATTGGACGATTACCCCCAGCATCATGGGCCAGAAGCAGGACGCCAACGGCTTCTTCGGCGAGGAATCGGGACGCGCCAAAAAGCGCCAAGTCGCGCAGTACAACCCCGAGTTCAACCACGACGACTGGTACCAGGCGGCGCTGACCATCGAGGGCAAGATCGGCGACTGGTCGCTGACCTATGCCGGCGCCTATATGAAGCGCAAGGTCCACAACGAGGCGGATTATTCCGACTATTCATACTTTTACGACGCGTTGTACGGCTCAGGCGCCTACATCACCGACAACGCCGGCAACGTCATCAGCCCGAACCAACGCACTGTGTCGCGGCCGCGCTTCACCAAGCAGAGCCACGAGCTGCGGATCAGCTCGCCCAGCGATAACCGGCTGCGCTTCATCGGTGGGCTGTTCTTCGAGCGCCAGGTCAACAACATCGAAGAGAATTACATCATCGCCAACATCGCCGATGACATCACCGTGCCGGGCACCGATAGCGACATCTGGTTCACCAAGCAGACCCGCATCGACCGTGACTATGCCGCCTTTGGCGAGTTGAGCTTCGACATCCTGCCCAAGCTGACGCTGACCGCCGGCGCGCGCGTCTATCACTACAAGAACTCGCTCGAGGGCTTCTTCGGCTATGCCGCCGGCTACAGCAGCAAGACCGGCGTCGCGGCGTGCTTTGCCCCCGCCGATGTCAAGGGCGCGCCGTGTACCAACGTCGACAAGACGACCAGCGACACCGGCTGGATTCCGAAGGTCAATCTAACCTACCACGTCACCGACGACGCTTTGGTCTACGGCACCTTCTCGCGCGGCTTCCGGCCCGGCGGTGTCAACCGGCGTGGCACCTTGCCACCCTATGGTGCAGATGAGCTCGACAATTACGAGTTTGGTTTCAAGACCAGCTGGCTCGACAATCACTTACGCTTCAATGGCGCGGTCTATCAGCTGAAATGGTCGAACGTGCAGCTGTCGTTCCTCGGTCCCAACGGCCTGTCGGAGGTCCGCAACGCCGGCGACGCCCGCATCCGCGGCTTCGAGTTCGACACCAGCCTCATCCCGATCGACGGCCTGACCCTCACCGCCGGCGGCAGCTTCAACGACACCAAGCTGCTCAAGAACTTCTGCAAGTTCGCCAACCCCGCGTTCGATTGCACCCTGCCTGGTCCGGGCGGCGAGCCCAACAGCCTGCTCGCGCCAGTCGGCAACCGCCTGCCCGATACTGCCAAGTTCAAGGCGAACGTCATCGCTCGGTACGAGTTCAGCATCCGCGATGGTCTTGACGCGCATCTGCAGGGCGCGGTTGTCCGCGAGGGCATGCGCATCGGCGACATCCGTTATGGCGGCGATCCCGGCACCGACATTCGCGCCATCGTCGGCGACATCCCCGCCTATACCACCGCCGACCTCAGTTTTGGCGTGAAGTCCGGGCTATGGACCGCCGAGATCTACGGCACCAACATCTTCGACGTGAACGGCAAGACGTCGCGGTCGGTCCAGTGCGGCGAAACCACTTGCGGCGACCCCGGCCATGACACTGCTGGCGGCGGCGTCTTCTACACCTTCCTGATCCGCCCGCGCACCGTCGGCCTCAAGCTCGGGAGGCGCTTCTAGGTCGCGAACGAATGCGGAACACTGGATGGCCGCGGGCGTTGAACCGCGACTATCCACCCGCATTCCGGAGACTCATCATGGCCGACAACGAAGTCGAGAACCCCAAGACCCACCCGACCTCGAACGCGGTCAAGGATCCGTCCGACTGGACCACCGGCGACCAGCCGATGACCGGCGCGCAGGCCTCCTACCTCAAGACCCTGAGCGAGGAGGCCCATGAGGATTTCGACCCCGAACTCAGCAAGGCCGACGCTTCGATCCGCATTGACGAGCTGCAGAATGAAACCGGCCGGGGCAAGTAGATCCTGCCCTTTGACTAAAACGTCGTTAAGCCACCGGGTCCGCCCGGTGGCTTTTAGTCTGGCTGACCGGCGGCCCGGATATCGGCTTCCGCGATCCAGCGCTCCAGCGTTGCATCGGGCAGTCCCCGTGCCGCCAGCGTTCGCCACGTCCGCGCGGCGCTGCGTGCATCGCCGGTTTCCAGTTCCGCCAACCCGAGGAAGAAGTCGGGCTGCGGACTGGCATGCTCGAGTGACTGGGCCCTGGCAAATGCCAATCGTGATGCCTCGCCCGCCGCGCCCTGATGCATCGCCAGCGCGTTGCCCAGCCCGATCCACAGGTCGAATTGATCCGGATGGTCGGCCAGCACGCCCTGAAGCCCACGGACCGCAGTATCGCTGGCATCCTCGCGCAGCATCGCGTCGCTAAACGTCAGCCAAGCCCCGGCCTCGCCAAAGCGCACCAGCCGGGTCTGCCGCGCCGTCTCAAACGCCGAATGCCAGTCGCGATCGAACGTCTGGCCGTCCTCCACCGCGGCAGGCAGGTCGGGCCGGCCGGTTGCAGCATAGCCTCCAAGCGCGGTCGTCAGGGCCATGGCGACTGCCACCAAGCTGCGTCGCTCCGCAAATCGGCCGCGCAACAGCAGCAGGGTCAGCACTGCCGCCATACCGAGCGTAACGAGCCAGACCGTCACCGCCGCGCCAGGCCTACGACTGCGCCGACAGCAGCGAGCCACAGCCCCGCAGGCAACAGTGCGCCCAGTGGGGACCAGTCGATCCGCAGCTCATAGGTCTCCAGCCGCACTTGTGCCAGGCCCAAGCCGAAGCGCGCCCGATCATCGACCGACAGCGCCCCTGCACCGTCCCGCCGGACCGGCGCCATGCGTTCTATCAGTCTGTCGCCCTGCCGCACATCGACCAGCGCGCGCACTCCAACCCAATCCGCGCCGGTGACGATCTCCCGCGCCACCATTGCAAAATTCAGTCCGGCGATCTTCGCCGCCGTTGTCCCGCCGGTCGACGTCATGCCGCCGCTCAATCCGGCGATCACCAGCACGAAGGCTAGGCCGGTCGATCCAAAGGCCCAAGGCAGGGACCTGCTCATGGTAACTGCCAGACCCGCTGCTCCACCCAGGACTGCGAGTCCGATCCAGGTCTCTGCTGCCAACGCTGCCAAAGCTGCTGCGCCGGTGGCGGACCACGCCCAGTCGCGCGCCGCCTCTCGCCGCCCGACCAGCCAACTCACGATGGACAGTCCAACCGCGACCGCTGCCACTGCGATCAACACGGTGCCGACCGCCGCGCTGCGGTCGACACCGCCGAGGCTGCTGCCGTGAGTTGGCACCGGCGTCAGTCTCGCAAAGGGTTCGATCCCGCCAAGCAGCCATGCCGTCGCCAGCAACGACGCCAAGCCGCACCAGCCGATCAGCCGGTCGCGCCCGGCACCATGCGCCAGTGCCAGCCCCGCACCCGACCAGCCCAGCAGTGCAGTCGCCACGATCGCAAAGCCGCCGCCACCAAGAACCGCGGCTGCCAACCGGTCGATTGCCGACATCCGGGCGTGGCTGACCGCGGCGACCGCAGCCACCGACAAATCGCCATTGATGAACATCGAGCCGAGGCACAGGGCGATCCACAGCCACAGCCAGCCATTGGCCAACGCCGCCGCGACAGTCAGGTCGCCGATCCGCGCGCTTGGAATTAGCCCGGCTACCGTCTGGAGCAGAGCGCACCCCGCCGCCAGCCACAGCAGCGCGTGCCCGATCTCGGCGATCACTCGACCTTGCCCGAGACCTTGTGCAGCGTGCCCGCGATTTCAGGCGGCATGTATTTCTCGTCGTGCTTGGCGAGGATGGTATCGGCGACGAAGGTACCGCGATCGTCGAAGCGACCCTCGGCGATGACGCCTTGCCCTTCGCGGAACAGGTCGGGCACGATGCCGGTATAGCGTACCGGCACGGTCCGCGCGTTGTCGGTCACCCGGAACGCGACCGTCGCCTCGCCGGCATGGGCTACCGAACCGCGCAACACCAGGCCGCCCAGCCGGATCGCCTCGCCGGCTGCCGGCGGGCGCGTCGCGACATCGGACGGCGCATAGAAATACGTTGCCCGGCTGCCCAGCGCTGACAGACCGAGGGCGCCGGCTCCACCAAGGGCGACCAAAGCCCCGAGCAGCAAGGTCAGTCGCTGATGTTTGGCCTTCACCGGCTGCGATCCCGCAGCTTGTCGGCCGCCCGCTCGGCAACGCGCATCTGCCACCAGCTGACGGCCAACAGCACGATAAGACCGGCGATGGTCAGTACATAGGCCGGTACGATATAATCGAGGTGCGTCACGCGTGCGCCTCCGCCAGTCTTTGCCGGCGCGCTGCGACCCGTTGCCCGGCGAGCGCGGCGCGCATCCGCATCAGCACGATGGCGGCGAACAACAGGCTGAAACCTCCAAGCGACAGGAACAATGGCAACAGCATCGAGCCGTCGATCGCCGATTTGGTCAGGGTGATACTGGGGCCCTGGTGCAGGGTGTTCCACCACTCCACCGAATATTTGATGATCGGCAGATTGATCGTGCCGACCAGGCTGAGGATCGAAGCGCCCTTTGCATCGGGCCGGTCGCGCTCTGCGGAGCTCAGTGCCAAGTAGCCGATGTACAGGAACAGCAGCACCAGCATCGAGGTCAGTCGCGCATCCCAGACCCAGTAGGTGCCCCAGGTCGGCTTGCCCCACAGCGAACCCGAGACCAGGCAGATCGCGGTGAACAGCGCCCCGACCGGTGCGATGGCGCGTGCCGCCACGCCTGCCAACGGGTGCCGCCAGACCAGCACCGCCGCGCTCGACACCGCCAAGGCGAGGTAGCCACCTGAACCGAGCCAGGCGGCGGGGACATGGACGTACATGATGCGGACACTGTCGCCCTGCTGATAATCCGGCGGCGAATCAAACAGCCCGATGTAAAGCCCCGCGATCGTCAACAGCAGGCCAGGGATCGCCACCAGAGGCGTGGCGATGCGGGCGATACGCAGGAACCGGGCGGGATTGGCGAAACGGTGCATGTTCTCCCGCTTGTTAGCAGGTTCGACCGGGCCGTGCAGCGGGCGATTTGCCGCCAGCTACTTTTTACACGCAACCTTGTTGATATTGCCCTTCTTCGAGCAGTCGTAGTGGATGGTCTTGCCGGTCGAGGTCTTGGCCTCGACTAGGTTGGGGTTGGGCGCTTTCACGGTCTTGGGCGCGGCGGTCTTTGCCGCCAGGGGAAGTGGCGGCTCCGCTGCGATGGCGGCAGTGCCCAGCGTCGCGGCGAGCAGGATAAGCAGCTTCATCGTCGTCCCCCAAATAGCGTCGGGAGGGAGACTGGCCCAGTCCGGGCTATCCGTCCATCCCGCCGCGCAGGGCGGCGCCGCTGGCAAACGGTGCGGCAGCGACAAGGACCAGGCTGGATGCAGCCAACAGCTTGAGCGCGCTCATGCTGTCACTGGAGTTCAGCCCGACACCGAAGATCAGGATCGGCAATGCAAGGGGCAGCACGATCAGCCCGGCAAGTGCTCCACCGCCGCGCAGACCCGAAGTCAGGCTGGCGGCGATCAGCGCCAGCGCGGCGAGTCCCGGGGTGCCGAGCAGCAGGCCGAGCGCGACGCGGCCGATTGCAGCGGACTCCATGCCCAGCAGGACGCCGGCGATCGGCAGCGCGATCAGCAGCGGCGCGGTGAAGCCGAGCCAATGCGCGATCAGCCGGGCGGCGGTCGCGGTTTCCAGGGCGATACCGCGGGTGACCAGCTGGTCGAAGGTCCCGTCGGCGCGGTCGCCGGCAACCAGGGTCTCGACGGGGAGCAAGGCGGCGAGCAGGGCGGCGACCCAGACGATGCCGCTGGCGATGCGGCCGAGCAGCTTGGCGTCGGGGCCGACGGCGAAGGGGAACAGGGCGGCGACGAGGACGAAGAAGATCATCGGGACGACGACGCCGGAAGGGCGGAGCCAGAGCAGCGCAAGGTCGCGGCGGATCAGCGCGAGGATCATGACAAGACCAGCCGGGCCGGGGCGTCGAGGCCGATGTCGCCGTGGGTGGCGACGATGACGGCACCGCCGGTCGAGCGATGAATATGGACTGCCTGGGCGAGGCGGTGGAGGGAGGCGGTGTCCAATCCGACGGCGGGTTCGTCGAGGAGCCAGAGGCGGGCGGCGGAGGCGTGGACGCGGGCGAGGGCGGCGCGGCGGCGTTGGCCGCTGGACAGGATTTCGACCGGAAGATCGGCGAGCGGGGCAAGGTCGAAGGCGGCGAGCGCGGAGTCGACGGAATCGGGGCCCTGGTTGTCCAGACTCGCCCAATACAGGAGCTCGGACCGGAGACTGCGGCCAGCTTTCAGGGTCGCCTCGGCCCCCAGCCAGGCGCAGGTGAAGCCGTTTGCCAGGATTCCGCCGGCGGGCGCGAGCAGTCCGGCGAGGATGCGGAGCAGGCTGGACTTGCCGGCGCCGTTGCGGCCCTCGACCTGCAGCGCCTCGCCGGGACGAACGTGAATCGAGACGCCGGAAAACACCGTGCGCCCGCCGCGGACGCAGGCAAGGTCGGTGGCGATCAGTTCGGCGTCGGCGGCTGGCACGTCGCAGCTTCTAGGTCGCTTCGCCGCAATTGCGAAGCTATTCCGATTGTCTGCCCGGCCTGCTAAAGCCGGGGGATGCCCGCACAACGCAAGGTTCCGACCGGTCTCCGGCTCGCGCTCGACTATGGTCCGCTGCTGCTGTTCTTTGCGGCGAGCAAGCTGTCCACGATCTTCGTCGCGACGGGCGTGTTCATGGCTGCGGTGGTCGTCGCCATCGCGGTGTCGCGCTGGCGCACCGGGGTGGTCTCCCCGATGCTGTGGTTCACCGGGATCGTCGTGCTGGTTGCCGGCGGAGCGACGCTGTACCTGGGCAACCCGGTGTATCTGCAGATGAAACCGACGATCATCTACGTCATGATGGCGAGCATCCTGCTGTTCGGGCTGGCAACCAAGCGGCCGTTGCTCAAGCTGGTGCTGCACGATGCGTTCCCGGCGGTCGATGCGGAGGGGTGGCGCAAGCTGACGCGCAACTGGGCGCTGCTGTTCATCGCGCTGGCGGTGGCGAACGAGGTGGCGCGGCGCATGCTGACGATGGACCAGTGGGTCGATTTCAAGGTCTGGGGCGTCACCGCGGCGACGTTCCTGTTCGCCATCGCGCAAGCGCCGATCCTGATCCGCCATGCAGAAAAGCCCGAGCCGCCGACGCCGGGCGTCTAGCTGGCCGATAAACGCGGTCATCCCGGCGAAGGCCGGGACCCATTCAGCATGCTATCGGAAAGGATGGTCGGTCGGTTGACCATCGTTGCGAAGGGTTATGCTTGATGGGTCCCGGCCTTCGCCGGGATGACGGTGGGAGGAAGCGAGAGTTTTAGGCAGCAGCTGCGAAGTTTTGCGCCGCGAAGTCCCAGTTGATCAGCGACTTCAGGTACGTCCCGACGAAGGCCGGGCGGGCGTTCTGATAGTCGAGGTAATAGGCGTGCTCCCACAGGTCGAGGACCAGCAGCGGGGTCAGGCCCTCGTGCGCGATCGCGGTGTCGGCATCGTGGGTCGAGATGACCTTCAGTGCGCCCTTGTCGGCGACCAGCCAGGCCCAGCCGCTGGCGAAATGGCCGACAGATTCAGCGGTGAACGCTTCGCCGAATTTCTCGACGCCGCCGAGGTCGCGCTCTAGCGCGGCGGCGAGTTCACCGGTCGGGGCACCGCCGCCGTTCGGCGACAGCGAGTTCCACAGGAAGCTGTGGTTCCACGCCTGACCGGCCTGGTTGAACAGCTTCTGGTTGCCCTCGGCCTTGGCGCCGCGGACCACGTCGATCGGCTCCATCGTCTCGTAGCGGGTGCCGGCGATCAGCTCGTTGGCCTTGTTGACGTACGCCAGGTGATGCTTGTCGTGGTGGAACGACAGGGTGCGCGCCGACATATGCGGCTCGAGGGCGGCCTGGTCGTAGGGCAGGGGGGGCACGATGAAGGTCATGGTCTAGCTCCGGTTTCAGTTCGGGGGATTAACGCGTCGGGGTCACGATCTGCTCCCTACCCCGTCTTCGGGGGAGGCGAGATCTTCCTAGCCCAGCATGTCGTGGCGCTTGAGGGCGTGCCGCAACTGGTCGTAGGTCAACGACAGGGCCGAGGCGGTGGCGCGCTGGTTATGGCGACAGCGGTTCAGCGCGGCGGCAAGGATATCGCGCTCGTGCGCAGCGACGGCGGCGCGCAGGTCGGAACAGTCGAGATGCGCGGTCGACGGCGCGGCGGGTGCGGGCAAGGCGATCGGCTCGGCATCGTTAGCGACCAGCGGAGGCCCGAGGTGCCGCGTCCCCGGTCGCCACGGCGAGTCGAAGGCGTCGAAGACGATCGCGCCGATCGGGCGGTCACCTTCGCCCCAGCGGTACAGCGAGCGCTCAACGACGTTTTTCAGCTCGCGGACGTTGCCGGGCCACGCATAGCCGAGCAGGCTTTCCGCAGCCGCGCGGGTAAAGCCGGGGAAGCCGCTCCAGCCGAGCTCGACGGCCATGCGGCGGGCAAAGTGCTGCGCCAGCAGGTCGATGTCGTCGGGGCGGGCGCGCAGCGGCGGCAGGGTGACGACCTCGAACGACAGCCGGTCGAGCAGGTCGGCGCGAAAGCGGTTGGCGGCGACCAGCGCCGGCAGGTCTTCGTTGGTCGCGCCGACGACGCGGACGTCGACGGTGATGGCGCGGTTCGAGCCCAGGCGGGTCAGCTCGCCGTACTCAACGACGCGGAGCAGGCGCTCCTGTGCCGCCTGGCTCAGCGTCGCGATCTCGTCGAGGAACAGGGTGCCACCATCGGCATCCTCGAACCGCCCGGCGCGGCCGCGCGTCGCCCCGGTGAACGCGCCGGTCTCATAGCCGAACAGCTCGGCATCGATGAGGTTCTCGGGCAAGGCGGCGCAGTTCAGGGTGATCAGCGGGCCGCCCCAGCGCGGCGACAGGCGGTGCAGGCGCTCGGCGATCAGCTCCTTGCCGGTACCACGCTCGCCGATGACCAGCACCGGCCGGTTGAGCGCCGCGGCGGCACTGGCGCGCTCGATCGCGTCGAGGAACAGCGACGACTGGCCGACGAGAGTGGCTGGCGACTGCATGTGCTAATGTTTGGCACAAAATCCCAACTCTCTGCAATAGCCAAGCCGCCGGAAGCGGTATGAAACGGTGTCACCCAGGTAAAATCAATGACTTACATCGGGTGCAAGACTTGGCACGGCTTATGCAAAGCTGTTGGCATAGGGCGACGGAGCATCCCGGACCCCGCACAAAGGAGACTTCCGATGACCAACCTGTCCGCCGCCTTCGCCCGCACCATCATCGGTGTCGCCGGCGCCCTGTTCCTCGCCAGCGGCTTCATCGTCGCGGCGACCGGTCCTGCCGCACTGGCAGCGGCACCCACTTCACAAGTTGCGACGCAGAGTGCCTAATCCGCTGGTACTGCGTCGTCCGGCCGGGACGGTGATCCCTTCCGTCCCGGCCACCATCATTCAGTTTCCAGGAGTAAACCGCATGGGTATTTTTTCCAGGACCCGCGATATCATCGCCGCCAACATGACCGACCTGCTCGACAAGGCCGAGGACCCAGCCAAGATGATCCGCATGATCATCATGGAGATGGAGGAGACCCTGGTCGAAGTCCGGGCGTCGGCGGCGCGTACGATCGCGGACCAGAAGGAAATGCGCCGTGCGGTCGTCCGTGCCGAGGCGGCACAGGCGAGCTGGGCGGAAAAGGCCGAGCTGGCGCTGTCGAAGGGCCGCGAGGACCTGGCGACCGCCGCCCTGGTCGAGAAGTCCAAGGCCAAGGCGTTCGCCGACGCGACGCTGCTCGATGTCCATGCGCTCGACGAGAGCCTGGGCGGCAACGAGACCGACATCGCCAAGCTGGAGACCAAGCTGCGCGAGGCTCGCCAGCGCCAGAACGCGCTGATCGCCCGGATCGAATCGGCCAACCAGCGCTCGAAGATGCGGGCCATGTACAAGGGTCCGCGCATCGAGGACGCGTTCGCCAAGTTCGAGATCATCGAGCGCCGCGCCGACATGGCCGAGGGTCATGCCGATGCGATGTCGCTGGGTGGTCCGGGCCGGACGCTCGACGACGAGTTCGCCGACCTGCGCCAGAACAGCAGCATCGCCGACGAGCTGGCCGCGATGAAGGCCCGCCTCAACAAGTCGGAAGGATAGGGCGATGGACGACGGTTTCTATGCCGTTCTGATCGTCTCGATCCTGTTCGTCGGGCTGCCCTGGCTGTTTCTTCATTATTCGTCGAAGTTCAAGGCCGCCAAGGGCATCTCGACCCAGGACGAGCAGCTGATGGATGACCTCTACAGCACCGCCCGACGCCTCGATGCCCGGCTCGAATCGATCGAGCGCATCATCGCCGCCGAGAACCCGCAGTGGAAGGATCACGCGCTGCCCCACCAGCGCGATGCCCAGCTCACCGACAAACACTCACGCTAAACGCTCAATCAGGAGCAAGCTAATGTCCGCCCGCACCCGCTTTTATCTCGACAAGCGCAACAGCAAGTTCCTCGGCGTCTGCGCCGGCATCGCGGATTACTTCGGTGTCGAGACGATCTGGGTCCGCCTGGGCTTCGTCGCGACGATGTTCTTCCTGTTTCCGCCGGTGTTCTTCATGTATTTCGCGGTGGCCTGGGTTGCCGAGCGCAAGCCCGACGCGCTGTACGGCGAGAGCCCGGACGAGAAGGAGTTCTATACCAAGCTCCGCGTCTCGCCACAGCGCTCGATCCGCGACACCCGCAGCATGTACCGCGACGTCGACCGCCGGCTGCAGGACATCGAGGCCTATGTGACCTCGTCGAACAGCCGCCTGTCGAGCGAGATCGACGCGCTGCGCTAGGGGCTCCGGTTCAAGGAATTATCCGATGCAGACGATCAACGACGACGACAAGACCGTGACCATCGGTGCCGACGGCACGATCAACGTCCACCGCAACCATCATGACAGCTTCGACGGCCTGTCGTTCCTGTTCGCGGCCATTGCCGGGGCTATCGTGGCGCTGCTGGTGATGCGGCTGATCGGGCTCAGGGCGAAGCGCCTTCCGGCCAAGGACGCCAGGGTCGCCGCCGCCGCCAGCGGCCAGCGCGATTTCGAGACCGAGTATCACGCGCTGGCCAAGCGTACCGCGACGCTGGAGCGGATCATCACCGACCCGGCCGTCCGCGTCCACAACGAGATCGAAGCGCTGCGCTAGTCCGCAGGCAACAAGGGAATATTCGAAATGTCGTCCATCGCCTTGCTCATCCCGATCCTGGGAGTGTCGATCCCGATCGTCGCGATCGTCGGCGGGATCGGCAGCAAGATCTTCACCCGCTGGGCGGACCTGAAGGAGAAGCAGCTCGGCATCACCGCCACCATCGCCGGCGAGCAGGCAGCGCAATACGCCGCCAAGATCGAACGGCTGGAGGCGCATGTCGCGGTGCTCAACCGCATCGTCACCGACAAGGGCACCGGCCTGTCGGAAGAAATCGAAGCGTTGCGCACCCCGGCTCCAAAGCTGCCGCTCAACTAGCTCGTAACCCTGCGCGCCGGGCGATCGTGCCGCCGCGCCAGCCTCGGAGATGAACATGGGCGAAGTCATGCCTTTCCTGATGGTGGTCCTGATCGTGCTGATCGTCACCATCGGCCGCACCATCCGCGCCAAGCACGCCCGCGAAGCCAGACTGAGCGACGGTGCAAGCAGCGAAGACACGCTGCGCCTGCGCCACGAAGTCACCCGGCTCAACGAGCGCATCCAGGTGCTCGAGCGGCTCGCTACCGACCCCCGCAAGCGCCTGTCGGACGAGATCGACGCGCTGGGTGGGCCGGACCGTTGAAATCCGGACGCTGAGAGGAGGATGAGATGATACCGACCGATTCCCTGCTGATCCTGTCGACATCGGCGCTGATCGCGCTCGGCATGGTCGCGGCCGCCGGGGCCTGGGGCTGGAAGGGCTGGCTGCAACTGCGCTACCGCCAGCTCGACCTCGCCGGCCCACCGGAGTTGCCCGCGGTCGCAGCGCGCATCGACCTTGCCGACATGAAGGAGCGCATCAAGAAGCTGGAGGCGATCGCCGCCGGGGTCGAGCTCTAGGTCGCCTTCAGGACGTTCTCGGAGAATGAGCGGGCATCGACCTCGGCCCAGTCGAGTTCCTCCTGCAGGCGGTGGTAGACGTCCTCGGCGATCTCGCCGGCCCGGCGCATCTCGAACAGCCGGTCGCGCTGGCCACAGATCATCCTGAGGTTGAGCTTGTCGAACGACGACACGCCCTGCGGATCGTCGGTATGCTCGATGACCTTACCAGCGGCATTGTAGCGAAAGCGCAGCGCGTCGGCGGCCTGGCTGGAATTGCCCTCGATCACCGCCAGCCCGGCCTCGAGCAGCCCCTGCCGCGCCTTGCCGACCTGCTCCGCCAGGCTATCGTCGGGCTCGAGGTCGAGCCAGCGGATCAGCGGTCCCAGCGTCAGGCCCTGCAGGATCAGCGTGCCGGCGACGACGCAGAACGCCGCCAGCACGATCAGGTCGCGCTGCGGGAAGCTGGCGGGCAGGGCGAACGCCGTCGCCAGGGTCAGCAGCCCGCGCATGCCCGACCATGACACGATGATCGCGGCCTTCCACGGCGGCGGGGTCGGCAGCCAGTCGGGCTTGCCACCCGCGGCGATCATGCCCTCGATAACGCGGAAGCCCAGCACCCAGGCGATCCGCACGACGAGCACCACCCCCAGCACCGCCAGGCCGAAACCGACTGCCGGCCAGCGCTCGGCGGGCGCCAGCTTGAGCAGCACGGCGCGCGACTGCAGGCCCATCACCATGAATGCGACGACGTTGAGGACCAGCACCACCGCCGACCACACCGCGGCGGTCTGCAGACGGTCGCGGGCCGGTTGCTCCATCGGCCGGACCTGGGCGACGAAGATGCCGAACGCCACCACCGCCAGCACCGGCGACAGCTTGAGATGGTCGGCGACGAGCCACAGCCCGAAGGTCATGGCGAAGTCGACGAGGCTGGCGCCGAGCGTGCCGGCGAACCAGTGGACCATGCGCAGGTAAAGCCAGCCGACCGCGACGCCCAGCACCAGCCCGCCCGGTGCCGCCAGCGCGAGCATCAGCGGCGTCGCCGCGCCGCCCTGGCTTTGCGCCATCGCCAGCGCCGCGCCAAAGATCAGCAGGGCGCTGGCGTCGTTGAGCAGGCTCTCGCCCTGCAGCACCAGCATGCCGCGCCGGGGCAGGCCGACCTCGCCCAGCACCGCGCCCGCCGCCGCCGCATCCGGCGGTGCGACGATCGCCCCCAGCGCAATCGCGGCGGCCAGCGGCAGCCCCGCCCACAGTATGCCCAGCGTCGCCACCGCCGCCGTGCTCAGCACCACCGCGACCACCGCGAGCGCGACCAGCGGCACCCAGAATTTCTTCAGCGCCCGCGGCGAGGTCTCGTGCGCCGCATGGAACAGCGCGGGGGCGATGAACAGCGCCAGCGCGAGGTGCGGATCGATGGCGATCTCGGGCACGAACGGCAGCGTCGCAAAGCCCATGCCCGCCAGCGCCAGCAGCGTCGGATAGGGCACCTTCACGTGCCGCGCGACGACCAGCAGCAGCAACGCCGCCAGCAGCAGCGCGACAAGGCTTTGGAACATCGGCATCAGCGTTTAACGAGCCGCGGTGCGGAACGGGCCCGGTGCAGCGTGCAACCCATGCAACCCCGGTGCCCGTCGCCGACGTCCGCTGCAACTGTTTCGGCGGCGATCATAGGGTGATAAGGTCGCATCGGCACGACGAGCGAAGGGCAGGCATGACCGCCATTGCAATGACACGGCAACCGTCCCGTACGGTCGGACGGCCCTTTTACCTCGGGATGTCTCTGCTGATGGCGGCGGTGTTCGTCGGCGGCTTCGCGACCACCGTGCCCGACGATTTCGCGCCGGCGCCGGGGCTGCCGTTGCTGCTGCACGTCCACGGCGCGGTGTTCACCCTGTGGGTGCTGCTGTTCGTCGCCCAGCCCGCCTTCATCGCGCGTGGCTCGGTCGCGCTGCACCGGCGCATCGGCGGCTTCGGCGCCGTGCTGGCGGTGGCGATGGTCGTGATGGGCCTCGCTGCGACCTATTATTCGGTTCACTACAATCGCGTTCCGGCGTTCTTCCCGCGCAATATCTTCGTGGTGATGAACGGCTTCGGCATCCTGGTGTTCGGCGGGCTGGTCGCGGCCGGGATCGTCAATCGCCACCGGGCGGAATGGCACAAGCGGCTGATGATGTGCGCCACCATCTCGATCCTCGGCCCTGGCCTTGGGCGGCTGTTGCCGATGACCTCGCTGGGTTCTGCCGCCCCGCTGGTGCTGTTCGGCGTGATCGCCCTGTTCGCCTTCGCCGGTCCGGTCGCCGACCTGATCGTCCGGCGCCGCATCCATCCCGCCTATTACTGGGGCGTCTCGACGATCATAGTCAGCGAACTGGCGTTCGCGCCGCTGGCCTTTTCACCGCTGGGCGCCGCGCTGTTGCGATTGGTCGGCACGGCCTGATCCCGGGACGAGCAAGGGGCGGTGGAGCGGGTAGAGGGAATCGAACCCTCGTATGAAGCTTGGAAGGCTACTGCTCTACCATTGAGCTATACCCGCAAATCAACGACTTAGCCGCCAATCGCCTTAGACTTTGACAGCGCTTTTGCAGCGCTGTCTGCTAAGCGCTCCCCATTGCCACGACCGTGCGGGCTTGGTCAACGTAGAGGCGGCGGATTTCAGCAACCCCGGTTGGCGCCCGCCCTGCCACGATCAGCGATCTCCCGGCGCGACGGATGCCAATCGGGGGCATAGCTTCAAACATCGCCGGGACGGCCGATCCTGTACGGTCCCGATCGCGTCGACAAAGGCCGCCCCTTCCAGCTCAGCCGTACCAACCCGTCGCGGACAAGCCCGTCGACCGCGGTGTGCACTGCCGGCATCGCGCCACGCCAGTCCGGCGCGATAGCACGCGCCACCTCACTCGGGCAGATCGTCGCGTCCGGTGTGCGGCGCGCGAGCAGGGACAGCACCGCGGCCCTTGGATCGGTCATTTGCGTTACGTCGGCCCCGCACGCCATCCGGTCAAGCCGTTGCCCTCGGCCGGAGAGTGAGCTGGCGAACAACGGCATATCGACTTTGACACATGCTGCTCCGGGGAGGATGGATGCTTCGCCAACAAGAGACGACCCCCTATGTTCAGCCGCCGCGAAACCTTGGTTGCCGGCATCACCACTGGCTTGTTGAGCTCTGCCGCGCGTGCGGCGGAGCCCGGTAGCTGGCCGGCCTTTCCTGCTGAAGAGATCGATCTGTGGCCTGGCACACCACCCGGGGCGCCGACGGTCCTGCCGGTCGAGCAGGTGATAGAAACCGGCAACGCCCAACATCACGGCCGAATGGTCAAGGGCATCGTCCGGCCGCGCATGAAAGTTTTTCGGCCGTCCAAGCCGAACGGGTCGGCGCTGCTGGTCACGCCGGGAGGCGGTTATTCAGTCATCGTCATCGACGTCGAAGGCTATCAAGTCGGCCCCTGGCTGAGCGAGCGCGGCTGGACCGTTTTCGTACTTTATTATCGTCTGCCGGGGGAAGGCTGGGCGAACCGGGCGGATGTGCCGCTGGCCGATGCGCAGCGCGCGATGAGGCTGATCCGGTCGCGAGCAACCCAATATGGTTTCGATCCCGCCAAGGTAGGCGCCATGGGTTTTTCCGCCGGTGGCCATGTCTGCCTGGATCTCGTCACCCGTCACGATGCGCAACTGTACGACCCGGTCGATGCTGCCGATCGGCTGAGCCCGCGGCCCGCGATCGCAGCACCGATCTACGCCGTCCAGTCGATGAGCCTGCCACTCGTACATATCGGCTCACGCGATATGCTGCTGGGCCCAAACCCCTCGCCGGAGTTGCAGCGCGCCCACAGCCCGGCGCACAACGTCACCGCCGCCACGCCGCCTTGCTTCATGGCGCATGCCGAGGATGACACGACCGTTTCGGTGGAAAATACGGTGGAGATGCGCGCGGCGCTCAAGGCGGCGGGCGTCAAGGTCGAGACGCATCTGTTTGCCGCCGGCCAGCATGGCCTCGGCCTTCCCGGCCCAGCGGGAGAACCCGCGAGGCATTGGAAGGAGATGTTCGTTGCCTGGGCGCAAGCGCAAGGCCTCGGCTGACGTTCTTCGGGGTCGTTGAACCAGAATCAGAGCCGCAGCGGCCTCTACAGGCATTGGTTCTACCGTCGATGCTGACGCGGACCGGTACGCCACAGGTGAGTCTGTGGCCCGCCCGTTGCCAAGACTGAAATTGTCCGATCCACAGATGACCGCCCGGGATCGGACCCGGACGACCGTGCGCGAAGCGATCAGGCCTCGATCAGTCCCTCGTGCGTCATCGCCTTGCGCACGGCAGGGCGGTCCATCATCCGGTTGCGCAAAGCGACGAGTTTGGCGGGCGCCTGGACACTGTTCTTCTCTGCCCACAACAGCATGACGAACAGGTAGCAGTCGGCGACACTTACGGTTTCGCCGAAAAGATAGTCGCCCTCCATCGTGTCTGCGAGCCAGGTCATTCGCTTGACGATAGTCTCGCCGGCCTTCGCCTTCTCGTCGTCGCCAGCACCCGCGAAGAACGGCTTGAACCCCTTGTGAATCTCGGTCGAGATATAAGCGAGTGCCTCGAGCAGGTGGGTGTGGCCCATCGCGCCGGCGGGTTTCAACGCACTGTCCTGATGGGCAATCCAGTCGAGGATGGCGACGTTCTCGGTGATGGTTTCGCCGCTGTCCAGCGTCAGTGCCGGCACATAGCCCTTGGGATTGATGGTCAGGAAGTCCTCACCGTTTTCGGTCTTCTTCGCCTTCAGATCGACCTTCTCGTGCTCGAAGGCGAGCCCCGCTTCATGGAGCGCGATATGGTCGGACAGGCTGCAGGCGCCGGGTGAAAAATAGAGCTTCATCATTCTCTCCTCCATCGCACGGCCACGCATCGGAGTGGCCTGTGAACCACATTATCGGCCGACAAACCCACCCGGCCCGGTGGCCAAACGCAACGGGTCAATCAAAGGTCGGATCAGTCGCCGAAAAACAGACGTTCCGCGAACCGATCATCACCCTTGGCGGACCGCGAAGGGCGGCAAGAGGATGTCATATGCTCGCTCAAGCCGGCAGGAGGCCGACGGCGCGGTAGTTATCGATCATCGTGTCGAACAATGAAATATCGGCCCGACCCCTGGCATAGAGCTGAGCGCCAGCGACCGCCGAGTAGATCGCCTGCGCCCGGGCCTCGCTTTCTTCTGGTTTGACGGTACCGGCGGCGACCAGGACCTCGCTGAGCCACTTCACATTGACGTCGGCAAAGCCCTGCACCTCCTTTTTGACCGGATCGGGAAGCACGTCATATTCGGCGGCCATGAAGCTCGACAGGCACATGCGATTGTCGCGGGCCAGCGAAGCCCGGAAGATCGCGGGATAGCGATGCAGCGCGTCTCGGGGGTTCTGAGCCTCGGCCGAGATGCCCTCCAGGTCTCGGGCAATATCCTCCCAATAGCGCCGCGCGACCGCCTCGCCGAGCAGCGCTTTGCTGGCGAAATAATAATTTATGCTGGCGGCCTTGATGCCAACCGTTTCCGCCAAGTCGCGGAAATTGATGCCGCCATAGCCGTAAGCCATCGCCGCTTCTCGCGCCGCCAGCAGGATCGCCTCTCTCGCATTCTCTCTCATCGAACTCACTGACCTCAACTATCACCTGTCATATGGCAGACAGGGGTTGACGGTGCAAGATTCACAGCGTAACTGTTTGCCTGTCATCTGGCAGGCAGGTGGCGAGCAAACGATGAAAGCGAGCCACCATGTCCGACAGATTGAAGCTCTTCACCTCACCCTCGGCCTTCCCCAACCCGCAGCGCCTACGGATCTTCATGCACGAAAAGGGCATCGCCCAGCACTTCGACGAGACGATCTACGACATGTCGCCGGTCGGCGAGCAGCGCGGCTGGAAGCATCTGAAGATGAACATCTGGGGCGAGACGCCGACCCTTGCGCTGGCCGATGGCTCGTTCCTCAGCGAAACCGCCGCCATCGCCCGCTACCTCGACGACACATTCGACGGTCGCAAGATCCTCGGCGAGACGCCACACCAGCGCGGCCTCGACCAGATGTGGGACAACCGGGTGTGGGTGCACATCCTCTATCCCATCGTCACCGCGTTCCATGTCCTGCACCAGGGCCTTGGACCAAAGCTCGAACTGACCAGCAACCCGGCCTGGGGCGAGCATTCACGCAAGGTGGCGCTGACGCACGCCGGCTTGGTCGATCGGCATCTTGCGGACGGTCGTGAATGGCTGCTTGGCGGCGAGCAGCCAACCTTCTCGGACATCACGATGGCGACCGCGATCGCCTTCTCGAAGTTTCCGGTCAACGCGACGCCACTCGACGAGCGCTTCGAGCATATCGATGCGTTCTGGCAGCGCTGGCAGGCACGGCCGGCGTTCCTTGCCGCCTATGCCGACAGGAACAGCGGCGTCGCCGAACTCGATAACCGGCCCTGATCGCTTCGTCCCGACCGGACGCCCTTCGAACCCAGCATGAGGAGGCTATTATGCCATTTGCACGCATCGATCTTATCCAGGGCAAAAGCTCTGAATACCGCTCCGCCGTCGCCGATATCGTTTATCGCGGCATCGTCGATATCCTGAAGGCTCCGGACGGCGACCGCTTCGTCGTTGTCGGCGAGCATACTCCCGACAATCTAATCTACGACCCGACCTTTCTCGGTTTCAGCCGGTCGCCTGACTTCATCCTGATCCAGGTCACCAGCACCGTCGGCAACGAGAAGATTACGAAGTTTGCCTTTTACCGGTTCGTGGCCGACGAACTCAAAGCCAAGCTTTCGGTCCATCCCGACGATATCATGATCAACATGGTATTCGTCGACAAGGAGGACTGGTCGTTCGGCGATGGGCAGCCGTGGTAGTCCAGTCCTGATTAACTGAGCCTCCCGGCGGCAAGTCAATGTCCTTGGTGTCCGGGGCGGCCCTTGCCGCTGCGATCAGAGTCGCAGCGGCAAGTCTCTAAATCACCAGTCGAACCACGTGCTTGCCACTGGTCAGCGGCCACGCAATCGCTCCAGCGACGACATCCACGCCGAGCCCGTCGATTTCAAGAGTGATCCCACCGGGTCCGGCGCGCTCGATTTCGATGTCGTAGCTGGCGTCGCCCAGACGCAGCGTGACCGTGATGCCCGGCCAATCGTCGGGAAGGCACGGGTTGAGATGGATCGTTTGGCCAACCCGCTGCAGGCCCAGAATGTTCTCGATGCCGGCGCGGTACATCCAGCCCGCGGCGCCGGTGTACCATGTCCAGCCGCCGCGGCCGTCGTTCGGGGCGACCGAGTAGATGTCCGCAGCGACGACATACGGTTCGACCCGGTAGTGATCGGCAGCGGCCTTGGTGAGGGCGTGGTTGACCGGATTGAGCAGGTCGAACAGTTGCACCGCACCGTCACCGTCGCCGGTGCGCGCCGCCGCGACGATCGTCCACATCGCGGCGTGGCTGTACTGGCCGCCGTTTTCGCGCAGGCCGGGCGGATAGCTGCGGATGTAGCCGGGGTCGTGCGCTGTCTTGTCGAACGGCGGGGTGAACAATTTGACCAGCCGCTGCTCCGGATCGACGAGGTGGCGACGCACCGAGGCCAGCGCCTGTGCGGCGCGTGTCGGGTCGGCGGCGCCGCTGATCACCGCCCAGCTCTGCGCAATCGAATCGATCTGGCACTCGTCGCTGTCCTTGGAGCCGAGCCAGGTACCGTCGTCATAGGTCGCGCGGCGGTACCATTCGCCGTCCCAGGCGACCGCTTCGATCGCGGCACGCAGGGTCTCGGCATGGTCGCGCCAGCGTGCGGCGCGCTCCGGCTCGCGGCTGTCGGCAAGCGGCGCAAAGCGGTTGATGGCGTGGATCAGGTGCCAGCCGAGCCAGACGCTCATGCCTTGGCCGCCCTCGCCGACGCGGTTCATGCCGTCGTTCCAGTCGCCGCCACCGATCAGCGGCAGGCCAAGCGAACCGGTCATCGCCACCGACTGGTCGAGCGCCAGCGCGCAATGGGTGTAGAGCGACGGCATGTCGAGGCTGGTCTCGGGAAGGTAAAAGGCGTCGTGCTCATGTGGCTCGAGCTGACGGCCGACGAGGAACGGCAGAGGGGTTTCCAGGATGGCGCGGTCGCCGGTGCTTTCGACATAGTCCGCGACCGAAATCGCCAGCCAGCCGCGGTCGTCCGAAATCCGGGTGCGAACCCCGCGACCGCTCTCGGGGAGCCACCAATGCTGGACGTCACCCTCGCGAAACTGCCGACCCGCGGCGCGGAGCAGATGGGGGCGGACCAGGTCGGGACGCGCCAGCAGCAGCGCGCCGCCGTCCTGCAACTGGTCGCGGAAGCCGTACGCGCCGCTGGCCTGGTAAAAGCCGGCGCGACCCCAGACCCGGCAGCCGAGTACCTGGTACAGCAGCCAGCCGTTGAGCATGATGTCCATCGCGCGGTCGGGCGTGCGCAACTGGACGGTGCCGAGGGTCGATCGCCAATGCGCCGTGGTCCGCGCCAGTTCGGCGTCGAGGTCGGCCGCCCGCCATTCCCGCACCAGCGTCCGCGCCGCGTCGCGGTCGGCAGCTTGTCCGATCGTCCAGACGATCTCGCAGGATTCGCCCGGTGCCAGCGTCACTTCGGTGGTGAGCACGGCGCAGGGGTCGAGCCCGGCCCCGCATGCGCCGATCAACGCGGTGTCGTGCGCGAGCGCGGCAGGGTGGCCGAGGTTGCCGCCGCGGCCGATAAAGGCAGCGCGGTCGCAGGTCCAACCGGTTTGGCAGCCGTCCAGGTCGGCGAACGCGATGCGGTTGCCGTTGTCGGGATCGAACGGGTTGCGCGCGAACAAGGCGCCGGTCTCGGCATCGCGTTCGGTGACGATGTGCGACGCGGTCTTCGAGCGCGCTCCGCCGAGCACCCATTCGGCATAACCGGTCACCGACAGGCCGCGTGTGCGGTCGCAGCGGTTGTGCAGCGTCAGCCGCGCCAGCCGCAGCGGTGCATCGAGCGGTACATGGACCAGCAGGTCGCTTTCGATACCGTGGCCGACCGCGTGGAAGCGGCTGTAGCCGAAGCCGTGCCGGGTGATGCGTGCACCACCGGCGCCGGCTGGAGCCAGCGTCGGCGACCAGACCTGGCCGGTGTCGAGATCGCGCAGGTAGATCATGTCGCCGGGCGGTTCGGATGCGGCATCGTTGGACCACGGCGTCAGCTGGTTCTCGCGGGCGTTCCCCGACCAGATCGCACCCAGGCCGTCGGCCGAGACCTGGCAGCCGAAGTCGGGATTGGCGAGGACGTTGATCCAGGGTGCCGGCGTCGTGTCGCGATCGTGGAGGATCATCGCGTATTCGGTGCCATCTGCGTGGAATCCGCCATAGCCGTTCCAGAACTCGACCGTCGATTCGAGCGGCAGCGCGTGATCGGGCGGACGGCCGGCGCGTGCTGGACGGCCGGTCGGCGTCGGCGGGACGATGACGGGTGCGGTCAGCGCTTCGGGCCGCTGCAACTGGCGGCGAAGTGTGCCGCGCTGGGCCAGGAACTCGACCCGTGCCAGCGCCCGCAATGTCGCCACCTGCTGCTCGAGCATCAGGTCCGAGCGCAGCGTGTACACCTCGCCGCGAACGCCAGCAGGGGCAGGGCGCGCACGAACGACGCGGACGGCATCCTCGATCGCCGTCTGCAGGTCCTGAATGTACGATGCCTTGCGCTCGTTGAGGATGACGAGGTCGAACGACAGGTAGCGCGCCTGCAGGAACTCGAAGGCGCGTAGCAGATCCGACACCGTCGGCAGGTCGCGCGGGTCATCGATGCGGACAATGACGATCGGCAGGTCGCCCGAAATGCCGTGAACCCACAGCCCCGATTGCGGACCAGCGGCAGCTGCGACGAGAGCGGGCGGCGGCGCGTGGGTGGCACCGGCGTTGACGATATGGCCCGCCAGCCGCTGGAAATCTGCAGCATCGCCGGGATCGAGCTTGAGGAAGCGGCGCTCGATCTGCGCCTGCGTCCAGGCGGCGACCTGCGCGCGGTCGAAGGCGCTGGCGTCGCTGTGCCGGTTGATGGCGTCGATAAGCTCCTCGCGCGATCCGGCGGCAATCGTCCAGAAGGCAACGCGCACGGTGTCGCCCGGTGGCACCAGCACCGGGCAGCGCAGGACCAGCGCCGGGTCGAGCACGGTCCCGGCGCGACCATCCATGTCGCGACCGAGACCGATCGGATTGGCCGCCGAGCGCCCGCGCCCGAGAAAGCGGCTGCGATCGGTTTCCCAGCTCGGCGGTGCGACTGCAGCGCCCTCGACCACTGCGAGGTGTGCGACCCAGATCGATGGGTCGTCGGCACCGCGCGGCCGCCGGTGTGCGATCAGCACCGGACCTTCGAGCTGTTCGGTCTCGATGAACATTCGCGCAAAGGCCGGATGCGCCAGGTCGGTCGCCTGCGAACCGAGGGTCAGCTCGATGAACGAGGTCAGGTCGATCTTGCGCGGCCGGCTGCCGCGGTTGGCGACCGACACCCGCCGCACCTCGGCGTCGTCCTCGGGCGAGATCAGCACCTCGGTAACCGTGGCGAGGGCACCATCGCGGCGGCGGAACTCGGCACGCCCTTCGACAAAGGTTGCGGTGTACTGGGTCGGCTGGGCCCCGAGCGGCGCAAGCGTTGCCGACCAGGATTCACGGCTCTCACGGTCGGTGACGTACAGCCACGAGCCGTGCCCGGCGACGACCGGGTCTTCGCGCCAGCGGTTGATGGCCAGGCCGTGCCACCGGCTATAGCCGCCGCCGGCGCTGGTCAGCAGCGCCGAATAACGACCGTTGGTCAACAGATGGACGGGTTGCACGCTCTCCGTCCGGTGACTGTAAACGCGGGTTGCGCCGACCTCCGCCGGGCGGTCGGTCGCGATGAGCGCGGCTTCCTCGGAGCGCGGGCTGAAGGTACCGACGCCGCGCGGCGGGCGCTCGTGCAGCAGCAGCGCCGTGGCGCGGATCATCGGCTCGGCGTGAAAGGCGGCGCGCAGCTTGCCGCCGTCGAGGACATTGGCGACCGCGAGCAGCGTCATGCCCTGGTGGTGCGCCATGTAATTTCGCACGATCGCGAAGCGCTCGCCGTCGGGAACGCGGCTGGGCGTGAAATCGATCGCCTCGTAGAATCCCATCTTGCCACGCCCGCCGATCGCGTCGATCGCCGCAAAATTGTCGAGCGCGGCGATGGCATCGACCATCACGGCGAGGCCGGTGGCATAGGGCGCAATTACCAAATTCTCGGACAGGCCGCGCTTTAGGCCGAGACCGGGCACCCCGAAGTTGGAATATTGGTACGTCATCTCGCGATCGCGAGCATTATAGGCGGACTCGGAGATGCCCCATGGCACGCCAGCCTCGCGGGCATAGTCGCGCTGGCGCTGGACGACGAGGCGGTTCGAGGTTTCGAGCAGGCTGCCGTCGGGCGCCCGCATCAGCAGCGATGGCATGAGATATTCGAACATCGACCCCGACCACGAGATCAGCACGGAGGCGTCGGCCGCCGCCGTCGCGCTGCGGCCGAGGCGGAACCAGTGCCGCGCCGGAATGTCCCCCTTGGCAATGGCGAACAGGCTGGCCAGCCGGGCCTCCGACGCGAGCAGGTCGTAGCAGCTCTCGTCGCGCCGGTTGTCGGCGACCGACCAGCCGATTGACAGCAAAAGCCGGTCGGGATCGACGAGGAAGGCAAAATCCATCGCCATCGCCATCGCGCGCGCCGACATCGCCAGGCGCGACGCGCGCGCGATACTGTCGGGATCGTGCCAGGCGCCGACCAGATTGGCGAGCGCGATCAGGTGTCCAGCCAGGTTGCCACTGTCGACTGCCGAGACATAGGCCGGCTCCAACACGCGCAGGTCGCGGGTGTCGTACCAGTTGAAGAAATGCCCGCGGAAGCGCGACATGCGGTTGAGGGTGGCAAAGGTCGCCTCGATGCGGTCGAGCGCTTCGACGGGTGTGCACCAGCCGCTGTTTCGCGCGGTCGCGACGACCAGCAGGTACAGCCCGATGTTGGTTGGCGAGGTGCGCCCGGCGACGACGGGCTCGGGCGTCTCCTGGAAGTTGTCGGGCGGCAAGTGGTTGTGCTCGGCAGTGACCAGGGTCGTGAAGAAGCGCCAGGTCTGCTGGGCGATATCCTCGAGTTCCTGTCGCTGCCTGGTGTCGAGCGGCAGCGCGGTCGCGACCTGGCGCGGCTGGCTGACCGCCCAGGCGATCGCCGGCGCTGCGAACCACGCCAGCGTCAGCGGCAGGACCAGTGGCCAAATCTGGGGATGGACAATGATCGCCAGTGCGGCGGCGCCGAGCGCCAGCAAGACCGACTGGCCCATGAAACGGTACAGTTGCGCGACGCTCGGGTTGGGTGAGGCGCTGGCCTTTGCCGCGGTCGTCCATTCGAGCAGGTGGCGCCTGGTCACGAACAAGCGGAGCAGGGTGCGGACGATGGCATCGACCATCCGCACGGCCTGGTCGCAGACCGTCACCAGTTGCAGCGCCAGGACGCTGAACGCCGAGCGAATATCGCCGCCGGTGGCCTCCAGATGCGCCCGCAGCGGCACGTCGCGCCTGCGCCGGGCGAAAAGCAGTGAAGGCAGCGGCAGCATCGGTGGGATCGCGATCAGTGCCAGCACCCCGATGGTCCAGCGCGCCGCGACCAGCGACGGCATGAACCACGCCCCGATCAGCGCCGCCAGGATTGCCGGTGCGACAAGCGAACGGCGCAGATTGTCGAGCATCTTGGCGCGCCCGATGCCGGGCAAAGTATCCGCCGCAATCTGCTGTGGCGTCAGGATCCACGGCAGCAATTGCCAGTCGCCCCGGACCCAACGGTGCTGGCGACGCGCGGCCGCGTCGTATCGCACCGGAAAGTCCTCGACGACCTCGATGTCGGAGACCAGTCCGGCGCGGGCATAGACGCCTTCGAACAGGTCGTGGCTGAGCATGGCGTTGGGCGGCACGCGGCCCGCCAGCGATGCCATGAAGGTGTCGATCTCGTAGATACCCTTGCCGGTGAAGGAGCCCTCGCCGAGCAGGTCCTGGTACAGGTCGGACGCCGCGGCTGCGTAGGGGTCGATCCCCGCCGGTCCGCCCGCCAGTGACTCGAAGCGCGACTGGCCGCGCCCGACCGGCAGCGCCACCGCAACCCGCGGCTGCATGATGCCATAGCCCGAGACGACGCGGCGCAGGACGGTGTCGAAGCGCGGCCGGTTGAGCGGGTGCGCCATCTTGCCGATCAGGCGGCGCGCCGTACCGAGCGGCAACTGCGTATCGGCGTCGAGGGTGATGACATAGCGCACCCGTTGCGGGATCTCCGGCGAGCCGCCGTCGGCAGTACAATAGGAGGTGTCGGTCGCGCCGCGCAGCAGCCGATTGAGCTCGTGCAGCTTGCCGCGCTTGCGCTCCCAACCCATCCAGCAGCCTTCGGCCGGATTATATTGGCGGCGGCGGTGCAGGAACAGGAAACGCGGCACGCCATCTTCGCTCGGATAGCGAGCATTCAGGTCGGCGATCGCCGCCTGCGCGCTGGCCAGCCGCTCGGCCTCGCCCGGCAGGCTTTCGCTTTGCGCATCGCCGAAGTCCGACAACAGCGCATATCGTACCGCGTTCTCGCGGGTGGTCAGGTGATGGACTTCGAGGTTGGCGATCTCCTCGGCGACCTGGTTTTTCCAGCCCATCAGGATCGGCACCACGACCAACGTCTGCAGGTCCGGTCCGACGCCGTCGTCGAGCTCCAGCGCCGGTACGATCCGCGGCGGCAGCAATGTCGCCATTATCCGGTTGACGATTGCCGTCGCGGTTTCGATCGCCATCACCATGACCGCGCCGAACATCAGGACGACGAACCACCAGCTCAGCGGCCCGGTGTCGAGGCCGCTGAGCGGCAGCTGCACCAGCAGCAACGCGGCGAGCATGACCAGCGTGATATACAGGCTGATGCCGCCGCGCCGCAGCCGCCGTGCGAGCCGCGTCCCGACCGGCGGGACGTAGCCGATGTCGGCCTCGAGCAACGCGCGTCCCGCGCCGACCAGGTAGAAGCCGGGGTCCTTGTCGACGGCATTGTCGCGGATGCGCGCGTTGGATAGCGCGAGCGCCCGTACCGCGATCTCATCCTCGGCGTAGTTCGAGCCGCGCGACAATTCCTCGAGCGCGTTGCGGTAAAGGTTGCGCGACGGGAAATCCATGCTGGCGAAGTCGCTGCCCTCACGGAGCACGCGGTCGGCGAGGCTGAGCGCCTCGACCATGTCGCCCCAGTCGGTCTCGGCGATGATGCGCATCGCCATGATGACGTTGCGGATCGAGGCGGTCGAGGCGATCAGCGCCCGCTGCGCGATGGTATCGATCTCGGCGATGCTGCTGCCCGCCGCGACGCTCCGGGACTCGAGCCAGCGGCGCGCCATCTCGCTTCGGTCGTCGACGTCGCGGAGCCTCAGCGCGAGTTGGCTGACATAGGCCGGCGGGTGGTCGCGGTCGATCGTCGCCAGGCTGGCCAGCGCGAGCGCATCGCTGGGTGCGGCGAACAGCGCGTTGGCAAAGGCATCGGCGCGGGTACGATCCTGCTCGTCGGTGATCGCAAGGTCTGCCAGCCGTCGCAGGTTCTCGACCAGCACCAGCTGGAGCATGATCGCCAGCGCCCATAGCTCGCCGATCGTCAACGCATTGACCTGCTGATACGCCGCCACGAAGCGCCGTAGCCGGTCCTCCTCGAAGTGGCTGTCGCTGTGCGCTACATAGGCCCAGGCGATGCCGAAAACGCGGGGCAGGGAGGCAAGCGGGCCGTCCGACAATTTGGGCAACTGCCGGTAGAAATCCGTCGGCAGGTCATCCCTGATCTTGCGGATCTGCTTCTCGACGATGTGATAGTTATCGATCAGCCATTCCGCTGCCGGTGCGATCGGTCGTTCCTGCTCGAGCGCCCGTGCCGTTTCGCCGTAAGTCTGCTTCAGCGCATCGGCATTGTCGTCGAGCCGGGTCAGCAGTTGGCGCGAGCGCAATATCCCCGGCTCGATCTGCTGGGCCTGTGCCAGCGATCGGCCATGGTCCTCCAGCCTCTCGACCCCGAACAGCTCGGCGCGAACCGGTGCGCGTTCCTGCCATGCAGGCGCCTTGAAACGGCCGTTCGACCGCAGCGGCAATGGAACCCTCAAGCGGGCGTTTTCGGTCGATGCTACCACGTCACCTTGCTAGCGTGACTTTGGGAGCAGCCGCTAGTGCCAACACTACATATTTGGCTGCCGATGGCCCGAAGCGCAAAATATGCGCCAAGGATGCTTGCTACGCCGACCGCGACCACACGCTTTCTCGCAAGATTTCAAAGTCTTTCCGACAGTCCTTTATCGCCGGGTCTAGTCTCCGGGATGATACCGGCGCTCGACATGGCCCGTCAGGTCTTCCGGCCAAAAATAGACCGGGCGCAGGTTGCCGCTGGAGTAGCGATCGGCCTGGTCGTTGAAGTGGCGTGAAGTCGGATCCCCGCTTTCGCCGCCCGCGGTGACCGCCCACGCCTTCACCCGGTCGCCGAACTCGACGACGGCGACGAAGCTGTTGCCGCTGGTGCCATAATAGTTCTTCGTGTTCGGGTACGGCTTCGCCCCGAACGAGGCAAGCGAGCCCCATTGTGCCGAGGTGAAGCCGACCGGGATGCTTGGGCCGGCATCGTCGAAGTGGCCGACGATGCTGTCGTCGAGGCGCTGGAAGCGGTTGATCTTGCCCCACGGCACCTGCCAGCTGCCGAAGTCGCGAGTCAGTCGGTCAACCGCCTGCTGCAGCGCCGCCAGCTTCGCCTCGGCTGGGACGCGGGTCAGGATATAGTCGGGGACGTTGATACGCTCCTGCTTGGCGAACGCGCCGACGTCGGTCCACAGGCTGTCGCCCCAGAACACCGCGAGCGAGGTCGCCGCGCTGTCCGTGCCCCAGCGGTCGTCCCAGCCGCGCAGCAACGCGATCGGCCCGGCCAGCGCCGCCCGGCGCGGATCGGCGGCAGGCAGCGCGTCATAGGCCGCGATCAGCGGCGGCAGCAGGCGCGCGAAGCCGGGCAGGAAGCTGTCATAGGCCGCGAGGCGCAGGCGCTCCGGAGTAAAGTCGTGCTTGCCGGTCAGCAGCGCCGTCGCGTGCCGCCCGCGGTCGTTCTCCCCGGCGCTGTCCATGTATTTCGGGAAAGCCTCCTTTTTCGGGCTGTCCGGCCCGGCCGCTCCCCACGGCTCGTTGTTAGAGTTGTAGGCCCAGCCGACCGGCGGGCGGATTGCGTTGGGCAGCGAGGCGATGCTGTGCAGGCCGCGCCAGTCGGTCGCCGGGTCGGCGCCGTCGACGGGCCGGGTGTAGTCGAACCGGTCGGGCCGCACCGGCACGAACTGCGGATGCAGGTAGGCGATCTCGCCCTTGCGATCGGCGAACAGCGTCGCGTTGGAGCTGTTCGCCTGCAACGCCGCGACCTTCAGATATGACGCGAGGTCGGTCTGCTTGGTGCGCAGGAAGCTCTGCTCCAGTGCCGCGACCGGCCGCCACATCAGCGCGGTGGCGATCCACTTGCCGCGCTCGGCGCGCACGACGGGGCCGTGGTGGGTGCGATAGGTGGTGAAGGTTCGCGTCGCCAGCCTGCCGTCCGTCGTGCGGTAGGCGATGGTGACCGGCACGGACGCGACCGGGCGCAGCGCCTTGCCGTAGCGGTAGGAGCGCTTGCCGCCCTCGCTGACGATAGTCTCGGCGAACTCGTCGACGTTATCGACGCCGGACGTGGTGTGCATCCAGCCGGTCTGCGTGTTCCAGCCCTGGTAGATGAAGAACTGCCCCCAGGTCGACGCGCCATAAGCGTTCAGTCCCTCGCGGCTGGTCATCTGCAGCTCGGAGCGGAAGTAGAAGCTGGTGTGCGGGTTGATCAGCAGCAGCGCGTGGCCGTTGGCGGTTTTCTGCGGCGCGATGGCGATGCCGTTCGACCCGCGCGGCTCCTGCGGTCGGGCGCCAATCTCTTCCGCGCTCGCGGTGACCGGCACGCCGCCGTAGAAGCTTTGCAGCCCGGACAGTGAGATGCGCTCGATATCACCACCGATGCTGCCTTCGGTAAAGCTCAGCGCCATCCATGGCTCGAATTTGGTCAGCACCTTGGGGTGCACTGCGGGATGCATCGCGAGATAGTAGTTCAGACCGTCCGCCCAGGCGTCCATCAGCTTGCGCAGCCATGCCGGACTGGCCGCATACTGGCGCTGCAGTTCGGGCGGATCGACGTAGAGGCGCTGGCGCAGGTCGGCCCAGATCGCGCTCTCGCCTTCCGCCTCCGCCGTGCGCCCGAGCGCGGTCAGATAGTTCGCCTCGATGCGCCCGAAGTCGTCTTCCGCCTGCGCATAGATCGCGCCGAAGACGACCTGCGCATCGGTCGCGGCGCTGACGTGCGCGATGCCCCAGTCGTCGCGGGTGATGGTCACCGCCGCTGCCTGCCGCGCGAGGTCCCGCGCCGGCGCGGCATGGGCGGCGACAGCGACCGTCCCGAGCAATAGGCATTCCGCGACGCGCCGGGCCAGTCTATTCATGGCCGCAACGCTATCCGCGCCCCGGTCCGCTCGCAAGGAAGTCGATTGCCCATGAAGTGGACCGTTCTCGCCGCTGCCCTGATCCTTGCCGGTCCGGCCGGGGCAGCGACGATCCTGCTGCGCCCGGCACAGGTCTTCGACGGCGTCGAGGCCAAGCCGCACCCAGGCTGGCAGGTGCTGGTCGACAACGACCGCATTGCTGCCGTCGGCCCGAACCTGGCCTCTCCTGCCGGTGCACGCATCATCGACCTGCCCGGCGCGACGCTGATGCCGGGCATGATCGAGGGGCACGGCCATCTGTTCCTCCATCCTTACAACGAGACGCCGTGGGACGATCAGGTGCTGCACGAGGCGCTGGCGCTGCGCACGGCGCGCGCTGTCGTGCAGGCGCGCGCGACGCTGATGGCGGGCTTCACCAGCGAACGAGACCTGGGCACCGAGGGCGCAGGCTATGCCGATGTGGGCCTTAAGCAGGCGATCGACCAGGGCATTGTTCCCGGCCCCCGCCTGACCGTCGCTACCCGCGCTATCGTTGCGCGCGGTGCCTACGGCCCCAAGGGCTATGAGCCGGGCGTCGTGGTGCCGCAGGGCGCGCAGGAGGTCAGCGGCGTCGACGAGATCGTCCGCGCCGTCCGCGACCAGATCGCCGGGGGTGCCGGGCTGATCAAGCTGTACGCCGACTATCACTACCAGGGCGGCGACGGCAGCCGCCCGACGCTGTCGCAGGCCGAGATGAGCGCCGCCGTCGCCGTCGCGCACGACGCCGGACGCCTGGTCGCCGCGCACAGCGTCACCGAGGAGGGGATGCGCCGCGCCATCGCCGCCGGGGTCGACACGATCGAGCACGGCTATGGTGGAACGGCGGCGATCTTCAAGGCGATGCACGATCACGGCATCGCGCTCTGCCCGACGCTGGCGGCGTCCGACGCGGTGGCGCGCTATCGCGGCTGGAAGGGCGAGGAGCCGGCGCCGCCTGCCGTGCTGCTCAACCGCCGCTCGTTCCAGCTGGCCCACGCCGCCGGGGTGCCGATCTGCATGGGCGGCGACGTCGGCGTGTTCGCCCACGGCACCAATGCCCGCGAGATGGAGCTGATGCAGGCGGCCGGAATGCCGGCGCCGGCTGTGCTGGTCGCAGCGACTTCGGGCAACGCGCGCACCTTCGGCATCGATAAGCTTGTCGGCAGCATAAAGGCGGGCCTGCTTGCCGACCTCGTTGTCGTGGATGGCGACCCGACGCGCGATATCGCGGCAGTTCGCAGGGTCAAGCTCGTGATGAAGGGCGGCATGATCATCGAGCGCTGAACCGGTCTGCTGCAGTTATCCTTAGCATGCATCTTGGAACCGCTCTTCCAAGCGTCCCAGCAGCTTTAAGCTGACACCGGATCCAGCGATGAACGAACGGCGCAGCTTGGAGGTGCTTCGGCTAGGTTGATTGGCCGATTCTGGGTCGTCGCCGCGCCGGGGCGAGTTATCGATAGCCCGCAGCCTGGAGCTCGAACAACTCGGCATATCGGCCACCGGCCGCGAGCAGCGAAGCATGCGTGCCGGATGCTTCCACACGGCCGTCGCTGAGCACCAGGATGCGGTCAGCCATGCGTACACTGGAGAAGCGGTGCGAGATCAGCACCGCCGAACGCCCGGCGCTCAGTTCGCGGAAGCGCTGGAACACCTCGTATTCGGCGCGTGCGTCAAGCGCCGCGGTGGGCTCGTCGAGGATCAGCACCTCGCCATCGCGCATGTAAGCGCGGGCAATCGCAATTTTCTGCCATTCCCCGCCCGACAAGTCGACGCCGTCGCGAAAGCGCTTGCCGATCATCTGGTCGTAGCCGCCGGGTAGCTTGGCGACGACGTCGTCTGCGAGCGCCGCGACCGCAGCGGCCTCGATCCTCTCGCGGTCGCCGCGCGCCTCGATCCGGCCGACTGCGATGTTGTCCGCAGCCGGCAGGTTGTAGCGCACGAAGTCCTGGAAAATGACGCCGATCGCCGCGCGCAGGCCGCCGAGGTCGTAATCGCGCAAGTCGCGCCCATCCAGCAGCACGCGACCTTCGACCGGATCGTAGAGACGCGCCAGCAGCTTCACGAGTGTCGTCTTGCCCGCGCCGTTTTCGCCGACCAGCGCCAGCACCTCGCCCGGCGCCAGCGTGAAGGAGAGGTGGCGCACCGCCCAGCGGTCCGCGCCAGGATAGCGGAATCCGACGTCCTCGAAGACGAAGCCCTCGCGGACGGGATGCGGGAATGGCAGCGCCTCCGCGGGCGAGCTGATCCCGGGGACCGCCCGGAAAAAGGAAAACAGGTCGTCGATGTAACGCGCCTGGCTTGCAGTCGACGAGAAGCCCGTCAGCAGGCCTTCGAGGAGGCCGCGTAGCCGCAGGAACGAGGCAGCGAGAAAGGTGAGGTCGCCGATCGACAGCCAGCCGGTGACCGCGCGCCAGGCGATGTAGGCATAGGCAGCGTAATAGGCGATCGTGCCGAGAGCGGCGAAGCCGGAGCCCCAGACGGCGCGGCGTAGCGCGAGCCGCCGGCTTGCCGCGTAAGTGTCGCGTGAAATGGTGCGGTAGCGATCGATCAGGAACGGGCTCAGGCCGAATATCTTGACCTCCTTGGCCGTGTCCGCGCTCGCCGCGACCTGGCGGACGTAGTCGAGTTCGCGCCGCTGGGGCGTGCGGATGTAGCTGAGCGCGTAGCTCAGCGCGTTGAAGTGTGCCTCGCCGAGGAAGGATGGCACGAGGGCAACGGCGAGGAGCACTATCAGCCAAGGCGCGTAAACGACCAGGCCGGCAGCGAAGCTCGCGACAGTGACGATATCCTGCACCTGCCCGAACAATTGGCCCATCAGCGACATGCGCCCGCTCGCCTGCATGCGCGCACGATCCATGCGATCCTGGAAAGCCGCGTCCTCGAAATCGGCGAGATCGAGCGTGGCGGCGTGCTGCATGAGGCGGATGCTGGCGTCGTTGCTGACCCGGTCGGAAAGCAGGCCGTCGATCAGCGACACCAGTCGGCCAAGCAGGTCGGACGCGATCGCCAGCGCGAACTCGGCGAGCAGCAAGCCCTCCAGGCGTCCGAGCAGCCCAGATTCAAGCCACCCGGCGAGGTCCGTTGGGCGGTTGACGAGGCGGTCGAGGTGAACAACTTCGTCGATAAGGAGCTTGCCCACGAACAGCGTCGCGATCGGCAGCAGCGCGCGCAGCAGCCGCACGCCAAGCGTCGTCGCAGTGAGCAGCCGGCTGGTACGCCACACCATCGCCAGAAACGGTGGCAGGTTGCGGAGTGCACCTAATCGCTCACGCCACGTGGTCGGCTCCGGCACGCCACCGCGGCCGGGTCGGGCAGCGACCGCCATCTAGCGGCAACCCGACGACGACGGGCCGCCATGCCGCACTTTGCGCGTCGGATCTGAGGTCGGCATCATGCCGCTGCATTACTCGGCGTCTGCGAACGGGCGTAGCGGTTTTGCCGGGACACCTGCTTCCCTCACGATCTGATCAGCATCACGATGAAAAGCCGGGGCCAGCGAAGCGAACGAACGTACCGGATGACCTGATCCAGGTCAGGTTGCGGGGGCCGGCTCGTTTCTTCGCCAGATCTCCTCCGAGAGCAAGGTCGCGAACGCAACCCAGGCGACGAGAGGAACGCCGAGACTTGCCGCGACCTTATCGGTCCGATTGGCGACGGCGACATAGCCGACGGCGCTGACCCCAAGAGCAGCCGAGGCGACGGTGCCCCAGCCCGGTGCCCGGTGGCCGAAGAATACTTCGCTCCACCCGCCAATGCCGACCTGGTTCATGGTCCATAACGCCAGAGCGTACGTGCGTTCGGACGACGGCTCAGATCTGAGCAGGCGATAGCCACCGTACGCCAGCGATGCCTCGATCGCCGTCCAGGCAATCGGGTAGACCGGTGTCGGCGGTGTGAAGTCAGGCTTCTCGAGACGCTTGTACCAGCGCTGCGTCCGCGGATGGTCCGGTCCGGGGCTGGCACGCTTGCCGACGATCAAAGCTGCGAAGACTGCGCCGACGGCAAGTCCGGCTGCCCATCCAGCAGATAGTCCATCTTTGTGAGGTGTTGACGCCATGTCTGGTCTCCTTTCCACCAAGGACCGTTCACGCCGCCATACGGTTCCGCGCGGCCAATGCTCGCGGCGCCTTGCTTCTACCCCGAAGCTTCGATGAGTTCGAAGGACTGATTCAGGTGAGTTACAACGCTCCCTTACCGCGACCCAGCGTCCAGCAGCATCACGGCCTGCGGATAGCTTGTCTGAAACGTGAACGGCTCGCTGCGGGTATTCACGTCGATCACCTGCCGGGTCACCGCGTCGCCGGTCGGGAGCGCCGGGCGCCAGCGAGGCAGCCCGGCGGCGTTGGGGTCACCCGCCTTCACGAAAGTCGCGAAATAGCCCTGCATTGTGCTCGAGATGGCGCGGTCCTCGGTCGTCCAGCGGTAAAGCGGATTCACGTCGAGATTGCCGAGCGCATATTCGATTTCCGCGCTGTGCACTGCGCCCAGCGGCGCAGGCGTGTCGTTGGTCAGCGGCGGCAACGCAGCCGGACGGACACGCGCGAAATAGTAATAGTAGGTCGGCTGGCCACTGCGCCGGTGCAGGTCGAACCACTGCCAGGTCGACGCGCCCAAAAAGCGGTCGCTGGCCAGCCGCATCGCCGCTGTTGGTACATCGGTATCGGCCGCCGCCGGGTATAGCGCAAACAGCGACGCGCCGCGGCCCGGGAACAGCCGTTCCAGCGCCGCGCGATAATTCGTCACCGTCGGTGCTGCACTGCCCAGAACGGATTTCCACTCATCTTCCTGCGAATTCGACCCCACGAGCAGCGGCACCTTGGCAGCGCGTCCGGCAGCATAGCTCGCGGCAGGCGTCTCGGTCAGGAACAGTCCGTCGACAATAAAGTCGGCTTGAAACTTCTGCTGCCCCTGAGCCCCGAGCAGCTGCTCGGCCGGCATCGCGCGCAGTGCCGCCAGCGTCGGCGCGCCTGCCGCTTCGGCGAATGCCCTGCCTGCCGGTGCGGCCTCGGCGAGCGGCTTGGGATGGAAGGTCGGCGGCAGCACGCCGCCACTCTCGCCAATTGCGCGGGCAAAGTGGGTGCGCGTCAGCGGCGAGGTCATCAGCACGCTGACCGACATCGATCCTGCGCTTTCGCCGCCGATCGTGATCTTGTTCGGATCGCCACCGAAGGCCTCGGCATTGCGCCGTACCCAATCGAGTGCCGCGGCCTGGTCGAGTAACCCGTAATTCCCCGCTGCGTGATGTGGTGACTCAACCGCCAGTTCAGGCGTCGCCAGAAAGCCGAACACGCCGAGCCGATAGTTCATCGTCACCACCACCATGCCGCGCCGCGCCATGCTCGCGCCGTCGTAGCGCTTTTCCGATCCGTCGCCTCCGATTGCACCGCCGCCGTGGATGTAGAATAGCACCGGCAGTCTCGCCCCCCTGGATGTGCCGGCGGGTGCCCAGACGTTGAGAGTCAGACAGTCCTCGCTGTGTGCCGGCGAGCGGAACATCATGTCGGCGAAGAGTGGCTGCTGCATGCAGCGCGCACCGAACCGATCGGCGGCGCGCACGCCCTTCCACCGCAGGGCAGGCTTCGGCGGCGCCCAGCGCAGCGGCCCGACCGGCGGCGCGGCGTAGGGAATGCCCAGGAAGGCCGTAACTGGCGCAGGCCCGGCGATCGCTGTGCCGCGCAGGGTACCGCCTGCCACCACGGCTTGCTGCGCGAGCGCGGGTGCCGCGATCAGTCCGCCGGTCATCGCCGCCATGCGCCATATCCGTTTCATCTGCCCTCGCTCGCCGCCGGCTCGTTGCTGGCCTGGCATCGCTATTGCTAGCGAGTATCGCCGGGCCCAGCCAGAGCGATATCAGTCATGAGAAACGGCGGCAGGTCTTGCAGCAGCGCGCGCCGACATGCCCGCGAGGCCGATCCATGCGCCCCATTCGGACGGGGCGTCCGCGATGTCACCTGCCTGTAACGGTCGAGAAGTATTTAATCCTGAGACACTTTGCGAGGCCAAGATGGCGAGCGAACACAGCTTAACTTACGATGCCGTATCTTACGGTGGTACCGCGGCGAAGCCCGACTTCGACAAGAAGTCCGGACCAGCCGGGTTGGTCGTGTTCTTCGGCCTGCTCGCGGTTGGACTGGCCTTCACCGCCTATAGCCTGAACCGTGATCTTGCGGCGGCGCATGTGCCACCGCTGGCCTTCGGCGCCTTCGCCCTGCTCGGTGTTGCGCTGCTGATCGCGCTCGGCTTCGAATTCGTCAACGGCTTCCACGATACCGCCAACGCGGTGGCGACGGTAATCTACACGCACGCGCTGCCGCCGACCGCCGCCGTCATCTGGTCTGGCGTCTGGAACTTCCTCGGCGTTCTCGTGTCGAGTGGTGCCGTCGCTTTCGGCATCATCTCGCTGCTGCCGGTCGAACTGATCCTGCAAGTCGATTCCGGCTCGGGCTTTGCGATGGTCTTTGCGTTGTTGATCGCCGCCATCGTCTGGAATCTCGGGACTTGGTGGCTCGGCCTGCCGTCGTCGTCGTCGCACACGCTGATCGGTTCGATCATCGGCGTTGGATTGGCCAACCAGTTCATGCACCTGTCGGGCGGCACCTCGGGAGTCGACTGGTCCAAGGCGCAGGACATTGGCCTGTCGCTGCTGCTGTCGCCGATCCTCGGCTTCGGCTTCGCGGCGCTGCTGATCATCGTGATGAAGCGGGTGGTCAAAGCCCCGGCGCTGTACCAGGAGCCCAAGAGCGACCAGCCGCCGCCGCTGTGGATCCGGGCGCTGCTGATCTTCACCTGCACCGGCGTGTCGTTCTTTCACGGTTCGAACGACGGGCAAAAGGGCATGGGCCTGATCATGCTGATCCTGATCGGCACCGTGCCGACCGCCTATGCACTTAATCGTTCCATGCCCGCGACCGAGGTGATGGCGTTCGAGACCGTCGCGGCCAAGGCGCAGGCGGCTCTCGTCGCGCAGTCGAACGGCGTCGCGTCGCCTGCCGATCCACGCGCAGTCGTGACGGCCTATCTGCAAAGCCGGACGCTGACGCCGCAGACCGTCCCGGCGCTCGCGGCGTTGAGCGGCTCGATCGGCGATCAGGTCAACCAGTACGGCTCGCTCGCGGCGGTCCCGGCGCAGTCGACAGCCAACGTCCGCAACGACATGTACGTCGCCTCGGAGGCGTATCGCATCCTCGACAAGACGAAAGCCGTGACGTTCTCCGAGGACGGCAAGGCGGCGACCAAGGCGTTCCGGGCCGACCTCGACAAGTCGACCAAGTTCATCCCGACCTGGGTCAAGGTCTCGGTCGCCATCGCGCTCGGGCTCGGCACGCTGGTCGGCTGGAAGCGCATCGTCGTCACGGTCGGCGAAAAGATCGGCAAGACCCACCTCACTTACGCCCAGGGTGCGTCGGCCGAGATCGTCGCGGCAGCGATGATCGGCGCCGCCGACGGTTTCGGGCTACCGGTGTCGACAACGCACGTTCTCTCGTCGGGCGTCGCCGGTACCATGGCGGCCAATGGCTCGGGCCTGCAATGGGGCACGCTGCGTAACATGCTGACGGCGTGGGTGCTGACGCTGCCGGCGTCGATCCTGCTCGCCGGTGGCCTGTTCTTCGTCTTCTCGAAGATCTTCTAGACCCGGCACGCGCGCAACAGACGAAAAGGCCGGCTCCCCGATGACGGTGAGCCGGCTAGTCGATGCGTGATTCAGGGAGGATCAAACGCAGTCGGAGCGACGAAAGGGGGTACAAACGCCGCTGCGGAGGCCCAGCTATTCCGCGCAGGTTACAGTCTGATGAAGCACCGCAGGCTTGGCTAAATGTGTTCGCTACCGGACAGGAACGCCCTGCACCGGGAACCGAACGCCGCTTATGGCTATCGAGATTGAACGGACGTTTCTGCTGGCCAACGATGGCTGGCGTGATGCAGTCGTCAGGACCAGTCACCTTACCGACGGCCTGATTGCGCGCGCCGACGGCCGCAAGGTGCGCGTCCGGCTCAGCGGACGCCAGGCTTGGCTCACCGTCAAGGGACCGCGCCAGGGCATCAGCCGCTTTGAATTCGAATACGAGATCCCTTATCCTGACGGGCTGATCATGCTGCAGTCGCTGTGCGCCGGACCTTCGATCGAAAAGATACGACACCTGGTGCCATTTGCCGGCTTCGACTGGTCGGTCGACATACATCTTGGCTTGTTGACCGGCACCGACCTTGCCGAAGTCGAATTGCAGCACGTCGACGACGATATGCCGTTACCGCCGTGGATCGGTCGCGAAGTCACGCACGAGCCGAGCCTGCGCAAGGAAGCGTTGCTGGCACGATGCGTCGCGGCGATGGCGGTAGCTTCGTCGCTTCCAGGCTCGCTGCAATAGCCCAGCCCGGAGCGGCGTTGCGCGCCTCAGATGACTTTCTCGAACAGGCTGACGGCGATCTCCAGCATGATCAGCGCGATGATCGACAGCTCGAGCCGAACCGAGCGCCGGTCCTGGATCAGGTTGAGCAGCACGTCGGCGGCATCGCCGATGACTTCCAGCTTGTGCTCGATGACACGGGCTCGGTCGCCGAGTTCATACTCAGCCTCGAGACGGCCGTAGAGACGGTCAAGCTCGGGATGATCCCACAGCACTTCGGGCTTCTCGCTGATCTGGGCGCGGCCGACCATGCGATGTCGCGCCGAGAGCACCTCGCCGATCTGTTGCATCACCCGCCGGATCGGATGGCCGACCTGGCCGCGCTGCTGCAGATCGTTGACCAGCGGTTCGATCCGGTCGAACACCGTCGCGATCCGCGCTTCATCGCGGCTCAAGACAACGCTGCGGGCAAGCACCGTGGCTGTCAGCAACAAGCGTTCCGCGGTCAGTTCGCGCAGCTTGATATTGCCGTGGACGTCGACCTGCTCGTCCGCAGCGGGCGCGAGTTCGATCGTCGCGGTCTCGACCTCGGGTGACGGCAAAGGATCGATGATGTCCGGCGCGATGCGGGCGAGGAAACGCTGCTCGCCATCGGCGGCGACGCCGAACAGCACGACGACGCCATAGCGAAAGACCAGCGCCGCGCCGCTGCCCTGCGGATCGAGTTCGTCGGCTTCGACGAAACCAGTGAGCCCGCGCATGTTGATGCGTGACCCGACCAGCAGGGCGCGGACCCGGCCCGGCGCCATCTGGCCCGGCAGGACGAAACCGAGGACTTCGCGCGACCCTGCCTTGACGGTGCGCAAGGCGCGACCGGCCGAGATCGTGTCGCGAACGTCGGGGGCAGTCGTCGTCGGCATGGTTTTCCTGTCTGGCGGCCGCCTTACCGCCGATCGGCATTGGTCTCAAACATTTGGAGTGAAAGCTCGACATCGCCGGCGATGCACAGACCTTGCAAATGACCGGAGCGCACTTGCCGAAGTGATCGGCAAAAGGGCGCTGAGACGATCTCACCTGTTTTTCGCTCGGTCATGACGCTTGCCGCGATGCGGGCAGCCAGCCGAAAGACCTGGCCGAGTGATGGTTCGTCCGGCGACCTGAATACTTTTACAGCCGTCTCGTAACTCGTTGAGGCTGACGGTAAGTATCTGATCTAATGCTTTCCTATGAAGCTTGGAAGGCTACTGCGTTACCATTCAGCTATACCCGCATGTCGGCGACTTGATCGCCGATCGCCGTCGTAGCCACGACGCTGCGGGCTTGGTCAACGGCAGGTCGGACTCTCAGGCCGCGGCAAGGACCGGGCGGCGGACGGCAAGGCGCTGTCCGTTGAAGCAGTAATACAACAGCGGCACCTGCCGGATCGCCAGGTAGATGGCGAAGGACAGCAGCGCCGCCGTCACCCCGACCGCCAGCCATTCCAGTTCGACCGGCAGCGAGATCGACGCTGTGACCAGGCCGAGCGCCAGGATGATCGGGTGGTGGACGAGGTAGATGGTCAGCGACGCATCGACGACCAGCTTGACCGGCGCGCTCGGCGCATCGCCCCAGCGCTTCATCGCGGCAAGGACGAGCCAAGCACCACCGATGGCGGCACAGGCGCCCGCGACCATCGCCGGGCGGTAATGCGCGCCGCCCATCGTCAACGGCACGGTCAGCGCGATGATCGCGACGACGACTGCCGCACGCCACCACCGCCATTTCAGCCAGGCGTCGAGGATCGCGGGCTTGAGGAACAGGCCGGTGCCGATCAGGAAGAACAGGCCGTTGTACATCAGCCGGTTGGCCATCGCGCCCAGGAACGTCGTGCCGAGCAGTGGCGCGGTGACGGACAGCGGTACGGCGACGAGCCCGACCAGGATGAACACACTGGCGAAAGGCGCCCGCTCGACAACGAGCGGTAGTCCCGTCGATCGCAGCCGCGCGACAATCGGCCAGGCAACGGCGATCAGGACCGAATAGATGATCAGGTCGTCGAGGAACCATAGGTGGCTGATCCAGCTCGACGACGGCTCCGACAGGCGGCCAGCGAGGCGGGCCAGCACATCGCCCATGTCGCCGCCCGGCACCGCGGCGAAGACCAGCAGCTGGAGCGGGATCAGCACGATCGTCGCTGACAGCAGCGGGATGCCCAGCCGCTTGAGGCGCGACTGCAACCACTCCCACCGCGCGGTCCGGGCCAGCAGCATCGCGGCGAAATAGCCGGCAATCAGGAAGAATGCGGGCATGCGGAATGCCGTGATCGTCTGCGCGACCGTATCGCAGAAAGCCGATGTCGCGGCCTGCGGCGGCCCCCAGCCAGGCGAGAACAGCCGCGCTGCATGGTACGGGATACCGAGCAGCATGAGCAGCGCCCTGCACCGGTCGATATAGTGGAGCCGCGCCGACACTGTATCCCCCGCATCACGACGACCACTGGACCGTGGCAATTGTTTTGCAGTGCAGCAAGCCTTTTCGCCGGGCTAACCCGTTGCGGATACGGTACAATCTCAGTTTCGGGCCAGGCCGGCGAGTGGGAGCGACGAGGGCGTTGTGCCTATTTGAGCTCCACCCTGACGCCGACGCGGAAGGCGCGCCCCAGCAGGTCCGAATAGGTGCTGTTCGCCGCCAGTCCGGTCTCGGGCACCAGCATCGGCTTGCTGTCGAGCAGGTTGGTGACGTTGACGAAGAACTGCGCATCGGCGCCTGCCATCGGCACCTTGGCGGTGACGTTGAGGTCGACATAGAACAGCCCGGAGACATGGTTCTCGTCATAGGTCGGGAACTGCGTCGTCGAGACCGGGCAGGTGGTCAGGCACTCGATACCGTTGGCGACGTACTTGCCCGAGCTGACGCCGCGGCCGACGCCGGTGATCGAGAAGCTGGGCGTGTCGTACGTCGCGCTGAAGCGGTAGATCCACTTCGGCGTGGTCGCCTGGCCGCCGTTCACCCCGACACTGTTGAGAACGACGGTGCTCGGCACGCCGCTGTTGAACAGATTGTCGATATAGCGGGTCGCGACGCCGCGCAGCGTGACGGCGCCCTTGGCCTCCGCGAAGATCGCGTCGAGCGGCAGGCGGTAGTTGGCGTCGATGTCGACGCCGCGAACCAGCTGGCGGGCGGCGTTGAACGGCTGGCTGCGGAACAGGTAATAGGGCTGGCCGGGGATCGAGCGGGCCGGATCCGGCGTATAGGCGCTGCAGAACTGCTGCTGGCCCTGATAGCACAGGTCGATGATGTCCTGCGCGCCGAAGGTGCTGATGGCGTCCTTCAGGTTGATCCGGAAATAGTCGACCGACAGGTTGAAGCCCGGCAGGAAGCGCGGCGTCAACACCACGCCGGCGTTCCAGCTATCGGACTTTTCGGGGCGCAGGTTGAGGTTGCCGGTGACGTTCGCCGAATAGCCGAAGGTCGCGGGGCCGTTGGCGCCGTCGTTGGTATAGGCGGGGTTGCGGACCGAATCGCTGTTGGCAGAGCCGGCGGCGTACAGCTCGTTGAGGTTGGGCGCCCGGATATCGCGCGAGCGCGTGACGCGCAGGCGGATGTCCTCGATCGGCTGCCAGGTCGCGCCGGCCTTCCACGTCGTCACATAGCCCGCGGTCGAGTACCAGGTGGCGCGGGCGGCACCGTTGAACTCGATGCCGAGGCCGAGCGGCACGACGGTCTCGACGTACAGCTCCTTGACGTTGTAGCTGCCGTTGGTGGGCAGATAGTTGCCGACCGACCAGCGGTTCGTTGTCGTTGGCCGGCCGGTCGCATCGACGGTCGCCAGCGGCTGGAATTCGGCAGGCACGGAACCGCTGATCTGCTCCTTGCGATATTCACCGCCGAGCGCGAGGCTGACGTCGCCGGCCCAGGTCGAGAACGGCGTCAGCGACAGGTTGGCGGCGGCATTGTACTGCTCGACCGTCTCGTCGCGATACGGATTGCCGAGGACGTAGCCAAACGCCGCCGGGTTGGCGACGCCGAGGCCGAGGCGGTTGAGCGGCACGCAGGCGCGGGCGTCGTTGGCCGGGTTGGTATCGACGTTGACGAGGCACTGGATCGACCCCGCCGCATAGCCGCCGGTGTTGCCGGCCGGTGCGAAGACGGCGGCGGTGGCGTTGTTCATCGCGCCGATATTCATGATGTTGCGCAGCTGCTCGCGGAGCTGGGCACGGCCGTACTGGCTGTAAACCTCCCAGGTCGCGGACTTGCCGAACAACTGGGCGCTGCCCTGCGCGCCGAGGGTATAGCGCTGCACCTCGCGCTTGTTGCTGACGGCGCGGAACGGCAGGTCGGCGGCGGTCGATGCGATGGTCACGCTGGTGATGCCGGCCAGCGCCGCGCGTCCCAGGGTGTTGTACAGGAAGGCGTTGCAGGTCAGCGGCGCGGTTGCCGCCGATACCGCCGTGTCGCAGCCCGTCGCCGACAGCGACACGCCGGTCGCCAAGTTGGGCCCGGCGTTGAAGAACACTTTCTGCCGGTTGTACGAGCCCTCGGCGAACAGCTCGATGCCGGCGCCGAACTCATAGCTCAGCCGCCCGAACAGGCCGTAGCGGTCGTCCTTGGGATCGAGGCCGATGCGGCGCCCGGAGTCGTTGACCTGCCAGTCGCCGCCCTGGGTCAGCGTCGGTGCGGCGGCCCCGGTCGGCGAGGGGAAGGTCAGGGCGCCGTACTGGAATTGCTGGACCGCGCCGCCATTGCCGAAATACGTCCCGCGCAGGCGGTTGGCGACGCCCCCGGTCGAGCCGGTGATGAGGCCACCCGGCGTCGAGTTCGCCGCGCCGACCTGGCGCCGGATCAGGAACTGCGGGACGCTGGAGTTGGTCGTCGCGTTATAGGCCGGGTTCTGGATGCGCACATAGCCGGTGGCGTTCCAGTCGCGATCGACCTCGAAGATGCCGGCGCGGTGGGCGAGTTCGCCCGAGATGAGGATGTGGCCGCGCTCGTCGCTGCCGAACGGCGCGCCGCCGGTGACGCTGAGCGAATAGTTCTGGCCGTCGCCCTTGTCGGTGATGCCGCTGTCGACGGCGACCTTCAGGCCCTTGTACTTCTTGTCGAGGACGAAGTTGACGACGCCCGCCACCGCGTCGGAGCCATAGGCCGCCGACGCGCCGCCGGTGACCACCTCGACGCTCTGCACCAGCGCCTGCGGGATGGTGTTGATGTCGACGAGGCCGGTGATCGTCGACGCGACCGAGCGCCGGCCGTCGAGCAGAACCAGCGTGCGGATCTCGCCGAGGTTGCGCAGGTTGAGCGCGTTGATCCCGGCCTGGCCGCTCGACAGGTTGAGGCGCGAGTTGGCGGGGCGGGTCGAGCCTGCCAGCGCCGGCAGCTCGTTGACGAAATCGGCGATGTTGTTCGACGGCGACGAGGTCTGGATCTCCTCGCGCGTCAGCACGGTCACCGGGGTCGGCGCCTGGAAGCCGTCGCGCGCGACGCGCGATCCGGTGACGATGATGTCGGGGTTGCCTTCGGCGGCGGCGGCGGCTTCGGCGGTCTTGACCGCAGCGGTCTCGGTCGGCGCGGTCTGGGCGAAGGCCGGCAGGGCGAACACCATGGAGATCGCCAGCGCCGACCGGCTGGAGGTGACGGCGACGACGTGCTGCGGCCGCCGGAATGCTGAAAGCTTCGTCATGGTGTCCCTCCTTGTTGGTCATGGTTGCGCCGGCTTTTGCCGGTCTGCTGCCACGCCCGTCGATCGTGCCTGATGAGTTAACGTGCGCGGCGGCGGCGACACGCGTCAAGGGCGAAGCGGCGTCTGTCGCTCAACCGCGCCGATTAACCGGCGACTGTGGCTCCGCACCGTGTATTTTCCTATGGCGCTCCGGGCGTTGTCGTATCACGAACGGAACGGCGGGGGCCGATGGTCGGCACTGTTTGAGAGCGGAGGAGATGCCCATGATCAACCGCCGGGCATTCCTGGGCGCGACGGCCGCGACGCTGGCGCTGGCACCGGCGGGCATCGCGCTGGGCGGCCTGAAGCGGCCGATCGAGATCGTCGACGACCGCTACGGCGTGCCGCATATCCGTGCCGAGACGATCCCGGATGCGTTCTTCGGACAGGGCTATGTCGTGGCGCGCGACCGGCTGTTCCAGATCGACCTGTCGCACCGCCGCGAACTCGGGCGCATGGCGGAGGCGTTCGGCGTCGAGTTCGCGCCGCTCGATGCCGTGGCGCGGCTGTTTCACTATCGCGGCGACGTGGAAGCGGAGCTGCGCGCCGTGCCGGACGACGTGCTGGCCTGCGCCCGCGCCTATGTCGCCGGGATCAACGCGCGGATCGACGAGCTGTCGGCCAACCCGTCGCTGCTGCCGCTGGAGTACAGGATCCTCGGGGTCATGCCGCTGAAATGGGACGTGCGCGAACTGGTGCTGGCGCGCGCCGCCTCGCTCGGCAACGTCGACGACGAGGTGCGCCGCGCCCAGCTCGCCGCGCTCGGGCTGCTCGACCTCGACGCGGTCATCGCGCCGCTGCGGCCAGCCTGGACGATGACCGTGCCGGACGGGCTCGATACTGCCGCCGTGTCGGAGGCGGACCTGGGCGTCATGCGGCGCGGCGGCCTGCCGTTCGGCCCGGCGACGCCGACGACCGAACCCGCCGAGCCCGCGGCCGACCGCGCCAACGCAGGCAGCAACGCCTGGACCGTGTCCGCCGCGCGCTCCGCCACCGGGCGCCCGATCCTGGCGAACGATCCGCACCTCGGCATCGGCGGCTTCGGTCCGCGCCATGTCGCGCACCTGTCTGCACCCGGCCTCGACGTGATCGGCGGCGGTGCGCCCGGCCTGCCGGGTATCATGCAGGGCCATACCGACCGCTTCGCTTTCGGCCGGACCAACTTCCACATCGACCAGGAGGACCTGTTCGTCCTCGAACTCCACCCGGACGATCCGGAGCGCTACCGGCACGCCGGCGGCTGGAAGCGGTTCGAGCGGGTCGAGGCCAGCATCCCGGTCAAGGGCGCTGCGGCGCAGACGGTGACGCTGCGCTACTCGGTCCAGGGCCCGGTGATCTCGCACGACCCGGCCCGCCACCGCGCCACCGCGCTCGGCTCGATCGCCATGCAGCCGGGCGGCAGCGGTGCCTTTGGGATGATCGCGATCAACCTGGCGCGCGACTGGGCGTCGTTGCGCCAGGCGTTCAGGCTTCACCCCTCGCCGACCAATTTCCACTATGCCGATATCGACGGCAACACCGGCTGGCAGGTGATCGGCTTCGCGCCGGTGCGCAAGACCGGCGACGGATTGCTGCCGGTGCCGGGCGATGGCCGCTACGACTGGACCGGCGTCCGCGATTTCGCGTCGCTGCCGAGCGAGTACAACCCGCAGCAGGGCTGGTTCGCGTCCGCCAACCAGAACAACCTGCCGCCCGACTGGCCGCGCGACCGCATTCCCGCCTTCTCGTTCCGCGATCCCTATCGCTACGAGCGCATCGTCGAGGTGCTGAGCAGCCAGGCGCGGCACTCGCTGGCCGACAGCGTCGCGCTCCAGCACGACACGCTGTCGACGCCCGCGCGGCAATTGCTCGCGCTGCTGCCCAGGCGCCAGTCCGAAGCCGCCGACATGCTGCGCCGGTGGGATGCGCAAATCGATGGCGATAGCGCTGCTGCGGCGCTGTTCGAGATCCTGTGGCGCGACCTTGGCCAGCGCATGCTCGCCACCATCGTCCCGGAGCGTGCGAAGTCGCTCGTCACCGAGATCGCGCCGTCGGTGCTGCTCGGACTGCTCGCGCACCCCGATGCTCGGCTGGGCGACGATCCGGTCGCGGCGCGCGACGCGCTGTTCGACGCGTCGCTCGAAGCCGCGTGGGCGACGGCGGGCCAGTTGATGGGCAATGATCCGGCGAAATGGCGCTGGGCGACGCTTCACCAGGTCCGCCTGGTGCATCCGCTGGCGCGCGTGCCCGCCATCGCCGCTGCCTTCCCGGCGATCGAGGGCGCGGGCACCGGCGGCGACTCCTACACCGTCATGGCGCGCTGGCTGGGCAACGGTCCGAGCTGGCGCGTCGGGGGCGGCGCGGGCTACATCCAGGTCATCGATGTCGGCGCCTGGGACAATTCGCTGATGCTTAACCTGCCCGGCCAGTCGAACGACCCGCGGTCGCCGCACTACCGCGACCAATATGCCCCGTGGATCGCGGGCCGGATGGAGCCGATGCTGTTCAGCCGCGCCGCCGTCGAGGCGAGCGCCGCCGGCCGCCTCACGCTGCGTCCGCCAAGGACCTATCGTTGAGGCGCCTCGGTATCGCCGTGCTGGCCGTGATGCTCGCCGAGCCAGCGAGCGCGGCGCCCGCCGTCGACGTCGTCATCCGCGGTGGCACGATCTACACCGGTGCCGACGCCGCTCCGTTCGCCGGCGATGTCGAGATCGGCGGCGACCGTATCGTCTATGCCGGCCCGTCACGCCACACCGCCGCGGCGCAGGTGATCGATGCCAGGGGGCAGGTCGTCGCGCCGGGGTTCATCGACGCGCACACCCATCCGTCCACCTACATCCGGTCGCACGACCCGGTGGCGCGGCTCAACCTGCCGTGGCTGGCGCAGGGTGTCTCGACGATCGTCACCGGCGTCGACGGCGACGGCACCCCGGACGTGGCCACCGACGCGCACGCGCTGGCGACGTCGGGCATCGGCACCAACCTGGTCCCGTTCGTCGGCTTCGGCGCGATCCGCGCCCGCGTGCTCGGCCAGGATGCGCGGGCCCCGACCGCCCCGGAACTGGCGCACGAGCGGGCGCTGGCCGCTAAGGCGATGTGCGAGGGCGCCTACGGCCTGTCGACCGGGCTGTTCTATGCGCCGCAAAGCTTTGCCCGGACCGACGAGGTCATCGCCGTGGCGCGCGAAGCCGGCAGCCGCGGCGGCCTGTACGACACGCACCAGCGCGACGAGTCGGACTATACCATCGGCCTGATCGCCAGCACCCAGGAGGCGATCGAGATCGGCCGCCAGGCGCGGATGCCGGTCCATTTCGCGCATTTGAAGGCGCTGGGCGTCGACCTGCAGGGACAGGCGCCGCGGTTGATCGCGACGATCGAGGCGGCGCGCGCTGCCGGGCAGCAGGTCACCGCCGATCAATATCCATGGCTGGCCTCGGGCTCCAGCGTCGATGCCGCGCTGGTACCGCGATGGGCCAGCGACGGCGGCTATGTAAAGCTCGTCGCGCGGCTCGATGCGCTGCCGACGCTGGCCAGGATCAAGCAGGAGATGGCCGAGAATCTGCGTCGGCGCGGCGGCGCGGAGTCGATCCTGCTGACCAGCGAAGGCCAGCCTTGGACCGGCAGGACGCTGGGCCAGATGGCGCGGCAATGGCAGCTGACGCCCGTCGATGCCGCGATCCGCATCCTGCGCGTCGCGAACAGCCACGGCACGGGTCCCGCCGGAGTCAGCATCGCCAGCTTCAACATGGCGGACCGCGACGTCGACCTGCTGATGAAACAGCCGTGGGTCGTCACCAGTTCGGACGGCTCCGATGGCCATCCTCGCCAGTATGCGACCTTCCCACGCAAATATCAGGTCTATGTGCGCGAGCGGAAGATCATCTCGCTGCGCGACTTCATCCACCGCTCGACCGGCGCGACCGCCGATATCTATCGCCTGGAGGGTCGCGGCTATCTGAGGCCCGGCTATTTCGCCGACGTCGTCGTCTTCGATCCGGTCGGCTACGCGCCACGAGCAGACTATCTGCATCCGCGCGTACCGAGCGTCGGCGTCAAGGCGCTGTTCGTCAACGGCAGGCTGGCACTGTCGAACGGCGCGACGACCGGCTCGGCGGCGGGCCGGGTCCTGCTGCGGTCGAGGGTGCCGGGCTGCCCCGTCCCGGGCCACGTCGTTCGCAGCGGCCCACGACCTGCCCGGAACATCCCGGCTTGAAGATGCTGAACGCCTGGTTCGCGATCCCGTTGTGGCAACGGGTGGCCGGCGGGCTGGTCATCGGCGTGGTGCTGGGTGCGCTGTGGCCCGAGGGCGCCGCCGCGATCCGGCTAATCGGCGAGCTTTTCGTCCGGCTGATCAAGATGCTGGTCGTGCCGGTCGTGCTGGTCACGATCGCGGCGGGGATCGCGTCGCTCGGCGACCCGCGGCGGCTGGGTCCGATCGGCGGCCGGACGGTCGGCTGGTTCGCGCTGACGACGCTGATCGCGGTGTCGATCGGCATGGCGATGGGCCTGCTGATCCGGCCGGGCGACGGCGTCGCGCTGGCGGGGATCGCGCCGCATCCGCTCGGCCCGCCGGTTTCGCCTGCCGACCAGCTGCTCGGCATCGTCCCCGCCAACATCGTCGAGGCGCTGGCCAAGGGCGACATGCTGGCGATCATCTTCGTCGCGGTCCTGCTCGGCGTCGGCAGCGTCGTCTCGGGCGAGGCCGGCAAGCCCGTCGTGGCGCTGCTTCAGTCGGCTGCCTCGGTGCTGCTCCAGATCGTCCGCATCGTCATGGAGGCGACCCCGTTCGGCGTCCTCGCGCTCAGCGCCAATGCGGTGGCGAGCGGCGGCATGGCGGTGTTCGTCAACGTCGGCTGGCTCGCCTTGTGTGTCGTGCTCGCGTCGCTGGTCCAGATGCTGGTCCATGCCGGGCTGATCGCCTTCGTCGCGCGCCTGCCGGTGGCGCGCTTCTTTCGCGGCATCGCCGACGCGCTGGTGGTGGCATTCTCGACCGCCTCTTCATCGGCGACGCTGCCGGTGGCGTTGCGCGTCGCACAGGACAATCTCGGCATCGGGCGGTCGATCGCGGCGACGGTGCTGCCGCTGGGTGCGAGCATCGGCAAGGACGGCACTGCGATGTACGTCGGGCTGCTCGGCCAGTTCGCGCTGCAGGCGCTCGGGATCGTGCCCGATGCCTGGATGCTCGGCGTCATGCTGATGACCGGCGCGCTTGCGGCATTCGGCACGGCGCCGGTGCCGTCGGCGTCGCTGTTCATGCTCGCGGCGATGCTGTCGGCCGTCGGTGTCGGTGCCGAGCAGACCGCGTTGGTCGTCGGACTGGTCCTGCCGTTCGATCGCCTGCTCGATATGACCCGCACCGTGCCGTCGGCATCGGCGAATTTGACTGTTGCGACGCTGGTGGCGCGCGCCGAGGACGGCGTCGACGAAGCCCGCTTCCGTAGCGCGGCGCGGTCATGAACCGGCACGGCGTCGGGATGGTCCATGCTGTTTGTCGCACCGAGGTCCGATGATGCACCTGTTGCTGTCCCTCTTGCTTGCCGCTGCCGCGCCGTCCGACGCCCCGGTCGAGAATGCGCTGGCGAGTGCCGGTCCCGGCACTCGCATCGGGCTGGTCGTAACCGACGACCAGGGGCGTGAGATCGTTGCGATCCGCCCCGACGATCGCTTCGTGCCGGCCTCGAACACCAAGATGTTCACCACCGCCGCGGCGTTCGCGCTGCTCGACCCCAATGCGGCGGATGGCGGCGGCGGCGCCACGGTGCGGCTGGACGGCCGCGACGTGGTCATCGCCGGGCACGGCGACGCCCGCTTGTCGAGTGCCGCGGATTGCGTCAGCGACTGCCTGCTCGACCTCGCCCGGGCGGTCGCGGCGCGGACGCGGGTCGTCCATGACGTGACCGGCGACGACAGCGCCTTTCCCGACGAACGCTGGCCGCAGGGCATGAGCTGGAACAACATGCCGAGCCGCTACGGCACGGCGATCTCGGCGCTGACGATCGACGATAATGTGGTGACCATCGTGGCCAGCCCGACGACGCCCGGTGCGGCGCCGGGCCTGGTCGGCGACGGCTATTACACCATCCTCAATCGGGCCGTGACAGGTGGCGGGAAGTCGACCCTCTCGGTCACTCGCGAGCCCGGCACCGACCGGTTGCGGATCACCGGCAGCATCCCGGCCGACAGCAGCCCCCAGACGCTGACCGTGGGGATCGACGATCCGGCGTACCGAGCCGCGTGGCGGCTGGCGGCGTTGCTGCGCGGGCTGGGTGTTCGCGTCACTGGCTCCATCCGGGCGCAGCACCGTCCGGCATCGGCAATCGACGAGCCGGCGACCCGCGCGACGGCCCCGGCCCCGCACCCGCCGCAACCCGTGGTGCTCGCGCGCCTGGCGCCGCCGCCGCTGGCCGAGGACTTGCTGGTGACCAGCAAGGTCAGTCAGAACCTCCACGCCGAACTGCTGCTGCGCCGCATCGGCGCGATCACCGGCAGCGGCTCGGTCGCCGACGGACAAGTCGCGGTCCAGGCGATGCTCGATAGTGCCGGCGTCGAACGCTGGTCGTACGAGTTCGCCGATGGCGCCGGCATGTCGAACTACAACCGCCTGACCCCGCGCGCGGCGGTGCGCTTCCTGCGCTGGACCCAGGCCCAGCCTTGGGGCGCGGCGTGGCGCGCGACGCTGCCGGTCGGTGGCGTCGATGGGACGCTGGGCCGGCGCTTTCGCGGCACGGCGCTGGATGGCAAGCTGTTCGCCAAGACCGGGAAGCTCAACGCCGCCAATGCGTTGTCGGGCTTCATGATCGCCGCCAGCGGGAAGACGCTGATGTTCTCGGCGCTGGCCAACGACATGCCCGGCGATGCCTCGGCGACGCAGGCGGTGGACAAGGCGCTGCTCGCGGTCGCCGCCGCCAACTAGAGCCGGTCGACGGCCTGCACCACCGCGTCGCCGGTCGCCTGTCGCAGCGCGAAGATGCCGCTGTCGAAATGCCGTGTCGGATGGACGCGGTTGGTCAGCAGCGTCCATGCCAAGCCGCGATCGAAGTCGACCCACAGGCCGGTGCCGGTAAAACCGGTGTGGCCGATCGTGCCCGGCGAGCAGGCCTGGCCGCCCGACCAGCCGGGGTGGCGGATCTCCCAGCCGATGGTCCGGTGCCCCTCGACCGGCGTGCGGATCAGCGCCAGCATTTCAGGCGACGCCCCGCGGCCGTCGAGCAACCCCTGCGCGAAACCCAAGACGCCGTCGACCGTCCCGAATAGCCCGGCATGGCCGGTGCGTCCGCCCATCGCGGCGCAATTCTCGTCATGGACCTCGCCCTTCACGACGCGGCCGCGCCATTGGCAGGCCTCGGTCGCGACGGCGGGACCGGGCGGCGGTCCCCAGCTCAACCCGGACCCGAGCGGCAGGGCGTCGAGTTCCGCGCCGGTCAGCCGCTCCACCGCGATGCCGAGCAGGATGAAGTTGATATCCGAATAGACCGGCGGGCCGTGCCGCCACTCGCGCTGCAGGACGAAGGCGCGCAGGCGCTGGGGATCGTCGCCATAGGTGTAGATCGGCTCGACCGCGGGCAGGAAGGTGCGGTGGACGAGGCAGTCGCGAAACGTCAGGCGCCGCTCCGCCGCGTTGGCGACGTCGTATTGGCGCAGGTCGGGGATCGCGTCGGTGAGCGGCCGGTCGAGATCGAGCCGACCTTCTTCCGCCAGGCGCAGCACGAACGTCGTGGTGGCGATGACCTTGCTGACCGACGCGAGGTCGAACCAGTGTTCCGCGGTCAGCGGCTCGGGCGTCGGTACCGCTTGCGCCAGCCCGGCGACACGGACGGCGCGCCTGCCATCGGCGGTGACGATGCCCAATACCGCGCCCGGGATACGTCCCTGCGCGACATGGTCTGCGGCAAGCGCGAAGGCGGCGTCGACGACAGGCTCGATCATGCCCCAGTCATGACACGATCCGCAGCGGCGAAGCTAGGCTTACCCAGGCAAGGCTTTTAGAAGGCGACGTAGGGGCCGGTGGCACTCCCCGCCGCGCGGCCTTCGATGGCGGTATAGATGGTCCGCCCGAAGAAGAAGGGGATGCCGAAGTCGAAGCTGTTGGCGAACGGCAGCGGCGGCTTGACCAGCGTCGGGTCGACGCCGAGGCCGGGCGCGGCGGTGGCGGCGCCGCTGACATTCAACGGACTGTACAGCGTGAACGCCGCGCTGGCGGTCGTACCGTTGGTCGCGGTCAGCACCGGCGACAGCGGCACCGGCGACGGCGGGCAATAGAAGGCGACCAGGTTGGTGTCGGTGCACGGCGCCAGTGCGGTATCGATGAAGAAATAGCTGCTGCTGCCACTGTCGAGGAAGCTTTGGGTCAGCTGCTTGCCATTGTAGGTCGCGGTCAGCACGCCGGGTCCGAGCCGGCTGGTCGAGGTGGTCAGCGGCAGCACGGTCGATGCCGAAAGCGTGTTGTTGGCCTGGGTACCGATGCCGAATATCACCGTGCCGGCAATGCTGACCGCGCCCGCTTGGGGCACCGAGGGCAGGGTCAGGATGCTGCCGTTGTTGTCGACGGCAAAGGCCGCCACCGGATTGGGCACTTGCTCGAACGGCGCTGCGGTGTTGGCGGCGCGCGGGATCATCGCCCCGCAGCCGGCCGCCGGGCAGCTGTAATAGGCAGCCGCCGAGGATCCGCCGGCGACCGTGCAATAGCTACCGCAGTCGGTCGTCGTGGTACCGATGCCGATGATGCCGTTCGCACCGAAATCTTTCACCGTCGCGATGGCGGTGCCGCCGCCGGACGAGCAGCTGGCGGGTACGGCTGCAAAGCTGCCGCCGTCGCCGATCGCCTGGAACGGCATCGCGGCGACCTTCTCCCCCGCGATCGAGAAGTCGGCGACGCGCACCGAGCCGAACGCGTAGGAGTTGACGTACTGGTAGCATTCGCCGACCGGGTTGCCCGATGGTCCCGCCTGGACGGGCAGGGCGGCGAGCAGGCTGGCGTTGATCGCCGGCTGGATGATCCGCAGCCCGACCGAGCCGGTATCCAGGATGATATGGTCGATCGTCTGGCAGTTCGTCGTCGATCCCGGTGCGCAGATGGTGACCGTGACATAGGGCTCGTTGAACGCGTTATAGCCACCGGAACCAGTCCGCAGCGCCGCCGGCCCGGCGTCGAGGACGACGGCGGCGGTGTTGACGACCGGCGTGGGCGCTGGAGCAGGCGTCGGCGTCGGGCTCGAGGGGGCGACGGTCGGCTGACTGGACCCGCCATCGCCGCCGCCACAGCTCGACACGGCGAACAGCGCCAGCGAGGCAATGACGATGCGGATCAGCCTCATGGCTGCGGCAGGTCGTCGGGTGCGAAGCCAGGCGGCGCCAGCGAGGGCACATAGGCGACGCCGTGGAACCAGCCCATGTGGCCGCCTGTCTGTATCTGCAGGTCGGCCTGCGCCACCTGGACCGGTCGCCGCAGCGACCGGATCATGCCACCACCGGCATCGCGCTCGACCGTGCCGGCGGCCTGGAACGTCGCGAAATAACGGCCGAGCAGCGTGCGAAGATCGGGCTTGCCCGGTCCCGACCAAGTGACGGCAAACACTTGGTCGGCGGCGTTGGTGAACTCGCTGACCGTGCCGCCGTTCGGCCGCATCAGGTCGTGCCGAGTGAAACCGGTCGTCGTCACGGAAACGATGCGCGCATTCGACTGGCGCCCGTCGGCCTGGACGCTGGCCAGCGTTCCGCCGAGTTCGGCTTGCGCACCGACCGGGCTCAACAACGCCGCCGTCAGGAGCGATAGCAGGGCGGGGAGAGCGTTGCGCACGAACCCTCAAACCGCCGGCCGACCAAACGGTTGCGTGTCGGCAACTTCAAAGCCGTTGCGCGGTCGCGACGATAAAAACTTGCTTAACGAAGTATTGCTGGATTGCAATATTGTCGAGGCGACAGCGATCATCGTCGCCGGCTCAGTCCAGTGCAGATTACAGGCTGCACCAGCGGACATCACCGGCCGCCGTCGCAAATAGTCTAACATTAGTTTTTGCCAGGCCCGTCCGATCGATTGGGCTCAGACTAACTTTCGGCGAATGTTGCATAATAATCGACCTCATTAGAAATCGCCCGAAGATCTGAACGACATGGACCCGGATCAATACAGCGGTGTTCCACCAGCAGACAAAGGGGCGAACATGATCACATCGTTGAAGCGGGCCGGAGCCTCTCTCCTGCTTGGATGCACTGCACTCTGCGGCGCGGGCGCTGCGAATGCCGCCACGGTAAATTTCCTCGACCTTGGCAACCGGCTGGTCAGCGTCAACAGCACGGCGCCCGGCACCATCGTCAATACTGTCGTACTGACCGGCATCCAGGGCAATGAGACGCTGCTGGGCATCGATTATCGCCCGGCTTCGTCGCGGGTCCTGTATGGGTTGAGCAACGCCGGGCGGCTGTATGCGATCAACCCGCTCAACGGCAGCGCCACCGCAGTCGGCGCGCCGGTGACCCTCAACGGCGTCGCTGCCGGCGTCGACTTCAACCCGTCGGTCGACCGCATTCGCGTCGTCACCAACACCAACCAGAATCTGCGCCTCAATCCCGATACCGGTGGCCTTGCCGCGACCGACACGCCGCTGGCCTATGCCGCGACCGATGCCGGCGCCGGATCCGCACCGCGCGTCGCCGGCGCCGCCTATACGAACAATGTCCCGGGCGGCACGCCGACGACGCTGTACGTCATCGACACCAACCGCGGCGTGCTGGCTACCCAAGGCAGCGTCGGCAGCACGCCGGTTTCGCCGAACAGCGGCCAGTTGTTCACGGTCGGCTCGCTGGGCGTCGCGACCAACGACAATGTCGGGTTCGACATCGCCCGCGACGGCACTGTGCTGGCCAGCCTGACCCAGCCCGGCACCGGCACCACCTCGCTGTACAGCGTCGACCTGACCACCGGTAAGGCGACCCTGATCGGCGTCGTCGGCGCTGGTGGCAAAACCTATCTCGGCCTCGCCATCGCGGCGCCGACGATCGCTTCCTACGGCACCACCGCCAACCAGATCGCGGTCGGCACCGCGATCGACAATTTCACCGGTGTACCTTCGGCCGGGCTCAACAGCCTGTTCAACAGTCTTGACGGCCTGCCCGCCGGCGACCGTGCCGCCGCGCTGTCGCAGCTGACGCCCGGTGCCTACACCCTGTTGCCCGAGGTGACGCTGCGCACCGCCGAGTTCGAGCAGGCGACGCTGCAGCGCTACCTGCGCGACTTCCGCGACCACGGCACCGGTGGCCTGGCGGGTAGCGACGGCAAGATCGGCAGCTTCATCGTCGGCACCGCGCGCTACGGCAAATACGATCCCGCGGTCGATCGCGCCGCCGTCGACTACACCGGTGCCGGCGTCATGGCCGGTATCGATCTGCGCCTCGCCGATGCGTTCCTGGTCGGCGTCACCGCCGGCTACGACAATGCGCAGGTCAAGTTCGGCGCCAGCCAGGACAGCGAGATCAAGAACTACTTCGGCGGCGCTTATGCGACCTTCGGCTTCGGCCCCGCTTTCATCGACTTGTTCGGCACCTACGGCGAGGCCGACTACGACCTGCGCCGCTCGGTCAATTTCGGCAGCAATGCCGCGACCGGCGGCTTCTCGACCGCGCTCGACTTCGCCGCCAAAACGCACAGCAAGACCTATCTCGGCGGCGGCAACATCGGGGTATCGCTGAAGTTCGGCGGCCTCGTGCTGGAGCCGTTCGCCGGAGCGCGCTACGCCCGGGTCAACATCGACGGTTTCAACGACGGTAGCGGCCTCGGCGGCCTGACGCTCGGTAATGTCCGGTACGAATCGGTCCTCGGAAATTTCGGCGCCAAGCTGGGTGCCGAAGTCGCGGTCGGCGGTGTCGTCGTCCGGCCGGAAGTCCGCGGCGCCTATCGCCACGAGTTCCGCAAAGATGGCCAGAACGGCTTCAATTACGGCTTTGGCGGCATCGGCAACACCTCCAGCCTGCCGTTCACCCCGTCGCCGCTGCGCCGCAACTATTACACCGGTGGCGCCGGCTTCACGGTCAGCAGCGATCGGAGCCCGATCTCGCTCGTCGTCGATTATAACGGCGAGTATTCGAAGGACCGAACCATCAATGGCATCACCGGCGGTCTGCGGCTTGTCTTCTGATGCCGGCCGTGATCGCCACGGCCGGGACGGATGACGCGACGCGCCCTGCTGCTGCCGCTGTTGCTGGCGGCGCACCTGGCGGTCCTCGCGGTGGCGCTGCGGCCGGCTGCGACGGCAGCCGAGCGGCCGGGCGGCTCGACGATCACAGTTGCCGAGATTCCCTCGGCCGTCGCACCCCCGGTTGTTGCGCCGGCGCTGGTCGAGACCGTGGTAGCGGTCGAGGTCGAGGCGCCATTGGTGGATGCACCGAGCGCTGTTCCGGCCGTCGGTCCAGCCCGCGGCGACTGTGCGCTGACCGACGATATCCAGTCGGCCCTGCGCAGCGACGGGGCGACGGCGGCGGCCTTGAGCCAGGTGCCCGCCGCCTCGCGCTCGGTCGCCAACGCACTGATGATCTGGGACGGGCGTTGGGGGGACGGGAATTCGGCGCTGGCGCCGATCCAGCGTATCGTCGTCGCCAGCATCCGCGCCGCGTCGCCGGAATGCCAGGCCGCCGCCATCACCGGGCCGCGGCTGATCATGGTCCCCGACGGCAAGGGCTCGGCAGTGCTGGCCTTTGGATCCGGGGTGTGGAGCTGGGCCCAGCTGCTCGCCTGACCGAAGGTTTCCGCCACTATGAATGTTTATTCAAAGTCGTGACGGGGCGGGTGCAACCCGGGGCTGGCTCGTCCGTAGCTGCAGCAAGAACAAAACAGAAAAACTTCCGTCCAATCCAAAGATGAGGACGGGGTCGACCTTCGATCATATCTACAGGGAGCGCGTCAATGTCTTTGAAGTCAGGTCTGGTTACGACGACTGCTGCGGCAGCAATGATAATGTCCATGGCCTCGCCGGTCGGGGCATCGAGCCACCGCGAGGCACCGAACGTCGCCAAGATGCCCAAGGTCGACAACACCGACGTCTATGCCTTCCGCAGCTATGAGACGGGTCGCGACGGCTTCACCACGATCATCGCCAACTTCCAGCCCGGCGAAAACCCTGGTGACGGTCCGAACTATTACACGATGGACCCCGACGCGCTGTACGAGATCCACATCGACAACACCGGCGACGCCAAGGAAGACATCAACTTCCAGTTCAAGTTCAACAACGTCCTGAAGAACGACAAGGGCAAGACGCTGAACGTCGGCGGCAAGGACCTGCCGATCGCGCTGCGTCACATCGGGCCGATCGCCGCCGCCGGCGACGCCAACCTCGGCGAGGACGAGAATTACACCGTGACGCTGGTCACTGGGGACGCGCGTAGCGGCACCCGCGCCGCGATCGTCAATGCGACCGGCGGCAGCAGCACCTTCGTCAAGCCGATGGACAATGCCGGTAACAAGTCTATCCCCGGCGGCTACGAGACCTATGCCCGCAAGTTCATGTACTCGGTCAACATTCCCGGCTGCTCGACGGCGGGTCGCGTGTTCGTCGGCCAGCGCGCCGAGTATTTCGCGGTCAACCTCGGGCCTGTCTTCGACCTCGTCAACTTGGTGCCGATCGAGGGCGACAACGACCCGGTCTATGGCAACGGCACGCCGTTTCCCGGCGGCATCACGCAAAGCCAGGACAACCAGGAGCTGATCGGCAAGAAGAACGTCACCTCGATCGCCATCGAAGTGCCGACCGCCTGCCTGACCGGTGCCGGTAACGGCGTCATCGGCGTGTGGAGCACCGCCAGCCTGCCGCAGGCACGACTGCTGCGTACTGCCCCGACCTTCGCCTCGCCGGCGCTGCAGGGTGGCGCTTATGTTCAGGTCTCGCGCCTCGGCATGCCGCTGGTCAACGAGGTGGTGATCGGCCTGCCGCAGAAGGACCTGTTCAACGCCTCGGTGCCCTCGGGCGACGCGGCGCTGGCTGACTATGTGACGAACCCGACCTTCCCGGCGATCCTCGACGCGCTGTTCCGCGCGCCGGTCAACGCGACGCTGGGCACGACCTTCACCAATCTCGCGCCGACCAACTTTCCGCGCCAGGATCTCGTCGCGACCTTCCTGACCGGGTTCGCCGGGGTCAACCAGTTGAAGACCGTGACGCCGTCGGAGATGTTGCGCCTCAACACCGCGGTTCCAGTGACGCCGCAGGCCGCGCAGAAGACGCTGGGCGTGGTGGCGGACGACCTCGCCGGCTTCCCCAACGGTCGCCGTCCGGGTGACGATGTCGTCGACATCGTGCTGCGCGTCGCCATGGGCCGCCTGTGCTACCCGATCCCGGTCGGTGGCAAGCAAACCGACCTCGGCCTGTGCAAGCCCGCCGATGCGCCGACCGGACAGGTCGCCTTCACCGACGGCGCACCTAGCAATGCTGCGAACATCCAGGCGGTGTTCCCGTACCTGAACCCGCCGCTGCGTGGTGCGCCGCGCCCCCAGACCCAGCCGTAAGGGAGGATGATCATGTCCAAGCTTCTCAGGAACATGCTGTTCGCGAGTGCCGCCGGGGCGGCGCTTGCGGCGTGCGGCGGGGGTGACCAGGCGACGCCGACCACGCCGGTGGTGACGACGCCGGCGGCCAAGCTGGAGGATAGCTTCGGTGCCAACTTCGGCGTCGCCTATCGCGCGGATCCGAACTCGGTCGCCAAGGATCCGCAGCCGGGCGACATCATCCCGCTCAGTCTGACCGCGACGCCGGTGACGATCTAGAGCGCCGGCGGTCCATAGCCGAAGCTCAGGCTGGAGAAAGTCGTATCGAAGTCGGCGGCGGGATTGCCCGTCACCGGCTTCGTCCAGATCACGTTGAGCTGCCACTTGCCGCGGCGGGGTACATCGAAGGCGGTGCGCCCCGCCGCGTCGCTCAGCTTGACGGCCAGCGGACGCGTGTCGAAATCTAGGTTATTCAGCTTCACCGTTGCACCCGGCAGCGGTTTTCCCTCGTACAGTATCTGCACCGGCAGCGCTTCGCCGGGCGCCAGCGCATAGGGGCTCTTTTGGGGCACGATTTCCAGGCTCAGGCCGACCGGGCGCGTCACGAAAGCCTGGTCCCCGCCGACCGTGCCGACCTGCACCAGCGCTTTGGCGCGCCGGCTATAGGTCTCGCGCCCGTCCTTGTCGTTCATCCCGAGCCGGGTCCGGGCGGCGATCGCCGGGGTCAGCCCCTCGACCTTCAGATAATCGTTGAAGCGGATCGACGGCAGCACGCTCGTCGCATGGCTCGATTCGAGCACCAGCATGTGCGTCCCCGCGCCGGCAAAGCTCAGCACTGCGTCGCTGGCGCCGCGGTCGGGATTGATCGCGGTGCGCCGGTCGACGGCGCCGGCGCTGCTGATGTCCTGGAAGCGCAGGACCCGGTCGTTGGCGACGCCCCAGCGCTGGCGGAAGGTGCCGTGGCCGACCAGCACGGTGATCGGCACCGCCGCACCCGGCGCCACGTTGAACGACGCGGGCTGGATCCACACGTCATGCGCCAGCGCCGTTCCTCCCGCAGCCAGGGCAAGGACGACAAGCAGGCTGGCACGCATTCGACGATCTCCCGGATGACGCCCGGACGGGGCCTCGGGTTATACGCATGCGCAGCGATTTCGACGCTTTGCCTCGCCAGCCCGGCCTCCGCCCACATGGGTACCGGCCTCGCGGGCGGGTTCGTCTCCGGCTTCCTCCACCCACTCAGCGGCGTCGATCATCTGCTGGCGATGGTGTCGGTCGGCCTGTGGGGAGCCTTCCTCGGCCGTCCGCTGATCGTCGCGCTGCCGGTGATCTTTCCCGCCGTCATGGCGATCGGCGGCGCGATGGGCATCGCCGGGGTGCCGTTGCCGCCGGTCGAGATCGGCATCGCCCTGTCGGTGCTGGTGCTCGGCATCATGATCGCCGGTGCCGTCCGGGCGCCGGTCTGGCTGGCCTGCACCATCGTCGCGATCTTTGCGATCTTCCACGGCTATGCCCACGGCCAGGAACTGCCCTCCGCAGGTGATCCGGTCGGCTACAGCGTCGGCTTCATGCTGTGCACTGGCCTGCTGCACGTCTGCGGCATCGGTATCGGACTGCTCAACGAGCGCCCCGGCGGCATCGTCGTGACCCGAACGATGGGCGGCCTGATCGCACTGGCCGGCGTGTGGTTCATGGCCAAGGCGTTCGGCGTCCTGTGAGGGGTGGCCCGCTGCCTCCCGCTTTGCTGTGCGCTGCGCTGGCGTTCGCGCTGGCCTCTGCGCCACCACGCGCACGGCTGCCGGCGCTGGTCCTGCTGTGCCTCGTCGCCGTCGCCGCGAGTCACCTGCCGTTCGACCGCATCTCGCCCGAGATTGTTTTCGCCGGCTGCTGGATCAGCGTCGTGCTGACCGCCGCCTCGGTCTATCTCCGTGCCGGCCGTCCGACGTGGTTCGGCCCGGTCGTCGGCGCCAACGCCGGGCTGTGGAGCGGCGCGGTCATCGCGATCTCAGGCACGACGATGGACCTGCTGCGCGCGCTGCCCGCCGCGTTGATTGTGCTGCCCGCCGCATGGCTGGTCTCGCGTGGCGGCGGCATCGCGGTAAAAGTGGTATCGTCCTGGCTGGTCGCGATCGCTATCCTGGCGGCGACACTGCCGATCGTGCCGACGCCGGGCTATGCGCCGGACCATATGGAGTGACGATGCGTCTCGCCGTCCTGTTGCCGCTGCTGCTGCTCGCGGGCCCCGCCTGCGCCGCGGTCTATGAAGTCGGCGAGGACGGCAGCCTCGAGCGCCTAGATACCGTCGTCGCACCGCTGGCGAACCCGGTCCGCCACCGCACCGCCGCGACCTCGACGACGTCCGCCCGCGCCGCCGCCTTCCAGCCCGCCGTCAACAGCGCCGCGACCCGCTACGAAGTCAGCCCGGCCCTGATCGACGCCATCGCCCATGTCGAATCACGCTACGATCCCAAGGCCTTGTCACGCGCCGGGGCGAACGGCATCATGCAGTTGATGCCGGGCACGGCGCGCGACATGGGCGTCGATGCCAGCGATGCGACTGCAAACATCCGGGGCGGCACGGCGTATCTGCGAATGCTGCTCAACCGCTTCGACGGCGACGTCATCCGCACCGTCGCTGCGTATAATGCCGGGCCGGCGGCGGTGATCCGGGCGGGCGGCGTACCGCGCTACCCAGAAACGATCCGCTATGTCGCCTCGGTCATGGACCGTCTCGCGGCAGCGGCGCGTTGACGTAACGAACGATGAGGGACGCCTTCAGAATGACCCCGACGATATTCCGTCCCTTCGCACTCCTAGTGGCGCTCATGGCCGCCAGCTCGGCGTTCGCCCAGGCGGTGACCCTCGACCCGCAGGGTTCGGGCGCGATCAGCGGTGCGCTCGGCTGGATCCAGGGCACCTTGCTGGGCAGCGTCGCCACCGCCGTTGCGGTCATCGCGGTCGCCAGTGTCGGACTGCTGATGCTGACCGGCCGGATGAACTGGCGCTTCGGCGCGACCGTGGTGATCGGCCTGTTCATCCTGTTCGGCGCCGGTGCCATCGTCGGCGGCATCCGCAGCGTCGCGACCGAGCAGCGCTGACATGGACTCGGGCGCCCAGCTGGTTCGCGAGCCGGTGTTCACCGCCCTGACGCGCCCGCAGATGTTCGCCGGCGTCACCTACACCTTCTTCATCATCAACGCCCTGGCGACGATGGAGCTGTTCCTGCTGACCAAGTCGTTCTGGGTGCTGCCGCTGGCCTTGGTCTTCCACGGCATCGGCACCATCGCCTGCCTGCGCGAGCCGCGCATCTTCGACCTGTGGCTGCTGCGCGCCCGCCGTTGCCCGCGCACCCGCGGGTTCGCGCTGTGGCGCTGCAATTCGTACCGGCCCTAGGTGGCGAGCGCCGCCGCCCTGTCGCCGCGCGAGACGCTGGCCAAGCGCGAGAACAGCGTCGGGGACCGGCTGCCCTGGTCGCATCAGGCAGACGACTTCACCATCGCCACCCGCGACGGCATGCAGTGCCAGTTCATCCACCTCGCCGGCCTGCCGTTCGAGACCGTCGACACCGACGACCTGAATTTCCGCCACACCATCCGCGAGACGATGCTGCGCGCCGTCGCCGACCCGCACCTCGGCATCTATCACCACATCCTGCGCCGCCCGGTCGATGCCGTCCTGCCTGGCACCGCCACCGACCCGTTCTGCGCCGAAATCGACACCGCATGGCGGGCGCGACTCACTGCCAAGCAGATGTTCGTCAACGAGCTGTTCCTGACCGTCGTGCGCCGCCCGCTGCAGGGCCGCACCGGCATCCTCGACGGCGTCGCCGAGCTGTTCCGCCCCAAGAGCAGCAGCGGCGAGGATATGGCCGGCCGCCGCGACCTGCACACCGCCGTCGACGCGATGTTGCGCAGCCTGTCGCCCTACGGCGCGCGCCGGCTCGGCGTTTATGAGACGCCGCAGGGCATCTGCTCGGAGGCCGCCGAGTTCCTGTCGTTCCTGCTCGATGGTGAACTGCGCCCGGTATTGCTGCCGCGTGCCGACCTCGGCCGCTACCTGCCGCGCAAGCGCTACAGCTTTGGCGTCGACACCATCGACATCAAGGGTGCCACCGACGCCGAGCGGCGCTTCGCCGCGATGATCTCGATCAAGGACTATCCGCCCGCCACCGCGCCGGGCCTGCTCGACAACCTCCTGCGCCTGCCGCACGAGATGGTCGTGTCGCAAAGCTTCGGCTTCGTCGATCGCACCGCCGCGCTGGGCCGCATGAATCTCGCGCTGCGCCGGATGCGCGCCACCGACGACGATGCGGTGTCGCTGCGCTCTGGCCTGTCGGAGGCCAAGGACAATGTCGCCGCCGGGCGGGCCGGGTTCGGCGAGCATCACCTGTCGGTGCAGGTCCGCGTGCCGACGTTGGGCCAGCTCGACACCGCCGTCGCCGATGTCCTGTCGAGCTTCACCGACCTCGGCCTCATCGCGGTGCGTGAGGATGTCGCGCTGGAGCCCGTCTTCTGGGCGCAGTTCCCCGGCAACTTCAAGGACGTCGCGCGGCGCTCGCTGATCTCCACCGGCAATTTCGCGTCGTTCGCCTCGCTCCACAATTTCCCGGTCGGGCGGGCAAGCGGCAATCACTGGGGCGATGCGATCACCGTGCTGGAGACCACTTCCGGCACGCCGTATCATTTCAACTTCCACGTCGGCGACCTCGGCAATTTCACCGTCATCGGGCCGAGCGGCAGCGGCAAGACCGTCGTGCTGACCTTCCTGCTGGCGCAGGCGTCGAAACTCGGGCCGCGCACCGTCTATTTCGACAAGGACCGCGGTGCGGAGATTTTCATCCGCGCGACAGGCGGGCGCTACAGCGTGCTGCGACCCGGCCATCCGTCGGGGCTCAATCCGCTGGCTTTGCCCGACACGCCGACCAACCGGCGCTTCCTGACCGAATGGGCGGAGCGGCTGCTGCTGCCCGCCTCGGGGGTGCTCGACACCACCGACCGCGAGGTCATCGCCGCGGCCGTCGACGCCAACTTCGACCAAGCACCGCAGTTTCGCCGCCTGCGCTATTTCCGCGAGTTGCTGTCGGGAACCCGGCGCCCGACTGCCGGCGATCTGGCGCACCGGCTGGCACCGTGGATCGAGGGCGGCGACCGCGCCTGGCTGTTCGACAACGAGGTCGACCGCTTCGACCTGGAGGGTCACGGCATCGGCGTCGACATGACCCAGCTGCTCGACGATCCCGCCACCCGCACCCCGGCGATGATGTACCTGTTCCACCGCGTCGAGGAGCGGCTCGACGGCACCCCGACGATCATCGTCGTCGACGAGGGCTGGAAGGCGCTCGACGACGAGGCGTTCGTGGCGCGCATCAAGGATTGGGAGAAGACCATCCGCAAGCGTGGCGGCATCGTCGGTTTCGCGACGCAGAACGCCCGCGACGCGCTCGACAGTCGCATCGGACCGGCGATTATCGAGCAGGCGGCGACGCAGATCTTCATGCCCAATCCCAAGGCGCAGGAGGCGGATTACCGCCAGGGTTTCGGTCTGAGCGAGCATGAACTGGATCTGGTGCGGTCGCTCCCCGACACGTCGCACTGCTTCCTGGTCAAGCACGGCAACGACAGCGTTATCGCCCGGCTCGACCTGACCGGGCTCGACCGCATCCTGACGGTGTTGTCGGGGCGCGAGGCGACCGTGCGGATCCTGGACGGTCTGCGTGCCGAGCTTGGCGACGACCCGAAGGACTGGCTGGAGCCGCTGCTGACGGCTGTCGCGGAGACCCGGCGGTGATCGCCGCCGCCTCGAAAGGACGCGGATGATCGGTGCCTGCGACGTCGGCATCTCGCCGGACACGCTGGCGCGTGACGTGCTGGCCAGCGCCGACTGCCTGATCCAGACGCAGGTCGAGCAGGGCTATGCCGCGTTGCTGGCGCCGGACGGGACGTTCGTCACCGCGCTGACCATCGGGCTGACCATCTATGTCGCGGTGTTCGGCTATCGGCTGATCCTCGGGCTTTCCAGCCTGACGCTGGCCGAGGTGGTGCCGCACTTCATCAAGATCGGCGTGATACTGGCGCTGGCGACCAGCTGGGCGAGCTACCAGACCGTCGTCTTCGACCTGCTGTTCCATGGGCCGCAGGAGTTGGCGGACGTCATCGTGCGGCAGGCGGCCGGAACGAGCGCGGCAGGGCAGGGTGACGTGCTCCTGGCGCTGCAATCGGTGTTCGAGCGGCTGACCGACGCAGCGGGCGACGCCTGGGCGCAGGTCGTTCCCGCCGCTGCAGCTACCGCTGCGCCGGTTGCGCCACCTGTCATCGGGGCGCCAGCAGCGGCTGCTGCGCCCGCTGCGGTGGCGCTGCCGTTCGCTCTCGGCGCGCCGCAGTTCGTCGCGGCGCTGCTGTGGTTCTCGGCGCTGGTGCTGATGGCGGCCAGCGTCGGGGTGCTCCTGGTGGTGCGGATCATCCTGGCGCTGCTGCTGCTGCTCGGCCCGATCTTCGTCGCCTTCGCGCTGTTCCGCGCCACGCGCGGCGTCTTCGAAGGCTGGCTGCGCGTCACCGTCAAGTTCGCGCTGGTGCCGCTGTTCGCGCTGCCGCTGGTCGCCGTCGTCGTCGCGTTGCTGGCGCCGATCTCTGCAACCCTCGGCAACGCTCCAGTGACCGGCGTTCGGGACAGCCCGGCCCTGCTGATCCTGCTCATCGTGCTGGTCTATGCTGCCGTCATGGTCCAGGCGGCGCGGCTGGGTGGCGGCATCGCCAGCGGCATCCGCCTGCCGCGCCGCAACGTCATGCCGGCACCGCTGGACCGGGCAGCTGCCACCGCAACGCCATTCACTGCCGCGGACCGCCTCGCGGTTGCCAGCCGTACCGATACCATCGTCCAGGCGATCGCCGCCACTGGCCGTCAGGGCGTCGCAGGCCAGGTCGGCACTAGCCCCGCCGCCATTCTCGCTACTCGCTCGATCACCTCTCCGGCCGGGGCCGAGACGCGGATCGTCGCCGACAACAGCACCCGCCTCGGCCAGGGCTACCGCCGGCTGGCGGTGGCAACCTCCCGCACCCCCAGGATCTGAGCATGGACCAAATCACCCCTGCAAGATCGACCTACTACGCCGATGCCGCGACCTGGAGCGACGACGTCAACGGATCGCTGCGCGCCTCGCGCCGCCTTGCCTGGATCGTCGCCGGGCTGGCGGTCTTCGTGGCCGTCCTCGAGGCGCTGGCGCTGGTCCTGCTCACGCCGCTCAAGACCGTCGTGCCCTATACCATCACCGTCGACCGCCAGACCGGCAACGCCCAGCTGGCGCGCGGCATCGTCCTCGGTCCGAGGTCCCAGAACGATGCGCTGGTCCAGTCCGCGCTCGCGCAGTACGTCATCGCCCGCGAGACCCTCGACGCGACCGACCTCGCCGCCAACTACCGCAAGGTCGGGCTGTGGTCCGCCAGCACCGCGCGTTCGGACTATCTGCGCTCGATGGACCGCAAGAACCCCGCCAGCGTCCTCAACGGTGCGACCGCCGCCACCGAAATTTCCACGACGATCAAGCAGGTTACCCTGATGAGTCCGACCAGCGCCCTCGTCCGCTTCGCCACCGACCGCCGCGAGGGCGACGGCCCGGTGACCCGGATGGATTGGGCCGCGGTCCTGCAGTTCGCCTTCACCGGCGGCCCGCTCAGCATGGAGGACCGGCTGGTCAATCCGCTCGGCTTTCAGGTCACGCACTACCGCCGCGACGCCGAGGCGCTGGCGCCGCGCGTCATCGTCCCGACCGCTGTCCCCACCGCCGTGCCAGCTTCCACCACGGTCACGTCGACGACCACGACATCGACGGTGCCATCGGCTGCACCCTCGGCGATCGTCGTCCCGACCACGCTGCCGCGTCTCGTCAATCCGGAGCCGGTCCGATGAAGCTTTGCAAAGTCCTGCTCCTGGCGCTGGCCGCTGCGGCGCCGCTTGCCGCCGCCCAGACCCCCGAGCCCGGTCCCGTCGATCCGCGGATCCGCACGATAGTCTACAACCCCCGCCAGGTCGTCACCCTGACCGGCCAGCTCGGCTATCAGATGGTCATCGCCTTCGGTCCCAACGAGCGCATCGAGAACATCTCGATCGGCGACTCGCTGGCGTGGCAGGTGACGCCGAACAAGAAGGCCGACCTGCTGTTCCTCAAGCCGATCGACCGCAGCCCGAGCACCAACATGGCGGTCATCACCAACCTCCGCCGCTACAATTTCGAGCTGATCTCGGTCGCGGCGACCAATCGCCGGGCACAGACCTATGACGTCCGCTTCCTCTATCCCAACGAGGAGCTCGACGCGGCGCGCACCATCGCGCCACCGGAGGAGACCGTCAGCGACGCCGCGGCGCCCGACAGCTGGAACTTCGCCTATAGCTATGACGGGGCCAAGACCAACGTGCCGGCGCGGGTCTTCGACGATGGGCGCTTCACCTATTTCCAATGGCCTGAAGGCACCGACACCCCGGCGGTCTTCGTCATCGGGCAGGACGGCAAGGAGGCGCTGGTCAACCACGTCGTCAAGGGCCGCTATTTCGTCGTCGAGCAGCTTGCCGCGCGCTTCGTCCTGCGCAACGGCAGCCAGGTCACCCAGGTCTACAACGACGCGATGAAGGTCCGGGAGCCGGGTGCCGCCGCGCCGCGCGCCCGGGACGAAACGGCAAAGCCCAAGCGCGGCTTGTTCTCGCGGTCGCGGCCATGACCGACGACGCGCTTGCCGCCAACGACCGGCGTGCGATGCCAGCCGTTGCGCGTCCGGCGTCGCGGCTGGTGCTGCCGCTCGGCATCGCGGGTGTCGTGCTGCTCGGCATCGGGACATTCGCCGCCTTGTACAATCCCGGATCGACGCCGGCAGGGACCGACGCGCTGCCGGTGACGACGCGCGCCCCGACGAGCAGCGCGGACCTGCCCCCACCGCCGATGCTGGCACCGGTCGCGCCGGTCGTGGTGGCGCCGCCCGCGCCGCTGCCGGCCTATGTCCCGCCGACGCCGGTACCGGTCCAGCGCGTGATCCCGGCGCCCCCGCCGCCGGGTCCAGTGACCCCCGCGCTGATCGTCGACCTGAGTCCGGCGACACGCCCGGCGACTTCGGCGGCGGCCCGGGGAGACGCGACCGCGCCGAAACTCACCTCCAGCGAGGCGTTCCTGGACCGGGTGTCCAAGACGCGGCCGGAGACGGTCGGAACGGATCAGCTGGCGTCGACCGACATGGTGATCCCGCAGGGCACGATCATCGCCGGGGTGCTGGAGACGGCGATCAATTCCGACCTGCCGGGGCTGGTGCGGGCGGTGGTCAGCCGGGACGTGCTCGGCTTCGACGGCAGCCGGGTGCTGATCCCGCGCGGCAGCCGGTTGATCGGGCAATATTCGAATGGTGTCGCGCTGGGCCAGTCGCGTGCTTTCGTGATCTGGACGCGGCTGCTGCGGAGCGACGGGGTGTCGGTGCAGCTCGGATCGGCAGCAACGGATGCGTTGGGCACGGCCGGGCTGGGCGGCAAGGTCAACAGCCACTTCCTGCGGCGCTTCGGGGCGGCGACACTCTTGTCGGTGGTTACCGCGGGGATGGAGTTCGTTGCCAATTCGGCGCGCTCCGCCGGCACCGTGGTGGTCGGCTCCTCGGGGCAGGCCAACCAGCTGGCGGGCATCGCTCTGCAGCGCGAGATCGACATCGCGCCGACGATCAAGGTCGCGCAGGGCACGCCGGTCCGCGTCTTCGTCGCCAAGGACCTCGACTTTTCCGACGAGGCGCGGCTCCCTCCGGCAAGGGCGGCCCGGCCATGACACGCCTGGCCGAAGTCAGCGGGCAGGACGGCGTCTACCTCCAGTCCTACCTCGCCCCGCTCGCACCGTGGCTGCAACGCCCCGACATCACCGAGATACTGGTCAACCGCCCGCAGGAGATCTGGATCGAGCGCCAGGGTGCGCCGCAGATGGAGCGGATCGAGGTCGCCGACCTGACCGGCACCGCGCTCAACCGCCTGGTCACGCAGGTCGCGCGCGCCAACCACCAGGGCGTCAGCCGTGCGCAGCCGCTGCTGTCGGGCCTGCTGCCGGGGGGCGAGCGCATCCAGATCATCGCGCCGCCCGCAACCCGCGGCGACCTAGCGATCGCCATCCGCAAGCATGTTCAGGTCGACCTCGACCTTGCCGACTATGCCGCTGACGGTGCCTTTGATGGCGTGACGGTACGCGAAGACGGGGCCCAGACCGCCACCGACCTCGACCTGCGCCAGCGCCTCGACCGCGGTGACATATTGGGGTTCCTGGACGCTGCGGTCGTGGCACGCAAGACCATCCTGATCGCCGGCGGCACGTCGAGCGGCAAGACCACCTTCCTCAATGCGCTGCTCAAGCGCATCGGCCGCGACGAGCGTATCATCACCATCGAGGATACGCCCGAGGTCTCGCTCGACCGGCCCAACGCGCTGGGCCTGGTGGCAGTGCGCGGCGACACCGGCGAGGCGAATGTCACAACCGAGGAGCTACTGCAGGCCGCGCTGCGAATGCGGCCCGACCGACTGCTGCTCGGCGAGATGCGCGGATCGGAGGCGTTCAGCTTCCTGCGCGCCGTCAATACCGGGCATCCCGGCTCGATCTCGACGATCCATGCCAACAGCTGCGCCGGGGCGATCGAGCAGGTCGCGCTGCTGGCGCTCCAGGCCCGCGTCAACCTCGGCCGCGCCGAAATCATCGCCTATGCTCGCTCGGTGATCGACGTGATCGTCCAGGTCAGGCGCGGTCCCGACGGGCGGCGTGTCGTGGCGGATATCAGGTTCAATTCCTGACTTGATGGCTGGGCGGGACATTTTTAACAAACCGCAAATGTTTCAATAACTTGCGAGTCGCCGCGTCGGAAGACCTTATTTGGGTCAAAACGGCGCCCAAAACGCCGATTGGCGAACTAAGTTTCTGACATCAAAAGCGTTTATCGCCGTTTTACACCGCTCTGGCGCAGGAAAACGCCAGCTTAACCTGACAGGGACTGCCTGTGGATAACTTGAGTGCATCCACTCAAGAAAAGCCCAGCCCATGTCTGTCCGCTGCATCGCCGCCGTTGCCCTGCTTGGTGCAGTACAGGCCCACGCCGCGCCGCCATTTCCACTCGGCACCTATGTCGGCAATGCGCATGGCAACGATGCCGTCGCAATGGCGAAGTTCAAGGCGGCGATGGACGCGCATTCGGCTGCCCTGGGCGGCGCGAAGTCGAAGTTCTTCAACGTCTTCACCGACTATAACGGCGATCCCTCGACATGGGCGGCTTCCGCCGGCTGGGCGGCGTGGTCGAGCGCCCGCAGCGGCGACGACTATGTCTCGCCCGGCGGCGGCGCCGTCCCGGTCGTCGGGGTGCCGATGGCCTGGCCCAAGATGGGCTTCAGCAACGTCGAACAATTCTACATCTACACCGCCGCCGGTTCTTACGACGCGGTCTGGGCCGGCATCGTCGATGCCTGGGCCGACAACGGCTACAAGATCGTCGACTTTCGCATCGCCTATGAGATGAACGGCAACTACATGCCGTGGTCGCCGGCGAACGCCAGCGCGCCGACCAAGCTGGCCGACTTCGTCAAGGCATTCCAGCGCGTTGCCGATGTCATCCATGCGGAAGCTAGGAAGAAGGGCATCACCGCGCTGGTCCACTGGAACCCGACGGCGATCAACTGGACACCCTATCCGGTGACCTCGATCTATCCGGGCGACGCCTATGTCGATGTCATCTCCATCGACCAGTACAGCCCGATGTATCCGCTCGGCTATGTCGACTGGACGACCGGCGGAAACAGCGAAACCACCGACAAGGTCGCTTGGGCGGCGGTGGCCGGCAACCGCCAGCATTACTACCGCTACCCCAATGCGACGCGCTATGTGCAGACGCCGGGCCTGAACAGCTCGGGCTGGTCGATGCCGCAGGCGATCGAGTTCGCCAAGCTGCACGGCAAGCCGATCGCCGTCGACGAGACCGGTGTCGGCAAATCCGGGGCAGGGCTCGGCCCCTCCGACGATCCCGAATTTCCAAAGTACCTCGCCGGCATCCTCACCGAGGCACGGTCGAAGGGCGTTGCCGTCCGTAGCGTCAATATCTGGGACGCCAAGCTGGGCGATGGCGATTGGGATTTCAGGGGCGGCAGCAAGCCGCTGACCGCCGCCGCGTGGCGAACCTACTTCGGCGAACCCAGGCCAAATCCTTGACGATTTGAGCGGCCGGGCATGTCGCTCATCTGACAGACAGGTCTAATATGTCTATACGGGCCCATGCCCGATGATCTTCCGCCCGCATGTTGAGCCGCCGCGACGGACTGGTCGCGCTGGCAATTGCCGCCCTTTCGTCAGGCAAGGGCTTTGCTGCGCTGCCGCAGGCGCCCGGCGGGGATTCGCCGTTTTCCTGGGAGCTGCTCAAGGCTTTGGCGCTGCGCATCGCCGACCGGCCGTGGCGCGCGCCGCAACCGGTCTCGGCCGCGCAGTTGCTCAGCTACGACGACATCGCGCGCGTCAATTACCGTCCGGAGAAGTCGCTCTGGGCCGGTAGCGGCGACAGCGAGACGCGCTTTTTCCCGCTCCAGCACGCCGCAAACCTGCCGGTCGACATCGCCGTGGTCGAGAAGGGCGTCGCCCGGCCATTCACGTTCTCTGCCGACCTGTTCGCGGTCAAGGCCGACGCTAAGGGTATCAAGCCGACACTGGCGCCGGGATTCGCCGGCTTCCGCCTGATGAACGCCAACGGTCGGGGCGACTGGCTGGCGTTCCAGGGCGCCTCGTATTTCCGCAGCGCCGGGCAATTCGACCAGTACGGCCTGTCGGCGCGCGGACTGGCGGTCAACACCGGCATCGATGGCCGCGAGGAGTTCCCGCTGTTCACGCGCTTCTGGCTGGAGCGCGGACCGGGTTCGACGATCATCATCTATGCGCTGCTGGAGGGACGCAGCGTCACCGGTGCCTATCGCTTCGTCACCCGCCAGACGCCGGCGGGACCGGTGCAGGACGTCAGCCTGATGGTGCATCTGCGCGCCGACGTGCAGCGGCTAGGCTTCGCACCACTGACCAGCATGTTCTGGTACGGCGAGGGCAACCGCGCGGCGGGGATCGACTGGCGCCCCGAAGTCCATGACTCGGATGGCTTGGCGCTATGGACCGGCGCCGGCGAGCGGGTCTGGCGGCCGCTGGTCAATCCGCCGCAGCCGATCATCAACGCCTTTGCCGACAAGGCGCCGCGCGGCTTCGGCCTGCTCCAGCGCGACCGGCGCTTCGCCGATTACCAGGACGACAGCGCCTTTTACGAAAAGCGCCCGAACCTGTGGGTCGAGCCCAAGGGCGATTGGCAGGCCGGTTCGGTGATGCTGTACGAGATCCCGACCCGCAAGGAGATCGAGGACAACATCGTCGCCTTCTGGGTGCCGAGCGCGCCGGCTCGCAAGGGTGACAGCTATGCCCTCGACTATCGCCTCAACTGGACCGGTATCGATCCGCTGCCGGCAACGATGGCGCGTGCGGTCGACAGCTGGACCGGTACTGCAGGTCCGCCGGGGTCCGAGCCGGTCGACGGCGCGCGTCGCCTGGTCGTCGATTTCAGCGGCAAGACGCTGGTCGGGCTGACCCGGAACAGCGGCGTCGAGGCGATGGTCTCGGTCGCCTCCGGAAAGCTGCTGGGAACCTATGTCTATCCGGTCGTCGGCGCGGCGCCGCGCTGGCGAATGATCGTCGATGTCGGGCAGGAGCGCCGCAAGGCGAGCAATATACGAGCCTATTTGAAGCGAGGCGGCGATGCTTTGAGTGAAACCTTCCTGTATGATCTGTATTCATAGCGTCACATCTTTGCTGGAGCGTGATGTCGATTCCAACTGATCTGCAATGTGTTTCGGAAGACCTTTCGGATTTGTCGGAAGGGGACGTCGAATCCGATGCTTCATCGTGGGTTAATAATGTTCGTCATGGCCCATGGGCCAATCCGACGTCGTTCATGCCCTCCGAAGCGCCGCTCGACATGCCCGTCCAGTCGCTCGAAAAGGCGCGAAGCCTCGCCGATACCTCGCCGGAGCCGCTGCGTGGTCCATCGGCGCAGATCGGGCGTCGTCGCCTGTTCATGGTCGTGGGCAGCCTGTCGCTCGGCGTGCTGGCGGTCCACCAGATGCGCACCGCGCTGGGTGTCGACGGCATCGATGCGCTGGATGTGCTGTTCCTGGCACTGTTCTTCAGTCTGTTCGCCTGGATCTCGTTCGGATTTCTCGGCTCCGTCGCCGGCTTCGCGGCGCTGGCGGGAGCCGAGGCTCCCGCGGCCTCGAATCGACCAAGGCTGCCGACCAGGCCGGTCGCCGTACTGCTGACCATCTGCAACGAGAACCTCGACGCGGTGACCGGGCGGCTGCTCAAGATGACGGGGTCGGTGACCGGCATCGGCGCGGCGCGGATGTTCGATTTCTTCGTCCTCAGCGATTCGGGCGCCAAGGCGGAAGCTGCCGAACAGGCGGCGTTCCGCTCGGTGCGCGAACACAGCGCGGCGCGGATCTTCTATCGCCGCCGCGCCATCAACGAGGCGCGCAAGCCCGGCAACGTCGCCGACTGGGTCCGTCGTCACGGCGGGGCCTATGAGGCGATGATCGTTCTCGATGCCGACAGCCTGATGAGCGGCGAGGCGATGTCGCAACTTGCGGTGGCGATCGAGGACCGGCCTGAGCTCGGCCTGCTGCAGACCATCCCGACGATCATCCACGGCCACACCTTCTTCGCCCGCTGGCACCAGTTCGCCGCCGCCGCTTATGGCCATGTCGCCTCGGCCGGGCTGCAATGGTGGTCGGGGACGGAGGCGACCTATTGGGGCCACAACGCCATCATCCGCGTCCGCGCCTTTGCTGCCAGCTGCGGCCTGCCGGCCCTATCGGGGGCCGAGCCATTCGGCGGCAGCATCATGAGCCACGACATGGTCGAGGCCGCCTTGCTACGCCGTCGCGGCTGGGCCGTCGAGATGACCACCTTGCCCGGCGGCAGCTTCGAGGAGTTTCCGCCGACGCTCGCCGATCATGCGATCCGCGACCGGCGCTGGTGCCAGGGCAATCTCCAGCACCTCCGCCTCGTCGGCGTTGCCGGCCTGCACTGGGTCAGCCGCCTGCAGTTCCTGATGGGTGCATCGTCGTACCTGACCTCGCCATTGTGGCTGTTCCTGCTGCTCGCGGGGATCGCCGAACAGGCACGGACCGCCGGCAGTGCCGTCGCCGGGGTGCCGCAGCCGTGGCTGCTCGGCCTGACCGGGCTGCTGCTGCTCGGTCCCAAGTTCATCGCGCTGATGTGGATCGGCATCGACCGCGACCTGCGTACGGCGCTGGGCGGCGGCTTGCGGGTGACGACGACAGTCGCGATCGAAATCCTGCTGTCGATGCTGGTCGCGCCGATCATCATGCTCGGGCAGACTGTCGCCATCGTCGACATCCTGTGCGGTCGCCCCAGCGGCTGGATCGCCCAGCGCCGCGAGGCGGACGGGCTGGCGTTGTCGGCGGCGCTGTCGCTGTACGGCTGGCACATCGGCTTCGGACTGGTATTCCTGTTCGCCATGGTCGGCGGCCCCGCCGATGCGGTGTGGAGCCTGCCGGTGACGATCGGACTCCTGGCTGCGCCGTTCACCGCGATGCTGGTGTCGCGTCGCGACGTCGGCAACTGGCTGTCGGAGCGCGGGCTGTTCGTCAGTCCGACGCTGATCGGTCCCGACGAGCGCTGGATCCGCCCGGCACAGCGACCTTCGGCGCTGGACGAGCGCGCGCTGGCAAACCGCTAGCCGTCACCGGCATGCCAACTCCGCGCTTGCGAGTCCTGGGTCATGCCGGTATATGCGCCGGTCTCGAACCGGAGGAGTGTAGCTCAGCTGGTAGAGCATCGGTCTCCAAAACCGAGGGCCGGGGGTTCGAGCCCCTCCACTCCTGCCAACTCCTGAAGGTTGGCGGCGCAGGGTTCGAGGTTTTTCAGGGACCAGCTGAGGGTTGCCGAAATCTTCGGTGGCAGGCGGCTGGTTCTTCGTGTTGACGTGGGACGGCATAGGGACGGTATCGTACAAGATGGCCAAGGTTTCACCCGGGGAGTTCGTGCGGCAGGTCCGTGCCGAGACCGCCAAGGTCTCGTGGCCGACCCGTCGCGAGACGATCACCACGACGATCATGGTCTTGATCATGACCACGATCCTGGCAATCTTCTTCCTTGGCGTCGACACCGTGCTGGGGTCGTTCGTCAAGTTCCTGCTGTCGCTCGCCGGTTAAGGTAAAGCATGTCGCGCTGGTACATCATCCACGCCTATTCGGGTTTCGAGAACAAGGTGCGCGACGCGATCGTCACCGAAGCCGCGCGTATGGGCCTCGATACTTTCATCGATTCGGTCGAGGTGCCGGTCGAGAAGATCACCGAGGTGCGCCGCGGCAAGAAGGTCACCAGCGACCGCAAGTATTTCCCGGGCTACGTCCTCGCCAAGCTCGAGATGACCGACGACGTCTATCACCTCGTCAAGAACACCCCAAAGGTCACCGGCTTCCTCGGCCAGCAGGGCAAGCCCCAGCCGATCACCGAGTCCGAAGCCAGCCGCATCCTGAACACCAAGGTCGACGAGATCGTCCCGGCGTCGAAGGTCAAGTTCAAGGTCAACTTCGAGATCGGCGACCAGGTCAAGGTTCTCGACGGCCCGTTCGCGTCGTTCAACGGCCAGGTCGAGGAACTCGATTTCGACCACGGCCGCGTCAAGGTGTCGGTGTCGATCTTCGGTCGCGCCACGCCGGTCGAACTCGGCTTCGACCAGGTCGAGAAGCCCAAGTAACAGTTTACACTCGCGTTTTTGGAAGTGGGAGGCGGTCAGGACCGTCGCTAGCACCACATGAAGGAGTGCCGTCATGGCAAAGAAGATTACAGGTTACATCAAGCTGCAGGTGAAGGCGGGCTCCGCCAACCCCTCGCCGCCGATCGGGCCGGCCTTGGGTCAGCGCGGCGTCAACATCATGGAATTCTGCAAGGCGTTCAACGCCAAGACGGCCGAGCTTGAGAAGGGCATGCCGATTCCGACGGTGATCACCGTGTACGCCGACCGTTCGTTCTCGTTCATCACGAAGACCGCACCGGCAAGCTACATGATCAAGCAGGCAGCTGGCCTCAAGGCCGGCGGCACGACCCCGGGCAAGGGCGCCTCGGCCGGCAAGATCACCAGCTCGCAACTGCGCACGATCGCCGAAGCGAAGATGACCGACCTCAATGCGAACAGCATCGAGATGGCGATGAAGACGATCGAGGGCAGTGCGCGCTCGATGGGTCTCGAAGTGGTGGAGGGCTGATCCGATGGCCATGAGCAAGAAGGTCAAGGCCATGTCGGCCACCGTCGACCGCGAGAAGCTGTACGATCTCGATGCCGCGCTGAGCATGGTCAAGGCTAACGCCACCGCCAAGTTCGACGAGACCATCGAAGTCGCGATCGGCCTCAACGTCGATCCGCGCCACGCCGACCAGATGGTCCGCGGCGTCGTCACGCTGCCCAAGGGCACCGGCAAGTCGGTTCGCGTCGCCGTGTTCGCTCGCGGCGCCAAGGCCGAGGAGGCACTCGCCGCCGGAGCCGACATCGTCGGCGCCGAGGACCTGCTGGAGATCGTCACGGGCGGCAAGATCGACTTCGATCGCTGCATCGCGACGCCGGACATGATGGGCCTCGTCGGCCGCCTGGGTAAGGTCCTGGGTCCGAAGGGCATGATGCCGAACCCCAAGCTGGGCACGGTCACCATGGCTGTCGGCGATGCCGTCAAGGCAGCCAAGGGCGGCCAGGTCGAGTACCGCGTCGAGAAGGCCGGGATCATCCACGGCCGTCTCGGCAAGGCGAGCTTCAGCCAGGACGATCTGCGCGCCAACTTCGACGCCCTGCTGGGTGCCGTCGTTCGGGCCAAGCCGTCGGGCGCCAAGGGCAAGTACCTGCAGAAGGTCGCGCTCAGCTCGTCGATGGGCGTCGGCGTCAAGGTCGACACCGAGACCGTCGGCCACAGCGTCTAACCAGTTTTCCACCTCCGGGTGGAGATAGCCGTCCGAGATTGCAGGTGTCCGTAAGGACTTAAGCCAAAAGGCCTGCATGAGACGGGGAGAGTTTTTCCGGTTCCACCGAGCGATGGTGGCGGCGGGCCTGTCCTAACCGACAGGCAACGACCCCTCGGACGGGCTTCGCTGGCAACAGCGGGGCTCAACCGGCCCGGGCGAAAGCCAGGGTCATTACAAGGAAGGAGAGAGCATGGATCGCGCTCAAAAAACCGAGCAGGTCTCCGCCCTCGCCAAGACTTTGTCCGAGACTGCCGTGGTCGTTGTCACGCGCAATCATGGGTTGACGGTGGCGCAAGTCACCGACCTTCGGACCAAGATGCGGCAGGCGGGTGCCAGCTTCAAGGTGACCAAGAATCGGCTCGCGAAGATCGCGCTGGAGGGTTCGCCCTACCAGCCGCTCGGCGAGCTGCTGACGGGTCCCATCGGGTTTGCCACATCCACCGATCCGGTCGCTGCAGCCAAGGTTGCAGTTGATTTCGCGAAGACGAACGACAAGTTCGAAATCGTCGGCGGTGCAATGGGGTCGACCGTTCTCGACATCAACGGCGTCAAGGCGTTGGCTTCGCTGCCATCGCTCGACGAGCTGCGTGGTCGTATCGTGGGCCTTATCCAGGCTCCCGCGAGCAAGATCGCACGGGTCATCAGCACGCCGGCGGGCAACCTTGCCCGGGTGTTCGGGGCTTACGCCAACAAGGAAGCGGCATAACGCCGAAGCAACTAACGGGCGCGTGCCGCCCCATTTTGGAGAAGACACATGGCTGACCTCAACAAGATCGTCGAAGAACTGTCGACGCTGACCGTCCTCGAAGCTGCCGACCTTGCCAAGCTGCTCGAAGAGAAGTGGGGCGTTTCCGCCGCCGCTCCTGTCGCTGCTGCCGGCCCGGCCGCCGCTGCTGGCCCAGCTGTCGAAGAGAAGACCGAGTTCGACGTGATCCTCACCGGCGACGGTGGCAAGAAGATCAACGTCATCAAGGAAGTCCGCGCCATCACCGGCCTGGGCCTGACCGAAGCCAAGACGCTGGTCGAGTCGGCTCCCAAGGCCGTCAAGGAAGGCATCTCCAAGGCTGACGCCGAGAAGATGAAGGCCCAGCTCGAAGCAGCCGGCGCCACCGTCGAACTCAAGTAAGCCTAACAACTTACTCGTATCGAGAAGGGCGGCCCCGCAACGGGCCGCCCTTTTTGCGTAGGCAGGGAACCGATTGACGCGGGGCGATTACCCCTTCCCCAAATCCAACAGCTGTCCTATATAGCCCGTACACAGACATTCCGGCTCGCTGTCCACGCAAGGACGGTGGCCGCCTTTCCCGGTCCCGGGACACGGTGCGACTTGCGATTGCGCCGCGACGAATTGGGACAGGTTTAAGGTTTCATCACGCTGGCGGTGCGGTTCGAGGCAACTCGGATACGCACTTTTTCGCGTTGGGGGTCGCTCCTCGGCGCAGGCGGCAAAGGGAATAGACGATATATGGCAACGCAGCCCGCACCACCGGCCAAGACGCCGATGTTCATCGCCAAGAAGCGCATCCGCAAGAGTTTCGGCAAGATCCATGAGGTCGTGCAGATGCCGAACCTCATCGAGGTCCAGCGCGAATCTTACGAGCATTTCCTGCGCTCGCGCCCGGCCGACGGCTACGTCTCCGGTCTCGAGAAGACGCTGCGCTCGGTGTTCCCGATCCGCGATTTCGCCGGCACCGCCGAGCTCGACTTCGTGCATTACGAGCTCGAGGATCCCAAGTACGACACCGACGAGTGCCGGCAGCGTGGCATGACCTATGCGGCGCCGATGCGCGTCACGCTCCGTCTCATCGTCTTCGAAGTGGACGCCGACACCGAGGCACGGTCGGTTCTCGATATCAAGGAGCAGGACGTCTACATGGGCGACATGCCCTTGATGACGAACAACGGCACCTTCATCATCAACGGTACCGAGCGCGTCATCGTCAGCCAGATGCACCGTTCGCCGGGCGTGTTCTTCGACCACGACCGCGGCAAGACGCACTCGTCGGGCAAGTTCCTGTTCGCCGCCCGGGTCATCCCGTATCGCGGCTCGTGGCTCGACTTCGAGTTCGACGCCAAGGACATCGTCCACGTCCGTATCGACCGCAAGCGCAAGCTGCCGGTGACGACGCTGTTCTACGCGCTGAACTACACGTCCGAGGAAATCCTCAACGAGTTCTACAAGCGCGTCGTCTGGGTCCGCGGCCATGGTTCGCAGGGCGAGGCCGGCTGGGTCGTGCCCTTCGTCGAGGCCAATTGGCGCGGCCAGAAGCCGTCGTTCGACATCGTCAACGGTGAGACCGGCGAAGTCATCTTCCCGCTCGGCACCAAGATCACGCCGCGCGTTGCCCGCAAGGCAGCCAGCGACGGCCTGAAGACGCTGCTCATCCCGACCGAGGAAATCTTCGGCCGCTACAGCGCCTTCGACCTGATCAATGAGACGACCGGCGAGATCTACATCGAGGCCGGTGACGAGTTGACCGCCGAGAACCTCGAGAAGATCGACCAGTCGGGCCAGACCTCGATCGAGCTGCTCGACATCGACCATGTCTCGGTCGGTCCGTGGATCCGCAACACGCTGATGGCCGACAAGGTCGAGGAGCGCGACCATGCGCTGTCCGAGATCTACCGTGTCATGCGTCCTGGCGAGCCGCCGACGCGCGAGACCGCCGAGTCGATGTTCTACGGCCTGTTCTTCGATGCCGACCGCTACGACCTCTCGGCCGTCGGTCGCGTCAAGATGAATATGCGCATGGCGCTCGACGTGCCCGACGACATGACCGTGCTGCGCCGCGAGGACATCCTCGAGGTGGTTCGCACGCTGGTCGGCCTGAAGGACGGCCGCGGCGAGATCGACGACATCGACAACCTCGGCAACCGCCGTGTGCGTTCGGTCGGCGAGTTGCTGGAGAACCAGTACCGTGTCGGGCTGTTGCGCATGGAGCGCGCGGTCAAGGAGCGCATGTCGTCGGTCGATATCGACACCGTCATGCCGAACGACCTGATCAACGCCAAGCCGGCGGTCGCCGCGGTGCGTGAATTCTTCGGCTCCTCGCAGCTGTCGCAGTTCATGGACCAGACCAACCCGCTGTCGGAAGTCACCCACAAGCGTCGCGTTTCGGCCCTCGGGCCGGGCGGTCTGACCCGTGAGCGTGCCGGCTTCGAGGTCCGCGACGTCCATCCGACGCACTACGGTCGTATCTGCCCGATCGAGACGCCGGAAGGCCCGAACATCGGTCTGATCAACTCGCTCGCGACCTTCAGCCGGGTCAACAAGTACGGCTTCATCGAGACGCCTTACCGCAAGGTCATCGACCATAAGCTGACCGATGACGTCGTCTATCTGTCGGCGATGGAGGAGGCCAAGCACACGATCGCGCAGGCCAACGCCGGGACCAACTCGGACGGTACCTTCGTCGAGGAGCTGATCTCGTCGCGTGAAGCGGGCGAGTTCCTGATGAGCCCGAAGAACAACATCACGCTGATGGACGTTTCGCCCAAGCAGCTGGTGTCGGTCGCCGCTTCGCTGATCCCGTTCCTCGAGAACGACGACGCGAACCGCGCACTGATGGGCTCCAACATGCAGCGTCAGGCTGTGCCGCTGGTCAAGGCCGAGGCACCGTTCGTCGGTACCGGGATGGAGGGCACCGTTGCCCGCGACTCCGGCGCCGCGATCGCATCGCGCCGGACCGGCATCGTCGACCAGGTCGATGCGACGCGTATCGTCATCCGTGCCACCGAGGACGTGGCGGCGGGCAAGTCGGGCGTCGACATCTACACGTTGATGAAGTTCCAGCGCTCCAACCAGTCGACCTGCATTAACCAGCGTCCGCTGGTGACGGTCGGCGACATGGTGGCGAAGGGCGACATCATCGCCGACGGTCCGTCGACCGAGTTCGGCGAGCTGGCTCTCGGCCGCAACGTGCTCGTCGCGTTCATGCCGTGGAATGGCTATAATTATGAGGACTCGATCCTCATCAACGAGAAAATCGTCAAGGAAGACGTCTTCACCTCGATCCACATCGAGGAGTTCGAGGTCATGGCCCGCGATACCAAGCTCGGGCCGGAAGACATCACGCGCGACATCCCGAACGTCGGCGAGGAAGCCCTGCGCAACCTCGACGAGGCCGGGATCGTCTACATCGGTGCCGAGGTCGAGCCGGGCGATATCCTGTGCGGCAAGATCACGCCGAAGGGCGAATCGCCGATGACGCCGGAGGAAAAGCTTCTTCGCGCCATCTTCGGTGAGAAGGCTTCGGACGTTCGCGATACGTCGCTCAAGCTGCCGCCCGGCGTCGCCGGTACGGTCGTCGAGGTCCGGGTGTTCAACCGCCACGGCATCGACAAGGACGAGCGCGCGCTGCAGATCGAGCGTGAGGAAATCGACCGTCTCGACAAGGATGCCGCAGACGAGCGCGCCATCCTCGACCGGGCGACCTACACCCGTCTTCGCGAGACCCTGCTCGGCCAGACCACGGCGGCGACGCCCAAGGGCCTGCGCAAGGGATCGATCATCGACGACGAGATGCTGGAGAGCCAGCCGCGTCGCGAATGGTGGAAGTTCGGCGTTACCGACGACGCGCTGCAGGCCGATCTCGAGGCGCACAAGACGCAGTGGGACGAGGCCCAGGCCAACATCGACGCTCGCCTGGATGACAAGAAGGGCAAGCTGCAGGCCGGTGACGAGCTGCCGCCGGGCGTGCTCAAGATGGTCAAGGTGTTCGTCGCGGTGAAGCGTAAGCTGCAGCCGGGCGACAAGATGGCCGGCCGCCACGGCAACAAGGGCGTGATCTCGCGCATCCTGCCGCAGGAGGACATGCCGTTCCTCGAGGACGGTACGCCGGTCGATATCGTGCTCAATCCGCTCGGCGTGCCGTCGCGGATGAACGTCGGGCAGATCTTCGAGACGCACCTTGGCTGGGCCGCGCGCGGTCTCGGCAAGCAGATCGGCCAGATGCTCGAGGACATGTACGAGAAGGGCAAGGACCTGACGGGTAGCGGCGAGCCGCTGCGCGCCAAGCTCAAGTCGATCTACAACGGTCAGTACGACAGCGACATCGCCCAGATGAACGACAATGAGCTCGGCGAACTTGCCAGCAACCTGTCGCTGGGCGTGCCGATGGCGACGCCGGTGTTCGACGGTGCCCGTGAAGCCGATGTCTCGGCGATGCTGGAACTGGCCGGGCTCGATGCGTCGGGCCAGGTCGAGCTCTTCGACGGGCGTTCGGGCGACATGTTCGATCGCAAGGTGACGGTGGGCTATATCTACATGCTCAAGCTGCACCACCTCGTCGACGACAAGATCCACGCACGTTCGATCGGGCCGTACTCGCTCGTCACCCAGCAGCCGCTGGGCGGTAAGGCGCAGTTCGGCGGCCAGCGCTTCGGCGAGATGGAGGTGTGGGCCTTGCAGGCTTACGGCGCCGCCTACACCTTGCAGGAAATGCTCACGGTCAAGTCGGACGACGTCATCGGCCGTACCAAGGTCTACGAAGCGATCGTCAAGGGCGACGACACGTTCGAGGCAGGCATTCCGGAGAGCTTCAACGTTCTCGTCAAGGAAATGCGTAGCCTCGGCCTGAACGTCGAACTGCAGAACGCCGAGAAGGTCGAATAGCGGAGGCGGCGCGCCAGCGCCGATAGCGCGGGGGGTGCAGCGGCGACGCGCATCCCCCGTCCCCCGCACAGATTAGAAGGAACGGTTATGAACACCGAACTGATGAACTTCTTCAACCCGGCCGCGAAGCCGGAGACTTTCGACCAGATCCAGATCTCGCTGGCCTCGCCGGAGCGTATCCGCTCCTGGTCGTTCGGCGAGATCAAGAAGCCGGAAACCATCAACTACCGGACCTTCAAGCCGGAGCGTGACGGCCTGTTCTGCGCCCGCATCTTTGGACCGATCAAGGACTACGAGTGCCTGTGCGGCAAGTACAAGCGCATGAAGTACAAGGGCATCGTTTGCGAGAAGTGCGGCGTCGAAGTCACCGTCTCGAAGGTCCGGCGCGAGCGCATGGGCCACATCGAGCTGGCCGCCCCGGTCGCGCACATCTGGTTCCTGAAGTCGCTGCCGTCGCGCATCGGCATGCTGCTGGACATGCCGCTCAAGAACCTCGAGCGCGTGCTGTATTTCGAACAGTATGTCGTGCTCGAGCCCGGCATGACGCCGATGAAGAAGTTCGACCTCCTCACCGAGGACGAACTGCTGACGGCGCAGGATGAGTATGGCGAAGACGGCTTCCAGGCCGGCATCGGCGCCGAGGCAATCCGCAAGCTGCTTGAGGAAATGGACCTCGAGGGCGAGATGGTCGTCCTGCGCGAGGAGCTCGCGACGACCAAGTCGGAGCTGAAGCCCAAGAAGATCATCAAGCGCATGAAGGTCGTCGAGAGCTTCATCGAATCGGGCAACAAGCCCGAGTGGATGGTGCTTCAGGTCGTGCCGGTCATCCCGCCCGAGCTGCGTCCGCTGGTGCCGCTGGACGGTGGTCGTTTCGCGACCTCCGACCTCAACGACCTGTATCGCCGCGTCATCAACCGCAACAACCGGTTGAAGCGCCTGATCGAGCTGCGCGCGCCGGACATCATCGTCCGTAACGAGAAGCGCATGCTTCAGGAAGCCGTCGACGCATTGTTCGACAACGGCCGCCGTGGCCGCACCATCACCGGTGCCAACAAGCGTCCGCTGAAGTCGCTGTCCGATATGCTCAAGGGCAAGCAGGGCCGCTTCCGCCAGAATTTGCTCGGCAAGCGCGTCGACTATTCGGGTCGTTCGGTCATCGTCACCGGTCCTGAGCTCAAGCTGCACCAGTGCGGCCTGCCGAAGAAGATGGCGCTCGAGCTGTTCAAGCCGTTCATCTACTCGCGCCTCGATGCCAAGGGTCTGTCGATGACCCTGAAGCAGGCGAAGAAGTGGGTCGAGAAGGAGCGCAAGGAAGTCTGGGACATCCTCGACGAGGTCATCCGCGAGCATCCCGTGCTGCTCAACCGTGCCCCGACGCTGCACCGTCTCGGCATCCAGGCGTTCGAGCCCGTGCTGATCGAGGGCAAGGCGATCCAGCTTCACCCGCTGGTCTGCTCGGCCTTCAACGCCGACTTCGACGGCGACCAGATGGCCGTCCACGTCCCGCTGAGCCTCGAGGCCCAGTTGGAAGCGCGCGTCCTGATGATGTCGACCAACAACATCCTGTCGCCGGCGAACGGCAAGCCGATCATCGTGCCGTCGCAGGACATGGTCCTGGGTCTGTACTATCTCTCGATGGACCGCGAAGGCGAGCCGGGCGCCGGCATGGCTTTTGGCAACATGGCCGAAGTCCACCAGGCCCTGCACGCCGGTGCCGTGACGCTGCACTCCAAGATCCTGGCGCGCGTCGAGACCACCGACGAGGCCGGCAAGATGGTGCTGCGCCGTGTCGAGACGACGCCGGGCCGCATGCTGCTCGGCGAGACGCTGCCGAAGAACCACAAGGTGCCGTTCGAGACGATCAATCGTCTGCTGACCAAGAAGGACATCGGCGACGTCATCGACGAGGTCTATCGCCACACCGGCCAGAAGGAGACCGTGCTGTTCGCCGACGCCATCATGGCGCTGGGCTTCAAGCATGCCTTCAAGGCCGGGATCAGCTTCGGCAAGGACGACATGGTCATCCCTGAGAGCAAGATCACCACGGTCAATGCGACTAAGGCGCAGGTCAAGGACTATGAGCAGCAGTACCAGGATGGCCTGATCACCCAGGGTGAGAAGTACAACAAGGTCGTCGATGCCTGGGCTCGTTGCGGTGACCAGGTCGCCGACGCGATGATGAAGGAGATCAGCTCCAAGAAAATGGGCGAGAACGGCCGCGAGAAGCAGATCAACTCGATCTACATGATGGCTCACTCGGGTGCCCGCGGTTCGCAGGCGCAGATGAAGCAACTTGCCGGCATGCGCGGCCTGATGGCCAAGCCGTCGGGCGAGATCATCGAGACGCCGATTATCTCGAACTTCAAGGAAGGCCTGACCGTCCTGGAGTACTTCAACTCGACCCACGGCGCCCGCAAGGGTCTCGCGGACACCGCGCTGAAGACCGCCAACTCGGGTTACCTGACCCGCCGTCTGGTCGACGTGTCGCAGGACTGCGTCGTCTTCGAGGATGACTGCGGTACGACCCGCGGCCTGATCATGAAGGCGATCGTCGACGGCGGTTCGACCATCGTGTCGCTCGGCGAGCGTATCCTCGGGCGCACCGTGCTCGACGATGTCGTCGACGTGAAGACCGGCGAGATCCTGGCTCCGGCGGGCATGCTGCTCAGCGAAGTCGACGTCGTGCGCATCGAAAAGGCCGCCGTTCCGGAGGTCAAGATCCGCTCGCCGCTGCTGTGCGAGACCAAGACCGGCGTTTGCGGCACCTGCTACGGCCGCGACCTGGCGCGTGGTACCCCGGTCAATGCCGGTGAAGCTGTCGGCGTCATCGCCGCGCAGTCGATCGGCGAGCCGGGCACCCAGCTGACCATGCGTACCTTCCACATCGGTGGTGCCGCACAGGTCAGCGAGCAGTCGACGCTGGATGCTCCGGTCGACGGCAAGGTGCTGCTGCGCAACCTGCACACCATTCGCGACTCGCGAGGCCGCGATGTCTCGATGGGCCGTAACGGTGAGCTCGTGCTGATGGACGATGACGGGCGTGAGCGTTCGATCCACCGTATTCCGTACGGCGCGACGCTGATGCATGCCGATGGGGCGATCGTCTCCAAGGGCGACCGCCTCGCCGACTGGGATCCGTACACCCTGCCGGTCATCACCGAGAAGTCGGGCAAGGTTAAGTACCAGGACCTGATCGAAGGCGTCTCGATGTCCGAGAACGTCGACGATGCCACCGGCATTGCCCAGAAGGTCGTGCAGGACTGGCGCCAGATCAACAAGAAGGACGACCTCAAGCCGCGCATCACGCTGCTCGACGAGGGGTCGGGCGAGAGTGCTCGCTACCTGCTTGCGGTCGACGCCATTCTGTCGGTCAACGACGGCCAGGATGTCGAAGCCGGCGACGTGGTTGCCCGCATCCCGAAGGAAGCCGCCAAGACGCGCGACATCACCGGCGGTCTGCCGCGGGTGGCCGAGCTGTTCGAGGCACGCATCCCCAAGGACAATGCGGTCATCGCGCGCATCAACGGGCGTGTGGAATTCGGCAAGGACTACAAGACCAAGCGCCGGATCAGCATTCGTCCCGAGGACGGCGGCGAGGTTGCCGAGTATCTGGTGCCCAAGGGTCGCCACGTCTCGGTCCAGGAAGGCGACTATGTCCGTCGCGGCGACTATCTGATCGACGGCAATCCGAACCCGCACGACATTCTCGACGTGCTGGGCATCGAGCCGCTGGCCGAATATCTGTGCGCCGAGATCCAGGAGGTCTATCGTCTGCAGGGCGTCAAGATCAACGACAAGCACATCGAGGTGATCGTTCGCCAGATGCTGCAGAAGGTCGAGATCACCAAGTCGGGCGACACCACGCTGCTCGTCGGCGAGCAGGTCGACCGCCTGGAGATGGACGCCGACAACGCCAAGCTCGACAAGAAGGGTATCCCTGCAGAGGGCAAGCCCGTTCTGCTCGGGATCACCAAGGCGTCGCTGCAGACTAAGTCGTTCATCTCGGCGGCTTCGTTCCAGGAGACCACGCGGGTTCTCACGGAAGCCGCGGTGCAGGGCAAGATCGACACGCTGCAGGGCCTCAAGGAGAACGTCATCGTCGGCCGGCTCATCCCGGCAGGCACCGGTGCCGCTCTCGCCCGGGCCCGGGTCACCGCAACGTCGCGCGATGCGGCACTGCGGGCCACCCAAGCTGCGCGTCTGCCCAAGGCCGAAGTTCCGGTCGAGCTCGGCCCCGTGCCCAGCCCGCTTGGCGAGGTCGTCGGCGGCTAACGCTCGCGGATCTTCTGGACTGCAATAAAGGCGCGCCGGGTAACCGGCGCGCCTTTTTGTTTGCCGGCGCTGTCGGACAGACCTGAAACTGTCGCTGGTTCTTACAGTTTGCGGGTGAAGCCGCATTCTTGAAACGAGATATCGTCATTATTATAAAGGGTTAGTAAATCCTATAAAACGGCATGAACCTTGCAGACGTTGTTTAGGAGTAGTTCTATCTGAAAGAGGTGCGCTTAAGCTTGTGTGCTGTTGATTGGCGCTAGCTCGCCAGGGCTGATGTTTTATGCTTCGCTCACATCATCATACTGACGATCGAAGATGCAGGAACAGTAAGCTGAGCAGTGGTTTTCGTGCAGGCTGAGACGCAGATATCTCCACCTGATTGGAGCATCTCGATCTTTCTAACTGTGAGATTAATAAGAACGACTTCCATAGTCCAGTTCTACAGCGCTTGATGAATAGCGATTGTATAAACGGACACAGAATGATGTCCAAGCAACAGTGTTCTATCGCATTATCTGATCGGGCCAGCGTATAGTTGGCACGAATAGTTCATCGATGAACGTCCGCTAGTTGGCGAGTATCGACTCTTATCAAAACTATTCGTTACGCTATTGACTCATTATCTTGCCGCAACGATAAGGCCCTGTCCAATAACTGGACCAACAGGGGATTTATGTTCAAGACCACAATGATACTGCTTGCCGGCGTAGTCGCCGTCACTGGCCTTGGTTCGGCAGCCCAGGCGTCGACCGACACCGTCCAGGGACCCAGCGGGTACTTCGTCCCGACCGATGCACAGAAGAACGATTCACCTTATTATCGCGATGGTTCCCAGGACTGGAGCTGGACCCACGGCGCTATCGCCAGCGGCTTCACCATCGCGTCGCTGAGCGTGTCAGCGTACGACGTCGACTTTTCGTCTGGCGAGACCGACAATATCTACGCACTGGACAGCGGCACCTGGATCTTGCTCGGCGCGCTGACCGGCTCCGACAGCACTTGGGAATATGGCAACGCGTTCGCGCTCGGCGCCAATTTCTTCGACGACATCGCCACCGGCCTGCAGGTCAAGGTCGACATCGATGCCAACAACGGCGGCTGGATCGTCAGCCTCGGCAAGTCCGTCCTCACCACCGACGGCAGCGATCTTCCGCCGGTCGTTCCGGGCGTGCCTGAGCCTGCCAGCTGGGCGCTGATGATTGCCGGCTTCGGCCTGGTCGGCGCTGCCGCCCGTCGTCGTCGCAATTCGGCCGTCGCCGCCTGAGCCACGACCTGCGATCGTGATCAGCCCCGCCGGAGCAATCCGGCGGGGCTTCTTCTTGTTTCTGGTCCAGACTCACCATGCGGCATCGCAGACGGCGCCGACGCCACCGTCCTGCCCCAGAAATGCCGCTTGCGCCCGATATCAGCGGCGAAACGTATTCACCCTGTCGACTGTACCAAAGGCCTTGACCGTGAAGCTCCTTCCACTGCCGGATGACGCCGGGACCGCGCTGCTGCGCCAGCCCGCGCCGTGGCAGATGCCCCTACGCTGGCCGTGGCAGTCCAAATCGGGCAGGACGGGTACCGTGCTGACCATGTCACCCCCGCCGGAGCTGCGCGTCGCGCTGTTTTCCGGCAATTATAATTTCGTCCGCGACGGCGCCAACCAGGCCCTGAACAAGCTGGTCGGCTATCTCGAGAGCCAGGGCGTGCCGGTGCGGGTCTATTCGCCGACCGGGTCGACCGAGGCGTTTCCGGCAACGGGCACGCTGATCTCGGCGCCGTCCGTCCCGATCCCCGGGCGCACCGAGTACCGCTTCGGACTGGGCATCAATGCCCGGGTGCGCCGCGATATCGAAGCCTTCGCGCCGACGTTGATCCACCTGTCGGCGCCCGACCTGCTCGGCTTTGCCGCCAAGCGTGAGGCAAGGCGGCTGGGCGTTCCCGCCGTGGCCTCGTTCCACACGCGCTTCGACACCTATTTCCAGTTCTACGGCCTCGGCTGGTTCCGGAAGCATGCCGAGAACATCCTGCGCCGGTTCTACAGCGACCTGCCCGAAGTCTATGCGACCTCGGAGGGCTTTGCCGACGTGCTGCGCGAGCAGGGCATCAGCGAGCATATCGAGATCTGGAGCCGCGGCATCGACCGAGCGCGCTTCAACCCGCAACGGCGCTCGCTGGAGTGGCGGCGGACGATGGGGATCGCCGACAGCGACGTGGTGATCGGCTTCGTCGGGCGGCTCGTGCTGGAAAAGGGCCTCGACGTCGTCGCGGCGACCAAGGCCGAGCTCGAGCGCCGCGGTGTCGCCTGCAAGCTGCTGATCGTCGGCGACGGTCCGGCCCGCGACACGTTCGAGGCGCAGGCGCCGGGTGCGATCTTCACCGGTCAACTCAGCGGCGATGCGCTGGCGGTCGCCTATGCCTCGTCCGACATGCTGATCAATCCGTCGACCACCGAGACCTTCGGCAACGTCACGCTGGAGGCGATGGCCAGTGGCCTGCCGGTGGTGGCGGCGCTGGCGACGGGCAATAATTGCCTGGTCGACGACGGCGTCAGCGGCGCGCTGGTGCCGCCCGGCGACATCGCCGCCTTTGCCGACGCGATCGCCGTCCTGATCGCCGACCCGGCCCGGCGCGAGGCTGCCGGCGCGGCTGGGGTCGAGCGGGCGCAGGGCTATGACTGGGACGCGATCAACGGCGGAATGCTGACGCATTACCGTGCGGTGGTTGCAAATTACGCTCGCCAGCGTATGTTGGCGGTGCCGGGTTAGCGCTCGGCTATGGCGATACAGAGTGCCGTGTAATAAACACAACGGACCCGGGGGCGGTACCCGGCGGCTCCACCATCGTACCCCCGTTGTCGGGGGAGGCATGGGGCCGAAACAGGATCGACGTGTGTCCAAAGACGGAGACTTTTGCCCGGCCTGAATGAGCCGTAAAACCGTTCGATTTGATAAATGCCAACGACAACGAGGCATTCGCAATCGCAGCGTAACCCGGTCCTCACGGACTAAGTTACACTGGCCGAAAGCGCGGTAGGGACCATACCGGGCAACAGAAATGGAAACCGGCGGTACGGGGAGCACCGAGCAACAGAAGCTCCCCACCTTGTCTTTTCGACGGACCCGGCGCTTACACCTTGGCGTTGGGGCAGCCTTGCCAGTATCGTGGCGTCGAGCCGGAGCCGATTCGTGAACGACACCACAGCCGATAGCCTGATTCCCTACGACGAGATCGTCCAGGACGCCTTGCGTTCTGTGGTCCGCCGGGTCCTCGACCGCATCGATGCGGAGGGCGGATTGCCGGGCAGCCACCACTTCTACATCGCGTTTCGCACGCGCTATCCCGGCGTCGAGATGCCCAAGCACCTGCTCGAGCGCTATCCGGAGGAGATGACCATCGTCATCCAGCACCGGTATTGGGACCTGTTCATCGACGATCGTCACTTCCAGATCGGCCTGAGCTTCAACCAGGTGCCGGCCAAGCTGCACATTCCGTTTGACGCGATCACCGGGTTCGTCGACCCGGCGGTCAACTTCTCGCTGCAGTTCCAGCCCAAGGAGGGCGAGGCGGCCGCCGCCGTGCCTGAGCCTGCGCCGCCGCTGCCGCCGATTGAGGACGGCTCGAACGTCGTGACGCTGGACCGCTTCCGCAAGAAATAGGCGCGCCGCTTGGCATGGCTGCCCCGCTCGGGCAAAGGCAGCGGCAACACCGCGACCTTGCCTGGAGCCGCCCGACCATGACCTTTCGTAGCGAGACCGACAGCTTCGGTCCGATCGACGTCGATGCCAACGCCTATTGGGGTGCGCAGACCCAGCGCAGCATCGGCAACTTCCCATTCGGCCCGCGCGAGCGCATGCCGATCGAGATCGTCCACGCCCTGGCGATCGTCAAGCAGGCCGCCGCCCGGGTCAACCGCAGCCACGGCCTGCCCGCCGAGATCGCCGACGCCATCGAAACCGCCGCCGCCGCGGTCGCCGCGGGCGAGCATGACGACCAGTTCCCGCTGGTGATCTGGCAGACCGGCTCCGGCACCCAGTCGAACATGAACGTCAACGAGGTCATCGCCGGCATCGCCAACGAGGCGCTGAGCGGCAAGCGCGGTGGCAAGTCGCCGGTCCACCCCAACGACCATGTCAACATGGGGCAGTCGTCGAACGACACCTTCCCGACCGCGCTCCACATCGCCGCCGCGCTGACCGCGACCAACCGCCTGATGCCGGCGCTGGAGCGGCTGTTCGGCGCGCTGGATGCCAAGGCCAAGGGCTGGGCGCACATCGTCAAGATCGGCCGCACTCACCTGCAGGACGCGACGCCGTTGACGCTGGGCCAGGAATTCTCAGGCTACGCCAACCAGTTGTACCGCTGCCAGCAACGCATCGAGCCCGCCGTCAGCCACGGCATGATGCAGCTGGCGCAGGGTGGCACTGCGGTCGGCACCGGCCTCAACTCGCCCCAGGGCTTCGACGTCGCCGTGGCTGCCGAGATCGCGACGATCACCGGCCTGGCGTTCCGCACCGCCGACAACAAGTTCGAGGCGCTGGCGAGCAACGACCCGTTGGTCCATTTCTCGGGTACGCTCAACACGCTGGCCGTGGCGCTGACCAAGATCGCCAACGACCTGCGGCTGCTCGGTTCGGGACCGCGCTCCGGCCTCGGCGAGTTGTCGCTGCCGGAGAATGAGCCTGGCAGCTCGATCATGCCGGGCAAGGTCAATCCGACCCAATGCGAGATGCTGACGATGGTCGCCGCCCAGGTCATGGGCAATCATGTCGCCGTCACCGTCGGCGGCATGCAGGGGCACATGGAGCTCAACGTCTTCAAGCCGTTGATCGGCGCCAACGTGCTGCGCTCGATCGACCTGCTGGCGACCGGCATGGCGAGCTTCAGCGAGCGCTGCGTCGAGGGCATGACCGCCAACGAAGGGCGGATCGCCGAGCTGGTCGAGCGTTCGCTGATGCTGGTCACCGCGCTGGCGCCCGAGATCGGCTATGACGCCGCCGCCAAGATCGCCAAGCACGCGCATGTCAACGGCACCTCGCTGCTCGAGGCAGCGCTGGCGCTGAAACTCATCGACGAGCCGCGCTTCCGCGAAGTGGTGCGCGCCGACAAGATGATCGGGCCCGACGCCTGACGGAGTTGGCGACCGGCGCGCAACGTTCTACACCGCGCCGATGACCGCATTCGTCAGTACCGCCGTTGCTACGCCGCCCCGCCGCGGCCTGATGTTCGTGCTGTCCTCGCCGTCGGGGGCGGGCAAGACGACGATGTCGCGGCGTCTGCTGGTCGACGACGAGCAGATCGTCATGTCGGTGTCGGTCACCACCCGTCCGCCACGCCCCGGCGAGATCGATGGCCGCGACTATCATTTCGTCACCGAGGCCGAGTTCGACCGGATGCAGGCCGCCGGCGAGCTGCTCGAATGGGCCAAGGTATTCGGGTATAAATACGGCACGCCGAGCGCCCGGGTACAGGATGCGCTCCACGCCGGGCGCGACGTGCTGTTCGACATCGACTGGCAAGGCACGCAGCAGCTCCAGCAGACCGAATCGGGCAGCGACCTGGTCCGCGTCTTCATCCTGCCGCCGAGCATGGCCGAGCTGGAGCGCCGCCTGCGCTCGCGCGGCACCGATTCGGAGCCGGTCATCGCCCACCGCATGCGGCGCGCCGCCACCGAAATCAGCCATTGGGGCGAGTACGACTATATCCTGATCAACGACGATCCCGACGTCTGCCTCCACGAGATCCGTGCGATCCTGAAGGCCGAGCGGCTGGCGCGGCGGCGGCAACTCGGGCTCGCGGCATTCGTGCGGGACATGCTGGGATGAGCCGCCGCACCAGCCTGGTCGCGCTCGTCGTGCTGGGGGCCGTGCTGGGTGCCGTCCCCGCCGCCGCCGATCCGCCGGGCTGGCGGCGCCAGATGACCGAGCCCGACCGCAAGCGCCTCGCCGGCCTGTACCACGCCTGGACCACCGCCCGTGCGCAGGTCGCCGCGGCGGGACTTGCCGCCGATTGGTCGGGGCAGGGCGCGTTGACCCAGGGCGATGCAGTCACCGCCGATCCGCCGCCGGCACCCGGAATCTATTCCTGCCGGACCCTGAAGCTGGGCAGCCGGGTCGCGGGGATGCCCAACTGGCGGGCAGTCGGCAGCTATCCCTGCCGCATCGAGGCAAGCCGCGACGGCCTGCGCTTTACCGGCGAAGGCGGTGCGCAGCGCACCAGCGGCGTGCTGTACCCGGACGGCGAGCGGATGATCTATCTCGGCGCGATCAACCTCGGCAACGAGCGCGGCGGCTTCAAGTATAATGCCGATGTCGACCGCAACCAGGTCGGCGTCCTGCACAGCCTCGGGCCGAAGCGCTGGCGGCTGGAACTGCCGTTTCCGCTGTGGGAATCGACGCTGGACCTGATCGAGATCACGCCGTCGACCTGAGCCTGCTTCCCCGCCCATGCACAGCGTGGAGGGGAAGGACCGCCCGGACAGAGGGACGCTGAAGAAGCGCCCCCACCCCGGCCCTCCCCACTCTATGTTCGCGAAGGCTCACGTGGGGGGAGGGGGCAGAAAGGACGTTGGAACCCGAAGCGGCAGCGCACCTTTCTGCTCCCTCCCCCCACGCGCAGCGTAGAGTGGGGAGGGCCGGGGTGGGGGTTCTTCTGCTCGAAACGGCTCCCGAGGGGACCGTTATTTCTCCCGGAAGGCGTTGTCGCGCAGCTTCGACACCGGTGTCAGCAGGTACGACAGCACCGACCGCTTGTGGCCGAGCACGTCGACCTGGGCGATCATGCCGGCGCCGATCGGCAGGCGGGTGCCGTCCTTGGCTTTCAGTTCGGCGCTGTCGGTGCGGATGCGGATGGTGAAGTGGCTCTCGCCGGTGCGCTCGTTGACGATGGCATCGGGTGAAATCGTCTCGACCTTGCCGTCGAGCGCGCCATAGACCGAATAATCATAGGCGGTGAGCTTGACGGTGGCGCGCTGGCCGAGGTGAACGAAGGCGATGTCGGCGGGCTTTACCTCGGCCTCGACGACCAGCGTGTCGTCGGCGGGTACGATCTCGACCAGCGGCTCGCCCGGCCTCACGCTGCCGCCGACGGTGGCGACCAGCACGCGGTTGATGGTCCCGGCGATCGGCGCGCGCAGTTCCGTGCGCGTCAGCCGATCCTGCAGCGCGGGCAGGGTGACGCCCTGTCCGGCCAGTTCGCCGCGCGCCGTCGTCAGCTGCGTGAAGGCGTCGGCGCGATACCTGTCGCGGACGCTGCGCAGGCCCGACTGCGCCTCCTCCACCGCGGCACGGGCGCGGCGGATCGCCAGCGCCGCGCTGCCCGCGCCGCCGCGCGCCTGCGCCTGTGCGGTCTGCGCGCGCACCAGTTCGATCTGCGGCTCGATCCCCTTGGCGACCAGCGGCGCGATCATCGCCAACTCGCTGTCGGCGGCGGCCGCGCCCTGGGTCCGGGTCGCTGCCTCGACCTCGGCCTGGCCGAGCGCGCGCTGCGCCTGGTCGAGCTTGGCCGATTCGACTGCGCTGTCGGCGGCAAGCCCGGCCAGCCGCGCCCGGTACAGTGACCGCTCGGTCTCGACCAGCTGCGGCGCGGCGGTCGTCAGGCCCGGCGCGAACACCGGCGCCCTGCCATCGACTTCGGCCTGCAACCGCGTCGCCCGGGCGACCAGCGCGTTATAGGATTCGGTCGTCCGCCCGAATTCGGCGGTGAAGGCGGTATTGTCGAGGCGCACCAGCGGCTGGCCGGCGCGGACATGCTGCCCGGCACGAACCAGGATCGCCTTGACCACGCCGCCCTCCAGGTTGGAGACGATCTGCAGCTGGCGTGACGGGATCACCCGGCCCTGCGCACCGGCAACCTCGTCGACCCGGGCCAGCGCCGCCCACAGCAGTAGCGCAAAGGTCAGGCCGGCGATCGTCCACAGCATCAACCGCGAGGCGCGGGTCGGTTCGAGTTGGAGCGGCATCGTCTCCAGCGTCGTGGCGAAGGACATGGTGCGCTCCCTAGTTGACGGCGACGGACTTGAGCACGTCGTCGCGCGGGCCGATCGCGACGACCTTGCCCTTGTCGAGGATGATGATGCGGTCGACGAGGCGCAGCATCGACTGGCGGTGGGTGACCAGCACCACGGTCCGGCCCTTCAGCTCGGGCTCGAGCCGCGAGATCAGGGCGTTCTCCGACTGGATATCCATCGCCGAGGTCGGCTCGTCGAACAGCAGGATCGGGCGCTCGTGCGCCAGGGCGCGGGCGATCGCGATCGATTGGCGCTGGCCGCCCGACAGCCCTTCGCCGCGGTCGGCCAGTTGCAGGTCATAGCCGTTGGGCAGCTGCCCCATGAAGTCGTGCGCGCCCGACAGCTTGGCGGCCTTGAGGACCGCGGCATCGTCGACCGCCGCCTCGCCGAGCGCGATGTTCTCGCGCACCGAGCCGCTGAGCAGGAAGACGTCCTGCAACACCGCGCCGATATTATGGCGCAGGTCGTCGGGGTGAAGCTGGCGGACGTCGGCGTCGTCGACGAACACCGCGCCCTCGCTGGGCTGGTACAGGCCGAGGATCAGCCGGGCGACGGTCGACTTGCCGGAGCCAACGCGCCCGACGATGGCGACTCGCTCGCCCGGCTGGATGCGGAAGGTGACATCGTCCAGCGCGCGCGCCGTGGTGCCGGGATAGCGGAAGGTGACGTTGCGGAACTCGATGCCGCCGTCCAGCTTGGCGCGGCGGAGATAGTTGCGATCCTCGTGCGCCTCGCCGCCGCTCTGCATCAGCTTGTCGAGCTGGGCATAGGCCGAGCGGGTGTGGCTGAGGCGGGTCAGCAGGCTGGCGATCTGGCCCAGCGGCGCGACGCAGCGGCCCGACAGGATCGAGGCGGCGATCAGACCGCCCATGGTCAGCTCGCGGTTGGCGATCATGTAGACGCCGATGATGACGACGCCGACATAGCAGATCTGCTGCACCGACTGGGCGACGTTGATGCTGACCGCCGCGATCAGGCGCTGGCGCAGCGACGACGCGGCATGGTCGTCGACGGCCTTCGCCCAGCGACGCGCCAGCAGCGGGCCGGCGGACGACGACTTGACCGTCTCGAGGCCCGAGATCGCCTCGACCAGCACGCCCTGTTTCGACATGCCCTCGGCCAGGCCCTTGCCCGCCAGCCGCGACAGCAGTGGCTGCGAGAACAGCCCGACCCCGACGACCAGCGGGATCATCACCAGCGGCACCGCCACCAGCCAGCCGCCGATCGCCCAGATGACGACCAGGAACAGCAGGATGAACGGCACGTCGACGACGGCGGCCAGCGTCGCCGAGGCGAAGAAGTCGCGCAGCGCCTCGAACTCGCGGAGCAAGCCGGCAAAGGCGCCCGACGAACCCTGGCGCGTCTCCATTCGCATCGACAGCATGCGCTCGAAGATCGAGTTGCCGACGGTGCGGTCGATGCGCTGCCCGGCGATGTCGATGAAATAGCCGCGCAGGGTGCGCAGTATGAAGTCGAAGACCAGGATGATGCCGACCCCGACCGACAGTGCGATCAGCGAGTCGGTAGCGTTGTTGGGAACGATGCGGTTGTACACCGTCATCGAGAACAGCGAGGTCACCAGCCCGAACAGATTGACCAGGATCGCCGCCAGCGCGACCTGCCCGTACAGGCCCCGGTTGGCGCGGATCGGGTCCATCAGCCAGGCGGCGATGCGCGGCTTGTGCAGTTCGATGTTGCTGTCGGTCATAGTCTGCCCCCTCACATCGGTGCCGTGCTGAGCTTGACGCCGACCGCCGGCAGGATTTCGCCGGTGCGGGTGAGCAGCGCGTAACGCGCCACGTCCAGCTCGATGATGCCCTGCAGGTAATTGGCGGCGGCCGAGTAATAATCCTGTTCGGCGCGCAGCAGCTCGATCAGCGTGCCGCGCGAGACCCGGAACTGTTCGACATAGCTGTCGCGCGAGCGCCGGTTGGCGATGTACGCGGTCTCCAGCGTCGCCTCGGTGATGGTCAGCGACTTGACGTCGGTAAAGGCGATGCCGGCGTCGCGCTCGCTCTCGTTGATGACCTGGTCGGCGATGAAGCCGGCCTGGCGCGACACCGCGCTCGCCTCGTCGATCCGGCCGCGCTGGGCACCGCCGGCGAACAGGCTCTGGCGCAGGCTGATGGTGCCGCGCACGTCATAGTCCGACCCGGTGAAGACGTCGTAGCGCGAGCCGTTCACTCCCGCCGACAGCCGCGGCAGCCCGTCCGCCCGCGCCGCCCGATAGTCACGGCGGGCAGCCTCGGCCCGGCGCAGCGCGGCGGCGACGGCGGGCGACTGGCGGCTCATCGCCTGCGCATTGTCGAGGCTCTGCGCCTCGGAGCGCGGCGGCAGCGGGCGACTGAGATGATCCGGCGCATCGGTGCCGAAGGTCTCGCGGTAGCGACCGCGCGCCTGCTCCAGCGCCCGGCCATAGCGCGCCGCCTGCACCTCGGTATCGGCCAGCACCGCCTCCGCCCGCGCCACGTCGCCCGCCGCGCCAAAACCCTGGACGACGCGCGTGCGGACATCGGCGAGGATGGCGCGCTGCCGCTTGGCCATCGCGTCGCTCAGCTCGACCAGCATCTGGTAGCCGAGCACGTTGTACCAGGCATTGACCGCCCGCAGCGCCGTGTCGCCGGCGACGCGCTCGACCTCGGCCCGCGCGGCGCGGATGCGGTCGTTGGCGGCGGAGATCCGGCTGCCGGTCGCGCCGAAGTCATAGATCAGCTGGTCGGCGTTGATGACGGCGTCGGCGCGGGTCCGCGGCGCCAGGCTCTCGATGAAGGTGTCGCCCGACTGGAAGCGGTTGGCGAGCGAGCGTTGCGTGACCAGTGACGCGTCGACCTGCGGGAACAGCCCGGCGCGGACCTGGGTGCGGACGCCTTCGCGGGACTGCGCATCGGCGATCGCGGCGGCGACGTTGGGATGGACCTCGACGGCGCGGCCCAGCGTATCGAGGAACGGCCGGGCCGGCACGGCGGCGTGGGAGAACCGGATCAGCGGATCGCGGTCGAAGTCGATCGATTGCGGCGCTCCCGACGGCTCTGGCAAGGAAATCGCGGCGGCGGGCGGCGTGACCGCGACCGTCGGCTGGGCCAGCGCGGCCGCACCGCACAGCAACAGGCCGCAAGCCCCCGATCTTCCTGCACGCTTGAACACCGCTACTCCCACCCGCACCGATCCCGCACGCGACGCAAAGGAGCCGACTCGGTCAGGCTGATGGCCACGATTGTTCAGGGGTGCGCATTCAAAGATTATCATGCGAACTGTTGCACTTCCCTTAAGACCTATTGCATTAGCGTCAGCGCCTGTAGTCTTTGGTTCCGTATCGAGTCTCGCCTCGTCGCTGGATTTGACCACGCCGTCCCGGACGACCGTGTGTCGCAATCATGGTAAACGGCAGCACAGCGTCGGGCTTAATCCACAATTGCCTTGGGTCCCGGACGCGCGGCTCCACTCCGAGCGATGCTTCGCTAAGAAACGGTTAAGTCCGGACACTCGGAAATGCGTGACGTTTCAAGGCCCTGAAAGCCCGTCCGGGACGCCCCCGACCGTTGATCCGGCAGCCGCCCGGAGGCTAGCGCGTGACCGTCGCCGGGCGTGCGACCATCGACGGCGCGATCCGTGCCGCCTCGCTCGCGGTCGTCCCCGGCACCGCGACTCCGGCGTCGACATCGCCCGCTGCCGCCCGGTGGATCGCCTTGCGGATCCGCGGATAGGTGCCGCAGCGGCACAGGTTGGTGATCGACGCGTCGATCTCCTCGTCGCTCGGATGCTTGTTGGTCTTGAGCAGCGCCGCCACGGCCATGATCATGCCTGACTGGCAATAGCCGCATTGCGGCACCTGCTCGGCGATCCACGCCTGCTGCACCGGGTGCGAGCGATCGTCCGACAGACCCTCGATCGTCGTCACCAGCGTGCCCTCGATGTCGCCGATCGCGACCTGGCAACTGCGCTGCGGCACGCCGTCGATATGGACGGTGCAGGCCCCGCACAGCCCGGCGCCACAGCCGAACTTCGTGCCTGTCAGATTCGAGGCATCGCGCAGCGCCCACAGCAACGGCGTCGTCGGGTCCATCAGGTAATGGACGGGATTGCCGTTGACGGTGAACTTGGTCATGCCACGTCATCTAGCCGAGGAGCCGCGACGATGGAACTGACGACCTTGCGCCTCGACACCGCCGACGGCGTGGCGACGGTGACGATGATCCGCCCACAGGCCCTCAACACCATGAACCAGGCGTTCTGGACCGAGATCATCGAGATTTTCGGGGCGATCGACGCCGACCCAGGCATCCGCGCCGTAGTTGTCGCCTCGACCGGCAAGCACTTCACCGCCGGGCTCGACCTCGCCTGGGCCGGCGCGACGCTGGGCGGACCGCCCGGCGATGCGGGACGAGCGCGCGAGGCTTTCCGCCGCCACGTCAAGCACATGCAGGACAGCTTTACCGTCGTCGACCGTTGCCGCGTCCCGGTGATCGCGGTGGTGCATGGCGGCTGCATTGGCGGCGGCGTCGATTTCGTCACCGCCTGCGACATGCGCGTCGGCACGGCGGACTGCTTTTTCACCATCCAGGAGATCAACATCGCCATCGTCGCCGACGTCGGCACGCTGCAGCGCATTCCGCACCTGCTGCCCCAGGGCATCGTCCGCGAACTCGCCTATACCGGGCGCCGCTTCCCGGCCGAGGAGGCGGCGCGCTACGGCTTCCTCAACCGCGTCGCCGCCGACCATGACGCGGCACTCGCCGCCGCGCACGAGCTGGCGCGCGACATCGCCGCCAAGTCGCCGCTGGCGATCACCGGCATCAAGGCGGTGCTCAACCACGGCCGCGACCACAGCATCGACGACGGGCTGGAGTTCGTCGCGCTGTGGAACACCGGCATGCTCCAGGGCGAGGACGTCCCGAACGCGGTCGCCGCCCAGCTCAAACGCGACACCGCGCGCTACGCCGACCTGCTCGCCTGACCTGCCGCGCGGGGGCGCAGCGATCGCGAGTGAGGATTTGCCGGGCGATGCGGCACCTTCGCCGCTTGTCCGACGATGCTGCGCCGCATATAGACGCGCCAACATCCCGGTGGACGCGCCGGGTCTCGTCCGATACCCGAGGGGCATGATGCACCGACTTAGGCTTTCAATTGCTGCTGTCCTGATGGCGCTGGCCCCGGCCGCGCTGCTGGCGCAGGACGCTGCGGCCCCGGCAGCTGCTCCCGCTGCAACGGCTCCCGCAGTCACCACCCCGGCGATCCCGGTAGCCGCCGCCCCGACCAAGCCGGCAACCACCGCCAAGGTCGATCCGACCTCCGGCAACGTCGTCGACGCCGCGCCGGTCACCCCGGTCCAGACCATCGAGATCGCCAGCGGCGCCCCGGTTAACCAGCGTGTTCCAGCGACTGCCGGCATCGGCCAGCCTGCCGGCGGCACCCATTGGGACCTGCAGCCGCCTGAGTCGCCGATCGCCCGCGAGGCGCACGGCATGGTCAAGGCCGTGCTCGACCCGATGATGGTCATCATCACGATCTTCGTCGTGCTGCTGCTCGGCTATGTCGTCGTTCGTTTCCGCCGGGCGGCTAACCCGCAGGCATCGCGGACCAGCCACAACACGACGATCGAGGTTCTGTGGACGCTCGTCCCGGTCCTCATCCTGGTGTGGATCGCCGTGCCGTCGTTCCGCCTGCTCGCCAACCAGTACGAGCCGCCCAAGGCCGACCTGACCATCAAGGCCATCGGTCATCAATGGTATTGGGAGTATGAATACCCCGACCAGGGCAATTTCAGCTTCGATTCGATCATGCTGACCAAGGAAGAGGCCGCCAAGGCCGGCTCGCCGCAGTTGCTCGATGTCGACAACCGGGTGGTCGTGCCGGTCGGCGTCACCGTCCGCGTCCTGACCACCGCTGCCGACGTCATCCACGCCTGGGCGATCCCGGCATTCTGGGTCCAGATGGACGCCGTTCCCGGCCGCATCAACGAGACTTGGTTCAAGGCAGACCGTACCGGCGTGTTCTTCGGCCAGTGCAACCAGCTGTGCGGCACCAAGCATGCGTTCATGCCGATCGCCGTCGAAGTCGTCTCCAAGGAGCGCTTCGCCCAGTGGGTCGCCGCCAAGCAAAAGGAAAACGGCATCACGCCGCCGGTCGCCGGAGCCCCGGTCGCTGGCGCAGGTATCTCACCGAACGCAGGCGGCAGCGCTGCTGCCGAAGCTGCGACCTCGGCGACGCCGGCCGAGCCGGCAAACGCCGCCCTCGCGGGTGGTTCGAATACAACTGAAGCCGCCGCGCCCGCCGCGACGCCTGCTGCCAAGTAAGAGAGAGCGCCAGACCATGGCCACCAGCCCCCTCGTTGCGGATCACGGGCACGACCACGCCCACGACGATGCCCATGAGCACAAGCTCGGGTTCGTCGAGCGGTGGCTGTTCTCGACCAACCACAAGGACATCGGCACGCTGTACCTGATCTTCGCGATCGTCGCGGGGACCATCGGCGGTGCGATTTCCGGCATCATGCGCGCCGAGCTGGCGCATCCCGGCATCCAGTATCTGACCTGGTTCACCCAGGGCAATCTCGACGCCTCCTATCATCTGTGGAACGTCTTCATCACCGCGCACGGCCTGATCATGGTGTTCTTCACCGTCATGCCCGCGATGATCGGCGGCTTCGGCAACTGGTTCGTGCCGATCATGATCGGCGCGCCCGACATGGCTTTCCCGCGCATGAACAATGTCTCGTTCTGGCTGCTCGTGCCGTCGTTCCTGCTGCTGCTCGGCTCGATGTTCGTGCCTGGCCCGGCGGGCTTCGATGGGGCCGGAACCGGCTGGACGGTCTATCCGCCGCTGTCGACCAGCGGCCATCCCGGACCAGCCGTCGACATGGCTATCCTGTCGCTCCACCTTGCCGGCGCCTCGTCGATCCTCGGTGCGATCAACTTCATCACGACGATCTTCAACATGCGTGCGCCGGGCATGACCCTGCACAAGATGCCGTTGTTCGTCTGGTCGGTGCTGGTCACCGCCTTCCTGCTGCTGCTGTCGTTGCCGGTGCTGGCCGGTGCCATCACCATGCTGCTGACCGATCGCAACTTCGGCACCACCTTCTTCGACCCGGCCGGTGGCGGCGACCCGATCCTGTACCAGCATCTGTTCTGGTTCTTCGGTCACCCGGAGGTCTACATCCTGATCTTGCCCGGTTTCGGCATGGTCTCGCAGATCATCTCGACCTTCTCGAAGAAGCCTGTGTTCGGCTATCTCGGCATGGCCTACGCCATGGTCGCGATCGGTGGCATCGGCTTCATCGTCTGGGCTCACCACATGTTCACCAGCGGTCTCGACGTGAATACCAAGATGTATTTCACGGCGGCGACGATGATCATCGCGGTGCCGACCGGCATCAAGATCTTCAGCTGGATCGCGACGATGTGGGGTGGTTCGATCAGCTTCAAGATACCGATGCTGTGGGCGATCGGCTTCATCTTCATGTTCACCGTCGGTGGCGTCACCGGTGTCGTCTTGGCCAACGCCGGCGTCGATACCTACATGCACAACACCTATTACGTCGTCGCGCACTTCCACTACGTGCTGTCGCTCGGCGCGGTGTTCGCGATCTTCGCCGGCTTCTACTACTGGTTCGGCAAGATGAGCGGCAAGGCGTACAACGAGCTCCTGGCGCAGCTGCACTTCTGGATCTTCTTCGTCGGCGTCAACGTGATGTTCTTCCCCCAGCATTTCCTGGGCCAGCAGGGCATGCCGCGTCGTCTCCCCGACTACACGCCGGCCTATGAGCACTGGAACTACATCTCCAGCGTCGGCTATGCGATCATGGCGGTCGGGATGTTGTTCTTCTTCATCAATGTCATCTACTCGCTGGCCTTTGGTCGCCGCGTCGAGGGCAATTACTGGGGCGAGGGTGCGACCACGCTCGAGTGGACGCTGAGCTCGCCGCCGCCGCACCACCAGTTCGAGACGCTGCCGCAGATCAAGTAGCGGGCTCATCGCTCGCTACCCGACATTGGACCAATCGTGACGACGCAGACCCTGCCATCGACGGCCTATGCCGATTGGCGCGATTATCTCGCGCTCCTGAAGCCGCGCGTCATGTCGCTGGTGGTGTTTTCGGCGGCGTGCGGCCTGCTTGCGGCACCGGGGCATATTCACCCGTTCCTCGGCGCCGTCGCGATCCTGTGCATCGCCATCGCGGCGGGCGCCGCCGGGGCGCTCAACCAATGGTTCGAATCCGACATCGACGCGCTGATGAAGCGCACCGCCGGGCGTCCGCTGCCCGGTGGCCGGATCGCCCCGCAAGAGGCTCTGGCCTATGGCGTCGCGCTGTCGGTCGGCTCGGTCGCCGTCATGGGCCTCGCGGTCGGCTGGCTCGCCGCGGCGCTGCTGGCGATTTCGATCCTGTTCTACGTGATGATCTACACCGTCTGGCTCAAGCGCCGGACGCCGCAGAACATCGTCATCGGCGGCGCTGCGGGCGCCTTTCCGCCACTGATCGGCTGGGCCGCCGTGACGCACGATGTGACGCTGCTGCCGGTGTTGCTGTTCTCGATCATCTTCCTATGGACGCCGCCGCACTTCTGGGCGCTGGCGCTGTTCATGGAGGCTGATTACGCCAAGGCCGGCGTGCCGATGCTGCCCGTCACCCACGGGCCGGCCGTCACCCGCCGCCAGATCCTGCTTTACACCGCGCTCCTCGTGCCGGTCAGCCTGCTGCCCTGGGTTTTTGGCCTCACCGGCTGGGTCTATGGTGGAATCGCCGCTGGTCTGGGTGCGGTATTCGCCTGGTATGCGCTCGCCGTCTCGCGCAACACCGCGACGCTCGCCGTCGACATGGCTCCTGAGAAAAAGCTGTTCCGTTTTTCTCTGCTCTACCTTTTCATGCTCTTCGCCGGGCTCGTCGCCGACCATTGGATTTTCGGATGACCCCCGAGGAAATGACCATTTTCGTTGCCCGCCGCCGCGCCCGCAACCTCGTCCTCGGCGGCATTCTGGTCGCGCTCGCCCTGCTGTTCTTCGGCATCACGATCGTCCGGATGGTCTGATGTCGGCCACCCTCGCCAGCACCAATCGCCGTACCGCCACCGTCGCCGCAGCCTTTGCTACGGTGATGATCGCGCTCGCCTTTGCTGCCGTGCCGCTCTACCGCGCCTTCTGCCAAGCGACGGGTTTCGCCGGCACCACCGGCCGGGCCGAAGCGGCGGCCGTGCCCAGCGACTCCGTCCTCCGCTCCCTCGCCGGTCGCACGATCAAGGTCCGCTTCGACGGCAATATCTCACCCGGCATGCCGTGGCAGTTCGTGCCCACCGCCAACGAGACGACGATCAAGGTCGGCGAGCGCCGCATGGCCTTCTACCGCGCCACCAATCTCAGCGCCGCACCGGTCACCGGCCGCGCCGTCTACAACGTCTCACCCGATCTGGCGGGCAGGTACTTCAAGAAAATCCAGTGCTTCTGCTTCAACGAGCAGACCCTGAAAGCGGGCGAAGTCGTCGACATGCCCCTCACCTACTTTATCGACCCTGCTATCCTGAAAGACCCTCAGGCCAGCAAGATCGATGAAATCACGCTCAGTTACACCTTCTTCCCGGTGGACGAGCGCAACCGTGCCCAGCTAGACACGCAGCGTGACTCCGCGCTGCTCGCGGGTGCGGAACAGAATAAAGGCTAGGACCAATGGCAGGCGGCAAGACCCACGCGTTCCACATCGTCGATCCATCACCGTGGCCGCTGTTCGGCTCTTTCTCGGCGCTGGCCATGGCCGCCGGTGCGATCGGCTGGATGCACAAGGTCGCCTGGGGCCCCTGGGTCTTCGCGATCGGCACATTGGCGGTGCTGTTCACCTTCTACAGCTGGTGGGCGAACGTCATCCACGAAGCCAACACCGGCGATCACACGCCCGTCGTCCAGCTCCATCACCGCTATGGCATGATCCTGTTCATCGCTTCGGAAGTGATGTTCTTCGTCGCCTGGTTCTGGGCCTATTTCAGCGCCTCGCTCTATCCCAGCACGGCCGAAGCGATTGGCGGCGTCTGGCCTCCAAAGGGCGTCGAGGTCCTCGATCCGTTCGCCTTCCCGCTGCTTAACACCATGATCTTGCTGCTTTCCGGCACGACAGTGACCTGGGCGCACCACGCCCTGATCCACGGTGATCGCAAGGGTCTGAAGCAGGGTCTCTGGCTGACGATCGGGCTCGGCCTGCTGTTCTCCGCGGTCCAGGCATTCGAATATCACCATGCCGAATTCGGATTCGCCGGCAGCATCTACGGCGCGACCTTCTTCATGGCGACCGGCTTCCACGGCTTCCACGTCATCATCGGCACGATATTCCTGATTGTCTGTCTGGCCCGGACCTACAAGGGCGACTTCACCCCGCGCCAACATTTCGGTTTCGAAGCTGCAGCCTGGTACTGGCACTTCGTCGACGTGGTATGGTTGTTCCTATTCGTCACTATCTACGTCTGGGGCTCCAACTTCGGCGCTGCCGTCGCTGCAACGGCTACATGACCCGAGCGCTAGCGCGGCCGCCGATCCAGGCCGCGCTGCTCGGCACCTGTCCGAAGTGTGGCGCGCGCACGATGTTCAGGAATATTGCAAGCTTCGCACCGTCCTGCAGTCAGTGTGGCCTCGATTACTCGACCTTCGACGTGGGCGACGCCGCGGCACCGTTTCTGATCTTTCTAGTCGGGTTAGTGGTCGTGGTCGGCGCGATCTGGCTCGAGCTGTCGGTCGAGCCGCCATGGTGGGTGCACGCCCTGATCTGGGTTCCATCGACTTTGGTTCTGACGTTGGCGCTGTTGCGCTTTGCCAAGGGTTTGCTGCTGACACTCGAGTATAAGAACGACGCGCGACTCGGCCGGCTTGATTAGGATCGTGCGCCGTGTCCCGATCATACCGACGCTGATGACGCTCATCATGGTCGTGACCATGGTCGGCCTCGGCATCTGGCAACTCGAGCGGCGGGTGTGGAAGCACCAGTTGATCGCCCAGTTGGAGGCGGCCGCGCACCTGCCGCCGGTGCGTCCGGTAGAGTTCTTCCGTGCAATGGTCGGCGAGCAGAGCGTCCAATTCAGACGTGCCACTATCGACTGCCGTCCGGGACGTGTGGTGCCCTACGACATGCGGGGCGGCGACAGCAAAGCTGGTGAGCCAGGCTTTTTGGTATTGATCGCTTGCCGCGACCCGGCATTTGTCCATGGCCGCGGCCCAGATCTGGTCGTCGCGGCAGGATGGACCAATCGACCCGAGGCGCCGACTCCACTGGTTGTCGACACCGAGTTCTCGGGCACGGTGATCGAACATGCTTACGGCAAAGACCCTAAGCGTCCGTTCTTCATGCTGATCCCGGATACCGCCATCGCGCCGTTGGTCCCAGCCCGTCAGCCGACGCCCGGCGATCTGCCCGACAGTCACCTCAGCTACGCTTTTCAATGGTTCGCCTTCGCCACGACGCTGACTGTGATCTACGGCATCTTCATGTGGCGGCGGCTGAAGAGTCCCGCCGACGCTCCGATCATTGGCGAACGCGCTCAGGTTGCTCCCCGGTCGCCTGCCAGCTAAGTCCTGCCGACTATGCGTTACATCAGCACGCGGGGCTCCGCACCGATCCTCGACTTCGAAGCGGCTACGCTCGCCGGCCTCGCCAGCGACGGCGGACTGTATGTGCCTGAGACGATCCCGTCGTTCAGCCGCGACCAGATCACGGCGATGGCTGACCTGTCCTACGTCGAGACGGCGGTGCGGGTCTGCCTGCCGTTCATGGGCGAGGCGCTGACCGAGGCCGAGCTGCGCGCCCTGCTCACGGAAGCTTATGCCGGCTTCGACCATGCCGCGGTAACGCCGCTCGTCCAACTCGACCAGCGGCACTGGCTGCTGGAGCTGTTCCATGGTCCGACGCTGGCGTTCAAGGACGTCGCGCTCCAAGTGCTGGGGCAGCTGTTCGAGCGCTTCCTGTCGCGCCGGTCGGAGCATCTGACCATCGTCGGAGCGACTAGTGGCGACACCGGCTCGGCTGCGATCCACGCGCTGGCCGGGCGCGAGCATCTCGACATCTTCATGCTGCATCCGGTCGGCCGGGTGTCGGACGTCCAGCGCCGCCAGATGACGACGGTGATGGCGCCCAACGTCTACAACATCGCGGTGCACGGCACGTTCGACGATGCACAGGCGCTGGTGAAGGCGATGTTCAACGACCCGGCGTTTGCGGGCAAGTACCGGTTGTCGGCGGTCAATTCGATCAACTGGGCGCGGTTGCTGTTCCAGATCGTCTATTACTTCTACGCCGCCGTCCGCCTGGGCGCTCCGGAGCGCAAGGTCAGCTTCGCCGTGCCGACGGGCAATTTCGGCGACGTGTTTGCGGGCTATATGGCGGCGCGGATGGGCCTGCCGGTCGGGCGGCTGATCGTTGCGACCAACGTCAACGACATATTGGCGCGGGCACTGACCAGCGGCGACTATAGCGTCGGCACGGTGGAGCCGACCGCAGCGCCGTCGATGGACATCCAGGTCAGCTCCAACTTTGAGCGGCTGTTGTTCGAGCTGCACCACCGCGACGGCGCGAGCCTGGCGCAGGCGATGCAGGGCTTCGAAACGAGCCGCCGGATGCAGCTCGACGACGGCCAGAGGTCGCAAGCGGCGGAGTTGTTGACCGCGGCGCGGATCGACGCCGATGGCATGGCGCTCAGCCTGCGCTGGGCCAAGGAGCGTTGTGGCCAGGTCATCGATCCGCACACCGCGATCGGATTGGCCGCGGCACATATCCAGCCCGGCGATGAGCCGATCGTGACACTGGCGACGGCACACCCCGCCAAGTTCCGCGATGCCGTCGAACGCGCCACTGGCATCCGTCCGACGATGCCGGCACGCGCGCAGGGCCTGTTCGACCGCGAGGAGCGCTATGACACGCTGCCCGCCGAGCTGAACACCGTCGAGGCCTATATCGCCGAACGAGCCACCGCTCGATGAGCCGGATCACCACCCTCGCCAACGGCCTGCGCGTCGTCAGCCGCTCGATGCCGCATGTCGAGACCGTCGCCGTCGCCCTCCACGCCGACACGGGCGCGCGGTACGAGGCGGAGGCGGTCAACGGCGTCGCACACCTGTTCGAGCACATGGTCTTCAAGGGCACGGCGACGCGCTCGGCCCGGCAGATCGCCGAAGCCATCGAGGACGTCGGCGGCTCGATCAACGCCTATACGGCGCGCGACATGACGGTCTTCCACGCCCGATTGCTAAAGGACGACCTGGCGCTGGGCGTCGAGGTCATCGCCGACCTCGTCACCCATCCGCGCTTCGACGAAGCCGAGATCGAGCGTGAGAAGCAGGTCGTGCTGCAGGAATTGGGCGAAGCGCGCGACACGCCAGACGACATAGTCTTCGACCATCTGCAGGAGGCGGCGTTCCCCGGCCAGCCGCTCGGCCGCTCGATCCTGGGATCGGACGATAGCATCGCCGGTCTCGACAAGACGGCACTGACCGACTGGCTGACGACGCAATACCGCAGCGGATCGTGCGTGCTGACCGCCGCCGGGGCGCTGGATCATGAGGCGTTGGTGGCGCTGGCGGAGCGCTGGCTCGGCGAGTTGCCGTCCGGCACGCGTCCCGATGCGGCAGCGGCAAGCTTCGACGGTTCGACCCGGCACGACCGGCGCAAGTTCGAGCAGGCGCACCTGACGCTCGGGCTGGCGGCTCCGGCGCACCGGGCGCCCGACCATGACGCGGCGATGTTGTTCGCCACGGCGGCCGGTGGCGGGGCGTCGTCGCGCCTTTTCCAGGAGTTGCGCGAGGATCGCGGGCTGGCCTACAGCATCTATGCCAGCACGACGCCCTATGCCGATGCGGGGCTGTTCTCGGTCTATATGGCGACGGCGAAGAAGGATGCGGCGCGGGCGATGGCGCTGGCCGAGAACGTGCTGGCGGCGACCGCGGCGGAGCTGAGCCAGGCCGAGCTGGAGCGCGCGCGGGCGCAGGTCCGCGCCGGGCTGCTGATGTCGCTGGAGGCGCCGGGCGGCTGGTCGGAGTATCTTGCCCGGTCGCTGATGGTGCACGGTCGCGTCGTGCCGCCGGCGGAAGTGGTGGCGCGGCTCGACGCGGTGACCGTCGACGCGGTGCGTGCGGCAGGGGCGGCGATGCTGGCCGGGCCACGGGCGCGTGCCGATGTCGGGGCACCGTCGCTGAAGGCCGCCTGATGGACCTGCAGGTCCTGACTGCAGAGCCGTGGGACGATTATGCGCTGCTCGACAGTGGCGCCGGGCGCAAGCTCGAGAGCTACGGCCCCTACCGCTTCATCCGGCCCGAGCCACAGGCGCTCTGGGCTCCCGCCGAGGCCGAGTGGCAGGCGGACGGCGAGTTCGTCGGCGGCTCCGAGGAAGATGGCGGTGGACGCTGGAACCTCGGGCCGAACGTGCCGGGCTCGTGGGAGCTGAGCCGCGGGCCGCTGCACTTCTACGCCGCCAACACCAACTTCCGGCACCTCGCCTTTTTCCCCGACATGGCAGTGCATTGGGACTGGATGGCGGAGCGCTGCGGCGCGGGGTCGAGCGTGCTCAACCTGTTCGGCTACACCGGCGTCGGCAGCCTGGCGTGTGCCGCGGCGGGGGCGAGCGTCACCCATGTCGACGCCTCGAAGAAGGCCGTCGCCTCGGCGCAGGCCAATGCGGCGCTTAGCGGGCTGTCCGACGCGCCGATCCGCTGGCTGACCGACGACGCGATGAAGTTCATCCGGCGCGAGGTTCGGCGCGGCAAGCGCTACGACGGCATAGTCCTCGACCCGCCCAAATACGGACGCGGGCCGGAGGGCGAGGTCTGGGAGCTGTACCGCGACCTGCCCGGGCTGGTGGCAAGCGCGCGGGCGCTGCTCGACGCCGACAGCCGCTTCTTGGTGCTGACGGTCTATGCCATCCGCATGTCCGCCGTCGCCATCGCCGAGCTTGTCCGCCAGGCGTTCGCCGACCTCGGTGGCACCGTCACCGCGGGCGAGATGACCATCCGCGAGACCGCGCGCGACATCCTGCTGCCAACGGCGATCTTCGTGCGCTGGGAGCGCTAGCGCAGGTCGCTGCGCTTCAGCCCGGCCCAGGCGGCATAATTCACTCCCAGCGCCACGAAGCGCGCGACGTAGGCGATGCCCGCCAGCTTCAGCGCCGGCAGCATGCCGTAATAGGCGGCGACCGCGGCGAGGATCGCGAACCCGAGCAGCGTCGCGCCGATCGCCAGCACGCGCTTCAGCCCGGCGCCCTCCACGGGTAGGTCGGTCGCCTGCTTCGGCGTCTTGAACACCCAGCCGATCCGCACCGCCAGATTGCCGACCGGGCCGAGCACGCCGCCCGCCATCTGGCGTGAGAAATACTGGACCATCCGCCAGCGCGACCAGGCGAAATTGTCGAGGATGAAGCCCCGCAGCGACGACACCGTGCGGTCGGGGGTCGTCGCCACCGCGATCATGTCGACGCCGTCCTCGTCGTCGAAGCCGCGGCGCAGCCTGAGGCCATGTGTTCGGGAGAACAGGATGGCGATCCACAGCACCAGCACCGCCACCGCCTCGCGCGCCAGCAGCGCCGCCGATACCGCGACGCCGGAATCATAGCCACGCCAGCGCAGCACCGCCATCGTCGACAGGCCGACCAGATTGCGGATCAGCGAGGCCGCCGTGGTCGCGCCGCCGACGCCCGAGCGGACGGCGATGCGCAATACGGTCTCGCGCGGCCAGAGCAGCACCGCCCAGCTCAACGTCACCAGCGCATGGGCGACCGGCTGGCCCTGGCTCAATTGCGCATATCCGTAGGCGGCGAGCAGCACGAGGCCGCCCCGCAGCGCCGCGATGCCGAAGTCCACAGCCAGCGGCCAGCGCCAGCGAGCCCATCCGTGCAACTGGTCGCTGGGGCCTCGGACCCGGATGTTGGTCGCGTCCTTGATCGCCAGCGCGACGAACCAAGCCGACGCAGCGAACAGCGAGCGCTTGGGACCGTACAGCAGCACGGCCACCGCCCAGAACGACGCGGCGGTCAGCACGATGGCGACGCGGACGCCGTGGCGGGCGCGCAGCCGTGGCCGCCAATTGCGGATGGCGAGCAACTGTCGCCAGTTGCGAAGGGCGGGGACTGCGGTCACCGGATCGGCTTAGGAGGCGACGGGCGCATCTTGCAAGAACGAGGTCAGTCTGCCGCGGCGGCTGCGGGCAACTTCGGCCTCGGCAAAATTCCACAGCTGGACCAGCGCGCAGATCCCGCACCAGGCGGCGAGGACATAATAGCCGAGCGTCGCCTGACCGATCAGGACCGCCCCGGTCAGGATCAGCAGGTTGGGATTGCGCCGCGCCAGCACCAGCCGGAAACGCGCGTCGCTGGGGCGCCAGACGAAGGGCTCGAACTTGTGGCGCAGGGTGAAGGCGCCCTCGCACAGCCGCCCGACGACATAGCTGGCGATGACAATCCAGAAGCAGGTCCAGAGCGAGGCGTCGATGCTCGGCGGCTCGAAGACTTGCAGCCCGGCCATATAGGCGAGCCACCACAAGGGCGGGAACAACAGGTCGGGGATATGGTCGAAGTAATTGCCGAAGCTGGAGTAACTGACCGTGACGCGCGCCAGCTTGCCGTCGACGGTATCGAGGAAGGTCATGCCCCAAGCGCACAGCAGCCCAAGGAGCAAATGCCCCATCACAAACAGCGGCAGCGCCACGATCGATAGCAGGATCGAGACGACCGTGACCATGTTGGGCGAAATGCCGAGCGCGGTGCAGGCGCGGACGACGACCAGGGCAGGGCGGGGCCAGGCGTATTTGGTGACGATGTCGGTGACGCCCTTATAGCTGGCGTAATAAAGCGCGTCCTCGGCGGTGCGGACCGGCGTGGCGTCGAGGGCAAAGGCCTGGAACAGTTCGCGCTTCTTGAGGCCCGAGGCGAAGTCGAAGCTGCCGGCGCGGGCGGTGCGGCAGGGCGGCTGTAGCGGCAGCCGGCCGGTGGCAAAGGCGTTGCGAAGCAGCTCGGCCTCGACTGCGGACGTCCAGGCGACGAGTGGTCGATCGCCGGCATCGGTGATGATCAGGGCGTCGTTGTCGACCAGATGCTTGAGCGCCGGGGTATCGACGACGACGTCGGCGCCGATCAGCAGGGTGAAGCCGTCGCGGGTAGTCAGGCGGGCGAGCTGGCGCGACAGGCGGACGGCGGGCGACAGGCTGAACACCGTCGGCGGCTCCGCGGCGCCCCGTCGCGCGATGGTTTCGACGATTGCACTCATGCCCGCGCTCCGGCAGCATGGCATACATGCATGCGACCCTCGAAAAGTTCGGCTACGGCCACGGCACGGTATTCGAGGACGAGCATTGGGCGGCGGTGGTGCGGCCCGCGCAACCGACGCTGGGCAGCATGGTGCTGATCTGCAAGCGTGACATCACCAGCTTCGGCATGCTGAACGCCGAGGAGGCCGCCGCGCTGCCGGCGATGGTCGCACAGCTGGAGGCGGCGCTGGGGCGCGTCGTGGCGGCGCAGAAGTTCAATTATCTCATGCTGATGATGAACGACCCGCAGGTCCATATGCACGTCATCCCGCGCTACGAGGGCGCCCGCGAGTGGCATGGAACGAGCTTCAGGGACGTCGGCTGGCCCGCCGTTCCGATGCTGACCGAAGCGGTGGCGCTGGATACCGAGGGCGTGGCTCACTTGCGCGACGACCTGCGCGCCGCCTGAGCCCAATCCTCGTCGAGCCAGCTCAGCGTCAACGCCGTGGCGCCGGGCAGATCTTCCGGGAAGTCGACCTCGGCCGATGGATGCCCGGTGACATCCGCCGCGCCGACCAAGCCGAGCAGCGCCAGCTCTGCGACTGCGGCCAGATAGTAATTGCCGGTACCGCCTTCGCGCGAGATCGCCGCGTCGACCGTCGCGGCAAAGCGCGCGCCGCCGCCGCCCTTGAACACCAGCATGCCGATCGACTCTGCGTCGGTTTCGCCGGGCGGAAGCTTTTTCGACACTGCGGTGACTAGCCCGCGCGCCAGGGTTACCTTCATGTCGTCGGCATCGTAGGCCGACTTGACCGCCGTGGTCACGTTGACCGGCGCCTGTGCCTTGTCGATCGCCCGGACGATCAGCGCAGGGCCGACCAGCGTGTCGCCGTTTAGGATCAGCGCGTCGCCGCCGACCAAGGCTGCGCGTGCCAGCCACACCGACGAGATGTTATCCGCGATCCGATAGAAGGGGTTGTTGACCAGCGCCACGCTTTCGAAGGGCCCGCCCGCCAGCCGCTCCCGAACCTTTTCCGCCTGGAAGCCGGTGACCACGGTGATCGTCCCGACACCTGCCTCCGCCAGCGCCGCCAGCTGCCATTCGAGCAGACTAAGGCCATGAAAATCGATCAGGCATTTCGGCGTCTCGGCGGTCAGCGGGGCCAGTCGCGAGCCTTGGCCGGCGGAGAGGATGATCGCGTGCATCGTCATTCGCCGGGGATCATCATGGCCGGTCACTATGCGAATGCGGGCGCTGCATCAAGGCGCGGCGTCGGCGCCGAGCCTTGGCGCGGTCAGGCTCAGGCGCGGCAGGGCTTGATCTGGTTCGGCGCAGGACGCGGCCCCGACGGCTCGAACAGGGCTAGGTAGCCATCCGCTGCGCCGAGATCGAGGTCGCCGACGCGCTTGTAGCCGACCGCTGCCAGTTCGCAGGCGAGCAGCGCGCGCGGCGTGCCATGGTCGGCAGTCGGACGGTCGACGTCGACAATGGCGATCTTGCCGCCCGGGCGCAGCGTGTCGCGCAGGTGCCACAGCAGCGCGAACGGCTGCGAGATCTCGTGGTACATATGGACCATCAGCGCGACGTCGAGCGAGGCCGGCGGCAGGCGGGGATCGTCGGCGCGGCCCTTGACGACGACGACGTTGGTCAGCTTGGCGCTTTTCACCCGAACCCGCAGCCGCGAGACGTAGGAGCCGACGATATCCTCCGAATAGACGCGGCCCCCCGGGGCGACACGCGGTGCCAGGCGGACGGTGTAATAGCCCAGCCCGGCGCCGATATCGGCGATCATCATGCCGGGACGGACGCCGAGGAAGACCATCACCTGCTCGGCCTCGCGGGCGCTGTCGCGGCGGCTCTCGTCGGACCACTGGTCGCTGACGATGCTGGCGATCGGACGCTGCGGTCGCGGGAAAGTGGCTGGCGACGCTGCGGTCAGCGCCAGCAGTGGCAGGATGGCGATCATGATGCGTGAAAAGGCGACCATAGGACGGCTTTAGCGGGTGTCGGGGCCTGTGTCAGCCACCCGCCCGATCGCGCTGCCTCAGGCCATGCGCGCTTGAAACAGGCGGCGGCCCTCGACGAAATAGACGATGACCAGCACCGACAGGCCGATACACAGATAGCCGATCGCCAGCGGCAGGGTCGTGCCCGCATAGGATTGCCCGATCGCCGACCCGACCAGCACCGCGCCGATGCTGGTGATGAAGCCCTGCAACGACGACGCCGTGCCCGCGATATGGCCGACCGGCTCCATCGCCATGGCACCGAAGTTGGAGCCGCAAAGGCCGATGCAGGTCATGCTGAGCGCTTGCACTACAATGTACGTCTGCAACGACTCAACTCCGGCCTGAATGATGACGAGGTGGACCAGCGACAGGGCGATCAGCGCGAGCAGCGCGGACTGTGAGATCAGCCTGGTGCCGAGCCGCTCGACCAGCCGGCTGTTAGCGAACGACGCTATCCCCATGGCACCGGCGCAGATGGCGAACAGCAGGGTGAAGCGGTCGCCGGCGCCGAACTCGTCGACGAAGATCTGCTGGGCGGAAGAAACGAAGGCGATGATGCCGCCGAAGGTCAGCGATGCGGCCACCGAATAGCCGATCGAATAGCGGTTGCTCAGGGTGAGCTTGTAGCTTTCACGCAGGTTGGTCAGCGAGATCGGTACGCGGCGTACGAGCGGCAGGGTCTCGGGCAGGCGCACCAGCGTCCAGGCCAACACCAGCGCGGCAAAGCTGCCTAACGCGTAGAAGATGAAGCGCCATGGCCCGAACTCGAGCAGCAGCTGTCCCAGCGTCGGAGCTAGGATGGGGACGAGGAAGAAGATCATCTGTGCGACTGACATGATCCGCGCCATGTGCCGGCCGGAGGCGCCGTCGCGGACCATCGCCACCGCCAGCACGCGCGTCGAGGCGGACATCAGCCCCTGCAGGAAACGCGCGAACAACAGCCCTTCGAAGCTGGTTGAACTCGCCGCAAACACGCTCGCTGCGACGAAGCCGATGAGGGTGCAGACCAGGATCGGTCTCCGACCGAAGCGATCCGCGAGCGGGCCGTAGACCAGTTGGCCGGCGGCGAACCCGACCATATAGACCGTGACGACCCACTGACGGTGATTGGCGGCGGTGACTGAAAAGTCTCGCCCGATATCCGCCAGCGCCGGCAGCATCAGGTCGACGCCGAGCGCGTTGACGGCCATCACTGCCGCGATGAAGGCGATGAACTCACGCGGATGCATGCCGACGGGTTTAGGTTGCGATTCCATGGGCGTCCTATCGACGACCTGTCAGCGCACCACAAGGAAAGTCACCGCATCGTCGGAGCTGCGGGCCGGCGTCAGCCCCGGCGCTTGCGTCCCGGCTGAGCCTCTGCAGGCACCGCGTCGGCGACGACTTCGCCCGCCGACATGGCGCCGGCGGTATGCAGGCTGCGCATCCGGCCAAGCTCGGCTTTGAAACGCGCCAGCTCGGGACCAGCCAATTGCGTGCCGCCGAGGAACTTCAGCGTCAGCGGATTGACCGGCGCGCCTTTCAGCCAGATCTCATAGTGCAGGTGGGGGCCGGTGCTGAGCCCGGTCGAGCCGACATAGCCGATGACCTGCCCCTGGGCGACGGTCTGGCCGGCCTTCACCGCGAACCTGCTCATATGCGCATAAGCCGTCGACAACGTGCCGTTGTGCTTGACCATGACGTAATTGCCATGGCCGCCGTGCCAGCCGGCGAAGCTGATCGTCCCCGCCGCTGCCGCCATGATCGGTGAGCCGGATGCAGCGCCGAAATCGACACCCTGGTGGAGGCGCGAATAGTTGAGCAGCGGGTGGAAGCGCATTCCGAAGTTGGAGGTCAGATGCGCGCCGTCGACCGGGGTGCGCATCAGGCCTTTGCGGGCTGATTCGCCGGTAGCGCGGAAGAACTGGGGCTTGCCTGCATAGGTCCACCGCAGCAGTTCGACATCGTCGCCCTTGCCGCGATCGAGGCCGGCGTACAGCAGCGCGCCGGTCTGCGTCTCGCCGGTCTCCGCGCGGCGGTGTGCAACGACGAAATCGAACCGGTCGCGCTTGCCGACGCCGTGCTGGAAATCGACTGCATAGCCGAGCTGCTGGATCGCCTCGCTGACGATCGCAGCGGGAACCCCGGCGGCACGCGCGGACTTGGCAAGGCCGCTGCCGACAGTGCCGGAGACGCGCATCGGCGTGTCGTCGACGGCGATCGGGATGCGTTTGAGGGCCAGCGCGCCATCGTCGGCGCGAGCGAGCTCGAGGCGCAGGTCGAAGCTCGCACGAAAGCCCATGGTCTCGACCGGGCGCGGCACCGACTTGCTGTCGCGGCGGCCAAGGACCAGGTCGATATCGGTGCCGGGCTTGATGCTGCGGACCGGAATGGCGCTGCCAACCAGCCTGGAGATGTCGTTGGCCTCGTCCTTGCCGACGCCGGCGCGACGCAGGGCGCCCTCGAAGCTGTCGGAGCGGCGGACTTCGGCGGTGGCTTCGATACGCGGGCGCTCCGGAGCTTCGGCCATCGCCTCGACCTGGCGGCCGGGGGCGACGAAGCGTCCGGTGGTGCCACCGAGAGCCAGTGGCAGGATGGTGTCGGGCCGGGCGTCGTCGGCCTGGGCGGCGGTCATCGGCGCATCGACGGCGACGGGCAGCGGTACCGGGAGGGTGCCGGCGAATATGGTCACTGCGGTCAGGGCGATGACGGTCGCTGCGCCACGCCACCAGTCGCGTGAGCCGATCCGGTCGCCAAGGTCGATCCGCAGATCCAGGGCCGACAGGCGATGGGCGACGCGGTTGCCGCCGACCGACGGTGAGCGGAAGCCGGGCGCGTGAAAATAGCCTTCCGCGGTCGCCGCCATGTCGGTCCCGCGTCCACCCGGCTGAAACAAGGCTGGTTCCCCCCAACGCCGCCCAAATCAAGCGGTGGCGCTACCTTGTTCGCGCGATGCGTCAAGTCAACGCGGCAAGCGCTTGGAGTCAGTCCCTTGCGACGAGCCGCCGTCTTTGAACGGTCACTTGAATCGCCTGACTCTTTGTGCGACCAAGGTGCAGGCCCATACGTTTCCAAGGATACGATGAGCAGGCAGGTGTTTCGCCAGTTTCCGGTCTTGTTACCGGGTCTTGCCACCCCACGTTGGGTGGCATGAGCGGCCTGCTTCGCGCCTCGGTTACCGCCGTCCTCGGTCCCACCAATACTGGCAAGACGCACCTCGCTGTCGAGCGCATGTGTGGCCACGCCAGCGGCATGATCGGCTTTCCGCTGCGGCTGCTGGCCCGCGAGGTCTATGACCGCGTCGTCGCGATCAAGGGCGAGGCGCAGGTCGCGCTGATCACCGGCGAGGAGAAGATCGTCCCCGCCACGGCGCGTTATTTCCTGTGCACGGCGGAATCGATGCCCGACGATCGTGAGGTCGCCTTCGTCGCCATCGACGAGGGCCAGGTCGGCGCCGACCCCGAGCGCGGGCACGTCTTTACGGGCCGGATGCTGCACTCGCGCGGCTATGCCGAGACGATGATCCTGGGGTCGGAGACGCTGCGGCCGCTGATCAAGCGGTTGCTGCCCGACGCAGAGATCGTCACCCGGCCGCGCTTCTCGACGCTGAGCTATGCCCCGCCCAAGAAGCTGTCGCGGCTGCCGAAGCGAACGGTGATCGTCGCCTTCACCGCGGCCGAAGTCTATGCGCTGGCGGAGATGCTGCGGCGGCATAAGGGCGGCGCGGCGGTGGTGATGGGCAGCCTGTCGCCCCGGACCCGCAACGCCCAGGTCGCGATGTTCCAGTCGGGCGAGGTCGACTATCTGGTCGCCACCGATGCCATCGGCATGGGCCTCAACATGGACATCGCCCATGTCGCCTTCGCCTCGCTGGGCAAGTTCGACGGCAAGCGGCACCGGCGGCTGACGACGTCGGAGATGGCGCAGATTGCGGGCCGAGCCGGGCGCTACCAGAAGGATGGCACGTTCGGCGTCGTCCAGCTTGGCCAGCAGGCGGCGCAGACCTTCGAGGACGAAGAGATCGAGGCGATCGAGCAGCACCGCTTCAAGCCGCTGACGCAGCTGGTGTGGCGCAACGAGCGGCTCGACATGAACACGCTGCCCCGGCTGATCGCCTCGCTGGAGGAGCGGCCGCGCCAGCATGAGCTGGTCCGCGCCGACGATCCGATCGATTTCGCCGTGCTGAAGTCGCTGGCCGGCGACCCCGATGTCGTCGAGCGGGCGCATGGCCGCGCCAGGATCGCGCGGCTGTGGGCGGCGTGCGGCCTGCCCGATTACCGCAAGACCGGGGTCGAGCAGCATGCCCGGCTGGTGGCGCGGGTGTTCCGCCACCTGAGCGAGGGCAATGGCCTGCTGCCGTCGTCGTGGGTGGCCGCGGAGGTGGCGCAGCTCGACCATGTCACCGGCGATATCGCGACGCTGTCGGGGCGGATCGCGGCGGCGCGGACCTGGACCTATATCGCGCACCGGCCCGGCTGGCTGGAGGATGCGGCGGGCTGGGCGGACCGGACGCGGGCGCTGGAGGATCGGTTGTCGGACGCGCTGCACCGCGGGCTGACGCAGCGCTTCGTCGACCGGCGCACGGCGGTGCTGCTCAAGGACCTGAAAGTGCGCGGCGGCGAGCAGCGCGTGGCGATCGACGCCGATGGTGCGCTGTCGGTCGAGGACGAGGTTATCGGCACGCTGGAGGGCTTCCGCTTTACCGCCGATCCGCTGGCCCGGGCGGGGGAGCGCAAGTTGCTGCTGGCCGCCGCGGAACGCCATCTGCCGCGCGAGCTGGCGCGCCGGGCGGAGGCGCTGATCGCGTCCGACGATACGGCTTTCGCGATGGCGTTCGATGGCGGGATGCCGCCGCGGCTGTTGTGGAACGGCGCGCGGGTGGCAAAGCTGCGCGCCGGGCGCGATGCGCTGAACCCGCGGATCGAACTCGACCGGGCGCTGGAGACGGTGCCGGCGCCGGAGCGGGCGCGAGTGGCGGAACGGCTGGCGGCATGGTTTGCGGTGGCGCGCGAGAAGCATCTCGCCGGGCTGGCGCGGGTCGTCGCGCTTCATCCGAACCTGACGCCGGCGGCGCGTGGGCTGGGCGTGATGCTGGTCGAGCATATGGGCTGCATGGCGCGCGAGACGGTCAATGCGCAGGTCGAGGCGCTGACCCGCGCCGACCGCAAGGCGCTGCTCGGGGCCGGGGTGCGGCTGGGTGTGCAGCATGTCTTCGTCGCCGACCTGTTGCGGCCCGAGCCGACGCGCTGGCGGCTGGCGCTGTGGGCGGTCGCGGCCGGGGTCGAGACGCTGCCAGCGCCGCCCCCCGCCGGGCGCGTCGCCATCGAGGTCGATCCCGCCGTGCTGCCCGCGTTCTACGGCGTCGCGGGCTTCTGGATCGTCGGGCCGCAGGCGGTGCGCGTCGACATGGTCGACCGGCTGGCGCGCGCCATGCACGGCGTCAGGGCAGGGCGTGCGCCGTTCGTGCCCGATGCGAACTCGGTCGCCAGCGTCGGCATGAGCCACGACGGCTTTGCCCGGCTGATGCGCGCGCTGGGCTATCGACTGCGGCTCGTCGACGGCGCTGCGGCTTTTGCATGGGGGGGCGTCAAGGCGCCGCAACCCCGTGATGTTGCTTACAATGTTTCTCCATCGTCACCTTTTGCCGCGCTGGCGGGAATGACCCCGCGAGCGTCTGCGAGCCATATGAAAGGCAGGTAGCCATTGGTTTACGGTCAGGGATTGCGGCTCGACAAATGGTTGTGGTTCGCGCGTCTGACGAAATCGCGCAGTGATGCGCAGCGGCTCTGCGAAAGCCGCCATCTGCGGCTCGATGGCCGGGTGATCGATCGCGCTTCGGCGTTGGTCCGCACCGGCTCGGTCCTGAGCTTCCCCCGCCACGACGAGGTCATCGTCGTCCGTGTCGAAGGTTTGAGCGACCGGCGCGGTCCCTATGTCGAGGCGCGCGAGTTATACAGCGACTTGTCCGCCCCAACCCGGCGCGGCGGCACGGCCCCATTGACGGCGGAGTATGCCGCCGTTTAGCAGGGGCGCTCTTTAATCAGGGACCGTAAGATGACGTATGTCGTGACCGAGGCTTGCATCAAGTGCAAGTATATGGACTGCGTCGAGGTCTGCCCCGTCGACTGTTTCTACGAGGGCGACAACATGGTCGTCATCAACCCGAACGAGTGCATCGACTGCGGCGTCTGCGAGCCGGAATGCCCGGCCGAAGCGATCCTGCCCGATACCGAGAGCGGCCTGGAAAAGTGGCTGGAGCTCAACGCCAGCCTGTCCGCGACCTGGCCCAACATCACCGTCAAGGGCCCGACTCCGCCCGACGCCGACGACTTCAAGGGCGTCGAGGGCAAGTTCGACAAGTATTTCAGCGACCAGCCGCCGAGCTGACCGCGGGCGTCGTGGCCGCGTAACCGAGCTGACAAACCGACCTCGTCCGCCGGCTGCTCAACCGAGTGGCCGGCGGATTTCTTGTGTTTCCGGCGTGCGGTGGGTCGCGGGATGGTCCTCATCGAGGTGCCAACAATGTTGGCGTTAGTCCAATATTGACACAGTAATATCTTTGTTGCCGGCAAGTCACATTCGAGAGCTCGTAATTTACGACGCATGCCTCCGAAGTGCGCATGATTTGCGCCACCGCGACAGCTACGTTCAGGCTGTCAAAGGGGAGCAAGAAATGCAGTCGAAATTCCTGGTAGTCGCCGGCTTACTGGCCTTGTCTATCACCACTCCAAGTAACGCGGTGTCGGTCGTCGACGGCAGCTGCGCGTCGATCACCGGTGCTAACGGCTGCTTGTTCAGCGGGACGATCACGGCAGCGACGACTGCCGATACCAACAACAAGTTCAACCTGTACAACGATACCCATCCCGGCGCGGGCGCGAATATCAATCTGCAATACTTGTTCAAGTCGGACAGTGTCGGCTTCCCGGGATCCTTTACCAGCACGACCAGCGGTACATGGTCGGTGCCCGGTTATAACATCCGGTATCTTGCCGTTGCGGCAGGCGCGAACTACGCCCTTTACCGTTTCCCGCAGACCTCGAGCGGGACCTGGTCGACCGCCGACATTCCACACGGCGCCAACCTGCGAGAGCTACGCGACCTGGTTTTCTTCGGTGCCGCTGTGCCTGAACCGGCAAGCTGGATGATGATGATCACTGGCCTCGGCCTCGTCGGTGCGGCGACCAGGAATCGTCGCCGGTCCCTGGCGGCGGTCGCAGCCTAGCAGGACGTCGCTCAACGCGCCGCGTGCCGTCCTTCGATCGCGTCCCAGATCAAGGCCGGCGTGTCGGTGCCGTTGAAGCGGTCGATCGCGACGATACCGGTGGGGGAGGTGACGTTGATCTCGGTGAGGTAGCCGGCGATCACGTCGATGCCGACGAACACCAGCCCGCGGCGCTTGAGCTCCGGGCCGATGGCGGCACAGATTTCCTCCTCGCGCGCCGTCAGTCCGGTGGCCTGGGCGCTGCCGCCGGCCGCGAGGTTGGAGCGAATCTCGCCGGCCTTGGGCAAGCGGTTGATCGCGCCGGTCGGCACGCCATCGACCAGCACGATACGCTTGTCCCCGGCGCTGACGTCGGGGAGAAACTTCTGGACCATGAACGGCTCCGGCCAGACCTGGCTGAACAACTCGACCAGCGCCGGCATGTTGGCGTCGCCGGCGCCGATGTGAAAGACCGCCGAGCCGGCGTTGCCGTACAATGGCTTGATGACGACGTCGCCGTGGCGGGCGCGAAAGTCTGCGGCATCGTCGAGGCGGCGGGTGACCAGCGTCGGCGGCATCAGGTCCGGATAGCCGAGCACGAACAGCTTCTCCGGCGCATTGCGGACCTCGGCGGGATCGTTGACCACCAGCGTTTCTGCAGTGACGCGCTCCAGCAGGTGCGTCGCGGTGATATAGGCCATGTCGAATGGCGGGTCCTGGCGCATCAGCACAACATCGGTGTCGTACCCAAGGTCGATGGTCCGCGTCTCACCGGTCCAGGTGAAATGGGCGCCGGGCTCGCGGGTCACGGTCAGCGGGCGGGCGCGGGTGCGGACCCGGCCAGCCTCGAAACTGAGATCGGTGGCGAGGTAGTGGTACAGCGTATGGCCCCGGGCCTGCGCAGCGATCATCAGCGCGAAAGTCGAATCGCCGCCCGTCTTGACGTCTTCGATGGGGTCCATCTGGACCGCGACCGTCAAACCCATGATGCCCGTCTCCTGCTACGGGCGTCGGCTTAGACGCTTGTGACCGTGACCGGCAAGCTAGACCGACAGCGCGGCCAGCGCGCTGGCGATCCGGGTCTTGACCCTAGCCTCGTGCGTCGTCTCCAGCATCGCTGCCAGGCTGGCGCGCGCCGCGCCGACATCGCCGACCAGCTGCTCCAGCCGGGCGCGCTCCCACCACAATCCGGTGAAGCGCGGCGCGAACAACGTCATACGTTCGGTCAGCAGCAACGCCCGGGCGGTATCTCCGCCACGCCGCGCCCGGACGGTCTGGTTCGACAGCAGCCGCACCAGGATCTCGCGGTTCGACAAGGCGCGCAGATGCTCGGCCGTCGGTGTGATGTGACCGCCGATGGTCTGGGCGATCAGGTCGCTCAGCGCCGGCCGGTCGATCGGACGGCCATGGTCGAACGGGTCGATCAGCTGCCGCTCGGTCTCGCCACCGACGGAGACCAGGACATGACCGGGCACGTTGAGGACATCCGCCTGCCAGCCGACCCGGCGGGCGAGTGCGACATAGAGCAGCGACAGCGTGATCGGCAGGCCGCGTCGCCGCTCGAACAGCTTGGCGAGATCGGCATTGGCCGGGTTGTCGTAATCCTGGGTATCGCCGCTCAGGCCCTCGCGGCCCGCCAGCGTCTCCGCCAGCAACCGGCTGAAAGCGCGCGCAGTGGTCATGCCGCTGCTGTCGGCCAGCAGGCGCGTCGCCAAGCCGGTCAGCCGGGCGCGCAGCGACGACAGGTCCTCGGCAGGACGGTCGGCGGTGGAACAGGCAAGCGCGGCATCGGCAAGGTCGATCGCCGCATCGTCGATCAGGCCGAGGCGCATCAGCACCGCGTCCCCGGTTCGAGTCAGCGCCAGTTTCATCGCCACTCTCCTTGCCATACGCCGCGCAGATGAAGCGGCCACGCCCAGGGTCGAACGATGATGGCATCTATTCGCACTGTCGTGCAGTCCTTTCCGAAACGCGCAACCAGAGTTTCAGCCGCATGGGCGACACGTCGCAGCCGATGTTCCTGCAATGCCCAGCGTCCGGCGTCCTCGGTGGCGCGTGCCTTGACCTCGACGAACAACAGGGTGAGCCCGCGGCGGGCGACCAGATCGATCTCGCCGGCTGGAATGCGCAGGCGCTGCGCCAGGATGCTGAAGCCCTGGCAGCGCAGCCACCATGCGGCGAGCGTCTCGGCGCGACGGCCGCGCGTCTCGGCAGCAAGGCGGCTTGCCTTAGTCAGGGTCGCGCAGTTCCAGCGCCCGGGCATAGACCGCCTTGCGCGGCAGCTTGAGCGCGGCCGCGACCTCGCTGGCGGCGGCACTCAGGCTCATGTGCAGCAACGCGGCGGCAAGCGCCTCGTCGAGGGTGTCGGCGTCGGGTGCTTCGGCAGCGGCAGGCGGCGCGACGACGATGACAACCTCGCCGCGCGGGGGTGTCTCGGCATAGCGTTCGGCCAGGCTGGCCAGCGTGCCGTCGACGGTCTCCTCGAACTTCTTGGTGATCTCGCGCGCCACCGCCGCCGGGCGGTCGCCAAGGCCCTCGGCCAACGCCGACAAGGTCGCCGCCGTCCGACCCGCCGACTCGTAGAACACCAGGCTGGCGCGCAGCCCGGCGAGTTCGGCGATGGCGCTTGCCTTGGCCCCGGCCTTGACCGGCAAGAAGCCTGCAAACAGGAAGCGGTCGCTCGGCAGTCCCGACAGCGTCAGCGCGGCGACGGCGGCGCAGGGCCCGGGGATGGTGAAGACCTCGACCCCGGCAGCGCGGGCGTCGCGGACCAGCTTGTAACCCGGATCCGAAATCAACGGCGTTCCGGCGTCGCTGACCAGCGCGATCGCCTCGCGGGTCATCCGCGCGACCAGGCCGGGGCGGACCGCGTCGGCGTTGTGATCGTGATAGGCGATCATCGGGGTGCGCGCGCCGATATGGTGGAGCAGGCGCGAGGTGACGCGAGTGTCCTCCGCCGCGATCAGCGCTACCGAGGCGAGCGTCGCGGCGGCGCGGGGGGACAGGTCGCCAAGATTGCCGATCGGCGTCGCGACGATGTAAAGGCCCGGCGGTTGTAGCGCTACGGCCGGACTTTCGGTAGTGGAGGCCGCGATTGGAGTAGGCATATGCGCATCTTGGGACGGTTCGGGCAGCGACCGCAACCGGTCTTGCAGTTCGCCGCGGTATTGCTCGCGGTGGTGGTCAGCGCCTGCGCGGCTCCAGAACGCCGCGTCGCCACGGCACCGCCGCCGGTCGTCGCGCCGCCGGTCGCCAAGACCGAGGCACCGCCCGCTACCGTCGAACAGAACCGCATCGCGCTGCTGGTGCCGCTGACCGGGCCCAATGCCGCCGTCGGGCAATCGATCGCCAATGCCGCGAACATGGCGCTGATCGACGCCAATGCCCGTCTGATCAACCTCCGCGTCTATGACACCGCCGTCGGCGGGGCCGCCGCTGCCGCCAGCCATGCCGTTGCGGATGGCGCCAGGCTGTTCCTCGGGCCGCTGCTGGCTGGCGACGTCCGCAGCGTCCAGGGCATCGCGTCGGCGAACAGCGTGCCGGTCATGAGCTTCTCCAACGATGCCGCACTGGCCGGCAGCGGCACCTACGTCATGGGCTTCCAGCCCAACCAGTCGATCGCGCGCGCCGTCGGCTATGCCCGCGGACGTGGTGTCGAGCGCTTTGCCGCGCTGATCCCCGACGGCGTCTATGGCCAGCGCGCCGCCAACGCCTTCCTGCGCGCCGTCGAGGCGAGCGGTGGCAAGGTCGTCTCGGTCGTCAACTACGCGCGCACCCCGGCCAAGCTGCTGGCGGCGGCGCGTGCGGTGACCGCCTATGACAAGCGGCTGGCGGTCGCGATGAAGACGCCGGCGTTGCGGCCCGATGGATCGGTCGCCCCGGTCGCTTCGCGCCTGCCGCCGGTCGGCTTCCAGGCGTTGCTGATCGCCGACACTGGCCCGGTCGCGGCCGCGTTCGGCCCGGCGTTGACGCAGTTCGGCGCCGGCCCGGGGACGTCGCTGATCCTCGGGACCGAATTGTGGAACAACGAGCCCGCATTGCGCAGTTCGCGGGCGTTGCAGGGTGCGGTGTTTGCCAGCGTTCCGGACGATCGCTTCGCGCAGCTGGTGACCCGCTACCGCGCCAAGTTCGGCATCGCGCCGTCGCGCCTGGCCAGCTTTGGCTATGACGCGGTCCTGCTGGTCAACAGCCTCGCCGACCGCTGGGCGCTTGGGCAGCCGTTCCCGGCCGCGCTGCTAGCCAGCCCGGACGGCTTTGCCGGCGTCGACGGCGTGTTCCGCTTCACCGGCGGCGGCGTCGCGGACCGTGGCCTGGAAGTGCAGCGTATCGCCAACGGCTCGATCGTCACCATCTCGGCCGCACCGAAGTCGCTCAACACCGGGAGCTAGATAGGTTCGTTCAGCGACCTGCGGAGCGGGAGGTCCCTGAACTTTTGCGCCGCCGCCCTACAGGGCCAGGTCGCGCAGCACGGCGTTGACCAGCGGGCGTCCGGCGCGGGTCAGACGTAGACCGGTTGGGTCGTTCTCCAGCAAGCCGAGGCCGGTCAGGTGCGCCACCGCGGCTGCATCGACGGCGGCGTCCAGCGCCGTGCCGGTGCGCTGTTCGAACTGGGCACGGTCGATGCCGGAGCGCAGGCGCAGGCCCATCATCAAGGCTTCGCTGGCGCGCACCGCCGGGTCGAGCCGGTCGGTGATCGAGATGCCGGAGCCACCCTGGACTGCGTCGATCCAGTTCTCCGGCTTCTTGTGCCGCACGGTGGACGCGAGGGCGCGGCGGCCATGAGCACCGGGACCGACGCCGACATAATCGCCGTACGTCCAATAGCTTAGATTGTGACGGCTCGCCGCGCCGGGTCGGGCGTGGTTGGAGGTTTCATAGGCGGGGAGCCCGGCAGCCTCGGTCATGTCCTGCGTCAGGTCGAACAGGTCGGCGGAGGTTTCCTCGTCGGGGGTGCGCAGCTTGCCGGCGGCGTGGAGGACGGCGAAGCGCGTGCCGGCCTCGATGGTCAGCTGGTACAGTGACAAATGCTCGGTGCCGAAGCTGAGCGCGCGCTTGAGTTCGGCCTGCCACGCCTCGACAGTGTGCGCCGGGCGGTCGTAGATCAGGTCGAAGCTGACGCGCGGAAAATTGGCCTGCGCGATGTCGAGTGCCGCCAGACCCTGCGCGACGTCGTGCGGGCGGCCGAGCATCTTCAACGCGGCGTCGTCCAATGCCTGCAGCCCGAGGCTGACGCGGTTGACCCCGGCGGCGGCGAAACCGGCGAAGCGCGCAGCCTCGACGCTCGACGGATTGGCTTCCAGCGTGATCTCGGCGTCGCGGTCGACCTGCCAATGCCCGGCGACGGCGTCGATGATCGCGGCGGTGGTGGCAGGGTCCATCAGGCTGGGAGTGCCGCCGCCGAAGAAGATGCTGTGGACGCGGCGTCCCGGAGTGATCGCGGCTTCGGCGGCGAGGTCGGCGAGCAATGCGTCGCGCCAGCCGGCCTCGTCGATCTTGGCGCGGACATGGCTGTTGAAGTCGCAATAAGGGCATTTGCTGACGCAGAACGGCCAGTGGACGTAGATCGCGAGCGAATCTGCTCCCCTCCCGGAACGGGAGGGGCCGGGGGTGGATCTTGCACCAGGTCTGTCTGCCGAGTTTAGGCCAAGTCCCACCCCTAGCCCCTCCCGTTCCGGGAGGGGGACAGTTACAGGAAACATGCCGCGACCAGTTGTTCGAACGCTCGCGCGCGGTGGCTGATCGCGTGCTTGTGATCGGGGTCGATCTCGCCGAACGTCGCGACCATGCCATCGGCGACGAACAACGCGTCATAGCCGAAGCCGTTGGCGCCGCGCGGCGGCCAGACCAGCCGCCCGTCGATGCGGCCCTCGAAGGTCTCGACGGCGCCGTCGGGCCAGGCCAGCGACAGCGCGCAGGTGAAATAGGCGGTATCGGGCGACCCCTCGGCCATCGCCGAATGGACGCGTTCCATGGCGTGGTCGAAATCCTTGTCGTGTCCGGCCCAGCGTGCCGAATAGATGCCGGGTGCGCCGTCGAGCGCATCGACGCTCAGCCCGCTGTCGTCGGCAAGCGCCGGGTGCCCGCTGGCAATGGCGGCGGCGAGCGCCTTCAACTCGGCATTGGCGCGGAAGGTCAGCCCGGTCTCCTCCGGTTCCGGCAGGCCGAGGTCGCCTGCCGCGACGACGTCCATCCCGAACGGGCCGAGCAGCGCGGCGATCTCGCGGACCTTGCCGGGATTGTGCGTCGCCAGCACGAGGCGGCCGGGGCGGAGGCGGCGGGTCATGGCTTGCGATCCTCGGGCTTGCGGCTGCGGTTGCGCTGCTCCAGCCCGGTCGCGGCAAGGCGGGCGCGGATGAAGGCGAGGTTGGCCGTCCCGACCTGCGCCTTGGGCAGCGACACGAACATCGCCTTGTCGACGTAGAGCAGCAGCATGTTTGCCGTTTCGTCCCATTTGACGAAGTCGGTCCAGGCGTTGCGGAAGCTGCCCGACCGCTGGGCGCTTTCAAACTGTTCGTCGGTCAGGGCCAGCTCGAACGGCTCGCGCATCGAGGCCTGTGCGTGGTAGATCTGAGCGGCCCGGCGGGGCAGCAAGAACATTACCTTGAACGCCGTCAGTGCCAGCCCGAGGACCATGCCGCACAGGATCGCCACCTGGAACTGCGGCTTCAGCAGCGCCACCAGCAGCGCAAACGCCGTCACCACCGCTGCCACCCGCCATGCGCCGCGTGCGTTGGCGTGGGTCGCTGCCTCGACATACTCCGCCTCGGAAATCATGTAGCGTACCGGGGCGACGGCGGCGTTCACCGGCCGGTGGCGATCCGCTGGGCCGCGAAGATCTCGTTGGTGCCGATGCGCGCCAGCCGGAGCAGGCGGAGCAGCGACTCCTCGTCGAACAATGCACCCTCGGCGGTCGCCTGGACCTCGACGATGCCGCCGCTGTCGGTCAGCACGAAATTGGCATCGGTACCGGCGTCGCTATCCTCGACGTAATCGAGATCGAGGACCGCGGTGCCGGCGTGGATGCCTGCCGAGATGGCGGCAACCTGCGCGGTCAACGGATCGATGGCCAGGCCGTTCTTGGCCATGATGCCGTCGATAGCGAGGCGCAGTGCCACCCATGCACCCGAGATCGCCGCCGTGCGTGTGCCGCCATCGGCCTGCAGCACGTCGCAATCCAGCGTGATCTGGCGCTCGCCGAGCAGCTTCAGGTCGGTAACCGCGCGCAGCGAGCGACCGATAAGCCGCTGGATCTCCTGGGTGCGGCCCGACTGCTTGCCCTTTGCCGCTTCACGTTGCCCGCGGGTGTGGGTGGCGCGGGGCAGCATGCCATATTCCGCCGTGACCCAGCCGCTGCCCTTGCCGCGCAGCCAGGGCGGAAGGCGCTCTTCGACGCTGGCTGTAACCAGGACGTGGGTCTGGCCGAACTTCACCAGGCACGAGCCTTCCGCATGGGCACTGAAACCCGGAGTCATCTCGATCGCCCGCATCTGGTCGGGGGCGCGGCCTGAGGGGCGCATGGGTATTGTCCTTGTGATTGCTGTGCGCGCATGTAGCGGCAGCGGCGTTCGACCGCCAGCCTTGGGAGTGGATGCATGAAGACGGCACTGATGATCGTCGGCGTGGCGGCGATCATGATGGGGCTGCTGTGGATCGGGCAGGGCCTTGGGCTGGTCGACTGGCCGAAGTCGAGCTTCATGATCGACCAGCGGCCGTGGGCGATGCGCGGCGGGGTGCTGGCGGTGCTCGGTGTGGTAGCCTTGGTGCTGGCGCGCCGGCGGCGGTAACTTACGCAGCGGCGCAAGAACCCCTACATAGCCCCCGTGCAACCGCTGACGCTTCCAGACCTCAACGACCGGGCGCGCGAAGTCTTTCGCCAGATCGTCGAGTCATACCTCAGCAGCGGCACCCCTGTCGGCTCGCGCACCCTGTCGAAGCTGGGTGCGATCGGCCTGTCGCCGGCGTCGATCCGCAACGTCATGCAGGATCTGGAGGAGGTCGGGCTGCTGGCCGCGCCGCACACTTCCGCCGGGCGGTTGCCGACGGAGTTGGGGCTCAGGCTGTTCGTCGACGGCATGATGCAGATGACGGCGCCGTCGGCCGACGAGCGCGCCGCGATCGACACGAGCGCGGCGGGTGGGGCGCCGATGGAGGACATCCTCGGTCGGACGATGGCGGCACTGTCCGGCCTGTCGGCGTGTGCCGGGATGGTGCTGGTCCCCAAAGCGGAGCTGTTGCTGCGCCAGGTCAGCTTCGTGCCGCTGTCGCCGGTCAAGGCGCTGGCGATACTGGTCGGCGCCGACGGCTCGGTCGAGAACCGGGTCATCGACCTGCCGCCGGAACTGCCACCGATCGCGCTGATCGAGGCGGCGAACTATGTCAACGCGCGGCTGGCGGGCCTGACGCTGGCGGGTGCCGCCGAGCGCCTGCGCACCGAGATCGACGCGCACCGGGCAGCGCTGGACGTGGCGACGCGCGGGCTGGTCGAGGCGGGGATCGCAGCCTGGTCGTCGGATGGCGCACGGCCGGTGCTGATCGTCCGCGGCAGCGCCCACCTGGTCGCGGGCGGCGAGGCCGATCTGGAGCGAGCCCGGCTGCTCCTCGGCGATATCGAGGGCAAGGAGGAACTGGCGCGCGTCCTCGACCTGGCGCGCACGGCGGTCGCCTGCAAGATTTTCATCGGCTCGGAGAACAAGCTGTTCTCTTTGTCGGGCTCCAGCGTTATCGCGGCGCCTTATCGCGGCAGCGACGGGCGGGTCGTCGGCGTCGTCGGCGTGATCGGCCCGACCCGCTTGAATTACGCGCGTATCGTTCCGATGGTTGATTACACCGCACAGACATTGAGCAGGCTGATTTAAATGACAGACGATAATCTGGACGTTCCCGAAGGCACCAGCGAGGTCGAAAGCGGCGCTCCGAGCCTCGCCGACGAACTGCTGGCGCGCGATACCGAGATCGCCGATCTCAAGGACCGCTTGCTGCGCGGCGCCGCCGAGATGGAGAACACCCGTCGCCGGCTGGAGCGCGACAAGGTCGACAGCGCCGCCTATGCGATGACCGGCTTCGCCCGCGACCTGCTCGGCGTCGCCGATAATCTGCGTCGCGCCGTTGCCGCGCTGCCCGCCGAGGCCCCCGGCTTCGAAGCGGTGCGTACCGGCATCGAGGCGACCGAGCGCGAACTCGGCACCGTGCTGGCGCGGCACGGCATCGTGCGGGTCGAGACCGACGGGCAGAAGCTCGATCCCAACAAGCACCAGGCGATGATCGAGGTCGACAGCGAGGCGCACGAAGCGGGCGCGATCGTCTCGGAACTCCAGGCCGGCTACACGATCAAGGACCGGCTGCTCCGTCCAGCCCTGGTCAGCGTGGCGCGCGCGAAATAGCTCGGTTGGGTAAGGATGGGCAGCAGGGTTCCTGAACCGCTGCCCGTCTCCCGGGCTGCCGTCCCGGGATTGCGTTGCGCCTGGTCATGCCAGCGGCTAGCTTGCCGGACGTGGGGCGGCCGTCATAAATTCCGACAAGACAAGTCGCGTCGAGGATGATGGCGAGATGCCAACGGCAGGATTGACTCCCAGGCACCGCATCCGGCTTGCGACCCGTGACGCGCATGACCAGGTCGACCGCTGGTTTTCGCGCTACGACCTTAAGAACCCGCAAGATTATCGTCGTTTCCTGACCTCCCACTGGTCGGTGCTTCCCGGTTGCGAGCTGATGATCGAAGCTGCCGGAGCCCTTGAAATACTTAGCGACTGGCCAGTACGTCGTCGTACCGACGCACTGGCACAAGACATGTCATTACTGGGCCAAGTACCTGTGACTGTCGTCGACACGCAGGGGGCAATCTCGCCCGCTGAGTTGTGGGGCATGATGTACGTGTTGGAAGGCTCGCGCCTTGGCGGAGCGATCTTGGCGCAGCGGGTCGAGGCGGGCCCGGACGCGACCTGCCGGCTTGCCACGGCCTATCTTCGGCATGGCACGGGCCTGCGTTTGTGGCCGTCGTTCGTCGCTGCCTTCGATGCCGCGGATGCGGTCAACGGCGATTTCGAGGGCGTCGTCGCCGGCGCACGTCGAACGTTCGCCATGTTCGCCGACGCATGACGGCGGGCGATCCGGGTAATTCGAAACCGAACGATACGCTGCCTTTTGCCGTCGACCTGACCAATTGCGACCGCGAGCCGATCCATCTTGCCGGCAGCATTCAACCGGCGGGCTTCCTGATCGCCTTTGCCAGCGACTGGCTGATCTCGCGGGCGTCGGAGAATGTCGACGTCTTCCTCGACGTACCCGACGGTCCGTTGCCCGGCACGGCGCTGGACGCGGTGTTCAGTGCGGAAGCGGTTCACACCATCCGCAACCGCCTGTCGACGCTGCAGGGTCCCGATGCGATGGAGCGCGCCTTCGCCATCCGGCTGCAGGATGACCGCCCGCCATTCGACCTGGCGATCTACATGGCGGGCTCGACCTTCGTGCTCGAATGCGAGCCGAGCGAGGGACGCAACGAGGCCGATGTCGGCACGCTCGTGCGCTCGATGGTGGCGCGCATTCGAGGCGCCCAAGGTTTTGCCGACTTCACCCGTGAGGCGGCGCGCCAGGTCCGCGCGCTGACCGGCTTCGACCGGGTGATGGTCTACCGCTTCGACGCAGACGGTTGCGGCGAGGTCATTGCCGAAAGCCTGCGCGGGCGCCTCGAATCGTTCATGGGCCTGCGCTATCCGGCGTCCGACATCCCCAAGCAGGCGCGCGCCCTGTACGAGCGCAACCTGCTTCGCCTGATCGCCGACGTCGACGCGGTGGCGGTGCCGATCCGACCGCAACTCGATGCACTGGGTGAGCCGCTCGACCTGTCGATGAGCGTGCTGCGCGCCGTGTCGCCGATCCATCTGCAGTATCTTCGCAACATGGGCGTCCGCGCCTCCATGTCGATCTCGATCATGCGGCGGGGCAGGCTGTGGGGGCTGATCGCCTGCCATCACACGCTGCCGCGCCATATCGGCTTCGAGCGACGGACCACTGCCGACCTGTTCGTGCAGATGTTCTCGCTGTTGCTGGAAAGCCGCGAGCGCGACGAGGAGACCGGCTACGAGGCCCGCACCCGGCTGCTCCACAACCAGCTGATGGCGGCGATGGCGAGCGAGGAATCGACCTCGGGCAATTTGGTCAGGCTGGCCGACAAGATGGCGGAACTGGTGCCGTGCGACGGCATCGCGGTCTGGGTCGACGGCGCGGCGACCCTGATGGGCTCGACGCCGACAGAGCGGGAGCTGGCCGGCCTGGTCGAAATCCTCAATCGTGGTGCGGCGAGCGAGATATTCGCCTGCACCGAACTCGGGAAGGTCGAGGCGTCGGCGCGGCGTTATGCCGAACTGGCGGCCGGCGTGCTGGTCATCCCGGTGTCGCGCATCCCCCGCGATTACGTCATGTTCTTCCGCCGGGAGGTCAAGCGCACCATCAAATGGGCGGGTAACCCGGACAAGCCTGTCGAAGTCCTGGCGGGCAGCGCGACACTGACGCCGCGCCAGAGCTTTGCCGCGTGGCGCGAAACCGTGCGCGGCCAATGCGCACCCTGGACCGAAGCGGAGCTTCGCGCTGCAGAGGCCCTGCGCATCACCCTGCTCGAGGTCGTCTTACGCCTCACCGATGTCGCCGCGCGCGACCGCCGCGAAGCTGCGGAACGCCAGGAACTACTGATTGCCGAGCTGAATCACCGCGTCCGCAACATCCTGGGCATCGTCAGCGGGCTGGTGTCGCAAAGTCGCGCCAGCGTCGAGGACGTCGAGACGTTCGCTGCCGTGCTGGGCGGGCGCGTTCAGGCGTTGGCTCGAGCGCATGACCAATTGACCACCGACGACTGGGGCTCGGCCCTGCTCGACGTGCTGATCGGCGTCGAGGCCGAGGCATATCTCAGCGCGCGTCCGCATTGCGTCGGCGCCTCCGGCCCAGCGGTCAAGCTGTCGCCGCGCGCTTTCACGACACTGGCGCTCGTGGTCCACGAGCTGATCACCAACTCCGCCAAATACGGCGCCTTGAGCGTCGTTACCGGGCGCGTCGCCATCGACTGGAGGCTCGACAATGCGGGCGCCCTGGTCATCGACTGGCGCGAGTCCGGGGGGCCGCTGGTGACGCCACCCAAGCGGCGCGGCTTCGGTACGACGATCATCGAGCGCTCCGTCCCGCATGAACTCGGCGGGCTCGCCAGCGTCGACCACCGAACGGCTGGGCTGGTCGCACAGTTCACCATTCCCGCCGGCCTGGTCAGCCCGGCCGAAGCTGCCAGGTCCGACCGGGAGGCTGACGCGACCGAATCCAGCCCGATCGAGACGGCATTGAGCTTGAGCGGTACGGTCCTGCTGGTCGAGGACAGTATGGTGATCGCACTCGACGCGGAGGAGATGCTGCTCGCGCTGGGTGCGACGCGGGTCGACATCGCCGCCAGCACCGAGGACGCGATGGCAATTCTCGACTTCGAAAAACCGACTTTCGCCGTACTCGATGTCAATCTGGGCGCCGAAACCAGTTTTCCCATCGCCGGGCGGCTTCGCAAGATGGGCGTGCCGACGATCTTCGCAACGGGTTATGGCGAGGATCTCGTCATTCCGCTCGGCTACAGCAACACGCCGATCGTCAAGAAGCCCTATACGGCCACGGCGATCGTTCGTGCCCTGCGTTCTCTGGCACGACGCCTGCCGGAGCCGGCTTGAACGGCAACAGTGCTTCATAGTCCGCCAACGGGGGCGCGCCGATGATGTCGCCGCCTTCACGCAGCCAGTAGGAATCCTCGACGATGCTGGCTTGCTGCTCGATCCCATAGGCTGTGAACGGCTTGCCGGGGATCAGGGGCAGGTAGCGGTAAGGCGCGAACGGGCGGCGGCTGAGGATCAGGTTGATGCCCTGCTGGCGCTGCCAGACATGGGTCAGTTCGTGGACGAGATGGGTCCGAAACCCTAGCCCGCGCGCCGCGAAGTCGCCGCACCAGACGCCGCCATTGGGGTGGAACCAGATATCGCCGTCGGGCGCCATCGTCACCCAGGCCGGCTGGAACATGAACCATTTGGCCCGCCGCAGCAGGACCTTGTCGCAGTCGAGCGCGTCGCCGAAGACCGATGCGGCGATGGCGCGCTCGCCGTCGGTCAGCTCGCGAACAATCGCCGGGTCGCGATCAGTGCCCACCGTGCGACATGGCCATCGGCATCGTCGCACCCGCCGCGACCGACGTCGCATCGACCTTGACCACCGCGCCGCTGGCGAAGCGGAACGTCAGGGGCAGGGTCGCGCCCGGCTTCACCGTCGCGGCGACGCCGAAGATCATCAGATGGTTGCCGCCCGGCGCGAAGCGGACAGTCTCGCCCGGCATCGACTTCACCGCGGGCAGCTTGTCCATTCGCATGACACCACCCGCCATGCTGCTGCTGTGCATCTCGATGCGCTCCGCCAGCGGGGAAACGACGCTGGTCAGCGTGTCGCCTGCCGTCCCGCCGTTCAAAGTGAAGTAGCCAGCGGACGGGCGCCCGGGCACCGCCGCGAGCCGCACTGTCGCCTGCCTGACGCTCGGTCCTGTCGCGCCGCCCGTGGCTGCCGTCGCGGTGGTCCCCAGCAAAAGCGCCACGACCAGCAGCGCCAGCGAAACCGCACACGCGCCCCAGCCCAGAATCCGCTCAATAGCCGAGTTCACCGACTCTCCCTCCCGATAATCAGCAGTGGCGCTTTACGACAGGGGTCGGGCAGCGGTCCATCCGACTTGGCGACCTGCGTCATCACATGCTTGTAGCTGATTTTGAGCCTCCCTATATCCGCCCCGTTGGTCGAGGCGGCGCTGCTTGCACGAAGGGCGCGTACCGGGACCTGAACACATCGTCTGAGAGGATAGAGATGGCCAAAGTTATCGGAATCGACCTGGGCACCACCAACAGCTGCGTTGCTGTCATGGAGGGTAGTGCGCCCAAGGTCGTCGAGAATGCCGAAGGTGCGCGCACCACGCCGTCGCAGGTCGCCTTCACCAAGGACAAGGAGCGTCTGGTCGGCCAGCCGGCAAAGCGCCAGGCGGTGACCAACCCCGAGAACACGATTTTCGCCGTCAAGCGCCTGATCGGCCGTAGTTTCAACGATCCGCTGACCCAGAAGGACATGTCCCTGGTTCCGTACAAGATCGTCAAGGGCAGCAACGGCGACGCATGGGTCGGCGCTGGTGGCGAGGATTATTCGCCGTCGCAGATTTCCGCCTTCATCCTGCAGAAAATGAAGGAAACCGCCGAGGCCTATCTCGGTGAGAACGTCACGCAGGCGGTCATCACCGTTCCCGCATACTTCAACGACGCCCAGCGCCAGGCGACCAAGGACGCCGGCAAGATCGCCGGCCTCGAAGTCCTGCGCATCATCAACGAGCCGACCGCTGCTGCTCTGGCCTATGGTCTCGACAAGGTCGGCGCCAAGACGATCGCCGTGTACGACCTCGGCGGCGGCACCTTCGACGTGTCGGTGCTGGAGCTCGGTGACGGCGTGTTCGAGGTCAAGTCGACCTCCGGCGACACCTTCCTGGGTGGTGAGGACTTCGACGCCAAGGTCGTCGAGTTCCTGGCCGAGGATTTCCGCAAGGCCGAGGGTATCGACCTGAAGAAGGACAAGCTTGCCCTGCAGCGCCTCAAGGAAGCTGCGGAAAAGGCCAAGATCGAGCTGTCGTCGTCCGCGTCGACCGAGGTCAACCTGCCCTTCATCACCGCCGATGCGACCGGCCCGAAGCACCTCGTCAAGACGGTCACCCGCACCGACCTGGAGAAGCTGGTCCTCGACCTGATCGAGCGCACTCGCAAGCCGTGCCTCGATGCGATCAGCGAAGCCGGCGTCAAGACGTCGGAGATCGACGAAGTCATCCTCGTCGGCGGCATGACCCGCATGCCCCGCGTCCGCCAGTTCGTGAAGGAACTGTTCGGCAAGGAGCCCAACACCTCGGTCAACCCGGACGAAGTCGTCGCCATGGGCGCGGCGATCCAGGGCGGCGTGCTGCAGGGTGACGTCAAGGACGTGCTGCTGCTCGACGTGACGCCGCTGTCGCTGGGCATCGAGACGCTGGGCGGCGTGTTCACCCGCATGATCGATCGCAACACGACGATCCCGACCAAGAAGTCGCAGACTTACTCGACCGCCGACGACAACCAGTCGGCCGTGACCATCCGGGTCTTCCAGGGTGAGCGCGAAATGGCGGCCGACAACAAGCTGCTCGGCCAGTTCGACCTCGTCGGCATTCCGCCGTCGCCGCGCGGCATGCCGCAGATCGAAGTGACCTTCGACATCGACGCCAACGGTCTCGTCGCTGTCAACGCCAAGGACAAGGGCACCGGCAAGGAGCAGCAGATCCGCATCCAGCCGTCGGGCGGCCTGTCCAAGGACGACATCGAGGGCATGGTCAAGGACGCCGAGCGCTTTGCCGAGGAGGACAAGAAGCGTCGGGCCGTCGCCGAGGCGCGCAACCAGGCCGACAGCCTGGCGCACTCCACGGAGCGCCAGGTCGCCGAGCACGGCGACAAGGTCAGCCCCGAGGTGAAGGCCGAGATCGAGGCCGCCATCGCCGACCTGAAGGGCGTGCTGGACAGCGGTGACGCCGACCAGATCACCGCCAAGACGACGGCACTGGGCACGGTCGCGATGAAGCTGGGTGAGGCGGTCTATGCCGCCGACCAGGCCAAGGCGGCATCGCCCGAGGCCGAGGCGCCCAAGGACGACAACGTCGTCGACGCCGAATTCTCGGAAGTCGAAGACGACAAGAAGTAAAAGCGGTAATGCCCCTCCCCTTTAGCGGGGGAGGGGTTTCGCCTCTCCCTTGGCGGGGATGAGTGCAGGGGCGGCGTATGAGCACCGATATCGATTATTACGAACTGCTCGAATGCGAGCGGACGGCCGACGACGGCAAGCTGAAGGCTTCGTACCGGCGGCTGGCGATGCAATGGCATCCCGACAAGAACCCGGGCGACGCCGCGGCCGAGCTGCGCTTCAAGTCGATCAGCGAGGCTTATGACTGCCTCAAGGACCCGCAGAAGCGCGCTGCCTATGACCGCTATGGCAAGGCCGCCTTCCAGCAGGGCGGCGGCGGTGCCGGGGCGCAGGGTTTCGGCGGCTTCGGCGATATTTTCTCGGACATCTTCGAACAGTTCACCGGGCGCGGCCGCCAGCCGACCGGGCGTGGCCAGGATTTGCGCTACGACCTCGAGATGACGCTGGAGGAAGCCTTCAACGGCAAGGAAGCCAAGCTCGAGATCGAGGTCGCGGTGACCTGCGAGCCATGCCACGGTTCGGGCGCCAAGCCCGGCACCTCGGCCAAGGCGTGCACCACCTGCCACGGACAGGGCAAGGTCGGCATGCGCCAGGGCCTGTTCATGGTCGAGCGCACCTGTCCCACCTGCCAGGGCGCCGGGCGCGTCATCACCGATCCGTGCGACACCTGCCACGGCCAGGGCCGCGTCGAGCGCCAGAAGTCGCTGTCGGTCAAGGTTCCGGCCGGTGTCGACGACGGCACCCGCATCCGCATGGCCGGCGAAGGCGAGGCAGGCCAGCGCGGCGGCGGACCCGGCGACCTGTACATCTTCGTCCACATGAAGCCGCACGCCGTCTTCAAGCGCGACGGCACCACCTTGTTCGCTGCAGCCCCGGTGTCGGTGACGACGATGGCACTGGGCGGCGAGATCGAAGTGCCGGTGCTCGACAAGTCGGTGGCCGCCATCAAGGTCCCGCACGGCACCCAGACCGGCAAGCAGTTCCGCGTCCGCGGCCGCGGCATGCCCGCCCTCAACGGCGGCGGCTTCGGCGACCTGGTGGTCCAGCTCGACGTCGAGACTCCAGTCAAGCTGACCAAGCGCCAGCGCGAGCTGCTCGAGGAGTTCCAGGCGATCGAGGAGGAGCAGGGCGGCAAGAACAACCCGGCTTCGTCGGGCTTCTTCGCCAAGCTCAAGGACGTGTGGAGCGAACTGATCGACTAGGCCGGGGCAGGGGCCTGACTCGTTTTCGTTGACATGCCCCCCGGCATTCCCTAACAACCCGGCTCCCGCGCGGGCCACCTCGGTGACCTTGCGCGACCATGTTTGACATCAAGGCAACCAGACCATGTTCGCGGTAGTGCGCACGGGCGGCAAGCAATATCGCGTCGCCGCAAATGATACGCTCCTCGTCGAGAAGCTCGATGGCGAGGCCGGTGCGACCGTCACCCTCGACACGCTGATGTCGGGTGAGGGCGATGCCGTCACCATGGGCGGCGCGGTCACCGCGACGATCATCGCCCAGACCCGCGGCGACAAGGTCATCATCTTCAAGAAGAAGCGCCGCCACAATTACCGCCGCAAGAACGGTCACCGTCAGTCGCTGACGGTGCTCAAGATCGTCAGCGTCGCTTAAGTCCGGGACAGAGTAGATGGCACATAAGAAAGCAGGCGGTTCATCCCGCAACGGTCGCGACTCGGCAGGGCGTCGTCTCGGCGTCAAGCTGTTCGGCGGCCAGACGGTTCGCGGCGGCGGCATCATCGTCCGCCAGCGCGGCACCCGCGTCTATCCGGGCCGTAACGTTGGCCTCGGTGTCGATCACACGCTGTACGCACTCGGTGACGGTGTCGTCGTGTTCCACGACGGCAAGCTCGGCCGCAAGTACGTCAGCGTCGATGCCGTGCAGGTCGCTGCCGAATAGGGCTTTCGAGCCTTTCGAGCGCGAATAGGGGATCCGTTCGGGTCCCCTTTTTCGTTTTGGAGCGGTCGCTTCTTCGTTCGTCATCCCGGCGCATGCCGGGACCCATTAGGCAAGCTGCTGGCAATCGGGCGCACATATCGTACGGCTCGCTGAATGGGTCCCGGCCTTCGCCGGGATGACGGCCCGTTTTGTGTGCCGGCGTGAACTTCGCAGACGTCGCTAGATCGACGCGACTCGCCCACCCGCATGGCGCGCCACCGCGCCGCCCAGCTCCAGATCCAGCAGCACCGCCGCCACCACCGCCGATGCCAGCCCGCTCTGCCTGACTAGCTCGTCCACCGCGACGGGTGTCGGTGACAGCAACTCCTCGACCGCCCGGCGTTCATCCTCGCCCGCTTCGACCGCGACGGGCGCGAAATCGAACATCGGCGCCGCCAGCGAGCGAAAACTCCCCCCACCGAAGCCCGAGATCGCCTCGATGATGTCCGCCGCCGACTGGACCAGCGTGGCACCCTCGCGGATCAACTGGTTGCAGCCCTGCGCCCGCGGGTCGAGTGGCGAGCCCGGGATCGCCATGACCTCGCGCCCCGATTCGGCCGCCAGCCGTGCCGTGATCAACGAGCCGGAACGCATCGCTCCCTCGACGACGACCGTCCCGGCGCACAGCCCGGCGATGATGCGGTTGCGCCGCGGGAAATGACGCGCCTGCGGGGTCGTGCCGATCGGCATCTCGGCCACCACAAGTCCTTCGATGCCGATCCGCTGCTGCAGTTCGGCCGTCTCGGGCGGGTAGCAGACGTCGATCCCTCCCGCGATCACCGCAACCGTGCCACCGGCGAGCGCGCCGGTGTGCGCCGCCGCGTCGATGCCGCGCGCGAGTCCCGAGACGACGACGAGATCATGCTCGGCCAGTTCAGCCGCCAATGTCCGCGCAAACCGCACCGCCGCGGCACTGGCATTACGCGCTCCGACCATCGCCACCGCAGGTCGCTCCAGCAGCGTTGGATCACCCTTGAGCGATAGTATCGGCGGCGCAGTCTCGGTGCGCGCCAGCAGTAGCGGATATTCAGGCGTCCCGATGAACAGCGGCGTCGCACCGAACGCCGCCAGTGCCGCCAGTTCGCGCTCCGCGTCGCTGGCCGTACCGATCCTCAACGTCTTGCCGCCGCTGCGCCGTGCCAGGTCGGGCAGGGCATCAAGTGCCGCCTGTGCCGTGACGAAGCGTGAGATCAGCTGGCGATAAGTGACCGGGCCGACGTTCTCGCTGCGGATCAGGCGAAGGCGCGCGACGGCGTCGGGAATCAACTCTTCTGGCCGATGCGGCTCTCGGTGCCGGCACGTAGCCGTTCGATATTCTCGCGGTGCTTCCAAATCAGCAGAAACGCGGCCATCCAAAGCATGATCAGGACGGGCATCGTTGCCTGGAACATCGTCAGCACCGGGTTCGTCGCGACCAGCCAGGTGACATAGAGCGGCGCGACCAGGGCTGCGAGCATGCCGCCGACCGAGGAGTAGCGCGTCACCAGCGCCGCGATCAGCCACACCAGCAGCGCCGCGACCCCCAGCGGCCACGCGAGGCCGAGAGTCACGCCGAGGATCGTCGCCACGCCCTTGCCGCCGCGAAAGCCCAGCCAGACCGGGAACAGATGCCCGAGGAATGCCGCGAGACCCGCCGCCGTCGGCAGCCAGTCCTGGCCGCCGAAGCGCTGCGCCAGCCACACCGCGAGAAATCCCTTGCCGGCATCGAGGATCAGCGTCGCCGCCGCCAAGCCCTTGTTACCGCTCCGCAGCACGTTGGTCGCGCCGATATTGCCCGAGCCGATGGTGCGGATATCCGTGCCGTTCATCGCGCTGAGCAGCAGCCCGAACGGGATCGAGCCGAGCAGATACCCGACAGCGATCCATAATCCGGGAGCGTGGAGCATCGTTCGGAACGGTAGCGGCGCGGGCGAGCGATGGGAAGAGGCGCGAGGTCGACAGTTGCGTTCGGATCGGCGCAAGCCGTGCAAGGTTGCGGCCTCTGCTCCCGGCTTCTAGACCGCGAGCATGACGCAGCACCTCGCCATCGCGCTCGCCCAGCTCAACGCCAGCGTCGGCGACCTGCGGGCCAATGGCGACGCGATGCTGGCGGCACGCGCGCAGGTTCCCGATGCCGATCTGCTGGTGACGCCGGAGCTGTCGATCGTCGGCTATCCGCCCGAGGATCTGGTGCTGAAGCCCGCGCTGGTCGAGGCCTGTCGCGCCGAGCTCGACCGGCTGGCGGCGGCGACGGCGGACGGTGGCCCGGCGTTGTTGGTCGGGTTGCCCTATGCCGAGAACGGTCAGCTTTTCAACGTCGCGGCGCTGCTGGAGGGTGGCAAGATCACCGGCATCACGCGCAAGCACGACCTGCCCAACTACGGTACATTCGACGAGAAGCGCGTGTTCGATGCCGGGCCGCTTCCGGGGCCGATGAGCTTTCGCGGGGTCCGTCTCGGCGTGCCGATCTGCGAGGATATCTGGACGCCCGACGTCACCGAATGCCTGGCGGAAACCGGTGCCGAGCTGCTGGTGGTGCCCAACGGCAGCCCCTACGAGATCGGCAAGGACGACAAAAGGCTGAGCCTGGTGGTCGGGCGGATCGGCGAGACCGGCTTGCCGCTGCTGTACCTCAACCGCGTCGGCGGGCAGGACGAATTGGTCTTCGACGGCGCCAGCTTCGTGGTCAACGCCGACCGCAGCCTCGCCTGGCAGCTGCCCGATTGGGACGAGGCGGTGGTGACGACGCAGTGGAGCCGCCATGCGACCGGCGCCTGGGCCTGCGCGCCCGGCCGCATCGCCGAACTCGATACCGATCCGGCGGATATCTACCACGCGATGGTCGTCGGCCTGCGCGACTATGTAAACCGCAACCGCTTTCCCGGTGTCGTTCTCGGGCTGTCGGGGGGCATCGACTCGGCGCTCAGCGCGGCGGTGGCGGTCGATGCGCTGGGGCCGGATCGGGTCTGGGGGGTGATGATGCCGTCGCGCTTCACCGTCGACGACAGCCTGGAGGACGCGGCGCTGTGCGCGCAGATGCTCGGCTGCAGGCTCGACACCATGCCGATCCTGCCGGCGATGCAGGCCTTCGACACGATGCTGGCGCCACTGTTCGAGGGGCGGGCGCGCGACCTGGCGGAAGAGAATATCCAGTCGCGCATCCGCGGGCTCAGCCTGATGGCGCTGTCGAACAAGTTCGGGCCGATGCTGCTGACGACCGGCAACAAGAGCGAGATGTCGGTGGGTTATGCGACGATCTACGGCGACATGGCCGGCGGCTATTCGGTGCTGAAAGACGTTTACAAGACGACCGTGTTCAAGCTGTCGATGTGGCGCAACGCCAACTTTCCGCGGCTCGGGCTGGGGCCACGCGGGCCGGTGATGCCGCAGCGCGTGATCGACAAGCCGCCGACCGCCGAACTGCGCGAGAACCAGCGCGACGACGACAGCCTGCCGCCATACGACCTCCTCGACGCCGTTCTGCTCGGGTTGGTCGAAGATGAGCTGTCGGCGAGCGACCTGGTAGCGCGAGGCTATGACGCCGCGATCGTCGCGAAGGTCGAGCGGCTGCTGTACGTCGCGGAATACAAGCGGCGGCAGGCACCCCCGGGGGTGAAGATCGGGCGGCGCAACTTCGGTCGCGACCGGCGCTATCCGATCACCAACGCGTTCCGGACGGCGTAAGGCGTAACGCCCGGATTTGCCCAGGCCGGCGTGCGAGCCGCGCCGGCACTCGCACTGTCCGACGGCGTGGCTTTGCCGCAACGCTATCCGCGCCTAAGACGCGCAGGATGACCGTTACCCGCTTCGCTCCCAGCCCGACCGGCGCTCTCCATGCTGGCAACGTTCGCACCGCGCTGGTCAACTGGCTCGCCGCTCGTGCCGCCGGGGGCCGTTTCCTGCTGCGCCTCGACGATACCGACCTCGTTCGCTCGACCGAGGCCAGCGCGCAGAGCATCCGCGACGACCTTGCCTGGCTCGGTCTGGTTCCGGATGCGGAGTTCCGCCAGTCCGACCGCTTCGCGCTTTACGAGGCGGCGCTGGCCCGGCTTGCCGCCGCCGGGCGCGTGTATCGCGCCTATGAGACCGCACCTGAACTCGACCTCAAGCGCAAGGTCCAGGCGTCGCGTGGCCTGCCGCCGGTGTACGACCGCGCCGCTTTGCAACTCACCGACGCCGACCACGCGCGCTTCGCCGCGGAGGGTGTCTCCCCTCACTGGCGCTTCCGCCTCGACACTGGCGGTCCTGTCGCGTGGCATGACCTGGTGCGCGGCGATGCCCATGTCGATCCCGAGTCGCTCAGCGACCCCGTCGTACGCCGTGCCGACGGGAGCTGGTTGTACATGCTGCCGTCGGTGGTCGACGACATCGACATGGGCGTCACGCTGGTGGCGCGCGGCGAAGACCATGTCACCAACTCCGGCGTCCAGATCCAGATGTTCGAGGCGCTGGACGCAGCCGTGCCGCAGTTCGCACATCTGGCGTTGCTGACCGGCGCGGATGCTGCTTTGTCGAAGCGGCTGGGTTCGGAGGGCGTCGCCGAATGGCGCGCGACAGGCATCGAGCCCCAGGCGATCACCGGGCTGCTGGCGCGGCTCGGCACCAGCCACGCCGTCGAGCCGGTGACCAGCCTGGCGCCTTTGGTCGAAGGGTTCGACTTCGGCGCGTTCAGCCGGGCGACGGCGCGCTTCGACCCTGCCGAACTGGCACAGCTAAATGCCCGAACCATCCACCTGCTCGATCATGACGCCGTAAAGGACCGCCTGCCCGCCGGGATGACCGAAGCGGCGTGGCTGGCGGTGCGCGGCAACCTGACCACCGTCGCCGACGCCGCCGATTGGTGGGCGGTAATCTCGGGCGAGGTTACCCCAACTGTCGCCCCGGAGGACCGCGACTATGTCCACGCCGCCGCCGAGACACTTGCCGGCCTGCAATGGACCGCGGAAATCTGGCCGGCCTGGACCGCAGCGCTGAAGGTGGCCAGCGGGCGCAAGGGCCGCGGCCTGTTCCAGCCGCTGCGCCAGGCGCTTACCGGCCGCGACCATGGGCCGGAGATGGCGGTGCTGCTGCCCCTGATCGGTCGTGAAGCCGCGCTGGCTAGGCTGGCTGACGCCTGACCACTGGTCATCGTTGTCGATCCGTGACAACCTGTGGCCAGCGTCGTCTGCGACCGCGCAAAAACCGGCCGTCGGCCTCGTGTCGAGCACCCTTTTACGGGAGTCCACGGCCATGACCTTTGCCTCCAACGCCTCGATTCGCCTGCGCGGCAGCACCGGGCTGCTGATCACCATCGGCGTCCATGCCGGCATCGCCGCGCTGGCGCTGGTCGGGCTGGGGATCGTCACCATCCCCAAGGCGCCGCCACCGCCGATCGTCACGGTCAACGTCGACCCACCGCCCGTTCAGGCCGAGCCGCTGGTCGCGCCCAAGCCGGTGGAGTTTGCCGTACCGATCGACAGTCCGATCCCGGTCATCGAGATCGCGACGACCCCCGACACGCCGCGCGGCGCGACGGTGATCGTCCCGACCATGAGCTCGACCACGGCCGGTAGCGCCGGCACCGGGGACGCGATCGTCGTCCCGCCGCCGCCGCTCGGCCCGACCGTCACCGCCACCCTCGACCAGCGCTACGCCCGCGACTTCCAGCCGCCCTATCCCGAGCAGTCGCGTCGATTGGGCGAGGAGGGCGCCGTCGTCGTCCGCGTCGTCGTCGGCCCCGATGGACGCGTCTCGGAAGCACGGATCGCCCGGTCCAGCGGCTTCCCGCGCCTCGATGCGGCTGCCGTGGCCCGGGCACTGGCCAAGTGGCGTTTCGTGCCGGCCCAGCGCGACGGCACGCCGGTCGCAGCGGAGCGCGAGATCACCGTGCGCTTCCAGCTGGCGCAGGCCTGACCTACTGGGGGGGGCGGGCCAAGGCTCGCCCCCTACGCCTGACGAAATACTTGCATCCCGCTCTTCATTCTCCAAAGTTTCAGCCATCGTTCCGATGCGGGGCTGGTGCCCGGTCAAGACAAGGAGACGGTGAATGCGCGTCATGGTGATCGTGAAGGCCACGACCGACAGCGAACAGGGCACGCTGCCATCGCCCGAGTTGCTCGAGGCGATGGGCAAGTTCAACGAACAGCTGATCGAGGCCGGGATATTGGCTCCCGGCGGCGGCGATGGCCTGAAACCCTCGTCGGCGGGCAAGCGCGTCGCGTTCAGCGGCCCAGACCGCCGGGTCGTCGACGGGCCATTCGCCGCGACCGATGAACTGGTTGCGGGTTTCTGGCTGTGGACGGTCAAGGACATGGATGAAGCGGTCGCCTGGGTGATGCGCTGTCCCAATCCCATGCCGGGACCCAGCGAGATCGAGATTCGGCCGCTGTACGAGATGGCTGACTTTCAATAATTTACAGGGTGAATGGCGACGGCTTGCGACGGCGTTGCGCGCCCACTGGCGAGTTGCACCGCTCCGACTTACATTGGCGCTGTACCGAGTTTCGGAGCGACCATGGCCTATCTCGACAACACGTCCCCAGAGGCAACGCGGACCAAGCTGATCATCGCCGGACTGTCGGTGCTGGTCACCGGCATCGTCGCGGTCGGCTTCCTGGTCGAATCGCGCTGGGGTTATTCGACGCCGGACGAGAAGATCATTTACGTCAACAGCTGGGGAATGAACCGAACCCGGCAGGACACGCTGGACGCCCGCGCCGCGGACAAGGCCAAGCTGGCCGCCAACCTTGCGGAATCGCGGGCCTATATCGCCTCGCTGCCGGCCGACAAGCGTGCGGCGGCGCAGGCGCAGTATGACAAGTATGTCGCCGCCGCGCCGAGCATGCGCTTCGATACGACGATAACCGGCGTCAAGCCCGGCACCATCGACGGGCGTTGACCGCAGCTGACGACCTGCGCTGGATGGGCGCCGCACTGGCGCTGGCGGAGCGCGGCGTCGGACGAACCGCGCCGAGCCCGAGCGTCGGTTGTATCATCGTCGCTAACGGTCGCGTCGTCGGGCGCGGCTGGACCCAGCCAGGCGGGCGTCCTCATGCCGAGGCTGTGGCACTGGCGCACGCGGGCAGCGCGGCCCGGGGCGCGACCGCCTATGTGACGCTGGAACCCTGCGCCCATGTTTCCGCACGCGGGCCCGACTGTACCGGGACGCTGGTCGAGGCCGGCATCGCGCGCGTCGTCGTCGCCGTCGAGGACCCTGACCCGCGCACCGCAGGGCAGGGCATCGCGCGCCTGCGGGTGGCCGGCATCGAGGTGATGACTGGCTCCGGCGAGGCGGCCGCGCGCGCTGTCATGGCCGGCTTTTTCGCGCGGCAGTGGCGCGACCGGCCGTTCGTCACGCTGAAGCTGGCGCTGAGCATCGACGGCTGCATCGCGCTGGCCTCGGGGGAGTCGCGCTGGATCACCGGCCCGGTAGCGCGCGCCCATGCCCATCTGGAGCGCAGCCGCCACGACCTGATCGTCGTCGGGCGCGGCACCCTGGAAGCCGACGATCCGGCGCTCGACGTCCGCCTCGAGGGGCTTGCCGACCGGGCACCCCGCGCCGCCGTGCTGAGCCGCAGCCTCGACGCGATCCCCGCCGGACGGCGCTTGTCGGAGGCGCTGTTGCTCCATGAGTTCAGCGACATCGACGCCCTGCCCGACGTGTCGAGCGTGCTGGTCGAGGGCGGCGCTGGAGTCGCCGCGTCGCTGCTCGCCGCCGACCGGGTCGACCGGCTGCTGGTCTATCGCGCCCCATTGCTGCTCGGCGGGCAGCCCGGCGTTGCGGCGCTCGATCTCGGCGACCTCGCCTCGACGCACGGGCGCTGGCGGCGCAGCGCGACATTGCCGCTGGGGGTCGACCTGCTTGAGGTCTACGACCGCACGCGCTAGGCGAAGATCATGTTTACCGGCATCATCACCGACATCGGCACCATTCTCGACACCGAGGCACGTGGCGACCTGCGCGTCCGCATCCGCTCGGCCTATGATCCCGCCAGCATCGCCACCGGTGCATCGATTTCCTGCTCGGGCGTCTGCCTCACGGTGGTCGACAAGGGCGTCCAGGAGGGTGTCGGCAACTGGTTCGCCGTCGACGTCTCGGGCGAGACCCAATCGAAGACCGCGTCCGGGCAGTGGGTTGTGGGCCGACGTCTCAACCTGGAACGCGCCCTCAAGGTCGGTGACGAGCTGGGCGGGCATATCGTCACCGGGCATGTCGATGCGGTCGCGCGGGTGGTCAGCGTCTCGGCCGACGGCGATTCGAAGCGGATCACGCTGCTGGCTCCCAAGGCACTGGCGGGCTTCATCGCGCCGAAAGGGTCGATCACGCTTGACGGTGCCTCGCTGACCGTCAACGAGGTGAACGACGTCGGTGATGGCGCCGAGTTCGGTATCAACATCATCCCGCATACCGCGGCCTGGACGACACTGGGCGACGTGATGCAGCCGGGCGACGGCATCAATCTCGAAATCGATATTCTCGCTCGCTATCTCGGGCGGATGCACGCGGTCACTTGACACTCAAGTGTGAGAGGGCCACCTCTCCTCACACTGCACTGTGAGGAGCGCGCCATGAGCGCCATGCTGATCGACCGCGTTCGTGCTCTGGTTTCCGAAGGCGGTGAGAGTCGCTCCGGCCTCGCCCGTGCCGCCGGGCTCCACGCCAATTCGTTGCGCAGCCTCGACGATCCCGGCTGGAACCCGACCGCCGAGACGCTGCGCAAGCTCGAGGATTACATCGGAGGCCGCCATCCGGTGAAGGTCATGGCGACGACCGAGGAGATCATCGACGAGGCCCGCAACGGCCGCATGTTCATCCTGGTCGACGACGAGGACCGCGAGAACGAGGGCGATCTGGTCATTCCGGCGCAGATGGCGACCCCCGACGCGATCAACTTCATGGCGCGCCACGGGCGCGGCCTGATCTGCCTCAGCCTGGCCTCGGAGCGGGTCCGGCAGCTCGGCCTGCCGCTGATGTCCCAGCATAACGGCACCCGCCACGCCACGGCCTTCACCGTCTCGATCGAGGCGCGCGACGGCGTCACCACGGGGATTTCCGCTGCTGACCGGGCGCGCACCGTCGCCGTCGCGATCGACGCCGCCAAGGGTGCCGAGCACATCGTCTCGCCGGGCCATGTGTTTCCGCTGATCGCGCGCGACGGCGGCGTGCTGGTCCGCGCCGGTCATACTGAGGCCGCAGTCGACGTGTCGCGGCTGGCCGGACTCAACCCGTCGGGGGTGATCTGCGAGATCATGAAGGACGATGGAACCATGGCGCGGCTGCCCGACCTGATGGAGTTCGCGCGCACCCACGGCCTGCGCATCGGCACCATCCGCGACCTCATCGCCTATCGCCTGCGCCACGATCATCTGGTCGCCAGCATTGCCGAGATCCCGCTCGACAGCGTCTATGGCGGGCAGTGGACGGCCAAGACCTATGTCAACAAGGCCGAATATGCCGAGCATGTCGTGCTGCAGAAGGGCCGCATCGACCCGTCGAAGCCGACTCTGGTGCGGATGCACGCGATGTCGATGTTCGCCGACGTCTTCGGCGAGGTCGGCGGCCGGGCCGGGCAGTTGCAGCGCGCCATGTCGGCGATCGGCGAGGCCGGCGCCGGGGTGGTGGTGATCATCCGCGATGCCCGTCCCGACGCCATTTCCGCCCAGATGCGGGCACGCGGTGCCGGCGAGCCGTTTGAACTTCGGGACTATGGCATCGGCGCCCAGATCCTCGTCGACCTTGGGGTCAAGGACATGATCCTGCTGACCAACTCACACCGAAACATCGTCGGGCTACAGGGCTATGGCCTCAACGTCGTCGGCGAGCAGGCCATTTGCGGATCGGACGTCTGATGCATCTCCTCATCGTCGAAGCACGTTTTTACGACGCCATCGCGGACGCGCTGCTCGACGGCGCAGAGAGCGCATTGTCGGATGCCGGCGCGACCTTCGACCGGATCACGGTGCCGGGCGCGCTGGAGATCCCGGCCGCCGTCGCGCGCGCTTCGGAGGCCGGCGGCTATGACGGCTATGTCGCGCTGGGCTGTGTCATCCGGGGCGAGACCTATCACTTCGAGATCGTCGCCGGGGAGAGCGCTCGAGGCCTGATGGCGCTGGCTCTCGACGGTCTGGCGATCGGCAATGGTATCCTGACCGTCGAGAACGAGGCCCAGGCCTGGGCCCGCGCGCGCAAGGCGGAGAAGGACAAGGGCGGCGAGGCGGCCAAGGCAGCGCTGGCGATGATCGCGTTGGGCAAGCGGTTCGCGAGCTAAAGGCGCGCAAGCTGCCGCTTCGGCCCCGTGTGCCCGGAGATACGCGGCCTACGCCAGCGCCAATTCGGTCAACATCATCGACCTTCGTGTCCTGAAGCCCAGGGCTTCGTACAGCGCGATCGCGCCGATATTACTGGCGTAGGTGTGCAGGATCGGCTGCTCGCCGCGCGCCAGAATGCGGGCGCCGACGATCCGCATCAGCCCGGCGGCATAGCCGCGGCCGCGGTGATCGGGATGGGTGCAGACGGCGCTGACCTCGGTATAGCCAGGCATTGCCATGCGCTCGCCAGCCATGGCGATCAACTGCCCGCCAGACCGGATCCCAACGAAATCGCCGAGCCGGTTGGTGTGCTCGAAGAAAGGCCCGGGCTCGGTCAATGTTGCCAGCGCCAGCATTTCTTCAGAGTCGCTATCGTCGAGCGACAGCGCTTCGAGCCGTCCACTACCCTCGGTCAGCGCAGTCGCGACCATCTGCAGGAATTGGGCGTGACGCACGACGACGGTTCCCGGGATGATCGGCGCGATTTCGGGTTCGATGAGATAAATGCTGCCCCCGGCGGGGATCAGCGCGACTAGTGCTGTTCTGCTTTTAGCCGAATCGTCCGCCATGGCAGCGAAGACGCCGTGATCCGCCCGCAATCGCCACGCGCGTGCATCGCCCTGCGCCAGTGCTGCCCAGCGCGTCGTCAGCGACTGCCAGATCGGCCGGTCGAGAAGATGCGACTTCAGCATGATTGTCCTTTGTTCGCGCCCGGCGGGTCGACGACCTGCGCCTTAACTATAGACCAGCGTAACGACAGGGTGCGCAAGCGGCACACAAGGTCGGCGGTCATGGCGGCACCTGTCTTGCGCTCGGCGTTTCACTTCGAATGCGTCTGTCCAGGAGCCGGCCGAGCTCGTCTACGCCTCTCGGATGCATCGGTCCGGCGGGGTCTGTGGCCGGTGCCGATGCGGGAGCCCGCGGTTCGCGGCTGTCCACCGCTGGCGCTTCCTGGGTAATCCTCGGGCGAACGCTGTACTTTGTCCTCCAGCCCACCGGATTTGCGGTTGTGAATGACAATAGTGTGTCATCGGGCTACAGGCGCGCCATGGCCAATTCACCCAAGAAGAAGGCGCGCACCGGAAGTGCGCGTTCCGCCGCGCGTCTTGCGGCGGTTCAGGCGCTTTACCAGCGCGAAATGTCGGGCGGTCCGGTGCCCCGGCTGCTGGCGGAATTCCACCACCATCGGCTCGGCGCGACGATCGAGGGCGACGAGTATTGCGAGGCCGATGTCGAGTTCTTCGACGACATCGTCGCCGGTGCCGGGGCCCGCGCAGTCGAGATCGACGAGCTGATCACCGCCGCACTGGCCGAAGGCTGGGCGCTCGATCGCCTCGACAAGCCGATGCGGGCGCTGTTGCGCGCCGCGGTCTACGAGTTGATCGCTCGGGCCGACGTGCCGGCGGCGACGGTCGTGGACGAGTATGTCGACGTTGCGCACGCTTTCTACGACGCCAAGCTGGCGGGCTTCGTCAACGCTCTGCTCGACACCGTGGCGCGGCGGGTCCGCGGCTGAGGTGCGCGAGCGCGAGTTCATCGCGCGCCTGCTGACGCCGCTGGCGACGCACAAGGCGGCGCGAGGACTCGCCGACGACGCCGCGGTGTGGCTGCCGCCGCTGGGCCGCGAACTGGTGTTCACCCATGACGTGCTGGCCGCCGGGGTGCATTATCGCCCAGACGATCCACCATCCGACGTGGCGTGGAAGCTGCTCGCGGTGAACCTGTCGGACCTTGCTGCGATGGGCGCGACTCCGTCGGGCGTGCTGATGGGGCTGGCGCTCGGCCCGGCGCAGGACGAGGCTTGGCTGGCGGCCTTTACCGATGGCCTGAAGCGCGTCCTCGACCTGTGGAATGTCGCGCTTTGGGGCGGCGATACGGTGCGAGTCCCCGGCGAGGCGGTGCTCGGGCTGACGGCCATCGGCACGGTTGCGCCGGGGCGGGCGCTGGGGAGAGGCGGCGCGCGCGCCGGCGACGAATTGTGGGTCAGCGGCACGATCGGCGATGCCGGCCTTGGGCTGGCGGTAGCGCAGGGCAGGATGGCGCCCGACAAGACCTTGCTGACGCGCTATCGACGGCCGGAGCCACGGCTGGCGCTGGGGCGTGCGCTGGTCGGCGTCGCGACAGCGTGCATGGATGTATCGGATGGGCTGCTGATCGACGCAGGGCGGCTGGCGGCGGCAAGTGGCGTCGGTGTCGAAATCGAGCTGGCGACGGTGCCGGTTTCGGACGCTGCGGCGGCGCGGATCGAGCGCGACGATGCTGGACTGCTCGGGCTGGCGACGGCGGGCGATGATTATGAATTGCTGTTCGCAGTGCCGCCGGGGAGCGACATCGCCGCGCTGGCAACTCCAAAGGTTCGGCTGACGCGGGTCGGACAGTTCGTCGACGGGCAGGGGCTGGCCGTGATCGGGCTGTCAGGCGCGAAGATCGTGCCGGAAAGGCTAGGCTGGGAGCATTGAACGCCCACCCCCTCCACCACGCCTTCGCATAGTGGAGGGGGCCGGAGCGCGAGTACTATCGGCCGCGCGAGTGCAGCGGATTCACCACGACGCGCGGATCGCGACCGGGACGGCTGCTGCCACCCGGCTTGCCGCCGAAGCTGCGTCCGCCACCGCCGCTACCGCCACCCGATGCACCACGACCACCACTGCTCGGGGCGGCGCGGCTGTCGCGACGGCCGTGCGGGGCACGCTCGTCACGCTCGCGGGGAGCGGCGGGCGCGGCACGCTCGACCTTGGCAGCGGCGCTGACCAGTGCACGGAAGTCGGCTGGCAGCGGCGTCACGTCGATCTTCATGCGCGTCAGCTTCTCGATGTCCTTGAGGTAAGGACGCTCGTCCTCGGCGCAGAACGCCACGGCCTGGCCGGCGGCGCCGGCGCGCGCGGTGCGGCCGATGCGGTGGACATAGCTCTCCGGGACGTTGGGCAGTTCGTAGTTGAAAACATGGCTGACCCCGTCGACGTCGATGCCGCGCGCCGCGATGTCGGTGGCGATGAGAACCTTGACCTGGCCCTTCTTGAAGCTGTCGAGCGCCTTTTCGCGCTGGCCCTGGCTCTTGTTGCCGTGGATCGCGACGGCGACGATGCCGGCGTTGCCGAGCTGGCGAACGACGCGGTCGGCGCCGTGCTTGGTGCGAGTGAACACCAGCGAGCGCTCGACGCCTTCGGCGCGGAGTTCGATCTGCAGCAGCGCGGGCTTTTCAGCCTGATTGACGAAGATGACGCGCTGGTCGACGCGCTCGGCGGTCGTCGCGGCCGGCTTGACCGAGATCTTGAGCGGGTCGGTCAGGAAGCGGCTGGCCAGTTCCTCGATAGCGCGCGGCATGGTGGCCGAGAAGAACAGCGTCTGGCGCTGCTTCGGGACCATCGTGACGATGCGCTTCAGCGCGTGGATGAAGCCGAGGTCGAGCATCTGGTCGGCCTCGTCGAGGATCAGCACCTCGACCATGCGCAGGGTCAGCGCGCCGCGATCGATCAGGTCGATCAGTCGGCCCGGCGTCGCGACCAGAACGTCGACGCCGTACTGCATGGCGCGCTCCTGACGGTTGATCGGCACGCCGCCGAACACCGTCTCGACGCGCAGTTTCAGATACTTGCCATAAACGGCAAAGCTCTCGGCGATCTGCGAAGCGAGCTCGCGGGTCGGGGCGAGCACCAGGCAGCGAACTTGGCCGCGGCTCAGCGTCTTGGGCGCTGCGCTCAGGCGGTGCAGGGTCGGCAGCGCGAAGGCCGCGGTCTTGCCGGTACCGGTCTGGGCGATGCCGCACAGGTCGCGGCCGTCCATGACGCCGGGAATTGCCTGCACCTGGATCGGCGTCGGCTCGGTATAACCCTTGGCATCAAGGGCTCGGGTGATGGGCTCGGCGAGGCCGAAGCTCGAGAAATAGGTCATGATAATACTTTGCAAGTCACGTGCGGAATCGCACGGCGAACGGGTCGCCGGTCATGGCGACGCGAACGCGGGTTCGCTGACGACCCGCGTGATTGGGGTAGCCTTGGTGGCTTGCGTCCGAGAAGGGGTCGGAGCCTGTTGGCCCTATCACGCACCCGTCCTGGCGATACACTGCACCGCTGACGCCCGGCGCATATGGTGGAATGTTCCGGATAAGTCAATGCTCGGACCCGGATCGTCTTGCACCGTCCGGCGCGGCGGTGCATTACGCGGCGCATGCTGACCCAGCGTTCGCGATACGCCCTACGGGCCCTGATCTTCCTGGCCCGCTCCTCGAGCATCGCGCCGGTACCGATGAGCGCGATCGCTGCAGATCAAAAGCTGCCGCGCAAGTTCCTCGAGATCATCCTGCTGGAGCTGAAGAACGGCGGGCTGGTGACCAGTTACCGCGGCAAGATGGGCGGCTATCGGCTGGCCCGTCCGGCCTCGACGATCAGCTTCGGCGAGATCATCCGCCTGATCGAAGGGCCGCTGGCGCTGGTGCCTTGTGTCAGCCAGACTGCGTATCAGCGCTGCCCGGACTGTTTCGAGGAGTCGGTCTGCGCCATCCGCAAGGTGATGACCGTGGTTCGCGACCAGACCGCTGCGATCCTCGATCATACCAGCCTGGCGGACATCGATCCGGTCCGCGTCGCCGCATAGGCAGTAGTCCTTAAAGCCTTGGCGTCAGCAAAGCGTGGCTTCGCGTCAATCAAGTTTAACTCATATTGCCTACTAGCCTAGTAGGGTTAGGTTCGCTTATCGTCCGCATCGTCGGATAAAGGGAGACGATATGCGCCTGACTTTTCGATTTGCGGCGGCAGCGGCGGCGATCGCTCTGGCGGTGCCCGCATGGTCGGCGAACGTCACCCTGCTGAATGTCAGCTACGACCCGACCCGCGAATTGTACAAGTCGGTCAACGCCGCCTTTGCCGCCGACTGGAAGGCCAAGACCGGCGACGTGGTGACGATCAACCAGTCGCACGGCGGCTCGGGCAAGCAGGCCCGCTCGGTCATCGACGGCCTCGAGGCCGATGTCGTGACGCTTGGGCTGGCCTATGACATCGACGAGATCGCCAGCCGGGCCAAGCTGCTGCCGACCAACTGGCAGAGCCGGCTGCCGCAGCATTCGACGCCTTATTATTCGACCATCGTGTTTCTGGTGCGCAAGGGTAACCCCAAGAACATTCGCGACTGGGACGATCTGGTAAAGCCGGGCATCTCGGTGATCACGCCCAACCCCAAGACCAGCGGCGGCGCCCGCTGGAACTACCTCGCGGCCTGGGGTTATGCGCAGAAGAAGTATGGCAACGCGGCTGCGGCGCGCGATTACATGACCAAGCTACTCCACAACGTGCCGGTGCTCGACAGTGGCGCGCGTGGCTCGACCACGACCTTTGTCCAGCGCGGGCAGGGCGATGTCCTGCTGGCCTGGGAGAACGAGGCGTATTTGTCCCAAAAGGACCAGCCCGGCCAGTTCGAGATCGTCGCGCCGTCGGTCAGTATCCGCGCCGAGCCGCCGGTCGCGGTGATCGACAAGAACGCCGATCGCCACGGCACCCGCAAGGTTGCCGAAGCATATCTAAAGTTCCTGTACACGCCGGCGGCGCAGGCGATCATCGGAGAGAATTACTACCGGCCGATCGATGCGGCAGCCCAGGTCAAATATGCTGCCAGCTTTCCCAAGATACCGTTGTTCACGATCGACAAGAACTTCGGCGGCTGGGCCAAGACGCAGGCCGTTCACTTCGCCGACGGCGGCATCTTCGACCAGATCTTCGAAGCCGCAAAACGCTGACATCCGGATAACCGTCCTGCGTGACTGAATGACATGGCTGCGTCCGGCGAAAGCCGTGACGCGGTGACCAGCCAGGTTTGCATCGCGAGCGCGTGGGCAAACGGCTCCCGGCGCGTGCCGGGTTGGACATGAGCCGGACAAGGGGACCGAACCCCTAGTTCAACTAAAACAAGGGGGCTGAAATGAAGCTTTTGCTCAACGGCGCAGCTATGTCTGCGATGATCCTCGGCGCCGGTAGCGGCTTTGCGCAAACCGCGCCGGTTCAGATTGCCGCGGCCGAAGATGCCGCCGACGACACCATCATCGTCACCGCGCGCCGTCGCGACGAGGCTGCGCAGGACGTGCCGATTGCACTAGCGGTCGTCGGCGGTGCGCAGCTCGAGGCGACCGGCAGTTTCAACGTCAGCCGCCTGACGCAGTTGCAGCCGTCGCTGCAGTTCATTTCATCGAACCCACGCAATTCTGCAGTCAACATCCGCGGCATCGGCGCCCCGTTCGGCCTGACCAACGACGGCATCGAACAGGGCGTCGGCGTGTATGTCGATCAGGTCTATTATGCCCGCATCGCCGCGGCGACGCTCGACTTCGTCGATGTCGAGCAGGTCGAGGTCCTGCGTGGGCCGCAGGGGACTTTGTATGGCAAGAACACCACCGCCGGCGCCCTTAACATCACGACGCGCAAGCCGACCTTCGAGCTCGAGGGCCGCGCCGAGCTGAGCTACGGCAATCTCGATTACATTCAGGCCAAGGCGTCGATCTCGGGGCCGTTGTCCAAGACCCTCGCGGCGCGGATCAGCGCTTCGTTCACCCAGCGCGACGGCACCCTGTTCAACACCGTCACCCAGCGCCGGGTCAACGAGCTCGACAATATCGGCGTCCGCGGCCAGCTGTTGTGGCAGGCGGCCGAGAACTTCGACGTGACGCTGAGCGGCGACTATAACCGCCAGAACCCGGCCGGCTTTGCCCAGAACTACGCCTTTGTCGTGCCGACGGCACGCGCCGCGAACCGGCAATATGCCAACCTCGCGCGCCTTTCGAACTATGCGCCGGCCAGCACCAATCCGTTCGACCGCCTTGTCGACAACGACGGCCTGCTCGAGGCCAAGCAGATCCTCGCCGGTACCTCGCTATTGGCAAATTGGGACGTTGGGCCGCTGACGCTGACCTCGATCACCGCGTGGCGCAAATGGGACTGGTATCCGCAGAACGACCGCGACTTCATCGGCCTGCCGATCACCACGGTCTCGGCGAACCCGTCGAAGCAGCGCCAGTTCAGCCAGGAGCTGCGCGCTACCTCGAACGGCAACAACACCGTCGATTACACTGTCGGGCTCTATTACTTCCACCAGACGATCAACACCGACGGTGTCCAGGTCCAGGGCAGCGCCGCCAGCCTGTGGCTGCTCGGGCCGACCAACGGCGCCAATCCAGCTCTGCTCGACGGCTTGCGCTCCGATAACGACATCGACCTGACCAATGATTCGGCCGCGCTGTTCGGCAAGGTGACATGGAACATCACCGATCGCCTGAAGCTGGCACCGGGCCTGCGCGTCAATTACGACAAGAAGAACGGTAGCTACATCGCCACAGTTTCGGGCGGGCTGACCCCGGTGACCGCGGCGCAGCAGGCGCTCAAGAATGGCGTGCTGCAGAGCCAGAATTATGCAGCCAAGTTCAGCGACTGGAACGTCTCGGGCGATGTCACCCTGTCGTACAAGCCGGTCGACGAGGTGCTGGCCTATGCGACATATGCCAAATCGTTCAAGTCGGGCGGCATTAACCTGTCGGGCATCCCGACGCTCGCCGATGGCGTGACCCCGGCGCTGGCCACCGCGACGGTCAAGCCCGAGACGGTCAACCACTATGAGATCGGCCTGAAGACGCAGTTCATCGACAATGCCGTGACGCTCAACCTGTCGGCGTTCCGCACCGATATCCACGATTATCAGGCAACCGTCGTCAACGGCAGCGTCGGCGTCATCCGCGGCTATCTCGCCAATGTCGAAAAGGTGCGGTCGAGCGGCGTCGAGGCCGACCTGTCGATCCGCCCGTCGCGCAACTTCAACGTCTACGCCAGCTTTGCCTATACCGATGCGAAGTACGTCTCGTTCACCGGCGCACCACCGCCGGTGGAGTTGACCGGCGGCACGATTCAGTCGGTCGACGCCTCGGGCGGCCGGCTGCCCGGCGTGTCGAAATACGCGCTGAGCTATGGCGGCGAATGGCGCATCCCGGCGACGCCGCTGGGCCATGAAGGCGACTTCTACATCGGCATCGACGGCAATCTGCGCTCCGACTTCTCATCGAGCCCGACGCCGTCGAAATACCAGAACGTCGAGGGCTATGTCCTGACCAACGTCCGCGCCGGCTTCCGCACCGCAGGCGGCTGGGAGGTCTTCGGCTGGGTCCGCAACGCCTTCAAGACCGAGTATTTCGACTTCCTGACAGCGGCGCCCGGCAGCACCGGTTTGATCGTCGGCCAACTCGGCGATCCACGAACCTTTGGCGCAACCGTTAAAGCGCGGTTCTGATCGGCGACGCGACCTGCTAGCGTGGTCCGGATGACCGTTCGAACTCCCCGCGTGCGCCGCTCGATCATACCGGGATTCCGGCTGACGCTCGGGTTCACCATCTTCTATCTGTCGGTGATCGTGCTGATCCCGCTGTCGGCGGTCTATATCAAGACTGCCGGAATGGGCTGGGACCAGTTCGTCGCCGTGGCCCTGTCGCGGCGCTCGCTGCTCGCCTACCGGCTCAGTTTCGGAGCGGCAGCGGCGGCGGCGGCGGTCAATGCAGTGTTCGGGCTGATCGTCGCCTGGGTGCTGGTTCGTTATCAATTCCCGGGCAAGCGCATCGTCAGCGCGCTGGTCGACCTGCCGTTCGCGCTGCCGACCGCCGTCGCCGGCATCGCGCTGACCGCGCTTTATGGACCGAACGGGCCGTTGGGCGCGGCGCTGGCGCAGATCGGCATCAAGGCCGCATTCACGCCGCTAGGGGTGGTGATCGCGCTGACGTTCATCGGGCTGCCGTTCGTCGTGCGCACCGTCGAACCGGTGCTCGCCGACCTCAGCGGCGAAGTCGAGGAAGCCGCCGCCTCGCTGGGGGCGTCGCGATGGCAATGCTTCACACGAGTGATCCTGCCGGCCGTCGCGCCGGCGCTGGTCACCGGCGCGGCGCTGGCCTTTGCGCGCGGAGTGGGCGAATACGGCTCGGTGATCTTCATCGCTGGCAATCTGCCGTTCAAATCCGAAATCGCGCCGCTGCTGATCATCCAGCAGCTGGAACAGTATAACTATGCCGGGGCGACTGCGATCGCGGTGACGATGCTGACCGCGTCGTTCGCGCTGTTGTTCGCGATCAACGCCGTGCAGGCCTGGGACCGGGGGCGTCGCGAGGCATGAAGGCACGGGCATCGACGGGCGACCCGCGCTGGGTCCGCTATCTGCTGATCTCGGTGGCGCTGGCGTTCCTGTTGCTCAACCTGGCGCTGCCGCTCGGCGCGGTGTTCCTGGAGGCGTTGCGTAAGGGCTGGGGCGCCTACAAGGCCGGCATCGTCGAGCATGACGCGCTGGCCGCGGTGCGCCTGACGCTGCTGGTTGCCGCGATCGCGGTGCCGCTCAACGTGGTCTTCGGGCTCGCCGCGTCCTGGGCGATCACCAAGTTCGATTTCCGCTGGAAGTCGGTGCTGATCTCGCTGATCGACCTGCCGTTCTCGGTGTCGCCGGTGGTCAGCGGCCTGATCTACGTTCTGCTGTTCGGCCTGCAGGGCTGGTTCGGGCAGAGCCTGCGCGACGAGAATATCCAGATAATCTTCGCGGTGCCGGGGATCGTGCTGGCGACCGTCTTCGTCACCTTTCCATTCGTGGCGCGCGAACTGATCCCGCTGATGCAGGAGCAGGGGCGCGACGACGAGGAGGCAGCGCGGTCGCTGGGCGCCTCGGGCCTGTCGACCTTCTGGCACGTCACGCTGCCCAACATCCGCTGGGGGCTGATGTACGGCGTGCTGCTGTGCAACGCCCGCGCGATGGGCGAGTTCGGCGCGGTATCGGTGGTCAGCGGGCATATCCGCGGCCTGACCAACACCATGCCGCTACACATCGAGATCCTGTACAACGAGTATAATTTCGTCGCTGCTTTTGCCGTCGCGTCGCTGCTGGCTGGTCTTGCTTTGATCACGCTGGTGGTGAAGTCGCTGCTCGAATGGCGTTTCCAGGGCCAGTTGGCGGGAGCCTCGCATTGACCGTCGAAGCCGAGAACATCGTCAAGCGCTTCGGCACTTTTCCCGCGTTGAACGGCGTCAGCCTGGCCGCGCGCCCGGGCGAGTTCCTGGCGCTGCTGGGTCCTTCGGGATCAGGCAAGACGACGCTGCTCCGCATCCTGGCGGGGCTGGACTTTCCCGACGCCGGGGTGGTGCGCTTCGACGGTGACGACATGAGCGACCGCCCGGCCCGCGAGCGCGGCGTCGGCTTCGTCTTCCAGCATTACGCGCTGTTCCGCCACATGACGGTGGCCGCCAACATCGCCTTCGGCCTGACCGTCAAGCGTCGCCGAGACCGGCCATCGGGCGCCGCGATCAAGGCCCGGGTCGAGGAATTGCTCAAGCTGGTCCAGCTCCCCGACATCGGCGGGCGCTATCCGGCGCAATTGTCCGGTGGGCAACGTCAGCGGGTGGCACTGGCCCGGGCGCTGGCCGTGGAGCCGCGCGTCCTTCTCCTCGACGAGCCGTTCGGGGCGCTCGATGCCAAGGTTCGCAAGGACCTGCGCCGCTGGCTCCGCGCCATTCACGACGAGACCGGGGTGACCTCGATCTTCGTCACCCACGACCAGGAGGAAGCGCTCGACCTCGCCGACCGCGTCGTCGTCATGAACCGGGGCAAGATCGAGCAGTTCGACACGCCCGACGTCGTCTACAACCGCCCGGCCACCGCTTTCGTCTGCGATTTCCTCGGCAATGCCAGCAAGTTCGACTGTCGCCTTGCCGGCGGCACCGTCGAGCTCGGCGGGCTCAAGCTGCCCAATACCGCCCCGCCGATCGCCGACGGACCGGGCATCGCCTTCGTCCGCCCGCATGAATTCAGCCTTGGCAAATCCGGCGAGCCCGGCTTGCCGGTGACGTTGCGCCGCCTCGCCCATGCAGGGGCCCTCGCGGCGCTGGAGTTCGAAGGCGCCGGCGGCCAGTTGATCGAGGTCACTCTGGACCGCGCGCCCGATGGCCTGGCGCCCGGCGCCGCGCTGGTCCTCGTGCCCACCACGGTGCGCGCCTACCCGGCCTGAGCCTCAGCCGGGCACCACGCGGTCCCGCCCCATGTGCTTGGCCGAGTAAAGCGCGGCATCGGCGCGGGCGAGCAACGTGTCGGGCGTGTCGTCGGCGCCGTCTATCGCAGTCCCGGCCGAGAAGCTGACCCGACCCATGCTGCTGCCGTTGTCGCTGCGCCGGATGATCCGTGCCGCCAGTGCGCCGCGCGCCTGGTCGATCAGCCGGGTCGCATCCATCTGCGCCACCCCGGGCAGCATCACCATGAACTCCTCGCCCCCCAGCCGTCCGACCGCGCCACCATCCCCCGCCGCAGCATCCAGGTGTTCAGCGACGTAGCGCAGAACCTCGTCGCCCATGGCGTGCCCGAAGCGGTCATTGACCCGCTTGAAGAAGTCGATGTCGACCATCGCCACCGACAGCGGACCGTCCCCGACGCGCGCCGCCGCCTGCGCCGCCTCAAGCCGCCTGAGCGCCCCGCGCCGGTTGAGCACGCCCGTCAGCGGATCGGTGATCGCCGCCGCTTCCGCCGCCTTCAGCCGATTCCGCAGCAGCGCCGTCTCGCCCGCAGCTTGCTCGAGCTCACCGCTAAGCCGCTGGTTGGCCTCCACCATCGTTGCCGTTGCCGCACCCAGTCGCTCGATGAGCAGCGCAAGCTCTACGGCATCTGGAGCCGCATGCAGCGCCGCATCCCCACTGGCGATCGCCGCGCCATAGGTCGCCAGGTCGCTTGCCCCGCTACCCAGCCGTGTAGTCAGCGCCGCCGCCTGCCCATGCGCCGCCTCGACCAGCGCCGCGACGTCCTCTGGGGCCATCTCGCCGACATGATCGTGGCGGAGCGCCGTCACCGCCGCCATGTCGAACCGTCCCGCATCCAGCGCCGCGGCGACGGCAGCGCTCAGGATCGGATCGTCACCCTCGACGTGGCGAAGCAGCAGATCGACGACAGGGGTATCCGGCGAGAGTCCGGTCGTGCCGAGCAAGGCGCGCACCCGGTCGAGCAGCAGCAGTCGAGGATGCCCAAGCGCTCCGGCGACCTCGGCGGGTCCGATGCTCGTAAAAATGCCCGACTGATCCACCCCGTCCCCCTGTCGCCGTGCCGGTCCATGATGCCCGGTAGAACGGCGCGGTGGGGTCGCGGTTTAACCTTAGCTGGAAACGATCCGGCTGGGGGTGCGGCGGCGCATGGCGAACCCGGCAATGCCGAGCGCCGCGATACCGATGCCCCAACTGGCTGGGTCGGTTGATCGGCTCTCGACGCGGGGAATTGGTTGCTCGCGGCGAGCGGGGGTGTCGTCGGTTGCCAATGCCGGTGGCGCGGTATCGAGTACCACGACGGCGCCAGCGGGCGCTACGCCACACGCCAACAGTGCGAAGATTGCGCGAATTGGCAGCAGAGCCTTGGACATCGCCGATACCTCCGGCATTTGGACGCGGAGCCGGTGAACCCCGCAGTGCAACAAAAGACCGGCACGCCGTCTATCGAAACGCATAGACGTTCGGGGTGAACGACGCGTTACCGATACGGTTCCGAAAATCGTTTATTTCCAGTAAAATGGTCTCTAAGCCATTGTTACGAAAAGCTTGCCTGAGCCAATTCGCGTGTGCCAGCGGGGTCAGGTACCACGTTAACCATGTCCGGCTATCATGCTGCACTTGCTAAGAAAATGCGTGGCCGATTACCGCCTGGGTCAAAGGAACGAGACCGACGACGGTATCGCGGACTGGACTTCGCCCGAGGCTGGTGCATTGAGCGCCCAACATCTGGAGTTTTAAGCGAATGCGGTGCAATTTCCTGGTCGCGGCGAGCATGGCGTTCGTCGCCCTGCCGGCGTTCGCTGCCGATGCGATCGATGCCGCTGCCGACGGCGGCGAGATCGTCGTCACCGCACTGCCGATCCCGCGCGGCGATGCCGCCTACGACATCGTCAGCATCGATCGCGAGCGCCTGACCGGTACCGCCTCCAACCGCATCGAGGATGTGCTGCGCGACGTCGCCGGTTTCCAGCAGTTCCGCCGCACCGACAGCCGCACCGCCAACCCGACCAGCCAGGGCGCCACCCTGCGCGCGCTCGGTGGCAACGCCTCGTCACGCGCGCTGGTGCTGCTCGACGGCGCCCCGGTCGCCGATCCCTTTGCCGGCTACATCCCGTGGTTCGCACTGGCTCCTGAGCGCCTCGGTGCCGTCCGGGTGACACGCGGCGCCGGCGCCGGCGCGTTCGGCAGCGGTGCCCTCGCCGGCACCATCGAATTGCAGAGTGCCGACGCCGCGACCTTGCCGGGCCTGCAAGCCGAACTCGACTATGGCAGCCGTAACTCGCTGTCCGCCAATGCCGTCGGCAGCGCCAAGCTTGGTGCCGGCAGCGCCTCGGTCTTCGGCCGCTACGACCGCGGCGATGGCTACATCATCATTCCGCAGGGCCAGCGCGGCCCCGCCGACATCCCGGCTAAATACCGCCAGGGCAGTCTCGGCTTTCACGTGTCGGCGCCGCTGACCGACGATATCCAGTTACTGGTCAATGGCCTGGGTTTCAAGGACGACCGCGTGCGCGGTGTTGCCGGCAACGCCACCGACATCACCGGTGCCAATACCAGCGTTCGGTTGTTGGGGCAGGGCAAGTGGCAGTGGGAAGCGCTCGCCTACCTCCAGTCGATGACCTTCTCCAACACTGTCACCGCGCTCGATGCGACGCGCAGCATCGGCACGCCGTCGCTGAACCAGTACAACACGCCCGCCACCGGCATCGGCGGCAAGTTCGAGATCCGCCCGTCGGTCGGCGACGGCATCGAATTGCGCCTCGGCGTCGATGCGCGTGACGAGGTCGGCCGCACCGAGGAAATGTCGCGCTACCTGCTCGGTCGCTTCACACGGTTGCGCGAGGGCGGAGGCCACAACACCGTGTTCGGCGCCTATGTCGAGGCCAGCGCCGAACCGATCGAGCGCGTCACCCTGACCGCCGGCGGCCGCATCGATCGCTGGAAGATCGCTGACGGCTTCCTGCACGAAGTCGACGCCCAGACCTTCGCCACCACCATCGACAGCCATCCCGCCGACCGCAGCAAGTGGGAACCGACCGGACGCGGCGGCATCGCCTATGACGTCACCGACGCGATCAAGCTGCGCGGCGCCGCCTATCTCGGCTACCGCCTGCCGACCCTGAACGAGTTGTACCGGCCGTTCCGCGTCGGCGCCGATGCCACCGGCAGCAACGCCGCGCTGCGCCCCGAGCGCCTCAAGGGCGTCGAGGCAGGCGTCGACTTCCGCCCCCTGCCGAGCCTGCGCCTGGGCGTCACCGCCTTCGCCAACCGTCTCAACAATGCCATCGGCAACGTCACCGTCGGCGTCGGCCCGGGCACTTATCCCGAGGTGGGCTTCGTCGCTGCGGGCGGCATCTACCGCCAGCGCCAGAACCTCGACGCCATCGTCGCCAAGGGCATCGAGGCCGAGGCGCACGCCAAGGTCGGCGATTTCCGCCTCGACGGCAGCTATGCCTACACCCGCGCCCGGGTCCATTCGTCGGGATTGGCAGCCGCTCTCGACGGCCTGCGCCCTGCGCAGACTCCGACCCACCAGGCCAGCGCGACCCTCGGCTGGGTGCCGATCGCCAATTCGCTGGTCGCGGTCACCGGTCGCTACATCAGCGGCCAGAGCGAGGACGACCTCGGCGTTCGCCTGCTCGGCGACGTCACGACGCTCGACGCCGTCATCGAGGTGCCGCTTGCCCGCGGAATCAGCGCAACTCTTCGAGGCGAGAACTTGACCAACACGCTGGTCGATAGCGGCGTCTCCACGACTGGCATCATTGATCGTGGCACCCCGCGCACGCTGACGATCGGGGTGCGCTTCTCGCGGTAGGCCCATCGTCTTGCCGCCGCTGCGCTTTGCGGCGGAGGACTATTGCACGGTGTCCGAGGCTCCCGCGTCGCTGACCAAGCGCCGCGGAACGATTGCCAGCATCGCCAGCGCGGCGCATCGACGGCGGCGACCATTACCCGGAGACGCCGCATGATCGATCCCCGCACCCCCGTCCTGGTCGGCGTCGCGCAGTTCGTCGACCGCGATTCGCTGTCCGCCGACGCCCTTTCCCCGCTCGACCTGTTGGCGGCGGTGTCGGGCGCGGCGCTGGCGGACAGCGGGGGCAGGGGGGTCGTCGTCGACACGCTGGCAGTGGTGCGTCTGTTTGCCGATTCGTCGCCGGCCTTCCGCTCGCCGTTCGGCAGCTATGCCAATCTGCCCAAGTCGCTGGCCGCCCGGCTCGGGCAGGCGCCACGGCGGACGATCTACGGCCCGGTCGGCGGCAACACTCCGCAGTTGCTGGTCAATCTGCTGGCGGAGAGCATCCGCAGCGGCGCTTCCGATGTCGCGCTGATTGCCGGTGGCGAGGCACTACGGACCCAGGCGCGCGCGCAAAAGATGGGCTTGGCGCTCGACTGGTCCGAGGATCCGGGCGGCGAGCCGGAGACGCTCGGACCGGAGACGCGGCTGGTCTCGGCGCACGAGGTCGCGCACGGCATCGCCATGCCGACCGCGGTCTACCCGCTGTTCGAGAGCGCACTGGCTGCGCATTACGGCGACGACCCGCTGGCCCATCGCCGCCGCATCGGTGCCTTGATGGCGGGCTTCACGCGGGTCGCGGCGGCCAATTCCTATGCCGCGCTACCGGTCGAGCGGACGGCCGATGAGCTGATCACACCGACGGATGACAACCGCTACATCGCCTATCCGTACACCAAGTATCTGTGTTCAAACATGTTTGTCGACCAGGCGGCGGCGTTGCTGCTGATGTCGACGGCGGCGGCGGATGCTGCCGGCGTGCCGGTGTCGGCCCGGGTCTATCTCCACGGCTCGGCGGATGTGCATGACATGATCCTGGTGTCGCAGCGGCTCGACTATCATTCCTCGCCCGCGATCCGCGCCGGCGCGGCACAGGCGTTGGCGCAGGCCGGGATCGGTGTCGCGGAGCTCGACCATATCGACCTGTACAGCTGCTTTCCGGTCGCCGTGGAGATCGCCGCAGACATGATCGGTCTTGCCCATGACGATCCGCGCGGCCTTACTCTGACCGGCGGGCTGCCTTATTTCGGTGGCCCCGGGAACGCCTATTCGCTGCACGCCATCGCCGAGATGGCGGCCCGCTGTCACGCCGCGCCCGGCAGCAAGGGGTTGGTCTTTGCCAACGGTGGCTATCTCACCAAGCACAGCTTCGGCGTCTACTCGACCGACCACCCGGCCAACCCCGCGCGCATCGACCCGACCCTGCTCCAGGCGGCCCTGGACGCGGCCGAGTCTCCTCCCTTTGTCGAATCCCCTGCAGGCGCCGGTACCGTCGAAGCCATCACCATCCCCCACGAACGCGGCATCCACGGACCTGCGACAGTCATCGTCCGACTCGACAGCGGCCACCGCGCTCTTGCTGTAATCGACACCGAAGCCGCTGCCCTGATCGACACCCAGGTCGTCGGCCGCCGCGTCAACCTCACCCCAGGGCACCCGATCAACCACGCCCGCTTCGAATGACGCACTCACCAGTTGCGCCGCCCCTCGCACCCTGCTAACTCGCGCCTCCTACCGGACGGGGCACGCCCCGGACACTTGGGTCGTGCGGCCATGGCGGAACTGGTAGACGCGCAACGTTGAGGTCGTTGTGGCCGAAAGGCCGTGGAAGTTCGAGTCTTCTTGGCCGCACCAATCCCGACCGGTCCCAAGCCCCGGACTGTCATGTAATCAGGCAGGTTCCGGCGTACAGTCCAGCGACTAGGCCGGCAAATTAGCGCTATCGAGCAGTATCGCATCTATCTTGCGAAGCGTCGCCGTGAACGCCTGCATCTCCGACCGGTCGAACGTCGCGAACAGCGATTGCTCGAGTTCCAACGCCTTTGGCTCGACTTGCCTGTACAGGTCGCGGCCCGCCTGGGTCAGCGAAAGGAGATGGGACCGCTTGTCGTCCGGGTTAGGCTGGCGAGCCAGGAGTCCGCGCTTGACCAGGCCCATGGCGGCCCGGCTGACGGTGACCTTGTCCATCAGCGTGCGCTGTCCGATCGCCTGCTGGGTCACGCCACCGGCTTCGGCAATCACCGCGACCAGCCGCCATTCCGGAATGCTGAGCCCGAACAACGCCTCATAGGCCGTGGCGATCGCGTTGCTGACCAGGTTGGACGTGAACGACAGCCGGTACGGGACGAAGGCGTCGAGTGAAAGGCCGGTCCGGGTCATTACAAAGATAGTATCATTTGACACCAGATGCGCAATGCAGTCTCATAGTTGCAGATGTTACTTGATTCTCGGGAGCCTGACGTGGACCAGCCGAATAACAACCCCCTGGGACTTAATGGCTTCGAGTTCGTCGAATTCACCTCGCCCGACCCGGAAGCAATGGCGCGCCAGTTCGAGCAACTCGGCTTCGTGCCGACGCACCGCCACCCGACGAAGAACATCACCCGCTATAAGCAGGGCCGCATCAACCTGATGGTCAATCGGGATGCCGACGGCCGCGTCGCCGCCTTTCGTAACGAGCACGGTGCGTCGGCGAGCGCCATGGCGTTCCGGGTCGCCGATCCGGACGCTGCAATGCGCTGGGCGCTGTCGAATGGCGGCAAGCGCACGGCCGAGGACGACACGGTTATCGAGGGGATCGGCGGATCCTATCTGTACTTCATCAAGGACGGCGAGGACCTGTACGGCAATTGGGCGGAGTTTTCCGGCTGGCAGGCGGCCGAGGCGGCGAACAATGTCGGGCTCGACCTGCTCGACCATCTGACCCACAATGTCCGGCGCGGCCAGATGCGCGTGTGGTCGGAGTTCTACAAGACGCTGTTCGGCTTCGAAGAGCAGAAGTATTTCGACATCAAAGGCAAGGCCACCGGCCTGTTCAGCCAGGCGATGATCGCACCCGACAAGGCCATCCGCATTCCGCTGAACGAGAGCCAGGACGACAAGAGCCAGATCGAGGAGTTCATCCGCGACTATAACGGCGAGGGCATCCAGCATCTTGCCCTGACGACCGAAGACATTTTCGACACTGTCGAGCGGTTGCGGGCGCGCGGCGTCAAGCTGCAGGACACCATCGAAACCTATTACGAGCTGGTCGACAAGCGCGTCCCCGGCCACGGCGAGGATCTGGAGCGGCTGCGCAAGAACCGCATCCTGATCGACGGCGACATCAAAGACGAGGGCCTGCTCCTGCAGATCTTTACCGAGAACATGTTCGGCCCGATCTTCTTCGAAATCATCCAGCGCAAGGGCAACGAAGGCTTTGGCAACGGCAACTTCCAGGCGCTGTACGAGTCGATCGAACTCGATCAGATCCGCCGCGGCGTCGTGACCGTCGACGATTGAGCGTCGGCACAGCGGATCGAGGGTTGAGGAGAGACGCTGTGACGGAACGCGCCGCTGAGCCTGCGTACATGACTGGCTTCGGCAACAGCTTTGCCAGCGAGGGTGTCGCCGGCGCTCTCCCAGTCGGGCGCAATTCGCCCCAGCGCGTGCCGTTCGGGCTATACGCCGAGCAGCTGTCGGGGACTGCCTTCACGGCGCCACGGTCGGAGAACCGGCGCGCCTGGTTCTACCGGCTGCGTCCGACCGCGAACCACAAGGCCTTCCAGCCCTACACCGGCGCGGCGCACTTGCGTTCGGCGCCGTTCGTGGAGGCGCCTGCTTCGCCCAACCGGTTGCGCTGGGATCCACTGCCGTTGCCCGACGTGCCGACCGACTGGGTCGACGGGCTCGTCACCTATGGCGGCAACGGCGACGTCGCCATCGGCTCGGGTGTCGGCATTCATCTGTACGCGGCGAACGTCGACATGACGCGCGCCTTCTTTTCGGCCGATGGCGAACTGCTGATCGTGCCGCAGGAAGGGCGCCTCCTTGTCGACACCGAGCAAGGCCGCATCGAGCTTGCGCCATTACAGATCGCGCTCATCCCGCGCGGCCTGCGATTTCGCGTCTCGCTGCCCGACGGCACTGCCCGCGGCTACGTCCTGGAGAACTACGGCGGCCTGTTCCGGCTTCCCGATCTCGGGCCGATCGGGTCGAACGGGCTCGCCAACTCTCGCGATTTCGAGACGCCGGTCGCCTGGTTCGAAGACGTCGATGCACCGTGCGAAGTCGTCCAGAAATTCCAGGGTGGCCTGTGGAGCACCACCCTCGACCATTCGCCGTTCGACGTCGTCGCCTGGCACGGTAACCTGGCGCCGTGCCGCTACGACCTGACACGCTTCAACACCATGAACACCGTCAGCTTCGACCACCCCGACCCCTCGATCTTCACGGTGCTGACCTCGCCGAGCGCAGTCCCGGGGACGGCGAACTGCGATTTCGTGATTTTTCCGCCGCGTTGGATGGTTGCCGAAGACACGTTCCGGCCACCGTGGTTTCACCGCAACGTGATGAGCGAGTTCATGGGGCTGATCACCGGAGCTTATGACGCCAAGGCCGGGGGCTTTTCGCCGGGCGGCGCCAGCCTGCACAACCAGATGAACGGTCATGGTCCCGACCAGGCGAGCTATGACAAGGCGGTGCGCGACGACCTCAAGCCGCACCGGATCGCGGACACGATGGCGTTCATGTTCGAGACGCGCGACGTCGTCCGGCCGACCGGCTGGGCGATGACTACCCCGACGATGCAGCTCGACTATGACGATGTCTGGAGCGGCTTTACCAAGGCACAGGTTCCCCGATGATTGACGAGACCCATGACGCCGCGCGGACCAGCTGGGTCGAGAGCGCGACGGGGCACCGTGACTTCCCGATCCAGAATCTGCCATTCGGAATCTTCAGCACGGCCGACCGCGGGCCACGGCCCGGCGTAGCGATCGGCGACCTTATCCTCGACCTCGCCGGAATCGCGTCTTTGCTGCCAAACACGGCGCGAGATGCGCTCGGACACGCCTCGCTCAATGCCCTGTTCGGGCTCGCGTCGCGCGACCGGATAGAACTGCGCCGGCGCTTGTCGGCGCTGCTTTCCGATATAGGGCAGCGGACTGAAATCGAGCCGTGGCTGCACCCTGCCTGCGAATGCACGATGCACCTGCCGGCGACCATCGGCGACTACACCGACTTCTATGTCGGCATCCATCACGCCAATAACATCGGACGGCAGTTCCGCCCCGACAACCCATTGCTGCCGAACTATAAATGGATCCCGATCGGCTATCATGGTCGCGCCTCATCGGTCCGTCCCTCCGGCGTGCCGGTGACGCGCCCGAACGGGCAGCGCAAGGCGCCCGACGATGCTGCGCCGAACTTCGGCCCATCGCGACGGCTCGACTATGAGCTCGAGCTTGGCGTGTGGATCGGACAGGGTAACGACCTCGGCGCGCCGATCCCGATCGGTGAAGCTGGCGAGCATGTCGTCGGTCTGTGCCTGCTCAACGACTGGTCGGCGCGCGATTTCCAGGCATGGGAGTACCAGCCGCTCGGGCCGTTCCTCGCCAAGAACTTCCACACCACCGTGTCGCCCTGGGTGGTGACCAGCGAGGCATTGGCCCCGTTCCGCCTGCCGCAGCCCGCCCGTCCCGAAGGCGACCCGGCGCCGCTGCCCTATCTGCTCGATGATCGCGACCAGCAGCATGGCGCGCTCGCGATCGAGCTGTCCGTGACGCTGTCGAGCGCGGCGATGCGGGGGGCCGGTCTGCCGCCGGTCGTGCTCAGCCGTGGACCCGCCAGCAACATGTACTGGACCGTGGCGCAGATCGTCGCCCATCACGCCTCGAACGGCTGCAATCTGAACCCCGGCGATCTCCTCGGTACCGGGACGATCTCCGCACCCGACAAGGACGGTTTTGGTAGCTTGATGGAGATCAGCCGGGGCGGTGCGACGCCGCTCGTCCTGCCGACCGGGGAAAGCCGGGCGTTCCTTGGCGATGGTGACGAACTGACCCTGATGGGCACGGCGAGCGCCGCCGGCTTCGTCTCGATCGGATTTGGCGCCTGCGCCGCCACGATCCTCCCGGCCCGGTCGTAAACCCGTCGTGACGCCTGACGACGGTGCTCCAGCGGCGGATAGCCAACGGCTGTTCGCGACCCCCGCCGGGGTCAAGCTGGGTGCCGTCGCGGCGATCCCGGCGGGTGGGGCGCGCAACTATGTCGTCCAGATGCGCGCCGGACGCTTCCACGGCTTCGTCGTCCGTGAAGGCGATGAGGTTTTCGGGTTCATCGATCGCTGCCCGCATATGAGCCTGCCGCTGGCCCAGGTGCTCGACGATTACCTGGCTCCAGCCGGCGATCTGATCGCCTGCAGCTGGCATGGCGCGCTGTTCGAGAAGTCGACCGGGCTATGCGTCGGCGGTCCCTGCGTCGGCCAGCGGCTAACCCCCTGGCCGGTCACCGTTATGGACGGCTTGATCGTCACGACCTGACCTCTGCCCGCAAATGGCGACTGGCAAGGCCTCGAGGGCCACGCGACGGGCAGAGTCGCCGGTCCAGTGGCCAGACGGCGATGAAGAGCGCGGGTCATCCGCCAACTTACGGGACCAGCAACGGGACCAGTGCGGCCGTGAAGGCAGCGATGTTCTCGTCCTGCAGGCCCGCGACGTTGATCCGGCCCGACCCGGCCATGTAGATGCCGTGGCGGCGGCGCAGTTCGGCGACTGCGCTGCCGTCGATGGGCAGCATCGCGAACATGCCGCGCTGACTCCCGATCGGCGCGAGCCTGGGATGCGCCGCCGCGACCAGCGCCCTCATCCGGTTGATGCGCAGGCGCATTTCGTCCAGCTCGTCCCGCCAAGCAGTGGTCAGCTCGGTGTCGTCGAGGATCAGGCGGACGACCGCCGCGCCGTGATCCGGCGGCATCGACCACAGGCTGCGCGCCAGGACCAATGTGTTGTCGCGGATTGCCTGCACCGATTTCCGGCTGTTCGCGATCACGAACAATGCCCCGACACGCTCCCGGTACAGGCCGAAATTCTTGTCGCAGCTATAAGCCACCAGCGCCTCGGGAACGACAGCGAGCAGCGAGCGCAGTCCGGCTGCGTCCTCGTCCAGCCCATTGCCCAGGCCCTGATAAGCCAGGTCCACGAACGGAATGACGCCTTGGTCCGAGCAGAATTCTGCCAGTTCGCGCCACTGGTCGATGGAGAATTCTGCGCCCGAGGGGTTATGGCAGCAGCCGTGGAGCAACAGAACGTCGCCTGCGCTCGCCCCCGATATCGCCGACATCATGCCGTCGAAGTCGAGCGTCGAGGTCGCCACGTCGTAGAAGGCGTGGCTTTCGACCCGCAATCCGGCCTCCCGGAAGATCGGGCCGTGGTTGGGCCAGGTCGGCGCGCCGATCCAGACCCGGGCCGTCGGGTTCGCCCGTGCAATGACTTCGGCGCCGAGCCGTAGCGCCCCGGTGCCGCCGGGTGTCTGGACGCCGGTCAGCCGCTCCGACCTTGCCGCTTCGCTGCCGAACGCGACGGCGGCGATCAAATCGGTAAAGCGCGCGTCACCTTCGGGGCCGAGGTAGGATTTCGAGGTCTGCCCGGCCAGCAGGCGCAGCTCCGCCACCTTGACGGCGCGCATGATCGGCGTCGCTCCGGTCTCGTCGCGGTAGACGCCGACGCCGACGTCGATCTTGCCGGAGCGGGGATCGTCGCGGTGCAGCCCGATCAGGGCGAGCAGCGCGTCCGCCGGCTGGGGAAGCAGCGCGTCGAGCAACGCCGACGATCGCATGCTCATGTTGGCAGCCGCGATCATGCCGCGGACTCCTTGGCGCGGGCATAGGCCTGGGTGCCGCGGGTGTAGACCTTGTCGGTGGGCAGGATCGTCTCGATCTCGATGTCGGACGCGGTTTGCAACGCTTCGTAGAGTGGTCCGAAATCGGTGTTCAACGTCTGCTCGAGCAGCTGCTCGAAGCTGTCGATGACGAAATAGTTCTGCTGGTAGTCGTCGATCCGGTACTTGGTCCGCATCAATCGCTTGAGGTCGAAGCCGAGGCGGTTCGGCGATGGATCGTCGAGGGCGAACCGGGACTCGCCATATGAGGAGACGATCCCGGCACCGTACAGTCGCAGCCCGGCGTCGGAGCGGATCAGGCCGAACTCGACGGTGTACCAGTAGAGCCGCGCCAGCTTGTCAATCGCGCCCATGCCGGCGGCACGCTGGCCGCCCTGGCCATAGGCTTGCATGTAGTCGGCGAACACCGGGTTGGCGAGCAAGGGCACGTGACCGAAGACATCGTGGAAGATGTCGGGCTCCTGCAGGTAATCGAGCTGCTCGGGGGTGCGGATGAAGCGGCCCGCGACGAAGCGCCGGTTGGCGAGATGGTCGAAGAAGACCTCGTCGGGTACCAGGCCGGGGACCGCGACGACCTGCCAGCCGGTCGCCGCCATCAGTCGCTCCGACAGTTCGGCGAAGTCCGGGATGCCGGGCTTCGACATGCGAAGGATATCGAGGCCGGCAATAAACTCGGGTGCGACGCGCCCGGGGAGCATCGCGGCCTGGCGCTCGAACAGCGTGTCCCACATCGCGTGTTCGTCGGCGGTGTAGCGCTGCCAATCCTGCGGGATCGTCCAGTCTTCGGCAGTGCCCGCGGGGCGTTCGAGATGATCATGGGTCATGAGGCATTATCGCCCACATCCCGTGAAACTGCGTTTCTAAAACTTGGTCGTTACAGGTCTGGATGATGAAGCTGATCCATCAAATGCCGTAACCGTGCAAAATCTCTTCAGGCGCGTCTCAATGTCCGGCGGCCCCGAATGGAGCCGCCGGAATCAATTCGGTCAGCGGCTGGCGAGCTTCACGCCAACGTAGAGATACCGCCCGATCGCCGAGATCGGCTGGTTGATCGAGTTGCCGGGATCGGGGCGCTGGTCGGTCAGGTTGAGCACGCCGAGATAGAAGGACACGCCGTCGCGGACCTCATAAGCGACCTGCACATCGTGCTGCCACAGATCGTTGTAGCGCAGCAGGTTGGCCGCGGCGTAGTTCGGATCATTGTCGGTCGTCAGCTTGTCGATGACCCGGACGCCGTCGGCCCAGCGCAGGTTGTAGTTGATCGTCAGCGGACCCAGCGTCCAGCTCGGCGAGAAGTTCGCGTTATACTTCGGCGCGTTAGGCTGGGCGACATTGTCGGTGGCCGGCGCGCCGGGCGTGCCGATGAACTCGAGCTTGTTGAGGTAGCCGCCGACCAGTCGCAGGTCGATGGTGCCGATGCTGTCGGTGCGGATCAGGTAATCGATGTTGAGGTCGGCACCGGCGGTGCGGAAGCGCGAGACGTTCTGCGGCTGGACGGTATAGCCGTTGATGACGCCGGTCGTCTGGGCGCGACTGATCGAGCGGCAGAACTGGTTGTCGATGCTCGGCTGGTCGACGCACAGGCTGGCGAGTTGCGAAGGCGCCGGGGTGTTGATCGCGTCCCGCAGCTTGATGTCGTACCAGTCGACCGACGCCGTCAGGCCGGGCAGGAAGCTTGGCCGCAGCACGACGCCCGCGGTCCAGGTCTTGGCACGCTCGGCGCGCAGATTGGGATTGCCGGTGCGCACGCCGGTGACGTTGTTCGGCGTCTGCAGCGCGTCCGAGATCGTCGCGCCGACTGCCGCCAGCGATGCCGCGCAATTGGCGGCACGGAATTGCGTGCCGTTGCCGACCTCCTTCGACGAGCAAGGGTCGATAAAGAAGTTGGAGTCGCCACTGGTCGGCTGGAACAGCTCGCCGATGTTGGGGGCGCGGACGGCCGCCCCATAGGAGCCGCGGAAGCTGATGTCGCGGATCGGCGCGTAGACACCATTGAACTGCCAGGTGTTGGTGTGGCCGATCGTCGAATAGTCGGAGAAGCGGTAGGCCGCACCGACCGACAGGGTCTCGGCAAAGCGCTGGCCGGAGAAGATCGGCGCGTTGAGCTCGCCGAACGCTTCCTTGACGTTGAAGCGGCCGCCCGACGGCGCCACCAGCGTCGGCTCGGTAAAGGCGACGAAGCGGTTGTTGATGAGGTTGTCGCTCGGATTGAAGGCGCTGGTCTCCCGCCGGTATTCGCCGCCGAACGAGAATTGCACGGGGCCGCCGGGCAGCTTGAAGAACGCGCCGAAGTCGCCGCTGATCGAGGCGCTGGCGACCTGCTGCGTTATCCGGGCGTGACTGGTGTCGTCGACCTGGAAGGTGCTCAGTGCCTCCGGGCTGATCGGGCCGGGACCGAACAGGCTGATCGGGATGCAGCCGCTGGCCCCTGAGCGGCACACCGGCTGGCCGGTCAGTGGGCTGGTGACGACATCGAGCGCGTTGGCATAGGGCGCGGCGAGCAGATTGTTGAGCTTGGTGATCGCGACGTCGGTGCGGCCGTACTGGTAATAGGCGTCGTAGGTCGCATGCTCGCTGATCCGGCCGGAGGCATCGAGGACGCCGCGATAGGTGCGGCGCAGGTCGTTCTCGCCGTGGCGGCCATAATCGATGTTGTCCCGTGTGACCGAGACGAAGTCCTGCCCGGCAGCGACGGCGGCAGCGCGGATCGCGGCGGGTACGAACGGATTGTCGAGCGAGATCGGCGTGCCGTAGGTGCCGATGTAATAGTCGAAGGTCGCGGCGCGGGTCTGCGCGAACTTGCCCTCGACCGACAGCTTCAGCGCGTCGGACACATCGAAATGCCCGAGCAAATTAACGTCGTGCCGGACGATACGCGGCGCGAGATCGCCGGAGTAGAAGCCCGCGACCGGCGTGTCGTCGCCGCCTGTCGAATAATAGGCCGCGGGCGTGCCGCTGCGATACGGCTGGCCGAGGCCGTTGAAATCGGGAACGCCGTCACCGTTGACGTCGACCGCGCCGATCGGGGACTCGTTGGGGTAGCGCAGATCGCCGACCAGGATGTTGCTCGGCAGCGCCGGGTTGTTCGCCTTGGCGTCGTTGGGGATCAGGTACTGGCGCCGGTCGCTGCGGAGATAGGCGCGGTCATCGTTCTGCAGCGGGTCGTCGGCGTTATACTCATAGGCCAGCGTGATATTGGCGCGGCCGTCGGCGAAATTCTTGCCCGCCGTGATCGCGGCGAAGCGGTTGCCGGTGTCGCCGCGGCTGGAGATGCCGAACTGGCTGCGCGCCGACACGCCTTCGAAGTCGCGCTTGAGGATGAAGTTGACGACACCCGAGACACCGTCGGCGCCGTAGACCGCCGAGGCACCGCCGGTCAGCACGTCGACGCGCTCGACCAGGTCGGTCGGGATGCTGTTGATGTCGACCGCAGCGCTGTTCGGCTCACCGGCGACGTGACGTCGGCCGTTGACCAGGACCAGTGTCCGGTTGGTGCCGAGGTTGCGCAGGTTGAGTTCGTTCAGCCCGGCCGCGCCGAACGGGTTGGAGGCGACTGCATTGCCGCCCGATGTCTGGGTGAAGTCGCGCGAGCCGGTCAGCGCCGGGACGCGCTGCAGGAAGCTGGTGATGTTGGTGTTGCCCGACTGCTGGATCGCCGCGGCGTTGAACGAAGTGATCGGGTTCGGCGCCGCAAACTCGGACCGGCTGATCCGCGAGCCGGTGACCACGATGTCGTCGCCGCGGGCCTCGACCGGAGAAGCCGCGGGTGCCGTCGCGGCGGCCGCGGTCTCCTGGGCGGGAGCGCCTGCTGCCGCCGGCTGGGCCGGGGCGGGCGGCGGGGTCTGAGCCCGCACGGCGGAGACCGGCACAAGCACGAGCGCCACGCTGCACAATAGCCTGGACCGCGGGATGGTGAACGACATGTGACAACTCCCTTTATATTTCTTGCTCCCGTCCAGCCAATCTCCGCCAAAGGGTCAACTGACCAAGACGCCGCAAGCAGCGTTTCAACGGCCGGTGATGTTCCCGGAACACGGTGGCGGGGCGGCAATCAGTGATTGTGCCGCAGGGCACGATCAGGCGGACCGATGCACCCGGCTCCGACGTTGGAGCGAAAAGGGGTGCCACAACGGTGCTGCAACTTCGATCCAAGATGTCGCGACGCGCGGCGCTGGCCCTGGGGACGGGCGCGATGCTGGCGGCGTGCGGACGCGAGGCGCGCGACCGGCAGCTGACCTGGTGGGCGATGGGCACGGCGGGTGAGAACGCGCCGCTGCTGCTGCCGCCGTACACCGCCGCGACAGGTCAGGCGATCGACGTCCAGGCCGTGCCTTGGACCGGTGCGCACGAGAAGTTGCTGACCGGGTTCGCCGGCCGGTCGTTGCCCGACGTGATGATGCTCAATAGCGCCTGGCTGCCGGAACTGGCTTTGCTCGGTGCGCTGGCGCCGCTGCCGGCGGGCGCGGCATTGCTGGCCGGGCAGTTTCCTGGCGCGCTGGCCTCGGTGACGATCGACGGGCGGCCGGTCGCCGCGCCGTGGATCGCCGATACCTGGGTGCAATTCTATCGCCGCGACCTGCTGGCAGAGGTCGGCTACGCCGCGCCGCCGCTGGCCTGGCCCGAGTGGACGCGGATGGCGCGGACGCTCAAGCGCCGGCATCCGGATCGCTATGCGACGCTGCACCTGATCGACTGGCCGGAGCCTTTGCTCGCCTTTGCCGCGCAACAACCTGAGCCTTTGCTGCGCGACAGCGACAGCCGTGGCAATTTCTCCACCCCCGGCTTCCGCGCCGCCCTGGCTTTCTACAAGTCGATCTACGACGAGAAGTTCTCTCCGCTTGTCTCCGGGGCCGAGGCCGGGGACAATTACATCGGTTTCAAGCGCGGCTGGTTCGCGATCCTGCCCTCCGATGCCGTCACCATCGGTGACCTGCGGCGGCGTGCGGCGCTGTTTCCGCGCTCGATCTGGAGCGCTGTACCGACACCTGGCCCGAATGGCGCCTCGACGGCGCTGGTACGCGGTGCCAGCCTGGCCGTCAGCCGCGACGCGCGCGACCCGGCGGCGGCATGGCGGCTGGTCGACTATCTGTGCGGGGCGGGGCTGCAGCAGCGCATCTACGGCATCACCGGCGACCTGCCGACACGTCCCGAGGCGTGGCGCGGGCCGGCGCTGTCGCGTGACCCGATCGCGCGGGTCTTTGCCGAGCAGGTGGCGCGCAGCGTCGCCCCGCCCGCGGTGCCTGAGTGGGAGCGCATCGTCGGCGAAGTCCAGCTGGTCGCCGAGCACATGGTCCGCGGCGAGTACGGCGTCGACGCCGCGACGCTCGAGATGGACCGGCGCGTCGATCGCATCCTCGGCAAGCGCCGCTGGCTGCTCGACCAGGGCCGGCTGGCATGACGCGCCAGGGCCGGGCCGCGCTGCTGTTCACCGGGCCGGTAATCTTGGGAACGGTGCTGGTGCTGCTGATCCCGACGATCGGCGCGCTGCTGCTCAGTGTCACCGACTTCGACATCTACGCGCTGGCCGACCTGCGTAACCTGCGCTTCGTCGGCGGCGGCAACTACGCCGAGCTGTTCGCCATGCCGCTGTTCTGGCGTTCGGTCGGCAACACGCTGCTCTTCGCCGCCATCGGCGTACCCGCGGCGATCGGCATGTCACTGGCGGCCGCGCTGCTGCTGGCCTCGGCGACGGTGCGGTGGAAGCCGTTGTGGCGGCTGCTGTTGTTCGCACCCTATGTCTGCACTCTCGTCGCGACGGCGCTGGTCTGGCGCTATGTGCTGGATACCCGCACCGGCCTGTTGAACTACGCGCTTTCGCTGGCCGGCGTCGCCCCGGTCGACTGGCTGGGCGATCCGCGGACCAGCATTCCAGCGACGCTGATCTTCATCGTCTGGAAGGTCTTTGGCTACAACATGCTGGTCTTTGTCGCGGCGCTGTCGACGGTACCGCGGGACCTGCACGAGGCGGCGCGGCTCGACGGGGCGGGGGCGTGGTCACGCTTCCGCCATGTCGTCCTGCCGGCCATCGGCCCGGCGCTGCTGCTCGCGGCGGTGCTCAGCGTCGCCAACTTCCTGCAGATCTTCACCGAACCCTATGTGATGACGCATGGCGGCCCTGCGCAAAGCACCGTCACCATCCTGTATTTCATGTTCAACGAGGGCTTTACCTGGTGGAACCTCGGCATGGCGTCGGCGGTCGCGGTGCTGCTGTTCGTCGTGATCCTGATGCTGACGGCGGTGCAGGTGCGCGTCGGGAAGCGCTACGAATGGCTGTAACCGGGCGTCAGTTGTTGCGGACGGCGCTGGTCGCGGCGTTGGCGCTGGTCACGGCGGCACCGCTGCTGTGGATGGTCAATGTTTCGCTGATGGCCAAGGGCAGCGCCGCCAGCTTCCCGCCGCCGTTCTGGCCGGCGCACCCGACGCTGGCCAATTACCGCGAACTGCTGTTCGACAATCACAACGCCGGCGGCGGCACGACCAGCTACAAGATCATCCCGGCCTTTGTGAACAGCGCCGCGCTGGCCGGGCTGGCGACGCTGATCGGCCTCGGCCTGACGGTGCCGGCGGGCTATGCCTTTGCCAAGCTGCGTTTCACCGGGCGCGCGAGATTGTTGCAGGGGTTGCTGGCGCTGGCGGTGGTGCCGGCACAGGTGGCGATGCTGCCGTTGTTCCTGATGCTGCAATCGGTCGGGCTGGTGAACAGTTATGCCGGCGTTCTCGCGCCCGGTATCGCCGGTGTTTATGGCGTACTGCTGGTCCGGCAGGCAGCGCTGGCGATCCCCGACGAGATGCTCGACGCCGCCCGCATCGACGGCGCCAGCGAGTGGCAGATCCTGACTCGCATAATGCTGCCGCTGCTGCGCCCAGTGGTGGCGACGCTGGCGCTGTTCACCTTCCTCGCCAGCTGGAGCGACTTCCTGTGGCCGCTGATCGCGATCACCGACCAGAAACTGTACACGCTGCCGGTCGCGCTGGCAGCGATCAGCCGCGAACACGGCGGCGATACCGAGCTGATGATGGCCGGGGCCGTGATCACCACCGCGCCGGTGCTCCTGGTCTTCGTCGCCCTGCAGCGCCATTATTTCAGCGGCATGCTCGGCGGCGGCGTCAAGGGCTAGGTCCTCGGGAAGGCCGACCCGTCCGCTGCGAACAGCTGCGCGTCCGTCGCCGCGACCGAGAAGCATACCGCCTCGCCTAGGGTCACATGCCGGTCCGGCGGCAGTTGCGCGACGATGCTGCCCAGCGCCCCGGCTTCGCCGAGATGCGCGAACGAGAGCGGGCCGAGGCGTTCGAACAGTTCGACCCGCCCGCCGAAAACGCCTTCGGGATCGATGCGCAAATGCTCCGGCCGCACGCCGAGCGTCGCCTGCGTGCCGACCGCCTGCACCGGGACCTTCGCAGCGACCCGGCATTCCGACCCGTGCGGCAGGGTCACCACCGCCTCCAACGCTTCGGCGCGTTCGATCCGCACCGCCATCAGGTTCATCGCCGGCGACCCGATCGCCTCCGCCACGCGGATCGTCGCGGGGGTGCGGTACAGGTCGAGTGGCGCGCCGACCTGCTCGACCCGGCCCTTCGACATCACGACGATGCGGTTGGCCAGCGTCATCGCCTCGATCTGGTCGTGCGTCACATAGATCATCGTCGTGCCGAGCCGCTGGTGCAGGCGGGCGAACTCGTGGCGCATCTTGACCCGCAGCGCCGCATCGAGGTTCGACAGCGGCTCATCGAGGAGCAGCACCGCCGGCTCGCGGACGATGGCGCGGCCGATCGAGACACGCTGGCGCTGGCCACCCGACAAGGCCCGCGGACGGCGGTCGAGCAGCGGCTCAAGCTCGAGCAACGCCGCGACCTTGGCCACCCTGGCGGCAATCTCCGCCTTGTCGAGCTTCGCCATGCGTAGCGGGAAAGCGATGTTCTCGAACACCGTCAGGTGCGGGTATAGTGCATAGGACTGGAATACCATGGCGAGGTCGCGCGCCGCGGGCTCGAGCATCGTGACGTCGCGCCCGCCGATCAGCACGCGGCCCGAGGTGGGAGTCTCCAGCCCCGCCAACAGCCTTAGCAGAGTCGACTTTCCACAACCCGAGGGGCCGATGATGACGACGAATTCACCCTCGTCGATCGACAGGTCGGTCGGGTGCAGCACCGTCGCCGCGCCGAAGCTTTTGGACAGATCCTGTACGGCGACGCTGCTCATGATGCCGGGTCAGTTCGATCCACGGCTGCCGACCACCAGTCGTTCGACGGCCCATGACGCCTGCTCCGCAGCGACCCCGAGCAGCGCGCCTGCGATCAGGTCGGAGACGTAATGCTTGCCACGCGGCACCTGGATCACGGCGATCGCGGCAGCGACGCCGTAGCCGACGACCGCCTGCTCCGGATAGTCGCGTGCAAAGGCGCGGGCGACGGCCACGGCGCCGCCGGTGTGTCCGGACGGGAAGCTGCTCATCTCGCTCGACGTGTCGTTGCCGGCCTCGGCGGTATAGCCATGCCCCTTGGCCAGTTCCGCCGGGCGGCTGCGGTCGATGCGGTGCTTGATCAGCGACTTGAGCTTGGTCACCAGCAGCTCGGCTGCGAGCATGCGGCCACCGGTTCGCGCCAGGCGGCGACTGCCGAGAACGAGCCCGGCGACGCCAACGGCAATGCAGCTGGAAATCAGTTGCGGCTGGTCGGCGATTTCGCTGGCCCAGCCCAGCGCCTTGACCGGGGCGGTATCCTGCAGCGGTTCGACGGCGTTGGCGACCGCGATGTCGGCCTGTTCGGGATCGCTGGGTGTGGTCATTACGGCACAATGCACGGGAATGCCGGTCGTCACCAAGCCTGCGGCAACGACGCCGCCCTGACCGAGGCTTCCTGACCTCGGATCGCTTGCGGCGCTCAGCTGTTCCTGAGGCGAAGCGACAGGAGAGATTATGCTGCGTTCGATTCTGATGGGCCTGGTGGCGGGCCAGCGTGCGATGACCCCGCTATCGGCACTGGCGGGCGCGGCCCGTCGCGGTACGCTGCCCCATGACAACCCCGAGGCGCGGCTGATGGCGCATCCGCTGTTCGCGACCGGTGGCGTGGTGCTGGCCGCTGCCGAGATGGCGGGCGACAAGATGAAGACCGCGCCCGATCGTACAGTGTTCCTCGGCCTGCTGGCACGGACCATCACCAGCGGCTTCGCGGGCGCGACGCTCGCCCCGCCGCGGCGGCAGCTGGCGGGCGCAGCGCTGGGCATCGGCGCGGCGATCGCCTCGTCCTATGCCGGGCTGGCAGCGCGCAAATGGGCGATGCAGCGCTGGGGCCAGACGTCGACCGGATTTGCGGAGGAAGCGATCGTGCTGTCGGCAGCCAACCTGATCGCCAACGCCAGGCCTGCCGAAGACCACATAGGTGGCAGGCCGGCAGGGCGTCGCTAGCCGGCCGAGGCCGCCAGGGTCTCGCAGCTAGGCGGCTCGGCTGGTTTCGGCTACGGCACGCGGCGATGGCCAGCGACAAATCGAGCCCGCCACTGCCCGAGGCCAGCGCGACCGGTGGACTGGCCGCCGTACTGCTGGCCAACCGCCCCGCGCTGCTCGGTTTCCTGCGCAGCCACGGCGCCGGCGACGCGGCGGAGGACCTGTTCCAGGACCTGTGGCTCAAGATCGAACTGGCGCCTGTCGGCCCGGTCGCGCAGCCGTTATCGTACCTCTACCGTGCCGCGAACAATCTCATGCTCGATCGCTACCGGGCGACGCGGCAGGCGGTGAAGCGCGAGCGGGACTGGAGCGCAACAGCGGATTCGAGCGTCGAGCCGCCCGCCGAGCGCGGCCTGATCGCGCGCGAGCAACTGCTGCAGGCCGAGGCGGCGCTGGCCGGGCTCGGCACGCGGGCGTCGACGCTGTTTCGGCGTCACCGCCTCGACGGTGTCCCCCAGCGTGAGCTTGCGGCGGAGTTCGGCATCAGCCTCAGCACCGTCGAAAGCGACCTGCGCCACGCCTATCGCACGATGATCGAACTCCGGGAGCGATTTGCGCTGGAGGAGCCGGCAAGGCCGCCGGCCGGCGACTCCGTCATAGCGCAGAGGACGCCATGAACCGCACCGGCCAGACGATCAGAGACGACGCGATCGGCTGGATCATCCGGCAGCGCGAACCCGCGTTCGACGACTGGGTCGCGTTCGGCGACTGGCTGGCCGCCGACCCGGAGCATGCCGAAACCTATCACGCGATGGCCGACGCCGACCGCGACGTACCACTGTTGATGCCGGCCGCGCCTCGGCCGGTGATCCGCCCCCGCCCGGGCATCACGCGGCGGGCGTGGCTCGGCGGCGCGTTGGCGGCATCGCTGGTCGCGGTGGCAAGCTATACGGTGCTGCAGAACCGGGCCTCGCCCTACGTGCTGGACGCCGCGGCGGGCGTGCCGCGTTCGGTGGTGCTGGCCGATGGCAGCCGGATCGAGATGAATGGTGGCACGCGGCTGGTGCTCGACCGCAACGACCGGCGCGCCGTGACACTGGCCCATGGCGAGGCGGTGTTCACCGTCACTCATGATGCCGCCGATCCGTTCAGGCTGGTGGTCGGCGACGCGACGCTGGTCGACGCGGGGACCGTCTTCAACGTCGTCCGCACCGGCAGTCGCACCGACGTCGCGGTCGCCGAGGGAGTTGTCATCTATAACCCGGGCCACGAGAATTTCCGCCTGTCGGCGGGGCGGAGCATGCGGGTCGTCGACCGTGACACCAGGCTGCTGATCGGCGAGGTCGCCCCCGGCGTGATCGGTGCCTGGCGGACCGGCACGCTGACCTACACCGGAACCCCGCTGGCGCTGGTCGCCGAGGATCTAACGCGCAACCTCGGCGTCGAGATCGTCGCCGCGCCGGCCGTCGCGGGCCGCACCTTCCGGGGCGTCATCAGCTTTGGCCGGGACCGCAGCGCGACGATCGGACGGCTCGGCCCGCTGCTCGGCGTCCATGTGCGCCGCGACGGCAAGCGCTGGCTGCTCGTCGACAAAGACACGTGAGGGGCCGAAGACACGTCAGGGCGATCCGCGGTCTTGCCTCGCTCGGACTACTGATCGTCACCGCGGCCGGCGCGCTGCCGCGCATCGACCTGCCCGCCGGCACTTTGGGCAGCGCGGTAACGGCGCTTGGTACCCAGGCCGGTGTCAGCATCTCGATCGCCGACGCGACGCTGTGGAGCCAGCCGGTGCCGGCAGTTCACGGCCGGCTGACGGTCGCCGCGGCACTCGCGCGGCTGACGCGCGGCACGGCGGCAAGGGTCCTGGTGATCGACGGGGTGACCTGGCGGATCGAGCGCGCCGCAAGGCCAGCGCGTGTCCCTGCCGCCACCCCGCCGATCCACCGGCTGGCACCTTCCGAGGAGGAACCGATCATCGTCATTGCCAGCAAGCGCGACGTTCGGCTGGGCGACTTTCCCGGCACCGTCCTGCGCCTCGACGGCGACGACCTAGGCCTGGGCGGTACGCAGGGCACCGGCGGCATCCTGGCGCAAACGGCGAGCGTATCCTCGACCCACCTCGGCGAGGGGCGCAACAAGCTGTTCATCCGCGGCATCGCCGATTCGAGCTTCACCGGGCCGACCCAAGCCACCGTCGGCCAGTATTTCGGCGACGTCCGGCTAACCTACAACGCGCCCGATCCCGACCTCCGCCTTTACGACGTCGCGGCGGTCGAAGTCCTCGAAGGACCGCAGGCCACGCTGTACGGCGCGGGGTCGCTGGGCGGCATCATCCGCGTCGTCCGCAACCCCGCCCGGCTCGGCGAGATCGAGGCGGCGCTGTCGGCGGGCGTCGCCTTGACCCAGCATGGCGCCCCCGGCGCCGACTTCGGCGGCGTGGTCAACCTGCCGCTGCTCGACACGCGCGTCGCGCTGCGCATCGTTGGCTATGGGCTGACCGACGGTGGTTATATCGACGACGTCGAGCGCGGCAAATCGAACATCAACCGGACCCGGACGGCAGGCGGCCGAGCCGCGCTGGGGATCGACGCGGGCGACGACTGGACCATTGACGCGGGTGCGACCTTCCAGGCGATCCACGGCGACGACAGCCAGTATGCCGACCGCGACGGGCCGCCGCTCACCCATGCCAGCCCGATCGCGCAGGGCTTCCGCGCCAGCTACGCGCTGGCTGATTTCGTCGTCGGCAAGGACTGGGGCGAATTGCGCCTGTTGTCGTCGAGCGGCATCGCCCGCCAGTCGCTCGATGAGCGCTTCGATGCCGGATCGAACCAGCCGCTGAACATCGCCGCCGGGCAGTCGCTCGCCCCGGTCCTCGCCGCCGCGACCTTCGGCGACTCGGGCCGCGTCTTCACCCAGGCCAATCGCACGATGCTCGTCTCCAACGAAACCCGGCTGTGGCGGCCGATGAGCCGGGCCTTCGGCTGGGTGGTCGGCACCAGCCTGCTCTACAATCGCTCGCGCCTGCGCCGCACGCTCGGCCAGATCGGCATGCCGCTGCCGGTCACCGGCGTGGTCAACCGCATCGACGAGGCGACGCTGTTCGGCGAGGCGAGCTACCAGCCGCTGCCGGCCCTGACCCTGACCGCTGGCGGCCGGGTGTCGCGGTCGAAGCTGTCGGGCGACGGCGAGGATATCGAGCCGACGGCATCGCGGCTCGTGGCGCTGGCGCGGGCGCAGGCGACTGCCAGCCGGACCAGCACCCGCGTACTGCCGTCGATCAGCGCGGCGGCGACGATGCTGCCCGGCGTCATCCTGTTCACCCGCTACAACCAGGGCTTTCGCCCGGGCGGCCTGTCGATCGACAGCGACTTCGTGCGGCGGTTCAACAGCGACCGGGTGGCGACACTGGAGACCGGCGTCCGCTCCGGCAATCCCGGTCACGGCGCCTTCGACCTTGCCGCCGCGGTGGCGCTGACCCGCTGGACGCGTATCCAGGCCGATTTCGTCGACGGGAACGGCCTGCCGACGACCGCCAATATCGGCGACGGGCGCATCACCAGCCTGTCGCTGACCGGCGGCTGGCGGCCAGTGGGCGGCCTGTCGCTCGATGCCGAACTGGTCCTCAACGACAGCCGGGTCACCGATCCCAAGGTGGTCATGCTGGCCGGTATTCCGCTGACCCGCATTCCCAACGTGTCGCGCCTCACCGCCCGCGCTGGGCTCGACTACCGAACCCGGCTCAGCGACGCGCTCGACCTGCGGGTCAGGGCCTCGGCCCGCTACACCGGCAAGTCGCGGCTCGGCGTCGGCCCGTTCCTGGGGCAGGAGCAGGGCGACTATGTCGATACCTCGCTGACCGCGCGGATCGGGTGCCCGGGCCTCGGGCTGACGCTGACCCTGACCAATCTCGCGGACAGCGCCGGCAACCGCTTTGCCCTGGGAACGCCGTACCAGGCGTTGCAGGAGGGCCAGATCACGCCGCTGCGGCCACGCACGGTGCGCCTCGGCATCGACACGCGCTTCTAGCCCTGACGCCGCCGGAGAAATCAAGGCTGGGCGGCGGCGGCTTCGTCATCACCCCATGAAGGCGCGTCGCGGTCCCCGCGCATCCCGCCGGCCCCGGAGTGATCTGCCTTGCGCACCCTGTTCACCGCCTGCCCGACCTCGATAGCCTCACTCGTCGCCACTGCGGTGTCGGCGCGTTTCGCGTCATGATGGCCCGGCTTTACTGGGGCGCCGGCATCGCGCTGGTCGTCTGGCTGCTGCCGCCGACGATCTCCAGCGGCGGTGGACTGGCCGGTTCGCGACATGTCGATAGCTCGATCTACGGCGCGACGGCGGCCGGGCGTATGGCGCTGGACCGCTCGGATGCGCAGGTCGCCGCGGCGCTTGGGCGGGCGCTGCCATAGCGGGTGCCTGCAGCTTGGGCTTGACCGATGGGATCCTTATCCCACATCGAGGCGCTTATGCTGCACTGCAACAGCGAAATGGGCGAATGACCGAGACAGCACAGCCACGCCGCCATTCGGTCGGCCTCGTCCATTTCGCGCTGGCGCTCGGCGGCTTTGCCATCGGCACCACAGAGTTCGCAACGATGAGCCTGTTGCCGCTGTTCTCCAAAGGGCTCGGCATCGACGCGCCGACCGCGGGCCATGTCATCAGCGCCTATGCGCTCGGCGTCGTCGTCGGGGCGCCGCTGCTCGCGGTGGCGGCGGCAAAGCTCAGCCGGCGGACGCTGCTGGTCGTGCTGATGGCGATGTTCGCGCTGGGCAACGGGCTCAGCGCGCTGGCACCGACCTATCACAGCCTGCTGGTCTTCCGCTTCCTCAGCGGGCTGCCGCACGGCGCCTATTTCGGCATCGCCTCGCTGGTCGCGGTGTCGCTGGTGCCTGCCGACAAGCGCACGCAGGCGGTCGGGCGCATCATGCTCGGACTGACCGTGGCGACGATCATCGGCGTGCCGTTCGCCAACTGGCTGGGGCAGGTGCTCGGCTGGCGCTGGGGGTTCGGCGTGGTGACGGTATTGGCGCTGGTGACGATCGCCATGGTCGTCGCCATCGTGCCCGCCGACCGGCCCGATGCCGATGCCAGTCCGTTGCGCGAGCTCGGTGCACTGCGGCGCGGGCAGGTGTGGCTGACGCTGCTGACCGGCGCGATCGGCTTCGGCGGCCTGTTCGCGGTGTACACCTACCTCGCCTCGACCCTGATGGCGGTGACCGGGGTCTCGGCGACGACGGTGCCGCTGGTGCTGGGCGTGTTCGGCGTCGGCATGACCGCGGGCAATCTCATCGTGCCGCGCTTCGCCGATCGTGCCTTGATGCCGACGGCGGGCCTGCTGCTGCTGTGGAGCGCGGCGGCGCTGGCGCTCTACACGGTGTCCGCCGGGCACCTCTGGTCGATCACGCTGGCAGTGTTCGCGATCGGCTTCGGCGGTGCGCTCGGCACGGTGCTGCAGACCCGGCTGATGGACGTCGCCCATGACGCCCAGGGCCTGGCGGCGGCGCTCAACCATTCGGCGTTCAACACCGCCAACGCGCTCGGCCCGTGGCTTGGCGGCATGGCGATCGCGGGCGGTTACGGCTGGACCTCGACCGGCTGGGTCGGCGCGGCTCTGGCGCTCGGCGGCTTCGCGATCTGGGCGGTGTCGTACGCCCTGTCGGCGAGTGGCGCCCGGCCCGCGCTCGCGGCATAAGCGCCCCGGGGAGAACGGCCACGGCGCGATTGATCCTGTTCAACAAGCCGTACGGCGTGCTGTCGCAGTTCACCGACCGTGGCACGCCGGCGGCACGCTCGACGCTGTCGGACTTCATCGACCTGCCCGACGTCTATCCGGCCGGACGCCTCGACTTGGACAGCGAGGGGCTGCTGCTGCTTACCGACGACGGCCGGCTGCAGGCGCGCATCGCCGACCCGCGCTTCAAGCTGCCGAAGACCTACCTCGTCCAGGTCGAGGGCGAGCCCGGCGACGCCCAACTCCAGGCCCTGCAATTCGGTGTCCAGTTGAAGGACGGCCCGACCCTTCCGGCCGAGGTCGAGCGTATCGACATCCCCGACCTGTGGCCGCGCGACCCGCCGGTGCGCTTCCGCAAGACCGTCGCGGATAGCTGGCTCAGCCTGACCATCCGCGAGGGCCGTAACCGCCAGGTCCGCCGGATGACAGCGGCTGTGGGGTTGCCGACGCTTCGCTTGGTGCGCTGGAGCATCGGCGACTGGACGCTCGCCGACCTGCCGCCCGGCAAGTGGCGCGAGGTCGCCGCCTGATCGGCTTCAATCGGGAGCGTCGAACGTCGCGCTGCCCTGGTTGAGCAGTTCGACCAGCAGCGCCACCGCCACCTTCGATCCGGCCAGAGCCGGATCCAGTTCGACCCGATCCCGCGCGCACAGCTGCTCGGCCAGCGCCGCGGTATCCCCGCTGCAGGCGAAGCACTCGCCATCGACGAACAGCGACACCCCGCCCGCCGGCTGGCGGACGAAGGCAAAGCGGCTCGCCGGATTGCGGTACAGCGGCGACCCGGCCGCCAGCAGTTCGCGTACCCCCGCCGCCTGCACCGGCTCCTCCGGCTGCCAATCGACATCGGGATATTTGGGCGCGCTGTTATATTCGCCGAACCAGCGGGCAAAGCCGTCGCGGTCGAGCAGCTTGTCGGTAATCATCCGGTGCAGCCGCGTGATCGCCTCGGCGGTGATCTCGCCGGGATTGTCCTGCTGCGGCAGCGCCGGATCAGCATAGCGGTCCTCGTCCTGCAATGTCTCCAGCAGGTGATCGCACCAATTGCCCAGCAGGTCGCTGCGCGAGGGCGCGCGAAAGCCGATCGAATAGGTCATGCAGTCGTCGCCGACCGCGACACCGTCATGCGCAAAGCCGGGCGGCACGTACAGGATATCGCCGGGCTCCAGCAACCATTCGTCGGTCGCGGTGAAGTCGGCGAGCAGGCGCAGGTCGGCATGGGGCAGCAGCGGACTGGACTGGTCGCACCGCGGCCCGACCTGCCAGCGCCGCGTGCCAAGGCCCTGGATCAGGAACACGTCATACTGGTCGAAATGCGGTCCGACGCCGCCGCCGTCGGTGGCATAGCTCACCATCACGTCGTCGATGCGCCAATCTGGGATGAAGCGGAACGGCTCGATCAGCGCCGCGACTTCCGGGACATAATGGTCGACGGCCTGGACCAGCAGCGTCCAGCGCTTCTTGCCGAGCTTGGCGATCCGGGCCTCGTCGAACGGTCCGTCCTCGGCCTTCCAGCTTTTTGGAGTGCGCGTCACCAGCCGTGATTCGACCTCGGCCTCGCAGGCGAGGCCAGCCAGCTCGTCGGGGTCCAGCGGGTTGTGCCACGCCTTCCACGGATTGCGGATCAGCAGCGGCTTTTGCTGCCAATGGTCGCGCAGGAAGGCGGCAATATCAAAGTCGGCCAGCTGCATCACCGGTCGTCGCCGTACAACCGCGCCGCGTGCCAGGCGAGATGATCCGCCATGAAGGTCGAGATGAAGTAATAGCTGTGATCGTAGCCCGGCTGCATCCGCAGGGTCAGCGGAATCCCCGCCGCCTCGCACGCCGCGGCCAGCAGTTCGGGGCGCAGCTGCTCGACGAGGAACTGGTCGGCGTCGCCCTGGTCGACGAGGATGGCACCGACGCTGGCACCGTCCTCGATCAGCGCGACGGCATCATGCTGCCGCCACGCGTCGCGGTCGGGCCCGAGGTAGCCGCCGAGCGCCTTCTCGCCCCAGGGCACCTGCCCCGGCGCGACGATCGGCGCGAAGGCCGAGACCGAGAGATATTGCTCGGGGTGGCGCAGCGCCAGCGTCAGTGCGCCGTGCCCGCCCATCGAGTGACCGGTGATGCCCTGCCGCGCCATGTCGACGGGGAAATTGGCCGCGACCAGCGCCGGCAGCTCCTCGGTGACATAGCTGTACATGCGGTAGTTGGCATCGAACGGCGCCTCGGTCGCATCGACGTAGAAGCCGGCGCCGAGACCGAAGTCATAGGCGCCGGCTGCATCGTCGGGGACGCCCTCGCCGCGCGGCGACGTATCGGGCGCGACGAAGATCAGCCCCAGTTCCGCACACGCCCGCCGATAGTCACCCTTGTCGGTGACGTTGGCGTGCGTGCAGGTCAGCCCCGAGAGATACCAGACGACGGGCAGCTTCACGCCCGGCGCATGGTCGGGCACGAACACGCTGAACACCATCGGCGTACCGGTTTCAGCAGAGGCATGGCGATAGACGCCCTGCGTGCCGCCATAGGCCCGGTTGGTCGAAACGGTTTCCATCGTCAGTAAACCACGACGCTGCGGATCGACTTGCCCGCGTGCATCAGGTCGAAGCCCTTGTTGATCTCGTCGAGGGTGAGGACGTGGGTGATCATCGGGTCGATCTCGATCTTGCCGTTCATGTACCAGTCGACGATCTTGGGCGTGTCGGTGCGGCCGCGGGCGCCACCAAAGGCCGAGCCCTTCCAGACTCGCCCGGTGACCAGCTGGAACGGCCGGGTCGAGATCTCCTTGCCGGCCTCGGCGACCCCGATGACGACCGAGACGCCCCAGCCGCGGTGGCAGGCCTCCAGCGCCTGGCGCATCACCGTCGTGTTGCCGGTGCAGTCGAAGGTGTAGTCCGCGCCGCCGTCGGTCAGCGCCACAAGATGCTGGACGATGTCGCCCTCGACGTCCTTCGGGTTGACGAAGTGGGTCATGCCGAAGCGGCGACCCCACTCCTCCTTGTCGTCGTTGAGATCGACGCCGATGATCTTGTCGGCGCCGACCATACGGGCGCCCTGGATGACGTTGAGCCCGATGCCGCCCAGCCCGAACACCACGACATTGGCACCGGGCTCGACCTTGGCGGTGTTGACCACCGCGCCGACCCCGGTGGTGACGCCGCAGCCGATGTAGCAGGCCGACTGGAACGGCGCGTCGGTGCGGATCTTGGCCAGCGCGATCTCGGGCAGCACGGTGAAGTTCGAGAAGGTCGAGCAGCCCATGTAATGGTGCAGCATCTGGCCCTTGTAGCTGAACCGGCTGGTGCCGTCGGGCATGACACCCTTGCCCTGCGTCGCGCGGATCTGGGTGCACAAATTGGTCTTCTGGCTCAGGCACGACTTACACTGGCGGCACTCGGGCGTATACAGCGGGATGACGTGATCGCCGACCGCGACGCTGGTCACCCCGGCGCCGATCTCGCGGACGATGCCGGCGCCCTCATGGCCGAGGACGGCGGGGAACAGTCCCTCGCTGTCGAGGCCGTCGAGCGTGTAGGCATCGGTGTGGCAGATCCCGGTCGCCATGATCTCGACCAGCACCTCGCCCGCCTTGGGCCCTTCCAGGTCGAGCTCGACGATCTCCAGCGGACGCTTGGCCTCGAAGGCGACTGCAGCACGGGTCTTCATAAGGGCTCCTGTCGGGCACACGGCTATGCCGCGGCTCATGCCAGTTCGCGGCGTCGGAAGGCAGCAGAATCGTGCGTGACCGACTGGATCGATGCCGCGTGAACGCGCGCCGCGTGGCCCAGATGCACTGCCGGCAAACCAATTTAACAATTCTGCAGCAATCGGACAGATTCATGTTGCACTGCAGAAAGAAAGCGCCTCGACTGATCACAGAATTCGACGAACCAAGCGACCGTTTCCCTGGGGAGGGAGGGCGATGCGCAGGAGAAGTCGATGATAACACGCAGGAATCTTTTAGGTCGTATCGGCGCTACCGGCGGAGCCGGAGCAGTCGCTTCGGCGATGCAGACGCTCGGCATGTTCGGCGTTGCACAAGCTGCACCGTTGCCCGAATTGCCGGGCAGCTATGGCAAGGGCCGTCATGTCGTCGTGCTCGGCGCCGGCATCGCCGGGCTGGTCTCGGCTTACGAACTTGAGCAGGCAGGCTTCAAGGTAACGTTGCTGGAGGCGCGTCCGCGCGTCGGTGGCCGGGCCTGGACCGTCCGCAACGGCGACAAGATCGAGATGATCGGCGAGGCGACGCAGACCGCCAAATTCTCCGAAGGCGTCTATTTCAACGCCGGGCCGGCGCGCCTGCCAAGTTTCCACCAGGGTATCCTCGGCTATGCGCGCAAGTTCAACGTGCCGCTCGAGGTCGAGGTCAATTCCAGCCGCTCCGCCTATATCGCTCAGGCCGGCGGCAGCAGGATCAAGATGCGCGCCGCGATCAACGACACCCGCGGCTATCTGTCGGAACTGCTCGCCAAGGCGATCAACCAGGGTTCGCTCGACCAGGCGGTGACCGCCGAGGAAAAGCTCAAGCTGGTGCCGTTCCTGCGCGCCTATGGCGACCTCGACGAGAAGTTCGAGTTCAAGGGCACGGCGCGCTCGGGCTTCGGGACGCCGCCGGGTGCCGGCGTGTCGAGCTTCGAGACGCCGATCAAGCCAGTGCCTTTCGACACGCTGCTCGCCAATCCGCAGCTGCCGATGACGTTGTTCGAAGACGCGATGTACATGCAGGCGACGATGTTCCAGCCCGTCGGCGGCATGGACCAGATCAGCGTCGGCATCGAACGAAGCCTGAAAAGCCGCGCCGTCCGCAATGCCGAGGTCAAGCGCATCCGGCAAAGCGCCAAGGGCGTCGAGATCGTCTATGTCGACCGTCCCAGCGGCGCCTCGCACACCGTCACCGGCGACTATATCGTCTGCACCATCCCGTTCCCGGTGCTGGCCGGGATCGACTGCGACTTCCCGGCGGAAACCAGCACGGCCATCGCCGGGGTCGTCTACGACGCTTCGAACAAGGTCGCCTTCGAGGCGCCGCGCTTCTGGGAACGCGAACAGATCTACGGCGGCATCAGCTTCGTCGGCGGTGACACCTCGCTGATCTGGTATCCGTCGGCCGGGCTGCACAGCGAGCGCGGCATGATCCTCGGCACCTACACTTCGGGGGCCAAGGCGCTGGCATTCCAGACGAAATCGATTGCCGAGCAGATCGCCGCGGCGCGTGCGGCGATCGACATGGTCCATCCGGGGCACGGCGTTGATTGCGTCGACCCGCTCGTCGTCAACTGGCGCAAGGTGCCCTACAGCCTCGGGCCGTGGCCGGCCTGGGGTGGCATTCCGACGGGGCCGCAGGAGGGGCACAACGACTCCGCTGCCTATCGCCTGCTGTGCCAGCCCAGCGGCCGCGTCGTCTTCGCCAGCGCTGCGCTGAGCCAGACGCCCGGCTGGCAGGAGGGGGCGGTGCAGTCCGCCCATGCGGCGGTCGCGCTGATCGCCACCCAGGTCGCCGAGCGTGCCCTGACCGAACCCACCCTGCGTGCTGCCGCCTGAGTGGCAGTTGTCGCTAAATTGTCACAGAGTCGATCTCATTCGCATTTAAGCCAAGATAGTGCACTTGCGAATTAGGAGAATGGAAGGGAAACTATAACTCAGATCAGTAGCAGACTGATTCGAGACTTCAGGAGTCGAAGGTCCGGTTAGAGGGTCAAAACTACTCTGTAGCAATTGCAGAGATAGCTTTCTGTACTTTCAAGACGTGACCGGTGCGCACCATTAGAGTGCGGCCGGTCAAGGGGGAGGGTCCTGACTATTTCAAGGGGGACCCACCAATGATCAGAACCAAGCAGATTTCCTACGCAGCACTTGCGATCGCGTCACTCATGGGTCAGCGCGTCGTCGCCCAGACCGTCGCTCCCGCCAACGAGGTCGCCGCCGCGGCCGTCGTCGACGATGCCAGCGAGATCATCGTCACCGGCACGCGCGCCGGTGGCATTACCGCCGCCGAAAGCGCCGCCCCGATCAAGGTGTTCAGCGCCGAGACGCTGGCGCACGTCGGCCAGCCCAACCTCAACCAGGTGCTGACCCAACTGGTGCCGTCCTTCAACGCCCAGGCGTTCGGCGGCGACACCGCGAACCTGACGCTGTCGGCCCGGCTGCGCGGGCTCAGCCCCAACCACACGCTGGTGCTGGTCAATGGCAAGCGCCGGCACGGCACGTCGAACCTCGCGGTCCTCGGCGGACCTTACCAGGGTGCCGCCGCCCCCGACCTCGACCTGATCTCGCCATCCTCGGTCAAGCGCATCGAGGTGCTGGAGGACGGCGCCGCCGCGCAATACGGCTCCGACGCGATCGCCGGGGTCATCAACATCATCCTCAAGGACGATTCCGAAGGCGTCAGCGGCTACGCCACCGCGGGTGAATATTACAAGAGCGGCGGGCGCACCTACGGCGCCACCGTCCACCTCGCGACCAAGCTCGGCGAGAACGGCTTTGCCAACGTCACGCTATTCCACCGCTATCACGACTTCAGCCAGGTCGGCGGCCTCGACCGGCGCGTCACCGACGACAAGGGCGTGCTGCGGACGACCCTGAGCGCGGCGCAAAAGGCGCTCTACAGCAACATGGACGGCTTTCCGTACGTCAACCGCATCAACGGTGACGCGGAATCGCACCTGACCAACCTGCAGTACAATACCGGCTACGACTTCGGCACCGTCCAGGCCTACAGCTTCGGTTCGTACAGCAAGCGCATCGCCAGCGCCTATGAGAACGCCCGCGTTCCCGACCGGATCATCGCCTCGGCGGTGCTCGGCGTCGGCGGTACGCTCGGTGCGCCCGGCTCGATCGTCTTCGACCCCAACGGCTTCAACCCGCGCGAGAAGATCCGCGAGGACGACTATTCGGCGACCGGCGGCATCAAGGGCGAAGCAGCCGGCTTCAACTTCGACCTCAGCGCCACCTATGGCGAGGACAAGAACGCCATCTACACCGTCGACTCAGCCAACCGGGCGCTGTTCATCGACACGCACACGACGCCGACCGACTTCTACGACGGCTTTTTCCGCTCGGGTGAGTTCACCGCCAACGCCGACTTCAGCCGCGAGTTCGAGATCGGCCTGTTCAAGCCGATCAATATCGCCTTCGGTGCCGAATACCGGCGCAACCGCTACGAGATCGGCTCCGGCGACCCGGGCTCGATCTACAAGGAGGGCGGCCAGTCCTATCCGGGCTTCCGCCCCTCCGACGCCGGCGTCCACACCCGCGAGGCCGAGGCGGTCTACCTCGACATCGCCGCCGCCCCGGTCGACGGCCTCAAGCTCGATGGTGCCGTCCGCTACGAGCATTATTCCGACTTCGGCAGCAAGGTCATCTACAAGCTGACCAGCCGTTATGACTTCAACGACATGTTCGCCGTCCGCGGCACGGTGTCGACCGGCTTCCGCGCCCCGACACTGGCGGAATCCTTCTACTCCGCGACCAACGTCTCGCCGACCTCGGCCTTCGTCCAGCTGCCTGCCAACTCGGCCGCCGCGAAGATCCTGGGGTTCAAGGACCTCGCCCCCGAAAAGTCGACCAACTTCAGCGCCGGCGTCGTCATCCGGCCCGCCTCGCGCCTGACGCTGACCGCCGACGCCTACCAGATCCGCATCCGCGACCGCATCCTGGGCACCGGCTCCATCTTCAGCAGCGGCGGCGCCAGCAATTATCCGCTGGTCACCACGGCGGTCATCGCCAACGGCAACATCCTCGACCCGACCGTCACCCAGACCGGCGTCAGCCTGTTCGCCAACGGCGCCACCACCCGGACCCGCGGCGTCGAGTTTGTCGCCAGCTATGCCAGCGACTTCGGTGATGCCGGTACCGTCGACTGGACGCTGTCCGGCAATTACAACAACACCAAGGTCACCAAGCAGGGCGTCGGACCGACCCTGAGGGGCACCAACGCCGCCGGTGCACCGATCAACGGGCCGATCTCGTTGTTCGACCGCAGCACGATCAGCAACCTCGAAGACGCCTCGCCCAAGGTCAAGATCATCGCCTCGGCGTTCTATACGATCGACAAGTTCTCGGCGACATTGCGCACCACCCTGTTCGGCAAGAGCTCGAACCTCGCCACCCCCGACGGTGGAGTCTTCTACGAGCAGGTCATCAAGACCGCAGCCGTCGTCGACCTGGAGCTGAACTACAAACTCCTTTCCGGCCTCGAGTTCTCGATCGGCGCGAACAATCTGTTCAACAAGCGCCCGCCGATCGTCGCGCTGATCCCGGGTACGACCAACTACTCGCTGGTCAACGCCGGCAACGTCCTCGACGCACCGCTGACGTTCAGCCCGTACGGTATCAACGGCGGATATTATTACGTCCGGGTCAACTTCAACTTCTGATTACCGGCGGCGCGGGCCATTATCGGTCCGCGCCGCTAACCTGCCATCACGGAGACCAAGTCCATGAACCGCCTGCTCCCGTTCGCGCTCGCTGCCGCCGCTTTCCTGCCCGCCGCCGCCGGTGCCGCGCCGATCGTCCGCCATGTCAATCCGCCACCGGCCCTGATCCTCGGCGGCGTCACGCTGCCCGCCGGCACCGAGATCGTCATGCTCAGCGGCCAGCTCGCGTCGCCGATCGATCCGGCCAAGACCGACAGCATCGCCGCGTTCGGCGACACCCGGACCCAGACGATCAGCACGTTCAACAAGATCAAGGCCGCGCTCGCCAAGGTCGGCTATTCGATGTCCGATATCGTCAAGCTGACGGTGTTCGTCGCCGGCGACCCCAAGCTCGGCGGCAAGATGGACTTCGCCGGCTTCAACGACGGCTACAAGCAGTTCTTCGGCACCCCCGAGAACCCCAACCTCGTCGCCCGTTCGACGGTCCAGGTCGCAGCACTGGCCGGCCCGAACTTCCTGGTCGAGATCGAGGCGACGGCGGCCAAGGCGCCGCGCTGAGGCGGTCGCCGCATTCGCGGAACGGAGGAGTTGGCCAGGGCTGGTGTTTCACGCCCCGACTTGATCAGTCGATCATTTCAGCCGGCTGGAACCGAAGGCTCTACATCGGGCACGGGCGGGTTTTCCGGCAAGGGCGGTACCCGGCTCAGGTGCAGCGCGATGACGAGCGCCACGCCGCCCAGAGTCCCGACGAACAGGGCGACGCCGTGCCAGCCGCCGTGGCTCCAGGCGAAACCGCCGGCGGAGCCGAGGATGCTGGAGCCGAGATAATAGAAGAACAGGTACAGCGCCGCCGCTTGTCCGCGGTTCTGCCGGGCGCGCCTGCCGACCCAGCTCGACGCGATCGAATGCGCTCCGAAGAAGCCGCCGGTGAACACCCCGATGCCCAGGATGATCAGCGGCAGCGGCGCGGCGGTGGTCACGGCGATGCCGCCAAGCAGCAGCACGATGGGCATCCAGAACAGCTTGCGCCGCCCGATCCGTCCGGCCAGCCCGCCGAACCACGCCGAGCTGAACGAGCCGACGATGTACAGCAGGAAGATCGCGCCGACCGCCGTCTGGCTCAGGTCGTAAGGCGCGGCGGTCAGGCGGAAGCCGGTGTAATTATAGACGGTGACGAACGCCCCCATCAGCAGGAACGCTTCGGCATACAGCCACGGCAGCGCCGCATCGCCGAACAGGGCCCGCACGCCTCCGGCGAAGGAGCGCAGGTCGTGGCGGCGCGCGGCGAACGCCCGCGACGGCGGCGCCAGTCGCCGGAACGCCAGCGCGGCGACCAGCCCGGCGACGCCGATCCCGGCCAGCGCCTCGCGCCAGCCCATATAGTCCGCGAGAATGCTGACGCCGAGCCGTCCGGCCATGCCGCCGAGTGCCGACCCGGCAATATACAGGCCCATCGCCGCCCCGATCGAGGCGGCGTCGACCTCCTCCGCGACATAGGCCATCGCCACCGCCGGCACGCCCGCCAGCGCCACGCCGGTCAGCAGCCGCATGACCAGCAGCATCCCCCAGCCGGGCAGCACCGCCGAGACGATGGTCAGGCCGGCGGCGACGAACAGCGACGCCGCCATGATCGGACGCCGTCCGATGCGGTCGGACAGCACCCCGGCGAACAGCAGCGCCACCGCCATCGGCCCGGTCGCCAGCGACACCGCGAGGCTCGCCTCCGCCGCGCTGACGCCGTATTCCGTAGTGAACAGCGGCAGCAGCGGCTGCACGCCGTACAGCAGCGCAAAGGTCGCGAACCCGGCCATAAGCAGCGCGATCGACAGCCGCCGGTAGGCCGGGGTGCCGCGCGCGATTGGCTGTTCGGCTGGGTCGGTCATAGGATCATAGCTTGAAGGTCAGGTCGGCAGCGAAGGAGCGCTGCGGAAACGGGTGGAACAGGAAGTACCGGTCGTTGCCGACATTGTCGACGCCGATGCCGACTGCCATATGGTCGCTGACCTCGACCCGGGCGCGCAGGTCGACCACCAGGTATTTGTAGAAGCCCTGCCAGGTGTTGCCGACGACATCGCTGCTATCGATGGTGCCGTACATGCGGCTGGCGTAGCGCGCCGCGACGGTCAGCGCGACCTGGTCGGTGGGGCGCCAGGTGACGACGGCGGTCGCCCTCCAGCGCGGCACCTGTGGCAGGGCTTTGCCGATCGCGGCGGGCAGCACGGCGTCGCGGCGGGTCTCGGCGTCGGTGTAGGTCAGGCTGCCGTTCAGGTCGAAGCGGGGCAGCACGTCGCTGCGCTGCACCGCCAGCTCGACGCCCCGCGCCCGGGTCGCATCGACGTTCTGGACGAAGTTCGCCAGCAGCGTCGTGCCAGGCAGCGGTCCCGCCTGCGAGATCAGCGCGTCGCGGATCGCCTCGTTGAACAGCGATAGCCTGACAGTGCCGCGCGCGTCGCGGTGTTCCAATGCCACTTCCTCGGAGCGGGCGCGCTCGGGCCGCAGGTTGGGATCGGGGACCGCCGGGACCGGGGTGGTGACGACCTGGTACAGTTCCGCCACCGTCGGGAAGCGCCATGCCTGGCCGAACGAGGCGCGCACCGTCCAGTCGGTCGCGGGCCGCCACGACAGCGAAGCCTTGGGCGAGAAGCGGTTGGCCGACAGCTGCGGCTGGGCCACCGAGATCGCCGGGACGGTCGAGAAGTTGACCCCGTCATAGGCGCGCCACCATTCGTAGCGGCCGCCCACGGTCAGGGTCAGGGCAGGAGCGAGCGTCCAGGCGTCCTGGGCCCAGACCGCCGCGGTGCGGGTCCTGCCCTGCGACGACAGGTTGAGCGCACCCGCCGGGCCCGAGCGCCAGTCGGTTGTAGTGTAGCGGTTGCTGTTGAGCTCGAAGCGGTCGTAGTGCGCGCCGGCGCTGAGGATGTTGCCGCCGCCGACGTGCCAGTCGGCCTTGCCGTCCAGCGTCCGCCAGCCGGTGCCGTCGAGGCGGGTGATGGTGCCCGCGCCGCCGCTGTTGGCCGTGGGGAGGGCGGTGGTGGCGACGCGCTGCACGTCATGCGCGAAGTCGTAGATCGTGCCGATGACCTGCCAGTCGAGGCGGTCACCGGTTCCGGCGGCGGACAGGGCGTGCGACCAGTGGCGCTCGTCATAGCGGTAGACGCCGCCGGAGAAAGCCGCGGGGGCGACGGTATAGGACTGCCGCGCGATGTTGAGGGTGCCGGCATAGACCGGCGCGCCGGTGGCGGTGTCGCTGAGGTAGGTCTCGGCCCGGGCCCCAGTGTCGTTGAGGAACAGGCCGCCGGTATAGATCAGGCGGACACCGGGGGCGAGGTCGAGGGCGGCCTTGAGCTTGAAGGTGTCCTGCCGCTGATGCTCGATACCGCTGGCGCCGAGGACCTTGATCGCGGCGTTGGTGCGGTTGACGTCGTCGTAGCCGCCGGTCGTCGGGGTTCCAGCCGTGCTGGCAGCGGCGGGGCGGTTGGCGGTGACGAAGCTGATCGGCTGGCTGTTGCTGGTGACATGGTCGACGCTAGCGAACACCGCCAACGGCCCGAAACGGTCTCCTAGCGTTGCGCCGAACTGGTACGACGGTAGCGTGTCCTGTGTGCCGTATTGCCGATAACGCTGGATATTTACCCCGGTATTAAGGGTTCCCTCCAGCCGGTCGGGCAGCCGGGTGGTGATATTGACCACCGCGCCGATCGAATTGCCCGGATAGCCGGCGAAGAACGGGCCATAGGCAACGTCGATCCGCGCGATCTCCTGCGGGCTGACCAGGCCCCAGCGCGGGCTGGCGCTGGTGTTGTTGTTGCCGATCAGCGCCGACAGCAGCGCCCCATCGGCATAGACCAGGCTACGCGCGCTCGAGCCGAGGCCGGAGGTCCGCGTCGCGAGCGGTGCCTGGGTGTCGCCGATGTGGCGCTTCCGGACGATCAGGCTGGGCAGGTATTTGAGCGTATCCTCGATATTGACGGCATTCACCGTGGTGGCGATCTGCGCGGCGGTGACGGAGGTGGTGCTGCCGCTCTGGCTGCGCTGGCGCTCGGCGGTGATTAATATGTCATCGGGCCGGACGTCGTCGGCGGCGATCGCGGGGGTGGCGGCGGCGAACAGCAGCGGCAGGCAGGCGCGGCTAACCGCGCAGCTACGGAGGGTCATCTGGAATTTCCTCGTCTAAAAAACGACTACACCGCTGGACGCGGCGGGTACGAAGTTCAGGCGATGGTCGGTGGTCCAGTCGATGGTGGCGGGGGTGCAGCCAGGCCGTGGCCGATGCCGACCGGGCTCGGCAGGCTCACCTCGGCGATGGCGGCGAAGCTTGCCGGGAACGGCGCGAGGATCTGCGACGCGACGATGGCGACGGCGGCAACCGCGAACGGACAGCTATTGTCGGGCGTCTTGGCGGGGTGCGCCGGCATCTCGTGATCGGCCATCGACATCATCGTCGTCGCGCCCATGCCGTCGCAGATGGTGATGCGGAAACCATGGCCGTCGTTGACCGGCATCCAGCCGGTCGGCAGCCCCAGGCGCAGCAGCAGCGCGCAAGCGAGCAGCGCGCCCAACATCAGGCGCGCCATGGTCGGTCCGGATCGGAAGGCGGCCAGCATCGATGCCGTGTTGCTTGCTGCACTGCAGGTGGCAAGCGCGAAACGATGCCGCGACACCGACGCGGGTCAACGCGATATTTTAAGTATGCGGTTGGAAAGCGCGAACAGCGCCGTGGCAGGCGGTACCGTATCAGCCATCCCCCAAGGCGCGATCGATGATGAACGACCGACTGCCTACCTTAGCATAGGGCACAGAGCTGGCCGGACTGGCCGCGGTCAACGTCTACAAGAGAGTGCGCCACATCCGGACCAGCATAGCATAAACGGCTGAAACACGTTACGGAACAGTCATGATTATCTGGAAAGCTGGCCAAGCTCTATCGCATTCGGCGTTGCTATTGCTGCTGCTCGCGACTTGCGCTGCACAGGCTGCTCCCCCTTCGGCAGAGGCACTCCTGCGAGCCTTGTACGGCCAATATAGTAGGAACGGCACCGCGACGTTACCGGTGAGTGACCCGTGGCTCCATCCTGCACTGGTCTTCACACGGGCCACCGCTGCGGTGATCATGCTCAACCGGGACGTGATCGACGAGCCCGGCATGGTCGACGGTGATCCGATCTGCGCCTGCCAGGACTGGTCCGCACTGGTCGTCGACAAAGTAACGCTGCATCCAGCAACCAAGGGCGGCACCGATGCGACGGTGGTGTTCCATGACGGCGAGGAGCGACGCGAAGTCAGCTACCATCTAGCCCAGGTCAACGGCCGCTGGGCGATTGCCGACATGTCGATATTCGGCGCCGATCCACCGAAGTGGCTGGTCGCCACGATGACCGAAGAGATCGCCGACCTCATCGGGCACAAATAGGCCGGCGCCCCTCTCGAAGCGCCGGCCTATTGGCTCGAATTTTAGGCGGCGTTCTCGGGACGAACCAGTACCGTCTCAGCCAGATGCTCGGCAAGGAACCAGACCTGCGGCTCGCCGGTGCGGATGACGTTGCTCACCAGCAAATCGTTGGTGCCATCGTCACCGGATTCGTCGGCTTGGTCGGCCCCCTCATGGGCCTCGCGCAGGATGATCTCGTGTGCTTCCAGCAGGCGAGCCAACTGGGTCGGCACGTCCTCGCGGCCTTTCGGCGGGCGAGGAATCTTCGTCATCTCGGCAACGTCGGGCGCCATTGCGATGCTGATGCCGCCCAGCGCCATGATCCGCTCGGCGATCTGGTCGACGAGTTCGGCCTGGGCCTCGTAATGCGTGTCGAGCAGCAGGTGGAGTTGATAGAAAGTGGCGCCAGACATCTGCCAGTGATGCTTCTTGTACATGTCGCGCAAGGTCATTGTATCGGCGAGAACCTGGTTGAGCACCGCGACACTCTGAGCGCGGGCGTTCTCTTCCAGCGCGATCGGCAAGCGCTTCAACGTGCCGAACGTCTGGATCTCACGGTAGTCGACCTTGAACTGCGGCTGCGCGCTGTCGTCGCCGTTGCTCGGCTGGATCGCTGATTTCTTGGCCATTCTGAATACCTCGGTTGTGGATGAATGCTGTTAACGGATTGGACTGGGGAACGCACCCGTCATGACGTGCTGCTAACGTCCTGGCGTCCCGCCGGTTGCACCTGCGACCCCAGGCCCAGCGATTCCACCACAACCGAGAGCACAGTATCCCGTTGGATGATCTGCAATTCGCCAGGCGCTTTTCCGCGCGCAACGACCACCGAGTGCTTGGGGCAGATATCGAGACACTTGGTTTCCACGATGCGAACCGAGGCGCGCTTGCCTTTGCCGGTGCGCAGGAAGCGACGCAGCGCCTTAGCCAGGCTGGTGTCGCTTGCCTCGCCAAAGCCGCCGTCAAGCTTGCGGCTGCATTTGCCACAAATTGCGATCAGTTCGGCGGCGGAGGTGGAGATGGTGCGGATAGGCCGGTGTTTGTTCATCTTGAGGACAACGCCGGCTCGCCGCCATCGGCACCATAGGCGTCGACGAACGCTTTCAACTCGGCACGATAAGGTCCTGCGACACCCAAGCCATCACGGTTGATCGGCCGCCGAACCTGAAGCGAACTCGCAGTGGCGACGCTACGTTCGGTGAGATGTGGCGCGTATGCGGCAGGCTCGTTGGCCAGACCACAGTGCGACAGCAGCCGGGCGGTCCATGTTGTCGGATCGTCCACCATCTCCGAATAGGGGATCACAAGGAGCCGATCGCCGAGGATACATTTCCAGAATTTCATGAGCTCGTCTTCGATGCGGAAATGGTGGGCGATGTCGGTCAGGCTATAGCTCCAGGCGACGCCGTGGATGAAGAAGGTGCGGAAGCACGACCAGGCACTGTCGAGTGGATCTCGGCGCATCCAGATCAGGGGAGCGTCGGGCAGGGCGGCTGCGATCAATCCCATGTAGCGGCTGGCGTCGATGGTTTTGTCGACGATGCGGCCGGGTTGGGGGAAGCGTTCGGAGAGGAGGTGGAGGTAGAGGTCGGCAAGTGCGTCGAGGGTACCGCCGCCGGAGAGGTATTGCTGGATCGCATCGCCGGAGACGCCGCCGGCGGTGACGGCGACGTGCTGGATGATGTTGAGTTCGCCGCCGTCGAGGACCTGGCTGTGGCTGGCGAGGATGTGTTCGACGAGGGTGGTGCCGGAGCGGGGGAGGCCGGTGACGAATATGGGACGGTTGGTGGGGGTGGCGCGGTGTTGGCGGGCGGTTTCGAGGAAGGTGGGGGAGAAGCCGGTCATGGCGGCGCGGGCGTTGGCGGCGTTGCCGGCGCGGCTGTAGGGGCGTTCGGAGCGTAAGAGCTTGGCGCCGCGGGAGAAAGCGGCGAAGGCGGCGGCGTATTCGCGGCGGTCGGCGTGGAGTTTGCCGAGCGCGTAGCAGTAGCGGGCGAGGTCGCCGGGGGCCTGGCGCTCGGCGGCGGCACCGTCGGCGAGGAGCTGGTTGCCGATCGGATCGGTGGCGAGGTCGCCGGCGGTGGCGAGCGATAGCCAGGCGGGGCCCCAGCCGGGGCGGTGGCGCAGCGCTGTCTGCAGATGGCGGCGGGCGTCGTCGATGCGGCCGAGCGAGGTCGCGGCATTGCCGAGGACATAGGCGTGGCCAGCGGGGTCGGGGACGTCGGCGGGCAGGGTGGCGAGCAGGTCGTGCGCCTCGCGCAGGCGGTTGGACTGGGTCAGCAGCACTACCTTGGAGTACATCGCCTGGGGCTGGTGGCCGGAGGCGGCGACGAAGGCGTCGATGGCGCGGTGGGCGAGGGTCAGTTCGCCGCTGACCTGCATGAGCTGCGAGATCGCCTTCCACTGCGCCCCGAGCGGCGCGCCGCCGTCGAGCAGCGACGTTACGACGCGGTTGGTCGCGGCCCGGTCGCGGCGCGCGAGAGCGTCCTTCAGCTGCGCCAGCGCATTCGGCAGTGCAGCAGGCAGATAGCCGTTTCTCATTGCTCTCCCAACCCGTTCCAAGCCGTGACGGTTAACTAATGGCCAAAATGTCAATGTACCATATCGGACGATAACTTAATGATTTCGTCCACGAAACAACGATTTTACCAACGTTGACATGGTTAATTTTAGTCAACACTATCTAACAGATCGAGCCATTCAGGGTCGGCGTAAACAAGGGGTTGTCATGAATTTCAAAAAGGCTTTGTGCTGCGGCGCGGCATTGACGGCAATGGTGTCGGGGGCTGCCGACGCTGCGACGATTAACCTGATCGATCTTGGTGGCGTCAAGGGCTCCAAGGCCCAGCAGGGCTTCGAGATCGCCGCTGCTTATTGGGGCGCGATGCTGACCAATAACGCGACGATCAACCTCGGCGTCGGTTTTGCGCCGCTGGCCCCGAACATCATTGGCTCGACCCGCAGCAGCCGCGCCGATTATTCGACCGCCAATTGGGAGGCGCAGGTCAAGGCGACCAAGAGCAATTCGACGCTCGACAAGAATATCGTCCTGCCGACCCTGAACGGCAAGGGCGGCGCCAAGTTCATCACCAATGGCGTCGATGCCGAAGGCAATGACGACACCAGCAAGCTGGTCTTCGACAACGGCACTTCGGTGAGCAGCAAGAAGCTGTACCTGAACACGTCGCTGATCAAGGCGATCGGTGGCGGTGCCGGGCTCGACCCGACGGCGCTCGACGGCAGCGTGACCTTCAGCAGCAACTTCTCGTTCGACTTCAATCCGTCGAACAACGTCACCGCCGGCACCTTCGACTTCATCGGCGTCGCCATCCACGAGATCGGCCATGCGCTCGGTTTCGTCTCGGGCGTCGACTTCCTCGACGCCTATGGCGCGCCCAAGGGTCCCGGCGCCGGCTCGCTCGGCTACAGCCTCAACGACACGTCGATCTACAGCGCGCTCGACATGTTCCGCTACAGCAGCGATCCCAAAAACATCGCGCCGGGCAAGGGCGCGTCCCTCGACCTCGCGGTCGGCGGCACGAAGTATTTCTCGATCAACGGCGGCAAGACCTCGTTGTTCAACAACAACTTCGCGACCGGTTCGTATAACGGCGACGGCGACCAGGCATCGCACTGGAAGGACGCATCCGGCGACAATGCCTGCGGACCGCAGCTCGGTATCATGGATCCGAGCTTCTGCTTCGGCCAGCGCGGCGAGGTCACGTCCCTCGACCTCGCGGCGTTCGACGCGATGGGCTGGAACACCAGGGTCGATGCGCTGGCCAATGGCGGCGACTATCTGATGAACACCGGCGACATCTACAAGGACTTCGTCGGCGGCGCGGTTCCCGAGCCGGCCAGCTGGGCTTTGATGATCGTCGGCTTCGGCCTCGTCGGTGGCGCCATGCGTCGCCGCGCCACGACGGTGACGTTCACCGCCTGATCGCTCCGACCAGACGACGACAGGTGCCGCCGGTCCCCCGACCGGCGGCACTTTTCGTTATGGGCGCCGAATTCTTGACGCGGCACCGGGACCTGCGCCAGTCTGGCCGCCAGGATGAGGGACATCGATGACCAGCGCGACGACGATGCGAACGACGGCGACAGCGCTGCTGCTGCTGCCGCTGGCCTGCACGGCGCAGCCGCCGCGCCAGGCGACAGCCCAGCAGGAGCCGGCAGCGCAGCAGGAAGCGGCGGCCACGCCGGTGCCGGGTGAAGCAAGGGGCGAGGCGATGAAGGCCAAGGTCCCGACCAACCGCTTCATCGGCCATTGGGTTGGGCCGGAGGGCCTGTACCTCGACATTGCCGCCGACGGCGGGCCGTACAGTGGCCGCTACGCGCTCAAGATGAAATACACGCTCGACGACGAGGGCAGCTTCACCGGGCTGGCAAAGCTCGACACCATCGTTTTCGAACGCGGCGGCAAGCAATTGTCGCTCCGCGCCGGCAATGGCGACGAAACCGGCATGAAGTGGCTGGCCGGCAAGACCGACTGCCTGATCGTCGCCCCCGGCGAAGGCTATTGCCGGACCTGACACCGCGTCTTGCTGGCCCCCGTCCCGCAACGGGCGGGGCTAGGGGTGGGTCTTTCACAAGGTCGGCAGCCGGAGCTTATGCCAAGTCCCACCCCCGTCCCCTCCCGTTCCGGGAGGGGGGCAGTGAAGCTCGGCGGTCGATTTGACCCTGGCGTACGGTCCGCTCGACGAGGGACCTGTACTTCCTGCTCCCCTACCGGAACGGGAGGGGCTGGGGGTGGGTCTTCCACGAGGTCGGCAGCCGGAGCCTATGCCAAGTCCCACCCCCGACTCCTCCCGTTCCGGGAGGGGGGCAGTAGAGCGCGGCAGTCGACTTGACCCTGGCGTCTGGTCCGCTCGGCGGGGCGCTTGTTCTTGCTGCTCCCCGCCCGGAACGGGAGGGGCTGGGGGTGGGTCTTCCGCGAGGTCGGCAGCCGGAGTCTATGCCAAGTCCCACCCCCGTCCCCTCCCGTTCCGGGAGGGGGGCAGTGAAGCGCGGCGGTCAACCCGATCCTAGCGGCCGGTCCATTCGGCGGGGCGTTTGGCGACGAAGGCGGCCATGCCTTCCTTCTGGTCCTCGGAGCCGAACAGGCCGTGGAACAGCCGGCGCTCGAAGACGACGCCCTGGTGCAGTCCGGTCTCGAAGGCGGTGTTGACCATCTCCTTGACCGCCAACGCTGCCAGCGGTGCCATGCCGGCGATCACGGCGGCGGTCTTCAGCGCCTCGTCGAGCAGCTCGGCGGCGGGCACGACCTTTGCCACCAGCCCGGAGCGCTCGGCCTCGGCGGCGTCCATCATCCGGCCGGTCAGGCACATTTCCATGGTCTTGGCCTTGCCGATGGCGCGCGCCATACGCTGGCTGCCGCCCATGCCGGGGGTGACGCCCAGCTTGATCTCCGGCTGGCCGAACTTCGCCGTGTCGGCGGCGATGACGAAGTCGCACATCATCGCCAGCTCGCAGCCGCCGCCGAGCGCAAAGCCCGACACCGCCGCGATCACCGGCTTGCGCGTCGCCGTCACCCGGTCATAGCCAGCGAAGAAATCCCCGCCGTACATCCGGGCAAAGCCCTGCTCCGCCATTTCCTTGATATCGGCGCCCGCCGCGAACGACTTCTCGCTGCCGGTGATCACCGCGCAGCCCTGGCCCGCATCGGCATCGAACGCCGCCAGCGCCGCCGTCAGGTCCTGCAAGGTCTGCGTGTTCAGCGCATTCAGCGCCTGCGGCCGGTTCAACCGGATCAGCGTGACGCGGCCGTGCGTCTCGACCAGCAGGGTTTCATAGGTCATGCCGTCGCGTTTAAGAGCAATTCGAGCGTTTGCAAACCCGGGTTCCGGACTGGCGGCTGTCGCCTTACAGTCGGTCGTAGCCGAATTGGTCTGAGGGAGGTGGTTCGTGACAGTCTTCGCATGGCATTGTCTCGAGCGACATGGGCTTGGCCGATATCGCACCGCTTCACGCCTGCATCGACGGAAGCTTACCGGCCGCGTTGCCGAAAGGCGCGCAGCATGGGCGGGCCACGATATGGCACGGACCGGACTCCTATTCCTCGCTTGCCTGGCAGGCGCCGTTCCCGCCGTCGCCCAGGCGCCGACGTCCGATCGGCTCGCCTTCAATCCCGATGCCTTCACGACCGTCCGCATCACGATCGACGGCCAGCCCGTGGCCGTGCGGCGATACCGCGTCGTCTATGTGGCGAAGCCGGTGGCGATCGACACTGCCGCGACACCTCGATTCGGTCCGCCCGGTGGCGGCCCCGGCGGTGTCGACGGTGGCGGTATCGGCCCCGGTGCTCCGACCTCTAACGCCACTGCCCCCGCGAACGGCATCGGCCCGATGGGCGCCGCCTCGGACCCATATGCCTATCAGACCATGTACATCTATGTGCCGGCCGCGACTTTCCGCGACGGGCGCGCCGCAATCATTCTCCAGGTGAACAACGGCGGCTGGATGGCCAGCCCCGCGCGCGACATCGTCCAGGAGGGCGGCACTTTCTCCAGCACCAGCGATACCGATAACACCGGCGCCGCGCTGAAAGCCGGCTATGTCGTCGTCAGCGCCGGCACGCGCGGGCGCGGCATTCGCGCCATCGGCGGGGATTGGGCCGGCAAGTCGCCGGCCGCGATCGTCGATGCCAAGGCGGCGGTCCGGTATCTCCGCTATAACGACAAGGCCATGCCTGGCTCTGCCCAACGCATCGTCATCACGGGCACGAGCGGCGGAGGCGGACTGTCGGCCGCGGTATCGGCGAGCGGCAACAGTCCCGACTATCTGCCGTACCTCGCCGCCATCGGCGCGGCGGGCGTCGACGCCAACGGTCGGAGCTCGGTGCGCGACGACGTCTTTGCGACCATCGCCTATTGCCCGATCAACGACCTGGGCAATGCGGACGCCGCCTATGAATGGCAATTCGGTCCGGTACGTACCGCCGCGAACAGCAGCAACGGCGGCTACACGCCAGCAGCGCAGGCCGCCTCGGCCGCGCTGGCGGCAAGCTACCCGTCCGTCCTCGCCGGCTTGCGCTTGCGGCGGGAGGACGGTTCGGCCGTCACCACGGACACCCTGCAACAGGCCGTCCTCGGTTATGTGAAGGCCAGCGTCGAGGCCGCCATCGCGCGGGGCGAACGCGTTCCGGCGCTGGGCGAAGATTTCATGGTGGCCCGCCGAGGCCGGCCCGGCGCACCACCGGCCACGCCCGCAAGGATCAGGAACCAGTGGCTGACCGTCGAGGGCGGGCAGGTCCGATCGATCGACTATGCCAAGTACCTGAGCTTCGTCGCAGAGGTACAGCCTCTGAAGGGCGTGCCGGCGTTCGACGCGACCGCCAATACCGGCGCGACGGGCGTCGTCGGCGAGAACACGCTGTTCGGCTCCGCCAAGAACCCATACGCCAACTTCACGGCTTATGGCTGGAACAACAACGAAGTCCGGGGCGACGGCTCTGGCCGCGACGACACGGGGTTGGACTGGGCCGCGTACATCGCCGGTCCCGGTGCCGGGCTGGGCCGCCAGCTCAGGCTGGCAAGCCCCATTCCCTATTTGAACAGCGGGACGTCCGTCGCGCCCTACTGGTATGTTCGGCACGGCCTTGTCGACCGCGATATCGCCTTCGCTTCACAAGCGACCCTCGTTCAAGCCGTTCGAAACGCCCCGAAAGTGAAGGACGTGAATTTCAAGCTCGCCTGGATGCAGGGTCATGCCGGCAACTACGACGTACGCGAGGCCTATGGCTGGCTCGCGGACACCCTGCGAAAGGCCGGCCGTCCGACGCCTTCCGGACGCTAGGCAGCATCACGGCCATCGCCGGTTTCGACACGGCGAACCTCCCTAGTTTGTCTCGAGCAGCAGTTCCCCGGCGATGATCAAAGCCCGATGAGAAGCGTTGCGCTCAACACATGGTTGGTGCGGTCTTCGCCGCGACGAAAGACGTGCTGGTTCAGATAGCCTGGTTCGATCCGAATGCGGGGTGCGACCGGCAGGCCGATGCCGACGAAGGTGCGCCACTGGTCGACCCCGTCGCGAGCGCCCCAGCCGGTCGAATTCAGATTGAAGAATCCTTCGGTGAAGGCGACTGCGTGCACCTTCCGCTGGCGCGCGATCGGCACCTGCAACCGGACGAGCTGTCGTAACCGCCACCCGGTATCGCCTCGCCCCTCGATCAAGCGCTGCTCGAACCGCGTGCGACTGAGGACGAGGGGAGTGCCGCTGCTGCCTCGCACCGCGGCGAACTGGACCTGCTGCCAGAGCCTGTGCTCGTTGGTGATGCGGCCGGTTTCCGGGTCGGTACGGACATAGGCGTAACCCGCGATCGCATGGGCGTCGGGAGCGATGCGTGCGCCGATCGCGGGACGCACGATGAACTGGCTGCCTCCCCCGACGTCATCGGTCAGCCGCGCCTGTCCTTCGAGCCATAGAAAGAGGTTGCCGCGGACCGGGCCCGTGGCGACCACCGAACCCCATGCCTGTACGTCGTCCTGTGCGTCGGCCGGGCAGCCGATGAACGCGCCCGCCAGGCAAGCGAGCAGCAGCGGGATCCGGTGGGCGATCGGCTTATCCATTTTCGCTGCTGTCCTTCAGATAGCCAATGCCCTCAGTTCGTCTCGCGCAGCAGCTCGCGGGCGATGATGACGCGCATGATCTCGTTGGTGCCCTCGAGGATCTGGTGGACGCGGAGGTCGCGGAAGATGCGCTCGACCGGATAATCCATCAGATAGCCATAGCCGCCGTGGAGCTGCAGCGCCCGGTCGGCGATGCTCATGCCGGTGTCGGTGGCGAGGCGCTTGGCCATCGCGGCGAACTTGGTCTTGTCGGGCGAGCCGTCAGCGACGCGCGCGGCGGCGGCATACAGCAGCGTGCGGGCGGCCTGCAGCTCGGTCTCCATGTCGGCGAGCTTGAACTGAGTCGCCTGGAAGTCGACGATGGCCTTGCCGAACTGGTTGCGCTGGCGGGTGTAGGCGACCGCCTCGTCGAGGGCGCGCTGGCCGCCGCCGAGCGAGCAGGCGCCGATGTTGAGCCGCCCGCCGTCGAGACCGGCCATGGCGATCTTGAAGCCTTCGCCTTCCTCGCCGACGAGGTTCTCGGCGGGCACGCGGACCTCGTCGAAATTGACTTGCGCGGTCGGCTGCGAGTGCCAGCCGAGCTTGCGTTCCGGGGCGCCGAAGCTGACGCCGGGCATGTCCTTGTCGATGACCAGGCACGAGATGCCGCGCGGTCCGGGCTCGCCGGTGCGGACCATGGTGACATAGACCTCGTTGGCGCCGGCGCCGGAGATGAACGCCTTGGAGCCGCTGACGACATAGTCGTCGCCGTCGCGCACTGCCCGCGTCTTGAGCGCGGCGGCGTCGGAGCCCGAGCCCGGCTCGGTCAGGCAGTAGCTGGCGATCTTGTCCATCGGCACCAACGACGGCAAATACTTGGCCTTGAGCGCGGCGCTGCCGAAGCCGTCGATCATCCACGACGCCATGTTGTGGATCGAGATGAACGCGCTGGTCGAGGCGCAGCCATAGGCCATCGCCTCCATGATCAGCGCCGCCTCCATCCGGCCCAGGCCGATGCCGCCGCTTTCCTCCGAGACGTAGATCGAGCCGAAGCCGAGCGCGGCGGCCTCGACGATCGTCTCGCGCGGGAAGACGTGGTGCTCGTCCCAGTGCGCCGCAAAGGGCGTGATGCGGTCGGCGGTGAAACGCCGGGCAACCTCCTGGATGGCGCGCTGGTCTTCGGTGAGGTCGAATTGCATCGCGGTGCATTAGCAGCCCGGCCAAAGCTCGTCACCCCGCGCGGGGTGACGCATGGCGCGCTATCGGCTACATACGCCCATGACCGAACCCGACCACACATCCGATCCGATCCCGACCTCGTCCGACCTGGTCGACCGCCTTTGCGTCATCCATTCGGCGGCCACCGCGGCGCTGCGCGGTGCCCTGCGCACCTATGTCGAGACCGGCGAGGCCCCCGATGCCGGCGCCCGCGCGCTCGGCGACTTCGCCTATCCGGAGCTGCGGCTGAGCTACCGCGGCGGCGGCGCACCGCGCATGACCCGCGCCTATGCGCGGATGACGGTGCCGGGCACCTATGCGACGACGATCACCCATCCCGAGCTGTTCCGCGACTATCTGATCGAGCAGCTCGACCTGCTGCGCGCCGACTATGACGTCGAGGTCGATATCGGCAGGTCGACCGTGGAGATTCCCTACCCCTACGTCCTCGACGGCGCCGACGATCTGCGCCTCGATGCGACGGCGGCGATCCAGCTGGCGCGGCATTTCCCGACGACCGACCTGTCGCACATCGGCGACGAGCTGCCCGACGGGCTGTGGGACGGCAGCCTGTCGGAGACGCGGCCGCTGGCGCTGTTCGACGCGCCGCGCACCGATTTCAGCCTGGCGCGACTGAAGCACTACAGCGGCACCGCGGCGGGCGATTTCCAGCAGTATATCCTGCTCACCAACTATCACCGCTATGTCGACGAGTTCGTGCGCTGGGCCTGTGTCCAGCTGGCGACGCCGGGCTCGCCTTATACGACCCTGTCCTGCAGCGGCGGGACGTGCATCGACCGCGACAATCCCGATCCGGCGCTGGCGATCGCCGATGGTGCGTGGCGGCGGCACCAGATGCCGGCCTATCATTTGACCGCGCCGGGCCGGGCCGGAATTACGCTGGTCAACATCGGCGTCGGCCCGGCCAACGCCAAGACGATCACCGACCACCTTGCGGTGCTGCGGCCCGAGGCGTGGCTGATGATCGGGCATTGCGGCGGCTTGCGGCCGTCGCAGGCGATCGGCGACTATGTGCTGGCGCACGCCTATCTGCGCGACGACCATGTGCTGGACGACGTGTTGCCGCCGGAGATCCCGGTGCCGGCCATTGCCGAGGTGCAGGTTGCGCTGCAACAGGCGGCCGAGGCGGTGACCGGGGCGCAGGGCGATACGCTGAAGCCCCGGCTGCGCACCGGCACCGTGGTGACCACCGACGACCGCAATTGGGAGCTGCGCTTCAGCCGCTCGGCGCTGCGCTTCAACCAGTCGCGCGCGGTCGCGGTCGACATGGAGTCGGCAACCATCGCGGCGCAGGGCTATCGCTTCCGGGTGCCGTACGGGACCTTGCTGTGCGTGTCGGACAAGCCGCTGCACGGCGAGATCAAGCTGCCGGGACAGGCCAACCGCTTCTATGAGGGCGCCATCTCCGAGCATCTGCAGATCGGGATCGAGGCGGTCGGGCGGCTGAAGGCGACCGGGGCCAGCCTGCACTCGCGCAAACTGCGGGCGTTCGACGAACCGCCGTTCCGCTAGGCGAGCAGCTTCTCGACCTCGCCGCGCAGCGCCTCGGGCTTGACCAGCGGGGCGAAGCGGGTGACCCGGCTGCCGTCGCGCGAGACCAGGAACTTGGTGAAGTTCCACTTGACGCCCTGGCTGCCGAGCAGGCCCGGCGCCTTGGCCTTGAGCCAGGCGAACAGCGGATGCGTCGCCGGGCCGTTGACGTCGACCTTGGCGAACATCGGGAATTTCACGTCGTAGGTCAGCGAGCAGAAGCTGGCGATCTCCGCCGCGTCGCCGGGTTCCTGCCCCTTGAACTGGTTGCACGGGAAGCCGAGGACGGCGAGCCCAGCGCCGGACAGGTCCTCGTGGAGCTTCTTCAGCCCCTCGTACTGGGGGGTGAAGCCGCATTTGCTGGCGGTGTTGACGATCAGCAGGACCTTGCCCCGGTATTCGGACAGCGCGTGCCGGGTGCCGTCGAGGCCGGTGGCGGTAAAGTCGTACAGGCTGGTCATCGTGCGTCTCCGGGGGCGCCGCGCATCAGGCCGTGATAGCCGGTCGCGATGATGTCGTGGCAATGCCGCGCCAGCGCCTTGCGGTCGGCGAAGTCGGCGACGCGGACGGCGGGGTGGAAGATCACCTCGGCCCGGACGCGCCCAAGGGCCGAGAATTCGACGGCGTGCGGCCACAGGTCGGTGTCGCCGATCCAGACGATGTCGGGCAGGCGCTCGCGGGTGATCGGCATGCCGTTGAGGCGGGTATAGGCGATGGTAAGCGGCTGGATCACCGTCTCGCCGGCGTCGCCGACCGCGGCGAACAGCGCAGACTTGAACGGCAGCACGCTGATCCCGTCGCCGGTCGTCGCCTCCGGAAACAGGATGACGTTCTCGCCCGCCGCCAGTCGGGCGGCGATGGCGTTGGTCTGGTCGGCCGCGCTCTGCCGCCGGTCGCGCTCGACATAGACGGTGCGGCTGAGGCTCGCGAGCCAGCCGACGAGCGGATAGGCGGCGACCTCCGACTTGGCGACGAACGCCGCGTCGACGACGCTGCCGAGCACCGGGATATCGGCCCAGCTGACGTGGTTGCAAACGTACAGTACACCGCCGCGCTGCGCCGGGACGCCGTGGCGCTTGACCCGGATGCCCAGCGCACGGGTCAGCATGCGGTGGAACAGGCGTGGCAGTTTTTGGCGGCGCTGGCCTCGGAAGCGGCGCAGCACCAGCTCGGCGGGGATCAGCAGCCCGGCGGCAGCGACCGTTCCGGCCAGCGCCTTGAACGGGCCGAAACGCTGGAACCGCCGAACCCTTGCCGGCTGCGGCCCAGCCCCGAGCTCGGCCGCGGCCTGTGTCAGCGCGTCGGCTCCGGCTTCTTGACGGCAGCGCCGTCAGCTTGGGTCGCCGGACGATTCAGTGGCACGCCGTACATCTCCATCCGGTGATCGACGAGGCGGAAGCCCAGCCGCTCGGCGATGCGGCGCTGTAGCTCCTCCAACTCGTCGTCGTGAAACTCGACCACGGCGCCGCTCTCGACGTCGATAAGATGGTCGTGATGCTCCTCGGGGGCCGCTTCATAGCGCGAGCGGCCGCCCTGGAAATCGTGGCGCGCCAGAATGCCGGCTTCCTCGAACAGCCGGACGGTGCGGTACACCGTGGCGATCGAGATGCCCTTGTCGATGGCGGCGGAGCGGCGGTGAAGTTCCTCGACATCGGGATGGTCATCGGCGTCCGACAGCACGCGCGCGATGACGCGGCGCTGCTCGGTGATGCGCAGGCCCTTGGACGCACACAACGCCTCGATGTCGATCTTGCCGGTCATGAATGTCCCTGTCGCCGCACCCTCACTGTAGGAACGCCGCAGCGTCGGGGCAAGGTCGGGGCTGCCCCTCAACTCAATATGGCGACCAGCAGCATCGCCAGCCCGGCGGCACTGACCACCCAGACCAGCGAGCGCACTACCGGCACGCCGAAGGCATAAAGCGGCAGGTAGATTACTCGCGCCCAGAAATAGAGCTGGCAGGCGAGGACCGTTCGACCGGTGTGAATCCCCGCCGCATGGGCGATCAGCACCGCGCCGATGAACAACGGCAGCGTCTCGAACAGATTGGCCTGGGCCCGGCGCAGCCGTTCGGCGACGGGTGACAGCGGCGGCATCTCCGCATCGCGCGGCCCGGTATTCCACTTGGTGCCGTACTGCCGGGTCCGGACGACATCGAAAGCGAGGATCTGGACCGCCGCGAGCACCAGCGTCCACGCCAGCAGCGTCAATTCCGGCGTCATCGATCGTCTCCCCATCGACCGTCAGCCGCGGCCTTGCTTCACCATGGGCGGGCGTCGGCGGAGTGGCAATGGCCGCCACACGGTGTAACGAAGGTGGTTCGAACGCCGAGTGGAGCCAGCATGAACCGCGTTGCCCTGATCGCCCATGATGCCCGCAAGGACGAGCTCGTCGCTTGGGTCGGGCGGCACGTCGAGCGGCTGCGGCGCTGCACGATGGTGGCGACCGGCACCACCGGGGCGCGGATCAAGGCGGCGTTTCCCGACCTCGACCTGACCAGCGTCAAGAGCGGTCCATTGGGCGGCGACCAGCAGATCGGCGCGATGATCGCCGAGGCACGCCTCGACATGCTGATCTTCTTCATCGATCCGCTGTCGCCGATGCCCCATGACGTCGACGTCAAGGCGCTGACCCGGCTGGGCACGCTGTACGACCTGCCGATGGCGCTGAACGATGCCACCGCCGACCGCATCATGCAGGGCTGGTGAGCGCATACGAAAAGGCCGGGCCACCTTTCGGCAGCCCGGCCCTTGCGACCCCTTGCGGAGCCTAGTCGAAACTAGTCGCGGCGACCGCTGACCAGCCAACCGATCAGGAAGCCGAGTGCGATACCACCGGCGAGGACAGCGACGGGCTGGTCCTGCACGACGGTCTTGGCGCGCTCGACGCCTTCCGACGCATAGCGGCTGGCGGTTTCCTTGGCGCGCTGGACGGACTCCGGCGCGTTGTCGGCCCACTCACCGACCTTGTCCTTGGCCTTGCCGAAAGCGTCCTGGGCCTTGCCCTTGAGCTCCTCGACCTTGCCCGAAACCTGGCTCTTGGTGTCGCCGGTGACATCGCCGAATGCGCCCTCGACCTTGCCGCCGAACTCGTTGAGCTTGCCTTCGACGTTGTCGCTATTGATAGCCATGATTATTCCTTTCGCAGCTGAAACAGTGCAGCCGATATGGAGCCGGCGTTGCGCTAGCACAACGAGCATACTTCCAAATGGTTCATCGAAAGTCCGCAAAGCTTGTCGTGCGGGCGGCACAGCCCGACGATCAGTCGTCGCTGCGCACCCGTCCGCGTGTCGACTTGACCGAGCCGCGCGCCACCTTGCCCTCGACCCGCCGCGCCTTGGCTCCGGCGCTCGGCTTGGTCGGCCGGCGCTTGATCGGCGCCACCGCCGCCTTGGCGATCAGCCCGACCAGCCGCTCCCGCGCATCGGCGCGGTTGCGCTCTTGAGTGCGAAAACGATCGGCGGTCAGCACCAGCACGCCGTCGCGCGTCATCCTGGAACCGGCCAGCCGCATCAGCCGCACCGCCACCGGATCGGGCAGGTTCGGCGAGCCGCGCACGTCGAAGCGCAGCTGTACCGCGCTGGAAACCTTGTTGACGTTCTGCCCACCCGGCCCGCTCGCGCGTATGAAGCTTTCCAGCAACTCGGCATCGTCGAGCGAAATTTCGGGGGTGACGACGATCATCGCGCCACCCTATCCTGTCCGTGAGGGAGCCGCCACATGATCACCATCCACCATCTCAACGATTCGCGCTCGCAGCGCATCCTGTGGCTGTGCGAGGAACTGAGCCTCGGCTACGATTTGAAATTCTACACCCGCGACCTCAATACCCGCCTGGCGCCGCCGGAGCTGAAGGCCGTGCATCCCCTGGGCAAGTCGCCGGTGATCGAGGACGGCGACCTCAAGCTGGCTGAATCTGGCGCGATCGTCGATTACCTGATCCGCCGTCACGGCAACGGCTCGCTGGCGCCGGCGCCGGGCACCGACCTTCATGAAGTCTATCTGGAATGGCTGCACTTCAGCGAGGGCTCGGCGATGCTGCCGCTGATGCTGGCGCTGTACACCGGGCGGCTGGGCGAGGCAGCGGCGCCGCTGCAGCCGCGCATCCAGGAGCAGATCCACAGCATTCTGCATTTCTTCGACGAGCAGCTGGGGGACAATGACTGGCTGGTCGGCAATGCGTTGTCCGGGGCCGACATCATGATGAGCTTCGTCGCCGAGATCGCGACGATGCAGGGCATGACGGCGCAGTTTCCCCGGCTGGCGGACTATGCCCGGCGGCTGCAGGCACGACCGGCGTGGCAGGCGGCGCTGGAGCGCGGCGGACCGTACAGCTTCACCATCCCGGTCTGATCGACCGGGCGCCCGCCGCCGGGGCAGATTAGGCGGCGGGCGTCGCCTCGAAGCGCCGCCACAGGCGCGGACCGAGCAAATTGACCGCCAGGCCGCCGAGCACCAGCAGCGCGGCAAGCAGCTTCCACGACTGGAGCGGCTCGTGGAGGAAGAGCGCGGCGGTGCCCATGCCGAACACCGGCACCAGCAGCGTCAGCGGCGCGACGGTGGTCGTCGGATAGCGGCCGAGCAGCCAGCCCCAGGCGGCGTAGCCGAACATGGTGTTGCCGATCGACTGCCACGCCACGGCCGCCCAGGTCGCTGCGCTGGCGGCACCGATGGCCGAGAAGATCCGCGCCGGGCCTTCGAAGACCAGCGACAATGCCAGCAGCGGCGGCACGGCGAACAGGCTGGCCCAGACGACATAGCCGAGCATGTCGACGCCGCGCGCCCGGCGCTGGACGATGTTGCCACCGCCCCAGCCGAGCGCCGCGAGCAGCACCAGGCCGACACCCAGCGGCGTCGTCGCGCCATCGACATGGCTGGCGATGATGCCGATGCCAGCAACTGCCAGCGCCAGCGCGATCCACAGGCTGGGATGCAGCGGCACCGGGTTGTTGCGCTGCGCCAGCGCGATGGTGAAGAAGATCTGGGTCTGGACGAGCAGCGAGGCGAGGCCGGGCGCGATATGGCCGCCGATGGCGAAGTAGAGCACGCCGAACTGCATCACGCCGATCAGCACGCCATAGGCCGCGAGGTCGCGCCACGGCACCTTGGGCCGCGGCAGCAGGAACACCGCCGGGATCAGCGCGCCGCCGAAGCGCATCGCGGCGAACAGGAACGGCGGCAGGCTGTGCAGCGCGAACTTGATGACGACGAAGTTGGTCCCCCAGACCGCGACGACGGCGAGCGCCAGCAGGGCCGGGCGCCAGCCGAAGGCGCGGTTCATGACGCCGTCCGGGGGCGCGCCAGCCCGAAGAACGCCGCTGCCGCTGCGGCCAGGCTGGCGAGCATGACCACCGCCATCGGCACCGGCGTCCCGTCATGGAAGGCGCCTGCCACCGCCGCCGACCCGGCACCCGCGCCGAAGCTGGATGCGCCGAACAGTCCCGACGCCGACCCCGAGCGCAACGGATCGACCGACAGCGCCCCGGCCAGCGCGTTGGCGCCGATGAAGCCGTTCGATGACAGGGTGGCGAACAACATGACGAACACCACCCATCGATGCGCGCCGGTCGCCGCCGCCAGCGTCAGTGCCGCGCCGAAACCGACGCCGGCCAGCACTGCGGTGCCGAGGATGCGGTCGGACGAATAGCGGAGCAGCAGCTGGCGGTTGACCTGGCTGGCGCCGATGATGCCGATCGCCATGACCGCGAAGACCAGCCCGAACAAGGTCGGGCTGAGGCCCCAGATGTTGATGACCAGGTCGGGCGCGCTGGCGACATAGGCGAACAGCGTCGCGCCGTTGAGCGCGCCGGTGAGCAGATAGCCGAGCAGGCGGCGCTGGCGCATCAGGTCGACATAGGCGGCCAGCGGCGTCTCGCCACGCGCCTTGGCCTCGGTTTCCGCCGAGCGTGATTCGCCGAGCTTGAGGAAGGTCGCCAGCCCGACCGCGGCGCCGATCATCGCCAGCGCGCCGAACACCCAGCGCCAGCCGGCCACCATGACCAGCCAGCCGCCGAGCGTCGGTGCGATCATCGGCGCGACCGCCAGCACCAGCGTCAGCAGCGAGAAGATCCGTGCCGAATCCTGGTGATCGAAGCGGTCACGGACGACCGAGCGCGCGATCACCATGCCCGAGCAGCAGCCCAGCGCCTGGACGAACCGGCCCGCGATCAAGCCGTTGATCCCGGTAGCGAAAGTGCAGGCGAGCGAGGCCGCTATGTACAGCGCGACGCCGAACAGCAGCGGCGGGCGGCGCCCGATGCGGTCGGAGATCGGGCCATAGAACAGCTGGCCGATGGCGACACCCATGAAGAAGGCGACCAGCGTATGCTGCGTCTCCGCCGGGCCGACGCCAAAATCGCGGCCGATGGCGGGCAGCGCCGGCAGGTACAGGTCGATGGTCACCGCCCCGAAAGCAGTCAGTGACCCGAGCAGCAGGATAGTGCCCCGCGACGGATGCGGGCGCGGCGGCGCGTTCATCGACAGACCTTGTGCGGTGCAGCATTGGCGTTAGCGGGGGAGTGCGACGAAAGAAAGGCCCGGACAGGGTTCTTGCTTCTTGCGCCCCAAGAGTTTTAAGGTTGACGCAAACGTCAACCTTGGGAGTTTGAGATGGCTGCAATGAGCCCGACAGTCGACCTGACGAACGACGGCGATATCGCGGTCCTGACCATCGACTCGCCGCCGGTCAACGCGCTGTCGGCCGACGTCCGCGACGGGCTGGCCGCGGGGTTCGCCGCCGCCATCGCCGATCCGCTGGTCCGCGCCATCGTGCTGATCTGCGCCGGGCGGACCTTCATCGCGGGCGCCGACATCAGCGAGTTCGGCAAGCCGCCGCGCGGTGCCAGCCTGCACCAGGTCCAGCTCGACATGGAGGCCTCGCCCAAGCCGATCGTCGCCGCGATCCACGGTACCGCGCTGGGCGGCGGGCTGGAGGTGGCGTTGGCCTGTCACTACCGCGTCGCCGTGCCGTCGGCGAAGCTCGGCCTGCCGGAGGTCAAGCTCGGTCTGCTGCCGGGCGCCGGCGGAACCCAGCGGCTGCCGCGGCTGGTCGGCGTCGAGCAGGCGCTGAAGATGGTCACCAGCGGCGTGCCGATCGGCGGCAAGGCGGCACTGTCGTTCGGGCTGGTCGATGAACTGGCGCCGGAGGGCGAGCTGCTCGCGACCGCCAAGGCGTTCGCCGGGCGGTCGGGACTGGCGCTGATCCAGGTGCGCGACCGCAACGAGAAGGTCGAGGCGGCGCACGCCAACGCCGTCACGCTGTTCGCCGACTTCCGCAAGGCCAACGCCCGCGCGATGCGCGGCTTCGAGGCGCCCGAGGCCAATATCAAGTGCATCGAGGCGGCGGTGAACCTGCCCTTCGCCGACGGGCTGGCGTTCGAGCGCGAGCAGTTCATGCACCTGATGAACGGCCTGCAGTCGAAGGCGCAGCGCTATGCGTTCTTCGCCGAGCGCATGGCGAACAAGATCGACGGGCTGCCGGCGGACGCGAAGCCCCTGCCGGTCGAGAGCGTCGGGATCATCGGTGCGGGCACCATGGGCGGTGGCATTGCGATGAACTTCCTCAATGCCGGCCTGCCGGTGACCATCGTCGAGACCAAGCAGGAGGCGCTCGACCGCGGCGTCGCGACGATCCGCAAGAACTACGAGAACACCGCCGCCAAGGGCCGCATGACCGCCGCCGACGTCGAGGCGCGCATGGCGCTGCTGACGCCGACGCTCAGCCTCGAGGATCTGGGCCAGGCCGACATGATCATCGAGGCGGTGTTCGAGAACATGGACATCAAGAAGGAGGTGTTCGGCAAGCTCGACCGCATCGCCAAGCCGGGCGCGATCCTGGCGTCGAACACCAGCTATCTCAACGTCGACGAGATCGCTGCTTCGACCTCGCGGCCGGAGTCGGTGATCGGGCTGCACTTCTTCTCGCCCGCCAACGTCATGCGGCTGCTGGAGGTGGTGCGCGGCGCCAGGACCGACGTGCAGGTGCTGGCGACGGCGATGGCGACGGCCAAGCGCATTGGCAAGGTCGCGGCGGTGTCGGGCGTCTGCCACGGCTTCATCGGCAACCGGATGCTCAGCCTGCGCCAGCAACAGGCGCAGGCGCTGCTGCTGGAGGGGGCGCTGCCGGAGCAGGTCGACCGGGTGCTGTACGACTTCGGCTTTCCGATGGGGCCGTTCCAGATGTCGGACCTCGCCGGGCTCGATATCGGCTGGTCGGCGGACACGTCGAAGGGTGCGACGATCCGCGACCGGCTGTGCGAGGCGGGCTTGCGCGGCCAGAAGAACGGCCACGGCTTTTACGACTATGACGCCCAGCGCAACCGCGTGCCGTCGCCGGTCGCCGAGAAGATCATCTTCGATTTCGCCGCCGAGAAGGGCATCCAGCGCCGCGACATCGACGATACCGAGATCCTCGAGCGCTGCCTGTACCCGATGATCAACGAGGGCGCGTTGATCCTGGCGGAAGGCATGGCCCAGCGTGCCAGCGACATCGATATCGTCTGGATCTACGGCTATGGCTGGCCCGTCTATCGCGGCGGACCGATGTTCTGGGCCGACCACCAGGGCCTGGCCAAGGTCGCCGCCGGCCTGACCCGCTATGGCTTCGAAGTCGCGCCGCTGCTGGCGAAGCTGGCGGCGGAGGGCGGGAGCTTCACCGGGCAGGTCTGAGGGCAAACGACCACTCCGGGCCGACTTTGTCGCCAGCCCTCTTCGCATAGCCGCAGGGAGGGTAGGAGGCAGGCGCGTCGCGCGGTCCGGACGGGTCGGCCGTGCGGGCGCTGCGGCACCGAAACACAGTGTAACCTTCGCCGCGATCCCTACGTATATTCCATCATGAGCAACACATTCTCCCGCCGCGATGCCCTGGTCCTCGGTGGCATGGCCATCGCCCTGCCGCTTGCCTGGAAGTTCGGGGGGCCGGCCGTCGCTGCGCCGGTGCCCGGCAAGTTCGAAGTGTCCTTCACCCCGGCGCAGTGGAAGGCGCGGCTGTCGCCGGCCGCGTTCGACGTGCTGCGACAGGAGGGCACCGAGCGGCCGTTCAGCTCGCCACTCAACGACGAGCATCGCCCCGGTACCTTCAAATGCGCCGGCTGTGCGCTGCCGGTGTTCTCCAGCACAACCAAGTTCGACAGTCATACCGGCTGGCCGAGCTTCTACCAGCCGTTGCCCAACGCGGTCGCCACGACCAGCGACAGCTCATTGATGATGGAGCGGACCGAGGTTCACTGCCGCCGTTGCGGCGGGCATCTCGGCCATGTCTTCGACGACGGGCCGAAGCCGACCGGCCTGCGCTATTGCATGAATGGCGTGGCGATGACCTTCACCGCCGCCGCCAAGGCTTGAGGAGCTATCCGATGAAGCTTGCCACCCTGCTGCCGTTCGCCGTCGCCGCCGCCTTTGCGGTGCCGCTGCTCCAGCCCGCCTCGGCCGAGTCCACCAAGCTGGTCCCTGCCGCCGTCGTCGATGCGCCGCTGGCCGGCAAGACCGCCACCGCGGTGTTCGCCGGCGGCTGTTTCTGGGGACTGGAGGGCGTCTTCGAGCATGTCGCGGGCGTTCGCGACGTCGTCTCGGGCTATGCCGGCGGGGCGGGCCTGACGGCGCATTACGATGTCGTCGGCACCGGCGTCACCGGTCATGCGGAATCGGTGCGGATCACTTACGATCCGTCGAAGGTGACCTATGGCCAGCTGCTCCGCATCTATTTCTCGGTGGCGACCGACCCGACCGAGCTCAACCGCCAGGGGCCCGACACCGGCACCCAGTACCGCTCGACGATCTTTGCGCAGGACGCGGGGCAGGCGAAGATCGCCCGGGCCTATATCGCCCAGCTCAAGCCGAGCTTTGGCGCGCCGATCGTCACGACCATCGAGACCGGCAAGACCTTTTACCCGGCCGAAGCCTATCACCAGGACTTCATGCGGCTGAACCCGACCTATGGCTATATCGTCGTCAACGACGCGCCCAAGGTCGCCGCGCTGAAGCGGCTGTTCCCCAAGGTCTACCAGGGCTGACACGAAAACGCCGGGCAGGTCGGGCCTGCCCGGCGCTTGGTACGCAGGTAGCGTCAGGCGGTCGCGAGACCGGCCTGGCGGCGGCGCAGGCGCGATGCCGCACCGACGGCACCCATGCCTAGGATCATCATCGCCCAGGTCGCCGGCTCAGGAACTGCGGCGGTGACCGAGACGCCGTCGAGCAGCGAGAACGGCGGCTCGCCGTTCGGGGTGCCGACCGCCAGGAACGACAGCACCTGGCTGACGTTGGTCGCGGTGAAGGTGAAGTTCTCCTTCTGCCAACCGGTGAAGCCATGGCTGGCGTTGGTCAGCACGGCGGTGTCGATCTGCTGGTCGCCGAAGCTGACCTTCCACTGCTCGGTGGTCTCGCCGTTGTAGCCGAACTGCTGTGCGCCGCCCCAATAGAAGCCGACGTCGTACTTGGCGCCGACGACCAGGTTGTTGATGGTCTGCTGGATCGGCGCCACGAGAAACGCACCATCGGCACCGACATAGTTTCCGCCGACGGGGCTAACCGAGGCAAAGCCGTTGTTCGAGCCGTTGCCCGGGCCCCACAGCTTGAGGTTGCCGTACTGGCCGTTGACGCCGCTGGTGTCGGCCGTGCCCGCGCCGAAGATGAAGTTATAGCCGTTCGAGGTCCAGCCGGTCGCCGAGGTGTTGTTGTCGAACTGGCCGGGGCCGTTGGTCAGCATTTCGAAGCCGCCGTTCTGGACGAGGTTGACGCCAGCCTGTGCGGCGCTGCCGGTGAAGCCGGCCAGGGCGACCAGGGCGAGTGCGATGCGAGTGATCTTCATGCGAAATCTTCCTTTGATAACAACTACGTCCATGCCGCGCGCTTTTGGCTTGCCACCCCTGCAGAAGCGGAGCGGTGCAACATGGTCATCAAAGAGCAAGACTTGTGCCAAAGAAGTTAACGGCGAGGGCTCAGCTAAGTCCTTGGAATCAAACGACTCAATCGTTAATCAATATAAACGCGCGATCCGACGCCTGGAAAAACCTGTCGGCGAATTTTACACTTCCGTAATGTCTGACTGGAAATGGACATTCTCGACGCGATCCTTGAGGATGGGGAACGCGAGCCGGGGAACAGCATGACCGCCCAACATACCGACGTCGTCATCATCGGCGGCGGCCATAACGGCCTGACCTGTGCCGCTTATCTGGCCAAGGCAGGGCTGCAGACCGTCGTCGTCGAGCGCCGCGGCATCGTCGGCGGCGCCGCGGTGACGGAGGAGTTCCACCCGGGTTTCCGCAACTCGACCGCGAGCTACACGGTGTCGCTGCTCAACAAGAAGGTCATCGCCGACCTGGAACTGGCAAAGCACGGCCTGCGCGTCGTCCACCGCCCGGTCGCCAATTTCCTGCCGATGGCCGACGGGCGCTCGCTGACCACCGGCGAGGGCCGCACCCACCGCGAGGTCGCCAAGTTCAGCCAGAAGGATGCCGACAAGCTCGACGCCTATGAGGCGCAGCTGGCGAGCGTTGCCGAGGTGATGCGCGACCTGGTGCTGGAAACGCCGCCCAACGTCACGGACGGCAGCTGGCGCGAGGCGTTGCCGGAACTGCTGGCGGGCGCCCGGCTCGGCAATCGGATGCGCAAGCTCGACATGGAGGAGCGACGGACGCTGCTGGAATTGTTCGCCAAATCCTGCGGCGATTACCTCGACGGCTGGTTCGAGAGCGACCCGATCAAGGCGGTCTTCGGCTTCGACGGCATCGTCGGCAACTACGCCTCGCCGTACCAGCCGGGCAGCGCGTACGTCCTGCTCCACCACGTCTTCGGCGAGGTCAACGGCGTCAAGGGCGTATGGGGCGTCGCGATGGGCGGCATGGGCGCGATCAGCGACGCGATCTGCGCCAGCGCCGTTGCTGCCGGGGTCGATGTCCGCGTCGGCGACGGGGTGGCGGAGGTCATCGTCGAAAGCGGCCGCGCGGTCGGCGTAGTCACCACCTCCGGCCAGGTCATCCGCGCCAAGGCGGTCGTCTCCAACGTCCACCCGCAACTGTTGTACCAGCAGCTCATCGACCCCGCCGTGCTGCCGAAGCCGTTCGTGCGCCGCATCGCCGGCTATCGCTCGGGCTCGGGCGTGTTCCGCATGAACGTCGCGCTGTCGAAGCTGCCCAAGTTCAGCTGCGCGCCCGACGACGGCGGCGACCATCTGCGCGCCGGCATCATCATCGGCCCGACGCTCGATTATATGGAGCGCGCCTGGCTCGACGCGAAGGTCTTCGGCGTGGCGAAGGAGCCGATCGTCGAGATGCTGATCCAGAGCCTGTACGACGACAGCCTCGCGCCGCCGGGCCAGCACGTCGCCAGCCTGTTCTGCCAGCAGGTCGCGCCCGTCCTGCCCGACGGTCGCAGCTGGGACGACGAGCGCGAGGCGGTGGCGGACCACATGATCGCCACGGTCGAGAAATGGGCGCCGGGGTTCAAGGCGTCGGTGATCGCCCGCCAGATCCACTCGCCCCTCGACCTCGAGCGCAAGTTCGGCCTGGTGGGAGGCGACATCTTCCACGGCCGCCTGACCCTCGACCAACTATTCAGCGCCCGCCCGATGCTCGGGCACGGCGATTACCGCGGTCCGCTGAGGGGACTGTACATGTGCGGCAGCGGGACCCACCCGGGCGGCGGCGTGACCGGGGCGCCGGGGCACAACGCGGCGCGGGAGATCGTCAAGGATTTCAAGGGGCGGCGGGTTTAGTTCAAACCACCACCGCCCGCTGCCGTCTCAACAGTAGCCAAGGCACCGCGCCGACTGCCGCGATCCCGACGCTGATCGCCAGCAGCTTGGGGTCGGATACCGCGCACACCGCCGCGGTGAAGGCGAACATCGCCACCGCCAGCACCTTGTCCCGCGTGCCGCCGATCTTCGCCAGCACGCAGCATATCCCGAGGTAGGCGAACAGGCAGAACAGCGTCGCGACGTTGATGATGATCGCGAACTGGCGGGCGATGGTCGGGGCGGCGGTGGCGAGGGTGAGGAGGCTGAGGCCGACCGCGATAAACAATAGCGCGCGGCGGGGCGGGCGCTCCAGATCGTCGAACAGGCGGCGGGGAAACAGTCCGGCATGGGCGCCGGCGCGGGTGGTCTCCGCTGCCACGAGCAGCCAGCCGCCGAGCGTTCCCGCCGCCTTGACCAGCGCGCAGGCGGCGACCAGCCCCCCGGCGATGCCGCCGACGCCGCGCGCCACGGCTGCGGCGAAAGGCGCGGTCTGCCTGGCCATCTCGGCGGCGCTGAACATCCCGGACAAGGCGGTGCAGGCGGCGACATAGACGATCGCGGCGATGGCGACGCCGCCGACGGTGGCGATCGGCACGTTGCGCGCCGGGTTGGCGACGGTGACACTCGCCATCGCGGCGCTTTCGAAGCCGGTGAAGGCCCAGAACACCAGCACCAGCGAGGCGGGCAGGGCACTCGCCATCGACACGCCGCTGACGTTCCAAGACGCCTCGAACACATCGGCGCTGAACCACCACCAGCCGAAGATGCCGACGATCAGCACCGGCAGCAGCCCGATCACCAGCGTCCCCGCCGAGACCTTCGCCACCGTCCGCGCGCCGTACAAATTGGCTAGCGTCATCAGCCATAGCGCGGCGACGGTGCCGACCAGCGTCCAGATCGGCTCGGCGAAGCGTGGTACGAACCAGGCGAAGTAACCGACCGCCGCGAGCGCCACGGCGATGCAACCACTGGTCGCCGACAGCCAGTAGACGAAGCTCCACATATAGGCCGCGAACGGCCCGAACTCGGCGCGCACGGTGTCGGCCAGCGTGAAGCCCGGCGTCAGCCGCAGCACCGCGACGCGCGCGAACACCAGCGCCAGCAGCAGCGCGCCCGCCGCGGTGACGATCCACGAGATGATCGTCATCGAGCCGATCGCCGCAGTGGTCAGCGGCAGCAGGTAGATACCCGAGCCGATCATGTTGCCCGCGACGAGCGCAGTCGCGAGGCCGAGCCCAAGTCGCCGTTGATTCATCGCTGCACGCTAAACGCCCCCCGCGCCGACGCAAGGGGTGACCGGCGCGCTTTTCGCCCCTACATCCGTGGACATGGTTTCCAGCGTCTTCGACCTGTTCAAGATCGGCGTCGGGCCGTCGTCGTCGCACACCATGGGGCCGATGACGGCGGCCTGCGATTTCGTCACGGGGCTCGCCGACAACGGCCTGCTGACCGAGGTGGCGCGGGTCGAGGCGGAGCTGTTCGGCTCGCTGGCGCTGACCGGCAAGGGCCATGCCACCGACAAGGCGGTGCTGCTCGGCCTGTCGGGCCAGCGACCGCAGGACCTGTGCCCGGACGGCGCCGGCGAGATCGTCGAGGCGATCCGCACGACCGGCACGATCCGGCTGGCGGGCCTGCGCGACCTGCCGTTCGACGAGGCCCGCGACGTTCGCTGGCACCAGCGCGAACGGCTGCCCTTCCACTCCAACGGCATGCGGTTTTCAGCCTTCGACGCCGCCGGGGACGTGCTGGCGTCGCGGGTCAGCTATTCGGTCGGCGGCGGCGCGGTGGTCGGCGAGGCGGAGATCGCCCGCAATGCGCCGCCGGAGGGGCTGGTCGACCTGCCGTTCCCGTTCTCCTCGGGCGACGAACTGCTGGCCCGCGCCGCGCCCACCGACATCGCGACGCTGGCGCTGGCCAACGAACTGACCGCGCATAGCGAGGCCGAGATCCGGGCGCGGCTGGCGGCGATCCGCTCGGCGATGTCCGACTGCATCGACCGCGGCACGCGCAGCCTCGAAAAGATCCTGCCCGGCGGGCTCAACGTCAAGCGCCGCGCCCCCGCCGTGCTCGCCCTGCTGCGCGAGCGGCAGGAGCGGGCGCTCGCCGATCCGCTCAGCGTCATCGACTGGGTCAACCTCTGGGCGCTGGCGGTCAACGAGGAGAATGCCGCGGGCGGTCGCGTCGTCACCGCCCCGACCAATGGCGCGGCGGGCATCATCCCGGCGGTGCTGCGCTATTACGAGCGCTTCGCCCCCGGCGCGTCGGTCGAGGGCGCCGACCGCTTCCTGCTCGTCGCGGGGGTGATCGGCAGCCTGTTCAAGGAGAACGCCTCGATCTCGGGCGCCGAGGTCGGTTGCCAGGGCGAGGTCGGGGTCGCTTGCTCGATGGCCGCCGCCGGGCTGACCGCGGCGCTGGGCGGCAGCGACGGCCAGATCGAGAACGCCGCCGAGATTGGCATGGAGCACAATCTCGGCCTGACCTGCGATCCCGTCGGCGGGCTGGTGCAGGTGCCGTGCATCGAGCGCAACGCGGTTGGTGCAATCAAGGCGATCGAGGCGTCGCGGCTGGCGCTGCTGGGTGACGGCACGCACCGCGTCTCGCTCGACCAGGTCATCGAGACGATGCGCAAGACCGGCGCCGACATGGGCGAGAAGTACAAGGAGACCAGCCTCGGCGGGCTGGCGGTGAACGTCGTCGCCTGCTGAGGCAGGCTTGGGCAACGTCGCCACCTGCTGACGCTTTGTCGCGGCGGGAGCGGGGATCGGGCGCGGCGCGTTGCAGGGTCGCCTGAATTCACCAAGGACGATCGTGCCGCATTACCTCGTCGCCGAGAGCGAGACCCCCGATGACCGCGACGCCCGGCGCCAGCATGCCGGCAAGAGTTCGGGGGAGAGCTATGCCGCGACCCTGTCCCAGCTGCGGCCGGGCGCCGAGATCACTATCGTCGCGCCGGCGGACGATGATGCGCGGCGCTTCGAGGCGGCCGAGCTGAGTGGCTTCGACGCGGTGTTCCTGACCGGCTCGCCGATGCACGTCTATGAGGACAGCCCCGAGGTGGCGCGGCAGCTGGCGTTCATGCGCCGCGTGTTCGCGTCGGGCACGCCGTCGTTCGGTTCGTGCGCAGGGTTGCAGATTGCGGTGGCTGCGGCCGGTGGCACGGTGCGCAAGATGCCGGCGCGGATGGAAGCCGGCATCGCCCGGCGGATCACCGCGACCGAGGCAGGGCGCGACCATCCGCTGCTCGTCGGGCGGCCGCCGGCCTGGGATGCCCCGGCGATCCACGGCGACGAGGTCGAGACCCTGCCCGACGGCGCGACGCTGCTGGCGAGCAACGGCGTTACCCGGGTCCAAGCGGCCGAGATCCGCTTCGACGGCGGGACGTTCTGGGGGGTGCAATATCATCCGGAGCTCGCACCGGGCGAGATCGCGGTGGCGCTGCGGCGGCAGGCAGCGGATTTGGTCGAGGCCGGTCTGGCGGACGACGAAGCCAGCGTGTGTCTCCGCGCCAACCAGCTCGACGCGCTGCACCGCGAGCCGGAGCGGCGGTCGAACCTGTGGGCGCTGGGCGTCGACCGCGAGTTCGCCGACGAGGCGCGGCGGCGGACCGAATTGTCGAACTTCCTGGCGCACCTGCCCGGCGGCGCGGCGGGATGAGAGAGGCGGCCCGGAACGAGCCCGGCGATCCAGGTCACGTCAACGAGACCGTCGAGCATCTGGCCCAGATGCACCGCGAGCTGGACGAGGCGACGCCGGGCATCCAGAAGGTCGCGAACAGCGTCACGCACTTTCTCGGGCGACCAGGGCTGGTCGCGGCGATACTGGCGCTGGTGGCGGTGTGGATCGTCGGCAACGCCATCGCCCAGCACTTCGGCTATCGCCCGATCGATATCTTCCCGTTTCCGGAGCTGGCGCTGGTCGCGACGGTGTCGGCCTTCCTGCTCGCGATGATCATCCTGTCGACGCAGCGCTACGAGGACGAGCGCGCCACCAAGCGCTCGCAATTGACGCTGCAGATCGCCGTGCTCAGCGAGAAGAAGATCGCCAAGATCATCGCCCTGCTGGAGGAAGCGCGGCGGGAGAGTCCGAACCTTTCGTCGCGAGTCGACAGGGAGGCGGACGCGATGGCGCAGGCGGCCGATCCACGCTCCAACCTGCAGCAGATCGAGGCCGCCGAGAACGCTGGGGACGCAGCGTCGCGGTACCGGGCCTGGGGAGGATGACGCCGCGCATTCGCTCGCGTACACTGGACGGCGAATCCCCGGCATGAGCACCCAGTGACCCAGACTTATCACGTCAAATCCTTCGGCTGCCAGATGAACGCCTATGACTCGGAGCGTATCGGCGAGTTGCTGGAAGCTGACGGGATGGTCGCGGCGGACGCCGGCGAAGCCGATATCGTCGTGCTCAACACCTGCCACATCCGCGAGAAGGCGGCGGAGAAGGTCTATTCCGACATCGGGCGGCTGCGCGAGCGCAGCGGCGGCGCGCCGCGCATCGTCGTCGCCGGCTGTGTCGCCCAGGCGGAGGGCGGCGAGATCGTCCGCCGCGCGCCGTCGGTCGACGTCGTGGTCGGGCCGCAAGCCTATCACCGCCTGCCCGAGCTGCTGCGCGCCGGTCGTGCCGTCGATACCGACATGCCGGTGGTGCCGAAGTTCGACGCGCTGCCGGCGCGCCGCCTGTCGGTCGGGACCAGCGCCTTCCTGACGGTGCAGGAGGGTTGCGACAAGTTCTGCACCTTCTGCGTCGTGCCCTACACGCGCGGCGGCGAGGTTTCGCGGCCGGTGTCGGCGGTCATGGCCGAGGCGCGGGCCCTGGCCGCGGCTGGGGCGCGGGAACTGACGCTGCTCGGGCAGAACGTGAACGCCTATCACGGTACCGACGGCGTCGGGCCGGTGGGTCTTGCCGGGTTGATCCGTCGCATCGCCGGCGTACCGGGGATCGCGCGGATTCGCTACACCACCTCGCACCCGCGCGACATGACCGAGGATCTGATCGACGCGCATGTCGAGGTGCCGCAATTGATGCCGTATCTCCACCTACCGGTGCAGGCGGGATCTGACAGCCTGTTGCGCCGCATGAACCGGGCGCACACCCGCGGCAGCTATCTGGCGCAGATTGCCGGCATCAAGCGCCGGGTGCCGGGCATCGCCATCTCGGGCGACTTCATCGTCGGCTTTCCCGGCGAGACCGACGACGATTTCGACCAGACCCTCAGCCTGATCCGTGAAGTCGGCTATGCCCAGGCCTATAGTTTCAAATACTCGCCCCGCCCCGGCACCCCCGCCGCGACCATGCCCGACCAGGTCCCCGAAGCCGTCAAGGACGCGCGCCTGTTCGAGCTCCAGCGCGTGCTCGGCGAAGGCGCCATGGCGTTCAACCGTGCCTCGGTCGGCAAGCGTTGCGACGTGCTGTTCGAACGCACCGGCCGCCGTCCGGGCCAGCTGATCGGCAAATCGCCGTGGCTGCAGTCGGTGTTCGTCACGGAACCCGGCCTCAAGATCGGCGATATCGCTACGGTCGACCTCGTCGACGCTCAGCCCAATTCTCTGGAGGGACGCATCGTGAAATTGGCCCAGGCCGCCTGAGTGGTAAAATCCAAGCACCCCCAGCGCCCCGCCCCGCGCGGCCCCGTCGCTGGTAACGATCGCGTCAAGTTGGAGGTCGAGTTCGACCGGCCCCAGCTGCTCGGCCCGCTGTTCGGCCAGTATGACCAGAACCTCATCGCTTTGGAGAACCGCCTCGGCGTCTATATCCAGGCGCGCGGCAACCGCGTCACTATCGAGGGCGAGGCGGAAAGCGCCGCCCGCGCCCGTGACGTGCTGACCGGCCTGTATAACCGCCTCAGCCAGGGCCAGACCGTCGACGTCGGCGATGTCGAGGGCGCGGTCTCGATCAGCGGCGATCCGTCGCTCGACGGGCTGACTCATGCCGAGGATGGCACCATCAACCCCGCCGTGGTGATCCGCACCCGCCGCAAGGTCATCGTGCCGCGTTCGCCGACGCAGGTGCGCTATATCGAGGCGCTGGGCTCCAAGGACGTGATCTTCGCGCTCGGGCCGGCCGGTACCGGCAAGACCTATCTCGCGGTGGCGCAGGCGGTGTCGCAGCTGATCGCCGGCTCGGTCGACCGGCTGGTGCTGTCGCGCCCGGCGGTGGAGGCGGGCGAGCGCCTCGGCTTCCTGCCCGGCGACATGAAGGACAAGGTCGATCCGTACCTGCGCCCGCTGTACGATGCGCTGTACGACATGCTGCCCGCCGAGCAGGTCGAGCGTCGCCTGGCCTCGGGCGAGATCGAGATCGCGCCGCTGGCCTTCATGCGCGGCCGCACGCTGGCCAATGCCTTCGTTATCCTCGACGAGGCGCAGAACACCACGCCGCTGCAGATGAAGATGTTCCTGACCCGCTTCGGCCAGGGTTCGCGGATGGTGGTCTGCGGCGACCCGAACCAGGTCGACCTGCCCAACCCGGCCTCGTCGGGGCTGGCCGACGCGGTGCGCAAGCTCGACGGCATCGACGGCATCGCGACCCTGCGCTTCTCGTCGCGCGAGGTCGTGCGCCACCCGATCGTCGGACGCATCGTCGAAGCGTACGAAGGCCCGCCGCAGGACGCATGACATGCTGATCGTCGAGACGGCCATCGCCACGCCCGACTGGGACGAGGCCATAGACTGGCAAGGGCTGGCGGAGCGCGCCTGTGCCGCGGCGCTGGCGGAGACGCCGCATGCCGGGCTCGACCGCGCCGGCTACGGCGTCGAGGTGTCGGTGCGCTTCACCGACGATGCCGAGGTGCAGAAGCTCAACCAGCAGTACCGCGGCAAGGACAAGCCGACCAACGTGCTGAGCTTCCCGATGGTGCAGCCGGACCTGATCGAGGCGCTGTCGAACAGCGACGACGGCGAGGTGCTGCTCGGCGATATCGTCATGGCGTGGCAGACCATTGCCGCCGAAGCGCAGGCCAAGGCGTTGAGCCCCGCAGACCACGCCGCGCACCTGATTGTGCACGGCCTGCTGCACCTGCTAGGTTATGATCATGACGACGACGCGCTGGCGGGGCACATGGAGCGGATGGAAGTCGCGGCGCTGGCCACGCTTGGCCTTGGCGATCCCTACGCCGATCACAGCGCCGTCTAGGCCGCAGCGATGAGCGACCCCCATAGTAGTAGCGATTTCGGCTCGCGCCTGTGGCGGGGACTACGCACCCTGCTGACCGGCACCGATGCCGAGCCGTCACTGCGCGCCAGCCTCGAAGAGGCGATCGACGAGCACGCCGCGGCCGGCGAGGAGGGCGACGACCTATCGCCGGTTGAGCGCACCATGTTGAAGAACCTGCTGCATTTCGGCGAGCGGCTGGTCGGCGATACTGCGGTGCCGCGCTCCGATATCATCGCCTTCGATGTCGACGACAGCTTTGCCGACCTCGTCGCGCGCTTCCGCGATGCGGGGCACAGCCGCATGCCGGTATTCCGCGACAGCCTCGACCAGGTGATCGGCATGATCCACATCAAGGATGTCTACTCGGTCATCAGCGAGACCTTCTCCGACGCGGTGTCGAGCAAGCCGTTCGAGAGCATCCCGGTCGAGTCGCTGCTGCGCGAAGTCCTGCATGTTCCGGAATCGATGCGCGTGCTCGACTTGCTGGCGCGGATGCGGGCGGGGGCGACGCATATGGCGATCGTCGTCGACGAATATGGCGGCACCGACGGCCTGGTGACGATCGAGGACCTGGTCGAGGAAATCGTCGGGGACATCGAGGACGAGCACGACGAGGAGCAGGCGCAACAGCTCCAGGCGATCGGCGACGACTTGTACGAGGCCGACGCCCGCCTCGACCTCGAGGAGCTTGAGGTCGCGCTGGGGCTGAGCTTTGCCAACGAGGATATCGGCGAGGACGTCGATACGCTGGGCGGCATGGTGTTCATGCTGGCCGGGCGCGTTCCCGCGATCGGAGAGACGGTCGATCATCCGACCGGCTGGAAGTTCGAAGTCATCGACGGCGATCCACGTCATGTCCGCCGCGTCCGACTGTATCCTCCGGAGAAAGCTGCAGCCTGATCTGTGACGCCGTTCGACGATGCTTGATATATGTCTGCGTAATACTCAATTGTATGTTCGCAGTTGCAGCATGACTGTTTTCCGCGATTGCCTTCGTTCCGCCAAAGCTGCAATGTAGCTCCGTCCTTAACGATGCGGAGCTTCTGAGATCATGGCCCAAGACTTGGCATTTGCTTTGAAGCGATACCGCTCCATTATCGCGGGGGCGGCATTGATCGCCGCTGCCGCAGTCGTTTCAGCGACGCCGGCCGCTGCACAGTCTTCCGATCCGGCAACCTGGGTCGGCTGCCATCCGGTTGCCGGTGGCGTGTCCTGCCCGCCGATCATCAAGGCCGGTATCGCGCTGACGGCGCCTCCCGTCGCGCCGCCGCCTGCCGCCGCTCCAAACGCACCGCCGCGCATGCCGCAGGGCGGTCGCGGTCCGATCCGCGTGCTGGTCATCACCAAGGGCCATGAGTTCGAGCGCGAGCAGTTCAACCAGATGCTCGATTCGCTGGGCGACGACATCACCTACACGCACGTCGACCATCCCGCCGCCGACCTGCTGATGAACCCGACCGCCGGCAAGAATTTCGACGTCTACCTGTTCTACGATCTCGGCGGCCCCGGTGTGCGGACGCCGCGCGCCGACGGTACCATCGACCGCGTCTATCCCAATCCTTCGCCGCAGCTGAAGCGTGACTTCCCGGCGCTGCTCAAGGCCGGCAAGGGCATGGTCTTCATGCACCACGCCTCCGCCGCCTGGGCCCATACCTGGCCGGAATATTCCGAAGTCATCGGCGGCGCCTGCGACTGGTACGCGCCGATCACGGTTCGCGGTATCCTCGACCCGCGCCACGGCTATTATCAAAAGACCAAGCAGCACATCACCGTCGTCGACAAGAACAGCCCGATCACCAAGGGCCTGGGCGATGGTTTCGACACGACCGACGAGGCCTATGCCTGCGCCTTTTTCGAGGATTCGGTCCATCCGCTGCTGCGTACCGACTTCACGCCGCCGGATCCGCTGGTCAATCTCAACCCCAAGCGCAAGTTCAGCAACCTGTCGGCCTGGTACAAGTCGTCGGAGAACAGCCCGGTCTTCTATGTCCAGATCGGCCATGACCACACGCCTTGGGAGCAGCCTGAATATCGGCTGCTGCTGCGCAACGCGATCAAATGGGCAGCATCGCCGGAAGCTCTCGCCTGGGCCAAGGCGCATCCCACGAAGATCTTCAAATAGGATCGACGGCCCCCGCCACATCGGCGGGGGCCGGTCGCCGGCTCGGAGGCGGACCAACCGGGGCAAGCATCTTGAGCGCCGCCTTCGACTGTGGCGCGATCCCTACCCCGTCGGTACTCCCGAACCGCCACGTACTCATGATCGCCGAGGTCGCGGACCATGCGTCCGACCTGCGAGCCTGCCGCGGATAGTGTTGCGGAGAGGTCAGCGCCCGATGGGCTACTACCTCCGAGCTATTCCAAAGCGCATGATCTCGTCGCGGCTAATCCCATCGTCACTCGGCTAGTCGCTGAATCTCCGCCGTCGCTAAGACTCCTTAGGCAGAACCGATAGAACATTGCCGATGTACGTTTCGATATAGCCGAATTAACCTTCCGCCAATTCAACTAGGTCGCGCCTCGCTTCGTACGAACTCTCGGGCGCGTTGGATTGGGAGGAACCAGCATGAAATCGAGGCACATTCTTGCGGCAGCGGCAATCATGGCGGCGACGCTGAGCGCCCGCGTTGCCGCCCATGACTATGCATTCAACTTCAGCGGTGGCGGGGCCAGCGGCTCGATCAACCTGACCTGGAGCCCCAATCCGAACACCGGCGTCATACCGGGCACATCGCCGAACCCGGTCGATCCGATCGGGTCCTACATCGTTACCGGGATCAGCGGTACCTTCTCCGACACCAATATCGGGATCGTCGACGCTGCGATCACCGGGATCGTCCCCAGCAACCCGCACGATCCCGAGGACACCAACCTGCGCGCTCCGCACAGCTTCGGCTTCTATAAGATCGTCAACGGGCCGCTTACCCCGGAAGGCGTGCCGGCATCCGGGTTCTCCTATTCCAACCTGTTCTATCCAGGCGGTTCGCCGCAAAGCGCCACCGATTATCCGTTTCACGGCGGGTTCCTCGATATCTATGGACTCGTGTTCACGATCGCCGGCGGTAACGCGGTCAATCTGTGGAGCAACGGCGACCTTGGCGGTCTGACCTATGGTGTCGGCGTCACGGACGGCGTCGACGTACTCGACTATGTCAGCCCGGTGACGGTCGCCGCCGTGCCCGAGCCAGCCGCCTGGGGCATGATGCTAAGCGGTCTCGGACTGGTCGGACTGGTGATGCGGCGTCGCCAGCAGCCCTGCGCTGCATAGCCGCTCGAGCTAGTTCGCCGGCTTCCACACCAGCCGGAGCCTGGCTGGGTTCTCGACAGCGTGTCGCCGCCATCGGCAAGGGCGGTGGCACCGCTGTCCCTCCCGGTCGGTCGCGCACCGGTTGGCAGACGGCACCGGCGTCCAACATCGTCTCGATCGCAGCATCGTTGGCCCAGACGTCGCCGCACTGGTCGCCAGTCGAGGTCTTGCCTGCGCAAGGAGTTGCGGCGGGCGGCTTGCGCGCATCGCCGGGCCTGCCTAAGCGCGCAGCCATGACCCCGCGTTTCCGCCTTGGCCTGGCCTTTGCTGCCGGGGCCCTTGCCGCCACCGGCTTCGCACCGCTGGGACTGTGGCCGCTGACCGTCGTTGCGCTGGCGGTGCTGGTCTGGCTGCTGCAGCGGGCGCCGACGCGGCGCGCGGCGTTCGCGACGGGCTGGTGGTTCGGCTGGAGCCATTTCGGCGTCGGCCTGACCTGGATCGCCACGGCGTTCACCTTCCAGGCCGCGATGCCGCCGGTGCTCGGCTGGGTCGCGGTGGTGCTGCTGGCGATGTTCCTGGCGATCTACATCGGCCTGGCGACGCTGGTGGCGTGGAGCCTGGCGCGGCGGCCGGGGCCGCGGGTATTGCTGCTGGCGGTGAGCTGGATGCTGGCCGAATGGTTGCGCGGGCACTTATTGTCCGGCTTTGCCTGGGGACCGTTGGGCGTCGCCTGGCTGAATGCCGGAGCGGTCGCGCAACTGGCGAGCGTGTTCGGCGGTCTCGGCCTGTCCGGGCTGATGGTGCTTGCCGGTGGCGGCCTTGCGCTGGCAGCGCAACGCAGCCGGCGCACTGGAGCGGCGGCGCTGGTCGGGATCTGCGGCATCGCGGCGCTGACCGGGCTGCTCCTGCCGACCGCACCGGTGTCGAAGGGCCCGATGGTGCACCTGGTGCAGGCCGATATCGGCCAGTCGACCAAGTACGACCCGGCGCTGGAGGTCGATCATTTCCGCCGTTACCTCAATCTGACCCGGGGCGCCCTGGCCGCGCCCGAGGGGCGTCCGCCGGCGATTGTCGCCTGGCCCGAGGCAGCGATCGGCTATCCGGTCGAGGAAGATCGCGAGGCCCGGGCGGCGCTGGCATCCGTGCTGCATCCCGGTGACCTGCTGCTGTTCGGCGGCGAGGCGCTGATCCGCAATCCGGCTGGTGACGTCACCGCGGCGACCAACAGCCTGTTCGTCATCGACAGTGCCGCCCGCCTGCACGGCCGCTACGACAAGGCGCATCTGGTGCCACTGGGCGAATATGTGCCGATGCGACCGCTGATGACAGCGCTTGGCCTGGCACGGCTGACGCCGGGCGATCTCGATTTCCTGCCGGGGCCGGGACCGCGGACGCTGGCGCTGCCGGGGTTTGCCGATGTCGGCGTGCAGATCTGCTACGAGATCATCTTCCCGGGCGAGGTCGTCGATCCGGCGCACCGGCCGAAGTGGCTGCTCAACGTCAGCAACGATGCCTGGTTCGGCGCCTCCGGGCCACCGCAACACCTGGCGCAATCGCGGCTGCGGGCGATCGAGGAGGGGCTGCCGGTCGCCCGCGCCACCCCTACCGGGATCAGCGCGCTGGTCGATGCACGGGGGCGGATCGTCGCGCAACTCGGCCAGAATGTCATGGGCGTGGTCAGCGCCGCGTTGCCGCCGCCGCTGCCGCCGACGCTGTTCGCGCAGTATGGGCACTGGACCAGCCTCGTCTTCGCATTGCTGCTGCTGCTCGCCGCCGCATGGGCAATCGCGCGTCCCATATAAGGATAGCTTTATATGCTTGCCGCCGCGCCCCGGCTTGCCTAGACCCGCCATCGATCAGTCCATGAAAGAGCCCCGTCCAATGGCCCGAAGCAATTTCCTGTTCACCAGCGAGTCGGTCAGCGAAGGTCATCCCGACAAGGTCGCCGACCAGATCTCCGACGCCGTCGTCGACCTGTTCCTGTCCAAGGATCCGCAAGCGCGCGTCGCTTGCGAGACGTTGGTGACCACCCAGCGCATCGTGCTGGCCGGTGAAATCCGCTGCAAGGGCATGATCGACGAGGCAGGCGAGTGGCTGCCCGGCGCGACCGAGGAGATTGAGGCGGCGGTGCGCGCCACGGTCAAGCGCATCGGCTATGAGCAGGAGGGCTTCCACTGGCAGACCGCCGAGTTCGCCAACCACCTCCACCCCCAGTCGGCGCATATCGCCCAGGGCGTCGATGCGAGCGGCAACAAGGACGAGGGCGCCGGCGACCAGGGCATCATGTTCGGCTATGCCACCGACGAGACTCCCGATTTCATGCCGGCGACGCTGTACTATTCGCATCGTATCCTCGAGCGGCTGGCGGCGGATCGCCACTCCGGCGCGGCGCCGTTCCTGGAGCCCGACGCCAAGAGCCAGGTGACGCTGGCCTATGAGAACGAGATTCCGGTCCGCGCCACTGCGCTGGTCGTCTCTACCCAGCACGCGCCCGACTATTACTTTCACAACGACGAGGGCGACGCCGCCAAGTACAAGGTCCTGCGCGACTATGTCGTCGGTGTGTTCGCCGATGTCCTGCCCGAGGGCTTCATTACCGACGAGACGGCGATCTACGTCAATCCGACAGGACGCTTCGAAATTGGTGGGCCCGATGGCGACGCCGGCGTCACCGGGCGCAAGATCATTGTCGACACCTACGGCGGCGCTTCGCCTCACGGCGGCGGCGCGTTCAGCGGCAAGGATCCGACCAAAGTCGACCGCTCGGCTGCGTATATCGCACGCTACATGGCGAAGAACATCGTTGCCGCCGGCCTCGCGCGCCGCGTCACCATCCAGCTGAGCTATGCCATTGGTATTGCAGAGCCGCTGTCGCTGTACGTCGACACCCACGGCACCGGCACCGTTCCAGAAGCGACCATCGAGGCGGTGCTGCCGCAGTTGGTTCGCCTGACCCCGCGCGGTATCCGCGAGCACCTCAAGCTGAACCGCCCGATCTACCAGCGCTCCGCTGCCTATGGCCATTTCGGCCGCGAGCCCGACGCCGAAGGTGGTTTCAGCTGGGAGAAGCTCGATCTGGTGGATGCGCTGAAGGCCGCGGTCTGATCGATCCCAGCACGACGCGCCGCCTGTATGGTCGACGCCAGGGCCATGCCCTGCGCAAGGGCCAGGCGGCGCTGGTCGAGGAGCTGTTGCCGCGCATCTCGGTACCGGCCGAGGGTCCGGTGGACGCCGCCAGCCTGTTCGGTGCGCAGCGGCCGTTGTGGCTGGAGATCGGCTTCGGTGCCGGCGAGCATCTCGCCGCGCAGGCCGCAGCACATCCGGATACCGGCCTGATCGGCTGCGAGCCGTTCCTCAATGGCGTCGTCGGCGCGCTCAACCATGTCCGCGACCAGGCGCTCGACAACGTGCGCCTGTACATGGGCGACGCGCTCGACGTGCTGGAGCGGTTGCCGGATGGCGGGCTGAGCCGTGCTTTCCTGCTCCATCCCGATCCATGGCCCAAGCTGCGGCACGCCCGGCGGCGCTTTGTCAATCCGGGGCCGCTGGACCTGCTGTCGGCAAAGCTGTCACCGGGATCGGAACTGAGGATAGGCACCGACCACCCGGTCTATTGCCGCTGGACGCTGATGCAGATGGCGGCGCGGCGCGACTTCGAGTGGCTGGCGACGACTCCCGCCGATTGGCAATCGCGTCCCGACGACTGGCCGCCGACCCGCTATGAAGCCAAGGCCCGGCGGCTGGGCCACGAGGTCTGGTACCTGCGTTACCGCCGGGTCTAGCTGACCGTCCCGAACGGTTGGAGGCGGCGGGCCAGTGCGCGCGCGCCCTTGGCATCGCCGGAATTCAGCGCCGCCAGCACCTGCACCGCAACCTTGCGGGTCTGCACCTCATAGGCGTCGCGCGACGGCAGCATGACGGCGGCCTTGAGCAGCTGGGTCGCCTGGGGTGCATTGTCGGTGCTGATGTCGAGCAGCGTGAAGGCATAGGTCAGCGGGTGGACGATGTTCTTGGGATCGCGCGCCATCGCGATGCTAAAGCAACGCTCCATGTCCTTGCGGTTGGCGCCGAGGATCGTCGAGGCGATGAAATTGCCCAGGGTCGCGACCGCGCCGCCGTGCCAGCCGCCCAGCGCGGCATTGCCCAGCGCGTTGTTGGGGTCCCGCGCCAGCACCGCCTCCATCAGGCGGCGCGTGTCCTTCGCCTCGCCGGGCGACTTGTCGAGCTTGGCCCGGTAGCCAACCGCAATCGCCTTCTGGACGCGCGCCTCGAGGTTGTTCGGCGCCTTGGCGATCGCCGCATCGAAGTCGCGCTCGGCGGCGGCGATGGCGGTCTTGGCCTGCGCCTTGTCGGTAATGGTGAAGCCGGCGACGCTGAGCGCGGCGCGGCCGGCGAGGACCAGCGAGGCGGCAGTGTTCTCGGCCCGGCCCTGCGTGATGGCGTCCTGCCACTTGCCGTCGTGAAAGCTGCTGGCGGCGTCGGCAAAGGCGGGACCGGCGGCGAACAGGGCGGCAGCGACGATGGCCGCCTTGAACTGGGTACGCATTACGAGAGTGTCTCCGCGATCAGCCGGCGGGTCTCCGCCAGGCCGTAAAGCTTGATGAACGAGCCCATTCGTGGGCCCTGCGACGTGCCGAGCAAGGTTTCGTACAGCGCCTTGAACCAGTCGCGCAGCGGTTCGAAGCCCGCTGCCTTGCCTGCCTCATAGACCTCGAACTGAAACGCCTCGGCGTCGGCATCGGGCCCGAGAGCGGCAAGGCGGGCGTCGAGATCGCGCAGTGCGGCGGCTTCACGGGCGTCGGGAGCGCGGCGCTGCAGGCCGGGCAGGACGAAGTCGCGGGCGTAGCGGATGGCATAGCCGACCAGCGCATCGATCTCGGGATGGGTCGCCGCGCTGGTGCCCGGGACATAGCGCGAGACGAACCCCCACAGCACGGCGGCATCGTCGGTGCCGGCGACGGTGACCAGGTTGAGCAGCAGGCCGAAGGTCAGCGGCATCTCGACCGCGGGCGGGTTGCCGTGGTGGATATGGTACACCGGATTGCCGAGGCGCTGCTCGACCGCCTGCCCGGGAAACGAAGCGAGAAACTGGTAATATTCGTCGACCGCCTTGGGAATGACGTCGAAATGCAGGCGCTTGGCCTTGCGCGGGTTCTGGTACATGTACAGCGCCAGCGTTTCCGGGGCGGCGTAGGTCAGCCATTGCTCGATGGTCAGGCCGTTGTTCTTCGACTTGGAGATCTTCGCCCCCTCCGCATCGAGGAACAGCTCGTAGTTGAAGCCCTCCGGTGGGCGCGCCCCGAGGATGCGGGTGACGGCGCTCGACAGGGTGACTGAATCGATCAGGTCCTTGCCCGCCATCTCGTAATCGACGCCGAGCGCGACCCAGCGCATCGCCCAGTCGACCTTCCACTGCAGCTTCACATGGCCGCCGGTGACCGGCACCGTCACCGTCTCGCCCGACTTCGGATCGGCGTAGCTGACCGTTCCCGCCTCGACGTTGCGGCCCGTCAGCGGCACCTGTAGGACTTCGCCGGTGACCGGGTCGAGCGGCAGGAACGGCGAATAGGTCGCCCGGCGGTCGGGTCCGAGGGTCGGCAGGATCGTCCCGATCACCGCATCATAGCTCGCCAGCACCCGCAGCAAGGTCGCGTCGAAGCGCCCCGAGGCATAGCAGTCGGTCGACGACAGGAACTCATAGTCGAACCCGAAGCGGTCGAGGAAGGCGCGCAGCCGGGCGTTGTTGTGTGCGCCGAAGCTGGAGTGCGTGCCGAACGGGTCAGGCACGCGGGTCAGCGGCTGGCCGAGATGGGCGCGCAGCATGTCCTCCTGCGGCAGCCCAGGCGGCACCTTGCGAAAGCCGTCCATATCGTCGGAAAAGGCAATCAGCCGGGTCGGCACGCCGGGCATCATCACCTCGAAGGCGCGGCGCACCATCGTCGTCCGCGCGACCTCGCCGAAGGTGCCGATGTGCGGCAGGCCCGAGGGGCCGTAGCCGGTCTCGAAGATCACCCCGGCCTCGGGGAATCCGTCCTTGTAGCGCGCGACCAGTTTGCGCGCCTCCTCGAACGGCCAGGCCTTGGAGACGAGCGCCGCATCGCGCAGGGTGGTTTCATCGGTCATTGTTGCGGTGTCGGGAAAAACCTCCCGCGTGGCAAGGGAGGGCGTGCCCGCGCACTCTCCTTAAGTATCCATTTTTGAGCGTCACCGTATCGTCGCCAAGTCGAACACGGTCGGCCCATCACTGCACCGCCGCGACGGCATTATTATCGCACAGGATGGCGTTCCGGTTGCGAGACCGCGTGCCGCGACGCTTGTTGCCGGTTCGTTCCAACGCTAGACAGGAAGGGTGAGTGTCACGCCGTCCTATCCCGCGATCGTCGCCAATCATGGCGGCGTGTGGATCGCCGAGACCGACGGGCGGGTCGAGATGATCAACACCCGGGCGGCGATCCGCCGGGCAGGGGATACGCCACTGCTGATGCTCAACGCGGCGGTGACCGCCAGCCGGCTGGGCTATCCCGAACTGTCGGGCCTCGACCTGCTGGAGCTGTTCGCCTTCGTTCACCCGGCGAAATTCGCGGTGCCGACTGCCAGCGGCCTGGCGGTGGCGCTCGGCCTGCCGGCGCCGGAAGGGCAGGGCGCCGAGGCGCTGTTCCTGCAGGCCGCGGCGGGCAAGTTGCTCGATACACTGGAAGATGGCGGATGGGCGGAGCGGCACGGTGCGTGGAGCATCGCGCAGACGCTGACCCGGCTGCGCTGGTCGTGGAGCGGCGAGATCGGCAAGCGGCTGAAGCAGCCGGCCAAGCCCGAGCGCCTGTTGTTCTCGACACTGCCGAAATGGGAGGAAGCCCCGGCCCGGCCGCGACCGCGCGACATCGCCATGCCGGACGGTGCGGTCGATGCGAAACTGGAAAAGCTGCTCGGCATCGGCGCCGAAAAGCGCATCGGTCAGCGTGATTTCGGACGGGCAGCGAGCCATGCGTTCCGGCCGCGCAGCATGGCGACGGCGCCCAACGTCGTGCTGGCGGAGGCGGGGACCGGTATCGGCAAGACGCTGGGCTATCTGGCACCGGCGTCGTTATGGGCGGCGGAGGCGGGCGGCACGGTGTGGCTGTCGACCTATACCAAGGCTCTGCAGCGCCAGCTCGATGCCGAGGCGGGGCGCGCCTATCCCGATGCGGCGACAAAGCGGACCAAGGTCGTGGTGCGCAAGGGACGGGAGAATTACCTGTGCCTGCTCAATCTGGAAGACGCGATGCAGGGCGGCTTTTCGGGCCGCGCCGGGATCTTTGCGCAACTGGCGGCGCGCTGGGCGGAATATAGCCGCGACGGTGACATGGTCGGGGGAGACCTGCCGGGCTGGCTGGCGAACCTGTTCGGCAAGGCGGCGCTGGGCGGGCTGACCGACCGGCGCGGCGAGTGCATCTATGCGGGTTGCCCGCACTACCGGACCTGCTTCATCGAACGCTCGGCTCGCGCTTCGGCGCAGGCGGACCTGGTGATCGCCAACCACGCGCTGGTGATGATCAACGCCGTGCGCGAGCGCGCCGAGGCCGGGCGGATGACACGGATCGTCTTCGACGAGGGGCATCACCTGTTCGACGCGGCGGATTCGACCTTTGCGCTGCACCTTTCGGCGCGCGAGGCGATCGAGCTGCGCAGCTGGATATTGGGGCCGGAGAAGGCGGCACGCGGGCGCCGGCGCGGGCTGGCGGCGCGGCTGTCGGACGTCATCAGCTATGACGATGCCGGGGCGCTGGCGCTGGAGGCGGCGGCCAAGGCGGCGCGCGACCTGCCCTCCGAAGGCTGGGGCCAGCGCTTGATGGCGGCGGAGCCGAACGGCCCGGTCGAGGCGCTGCTGGTCGCTGTACGCGGGCAAGTCCACGCGCGCGCCGACGGCCACGAGGCCGGGTACAGCCTGGAGAGCGAGGTCGCCGAAGTGCTGCCCGCCGTGATCGAGGCGAGCGTCGCGGCACTGGCGGCTTTCGAGACGCTGGCGGCGCCGCTGCTGGCCCTGGAGGCGCGGCTGGTCGCGGTGCTGGAGGAAGCGCCGGACTGGCTCGACGGGCCGGGGCGGGCGCGGCTCGACGGCGCGGCGGCGGGATTGCGGCTGCGGGCGCAGATGCTGGCGGCCTGGGGTGTGTTGCTGGCGCGGCTGGGTGGCCCGGCGGATCCGGACTTCATCGACTGGTTCGCCGTCGACCGGGTCGAGGGACGCGAATACGACGTCGGCATCCACCGTCACTGGCTCGATCCGACGCGGCCGTTCGCCAAGGCTGTACTGGAGCCGGCGCATGGCGTGCTGGTAACCTCGGCAACCTTGCGCGCCCGTGGTGCGACCGGGGATGCCGAGAGCTGGCGCGACACCGAGATGCGGACGGGAGCGACTCACCTCGCCCTGCCGCCGCAGCGCTTCGCGGTCGACAGCCCGTTCGACTATGCCGGCAACGCGCGGGTGCTGATCGTTACCGACATCCGGCGCGGCGACATCCCGGCGCTGGCGGCGGCGTACAAGCGGCTGATCGAGGCGGCGGAGGGCGGTACGCTGGGGCTGTTCACCGCGATCGCGCGGCTGAAAGCGGTTCATGCGCGCATCGCCGATCCGCTCAGCCGGGCCGGGCTGCCGCTGTTTGCCCAGCATGTCGATCCGATCGACACCGGCACCTTGGTCGATATCTTCCGCGCCGACCCGCGCGCCAGCCTGCTCGGCACCGACGCGTTGCGCGACGGCGTCGACGTGCCGGGCCAGTCGCTGCGGCTGGTCGTCATGGAGGGTGTCCCCTGGCCGCGCCCGACCGTGCTGCATGCTGCCCGTCGCGCGGCCTTCGGTGGTGCAGCCTATGACGATTTGGTGACGCAGGGGCGGCTGGCGCAGGCGTTCGGGCGGCTGATCCGCCGCGCCGACGACCGCGGCATTTTCGTATTGCTAGGGCCTGCGGTGCCGTCGCGGCTGCTGACCGCATTTCCCGGCGGAGTGCGGACGGAGCGCATCCTGCTCGACGATGCGGTGGCGGCGGTGGCTGAGATGACCCGGTCGGGTGTTAGCGGAGTCTTGACGCCGACCGCGTGAATGCATCTATGAAATGTAACGCGGCTCACGCATGGTGGGCCTTGGGGTTGGTTGCCGGGAACGATCGATTGAAGACGCTGACGCTGCTGCGCCATGCCAAATCGTCGTGGGACGATACCGTGGAGCGCGATTTCGACCGGCCGGTCAACGGCCGTGGCCGCCGTGCGGCTGCCCGCATCGGGCGCTGGATCGCCGACGAGGGCCTGGATTTCGACCATGTCTGTGCCTCGCCCGCCGTACGTGTGCGCCAGACCATCGAGGGCGTCGAGGACGGCCTCGGCCGGATGCTCAAGCCGCTGTGGGACACTCGGGTGTACTTGTCGTCGTCGGCGACGCTGATGCTGCTGGTTCAGCAGTTCGGCGAGGCGAAGTCCGATGCGTTGCTGGTCGGGCACAACCCGGGCTGCGAGGATTTGCTGCTGTCGCTGGTGCCGCCCGGTGGCGAGCTGCGCGGCGAGGCGGAGCTGAAATACCCGACTGCGACACTGGCACGGATCGAGCTGGACATCGAGAAATGGACTGACATCGACGACAACGTCGGGCGCTTGGTGAAGTTCGTGCGGCCGCGGGATCTGGATCCGACGCTGGGGCCGGACGACTAATCTTCCGTCGCTCGCTGTCCCGGCCGCCTGTCTAGAGCGTCGGAGTACCAAGCGGCAGGTGCGATGACGGGCGGCAGGCGATTAGTCGCCGCGGGCAGCCTTGCGCGCCGCTTTCTCGTCCTTGCGCTCCTGCTTGGCGCGCTCCTCGTCGAGCTTGCGCTCCTTGCGGCCGCGCTTCTCATCGGCTTCGGACTGGCTGGTGGTCAGCTTGTCGGCGGTCCAGCCGGCGACCTGGAAGGGCGCCTTGACGACGGCGACGGCGGTCGAGACGCAGCCCCCGAGCAACAGGGATAGTGCGACTAGACCGTGAAGCTCTCGCCGCATCCGCATGCCCCCTTGGCGTTGGGATTGGTGAAGACGAACCCCGCGGTGAAGTCGTCCTCCTGCCAGTCCATCGTGCTGCCGATAAGGTACATCAGCGAGCCGCCATCGACATAGAGTATTCCGCCCGGGGTCGGCACCGCCTCGTCGCCGATCTTGGGCTCGGCGACGTACGACAGGTCGTAGGCGAGGCCGGAACAGCCGCGCTTCGGCGTCGTCAGGCGGACGCCGGCGGTGCCCTCGGGAGCCTTACTCATCAGGTGGGCGATGCGCTGGACGGCGCTGTCGGTCGCGATGATCGCCGGCGGGCGGACGCGTGCCGGGCGCGGAGCGGTGACGACCTCCATCACAGCATCCCCATTTCGAGCTTGGCCTCGTCGGACATCTTGCCCGGGTCCCATGGTGGATCCCAGACGAGCGCGACTTCGGCGGTGGCGATGCCGGGCACCGACATGACGCGCATCTCGACTTCGCCGGGCATCGACTCCGCCACCGGGCAGTTCGGCGTGGTCAGCGTCATCGACACCTGGGCATGGCCCTCCTCGATCTCGACACCGTAGATCAGGCCGAGGTCGTAAATGTTGACCGGGATTTCCGGGTCGTAGATCGAGCGCAGCGCTTCGATGACGCTCTCGTACAGCTCGCCGCCCGGGCCATCCGCGGTCGCTTCGGCGGGCTGGGTGCGCAGGAAACCGTCCAGATAATCCGGCTCGCGTGCCATGCTCCCTACAGGCGGTGCCTTGGCGACCTCGGGGGCAGCCTCGACTTCCTCTATCGTGAACGTCCGCTCGTTCATCCGAAAATCCTCGTTACGCGACGCATGCCATCCAGCAACCGATCGACGTCGTCGCTGCCGTTATAGACCGCGAAGCTCGCCCGCGCCGTCGCTGGAACACCGAGCACGGTCATCAGCGGCTGGGCGCAGTGATGACCGGCGCGGATGGCGACGCCGCTCTCGTCCAAGATAGTGCCGATGTCGTGCGGATGCACCCCGTCGAGGGCGAACGAGACGATCCCGGCAGAATTTTCCGGCCCGAACAGTCGCACCGAATTGATCTGGCGCAGGCCTTCGCGTGCCTGGGTCGCCAGTGCACGTTCGTGCGCGTCGATAGTGCCGAGACCGATCGTGTTGACGTAGTCGATCGCCGCCGCCAGCCCGATCGCGCCGACGATATGCGGCGTACCCGCTTCGAAACGTTGCGGTGCCGGGGCGTAGGTGGTGCGCTCGAAGGTCACGGTCTCGATCATCGAGCCGCCGCCCTGCCACGGCGGCATGGCGTCGAGGATATCGGACCGCGCCCACAGCACGCCGATGCCGGTCGGGCCGTACAGCTTGTGACCGGAGAAGACGTAGAAGTCGGCGCCCGACGCCTGAACGTCGATGGCGATGCGCGGTGCTGCCTGGCAGCCATCGACGAGCAGCCTGGCCCCGACCGAATGCGCGGCGGCGGCGATGCGGGTGACGTCGGCGACGCTGCCGAGCACGTTGGAGACATGCGCGATGGCGACGAGTTTCGTGCGTGGGGTGAGCAGCGCCTCCAGCGCGTCCTCGTCGATGCGGTGGTCGGCGGTCAGCGGCGCAACGTCGATCTCGATGCCGGTCCGGTCGCGGAGCAGCTGCCACGGCACGATGTTGCTGTGATGCTCCAGCGCCGACAACAGGATGCGGTCGCCGGCCTCGAGGCTGTTGCCCCAGCTATTGGCGACGAGGTTGATCGCCTCGGTCGCACCGCGCACGAAGACGACTTCGCTAGGGGAGCGTGCGTTGATGAAGGTGGCGACCGTCTGGCGCGCGGCTTCGAAACGCTCGGTCATGGTGGCGGAGCGAGCATAGACGCCGCGGTGGACCGTCGCATACTCGGGACCATAGGCGCGCGCGATGGCGTCGATGACGACACCGGGCTTTTGCGCTGTGGCGGCGGAGTCGAGATACGCCCAGCCGTCGGCGAGGCCCGGGAAGTCGGACCTTCTATCCCCCCTCCCGGAACGGGAGGGGACGGGGGAGGGACTTGGCATAAGCTCGGCAGCCGGACCTCGTGCAAGACCCATCCCCAGCCCTTCCCGTTCCGGGAAGGGAGCAGTAAGGGCGGCGCTCATATCCGCTTCTCCAGCCACGCGATCGCCTCTGCCGACATCGCCTCGCGCACCGCCTCGTCGCGCACGCTGTCGAGCGCATCGCCGATGAAAGCCTGCGTCAGCAGCGCCTTGGCCGAGGCGGGATCGACGCCGCGGCTCTCCATGTAGAACAGCGCGTCGCGGTTAAGCTCGCCGACCGTCGCGCCGTGGGCGCACTTCACGTCGTCGGCGAAAATCTCCAGTTCGGGCTTGGCGTTGGCGGTCGCGGTGCGGGCGAGCAGCAGTGCCTTGACCGACTGCGAGGCGTCGGTCTTCTGCGCGTCGCGGGCGACCATCACCTTGCCGAGGTAATTGCCGATGGCGCGGTCGTCGGCAACGATGCGCACGGTTTGGCGACTGGTGCCGTTGGGCTCGGCGTGGCGCATCGTCGTGACGATCTCCAGCGTCTGCGTCCCGCGCGCCAAATTGACGCCGTTGAGCTCGAAGTCAGCGCCGTCGCCCATCGTCACGTCGACGGCGATGCGCCCGAAGCGGCTGCCGTGCTGGAGGATGTCGACTTGGCACGATGCGCCTGCCGCGACATCGATCGTGTAAAGCTGCGTCGTCACCGCGGCGACGTCGCGCGCCTGGACGATACTCAGGTCGAGGCGGCCACCGGTCGCGACCGATACCGTAACGCGGTCGTTGCGCCAGCCGTCGCCGGCCAGCCGCTCGGTCAGGCTGCGGGTTTCGCCGGAAGCGACGGTGATCTCGCGGGTTTCGCCGATGTCCTGCGGCCAGACTTCGGCAAGCGCGGTCAGGTCGCTATATCGCCAGGCCTCGTCGCGGCGGGTTGGGAGCGCCGTCATGCCGCGGCCCGCGCATAGCCATCGCGCTCGAGTTCGTGCGCCAGATCGGCACCGCCGCTGCGGACGATCCGCCCGCCGACGAGGACATGGACGAAATCGGGCACGACATAGTCGAGCAGGCGCTGGTAATGGGTAATCAGCAGCGTCGCACGGTCGGGCGAGCGCAGGCGGTTGATGCCGTCCGAAACCACTCGCAGCGCGTCGATATCGAGGCCGGAGTCGGTTTCGTCGAGCACTGCCAGCTTGGGCGCGAGGACAGCCATCTGGACCATCTCGTTGCGCTTCTTTTCGCCGCCGGAGAAGCCGACATTGACCGGCCGCTTGAGCATGTCCATCGACAGGCCGAAGCCATCGGCCTCGACGCGGACCAGCTTCATGAACTCAGCGCCCGATGCCTCGGCCTCGCCGCGCTGCTTGCGCTGGGCGTTGAGCGCGGTGCGCAGGAAGGCGAGGTTAGACACGCCGGGAATCTCGACCGGATATTGTAGCCCGAGGAACAGGCCCGCTGCGGCGCGCTCGTGCGGGGCGAGTTCGAGCAGGTCCTTGCCGTCGAAGGTGACCGAGCCGGAAGTGACCTCATAGCCTGCGCGGCCCGCCAGCACATAGCTCAGCGTCGATTTGCCCGCGCCGTTCGGCCCCATGATGGCATGGACCTCGCCCGCGCCGACCGTCAGGTTCAGCCCGTTCAGGATCGACTTGCCGTCGACGGTGGCGTGTAGGTCGTTGATGTTGAGCACTAAACGGCTTTCTTGTCGGAAAGTTTGCGGGTGACGATCGCAGTGTTGGCATGGTCGCGGAGCTGGCTGTCGGCGAGGCGCATCGAGCGTTCGGCGACCAGCGCGGCGGTCGGAGCATCCTTGCCCGCGGCCTGCTGTGCCGCCGCGAGCTTGGCCACCGCATTGCCACGCGCCTCGATGCAAGACTTCATCGCGAGGTCGGCGAGCGTGCCGGGTTCGGCGGCGCTCAAGTCGACCGCAGCGGCCGCCTTGTCGACGCAGGTCGCATAGGCGGTGGATGCATCGTCGGCTTCGGCCTGGGCAGGGTTGGCGGCAACCACCGGCGCTGTCGCGTTCGAGCCGCAAGCTGTTAGCGCCAACGCTGCCAGGCAAGCGAGCCGCATCACCCGACGCTGCCCTCCAGCGAGATGCCGAGCAGTTTCTGTGCCTCGACGGCGAACTCCATCGGCAGCTGCTTCAGGACTTCGCGGCAGAAACCGTTGACGATCAGCGCGACGGCCTCCTCGGCGTCGAGGCCGCGGGATTGGGCATAGAACATCTGGTCGTCGCTGATCTTGGAAGTCGTCGCCTCATGCTCGATCTGGGCGCTCGGGTTGCGAACCTCGATGTAGGGCACGGTGTGCGCGCCGCTCAGCGAGCCGAGCAGCAGGGAGTCGCACTGGGTGAAGTTGCGCACACCCTCGGCAGACGCCGCGACGCGGACCAGGCCGCGGTAGGTGTTGTTCGAATGGCCGGCGCTGATGCCCTTGCTGACGATCGTGCTCCGCGTGTTCTTGCCGAGGTGGATCATCTTGGTGCCGGTGTCGGCCTGCTGGCGGTTGTTGGTCACCGCGACCGAGTAGAACTCGCCGACCGAGCCGTCGCCCGACAGCACGCACGACGGGTACTTCCAGGTGATTGCGCTGCCCGTCTCGACCTGCGTCCAGCTGACCTTGCTGCGCTTGCCGAGGCAGTTGGCGCGCTTGGTGACGAAATTGTAGATGCCGCCGACGCCATTGGCATCGCCCGGATACCAGTTCTGCACGGTCGAGTATTTGATCTCGGCATCGTCGAGCGCGATCAGCTCGACGACCGCGGCGTGGAGCTGGTTCTCATCGCGCATCGGGGCGGTGCAGCCCTCGAGGTACGAAACGTGCGAGCCCTTGTCGGCAACGATCAGCGTGCGCTCAAACTGTCCGGTATTCTGGGCGTTGATGCGGAAATACGTCGACAGCTCCATCGGGCAGCGAACGCCCTCGGGGATGTAGACGAAGGTGCCGTCGCTGAAGACCGCCGAGTTGAGGCAGGCGAAGTAGTTGTCGCGCTGCGGCACGACCGAGCCCAGCCACTTCTTCACCAGGTCGGGATATTCCTTCACCGCCTCGCTGATCGAGCGGAAGATCACGCCCGCGCGCTCCAGCTCGGCGCGGAAGGTCGTGGCGACCGAAACGCTGTCGAACACCGCATCGACCGCGACGCGACGCGAGCCCTCGACCCCGGCGAGCATCTTCTGCTCCTCGATCGGGATGCCGAGCTTTTCGTAGGTGCGGCGAATTTCCGGATCGAGCTCGTCGAGCGACGCCAGCGTCGGCTTCGCCTTGGGCGCGGCGTAGAAATACATGTCCTGATAATCGATCGGCGCGATGTCGAGCTTGGCCCAGTCGGGCGTCTCCATAGTCAGCCATAGGCGGTATGCCTTCAGCCGCCAGTCAAGCAGCCACTCCGGCTCCGACTTCTTGGCGGAGATGTAGCGCACCGTGTCCTCCGACAGGCCCTTGGGCGCCATGTCGGATTCGATGTCGGAGATGAAGCCCCACTTGTAGGTCGAGAGGTCCTCGACGGCGGCATAGGCCTCGGCGTCGCGGACGGGAGCTTCAAAGGTCATGTTGTCGGTCATGCGGCTACTCCGGCGCGCGACGGCTGCAGCAGGTCGGCGAGGCTGACCGCCAGCAGGGCGTTGCGAACTGCGATATTGATTGGACCCCAATGGCCGCGCACGGCGCAGCTGCCTTCCAGCGCGCAGGCCGAAACCTCGCCACCGTTCTGGCACTGGGTGAGTGCGATGGGACCCTCGACCGCCTCGACGATCGCCGCGACGGTGATGTCGGCTGCGGCGCGCCCGAGGTGGAAGCCACCGCAGACGCCGCGCGTCGAGACCAGTAGCCCGGCGCGGGCCAGTGTACCCATCAGCTTGGCGACCGTCGGCGCAGGGATGCCGGTGTGCGCCGCGACCGCTGCCGCCGACAACTTCGGATCGCGCGACTTGGCCGCCGCGGTCATGACCACGACCGCATAATCGGCAAGGTTGCTAAGGCGGATCACATGGTTCCCGTAAAGCGGAGCGAATTGGTCCGGCTTATGTGGGAACGGTGTCGAGCAAGTCAAGCGATGGCCGGGCCGTTGACCGCAAACCGGCGGATCACTAGTGAAAATCCAAGTGCGCCCGTAGCTCAGCCGGATAGAGCAGGGCTTTCCTAAAGCCAAGGTCGGGGGTTCGATTCCCTTCGGGCGCACCAAGCCGCCGAACACACCTCCCGGAACCGGCGCGGACGCCATCAGGATCGCTTCCCGCTTTGATCGCGAGCCGCCCGTGGCTACTACGGTCCCGATCGCGCGTGTAGGCAATGCCCTGAACCGCGACGATAGGGTGGGGACTGGACGACATGCGGATTGATCTTCTTGCGACAGCTTTGATCGGTGTCGGTCTGGTTGCGCCAGGCGTCGCGACAGCCTCGACCTCGGTGTTCATCACGCGGCCTGCAGACGCGCGCGCGATCACCGTCGACGCGCCCAGCGATGGTCGGCGCGACGCCACCGCCGCGGTGCAGAAGGCGATCGACGCGGCCGAGGCCAAGGGCGCGGGCGGCATCGTCTTCCTGCCGTCGGGTCGCTACCGTCTGTCGCGCACCGTCTACCTCTGGCCCGGTGTACGCCTGTTCGGCGTCGGGCCGACGCGTCCGGTCTTCGTTCTCGGCGACAACACGCCCGGCTTCGACAAGGGCGTCGCCAACATGATCATCTTTGCCGGGGCAGGGCCGGGCGGAACGCGCCGCGTGCCGTTCCCGCCGCCCGGCAGCATACCGTTCAACGACAAGATCGCCGACGCCAACCCCGGCACCTTCTACTCGGCGATGAGCAACGTCGATATCGAGATCGGCAACGGCAATGCGGGCGCGGCGGCGATCCGCTTCCACGCGGCGCAGCACGCCTATCTGGCGCACATGGACTTCCATCTCGGCTCCGGCCTGGCGGGCCTGTACCATGTCGCCAACGAGGCGGAGGACCTGCACTTCTACGGCGGCCGCTATGGCATCCTTGCGGAGAAGACCTCGCCGGCGTGGCAGTTCACCCTGATCGATTCCACATTCGACGGGCAGCGCGAAGCGGCGATCCGCGAACACGAGGCGAGCCTGACGCTGGTCAACACCAGCTTTCGCAACGTTCCCGTCGCGATCGACATCGACGCCGGCTATTCCGACTGGCTGTGGGGCAAGAACGTCCGCTTCGAGAACGTCAGCCAGGCCGCTGTCGTCATCAGCAACGAGAACAACCCGGCGACCCAGATCGGCTTCGAGAACGCCGTCGCCAGCCGCACGCCGACCTTTGCCCGTTTCCGCGAGAGCGGCCGGACGGTCGCCCCCGCCGGGCCCACCTATCACGTCACCGCCTTCAATTACGGCCTGACCGTTCCCGGCCTCGGCAGCATGGGCAAGTTCGCGACCAACCTCCAGTCGGAGCGCTTGCGCACCATGCCGGCGCCGCTCGCTCCGGCAATCCGGGCGCTGCCGCCGACGACCGAATGGGCCAACGTCCGCAGCCTCGGCGTCAAGGGCGACGACAAGACCGACGACACCGCCGCCATCCAGAAGGCGATCGACACCAACCGCGTCGTCTATTTCCCGTCGGGCCGCTACCTCGTCACCGATACGCTGCGGATGAAGCCCGATACCGTGCTGGTCGCGCTCCATCCCAGCCTGACCCAGATAATCCTGGCGGACAGCACGCCCGCCTACATGGGCGTCGGCGGACCCAAGGCGCTGGTGCAGTCCGCGGTCGGCGGCGGCGGCATCGTCTCCGGGCTGGGGCTGTACACCGGCGGCATCAACCCGCGCGCCACTGCGCTGTTCTGGACTGCGGGCGAGACTTCGCTGGTCCAGGACGTCAAGATCCAGGGCGGGCACGGCACGCTGCTGGCCGACGGCAGCCGCTTCGATCCCTACAACGCCAACCACACCGGAGATCCCGATCCACGCAAGCGCTGGGACGCGCAATATCCCAGCTTCTGGGTGACCAACGGCGGCGGCGGCACCTTCTCCAACCTGTGGAGCGTCGATACCTACAGCCAGGCCGGCTTCTACGTCTCCGATACCAAGACCCCGGGGCATGTCTACCAGCTGTCGAGCGAGCACCATGTCCGGAGCGAGATCGTCCTCAACCGCGCCGAGAATTGGGAGTTCCTGGCGCCGCAGACCGAGCAGGAGGCCGGCGAGAGCCAGGATACCGTGTCGCTCGAGGTGAGGGATTCGCGCAACCTGCTGTTCGCCAACTACCACGCCTACCGCGTCACCCGCTCGCTGAAGCCGGTCGAGACCGCAGTCCGCCTGTACAATTCCAGCAACATCCGTTTCCGTAACATGCACGTCAACGCCGAGAGCGGGCTCGCCACCTGCGATGCGAACGGCTGCGGCAATTACCTGCGGATCAGCAAATTTCCGGCCGAGAATGCCATCCAGGACATCACTCACAAGCTCGAAGTCCGCGAGCGCTCCTTCGCCGTCCTCGACGTGCCCGCCGATCCGGTCGCGCCGCGTCGCAACGGCAAGGTCGAAAAGCTGGAGGGCGGCTTCTACTCGATCGGCGGCGGCGCGGTCGACGCGAGCGGCAAGCTCTATTTCGTCGAGCACAAATTTCACCGCATCTATAGCTGGTCCGCCGCCGACGGCCTGTCGCTGGTCCGCGACGCGCCGCTCGATCCGGTCAGCCTGAGCTTCGACAAGTCGGGCAACCTCGTCGTGCTGTCGTCGGACGGCGCGGAGGGTACCGTCTACGCCTTCAAGCCCGGCAGCCCGGACGACCAGATGATCGTGATCCCACCGACGCCGGTCGCCGCGCACCCTGGAGCGGCGACGATCCTGCCGGTCAATTACTGGAACAATGGCGAGTTCAAGGACCAGCTCGACACTGCCACCTACCGCTTTACCACCCCCGCCGAGATGTTCGCGCGCGACATGGCGCTGCCCAAGTCACGCGAATATGTCTCGCCGGATGGCAGCCTGGTGATGCCGGCGTTCCGGACTTTCCAGCAGGGACCGTCGAACTTCCTAGGCTGGCGCTTCTCGGACACGCTCGACTCCTACGGCCTGACGACGGCGCCGGTCGGCGATCGGGTGTTCGTCATCAACAGCTCGGAGCAGAAGACCTTTTCGGGCCTCGTCGGCGCGGGCGGCAGTGTCACCGATCTCAAGCTGTTCGCCCAGCGCGGCGGCGAGAGCGTCGTCGTCGGTGCGAAGGGCGAGGTCTATGTCGCCGACGGGCAGGTCTTCGTCTACGACCGCAGCGGCAAGGCGGCCGGCCAGATCGACGTGCCCGAGCGGCCGTTGCAGCTCCTGCTCGGCGGCCCGGCCAAGGACACGCTGTTCATCCTCACCCACCACTCCCTGTATTCGGTGAAGGTCGGCTGAGGCGCCTAGGTCGCCGCTTTCGACTGGCGCATCAGGACATAGACCATCACGCCGAGCGCCGCGGTGCCGAGCAGCAGCAGGCCCCATAGCACCAGCGCGCGGCGGGATGCGCCGGTATCGCCGGCTCCTGCGGCAAGGGTGAACGCCTCGGCTGCAACCGCGACCGTGGCGAGCGGCAGGCTGTCCTCGGCACGCTCCGTATAGGACGGCATGAGCGTCGAGCGTGGCAGATAGGCGCTGGGAACGGCAGCCTGTCCGGCAGAGATGGTGAACGGCGCGGAGCCGGTGACCAGGACGATCACCTGCACCGGATCGAACTGCAGCTCGATGCCCGGCACCCCGGCAAAGCCGGCAGCCCGCGCATCGGCCTCGATCCGCACCTGCCGATAGCTGCCGCCGCTCAGCTCGATCGTGTCGTCGCCGCGACGCTTGCCGCCCGCCATCATCGAGTAGACGGTGCCCGAGCCCATCGGCGTCCACGACTGCTCGCGATCGTCGCGGCCCAGCACGCGCAGCGGCATGACGAAATTGTCGCCCACCGGCCTGACCTGCACAGCCGCGACCGGCGTCGCGAAAGGGACCTCGAAGGTCAGCGCATGGGCATCTTCCAGCGCCACGCCGGTCAGTCCGACACCGGCGCGCGGCGTTGCGAGGATGTTGCGCGCCGTGGTCAGGGTCGCGCCGCGCACCGCGATCGGCGACAGCGGTCGCGGGTTGGCGGTCCAGGTGACGCGCAGATACCGGTCGTGCAGGTCAACGGGGTCGAGCTTGATGGTCTCCGACCGGGCGGCGCGTGGATAGGCGCCGGTGCGGTACAGCACGATGTCTCCGACCGGCCACCAGGTCTTGAGGTCGGCGCTGCCCTCGACGACGAAGCTGATGGTCTGTTCCAGCGGCACGTCGGCGTCGAGCGTGATGCCGACGACCGGTGCCTCGATCCGCCTGGTGTCGAGCAAGGCGCCGAGTACGACGCTACCGGTTCCTGCCGCGCTGTCGACCTTGCCGTCGAGCTGAACGACGCGGGCTTCGCCGCGGTCGTCGACCTGCAGCGACACGCCGGTGACGTTGAGACGACCGGGCGCCCCGAGGATCGGCGACGCTTTCACGACGATCGATTGCTGCTCGGTGCGCAGGCGCGAGATCGGGTCGGAGATCGCCATCGGCAGTGCCTGGCCCTGGGCGTTGAACACCCGCAGGTCGGTGTGATCGGCGGTGCGCAGCCGGGCCAGCACCTGCGGCGGCAGCAGGATGCGCTGCAGTGGCGCGCCGGGTGCGACGGTCACCGGCAGGCGTACGGCATAGGCTGCCGGATCGTTGGCGTCGGGCGCCGCCATCGCAGTCGCCAGCATGGCACTTGCGATCAGGCATAGCCGGATCAGCCTCATGCCGGCACCGGTCCGGGCACGGCTTCGACGGCCTTTGGCGGCAGCGGGGCGAAATAGCCGACGACCAGCATCAGCAGTCCGACGACGATGAAGGTGACGATACGCTCCCCGCCGCCCGCGTTGGACTGGTCGACCAGCAGCAGCTTGGCGACGACCAGCGCCAGCAGCGCCGCGCCGGTCAGCCACATCGACCGCTTCAGCCGCCGATGCGCGGTTACCATCAGGCCCAGCGCCAGCAGCGTCCACAGGATCGACAGGCCGGTCTCGACCGCGAAATTGCCGAGCAGCGCGTCCGGCGACCAGTCGACGCCGAGGTAATGATGCGCCGTCCGCAGCCACACCGTGTTGATGCCGATGAACGCCAGCCCGGCGAGTGGCGCCAGCGCGCGGCGGCCGTGGAGCCACATCGAGCCGCCGGGGGTCGGCACGGCGGCAACGACCGCGCGCCGCCAGATCATCAGTGTGCCGATTGCCAGCGCCAGCGTCAGGTCGATCGGGTTGAGCAGCGGAATATACGGCAGCGGCCTGGTGTTGCCCGACGCGAGCAGCGCCGTGACCAGCGCACCCAGGAAGACCAGCACCGCCAGCGGCAGGGCGGCGACCCAGAAGTAACCGACCGCATGCGGGTTCAACGGCCAGCGCCGCTTGCCCAGTGCATCGGCCCGGTTGGCACGCCCGGCCCAGCCCGCCAGCAGCATCAGCACCGCCACCGAGCTGACCAGCGCAACGACGCCGCCCCACGATGTCTTCCAAAGATATGCCTTGTCGATCCAGAACCACAGGCAGTCCGCCAGCATCAGCGTCAACAGCCAGACGCTGCCGACATGGGTGGCACGGAACAGGCCCGATACGGCGGCATCACCGGGATCGCGGTCGCCGAGGTACAGCAGGCGATAGTGGATGGCGATCGCCGCCAGCCAGATTATCCAGTCCGGTGTGCGGAGGACGTGGTCGGCATCGAACGCCTGCGCGACGAAGGTCAGCGCCAGAAGCGGCAGCGTCGCGCGGCCCGGCCATGTCGCCACCGACCAGGACGCACGCCGGCCGACGAACGCCGAGACCCAGGCGCTGACCGCAATGGCGAGCATGGTCAGGAGGCGCTGCAGCCCGATGTCGAATACCGGCTGTGCGGCCTTGCCGGCCTCGAAAGGCGGCGTATTGCGGTTGATCTCCAAGGTCAGGGTCAGGCACCAGAACAGGAAGCCGAACAGGAACATCGGCTTGGATAGCACCGCCTCCAATGCTGCATAGCCGGTTGCCCAACGCGAACCGCTGTGCGGCAGCGGCCGGCGTAGCCACCAGGCGATAGCCAGCGCGGGCAGGGTGACCAGCAATCCGCCGATGAACATCGGATTGGCCAGTGGCAAGGCGAAGACGCCGTCGCCGATCCGGCTGAAATAGACCAGCGCCGCGATCAGCTGGAGCAGCAGGCCGAAGGCGCGCGGCAACCAGCGCGCCTGTCGTGAGCCGACCCAGAAGGCGCCGGCCCCTTCCAGCGCCCAGACCGACGACGTCCATTGCGCGCCCAGCGCCAACGGCACCGCGAGCGTGACGAAGCCGACGCCGATCGCCAGCATGCACTCGGTCATCAAGCGGTACTTGCCGGCACCGCGCCGCATCAGCACGGCCGCCAACACGAGGTACAGAGCTCCGAAGCAAAGTGCCGAGAAGGCCGACCCGAATTCCAGATGGCGGACCAGCCCGGCCTGCAATCCGAAACCGGCCAGTGCAGGGCCGAACAGCAGCGTGCTGTCGACGACGTTGCTCGTCGTCCCGGGACGGGGCGGCGTGTTGCGTGCGTAAAGGATGGCGGCGGCCAGATAGATCAGCACGAAGCCGATCAGGAACGCCTGCGAGGTCGCATAGCTCGACGGCTCATAGCTCAGCACGCCCCACAGCGTCGCGAGGCCGAAGGTGAAGAAGAAGCCGGTGAGGTTGACGGCGCGCCACGACCGCGCCTGCGCGATGTACAGCACGGCGAGGCTGAGCAGCGTGAAATAGCCGAACAGCGCGACACTGCTGCCGCCACCATTGGACAGCAGGATCGGCACCGCGAAACCGCCGACGAACGACGTCACCGCCAGCGACTGCGAGTTCTGCAGCAGGGCCAGGGCGCAGCCGAGCGCGCAGACGACGACCATCAGCGCGAAGGCCGGCCACAGCGGCAGGATGGCGAACAGCTTGAACCCCGCGAAGATCGTCAGGTAGATTGTCGCGACGCCGGCCCCTTGCAGCGACAGCGCAAATGCCGGCTGCTGGTTGCGCCGGTTGAAGCCGACGACCAGCAATGCGGTGCCGATGGCGGCGATCAACGCCAGTCGCAATTCCGGCGGAAACAGCCCGGCGCTGGCCGCATAGCGCGCCAGGAACGTCAGGCCGATGAACAGGATGACCAGCCCGACACGGACGACCGTATTGCCACCGAGCAGCCAGTTCCTGGCGGCGTCGAAACCGACCTCGATGAAGTTCGGAGCGGCGGGTTCGGGTGCGGGCTCCGGCGCCGGCACGAAATCGGCCGCGATGCGCCGCAGTTCGGCACTGCGGTCTAGAATCGGGGCCTCGACGGGGAGTGGCGGCACGACCGGCGGTGCGACGCGGTCGCGAACCGCTAGATCGGAAGCGAATGCTGCATCGGTGGTCGACGGAAGGGGCACCGCGCCATTGGCTGGGAGGTTCGCGACCAACTCCCGGACTTCGGCCAGCAGCTTCTCGTTGCTTGCCGCGACCTGCGAGCGGACGGCGGAACGCAGCCACAAGCCGGCAAAGAACCCGACAAACCCCCCGACGAACAAGCCCGGCAGGTCATAGTCGCCGAATGCCAGGCCAAGCAGCGCGCCAACGGCGATAGCCCAAAGGATCATTCAATCGAGCCCCCCAGCCCGGGACCGCGAGGCGGCAGATACTCCAATACAGTTGCACGTGAGAAACGGCATTGGCAAGTTTGGCCGGTACGCCGGCTCAGTGGCCGGCGGCTGGCTTGCGGCTGGGAACAAAGTGCAGGGCCGCCACCACGATCGCGCCGACGACCAGCCCGACGATCCCCGCGCCGACCGCGCCGACCAGCCATTCCACCACGGCCCCCGCCGAGCCGGCGCTGCGTCCGGCCGCTACTGCAGCGTGATGGACGAACTCGGCTGGACCGTCGACGCCATATTCTTCCAGACCGTGCAGGATGATGCCGCCACCGACCCACAGCATCGCCGCCGTGCCGATCGCCGCGAGCAGCTTCAGGAACACCGGCATGCCGACCACCAAGCCCCGGCCGATACCGCGCAAGGGACCCGCGGCCCCGCCCTCGATCCGCGCCAACGCGACGCCGACGTCGTCGGCCTTCACGATCAACGCGACCGCGCCATAGACCGCGATGGTGATGCCGATGCCGACGACCGCCAGGACCACGGCGCGTGACAGCAGCCCGGTGTCGGCGACCTGCGCCAGGGTGATCGCCATGATCTCGCCCGACAGGATCAGGTCGGTGCGAATGGCCCCGGCGACCATCGTCTTCTCGATCGCGGCGGGATCGCGCTCCGGCCCGGCCTCGGTCGTGGCCTCGGCATGCGGAAACGCCTTTTCATACAGCTTCTCTGCGCCCTCGAAGCACAGGTAGGCGCCACCGGCCATCAGCAGCGGAGTGATCGCCCAGGGTGCGAAGGCGCTCAGCGCCAGCGCTGCCGGCAGCAGGTACAACAGCTTGTTGCGGAAACTGCCGAGCGCGATCTTGCCGACGATCGGCAGTTCGCGCGCCGGGCTGAAGCCGGTGACATAGCGCGGCGTCACCGCGGCATCGTCGATCACCACGCCGGCGGCCTTGGCGCTGGCCTTCGCGGTCAGTGCCGCCGTGTCGTCGAGCGACGCCGCCGCCACCTTGGCGATGGCGGCAATGTCGTCGAGCAGGGCGATCAGCCCGGTAGCCATTTGCGATCCTTAGAGCATGCGAGGGAGTTCTCGCCCTGCGTTACCGCGCTGAGGCCAGATCGCAAGCAGTTCCGGACGTTTAGCCTGCCCGCTTGCTCTCGTCCTTGGGCTCGTCGGTGTGGGGCAGCACGTCCGCTGTCGCTTCCGCCGCGGCAACGCCCGAGCCCTCGACGACCTGGAAGGTCCGGCCCTGGGCATGGATGGTGTGCGGCTGGCGATCGACCGCCGGCTCAGGCAGCTTGGCCTCGCTCGCATGACCGGGGTCGTTCGAGCCGGCAGCGGCGTTCGGGGCTGCACTGCCGTCGCTGCCCGCCTGGCCGCTGCCGTAGTATTTCATCTCGGTCTGGCCGCCATGCGTCTTTTCCCTGGCATCGTCGTCCGACTCTTCGGTGTGCGGATTGGGGTAGGCACCGCCGCCGGTCTCGCCGGGAGGAGCACGGCCATGCACGCCCTCGCCGGGGCCCTTTTCGGGAGCACCGGAGACGCCGTCGGGGGCGCCCTTATTCACGCCGTCGCCGTCGACCGGTACAGGTGTCTTGCCGCTCATCCGCACGTCCTTGTCTTGATCTGTGCACCGAACGGAACAGGGGTGGCGGTGTTCCTTTCGGGTGCACTTGTCGCGGCCTGAAATTTCTTCCATGTTCCGGCCATGAACCGCTCAAATCCGCGCCTCCTCGCCCTTCTGCTGCTCGCCTCGGCGATTCCTGCGACCGCGCAGGTCAACGCCGGCAACGATGCGCCGACCGCCAACCGGCCCTTCGTCGCGACGACCGTGGCGACGTTCAACATGCCGTGGAAGCTGGCCTTCCTGCCCGACCGGCGGATGCTGGTGACCGAGAAGCCGGGCCCGGTCTGGCTGGTCGGCACCGACGGCACCAAGACGCAGATCTCGGGCACGCCGGCGGTGTTCTACAAGGGCCAGGCGGGCATGCTCGGCGTCTTCGTGTCGCCGCACTTCAAGACCGACCAGAGCATCTACCTGACCTATTCGGAGCCCGGCACCGGCGGCTCCAGCCTCGCACTGGCGCGGGCGAAGCTGGTGACGGCTGCGGGCAGCGCCAAGCTCGACGGGCTGCAGGTGCTGTGGCGGCAAATGCCCAAGGGTGATGGCGGCCAGTTCGGCGCGGTCGTGGCGTTCGCGCCCGACGGCAAGAGCCTGTTTCTGTCGGTCGGCGAGCGCCAGCGCTTCACCCCGGCGCAGGACCCCAATTCCGAACTCGGCAAGATCCTCCACCTGACTCTCGACGGCAAGCCGGCGGGCAATTCGACGGCCACCGGTGCCGCGACCGTGCCGCTGTTCGCACCCCCCAAGAATACCGAGGCGGCGAAGACCGTGGTGCCGGAGATGGTCAAGCTCGACGCCCCCAACCTGACGCCTTCCGAAGTCTGGGCGACCGGGTTCCGCACCCCCTATGGCATGACCTTCTCGCCCAGCGGCAAGCTGTGGGAGGTCGAGCACGGCCCGCGCGGCGGCGACGAGCTCAACCTGATCGAGCGTGGCAAGAACTACGGCTGGCCGCTGGTATCGTACGGCAATAACTATGACGGCGTGCCGATCGCCAAGCCGGAGACGCGTCCCGACCTGGTCAAGCCGTTGATCTATTGGAACCCGGTGATCGCGCCGGGCGGGCTGACCTTCTACACCGGCAATCTGTTCCCGGCGTGGAAGGGCTCGGCGTTCATCGGCGGGCTGGCGAGCAAGACGCTCAACCGCATCGCTTTCGACGCCAAGGAGAACCCGAAGCCGGCCGAGCGTTGGGACATGGGCAAGCGCATCCGCGACGTCGAGAATGGTCCGGACGGCGCGCTGTGGCTGCTCGAGGACGAGGCCGACGGTCGCCTGCTGCGCCTGACGCCCGCCAAGCCCGGGGCCTAGTCTTCGTCCTTGAAGAAGCCCTTCAGGACTTCCTTGGCCAGCCGCGCGGGGCGCAGGGTGACGGCGTCGACGCAACACCAGCTCGACTTGACCTCGACCAGCACTTCCTCGCCGCGCTTGATCAGCGTCTCGTAGAACGCCCGCGCGCCCTGGACCCGCTCGAGCAGCAGCGTCGCGATGACGTCGTCCTTGAGGAACGCCGGCTTGCGGTAGGTGATCTCGTGCTTCAGCGCGACCCACAGGTGCGCGGCGACGGCCTCGGCGGGGGCGAACTGCTGCCAATGGCTGATCACCGCGTCCTGTACCCAGCTGAGATAGCGGACGTTGTTGACATGGCCCATGAAGTCGATGTCCTCCGGCGTGATGCCGATCGGATAGTCGTAGGGAACGCTGGTCGACGACACGGGGCAGCCTTTCGGGACGTAATCTGACTGGATTAAGCATGTCCACGGAATGCTTGCTAGACCGTGCGACGTTACATTCGAGTTACGAAGCCTGAGGCGGGCAGGGCGCAGCGGTTGACCGCTCGCGTCCCGGCGGGGCATCACTCCTCGGGCAACTCGAAGGAGCGTTCATGCCCGGACCACTCGACGGCCTCCGCATTATCGAGATGGCGGGCATCGGTCCGGGGCCGTTTGCCGGCATGATGCTGGCCGATCACGGTGCCGAGGTGGTGCGGATCGAGCGACCCGGCACCCGTGTCGATGCCCGCGATCCGCTGTTGCGCTCTCGCAAGGTCGTCGCGATCGACCTCAAGTCGACTGAGGGCATTGCCCTGGTGCGCGAACTCGTGCGCGGCGCCGACGGGCTGTTCGAAGGCTTTCGTCCGGGCGTCATGGAGCGCCTTGGCCTCGGGCCGGACGTGTTGCTCGGCGACAATCCGCGGCTGGTCTACGGGCGCATGACCGGCTGGGGCCAGACCGGGCCGTACGCGGCGGCGTCGGGCCACGACATCAACTACATCGCGCTGGCTGGGGCGCTGCATGCTTTCGGCCGGGCGGGCGAGAAGCCGACACCGCCGATCAACATGGTCGGCGATTTTGGCGGGGGCGGCATGATGCTGGCGTTCGGCATGGTCTCGGCGCTGTTTCACGCCGGGCGGACCGGGGCAGGGCAGGTCGTCGACGTCGCCATGACCGATGGTGCGGCGGTGCTGATGAGCATGATCTGGGGCTTTCGCGCCAATGGCATGTGGAGCGACGAGCGTGGCACGAACCTGCTCGATACCGCGGCGCACTTCTACGACACCTATGAGACCGCCGACGGCAAGTGGCTGTCGATCGGCTCGATCGAGCCGCAATTCTATGCCGAGCTGCGCCGTCTGGCCGGGCTGGCCGAGGATCGCGATTTCGACGCGCAGATGGACCGTGCTGCCTGGGGACCGCTCAAGGCGAAACTGACGGCGCTGTTCCTGACGCGTAGCCGCGACGACTGGTGCGCGCTGATGGAGATGACCGACGTCTGCTTCGCACCTGTGCTGAGCATGGCCGAAGCCCCTGCGCATCCGCATAACGTCGCGCGCGGCACCTTCGTCGAGGCCGGCGGCGTCACCCAGCCCGCGCCTGCACCGCGCTATTCGATCAGCAAGACGCGGGCGCCTGAGATGGCGGGCGCGGTCGACAGCGGCGGCGTGTTGGCCTCGTTGAGACTGGATGCGGGACGTATCGCAGTGCTGAAGTCCAGCGGCGTCGTGAAGTGAGAGCCCAGTCTCCAAACGCCGTCATCCCGGCGAAGGCCGGGACCCATCAAGCGGAATTTTGGGGTGATGGGTCCCGGCCTTCGCCGGGATGACGGTGTTTGGCGATTCGTCACCGACGACAACGTTCGGGAGGAGCACGCCCTCACCCGGCAGCTTCAACGCGTTCGCGCAACCCTCTTACACCGCGTCATCCCGGCGAAGGCCGGGACCCATCAAGCGACATTTTGGGGTGATGGGTCCCGGCCTGCGCGGGGATGACGGTGTTTGGGAATCCGTCTCTGACAAAGCCGCTAGCGAAGTGCATTACCCTGCCCGGCGGCTATGACGCATTTGTGCGCGCCTCTCACAGGATGACAATGTTTGAAATGATCGCGCTGATGATGAAGGCGTCGCTGCCGGCGCGAGTGTTGAGAATAGCCGCGCGCACCCCACATCCCGGCCACGCATGACCCTCACCCGCCGCACCCTCCTTGCTGCTGCCACTGCTATCGCCCTGATCCCCGCCGCTGCCGGGCAGGCGGCGACAACGCAGTTGCGCATCGTCGACGACCGAATCCACATGCCGGTCGTGGTCAACGGCGTCACCACGGAGGCGCTGCTCGACAGCGCCGCCGAGATGACCGTGCTCGACCTTGGTTTCGCCCGCCGGCTCAAGCTGGGTGGCGGGCGCTCGGTCACGGCGCGAGGCACGGGTTCGGCGACGACACTGGCGACGCTGGTCGGCGGAGTTCGGATGCGCGCCGCCGGCCTCGACTTGCGCCCCAGGAACGTCGCGGTGATCGACCTCGGCGACATTGCGCGGCGGCTGGAGGGGCGCATCGACGTCATTCTGGGGCGTGACCTGTTCGATGCGGCGCGGCTCTCGATCGACCTGAAGGCCGCGACGCTCAACACTGTCGCGCGCAGCCTGCCGCCGCCGGGCGTGCGCCTGCCGCTGGTCAGCCGGCGCGGTATCGAGACTATCCCGGTGACCATCGAGGGCCATGCTGCCGTCGCCGACTTCGACCTCGGCAATGGCGGACGGACGCTGGTCGGTGCCGGCTTCGCCGCGACGCACCGGCTGCTCGCTGACGGTCGCCCGACGACGCCGATCAACGGTGGCGGCATCGGCGGCGAGGTTCGCCAGACCATGCTGCCGCTCCGCACCCTCGACCTCGCCGGCAAGCGCTTCATCGACCAGCCCGCGGTTATCGACAGCAATCCCGATGCCAGCGATGCCAATATCGGCGTCGTGCTGCTGCGCCAGTTCGGCATCGTCACCGACTTCGCGCAGGGCTATATCTGGTTGGACCCGCGCCCTTGATGATGACCTATGCCAGCGACCCCGCCAGTGCGCGCGGTCGCCTCCATGCCGAAGCTGCCTCGGCGACACGCGACCCATTCCAGCGCGACCGCGACCGCATCGTCCACAGCGCTGCCTTCCGCCGCCTGCGCGACAAGACCCAGGTTTTCGTCGCTCCCGATGGCGACCATTTCCGCGTCCGCCTGACCCACAGCCTGGAGGTCGCGCAGATCGCTCGCACGCTGGCCCGGGCGCTCGGCCTCAACGAGGACCTGACCGAGGCTTGCGCACTGGCGCACGACCTCGGCCACCCACCGTTTGGGCATTCGGGCGAGGATGCGCTGCAGGCGGCGATGCTGCCCTATGGCGGCTTCGACCATAATGCCCAGACGGTGCGCGTGCTGACGCGGCTCGAGCACCGCTACCCGGCGTTCGACGGCCTCAACCTGACCTGGGAGACCGTCGAGGGGCTGGCCAAGCATAATGGCCCGGTAACCAATCCGCCCTGGGCGCTGCGGGAGATCGACGACGCCTGGCCGCTCGACCTTGGCTCATGGCCCGGGCTGGAGGCGCAGGTCGCGGCGCTGGCGGACGACATCGCGTATGACAATCACGACCTCGACGACGGGCTGAGGGCTGGGCTGTTCGCGATCGACGATCTGATGACGGTACCGCTGACCGCCGATTGCTGGGCGGCGGTGGTGGCGCGCTTCCCGAATGTCACCGAAAAGCGCCGGCTGGTGCCCGAACTGGTGCGCGAGCAGATCGGCCGGATGACCGTCGACCTGCTGGCGACGACGCGCGCGTTGATTGCCGATGCCGCTCCCGACTCAGTCGAGGATGTCCGCGCCGCCGGTCGCGCGCTGGCGGCCTTCTCCCCCGGCATGTCAACGCAGGAGGCGGCGCTGAAGCTGTTCCTGCGCACCCGCATGTACCGGCATCCGACGGTGACGCGCCTCCGCGACCCGTCGCAGCTGATCGTCGCGGGGCTGTTCGAGACCTTTCACGCCGACCCCGACCGGCTGCCCGACCGCTGGCGCGCCACGCTGCCCGAGGCCGAGCCCGATCGCGCCCGCCACATCGCCGACTTCATCGCCGGCATGACAGATCGCTACGCCATTCGTGAGTTCGAGCGGATCGTCGGCCCGTCGCCGCTGCCCGAGGGCATCAACTTCTGATGCGGTCGGTTTGGGGGCGCGCGGCCCGATCGCGCGGCCGGTGCATTGTAGCGCCATGACCGAACCTGCCACCGCCCCGTCGCCGCTCAGCATCCCGATCTTTCGCGCCGTCTGGCTGGCGGCGATGGCGTCCAATTTCGGCGGGCTGATCCAGTCGGTCGGCGCATCGTGGACAATGGCGTCGCTGGCCGGGTCGCCGCAACTGGTGGCGCTGGTCCAGGCTTCGACGACGCTGCCGATCATGCTGTTGTCGCTGCTCGCCGGCGCGGTCGCCGACAATCTCGACCGGCGCAAGGTCATGCTGGCGGCGCAGTTGTTCATGCTGCTGGTCTCCGCGACGCTGTCGGTGTTCGCCTAGCAGGGCATATTGACCCCGATGATGCTGCTCGGCTTCACCTTCCTGATCGGCTGCGGCACGGCGTTCAACGGCCCGGCTTGGCAGGCCTCGGTCGGCGAGATGGTGCCGCGGCCGGCATTGGCCGGAGCCGTCGCGCTTAATTCGATGGGCTTCAACATCGCGCGCAGCGTCGGCCCGGCAGTCGGTGGCGCGATCGTCGCAGCGGCGGGCGCGGCAGCGGCTTTTGCGGTCAATGCGGTCAGCTATCTTGGCCTGATCACCGTGCTGGCACGCTGGCAGTCGGTGCGGCCGCCACGGACCCTGCCCGCTGAGCCGCTGCTGCAGGCGATGGGCTCGGGTATCCGCTATGTTGCGATGTCACCAAACCTGCGCGTCGTGCTGCTGCGGGCGCTGGTGTTCGGGCTGGCGGCGGCGGCGGTCCCGGCGCTGATGCCGCTGGTGGCGCGCAACCTGATGCACGGCGGCCCGCTGACCTATGGCGCGCTGCTCGGCGCATTCGGCATCGGCGCAGTCGGCGGGGCGTTCGCCAGCAGCCGGTTGCGCGAGCGGCTGTCGAGCGAAGGCGTCGTCCGGGTCGCCTCGCTGGCGCTGGCGATCGGCGCGGCGGTCGCGGGGTTGAGCCGGTCGCTGCCGCTGACCCTGCCGGCGCTGTTCGTCGCGGGCGGCGGCTGGGTGCTGGCACTGTCGACCTTCAACGTCACGGTCCAGCTGGCGACGCCGCGATGGGTCGTGGCGCGCGCGCTCTCGCTGTACCAGATGGCGGCGTTCGGCGGCATGGCGGCGGGCAGCTGGATGTTCGGCGTACTGGCCGAGGACCACGGGGTCGCCGAGGCGCTGCTGGTCGCCGCCGCGGTGCAGGCGGTCGGCGTGCTGCTCGGGCTGGTCATGCCGCTGGCGCAGGCCGAGACGCTGGACCTCGATGCACTGGGACGCTGGCACGAGCCGGTCACCGACGTGCCGGTCGAACCTCGCAGCGGACCGATTGTCGTCACGATCGAGTATGACATCGATGAAGCCGACATTCTGGCCTTCCTGGCGGCGATGAACGAGCGGGGCCGCATCCGCCGCCGCGACGGCGCGCACAACTGGACGCTGTTGCGCGACCTTGGCGACCATCGGCTGTGGATCGAGCGCTATCACGTCGCCACCTGGATCGACTATGTCCGGCATAACGAGCGCCGCACCCGCGCCGATGCTGCCTCCTTCGACACCATTCGCAGTCTGCACCGCGGCCCGGAGGCACCACGCGTCCACCGCATGATCGAGCGCCAGACCAGCGCGCTGCCGCTCGTCCGCAGCCCTGGCGCGCGCGAGCTGGCCGCGCCGATGACCGACCCCAGCCAGTCGAGCTAGAACGGCTTGGTCAACCTGAGCATCAGGCGATTGCTACTGACACCGCCGGCCAGCGCATGGGTCTCGCCCTCGACGCTGAGATTGCCGTCGCCGAGGACACCGATCCGCGCCACCGGCGGCCTGATCTCGTAAGCGCCGGGCGGCAGGGGGCGCAGCCGATACTTCTCGTCCTCGTGACGGCTGCCGCAGACCACGATCTCCTCGCTCGTACCGGTCTTGCACGGCGCCTGGGGATCGACGGCGTGCAGGTCGAACCCCATTCCGGGGAGCGCCGCCTGCAGCATCAGCACTGCCACCATCGACATCCGCACACTCCTCGCGCCGCCGGACGATCTGGCCAGCCGAAAGCGTCGAATTCAAGGCGTTGGATCGGCCGGTCGCGGCATGCGCTTGCCCTTGGTCCGGCTGGTCAGGTGGAACTGCCCGCAGCGGTCGCAGCGATAGGAGCGCAGCGCGACATCGGCGCGTCCGGCAACGAGTAGCGCCGCGTTTTCGGACACGAAGCGAGTCTTCCGCAGGCAGACGCTCAGCTTGGTGCGCATGTCGCGAGCCTAGTGTCCGGAGCCGCCAGCCGCCAGCCGCCAGCCGCGACGGCGGTCGAGGTGTCGTCCGCGCGGCCAGGTTGGTCAGCAACGGTGGCTAAATCGTCGATGTTGAGCTGTCACCACAAGACGCCCCGTTCAGGGGCCAGAGGCTCGGGCGGCGTATCACCGATCCCCTGGAGCAGGTCGATCTCGATCGTCCGGCACATCGCGCTCATCGGCACGTCGTGCACCGTGTTCGCGAACGGGTCGACCAGGTCGTCGCCGACACGCAGCGCCGCGAGGAACATCAGCCCCGCCACCGTCGAGCCAAGTGGCGTCGCGATGCCCAGCGTCTCGACCAGGCTGATCGGCAGGAGGATGCAGAACAGATGCGTGAAGATGGTTGGAAAGAACCGGTACTGGTTGGGTAGCGGCGTGTTCTTCAGTCGCTCCATGCCGCCTTGCGCGTTGGCGATATCGATCAGCACGCGCTCCATCTGCGCTTGCTGGATGGTGTCGATCCACCCTTTCTGCCTGGCGTCCTCGATGCGCCGGCTGGTACCGTCGAGCAGGCCATTGGCGGCATTCACCCGAGCCAACGCCGGCTCAGCCTCGCCTTCGGTCAGGAACCGCAACACTTTCTCATCGCGATCCTGCCGCCGAAGCTGGCAACGGAGCGCGTTCACATAAGCGATCTGGCGCAGGATAATCGACCGCTTGAGTTCGTGTGCGTCGGGATTGGAAAGGAAGCTGCGCGCCGCACGCGCCAGGCTGCGCGAGGAGTTGATCATCGATCCCCACAGCACTCGCCCCTCCCACCATCGCTGATAGGCGGAGTTGTCCCGAAAGCCCAAGAACAGGGCGAGAACCGAACCGAACAACGTCAGCGGCAAGGCCGGTGCATCGAAGCCCACGGTGAAATATGCGACCGTCACGAGGACATCCCAAACCGCCAAGGCCAGGAGAGGCCGCCACACCTCGCGGACGATATGGCTGACGCGTGGTATGCGGCTGACGATCATCTTCTATCCCATTGGCATAATGGTCATTAACGGATTTTCTGCGGTTCCGGGCAACGAGCTATGTTTGGCGAGGGCAAAAGCCAAGGCTCCGATACCCGGCACTGCCCACAACCATCCTGCGCGCAGAGAGTTTTAGTGGCCGAGGCTGGCTGGCAGGCGGGCAAGAGACGCGTTCCGCCTCGTGGTTCGGCAAAGCGTCCCTGCCGCGCGATGGAGCAATCGCGTGATTTCGCGGCGAACACCGCTTACAGGGGACGCAGCATATCGCAATGACAGGCCGACCGTTGACCACACTCTACCACCGCTACGCCGCCCATGTCGCCGACGCGCTCGCCGGGCTGGTGCGCGAGGGCGATCTGCCCGACGGCCTCGACATGCGCCACGTCACCGTCGAGCCGCCGCGCGATGCGACCCACGGCGACCTGGCGACCAACGCCGCGATGGTGCTGGCCAAGCCTGCCAAGGCCAATCCGCGGATGATCGCCACCGGCATCGCGCAATATCTGGCGCGCCTGCCCGAGGTCGCGGAGGCCGAGGTCGCCGGGCCGGGCTTCCTCAACATCCGCCTCAAGCCCGACGTGTGGCGCGCCGAGCTGGCGACGATCCTGTCGGACGGGCCCGACTATGGCCGTTCGACCGCCGGCGCCGGCATGGCGGTCAACGTCGAATATGTCTCCGCCAACCCGACCGGGCCGATGCACATGGGGCATTGCCGCGGCGCCGTGCTGGGCGATGCGCTGGCCGCGCTGCTGGCCTTTGCCGGCTATGGCGTGACGCGTGAATATTACATCAATGATGCCGGCAGCCAGGTCGATACGCTCGCCCGCTCGGCGCACCTGCGCTACCGCGAAGCCCTTGGCGCGACGATCGAAATTCCGGAAGGCTTCTACCCCGGCGATTACCTGATCCCGGTCGGCGAAGCGCTCAAGGCCGAGTTCGGCGACCGCTATTTCGATGCGCCCGAGGCGGAGTGGCTGCAGCTGTTCAAGGCGCGCGCCGTTGCCCTGATGATGGACCTGATCCGCGCCGATCTCGCGCTGCTCGGCATCCGGCAGGACGTGTTCTTCTCCGAGGCCGGCCTCGGCGATGCAGTCCAGCTGGCGCTCGACGACCTCAGCGCCAAGGGGCTGATCTACGAGGGCGTCCTCGAAGCACCGAAGGGTGACACCGCCGAGGATTGGGAGCCCCGTCCGCAGACGCTGTTCAAGGCGACGCAGTTCGGCGACGACACCGACCGCGCGCTGAAGAAGTCGGACGGCAGCTGGACCTATTTCGCCGGCGACGTGGCCTATCATTACGACAAGCTCAAGCGCGGCTTCGGCCAGTTGGTCGACCTGTTCGGCGCGGACCACGGCGGCTACGTCAAGCGCATGCAGGCGGCGGTCGCGGCACTGTCGGGGGGCACGGTCCCTCTCGACGTCAAGATCGTCCAGATGGTCCGCCTCTACCGCGCCGGGGAGCCGGTCAAGATGTCGAAGCGCAGCGGCTCGTTCGTGACGCTGGCCGATGTCGTGCGTGAAGTCGGCAAGGACGTCGTGCGCTTCATGATGCTGACTAAGCGCGCCGATTCGCAGCTCGATTTCGACTTCGCCAAGGTCGTCGAGCAGTCGCGCGACAACCCGGTGTTCTACGTCCAGTACGCGCACGCCCGCATCCACTCGATCCAGCGCCGCGCCGCCGAAGCCGGCATCGTGCTGCCCGCCGAGCCCGACCTGACGCGGCTCGACGACGAGGAGCTGGCGCTGATCAAGCTGTGCGCGCAGTGGCCGCGAACCGTCGAGGCGGCGGCAGCGACGCGCGAGCCGCACCGCATCGCCTTCTATCTCGGCGATCTCGCAGCGGCGTTTCATGCGGCGTGGAACCGCGGCAACGACGATGCCTCGCGGCGTTTCGTCGTCGCGGAGGATGCGGCGCTGACCGCGGCGCGGCTGGCGTTGGCGCGCGCCGTCGGGCAGGTTATCCGCAACGGCCTGGGCGTCATGGGCGTCGAGCCGGTCGAGGAACTGCACTGATGGCGCGCGGCCGCGAACCCGATTATGACGACGAGGAAGACGACCTGCCCTGGCTGGCCGAGGTCGAGGAGGAGCGCGGCGCCACCGTCGTGCCGCAGCGCCGACTGATCGCCGGTATCGCGATATTCCTGGGGCTGCTGGCGCTCATCGTCGGCGGACTCTACGCCCTCACCTCGCGGACGCGGGAGACCGGCAGCAGCGCCGGCAGTACGGTCTCGCCCGATGACGTGCCGCTGATCGCCGCCGATCCCGGCCCCTATAAAGTTCAGCCCGACGATCCCGGCGGCATGCAGGTCGATGGCGGTGGCCAGACCATGTACGCGGCCGGCGAAGGCCAGGATCCAGGCGGCGCGATCGATCCCAACGCGATGCCCGAGGACCCGATGGCGCGGCCGACGACTGCTGCGACCGGCCCCGTTGCGGGTGCGCCCGTCGACCTGCTGCCGCCCGCCGCCGGTGCCTCGGAGCAGGTGGTGATCCCACCGCCCGGCCAGCATGCCGTGCCTGCCAAGTCGGCCCCGGTCACCGCCGCGCCCGCCAAGGTTCCCCCGGTCACCGCTGCGCCGGTCAAGGTCGCGCCGGCGAGGATCGTGCCGCCGCAGCCGGTTACCGTGACCGCGCTGAAGCCGCTGCCCAAGCCCGCCGCGCCGGTCGCGCCGGTCAATGGCGCGCCACCACCAGCCAAGGTCGCATCCGGCAGTTCGGTGCTCCAGCTAGGCGCCTTCTCGACCAGCGCCAAGGCCGAGGCGGCGTGGAAGGACTATAGCAAGCGGTTCAGCTACCTGGCCGGGCTCGGCAAGAGCATCGTCAAGCTCGATCGCGACGGCACGACGCTGTACCGGCTGCGCGCCACCGGCGTCGCCGACCATGCCACCGCCGCCGACCTGTGCGCCCGCATGAAGGTCGCGGGCGAAGCCTGCCTGGTGGCCCAATGACCCCGCTGATCCTCGGCATGTCCGGCGAGGTGCTGACCGCCGACGAACGCGCGCTGTTCCAGGATTGTCGGCCCGCCGGCTATATCGTCTTCAAGCGCAACTGCATCGACCCGGCGCAGTTGCTGGCGCTGACCGACAGCCTGCGCGAGATCTCGGGCGAGCAGGTCACCATCTTCATCGACCAGGAAGGCGGCCGCGTCGCCCGGCTGCAGCCGCCGCACTGGCCGCTGTTCCCCGCCGCCGCGCGGTTCGGCGAGCTTTACGACCGCGCCCCGATCTCCGCTATCGAGGCCTGCCGGGTCAATGCGCTGGCGATAGCGCTGACCCTTCGCGCCGTCGGCATCAACGGCGATTGCCTGCCGCTGCTCGACGTTCCCCAGCCCGACGGTCACGGCATCATCGGTGACCGTGCCTTTGCCGACCAGCCGATGTGGATCTCGGCTCTCGGCAAGGCACAGCTCGACGGCCTGCGCGCCGGCGGGGTCTGCGGGGTGATGAAGCATATTCCCGGCCACGGCCGCGCCCGCGTCGACAGCCACCTCGACCTGCCCGTCGTCGACGCCACCGCTGCGGAACTGGAGGTCGACCTCGAGCCGTTCCGCACCCTCCGCGCTGCCGCCCCGATGGCGATGACCGCGCACGTCGTCTACACCGCTCTCGACCCTGAACGCTGTGCCACCCTGTCGCCCATCGTCATCGGCGAGACGATCCGGAAGGACATCGGTTTCGACGGCCTGCTGATGTCCGACGATCTCGGCATGAAGGCGCTGGGCGGAGATTTCGGCTCGCGGGCGCGGGATGCGCTGGCTGCCGATTGCGACATTGCGCTGCACTGTTCCGGCGACATGGCCGAGATGCGCGCCGTCGTCGATGCGGTCGGCCCGATCGGCGCGGAGGCTATCCGCCGGCTCGATGCCGCCATCGCCTGGGCAAGGCCGCCCGAGGACCGTCAGATCGCCGACCTGATCGCCAAGCGCGACGCCTTGCTGGCGCTGGCGTGACCGACGACGGCTGGGTGCCGCAGCAGGAGCTGCCCCGGCCGGACGTGCTGACCCTCGAACTCGATGGCTGGGAAGGACCGCTCGACCTGCTGCTCAACCTGGCGCGGGCGCAGAAGGTAGACCTGGCGAAGCTGTCGATCCTCAGCCTGGTCGACCAGTATCTCGCCTTCATCGCCGATGCCAAGGCGTTGCGGCTCGAACTGGCCGCCGATTACCTCGTAATGGCGGCGTGGCTGGCGTTTTTGAAGTCCGGCCTGCTGCTGCCGCCCGACCCGACGGCCGATCCCGATCCGCAGGACCTGGCGCTGCGCCTGCAATGGCGGCTGCAGCGGCTGGACGCGATGCGCGAAGCCGGGAGCCGGTTGATGGCCCGCGACCAACTCGATCGCGAGAGCTTTCGCCGCGTCGCGCCTGAGGGGCTGCGGTTCCAGATGCAGGCGCGGCACGAATGCTCGCTCTACGAACTACTCAGCGCCTATGGCGGCATTCGGGCGCGCGCCACGCAAGGCGTCTACGCCGTCCGCCGTCGCGCCGTCCTGGCGCTCGACGATGCGATCGAGCAGCTCTCCCAGCTGCTTGGGGTCGCGATCGACTGGACCGAACTGGCCGAGTTTCTGCCCACCGCCGACGACGAGGATTATCGTCGGTCGGCACTCGCCTCGACCTTCGTCGCCGCGCTGGAGCTGACCCGGCAGGGCAGGGTCGAGCTTTCGCAAGGGGACGCCTTTGGCCCGCTACTGCTGCGAGCGCGCCGGTGAGCGACCTGTCGCGGGAGTTGGAAGCGCTGTTGTTCGCTGCCGCCGCGCCGATGACGGTCGCCGAACTGGCGCGCTACCTGCCCGAGGAAGCCGACGTCGCCGGACTTCTGGCCGAACTCGCGGACAACTATTCGCCGCGTGGCATCGTGCTGGTCGAGCGCGGCGGGCGCTGGCTGTTCCAGACTGCGCCCGACCTTGCCCATGTCCTCGCCCCGACCCGCGAGCGGCCGGCCAAGCTGTCGCGCGCCGCCGTCGAGACGCTGGCGATCATCGCCTATCACGAACCCGTCACGCGTCCCGAGATCGAGGCGATCCGCGGCGTCGGCGTCTCGGGCGGCACTGTCGACGTGCTGATGGAGGCCGGCTGGGTTCGCCCTGCCGGACGCCGCGAGAGCCCGGGCCGACCCCTGCAATATGCGACGACGCCCGGCTTCCTGGTGCATTTCGGCCTCGCCAGCCGCCGCGACCTGCCGGGGCTGGCCGACCTCAAGGCGGCCGGGCTGCTCGCCGCCGAGATTCCCGGCGATGACAGCGGCGACGCAGATGCGTAGGAGGGCGCAATCCAGCGATCCTGCTCCTCGTCCCTGAAAGCCTGCCGCCCATGACCACCCATGACATTGACGTTCTCGCTATCGGCAATGCGCTGGTCGACGTCATCGCCATCGCCGAACCCGCGTTTCTCAGCGACAATTCCATCCCCAAGGGCTCGATGCGGCTGATCGGTGCCGATGATGCGGAGCGGCTGTACGCCCTGCTCGGCAGCACCCGCGAAGTCTCCGGCGGCTCCGCGGCCAACACCGTCGCGGGCATCGCCGCGATGGGCGGCAAGCCCAAGTTCGTCGGGCGCGTCGCCGCCGACCAGCTCGGCGAGGTCTTCGCCCATGACATCCGCGCCGCCGGCGTCGGGTTCGACACAGTGCCAATGGTCGACGGTCCGCCGACCGGGCGCTGCCTGATCGTGGTCACCCCGGACGGCGACCGCACGATGAGCACCTACCTCGGCGCCTGCCAGGAATTGAGCGAGGCGGACATCGACGCCGCCACCGTCCAGGCGTCGGCGGTCCTCTATCTCGAAGGCTATCTATGGGATCCGGCACTGCCGCGCGCCGCGATGCGCAAGGCCATCGCCATATCGCGTGAGGCTGGCCGCAAGGTCGCCTTCACGCTGTCGGACGTGTTCTGCGTCGAAGGCCACCGCGACGACTTCATCACGCTGCTCAACGGCCACGTCGACATCATGTTCGGCAACGAGAACGAGGTCTGCGCCCTGTACAAGACGCAAAACCTCGACGACGCCATGGCACAGTTGGCCAGCCATTCGACCATCGCGGTCGTGACGCGATCGGAGAAGGGCGCGGTCGTCCTCAACAAGGGCGAGCGTCACGTCGTGCCGTGCCATCCCGCAACCCAGGTGCTCGATACCACCGGGGCCGGCGACCTGTTTGCCGCCGGCTTCCTGAGCGGCTTCGTCGCGGGCCGCAGCCTGCCCGATTGCGCCCGCCAAGGCACCATCGCCGCCGCCGAGATCATCGCCCATTACGGCGCCCGGCCAGAGCGCGACCTGCGCGCCCTCGTCGCTGCAACGATCGGCTAGCGGCTGCTGCAGCGCCGGGGCATCGGCCCCGGCGCCGTCATGCTGCCGTCAGGCCTGACGACCGCCGGGTGTCGGAGCACTCGGCATCGGTGCGACGCCGACTGGCGGGATACCCATATCGTCTTCGTGCGCCTCGTTGATGCCGCGCGCGACGTTGGAGCGGGTGCGGCCGTAGAGATAATAGAACACCAGCCCGATCGCCGCCCAGCCGAAGAACACCAGCTGGGCGGTCGTCGACAGGAACAGGAACAGCAGGACGCAGCCTGCCGCCGCCAAGGGGGCGACGACCCAGACGGCCGGTGTACGGAAGGAGCGCCTGCGGTCCGGGTTCGTCCGGCGCAGCGCCATGATCGCCAGCGCGACGAAGAAGAAGGCGCACAGCGTACCGCCGTTGGAGACGCTGGCCAGTGCGCCGACCGGGAAGAACGCCGCCGCGACAGTGACGCCGATGCCGGTGACGATGGTGACGACATGCGGCGTCTTGAAGCGCGGGTGAACCTTGGCCAGCGAGGTCGGCAGCAGGCCGTCGCGCGACATCACGAAAAAGATGCGCGTCTGGGCGTACATCATCATCAGCACGACCGACGGTAGGGCGAAGCCGGCAGCGAGGCCGAGCATGTTGCCGATCGCCGGATGGCCGATCGAGCGCAGGACGTGGGCGAGAGCCTCCTTGGAGCAGACCAGCAGGACGTTGCCGTCGAGGTTGCACTGGGCGACCAGCGCCGGCGAGCCCGGGATCAGGCCGTTGCCGGCTGCGTCGAGGACCGGCTGGGCGCCGAAGCTGCCGATCGCGCCGGCACCGACGAGCAGGTAGAAGATCGTGCAGATGATCAGGCTGCCGATCAGGCCGATCGGCACGTTGCGCTGCGGGTTCTTGGTCTCCTCGGCGGCGGTCGAGACCGCGTCGAAGCCGACGAAGGCGAAGAAGATGATCGAGGCGGCGCTGATGATGCCGCCGGTGCCAAGCGGCGCGAAGGGAATGAAGTTCTTCGACTGGATGGCGGGCACGCTGAGTACGATGAAGGCGGTCAGCGCCAGGATCTTGACGACGACCAGCACCGAGTTGACCGTGGCGCTCTCCTTGGTGCCGACGACCAGCAAGGCGGTGACCGCCATCGAGATCACCACGGCGGGCAGGTTGATCAACCCGCCGGTATTCATCGCGACCTGCAATTCAGGGGTCATCGGGTAGAACAACAGGGTCATGCGGGCGATGATGCCGTCGCCGTTGGCGATGACGCTGGGGATATGGATTCCGGCCAGGTTCTCCAGCACGCCGACCGCATAGCCCGACCAGCCGACCGCGACGGCAGACGCTGCGACCGCGTATTCCAGGACCAGCGCCCAGCCGACGACCCAGGCCAGGATCTCGCCGAAGGTCGCATAGCTGTAGGTGTAGGCGGAGCCGGCGACCGGGACCATCGAGGCGAGCTCGGCGTAGCACAGCGCCGCCAGGCCACAGACCGCTGCTGACAACACGAAGCTGAGCAGCATGCCGGGACCCGCGACCTGCGCCGCCTCGGCGGTCAGCACGAAGATGCCGGTGCCGATAATGCCGCCGATGCCGAGCATGGTCAGCTGAAAGGCACCAAGGCTTCGGTGGAGCGACTTTTTCTCGGCTGTCGCAAGGATCGCGTCGAGAGACTTAACACGCCAGTTCATGAATTTCCCCTCAAACGGCGAACCCGGTTACCAGTGTCCCGCCGCGACGAATTGCTGGGCGTACCGTGGCGTGAGCCACCGGCAGCGGTCAAGTGCAAAGCTTTAGGCAGTTTACGCGGTCGGGCCTCGGCACCCAGGCGCGACATCAGGATCGCGGCGCGCTTGGCCTGCACCGCGATGCTGGTCAGGTCGACCGTTTCGCCGGGCGCATGATCGCCGGTGCTGGCCGTGCCAAGGCCGACAAGACCGTCGACGTCGCGCGCGACGAAGGCGATGTCACCGGCGCCGCGCTTGAGCGGATCGAGCTCGGGCATCTCCGGCAGGCCGATGTCGCGGTTGACCAGGTTGAGCCGGGCCAGCAGCGCGCGGCCGCCGGCGGTCGGGGCCATCGGCGGATAGCCCTCATCGAAGGTGATGGTGGCGCTGGTCAGCGGCGCCGACTTGCTGACGATGGCCTGCATCCTGGCCCGCACCCGCGCGGTCTGCTCGTCCGACAGCGTGCGGAAGTCGCCGCGGGCAATGGCAATGGCCGGGATGATATTGGTCTTGCCCGTCGCCGTCATGCGGGTCTTGTCGCCGTCCAGGCTCGCGGCCGCGCCACCGGCGACCAGCCCGACATTGAAGGTCAGGTTCGGCTCCGGCAGCTCCGTCCGGAAGGCGGCGATGATGCGTGCCAGCTCGTAGATCGCGCCGTCGCCGTACTCGGGATTAAAGATCAGGCTGGAATGGCCGGTCTTGCCGGTGGTGCGGACTTCCCAGCTGTTCGACGAGCGCCGGGCGATCGAGCCCATGTCCTTGCCGCCCTCGCGGAACAGTCCTTCGAAGTCGAGCGCGGCGTCGGCGCGCTTGCCCGCCGCGACCAGATCGGCACGAGCGACTTCGACCGGGTCGCCGGTGCTCTCCTCGTCGCCGCTCAGCACGATCTCGATGTTGGCGCCCGCTAGGGTGCCGGCCACCTGCATGGCGCGCAGGGCGGCGACCATCACCACCATGCCGCCCTTGTCGTCGCCGCTGCCCGGTCCGGTCGCCTTGTCGCCGCTGCGCACGAACTTCTGGAAAGGCGAGTCCGGCTCGAACACGGTGTCGAGATGGCCGATCAGCAGCAGGCGCTTGCCGCCCGGCTTGCCCTTGTGCGTCGCGATGATGTGCCCGGCGCGCTTGGTCTGCGGCAATGGCTTCCACACCACGTCGAAGCCGAGGGGCTTCAGCTCGGCAGTCATCATCTCGCCGACCTTGGTGACGCCGGCCAGGTTCATCGTACCGCTGTTCTGGTCGACCAATCGCTGCAGCAGGGCGATGGAGCGCGGCTGGTCGGCGTCGACGCTGGCCATCATGCGGGTTTCTGCCGGGGTCAGCGCCGCCGTCGCCGGGACCGCCGCGACCAGGGCCATCAGTACCAGCAGCTTCATGCGTCTTGCTCCATGACCGGGACCGGCCTCGCGCCTGGCTCGACCAGTTCGAGACGACGGCAATCGAAATCGGCACCACGCGCAGCGACGACGGCGGCAGTGACCTGCATTCCAACGATCCTTCCGGACTTTACCGCGCCAGCTTAGTGCGACGTGAACGACAGGCAACTGCCTTGACCCCCGCCGACCGCCCGTCCAAAACATGCGCGATGACCGAACCGCAAGATTTGACCGGCCTGAGCTTCGAGGACGCCCTCGCGCGCCTGGAGAAGATCGTCCACAGCCTGGAAGCCGGCGACACGCCCCTGGAGGCGTCGATCGACCTGTATACCCAGGGGCAGGCATTGAAAAAACACTGTGAAGCCAAGCTGGCTGGTGCGACTGCGCGGATCGAAGCGATCCAGCTTGGCAGCGACGGCACCCCGACTGGCGTCCGCGCCTTCGATGCAGCCTGATGGGCGGCGCTGAATTGGTCCAGGCCTCGATCAGTCTGAAGCCCGCGCTCGACGCCATCGGCAAGTCGATCGACCAGCGTTTCGACCGCCTGCTGGCGGTTCCCGACGACGGCCGCGAGCGCCTGTACCTGGCCATGCGACACTCTGCCATCGGCGGTGGCAAGCGCATGCGCCCGCTGTTGGTGGTCGCCGCCTGCGACTTGTTCAACGTCGACCGCGAACGGGCCCTGCGCGTCGCCATCGCGATCGAGGCGGTGCATTGCTACAGCCTGATCCACGACGACCTGCCGTGCATGGACGACGACGACCTGCGCCGTGGCAAGCCCACCGTTCACAAGGCCTTCGACGAAGCGACGGCAGTGCTGGCCGGGGATTCGCTGCATGCGCTGGCGTTCGAGGTGCTGGCCGACGAGGCGACGCACGAGGATGCCAGTGCCCGCGCCGAACTGGTCCTCGAGCTGGCGCGCGCCAGTGGCCCGAGCGGCATGGCCGGTGGCCAGATGATGGATCTTGCGGCCGAGCAGCGCGAGTTCGACATCGGCGCGACCACGCGCCTGCAACAGCTCAAGACCGGCGCACTGATCGGCTTTTGCCTCGAGGCCGGGGCGATCATGGGGCGCATCCCCGAATCGCAGCGTACGCCACTCAGAGGATACGCCCGCGACCTCGGGCTGGCCTTCCAGATCGCCGACGACCTGCTCGACGTGGAAGGCGAGTCGGCCAAGACCGGCAAGGCGGTCAACAAGGACGCGGCGGCGGGCAAGTCGACCTTCGTGTCGCTGCTCGGCGTCGAACGAGCCCGGACGCAGGCGCAGATGCTGATCGAGCAGGCCATCGAGCACCTGCAGAGCTTCGGTCGCGAGGCCGATCTGCTGCGCGCCATCGCCCGCTTCACCATCGACCGCGACCGCTAGGTGACGACACGCATCGGCGTCTATCCGGGTACCTTCGACCCGATCACGCTGGGTCACATGGACATCATCCGGCGGGGTGCCAAGCTGGTCGACACGCTGGTCATTGGCGTGGCTACCAATGCCTCCAAGTCGCCGATGTTCAGTCTGGCGGAGCGTACCGCGCACGTCCGCCGCGAGACCGAGGGCATGCCGAGCATCAAGGTCGTCGAATTCGACGCGCTGCTGATGAATTTTGCCGAGGAGCAGGGCGCCTCGATGATCATCCGCGGGCTGCGGGCGGTCGCTGACTTCGAGTATGAGTATCAGATGGCTGGGATGAACCAGCAACTCAATGCGCGCATCGAGACGGTCTTCCTGATGGCCGACGTCGCGCTGCAGCCGATCGCATCGCGCCTGGTCAAGGAGATCGCGATGTACGACGGCGACGTCCGCAAGTTCCTGACGCCGCGTGTCGCCGCCGACGTGGTGGCGCGGGTCGCACAGCTGAAGGCGGGCTGATCGTCACGGCAACAGGCGCCAAGGTGACGTTCAGCCTTGCGTCAGCTATGCGGTGCGAATTGCGAACGCCAGCCTCGGCAATGGCTGGTTTATGATTGCGGGGAATGGTTTGACGATGCGCGGAATGATGGCGGCGGCTGCAGCGTTCGGGCTGTCGATGGCGATGGCCGTGCCCGCCCAGGCTCAGAAGGAGCCGGAGGTCGCGACGACCCCGAAGGAACTGCCCAAGTCCGAGCCGACCGTGGTCAAGCCGCCGCCGCCGGTTACGCCCGAGAACACGTTGTTGCTCGATCTGTCGACCGGCGGCCGCGTTACCATCGTCATGCGCCCCGACATTGCCCCGAACAGCGTCGAGCGCATCAAGACCCTGACGCGCCAGCACTTCTATGACGGTACGGTCTTCCACCGGGTCATCGACGGCTTCATGGCGCAGGGCGGCGATCCGACCGGCACGGGTACCGGCGGCTCCAAGCTGCCCGACCTCAAGGCCGAATTCAACGACCTGCCGCATCTGCGCGGCAGCGTCGCCATGGCCCGCGCCACGTCGCCCGACAGCGCCAACAGCCAGTTCTACATCGTCCTGCAGCCGGTCATGAAGCTGGACCATAATTACACCGTCTGGGGCCGCGTGGTTGGCGGCATGGAGTTCGTCGACGCCATCGAGAAGGGTGAGCCACCGGCCAATCCGTCGAAGATCGTCCAGGCCTCGATTGCCGCCGACAACATCGCGCCGCCCGCGCCGAGTTCGCCGGTCCCGGCTGCCGGCCCGGCGCCGATGGCGTTCCCGTCGCAGTCCGCGGTGCCGCCGAAGTAAGCCCACCCTTCTGCTGGTTTGAAGGGCGGAACCGAATTCCATGCGCGTTGCCGATTTCGATTTCGATCTTCCGCCGGAGCGTATCGCCCTGCGCCCGGCGACGCCGCGCGACGCGTCCCGGCTGCTCAAGGTCACGCCCACCGGCCTTGCCGACCTGAGCTTCACCGACTTGCCGTCGCAGCTTCGCGCCGGTGATTGCCTGGTGTTCAACGACACGCGCGTCATCCCGGCCCAGCTGGCCGGCAAGCGCGGCGAGGCGCGCATCGGTGTCACGCTGCACAAGCGGGTCGACGAGTGGCGCTGGTGGAGCTTCGTCCGGAACGCCCGGCGCTTGCAGATCGAGGATTATATCGACTTCGGTGCCGGCCTGCACGGCAAGGTCGAGGACCGTGCCGAGGATGGGGCGATCCTGTGGCGCTTCGACAGCCACCTGCCGATGGAAGCGGCGCTGGAGGCTGCGGGAGCGATGCCGCTGCCGCCGTATATCGCCTCGAAGCGTGCGGTCGACGCTCGGGACGCCGCCGACTACCAGACGCTCTACGCCGACAAGCCCGGCGCCGTCGCCGCGCCGACCGCCGGCCTGCATTTCACCCCGACCCTGTTCGCGGCGCTCGCCGCCGCCGGCATCGGCCGCGAGACGGTGACGCTGCACGTCGGCGCCGGCACCTTCCTGCCGGTCAAGGCCGACGACACCGACGACCACCGCATGCATGCCGAATGGGGCAGCCTCGACGCCGCCACCGCCGAACGGCTGGCAGCGGTTCGGGCGGCAGGCGGCCGGGTCATCGCCGTCGGCACGACCTCGCTTCGGCTCCTCGAAAGCGCCGCGGCGGCGGGACCCGGCGCCTGGACCGGCGACACCTCGATCTTCATCACGCCCGGCTACCGCTTTCGCGCCATCGACGGGCTGCTGACCAACTTCCACCTGCCGAAATCGACCTTGTTCATGCTGGTCAGCGCATTGATGGGCCTCGACACCATGCGCCGGGCTTATGCCCATGCCATTGCGGACGACTACCGCTTTTACAGTTATGGCGACGCTAGTCTGTTGCTCCCAGCCTGAAGATCTGCCGCATTGCGGCCCCGATGAGCCGATGCTAATATCCGGCGGGGCAGTGGGGCGTACAAGTTGTGATCGCGGACCTTATTAACTTTCGCGTAATACTTGTCGTCGCCCTGATCTTCATTCCATTGGAGATGTTGTTGCCGAACCGGCGCGGACAGGGTTTTTTCCGCCGGCACTGGTTCAACGACATCATCTACATGTTTGCCAACGGCATCGTCGTCCGCATCGGCTTCATCCTGCTCATTACTGCCGTCGCAAACTGGTGGGGCCCGGCGCCGCACGGCTTCGTCGCGAGCCTGCCGCTGTGGCTGCAGGTCGTCGCCGCCTATGTCGTCGCCGACGCCGGCGTCTATGCTGCACACCGTAGCTTCCATGCGATCCCGTGGCTGTGGAGCTTCCACTCGGTCCATCACAGCATCGAGGAGCTCGACTGGCTGGCGACGCACCGCGTTCATGCCGCCGACCAGATCATTCTCGCTGCGGCCGCCTACCTGCCGCTGTTCGTGCTCGGCTTCACGGCCGAGGCGATGGCCGTGCATGCAATGATCTACACCGTGCAGTCGTACCTGGTGCACTCGAACGTCCGCGTCGCCATCGGCCCGTTGCGCCATGTCTTCGCGACGCCGCACTTTCACCATTGGCACCACGCCAATCACGTCGAGGCGTACGACCGCAACTTCGCACCCAGCCTGACCTGGCTCGACCGGCTGTTCGGCACGCTGCACCTGCCCGACGCGGCGCCGACCCGCCTTGGCACCGACGATGAGGTGCCGCCCGATTATCTGCGTCAGCTTGCCTGGCCCTTCGTCCGCCGGCAGCGCCCGGAAGCAAATTCCGCAGGGGTGACCGTTCGATGAGTGCGCGTGGCGAAGACTTGCTCGGCAAGTCGTTGATGATCCTTGCCTTTGTCTATCTGGCGATCACCCAGGTCGTCGGCCTGATCGCCAAGGTTCGCGCCACGGCGCTCGATCCGTCGTTCGCGCTGGGGGCGATCGCACAGGCGCTCAGCCTGTCGTTCGTGCTGCTGATGGTCGTCATGACGGTGCGCCGCTCGCCGCCGACCAGCGTCGCCACCGGGATCGAGCCGCGACTTGCCGCCATCGCCGGGACTTTCCTGCTGATGGTGCTGGTCTGGCTGCCACCGGGCAAGGCGCCGTTCGGCGTCCAGGTCGGCGCGACGCTGCTGCTGCTCTGCGGGACCGCGGCGTCGATCTATTGCCTGCACTATCTCGGCCGGTCCTTCTCGATCATGGCGGCGGCTCGCGAGCTGGTCACCCATGGTCCGTACGGCGTCGTCCGCCACCCGTTGTACGTCGCCGAAGGCTTCAGCACCGTCGCCATCATCATCCTGCACTGGTCGTGGCCGGCGATCCTGATCGGCGCGGCCCAGCTGGCGCTGCAATGGCGCCGGATGCAGCACGAGGAGCGGGTTCTGCGCGCCGCATTTCCGGTCTATGCGGACTATGCGCTGCGGGTGCCGATGGTGCTGCCGCGCGCGATGGGCTGAGGCCGCCGACGCCACGCTCTGGTGACACCGCCTCAAGCGTTCTACACGGCCCGGGCCCTTCGACACCAAGCCCCAGGACGTAATCCGACGCCATGACCCGACCGCGCTTCGACTTTACCATCGCCGCAACCGATGGCGCCGCACGCACCGGCACCATCGCGATGCGGCGCGGTGACATCCGCACGCCCGCCTTCATGCCGGTCGGTACCGCCGCCACGGTCAAGGCGATGCGCCCGGCCGAAGTCCGCGCGGCGGGGGCGGACATCATCCTGGGCAACACCTATCACCTCATGCTGCGTCCGGGCGCCGAGCGGATGGCGCGGGTCGGGGGGTTGCACAAGTTCATGGGCTGGGATCGGCCGATCCTGACCGACAGCGGCGGCTACCAGGTGATGTCGCTGGGCAAGCTCGCCAAGCTGACCGAGAACGGCGTCACCTTCGCCTCGCACCGCGACGGCTCGAAGCACCTGATCACGCCCGAACGTTCGATGGAGATCCAGCGGCTGCTCGGCTCCGACATCGTCATGGTGTTCGACGAGTGCACGCCTTTCCCCGCGACGCCGGAGCAGGCCGAGGCGTCGATGGAGCGTTCGATGCGCTGGGCGCTGCGATCGCGCAACGCCTTCGACGAGGGTGTCGAGCATGCCGAGCGCGCCGCGCTGTTCGGCATCCAGCAGGGCTCGATGGACGCCGGGCTCCGCGCCCGGTCGGCGGATGCGCTGCAGGCGATCGGCTTCGACGGCTATGCGATCGGCGGCCTGGCGGTCGGCGAAGGCCAGGCGTCGATGTTCGAGGTCCTCGACTATGCGCCGGGACAGTTGCCCGCCGACGCGCCGCGCTATCTGATGGGGGTCGGCAAGCCTGACGACATCGTCGGGGCGGTGCTGCGCGGCATCGACATGTTTGACTGTGTGCTGCCGACGCGATCCGGTCGCAACGGCCAGGCCTTCACTCATGACGGGCCGCTCAACATCACCAACGCGCGCTTTGCCGAGGATGAAGGGCCGCTCGACGGCGATTGTGCGTGTCCGGTCTGCGCGCAGGACAGCCGCGCCTATCTCCAACACCTCGTCCGCTCCGACGAGATCCTCGGCGCCATGCTGATGACCGAGCATAATATCTGGTTCTACCAGCAGCTCATGGCCGGACTTCGCGCTGCAATCGCCGAGGGCAGGGTCACAGCCTTCGCGGCAGCGTTCCTGCTCCGCTATCGGGGCGGGCTTACTTCCCCGTAAATACCGCCGGACGCTTTTGCAGGAAGGCGCTGACGCCTTCGACGAAGTCGGGCGAGCGGCCGGCGAGGCGCTGGTTACGTCGCTCCAGCGACAGAGCCTCGGTCAGCGTCGTGTCGAGGCACGCGCGAATGCCGTGGCGGATCAAGGCATAGGCACCGGTCGGCCCTTTCGCCAGCCTGGCCGCCAGCGCCTGCGCCGTCGGCATCAGCTCGGCATCGTCGACGACCTTGTAGATCATGCCCCAGTCGAGCGCAGTTTCAGCGGGCACTCGCTCGCCGAGCATCATCATCGCCGTCGCGCGCGCCTTGCCGGCGAGGCGCGGCAGCATCCAGGTCGAGCCGACGTCGGGGACCAGCCCGATGTTGATGAACGCCTGGAGGAAATAGGCCGAGCGCCCGGCGATGACGATGTCGCCCGCCAGCGCCAGCGAACAGCCCGCCCCCGCCGCCGGTCCGTTGACCGCGGTGACGAACGGTACCGGCAGTGCGAACAGCCGCTCCAGCAACGGGTTGAAGTGCGTCTCGAGCAGGCGTCCCGCATCGACCGGGCCGCCGCTCATCGCCGCGCTGGCGGTGTCGCCGCTGCCCAGGTCGGCACCGCTGGAGAAGCCGCGGCCGGCGCCGGTCAACAGCAGGACACGCGCGCTGCCCTCGTCGCGGACGCGGTCGACGGCGTGCAGCATCTCGGTGATGACGCCGGTATGCAGCGCGTTGAGCATCGCCGGGCGATTGATGGTCAGCGTCGCGACGCCGTCCGCCTCGTCGTACAGGATATGCTCGTAAGTCATCGCGAGGCTCCGTGGTTCACGCCCACGTCAACCTTAGCGCGACCGCCACGCGGTGACTATCGTAAAGCCCGGCGCAAGCCCGGCTCAGGGCTCGCTGCGCGCCTTGACCATCATGAAGGCGGGCATGCCGTCGCTGCCGAAGCCGACCTCGTTGGTGTCGCGGTCATCGTCACGATCGCGCCCACCGCCGCCACGACCACGCCGCGGTTCCTCGCGGCGCTGCTCGTCGCGCCGGGGCTCGTCGCGCCGTTGCTCGTCCCGGCGGCCATCGCGGCGCGGCTCGTTGCGCGGTGCATCGCGTCGTGCCTCTTCCCGAGGCGCCTGATCGCGAGGCGCCTGCTCGCGGGTCGCCTGCACGCGCGGAGCCTGCCCCCGGGGTGCCTGCTCACGCGGCGCCGTCTCGCGGCGCGCTTCAGGTTGCGAGGCGGCCTCTTCGCCACCGGCATTGGCCTCGCGCGGTTCGCGGTCGCCGCCGGTGCGGCCGCGGCCACCACGACGTCGACGGCGCTTCGGCTCGGTGCCCGTCTCGCCACCGGTGGCAACGGCATCGCGCTCATCCTCGGCGACTGCATCGCTCGGTACTTCGATGGTCTCGGCAACCGCCTCGATTTCGGCCGTCGTAGTGGCCTCGGCGCCGTGGCGCGGTACCTTGTGACCGATCAGCTTCTCGACCTCGGCAAGGTTCTCGGCCTCGTCGGGGGTCATCAGCGTATAGGCGATGCCGGTGCGGCCGGCGCGGCCCGTGCGGCCGATGCGGTGGACGTAATCCTCGGCATGGTGCGGCACGTCATAGTTGATGACATGGGTGACGCCCGGAACGTCCAGGCCGCGTGCCGCAACGTCGGAGGCGACCAGGATGGTGATGTCACCGGCCTTGAAGCGGTCGAGTTCCTTGATCCGGTCGCCCTGATCCATGTCGCCGTGGATCTGGCCCGAGGCAAAGCCGGCCTTCTTGAGCACATCGGCAAGTTCGCGAACATCGCGCTTGCGGTTGCAGAAGACGATAGCGTTCTTCAGCTCGGGATCGCGCAACAGCTTGCGCAGCGTCTCGCGCTTGCCGCGCGGGCTGGTCTCGACGACGAATTGCGAGATCAGGACGTTCGACTGCGCCGGGCGCGCAACTTCGATAACGCGCGGGTCGGTCATGAACTTGTCGGCCAGCTTCTTGATCGGCCCCGGCATGGTCGCCGAGAACAACAGCGTCTGACGGTCTGCAGGCAGTTTGGTGCAGATTTCCTCGATGTCCGGGATGAAGCCCATGTCGAGCATCCGATCGGCCTCGTCGATGACGAGCAGGCTGCACTGGTTGAGCATGATCTTGCCACGGCCGAACAGGTCCATCAGCCGGCCCGGGGTAGCGATCAGGACGTCGACACCCTTTTCCAGCGCCGCGAGCTGGTCGCCCATCGACACGCCGCCGATCAGCAAGGCCATGCTGAGCTTGTGGTATTTGCCGTATTTATCGAAATTCTCGCTGACCTGCTGGGCCAGTTCGCGCGTCGGCTCGAGGATCAGCGAGCGCGGCATGCGGGCGCGGCTGCGACCCTCTGCCAGGATGTCGATCATCGGCAGCACAAACGACGCGGTCTTGCCGGTGCCGGTCTGCGCCACGCCGATGATATCGCGTCCCATCAGCACCGGCGGGATCGCCTGGCGCTGGATTGGCGTCGGATCGTTGTAACCGCTGTCGGCTACGGCGCGGAGTAGTTCCTCCGACAGGCCGAGGGCTTCGAAACTCATGAATGTCCTAAACGCATGGGCTGCCACAGCGCAGGCCACCGCGCGCTTGCGCAAGATTCGAGCGAAAAGTCAATGGACGCGCCCAAAAGAAGGGGCGGGGATTTCGCCCCGCCTCTTGCGTCTTGATGGTCGAAATGCCGCCAGGCTAGAACTTTACGCCCGCCGCGATACCGTAACGCCGCGGCTCGAGCGTGAAGATGTTGGTGTAGAGCCCCGACGACTGGTCGGTGACATATTGTCCGGTTTGGGCGTTATTGTTCGAAAGGTTTTGGATGAAGGTGCGGACGAAGTAACGATCGTTCGGCCCGTTCAGCTGGATCTGGGCGTTCATGATCGTGTAGCTCGGGATGCGGTTGACGAACTGCGTCTGGCCGAGCCCGGCGCCGTTGAAGATGCTGCCATAGCTGTTGCCGGTGAATGTCACATCGAAGCGCGGGATCAGCGTGCTGCCATTGCCGAAGTCGAGCGTGTATTGAACGCCGGTCGATGCCTTGAACGTCGGGGCCTGGGGTAGCTGGTTGCCCTTGATGTTGATCGCGACGCCGCCGTCGATGACCTGCATACCGCCGAACAGCGCCCCGACCGACGCGGCATTGCTCTTCAGCGCGCTGCAGATGCCGAACGCCCCCGTCGTTCCGGCGGCAAGTCCGCTGCCCGTCGGGAAGGCCGTCGGAGCGCGCAGGCCGATGCTGTTGTTGATCGCGCCGACATAGCGGTTGGCCCCTACGCCGTTGCCCGCCACGGTCGGGACGACCGCGCAATTCGCCGCCGAAGTAATGTCCTTGATGATCACGGCGTCATCGCGGCCGCCGGACGGATCGCGCGGGTTGAACAGGAACTTGTCGCCCGAGACCTTGGTGTGGAGGTAGCTGAAGCCGATGTTGACCGCGAGCGCGCGCGTCGGCTGGACGATCGCATCCGCCTCGAGACCATAGATATCGGCGTCGACATTGTCGTTCACCGAGGTCTGGTTGACGATGCGGCTGAGCTGCAGGCCCTTGTACTTATAGTAGAAGCCAGTGAGGTTCAGGCGCAGCCGGCCGTCGAGGAAGGTGTTCTTGGAGCCGACCTCGAACGAGTCGATGAACTCGGGATTGAAGCTCTCCGGAACGCTGAAGGCGTTGCTCAGCGGCGGGTTGATACCGCCCGACTTGTAGCCGCGCGAGTATGACGCATAGAGCAGGTTCTCGTCGGTCACCTTCCAGTCGATGACGGCGCGGCCGGTGATCTCGCTGAAGCCGACCTTGCGGACGCTGTACAGCTGGTTGCCGGTCGACGGGTCGAAGTCGAGATTGGCATAGCCGACTGCCTGGCTGAGGTCGGTCGATCCGTACGGCAGGTAGACCGCGGCGCTGTTGATGTCGGAGAACAGCGTCTTGCGGGCGCTGACTTCCTTCTTGTCGTTGTTGTAGCGGATGCCGCCGGTCAGTTTTACACGGCTCGAGATGTCGAAATAGGCCTCGCCGTAGATGCCGTAGGATTCAAGCCGGTAGTCGTTGGTGTTGTTGCGGTAGAACGGCGTCGCACGGTAGCTGTTGGGAAATGCCGGATTGCCGCCGAGCTGCGCGCCCAACGTTCCGGCAAGGCCGAGTACCGCTGCGGCGTAGTCGAGCCCGAAGGCGTTGACGTAGTAGCTGTTCTCCGAATTGTGGATCTTGTTGTAGATGCCGCCGAGCAGGAAGTTGAACTTGCCGTCGAACTGGCTGTTGATGATCGCTTCGCCGGTATAGGCATCGTTGGTGTTGTTCGAGCGATCGAAGTTCAGCGGGACCGCGCCGCAAACCGAGTGACCGCCGAAGACGCCGGTGCCGGTCTCCTCCGAAGCCGAGGTGCAATACTGGCCATTCGCTCCGGTCGGCCGCAGCGCCGTCAGCGCCCGGGTGAACTGTTGCAGCAACGGACCGCCTAGGCCGGCGGCATAGGCGGCCGCCGTGGCGAAGCCGGTGTTGTAGACGCTGCCGCTCTGGACCGCGAGGTTATAGTCCTGTTGAGAGTCGACGCGGTCCTTCTGGTACAGGCCCGAGACCTTGACCTTGATCGCGCCGAAGTCGTGCGTGATCTGGGCCGACGCCTGGATTTCGTCGGCGAAGTAGGTCGGCTTGAATGCCGTATAGACGCTCCGCGGATCGGCGGGATTGATCGCGTTGGCATAGCCGTCCGGGCCGTAAAGGCTGCCGCTCGACAGCGCGACCAGGCCATTCGCAAGGGCGTTGCCGGCGGCGCTGGTGCGGAATGGCGCGGTCGAGATCGCGACCAGCTCGGTCGAGCTGAACACGCTCGACAGGGCGGCGTTGCCGTTGACCGTCTGATTGGGCAGGCCACCCGGGGTACAACCCAGCACGCCGGTGGGGTCGCGCTGGCACAGCTGCTTCTGGATCCGCAGCCGGTCGTCGTTCTCGCGGAAGTAATAGCCCATCAGGTCGACCGTCGTGTCGTCGGTCGGACGCCAGCGGATCGAGCCGCGGATGGAGTAGAGGTCGCGACCGTCGATGCGGCTGTCGTCGTACAGGTTCTTGGTGAAGCCACCGCGCTTGAGATAGGTGCCCGCGACGCGGACGCCGAGCGTCTCGGTCAGCGGCACGTTGAGCATCGCCTTGACCTTGTACGAGTCGTAATTCCCGTACTCGCCCTCGACCGCCGCGTGGATCGCCGTCAGGTCGGGCTTGGCGGTGATGAAGTTGACGACGCCCGCCGTGGCGTTGCGTCCGAACAGCGTGCCCTGCGGACCGCGCAGGACCTCCACACGCTCCAGATCGAAGAACTCGGTCTCGAAGATGCGGGTGCCGAACAATGGCAGGTCGTTAATGTGGATGGCGGTGGCGCTGTCGCAGGTAACGCCGACGCACAGGTCGCCGACACCGCGGATGGTGAATACGCCGCCGGTGAAATTGCTCTTGGTGAAGGTGATGTTGGGCAAGGTCAGCTGCAGGTCGGAAGCGTTGTTGATCTGCTGTTTCTGTAGGGCATCGGCGGTGAAGGCCGAGACTGCGATCGGCACGTCCTGCAGGCTCTGTGATGTGCGCTGCGCGGTGACGATGATGTCGTCGATGCCACTGCCGCCGTTCACCGCGTTATTGCGGTTCGGCGCCGAGGCCTCTGCAACGCCGGTGGTGGCCGGTGCCGTGCCGGTCGTGCCGGCCGAGGTGCTGGTCTGTGCCTGCACTGCGACACCCATCAGGGCGCCTGCCGAAACACCGGACACAAGTATCGCGCGCATCGAGTTGATGATCGGCCGCATGGCTGCGTTCCCCCCCTGATAACTCCGCTTCGCGCCGTCCCGCTATGATTGCAGGATCGTCGCTTCCGCCCGGCGTCGACCGCGCGGCAGCCCAATCAATAAATCAACCTTCAGGGCCGTTGTCCAGCGCGCCCAGCGCCAGTTTCCGTTTACGGAAAGCAAGCTTTAAGATGTTGCCCGAAAGCAACACGTCAAGCGCTACGTTCAGCGGTGGCGGCGCCGGGCCGGAGCCGTCGGGACAATGCTCGCTATCGTACATTCCCCACCGGAGCGGGAGATGATCGCGTCCCGACCGGCGCACAACTGCCCGGCCTCGGCGCGACGATAATAAAAGCCGGCATAGAAGCTCAGCGTCGGACATTGCTGGGCGAAATACAGGCGCCAGTGCGCGCCGTTCTTCATCGACAGTTCCACGGCATGGTCGCCGAACACCACGGCACCGGCCACGCCGTTCATCGCCACGCAGCGCGACCGGCCGGCCAGCGGCGGCTCGGGTCGGGGCTCCCGCGCGATGACCGGCGCCTCGACGATCTGCACGCGCTCGACCTTCTTCTTGCCGAACCACGGGAACTTCGCCGACGCCAGGCATGGGGTCAGCAGCAATGCCAGGCCGATACCGAAGAGCCGCCACCAGGACATTATCGCTATATCACTCCAAAGTACGCCGACGGCGCCAGTTCGTTGATCGCCTGCGGCGTGACCACCGGCGGTTGAACCGAAAATGAACTCGGCCGCTTGTCGCCGATTAACGGCCCGATCGCCACGTCATGCTGGCCCGAAAGCCACACTCCGGCTAGCATCGGCGCCATGATCGACACCGCACAGCCTTCGGCAACCGCCCTCGATGCCATGCGCGACGCCGCCGGGCCGGGCGGCTGGACCGACGATGCGTCGATGATCGCCCCGCATCTCGAAGACTGGCGAGGCCGCCTGTACGGCGCCTCGTGCCTGATGTTGCGCCCGGCGGACACCGCCGCGGTGGCGCGGATCGTGCGCGCCGCTGCGCAGCACCGCGTCGCGCTGGTGCCGCAGGGCGGCAATACCGGCCTGGTCGGTGGCGGCATTCCCTCGGCGGATGGCAGCGCGGTCCTCATCGACCTGACGCGGATGAACCAGATACGCGCGGTCGATGCGGATGGCCTGACGATGACATTGGAGGCTGGGGTGATCCTGTCGGTGGCTCATGCCGCTGCCGCGGCTGCGGGTTGCGTGTTGCCGCTGTCGCTTGCCGCGAAGGATAGCGCAACCATCGGCGGGCTGATCTCGACGAATGCCGGCGGCGTCCAGGTGTTGCGGCACGGCACGATGCGGGCCCTGGTCCTCGGACTGGAAGCGGTTCTGCCGGATGGATCGGTGCTGGATCAGCTTGGCGGACTGGTCAAGGACAACAGCGGCTATGACGTCAAGCAACTGCTGATCGGCGCCGAGGGCACGCTGGGCATCGTCACTGCGGCGACCGTGCGCCTGGTGCCGCAGCCGGCGGAGGTCACGGTCGCGCTGGCGGGCGTGGCCGACCCTCATGCGGCACTTGCGGTGCTGGCACGGCTGCGCCGGGGCACCGCCAATGCCGTCGAGAGCTTCGAACTGATGCCGCGTGTCGGCATCGACCTGGCGATGCGGCACGTTCCCGGCAACCGCGATCCGCTGGCCGAGACGCATCCATGGTATGTCCTGATCGAGGCGCATGTCACCGCCGCGCAGCTGACCGAACTGCTGGCCGAGGCGGCGGGCGCGGGAGAGATCGCCGACGCGGCGATTTCGGCCAGCGAGGCGCAGGCGGCGGCGCTGTGGCGGCTGCGCGAAACCCTGCCGGAGGCCGAGCGGATCGATGGCTCGGCGCTCAAGCACGATATCTCGGTACCGGTGTCGCGGATGCCGGGGTTCATGCTCGACACCGCAGCGATCATCGAGGAGCGCTGGCCGGAGGCACGGGTGCTGGCGTTCGGACATCTCGGCGACGGGAATATCCATTTCAACGTTCGCATGCCGGTGATCGGCGGCGACGAATGGGTGGCGCGAAACGGCGCGGCGATCACCCGCTTCGTCAACGATCGCGTGATGGCCTCGGGCGGCTCGATCTCGGCCGAGCACGGCATCGGCACGATCAAGCGCGCGGAATTGCAGCGTCTTGGTGATCCGGGCAAGCTGGCGGCGATGCGGGTGATCAAGGCCGCACTCGATCCGCACGGCATCATGAACCCCGGCAAAGTGGTTTGAACAGCGGCTTGCGTCGCGCCGCTCGCCCCCGTAAATGCTCGACGTTCGCGGACCCCGGGGGGGTTCTTGGCCGCAACGTCAGTCGAAAGCTCGAATAACATGGCTACCACGCCCGCCAACGTATCCGCGTCCCAGCCGCAGCAATTGCCGCTTTTCTACAATTCGCTGGTGCCGCTGTCCTCCCAGTTCCATCCGACGCACGGCCTGAAGCCGCGTGAGGAGTTCAACTTCGCCAAGGTCACGCACGCCATCCCGGTGACCGTCGACGAGTTCGCGATCGCCCAGCGCTTCTATCCGATCGTCTTCGGCCTCGGCGACAATCCCGCCCCGCTGGCGCTGGTCGGCCTGACCGAGGGCCAGAACCTGTACATCGGCGAGGACGGCCTGTGGCAGTCCGGCGCCTATGTCCCGGCGTTCGTGCGCCGCTACCCGTTCATGCTGGCCCGCCTGCAGGAGAATAGCGAAGAGCTGTCGCTGTGCTTCGACGACAGCGCCAACCAGCTGAGCGCCGATGCGACCGACAAGCTGTTCGACGGCGCCGAGCCGACCGACACGACCAAGAGCGTGCTGGCCTTCTGCGAGCAGTTCGAGCAGGCGATCGCCCGGACCCGTGGCTTCATGGACGAGCTCGCCAAGCTCGACCTGCTTATCGACGGCGAAGTTACCATCCAGCAACCCAATATGCCCGAGCCGGCGATCTACCGCGGCTTCCGCATGGTCGCCGAGGAGAAGCTGCAGAACATCCGCGGCGACCAGGCTCGCAAGATGGTCCAGAACGGCATGATGGGGCTGATCTACGCCCATCTGTTCGGTCTTGCGCAGATCGGCAACCTGTTCGAGCGCCAGACCGCGCAGGCTGCCGAGCTCGCCGCCAAGTAGCACATCGTCACGGCGCTGCGGGACCGCTTCCGCAGCGCCGTGCACCGGGCTAGGGTCGTCTACGGTCTCGATCCAAAGCAGGTGCTCTCGCTCATGGCTTCCGTCCCGCACAGTCGTTACTCCCAGGTGGCAATCGTCTTCCACTGGGTCATCGCCGTCCTGCTGATCGCCAATCTGGTGGTCGGCCTGTGGGTGCTGGACCCGTTGCTCGACAGCCATGACCCCGCGACCAAGCAGCTCGGCTTCGTGGTTATCCAGCTCCACAAGTCGGTCGGGCTGACCGTGCTGGTGCTGGCGATCGCGCGGCTGGCGTGGCGCCTGATGAACCCGCCGCCGCCCTACCCGGATCACATGACCAGCGCCGAGGTCGTGCTCGCCAAGCTTTCGCACTGGGGCTTTTACGCGCTGATGCTGGGCCTGCCGCTGAGTGGCTGGGCGATGGCCTCGACCAGCAAGATCCAGTTCCCGATCCTGTATTTCGGCCTGTTCCAGGTGCCGATGCTGCCGCTGTCCAGGGCGTTGAACGACCTGTTCGGCCAGGCCCATGCCGTTCTTGGCTGGATCACGCTGGCGTTGATCGTCCTGCACGTCGCAGCCGCGCTCAAGCACCATTACATGGACCGCGACGACGTTCTCGTCAGGATGTCGCCGTGGCTGCGCCGGCGCGGAGGAAATCTCACATGAAGTACCTGGGCCTGATCCTGCTGCTTGCCGTCGCAGCGCCCGCGACTGCAGCCAAATGGACGGTCGACCCGGCGAAGAGCCAGATCGGGTTCTCAGCCAACTGGCTCGGGCGCGTCGTGCCCGGGTCCTTCCGCAAATGGACGGCGGCGATCGACTTCGACCCGGCTGCCCCTGACAAGGCTGCTGTCGGCGTGACTGTCGACCTCGCCTCGGCCGCGACCGGGGACCAGACGGTCGATACGACATTGCCGGGTAACGACTGGTTCGCGGTCGCCGCGGCAAGCACGGCCCGCTTTGCCACGCAAAAGATTGTCGCGCAGGGCCCCGGACGGTATTTGGCGACGGGAACGCTGACCATCCGCGGCAAGGCGGTCCCGGTCAGCCTGCCGTTCACCCTGGCGATCGCCGGCGACGTCGCGACGATGAACGGCCGAACACAGCTCGACCGGCGGGCGTGGAAGCTCGGCCTCGAGTCGGATCCGACGGCGGAATATGTCGAGTTTGCGGTCCCGCTGACCATTCATGTGGTCGCGCGCCGGGCACCATAGGGTCAAACCTTCGAGACTAGGTGCGGCGCAACATGTTTTTCACGCCCACCCCTTGTCGAGCCGCTTGCGTCGTCCTAATTCAAGCGGACCGGGCGTTCCCCCCTTTCGCCCGGTAACTCCCTGAACCCTGGCCGCTCCGCGTACGCGCGGGGCGGTCTTTTTCATTCCGCCGCGATTGCGTAGCCGGTCGAGCCCAGGCCAAGGTCGTTGCGCATCAGCGTTGCCGCCAGCGTTGTCATCGTCGCGGTCACCGCCTGGAAGCCGAGATGGCGCACCAGCCGGGCCGGATCCATGTACAGCGCTCGGTCCAGCTCGATCTGCACCGCATGGATGCCGTCGCGCGGCCGGCCGTGCCGGGCGGTGGTGTAGCCGCCTGCGTACGGGGCATTGCGTGCGACGCGCAGCCCTGCGGCGGTGAAGCAGCGCTCCAGCCAGTCGACCAGCGCCGGCGCCGCGCTGGTACCGTGCAGGTCGCCCAGCACGACCTGTGCCGCGCCACCGACCGCCGGGGCAGGGGAGGGCATCGAATGGCAGTCCAGCAGGATGGCATAGCCGTGGCGGTCGCGGGCGGCGCTCGTCAGCTGGTCGATGCGGTCGTGCCACGGCGCATGCACCTCGGCGATCCGCGCTTGGGCGTCGCCCAGCCTGAGGCGCGTCGGATAGATGTCGAGCCCTTGCGCTGCGACCCGCGGGACGACGCCGAGCCCGGCCCTGACGCGGTCGCTGCCCTGGCCGCCGTGCACCTCCATCGGCTCGATGAACATCGACGGGTCGAGCTCCTCCGCCGCGCGGTTGAGGTCGAGCCAGCTGCGACCGTAACGCGCCGCCAGCCGCGGCACGCCCAGCCCGACCGCGCCATCGAGCAGGATGTCGACGAAGGCATCCTCCGCCCGCCGCAGCTGGGCCAGGGTAAGGCGGGTGCTGGCGAGGAACTCGGCCGGATAGTCGCGGCCCGAGTGCGGCGAGGCGAGCACCAGCGGCCAGCGCCCGGGCGCGTCACCGCTCTCGGCGAACCCCGGCAGGGCAGTCAAACGATCCGGCAGCACCATCGACCCACCTTAGGCAGGCCCGGCGCGGACGACCAGTCCCCGCGACAGTGTTGCCCCACATGCGTTCGGAGCTTGCGCTGCGCCGCGCTATTCCCTAATGACCGCCACCGTGGACGCGTAGCTCAGTGGTAGAGCACTGTGTTGACATCGCAGGGGTCGCTGGTTCAATCCCAGCCGTGTCCACCATCTCCCCCCAATCGTACGACCGACGTCGCGCCGTCGCCAAGGCGCGCTGATGTTCGCCCCGGCGCGGCGGTTCTTGCCCGCTAGAAGCGGAAGCGGACGCCGGCGGAGTAGATGCTCTCCTCGTAGCGCACGAGCCGGGTGAACGACGGCGTCTCGCCGGTCGCAAAGACTGCCTGCTCCCTGATCCGCAGCGGCTTGGCCAGGATGTTGGTGATGTCGGCAGTCAATGTCACGTTCTTGAACAGGTCATAGCTCATCGACAGGTCGAGCCGCGAGATCGGCAGCACCGACTCGGTATAGAGGCGCCCGTCGTCCTGGCGGCGGATCGACGGGTATTTGCCGCGGAGATTGTACGACAGCCGGATCGACGCGCCGTCCTTCTCGTAGAAGCCGTTCAGATTGTAGGTCCACTTCGACACGCCGAGCAGTGGCTGCTGCGCCACCGCTGTGCCGCCGAAGACATCGGGCGAGCCGGTCTTGGCCTTGAGGTAGGTAATGTTCGCGCTGGTGCCGAAGCTGTTGAGCCAGGTCGGCAGGCCGGCGAAATCGAAGAAGCTGGTGACCTGCGCCTCGACGCCGTCGATGCGTCCCTTGCCCGAGTTGTAGGGCCGGTTGACGTTGAGCGGACCGAAGTCGGGATCGTTGACCGCGACCGTGTAGTTCTGGATGAAGCCCTTCAGGTCGCGCCGGAATGCCGCGACCGAGACCGAGCCGGCGCGCGAGAAGTAATATTCCAGCGAGACATCGTAGTTGCGCGACTTCAACGGATTGAGGTCGGGGTTGCCGCCATTGGCGTTGCGGACGCCGACGCCGGGCGGATCGATCGCCAGGCCGGGGTTATACTGGCCAAAGCTGGGGCGGGTGCGAGTCTCGGTCCCCGACAGGCGCAGTTGCAACTGGTCGGTGAAGCGCAGGCGGGCGCTGATGTTGGGCAGCCAGTCGGTGTACTTCTTGTCGACCGAGATCGGCTGGAAGACGTCGGCCGGGACCGGCAGCGGCCCGGCGCCGTCGGGATCGGGCTGGCGCAGGCGCAGGGTGCCATTGATGCCGAGCTTGGTCTGGACGACGCGGACGCCGATGACGCCGTCGAGGCGCAGGCCATCCTCCGACCCGAAGGCATAGCGCAGCTGGCCATAGCCGGCATAGGACCGCTCGTTGCCCGAGAAGCTGATCGACGGATCGGCGGCCGGGTCGCCGGGGGTGAAGCCGGACAGGGCGCGCAGCTGCTCGACGTTGCTGCGGAGGCTGCCGTAGGTCGGCGTCAGGAAGCTCTCGATCGTCGTCGGATCGCTGCCCGGGAAGCCGCTGGAGCCGGCATGCAGGTCGACCGGCACGGCACCCAGCGGGGTGCGGTTGTTCTGCAGGTCGGCATAGCGGCTGCCCTCGATGAACGCCGAGTTGCGGTCGACGTAGCGGCCGCCGACTTCCAGCTTGGGCAGCCAGTCGAGCCCGGTCTCGTACGACAGGTCGAGGCGCGCCTGCCAGTCGTCGCCCTTGGCGATCTGGCGGCGATCGAAAAAGCCGCGGAAGATGTAGGTGGCTGGATCGAAGACGTCGGGGCCGTTGACGAACGTGAAGTTCGGGCCACCCGGGCTGCCGCCGACATTGGTGTTGACGTTCACCGTCACAGGCGCGGCAAAGGCGGTGTCGAAGCTGTAGATCGAGTTGGTGAACTTGCTGCGGGTGCGCGCCACGTCGGCGGTGATCTTAAGCGGGCCGGCGTCATAGCTGCCGCCGACTGCGTATTGGAAGGTGTCGGTTTTCTGGCTGGTGGCGCCCTGAAAGCCTTCGGGACGCCGCGGGTTGACCGCGGTCAGGCTCTGCAGGGTGTTGGTGCCCGGCTGCAGGACGATGTTCTGGTACGACGCGGCATCGTACAGCGGGACCGACAGCTCATGGTCCTGAACCTGGTTGCGGAAGCCCTGCCACAGCCCCTCGGCATAGAGTTCGAGGCCGTCCGCCGGGCGCCATTGCAGCGCGCCGTTGATCGACGGGCGCCGGCGGTTGCCCTCGCCGTAGGTGAGCCGCTGGATGTCGGGGAACAGCACCTGGCTGTTGTTCGGCCCGATGCCCGGATTGGCGACGAAGTCGGTGTTGGAGCGGGTCGAGTCGAGGTACCGAAGCTGCTGGTAAGAGACATTCAACAGCGCGCCGACCTCGCCGATGCCGGTCTCCCAGCGGTCGGTGACGAGCAGATTGCCGTTCGGCGTGACCCTGTCGGCGCGCTTGGAATATTGCGCCCAGGCCGAGCCGCCGATCTCGAAGCCGTTGAAGTCGAAAGGCTTGCGACTACGGACGTTGACCTCGCCGGCAAGGCCGCCTTCGACAAGGTTGGCCGTCGTCGTCTTGAACACCTCGAGCGCCGCGATGGCGCCGGCGGGGAAGTCCTGCAGCGCTACCGACCGCGCCTCGGCGGTGAAGATCTCGCGGCCGTTGTAGGTGGTGGTGAAGTCGGGCAGGCCGCGGACGAGGACGCGGCTCGCCTCGCCGCCGCCGCGCTCGACCTGCACGCCGACGATGCGCGCCGCCGTGTCGGAGACGGTCCGGTCGGGCAACTTGCCGATATCCTCGGCAACCACCGAGTCGACGATGATGTCGGAATTGCGCTTGATTGTCTGGGCCGACTGCAGGCTGCGGCGCAGGCCGGTGACGACAATGGTGTCGCCGTCCTCGGCGGCTGCCGCGGCAACCGTCCCGGGTCGCACCGTGGAGTCGCCGGGCATTGTCGCACTGTCACCGGGCGTCGCGCCAGCGGCAGGCGTGGCTCCCGTCGTGGCTGGGGTCGGGGCGGCGGGTGCGCTCGTCGTCTGCGCCATCGCATCCTGTGCGAACATCGTCAGTGCCGCGGTCGAGCACAGCACCATGGCTTTGAATGGCATCGTCGAGCCTTCCCAGGAAGTTTTGCGAGCCCAAGCGTTTGGCTCTTGAACGGCGCTCTTAAGCGCCGTAGCGAGGCTGCCAAGCCAATTGTATGATTTAATAGAAGCGCTCTCGAAACGAACGAGAGGTGTTGCGTACGGGCCACTCCAACGCCCAAGATCGGCGCAACGAGCGTTTTAATGGGGAGACGATGATGCGATTTTCGGGAGTCCTGGCTGTGGCGGCAACGATCGGTGCGATGGGCAGCGTCCCGGCCTCGGGAACGCAGGCAGTGCGCTCGACCTTCGGGACGCTGAAGGACGGCACACCGGTTCCGGCGGTCAAGCTGACCAACAGCCACGGTGTCTCGGCGAACATCATCGCCTGGGGCGCGTCGCTTCAGTCGCTGATGCTGCCGGGCCGCGACGGCAAAGCCGCCGACATCGTCCTCGGCTATGCCGACATGACCGGCTATCTGACCCAGCCGGAGTTCTTCGGTGCGACCGTCGGGCGCTTCGCCAACCGCATCGCCCGGGGCAAGTTCAGCCTCGACGGCAAGGCCTACCAGACCCCGGTCAACGACGGCGTCAACTCGCTGCACGGCGGCACCACCGGCTTCGACAAGCGCGTCTGGACGATCGTCGACACCAAGTCGGGCCCGACCGCGTCGGTGACGCTGCGGCTGGTCAGCCAGGACGGCGACCAGGGTTATCCCGGCACGATCACCGTCGACGCGACCTATTCGCTCGACGAGAGCAACGCCCTGACCATCGACTACCGGGCCACCACCGACCGCCCGACGATCGTCAACCTGTCGAACCATGCCTATTGGAACCTGGCCGGCGAGGGTAGCGTCGGCGGCGCGATGGGCCATGTCGTGACCATCCCGGCCGAGCGCTTCACGCCGGTCGACGCGACGCTGATCCCGACCGGCGAACTGCGCCCGGTGGCGGGCACGGTGTTCGACTTCCGCACGCCGCGCGCTATCGGCGACCGCGTCCGCGACGGGCGCGATCCGCAGATGGTCTATGGCCGCGGCTACGATCATAACTGGGTGATCGGCAAGGCACCGACCAGCGACATCCACCTGATGGCCAAGGTCAGCGAGCCGGTGTCGGGGCGCGGCTTCAGCTTGTGGTCGAACCAGCCGGGACTGCAGTTCTACTCGGGCAACTTCCTCAACGGCACCGTCCTCGGCAAGTCGAAGCGGATCTACCGCGGCGGCGACGCCATCGTCATGGAGCCGCAGCTGTTCCCCGACACCGCTAACCAGCCCAAGTTCGGCTCCGGGCGGCTCGACCCCGGCCAGACCTATCACAACGTCATCGTCTACCGCCTGACCACCGGCCGCTGAGGATCCGATCATGCTCCGTCGAACGTTCCTTGCCGTCGCGCTGGCGGCAACGGCGCTGGCCACGTTGCCCGCCGACGCGCGCGCCCTGTGGACCAAGGCGGCGGCTGCCAGCTGGTCCGACAAGCAGCCGTGGCTGGTCGGTTCGAACTACAATCCGGCGACGGCGATCAACGAGTTCGAGATGTGGCAGGCAGACAGCTTCGACCCGGCGCAGATCGACAAGGAGCTCGGCTGGGCCCAGGCGATGGGCATGAACACGATGCGCGTCTACCTCCACAACATGCTGTGGGAGAACGACGCGGCCGGGTTCAAGCAGCGCCTCGACCAGTTCCTGACGATCGCGGCGAAGCACAAGATCCGCCCGGTATTCGTGCTGTTCGACAGTTGCTGGGACCCCAACCCCGTCTCCGGGCCGCAGCATCCGCCGATCCCGGGCGTCCACAACTCGGGCTGGATGCAGGCGCCGGGTGCGGCACGGCTGGCGGACCGCAGCCAGTACGGCAAGCTCGAGGCCTATGTGAAGGACATCGTCGGGACCTTCGCCAAGGACGAGCGGATCCTGGCCTGGGATGTCTGGAACGAGCCCAACAACGAGGGCGGTGGCAACTACAAGCCGACGCCGAACAAGAAGGCGCTGGTCGCCGGGCTGCTCGGGCAGGTGTTCGACTGGGCGCAGGGCGTCGACCCGGTCCAGCCGCTGACCAGTGGACTGTGGATCGGCGACGACTGGACCAGTCTCGACAAGCTGGATGCAGTCGAGCGCATCCAGGTGACGCGCTCCGACATCATCAGCTTCCACGATTACAACTGGCCCGAGAAGTTCCTGGCGCGGGCGACGCAGCTCAAGGTCTATGGCCGGCCGCTGCTGTGCACGGAATATATGGCGCGCGGCAACGGCTCGACCTTCGACACCGTGCTGCCGATCGGCAAGCGGCTGGGCATCGGTATGATCAACTGGGGCTTCGTCGACGGCAAGTCGCAGACCCGGATGCCGTGGGACAGCTGGAAAAAGCCCTACACCTATGACGAGCCGACGATCTGGTTTCACGAGGTCCTGCACACCGACGGCAAGCCTTATCGCCAGGCCGAGGTCGATCTGATCAAGCGGCTGAGCGCGGCGCCCAAGTTCGTCGTACCGGCGGCGCCCAATTGATCTGGCGACCGGTCGCGGCGGCCGCGCTGCTGGCGACCGTCGCGGCGACGCCATTGGCGCAGTCGGTGTTCGCCTCCGCCGATCCGGATGCGGAGGTCATCGACGGGCAGTATTGGGTGTTCCCGACCGGCGACCGCTCCGACCGGCTGGCTGCCTGGTCGTCGCCCGACCTGGCGAAATGGGCGAAGCGCGGCGTGCTGATCAAGGCGTCCGACATCGGCTGGATCGACGCCGACCATGCGCCGCGCCACTTCCTGTGGGCGCCCGACATGGTTCGCGACGGGGCTCGCTGGCTGCTCTATTACTCCGTCGGCCCGCAGAACCCGACGCCGAGCCGGCTGGGCGTCGCCGTGTGCGCCGCCCCACAAGGTCCGTGCATCGACAGCGGCATGCCGCTGCTGACCGGTGGCAATGGCTATGAAGCGATCGACCCCGCGGTGTTCGTCGATCCGAAGTCGGGCCTCCACTACCTTTACGCCGGCGGCAGCGCGGGGGCGAAGCTGCGCGCCTTCGTCCTCGGTCCCGGCGGCGAGACCATCGACCATGAAGTCGCCATCCCCCAGCCGGAGAACTTCACCGAAGGCGTCTTCATGCACGAGCGCAACGGCGTCTATTACCTGTCGTACAGCCACGGCTATTGGCGCTGCGCGAGCTATTCGGTGCACTATTCGACCGGTCCCTCGCCCGTCGGCCCCTGGACCTATCGCGGCGCGATCCTGACCAGCGACGCGCGCTACAAGGGGCCGGGCCACCACAGCTTCGTGCTCGATCCCGCGACCGGCAAGACGCTGGTCTTCTATCACCGCTGGGAAGGGCAGATCGGCGACGGCCCCTATGACGGCCAGCGCCGCATCGCCGTCGCGTCGGTGGAGTACGGCCCGGACGGCGCGATCCTGCCGATCAGGATGGCGGCGCGCTAGCCTCGCTCCGGTCGATCAGCACCAGCACTTCGCCGATCAGGTGGCGCATCGCGGCGCGTGCCGCCTCCGGGTCGCGCGCGACGATGCCGTCGCGAATGGCGGCATGGTCGCGGATGTTCGCCGAACGGCCCTTGGCCTGGTTGGTCAGCAGGATCGAGCTGCGTAGCGCCGTCGCCACGACGTCGCAGAACCGGACGTAGAACGGGTTGCCCGACGCCAGCAGGATGGCGACGTGAAAGGCGATATCGGCGTCCAGCGTGTCGCTGCCGCTACGCTCCGCCGCTGCCATGCGCTCCAGCGCGGCGGTGATCATCGCGATCTGCTCGTCGTCGCCATAGCGCGCCGCCAGCGCTGCCGCCTCCGGCTCGATGGCGATGCGCAACTGGTTGAACTCGCGCAACAGGCCGACGCTGAACTGACGCTCCAGCAGCCAGCGCAGCACATCGGTGTCGAACAGGTTCCACGCTGCCGCCGGCCGAACCGAGGTGCCCTTGCGCGCCCGCGCGGTGACCAGCCCCTTGGCCGTCAGCATCTTGACCGCCTCGCGCGTCACCGACCGGCTGACGCGGTGCTCGATCGCCAGTTCCGCCTCGGTCGGAAACGTCCGCCCGGCATAGCGCCCGGTGACGATGTCGCGGCCCAGCCGCTCTAGCATGCTGTGCGTCAGGTTGCGCCTGACCTGCGGCACGACGTCCTCAGCTTCCGTCTTCGCCACCAATTCCGCCCTCTAACCCGTTCGAACCACAGTTTTCCTCAAGCCGCGATGCTGGACAAGCAGTTTAAATCTTATAATTGAGAGACACGGCCGGGCGCGAAGATCCGGAAAACGCCATTATGGGGAAGCCGGCCATGACGCTGTCGCCGCTCGATCTGACCGTTGTCATCGTCTACGCCATCGGCATCTTCGGCCTGGCGCAATGGGTCTCGCGCGAGAAGCCGGGACACGTCCGCGACACGTCCGACTATTTCCTCGCCTCCAAGGCGCTGCCGTGGTGGGCGATCGGCGCGTCGCTGATCGCCGCCAACATCTCCGCCGAGCAGATCGTCGGCATGGCGGGCTCGGGCTATGCGATCGGCCTGGCGATCGCGTCGTACGAGTGGATGGCGGCGCTGACGCTGCTGATCGTCGGCAAGTTCTTCCTGCCGATCTTCCTGCGCAACGAGATCTACACGATGCCGCAGTTCCTTGAGCAGCGCTACGGCCCGTCGATCCGGACCCTGATGGCAGTGTTCTGGCTGGGGCTGTACGTCTTCGTCAACCTGACCTCGATCATCTGGCTCGGCTCGATCGCGGTCAACCAGGTCGCCGGCATCGACCAGGATCATGCGTTGATCGGGCTCGGCCTGTTCGCCTTGCTGTACCAGATCCGCGGCGGCCTGAAGGCGGTGGCGCTGACCGACATCGTGCAGGTGACGCTGCTGGTGCTGGGTGGTGCGATGGTGTCGTACCTGACCCTGTCGCAGATCGGCGACGGCAGCGTCCTGGCGGGATTTGCCGAACTGACCCGCCGCGCCCCCGACAAGTTCCAGATGATCCTGAGCCCCGACAACAAGTTCTACAGCGACCTGCCCGGCATCTCGGTGCTGGTCGGCGGCATGTGGATCGCCAACCTCAGCTATTGGGGCTTCAACCAGTACATCATCCAGCGCGCCCTCGCCGCGAAGAACCTCAAGGAAGCCCAGAAGGGCATCGTCTTCGCCGCCTATCTGAAGCTGCTGATGCCGGTGATCATCGTGCTGCCGGGCATCGCCGCCGTCGTGCTGGCGCCCGACCTGAGCAAGCCCGACCAGGCCTATCCGACGATGATGAAGCTGTTGCCGCCCGGCATCCTGGGGCTGGTCTTCGCCGCGCTGGTCGCCGCGATCATCGCCTCGACCGCCAGCAAGATCAACTCGATCGCGACGATCTTCACCCTCGACCTGTACGCCAAGGGCAAGCACCAGGCGACCGCCGCCGAGGACGGCACCGGCAGCGCACCCGGCGAGCGCAAGCTGGTGCTGGTCGGGCGCATCACCGCCGCCGTCGCCATCGTGCTGGCGATGATAACCGCCCGCCCGCTGCTCGGCAAGTCGGACCAGGCGTTCCAGTACATCCAGGAATACACCGGTTTCTTCACCCCCGGCATCGTCGTGATCTTCGTGCTCGGCTTGTTCTGGAAGCGGGCGACCGAGGCCGGTGCGCTGACCGCCGCGATCGCCTCCTTCGTGCTGTCGCTGGCCCTGAAATACGCCTGGCCGGCGCTGCCGTTCATGAACCGCATGCTGGTGGTCTTCGTCGCGGCGCTGGTGCTGGCGGCGATCGTCTCGCTCGCCCGCCCGCAGGCCGCCGCGGCTAATCGCATCCAGACCCGCGACGTCGACTATGGCACGACCTTCAGCTTCAACGCCGCGTCGATCGGCGTCGTCGCCATCCTCATCGCACTCTACGCGACGTGGTGGTGAGCCGGGGCTGAGCTCAGCTTTTCGCCGGCTCCTGCCAGCCGCCGCCCAAGGCGCGGAACAGGTCGATCTGGGTGGTGACGACTCGGGCGTCCGAAGCCGCCAGTGCCGCCTCGATGTCGGCGAAGTTGCGCTCCGCATCGATCAGGCTGAGCGAGTCGACCCGGCCCTCGCGCAACTGGGCGCGGACGATGCGGACGGCGGTCTCACCCTCGGCGCGGGCGTCGAACAGTGCCTGGCGCCGCTCCTGTTCACGACTGTACGCCGATAGCGCGATCTCGGTCTCCTTGAGGGCGCGCAGGACGGTGGCGTCGAAAGTCGCCAGCGCAGCCGCACTCCCGGCCCGGGCGCCGGCGATCCGCGCGCGTGCCGCTTCCTGGTTGGGGAAGTTCCACGACAACAGCCCGCCGGTGAACCAGCGCAGCACACTACCGCCGAGAACATTGCCGAAGCCGCCACCCGACGAGCCGACCGAGCCGCCCAGCGAGATGCTCGGGTAAAGCTCCGCCGTCGCGACCCCGATGCGTGCCGTCTCGGCTGCCAGCCGCCGTTCGGCCTCGCGCACGTCGGGGCGGCGGGCAAGCAGCAGGCGACCGTCGCCGACCGGTACCGGCCGATCGAGGTGGAGCACGCCCGACTGCGCCGAAATCTCGGTAGGCAGGTCGCGCGGCGTCCGGCCGGTCAGTTCGGCAAGGGTGTACAAGGCCGCTTCGCGCTGGGCCAGCAGCGGCGGCACCGTGGCACGGACCTGGTCGCGCAGCGCCGCCGAACGGGCGGTGTCGAGGCGCGTGGCGACCCCGGCGTCGTAGCGCTTCGCCGTCAGCCTGACGCTCTGGTCGACCAGTGTCACGATGCGCTGCGCGACGCGGATGCGCTCGGCCAGCGAGCCGAGGTCGGCGTATGCGCGGGCAGTCTCGGCGACGACCGCGACCCGGACGACGTCGCGCTGGGCATCGGCAGCGGCGGCGTCACCGCGTGCCGCCTCGATGCTGCGCGAGACCCGGCCGAACAGGTCGACCTCGTACGACACCGAGAAGCCGACGTTGGCGATGTCGCTCTGCCGGTCGATCCCGGCGCCGGTCTGGGCGGTCGACAGTCGCTGATAGCCGCCGGTCGCGTCGATCGTGCCTTGAGGCAGGCGGTCGGAGCGGGCACCGCGCAGGGCGGCGCGGGCGCGTTCAACATTGGCGGTCGCGACGGCGATGTCGCGGTTGGCGACCAGTGCGTCGGCGATCAGTCCGTCGAGCACCGGATCCTGGTACAGCCGCCACCATTGGCCATCGGCCTCGGCGGTGGCGCTGACCAGCGGCGTGGTGCTGCCGATGAACGGCGGTGCGGTGCTGGCGAGCATCTGCGGATGGACATAGTCGGGGCCGGTGGTGCAGGCGGCCAGCGCCAGCATCGACGTCATGGCGAGAGTGCGGAACATCGTCGTCGTCCTCATTTGACTGGACTTCATTCGGCTGGCTGCAGGGCGATCGCCTGCGTCGGCCGCTCGCGGCGCCGCAGCCCGGACAGGGCGCGGCAGGCGACATAGAAGGTCGGGGTGAACAACAGGCCGAAGGCGGTGACGCCGATCATCCCGAAGAACACCGCGGTTCCCAATGCCTGGCGCAGCTCGGCGCCGGCACCGCTCGCCAGCACCAGCGGCAGCGCGCCGAGGATGAAGGCGAACGAGGTCATCAGGATCGGGCGCAGCCGGTCGCGGGCCGCACGGACTGCCGCCTCGACCGGGCTGAGGCCGTCGACCTCCTCAGCCTGGCGGGCGAACTCGACGATCAGGATGGCGTTCTTGGCGGCCAGCGCGATCAGCACGACCAGCCCGATCTGGGTCAGGACATTATTGTCCATGCCCCGCAGGTTGACGCCGATCATCGCCGCCAGCAGGCACATCGGCACGATCAGGATGATCGCCAGCGGCATGGTCAGCGACTCGTACTGCGCCGCCAGCACCAGGAAGACGACCAGCACTGCGATGCCGAAGACGATCCCGGCAGTCGAGCCGGCGGCCTTTTGCTGGAGCGCGATGCCGGTCCATTCGGTGCTGTAGCCCGCCGGCAGCGTCTCCGCGGCAAGCGTCTCCATCGCCGCCAGCGACTGGCCGGAGGAGAAGCCGGGAGCGGTGTCGCCGTCGACCTCGACCGCCGGGAACAGATTGTAGCGGGTGACGCGGTACGGGCCGGTCTTGTCGTGGAAGTTGGCCACGGCACCGAGCGGCACCATCGCGCCGGAGGTCGAGCGGGTCTTGAGGTTGGCGATGTCGGCGACGGTGTTGCGGAACGGCGCATCGGCTTGCGCCGTGACGCGGTAGGTGCGGCCGAGCAGGTTGAAGTCGTTGACGAAGGCCGAGCCGAGATAGACCTGCAACGCTTCGAAGACGCGGCCCGGGGGAACGCCGAGCAGGTCGGCCTTGGCGCGGTTGATGTCGGCGAAGACGCTCGGGGTGCCGGTGTCGAAGAAGCTGTAGACCTGGGCCAGGCCCTTAGTCGCATTGGCCTTGCCGATCAGCCCGAACGAGACCTTGCCGAGTGCGGCATAGCCCTGGCCGCCGTGGTCCTCGACCATGACGCGGTAGCCGCCGGCGGAGCCGATGCCCTGGATCAGCGGCGGCGGCACGACCAGCAGGCGCGCCTCGTCGATGTCGGCGATCTTGGCCTGTGCCTCGGCCATGATGCTCTGCAGGGTGACGCCGAGCTTGGCGCGCTCCTCGAACGACTTCAGCGGGATGTATGCAGCGGCGGAGTTGGGGGCGCTGGTCTGCGAGGGACCGTCGAAGCCGGCCAGCATGACCGAGCCGAGGACGCCCTTGAGCGGGATGATCCGCGCCGCGACCTTGCGCAGGACCGCATCGGTGCGCTCCAGCGAGGCACCCGGCGGCAGCTGGACGATGGTCAGGAAGTAACCCTGGTCCTGCGCCGGGATGAAGCCGGTCGGGGTGGCGGCGAAGATCGCCGCGGTCAGCGCGATCAGCGCGGCATAGGCGGTGAACATCGACTTGGGCCGCTGCACCAGGAAGCGGGTCAGCCCGGCATAGCCATGGCTCATCCGGTCGAAGCCGCGATTGAACGCCGCGCCGGCATTATGGCCGATGCGCCGCCAGCCGTGCAGCTGGACGCCCTCGCCGTGCTTGGCGCGCAGCAGCATCGCGGCGAGGGCAGGGGACAGGGTCAGCGACAGCAGCAGCGAAATCACCGTGGCGGTGGTGATGGTGACCGCGAACTGGCGGTAGAACTCGCCGGAGATGCCGGTCAGGAACACCGTCGGCACGAACACTCCGCACAGCACCAGCACGATGGCGACCAGCGCCACCGCGACCTCGTCCATCGAGGTGCGGGCGGCCTCCAGCGGGGTCAGGCCGCGCTCGAGGTTGCGCTCGACATTCTCGACCACGACGATCGCGTCGTCGACGACGATGCCGATGGCCAGCACCAGGCCGAACAGCGACAGGTTGTTGAGCGAGTAGCCAAGCGCCGACAGCATCGCGAAGCTGCCGATCAGCGACACCGGGATCGCGATGATCGGGATGACCGCGGCGCGCCAGCTCTGCAGGAAGATCAGGATGACCAGCACGACCAGGATGATCGCCTCGACCAGCGTGTGCTTCACCGCGTCGATCGACTGGCTGATGAATGCCGTCGGGTTATAGATGACCTTGTATTCCAGACCCTTGGGGAAGCGCTTGGACATCGCCGTCAGCTCGGCGTTGATGCCGTCGGCGGCGGCCAGCGCGTTCGAGCCGGGGCGCTGGAAGACCGCGATGATCAGCGACTCCTGGCCGCTGAGATAGGTGTTGGTGCCGTAGTCCTGCGCGCCGAGCTCGACGCGGGCGACGTCGGAGACGCGGGTCTGGCGACCGCTGGCGTCGGTGCGGATGACGACGTCGGCGAACTGCTTCGGATCGGTCAGGCGGCCCTGTGTCTCGACGTTGAGCTGGAAGGCATTGCCCCGGGCATAGGGTGGCTGGCCCAGCGTACCGGCGGACACCTGGACGTTCTGGGCGCGCAGGGCGGCAACGATCTCGCCGGCGGTGAGGTCGAGTGCGGCGGCCTTGCCGGGGTTGATCCACACCCGCATGCCATAGTCGCGCGCCCCGAACAGCCGGACGTCACCGACGCCGTCGACGCGCGCCAGCCGGTCGCGGACCTGGGTCAGCGCATAGTTGGAGACGTAGCTGCGATCGAGCGACTTGTCGGGCGAGATCAGGTTGATGACCATCAGGAAGTCGGGCGAGGTCTTTTGCGTGACGATGCCGAGACGGCGGACATCCTCGGGCAGGCGCGGCTCGGCGATGGCGACGCGGTTCTGCACCAGCACCTGCGCGGCATCGAGGTCGGTGCCGATCTTGAAGGTCACCGTGATCACCAGCCGGCCGTCGCCGGTCGACTGCGACGACTGGTACAGCATGTTGTCGACGCCGTTGATCTCCTGCTCGATCGGCGCGGCGACGGTGTCGGCGACGACCTCGGCAGTGGCTCCCGGATAGGTCGCGCTGACGGTGACCGTCGGCGGCACGATGTCGGGATATTGCGAGATCGGCAGCCGGAAATAGGCGGCCAGCCCGACGATGACGATGGCGATGGCCAGCACCGCGGCAAAGATCGGCCGGGTGATGAAGAACCGGGAAAAGCGCATGTTTTTCGTCCTGAAACGATGATGTCGGGCCGAGTTCGGCCGCCTGTCATCCCGGCTCGCGCCGGGATGACAGTCCGCAAGTCTGGTAGTTGAGGGCTTTATCGCGCCGCGAAGGTCGCCTGCGCCGCGATCGGAGCAGCGGCGTCGCTGACCGCCGGCGGCTCGGTCGCGGCGATGGCGGCGACGGTGGTATCGCGCGGCGTGACGCTGCCGCCGGGGGTGGCGTTCTGCAGCCCCTGGACGACGACGCGGTCGCTCGCGGTCAAGCCGCTGCGGACGATGCGCAGTCCGTCGATGACCGGGCCGAGCACCACGGTGCGGGTCGCCACGACGTTATTCGGGCCGACGACCTGCACGACCTTGCGCGCCTGGTCGGTGCCGATGGCGCTGTCGGGGACCAGCAGCGCCGTGCGCGTCGCGCCGCTCGCCAGGCGCATGTTGCCGAACATGCCCGGCGTCAGGAAATAGCCCGGGTTGGCGACGATGGCGCGGCCGCGGATGGTGCCCGCGCCGGGATCGAGGCGGTTGTCGCTGAAGTCGATGCGGCCCTTCCAGCGGTAGCCGGTCTCGTCCTGCAGCTGGATCTCGACACGGTCCTTGGTCGCATCGCCGTCGCGCCGCGCCTTGAGGTACAGCGCCTCCGACCCGTCGAAGCTGAAATAGATCGGGTCGAGCGCATAGACCGTGGTCAGCAGCGTCGCGCTGGCCGCCTCGCCGCCCGCCACCAAGTTGCCGACGTCGGCACGGCGGTCGGAGACGCGGCCGGTGATCGGCGCGCGAACTTCGGTGAACTCGACGTCGAGCGCCCGCGCCGTGACCTGGGCGCGAGCCGCCCCGACCGCGGCCTCGGCAGCGCGGAGATTGGCGCGCAGCGTGTCGATCTCCTCCGCCGAGACCGCCTCGTCGGCGATCAGGCGGGTCGAGCGGGCCAGTGCGCTCTTCGCCAGCAGGACCGACGAGGCGGCGCTCGCTTCACGGGCTCGAGCCTCGGCCAGCGCCGCGGCAAACGGGCGCGGATCGATGCGGAACAGCAACTGCCCCTGCTTCACGATCTCGCCGTCCTTGAAGAAGATGCCGGTCAGCGCGCCCGAGACGCGGGGCCGGATGTCGACCGCCTTGCTGGGGGCGAAGCGGCCGATGTAGTCGTCCCACTCGTCGACCTGGCGGAGCAGCGGCACGGCGACGCTGACCGCGGGCGGCGGCGGTGCGGCCTGCGCCGGTGCGCCATTGCCGCCGAACTTGGCAACCCCGACCGCAAGCAGGGCCGCTGCGCCGAGGACCAGCGCGATCGCGGTCTGGCGGTGCTGGCGCTTGGTCGCGCGGATGGCGGTGACGAAGTCGGAATGCCCGATCATGTTCATGCGAGACGTCCCCAATTGACGGGCTTGGCCGCACCCGCGCCGAATTCGACGCTGCGGATCAAGGTGGCGAGCTGGGCACGGCTGAACCCGGCGTTGTGGAAGGCAGCGACCGCGTCGCCCGGCAGGCGGCGGCCCCAGCGGCGGGCGGCGAGCGCGGTGTAGCGCAGCGTCTCCAGCCTGGGATTGGCGAGGCTGGGGTCGCGCGGCGCCCCGAGCAGCATGCGCAGCAGCTTCTCGACCGCGCCGACCCGCCCGATGCTGCGCGGCGAATCGCTCTGCGCCAGACTGACGACGGTCCATTCGAGCGACGAGAAGCCGACGACTTCGGCCTGCACCGGTGCCGGTGCGCTGATCACCGCAGGGGTGCCGCAGCAGCTGCCTTCGTTCAATTCCAGAAAGGCCATGTTAACTTTCCCCGCTTTAAGATGATGTGTAATGTGACTGACCGGTACGTGATTGACGTTACGTACCGTTCGGTTACATTGTGGTCAAGTCGTCGTTTAGGAAACGCGGCATCAGGCAAGGCAAAGAAAAAATGTCAGTGCAGGAAGCAGCGACCGGGAAGACCCCGGACAACGCCCGTAAATCGGCAGCCGAACGACTGTGCGAGAAGGCGACCGACCTGTTCTACAAGCGCGGCATCCGCGCCGTCGGCGTCGACGAGATCGTCAACGAGACCGGCGTCACCAAGCCGACGCTGTACCGCAACTTCGCCTCCAAGGACGACCTGGTCGCGGTCTGCCTGCGCAAGCAGATGGACGAGGGTTTCGCGCGCTGGCAGGCGATCGCCGCACGCCATGCCGACGATCCTTGGGCGGAAATGCGCGCCCATCTCAATGCCTGGGCCGAGGAGATCGCCGCGCCGGACTATCGCGGCTGCCCGGCCAGCAACACCGCGGTCGAGTTCCCCGAGGCCAGCCACCCGGCCCGCCTGATCTCCGACGAGTGCAAGGCCGGCATGCGCCAGCGCCTCGGCGACGTCGCGCGCCGCATGGGCATCGGCGACCCCGACGCGCTTGCCGATGGACTGGTGCTGCTGGTCGAGGGCGCGTGCAGTAGCCGGCATACGTCGGGCTCGCAGGGCCCGTCGTCGACGCTGGTGGCGACCGCCGAGATGCTGATCGCGGCCTATGCCGCACGGGTCAAGATCGACGCATAGATGCGCTTGGGCTGGCGCAGTTAAGCTGCCACCCTCTCAAAACCGTCATCCCGGCGAAGGCCGGGACCCATTCGGCGACCATGCGGCTGCCGGGCGCCATAGTTGCGACGAGCTTGTCGAATGGGTCCCGGCCTGCGCCGGGATGACGGCGGTGTTGTCCCTCAGACGTTGAGGCGCTTGTCCAGGTAAGCGTCGACGACCTTCATCAAATCGGCCATCTCGTTCTCGAAGAAGTGGTTGGCGCCCGGGATCGTCTCGTGGTCGATGGTGATATGGCGCTGGGTCTTGAGCTTGTCGACGAGCTTCTGGACGCTGATGCCGGTGACGACCTCGTCGTTCTCGCCGTCGATGATGATCCCCGACGACGGGCACGGCGCGAGGAAGGTGAAGTCGTACATGTTCGCCGGCGGGGCGATCGAGATGAAGCCCTTGATCTCGGGGCGGCGCATCAGCAGCTGCATGCCGATCCAGGCGCCGAACGAGAAGCCGCCGACCCAGGTCTGCGAGGCCTCGTGGTTGAACTGCTGCATCCAGTCGAGCGCGCTGGCGGCGTCGGACAGTTCGCCGATGCCATTGTCGAAGACGCCCTGGCTGCGGCCGACACCGCGGAAGTTGAAGCGCAGCGTCGCAAAACCACGCCGCACGAAGGTGTTGTACAGCGCGATGACGATCGGGTGGTTCATCGTGCCGACGGAAGGATGGTCCTGCAACAGGATGGCGACCGGTGCGCGCGGGCGCGGTCCGGGCTGGTAGCGGCCTTCGAGACGGCCTTCGGGACCGGTAAAGATGACATCGGGCATGTGGGGTGCGGCTTTCTGCGAAACGAGTTCTCTATAGATGGGGCCGCGCGAGCGGTGCAACAATCGTTGCCGGAACGGACTAGCTGCGCAGCGTCGCCGCGGCCTTGGCGGCGGCAGCGACGATCCTGCCGGCCAGTGCCTCGATCTCGGCGTCGGTCAGCGAACGCTCGACCGGCTGGATGGTGACGGTCAGCGCCAGGCTGATCAGGCCCTCAGGCAATCCGGCTCCGGCGAAGCGGTCGAACAGCCGCACGTCGGTGACCAGCAGCTTGTCGGCGCCGCGCACGGCGCGCAGCAGCGTCTCGGCCGGCTGGTCGGCGGGGACCAGGAAAGCGAAGTCGCGGGTCAGCGCCTGCAATGCCGGCGGCGCGAACACCGGGCGGCTGCGCTTGACCGTCCGCGGCACGGGAATGGCGTCGAGGAAGATTTCCGCGACCGCGATCCGCCCCTTGAGGTCGAACTGCGTCGCCACGGTCGGGTGCAGCTCGCCGAATGCTGCGAGGATGGTCTTGGGGCCGAGGCCGAGGCGCCCCGAACGGCCGGGATGATACCAGTCGTCGGCGGGCGGCAGCACCTGCAGCCGCTCGACCGGAACACCGGCGGCGGACAGCGCGGCGAGCGCCTCGGCCTTGGCGGCGAAGGCGTCGTAGCCGGTCGCGGCGCCCGACTGCCAGCTGCGCGGCTGCGCTTCGCCGGCAAGGACGAGCGCGGCGGTCGAGTGCTCGGCATCGCTCAGATAGCGCTGGCCGAGTTCGAACAGCCGCACGCCGGGCTGGCCGCGGTCGAGATTGCGGCGGGTCGCGGCGAGCAGCCCCGGCAGCAGCGACGGGCGCATCGTCGCGAGATCGGTCGAGATCGGGTTCTCCAGTGTCCAGGCGCCGCCGCCGAATGGGGCGGCCTGCTCCGGCGAGACGAAGCTCCAGGTCACCGCCTCGTACAGCCCGCGCGCGGCGATGGCGCGGCGGACACGGCGCTCCAGCAACTGCGCCGGGGTCGCGGTCGGGCGGGCGACGCCCTCGGCGCGGGGCAGGGGGGTGGAGGGGATGTGCGCGAAGCCGTGGATGCGGACGACTTCCTCGACGATATCCGCCTCGCCATCCCAGGTGTTGCTTGCCGCGGACCCGCTGCCGACATCGCGACGCCATGACGGGACATGGACCTGCCACGTCTCGCCGAGTTCGACGCGAAAGCCGAGGCGGGCGAGGATTGCGGCCTGCGTCTCGGCGTCGACGCTGACCCCGGCCAGCGCCAGGGTGCGCGCCGGGCGATAGGCGACGATCTTCTCGGGGTTGGGGACGTGCCCGGCGACGACCACGGTCGAGGCTTCGCCGCCGCACAGGTCGAGGACCATGCTGGTCGCCAATTCGAGGCCGGCGACGACGAAGCCGGGGTCGACACCACGCTCGAAGCGGGCGCGCGCGTCGCTGAAGATGCCGAGCTTGCGGCCGGTCGCGCCGATCCGCTCGGGCGCGAAATATGCGCATTCGATCACGATATCGGTGGTCGTCGCGCCGACGCCCGACAACATGCCGCCCATGATGCCGCCGATGTCGTGGACGTGCGCGGCGTCGGCGATGACGGTCATACTGTCGTCGAGCGTGTAGGTCTTGCCGTTGAGCGCCTCGACGGTTTCACCGGCCCGGGCGCGCCGGGCGACCAGCGCACCGTCGAGCTTGGCAAGGTCATAGACGTGCAGCGGGCGACCGCGGTCGAAGGTGATATAATTGGTGATGTCGACCAGCGCCGAGATCGGCTTCTGCCCGATGGCTCGCAGGCGGCGCTGCAGCCATTCCGGCGACGGACCGTTGGCGACGCCGCGCACGACGCGACCCAGGAACGCCGGGCAGCCTTCGACATCGTCGGTGCGGAGTTCGATGGGGGAGGCGAACTTGCCCGGCACCATCTCGACCAGCGGCGTCTTGAGCGTGCCGATCCCGGCGGCGGCAAGGTCGCGCGCGATGCCTTGCACGCCCATGCAATCCTGGCGGTTCGGCGTGATCGACACGTCGAGGACCGGGTCGCCGAGATCGGCATAGGCGGCGTATGCGGTGCCGACCGGCGCATCGGCGGGCAGCTCGATGATGCCGTCATGCTCGTCGGACAATTCCAGCTCGCGCATCGAGCACATCATGCCGTTCGACTCGACGCCGCGGATGCTGGCGACCTTCAGCGTCATGCCGGAGCCCGGGACGTAAGTGCCCGGGCCGCCGAAGACGCCCTTCATCCCGGCGCGCGCGTTCGGAGCGCCGCAAACGACCTGCATCGGCGCGCCGGTTCCGGTATTCACCGTCAACACCTGCAGCTTGTCGGCCTGCGGATGCGGCGCGGCGGTCAGCACTTCGGCGATGGTGAACGGTGCAAGCGCGGCGGCCGGATCGGTGACGCCGTCGACCTCCAGCCCGCACTCGGTCAGCGCCGCGACGATCTCGTCGAGCGTCGCGGTCGTGTCGAGGTGGTCCTTGAGCCAGGACAGGGTGAACTTCATGCCCCGACTCCGCCGCTGAGGGTGGGCACGTCGAGCGGGCGGAAGCTGTAATGCTTGAGCCAGCGCAAATCGGCGTCGAAGAAGCTGCGCAGGTCGGTCATGCCGTATTTTAGCATCGCCAGCCGGTCGATGCCGCAGCCGAAAGCGAAGCCCTGCCACTCCTCGGGATCGAGGCCGCACGCCTCGATGACCTTGGGATGGACCATGCCGGAGCCGAGGATTTCGAGCCAGGATTCGCTGCCGCCGATGCTCAGCGTACCGCCGGCCCAGGAGCAGCCGACGTCGACCTCCGCCGAGGGTTCGGTGAACGGGAAGTAGCTCGGGCGCATCCGCAGCGTGACGTCGTCGACCTCGAAGAACGCCTTGACGAAGGTCTCCAGCGTCCATTTGAGATGGCCCATGTGGATGCCGCGGTCGATCACCAGCCCCTCGACCTGGTGGAACATCGGCGTGTGGGTCGCGTCGCTGTCGGAGCGATAGGTGCGGCCCGGCGCAATGATGCGGATCGGCGGCTGCTGGCTCAGCATCGTGCGGATCTGCACCGGCGAGGTGTGGGTGCGCAGCAGCATCCGCTTGATGTCGTCGGGCCCCATCGGGAAGTAGAAGGTGTCGTGCATCGCCCGCGCCGGATGGCTCTCGGGGATGTTGAGCGCGGTGAAATTGTGCCAGTCGTCCTCGATCTCGGGACCGGTCGCGACGGCGAAACCCAGGTCGGCGAAGATCTCCGCGAGCTCGTCCATGACCTGGCTGATCGGGTGGATGCCGCCCTGTGGCGCGGTCGCTGCGGGGAGGGTCAGGTCGATGCGGTCGCTAGCCAGCTTGGCTTCGAGCGCTGCCGCCTCAAGGGCTGACTTCTTGGCCGCGATCGCCCCGGTCACCGTCTCGCGCAAGGCGGTCAGGCGCGGGCCGTCGACCAGCCGCTGCTCCGGCGCCATGCCGCCCAGCGTCTTCATCAGCGCGGACACGCTGCCCGACTTGCCGAGCGCGGCGACGCGCACCGCCTCCAGCGCCTCGGGAGTCCCGGCGGCGTCGATGGCGGTCAGCAGCTCGGCTTGCAACGTCTCGGTCATGTGCTCCAACTCACAAACGAAAAGGGCGCGGAACTGCCGGCAAGCAGGTCCGCGCCCTTAATCGTGTCTAAGGCCGAGGCCTTAAGCGGTTACGACGCCCGCGACAGGACCGGTCTGGACCGGCGCCTGGACATCGAGCACGGCCTGGACCTGCGCGATGACGGCACGGAAAGCGGCCGGTTCGTTCATGGCGAGGTCCGCCATCACTTTCCGGTCGAGTTCGATGCCAGCAAGCTTCATGCCGTGCATGAACCGGCCGTAGGTCAGGCCGACTTCACGCACCGCGGCGTTGATGCGCTGGATCCACAAAGCGCGGAAGTTGCGCTTGTTTACCTTGCGGTCGCGGTACGCGTACTGGCCGGCCTTTTCGACCGCCTGACGTGCAACGCGAATGGTGTTCTTGCGACGGCCGTAATAGCCCTTCGCCTGCTCGAGAACCCGCTTGTGACGGGCGTGGGACGTAGTCCCGCGTTTGACGCGTGCCATATGCTACCTCCTCAACCCAGACCGTACGGCGCCCAGAGCTTGACTGTGCGCGTATCGGCGACGGACAGGACACTGGTACCGCGGTTCTGGCGGATGTACTTGGCAGTGTGGTGGATCAGGCGGTGGCGCTTGCCGGCGACACCATGCTTGATCTTACCATTGGCGGTGATCTTGAAGCGCTTCTTCACACCGCTCTTGGTCTTGAGCTTGGGCATTTTGGTCTCCTTTTGAGACGCGAGTCGAATAGCCACGGCAGCCCATACAGCCGGGCAATTCCTGATCGCGAACCGGCGCCTATAAAGAGGTTCGACCGTTCCGTCCATAGGTCAGTGCAGCCGGGCGCCCCGCCGCCGTCGCTAGCGCCGCCAACCGCCTCGTTACACCGGCAATCAGGGTCGAGGTTCGGGCAGACGCGAGCGCGTTCAGCGCCTGCGCCGCATGGAGCTCGTCGGGAGTCGGGGCCACCGTCGTGCCCAGCGCCGCCAGTTTCAGCGCAGTCGCCGCCTCGATTCGCACCGCGTCGTCGCTGTCGAGCGCATCGAGCTCGTCGCGCATCGCCGCCAGCAGCACCTCGAACGGCGGCACCGCGTCAGTCGCCGCGCGGGGCCGGCAGGTCGAGCGCCACCATCTTCTCGGCGATCTTGCCCGGATCGATAGCATAGCTGCCCGAGGCGATCGCCGTCCGCAGCGCCGCGACCTTGCCCGCGTCGACTGGCGGCGACTGCGCCAGCGCCCGCGCCGCGACCGCCGTCCCCGACAGGTTGAGCGGCTCCGAGGCTCGCGTCGGTGCCGCAGACACCGCCGCCTGCCGCGCCTTCACCGCCGCCGCATCCACGGGCAGCGTCGCGCCGATACCGCCCAGTCCGTTGCCGATCACCGTCATCGCGTCATCTCCCTGGCCAAGGCCTGCCTGCGGTTAACGGCCGCCGTCGCCGGAGTTAAATCCCGGCAGCATGATCTCCCCGGTGTCGGACACCGCAGCGACGATCCGCTCCCCCGTCACCCGGTTGCGCAGCCTGACCCGCGCGCCCGCTGCCGCGTCCGATTCGGCCACCGCATCGACCGCTACCCGGAACCCCGGTCCACCCGCAGCCACCGAGACGATGTCGCCCCGCCGAATCAGCGGCTGGCTAGGGGGCGCGACCACCGGCACCAACAGCCGCCAGTTCGGCGCCGCGCAGGCGACGCTGACCGCCGACCGCCCCGACCATGCGATGGCCGGCGCAGCGCTGCACGGCGGCGGTGACAGATGCGTGTCGAGTGCGACGGGGCTCCCGGTGAAAGCGGCGATCGCGGCGGCAAGGCTGAGCATGGCGGTTCTCCTGTGCGCCCCGCGATGCAAGGAGCGCGCCAAGGCCAGCCAGCAGCGCCCCCGCCCGGCGGCCATGCCCCCGCGGCCACCGCTTGCCGCCCGACCGGCACGATCTTGCCGCAGAGGCGCCACCGCGGCCTCGCTCCACACTGTAACGGCCCCTTGGCACGGCGCTTGCACAGCCCTCCCCATGAACGTCACCGATCCCCTGTTCGGCATCCACGGCCAAGCGCTCGAACTGCGCAGCCAGCGGCTGGCGTTGCTCGCGTCGAACATCGCCAACGCCGCCACCCCCGGCTTCAAGGCGCGCGATCTCGACTTCCGCAAGGCCCTCGACGGCATCGGCGACGCGACGCGCTATAGAGTGCCCGTCCAGTCCTCCCTCGACGGCAACACGGTCGAACTCGCCACCGAGCAGGCGCAGTTCGCCGAAAACGCGGTCCAGTACCGGACGACGCTCGCCTTCCTCAACGGACGCGTCGGCACGATCATGGCCGCGCTGAAGGGCGGCGAGTGATGGTGCCGCTGTCGGTCTTCGACATCGCCGCGCGCGCCATGTCGGCGCAGCTGGTGCGGCTCAACACTACCGCCTCTAACCTCGCCAACGCCGGCAGCATCGCCGGGTCGGAGGCGACCGCCTATCGCCCGCTCAAGCCGGTGTTCGCCAGCCATTACGACCGCGGCCTGGCGACCGTCGATGTCGAGCGCATCGCCGCCGACACCCGCGCGCCGGAACGCCGCCACCAGCCGACGCACCCGCTGGCGGACGCCAATGGCGACGTCTGGGTCGCCGCCGTCGACACCAACCAGGAGCTTGTCGAGATGACCGAGACCGCGCGCCAATACGCCAACAACGTCGAGGTCATGGCCACCGCGAAAGCCCTGATGCTCGACACTTTACGGATGGGCAAATGACCGACGCGATCTCGGGCAACTACACGCAAGCGCCGCCCGCCGGGCCGGTCCACAAAACCGTCCTCGGCCAGAGCGACTTCCTCGCGCTGATGGCGGCGCAGCTCAAGAACCAGGACCCGACCAAGCCGGTCGAGAACAACGAGATGATCGGCCAGATGGCGCAATTCTCGCAGCTGACGGCGCAGACCGCCGGCAACACCAGCCTCGATGCCATCGCCGCCAAGCTCGACACGCTGATCGCCGCAACCCTGTCGGCAAAGGACTGAGCCATGTCGTTCTTCACCTCGCTCACCGGCCTCAACGGCGCCCAGACCGAGCTGGCGACGCTGGCCAACAACATCGCCAACACCGGCACGAACGGCTTCAAGAAGTCGCGCGTCGCGTTCGGCGACATCATCGCCAGCTCGCCGCTGCAGAACCCGGCGCGGGTGATCGGCAGCGGCACCGCGGTGCTGTCGGTGACCCAGCAGTTCGGCCAGGGTGCGATCGAGACCAGCGACAATGCCCTGCACATGGCGATCAGCGGGCAGGGCTTCTTCGCGGTGAAGGGTGGCAGCAACGGCACCCAGGTCGCCTTCACCCGCAACGGCGCCTTCGGCATGACGCCCGACCGCTTCGTCGTCGACACCGGCGGGCGGCGCCTGCAACTGTTTCCGACGACCACCGACGGCGCGATCCTGTCGAACCAGCTCGGTTCGACCATCGATGCCAAGCTGCCGCTGACCAGCGGCTTGCCCCAGGCCACCAGCCTGATCAAGGTCGCCGCCAACCTGCCGTCCGATGCTGCGGTGATCCCGGCCAAGGCGATCTATACCGCTGCGAACCCTTATGTCTTCGATCACACCAACGGCGCGACCTTCAACTATTCGACGTCGAAGACCGTCTATGATTCGCTCGGCAACCCGATGGCGGCGACGATCTACTACACCAAGACTGCGGCGCCGACGGTTGCCGATCCGGTACATCACTGGACCGCACACGTCTTCGTCGGCGACACCGAACTGACCCGGGCCGGTGTCGCCGGCCTGCCGATGGACTTCGACAGCGCCGGCGTGATGACCGCGCCCGCCGCCGCAGTGGCTTTCGACGCCTTCACCCCGACCACCGGCGGCGACCCGGTGGCGATCGCCATCGACCACGGCACCGCGACGACGCAGCAGTCGGGCGCCTTCAACGTCCTGACGATGACCCAGGACGGCTTCGCCACCGGCCAGCTCGAAAGCGTCTCGATCAATGAATCCGGCACCTTGCAGGTCAGCTTCAGCAACGGCGAGGTCCACGTCCTCGGCAAGGTCGCGCTGGCGTATTTCGCCAATCCCGAGGGCCTGAAGCAGATCGGCAACGCCAATTACGTCACCGCGCCGCTCGCCGGGCCACCGATCACCGGCGAGGCGGGCAAGAACGGCCTCGGCGGCATCATGTCGGGCAGCCTCGAACGCTCGAACGTCGACCTTACCGAGGAACTCGTCGGGCTGATCTCGGCGCAGCGCAATTTCCAGGCGAACGCCAAGGCGATCGAGACCTCGTCGACGCTGATGTCGACGATCATCAACATCCGTAACTGATGGACCGCGTTCGCCTTTTCGCGCGTGACCCGCGGCCGGCCTGATGGACCGGCTGATCTACACCGCGTTGACCGCGATGCGGGCGCAGTCCGCCGCGCAGGCGGTGACCGCGAACAATCTCGCCAACGCCGGGACGCCGGGGTTCCGACGCGAACTGTCGTCGGTCGCGGCGCGCTGGCTCGACGGCGGCGGCGACGACACCCGCGCCCAGGCCGATGATGTGGTCGACACCGCAGTGCTGGATCCCGGCACGCTGGCGGTCACGGCCCGCGGCCTCGACGTGGCGATCGACGGACCCGGCTGGTTCGCGGTGCAGGCGGCCGACGGCGGCGAGGCCTATTCTCGCCGCGGCGATTTCCAGGTCACCGCGGCCGGTGTGCTGGAAACCGGCGACGGCCATCCGCTGCTCGGTGCCAATGGCCCGATCACCCTGCCATCGGGTGCCGAACCGGTGTTCGCGGCCGACGGCAGCGTCAGCGTCGGCGGGCTCGTCGCCGGGCGCCTGAAGCTGGTCAGCGGTGATCTCGCCAAGCGTGGCGACGGCCTGTTCGGCGGAGCGCAGCACGACGCAGATCCAGCGATCCGGGTGCGCAGCGGCTTGCTGGAGGGCAGCAATGTCGACACTGCCGGCAGTCTCGTCGAGCTGCTCGAACAATCGCGCGCTTTCGAGACCAGCGCCAAGCTGCTGCGCATGACCCGCGAGATCGACGAGAGCGGCGCACGCCTGATGCGCCTCGACAATTAGGGAGTTTCGGCATGACCTCGGCCCTGCAGATCGCACGGAGCGGCCTCGACGCGCTCGACAGCCGCATGAAGGTGATTTCCAACAATCTGGCGAACGTCAACACCACCGGCTTCAAACGCGATCGTGCCAGTTTCGAGACACTCATGTACCAGGTGACCCGCCCCGCCGGCGCACCGGCCGGGGGTGACTCGCAATATGCCGCGGGTCTCGGCACCGGCACCGGCGTTCGCGTCGCGGGTAGCGAGCGCATCCACATCCAGGGCGCGCTGACCCAGACCGACAACGCCCTCGACCTCGCCGTCGAGGGCGCGGGCTTCTTCCAGGTGGCACGGCCCGACGGCACGCTCGCCTATACACGCGACGGCGCTTTCAAGCCCGATTCGACCGGGCGACTGGTCACCGGCACCGGCTATCGGCTGACGCCCGAACTCACCCTGCCGGAAGGCGCGTCGGCGGTGACGATCGCCCCCGACGGCACCGTCTCGGCCAGCCTGCCGGGCCAGACCGAGCCCGCCCAGCTCGGCCAGGTCCAGGTCGCGCGCTTCCTCAACCCGGCCGGGCTGCAACCACTCGGCGAGAACCTTTATGGTGAAAGCGCGGCCAGCGGCGCGGTGCAGCTCGGCGCCGGCGGGGCGGACGGAGCAGGCGTTATCCGCCAGGGGGCGCTCGAAGCCTCGAACGTCAGCACGGTGCAGGAACTCGTCGACATGATCGAGACGCAGCGCGCCTATGAGGTCAACGCCAAGGTCATCAACGCCGCCGACGAGATGGCGAAATACGTCAACCAGAATGTTTAGGCCCTGGGTCCTCGGGCTGGCAGCGCTGGCCGGCGGCTGTGCGCTGACGCCGTTCGCCAGCACTCCGCCGGTCGAGCCGACCTACGCCCCGCTGCCCCGGCCGGTGATGGCGACCGGCAGCCTCTATGATCCGGCCCGCTATGCCGCGCTGGCCAGCGACAACCGCGCCGGGCGGGTCGGCGACCTGCTCACCATCCGGCTGGTCGAGCGGACCCAGGCGCGTAAATCCGCGACGGCGGACAGCAAGCGCGACGGCTCGACCAGCCTGACACTGCCGTCGGTGCCGCCATTCTCCTATGTTCCCAAGGGCCTGCTCAGCGGTGGTACGGCGCAGAGCTTCAAGGGCTCCGGCACGGCGGCGCAGGACAACCTGCTGTCGGGGGAGATCACCGTCACCGTCCGCCAGCGCCTCAGCAACGGCATCCTGCTGGTCGGCGGCGAGAAACGCCTGACCCTCAACCGCGGCGAGGAGCAGATCCAGTTGACCGGGCTGGTTCGGCCCGAGGACATCTCGACCGACAACAGCGTGCTGTCGACCCGCGTGGCCGACGCCCGCATCCGCTACTCGGGCAGCGGCCAGATCGCCGACCAGAGCCGCGAAGGCTGGCTGGCGCGCTTCTTCGCCAAGGTCGCGCCGCTATGAGATGGATCGCGCTGCTGCTGCTCGCGGCCGCCGCTCCGGCATCGGCGGACCGCATCAAGGACATCGCGCATTTCAGCGGCGTTCGCGCCAACAGCCTGACCGGCTATGGCATCGTCGTCGGCCTGTCGGGCACCGGCGACGACAATCTCGAATATACCGTCCAGAGCATGAAGAGCGCCGCCGCGCGCCTGGGGGTGACGTTGCCGCCCGGCGTCGCGCCCGGCCTGAAGAACGCCGCTGCGGTCATCGTCACCGCCGAGCTTCCGGCGTTCGCGAAGCCCGGCCAGCGGCTGGACGTCACCGTCTCGGCGCTGGGCAAGGCGAAGTCGCTGCGGGGCGGCACGCTGCTGATGTCGCCGCTGCTCGCCGCGGATGGCGAAGTCTATGCGCTGGCGCAGGGCAACCTCGTGGTCGGCGGCTTCGGGGCCGAGGGGCGCGACGGGTCGAAGCTGGTGGTCAACACGCCGTCCTCCGGGCGCGTCCCCGACGGTGCGAGCGTCGAGCGTCAGGTGGCGAACCCGTTCGGTACTGCCGAGGCGATGCAGCTCGACCTCAACGAGGCCGATTTCACCACGGCGCTGTCGGTTGCCGCGGCGATCGGCGTCAAGCTCGGGCCGGGGCGTGCGACCGCACTCGATGCCGTCACCGTGCGCATTGCGGCGCCGGCCGATCCTTCGGCGCGCATCGCGCTGGCCAGCCAGATCGAGCGGCTGGAGGTCAGCGTCGATGCGCCGCCGGCGCGGATCGTCATCAACGCGCGGACCGGGACGATCATCATCGGTTCGAACGTCCGCGTCCTGCCCGCCGCCATCGCCCACGGCAATCTGACCGTCAGGGTCACCGAGGCGCTGACCGCGAGTCAGCCGGGCGCTCTGTCGGGCGGCCGGACGGTGGTGATCCCGCGCAGCAGCGTCGACGCCAGCGAGACACCGGCCCGCATGGCGCTGTTCGCGCCGGGGGTGGCGCTGGCCGATATCGTGCGCGCCGTGAACGCTTTGGGCGCGGCGCCGGGCGACCTGGTCGCGATCCTCGAGGCGCTGAAGGCGGCGGGCGCGCTGCGCGCCGAACTGGTGGTGATATGATCGCGCCGGTCGCCCGCGCCCCGGTCGTGGTGCCGCCGGCTGCGGCGAAGGTGGCGCGCGAATTCGAGGCGCTGTTCATCGCCCAGATGCTGCGCTCCGCCCATGCCGCCGGGCTCGCCGACGATCCGCTGGCGGGCAAGGACACCGGCTTTCGCGATATGCAGGACCAGCAGCTCGCCGCCAGCATCGCCGCGCAATCGCCACTCGGTGTCGCCAGGCTGCTGGCGGTGCGCAAGTGAGCGACCTGCTCGGCATCGGCGCGTCGGGGGTCAACGCCTATCGGGCGGCGCTCGGGGTGGTCGCGGACAATGTCGCGAATGCCGATACGGTCGGCTATGCGCGGCGCACCGTGGCGCTCAAGGCGAGCCCGCGCGCCGGGGCGGGCAACCCGCTGACCCGCGACATCGGCAACGGCAGTGGCGTCGACGCCCAGGCGACGCTGCGGGCCTATGATGCGCTGAAGGCCAAGGCGGCGCGCAATGCCGGAAGCGACCTGGCGCGGCTGGCGACGCGGAGCGACTGGCTGACCCGTCTGCAATCGGTGATCGCCGGGGGCAGCGCCGATCTGAACGCGCGGCTCGGCGGGTTTTACGATGGGGCGCAACAGCTTGCAGCGGCGCCGACTTCCGTGGCGGCGCGGACGATCTTTCTCGATCGCGCCGATCAGGTCGCTGCCGGGTTCCGGGCTTCGGCTGCCGACCTGGCGGAGCTGGGCGACGATCTGGCTCATGCCACGACGGCGGCGACGACCGAGGTCAATGGGCTGACCGCGGCGCTGGCGCAGGTCAACACCCAGCTGACCCGGACGCAGGCGGGGGGCGAGGCCTCGAACGCGCTGCTTGACGAGCGCGACCGGCTGCTCGGCCAGTTGGGCGGCTTCCTGCAGATCGGCGTCACCGAGGGCGTCGGCGGGACGGTCACCGTGCGGCTGGGCAACGGGCCGAACGCCGCCGTGCTGGTGACCCGCGACCAGGCCACCCGCGTCGGCGTGCGGGACGGTGCGAACGGCGCGGAACTGGTGCTCGACCCGACGCACGAGGCGCGGGCGGTGCGACTGCCGGCCAGCGGCAGCCTTGCCGGGCTGATCGAGGCGGCGCGGCAGGTCGGGACTGCGGCGGCGGGGATCGACGGGCTGGCGACGCGCTTTGCGACTGCGGTCAACGCGGCGCACGAGCTGGGGGTGGATGCGATGGGGACGGACGGCAAGGCGCTGTTCGCGACGCAGACCCTGGCGATCACGCCGGGTGCGGCGAACGCCGGGGTGGCGACGATCGAGGCGGTGATCGCGGACGGGGCGCCGCTCGACCCGGCAGGCTATATGCTGCGGCGGGATGCCGGGCTGTGGGTGCTGGCGCGTGCCGACGGCTCGGGGGCGGTGAGCGGGGCAGGCGCACTGGTGCTTGACGGGGTGACGGTGACGCCGTCGCCGGGGGCGCGGGACGGCGATGCGTTCGTGTTGGCGACCACCGGCGGCGCGGCGGGGTTGAGCCTCAGGCCGATGATGCCGCAGGAGCTGGCGGTGTCGGCGCGCTGGCTGGTGAACGCGGCACCGGGGAATGCAGGGACCGCGAAGCTGGTGCCGGGCAGCGATCCGACCGTGGGGCTGCCCGCGCTGCCGGCGTATGTGTTCCGCTTCGTCGATGCCAGCCATGTCGAGGTCGTCGACCCGGCGACGAGCCTGGTGATCCCGACCGGTCCGGGGTTCGCGTTCCAGTTCAGCGGCTCGGCGGTCGCGGGGGACAGTTTCAGGGTCGTCAGGGCCGGGCCGGGCAGCGGCGACAACGGCAATCTCAACGGCGTGCTGGCGACGCGGGCGGGAGCGGGGGTCGAGGACGGGCTCGACGCCAGCGTTGCCGGTATCGCCGGGCAGGTGTCGGAGACGGTGCGGCTGACCAAGGCGGCGCGGGCGGTGTACGACGATGCGGCCAAGGCGAGCGATGCGATCAGCGGCGTCGACCTCGACCGCGAGGCGGCGGAGCTGACGCGGCTGCAGGCGGCGTACAAGGCCAATGCGCAGGTCATTGCCACGGCCCGCGACCTGTTCGACGCGCTGCTGGCGGTGGTCCGGTGATGCGGTGCAGGTGAACACGCGCGCCGGGCACGAGGCGCAGGTCGAGCGGATGGCGGGGCTGCAGCAGCAGATCGACACGCTGCAGGGCCAGATCTCCACCGGCAGCCGGATCGACGCGCCGTCCGACGATCCGGTCGGCAACAGCATCGCGCTGCGGCTGCGGCGGGCGCAGGACAGCGGCCGCGCCCTCGGCCTGGCGCTCGACGGGGCGTCGTCGCGGCTCGGCAGCACCGACATCGCGCTGGGCAGCATTGCGGAGATCCTGCAGCGGGCGCGTGAGATCGGGCTGACCGCCGCCAACTCGACGATCAACGCCGCCGACCGCGCGACGCTGGGCCGCGAGACCGTGCAACTCGGTGAGCAGTTGCTCGCCCTCGCCAACCGTCGCGATGCCGGCGGCGTCCCGCTGTTCGGCGGCGCGCTGGGGCAGGGCGATGCTTTCGTCCGAAGCGCCCCGACCGCGAGCGGACCCGGCAAGGTCGCATGGGCCGGCGTCGGCGGCGCGGCGGTGCTGGCCGTCGGTGGCAGCACGGTGGTCGCCGGGTTCGACGGTCCGTCGGCGTTCACCGGCCCCGATGCCGATGCGTTCGCGCTGCTCGACGACCTCGGCACGGCGCTGGCCGCCCCCGATGCGACCCGCGCCGGGGCGCTCGCGCTGAGCCTGACCGGACTGGAGGCGGCGGTCGGCCGCGTCGCCGATGCCCGCGCCGTCGTCGGCACGCGCCAGGTCCGGCTCGACGCCGAGAGCGTCCAGCTCAAGGACGACTGGCTGGCGCTGGAGAAGGACGTGGCGCGCGTCGCCGGGCTCGACCTGCCCTCGGCGATCTCGCGCGTCCAGCGCCTGATGGTCGTGCTGCAGGCGACGCAGGCGAGCTTCGTCAAGGTCAACTCGCTGAGTCTGTGGGACCGGCTCTAGCCGGCTAAACCCCCGCCACCCCGCGCCGTAATCCCTGCTGACGACGAGGCAAACAGGCCGGGTGGCGTTGCGGAGGGCGCATGGTCTCGGTGATCGGTCTGGTTGTGCTGATCGTCATGGTGTTCGGTGGCTTTGCGTTGACCGGCGGCAACATCATGGTGGTGATCGAGGCTCTCCCGCACGAGATGCTGATCATCGGTGGTGCTGCCGCCGGGGCGACGCTGATTTCCACCGACATCAAGGGAATCAAGGCGATCGGCGGCGGCTTTGCGGCGATCGTCCGGGGCCCGCGCTACAAGCGCGCCGACTATAGCGCCGCGATCTACCTGACGACGCGGCTGATGAAGCTGCTCAAGCTCGACGGCGCGGTGGCGCTGGAGCCCCATATCGAGGACCCGAAATCCAGTGCGATCTTTGCAGAATACCCGCAGTTCCTGCGCGACCCGGTGTTCCTCCACCTGCTGACCGACAGCCTGCGCCTGCTCGTCGTCTCGACCGGCGGCGTCAGCGCCAATGCCGTCGAGGAGGTCATCGACACCGCGATCGAGACGCATCACAGCGCCGCCTATCAACCGGTCGAGCGGCTGGTGACGCTGTCCGACGCGCTGCCGGCACTGGGCATCGTCGCGGCGGTGCTCGGCGTGGTCAAGACGATGGGCAGCATCGACAAGCCGCCAACGATACTGGGTGGCATGATCGGCTCGGCGCTGGTCGGGACGTTCCTCGGCGTGCTGCTGAGCTATGGCATCGTCGGGCCGTGCGCGGCGCGGCTGAAGTCGGTGCTCGATGCCGACAGCGAGATCTACCAGGTGCTGCGCCGGGTCATCGTCGCCAGCCTGAAGGGCCAGCCGCAGCCGATGGTGATCGAGGCGGCGCGCACGGCGATCTCGCCGGCGAACCAGCCGAGCTTCTCCGAGGTGTTCGACGGGATGCGGGGCAAGTGAGGATGGTCGGCAACGCCCTCCCTCCCGGTGACCTCCGGTGAGGTACGAACCCCCCGCCAACTTCGAGCCCGAAGTCGTCATCCGGTGGAAGAAGGACAAGCACGCCGCCCATCACGGCGGCGCCTGGAAAATCGCCTATGCCGACTTCGTCACGGCGATGATGGCGTTCTTCCTGCTGCTGTGGATCATCGGCGCGACCAACGAGGACCAGCGCAAGGGTATCGCCGACTATTTCACGCCGACCGTCATCCAGATGAAGAACTCGGGCGGGTCGAACGGCGTCATGGGTGGCCGCAGCCTGGAAACCGAGCCCGGCGCGGCGCCCAACGCGGCGACGCGCGGCAAGCGCCCGACACCGACCAGCGGCGGCGGCGGTGGCGGCCCGCTCGATGCCGCGGTGACCTCGCAGGACAAGGCGACGGCACCGGGCAACGCCCGCAAGGCCGACGAGGAACGCTTCAACAAGGTCGAGCGGGTCGCCAATGCGCGGCTGGCCGGCGACCCGACGCTCAAGGGGCTGAAGGGGCAGATCCGTTTCGTCCGGACCCGCGACGGCCTGCGGATCGACATCGTCGAACGTGCCGATTTCTCGATGTTCGCCTCGGGAACGTGCGTGTTCACGACCGAGGCGGAGGCGCTGGTGCATGCCGTGGCACGCGCGCTGCGGGACACGCCGAATGCGCTGACCGTGCGCGGCCACACCGATGCGGTGGCGTATAGCAAGGGCGATTCGAACAACTGGATGCTGTCGACGATCCGCGCCGATGCGACCCGGCGCTCACTGACGCGTGCCGGGGTCGATGCAAGCCGGTTCCGGCGGATCGAGGGCGTCGCGGACACCGACCCGTTCAATCCGAAGGACCGGATGGACCCGCGAAATCGCCGGATCAGCGTGACATTGCTGTACAGGGCGGCGGAGATGCCGGCCGCGTGAGCCATCTGCTCCACTGCTCCCTCCCCCCACGCGAAGCGTAGAGTGGGGAGGGCCGGGGTGGGGGTTCTCGAGGTCAGGAAGAGGGACGCCGAAGGGCGCCCCCACCCCGACCCTCCCCACTCTCGGTTCGCAACCGCTCACCGTGGGGGGAGGGGGAAGTTAGGGCGGACTATTCCGCGGCGACGATCCGCGGGGTCAGTTCGATGACGTTGCTCTCGATCGGCAGCGCCTCCTGGATGCGGCGGAAGGTGGCGAGCGCCTGGCCGGTGACCTGGTCCATGTTGTAGTAGCGATACGTCGCCAACCGCCCGACGAACCAGACGTTGGGCGTCGCCATCGCGAGCCGCTCGTACTTCTTGTACAGCGCGGCATTCTCCGGACGCGGGATCGGGTAATAGGGATCGCCCTCGGCGCTGGGATATTCCCAGGTCAGCGCTGTCTTCGGGTGCACCTGTCCGGTCATGTGCTTGTATTCGCTGACGCGGGTGAATGCCTCGGTCTGCGGATAGTTGACCGTGCCGACCGGCAGCACCTGCTCTTGGTCGACCGTCTCGTGACGGAACTTCAGGCTGCGGTACGGCAGCTTGCCGTGGCGGAAGTTGAAATACTCGTCGACCGGCCCGGTCCAGATCAGCCGCTTGAACGTCACCTCGTTGCGGATGTCGGCATAGTCGGTCTGCGTCATCACCTTGATGTTGGGGTGATCGAGCATCTTCTCGAACATGCGCGTGTAGCCGTTCTTGGGCATGTACTGGAATTCGTCGGTGAAATAGCGGTCGTCGCGGTTGGTCCGGGTCGGGACGCGCGCCGTCACCGACTTGTCGAGCTCGCTCGGGTCCATCGCCCACTGCTTGCGGGTATAGCCCTGGAAGAACTTCTCATACAGCTCGCGACCGACGACGGAGACGACGACATCCTCGGACGTCTTGATCTCGGCGGGGTGCTCGGCGCGCGCGGCGAACCAGGCGGGCAATTCCTCGCTGGTCAGGTTCAGGTTGTAGAGCTTGTTGATGGTGTCGAGGTTGATCGGGATCGGTACTTCCATGCCGTCGACGATGCCGCGAACCTTGTGCTCGTACTTCCGCCACTCGGTGAACTGCGACAGATGGTCGAAGATCATCTGCGAATTGGTGTGGAAGATGTGCGGGCCGTACTGGTGGATCAGCAGGCCGTCGTCGTTGTAGCGGTCATAGGCATTGCCGCCGATATGCGGCCGACGGTCGATGACCAGCACCTTCTCGTCGCGCTGGGTCGCGATGCGTTCGGCAAGGGTGGCACCGGCAAAGCCTGCGCCGACGATCACCCAGTCAAACATTTTCGCTCTCCATGATCAGGGTCGCCGAAGGTTCGGCGTCCAGAATTTCGTTCATCCGGGCGTGCATCGCCGCCCAGGTGCGGTCCCATGAACCCTGCGCCAGCTGCGCATCGACCTTGGCCAGCCACTCCGTGCGGGGACGGCTCAGCAGGGTCTCGACGGCGGCGACGGTCTCGTCCGCGGTGGTTGCGATCTCGACGAGGCCGGCTTCGCCGTAGGGGCGGATGACATCGCGGATCGCGGTCGACACGACCGGCAGGCCGGCGGCGAGGAATTCAGGCGTCTTGGTCGGCGAAATGTAGCGCGTCGCCTCGTTGATCGCGAAGGGCATCCAACCGATGTCCCAGTTCGCCAGATACGCCGGCAAATCGGCATATCCCTTGCCGCCGAGCCAGTGGATATTGGCGGCCTGGGGCAGGGTGGCCGGGTCGATCTTGACCACCGGGCCGATCATGACGAACTGCCAGTCGGGGCGCTGGGCGGCGACCTGGCCAAGCAGCTCGATGTCGAAACGCTCGTCGATGACGCCGAAGAAACCGAGGCGCGGATGGGCGACGGCGCCCTGGTCCGCCGGGTCCGGCAGTCCGGCGCGGGCCTTGGCGAAATGCGCGGTGTCGATGCTCGATGGGAAGCAGTGGATGTTGGCGTGGCGGTGTGCCGCAGCCTCGTGCATCGAGGCGCCGCCGGTGAACACCACGTCGGCCAGGTCGAGCAATTCCTGCTCCAGCGCCAGCAGCAGCGGCGGGGCATTCTGGAAAGCCGACAGTTCGTCCATCTTGTCGAAGACGATCAGGTCGGCGGGAACGTGGCGGCTGAACGCCAGCGCCATCGGGGTGTAGAACCACAGTACCAGCGGTGCACCTGCGGCGTCGGCGACAAGGCCGTCGAGGATATTGCGCTGGTGGTCGACGACGGTCGCCTCGGGCGTGCCGTGCGGCACGATCGGCTGGACGACACTGACATTACCGGGGCGCTCGCCGGTTTCGACGCGGGGTTCGCCACCATCGACCCAGATCGGCTCTTCGACGAAGATTACATCGAAGTCGGTGGCTGCCCGGGTCAGCAGATGCTGCGGGCGCTGCGTCACGAAGTCCCAACGGAGGTGCGAAAGCACGATGAGCGTCGGTTTCGCTGACTTGGTGGCCAGCGTCGGGCTCAGTACCGCAGGCGCGGCGCATTCCGTCATCGGAACTCCCGGTTAGAGTGCAAATCTGCAGGTTGGCCCGTCGGCGGGCCTGCGCCGGAAAGGCACATATCGACAACGGACGGTCCCCGGATTCGTTCCGATGATGCGCGCAACGATGCTGCGGTGCAACATTTGTCGCAGGCAGCTAGCTGGCGCGGTGCTCCAGCCGGGCTGCGAAGCGCCGCAGCCGATGCGCCTCGTCGACGTGCAGGTTCTCGACGATCCGCCCTTCGAAACTGGTGACGCCGAGACCCTGGGCCAAGGCCGCCTCGTGCGCGGCGATCAGCCCCTCGGCGTGGCGCAATTCATCCGCCGAGGGGGCGAAGACGGCGTTGACGATGTCGACTTGTCCAGGATGTATCAAGGTCTTGCCGTCGAACCCGAAGGCCCGGGCCTGCACCGCCTCGGCCCGCAGCCCATCGTCGTTGCGGATGTCGGTGTAGATCCCGTCGAACACCGGGATTCCGGCCGCGCGCGCCGCCACGACCAGCGCGCCCATGCTGTAGAACAGCGGTGCCCGGCCGGCGTCGGGGCGCAGGTGCAGCTCCTTGGTCAGGTCGGCGAAACCCGCCACCAGGCCGCGAATGCCCGGCGTTGCGGCAATCGTTGCGACCGCAAGCACGGCCCGCGGCGTCTCGATCATCGCCCATACCGGCCTGCCGCCCGCCAGCGCCACGGCCCGCCCGGCATCGGCGGCGCTATCGACCTTGGGCACGACGATGCCCGCGATATCGGCCCCGGAGGCGGCGGCGAAATCATCCGCCGACCATTCGGTGTCGAGGCCGTTGACCCGCAACAGCACCTCGCGGTGGCCCCACCCGCCGGCCGTCGTCGCCGCGACCGCCGCCGCCCGCGCCGCCGCCTTCATGCCGGGCGCCACCGAATCCTCCAGGTCGAGGATGATGCAATCGGCGTCGAGGGTCCGCGCCTTCGCCACCGCGCTGTCGCGGATCGCGGGAAGGTACAGGACCGTACGGCGGGGGCAGTCGGCGTCGATCTCGGTCACGGCGGCTCTCATCACGATTTCGCATCCGTCCTGCCAGCGGGCGCGCTATAAGACCAGCAGGCGTACGGGGGAGTATCGAATGACCGAAGGTGTATTTGCGATATTTCTGCTGGTCGTCGCGGTTTTCGCGGTCAGTCAGGCAGTCGTCGTCGTGCGGCAGGGCTTCGAATATACCCTGGAGCGCTTCGGCCGCTTTACCATGACGCTGCGCCCCGGCTTCAGCCTGATCATCCCCTTCGTCGACCGCGTCGGCCGCCGCATCAACATGATGGAACAGGTCCTCGACATCCCGGGCCAGGAGATCATCACCAAGGACAACGCCATCGTCGCCGTCGACGGCGTGGTCTTCTACCAGGTCCTCGACGCCGCCAAGGCAGCCTATGAAGTCAGTGACTTATATTCCGCCATCGTCAATCTCACGACGACCAATCTCCGCACCGTCATGGGCTCCATGGACCTCGACGAAACCCTCTCAAAACGCGACGCAATCAACGCCAAACTGCTCATAGTCGTCGACCAGGCAACCCACCCCTGGGGCATAAAAATCACCCGCGTCGAATTGAAAGACATCCGCCCTCCCGCCGACATCGTCAACGCCATGGGCCGCCAGATGAAAGCCGAGCGCGAGAAGCGCGCCAACATCCTGGAAGCCGAGGGCTCCCGCGCCAGCGCCATCCTGCGCGCCGAGGGCGAGAAGGCATCGCAGATCCTGGAGGCCGAGGGGCGGCGTGAAGCAGCGTTCCGCGATGCCGAGGCGCGCGAGCGCTCCGCAGAGGCCGAGGCCAAGGCGACGACGCTGGTGTCGGAAGCGATCGCCGGCGGCAATCCGCAGGCGCTGAACTATTTCGTCGCGCAGAAATATGTTGAGGCGATGCAGGCGTTCGCGACATCGCCCAACGCCAAGACGATCTTCATGCCGATCGAGGCGTCGGCGCTGGTCGGCTCGCTCGGCGGCATCGGCGAACTGGTCAAGGCAGTGCGCACCGAGCCGTCGGTACCGCGGTCCAGCGTCCCGTCGGTGCCGCGGGGATGAGCGGTTTCGTGCTGACGCCCTGGGTCTGGCTGGTCGCCGCGGCGATCCTGGCCGGGCTGGAGATCGTCACGCCGGGCGCGTTCATGATCTGGCTGGCCGGCGCGTCGGTGGTCAGCGCGCTGATCGGCGCACTGTTCGCGCCGGCATGGGAAACGCAGCTGATGCTGTTCGTCGTGTTGGCGGTGGTGTCGGTGATCTGCGGCCGCCTGTGGGTCGGGCGCCGCCCGCCGGTGACGCACGAGCCGGGGTTGAACCGGCGGTCGGACCGCATGGTCGGCGCGGTGGTGGTCGTGGTCGATGCGATCAGCGGCGGCGCGGGGCGGGTCCAGGTTGGGGACTCACCATGGCCGTGCACCGGGCCGGACTTGCCGGTGGGGGCGAAGGCGCGGGTGGTGCGCGTCGAGGGAACGACCTTGGTGGTCGATCAGGCGGTTAGCGCGAGCGGGTGAGCGGTAGGCCTGAGGCCTGACGAGGCAGGCAGGAAGCGGAAGGGAGTCGTGGCGAAGCCACGCCGTCGGACGGGTTCGGGCGGAAGGTGCGCCCGACCCGCCGGCCGCGCTGGCGCGAGTCCGAGCGCTGCGCGGCAGACGCTCCGCGTCTTCCTTGCTGCGCGCGGCCGCGCTGCGTGGTGGCCAGAGGATCTGTAAGCCGGGTTCTGTCCGGGGCGTGAGCCCTTGGACGGCCATTCCTCTAGGACGTGCGTTGCCGCACGCCTCAAGCAACCAACCCGGGCGACTGGGCCGGTTCCTGCCCTGTCCGGACCGAGGTCCGAACGCGCCGCCCCTATGCGGTCTTGCTCCCGGTGGGGTTTACCATGCCGCTTCGGTTACCCGTCGCGCGGTGCGCTCTTACCGCACCCTTTCACCCTTGCCGTCGCTCCGAAAAGCTATGGCGGTCTGCTCTCTGTGGCACTGTCCCTGGGGTCGCCCCCGCCGGGTATTACCCGGCACCGTCGTTCCGTGGAGCCCGGACTTTCCTCCCCCGCATCGCTGCGGCGGCGGCCGTCCAATCCTCTGGCCGAGGCGAGTGCTAGGGCATGTGCCGCCGCTTGCCAAGCGTGGTGGCGCCGCCGTAATGGGCGGGTTCGTTTGGAGTGACAGCATGCGCCTGCCTATCGCCTTGATGCTGGTCCTCGCCGTGGCCGGTTGCGCCAGTGTCCGCAAGGGGCTGGGATCGTACCAGCAGGTCGCCGACAAGGGCGTCGGGTTGAATACCGCCGCCGCGACCGAGAGCGCGCCGGCGCCGTCGAAGAAGGACAGCAAGAAGCCCGAGCTACCCGGCGGCCTGGGTGGTGACACCGCGCATCCGGCGTACAGCGCCATGCCGCAAAGCTGAGTGCGCGCCGCCCGGCCACGGACCGCGGCGAAACAGTCTTGGCTGATGATCGCCGTGCAGGTCGTGGCGATCGGCTCTGTGTTCGCTTGGGTGATCATGTTGGCGTTCGGCAATTACTACGTCTCGATCGACCGAGCATTCGGCGGTGGGGCATGACGCCCTGCTGAAGACCGGGGACGGCAGCGCCTATGTCACGGCGTCGCAACTGTTCTGGACGCGTACGATGTTGTTCCCAGTGTGGGTGATCGGCGCCGGGGCGTTCGCCTGGATGCAGTCGTTCTGCGGCAACATCAACGACTGGCCGCACCTGAGCGGGCGCAAGCGGACGCTGCTGGTCGCGCTGGTGATCGGCTGGGTGATGCTGCATTTCTACGGCACCGACCTGGTCGCGATGCTGCTCGACTAGCGGAGCAGGGCGAACAGCAGCGCGCGACTTTCGGCGTCGATTACCCCGGAGAAGTTGCGGGGGCGGAAGCGGCGCTGGAAGGCGGAGACCGCGGCGACCGGCGCGCTGACGTCATAGCCGAAACGCGACAGGGCGGCGAGGAAGCCGGCCTCAGTCCAGTCGGGGTCGAGGCCGACTTCGGGGATCGGCAAGGCCAGTCCGGCGGCGGCGAGGCGCGGCCAGTCGAACAGCTCGCCCGGATCGATTTTCCGCAACGGCGCGATATCGCTGTGGCCGACGATCATGGCGGGGGAAATGGCATGGCGTTCGGCAATGTCGCGGACCAGTGACTCGACGGTGGCCATCTGGGGTTCGGGGAAGGGGCGGTAGCCGAATTCATGGCCGGGGTTGACGATCTCGATGCCGATGCTGGCGGAGTTGACGTCGGTGATGCTGCGCCAGAATGATTTGCCGGCGTGCCAGGCGCGGTCCTTTTCGGCGACGAGTATGAACACTTCACCGTCCTCGACGACGACGTAATGGGCGGAAACTTTGGCGACGGGGTCGGTGAGGCGGTCGATCGCGGCGGGGGCGGTGGGCATGCCGGTATAGTGTAATACTATCATGGAGATAGCTTGCGTGCGGGTGTCGAAGTTGGGGCTGGGGCAGGGGATCATGCGGCGGCCTTGGTGTCGCGGGCGCGGGCGGTGCGGAAGGTGATGATGGCGATGCCGGCGAGCGTTACCAGCCCGCCGGCGACCATGACCAGGGTGACCGGGATTTCGAACACCAGCACCGCGACGATCACCGACAGCAGCGGCGCGGCGAGGGTCAGCGGCGCGACGGTCGAGACCGGGTAGCGCTGGAACAGCCAGGTCATGCCGCCGTGGCCGATCAGCGAGGCGCCGATCGCGCTGTATGCCAGCCACGCCCAGATGTGCCACGGGATGGTCGGGAGGACGGCGAAGGAGCCAGGCTCGAAATACCAGCTCGCGGCGGCGAGGATCGGCACGCTGACCGCCGCGAGCCAGCCGTGGATGGTCAGCGTGAAGATGCCGGGCAGGCGCCGGAACAGCAAATTGCCGACCGCCCAGCAGAACGTCGCGGCGACGGTCAGCAGCAGCCCGACGCGCTCGTCGAGGATGTGCGGGTCGAAGGCCAGCATCGCCACCCCGCCGAACGCCAGCGCGATGCCCATGATGCGGACCCAGCGGATGCGCTCGCGGTAGAAGATCACCGCCAGGATCAGGCTGAACGGCACACCGAGCTGCCCGGCGATGGCCAGCGCCGAGACATTGTCCGCCATGCTGTAGGACAGTGCGCCGAGCCCCATGAACAAGGCCCCCGCGACGACGCCGGTGAGTGCGACGCGCCCCATCTGGCCGGGCAGCCAGCGCAGCCACGGCAGGCAGACGATCAGCACGATCGAATAGCGCAGGGTCACCGCGAGCAGCGGCGGCATCGCGGTCACCGCGATCTTGAGGGCGATGACGTTGATCGACCAGACGATGTTGATGATGGCGACGGCGAGCAGGTGGATCGGCTTCACGTCCGGTTCCGCGTCAGCGCGCCATAGGCGAGGTTGATCGCCGCCATGCGGTCCTCGGCGACGCGGATGAACTCGGGCGGGGTGCCGCCGGCCATGTGGCGGTCGGGGTGGTAGGTCTTGACCAGGCGGCGATAAGCGGCGCGCACCGTCTCCAGGTCGCTACCGGGCGGCACGTCGAGAACCGCATAGGGATCGTCGGGTGCCGGCGCGAGATGGCGGGCACGGATGCGGGCATAGCCCGGCGCGTCGAAGCCGAAGCGCGCCGCCACGGTCTCCAGATAGGCGAGCTCCGCCGGGTGAAAACCATCGATCTTGGCGATCAGCAAAAGTGCTTCGAGGAGGTCCTCCAGCACCGGCGAGCCCGCGCCGAGCAGCGACGCCGCCTGGTCGGCATAGGCCTCGAAGCCGTTCACCGAGCCCTGCGCCAGCCGGTAGAAGCGCGTCGCATTGGCGCGCTCCTTGTCGGGCACCTGGAACAGGCGTTCGAAGGCGGCGAACTCGGCCGGCGAGGCGACCCCGTCGGCGCGCGCCATCTTTGCGGCCAGCGCGATCGCGGCGATGGTGAAGGCAACTTGGCGCCGCTCCGGCGAGGCGACGCGGCGCAGCACGATGTCGCCCGACGCGCCTGCCGACCCGGCGAGCGCGGCAAAGGGACCACCGAGCAACAGCCCGGCAGCGGTGCCGATCACCTTGCCCCAAACGCTCAAACTGCCACCCGCTCCGATCTTGACGCGTTCCGGTCTTAGGCGATTAGCTGCCTCTGAACCACCCACCCGAAAGGACCAACATGCCCCGCGTCATCATCATCGGAGCCAGCCGCGGCATCGGGCTGGAGCTGGCCCGCCAATATGCGGGCGCTGGCTGGGAGGTGCTGGCGACGGTGCGACGCGACGCCGACCTGCCGGAGATCGCCGGCGTCACCGGTGCGGTCGCCGACATGCTCGACGAGGATTCGCTGGCGAAGGTCGCGGCGCAGGCGGGTAGCGGCTGGGACGTGCTGATCGTCAACGCCGGGGTCAACGTCGTCGATACCAACCTCGCATCGCTGGTCGCCGACGACTGGACGCGGGTGATGACGACCAATGCGCTCGGCCCGATGCTGGTGGCGCGACAGCTGGGCGGCGCGGTCAAGGACGGCGGCACGATCGCGGCGCTGTCGTCGACGATGGGCTCGATCACCCAGGGCGGTGGCGGCTATTACGCCTATCGCATGTCGAAGGCGGCGCTCAACATGGGGCTGATGAACCTGTCGCAGGAACTGCGGCCGCGGCGGATCAAGGTCGTCGCGCTCCACCCCGGCTGGGTCAAGACCGACATGGGCGGCGCCAGCGCAGCGGTCGAGATCCCCGATTCGGTCAGCGGCCTGCGCCGCGTCATCGACACTTTGCCCGGTGGCAAGGCGGCGCAGTACCTCGACTATCAGGGCGCCGTATTGCCCTGGTAGGCGGTCAGCGTCAGGCCGTCCGCGTCCTGATCGATGCGGATGGTCAGGCCGGCGGCGGCGGCCTGCGCGGCGATCACCCCGGCGATGGCGAGGCGCGTGGTGACCGGCGGCGACCCGCCGCCGAGCACGTCGGCCAGGTCGGGATCGATCGCCAGCACCGATGCATCGACGCGGACCTTGCCCTGGGTGATGGTCAGGCGTCCGCCCCGCCCGGCCGCGTCGGCGGCGATGATACCGAGGCCGGTGGTCAGCTCGGCGACGCCTGCAGGCCAGTCGTCGCTGCCGCCGGCCCAGTCGAGCTCCAGCCCCTCGTGCGACTTCAGCCAATCCACGAACAGCTCGCGCGCGACACCGCTGGAGGCGGGTTCGTTGCTGGGCGCGAGGGTGAAGCGGTACAGGCGCAGGTTGGCGCTGAGGCTGGCGGCGCTGTCGGTGACGAGCGACAGGAGCTCGGGGTCGCTGCCGTCCGCCATCATGTCGAGCGCCGTCGTCACCGCGCCCACCGGGCCGGCGAAATCATGGCACAGGCGCCGGGCAACCAGCGAAGCAAGCGCAGCCTGGGTCATGGTTTCAGCACTCCGGTCAGGACCGCGGCGCTGCCCGACAGCATCAGCACGACGGCGGTTACACGATTGAAGATTATCAGGTGACGGTCGGTTACGCGTTCCCTCAGCAGACGGGTAGCCCCGACGACGGCGAACCACCAGAGCATCGAGCCGGAGAATACACCCGCGACGACCAAAGCGGAATTGACCAGATGAGCGTCGGTGTCGTGGCCGATGCCGCTGAACCCGATCGCGCCGAAGCTGCCAAGGAAGAACAGGAACGTCGCCGGGTTGGTCAGCGTCAGTCCGATGATCGCAGCGGCCATGCGCGGCGTCGAGGTCGGCGCGGGATCGTCGCGGCGTTGCGGCCGCGCACGCCACAGCACGACGGCAAAGGCCAGCATGACGAGGCCGCCGAAGATGCGGATGGCGTGGATATGCTCGGTCAGGATGCGCGAGACCGCGGCGATGCCGAACGCCGCGATGACGGCGAAGATCGCATCGCCGAACGCGCCGCAGACACCCAGCGTCAGCCCGGACCTTGCACCGCGCAACAGGGTCCGCTGCATGACGAGCAGGTTGATCGGGCCGATCGGCGCTGCGGAACCGAGGCCGATGGCGACGCCTGCCGGAAAATGCAGGCTGGCAACGTCGATCACCCGGCTCGCGCCGGGGGCAGTGTCGCGGGCAGCACCTCGGGAGGCGCGCCGCTGGGTTTTTCATTGGGCACGGCGTCGCGGTCGACCGCCAGCCGCAGGCCCATCGCGGTGACGCGGCCGTCGCCGAGCTGGGTCAGTTCGAACTCGACGCGCTGGCCGTCGTCGAGCGCCTCCAGCCCGGCACGCTGGACCGCGGAGATGTGGACGAACACGTCGCACGGGCCGAGATCGGGGCGGATGAAGCCGAAGCCCTTCTTGCGGTTGAACCATTTGACCTCGCCGATGGCCATTAGCTCAGGTCCACGGGGGTGAAGCCGGTGGCGGTCATGGTCCAGGCGGTGAGGGTGTGGGAGCCTGAAGAGCCCCCACCCCGGCCCTCCCCACTCTCGGTTCGCAAGGGCTCACCGTGGGGGGAGGGGGAAGACTGCTCCCCGTCGCCGCGCTCGTGTTCGCTCTGTGGGGAAGCTTTCTGCTCCCTCCCCCCCCGCGAAGCGGAGAGTGGGGAGGGCCGGGGTGGGGGCTCTTGAGAGCCGACCGCCGCCGCGATTACCCACACCGCCCCATCCACGACCGCTCGCGCCGCATCGGTCGCCGACGGCCGCGCCAGGCCGTTGGGGTGCGAATGATAGTGCCCGATCACCGCCAGCCCGGCGCCGCGCGCCTCGCGGTGCCAGCGCAGCAGCGCCGCCGGGTCGATCTCGAAACTCCGCTCCGGATGCGCCGCGACATTCGCCGCGGGTTCGGCGCGTTCCACCGTTCCCGGCGCCCCGAGCAACAGCCCGCACGCCTCGTTCGGCGCCGCGGCGGCCGAATGGGCGAGGATCGCCTCGATCGCGGTGCTTGCAATCGCCAGTTTCATGACGACATCGGCTAAGGGATGGGGGACACAAAGTCGATTGTTCATGTTGCCGTAGACGCCGCGATGAGCGGCTGGCGACTGGACCGTGCACTGGCCGCGCTGGTGCCGACGATGTCGCGCGAGCGGCTCAAGGGGCTGATCTCGAACGGTGACGTCAGCGGTCTCAACGGCTTGGCGCGCGACCCGGCGAAGAAGGTGGCCGCGGGCGACCTCTTCACCGTGACCGTGCCGCCGCCGCGGCCGTCGGAGACCCAGGCGCAGGACATTCCGCTGCGCATCGTCTTCGAGGACGACCACCTGCTGATCGTCGACAAGCCAGCCGGGCTGGTCGTGCATCCGGCGGCGGGCAATCTCGACGGCACGCTGGTCAATGCGCTGCTCCACCACTGCGCCGGGCGGCTGTCCGGGATTGGTGGAGTCGCGCGGCCCGGGATCGTCCACCGCATCGACAAGGACACCTCGGGATTGCTGGTCGTCGCCAAGACCGACCCGACGCACGAGGGGCTGTCGCGGCAGTTCGCCGCACACACCGTCGAGCGGCGCTACACCGCCGTGGTCGCCGGGGTGCCCGCTCCGCCGGCCGGCCGCATCGAGGGCGCGTTGGCGCGCAGCAGCGCCAACCGGCAGAAGATGGCGATCGTGCCGGACGGGCGCGGCAAGCATGCCGTCACGCACTTCCGGACAGTTAAGCCGTTGTTCAAAAGCGCACAAATAGAGTGTCGCCTCGAAACCGGACGGACGCACCAGATCCGCGTCCACATGGCCTCGATCGGGCACCCGCTGCTCGGCGATCCATTTTATGGCGGGGCAAAGGGTAACCAATTGCCGGTTCTGGACGAACTGAATTTCAGGCGGCAGGCACTCCACGCCGCGACCTTGGGGTTTCTCCATCCTGTCACCCAAGAAAATCTGTCTTTTGTTTCACCCTTGCCCGTCGATATAGTGGACCTAATCGGTCGTCTTTCAGTTGGGACGACCTGAGTATGAGAAGGATTTAGCACTTGGCCAATGTTCCCGCGACGATCCCCGCGCTGGGCGGCGAGGCCGGCCTCAACCGGTATCTTGCCGAGATTCGCAAGTTTCCCCTGCTCGCGCCCGAGGAGGAGTATATGCTCGCCCGGCGCTGGGCCGAGCACCAGGACCCTGCCGCCGCGGCGCGCATGGTCACGTCCCACCTCCGCCTCGTGGCCAAGATCGCCATGGGCTACCGCGGCTATGGCCTGCCGGTCGCCGAGCTGATCTCCGAAGGCAACATCGGGCTGATGCAGGGCGTCAAGAAGTTCGATTCGGAGCGCGGCTTCCGGCTCGCCACCTATGCGATGTGGTGGATCCGCGCCTCGATCCAGGAATACATCCTGCGCTCGTGGAGCCTGGTGAAGATCGGCACGACGGCGGCCCAGAAGAAGCTGTTCTTCAACCTGCGGCGCCTGAAGGGCAAGATCGACGCGATGGAGGACGGCGACATGAAGCCGGCCGACGTCGAGAAGATCGCGACGACGCTGGGGGTGACCAACGAGGAGGTCATCTCGATGAACCGTCGCATGTCGATGGGCGGCGACACCTCGCTCAACGCGCCGCTGCGCGAGGAGGGCGAGGGCGAGTGGCAGGACTGGCTGACCGACGAGGGTCCGCTGCAGGACGCCATCGTCGCCAACGAGCAGGAGCGCACGCAGCGCCACGCCCTGCTGGTCGATGCGATGGACGGGCTCAACGACCGCGAGAAGCACATCCTGACGCAGCGCCGCCTGGTCGACGAGCCGGAGACGCTGGAGGAGCTGTCGCAGCAGTACGGCATCAGCCGTGAGCGGGTGCGCCAGATCGAGGTGCGCGCCTTCGAGAAGCTGCAGAAGGGCATCAAGCTGCTGGCCGGGGAGCGCAAGCTGCTCGAACTGGCTTAACGCCTTGGACGTGATTGTCGTAGGGGCCGGCGCGGCGGGAGTCGCGGCGGCCCTTCGCTTGTCCGGGGCCGGGCTGTCGGTGGTCGTGTTGGAGGCTGGCGCGCGCGTCGGCGGGCGGGCGCACACGGTGGTGCGCGAGGGCATGGCGCTGGACCTGGGGTGCGGCTGGCTGCACTCGGGGGAGCGTAATCCGTGGACCTTCGAGGCCGAGCGGCTGGGGCTGACCGTCGATCTCAGCAAGGCGCGCTGGGACGTGCAGTGGCTCGGGCTGGGCTTTCCCGAGGCGGAGCAGCAGGCGTTCGGCGCGGCGTTCGAAGCTTTCGATGCCGAGGTCGAGCGGCTGGCGGCCGGGCCCGACGTGGCGCTGTCGGAGGCTCTGCCGGTGGCAGGCGAATGGGCCGGGGCGGTCGATGCGGTGGTCGGCTATCTCGACGGCGCGTGTGCATCGCAGGTGTCGCTGATCGACCATCACGCCTTCGATGCGGCGGCCTCCGACAATAATTGGCGGGTGCGCGAGGGTTATGGCACCGCCGTGGCGCGGGCGGCCGAGGGGCTGGACATCCGGCTCGGCGCAGTGGTCGAGGCAGTGGTCGTCACCCCGGCGGGCGTGCGGGTCAGCGGCAGCTTCGGCACCATCGAGGCGGCGCGGGTGATCGTCACGGTGTCGACCGGTGTGCTCGGCGCGATCCGCTTCGACCCGCTGCTGCCGGGCAAGGTCACGGACGCGGGCAAGCTGCCGATGGGGCATGTCGGCAAGCTGTACCTCGCCGTCGAGGGAGCCGACGATCTGCCGGTCAACGGCCATCTGCGCGGGCGGCCACGCGACACCTGCTCGGCCAGCCACCGCCTGCGGCCGTTCGGCTGGCCGGTGGTCGAATGCTATTTCGGCGGGCCTTATGCCGAAGCGCTGGCGCGGCTGGGCGAGGCCGGCACGGCGGACGCGATGATCGGCGAGCTGGCCGGGCTGCTCGGCAACGACTGGCGGCACCGGCTGCGCCCGATCGCGGCGAGCGCCTGGCACAGCGAGCCGCACATCGGCGGCGCCTGGTCCTACGCCCGGCCCGGCGAGCATGACGCCCGGCTGCGGCTAGCGGAACCGGTGGGCGATCGCATCTTCTTCGCCGGCGAGGCGTGCGAGCCGGTCGATATCGGCACGGCGCACGGGGCGCATGCCACCGGTGTCCGCGCCGCGGATGCGGTGGTGCGAAGCCTGGGGCGCTTGACGCCGGGGCCGCGCGCCGCACTATAGGCCGGTCACAGGGGGAGTTGCTTTGCGGTGTCCGCACTGGGTTGGTTGTTGCGCACGCTGCTCAAGCTCGTCATCGGGCTGGTCGGGTTCAGCCTGGTGTGGGCGATCGCCTATCGCTGGATCAACCCCGGCCTGACCTGGCCGATGGCGCGCGACGCCCTGCACGGTCAGCATGTCGAGCGCGACTGGACGCCGCTGAACCGAATCTCGCCCGCCGTGCCGCGCGCCGCGATCGGGGCTGAGGACGCCAAATTCTGCAGCCACAACGGTTTCGACATGGGCGCGATGGAAGCGGCGATGGCCAAGAACGCCGAATCGACCAAGCTGCGCGGCGGCTCGACGATCTCGCAACAGACCGCGAAGAACGCGTTCCTGTGGCCGGAGCGATCGTACCTCCGCAAGGGGCTGGAGGCCTATTTCACCGTGCTGATCGAGGCGTTCTGGGGCAAGCGCCGGATCATGGAAGTCTATCTCAACATCGCCGAGATGGGCCCGGGCATCTACGGCGTCGGCGCGGCGGCCCAGCATTATTTCGGCGTCTCGGCGGCGCAGTTGAGCCCGAAGCAGGCGGCGCGGCTGGTGGCGATCCTGCCGCAACCGATCAAGCGCGACGCCTCCGACCTGCACGGCAAGGTCAAGCGTCACGCCCGGGCGATCGAGCGGCGCATTCGCGTCGTGCGCGACGGCGCGATCGACGGCTGCCTCGCGGGGTAGCGCAGCCGGGCACCCGCTCAAACCGTCATCCCGGCGAAGGCCGGGACCCATCACCACTGCAGTTGGTAAGTGCGCTGCGATCGTCGAGCATCGTTGCCGTCGGTCGCGCCCAACGGGTCCCGGCCTTCGCCGGGATGACGGTTAAAGGAGACCGGCCTCCCCTCCGCCCGACACGTGGATGCAGGAAAACGGCCGCGTGCCGCTCAACAGGTCGAGTGAAACAAGCCGCCGACCGGCTGCGAGCTGGCCAGCTCATTGTACAATCGCGCCGCCTCGCGCGTTTCGAGCACGTGCACCGGTATCCGGCGATCGGCGAGTAGTTGCAGCGTCGCCGGGCAGGTCTGGAGCACCAGGTCCATGCCCCGGCTCAGGACGACGACCTCGCTGCCGTGATCGAGCAGTTCCTGGACGTCGGCGGGCTGGATGCCGGGGTTGTGCCGGGTGCCGGTCTCGCCCCAGTCCCAGGCCCGGCCGCCGCCCGGATACAGCTTGACGTCCTTGTTCGACCCGAGCCCGGCAACGGTGATCGTGCCCCATTCGAGGTGCTCGATATGTGGTGACGGTCCCATGTTCGCCTCCCGATGTGGAGCGCCGGTGCCTTAAAACGGCAGCTTGAACCCCTCGGGCAGCGGCAGCCCGGCGGTCATCTTCTGCATCTCGACGTTCGCGACCTGGTCGGCCTTGGCGCGTGCGTCGTTGAAGGCGGCGACGATCAGGTCCTCGACCATCTCCTTGTCGGCGGGCACGAACAGCGCCGGGTCGATTGTCAGGCCGATGATGCGGCCCTTGGCGGAGGCGCGGACCTTGACCATGCCGCCGCCCGACGCGCCCTCGACTTCGAGCTTGTCCAGCGCGTCCTGCGCCTTGGCCATCTCGGCCTGGACGTTCTGGGCCGCCTTCATGATGTCTTCCATGCTACGCATCGAACGCGCTCCTGTTATCTGGCATGCTGTCTATGGCTAGGTCGGCGTCGGGCGGCGGTGCGTCGACGATGTCGACCAGTTCCGCGCCCGGGAATGCGGCAAGAATCTCGCGCACCGCCGGGTCGGCGAGCGCGGCGGCACGCTCGGCGGCGATGCGCGCCTCGGCGATCTCGTGCAGCGTCTGGCCGCCGCCGTCCTTGGCGAGGGTCACCGTCCAGCGCGCGCCGGTATGCTGCTGCAGGCAGGCGATGACCTGCTGGACGAAGGTCGTGTGCAGCATCGGCGATCCGACGATGCTGAGGTTGGGTGGCGAATAGTCGATCAGCCGGACCTCGTCGTGGAGCAGCTGGTGCAGGCGCGGCTCGCGGTCCGAAAACAGCGCCACCATCGCGGCGTAATCCGACGGCATCGCCGGGGCGGCAGGCGGTGGCGGCGCGGCCACCGGCAACTGCTGGACGGTCGTGTTCGACTGGCGAGCTTCCGGGACCGCAGGTGCATCGGCACCACGCTCGGCGCGGTCGGTCAGGCGGCGGACCAGCTCGGCGGGATCGGGCAGGGCGGAGGCGTGGACGATGCGCAGCACCGCCATCTCGGCAGCCTGGATCGGCACCGGCGCGCTCTGCACCTCGGCGAGGCCCTTGAGCAGCAGCTGCCACAGCCGGTGGACAGCGGGGAAGGATAGCGTGCCCGCCCAGCCGCGCACCGTGTCGCGCTCCTCGGCGCTCATCGCCGGGTCGTGCGCGTCGGCGACCTTGGCGCGGGTGATGGTGTGGACCAGCTCCAGCAACTCCTGGACGATCATCGCCGGGTCGGTGCCGAGGTCGTACTGGCCCTGCAGCGCCGCCAGCGCGCCGGCCGCATCGCCGCCGAGCACCAGCGCCATCAGCGTCCGGATGCTGCCACGGTCGCTGAGGCCCAGCATGTCGCGGACCGCCTGCGCGGTGATCGCGCCGCTGCCGTGGGCGATCGCCTGGTCGAGGATCGACAGCCCGTCGCGGACCGAGCCTTCGGCGGCGCGGGCGATCAGGGCGATGGCCTCGGGCTCGGCGGTGGCATCCTCCAACTCGACGATACGCGTGAAATGCTCGGCCAGCATCTCGGCGGGGATGCGGCGCAGGTCGAAGCGCTGGCAGCGCGACAGCACGGTGACCGGGACCTTCTGGACCTCGGTGGTGGCGAAGATGAATTTCACATGCGGCGGCGGCTCCTCGAGCGTTTTCAGCAACGCGTTGAAGGCGTTCTTCGACAGCATGTGCACTTCGTCGACGATGTAGATCTTGTATCGCGCCGAGACGCTGGCGTAGCGCACCGACTCGATGATCTCGCGGACGTCGTCGACGCCGGTGTTGGAGGCGGCGTCCATCTCGACGACGTCGATGTGGCGCCCGGCGGCGATCGCGACGCAGGGCTCGCAGACGCCGCACGGGCTGATCGTCGGGCCGCCGGTGCCGTCGGGACCAACGCAGTTGAGCGCCTTGGCGATGATGCGCGCGGTCGAGGTCTTGCCCACCCCGCGGACGCCGGTGAGCAGCCAGGCCTGCGCCAGTTGCTCGCGACGGATGGCGTTGCCCAGTGTGCGGACCATCGCCTCCTGCCCAAGCAGCGTGTCGAAGCTGGCGGGGCGGTATTTGCGCGCCAGCACCCGGTACTCGGGCTTCGGAGGTGGCGCGGTGTCGGGGATTAGAAGTGATTCCATGGTCGGCACCGGCTTACCGGGGTTTGGCTCAAACCGGAAGCTTTGCGGGTGAATGGTGGGAGCCGGGAACGACCCAGCGCGGATTCGTTGCGGCTGCTTCCTTCCGGACCTGACCGGGTTGGCGAGTGCACTGCCCGCCCGACTCCCAAGGGCGATATGGGCGAAATGGGCGGGGGGCGCAAGGTTGGTAGCGCAGACACTAGCCCCACGTAGCCGTTTATGGCACAACATCGTTGTTGTGGCAGAAACTCTAGGAATGGCATGCCCGTCGTAAAAACCAGGATGGCCGAAGGCGGCAGGATCGTCGTCCCGGTTGCGCTCCGCCGCGCGATGGGCATCGGGCCGGGCGACGCTTTGGTGCTCGAACTCGACGGCGACGAGTTGCGCGTTCGCTCGTCCAAGGCGGCACTCGAGCGGATCCGTGCTGAACTTCGCAACTTGCCGAAGGGTGACATGCTGGTGTCGGATGAACTGATTGCCGATCGCCGCGCCGAGGCCCTGCGTGAATAAGCGTGTCGTGCTCGACGCGTCCGCGCTGATTTGCTTCTTGTTTGAAGAACCTGGGCACGAGCGGGTCGCCGCCGCGCTGGACGGCGCGATGATCGGGTCGGTGAATTTGGCCGAGGTCATCGCCAAGCTCGTCGACAAGGGCGCGAACGTCGAGCGGATGATCTCGAACATCGCGCTGTTGGAGATCGAAATCGTGCCATTCGATCAACTGCAGGCTGAGGCATCGGGTCGTTTGCGAGCCTCGACGCGCGGCGCGGGCCTGTCGCTGGGCGATCGCTCGTGCTTCGCCTTGGCGCAATCGCGTGGCGCGACCGCACTGACGGGGGACCGAGACTGGCTGCGGGTAGCAGACGCAGCCGGGGTCGAGGTTGAAATGATCCGCTAATCCCGCCGGTACGGGAAGGACTGGAAGCAGCTGCCGCCTCAGCCGCTCATGTCGGTGCTGCCGCTGGGCATACGGACTTCGAGGCTGTCGAGATCGGCGGTCAGCCAGATCTGGCAGGCGAGGCGCGACGTGCGGCCGACGCCGTGTGCGAAATCGAGCATGTCCTCCTCGTCGGCACTGGCCGCGGGCAGGCGGATGAAATCGGCAGGCGCGACGATGACATGGCAGGTCGAGCAGGCCATCGCCCCCTCGCAAGTGCCTTCGAGCGGCTGGCCGTTGGCCTGGGCGAGGTCGAGCAGGCGGGTGCCGGCGCGGGCGGTGACTTCGCTGACCTGGCGGCCGTCGGCGGAGATGAAGCGGACTGTGGTCATGGCGCCTTCCGGCGATGGGAGGAGATAAAGCCTTGCGGCGGTCGGATGTGGGCAGAACGCCTGTTCACGTCGGCGGGTGTCATGACGCCGTTCGGCGTTGAGCGAGGGTCATGCGGCTTTCCGGCGGAGGCTGGCGACGGCGGCGTTGATCTGCTCGGCGGCGGCGTCGATTTCCGAGGTGGTGGTGAAGCGGCCGAAGCCGATGCGCAGGCTGGCGCGGGCGGCGGCGGGGGACAGGCCCAGTGCGGCGAGGACGTGGCTCGGGCGGCCGGTGGCGCAGGCCGATCCCGACGACACCGCAAGGCCGCGGACCGCAGACAGCAAGCGGGTGCCGTCGACGCCGTCGAACGACAGGTTGAGGTTGCCGAACCAGCGCGCCGCGGTCGAGCCATTGATGCGGAACGGCGGGTCGAGCGCGGCAACCAGGCGGTCGTAGAGGGTGCGGGCGTGGGTGGTGTCCTCGGCCATGCGCTCGGCAGCAATCGCGGCGGCGGTGCCGAAGCCGACGCACAATGCCGGGGCGAGGGTGCCGGAGCGGCCGTCCTCCTGGCCGCCGCCGTGGAGCAGCGGGGTCAGGCTGAGGGCCGGCCGGCGGTACAGCGCGCCGATGCCTTTGGGACCGTAGATCTTGTGCGCGGTGAAGCTGAGCAGGTCGATGCCGGCGAGGTCGATGGGCAGCTTGCCGAAGCCTTGGGCAGCGTCGCAGTGCATCAGGGCGCCGACGCCGTGCGCGCGTTCGGCGATGGCGGCGATGGGCTGGACGACGCCGATCTCGTTGTTGACCAGCATGGCGGAGACCAGAGCCACGTCGGGGCCGAGTGCGGCGTCGAGGTCGGCGAGGTCGAGCAGGCCGTCGGGCTGGACCGGCAGGACGGTGAGCTCGGCGCCGACGCTTTCGAGGTAACGCGCGGTTTCGAGGACGCAGCTGTGCTCGGTGGCCAGGGTGATAATGCGGCGGCGGGTCTGGCCGGGGGCGGTGAGGACGCCTTTGAGCGCCCAATTGACCGATTCCGTCGCGCCGCCGGTGAAGGCGATGGTTTCGGTTGGCGATTCGAGCAGGGCGGCGATGCGGGCGCGGGCGGCATCGACGGCGGCGGCCGCCTCATAGCCCCAGCGGTGCGGGGAGGCGGGATTGCCGAAATGCTCGACCTGCCACGGCTGCATGGCGGCGGCGACAGCGGGGTCGAGCGGCGTGGTCGCGCCATAGTCGAGGTAGATCGGCATGGCGGCGACTGTCGTGCGCGCCGATGAAGACGCCGCGACCGTCGTGCGTACCGATGGAGACGGCGCGGTCATGCGGCGCGCCGGTGCAGGCGGTCGCGCAGGGCGAGCCAGGCGACGGTGAAGGCGTCGATCTCGGCGACGGTGGTGCCCCAGCCGAGGCTGACGCGGATCGCTTCGCCGGGGGCCGGGGCGCCCATGGCCGACAGGACGTGGCTGGCGCGGACCTTGCCCGAGGAGCAGGCGGCGCCGGCGCTGACCGCGAAGCCTGCCATGTCGAGGGCCATGACCTGCGTCATCGCGGGAACGCCGGCCATCGGCAGGCAGGCGATGGTACCGAGGCGGGGAGCAGCGGCGCTGTAGGGACGGACGTCGAGGCGGGCTTCGAGGCGGTCGCGCAGGGCGGTGGCGCGGTCGAGCCAGCCGGTATCGGCGGCGCGGGCGTCGAGGGCGGCGGCGAACCCCGCGATGCCGGGAAGGTTGGGGGTGCCGCCGCGCAGGCCGCGCTCCTGCCCGCCGCCGCGCTGGACGGCCTGCAGGGTGGCGGGGTCACGGACGATGAGCGCGCCGACACCGGGCGGCCCGCCGAGCTTGTGAGCCGAGACTGCGACGAAGTCGGCCTCGGGCACCGGCAGCTTGCCGAACGCCTGCACCGCATCGACGAGCAGCAGCCCGCCTGCCGCCAGGGTGAGGCGCGCGACTTCGGCGAGGGGCTGGAGAACGCCGGTCTCGTTATTGGCCTGCATCACCGCGACCAGCGTGCGGGGCGGCGCGGCGGCGAGCCGGCGTTCGAGCGCGGCGAGGTCGACGACGCCATCGCCGTCGACCGGCAGGACCGCGGCGCTCGTTGCCTGGGCCAGCACCGCGTCATGCTCGACCGCGGAGACGATCACCGAGCCCCAATGCCCGCCGCCGAGCGCGAGACCGAGCGCCTCGGTGCCGCCGCTGGTGAGCACGACGGCCTCGGCCGCGACTCCGGCGTGGCGTGCGACGACGCCGCGGCTGTACTCGAGCAGGGCGTTGGCAGCGCGGCCTCTGCCGTGGACCGACGACGGATTGCCGCCCAGTCGCGCCGCCTCGGCCATCGCAGCGACAGCCGCGGCGTCGATCGGCGCGGTGGCGGCATAGTCGAGGTAGGCGGCGCTCATTGCCTCAGCCTAGCAGGCCGGGAGCGCCGCCACTACTCACCGGCCGCGGACGTCCCTCACATCGTCGTCGGTGATCGGCGAGATGTGGATCTCGACCCGGCGGTTCTGCGCGCGCCCGGCCTCGTCGGCGTTGGAGGCGATCGGCTGGGTCTTGCCGAAGCCGCGCGTCGCGATCCGGGCGCGGTTGACGCCCTGGTAGCTGAGATAGTCGGCGACGGCGACGGCACGCTGCTCCGACAGGCGCTGGTTGACGGCGTCGGTGCCGATCGAATCGGTGTGGCCGGTGACGTCGACATAGGTCGACTGGTAGCTCGCCAGCGTCTGCGCGACCTGGTCGAGGCTGGCCCGGAACTGCGGCTTCACCGCGGCGGAGTTGAAGTCGAAGGTGATACCCGACGGCAGCCGCAGGTCGATGTTGTCGCCCTTGCGCACCACGTCGATGCCGCTGCCCGCAGTCCGCGCGCGCAGGTCGCGCTCCTGACGGTCCATATACCCACCGACCGCACCGCCCGCAACGGCGCCCAAGCCGGCGCCGATGATCGTCTCGGTCCGGTTATGCCGCCCACCGAGGATGGCGCCCAGCACCGCGCCGGTGACCGCACCCGCGCCGGCGCCGATTCCGGCCTTGGACACCGTCTGCTGCCCGGTCTGCGGATCGGTGACGCAACCGGTCAGCGTCAGCGCCGCAGTCGCTGCGATCAGCATCGATGTCGTGAACCTGGCCATTCGTGGCGCTCCCTACAGTCTTCTCGCCGCCAGCTATTATAACCGCACTGACGCCGGGATGAACAAGTAGCGGCGCGGCCTCGTTACAGCTACACCGTAAATTTACGCGTCGCGGCATCTGGTCCGCGGACATGGAGATCATGCAACCTTACCCCTGGTTCGACGTCGCGGTCATTCTCGCGCTGGTGCTGCTCAACGGCTTCCTGGCGATGTCCGAACTAGCGATCGTCGCTTCGCGGCGGCCACGGCTGAAGGGTCTGGCGGCGAACGGCAACCGGGGCGCGGCAGCGGCGCTGAAGCTGTCGGCGGACCCGAGCAAGTTCCTGTCGTCGGCGCAGATCGGCATCACGCTGGTCGCCATCCTGAATGGTGCCTTCTCCGGCGAGCAGCTGGCGGGACCGACGGCCGACCGGCTGGTGGCGTGGTTCGGCATCGACACGCTGCTGGCGGCGCGGCTGGGTTTCGGCATAGTCATCGTGCTGACCACCTATGTCTCGCTGATCGTCGGCGAACTCGTGCCCAAGCAATTCGCGCTGCGCTCGCCGGAACGCATCGCCATCGCCGTCGCGCCGCTGATGGCAGGGATGACGCGCATCGCCGCGCCGTTCGCCTGGGTCCTCGACCAGTCGAGTGCGCTGGTGTTCCGCCTGCTCGGGCAAAAGCGCGAGGCGAACCACGTCGTCACCGAGGAGGAACTGCGCTCCGTCGTCGCCGAGGCCGAGACGGCGGGCGTTATCGAGGAGAGCGAGCACGCCATGATCTCAGGCGTCATGCGGCTGGCCGATCGCCGGGTGCGCGGGGTGATGACGCCGCGCGGCCAGGTCGAGTGGCTGGACGCCGATGCCAGCGACGAGGAAACCCGGGCGGCCCTGGTCGCGACACCGCACACCAGGCTGATCGTGGCGAACGGCTCGATCGACGATATCGTCGGGGTGGTGCAGGCCCGGGACCTGGTCGCGGCGCTGATTCAGGGGCATCCGCTGGACCTGCGGGCGCTGGCCCGAAACGCGCCGGTCTTGCCCGATGCGCTGGACGCGGTGGACGCTTTGGCGAGCTTGCGGGACGCCGAAATACCCATCGCTTTGGTCCACGACGAGTATGGGCATTTCGAAGGAATCGTCACTCCGGCTGATCTTTTGGCAGCGATTGCAGGGGCTTTCCGGTCGGACGTCGACGATGGCGATGAGCCGGATGTGGTGGTTCGCGACGATGGGTCGATGCTGGTTTCGGGAGCGATGGCGGCGGACGAGCTGGCCGAGCGGCTGGGCATCGACTTGCCGAGTTCGCGGGATTATCAAACGGTCGCCGGGTTCGTCCTGGCCGGAATGCGGCATCTGCCCGAAACCGGCGAGGTGATCGTGCTGGGCAAGTGGCGGTTCGAAGTGGTCGATATGGATGGGCGCAAGATCGACAAGCTGCTGGTCATGCCCGGTGTCGCGGCCGACGCCTGAGCCGCGGGGGACAATCGCCCGGGCCGCCGTAACGGTCTCGTGTTGACCGCCCCACTGGCCTTGTTCGAGGATGACGACGCGCGGCTGATGGCGCGTGTCGCGGCGGGCGACCGCGCCGCGTTCACGATCCTGGTCATCCGCCTGCACACCAGCTCGCTCGGGCTGGCGACGCGCGTGCTCGGTGATCGCCACGATGCCGAGGACGTCGTGCAGACCGCGCTGACGCGGCTGTGGACGATGGCGGCGCGCTATGATCCGGAGCGCGGCAGCGTCGGCGCGTGGTTCCGCCGCGTGCTGGTCAATCTGTGCCTCGACCGGCGGCGCAGCATCCGGCTGGTTCGCTCGCGGGTCACGACGACGCTAGACGATGCCTATGATATCGCCGATCCGGCCCCCGATCCGGCGCGCGCCGCCGAGACCCATGCCCAGGCGCGGCGCATCGATGCGGCGATGACCCGCCTCAATCCGCGGCAGCGCGCCGCCATCGCGCTGTTCCACGGCGAGGGTGCGACGATGGCCGAGATCGCCTCCGCGCTGGACACCACGCCCAAGGCGGTCGAGGGATTATTAACGCGCGCCCGTATGGAATTACGGACGCTGCTCGCCAGCGATGCCCCGATCAAGGACTAGATGACCGAGCAATGACCACCCCCCACGCCCCTGGCCGAGACCCGGCCCGCGCTGCCGAGATCATCGCCGCATATGGCGCCGATCCGCTGCGCTGGCCGGACGAGGAGCGTGCCGATGTGGTTAGCATCCTCGCGGCAGACCCCGCCCTCCGCGCCGCCCGGAAAGAAGCGGCGCGGCTCGACCATATCCTCGACGCCTGGGCGACCGGTGCGCTGGCCGGGGCGCTCGCCGACGACGGCCAGCCGGCGCACCGCGAGGCGGCCGCTGCTGCTGCGGCCGCAGCAAGTGCGCTGGCTCCGGCGACCCGCGACTGGCGACGCGCCACCGGCGGCGGTCTGTTCGCAGCCGCTGCGGCGGTAGCGGCAGCGGTGGTGGTGATGATCACCCCGACGACGGCACTGCACTCGCCGCGCCTCCAGATCGCCAGCACGGCGACGACCGTGCCGCATGTCGCGACCCCGGCCCTGACCGACGAACAGGCGTTTTCGCTGCTGTTCACACCGACGCCCGACGAAGAAGAAGCGATATGACGCCCCGGCCCGCCAGTGCGCTGACGGCGCGGCTGATGCTGCCCCTCGGCGCGCTGCTGTTCGGCGGGTTTGCGCCGTCGTCGACGGAACTCGTGGCGCACGGCATGCCCGGCCAACCGGCGATTGATCGCAGCGACGGGCGCGGCCGCGACCGGCCGATGGACCGCGAGGGCGAGGGCGGCGATCGTGGCCGCTCGCACAGCCCGATGTTCGGCACCATGAGCGATGCCGGACGACGGATCATCACCGGCGCGATGTACTGGATGCCCGGCCCCCCCGGCTCGCCGCCGGTTCGCAGCCGCGAGGGCGACCGGGACCGCGACCAGGTCCATGCCGCCCGCGATCGCATCCTGACCCTGTTGTCCGCCAACCGCCTCGACGTCGTCGCCCTGCGCCGCGCGATGGACGAGGAGCGGCAGTCCGCCAGCCAGATCAAGCTGCGCCACCAGGCCGCCATGCTCGCCGCATTCCAGCGCCTCAGCCTGACCGACCGTCGTGCCTTCGTCGCCGATGCCCGCAACATGCGTGAGCGCATGGAACGTCCGACGCGCCCGCCCGGCCGCTAGCGCCCCTGCCGCCAGCCTGTACGTCGCCGACGCGCCCGGCGGTCGCTAGCCGCAGATCAGCCCCAGCGCGTCGACCGCGTCCCCGGCCCGACCCTGCAAGCCGGTGATGTTCTGGGCGCCGCAGTCCATGTTGCCATGCGGATAAAGCTCCAGTTTCCCAGAGAACCGGCCCGGCGTCGTCAATTGAATATCGGCGGTCCCGATCCGCGTGCCGCGCGCCACGCAATGGACGTTGAGGTTCTTCAGCAGGTGATTGTCGCTTCTCAGCGAAATGAACCAGACACTCTGGATGACCGATCCCGCCGGGCAGTCGACGCTCCGCCGCTCGCCGCGGCCGCCCGCGCCACGCAAGGCCCGCCCGTCGCAGACCGGCGCGATATTGTTGATATAGGCGCCGGTGAGCGCGACGATCCCGGTCAGCAGGGCGCCGCTCGGGCAGCGCGAGATGAACTGCTGGCCACCAAGGCCGCCGTTCGGTGGCGTGAAGCGTTCCTGGGCAGTCGACGGCAGCGGTACGGCAATCGCGAGGATTGCCATCAGGACGATCGACTTGCGCAGCACAGCCTCCATCGGATGGATCGCAGGCTGCAAAGTCTCACAGCGCCGAATTGCTTCGTCAAGTGCGCGCTCGGGTAGTTCCCGGCTTGAAACAGCGGTCTCTCGGGTCGGGCGGGAGAGCATTATTGCCACGACAGGATCGGTCGCGAATCCATCTTGACGTTGCTCCGTTGGACTGGACATCCTGCGCCGGTGTCGAGGCAGGGAGCAGGCAGCGCATGAGACTGCCATCGTGCATTCCGGGCATCTGCCTTGTGGCCGCTCTTGCAGCCGCGCCGATCACGGTCGCCGCGCAGGGCCACGACCATGTCGCGATGCAGGCGCTGGGCACGGTTTCCTTCAGCACGTCGTGCGCCCCCGCCGTCGCCGCCCGCTTCGATACTGCCGTCGCGCTGATGCACTCGTTCCAGTTCGGCCGCGCCATCGCCGAGTTCAACGCGATCCTCCAGCAGGATCCGAAATGCGTCATGGCGTATTGGGGCATCGCGCTGAGCAACTGGGGCAACCCGTTCGCCGGCTTCAAAACGCCGGCTCAGCTTGCCCGGGGTGCCGATGCAGTTCGCCGGGCGCGCGCCACCGGCGCTGGCACGACGCGCGAGCGCGGCTATGTCGATGCCGTCGCGCAACTGTACGTCGAAGACCCGAAGGTTCTGCAGCCTGCCCGGATGGAAGCCTATCAGGCGGCGATGGCGTCGGTCGCGGCGGCGAATCCCGGCGATGACGAGGCCCGGATCTTCTACGCTCTGGCGCTCGCCGCCTCGGCCGATCCCGCCGACAAGAGCTATGCGCGCCAGTTGCAGGCCGGCGCATTGCTGGAACCGCTGTTCGCGCGCTTCCCGAACCATCCCGGTTTGGCGCATTATATCATCCACGCCTATGACGAGCCGGCGCTGGCGTCGCGCGCTGCCGAGGCCGCGCGCCGCTATGGTGCAATTGCGCCCGCGACCCCGCACGCGTTGCATATGCCGTCGCATACCTTCACCCGTGTCGGTGACTGGCAGGCATCGATCGACACCAACCGCGCCTCGGCAGCCGCCGCCCGGGCCGCTAACCAGCCCGCCGACGTCCTCCACGCCAGCGACTACATGGTCTATGCGTTCCTGCAGACCGGGCAGGACCGTGCCGCCGCAGCGCTGGTCAAGGCGTCGGCGGAGGTGTTTCGCGGCTTCGATCCCGCCAATGTCACCGGGGCCGCGCCCGCGTCTGCCGCCTTTTACGCGCATGCCGCGATCCCGGCCCGCTATGCGCTGGAACGCCACGCCTGGGCCGAGGCAGCACGGCTCGAACCGGTCGGCGGGCCATTCGCCAATGCCAGCGCCATCACGGCATTCGCCCAAGGGCTGGGCGCGGCGCACGCCGGTGACCGGTCCACCGCCGCCGGCTCCGTCGCCGCGCTGGCCAGGTTCCGCGATCAACTCCTTGCCGCGCATGACGAATATTGGGCCGGGCAGGTCGAGATCCAGCGGCAGGAAGTGGCGGCGATGCTGGCCCGGGCGTCAGGCGATACGGCCGGTGCGATCGCGGGCATGCGTGCCGCCGCCGTGTTGGAGGACAAGACCGAGCTGGCGTCGGTCACTCCCGGCCCGTTCCTGCCGGCGCGCGAGATGCTGGGCGAGCTGCTGCTGGCGTCCGACAAGCGCAGCGAAGCGCTTGCCGAGTTCCGCGCCAGCCTCGAGCGCGAGCCCAACCGCTATTGGTCGCTGCACGGTGCGGCCAGGGCGGCGACACTGGCCGGGCAACCGGCGGTGGCGCGATCCTATGAAGCGAAGCTGCATCGGATGACGCTCAAGGGCGACCGGGCCTTGCAAGCAGATTGAGTTAGGCTCGAACCAAATACGCACAATCAGCTTGACTATCGTAACGCTATTCGGTAAACAAGTCCCAGCTTGACGAATCGCGCTCCGAAGTTGGCGGCGGTGGTTCGCGGTGTTTCAACAATCAGCTCGGGAGAACCGCTATGGCGAGCAGCAAGGGCGTGCGGGCCGGTGACGTGCTTGAGACACGGCGGATCTTCCTCGATGCGCTGGCCCGGCTCGGAACGATGAAGGCCGCTGCTGCCGCCGCCGGGGTCAGCCCGGACTCGATCTATCACGCCCGCCGCACCGACCCTGAATTCGCCGCCGCGTGGCAGGCAATTACCGGCGCGCCGTTGCGATTGAGGGGCATGCAAGTGCGCGGCTGGAGCGCCGAGCGCCGGCAACGTTTCCTCGAATGCTTTGCCGCGACCGGATCGATGCGTCGCGCCATCGAAGCGGTGAAGGGCTCGCATACCTCGGTCTACCGGCTGTGCGTCACCGACAGCGATTTCGCCGCCGCGTGCCACGAGGCTCGCGATCAGGCCCGCAACATGCTGCAGGACGACCTGCTCGACCGCGCCCTCAACGGCGTCGAGCGCGCCGTCACCGTCAACGGCGAGCAGCGCATCATCGTCTCGCACGACAACGGCCTGGCGCTGCGCCTGATCGACCGCTGGGCGGCACGGACCGGCAAGCAGCCACGCGGCCGCTTCATCGAGCTGACGCCCGAGAATGTCGCCATCGCCAACCGCAAGGTGCTGGCATTGCTCACGCTCCACGGTGCTGCGGCGTTCAGGCCTTGACCGGCATGTCGCCCGAAGAGGCGGCGAAACTGGTGCCGCTGATCCCGGAGGCGTTGCGGATCGAGGTCGCCAATCACTTCCGTCCGAACCCCGGTCAGGCGGTGCCGCCGGGTGACTGGACAACCTGGCTGATCCTGGCGGGCCGGGGTTTCGGCAAGACCCGGACCGGCGCCGAGTGGGTCAACGCGGTCGCCAGCGCGCATGGCGGAACGCGGATCGCGCTGGTCGGCGCGACCGCCCACGACGCGCGATCGGTGATGGTCGAGGGTGCGGCGGGACTGCTGGCGGTCAATCCGGCGATCACCTTCGAGCCGTCGCGCCGCCTGTTGTGCTGGCCCAACCATAGCCGCGCCATGCTGTTCTCGGCCGAGGAGCCCGACACGCTGCGCGGTCCGGAGTTCAGCTTTGCCTGGGGTGACGAAGTGGCGCGCTGGCCCGACGGCAAGGTTACGCTGGCCACCCTGCGCATGGCTTTGCGCGTCGGATTGCGACCACGACTGCTGTTGACGACGACGCCGAAACCGCTGCCGTGGCTGAAGGCGCTCGACGCGGAGGCCGGCACGGTGCTGACGCGGGGCCGCACGACGGACAATGCCCAGAACCTGGCACAAACCTATCTGGACGCGATGGTCCGCGATTACGGCGGCACCACGCTCGGCCGGCAGGAGCTCGACGGTGAATTCATCGAGGAAGTCGAAGGCGCGCTGTGGAGCCGCGCGCTCATCGAGGCGTGTCGGATCGAGGGCGTCGCGCCGCAACCGGTGCGCACCGTGATCGGGGTCGATCCGCCCGCCGGGGCCGGCCCGAACTGCGATGCCTGCGGGATCATCGTCGTCGGCCTGACCACCGAGCGAACCGCCGTGGTTCTGGCGGATCGCACCGTGCAGGGCGTCGGGCCGGAACAATGGGCGCGCGCGGTGGCCGCTGCCTATGACGATTTCGATGCCGACCTGGTCGTGGTCGAAGTCAACAACGGCGGCGCGATGGTGGCCTCGGTACTGCTCGCGGTGGCGCCGGAACTCAACATCAAGTCGGTGCGCGCCTCGGTCGGCAAGGTCGCGCGGGCCGAGCCGGTGGCCGGCCTTTATACAGCGGGGAAGGTCCGCCATGCCGAGCCGTTCCCGCTGCTCGAGGACGAGTTGTGCGGGCTCAGTGCGGGCGGCGGCTGGTCCGGCGCCGGGCGGTCACCGGACCGCGCCGATGCGCTGGTCTGGGCGCTGACCGAATTGATGCTCGCCAAGGTTCGCGCCGAACCCGGGGTGCGCCGCCTCTAACCTGCCTTCGTTCAGGAGAAAATCATGCAATTCCCGTGGTTCGGGCGCAAGTCGCGCCCGCTGCAGACGCGTGTCGCGCCGTGGTTGTCGGCGTGGAGCCAGGCCGATCCGCCGCGCAGTTACGAGACGCTGGTGCGCGCCGCCTATCTCTCGAACCCGGTCGCCCAGCGCGCCGTGCGGCTGGTCTCCGAAAGCGTCGCAGGGGCGGCGGTGACGAGCAATCCGCCCGGCCACCCGGCGCTGGCGCTGATCCACGACGCAACGTTGGTCGAGACCATCGCGGCGAACCTGCTGCTCCACGGCAACGCCTATGTCGAGGTCGCGTGCGGCGCCGGCGGGCTGCCCGCGGCCCTGTACGTGCTCCGCCCGGAGCGCGTCACGGTCGAGGCCGATATCAACGGCTGGCCGACCGGCTACCTGTACCGCGCCGGCGACGCCGTGACCCGCTATCCGGCTGAAACGCGCGGGCAGGCGCCCGGCCTGTTGCACCTGCGTGGTTACCATCCCCTCGACGACCACTACGGCGTCGGCTGCCTTGGCGCAGCGGCGGCGGCGGTCGAGGTGCACAACGCGGCAGCGCGCTGGAACAAGGCGCTGCTCGACAACGCAGCGCGCCCGTCGGGGGCGCTGATCTATGCGCCGGCAGATGGTTCGGCACTGTCGGCGGCGCAATTCGCCCGCCTCAAGGGCGAGATGGCGGACCAATATTCCGGCGCCACCAACGCCGGACGCCCGATGCTGCTGGAGGGTGGCCTGACCTGGCAGCCGCTGTCGCTCACCCCCGCCGAGATGGACTTCGTCCGGGTCCGCGACACCGCCTCGCGCGAGATCGCGCTGGCCTTCGGGGTGCCGCCGATGCTGCTCGGGCTGCCCGGCGACGCGACCTATGCCAATTACCGGGAGGCCAATGTCGCGCTGTGGCGGCTGACCCTGCTGCCGCTGGCTGCGAAGATATTCGCGGGGCTTTCCCTGCACTTGCAGGACTGGTGGCCTGGGCTGAGCCTGACCCTCGACCGCGACTCGATCCCCGCGCTGTCGGCGGACCGCGAGCGGCTGTGGGCCCAAGTGTCGAACGCCGCCTTCCTGTCGGATGCCGAGAAACGCACCATGCTCGGCCTGGATCACGGCCGATGACCGGCCTGTCGGGCGCCATGGCCCGGGCTGCAGCCGAGGGCGCCACCGCAGCGGCACTGGTCGAGGTCGCGGAGGCTGCCAGCGAGGCCGGGGCGACCCGCGCCCTCAGCCGGATCGGCCTGCACGACGCCGACGCGGGCAAGGATATCATCGAGTTGCGCCAGCTGGTGCAGGGCTGGCGCGACGCCAAGACCTCGGCGATCCGCGCGGTGGTGAGCTGGGCGGTGCGCGGCGCCATCGCGCTGCTGGTGCTCGGCCTGGCGGTGCGCTTCGGGCTGTCCGGCGGGGTGCGGCTGTGATGCGCCTCGCGGGGTACGCCTCAATCTTCGGCATCGCGGACAGCGGCGGCGATGTCGTGCGGGCCGGAGCCTTTGCCCGGGAGATCATCGCCGCGCGCCGCCTGCCGCTGCTCTGGCAACACGCCGTCGACGAGCCGATCGGGTACATCGAGCGCCTCAGCGAAGATGGCCGCGGCCTGCGGGTCGTCGCACGGATCGCTGCCGATACCCGGCGCGGCGGCGACGCGGCGGCGCTGCTCAAGGTCGGCGCGATCGACGGGCTCAGCTTTGGCTACCGCGTCCGCGCCAGCGTGCCCGACCGGGCCCGCGGGGTGCGGGTGCTGACCGACCTCGAACTGCTCGAAGTTTCGCTGGTGACCTTCCCGATGCAATCCCGGGCCCGCGTCATCGCCATCCAGTCGTCCACAGGAGAACCGACAAATGACCTATGAAATCAAGGCCGACGCGCTCGACACCGCGTTCGACACGGTGACCCTCGCGCCGCATGACCTGGCCGCCGATGTCGCTTCGCTACAGGCCGATGTCGCCCGGCTGAACGCTCGCCCGCTTGCCCGTCCAGCGCTGAGCGGCGCCAAGGCGGAGGACGGCGGCCGCAGCGTCTTCGTCGAGCGCTACCTGCGCAAGGGCCTGGAGGCTGCCCCCGAGGTCAAGTCGCTCAACGCCACCAATGCCACCGACGGCGGCGTCGCGGTACCGCGCGAGATCGACGCGCTGATCGACATCACGCTGAAGGCGGTTTCACCGATCCGGCGCATCGCCAACGTCGTCAGCATCGGCAGCGTCAACTACCGCAAGCTGATTGCGGTCGGCGGCGTCGCCAGCGGCTGGGTGGCCGAGACCGCGGGCCGACCCGAAACCGGCGTCGAGACCTTCATCGAGATCGCGCCGCCGATGGGTGAACTGTACGCCAACCCCGCCGCGTCGCAGACCATGCTCGACGATGCGATGTTCGACGTCGAGCGCTGGCTGGCCGGAGAGATCGGCAACGAGTTCGCCCGCGCCGAGAGCGTCGCCTTCGTCACCGGCAGCGGCGTCGCCCGGCCAAAGGGCTTCATCACCTATCCGGTTGCCGTGACCGACGATACGACGCGTGCTTTCGGGACGCTGCAGTATATCGCCAGCGGCGCTGCCGGGGCCTTTGCGGCGAGCAATCCACAGGACAAGCTCATCGATCTCGTCCACGCCCTGCGTGCGCCTTATCGCCCGGGCGCGAGCTGGGTGATGAATTCGTCGACGCTGGCGAAGATCCGCAAGCTCAAGGACTCGACCGGGGCGTTCATCTGGCAGCCGGCGCTCGCGGCGGACCAGCCCGCAACCCTGCTCGGCTATCCGGTCTTCGAAGCCGAGGCGATGCCCGATGTTGCCGCCGATAGCCTGTCGATCGCGTTCGGAAACTTCCAGGCTGGTTACCTGATCGCCGAGCGGGCCGAGACCTCGGTGCTGCGTGACCCGTACACCAACAAGCCGTTCGTGCAATTCTATGCGACGCGCCGGGTTGGCGGCGCGGTGGTCAATTCCGAGGCGATCAAGCTGATGAAGTTCGCGGTCAGCTAGCGCGGTCGACATCATACCCCAAGGCGCAATGCGCCACCCCTCCCCGGGCGGGGGAGGGGGGAAAGGACCTCATGACCATTCTGAATGCAGCGATCGAAGCGAACGGCTGGGTGTTGCGTATCACGTTGACGGCGACGCCGGGCAGCTTCGCCAGCTATGCGCTGACACCTGACGCGATCCCCAAGCTGAGCCTTGTGAGCAACCACCCGGGTTATGCGCCGGCGGGCGGCACGGCGACCGCCACGACTTTGGCGCGGTCGATCATCGCCACCAAGCCGCTCCGCAAACCGGTCAACCCGCTGTCGCCGACGACGCCGGTTCTCGACGAGACCGACAATGGCGACGGCAGCATCACCGTGCGCCTGGCGCTGAGCGACTGGATCCATGCCACCGACACGGGGCTTGCCCTGACCATGCTGGCCGGCTGGCGCACTGGTGAAGCGGCGGGCACCACCCCGGTCGGCAACGGCTCGACCGTCGCGGCGGCGATGCCGATCATGCGCTGGGCCGACGTCCCATATCAGCGGGCGACCGGACCGTTCACATTGGAATTGACGGTTTTTTCGCATCATCCGCAGGGCCTGGCGCCGGTCGCCGGGGTCAGGTTCCGTGTTACCGACGGCACGACGACGCGCACCGCCTGGGCGACGGCGCAGACGAGCAGCACTCGCTACGACGATAGCGTGAGCGTCTATGCCGCGACCATCGACCCGGTCGCGGCGCCGGGCCTGACCGCGGGCCTGTTGCGCTGCGATGCCGAGGTCTACCCGTGGCTCGGCGCGATGCGCTCTACCGATCCGGCCGGCAGCGCCAGCATGAGCGGCCTTAACTTTGCCGGTTATGCCAGCAAAGCGGAAGCGCCATTCGTCGTCGGCTATGATCCCGCCGGTACGCGCTATGGCGGGCAGGTCCTGTTCATCGACCCAGCGGGTACCGCGACCGCGGTCGCGGCGATGGTCGCCAATGACTTGGCGGCGGCGAGGGCGATCGCATCGGCCTCCCGGCCACGGGACATTACCACGGCAATCCAGGCATTGTACCTCGCCAATCGTGGATTGGCAGCCGCGAACGGCGGCACGGCGGCGGTAAGGTCCGCCGATGGCGCGCGGCTGGTATTGGCAGCGGGCAACCATGCCGGTGTCGGAACGACGACGATCACGACCGGCGCCAGCTCCTCCGAGCTGGGCGTCATCATCGAAGGCGACCCGGACGACCCTGCGCCACGCGCCAATTGCGTGCTGGCGACGGGCACCGCGACGGGCTTGAAGGTCAACCGGCTGATCCTCCGCAGCTTGACGCTGGAAACCGGCACGACGTCGCTGGCGTCGACGGCGCAGGCCTATTTCTGGCTCGACAATGTCGAGGTCCGCGGAAAGTCGGGACAGGAAACCAATTCGGTTGCGCCGATCACCGCCGCAACGCCGGCAGCCGCTGCCAATCTCGCGGCGACGCGTAGCCGCTGGTGGAAAAGCGGCACGGCGTTCCGTGGCACGACACTGCGTTTCGGCCTGCTCCGCAACTGCGAGTTCTCGCGGCGCGCTGAGGGCGTCTGCATCCTCGGCGGGCGGCTGATCCCCGCCACCGAGGACGCGACCGTGACCAATGCCGAGAACGGCGCCGGCCATTGGAACAGCACGTCGGATATCGGTGCGGTCGAGGACAGCGTCGTCGCCGGCGTCGATCTGCGCAGCGTCAAGGGACGCGTCTGGGTCATCACCAGCGCTTCGGCGGCCGCCGCCGGCACGACGCTGCCAAGCATCCGGCGCGCCGTCTTTGCCAATAACCTGTGCGAGCGGATCGGCGCCGACCCGCAGCCATTCTTCTCCGCCGGCGAAGACGGTTCGGCGGTGATGAGCTATAACATCATCGAAGGTAACAGCTTTATCGGCGAACGCTGCAACCTGTTCTACTCCGACCCGGTACCGACGACGGTTGCCGAGGCCAATGGCCAGCTGAATGTCGCGATCGGCAACCGTGTCGCTAACAACAGTTTCGACTGGGCGGCGACCAAGCACGACGCCTTCAACGACCCGACGACGCTGGCGGTGCGGACCAGCGGCGGCGTCGCCGGCCCGACCGGCTACCGGCCGCAGATGGTCGAGACGTGGAGCATCACCTACGGCGTCGGCTGGGAAGCAAATCACGACTTCGGACGCCTGGGTGGCGGCAACTTTGCCTTTGAATATTTCGGGCGGCGCAGCGTCCAGGCAGTCGGCGGCGTGCCGGGCTGGCCGGCGGATCGCTCGAACGCCGGCAGTCCGACGACCGGTGGCGGCAGCTACAAGCCGCCGCCGGGGTCTGTGTTGCTCGGTCGCGGACTACGCGCGTCCATCGACCGCGACTTGGGCGGTACAACCCGCATGGTTCCGTTTACGGTTGGCAGCGTCGAGAGTGGCGCTGCTGTAACACTGGCCCCTGGCAAAGCGCGATCGAACAGCCTGGCCGGTCCGGTTGCGCTGGGCTGGCGCGGTACGCTGGTCGCCGCTCAGGGGCGGTCGTCGAGCCGTTCCGGTTCAGCAGCGATCCATTGGGGTGGCAGCCTGGCGCCCGCTCGAGGACATCTGGCGCAGGTCGGCAGCGCGGCACTGCTGGGGCTCGGGCAGGTCACGATCGCCGCCCTTTCGGCCCGGCTGGCGACGCGCGATGCCGGGACGGCGGTGCTGCCCGACCAGCCGTTCGAACTGCTGTTCGGGTCGCCGCGGCTGGTTCGCATCGCCGGCGAAGTGCGCGTGCAATTCGTGCCGCACGACTGATCTTCCAACCATCCTAAGGAGATACTCATGGCCAAGTTCGTCAACAACGACGTCCTCGACGGCGCGCTGAACATCGTCGCCACGGCGACGCGCATGGTCGCGCTGAGCGGACAACCGGCAAGCTATGCCGCCGCCGACAGCGGACGCCTGGCCGAGGCGGCGTTGACCGGGGTCGATTACGCGCTCGCCGCCGGGGACGTATCGGGGCGCAAGGTGACGGTCGCCGCCAAGGCCGGGCTGGCGATCGTCGCTGCGGGCACGGCCGATCATGTCGCGCTGCTCGATCCGGCGACCTCGCGGCTGTTGTACGTCACGACCTGCCCGGCTCAGGCGCTGCCTGCCGGTGGCACGGTGAGCTTTGGCGCATGGTCGGTCGAGGTCAATTCGCCGGTGTGAGGTGAGCCCGATGCCCGTCCCCGGGATGGCGCTAGTGCGCCGTCCCTCGCCCTGCCCGCACGCGCGGAGGGGCAGCTAAAGGAACCGCAATGGCATTCTTCTTGAAGGATCCCGCCGCCTCGATCGACTATGCAGTCGACTGGGGTGCGGGCTATCTGGGCACGCAGGTGATCGTGCAATCGGCGTGGAGCGTCGAGCCCGCCGAGACCGACGGCGTCGTCGTCAACGCGACGGTGCGCGGCGATCGTCGTAGTGGCGCGACGCTCGGTGGCGGCGTGCCGGGCCATGTCTACCGGGTGACGAACCGCGTCACGCTGAGCGATGGGCGGATCGACGAGCGCGGTATCGCGCTTCGCGTCGAGCAGCGCTGATGCTTACCGAGCTGTTCCCCGCCGGCTTTGCGCCGGTCGCGGTCGAGGAGGTCAAGGCGTTCCTGCGCGTCGATGCGTCGAGCGAGGATGCGGTGATCGGAGGCTTTGTGCGCGCCTCGGCGGCGCTGTCGGAGGCGTTCACCGGCCAGTGGCTGATCGCGCGTGATTTCACCCAGACGGTTGCAGCGAGCGGCGACTGGCAGCGGCTGGCGGTGGCGCCGGTGGTGGCGATCGATGGGCTGGCCGACGCGGCCGGGGCGCTGCCGGGTGGGGCGTATGAGGTCGACATCGACTTGGCTGGTGCAGGGTGGGTCCGGCTGCTGCGCGGCGATGCGACGGCGCGCGTGACGGTGACCGGGCGGGCCGGGCTCGCGGCGAGCTGGAACGGCGTGCCGGAGCCGCTGCGTGCCGGGATCGTGCGGATGGCGGCGCATCTGTTCACTCACCGCGACGATCCGGATGCGACGGCGCTGCCGGCTGGGGTGAGCGCGCTGTGGCGGCCGTGGCGGCGGATCTCGATCTAGCGGGCGCGCCTTAGCGATACGCGCCTTCTCCCCGGCGCTGTGCGCCGGACCCTTCGGGTAGCAAGGATGATCTATGACCGAATTCAGCGGGTTGCTCACCGAGCGCCTGGGTGTCGAGCAATGGGCGGGTGACCCGGAGGCCGGGGTCTGGACGAGCGACGGGAACGTGTGGGGCGGGCTGGTGCCGGTCGATGGCGGGCCGGACGTGCTGGGCGAGGGGCGGGTGTCGCGGACGCGGTACCGCCTGACGCTGAGGGCGCGCACGGGCATCGGGCTGGCGACGCGCTTTCTGTGGCGGGGGCGCAAGCTGAGCGTGCTGCGGCTCGAGCCCGATCACCGGCTGGCGGACCGCACGACCGTATTGGTGGAGGATCGCGGATGACGGCATTCCAGGACTTGCTGCGAGCCATAGAGGCTCGCGGCGTCGCGGTGGCGCGAGCGGCGACGCGGCGGGCCGGGGCGGCATTGGTCGCGGCGGCGGCGGCGGAATTGCCCGGCGTCACGGTGACTTCGGTTGGCGACGATGTCGTGCTGGAGGCGCCGGGCCTAAGGGCGCGGGCCTTCGGATCGCGGCGGCGGGCGGCCGATCCGCGGGTCGCCCGGCTGGTGCGGCGATGAGCGGGGTGTTCGTGCAGCAGCGGCTGCGTGGCGTTCTGACGAGCATCGCGCCGGTCTTCGACAGCGTGCCGGTCGAGGCGGCAGCGCCCTATCTGGTTATCGGCCCTGACCTGAGCAGCGACTGGTCTACCAAGACCAGTGCGGGGCGCGAGCACCGGGTGTCGGTCGCCGTCTGGGATGATGCGCCGGGGGTGGCGCGGTGCAAGGCGCTACTCGCCCAGGTCGAGTCGGCGGTATCCGCGCTGGCCGGCACGGCGGGCGGGCAGCGCATCGCCAGCGTGCTGTTCCTGCGCAGTTTCACGAGCCGCGATCCCGAGGGCTGGAGCCACGGAATCGCCGAATTTCGCATCCGAACCGAGGAGATCTGACATGGCATCCGAAAAGGGCAGCGCCTTCCTGCTGAAGGTCGGCGATGGCGCGACGCCGCCGGTCTACACTACCATAGCCGGGCTGCGGACGACGCAGTTGAGCATCAACGCCGACACGGTGGTGGTGACCAACAAGGGCTCCGGCGGCTGGCGCGAGCTGTTGTCGGGGGCGGGGGTGCGGTCGGTGTCGCTGTCGGGGGCGGGGGTGTTCTCCGGCTCGGCGGCGGAGGCGCGCGTCAAGGCCTCGGCGCTGGCGGGAACGCTGGACGGATACCAGGTCAGCTTCGAAAGCGGCGAGCGGCTGACGGGGGCGTTCCTGATCACGCGGCTGGACTATGCCGGCGATTTCAATGGCGAGCGAACCTACACGCTGGCGCTGGAGAGCAGCGGCGTCGTGGTGGTATCATGAGTGCCAATCCGGTTCGCGGCGAGGCGTCGATTTCGATCTGCGGGGTGGCGCTGACGCTGCGCCCGACGTTCGCGGCGCTGGTCGCGGCGGAGGCTGAGCTGGGGCCGTTGTTCGCGCTGGTCGAGCGCGCGGCGGGGGGTGGCCTGACGCTGGCGGAGCTGGCGGGGCTGATGTGGCACTGCGCAGTCGGGGCGCCGGGGTCGCGGGCGGAATTCTCGGAAGGGCTGGCGACGGGCGGGCTGGCGGCGGCGACTCCGGCGCTGCGCGTGCTGCTGGGGCAGATCCTGAGTGGGCGGTAGCTGCTGCCTTCCCCCCGAGGGTGAGGGCGAGGGGTTCGCCGGCGCTGCTGTCCTCGCTGCCGCCGTGGCACAGCGGTTGGGGTGGGGGCCGGACACATTCTGGGCTGCGACCCCGGCCGACCTGCGCCTGGCGCTGGGGGTAGAGCCGGTCGGCGAGGCAGCGGACGGCGCGGCGCTCGGCCGCTTGATGGAGACGTTTCCGGATGGATGATCTCGACACCCTGGTGGTCAAGGTGCGCGCCGATACCAGTGGCTTCGCGGCGGGCGTGGCCGATATCCGCGGACAGCTGGAGGGGCCGCTGGCGAGCGGGATCGACAGCGCCGGGCGCGGGCTGGAGCGGGCGCTGGGACGCGCGGTGACCAGTGGCAAGTTCGGCTTCGACGACCTTAAGCGTGTCGCCGTGGCGGCGCTGGCGGACATCGCGGTCCATGCGGCGCGGGGCGACGTCTCGGCAGCGGGCGGCGGCCTGCTCGGCTCGCTGGCCGCGGCGGCGGGATCGCTGTTCGGCGGCAAGCCGGGGCGGGCGACGGGCGGGCCGGTGACCGGAGGCAGTGCCTATTTGGTTGGCGAGCGCGGGCCGGAGCTGTTCGTGCCGACTGCAGCCGGGCGGATTCAGCCGCTGGGCGGCGGGCGCGGTGCGGTGTCGATCACGGTCAATGTCGCGGCGCCGCGCGATGCCGCCCCGGCGGTGATGCAGCGCACCGGGGCGCAGGTGGCGCGCGCCGTCCGGCTGGCGCTGGCGAGGAGCGACGGATGATCGGACATTGGCTTGCCACGACGGCCGACCAGCAGCGCCGCGACTGGCTCAAGCGCTTCGACGCGCGCTTCTGGACGGTCGATTTTCCCCGCCCGGTGATCGCTGCGGTGACCACCACCGGCCCCCGGGCGCTGCGCGTCGACCTCGCGTTCCTCAAGGCCGATGATCTTGCCGGGCTGATCTGGGCGTCGGAGGACCGCTGGGATCACGCGCTGACCGCCTATGCCACCGATCGCGACTATCGCGGCTGCAGCCTGGCGTTTCGCTGGCGCAGTTCGGGGGTGATGGCGCTGGATGCGGTCAACGGCCCGGTCCTGACGATCGAGGGGCGCGACGCCGCGGGTACGGCGCGGAACTGGTACGTCCGCCTGTGGAACTATGCGACCGGCGCCCCGGACGACTGCACCATTGCGCTGGACTTCGACTCGCTGAGCGGCGGCTTCGTGCTGCCCGGCGAGGCCGATCCGGTCTGGGCCGGCGATATCGACCGGATGTTCGTGTCGATGGTCCCGGCGGGCTTCACCGGCATCGACGTGCCGCTGGGCGTCCCGCAGGCGGGCTGGGTCGAGCTGTCCGAGATGCGCTGCGAGGGGCCGCGGTCGTGCCTGGAGATCGGCGACACCTTCGTGCCGCCGCACCGGCTGCGGATCGCGACGGGTTACGACGACAGCTACAACATTACTCCGGCACGGCTGCTGCGCGGCATCCTGCACTGCGGCTATGGCGCTGTGATCAATCACTATGTCGGGATGAGCCACTTCCCGGCGCTGGCCTGGGACGGGGCCGCCTACACCGCTGCGGCGGGCATCTGCGCTCCGGCTGCGGCGTGGCACGCGAGCTTCCTGCGCGAGGCGAAGGCGCTGGGCTTCGAGGTCATCCTGTCGCTATCGTTCGAGCTGCTCGACCAGCATTGTCCGGCGGCATGGAAGCAGCGCGACGCCGACGCGGCACCCGCGCTGACCGGCTATACCCCACCCTCGACGCTGTTGTCGCCGTGCAGTCCGGTCGCGATGGCGTGGTTGCAGGGCATCGCCGCCGGGTTCGCCGCTTTGGCCCGGGCGGTAGGGCAGCGCGTCCGCTTCCAGGTCGGCGAGCCATGGTGGTGGGTGTCGCAGGGCAATCGCCTGTGCGCCTATGATGCCGCGACGCTGGCCGCCTACACCGCCGCGACCGGGCTGGCAGCGCCCGAGATCCGCGACGTCCGCAGCATGACGACGAGCGCCAAGCGCGACTTCCTCGACTGGCTCGGCGTCAGGCTGGGCGCGGCGACGCTGGCGCTGCGCGACGCGGCGGCAGCGGACGAGACGCTGCTGCTATTCTATGCGCCGCAGGTCTTGCGCCCGGATCGTCCCGACCTGATCCGCGCCAATCTGCCGGCCGCCTGGACGCGCCCGGCCTTCGACGTGCTCCAGCTCGAGGATTACGAGTTCGTCACTCGCGGCGACTTCGCCGGACAGGGGCGGACCCGCGCCGTCGGTGCCGCGCTCGGCTACCCGCTGGCGGCGCAGCATTATTTCGCCGGTTACGCCGAGACCGCCGCTACCGCCGCCGCTGACTGGCCGCGCATCGCCGAGGCCGCCGCAGGGGCCGACGCCGCCGAGACCTTCGTCTGGGCCTGGCCGCAGGTGGCGCGCGACGGCTTCACGACCTTCGACATCCTGGGAGACGAGACGATGCCGGCGTTTCACGACGTGCGCTTTCCGCTGGAGCTCGGCTATGGCGCGACCGGCGGGCCGCAATTCTCGACGCAGGTGGTGACCACCGGCTCGGGCTATGAGCAGCGCAACAGCGGCTGGGCGGATGCGCGGCTGCACTATGATGCCGGGGTCGGTGTTCGGTCGGAGGCCGACCTGGCGACGCTAATCGCCTTTTTCCGGGCGCGGCGCGGACAGGCGCACGGCTTCCGCTTCAACGACCCGCTCGACCATGCCGGCGTGGCCGAGGCGCTGGGCAGCGGCGACGGGGTGCGGACGCGCTTCGAACTGGTGCGGACCTACGGCCTTGGCGAAGACGCGCAATTGCGGCGCATCACGCGACCGCTGCCGGGTAGCGTCCGGGTCTTGGTCGATGGCGTTCCGGCGACGGGGTGGAGCCTGGGTGTGCTGGGGGCGGTCGACTTCATCACCGCCCCCGTGAGTGGCGCGACGGTCACCGCCAGCTTCGACTTCGACGTACCGGTACGCTTTGCCGAGGATCGGATCGATGTCGGGCTGGCGGCGTGGCGGGCTGGCGACCTGCCCTCGGTGCCGCTGGTCGAGGTGCGCGAGGCATGAGCGGCTTTGCTGCAAGGCTGGCTCCCGAAGTGACGACGCTGGCGCTGTGCTGGCGCATCGTCCGCGCCGACGGAGTGGCGCTGGGCTTCACGACGCATGACCGCGACCTGGTGGTGGCGGGACTGCGCCACGCCAGCGCGCCGGGGATGCTGCCCTCGGCGATCAGCAGCGGCGACGGGCTGGAGGTCGACACGATGGAGGTCGCGGGCGCGCTCAGCGCCGGGTCGATCACCGCCGGCGACCTTGGCTCGGGGCGCTACGACGGCGCCTCGGTCAAGGTCTTCATGGTCGACTGGGCGGCGCTGGAGGCGGGTACGCTGCCGCTGGCGCGCGGGACGCTGGGGGAGGTGGCGCGCGCGGCGAGCGGCGCCGGGGGCAGCTTCACCGCCGAATTGCGCGGTCCGACCGCGGCGTTCGACGCGCTGTGCATCGAGGTTTATTCGCCGGAGTGCCGGGCGGAGCTGGGTGATCGGCGGTGCCGTGTCGACCTGGCGCCGCTGACGATGCGCGCGGCGGCGATCGCCCAGGACGGCGCGCGGCTGACAGTCGGCGGCGCGGGCGCGGACCTCGACCGCTTCGCGCAGGGGCGCTGCCGGGCGATCTCGGGGGACAACGCCGGCATCGATGCGCGCATCGTCTCGGGCGGGGCAGGGTGGATCGAGCTGTTCGAGCCGCTGCCGTTCGCGGTCGCGGCGGGGACGAGGCTGGAGCTGCGCGAAGGCTGCGACAAGCGCTTTGCCACGTGCAGCGGGCGCTTTGCCAATGCTCTGAACTTTCGCGGCGAACCGCATGTGCCGGGCGGCGATCTGCTCACCCGCTTCGAAATCGGATGAGGGCTTTGCCTGTACCCCTCCCCGGAAGGGGGGAGGGGGAAGTGACTTCGCATCGTCATGCCGCGGCCATCGTCGCCGCGGCGCGATCCTGCGTCGGGACACGGTTCCGTGTGCAGGGCCGGCTGCCCGGTGTCGGGCTCGACTGTATCGGCGTGGCGCTGGTCGCCGCGGCGGCGGTCGGGGTGCGGGCGGTGACGCCGCGCTACACGCTGGGCGGGGACGGCGAGGCGGCGCTCGATGTGGCGCTGGTGGCGCTGGGGTGCGTGGTGGTGGCGATCCCGCAGCCCGGCGACCTGCTGGTCGCAGCCCCGGCAGCGGGTCGGCGGCATCTCGGCATCGTCACGCCCGGCGGGCTTGTCCACGCGCATGCCGGGTTGCGGCGGGTGGTCGAGGCGCCGGTGGATCCGGGCTGGGCGATCGTCGCGGCGTGGCGCTTCCCCGACGATCGATCCGGCAATCAGGAGGGCTGACATGGCGACATTGGTTTTCGGCACCATCGGCCGGGCCGTGGGCGGGCCGATCGGCGGCATCCTCGGGACGTTCCTGGGGGGCTTTGCCGACCGCGCGATCTTCGGCGGCGGTGGCAAGGCGCGTGAGGGGGCCCGGGCCGGCAATTTGTCGGTGCAGGCGTCGACCTATGGCGACCCGATCCCGCGCCTGCACGGCAGCATGCGGGTGGCGGGCAATCTGATCTGGACGAGCGGCATCGTCGAGCACGCCTCGACCGCAGGCGGCGGCAAGCACGGCACCAAGACGACCAGCTACAGCTATACGGCATCGTTCGCGGTGGCGCTGAGCGCACGCGCGGTGCTGCGGACCAGGCGGATCTGGGCCGATGGCAAGCTGATGCGCGATGCCGGCGGGGCGGCGGTGCTGCCGGCGGTGATCCGCCTGCACGACGGTAGCGAGGGCCAGCCGGCGGACCCGCTGCTGATCGCCGCAGAGGGCGCCGCCCCGGCCTACCGCGGGCTGGCCTATGTGGTGTTCGAAGATCTGGCGCTGGCGGAGTTCGGCAATCGCATCCCGAACCTGACCTTCGAGGTCGTCGCCGACGAGGCGCTCGACGGCGGGCGCGTCGTCGGTGACCTGTGCGACGCAGGCGGGCTGCGCGGGGTCGGCGTGGCGGGGGCCTTCCCGGCACTCGGCGGTCATGTCGCGGCGCGGGCCGGCGATGTGCGGGCGCAGCTCGGCGGGCTGGTCGAACTGCTCGACCTGACGCTGGCCGACGATGGCGAGCGGCTGACGCTGCGGGCGGGACCTGCCGCGGCGGGCGTCGATCCGGCCGCAGGCGACTATGGCAGCACGGCGGCGGGCGGCGATCCGCACCGGGCGCGGGTCGAGGGGCTGGCGCCGTCGAGCGCCGCCGCGGATGCGCTGGCGCTGGGCTTCTACGACATCATGCGGGATTATCAGCCGGGCCTGCAGCGGGCGGTGCGGCGGACACCGGCGCGGACCGTGCTGCAGCTCGATGCGCCGCTGGCGCTGGACGCGGTCGCGGCAAAGCATCTGGCGGCGTCGGTACTGGCGCGGGCCGCGGCGGCGCGGACGACGGCGACGGTCAACCTGCCGCCGCGCGCGCTGGCGGTACGCGCCGGTACTACCATACTGCGGCCCGGCGATACCGTGCCGTGGCGGGTGCGGCGCTGGACGATGAGTGGCTTCGCGGTCGAACTGGAACTGGTGCGGCAGGGCGTCGGCAGCCTGGCCTCGGGTCCGGCGGATAGCGGGCGGGTGCACGAGAGTGTCGCCGTGGCGGCGGGGACGACGGTGCTGGAGGTCCTCGACCTGCCGCCGCTGCCGGGGGCGCTGGCGACGGTACCGCGGCTGTGGCTGGCGGCGGCAGGTGCATCGCCCGGGTGGCGGCGGGCACCGGTGGCGATCAGCCTCGACGACGGTGGGAGCTACACCGCAGCCGGGATGATCGCCGCGCCGAGCATCATCGGCACGCTGGCGACCGGGCTGGCAAGCGGCGGCGTCAGCCTGTGGGATCGCAACGGGGTTTGCGACGTGACCTTGCTCGGTAGCGCGATGTGGCTGGAGGGGCGCGACGAGGCCGCGGTGCTGGGCGGCGCGAATTTGGCGCTGATCGGCGACGAGCTGGTTCAGTTCGCCGAGGTCATGGCATTGGCGCCAGGGGTGTTTCGCCTCGCCACTCTGCTTCGCGGGCGGCGCGGCAGCCCGGTGGCGGTGCATCCGGTGGGAACGCGGTTCGTGCTGCTCGATGCGGATCGGCTGCTGCCGGTCGATCTCGACGTCGAGCAGGTCGGACGGACCTTGCGACTGCGCGCGGAGGGCGCCGGAGACGTGGGGGCGGCGGCGCAGGCGCTGGTGCTGGCGGGCACGGCGCTGCGGCCGCTCGCCCCGGTCTTCGTGCGCGGTCACGTGGATGGTGGCGACCTGGTGTTCGGCTGGGTGCGCTGCAGTCGCGCCGGGTTCGGCTGGCTCGACGGTGTCGATGCCCCGCTCGCCGAGGAGACGGAGGCTTACGCACTGACGCTGTCCAGCGCCGGCGGTGTCGTGCGCCGGGCAACCGCGACGGTGGCGGGCTGGCGCTACACCGCGGCGATGCGCAGCGCCGACGGGCTGGCATCCGGCACCGCCGTTACCTTGTCGGTGGCTCAGACCGGCGCTTTGCCCGGCACTGTCACGACCGCCCAATTCATCCTGTCCTGACTGGAGATCGATCATGGCCGAAGTTTCGGATCGCTATGCGCTGCCGCTGTTGCAGACCGCCCAGGCCCAGAAGGAGGTGACCCACAACGAGGCGGTGACTGCGATCGACACGCTGCTCCACCTGTCGGTCGAGACCGCGATGCTTGCGGTGCCGCCGAATGCGCCAGTCGGTGGAACCGGATGGATCGTTGGCGCGTCATCGACCGGAGCCTGGACCGGCAAGACGGGGCAGGTGGCGTTCTGGACCGAAGGCGGCTGGCGCTTCACCGTCCCTCGACAGGGATGCGTGGCCTGGCTGCGAGACGCCCAGCATTTTGCGGTCTATACGGCCGCGGGATGGCGCGACGATGGCTGGCCGGTCGCCGGGCTTCGTATCGGCGCTCGGCTGGCGTTGGCCTCGGCGCCAACTACGGTGACGGTTCCAGTCGGCGGAACCGTTATCGATATTGAAACACGTGCGGCCTTGGCTGCCTTGCAGGCAGCGTTGCGTGCTGCGGCTATAGTCTTGTGATGGCGGATGCTCACGGGATATACTTCGCCGCCAACTGTTGTTTCTTTGCAACATGTAGGCTTATTCGCGACTTGCGTGGGTACAGAGCGTCAGTTAGGACGTTAGGGGCGCTTCGAGAGAAGCACAGCTAGTTAAGAGAGGGATTACACAATGCGGAAATTTGCCGTGGCGTTGGCGCTGGCCACCACAGCACTCGCAGGGCCGGCCTTTGCGAAGGACGGTTCATTCTACATCGGCGTCGATGCCGGTGGCATGCTGGTCGAGGACACGCGCTTCGACATCCGCAACGCCGCGGGCACGTCGACGTCCAACAACGCCGTCAAGCTCGACCATGAGTATGGCTACGACGTCGATGCCAACATCGGTTACGATTTCGGCATGCTGCGGACTGAATTCGAAGTCGGCTACAAGGATGCGAACCTCGATAGCGTCCAGGTGAACGGTGCGGTTCCGCTGCGCCAGTTCAACGGCGCGGTCGGCGTTCCGGCCACGGGCAACTACTCGGCAGCAGACGGCAACAGCCGCGTTCTGTCGTTCATGCTCAACGCCTTGCTCGACTTCGGTGGCAAGGAGCCAGGTGCGATCAGCGGTTTCGTCGGCGGTGGTGCCGGTATCGCTCGCGTCAAGCTCAGCGAACTGCAGCTCCGCAAGTACGGCGCCGCCTTCATGGACGACAGCGACACGCGCTTCGCCTACCAGGCAATCGCCGGCATCCGGAAGCCGCTGAGCGAGCACGTCGACCTGTCGCTCAAGTATCGCTTCTTCACGGTTCCCAAGGTCAAGGCCTTCACGGTCAATGGTCTCGAGACTGAGTCGAAGTTCCGCAGCCACTCGGTGCTGGTCGGCCTGACCTACAACTTCGGTGCCGATGCGCCGCCGCCGCCGCCGCCGCCGCCGCCGGCACCTGTGACGCCGCCGCCGCCGCCGCTGCCGCCTTGCCCGCCAGCCGCTGTGACCCCTGGACCGTTCCTGGTGTTCTTCGATTGGGACAAGTCGCTCGTCACCGCCGAAGCAGCCGCCGTTCTCGACCGTGCTGCGGAGCAGTATGCCGCAACCGGCCAGACCAGCGTTTCGCTCGCCGGTCACGCCGACAAGTCGGGTACCGATGCCTACAACGTTGGCCTGTCGCAGCGCCGCGCCGATGCGGTCAAGGCTTACATGGCTTCGAAGGGTGTTCCCGACGGCGTCATCACCACCGAGGCATTCGGCGAGAGCCGTCCGCTGGTCGAAACTGCCGATGGTGTGCGCGAGCCGCAGAACCGTCGCGTGGAAATCACCTTCGGTGGCGCACCGGCCGCTCCGTCCTATCCCTGCACGCCGCAGTAAGCGTCTCGGGATATTGAAATGCGAAGGGCCGCCCGAAAGGGCGGCCCTTTTGCTATGTGGCAAAGATCGAAACGACGAAGCGCTCTACCCGGCGCGACCCGGGGAGCTACGCCGGGGCGATCAGCCGTCGATCGACGGCAGGACCTGCGGCGAGGCGTGGACGCCGAGTGAGGTCTGCACCGGCGGCGGCGTCAGCGCAGCCCGAAGCTCGGCATTGCGCTGCATCGCAAAATTTCCAAAGCTGCCTTTTGGCAGCACCAGTGCGGCGCGGCCGACGAAGCTCGCGGTTTCGCAGAAACTGTACTGCGCATCGAGCGTCGAGAAGCTGTTGTAGGTCCGCGTCGTATACTGGTCGAAGCTGTTGAGCGCCTTGGCCTTGTCGTAGCGCTTGAAGTGCGCCTGCATCGTCGTCTGCGCCTTGGCGAGCTCGCCCGAGTGCTGCTTGAGCATGTCGTTGTAATTGCGCACGGTTCCGAGAAACGGCGAGAACTGGCACTGCAGCGCCGCGACGTTGAGCCCGGCGCGCATCGTCCAGATCGCATTCGCCTCGGTCTCCGCCGGTGTCATCGGTCGAAGGACGATCTGCTGGGGAACCATCAGCCCGATCGGCTTGGGGATCGTCGATCCGACGGCGAGCACGGGCGGCTCGGGAACCATGTCGGTCTTGATGACGGTGGGGCCCGCCTTGCGCGCCGACTTGGCGGCGGTTGGCTTGCCTGCTGGAGCGGCGGCGGTCTTCTTGCTCGCCGGCGTGGCTGGTGGCGACTTGCTCGCCGGAGCGGCGTTGGCGACCGTGCAAAGCCCGGACGAAAGCATGATCAGGACGAAACTGGAACTACGCATCGGCTATCCCCAAAGCTCACCCGTGTTCGGGGGAGCAAGACGGCATAACCGGCAGGAAGATGCGCCGCCAGCCCCGATAAGAGGTGGCGGCGCGAATGCGATCAGCCGAGGATGCTGCCGAGCTGCAGCGCGACGGACATGTCGCCCTCGATCTTGAGCTTGCCCATCATGAAGGCCATCTGCGGGTTCTGCTTGCCCGTGGCCATATCGGTGAAATCGGACATCGAGACCTTGACGGTGCAATCGACGGGGAGATCCTGGTTGTCGACGACGGCCGGAGAAACCGTGTCGTCGATGCGGACGACGCCATCGTCGCCGAAGTCGAACTTGACCGACTTGCGCAGGTTGGCGCTGGTTCCGACGCGGCTGCGCATCTGTTCGGTAATCCGTTCGAGGCTCATCGCATATTCCTCATGGTCGGGCAGGGGTGCCGCTGGACATAACGTGCGGCCCATAAAAGAAGGGCCGCCAAATCTGGCGGCCCTTCAAATCGTCGGACGAAAGAGTAAGCCTGAGCTTACTTCTTCTCTTCGGTCGTCGTCGTGGTGCTCTCGGTGGTTGCCGGAGCCATTGCGTCGGCGGCAGGAGCCGTCGTTGCGGTGGCATCAGCAGCGCCAGCGGCAGGAGCAGCCGTTGCGTCGGTCGTGGTGGTGTCGGTAGCGGCCGGCGGCGTCGCCATTGCATCCGTTGCAGGAGCAGTGGTCGTCGTCTCGGTCGTCGTAGCCGTTTCAGCCTTCTTCTCGCCGCAAGCGACGACCAGCAGGCCAACACCAGCGATCAAGGTCACGGTCTTCAGCTTCGTCAGAAGATCACCCATTTCAAACTCCTTGTTCTATTATCGAGCGTGATAGCGTCGGTTTCGGTTCAGCCCTTATCCCCTAACCGAGGTGGACATTACCAGAAATCGCGCGCCCCTCAAGCGCGATTGCAACACTTTCGACACCGCCGCCTGAAGCGGTGCCGCCAATGTGGCGATCCAGTTTTAGAACCAAAGACGAATACACGAGGAACTGGAGTTAGCATATCCGTTCCGTGACTAAGCCGCAACGGGGGGAATTCGCAGCCAATCCGGGAAGCATTTGGCCAGTGCGTCGTCCACATCGGCCATTTCGGCGCTGCTGCCCAGCGATCGCAGGCTGGCGACCGCAAAGTCGGGAAGACCGCACGGCACGATGCCGCCGAAGTGGGCAAGGTCAGGCGCGACATTGATCGCGAAGCCGTGGAAGCTGACCCAGCGGCGGACACGCACGCCGATCGCGGCGACCTTGGCCTCGCCGTGCAGCGTCTCGACCCACACGCCGACCCGTCCCGGAACCGCAAAGGCCGTGATGCCGAGGCGGGCACAGGCGTCGACGATCCAGCCTTCGAGCGCCGCCACGAACTTGCGCAGGTCACGGCCGCGGCGGTCGAGGTCGACCATAACATAGACGACGCGCTGGCCCGGGCCGTGGTAGGTGTAGCGGCCACCGCGGCCACTGGCGAACACCGGAAAGCGCGACGGTTCGAGCAACTCGCCCGGCACGGCGCTGGTGCCGGCGGTGTAGAGCGGCGGATGCTCAACCAGCCAGATCAGTTCGTCGGCGCTGCCGTCCTGGATCGCCGCGACCCGCGCCTCCATGGTCGCGACGGCGTGCGCATAGTCGGTCAGCCCGGGCTCGATCCGCCACTCCATCAGAGCGACGCGAAAAACTTGCGGACGTCCGCCAGGAACAGCTCGGGCTCCTCGAGGCTGGCGAAATGACCGCCGCGCGGCATCTGGGTCCAGTGCACGACGTTATAGCCGCGCTCGACCATCGGTCGCGGCGGAAAGGCGAGCAGGTCGTACGGAAAGGCGGCCACTCCGGTCGGCACTTCAACGCGGCGGCCCTGCGGGATCGCAAAGCCCCCTTCGATGAACATGCCGCGGTAGATCCATGTCGCCGTCGCGAAACTGCGCGTCGTCAGATAGATCATGATGTTGGTCAGCAGCCAGTCCATCGAATACGGCGGATCGATCGCACGCCCCTCCGTGTCGGACCAGCCGACGAACTTCTCGCAGAACCAGGCGGCGACGCCCATCGGAGAATCCATCATCGCAAAGCCGAGGCTTTGCGGCTTGGTGCCCTGGAGCTGGAGATAGCCCGTCTCGGCATCGCGGACCTTTAGCGCCTTTTGCAACCAGACGACATCCTCGGCGGTGTCAGGGTGCATGTCCGCCGGTCGCAGGCCGAAGCCGCTGAGATGCAGGCCGTCGAGCCGCTTGCTGTCGACGCCGAGCCAGCCGCCGACGACGCTGCCCCAGTCGCCACCCTGATACACATAGGTATCGTAGCCCAGCGCCGGCATCAGTCGGTCGTACAGCGCCGCAACGCGACGCGGTCCCCACATCTCCGCCGGGCGGTCAGACCAGGCGTAGCCCGGCAACGACGGCGCCACGACGTGAAACGCCGGCATGCGGGGGTCTTCCGGCTCCGCAAGCCGGTCGATGATGGCCTGGAACTCCAGGATCGACCCGGGCCAGCCATGCGCGATCAGCAGCGGCCTCGCGCCCGGACGCGACGAGCGGCGGTGGACTGCGTGCAGGTTAAAGCCCGGCTCCACCTCGATGCGGATGTGCGGCAGGCGATTGAGCTGCGCGACGGCGGCGGGCCAGTCGTAGCTTTCCAGCCAATAGGCACGCAGCCGCTCCATGTACGAACGGTTGGCACCGTGCTGCCAGCCGGCGCCCTCGGGCTCCTCGAAGAAGCGGTAGGCGGCGACGCGCTCGCGCACCCAGGCCACCTCGGCCTCGTTCTCCGGGATCGTGAACGGTGTGCCGGTCATGCGGCGAGTGCCTGGCGGGCGTCGCCGAGGATGAGGTCGCTGGCTTTTTCCGCGATCATGATCGTCGGGGCGTTGGTGTTGCCGCTGACCAGGAACGGCATGACGCTGGCATCGACGACACGCAGGCCGTCGACGCCGTTGACCAGGAGCGCACCATCGACGACCGCGCCGGCATCGACGCCCATGCGACAGGTCCCGACCGGGTGGTAGATCGTCTCGCCCCAGTTTCGCATCGCCGCGAGCAGCGCCTCGTCGTCATCGGCGATGGCGGCGCCGGGCCAGGTCTCCGCGCCGCGATAATCGTCGAATGCCGCCGCGTTGCCGATGGCGCGCGCCATGCGGACGCCGGTTCGCAGCGTCTCGATGTCCTCGCGCGCCGTCAGGTAGCGCGGATCGATCGCCGGCGGCGTCGCTGCGTTGCCACCGGCCAGCCGGATCGTGCCGCGGCTTTCCGGGCGGAGCTGGCAGACGTGGATCTGGTAGCCATGCTCGGCACTGAACTTGCCGGCACCGTGCGCCATGCCGCGCACCGGCATGAAGTGCATCTGCACGTCCGGGGCCGCCAGTCCCTGGCGCGTCGACAGGAAGGCCCCGGCCGGCGTCGGCATGTAGCTGGCGTTGCCCGACTTGCGGAACATCCAGTTGAGCAGCGCGGCGATCTTGCGGTCGAAGCGAGCGCTGCCATTGAGGGTGATCGGCTGGGTGCACTTCCACTGCACGATCATGTCGAGATGGTCCTGCAGGTTGCCCCCGACGTCGGGCGCGTCGTGCAGCACCTCGATGCCGTGGTCGCGCAGGTGCGCCGCCGGTCCGATGCCGGACAGCATCAGCAGCTGCGGCGAGGCGACGGCACCGCCGCACAGTACGACTTCACGCGCCGACACGGTTTCCGGCTGGCTGGCGCGGGTATAGGCGACCCCGGTGGCCCGCCGGCCGGCGAAGGTGACGCGCTCGACCTGCACGCCGGTGCGAATCTCCAGATTGGGACGTGACTTGGCGGGATCGAGATAGGCCCGGGCGGCCGACCATCGGCTGCCGTTGCGGATGGTCGAATCGTACATGCCGGCGCCTTCGAAGCGCGGCCCGTTGAAATCCTCGGTGTGATCATAGCCGGCCTGGACCGCCGCCTCGATGAAGACCCGATTGAGGATGTGGGGCAGGCAGCGGTTCGACGTGTGCAACGGCCCGCCTTCACCGTGGAAAGCGTCCGAGCCGCGCTCGCTGTGCTCGGCGCGACGGAAATACGGCAGCACGTCGGCCCAGCCCCAGCCCGTCAGCCCGACCTGCGCCCAGCGGTCGTAATCGCTGGCATGGCCGCGGATATAGACCATGCCGTTGATCGAGGAACTGCCGCCCAGCACCCGGCCGCGTGGCCAGTACAGCTTGCGCCCGCCCATCGCGGCCTGCGGCGTCGTCCAGAACCCCCAGTCGTAAGGCGAATCCTTCTCGGGCGGCAGGATCTGGGTCAGGCCGCCGGGCATGTCGATCATCGTGACATTGTGATCGCCGCCCGCCTCCAGCAGCAGGACACGGTGGTTCGGGTCGGCCGACAGGCGATTGGCCAGCACGCAGCCCGCACTGCCGCCACCGACGATGATAGTATCGAAGTTATCGTCCATCGATGGCCTCCCCAGGCACTGTGCCGACAGTCTGACGGCTTTGACGGCGCTGAACAAGGCGCGAGTTGACGTAAGCGTCAGGCAGCGCTGGCGCAGGCCGGTTGACAGGGCGCGGCCGGCTCGCCACCTCGACACGATGTCCAGCAAGCCCCCGCTCCAGGCCGTCATCATCCCGGTGACGCCGCTCCAGCAGAACTGCACCTTGTTGTGGTGTACGGCGACGATGCGCGGCGCCTTCGTCGATCCGGGCGGCGAGATCGACAAGCTGATCGCGGTGTCGGAGCAGCATGGCGTCACCATCGAGAAGCTGCTGATAACGCACGGCCATATCGATCACTGCGGACTAGCCGGGGTGCTGGCAGAGCGCCTTGGCGTGCCGATCGAGGGGCCGCACCCGGCCGACAAGTTCTGGATCGACAGCAACCCGGTGACCGGTGCGCAATACGGCATCGCCGGGGCGACGGCGTTCACCCCGGACCGCTGGCTGGCGCAGGGCGACCAGGTCACCGTCGGCGAGCTGACCTTCGACGTCTATCACTGCCCGGGCCATACCCCCGGCCATGTCGTCTTCCACCATCCGGCATCGAACCTCGCGATCGTCGGTGACGTGTTGTTCCAGGGCTCGATCGGGCGCACCGATTTTCCGCTCGGCAACCACGCCGACCTGATCGAGGCGATCGTCACCCGCCTGTGGCCGCTGGGCGGGGCGACCGCTTTCATCCCCGGGCACGGCCAGATGTCGACCTTCGCGGCGGAGCGCCGGTCTAACGCCTATGTCGCCGACGCGGTACTCGCCGCCGCCTAGAACAGGCCGTGCAGCCGCGCCGACAGCACCAGCGCTGCGATGCTGGTGCCGAGCAGGATGAGAAAGGTGCCGCCGGCACCGATCTTGCGGCTCAGCGGCGGGGTCACGGTCACCATCCCCATCGCATGCGCGATCCGCACGACGACCAGCAGAATGCCGGTGATCCCGAGCAGTAGCTGGCCGACTCCGCCGGGCACCAGATTGACCTCGATCAGCCCGAACATGATCAGGATGATCGGCACGAATTCCGTGAAGTTGGCCTGGGCCCGCATCCGCGCGATCAGCAGCGGGTCGCCGCCGTCACCGATCGAAACCCTGGCCATGCCGCGCGCCTGGCTGACCCGCAGGCTCAGCACGAACAGGATAAGTCCGCAAAAACCTGCGGTTGCGAGTGTGACGAGCATTTTGTCCTCCCCTGAACCCGCCGACACTATGACGAGGCGTGCCGGAGAGCCAGTCGGCGTCCGCAAGGAAACATTTCAGCGGCTAACTCGTTATGATCTTGTAACCCCGATAGGAGAATGATCATGGACGAAGATCGCATCGAAGGCGCCGCCAAGAACATCGGTGGCAAGATCAAGGAGGGCTTTGGTAAGCTCGTCGGCGACAGCAAGACCGAAGCCGAAGGCAAGGCCGACCAGGTCGAGGGCAAGGTCCAGAACACCTATGGTGGTGCCAAGGATGCTGTCCGCGACGCGACCGACACCAAGCGCTAGTCGTTTCCAACGATTAATCAGGGCCGCCGCTCCCGGCAATCGGGGGCGGCGGCTTTTGTATTGCGTCCGGGCGCAAAATGACTATGGTCCGCGCCTCACAAACAGCCGGGGGCGTACGTCACGGTCGCATGTCGCGATCGGTCCGACGTTGCTCCCAAACACGAAGAATGACAGGTGCCGGATGGCCGTTCCGAAACGCAAGACCTCGCCCTCGCGTCGCAATATGCGCCGCAGCCATCACGCGCTGACCGCGTCGCCGTATCAGGATTGCCCCAATTGTGGCGAGCTGAAGCCGCCGCACAATCTGTGCAACGCCTGCGGCCACTACAACGGTCGCGAGATCGTCGCGACCCAGGCCTGACGTCAACGCTGCCGGTCGTGTCGCGCCCGGTTGCGCTAGGCTCGGCGCGATGACCGAACGTCCAGTCATTGCGCTGGATGTCATGGGTGGCGACGGCGGCGTGGCCGTCGTTATCGCCGCCGCCGAACTGGCCCGTGAACGCTATCCGCGTTTGATGTTCCGCCTGTATGGGCCGGAGGCGCTGATTCGCGCCGAGCTGGCAAAGGCGCCGCGCATCGCTGCAGAAGCGGTCATCATCCATACTGACACCAAGGTGCTGGGCACCGACAAGCCAAGCCAGGTCATCCGGCGCGGTCGCGGCACCTCGATGGGGCTGGCGATCGAGGCGGTTCGCGCGGGCGAGGCGCATGCCGTGGTGTCCGCGGGTAATACCGGCGCGCTGATGTCGATGGCTTACCTGTCGTTGCGCACGATGGAGGGCATCGACCGTCCGGCGCTGGCGGCGCTGCTGCCGACCCTCAAGAACGATTCGGTCGTGCTCGACCTCGGTGCGAATACCGAGTGCGATGCCGAGAACCTCGTCCAGTTCGCCGTCATGGGAGCGGTGTTCGCCCGCACCGTGCTCGGCGTCGAGCGGCCGCGTGTTGCTTTGCTCAACATCGGCGAAGAAGAGCTGAAAGGCACCGACGAGCTGAAGGAGGCTGCTGCATTGCTTCGTGCAGTCGCGCTGCCGATGGAGTTCATGGGCTTCGTCGAGGGCGACAAGATCGGGCAGGGCGACGTCGATGTCATCGTTACCGACGGTTTCTCGGGAAATATCGCGCTGAAGACGGCCGAGGGCACGGGCAAGCTGGTCACCGGCCTGCTGGCGGAGGCGTTCAAGACGTCGTGGCTGACGCGGCTCGGCTATCTGTTGTCGCGCGGCGCCTTGCGGGCCCTGCGCGCGCATCTCGATCCAAACGCGCATAACGGAGCGGTGATGCTCGGTCTCAACGGCCTCGTGGTGAAAAGCCACGGCGGTGCCAACGTCCGTGGTTTCGCCAACGCCATCGGCGTTGCGCACGATCTGGTGGTCGCCGACGTCGCGCGGCGCATTTCCGACGACCTCGCCAATTTTCGCGCGCACCGGCCCGGCCCGGCAGCGTTGGAGACCGCCGCTCGATGACCCGGCGTGCGCGTATCGTTGGTACCGGCAGCTACCTGCCGCAGACCATTTTGACCAACGCCGAACTGGCGGCCCGGGTCGACACCAGCGACGAGTGGATCGTCGAGCGGACCGGCATCCGCCAGCGCCATATCGCTGCCGAGGGTGAGTTCACCTCCGACCTCGCCACCGCCGCGGCGCGCCGGGCGCTCGAAGCTGCCGGGATCGATGCCGCGCAGGTCGACCTGATCATCGTCGCCACCGCGACGCCCGACCAGACCTTTCCGGCCTGCGCGACTGTCGTGCAGCACAAGCTCGGCATGACCGCCGGCGTCGCGTTCGACGTCAACGCCGTGTGTTCCGGCTTTCTCTATGCGCTGAGCGTCGCCGACGCGATGATCGTCACCGGCGCGGCCAACACGGCACTGGTGATCGGCGCCGAGACTTTCAGCCGGCTGCTCGACTGGGAAGACCGGGGCACCTGCGTGCTGTTCGGCGACGGTTCCGGTGCCGTGGTGCTGCGCGCCGAGACCGGGTCGGGCGCTGCCACCGATCGCGGCATCCTCGCGCACCGCCTGCACTCCGATGGCCGCTATAACGACCTGCTGTACGTCGACGGCGGCGCGGGTTCGACCGGCACGGTCGGCAAGCTTCGCATGAAGGGCCGCGAGGTGTTCCGCCACGCCGTCACCAACCTTGCCGCCGTGATGACCGAGACGCTGGCGGCGGCGGATCTCAAGGCCGAGGACGTTGCCTGGGTGATCCCGCACCAGGCGAATCTGCGCATCCTGCAGGGCACGGCCAAGAAGCTCGGCCTGCCGATCGAGCGTGTCGTGGTCACCGTCGACCGCCACGCGAACACCTCGGCAGCTTCGGTCCCGCTGGCTTTGGACACTGCCGTTCGTGACGGACGTATTAAACCTTTCGATTTGTTGCTATTGGAAGCAATGGGCGGTGGCTTCACATGGGGGGCAGCTGCAGTCCGCTGGTAAAGCGTTCGCAGTGTAACTTTAGGGGAGGACGGCCTTCATGCAACAAACTGTTGAGATCGAAACGACTTTGAGCGCACGACCGGCACCGGCGCCGGATTCGACCGGAACATTGACCCGGGCCGATTTGTGCGAAGCCGTACACCGCGAAATCGGACTGTCACGCGCCGAGTCGTCGGGTCTGGTCGAGATGGTGCTCGGCTATATCGGCGATACGCTGGTCAGCGGCGACAACGTCAAGATTTCGTCGTTCGGCAGCTTCGTGCTGCGCAACAAGGGCCAGCGCATCGGTCGCAATCCCAAGACCGGCCAGGAAGTGCCGATCGAGCCGCGCACCGTGCTGACCTTCCGCCCGAGCCAGCTGCTCCGCGAGCGTATCAACGGCGGCTCAGCCGAGGCATGACGCCGCCGCCGGTCAAGTCCGCCACGGCCTTCCGCACCATCGGCGAAGTCGCCGAGGAGCTTGGGCTGCCCCAGCATGTGCTGCGCTTCTGGGAGACGCGTTTCCCCCAGATCCAGCCGCTGAAGCGTGGCGGCAACCGGCGCTATTATCGTCCTGCCGACATCGACCTGCTGCGCGACATCGCCCGGATGCTGCACAGCGAAGGCTATACGATCAAGGGTGTGCAAAAGCTGCTGGGGGAGAAGCCGCGCTCGGTTGCTCCGTCTCCAGCCCCGGCAGCTGCGCTTTTCGATGACCCGCCTCGGTCGTCGCCGATCGACCTGACGGCACTCCGCGCGATCCGCGACCGGCTGGCCGGTGCGCTGCAGATGGCACGCGCCGCCTGAGGCTCAATGCTCGGGCGTCGCCATGAGCTCGACCAGCACGCCGCCGCTATCCTTGGGGTGAACGAAGATCACCGGCACGCCGTGCGCTCCGATGCGCGGCTCGCCGGTCCCCAGAACGGTCGCACCTTTCGCCTTCAACGCGTCGCGCGCGGCGAGGATGTCCTCGACCTCGAAGCACAGGTGATGCTGTCCGCCAGCCGGGAATTTCTTGAGGAAGCTCCACACCGGTGACGCCTCGCCGAGCGGCTCGATCAACTCGAGCTGGCTGTTGGCGAGGTCGATGAAGGCCACCGACACGCCCTGCGCCGGCAGCTCGAACTTGGCGCGGGAGACGGTGGCGCCGTACAGCTCCTGGTACATGCGCAACGTCGCATCGATGTCGGGCGTCGCGATGCCGACATGGTTCAGCCGTCCGATCATCGAATGTCCTCAGTCCACCGCGGCATGCGGGATTTCGCCGACGACCTTGCCCGGCCGGCGCATCAGCAGCAACAGCGGCAGCGTTCCCAGAGTCACCCACATCAGCAGGTAATAGACGTCGAGATAGGCGACCATCGCCGCCTGCATGTTGACCTGCGCATCGAGGAACGCCATCGCCGCGTCGCCGGTTGGCCCCAGCGCCCGGACCATCGACGAATCGACCCCGAGGCTGAACGGCGTCACCGCGCTGCCGATGTCGGAATGGGCGATCTGGGTCTGCGTCGCCAGCACGCCGACGCCGAGGCTGACCCCCACCGACGCGCCCAGGTTGCGCAACAGGCTGAAGAAGCTCGCGGCGTCGGTGCGCTGCGCCGGACCCAGCGTCGCGAACGCCATGGTGTTGAGCGGCACGAACAGGAAGCCCAGGCCGAAACCCTGCACCAGCCCGGAGATGACGATCTCGCGCATCCCCATCACCGGCGAGAAATGGCTCATCATCCACAGCGACCAGGCGGTCAGCAGCAACCCGAATGCCATCAGGTGACGCGGGTCGAACTTGCCGATGATCTTGCCCATCAGCAGCATGCCGGCCATCGTGCCGATGCCACGCGGCGCCATCGCCAGCCCGGCGGTGACCACCGGATAGCCGTACAGCCCTTCCAGCATCGGCGGCATCAACGCCGAGGTCGAGACCATCAGCCCACCGATCAGCGTGATGAAGACGAAACCCGTCATCGCGTTGCGGTCGCGCAGGATGACCGAGTCGAGGATGGTGTCACGCCCGGTCATGACATGGACGCCGAACATCCAGAGTGCGGCGATAGCCAGCCCGCCCTCGACGCGAACCTCCCACGATGCCAGCCAATCGAGCTGCTGCCCGCGGTCGAGCATCAGCTGCAAGGCGCCGACGCCGATCGACAGCATCGCGAAGCCGAAGACGTCGAAGCGGCGGCGCTTGTCGTTGCTCGACTCAGGCAGGAACGCCAGTGCGCCGAACAGCGCCAGCGCGCCGAACGGAACGTTGACATAGAACACCCAGCGCCAGTCGAAACTGTCGGTCAGCCAGCCGCCGAGCACCGGGCCCATCACCGGGCCAACCATGACGCCGACGCCCCATAGCGCGAGCGCCTGGCCGTGCTTTTCGCGCGGATAGGCATCGAGCAGGAACGACTGGCCGAGCGGCACCAGGAATGCGCCGAAGGCACCCTGCATCAGGCGAAAGGCGACCATCTGCTCCAGCGACTGCGCTGCGCCGCACGCCATCGACGCCAGGATGAACCCGGCAATCGCCGCGACGAACAGCTTCTTGCGGCCGAACATCCCCGACAGCCAGCCGGTCAGCGGCGTCGCGATCGCCGAGGCGACGATATAGCTGGTCAGCACCCAGGTGACGGTGTCCGCCGCCGCCCCGAGGCTTGCCTGCATGTGCGGCAGCGCAACGTTGGCGATTGTCGAATCGAGCACCTGCAGGAAGGTCGCGATCATGACGACGCAGGTGATCGCCAGCGGGCTGGGTGCCGGCCGGCTGGCGGGTATCGGGAGCGCAGCGCTCGCCACGGCGGATCAGCCCCGGCTGCCGGACAGGTGGTGCATCACTTGGCGTCTCGGACATCGACGGTGACGTCCGCCGACAGGCCGGCGAGCAAAGGCACGGCGGTCTTGCCGGTGATCGCGATCCGCACCGGCACGCGCTGCACGACCTTGACCCAGTTGCCGGTGGCGTTCTGCGCCGGCAGCACCGAGAATTCCGACCCGGTGCCGGCGCCGATGCTCAGCACGCGGCCCTGCAGCGGCGTATCGGGATAGGCGTCGAGCTTGACCGTCGCCGGCTGGCCGACGCGCATGTGCTCGAGATCGGTTTCCTTGAAATTGGCCTCGACCCAGCGGGCGTTGCTGACCACCAGGCTGAGCGTCGGAATGCCGGTGGCGACGATCTGCCCGGGCTGGACCTTGTCGGTCTGGCTGGCGATGCCGTCGGCGGGCGCCCGCACCGAGGTGCGACGCAGGTCGAGCGCGGCCCGGTCGCGCGCCGCGCGTGCTGCCATGACGATCGGCTGCGACTCGACTGGGCCACGCGCGACACCGGCCTGCGCATTGGCAAGGTCGGCCTGCGCCGAGGCCAGCGCCGATTTCGCCTGCTGCAGCGCCAGGTCGGCCTGCTGGTAGCGAGCGCGGGTCGTGAACCCCTCCTTGAGCAACGACGCCTGGCGCGCAAAGTCGAGCTGCGCATAGTTCACTGCGTCGCGACGGCCCGTCAGGTCGGCGCCCTTGCCGCTGACGTTGGTCGTCGCCTGCGCTGCCTGCTGGCGCGCGGAGGCGAGCGCCGCCTCGCGCTCGGCGAGGGTAATGCGGAACGTCTCGGGATCTATGGTGAACAGCACGTCGCCGCGCTTGACCGGCTGGCTCTCGCGGACGTTGACCGACAGCACGCGACCGGTGACATCGGCACTGATCGAGACCTTGTCCTGCTGGACGTAGCTGTTGTCGGTGCTGACCGAGCGGCCCGACGTCAGCCAGAAATACCCGCCGACGGCGAGCAGCAGCAACGGTACGCCGATCATCAGCAACAGCCGCCGGGAACGCTGCCACAGCGTCTTTGGCGGATCGACGATCAACGCTTCGCGGTCGACGATGTCGTGCATCACGCAGCTCCCAGGGCGCGGCGCGGTTCGCTGCCGCGCGCCGATAGATTATTCCGTATGACCGACAAGGCGCTGTGCAGGGCCTCGCGCAGCGCCGGCTCCATATCGCCGAGCGCCTCGTCGACGACTTCCGCGCCGAGCGGGCGCAGGGTCTCCAGCAGCGGGTGCGCCGCCTCGGTCAGATGCAGCCGCCAGGCGCGCCGGTCGGCGGGGTCGGCGCGACGCTCGACCAGGCCGGCTTCCTGCAACCGGTCGATCATCCGGCACAGGGTGATCGTCTCAACTTCCAGATAATCAGCAAGGCCGGCCTGGTTGATGCCCTCGTTGCGCGACAGGGCGAACAACACCTGCCACTGGGCGCGACTGACGCCGTGTGCCCGGGCCCGCGCGTCGAAGCGGCGGCGGAGCAGGCGGGCGCTATCGCCAAGGAGGAACGCAATACTGTCCTGTGTCATGCGACGCAGATAATACGCATGCTTGTTATATACAATGGACATCTTGCTGCGCTGCGGTATTCAGCGCGGCAGCCACTCCGGCCACAGGATTTCCACTGGTTGAGTCCCGCGGGTCAGCGCGGAGCCGGCATGCTCCATGCGCAGATAGGCGATGCCGAGATCGCCGCTGCCCGCCCGCAGATCGCCCGCCTCGCGGTCGCCCGCCATGATCGCGCCCTCGCTCCCGGTGGTGCGGACAGGCATCAGTCGCCGCCGCAGCTTGTCGCGATGGTGCATCCGCGCGGTGTTCTCCTGCCCGACGTAGCAGCCCTTGGTGAACGACACGCCGTGGAGCTCGTCGGCATTGGTCTCGAGCCACAGCAGGTCCGACATCTCGGCGCTGTCGGGAACGCCCAGGGCCATGCGGTGGCGTGCGTAATCGGTCGCCGTCGCGTCGGTGTCGGCGTCGCGCGCCAGCCAACGTTCGCCCAGCAACGGCGTGCGGGGATCGACGGTCTCGCCGCCGCTGTCACCCCAACGCGCAAAGACCTTGAGGTCGCTCGGTTCGATCGTCACTGCGCGGCGCAGCTTGTACATCGACAGGCGCCGCGCCAGCGCCTCGGACTGGGCGGCGGCCACGTCGATCAGCACGGCCTCGCCATCGTCGTCGTGTACGATCATGTCGAACATCGTCTTGCCCTGCGCACTGAGCAGCCCGGCATAGACCGGCAGCGGCCCGTTCACATCGTTGGTCAGCAGGCCTTGCAGGAACTCCCGCGCCTCCGCTCCTGCGATGCGGAGGACGGCACGGTCGTCGAGGCGGGCAATGGGCATGTCCCGTAGATAGGATCGCGGTGGCAGCGTGTCACCGGTTGCCTTTCGCGCCCGCCGCTGGAAAGAGGACGCAACTCGCGAAGGACCGCCGCCATGACCTACGACCTCATCCTGCGCAACGCTGCCGTCTATACGCCGGGCGGCCTTGTCGAAGCCGACCTCGCGGTGCTGGGCGGCAAGACAGCCGCGCTGCTGTCCCGCGGCGAGGGTAGTGCCGCCGCCGAGCAGGATTGCACCGGCCTGACCATCCTGCCTGGCGCCATCGACACCCAGGTGCATTTTCGCGAGCCGGGCCTCGATCACAAGGAGGACCTCGCCTCGGGCAGCCTCGCGGCCGTCATGGGCGGCATCACGGCGGTGTTCGAGATGCCGAACACCAAGCCCAATACCGATTCGGCCGAGGCGCTGAACGAGAAGCTGGACCGCGCGAAGGGCCGGATGTGGTGCGACCACGCTTTCTACGTCGGCGCAACCGCGGCCAATGCTGAGCATCTCGACGTGCTGGAGATGCTGCCCGGCTGTTGCGGCATCAAGGTGTTCATGGGCGCCTCGACCGGCGACCTGCTGGTCAGCGACGACGCGACGCTGGCGCGGGTGCTGGCGTCGGGCAATCGCCGTGTCGCGATCCATGCCGAGGACGAGTATCGGATGAAGGATCGCGAAGGCTTTCGCATCCCCGGCGATCCGTCGAGCCATCCGGTCTGGCGTGACGACGAGAGCGCCATGCTGGCGACCCGGCGCGTCGTGCGGCTGGCGACCGAGGCGCGGCGGCGGATCCACGTCCTGCACATCACGACCCCAGCCGAGCTGGAGTTCCTCAAGGACCACAAGGGCATCGCCAGCGCCGAGCTGACGCCCCAGCACCTGACGCTGGCGGGCGAGGAGGCCTATCCGCGTCTCGGCACCTATGCCCAGATGAATCCGCCGATCCGTTCCGGCGCGCACCGCGATGGCTTGTGGCATTGGCTCCAGCAGGGCGTCACCGACGTCATCGGCTCCGACCACGCACCGCACACGGTGGCCGAGAAGGCGCAGGAATACCCAGCCTCGCCGTCGGGCATGCCCGGTGTGCAGACTCTGCTGCCGTTGATGCTCGACCATGTCGCCAACGGCCGACTCAGCCTGGAACGGCTGGTCGACCTGACCAGCGCCGGGGCGATCCGGCTGTTCGGGATCGTCGGCAAGGGGCGGATCGCAGCCGGTTTCGACGCCGACTATTCGGTCGTAGACCTCAAGGCGCGTTGGACGATCGAGCAGGAATGGCTGGCCAGCCGCTGCGGCTGGTCGCCGTTCACCGGCATGACCCTGACTGGCCGGCCGATCGGCACGGTGATCCGCGGTCAGCGCGTCATGTGGGACAGTGAAGTCGCAGCGACCGCCGACGGCCAGCCGCTGCGCTTCCAGGAAACGCTGCGCGGTTAGAAGGGCACCTTCTTCAGCTCGCGGGTGAAGTTCAGGTAGCCCGCGTTGATGCCGAGGCGCAGGCCGACGCCCAGCTTGATCGGCACCAGCACCACGTCGTCGCGCTGGAGATAGTTGGCACCGAACCCGCCGACGAAGAATGCCTTGCCCTCGGCGGCTGGGTAACGCTTGAACAAGTCGTTGCTATCATTGAGGTTGTACACCAAAATGAAGGTCCGCGACGCGTCTGCTCCGGCGTCGAAGCCGACCGACGGGCCGGTCCAGAACACCGGCATCTGGCCCTCGATCTTGTGGAACAGGGTACCGCTGCCATAGCGCACGCCGACGACGAAGGCACCGCCCGCCTCGCGCCCGACGATATAGCCGTTGGGCTCGCCGCGCTCCTTGAAGATGCGCTCGACGACATCGCCCAAGCCCTTGGCACCGCGTCCGAACACGTCCTCGGCGGCCGACAGCACGTCCTTCTGCTGGTAGGTGCCGTCGGGGTTGTGCGGCAGGGAGGAAACCGGCGCGCTGGCGGGCGCAGCGGCGGCGCTGGTCGGCCGGGCGGCACGGTCGACGTTGGCGCAACCGGCTAGGACCAGCATCGGAATAGCCAGGGACAGGATAAGACGCATGCAACCTCCGCTCGAATATCCGCCCCCAAGGGCATTTAGCCGTGCTGCACCTGCGATGTCCAACCTTCCATCCGCGCCGCTCGCCTGCTACCCGCGCAGCGAACAGTCGAAAGGCAAATTATGCAGGTTACGATGATCGGCGCGGGCTATGTCGGCCTCGTGTCGGGCGCATGTTTCGCGGACTTCGGGCACGACGTCGTCTGCGTCGACCTCGACCAGGGCAAGATCGACCGCCTGCACGCCGGGATCATGCCGATCTACGAGCCCGGGCTGGCAGAACTGGTCACCGGCAACGCCCGCGCCGGGCGCCTGACGTTCACCACCGACCTCAAGGCGGGTATCGCCAACGCCGACGCGATCTTCATTGCGGTGGGCACGCCGTCGCGTCGCGGCGATGGCCATGCCGACCTCAGCTATGTCCATGCCGCGGCCAAGGAAATCGCCGCCGCCGTGTCGCGTTATACCGTCATCGTGACCAAGTCGACGGTTCCGGTCGGCACTGGCGACGACGTCGAGCGACTGATCCACGAGACCAATCCAGACGCCGACATCGCCGTCGTCTCCAACCCCGAATTTCTGCGCGAGGGTGCCGCCATCGCCGACTTCAAGCGGCCCGACCGCATCGTCATCGGCACCGAGGATGCCCGCGCCCGCGCCGTGATGACGGAGCTGTACCGCCCGCTGTTCCTCAATCACTCGCCGCTGCTGTTCACGTCGCGGCGTACGGCGGAGTTGATCAAATACGCCGCCAACGCCTTCCTCGCGATGAAGATCACCTTCATCAACGAGATCGCCGACCTGTGCGAGGCGGTCGGGGCCAACGTCCAGGACGTCGCCCGCGGCATCGGCCTCGACAACCGCATCGGCTCCAAGTTCCTGCACGCGGGGCCCGGCTATGGCGGCAGCTGCTTCCCCAAGGACACGCTGGCGCTGGTCAAGACGGCGCAGGACTTCGGCTCGCCGGTGCGGATCATCGAGACGGTCGCGGCGGTCAACGACCAGCGCAAGCGCGCCATGGCGAAGAAGGTCATCGCGGCCTGCGACGGCGACGTGCGCGGCAAGACCATCGCGATCCTCGGCCTGACCTTCAAGCCGAACACCGACGACATGCGCGACAGCCCGTCGATCGCCATCATCCAGGCGCTCCAGGACGCCGGCGCGACCATCCGCGCCTATGACCCGGAGGGCGTCGAGCAGGCCAAGCTGATGCTCAAGGACGTCCACTACGCCGCCAACCCGTACGACTGCTGCACCGGCGCGCATGCGGCGGTGCTGGTCACCGAATGGGATGCGTTCCGCGCCCTCGACCTGGCCCGCGTCCACGGCCTGATGGCGTCGCCGGCGATCGTCGACCTGCGGAATGTCTATCGCCCCGACGAAGTTCGCGCGCGCGGCTTCACCTATGACAGCGTAGGGCGTTGACCCGCGCCGCCTCCCTCCGTATAGCCGCCGTTCCGCGCCGGGAGTCGTGGGTGAGTGGCTGAAACCAGTAGTTTGCTAAACTGCCGTACTGAGTAATCGGTACCGAGGGTTCGAATCCCTCCGACTCCGCCAGAACTTGATCGACCAGACGGGACGGGCGCCACGCGGGGCGACTCCTCCCGGATGGTCGCGGCGGCCGCCAGCCTTTACAATCGCAAGCGGAGTGTCGTCGCCGCCGACGGACTCAGCAGCAACTGCAGCCGGTCAGGATCGAGCCGCACCACGGCGCGGACGCTCGGGCTCGACGTGGCTGCCGCGTCGAACGTCCCGGCGACGCCATCCGCGAGCAGGCGGTTGCCGCACAGCGACAGCGTCGTCGCGCCGGCTTGGCGCAGCATGCCGAGCAGGTCTGGAGCGGGGGTCGCTAGCGCCGCCCGGATCTCGCCCGCGATCGCGTCGGCGACCGGGCCGACGACCACCTGGATGCCGCCGCTCGCCAGCTTGAGGACGCCGCGCGAGCCCAGCGCCTTCAGCCGCGCCTCGTCGATCGCAGCGTCGCCAAGCACCAGCCGGAGCCGCGTCGTACAGGCATCGACCGAGCGCAGATTGGCCGCCCCGCCCAGCGCCGCGATGAACTGCGTCGCCCGGTCACCGACCACCGCGACGCCGGCCTCGGCCTCCTCGTCGATCTCACGCCCCGGCGTCTTGAGGTCGAAGCGCCGGATGAACCAACGGAACGTCGCATAATAGATGCCGAAATAGGCGAGCCCGACCGGAAACAGCAGCAGCGGCCGGGTGGCGAGCCTGAAATTGAGCAGATAATCGAGGAGCCCTGCCGAGAAGCCGAACCCGAGCTTCACGCCCAGCGCATCCATCACCACCATCGACAGGCCGGTCAGCACCGCATGGACGGCATAGAGCACCGGCGCCAGGAACATGAAGCTGAACTCGATCGGCTCGGTCACGCCGGTCAGCGCCGAGGTCAGCGCCAGGCTGAGCAGCATGCCGCCGACCGCCTTGCGCCGCTCCGGCCGGGCCGAGCGATAGATCGCCAGGCAGGCCGCCGGCAGCCCGAACATCATCACCGGGAAGAACCCCGCCATGAAGCTGCCGGCTTGCGGATCGCCGGCGAAGAAGCGGTTCAGGTCGCCGGTGGTGCCGTGATAGCTGCCCAGGATGAACCAGGCGATGTTGTTGAGGATATGGTGCAATCCGGTGACGATCAGCAGCCGGTTGAGCGCGCCGTAGACGAACAGCCCGATCGGTCCGGCCTGGACGACGCCGCGCGACAGGCCATCGATCCCGGCCTCCAGCCAGGGAAAGCCCAGTCCGAACAGCGCCGCGCCGGCCAGTCCGGCGAACCCCGCCGCGATCGGCACGAAGCGCCGACCGCCGAAGAACGCCAGATAATCGGGCAGGCGGATATTGCTGAAGCGGTTGTAGAGCCAGCCGGCGCTCAGCCCCGACAGAATGCCCGCCGGTACGCCGAGCTTGGCGAGTTCCTTGCTGCGCCACGCCGCCGACAGGTCGGCGGCAACCGCCTTGGCAAAGCCGACGGTGACTTCCGGCGGCACCGTCAGCAGCGTCTTGGCGCCCTCGACGGTGACAAGATAGGCGACGACGCCGGCCAGCCCGGCGGCGCCGTGATTCTCGCGCGCCAGCCCGACTGCGACGCCGACCGCGAACAACAGGCCGAGGTTGGCGAAAATCGCGTTGCCCGCCGCCGCGACGAAGGCGATGTCGAGCAGGTCGGGCTGGCCGAGCCGCAGCAGCAGCCCGGCGATCGGCAGGACGGCGATCGGCAGCATCAGCGCCCGACCGAGCGGCTGGAGACGCGACAGCATCAGGCGGCTTCCTCGATGACGGCAGGCACCAGGGCGCGAACCTCGGCCGCCGAGGCGCAGGCGAGGGCGCGGACCGCGAGGTCGCGGCAGTCGGTCAGGTGCAATCGGCGGACGGCGGCCTTGATCGCGGGAACCGCGCTCGGAGTGACCGACAGCTCGGTGACGCCCAGCCCGATCAGGATCGCCGCCGCCGCCGGGTCCGACGCGACTCCGCCGCAGACGCCGAGCCAGCGCGCGTGGCTGGTGGCACCCTCGGCGGCCAGCGCGATCAGGCGCAGCACGGCGGGGTGGAGCGCATCGATGCGACCGGCGGTGGCTGGATTGCCGCGGTCGCAAGCCAATGCATATTGGGTCAGGTCGTTGGAGCCGACCGACAGGAAATCGGCGACGGCAGCGATCGCGGGTGCCAGCAACGCCGCCGCCGGTGTCTCGATCATCACGCCCAATTGCGGCCGGTCTTGGCGACCGACTGCCAGCATCGCCCGGTCGAGTGCGGCGCCGACGGCCAGCAACTCCGCGGGCTCGACGACCATCGGTACCATGATCCGGCACTGGTCGCCGGGGACGCCGCGCAGGATGGCGCGCAGCTGGACGTCGAGCAGGTCGGGTCGGGCGAGGCTGAAGCGCACGCCGCGCGCGCCGAGCGCCGGATTGTCCTCGTGCGGAAACGGCAGATAGGCGACGGGCTTGTCGCCGCCGATGTCGAGGGTGCGGACGATCAGCGGGCGGTCGCCGAGTGCGGCGGCGATGGCGCCATAGGCCCGGCATTGCTCGTCTTCGCCGGGCGCTTCGGCGCGGTCGAGGAACAGGAACTCGGTGCGCAAGAGTCCGCAGCCCTCGCCGCCGTTGGTCACGGCCAGCCGCGCGTCCTCGACCGACGACAGATTGGCGAAGACCTCGATGCGCGTGCCATCGGCCATCCGGCAGTCTGCCTGTGCGGTCTCGACGTCGACCGCGTGACGACGCCGGCTGCGGGCATGGCGGTCGACGGCCGACGCCAGCGCGGCGGGGTCGGGGTCGAAGTCGAGCCGCGCGGCGTCGGCATCGAGGATAACCGTCCGACCGTCCGGCACGTCAAGCACGGCGGCACCGACCGCGACCAGCATCGGCACCCCGGCGGCAGCGGCAAGGATCGCGGTATGCGAGGTCGGCCCGCCGTTCACGGTGACGATCCCGGCAACGCGGCGGAGGTCGAGCGCCATGAATTGCGAGGGCAGGAGGTCGTCGGCAAGGATGACGGCATTCTCGGGAAGCGCGGGCAGGGCGCCGGTCGCCGATGCCGGATAGAGTTCTGAAAGCAGTTGCTGCTCGAGGTCGCGCAGGTCGGCGATCCGCTCGATGAGCCTGGCGTCGCCGGTCGCTTGCAAGGTCTCGGCGACCGCGGCGGTCGCCAGTTGCCACGCCCTGCCTGCCGAGCGGCCTTGCGCGACATGGCTTTGCGCTGCGTCGACCAGCGCCGGGTCGTCGAGCATGGCGCGGTGTGCCTCGGCGATCTCGGCCCCGACACCCGATGCAGTAGCGAGGCGCGCGGTCAGCGTCGCCAGCGCCAGTTCGAGGGCTGTGCGCTCCTGCACCGGGCCGGCACCGTCAGCCGGCACCTCAATCGATGCCGCGGCAAAATGGACCGCGGAGCCGATTGCCAGACCGGGTGCCGCTCGAACGCCGCCCAGGATCGTTCCCTGCGGCGCGACCACCAGAACGGCGGCCTGGACGACCGGCTCGGAATGCTCCGCCTCCGCCATGCCGCCGAGGATCAGGGTCGCGATCGCCTCGACCGCGGCGGCTGCGCTGGTGCCGCTGGCCCGGATCGTCAACTCGTCGAGATGCCGGACGCCGAGCGCCATGATCGCGACCATGCTGCGGCCGGCGGCGGTTCGGCCATGCGCTTCGAAGGTCAGCGTCGCATCGTGCATCCTCGACGCGGCGACGAGCCTGGCGGCGGGGCGGGCGTGCAGGCCGTGCGCCAGTGGCACGACGATCGATCGGGTCGTTTCGTCATCGGCCCGGGCGGTGTCGGTGACGATCTGCCCGGCAACCGAGATCTCGAGCAGCGGTTCGCCGAAGCCAATCAGGCGGTCGCGTACGAGCAGGCGAACGGTCGCGCCCTCGCTGGTGACGATGATGGGGGTGACCAGGCTGACGGCCCGTCGCGCGACGCTGTCGAGGTCGAAGGCCAGCAACGGCGCACCGGCGTCCACGCGCTCGCCGGCGGCGACCAGTGCGGTGAAGCCGTCGCCGCCAAGGCCGACCGTCTCCAGCCCGACGTGGATCAGCAGCTCGATACCGCCCTCCAGCCGCAAAGTGACGGAGTGCAACGTCGGGGCGACCGCGATGACGGTGGCGGCGGCCGGGGCGCGGACCAGTCCCTCGATAGGCTCGATTGCGATGCCGTCGCCCATCATGCGCTCGCCGAACACCGGATCGGGCACCTCGTCGAGCGACGACGCCCAGCCGGACAGCGGCGCTCCAAGGACCAATGTCGTCAAGGCGCCGGCACCAGCCGCACCGCGGCGACCGCCCAGATCGGGTCCGGCCCGCGGGCCGTGTAGGTTATGTACAGGTTCGCCGGAGCGCTGCGGCGGGGCAGGGTGGCGCGCAGGGTGGTGACGCCGGGGTTCTTGACGGCCGGTGCGAGCGGCAGGACCGCCAGCCGCTCACCGTCGCAGCCGTCGCGAACTTCGAACTCGCCGGCACCGGTCGCGGGGGCGCGGAAGGCGATGGCGTCGCGGTCCTTGCCGACCTGGTAGTTGAAGGGGATCTGCCCGACGTCGAGCTCGATGCGCTGCGCCGACTGGACCGGTGCCTTGTCCCAGCGCCAGCACGGCGCGAGGATATCGACGAGGAAATGCGCGCGCGGCCCGGCGGCGGGATAGTCGTCCTCGAGGCCGAGCGCGAGCTTGCCCTGGCAGGTGGCGAGCTCGGTGCCGGTGCGCGAGAACTCGGGGACGGCCACGGTATCGGGCGTAAACGCCACGTTCGAGGCGCGGGTCAGGCCGAACGACCGCAGGCGGTCCATCTGCCCCGCCGCGCGGCGGGCGAAATCGGCATAGTCATGCCCCTGCAGCTGGGACCAGCCAAGCTCGGCGATGGCCAGTGTGCGGGGAAAGGCCTGGTGCTCGACCCGGGCCTCGCTGCGCATGTGCTCCGCCCAGAGCGTGCCCTGCAGGCCGAGGACATGGTGGCGCTGGTCCGCCGGGATCGACGCGGGCAGCGGGTCGAAGGCGTAGACGTCGGCGAGGCTGACGACGGTGGCGCGCCCGATCGGCTCGCGCTTCGGCGATGCCTCGATATTGTCGAAGTACAGTGTCGGCGCGGCGGCCAGGATGGTGTCGTGCCCGGCTGCCGCCGCCTTGGTCGCGCCCTCGACGCCGGTCCAGGCCATGACCGTGGCGCTCGGCGGTACGGCGCCTTTCAGGATCTCGTCCCAGCCGATCAGGGTGCGGCCGTGCGCCGCCAGGAAGGTGCCGATGCGCGCCACGAACCAGCCCTGCAGCGCCTCCTCGTCGGCAAGGCCCAGCGCCTTGATCCGCGCCTGGATGCGCGGGTCGGCGCGCCATTGATCCTTGACCGCCTCGTCGCCGCCGATGTGGATGTAGCGGCCGGGGAACAGGTCCATGACCTCGGTCAGGACGTTCTCCAGGAACGCAAAGGTCCGGTCGTCGATGTTGTAGAGGTAGGGGAAGACGCCCCAGTCGGACTCGATGCCGGGCGGTGGCTTGGGTCCGACGCCGAGTTCGGGATAGGCGCGGATCGCCGACAGGGCATGGCCGGGCATCTCGATCTCGGGGACGATGGTGATGCCGCGAGCGCTGGCGAAGGCGACGATGTCGCGGATTTCCGCCTTGGTGTAGACGCCGCCGGTGCGCGGCAGGGGCGGTGCCGGGGCAGCGCTTGCCGGGACGCGCCAGCCGCCGACCTGGGTCAGCCGCGGATAGCGGTCGATCGGCAGCCGCCAGCCTTGGTCGTCGACCAAGTGCCAGTGCAACCGGTTGAGCTTGTTGAGCGCCATCCACTGGATCATGCGCTTGATGAAGGCCGGTGACTGATAATGCCGGGCGGAGTCGAGCATCATGCCGCGCCAGCCGAAGCGCGGCGCATCGCGGATCGTCACCGCCGGGATCGTGCGCGGGCCGGCGAGCTGCCACAGGGTCGTTGCGCCGTAGAGCAGTCCTGCGTCATCCTGGGCAGTGATCGTCGCGCTGCGACTGTCGACGATCAGCGCATAGCCCTCCGCCGGGCCATCGGCGGCGCGCACGAAGCGGATCGTCGCGGTGGCGCCCTCCACGACAGTCGGGGCGTGGCCGGTCGCACGCTGGAGCATTTGCACAAGCTCGGTCGCGGCGCGGCGGGCGCCCGGATCATTGGCCGGCACCCCGATGGTGATGCGCCCACCCAGCACCAGCGTGCCGGTCCCAGGTTCGACCTGCGCGGGACGGGGCAGCAGCGTCGACAGGTCGGCCAGCGCCGGGCTGGCGGTAGCGAGCAGCAGGGGAAGGGCCAGCCTGGTGATCTTCATGCTCGCCCTTCCCCCAAGTCGCATCCGATCAATAGCGCAGTCGGACGCCGAAATAATACTGGCGGCCGTTGTCGTAGATCGCGCGGGGCCGGTCGCGGGTGCCGGCATACTGCTCGATCTTGTTGTTGGTCAGGTTGATCGCGTCGGCGGTCAGCGAGGCCCATTCCGTCAGCTTGAAGCTCGCCGAGGCATCGAGCGATTCCGTCGCGCCCTGGTTGAGCGGCGTCGCCCGGTCGATGTTGATGAAGAACGCCGAGCGATAGTTGTACGACAGGCGGACGCTGGCGGGGCCCTTCTCGAAATAGCCGGTGACGTTGAGCGAATGCTTGGAGTTGCCCGGGATCGGGTCGCCATTGTTCGATTTGGCGTCGGAGTAGGTGTAGTTGACGATCGCTCCGAAGCCGCCCCAGATCGGCCGCGAGACCTGCAGCTCGACGCCCTTGTTGGTGCCGCCCGCGCCGTTCGACCGGCGGTTCACGGCGAAGGTGCAGTTGTACAGATTGTCGGGCACCGTCGTCGACGTCGTCGAGCACAGCGACAGGTTCGGCGTGGAGGTCTGCACCGGGAAGACCTCGGTCGTCGTCGTGTTGACGATGTAGGACAGGATGTCCTTGTAGTAGAACGCCGCGGCGACGATCGTGTCGCGGTCCGGGTACCATTCGATCGACAGGTCATACTGGTTGGCGCGGTACGGCTTGACGCTGGGGTCGCCACCATCGGCGGTCAGCGAGCCGGGGTTGAGGCTGACGCGCGGTACGATGTCGGTATAGTCGGGGCGCGCCATGGTGCGACCGGCGGCGAAGCGCGCCACCAAATTCGGCACGATGTCATAGCTCAAATTCACGCTCGGCAGGACGTCGGTGTAGCTGCGCTTGTCCTCGACCGGCGTGAAATTGCCGAAGGCGTTGGTCACCGAGCCCGGGCCGCCGGTGCCGACGACGTTGCCGCGGGTCAGCTGGTCGGTGCGGATGACCCGCAGGCCCAGGTTGCCCCGCCAGCCCTCGCCGCCGAACTTCGCCATCGCATAGCCGCCATAGGTCTTCTCGTTGATCGAGTAGTTCTCGGGCGGGTTGATGATGCGGTTGGCGGTGGCGCCGGGGACGCCGTTCAGGATCGTGCTGAGCTTGGACTGGTCGACCTGGAAATAGCTGGTCAGCGTGCCCGGCAGCGCGATGCTATCGAGGAAATTGTCGGGCGTCAGCTCCCCGGCGAACGACGCCGAGGTGCACGGTCCGCCGCAGCCGGCCGCAGCGAGCGGCAGGTAGAAGCCGCCGTACGTCGTCGCCAGGAAGCGTGTCACCCGGTCGTGATCGGTGAACTTCGCGCCGACCTTCAAAGAGTTGACGACGCCGAGGTCGAGCGCCTGCTCGTAATCGACATAGGCATATTTCTCCTTGTCGGTGTTGGTCACGCGGTGGAGCGAGGCGAAGTCGAAGATCAAATCATTGGGATTTTTCGGATCGACGCCGGTGAACTGGACCTGCGGCGCCTTGCCGGTCAGGTCGTAGGTGAAGCTGCCCGGCGCGCCGCCCTCGTAGAAGGGCTGCGACGCGGTGTTGCCGTGCGCCTCGGTATAGCCGCCCTTGAAATGCACCGTCGCGGTGTCGTTCGGCCGCCAGATCGCATCGAAGTCGGCCGAATAGGTCTCGGCATACGCCTTGCGCTGGATCGCGTCGTAGACGACCGCTCGGCCCCCCGGGGTCGAGGTCACGGTGCCCTTGACGACGGTGCCGTTGGTCACCGTGGCGTTGGTCAGCGTTCCGCCGCCGCCGAGCGCATTGGCACCCCAGGCGAGGTAGTTCTCGTTGAGATTGTTGGCGTTGAAGCGCGAATACAGCCCGGTGACGTTGATCTCCAGCGTGTCGCTCGGCTTGAACTGCAGGCCGATATTGCCGCCGTAGCGCTCGCGGTTCTGCTGGAACAGCGACGAGCCGATCAGCGAGGGTACCTGCGCGCTGCCCGTCGACGCACCGACGGGCGTGAAATAGCCGAGCACCTCGACGCCGTCGCGGCGGGTCTGGCGCTTTTGATAGACGCCGCCCAGCAGGATGCCGAACGTCGCGTCGGGGTTGTGCCAGCTGACCAGCGCCGAGCCTTGCGGGTTCACCTTGTCGGCGAGTTCGGAATAGACGCCCTGCAGCGAGCCCGTCACTTCCAGCGACTTCAGGTCGAGCGGGTTGCGGGTGTGGACGTTGATCGTGCCGCCGATGCCACCCTCCTCGACGTCGGCCTGCGGGCTTTTGTAGACGTCGAGCTGGCCGACGATATCGGCGGGCAGGGTCAGATAGTTGAAGCTGCGCGTCGCCGACAGCTGCTCCAGGATGAACCAGTCGGCGGTCGCCACCGCATGGCCGTTGAGCAGCGTCTTGGTCAAATTCGGCGCCGTGCCGCGCAGCGAGACGCGCTCGCCCTCGCCGAACTCGCGGTTGATGACGATGCCGGGGACACGCTGCAGCGCTTCGGCGACGTTGCGGTCGGGGAACTTGCCGATGTCCTCGGCCGAGACGATGTCGCCGACGACGCTGAGCTTGCGCTTGACCTCGAGCGACTTGCTGATCGACTCGCGGTAGCCGGAGACGACGATGTCGTCGGGGCGAATATCGTCCTGGGCGCTCGCCGCTGCTGCGGCCGGAGCCGGTGCAGTCGATTGTGCCTGCGCCGTGCCGCACCAGCCGATCGCCGCCAGGACGCTCGCCGTGCCGATGAGAGTTTGCTTGATTGTCATCCCCGGGGTTCCCCTTGATTGCGGTTCGCAACAAGCAATGCCAATGCATAACCAATCGCGGACCAGTGACCAGACCATCTTCCAGACATTTTTGCTCGTCAAGGGGTGGAATTAATTGTTTCTGGGAGTGTCACGTTTTTATCGCTATGCAGTGGTCTTTGATTGGTCCTATACAGCCGGTGGCTAGACAGGGGGCGGCAAACCGATGAGCTTGGCGAAACAGATCGGCGCGATCGACGCGCAGGGACGTGCGCCGCTGTATCATCGCCTGCAGGACCGCCTGCGCGGCGCCATCGAGAATCATCAGCTCAAGCCGCTCGAGGCCCTGCCGCCTGAGCGCGACCTCGCGGCAGACTTTGCCGTATCGCGAATCACCGTCCGCAAGGCGCTCGACGGACTGGTCGGCGAGGGCTTGCTGACCCGCCGCCAGGGTGCCGGGACCTTCGTTGCGGGACGGGTCGAGAAGCAGTTCGCCAAGCTGACCTCGTTCTCGGAGGACATGGCGGCGCGCGGCCGGGTGGTACGGAGCGAATGGCTGACCAAGGCCGAGGGCTCGGTCACCCCCGACGAATCGCTGACCCTTGGCTTGAGCCCGGGAACGCGCGTCTACCGCTTCGCGCGGGTGCGCTACGCCGACGACCTGGCGATGGCGCTAGAATATTCGACGATCGCCGGCTATGGCCTGCCCGGCCTCGATGCCGTCGACACCTCGCTGTACGCGGCGCTCGAGGCAGCCGGGAATCGCCCGGTCCGCGCCCTGCAACGCCTTCGCGCCGTATTGTTTTCGGCGGAGCAGGCGCAGCTGCTGGGGATCGAAGTCGGCGCACCCGGCCTGTTCATCGAGCGGCGTGCCTTCCTGGAGGATGCCCGGACCGTCGAGATGACGCATAGCTGGTACCGCGGCGACGCCTATGACTTCGTCGCGGAGCTCAACGCCTCATGAGCCTGGTCGCTGAATCGACGCTGATGTTCGCCGAGGCGGCCGACGCCGGGCGGATCATGCAAATCCAGCGTGCCGCCAATCGCGAGCGCATCGCGGCGCTGGTGGCGCAGTTGCGGGCCGAGCCGCCGCGCGCCGTGCTGACCTGCGCACGCGGCAGCTCCGACCATGCCGCGACCGCCGCCAAATATTTGATCGAGACCCGGCTCGGCCTGATGGTCGCCTCGGCCGCGCCGTCGGTCAGCTCGGTCTATGGCGGCAACCCGGCGTTCGACGGGATGGTCTGCCTCGCCCTGTCGCAATCCGGCAGCAGCCCCGATCTGCTGGCGACGGTCGCCGCGGCCAAGGCGGCAGGCGCCACGACCGTGGCGCTGGTCAATACCGAGTCCTCGCCGCTTGCCGCGCTGGTCGATCGGGTCATCCCCCTGCATGCGGGTGCCGAGATCAGCGTCGCCGCGACCAAGTCCTACATCGCGACGCTGGCGGCGGTGCTCGACCTGGTGGCGACGTGGAGCGACGATGCGCAGCTTCAACAGGCACTGGATGCGTCGCCCGAGATGCTGGCCGCAGCCTGGCAGCTCGACTGGTCGCCGATGGTCGAGCGCCTGCGATCGGCGCGTGGCCTGTTCGTTCTTGGTCGCGGGCCGGGGCTGGGCGTGGCGCAGGAGGCGGCGTTGAAGTTCAAGGAAACCTGCGGACTGCACGCCGAGGCGTTCAGCGTGGCCGAGGTCCGCCATGGTCCGATGGCGTTGATCGGGCGCGATTTTCCGGTGCTGGTATTCCGCCAGTCCGACGAGAGCTACGCCGGCACCACGGAGTTGATTGGGGAGCTGGTGGCGCGCGGCGGCGACGTGCTGGTCGCGGGCGGCGATCCGTCCGGCGGCATCCAGCTGCCGGGCATCGACGCACATCCGGCGATCGAGCCGATGTTGCGCATCCAGAGCTTCTACCGTGCCGTCAACGCGCTGTCGGTCGATCGCGGCTTCGATCCCGACCGGCCGCCGCACCTCGCCAAGGTCACCGAGACGGTCTGATGCGCCTGGCTATCCACAATGGTCCGATGGCGATCGACGGCGGCATCGTCGAGGGTCGCGCCGTCATCGTCGAGCAGGGCCGGATCGCGGCCATCGTCGATGCGGCGGACCTGCCCGGCGACATTCCCCGCCACGACCTCGACGGCCTGATGCTGGCGCCCGGCTTCATCGACACTCAGGTCAATGGTGGTGGCGGCGTGCTGTTCAACGACGCGCCGACGGTGGAGACGATCGCCACCATCGCCGCGGCGCACCGGCGGTTCGGCACGACGGGCCTGTTCCCGACGCTGATCAGCGACGACCTGGCAGTCGTGCGCGCCGGTGTCGCCGCGGTCGATGCGGCGATTCTGGCGGGGGTACCCGGCATCCTGGGCATCCATATCGAGGGGCCGTTCCTCAACGCTGAGCGGCGCGGCATCCATGATGCGGCGCGGCTGCGCGAGCTCGACGAGGACGGCATGGCGACGGTCACCGGGCTGCGCCACGGCCGCACGCTGCTAACGCTGGCGCCCGAGATGACGACGTCGCGAATGATCGCCCGGCTGGCGGCGGCGGGGATCGTCGTCGCGGCGGGCCATACGGCGGCGACCTATGCCGAGGCACGTCAGGCGCTCGACCACGGCCTCACCGGTTTCACCCATTTGTTCAACGCCATGTCGCAGCTCGGCAACCGCGAGCCCGGTGTCGTCGGCGCGGCGCTGGAGGATGACGCGAGCTGGTGCTGCATGATCGTCGACGGTCATCACGTCGCGCCGGCGACGCTGAAACTGGCGCTGCGCTGCAAGGCGGCGGCGAAGTTCGTGCTGGTCACCGATGCCATGCCGAGCGTCGGCACCGACGTCGGCAGCTTCGTCCTGCAGGGCAAGGTCATCACCGTCGACGGCGACGTCTGTGTCGATGCGGACGGCACGCTGGCCGGCGCGCACCTGAACATGGCGGCCGCGGTTCGCAACGCCGTCCGCCTGTTGTCCCTGCCGCCCGTGACGGCACTCGAAATGGCGAGCACCAATCCGGCCGCCTATATGGGCCTGTCGGCGACGCGGGGCCGGATCGCGACAGGGCTGCAGGCCGACCTGGTCGCGCTCGATCCGTCGCTGCAGGTTGTCGGCAGCTGGATCGGCGGAGACTATGCGTCGTCGGCGCGCTGAGACAACGGGCTCAACTAGACTGCCGCGAAACCACTACCGGCGTTCGAGGTGCAGTTCAAGCGATTACCGTTGTTCTACAATCCGCTAGCCCGCGTGATGTGGCGCGCAAGAACATCTTCAGGCTGCGCCGGGCGCCGCTCCGGCCCAAGTGTTCGTTCTCGGAATAGACACTGGACAAGGCGGCGAATCCATCGACGAATTGCGCGATAACTGCTATCGAACGGCGGATATCGTGAAAGGTATCGTTGATGCCCACACTATCGGCACCCGATCTCGATGGCCTAGTGTTTCGCTCCACCGACGAGGGGCCGGGTTTGCATGTATTGCTGGTCGGCGTCAGTAAATACCCGCACCTGCTCGACGGCGACCAACCTTCACCCAACGCCCGGGGGTTGCGGCAGCTCGATTGCGCGGCGCGTACGGCGATGGAGATCTATGGCTGGCTGACCAGGCCCGACACCACCCTCGGCCATCCGCTGCGGACCGTCCGCATCCTCGCCTCGCCGTCGGAGGCGGAGTTGATAACGGCCCCCGACCTTGCCGAAGCGATACCCGCGACGCGCGCCAACCTCGAGATCGCGGCGGTCGCCTGGCGGGACGATGCCGCCAAGGACCGCGACGGCGCGACGCTGTTCTATTTCGCCGGGCACGGCATCCAGCGCACCCGCGGGGACTCGCTGCTGCTGCTCGCGGACTTCCTTGGTGCCGGGCCGATGCTGGCGCGCAGCTTCGATCTCAGCTGCATCTACGACGGCATGGCGGAGCCCGACTTTCCCGATATCGCGCAGACCCAATATTACTTCGTCGACGCGTGCCGCACCGACCTGCCCGACGTTCAAAAGCTTGCGAATGCCTCGGCGCCGGCGCTGTGGGACGTCACGCTGGGCGGCACCGACGAGCGCATCGCACCGATCTTCCACGCTGCGACCGCCGGCAAGGTCGCCTTCGGCTCGACCGTCCCCGGCGAGGTTTCGGCGTTCGGCAAGGACCTGCTCGCCTGCCTGGGCGGGGCTGGGGCGGAGAATGTCCGCGGTCCCAACGGCCGGGCCCGGTGGGAGGTGACGATCGGCACGCTCGCCAATGCGCTGCCGGTGCTGATCCGCGACGCCGACCAGCCGCGGGGGCGCCGGGCACGGAGCTTCGGACTCGACAAATGGACCGACATGGACGCGACCATCACCGTGCTGCCCGACGCACCGACGGTCGATTGCCTGCTCCAGCTTTCGCCAGCCGGGGCGGAGGCGTGCATATCGGTGGACCTGACGCTGGGCGGTGGGCCGTATTGCTTTACCGCGCCGCTCGACAACCCGCACGCGTTCAAGGCCAAGGCGGGCGGCTATCTGCTCCGCACCAGCGTCTTGCCCGACGCGACGCTGACATTCGCGCCGTTCGAGGAGGTCGTCACCGTGCTGCCACCGCGCTTCACCCACTCGGTCTTCCTGCAATGACCGAGGCGGCCTATCGCGCCGGCGATCCCTCGCGCCTGGAGAACCTGCCGGTCGAGCTGCGGTCCGAGGATTTCGCGCTGATCGCCCGGGCCACGGTGTCGACCGTCGCCGCGACGCTCCGCAACGTCTCCGACGACAATGTCTACCTCAGCGTGACGCTGCCGGACGGGGCCAAGGTCGGGCGGATGATCAGCTGCGTCGACGAGCCGGCGCGCTCGACCGAGGACATCGAGACGATGCTCGCGAAGCTCGGCTCGGTCTCCGCCTTCCTGCACGCGGAGGAGGCGGAGGCGGCGCACGAGGCCGATGCGGACGTGCGCCACGGGATCAGCTGCACCCCCATCGCGGGCGTCGAGGGCACGGCGTTCCGCGGCGCCGCCCTGTACCGCGGCACCGGGATGGGCGCGCACGATCCACTGCCGCTGCCGGGCACCGCGGTCGCCGGCCTGAGCTTCGTGCGTGCCAAGGACGCGCCCGCGGCGACCGTGCAGATCATGCCGTCGACCGGCGACTCGGCGAACTTCGTCCTGCCGCGCGGTGCGACGATCCGCGTCGTCGCGGACGGGGAGGACTGGATCGCGGTCAGCATCGCCACCGGCATCACCACCGCGGACGACATCATCCGCCTGCGCGCGGGTGGGCAGGTCGACGACGTCGCGGCCTTGCTGAGGGGCCTGAAGGCGACCGATGCGGCGAGCTGGATGGAGACCAACCCGGCGGCGGGCGTGGTGCTGGGGTACGGCCTGCTGCGCGCCGATACGCCCGAGGCGATGGATGCGCCCTTTGCCAACGCGCTGTCCCGCTGGCCCGACGATCCCGACGCGCTGATCATCGCCGCCGAGGTCGCGGCACGGCTGGGGCGGCACGAGGAGGCGATGGCGACCTACCAGGCGGCGGTGAAGTGTGGGCTGCCGGCCTATAACTTCGGGCTGAACTATGCCGCCGATCGCCTGCGCGCCTATGGTCCGCGCCAGGGTGGTCCCGAGATCACGGCCGAGCTGAAGACCCGGCTGGAGGCGGCGCTGCACCGCGTCTACCCGTTCGCCAACCAGCAGGAGAGCAGCGTGCTGCTGACCTGCTACACCGGCACCAATCCGACCTCGCCCAGCGTCGGCCACGGCTAGCCGAGGCGCAGCTTCACCGCCGGGTCGCCGAACAGCACATAGTTGCGGGCGTCGTCGCGCTGGATCCACAGCCGCGCCAGCCCGTCGTCGTCCGCCTGGGGATCGCGCAGCCGCTCGGCGATGGCGGTCGAGACCGTCGCCCATTTGAGGTTGAACCGGTCGAGCGCGCTGCCCGCTCGCCGCCCCAGCATCAGCGCGAACATGATCTCGCGGAAGCCCTGGTTCTGCGCGCCGCCGGATGGCGTCTGGAAGCTGTAGGCAAAGGCGCGGTCGATGTGCGCGATCACCGCCAGCGGCCCGCCCGCCGGGTTGGCCATCAGCGCCTGGGGCAGCCCGGCAAAGCCCGGATGGTCGGCGATCCGCCGCCCCTGGCCGCCCGCATCGCGGAAGGTATCGACCGCGCCATAGCCCCCGCCATAGCAGGCGAACAGCAGGTGAATCGTCCCGAAGCCGGCCGCCGCCGCGGGCACGTCGGCAGCGCCGAACCAATAATCGGGCTTGAGCGGCCCGGTCCCCGGTCCCGGCCATTCCTGGCAGACCAGCGCGCCCTGGTTGGCCGGCAGCCGCGCATCGTCGGCTGCGAACTCCATGCCGTGGCCACCGGTGAACAGCAGCGCCGGCGGTCCCCCGGCGCGCGCCCCGGTCAGCAGGTCGAGCAGCGCCGTCTTGGTCGCATCGTCGCCGAGCAGCAGGTCCCAGCTGAACTGGTTGAGCGGCGCGCGCTTCGACAACGGATCGGCGACATGCGTCTGGAACAACTGCGTCGCCGCGTCGAAGTCATGCCGCGGTGCGAACATCGCCGCGCGCCGCGCCACCGGCTCGGTCGCCGTCTCGTAGCGCACGACATTGGCGGCATAGGCGCCATAGTCCGCGGCCTGCGCAAAGTGCAGCCGGCCGCACGCCCAGTAGAGGTCGAGCCGGTACTGGAAGTCGAGCGGGATCGTCTCCGGCCCACCGACGATCACCAGGAAGTAGGGAACCCCAAGCTCGGGATCGACGAGGTCGAGCCCGACCCCGCGCCGTGCCAGCCAGGCTTCGGCGGTGTCGCCGGGCTGGTAACCATCGTCGCCCTTGAACAGCTTGTAGTGCTTCCCGGCCTCGGCGCTGCGCCGGTCGAGCAATGGGCCGAGCGCCGCCTCGATGGCGCCGGCGTCGGGATCGTCGCGCGCGAACACCACGCCCCAGCCGGCATCGCCCAGCGCCTCCTCGTTGATCTCGATCACCGCGCCGAAGGTCGCCGAGGCCATCCGGCGATTGAGCTCGGCCTGACCGCCCGGGTTGCTCCGCGCCGCTCGCGCCAGCGCCTGCAGGTCGACCGGCGGCAACGTCTCGCCGGTATCGGCGGACACGCCGAAAGACGCGATCTCGGCGGACGCGCCTGAGGACGCGGGATCGGCCGGCGGCGCGGTGTCGGGCATCGTCGAATTCCTCGGGCTCAGGTGGTGGCGGCGGCGCTCCACACCAGGTGCGCGACTTCGGGACCGTCGATGTCGCTGTGCGCGCCGGAAAATCCGCCGCCCTTCCTGATCGCCGAACTCGCCTCGACGTTGACGACGCGGCCGGCGACGAAGTCATAGGGCTGGCCGGCAGGCAGGATCGACATATCGACCGCGTCGGCAATACCCTGCGCGCCGAATGCCCCGACCCCGCCATAACGCGGCAGCTCGATGCCGAAATCGACCTGTCCCGCGACCCGCGCGCCCAATGGATAGAAGGAGCCGACGGCGCGGTCATACCGGCTGCGCGTCGTCACCATCGGCCCGGTGACCGCATGCTCCGACAACAGCTTGTGGAAATAGCCCGCGCTGCCGGGGTCGAACGGCATGCGCGCGCAATAGGCCCAGAGCGACAGCGCGCCCTGCACGAGCACCAGCGAAGACACTTTGGCGACCGGCGCGCCTGGCGCTCCCGCCACCGCGGCCGACGCGGCGATGCAGCCGAAGCTGTGTCCCATCAGGTGGAGCCTGGCGCTGGGGAAACGCGCCGCCAGGCTGGCGAGCAGCGCGTGGAACCCGGCCTCGCCGACCGTCCGCCCGCGCGCCTTCATCTTCCAGAACGACAATTGCCGCAGCGGCCCGAGCAGCCCACCCCAGCCGATCGCACCAAAGGCCGCCGGGTCGGCGCGCAGCGCCTGGTAGCTCGCCTCGGCATCGAACGGCGGGTTGTCCTCGCCCGGCGGTGCCTCGGGTCCGTCGGCCGGCAATTCGGTCAGCAGCGCATCGAGCGTGTCGTATGCGGCGCGCACCGCGGCCGGCAGCACCGGCGGCGCGGTGTCGTTCTGGGCGTGGCGGATGACCACCGCCAGGGCCTCGCGCAGCCCCGGTCGCTCGCCGAGCCGCGCGACATAATCCTCGACCAGATTGTCGACCGCATCGACGGCAAAGCTCGTCGCGGCCGAGATTTCCTCGTCACCCCAGGGCAGGCTGGGCCAGTGCAGCCCGATCCACAGCGGGCGGAAGCCATCGGGGCGCTTCGCCTCGACCAGTTGCCGGCTCGGGGACCGCGCCATGGCACCGAACCAGCTGTCGTACTGGCTGATGGCGGCGGGCACGTCGCCTTTCCAGCCGTGCACCTCGAAGAAGATATCGGTCGGCTCCGGCGCATCGGCGGCGAGGATGGCGCTCGACAGCAGCCCGCCGCCTTCGTTGCGTTCCTGGCCCGCCGCGTCGAAGACGATCAGCGCATACTGCTCGCCGGAACCCGGGACCTGTTGCATCGGCATGTCGTTCAGCCGGCCTTTTCGGGCAACAGGATCATGCCGTGGCGCAGCAGCACCGGGTCATCCCCGGCATGGCTCGCATCGATGCCGAAGGCGGTGTCCGCCCCCGCCTTGACGCCGGTGACGTGCCAGCGTCCCTCGTCGAGCCCGATGGCGAGCAGCTTGAAGCCGAAGGTCAGCGGCGTGACGCCGGCATAGGTCACCGTGCCTTCGCTGCCGACCGTCGCGCTGATCCCGGCATTCGCGCCGAGCACGCCCTTGATCTCGTCGGCATCGACCTTGAACTCGCCGCCGTCGGAACGGCGTGCGGTGACGTTGAGCTTGTCCGACTTCAGCACCTCGGTGATGATGAAGCCATCGGTATGGTCGTCCATGAAGAAGCGTTCGATCACCGGGTTGCCGGTATCGGCACTGCCGGCGGCAAGGAAGTTGCCGACTTCGAGCGGCGCCACCGCGATCGACTGGACGTTGCTGAAGCCGAATTCGAGGGTCGCGGCGTTACGATACGCGGCGTCGAGGCCCGCGCCCGCATGGAAGGTGCTCAGCACGCCCTTGAGCAAGGTGAGCCCGGCGGACAGTTCCAGCGAACTGGTCTTCTTGCCTTCGATCTCGGCGACGGGCTGCGGCGCGCGAAGTTGGGGCACCGGTCGCGAGGACGTCCAGAGCTGATCGAGCCGGCCGAGCCATTCCATCGACCTGCCGTCGCGGCCAAGCAAGTCCAGCGGTTCGATGCCGGCGCGCGGCAAACGAACGACGTTATAACCCTTGTCATTAAGCAAACTCAGGGTCTTGTCGCGACATATCCCCATGGATTACCTCCGATGATGCAGCAGAAACAAGCAACTCGACTCGCGACCTGAGTTAGCAGCGCTATATCGTCTTGGCGTCTGCATGTTTCTATTTCGACTGTGCAATGTCAACGTGATTTCTGTTACTATCGCCGAGTCCAGCGCAGCCGGACATGTGCTGGCGAAGGAGACGTCGCATGACCAAGGACGAGTTCGATGAGGGTCGGGCAGGTTCCGACAGCTCGCCCGATTTGCTCAGCTACGGACTGGGCGACCGCGAGGCCGAGCAGGTCATGGCGGACCAGCCCGAAATCGTCGCGTTCGGCGGACAGGTTCCGGAGGTTTCGCAGGACGCCTTCGACCTGATCGTCCGTCACGAGACCGGTGGCCGGGCTTTCTACGAAAAAGTCATTCATGCCCGGCCGGTGTGGCCGGGGGAGTCTTCCGGGGTGACGATCGGCTTCGGCTATGATCTCGGTTATGTCAGCGAGCAGGAGATGCGCACCGACTGGGCCGCGCTCGGCGGCGCCGCGCTCGACCGGCTGGCGGCGGCCTGTGGCAAGCACGGCGGCAAGGTCCCCGACGCCGCCCTGAAGGCGCTGACCGCGTCGTTGCGCGACGTCACCGTGCCGTGGGACCCGTCGCTGGACCTGTTCCACCGCCGGACGCTGCCCAAGTTCGCCGCCATGACCGCGGGCGCGCTGCCCAACGTCGACCGGCTGACGCCCGACTCGTTCGGCGCGCTGGTCTCGCTGACCTTCAACCGCGGGCCGTCGTTCAGCACGGCGCGCAAGTCGACCGACACCATCGACCGCTACCGCGAGATGCGAGCAATCAAGGTGGCGATGGCCAACCAGTCGTTCGCGCTGATCCCCGACCTGATCCTGGCGATGATCCGCATCTGGCGCGGCACCGGCATCGAGACCGAGATGACCCGCCGCCGTCGCAACGAGGCGGCGCTGTTCGCGCATGGCCTGGCGCCCACCGCCGGCCCGTTCGTGCCGAGCTTCGGCCTGCTCGACGCTGGGCCTGCCGCGATCGAGGCCGGCGCGACCAGCGGCAACGACGACGAGAAGTTCGAGGATGGCAGCGAGGACGACGCGGTCGATACCGAGGTCGCGTTCAGCACCGCCGCCTCGACCGCCGCCGTCCGCTGGGCCTCCGACGACATCGCCCCCGATTATGCGCATCTGGTCGAGGCGCTGCCGCAGGGCACCTCGTTCCGGCTGACGCCCGCCATGCTGGAAGCGTTGGCGCGGGCCAATGGTTTCGTGCTGCCGGCGGGCAAGGTCCTGTTCGGCTTGCGCGGCTGCTCGGTGCTGGGCGACGCCAGCGAGTTCGCCGCCGAGGTCAAGCTGCGCGACCTGCGGCCCGACCATCAGACGGCGCGCTGCGTCCTCGGCGTCTGGGACCGCGCCGCCGGGGCGATCGCGGCTTTCCCCGGATCGACGGTGCCCAATGCCAAGGCGGTGGTCGACTGGTTCACCAAGCAGAACCAGGGCAATTTGCTGCCGACCGGGCTGTACGGCTATGTCGTCGGCGTCCACAACAGCAAGCCCGGCTGCTTCCTGCTGCGCAAGCCCGACGGCGAGCGGCGCAAGGTCGTCGTGCGGCGCAGCACCGCCGACCTGAGCTATTCGACCGACGACATGGTCGACCCCTGCACCCCTGGCGACAACATCCACCCGACCTTCTTCAGCACGCCCGCGGGATTTTCGTCGGTCGGCTGCCAGGTCGTCGTCGGCTCCGCCACCCCGGCCGGCGAGCACCGCGGCCCGTGGGCGATCTTTCGCAAGGCGGCGGGCCAGGTCGGCAGCTCGGGCGATCCCGGCACGCCGTTCGGCTATATGCTGCTGACCGGGGCGGAGGCGGCGCTGGCAAGCAGTGGCACCGCCCCGCGCCGGTTGCGCTATGGCTCGAGCGGCGACGCGGTGCTGCGGCTCCAGCAGCGTCTCGGGCTGGACGGGCCGGACGGCAATTTCGGCACCAACACCGCGGTCGCCCTACACGCCGCCCAGCGTCAGCGGCAGGGCGGCCGGTCGGACGGGATCTTCACGCCCGAACTCGACCAGCAGCTTGGCTGGAAGGTGTTCGACCCGGCCTGATCCCGCCCGGCGTCGGCCCTAGTGCCGTCCGGCGTCGGCCCTAGTGGTTGTGCCGGGGCACGCCGATCGTCTGGGCGATGCGCTGGAACTGCTCGGCGCCCTCCAGGATCGCACCGGTCGACAATTGCCCGACGACGGCGCGCTGCATCGCCTGCCACGGCGTCTGCGAGGCCGGATAGGGATAGCCGCCGCTCGCCGCCAGCACCCGCCGGCGCTCGGCCAGCTCGGCATCGTCGATCAGGACATTGGCGGTGCCGCGTGCCAGGTCGATGCGGACGCGGTCGCCGGTATGGATCAGCGCCAGCCCGCCCATCGCCGCCGCTTCGGGTGACGCATTCAGGATCGACGGCGAGCCGCTGGTGCCCGACTGGCGTCCGTCGCCGATGCACGGCAGGCCGCTGACGCCCTCGCGGATCAGGTAGGACGGCGGCCGCATGTTGACCACCTCGGCGGCGCCCGGATAGCCGATCGGGCCGGCGCCGCGCATGAACAACAGCGTGTCGGAGGTCACGCCGAGCGACGGATCGTCGATGCGCGCGTGGTAATCCTCGGGGCCGTCGAAGACCAGCGCGGTGCCCTCGAAGGCCTCGGGATCGTCGGGGTTGCTCAGGTAGCGGGCGCGGAATTCCGGCGAGATGACGCTGGTCTTCATGATCGCCGCGTCGAACAGATTGCCCGACAGGACGATGAAGCCCGCGTCCGCCAGCATCGGCTCGGCGAAGGGGCGGATGACCCTGTTATCCTCGATCGTCGCATCGCGGCAATTGTCGCCGATGGTACGCCCGTTGACCGTCAGCGCGTCCTCATGGATCAGGCCGGCGCGCATCAGCTCCGCCACTACCGCCGGCACTCCGCCCGCTCGGTAGAAGTCTTCGCCAAGATACTCGCCCGCCGGCTGCATATTGACCAGCAAAGGCACCTTGTGGCCATGAGTCTGCCAGTCACGGATATCCAGCTCGGTCCCGATATGCCGCGCCAGCGCCGCCAGGTGGATCGGCGTATTGGTCGACCCGCCGATCGCCGAATTCACCACGATCGCATTGAGAAATGCATCCCGGGTCAAAATGTCGGAAGGCTTCAAATCCTCCGCCACCATCTCCACGATCCGCTTTCCCGTCAGATAGGCAATTTCCTGACGATCCCGATAAGGCGCTGGAATCGCCGCCGCCCCCGGCAGCTGCATCCCCAAAGCCTCCGCCAAACTGTTCATACTCGTCGCCGTACCCATCGTATTGCAATATCCCGTCGACGGTGCCGACGACGCCACCAACGAGACAAATCCCGCCTCGTCGATCTCCCCCGCCGCCAGCATCTGCCGGGCTTTCCAGACGATCGTCCCCGATCCGGTCCGCTCCCCCTTGTGCCAACCGTTCAGCATCGGCCCGACCGACAGCGCGATCGCCGGAATGTTCACCGTCGCCGCCGCCATCAGGCAGGCGGGAGTGGTCTTGTCGCAGCCGATCGTTAGGACAACTGCGTCGAGCGGGTAGCCGAACAGGACTTCGACCAGGGCCATATAGGCGAGGTTGCGGTCGAGGCCTGCGGTGGGGCGCTTGCCAGTTTCCTGGATCGGGTGGACCGGAAATTCCAGTGCGATGCCGCCGGCTTCGCGGATACCTTCGCGGACGCGTTCGGCGAGGACGAGGTGGTGGCGGTTGCAGGGGGAGAGGTCGGAGCCGGTTTGGGCGATGCCGATGATGGGCTTACCGGACTGGAGTTCGGCCTGGGAGAGGCCGAAGTTCATGTAGCGTTCGATGTACAGGGCGGTCATGTCGATGTTGGTCGGATCATCGAACCAGGCGCGGGAGCGGAGTTTTCCGTTGGTCATCTGAGAGCTCTTCTGTGGAGAATGGGGTGGGATTAAACCCAGTTCGTGATTTGGGCGACAGGAATCACTTTGAAAAATTTCGGATCGAGGGTGTGATGAATACGGGAGATAAATTGGCGGTAAGTCGTTTGAAAAATTGAGGAAAATCTGGGGAGCGCAGGAAAGGCGGGGCAAGTTGTTGTTTTGCAAGGACTTTGCCTAGGCGTAGGCGTCTTCGCGGGGGTAGACGCGGGCGCTGATCTGTTCGGCGGCGAGGTGGAGCGCGTGGCGGACCTCGACCTGGCGGAGCGGGGTGAGGGCGCCCGGGTGGCTGGAGCTGGAGATCGCGGCGACGACGGCGCCCTGCTTGTTGCGGATCGGCACGGCGACGCAGCGCAGGTCGAGCTGGATCTCGCGGTCGTCGATGGCATAGCCCTGCTCGCGGACCCGCATCAGCTCGGCGCGCAGCTGGTCCTTGTCGACGATGGTGTGCGCGGTCAGCGGGATCAGCTCGCCCTCGGCCAGGAACTCCTCCAGGTCGGCGTCGGACAGGCTGGCGAGCAGCACCTTGCCGAGGCCCGAGCAATAGGCTTCCAGCTGGGCGCCGGCGCGCGACGGCACCTTGGCGCGGCCCTGCACCGCGAGATAGCTGACCATGCCGTCCTCGAAGATGCCCATCTGGACCGTGACCTTGTACCGGGTGGCGATATCGCGTGCGACGGTCGCGGCGCTGGTGCGCAGCAGGTCCTCGACGCTGACGCCCTTGGACAGGTCGAACAGCAGCATGCCGGGTCGATAGCGGCCGTTCGGCCCCTTGATCACCGCGCCGGTCGCCTGCAAGGATTGCACCAGCCGATAGCCCGATGCTTCGGGCATATTGGCGCGTCGGCTAAGCTCCCGGCAGGTCAACCATTCGTCGGGACGCTCGAAGGCCTGCAATAGTGTAAATGCCTTCAAGATGGATTGATTGATCGGCGTCGCCACGTTTCTCTCCCCGGACGTCCGTCTTGTTTTTTATTGGCGCGAGTATCTCGTTCTTTTTCATAAAGTCTAGTCGCGATGCTGTTTCGCCGACGCCTCCGGGACAGCTAACATCGCGTAATCATGCCGGGCGATACTCTCAACGGGTGAGGATAGTGCGAGTCGAGCCCGGTCAAGTCGCTTGGCGATCACGCCCGGAACAATGCTAGACTGGTCCGGCACGGTGCCACCGGCCGCAAGAGGCGGGGCAGCGCGCAAGATCCTTGGGGGACCCAGGCAGATGAAGCGTCGCGATTTCTTCATGGCTGCGGCGGTAGCGGGCAGCAGCGGCATGCTGCTCGCCGACGCCCCGGCAAAGGCCGCGCCCGTCGTCGGCGGCGGGCTGCCCAAGGCGAAGGTCACGCGCATCCGCTATTACCGCTCGCCGACCGATGCCGCGGGCCGCCCGGCGGTGCACACGTCGACGATCAACCAGAGCACCAACGTCGTCGTCGTCGAGACCGACCAGGGCCTGGTCGGCATCGGCGAGGGCGGCAGCGCCGACATCATGGAGCAATGCGCCACCCAGTTGATCGGCAAGGACCCGTTCCGGACCGAGCGGCTGTGGCAGACCATGTTCCGCGGCTATTTCTATCCCGCCGGCCGCGAGAAGACCCACGCCATCGGCGCCCTCGATGTGGCGCTATGGGACCTCAAGGCCAAGGCGCTGGGCCTGCCGCTGTACCAGTTGCTCGGCGGCAAGTCGCGCGACCATGTCGAATGCTACGCCACCGGCTTCGCCATCCCGGGGCAGCCCAACGCGAGCCACGGCGAACGCGCCCGCGCCTGCGTCGAGGCCGGATTTCGCGCCTATCGCCTCCATGATCCGGGCCTCGGCCGCACCTTCGACCGCTTCGAGCAGGTCCCGCGCATCGCCGCGATCTGCAAGGAGATCCGCGACGCGGTCGGCAAGGACGGCGCGTGGGCGATCGATTACCACGGCGAGTTCGACCTGACCGATGCCGTCAAGCTGAGCGAGGCGATCCAGCATCTCGGCCCCTATTTCTGCGAGGACCTGCTGCGCAGCGAGGACGTCGAGGGCTACAAGACCCTGCGCAAGATGGTGAAGGTGCCGATCGCGCTGGGCGAGGTGTTTTCCGACAAGTGGCAATGGACGACGGCGATCGAGAACGACCTGATCGACTATGCCCGCCTAACCGTCCCCAATGTCGGCGGCGTTACCGAGTTCATGAAGATCGCCGCGATGTGCGAGGCGCATTTCATCGGCCTGATCCCGCACTTCACCGGGCCGATCTCGGAGGCGACGCTGGTCCACTGCGTCGCCTCGACCTCCGGGCCGGCGCTGATGGAAATGGCGGGCGGCGGACGGCGCGAGTGGCCGTACCTGAAGCAGGGCTATGACTTCAAGGACGGCAAGCTGTGGATCAACGACCGCCCCGGCCACGGCGTCGAGGTCGACACCAGCAAGCTCCAGCTGATCGGCGACTATAAGGAAGCCTATACGGCGATCCCGACACTGGATCGGCCGGACGGTTCGTACACCAATTGGTGATGCCAATGACCTGCCTGCCCCGCACCGGAACGGAGTCGTAGAATGAGCCTTCGACTGGTCCAGTTGACCGACGCCGATGGCCGGCGTCGGCTGGCGGCGTATGACGACATCGCCGACGCGCGGCTGGTCGACGGCCATGACAGCGTCTACGGCCTGGCGATGTTCGCCATCGGCAGCGGGCAGGGCCTGGCGCAGGTGGTGCAGTCGAGCCTCGGCGACACCGTCGATATCGTCGCCGCCGATGCCGAGGGGCGGCTGCTGGCGCCGATCGACCATCCCGACCCGGCGCACCTGTACGTCACCGGCACCGGCCTGACGCACCTCGGTTCGGCCGAGGGTCGCGACCAGATGCACCGCGCCGCGAAGACCGGCGCCACCACCGACTCGATGCGGATGTTCCTGATGGGCGTCGAGGGCGGCAAGCCGCCGCTCGGCTCGGCCGGGGTCCAGCCCGAATGGTTCTACAAGGGCGATGGTTCGATCCTGGTCGGCACCGGGCAGCCGCTGCCGTCACCCGCCTTCGCCCTCGATGGCGGCGAGGAGCCCGAGATCGCCGGCATCTATGTCATCGACGGGGCCGGCCAGCCCCGCCGCCTCGGCTTCGCGCTCGGCAACGAATTCTCGGATCATGTCACCGAGCGCGGCAATTACCTGTGGCTGGCGCACAGCAAGCTGCGCCACGCCGCGCTGGGGGCGGAGTTGTTGAGCGGCGAGCTGCCGCAGGACGTGCGCGGCACCAGCAGCATCACGCGCGGCGGCGAGGTGATCTGGGAGCGGCCGTTCCTGTCGGGCGAGGCGAACATGTCCCACGCCATCGCCAACCTCGAGCATCATCATTTCAAATATGGCATCTTCCGCCGCCCCGGCGACGTCCACGTCCATTTCTTCGGCACCGCGACCCTGTCCTTCTCCGAAGGCATCCAGCCGCAGGAGGGCGATATCTTCGACGTCCGGGCCGCCCCGTTCCAGCTACCGCTCCGCAATCCGGTGCGGCAGGAAACGGAGCCGGACACGATGATCGTCGTGACCGCGCTGTAGGGCCGACGGCGACCCTGGCGGCGGGCTGGCCGCAATGGCGATCGAAGCCGGGTCGCGAACCTGTCGCAACCAAGCTATCTAACGATGTCTAAACGCGACGAATCAACTAATATCCGGCCCGCCGGTCCGATCTGTGGGACCAACGGCCAAGCAACGATGGAGCTCGTCAAATGAAGCACGCCGGCCTGATCACTCTCGCACTCGGCCTTCTCGCGACTTCGGCCATGGCCCAGACGCCGCCACCGCCCCCGGGCCCCCCGGCCGCACCGCCGCCGCCCGTCACCGGCCCCGCCGGCATCGGCGCCGCCAAGGCGTTGACCCCCGACATGGAAGTGCCGCTGGAGCAGGCGATCGACGCGGCACGCACCGCGCTCGAGGCGTGCCGCGCGATCAACTCGGCAGCGGTCGTCGGCGTCGTCGACCTCAACGGCAACTTCAAGGTCCTGCTGCGCGCCGACGGCGTCGGACTGCCGTTTTACGAGTTCATGCGCCGCAAGGCCTATACCGTCCTCAAGAAGGGCATGGCGTCCGGCGACTTCGGCGCCCTGCCGCAGAACGTCGGCCTGCCGCGCACCGCGGTCATCGAGGGCGATCCCGGCCTGATCGTCTTCCCCGGCGCCGTGCCGATCAAGCGCGGCCAGACCACCATCGGTGTCCTGTCCGTCTCCGGCCCGACCGGCGGCGCCAACGACATGAAGTGCACGACCGCCGGCATGGCGAAGTTCCACCTCTAGGCCGACCGGGCGCCGCGCCGAACCCTCCGCCCGGATGGCTCAGCGCGGCACCACCGGCGTGTAAAGGCGGTGGCGCGCCACAGTGCCGGTGCCGACGCCCGGCGTGTCGGACAGGTCAGCGGCGGACTAGATCGCGCCGGATCGCGACGGCGCCGGGCTGCTCCCAACACCGCACGGGTCACGGCCAGCAACGATTTACGCGGCCCGGTTCCGGGCGATGCCTGTACTTGCGTTGCGTAAATACAGATGCTGCTCGTGTGGCGCGGTCTGCTATGTTCGCCCGATAAACGTACCGGGTGTCGAGACGAGCGAGCGCATCGACATCTTGTGCAACAAATCGATCGAGCTGGGGAGCGAGACAGATGAACATCCGGATGCTGTTGGCAGGCGTGGCGGTGACCGTCGCCCTGTCGCCGATGATCGTGCCGTCGGTGGCGGCGCAGCCGGCGGTGACGATCGTGCCGTTGCAGGGGCCCGCCAACCAGGCCAATCCGGCCGAGCGACTGAGCGCGCCGCTGCCGGTCCGCTTCACCTCCAAGATCGGCTTTTTCGACTCCGACCCGGCGCTCGGCGCGAGCTATCCGCGGGTCATCCAGCTTGGACACTTCGCCGGGGGCAAGGGCGAGTTGCTCGCGACCTTCGCGCGGCGGGGGCCGCTGCCGATCTATCGCAGCACCGACAACGGCGAGACCTGGAGCTTCGTGTCGGAGGTGCCGAACATGCGCGGCCAGCCGGCCCTGTACGAACTGCCGCGACAGGTCGGGACGTTTCCGGCCGGCACGATCATGGCGGCGGGGACGGTGGAGGAGGCGCCCGGGGCGACGCGCCATGCGATCAAGCTGTCGTACAGCACCGACGGCGGCCGCACCTGGACGCCGCTGAGCACGATCTCGGAGGGCGGGGTCGGCAGCTATGACCCGGTCAACCGCGCCGGCCTGTCGGACCAGAGCCCGGTGTGGGAGCCGTTCCTGTTCGTCGATACGCGGGGTCGGCTGGTCGCCTATATCTCGAACGAGGGCTTCAAGAAGGACGGCTATAGCCAGCTGCTGGAGCACAAGGTCTCGCCCGACGGCGGGCGGACCTGGGGACCGGCGGTCAACGACGTGGCGATCGGCGACGGCCTGACCCGGCCCGGCATGGCGGTGGTCACCCGCGGCGGCGACGGCACCTATTTCATGAGCTACGAGGTCGTCGGCAAGGCCGGGGTGGCGCTGGAGCCGCGCAGCAACCTGGCGCATTTCCGCACCTCGCGCGACGGGCTGAACTGGGGCGACCCGGCCGATCCGGGGGTGTTCATCCAGGATCGCTGGCGGCAATACGCCAATGGCACGCCGTACATCGCCTGGTCGCCCTGGGGTGGTCCGAACGGCACGCTGATGGTCACCGGGCGCTCGATCATGCGCTACGAGGTCGGGCGGATCGGCAACGGCATGATGATCAACCGCAACAACGGCCGCGGTGCCTGGACGCTGATCGAGACGCCGATCGTCTATAACCCGGCGAACGACGGCTATAGCCACACGATGATCCCGCTGGGGAACGGGCGCGAGGTGCTGCAGCTGGTGTCGGTCAACAACCGCATCGCCTATGCCAAGTTCGAACTGCCGGAGACGCTGCCGGTGACGCCGTTCGCCGGAGGCTGGGTGCCGCCGCTGCGCTGATGGTGCGACGGCCGCTTGCCAGCGTCGGGGCGGCTGCTATCTGTTGTCGGACAAAAGCAAAAGGGGAGTTCGATGCTAGAGGCGATCAGGCAGGCGGTGGTGGCGACGGTCGCCGGGGCGTTGCTGGTCTCGGTGACGCCGGTGGCGGCGCAGGGCCAGGCGGCAACGGCGCAGATGACCGTGAACGGCGACCAGCCGGGCGCCCATGTCAACCGCGAGATCTTCACCCAGTTCGCCGAGCATCTCGGCCACGGAATCTATGAGGGGGTGTGGGTGCCGCCGGGCTCCAAAATCCCCAACGTGCGCGGCGTCCGGACCGACGTGCTGGCCGCGCTCAAGGAGCTGGCGGTGCCGGTGGTGCGCTGGCCGGGCGGCTGCTTCGCCGATGAATATCACTGGCGGGAAGGCGTCGGCAAAAAGCGCCCGGTCAAGATCAACACCCATTGGGGCGGCGTCACCGAGCCGAACAGCTTCGGCACGCACGAGTTCATGCATTTCGTCCAGCAGCTCGGCGCCGATCCCTATGTCTCGGGCAACGTCGGCAACGGCAGCCCGGAGGAAATGGCGGAGTGGGTCGAGTACATGACCTCGCCCGCCGGCACCCTTGCCGACGAGCGCGGCAAGAACGGCCACAAGGCGGCGTGGAAGCTGCCCTATTTCGGCATCGGCAACGAGCTTTGGGGCTGCGGCGGCAACATGCGCGCCGAATATGCAGCCGATGTGACGCGGCGCTACGCGACCTTCATCAAGACGCCGGAGGGCACCAAGATCGCCAAGTTCGCCAGCGGCGCGAACACCGACGATTATAACTGGACCGAAGTCATGGTGCGCGAGACCGCCCGCCAGATCGACGGCATCACGCTGCATTATTACACCGTCCCCGGCTCGTTCAAGAACAAGCAGTCGGCGACCCAGTTCGACGAGAGCGGCTGGGCCGAAACCATGGCGAAATCCTATCGCATGGAGGAACTGGTCACCAAGCATTCGGCGATCATGGACAAATACGATCCGGCGAAGCGCCTGTGGCTGGTCGTCGACGAGTGGGGCACCTGGTACCTGAACGAGCCGGGCACCAACCCGGGCTTCCTGTACCAGCAGAACACCGTCCGCGACGCGGTGGTGGCGGCGATGAACCTCAACATCTTCGCCAAGCACGCCGACCGGGTGAAGATGACCGCCATCGCGCAGATGGTGAACGTGCTGCAGGCGATGATCCTGACCGACGGCGCCAAGATGCTGAAGACGCCGACGTACCACGTCTTCCACATGTACAAGCCGTGGCAGGACGCGACCAACATCCCGATCGAGATCAAGTCGCCGTGGTACAGCAAGGACCAGTGGGTCGTGCCCGCGGTCACCGCCTCCGCCGTGCGCGACAAGGCCGGGCAGGTGCATATCGGGCTGGCGAACGCCGACCCCAACACGACGATCACGGTGACGACGGCGCTGACCGGGATCACGGCGACGACGGTGTCGGGAACGGTGCTGACCGGCGGCGCGATGAACGCGATGAACACCTTCGACCAGCCGAACACGGTGGTCCCGCAGCCGTTCACCGGGGCGCAGCTCGGTACCGGCGGACTGACCATCACCCTGCCGCCGAAGTCGGTCGTCGTCCTCGACCTGAAGTAATCGAACCGGGCGGGCGTCACGCGACGCCCGCCCGGAGCTCGATCAGCCGGCGCGCAGCGGCTCGATCACCGTGGCGATGTCGTCCTGCCCATGCCCCTCGCGCTCCGCCGTCTCGAAGCGGTGCAGCGCGGCCTGAGCCGACTCGAGCGTGATGCCCGACGCGGCGAAGGTGGCGATGGCATAGCGCAGGTCCTTGGCCATCAGCGACACGAAGAAGTTGGGCGTGAAATCCCTCTCCGCCATGCGCTGCGAGACGCCCTTGACCAGCGGGCTGCCCGGCGCACCCTGGGTCAGCACGTGCAGCGTCGTCGCCATGTCGAGGCCCGAGCGCTCCGCCATCGCCAGCGCCTCGGCCAGCGAGCCGACCTGGATGCTGCACATGAAGTTGTTGATGATCTTGATCAGCGCGCCGCTGCCCGCCGGGCCGATCGTCAGTGCCTCGCTGCCCATCGCGTCGAGCGCCGGGCGAGCCGCATCGAGTGCATCCGCGTCGCCGCCGACCAGGAAGCGCAGCGTTCCGCCCTCCGCCTGCGCCCGGCTGCCGGTCACCGGGGCATCGATGAAGCGCACCCCGGCGTCGCGTGCCTTGCCGGCCAGCGACCGCGCCCATTCCGGGGTGATCGTGCTCGACTCGATCGCAACGGCGTGCGGCGCCATCGCGGCCAGCGCGCCGTCGCTGCCGAGCCAGACGTCGCGCGAGGCATCGTCGTCGGCGACCATCACGACGACGTAATCGGCGCCCGCCGCAGCCTCGGCCGGCGTCGCGGCGAGGTGCGCGCCGCGTTCGACCAGCGCCGCCGCCTTGTCCGGATTGCGATTATAGACGGACAGCGCAAAGCCTGCCGTCAACAGATTGCCCGCCATGCCCGCGCCCATCAGGCCGAGGCCCAGCACGGCGGCACGCGGCTTCGATCCCTGGCTCATCCGATCACCTTGAACTTGGCAAGTGAAGCTTCGTCGATTTCCAGGCCGAGGCCGGGCAGATTGTCGTCGAGGTCGATGTAGCCGTCCTTGGCCACCGGTTCGCCCTTGAAAATGTACCAGAACAACTCGTTGCCGACCTCGACGTCGACCGGCGGGAAGTATTCCGCGATCGGGCAGTTCAGGCTGGCCATGGTGACATGATAATTGTGCATCTGCCCGGCGTGCGGGACGACCGGGATCGAATGCGCCTCGGCCAGCGCCGAGATCTTGCGCGCCGCGGTGATGCCGCCGACGCGGTTGGTGTCGAACTGGATATAGTCGACGGCGCGCGCCTCGATCAGCTGGCGGAAGCCGTACAACGTGAACTCATGCTCGCCGGCCGCGATCGGCGTGGTGCCGAAGCGGCGAAGCTCGGCATAGCCGTGCACGTCGTCGGGGATGATCGCCTCCTCCAGCCAGCGTAGGTTGAACGGCTCGATCAGCCGCATCATGCGCTTGGCATAGTCGAGGCTCCAGCCCATGTAGGCGTCGGCCATGACGTCGATGCCGTCGCCCACCGCCTCGCGCACCGTGCGCACCAGCTCGACGTTGCGGACCATGCCCTCGGCGCCGTCGGTCGGCCCCCAGCCGAAGCGCAATTTCATCGCGCCATAGCCCTCGTCCTTGTAGCGCCTGGCCTCCGACGCGAGCTCCTCCAGCGGGATCGAGTAGAGCCGGCTGGCATAGACCGGGATGCGCGCCTTGGTGCGGCCACCCATCAGGCGGAAGCACGGCTGGCCCGCCGACTTGCCCATCAGGTCCCAGATCGCGATGTCGAGCGCGCTGATCGCCACCATCGCGATGCCCTTGCGCCCGAACGCCATCGTCGCGCGGTACATGTGCTGCCACAGGAACTCGCTGTCCCAGGGGTCCTCGCCGATCAGCAGCGGACCGAGGTGCGAGTCGATCAGCTGCTTGGTCGACAGCGGCGCCAGCGCGGCGTTGCCGATGCCGACCAGGCCCGCGTCGGTGAAGATCTCGACGACCAGCCAGCCGTGGAAGGTGAAGGTCTGCATCGTCTCGGGCGACAGGCGCGGCGCGACGAGGTCCATCGGGTTGGTGCAGAAATGCGGCGGCAGCGGCGCGGTCTCCCCGGCCCACTGGACGACGCGCGTGCGAACTTCGGTAATCTTCAACGTCCGGTCTCCAAGGCAGAATAGGGCGTGATGCGCGGCACGGCGATGCAGATCAGCACGAACGCGATCACATGGAGCGACGCGGCGATGACCAGCACCGGTGTATAGGTGAAACCATGGTCGAGCATCCAGCCCGCGGCCTGTCCCATCGCGACGCCGCCGAACGCCCCTGCCAGCCCGACGATCCCGGCCGCGCGGCCGAGCACGGCGACCGGCGCGATGTCGGTGGGCAGCGTCATGATCAGCGTCGACCAGCTCTGCTGTCCGAAAAAGGCGAGGCTGAACAGCACCATGACCTGCCAGATCTCGGGCGCGGCGGGGACCAGCATGACCCAGGGCATCATCGCCGCGCTGGCGCCGAGCGCGACCTTGCGGGCGTAGTTGATCGTCTTGCCGCGGCGTTGCAGGTGACTGGACAGCGTACCGCCGACCAGGCAGCCGACGCCCGATGCCGCATAGGGGATCCAGCCGATCGACGCGGCTTGCGCCAGGTCGAAATGGCGGACGTCGAACAGGTATTTCGGCAGCCAGAACAGGTAGAAATACCAGGCGGCATCGGTCAGGAACTTGGCGCAGGCGATCCATAGCAGCGCCCGCGGGATCGCGACGCGCGCGGCGCTGACGGCACGGGGCACGGCCGTGGCGATCGGCGGCGCGCCGACGATCCACCAGGCCGACCACAGGAGGCCGAGTAGCCCGGTGAGGAAGAACACATAGCGCCAGCTCGCCAGCCCGAATCCGTGCGCGTGCATCAGCACCAGCGCGATCAGCGGCGGCGCGATCACCGCGCCGACCGCGGTGCCGGCGTTGACGATGCCCATCGCCGCGGCGCGGTCCTCGGGCTTGAACCATTCGGTGATGGCGCGCGTCGCCGCCGGAAAGCCGCCGCCCTCGCCGGCCCCGAGCAGCAGCCGGCTGGCGGCGAGTGCGAGGACGCCGCCGGCAAGGCCGTGGCTGGCGCAGGCCAGCGACCAGAACACCATGATGACGACGAAGCCGCGCCGCGTTCCCAGCCGGTCGAGCAGCCAGCCGCCGGCGAGGTACGACAGGCCGTAGGTGACGAGGAAGGCCGAATCGAGCGCGGCCTTGATCTGGTTGGTGATCGGGATGTCGGCCTGGATGTTCTTCAGCGCCCAGGGCAGCGTCTGGCGGTCGAGGTAGCTGATCGCGATGGCGCAGGCGACGAGCACCGCGCCGTACCAGCCGGCCCGGCCGGTGCGGCCGGCTGGCCAAGGCCGTGCCGCGCTGCCCGGCAGTTTCGCGAGGCTGTCGTCGTGCATGCCTCAGTCGAGCTGGACGAAGGCGACGCCCTGTCGCGGCACGCGCAGTTCCAGCGTCGCGGCGCCCCGGACGACCTTGAGCGGCTGGTGCGCGCCGGGCGTGAGCTTCGACGCCTGTTCGAGCTCGGCGACCTGGTGCTCGTTCGGCGACTGCGGCGAGCCCATCGCCTTCCAGGCGGCATAGGCGTTGGCATGGTCGGCATCGACGTTCCACACCGTCGCGTGACTGGCCTTGCCGCTGTGCGCGAACGACAGCTGGATGGCGGCATCGGGACCCGGCAGGTCGTCGTCGTGGTAATGCCAGACCAGCACGCCGATGTTGCCGCCCGGCCCCCTGGTCGCCAGCGCGCCGACATCGGGGTCGGCGCGGACGCCCTTGGCGACGACCGCGTCAAGGTCGAGCTGGTGGTCGCTGGTCGCCTCGATCCGCTCCGGGCCGAGCTTCGACATCATCCGGAAGACGTTGAGCACCGGCAGGTCGATGCCGTTGGTGGCAAGCTGGCGGTAACCGGCGAACCACGGCTGGTCCTCGAAGGTGAAGGACCAGGCGAGGATGCCGTCGAGCGTCACCTTGCGCCGGCGCGCCAGGTCCCAGATCCGCGCCATGCTGGCGGCGGTGTAGCTGGAGTACATGGTGCCGTTGCGATAGGCGTTCTGCGGTCCCGGACAGGCGGCACAGCCCTCCGGATCGCTCTCGCCGATGACGATCGGCTTGGTGCGCAGCGACGGCGCCGCGGCGGCGATCTTGGCAAAGCCCTCGTCGACCTGGCTCAGATGGCGGCCGATGCCCATGCGGACATGACCGTCGACGAACAGCGGCTGCCCCTTGGCGTGGAACGACAGGAAGTCGGTGGGCGTGCCGACGGTGCCGGTGGCGGCATTCTGGCCCGACACGACATGCGCCAGGAAGCCGTCCATCAGCGCACCGCCGGGCCCCGCGGAATCCGGGCCACCGACGCGCGCCGTCGGCAGGGCGCGGCGCACGCCGTCGACGGCAAAGTCATGGAGCTTGTAGAATTCCTCGTGCGTGCCCTTCCAATAGGCCGGGCCGTTCGCCTCGTTCCAGACCTCGAAATACCAGGTCTCGACCTCCTTGCGGCCGTAGCGCTGGACGTTGTGGAGCGTCCATTGATAGATCAGCTCTCGCCATTTGCCGTAGTCCTTGGGCGGATAGCCCCAGCCGCCGCTGATCAGGTCATAGCTGTAGCCCGGGCGCCAGCTGTGCTGGTACGGCACGCTCGCCGGTGCGCTGGACAATGCCTTGGGCATGAAGCCGAGTTGGAGGTAAGGCCGCACGCCATTGGCGCGGTAGGTGTCGATGATGCGGTCGACGACGGTCCAGTCATAGATCGGCTTGCCGTCGGCATCCTCCTTGTAGATGTCGGTGCTGCCCCATTTGAACGCCGAGGTGCCGTCGCCGGTGTTGAGCAGATTGTGCGTGCGGAAATAGACTTCGTTCGGCCTGAGGCTGCCGAGTTCACCGATAAGTTTGCGGCCGTCCTTCATCGTCGCGTAATTGGGCTCGTCGGCGCCGAAGAACCGCCAGGCCGGGGGCAGGGCGCCTTCCGACCGCGCGGCGTCGACCCGGATCGTGACCTGGAAGCTGGTGGTGGCGGCGGTCGCCGCCTGCGCCACGAAGGCGGCAGCGAGAGCGGCTATGGCCGGGCGAGCAAGTCTCAAAGCGATCCTCCAAATGGCCATCAAGGTCGATCGTGTCGCGTTGAACCCTGCGGCCATGACTAGGAGGAGGGTCGGGCGCGGACAAGACGCCGGGGCGATGCGGTGCCGGGCGGGGGCGTGCGGACCGGCCTTTATGCTCGCGGAGTGAGAAGTCGGAGGGATTTGCCGGCGCCGGCACCGCACTGCTGTCCACGCGGCGGTGTTCGCCAACGGGGCGCTGCCGCTCGACCGGATCGAGGCCGGGGTCGATGCCTGAATCGCCCGGACGAGGTAACGTCATCGACGAACGCGCTGGCCACTGACATTATGGAGTAGCGGCGAGCGCAAGATAGAGCCTGCATACCCAGGATGTCGCTTTGCCGGACCGGCGCCGCAACGTAGGGCGGTCGAGGCGGAATTGGAGCGGTATGACGATTTGCATAACCGGCGCAGCGGGTTTTATCGGGGCGGCGACGGCACTTGCGCTGCTCGATCGCGGCGAGACCGTGATCGGCTTCGATAATCTCAACGCTTACTACCCGGTCCAGCTGAAGCGCGATCGGCTGGCGCGGCTCGCCGGGCCGCGCTTCACCTTCGTCGAGGGTGACCTGGCCGACATGGCGGCGTTGACGGCGCTGCCCGAAACCGATGCCATCATCCACCTCGGCGCGCAGGCCGGGGTCCGCTATTCGCTCCAGCAGCCGCATGACTACGTCCAGAGCAACCTGGTCGGGCATCTCAACATGCTCGAACTGGCGCGCGCCCGGCAGACTCCGCACCTGGTCTATGCCTCGTCGTCGTCGGTCTATGGCGGCAATTCGAAGCTGCCGTTCGCGGTCGGCGACGCGGTGGATCACCCGGTCTCGCTGTATGCCGCGACCAAGCGTGCCGACGAATTGATGAGCGACAGCTACGCGCACCTGTTCGGCATCCCCCAGACCGGGCTGCGCTTCTTCACCGTCTATGGTCCGTGGGGGCGCCCCGATATGGCGCCGTGGATCTTCACCGACGCGGTGCTGCGGGGCCGTCCGATCCGCCTCAACAATGGCGGGCGGATGAAGCGTGACTTCACCTATGTCGACGACATCGTCGCGGGCGTGCTGGCCGCTCTCGACCGCCCGCCGTCGGGCCCGCGCCCGCACCGCATCTACAACCTCGGTAACGACCGCTCGGAGGAGCTGACGCGCTTCCTGTCGATCATCGAGGCGTCGACCGGCAAGCGCGCCATCGTCGAGGAGGCGCCGCTGCCGCCCGGCGACGTGCTGGAGACGCATGCCGACATCACATCGACACGGGCCGACCTTGGCTATGCGCCGGCGACCAGCCTCGACGTCGGGCTGCCGCGCTTCGTCGACTGGTACCGCGGATATGCCGGGCTCTAGTCTCGAAGCCTGTCCGTCCGGCCTGAAACCGCGCCAGTCCGAAGCGCGAACTTTCCCATCGGTAACCCTTCGTCGCTAGTCTGGCTCCGCGAATCGGAGACCCCATGACGACGATCACTGGAACGATGGCCTCGGAAACGATCAACGGCAGCGCCGGGGATGACCTGATCTACGGTCTTGCCGGCGACGACCTGATCTTCGGTCGGACGGGCAGGGATACGCTCGACGGCGGCGACGGCAACGACCGGCTCGATGGCGGACCCGGCAACGATCGCCTTCTCGGCGGCCTCGGCAACGATGTCCTCGACGGCGGCGACGACAACGACTGGCTCGATGGTGGCGCCGGTAACAATCATTTGCTCGGCGAGGCCGGCAACGACACGCTGATCGGCGGGTCGGGACGCGATTACCTCGATGCCGGTGTCGGCGACGACCTGATCTATGCGGGCGGGGGCGACGACGGCTTCTTCAACGAGATCGACCCGGCGACCGGCTTGCTGACCACCGAGGCAGTCGCCGGCGGCGCGGGCAACGACACGATCTACGGCGAAGGCGGCAACGACAAGCTGAAGGGCCAGTCGGGCGACGATGTCGTCGATGGCGGCGACGGTGACGACCGCGTCGACGGCGGCGACGGCAACAACCACCTCTATGGCGGCACGGGCGACGATATTCTCGACGCCGAAAACGGGCGCGACACGCTCGAGGGTGGCGACGGCAAGGATCGTCTCCAGGCCGGGGCGGGCGACGATGTCGCTTATGGTGGCAACGGCAACGACTCGATCAGCGGCGAGGATGGCAACGACCTGCTCTCAGGCGGCAACGACAACGATTTCATCTACGCCGGTGCCGGCAACGACACGCTGCAGGGCGATGCCGGCAACGATACGCTGCTCGGCGAGCTGGGCGCGGACCGGCTGTTCGGCGGAGCGGGTGCCGACTGGTTCGTGTTCAAGGGCGCCGGGGCGCTCGACGGTGGCGACCGGATCGAGGACTTCCAGGACGGCATCGACCGCATCGTCTTTGAAAAGCTGGGCATTTCTTCGTACCGTGCCGGTGGAGCGAACGGCACCGTGTTTGCCCATGACCTGCCCGACGGCAACGTCCAGCTCGACGCCGTAACCTCGTCGGGCGGCCATTTCTCGACCCTCGTTGCCGACCCCCAGGGCGTGCTCAGCGCGGCCAATTTCACCGCCATCGACTTCCTGTTCGCCTGACCCGCAACGATTACGGCTTAGCCCTGCTGCCGGTGGGCGATGTCGCATGCCCTTTCGGCCTATCGCCCACCCCTATGGGTAGGTTCCTGAATGTCACGATACCGCCAATTACCAAATAGTTAATACAGTCCCAGCGAGTGCGTGGGGGCACGCCGGGCAGCGGAACCACCGTTTGTTTGGTGATCCCCTGTGAAGCAGGGAGGGGCATCATGCAGGTCGTGCTTCTGGCAGGTGGACTGGGTTCACGGCTGGCCGAGGAAACGGTTCGTGTTCCCAAGCCGATGGTCGAGGTCGCGGGGCGGCCGATCATCCTTCACGTCATGGATGTCTACAGCCATTGGGGGCATCACGACTTCATCGTCGCGTGCGGCTTCAAGGCGATGATGATGAAGGCCTTTTTCCAGGGCCTGCACCTGCTCAACAATGATTTCACCATCGCGCTGGGCAACGGCGAGATGACGCTGGCGCCGTCGGCGACGACCGACTGGCGGGTGTCGGTGGTCGACACCGGGCTCAACACGATGACCGGCGGCCGCCTGAAGCGCCTGCGTCCGTGGCTGCACGATACGACCTTCATGGTCACCTATTCCGACGGTGTCGCCAATATCGACATCGACGCGCTGCTCGCCTTCCACCGCAGCCACGGCCGGCTGGCGACGGTCAGCGCGGTGCAGCCGCCGGCGCGCTTCGGCAACCTCGAGCTGACCGGCGACAAGGTCAGCGCCTTCACCGAGAAGGTCCATTCGCAGGAGACCTGGATCAACGGCGGCTTTTTCGTCTTCGAGCCCGGCATCTTCGATTATCTGAGCGGCGACGAGGAGCCACTCGAGCAGGCACCGTTGACGCGACTGGCGGAGGACGGCGAACTGTTCGCTTACCGCCACGCCGACTTCTGGCATCCGATGGACACGGTCCGCGACCGCGACCACCTCGAGCGGCTGGCGGGTACGGCAACGCCGCCGTGGCTGAACTTTCCGGTGCGCGACCTTGCGCCAAAGCCCCTGGAACTCGCGCATGCGTGACGGGCGGCAGCCTGGTTTCGACGAGGTCGCGGTTCGCCGTGCGCTCGCCGGCCGCCGCGTGCTGATCACCGGTCACACCGGTTTCAAGGGCGGCTGGCTGGCGCTGTGGCTCAGGCGCCTCGGTGCCGAGGTCGTCGGCGTGGCGTTGCCGCCCCCGGTCGGGCCGTCGCTCGCCGGTGCGATCGCCATCGACCGGCAGGTCGACAGTCGGATCGGCGACATCCGCAGCCGCGACAGCTTTGCCGCCGCGCTGGCCGGCTATGACGCCGAACTGGTCTTTCACATGGCGGCGCAGGCGCTGGTCCGGCACTCGATCGCCGACCCGGTGGACACGTTCGCCACCAACGTCGTCGGTACCGCGACGGTGCTGGAGGCGGCGCGGCACATGCCCAGCCTGAAGGCGGTGGTCGTCGTCACCTCCGACAAATGCTATGACAACAAGGAGTGGGACTGGGGCTACCGCGAGACCGACCCGATGGGCGGCTCCGACCCGTACAGCGCCTCCAAGGGTTGCACCGAGCTGGTCGCGGCATCGTACCGCAAGACGTTTTTCGCGCATCCCGGTGGACCGCAGTTGGCGACGGTGCGCGCCGGCAACGTCATCGGCGGCGGTGACTGGTCGGCGGATCGACTCGTTCCCGACATCGTTCGCGCCGCGCTTAAGGGCGTGCCGGTCACCATCCGCAACCCCGCCAGCGTGCGGCCGTGGCAGCATGTGCTCGATGCGCTTGCCGGCTACCTGACCGTCGCGTCGCGGCTGGTCGGTGGCGAGGCCGGCGAGGCCTGGAACTTCGGCCCGGATACGGCGGGCGTCGCCGATGTCGCGACGCTGGCCGGCGCCGTCGCCGATGCCTGGGGGCCGGGCGGGCCGCGCTTCGTCTTCGGTGCCAATGGCGACCAGCGCGAGGCGAAGTTGTTATCGCTCGACAGCAGCAAGGCGCGGGCCCGACTCGGTTGGGCGCCGACGCTCGACCGCGCCGCGACGATCCGCTTCACCATCGACTGGTACCGCGCCTGGGCAGCCGGGCAGGCCGACATGACGGCTTTCACCAACGCCCAGATCGCCGCCTTCGTCGCGACGGGCGACCAGCATGATTACGAACTCTCGGCAGGGAAGTTGAAACAATGCGCGTGAACTATGGCCAGACGGTCCACGGCGAACCTGAGATCGACGCCGTTGTCGATGTGCTGCGGACCTCGACGCAGCTCGGGCCCAACGTCAAGGAAATGGAGCGGCGCGTCGCCCGCCTGTTCGACAAGCGCTTCGGCATCATGGTCAACTCGGGCAGTTCGGCGAACTTCCTGGCGATCAAGCTGCTCGACCTGCCGCACGGCAGCGAGGTCATCACCCCGGCGCTGACCTTTGCCACGACGGTCGCGCCGATCGTCCAGAACGGGCTGATACCGGCCTTCGTCGACGTGACGCCGGGCACCTACAACATCGATGTCGATGCGATCGAGGCGATGATCGGGCCGAACACCAAGGCGATGATGATCCCGTCGCTGATCGGCAACCTGCCCGACTGGGGCCGCATCCGCGAAATCGCCGACCGGCACGAGCTGATGGTCGTCGAGGACAGCGCCGATACGCTGGGCGCGACGCTGCACGGCCGCAGCACCGGATCGCGTGCCGACATCAGCACCACGAGCTTTTACGGCAGCCACGTCATCAACGCCGGCGGGACGGGCGGCATGGTCTGCGTCGACGACACGGCACACCAGCGCCGCGCCCTGCTGCTGCGGTCGTGGGGTCGGACCTCATCGCTGTTCGGCCAGTCGGAGACGATCGAAAACCGCTTCAACGTCACCGTCGACGGCATCCCCTACGACGCCAAGTTCGTCTTCGAGGAGCTGGGCTACAACCTCGAGCCCAACGAGATGGGCGCGGCGTTCGGCCTCGTCCAGCTCGACAAGCTCGACCAGAATATCGCGCAGCGCGAGGCGGCGTTCGCCCGTCACTTCAAGTTCTTCTCGGCATTCGAGGACTGGTTCGAGCTGCCGCGGCAGCTGCCGCACGCCCGGACCGGCTGGCTGGCCTTCGCCCTGACGGTCCGCGAGACCGCGCCGTTCACCCGCCGCGACCTGCAGATCTATTTCGAAGAGCGCGACATCCAGACCCGACCGGTGTTCACCGGCAACATCCTGCGCCAGCCAGCGATGCGCGGCGTCGAGGTGCGGACGACACCGAACGGCTATCCGGTCGCCGATGCCGTGATGCGCGGCGGTATCCTGATTGCCTGCCACCACGGGCTGGAGGACGCGCACTTCACCTACATGCACGAGACGTTCCAGAAGTTCGCCGACCGGCACCGCGCGCTGGCGACGGCGGCGGAGTGAGCGCCGTGGCCTGTTTCGCGCTCAAGGCCGGGTGATGGCCGCCGCCGCGTCTGGGCAGCGGACGCTGATCATCGGTGGTGCCGGCTTTGTCGGCGCGCACCTGGCGGCCCGGCGGCTGGCGCGCGGCGACGCGGTTCACATCGCGGTGCGACCGACGACCGGGCTGGAGCGGCTCGGGGCACTCCGCAGTTCGATCACGCTGCACAGCCTGACCCTGACCGACCGGCCCGCGGTCGATGCCCTGATCGCCGAGGCACGGCCGGACACGATCTTCCACTTGGCCAACACCGACCGGCGGCAGGCGCGCGACGATCTGTCGGACGCGACGCTCAGCATCACCGACGACCTGGCCGGGCTGCTGGCGCTGGTCGCGGCGTGCTCGGTGGCGCGTGAGCCGCCGCGCGTCATGGTGCGCGCCGGCTCGCTCGCCGAATATGGCCCGGTGGCGGCGCCTTTCGTCGAGACCCAGCGCGAGATGCCGACGACCGGTTATGCCGCGGCGTTGGTCGCGGGGACCTGCTACGCGCGGATGCTGGCGCCGCGCCTGCCGTTTGCGCTGGTCACGGCGCGGCTGGCGCTGATCTATGGACCGGCGCAATCCGACCGCTTTTTGATCCCGCAGTTGATCACCAACTGCCTCGCCGGCCTGCCGACGACGATCCAGCGGCCGCGCGACCGGCGCGACCTGATCCATGTCGACGACGCCGTCGACGGGCTCGAGATGCTTGCCGCGCATCCGACCGTGCCGCTGGTCAACATCGCCTCCGGACATGCGCCGACGGTGGTCGAGATCGCCGCCCGGATCTGCGGCGCGACCGGAGCCGACCCTGGCCTGCTCCAGCTCGGCCCCAGCGACGCACCGGGGGGAACACCGCTGTTCCTGGGGTCGTCCAAGCTCGCCCGGCGCGTGCTCGGCTGGTCGCCCCGGACCGACATGGACCAGGGCATCGCCCGGACCGTCGACTGGTACCGCGACAACGCCGTCGTGACCGGCATCGCGGCATGACCGTGCCGGGCAATATCCTGGTTTCCGTTCTGGTCCCGGCCTTCAACGAGGAGGGCAATGTCGCGGCCGCCTATGCCGCGATCGTCGCCGCCTTCGCCCGGCTGCGAAACACCGATTTCGAGATCATCTTCACCGACAACCACTCTACCGATCGCACCTTCGAGGTGCTGAAGGGCTTGGCCGCGCACGATCCCCGGGTCCGGGTGATCCGCCTGTCGCGCAATTTCGGTTACCAGCGCTCGGTGCTGACGGCCTACAAGGCGGCGCGGGGTGATTGCGCGGTCCAGCTCGACTGCGACCTGCAGGACCCGCCGTCGCTGATCCCCGACATGATCGGGCTGTGGCAGCAGGGGCACAAGGTCGTCTATGGCGTCCGCCGCGCGCTGCCCGACGGCATGGTGACGCGGGCCATGCGCCGGCTGTTCTATCGCCTGATCCGGGCGCTCAGCGAGGACGACCTGCCCGTCGATGCTGGCGAGTTCCGGCTCGTCGACCGCTGCATCCTCGACGAGATCAGGCAGGTCGAGGACACCTCGCCCTACGTCCGTGGCCTGATCAGCTCGATGGGTTTTTCGCAGATCGGCCTGATCTATGACCGTGCCGCGCGCACCGTCGGCGAGAGCAAGTTCCCGCTCGGCAAGATGATCGCGATGGCGGTCGACGGCCTGCTCAACCACTCGCTGGTGCCGCTGCGCATCGCCTCGGTGACGGCGCTGGTGACCGGCGCGCTGACGTTCATGCTGATCCTGGGCTATCTGGTGGCTCGCCTGCTGTTCGGGCAGGCGTGGCCGGCGGGCTTCGCGACGACGACGCTGCTGCTGCTGCTGTCGATCATGCTCAACGCGATGTTCTTCGGTATCATCGGCGAATACGTCGGCCGGATCTTCATGCAGGCCAAGCGCCGGCCGCTGCCGATCGTCGAAGCGACCCTCAATTGCGACAGCGCGGAGCCGGCGCGACCGGCGCGGATCGCCGCGGTTTCCTAGGCGGCTTCAGGGTTCGGCAAGCGCGAGGCGCTGCGGAAGCTCGTGATCATCCACGCCGAGGCGATCACCGCCAGCACGATATGCGCGATGTTGGCGCCCATCGCGCCGATCCGCGGGATCAGCAGCAGCGCCGTCAGGTGAAAGCCCAGCGTGCCGGCCAGCGTCGCGAGCAGCACCTGTCGCTGACGACCCATCGCCAGCAGCGCCGATCGAGCCCCGGTGCCGGTCATCGCCAGGGTCACCGCGACCATCTGGACGATCACCAGCGGCGCCGCCCCGGCGAACGCATCGCCCGCCAGCCGGCGCAGCAGCGTCTCGCCGCCGACGAGAAAGAACAGCACGCCCAGCGCGCCGGTGCCGAACAACAGCCATTCGGCCTGCCAGACCGTCCGGCGCACGTCCGCGACCCGCCCGGCCGACCAGGCGCGCGCGATGTCGGGATAGAGCACCGCCTGCACCTGGGTCGCGACCTGCTCGGCCAGCCGCCCGACGCGCTTGGCGATGTTGTACAGTCCGGCCGCGGCGGGCCCGGCCAAGGCGCCGACGATCAGGATGTCGAACTGGTTGGCGCTGGATCGTAGCGTCAGGGACAGGTTGCTCGACCAGGCGAAGCTCCACAGTCCTTCGAATCGCCTGGTGACCCCGGCGAGCGGCGCCGCAAGGACGCCGTGAACGCCGTTGTCGCGAAGCACGCGGAACGCGAGCAGCAAGCTGAACAGCGCGCCGGCGATCTGCGTCGCCATCCAGATCGCGGTGAAGGTGACCAGTCCGGCACCCGCCTCCAGTGCGACGGCACACAGCGCCAGCCGGACGAGGCCGCCGCCGACCGGACCATAAGCGGCGAGACGGAAGCGGCCGAACAGGCGCAGCACCGCGGTGGTCATGCCGTTGAGATTGAACGGCAGGACGCAGCAATAGATCAGCACGACCTGCCGGGTCTGGTCGGACCAGCCGAGCTGCTGACCCGCCACCAATGCAATCGCGATCGCCACGAGCCAGGCGAGCCCGGCTCCGGCCAGGTCCAGCACCAGACCGAACTTGAGCAGCGCACGCAGGTCGGTCTTGTCGCCGATCCCGGTCAGGGCCGCGCCGTATTTGATCAGTGGCTGCCACGACTGGAAAGTGACGAGGCGCTCGACGGCGCGGGTATAGCCCAGGGTCAGCGCCAGCACGCCATAGTCCACCGGCCCCAGGGCGCGCGCACTCAGCGCCGTCGCCGCCAGCCCGACCAGAGCGCTGGCGGCGTTGCCCGACAGCATGTGGCCGACGGTGCCGATCAGCGCCCGCAGCGTGCCCGTCATCGCGACCTGCTGCGACGGCATCAGACCCGGACCCGCAGGCCGATGCTGGCGGTGGTCTTCTTGTACTGGTCGAAGATCTGGTTCGCGCTGCGGTCGGCGTAGCGTGCGTTGACGTACAGCGACCAGCGGCTGCCGAACAGATATTCGACTTCGCCGTCGACGCTGTACTGTTGGAGGTGGCGAACCAGGAAGCCGCGGTAGACCGTGTCTTCGAAGCCGACGGCGGCATGGACCAGCAGGTTGTGCCGGGCCTCCCCCTCGAAAGTCAGGGCGGCGACGGTATTGACGCGGCCGCTGGCGCCGGAGCGGATGGTGCCGTTGTCGCCGCGCACCAGCTTGAGCTTGAACGCCGTCCGCGGTGACGGCGTATAGCTCAGGCTGGCCCTGACGGCGACGTCGGAAAAGGATGCCTGGGTGGGATCGTCGGAATTGGCCTTGAACGCGCCGACACCGATATCGCCTTTCCATCGACCGGAAATGTCGAGCGTGACTCCTGCCAGCGCGCCGATCGTGCTCGCGTCGCGATTGACGCCGCTGCGGTCGAACGGCAGGACGGCGTCGCGGCGATTGCCATAGCCCTGCACGAACAGGCCGAGCCGGGTCGATGCCGCCCAGCTCAGGCGCAGCGAGGCGCTGGTGTTGTTGAGGTCGCGGTCGTCCTCGGACGCTTCGAGATAATTGACCCGCAGGATGTCGGCGCGAAGCGCGATACCGAAGCGGTTGCGCCGGTAGCTGGCGCCGACATCGGCAAGTATCACGTTGGTCTTGGAGGGGCGGCGCAGCAGCGGACTGGCCTCTGGGTCGGAGCGGTTGACGGCGCCGCGATCGAACCGGGCGATGCCGTCGAAACTGAGTGTCGGGCTCGCATCGTAAATCGCGCTCGTGCCGGCGCCGAAGGTCACACGGTTCTCGGTCGTGTACGTCGTGAGGCGACGGATGTTCGCTTCCACGTCCGCCGCGACGTTGAGCCGGCTGCCGTCGGCCGTCACGTCGACGCGCGGTCCGAAGTTGAAGATCGCATCGTCCTGCGCGGCCTTCGATACCGCGAAGACATTGCTGTCATACTGGGTCTCGGCCGACAGGACCGGGGCGACGACGATATTGCCGAAGCGCCAGCGGCCGGCCTCGTAGCCGGGCCGGGGCAGGTTGGCGATGCTTTCGCTGCCTTTCGGCTCGACGCTCTGCGCGCGTGCCGCCGCACCGGAAATGCTCGCCACGACGCATACGGCCGCGATGTGCCGCACCCGTTGCCTGTTCGCCGCCGAGCTTGAAATCGGCCGTCCCCCAATTGCCCCATTACCCTGGCGACAGACTAGCCGGGCAGCCGCCCCGGCGGAATCGCGTATCGGGGTAATCGCCTCCTCCGACGGGCTAGGCGCGCGGGTCATACCGCTCCGGAATAGTCAGCCGCGACTTGGCCGGTCGGCAGTATCACCAGATGGAAACTGGGAGGACGGAACGTGGCGGCTGCAATCGAGGCAATGGGCGGCGGGCGGGCGATGTCGGCGGTGGCGGAACGGCGCGTCTTCTCGCGCCTGCGCATGCCCGGCGGCATCTTCAAGACGACTTCGGCCCGCCGCCTGACCGACGTCGATGCGGCAACCGTCGACGCACTGCCGGCGCCTGGATCGACCCTCGCCGCGATCGACGTCGGCGCGTCGTCGGGAACGACCGCGGTGGAGCTGGTCACGGCGCTGGCGACCGCCGGGCACCGCGTCCGCATGACGATGACCGACATCTCGCTGACGGCGCGACAGCTGCGGGTTCATCCGGGCTATACGGTGCTGGTCGATGCGGAGACGCGGCTGCTCCAGCATATCGTGCTCGGCGTGCCGATCCGGCCGTGGCGCCGCCGACTCGACTATGTCACGCAATTCTGGCTGGCGACGGGCGCGGCGAATCGCTGGCATGCCAGGATGGCGGCCAACGGGGCGATCGACCGGGCGCTGCAAGGGGCGACGCTGGTCTTGCTGGTCGCGCCGGCAGCCGCCGAGCATCCCGACATCGCCTGCGAGGAGGGCGATGTCTTCGCGCCGCCGCCGGCGAACCACCGCGCTGCCTTCGACATCGTCCGGGCGGCGAACCTGCTGCTGCCTGAGGTTTTCTCGACCGAGCGCATCGTTACCGCGCTCGAACATCTTAAGGCGCGGCTGCGGGGGCCGGGGTCGCTGCTGGTGCTGGCTCGCAGCCCGGCACCTGGCAGGCCGGGTTCGAATCGCGCGACGATCTACAGGCTCAATGCCGAGGACCGGCTGGAGGTCGCGGCGCGTATCGGCGGCGGCTGCGATATCGAGGCGCTGGCCGGCACGTAAAGCTGCAGTTCGCCGTAGCGGGTGGCGGCGTTGGGCAGGGATGCCCGCCGATACCCGCGGCTTGCGGCATAGGCCCGAAACGCATCATCGAGCTCGCCCTCGGCGCCGACCAGGATCGCTCCCGGCGGCTGGGCGTCGAGCCGCGCGGCCAGCGTCGAGGCCGAGACGGTGCGCCAGAAGCGCCGGTGATCGGGCGCGATCAGGTCGGCGACGCGGTATACGAACGGTCCCACCGCCAGCTCCGGATAGACCGCGGCGCCACCGTCGAGCGCATAGATCGGCGCCAATGTCGCGACCGGTCGGCCATGTGCCGCCGCGGCGACGGCGACCGCCGTGTCATGGACGACGTTACCGGTCCATGCGGCGGGCCGAGCGAGCAGCGGCAGGCGGGCCAGCAGCGGCGGTGCGGCAAGCACGATGGTCAGGCCAGCGGCGGCGGCGAACACCGGCATCATGGACCGCCGCTCGGCGTCGGTCTGCCGGCCGATCAGCAGGATCAGCAGCACCAACAGGAACGGCAGCGGCGGCGCGAAATACTGGGGGAACGACGGGCGCGGCAGGAAGGCGACCGCAATACCCGTCGCGACCAGTCCCAGAACCAGCAGCACGCGCCAGTCCGGACGCCAGCCGCGCGAGGCCAGTTGCACGGCGACCGCGACCACCGATGCGGCCAGCAGCAGCGTCGGCCCGGCCCCCCAAACCGAGATCGACAGCGCGATCCGGTCGTGGAGCGAGATGACGAGCGACTCGCGCGAGGTCAGCGCCCAGGCGAGATGCGGCCCGCGGTGATAGCCGACGACATGGTCGATGAACCCCGCCGGGTCGGCGGCGAAGGCGTACAGGGTGGGAGCGCCGCCGATTGCGGCCCCGATAAGCAAAGGCAGGGCGAGGCGCTTCAGCCGCATCGCCAGCGGCAGCGATGCGGGCGCGCAGATCGCGGCGACGGCGAAGGGCGGGATCAGCAGGACGTAATTCGCCTTCATGCCGACCGCGACGGCCAGCAGCGCTCCGGCCAGCGCGATCCTGATCGGGCGAATCTCCGCCCGCGTCGCTTCGCCGAGATAGAGCGCCAGTCCGGCCAGCGCGAACGGCATCGGCATGAAATTGTTGGTGACCAGCGTGCCGGCCTGGCCCCCAAGCAACGGGTTGGCGACCAGCAGCAGCACGACGAACATCGCCGCCAGCGGGCTGCCCGTCTCTTTCCGCGCCAGATACGCCAGCAGCCAGCCGGTCGCCAGCCAGGCGAGCAGGATGACGCAGCGATAGACCAGCAACGGCCGCCAGAAATCGGTCAGATGGGCGACGGCGTTCAACAGGATCGGCAGGTTCGGCAGGTGGTTGAAACCGAAGTCGCGGTACAGCGCTCCTTGCCCGAACAGCAGCCCGGTACTGACGAACATCTGCTCGTCGTGACGCAACGGTGCACCGAGGATCGTCGCGGCCAGGGCGGCGCACAGCACGCCGAGGCCGATACCGCAGGCGAGGACCAGCCGGTCGCCGGCAACCCGGGGCCGCGACCGGGCAGCGGCCGCGGCGATCGTCAGAACCACGCCTCCGGAATGTTGACCGTGTCGCCGGGCTGGATCGCGGTCTCCGGGCGCGCCGTGCCCGACACCATATTGCCATCGAGATTGCGGACGATGGTGGCGCGGTGCTTCTGAGCGCGGAAAGTGAAGCCCCCGGCGATGGAGATCGCCGTCAGGACCGACATGCCGGGCACGAACGGATATTGGCCGGGCTTTTGGACCTCGCCCAGAATGAAGAACGGGCGGTACTTCTCGACCTGGACGCTGACGCTCGGCGCCTTCATCAATTCCTTGGACTTGAGGGTCGAGACGATGAGCCCCTCGAGCTCGGCGACGGTCTTGCCGGTGGCGACCAACTGGCCGACGAGCGGGATCGACACCGTGCCGCCGTCGCCGATCACATAGCTCCGGGTCGCCGCATCCATCCCGTAGATCATGATCTGGACACCGTCGCCGGCACCGAGGCGATAGGGGCCGGGCTTGACGAGCGGGATCGGCGGCAACGACTTGGCAACGAGCGGCACGGGGCTCAACGAGGCCAGGATCACTGCGGTCACGCAACGCTTCAACACTACCGACACGTTCATCTCGACTGTTCCACCGCAAGCCACGAACCAAGGTCACGACGCAAAAGAGTGCCGAGCGACTCGACGTCGGCTGCGTAGAAATCCCGCAGCCGCAGGCGCAGGTCGGGCCGCAGCTGGGGATAATCGATGGGCCGCGCCAGGCCGGCGTGCAGGCGCTGGAACCAGGCGCGTCGGCGGAATGGCGCGACGGTGCGCTTCAACGGCTGCAGGGTCCGCCGCAAGCCGAGGGGCAGCAGCGGCGCTCGGCTGTCGTTGCGCCGCTCGTCCGGGGCGACCGGCACCGGTACGGTCGGCGTACCGATGTGCCGCCCGATCGCCTCCAGCGTCGCCTCGGGGGCGCGGCGCACATCGTCGTACAGGACGATCTGCAGCTGCTCCTGCGGGAAGCGATCGGCGAACCGGGCAAGGTGCTGGCCGTACAATCCGTCGTTGAGGAACCGCGGCTGGGCGCTGCCCCGCGTCAAATACTGGTCGATCCGGCCGTCGACGGTGCCGCGGCGGTACAGCATGCAATAGTCGGAATAGGCGCGCTCGATCGGGTTGCGCAGCTGGACCACCAGTCGCGCATCCGGGATCATGCTGGCGAGGCGGCTGGCGGCGAGGGGGTGCGCCAGATAGTCGGCGGATTTCTCGCCGACCAGCTGGCCCGGCTCGGCAGCGGCGAACAGCGATGCGTACCAGCCCGGGCCACGATCGAATGCCGAACTGAAGTAATGCGGCTCCTGTTCGGGGAGGAACAGGTTCGGCTGGGCGCGCAGCTGGTTACCGGTCCAGGTCGTCGCCGCCTTGACCGCGCCGATGATGACGAAGCTCGGCAGCCGGGAAGTCGGGACTGTCACGCGGTGGCTCCTGCAACGATCGTGGCAAGGCCGGTCGCGATCACCGCCATGTCGTCGGCGTCGAGGGTCTGGTCGACCGGCAGCATCAGGCTGGTGAGCCCGAGTTCCGCCGCAACCGGCAGAGGTGCCGGCGGCGCGAGACCCGCTGCGACAAAGGCACGTTCGCGGTAGATCTCCGGGCAAACGCCCGACTGGCAGGGCAGGCCGGCATCCTGCGCCGCGGCGACGATTCGGTCACGGCTCCACCCCGCTCGCAGCCGCTCCGGCCGGACGAAAGCATAGTATTTGTAATAGGCATGGCCGATCCCGTCGCCCGGCACGGTGAGGCGCAGCGCGGCCAGGTCGGCGAGCTGCCGGTCGAGTACACGGGCATTACGCTGCCGGACTGCGGTCCAACCCGGCAGCTTGGCAAGCTGATGACGCCCGATCGCGGCCTGGAACTCGGTCATCCTGAGGTTGCTGCCGAAGCTGTCGTGGAGCCAGCGGAAGCTCGGACCCGGCGGCGCCATCACGCCAAGCTGCTTGCCATGGTCCTTGAGCGACCAGGCGCGGGCATGAACCTCGTCGTCGCGGAACAGCAGCAAGCCACCCTCGCCGCCGGTCGAGATGATCTTGTCGGTGCAGAACGAAAAGCTCGCGACGTCGCCGAACGAGCCGACCGGGCGGCCGTCGAGCGTCGCGCCATGCGCCTGCGCACAGTCCTCGATGATCTTGAGGTCGTTTGCTTCGGCAAGGGCGACCAGCTCGTTCATCCCGGCGGGCCAGCCGGCGAGGTGGACGACCAGGATGGCGCGCGTCCGCGGCCCGATCACCGCCGCGACGCTGGCCGCGGTCAGGTTCTGGCTGACCGGATCGACGTCGGCGAACACCGGCGTCGCGCCGACCGAGACGACGCAGCTGGCCGAGGCGACGAAGCTCCGCGGCGTGACGACGACCTCGTCACCGGGACCGATGCCGAGCGCCCGCAGCGCGATTTCGAGCGACACGGTCCCGTTGGCGACGGCGATCGCATGAGGCATGCCGCAAGCCTGCGCATAGGCCGCCTCGAAGGCGCGGCACTGCTCGCCGTGATGCAGGGCATTGACCCGGCCAGACCGCAGTACCTCGGCTGCGGCAGCGATCTCGTCCTCGGCATAGACCGGCCAGCGCGACCGTGGCGGGGCGTCCGCGACGCGTGCCAGTGCGACGACGCTCATGCCGCGACCTGTACGGGCTGGGCATGCTGAGGTGCCGGTGCGGGCGCGGATGCCGGCTCGGGCGCGGGGCTCCAGCGGTAGGTGCCATAGCCGCACCCGGTCTGGGTGGCGGGATGCAGGATCTCGGCGAGCATGGCGCGGGTCGCGATCGTGTCGTTGGTCGCCGCAGCCCCGGCCAGCCGGTCGAAGTCGGCGCTCAGCTGGGCCAGCGGGATGGCGACCGGCTCGGCCTCGAAGATGCCGGGCAATGCCGAAGCCAGCCGGCGCTCGCTGGTATCGAACAGCTCCTCGTACAGCTTCTCGCCCGGGCGCAGGCCGGTGATGTTGATCTTGACGTCCTTGTCGGGGCGCAGGCCGGCGAGGCGGATCATGCGCCGGGCGATATCGATGATCGGGATCTGCTCGCCCATGTCGAGCACGAAGATCCGGCCGCGGTCGCTGTCACTGGCGAGCGCGTGCCCGGTGCTTTGCAGGATCAGGTGGACGGCTTCGTGCACTGTCATGAAATAGCGGCGGATCTCGGGATGGGTCACGGTCAGCGGCACCCGCCGGTTGAGCTGGCGCTGGAACAGCGGGATCAGCGAACCGCTCGACCCGAGCACGTTGCCGAAGCGCACCGTGAGGAAGCGCGGCGACACCGGATAGTGAGCGCCGTCGAGGTCGAGTGCCTGGCAGTAAAGCTCGCCGAGCCGCTTGGTCGCGCCCATCACGCCGACCGGATTGACCGCCTTGTCGGTCGACACCTGGACCATGGCGCGCACCCCGAAGCGGCGCGCCGCGTCGGCGACGTTGCGGGTGCCGAGGACGTTGGTCTGGACGCCGGCGCAGGGATTGGTCTCGACCAGCGGGACGTGCTTGAGCGCCGCGGCATGGAAGACCAGGTTCGGGCGGTACTTGGCGAAGGCGGCAAAGACCGCGCCGCGCTGCCGGATCGAGCACATCACGGGGACACGGGGAATGTCGGGGAAGTTCTCGCCGAGCTCCTGGTCGACGCTGTACAGGTTGAATTCGTTGGCATCGAGCAGGATGATCTCGTCGGGCCGAGCCGCAGCGATCTGGCGGACGAGCTCGCGCCCGATGGTGCCGCCAGCACCGGTCACCAGCACCCGCGAATGAGCGACGAGATTGCCGATCGTCTCGGTGTCGACCGCAGCGAGCGGCCGGCCGAGCAGCGCCGCCATGTCGAGCAGGTCGAGTTCCCCGGCCGAGACTGCGCCGGTCTTGGCATCGCCGGGCAGGTGCGCGACCGTGAGGCCGAGGCTGGCGGCATCGGTCACCAGCCGCATCAGCTTGGCGCCGGTGACGCGCTCCGCAGCGTTGGCAAAGATGATGCATTCGGGACGACGCCCGGCAGCATCGAGGGTCTTGACCGCGTGCTCCAGGGCATCGGTCGGCCCCAGCATCGGAACGCCGCGGACACGCAGCCGCAGATGGCCGGTGACGTCGTCGAGGATGCCGACCGGCTGATAGGCGCGCGTGCCATCGGCCTCGATCCGGCGCAGCGCGAGGTCGAGTCCGTCACCGGTGCCGACGACGATCGCGCGTCGTTCGCCGTCGACCGCGGGCCGCGGCCGTACCCTGACGCCGCCATTCAGGCGTTCGGCCGCGAGCCGCCGCGCGAGACGAACGCCGGTCAGCCCGGACAGCAGCGTGAACCATTGAATGATCGGCACCGACATCGGCAGCCAGCCGGCATGCCCGGTGGCGGCCAGCAGGGCGGTCGAGGCGAAAATGGTGATCGTCGTCGCCAGGACCAGCACCGGCAGGTCGGTGACCGAGACATAACGCCAGGTCCGGTTGTACAAGCCGAGTGCGTGGAACGTCACGATGCCGATGATCGCAAAGACCGGTAATGCCTCCAGCGTGCCACGCAGCATCTCGGGCGTCGGCGCGTCGCTCATGCGCAGCATGACGGCGAGCATCAACGTCCCCGCCGCTAGCAGCGTGTCGATCGCGGCCAGCGACAGATAGCGCAGCCGCCGACGGCTCCGCAGCCTCTCCATGCAAGTTTTCAGCATCCGACTCATGCCCCACACACCCCGCGTGGTCGTCCCGACATCGAGCGGGCCAGCCACGGGATCGCTTGTACGACAGGCGAAAAGGCGAGCGGGGTAGCATTGCGGTGACTATCCCTTAACACTTCGTTCATACCGACGGAGCAGCGCACTAGCCCATTCGATACTGCCCGAAGCGCAGGTTGCTGCCGGAAGTATATGAGCCGCAATCACCCGCGCCGGATCGCTTCGCCTCGGCTACCGCAGAGGTGGGGCAGGATGGAGGGGGGCAGCGTCATGGATCGCAGAGCTGGTGTCGTGACCGGAGCCGATTGGTTCGCGGCGTGCCCTTGACGATCCTGCACGTCATCACCGGACTGAACGTCGGCGGCGCGGAGGCCATGCTGTCGAAGCTGGTGACGCACTCCGCTGTCGCCGCGGCGGGTCAGCGCCACGAGGTGCTGACCTTGATGCCGCCAGGTGTCGCGGGACGCCGGCTGGCGGCGCTCAGCGCTCCGCCGCATAGCCTGGGTATTCGCCGGCCCCGCGCCGGCCTGGGCGCCGCGATGCGGCTGGCCAAGGTCGTCCGCCAGGTCCGCCCCGATATCGTCCAGGGCTGGATGCACCACGGCAACCTGGCCGCGATGATCGGGCAGCAGCTGGTCAGTCCACGGCCGACGCTGATGTGGAACGTGCGTCACTCGCTCGAGGATATCGCCCTCGAGAACCCGATGACGCGGGCGATCCTGCGTTTCGAGGCCCGGCGCTCGCGGTCGCCCGCGACGATCATCTATAATTCGCGCGTCGCCGCCCGCCAGCATGGCGACATCGGTTTCGACGGCAGCCGGAGTTGCATCATTCCGAATGGCTTCGACTGCGGGCACTTCGCGCCGGTCGCGGTGCGGCGTGGCGCGCTGGCCAGTCGCTTCGGCATCGAGCACGATGCCACTGTCGTCGCGATGATCGCGCGGCGCCACCCGATGAAGTCGCCGGAGACGCTGGTCGAGGCGGTCGGACGAGCCCGGTCGGCAGGCATCGACCTGCACCTGCTGATGGTCGGCGACGGCATGGATACGCTGCCGAGCGAGATGCATGACGCTTTCCGGCGCGCGGTGCCGGAGGACCGGCTGACCTTTGCGCCGCACCGGTCCGATCTTGCCGAGTGGCTGCCCGAAGTCGACATACTCGCGCTGCCGTCAGCCTGGGGTGAGGGCTTTCCCAATATCCTCGGCGAGGCGATGGCGTGCGGCGTGCCGTGCGTGACGACCGATGTCGGCGATAGCGGCTGGGTGGTTGGCGAGACTGGCGAGGTCGTGCCGCCGCGCGATGCGTCCGCGCTCGAAGCGGCGCTCATCCGGCTGGAACGGCTGGGTCCGGAGGGACGCCGCCGCTTGGGCCGCGCCGCACGGCAGCGCGTCGTCGACGAATTCTCGCTCGGCGAGACGGTGTCGCGCTACACCGACCTGTACGCCGATGCGGCCGAGACCCGGGCCGGGCGCATTGGTGGCACGGCATGACCGCAGCGCCGAAATCCAGCGGCAAGAAGGTCGTCGTCGTCGCCAGCCTGGCCTGGTCGTTGATCAATTTTCGCGGGCAGTTGCTCAGCGACATGGTCGCCGCCGGGCACGATGTCGTCGCCGTGGCGCCGGAAGACGACCCCGAGGTGGCGCGCGAGCTGGCCGCCCGTGGCGTACGTTACCGCGTCGTCCCGATGCGTCGCGCCTCGATCAGCATCGCCAGCGACATTCGCACCCTGATGGCGCTGTACGGCCTGTTCCGCGCCGAACGACCCGACCTGGTCCTCGCCTATACGCAAAAGCCGATCGTCTATGCCGGGCTGGCGGCGCGCATGGCCGGCATCCCGCGCTTCGTCGCGATGATCAGCGGGCTCGGCCATGTGTTTTCCGACGGTGGCGGTCGCGCCCAGGCCGTGCTTCGCGGACTCGTCTCGCAGCTTTACCGCCAGGCGCTGACCGGTGTAGCGACGGTGTTCGTCTTCAACAGCGACGACCGCGCCGAATTGTTGAAGCATCGCATCATCACGGCGGACGTGCCGGTCGTGCAGGTGCCGGGATCGGGGATCGACACCCGACGCTTCGTCGCCGCGCCGTTGCCGGCCGGTGCGCCGGTGTTCCTGCTGGTCGCCCGGCTGTTGCGCAACAAGGGCCTGTACGAATTCGTCGAGGCGGCCCGTCGCATCCGCGCCAATCATCCCGAAGTGCGGTGCCAGTTGCTCGGCCCGCGCGATCCGAACCCCGCCGGCATTACTGCGGCCGAACTCGCTTCATGGCAGGCGGAGGGCGTCATCGAATATCTCGGCGAGACCCGCGACGTCGTGCCGTTCTTTGCCGGCGCCAGCGTGTTCGTGCTGCCGACCTGGTACCGCGAGGGCCTGCCGCGCACGATCCTGGAAGCGATGGCCAGCGGCCGTGCGGTCATCACCAGCCTCGCGCCGGGCTGCCGGGACGCAGTCGAGGACGGCGCCAACGGCTGGCTGGTGCCGGTCCGCGACACCGCTGCCCTCACCGCGGCGATGCAGCGCTTCGTCGACGATCCGCAGTTGATCGTGGCGATGGGCGCCCGCAGCCGCATGTTGGCGGAGGCGCGCTATGACGTACGCATCGTCAACCACCTGCTGCTGTCGACCATGAACCTGCTGCCGCCCGCGCCGGCGGCGGCCCAGCTGTCCGACGCCGCCTGATGCAACGGCTCGTCGACCTCATCGTCGCCGCCATGCTGTCGGTGGTTGCGGCACCGCTTGCCGTGCTGGTCGCCATCATCGTCGCGCTGACGCTCGGCCGCCCGCTGCTGTTCCGCCAGGTCCGCAGCGGCGCCGGGGGCCGGCCGTTCACGCTGGTCAAGTTCCGCACGATGCGCCTGGTGCCCGGCGACGATGCCGAGCGGACCCCGACGGTCGGGCGCTGGCTCAGGCGCTCGCGCCTCGACGAACTGCCGCAACTGGTCAACATCCTGCGCGGCGACATGGCCTTCGTCGGGCCGCGGCCGTTGCTGCCAGAGACGATTGCAGCCTGGGGCGCCGACGGCAGTGCGCGCGGCGCGGTTCGGCCCGGACTGACCGGGTGGGCCCAGGTCCACGGCAACACCCGGCTGTCGAACCACGAGAAACTGGCTCTCGATCTTTGGTATATCGAGAACCGCACCCTTATCCTCGATCTTTCGCTGCTCGCCAGGACCGTCGGCGTGGTCCTTTTCGGCGAGCATGCAAATCGACCAGCGCTGGAGCGTGCTCATGCGAGCAGTCGTCGTCGGCGCAGTTGAGTCCACCCGCATCGCGCTTGCCGCATTGGCACGCGCCGCCGACTGGCGCGTCGCCGCGGTCGTCACGCTGCCTGGAGAGCTGGCGAAGCGGCACAGCGATTTCGTCGACCTGGCGCCCGATGCAGCCGAAGCGGGAGCGCTGTTCATCCAGGCCGCCGATGGCAACGCCGCCGACGTGGTGGCGCAGGTCGCCGCGCTCGATGCCGATATCGGTCTGGTCATCGGCTGGTCGCAGATCTGCCGCGAGCCTTTCGCCTCGGCGTTCAGGCAGGGGCTGGTCGGCTATCATCCCGCGCCGTTGCCCCGGCTGCGCGGTCGCGGCGTGATCCCCTGGACGATCCTGGTACGGGAGCCGATCACCGCAGCGTCGCTGTTCTGGATCGATGCGGGCGTCGACAGCGGACCGCTGATCGGACAGCGCTATTTCCACGTCGCGCCCGGCGAGACGGCCGGCACCCTGTACGAGCGGCACATGGCGGAACTCGCCGCACTGCTCGACGATGTGCTGCCGGGGCTGGCGGCCGGGTCGGCGGCGCGCGTCGTACAGGACGAGCGCTGTGCGACCTGGGCGGCGCGGCGCACTGCCGCCGACGGCGAGATCGACTGGCGCGCGCCGGCGTGTGACGTCGAGCGCCTCGTCCGCGCAGTGACCAGGCCGTACCCCGGCGCTTTCACTCACAGCTCGGGCGAGCGCCTGGTCGTCTGGCGGTCGAGCCTGTGGCCGGAAGCAACGCGCCACAGCGCTGCACCGGGCCAGGTCATCGCCATCACCGAAGGCAGTTTCGCAGTCGCCTGCGGTGATGGTGGCGCGATCCTCATCGACGAATGGCAGGGCGCGCCGCCCAGGCTCCACGCCCGATTGGGACAATCCAGATGACCAGCATGATCGACCGCATCGGACGCGCGCTGGTCATCGCACCGCACCCCGACGACGAGGTTCTCGGCTGCGGCGGTGTCATGGCGCTGCTCGGCGACCGCGGCGTCGATACGCACGTCGCGATCGTCACCGAAGGTCGCGCCCCTGCTTACACCGCCGCGCACCTGGCGCAGCTGGTCAAGGAAACCGAGGCTGCCCATGCGATCCTTGCCACCACGGAAATTCATTACCTCGGGCTCCCGGCGGCCGCGCTCGACCAGGTCGCCCATGCCGGGCTGAACCACATGCTCGCATCGCTGATCGTCGAGCTCGCGCCCGACACGGTGTTCGTGCCCTTCGGCGGCGACGTCCACCGCGATCACCAGCTCGTATTCGCGTCGGCGCTGGTGGCAGTGCGGCCCGCGGGGCCGACCTATCCGGTCCGGCTGCTGGCGTACGAGACCTTGTCCGAGACCAATTGGAACGCGCCCGGCGTGACGCCCGGCTTCACGCCGAATGTCTTCATCGATGTCGCCGAGGGACTGGAACGCAAGCTCGCCGCCTTCTCCGCTTATGCGTCGCAGGTCCGCGCCTTTCCGTCGGAGCGGTCGATCGAGGCGTTGACCGCGCTGGCGCGACTGCGTGGCGCCTGCGTCCACCGCACCGCCGCCGAAGCCTTCATGCTGTTGCGTGAGGTCGGATGAGCGCGCCCCGTTCATCCCTGCGGATGCTGTTGAGTTGCGCCGGGCGTCGCGTCGCCTTGCTCGAGGCATTTCGGAGCGCAGCGGACGAGCTTGGCATCGCGCTGGAGATCGTCGCCAGCGACGTCGCTCCAGAATACAGCGCGGCCTGTCACCGGGCCGACAGTGCGGTGACGGTGCCGCGCGCCGACTCGGGCGACTTCGTTCCGTACCTGCTCGACCTGGTGCGCAGCAGGGACATCGGCCTGATCGTGCCGACCATCGACCCCGAGTTGCTGCCGCTCGCCGAGGCCCGGAGCGGGTTTGCCGAGCTTGGTGCCGAGGTCGCGATCAGCGCACCGGGTCTCGTTGCGATGGCGGGCGACAAGCTGGCGACGGCGGCCTTCCTGGCTGAGCATGGCGTCCCGTCACCCGCCACGGCGACGCTGGCCCAGGCGCTCGCGGCCCCCGGCAACTGGCCCGGGTCGATGTTCGTCAAGCCGCAGTTCGGCAGCGCCGGCCGCGGCGTTCGCGCGGTGGCGAGCCATGCCGCGCTGGCCGGGTTGGAGGCGGCCGAGCCGATGCTTGTCCAGACACTGCTCCGCGGCGAGGAATATACCGTCAACATGTTCTTCGATGCGCGCGGCAAGCTCGTGACCGCGGTGCCGCACCGGCGCATCTCGGTGCGTGCCGGTGAGGTCGAGAAGGGCGTCACCGTTCGCGAGGCGGGGTTGCTCGCCCTTGCCGAGCAACTGGCGGCTGTCCTGCCGGAGCCGCGCGGCGCGATGTGCTTCCAGGCGATGGTCGACAGCGACGGCAGCGCGGCGGTGTTCGAGATCAACGCCCGTTTCGGCGGCGGCTACCCACTCGCGCATAGCGCCGGGGCACCGTTCGCACGCTGGTTGCTGGAGGAGCGGCTCGGCCTGCCATCGAGCGGTAACGACCGTTGGCGCAGCGGCGTGACGATGCTGCGCTACGACGCCGCCGTGATCGTCGCGCCATGAATACCGGACCGACCCATGTCGTCGTCTTCGACCTCGACGACACGCTCTACCTCGAGCGCGATTACGTCGCGAGCGGCTTTGCGGCGGCCGGGCGCTATGCCGCGCACCGTCACGGTATCGACGGGCTCGAAGCCGCGGCATGCTCCGCCTTCGAAGCTGGGCGGCGCGGCGATATCTTCGACGTCGCGCTGACGGCGCTCGGCTTCGAGGTGCAGGCGCCGGTGGTCGTCGGACTGATCCGCGCCTATCGCAACCACCGTCCGCAGATCAGGCTTGCACCCGACGCCGCAGACTGGCTGACCCGGGTGCCGCCCGGGACTGCACTCGCGTTGCTGACCGACGGCAACGCGATCAGCCAATCGAACAAGGTCGCGGCGCTGGGACTGACGCGATACGGCTTCCGCCCCGTGGTGATCACGGCCCGGCTTGGACGCGGTCGCGGCAAGCCGCATCCGCTCGGCTACAACATGATCGAAAAGGCGTATCGGCTGCCGCCGGAGCGCTTCACCTATGTCGCGGACAACGCGACCAAGGACTTTCTCGCGCCCCGTCGCATGGGCTGGCATACCGTCCAGATCGTCCGGCCGGAGCGTCTGCACCAGCAGCCGGCGCCGGATCGAGCGCACGAGGCGGACACACAGATCGGGACGCTGGCCGAGTTGCGGCGATGACCGGCGCTGCCTTTGCGGGGTCGCCACGCTCGGTCGTGCTGGTCTTGTCGAGCCTGGGAGCCGGGGGTGCGGAGCGGGTCATCGCATTGCTGGCCAACCATTTCGCCGCGGGCGGTGCGCGGGTCACGGTGATCGCATTCGACCGGGAGAGCGATCCGGTCTTCCACACCTTCGATCCGGCAGTCGAGCTGGTGCGCCTGGCAATTCCGCCGCAAAGGAACGGCAGGCTCGGTGCGATGGGCCGGACGGCAAGGCGCATATCGTTGCTGCGCCGAACGTTGCGTAATCTTGCTCCGGAAATCATCATCAGTTTCCTGATCAAGATCAATGTCACCGTGCTGCTCGCGTCGGCGGGCCTCGGCATACCGGTGGTCGTCTCGGAGCGTAATCATCCCGGTCGCGGCAACGGCAATGCGCTGTGGTCGTTCGGCCGACGCGTCGCCTACCGGCGGGCTGCCGCGGTCGTGCTGCAGACCGAGGCGAGCCGGGCTGCGCTGCCCGGTCCGATCGGCCGCCGCGGCATCGTCATCGGTAATCCGATTTCCTGCTGGCCACGGACTGACGAGGCCGCCAGCGGCACCAAGATCCTGGCGGCAGTCGGTCGCCTCGATCCACAAAAGGGCTTCGACCTGCTCCTGCCGGCCTTTGCCGCCGTAGCCGACCGACTTCCCGACTGGCGACTGGTGATCTGGGGCGAAGGACCGTCGCGACCGGCGCTCGAGGCACAACGGAAAAGCCTGGGACTCGACAACCGGGTCGTGATGCCGGGCACATCGACGACACCGGGCGGCTGGGTCGCCACGGCATCGGCCTTCGTCCTGTCGTCTCGCTACGAGGGCTTCGGCAATGCGGTCGTCGAAGCAATGATGTCGGGATTGCCGGTTGTTGCCTTCGACTGTGAGTATGGCATCCGGATCTTGATTCGAGATAACGTCGATGGATTGCTGGTACCGCCAGAATCCGTCGATGATCTCGCAAGCGGCATCGCGACTCTACTGTTGGATAGTGATCTACGCCGCCGGCTGGGCAGCGAGGCCGCGATTTCGGCACAGCGCTTTACACCCCCGATCATCCTGGAGAAGTGGGATAAACTGTTGCGCGACGTGCTGCGCGCCTAGCTGGCTGCTCCTAATGTGCCTCCGATAACCCATTCGAACAGATTATTCGCCGGAAGCTAACTTACGTTTGTTAACTTTTTGGTAATTTCTGTATCATGGCCTTGTTTCGGGGAAGTAACCGGGGTCCGGGATGGACTCCTGCTAGGGGGCTAGTCGATATGGTTATCCAAGACGTTCGCGTTGTTGTGGTTGGACCACATGAGATCGCTCGGGAGGGTTTGCGGCGGATCCTGGCGGATGCAGGCTTCAACGTCTGCGCGCTGCCGACCTATGATCCTGCCCGCGCGGCCAATTCCGACGGTGGACCGCCCAATCTCGTCATCATCGAAGCACATGACATGGATGTCGGAGTCGCCATGTGCGCTACGCTCAAGGCAACGGTGCCCGGCGCACGGCTCGTATTGATTACCGAGGAGTGCGATCTCGGATCTATCCCGCGGGCGCTCGCCGCCGGTGTCGACGGCCTGCTCAACAACACCATCGCGTGCGAGCCGCTGGTCGCGGCGCTCGGACTGATCATGATGGGCGAAAAGGTCGTACCTACCCAGGTAGTCAACGCCCTGACCGGATACGGTTTTCCGTCGCAGCCGCACGTCTGGGACGTCACCGACGTCGGCACCAACCTTTCGGAGCGCGAGACCGAGATCCTTCAACAGCTCGTGCTGGGCGAGGCGAACAAAGTCATCTCGCGGCGGCTGATGATCAGCGAGGCGACGGTCAAGGTTCACGTCAAGGCGATCCTGCGCAAGCTGCACGTGTTGAACCGGACCCAGGCAGCGATCTGGGCGGTGCATCGCGGCATCACGGCACGCGACTCGCATGTCAGTCACCGTGTCGGGGCGAACGACCTGCACGTCGGGCCTGGGATCCCGCCGCGCGACCTGCACCTCGCCGCTGGTCTGGCCGCCTCGGCCTGAACGACGTCGCGACCATCTGACCGTGTCGGTTCCGAACTAGGACCGACACGGCAGCAGTTCCCGATACGCCGCCTCGACGCCCTGCCGGTGCCGGGTGCGGCCATAGCGATCGAGAGCGTCCTGACGGGCGGCGGCGACGATCCGCGCGCGCTGCTCCGGATGATCCGCGAGTTGCAGGATGCTTTCGGCGATCGCGCCGGCATCGTCGACGCGTGCCAGCAAACCGGTCTCGCCGTGCCGGATAGCTTCGCTATTGCCACCGGTGTCGACTGCGACGACTGCGGTCTCGAGCAGCATCGCCTCGATCAGGGTCCGTCCGAACGGTTCGCCGACGGCGGTGACTGCTAGCGTGTCGCACGCCGCCAGCCAGTCGGCTCCCGGCCGGCGGAAGCCCATCAGCTTGACCTTCGACGACACGCCAAGGACAGCGGCCCGCTCGACGACTTCGGCATCGAGGCCCTGGTCGATGACGCCGCCGAACATCAGGCCGACACAGGTCCGTTCCGGTGCCCTGGCGGCAAGCTCTGCGATCACATCGACGAACAGCAGCGGGCGCTTGCGAGCGACGAAGTTGCCGAAATAGCCGACGATCGTCGTCGTTTCGGGCAGGCCGAGCTCGGCGAGCAGCTTGGCGCGCATGGCCGACCGGTCGACCGCGATATCGGTGTCGAACGGACTGTAGACGACGCTCGCGGTGACCCGGCGTGGCTTTCGATTGAAGTGCGACAGTGCGAAGGCCGAGACTCCCACGACCTTGTCGGCGAAGTGGGGGGCGAGGTGGCGCAGCCCGCGGGCTTCCGGGCTGCTACGATGATGCCACAGCAATTTGGCACCGGCCATTCGCGCCGGAAGCGCCCAGGTGATGTGCATGGCACCTTCGTTGGTATGGACGATGTCGACCTGCCGCTGCTTCAGGAAACGGGCGAGGCCCGGCACGGCCATGGCAGCGCGGGCGTGATCCCCGATCCCCTTCGACTGCCATAGCCCGGACATCCGGCCGAAATGCACCGCAGCCGGAGCGACCTCGAACGCGATCTTCTCGTCGGCGAGCAACTCTTCGAACTGTCCGCCGCGTTGGTGGACGACGACCAGCGGCCGGTAGTGCGCCGGGTCGAGCGACTTGATGAGCTGGCAGGCCGAGATGTGACTTCCACCGACCATCCCGCCGGCGAATGGAAAGCACACGTTGATCGGCGGGGCGAGGCGGCCCGGATCGGCTTCGGCCATGCTCAGGCTACCGCCGCCAAGCCAGCACGGATGACAGTGTTGCTCACCGGCTTAGGCGATCAGCATGATGTCTTGGTAGGTCAGCGCGGCCCCCGAATTCAACACGGCGATCTGGACCTGCGCAGCCCCGCCGACGCCGTCGGGGTCATAGAACAGGCCACCGGTCGCCGCGTTGTAGATCAGATGGTGATCGCTCGTCGTCGCCTGCGTACCGGCGGTGAAGGCGATCGAGGGCAGCGACCCGGTCGGCGTTCCAGCGAATGCCGCGAACGCGCTTTCGGAGATGACCAGCTTGTCGACGCCGTGGACGAAATCCTTGATGGCGTCGCGATCGGCCGAGACGGTCAGCGTGTCGAACACGAACTGGTCGCTGCCGGTGCCGCCGGTCAGCTCGTCGATGCCGGCGCCGCCGATCAGCACGTCGTCCCCGGCCCCACCTTGCAGCGAGTCCGCGCCACCGCCGCCGATGATCGTATCATTGCCGTCGTTGCCGAGGAGGAAGTCCTTGCCGAGGCCGCCGTCGATCAGATTGTTGCCGCTGTTGCCGTTGATGGTGTTGGTCACATCGTTGCCGATGCCGTTGATGTCGGCGCTGCCGGTCAGCGTCAGGTTCTCGACATTCGCATCCAGTGTGAAGCTGACGCTGGAATTGACCTGGTCGGTGCCCTCGCCGGCGAGCTCGATCACCCGGTCGCCGACGTTGTCGACGATGTAGACGTCGTTGCCGATGCCGCCGACCAGCGAGTCGGCACCACCGCCACCATTGAGGAGATCGGCTCCCGCGCCACCGTAGATCGTGTCGGAACTGGCGTTGCCGGTCAGCGTATCGTTGCCGCCCAAGCCATTGATGGTCCACAGGTCGTTGCTGCCGGCGGTGAAGACGTTGACGCCATTATCACCGGTGAACGACTTCGCCTCGGGCAGGTCGTTGAGGGCAATCGTGTAGCTGGTCTCCACGTACAGGCCACCGGTATCGGTTGCCCGGGCGATGATCTGATGGCTCGCGTTCGTTTCGAAATCGAGGAGCGCGCCGTTGGCGACGGTGATGATGCCGGTCGCGGCATCGACGATGAAGCGGCCGTTGGCGTTGTTGGTCAACGAATAGCTCAGCGTGTCGCCATTGTCGGGATCGATGCCGACCAGCGTGCCGACGACGGTGCCGTTTGCCGCGTTCTCGTCGACCGTGTTGTTCGACAAGGTCGTCGAGACCGGCGCGTCATTGGCACCGTTGATGACCAGGGTCACCGTGCCCGAGGCGGTCAGCCCGGCGATGTCCTTGACCGTGTAGGCGAAACTGTCGGTCGCGGTCTGTCCGGCACCCAGCGACTTGAACGTCGTGCCGGGATCGTAGGTGATGACGCCATTGGCGAAGCCCAGGGCAAAGCCGTTCGCAGTCGCCGCGGAGACGCCGACGACGCTCAGCACATCGCCGGGATCGACGTTGATGTCGTTGGCAAGCAGCGCCGCGGCGCCGAAGGTCCCGCCATTCTGCCCGATGGCGATCCGGTCGTCGGTGACGATCGGGGCATCGTTGACCGCAGCCACGTCGACGGAGACGCGTCCGGTTGCGCTGAAGCCATCGACGTCGGTGACTGTGTAGTTGAAGATCGCCCGGCCGCTGAAGTTGGGATTCGGCGTGAAGTCGATGGTGCCATCGGCGTTGAGGACGACGGTACCGCCGGTCACCGCAGCAACGCTGGTGATCGTCAGCAGGGAATTGGCGGCGTCGCGGTCGTTGACCGTGAAGCTGCTCGCGAGGAACTGCGCCGCCGTGTCCTCGGTCGCGAAGGCCGTGTCCGGTGACGTCAGGATATGCGGCGGCGGGCCTTGTCCCGGCAGCGGGGCGAACAACTTGGTCTTGATGCTGGTGCCGTTCGGGTCGCCGCCCAGTCCGCTGAGATCGGTCCAGCCGATGACGAAGCCGCCGCCCGGCACCGAGGTGATCGCCGGTTCGGCCTGGCTGCCGAGGGTGGCGGTATTGACCGTGACCTCGCCGCCGACGCGCTGGCCGAAGTCGTCGAACATCTGCGCCTTGATCCCGGCGGTACCCTGTTCGCTGCCGGTGCCGCTGTAATCCGCCCAGCTGATCACGAAGCCACCGAACGACAATGGCGTAATGCTGGCCTGGATCTGGGCGCCGGTGGTCGTCGTGTTCGCCAGGATTTCCCCGCCGACCCGGTTGCCGTTGGCATCGAAAACCTGCGCCTTGATGCCGAAATTGTCGAGGTCGCCGCCGCGATTGCTGCTGTCGGCCCAGCTGATGACATAGCCGCCGGTGTCGAGCGCGGCGATCGCCGGCGCCTGCTGGTTGCCCAGCGTCTGGGTGTTGACCAGCACTTCGCCGCCGATCTTGACGCCCGCCGCGTCGAACATCTGCGCCTTGACCGAGTCCTTGCTGCTGTCGCCACCCTGCAGGCTGCTGTCGCGCCAGGTGATGACGAAGGCGCCGCTTTCCAGCACCGTCACCGCCGCACTGTCCTGGCCGTTCTGTGTCGACGTGTTCGCCAGGAACTCGCCTCCCGTCTTGTTGCCCGCGGCATCGAACAGCTGCGCCTTGATGCTGGTGCCACTGCTGTCGCCGCCCTGGCCGCTGGCGTCGGTCCAGGTGACGATGAAGCCACCATTGATCAGCGACGCGGCGGCCGGTGCATTCTGGATCCCCGCCGTCGAGGTGTTGACCAGAAGCTCGCCACCCGTCGCCACGCCGTTGGCGTCGTAGATCTGCGCCTTGACCGCGTAGTTCGACGTATCGCCGCCCGACTGGCTGGCATCGGACCAGCTGACGACGAAGCCGCCCGACTTCAGCGATGCAACGGAAGGATTGTCCTGGTGGCGACCGTCGACGTGTTGACGAGGAACTCGCCACCGACCTTGTTGCCGGCGACGTCGAAGACCTGCGCCTTGATCCCGTTGCTGCTGGTGTCACCGCCGATGCCGCTGTTGTCTGTCCAGCTGACGACATAGCCACCCGAGGCCAGCGAGGCGATCGACGATTGCTGTTGGTTGTTGGCGGTTGCCGTGTTGGCGAGCACGTCGGCACCGGCCGAGTAGCGCGCCTCGATCGCCGCATCGGCAATCGTGATCGTGACGATCTCGTCGTAGACGTTGCCGAAATTGTCGCTGGCGCGGATTGTGACGTCGACCGTCGGCGACGTCTCGTAATCGAGTTTGAGGCTGTCCTGCACGACCAGCCGGTCACCGTCGATCCGAAATGCACCACCGGTCGAATCGTCGATCAACTGATAGGTGTAGCTGGCGTTCAACGCGCCGTTGGCCGACAGGCTCGCGACCGGAAGATTGGTCACGCTGGTCTCGGCGTAGGTCGTGGAGCTGATCCCGAGATCGGTGATCGTCCGGCTGCTGGGCGCGAAGATCTGGGCCTTGATGCCCGATCCTGCCGTGCTCGACGCGCTGAAATCGGTCCAGCTCACGACCAGCGCACCCGACGCCAGCGTCGTGATCTGCGGCTGCTCCTGGCTGTTCACGGTCACCGTATTGACGTTGAACTCCTGGCCGACCTTGTTTCCGGCGCCGTCGAAGATCTGCGTCCGGATGCCGAAGCTACTGGAATCGCCCACCAGGTTGCTGTTGTCACGCCAGGTCACGGCAAAGCCGCCGCCAGCAATCGCCGACACCGTCGGTGTGTCCTGCGTGTTGACGATCTGCGAGTTGACCAGGAATTCGGTGCCGAGCTTGTGACCCGCCGCGTCGAAGATCTGAGCCTTGATCCCGGCGGCACTGCTGTCGTCCTGCAGGCTGAGGTCGCGCCACGTCACGACGAACCCGCCACTGCTCAGCGATGTCACGCTGGCCTGGTCCTGGGTGTTCGCGGTGACGGTGTTGACCAGGAACTCGCCGCCGACCTTGGCACCGGTAGCGCTGAAGATCTGGGCTTTGATGCTGGAGCCGCTGGCATCGCCTCCGAGCAGACTGTTGTCGGTCCAGGTCGCGACGAATCCGCCGGACGCCAGCGACGTCATCGCCGATTGCTGCTGGCTGTTCGCGATGCTGGTGTTGACCAGGAACTCCGCGCCGACCTTGGCGCCGCTTGCATCGAAGATCTGGGCCTTGACGCCGGTACCCTTGTTATCCGGCGCCAGGCCGCTGGCATCGGTCCAGCTGACGACGAAGCCGCCGCCGGCAAGCGCCGTGCTCGACGCGTTGGTCTGGCCGAGCCGGGTGACGGTGTTGACGAGGAACTCGCTGCCGACCGCTGCGCCGTTCGCGTCGTAGATCTGCGCCTTGATCCCCCCATTGCTCGGATCGTTCTGGAGGCTGTTATCGGTCCAGTTGACGACGAAGCCGCCGTTCTTGAGGGCGGTGATGGTCGGCTGTTCCTGCGCATTCGACGTCGCGGTGTTGACGAGGAACTCACCGCCGACGCGCGTGCCGTTGGCGTCGTACATTTGCGCTTTGATGCTGGTGCCGCTGTTGTCACCGCCTTGGCCGCTGGCATCGGTCCAACTGATCACGAAGCCGCCCGAGGCAAGCGCCGTGATCGTCTGCGCCGACTGATTACCCGCCGTCGTCGTTTCGACCTGAAATTCCGCACCCCACCGGTCGAAAGCCCCGATCGCCATGTCCAATACCCCCATATCGCTCGACGCATCCCCCGCTGCATCCACGTGTCAGGAATAGTGCCGGATTCGCTGTAGAATTGCAGGCAGGATGAAGGACAGTCGGGCGACCATTCGGAGCCACTCGAGCCGAAGAGATCAGGGCACCAAGATAACGGGCTAATCCAAACGGGTAGTAATAAAATTCAATTCGCCACCGCTATGATCGGGGCGAGTTTCAGGGACTGCCGAGCTTGCAGATACTGTTCGTTCACCAGAACTTTCCGGCTCAGTTCAAGCATCTGGCGCCGGCGCTGGCGGCGCGAGGCGACCGCGTCGTTGCGCTGTGCATGAACGCCTATGCCGGCGGCGCCGGGATCACGGCGGTGCGCAGCCATGCAGGCTATTCGAGCACCACCACAGGCCATCCGTGGACTGCAGATTTCGACACGAAGATCATCCGCGGCGAAGCGACCTTGCGCTCGGCGCGGCGCCTGGCCGAGCAGGGGTTCGAACCCGACATCATCATCGCCCATCCGGCATGGGGCGAAAGCCTGTTTTTAAAACAGTTATGGCCGCGGGCGAGGCTGGGCATCTACTGCGAGTATTTTTACGGCTCCGACGCCGGTGACACCGGGTTCGATCCGGAGTTCCCGGTCGCCGATCCGCTCGCCAATGCGTGTCGGCTGCAGGTCCGCAACCTGGCGCAGCAGATGCATTTCGAGATGGCCGATGCGGCGATCTCGCCGACGTCGTGGCAAGCCGACACATATCCACCGAGCTTTCGCCCGCGGATCGAGGTCATCCACGATGGTATCGACACCGAGGCGGCGATCGCCGGGCCAGCGTCTGCGCTGACTGTCGGCGACACGGTGCTGCGACCGGGCGACGAGGTCATCACCTACGCGGCGCGCAACCTGGAGCCTTATCGCGGCTATCACCGTTTCATGCGCGCGTTGCCTGACCTGCTCGCCCGGCGACCACAGGCGCAGGTGCTGATCGTCGGCGGCAACGGCGTCAGTTACGGCGCTGCACCGCCCGCGGGAAAGACCTGGCGCGACATCTACCTGGACGAGGTCGCCGGGCGTATCGATCGCTCGCGGGTCCATTTTCTCGGCTGGCTGAGCCCGGACCGCTTTCGCGCGGTGCTCCGCCTGTCGATGGTCCATGTCTACCTGACCTATCCGTTCGTGCTGTCTTGGAGCCTGCTGGATGCAATGGCGACCCGCTGTACCATCGTCGCCAGCGATACGGCACCGGTACGCGAGGTCGTCGACGCGACGACAGGGGTACTGGTCCCGTTCTTCGACACGGAAGCGCTCGTCGATGCGATCTGCGGCCTGATCGAGGCGCCCGGGCGTCGCGTCCTGCTCGGGGCAGCCGCCCGCGCGCGTGTCGTCGCCGACTACGACCTCGCACGCTGCCTGCCGCTTCAGCTCGCCTGGGTCGACGCGCTCGCCGGCCGCATCACCCCCCGATGAGCGCGGCATCATCCCGATGACCGTTTCTCCGGGCAGCACATCAAGCGCTAGCGTCGTCGGGCCAGATGTTGCTCGCCATCGCGATTGTCGGAGAGGCCCTAGGTGTCGGGACGAATTGGAACCGGTGGCGTGATCGCCGGCTCGCTGCTGGCGATCACGAGCGGTGCTGTCGTGCACGTCCAGGGCCAGTCGGATCACGGCGGAGCCGCCGCGGGTGCCAAGGTCGTCGGGCCGATCTGTAATTCCGAGCCGGTGCGCACCTCGGGTCCGCTGGCCTTTCCGACCGCCGAGGGATTCGGGCGGTTCGCGCGCGGCGGGCGTGGTGGCGCGGTGTTCGCAGTCACGACGCTGGCGGACCATGGCCCCGGCTCGCTGCGCGCCTGTGCCGAAGCGTCGGGTCCGCGGACCTGCGTGTTCCGAACGAGTGGCACGATCGCCGTCGACACCTGGATCAACGTCCAGAACCCCTATCTGACGATTGCCGGGCAGACTTCACCGGGCGGCATCGCGATCAGGCTGGGCAATTCGACGAACACGCCGCTGTTGATCCAGACCCATGACGTCGTCATCCGCCACCTGCGCATTCGCCCGGGCCGATCGGAGCAGAGATCCGAGAACGTCGATACGGTCCAGATCAGTGGCGGCGCGCACGACGTCATCCTCGATCATGTGTCGACGTCATGGCCGACCGACGAGGGCATCAACATCGTCGGCGACGGTCATCTTCAACGGCCGTGCATGGATACGCGCAACATCACGGTGCAATGGTCGATCCTGTCCGAGGGGCTCAACCGCGCAAATCGTGGCCCGCATAGCCGCGGCACTTATTTTGGCTATGGCGCGCGCGACATCACGTTCAGCCACAACCTGATCGCCAACAACTACCGCCGCAACCCGCTGCTCAACACGCGCGGGCAATTCGACATGATCAACAACGTCATCTTCAATTCGCAGCGCTACAACGCCGAGCTGTACACTCGGTTCGGCGATCTGTTCGTCAATGCGATCGGCAATGTCGCCGTGCGCGGACCTTCGGCAGAAGGTCGCTTGCAATTGTACATGTTCAATTATTTCCGGGATAATCCTGCCAGGTTTGCGATCTTCCTGAAGGATAACCTCGACTGGCGACGGGCTGGCGACGTCGGCGACGATCGGCTGGCCCTCGATCCGGCGAACTGGTCTTACGTCGCGAAGGCCCCTGTCGGTCGTCTGTCGATCCCGGCCCAGCGTATCTCGGCGCCGGCACAAGCCTATCGCGACATCGTCACCAGCGTCGGTGCCAACCTTCCCTATGATGCGGCCGACCGCCGGCTGCTTGCCGACATGATGCGCTGCAAGGGCGCGATCATCGACGATCCGTCGCAAGTCGGCGGCTGGCCGATGCTCGAGGGCGGGGAGCCACCGGCCGACCAGGACGGCGACGGCATCCCCGACGCGTGGGAACTGGCCAACAACCTGTCACCGAGCGACCCGGAAGACGGGCGGAAGATTGCTGGTGAGCAGGGCTATACCAACCTCGAGCTCTATCTGAACGCGCTTGCCGACCTCGGCCGGGCCACATCCGGGTCCGAGGCTCGGCTGCCCGACCTGGCCTGTGGGTTGCCGACGCCGCGCCCGGGACCGTCACCCGTGGTGAGGATCAGCGCGCAGCCCGCGGTGGTGGCCTCGGGTGCGCCTGTCACGCTCAGCTGGCAAGGAGAGTATTTGGACGCCTGCAAGCTGGACAGTTCGCTGGCCCTGCCGAGCGGATCGCTGACGGTGTGGCCACGCCGGTCGCGGACTTACATGATCCACTGCACCGGCATCGACGGCGGCGACGCCATCGACTCGGTGGCAGTGACCGCCGAGGCTGCGAAAAAGCCTTAGCCCCGGGCCAGTGACGTCTCCGGCCGGCCCCGCCCGAACCACCGAGCCACCATAGCCGCAAACCGTTCCCGCCGACTCAGTATCGGAGCAGGTCCGAAGTAGGACGCATATTCCGAGTAGTGCTGAAGTTCGTCGCCATAAGCGGCAGCGGCATGTCGGCGGTAGTCCACCCGGTTGACGACAGCAGCAGTCAGCGCGCCGCGCATCAGCTGCCGGGCGGCGCGTGCGGCGGTGTCGCGCGTGCGACCCCAGCCCAGCACCATCAGCGTCGCATCACCGAGCGTCGCCAGCATCCGCGCATCGCTGATCGGAAGCACCGGCGGCGCATCGACGATAACCAGCTGATATTGCGCGCCCAGCGTCGCCAGCAGCGGTGCGATCATGCCGGCGGTGATGTACCGCCCCGGCTCGGCAGGCGGCCGCGCGACGCTGAGCGCGTCGAGCCGCGGCGTCGCCGCATCGCGCGAGATGGCTTCGTGAAGCGTGGCCTCGCCGTCGAGGTAGGCGATCAGGTCGCGTGGTGCCGGCGAGCGGCGCATCACGGACATTACCGCTGGCTTGCGGAAATCCAGGTCGACGATCACCGTCTTGATACCGAGGCTGGCGGCGACGGCGCCCAGGCTTACCGCGATCGTGGTCTTGCCGTCGCCGGGCAGCGGCGAGGTGATCACCACGCGATTGCCCGAGGTCGGAAGCGTGCCGAGCAACGCCATGTAGATCGTCCGGATGCTCTCGCTGAACACCGAGGTGGGTTGCGATGCGATCAACTGCTGCGGAGCCAGCTTCGCCTCGGCGCGGGTCAGGGCCGGCACCATCGACAATGCCTCGACGCCGAGCAGCCGCCCGACATCGTCCCCGGTCCGCACCCGGTCGTCCATCTGCTCGACGGCGACCGCCGCGATGATGCCGAGGATCAGCCCGGCGATGACCGCCACGCCCAACAGGCGCATCACCTTGGGATCGCTCGGCGAGGTCGGCAGGACCGGTTTGACCGCGACCGACACCTCGATCTGGATGCGAGCTTCGCGGCCGCGCACTTCCTGCAGGCGGGCAAGCTGCGCGAGGTATTGCGTTCGCGTCGTCTGCGCACCGCTTTGCAGGTCGCCGAAGCCGACGCCTGCATCGCGTGCATTCATCGCGCGCTCGCGGACGCTGCCGACTTCGCCGGCCAGTTGCTGCTCGCGGGCCTGGGCCACGCTGACATCGGCCGCGAGGCTCCGCTTGATCCGCGCCCGCTCTTCGCCGATCCGCGCCGCGACATCGGCTCGCTGTGCCTGCGCCGCGAAGACATCGGGATAGCCCGGTCCGAACTGCGCCTGCAGTTCGGCAAGGCGCTTGTCGAGCGTCGACTGCTGGCTCAGCAGCTCGTTGAGCAGCGGGGTGGTGGCGGGTCCGGCGCCGCCGTTGCTGGCAGCGAATTGACTATAGCGTGCCGCAGCCTCGACCCGGCTCGTGCGCGCCGTCGCCAGCTGGTTGCCGAGCCAGTCGACGGCGGCTGGATCCGCGGCCTGGCCTGGCGTCCCGATCAAGGCGCGGGAACGTCCATAGCTGGCGGCGGCGCGCTCGCCCGACGTGGCCTGCTGGCGCAGTTCGTTCACGCGACTGTCGAGCTGCGCGATCATCAAGCCGGTGGCCCGCTCCTTTTCGTCGCGCAGCCGGGCGATGTGGAGATTGGCGAAATTGTTGGCGATCATCACCGACTTGCGCGGATCGCTGGTCTTGACGGTGATGGTGATCAGGTGGGTCACGCCGACGCGAGCGATGGTGACGTGATGGTTCATCAGGTCGTCGATCACGCTAGCCTCGCGTGCCGCCTCCGTGTCTTCTCCCGTAGTTTCGGTTCTCGCCGGCAGCAGGCCAAGCTTGCGGCGGATCGACCGGCTCGGCGACCGGAATTCCGGATCGTCGATCAGGCGCAGCTTGCGCACGACACCCCGCGCCAGCGGCAGCGAGTTCAACAGTTCGAGCTGGTTGGCCATCCGCAGTTCGTCCTGCGGTCGAGCCGGGTCGGGGTCCCCGACATCTTCGGCGGTCGTGTCGTAGCCGGCAACCTGGAGGGTCGTCGTGGCGGAATACATCGGCGTGACGATGAGGACGTAGGCAAGGACCAACGCGATGACGGCCAGCATGACTCCGGCGATCACCAGCTTGCGGCGCCGCATCAGCTGCAGCGGCGAAGCCAGGTCGCGCCGGTCGGCGGAATGCGCCGCACCGAACGGTTCAAAGCGAACCGCCTCCACCGTTGCCATCATGTCCCCCAGATAAATACGATATCGCCTGATCTTACCATCAGACGACAAAGTCTGGGCTGGACCATCCGGATTAGGCCAATCGGTAGGTGTGCTGGCCTCGTCGATCCGCAGCCGGCGAAGTTGCGCTTCGCAGCAATAGCGCGAGATTACGGGACCTGACGAAGGAGGAATCGGGCGCTCGGAACTCTTACGCCCGCGCGTCGTGATCTTTCAGGCTTACCCCGATGCGCCATTCTTGCTCATGGCCGGCGCCGCTAACCTGTTTCCGATGATCGACTTGGTGAAACCGGACAGTCGTGAAGCCTCGATGCGCGGTCCTGTGTCGGCTCGGCGATCGTCCAGGCATGGCGGCGCGCCGTGATCGATCAGGCGAGGACTGCATCGACGACGCGTCTCGAGTGGATCGACGTCGCCAAGGGATTGAGCATCGTCCTCGTGGTGTTCGGGCACGTCTTCCCGCCCCCGCTGGGCGCCAGCATCGCCGTGGTCCGGATGCCGTTCTTTTTCTTCCTGTCGGGCTACATCTTCAAGCCGCGGCCCTGGCCGGAGTTCCTGTGGTCGCGGGGCAACAGCCTCATCGTTCCGTATTTTGCCTATCTGATCAGCATCGTCGCGATCGAATACTCGGTCAGCCAATGGGCAGCGACCGGAGATCGCTTCATCGAGCAGCCTCCGCTCATCCTGCTCCGCGAACTGGTCAAGGGCGGCAGCCACCTCGACGGCTATGTCGGTGCGCTGTGGTTCCTGTCGACGCTGTTCTTCACGCTGATGGCGTTCAACTGGCTTTTGCTGCGCGGCGCCGGGCGTTCGGGATTTTCTCCGGCCAGCCGATACGTTGCCTTGCCCGTGATGACGTTGCTGGCCATCGGCTTCGCGCTTCGCTCCCACCAGATCTATTACGGCATCGGGATCGCGCCGGTCGCGCTGTTCTTCGTCTGGGCCGGCTCGGCTTTCCGGGTGACGGCAGTTCCAGAGTGGCTATGGGCGCCGGCCCTGCTTGCGCTCGTTGCGGCAGTGGTCGCCGGCCTTGCCGTCTATCCGGATTACCGGTTCGATATGCGGCTCGCGACTTACGGCCTGCCGGTCGTCTCGCTGATCGGCTCGATCGGCGGTTGCTATGTTCTGGTGTTGGTCTGCAAAGCACTCGCGCACGTCGAGGGCATCAGGGCCGTTTTCTCGAGCCTCGGACAGAATTCGATCGCAATCATGGCGCTTCACCTGAGTGTGGCGATCCCGGCCCAGAGACTGGCGCAAATTCCGGCCCCGGTCACGTTCTTCCTCGCGATCATTCTGCCGTATCTCTTCGCCCTCCTGCTTCGGCAGGGTCCCCGGTTGCCGCAATGGCTATTCCTCGGCCTGCCGCCCCGACAACCGGCAGCGCTTCAGGCCTGGATATCGACCCATCAAAGGTCCGAAAGCGTCCAAGACGATCAGCCCGGCTCCCGGGCCAGCCTGTCGAGATCGCCCATGACCACAGTTTCGGCTCCACCGTTCGAGTCTAGCCGTAACTAATTTCAGTGGACAAGGCGAACCGCCCGCTGCCGGGGGACGGAGCGGGCGGCTCTACGAAGGGATCGGGCGATCACCATTCGCGAAACGATCACTAGCCGAAGTACATTCTAAAATAAAGAGCGCCGTATACTGACGCTGTTCGCAGCAGACTGTGCTTTAGTCTTTCGAGATCGCACCATATTAAGCAGTAATACCTTAGATGCTGTGTAATGATCCGACATAAAGTGTGGTACCTTCGAGCGTTCGGTGCCGTTGCGGCCGTCGCTATTCACGCTCGCCCGATTGCTCGCCAGATCCCGCGCCGACGCGACGCATCGTCCGGCGACAAGGTCCGGCTTGGCACGCCGCGCAATCCCGCTAGGGTAGCCGACGGACCTGGGAGCACCGATGACCCGCTGGCACCTTCACCCCGAACGTGATGCACTTCTCGCCGAGGCGCACGCCCGGCCGTACACGCCGCTTGGCTGCCCGACGGTGGCGACGCGGCTGGCGACCGTATCGGGCGAGGCAGGGTTGGCCGCCGACCGGGCGCACATGACGGCACTGTGCCGCCGGCTGGGACAGGCCGAGCCGGGTCCTGACTCTCGCTGGTCGGCGCTGGATGCCGGGCAATGGTCGCTGCGCTGGGAACGGCACACGGAATTTTCGACCTGGACGTTCTTCCGGGCATCGGACCGCGCCCACCCGTTCCTGGAAAATGCGCACGACCGTGCCCCAAAGGATTGGCTCGCCGACCTGCCGGGTGAGCTGCTGGTGGCGACGACCCTCGACCTGCGCGCCGGCGAGAGCGTGTCGTCGGTGTCGGCGCTGCTTGGCGGCGATGCGATCGGTGCACGGTTGCTCGATGCCACCGCATCGGTGTTCACCGACCTGCGACCCGATGCTGAGGGCTTCACCCGCTATTTCCTGCTCGTCTCAGGTGACGATCCGGCCCGCGCCGGACGGCTGGCGCTCGCCCTGCTGGAGGTCGAGACCTATCGGATGATGGCGCTGCTAGCCTTTCCGGTCGCACGCGACGCCGGTCGGGAACTGGCTCGCATCGAGGTCGCCGCCAGCGAACTGGCGGCCCAGCTGGCGCGCGAAAGCGGCGTCGACGAGGATCGCAAGCTGTTGGCCCGCCTGGTCGTGCTGGCGGGTGAGGCCGAGGCGTTGAACGCCCGCACGTCGTTCCGCTTCGGTGCCGGCCGTGCCTATCACGAGATCGTCCACGACCGCATCGCAGCGCTGCGCGAGGCGCCGGCCGCCGGATTGCAGACCTTCAGCTCGTTCATGGAACGCCGCCTGGCGCCCGCCATGCGCACCTGTGACACCGTTGCCGCCCGCGAGCGCGAAGTCATCGACCGGATCGCGCGCACCGGGCAGATGCTGTCGACGCGGGTCGAGGTCGCGGCCTCGGCATCCAGTGCTTCGTTGCTCGCCTCGATGGATCGTCGCGCCCAGGTCCAGCTTCGCCTCCAGCGCCTTGTCGAAGGACTGTCGGTCGCGGCGATCAGCTATTACATGATCAGCCTGCTGGCCTACGTCTTCAAGGCCGCGGAACATGCCCGGCCAGGCTTCGACGCGACGCTGTCGATCGGGATCGTGGCGCCGTTCGTGGTTGTCGGCGTCTGGTCGATCATGCACCGGGTCGCCAATCGCCTCGAAGCCGAGGCGCATCGCTGAAGCCGCCGCCCCGCAGAACCGCGTTGACGCCCCACAGGCCCGGTTATAGTCAGACAAGAGCCTGCGACAGTCTATACGTCGGAACCTCGAACGCGGTGCAATAGCATCAGGAGCGAAACGCGATGGCAATTCCGACCAAGACCAATGTTGGCGCTTCCGCAGCGGCAAGCGATCGAGCGCCGGCACCCTATGGTCCAGTATTGACGCTGCTCGCCAGCCTGTTCTTCATGTGGGGCTTCATCACGGTCATCAACAACACGCTGCTGCCGCATCTGCGCAGCGTCTTCGAGCTGGATTACACCCAGACGACGTTGATCGAGTCCGTCTGGTTCATCGCCTATTTTATCGCCTCGATCCCCTCGGCAAAGCTGATCGAGCGTATCGGCTACCAGCGGTCGATCGTCGTGGGGTTGGCGATCATGGCCGCCGGCGCGCTGCTGATGGTCCCGGCCGCCCGGCTACCGTCTTACGGCGTCGTGTTGACCGCGTTGTTCGTGATCGCCAGCGGCATCACCTTGCTCCAGGTCGCCGCCAATCCTTATGTCGCGGTCATCGGGCCACCCGAGACAGGTTCGTCGCGCCTCAACCTTGTGCAGGCATTCAACTCGTTGGGCACCGCGCTGGCGCCGCTGTTCGCCGGATATCTGATCCTCGGCCGTTCGCGCAGCGGCACCGCCGGCACCGAACTTCATCTGACCCAGGTCGAGCGCTACGCCGACGCGCAGTCCGTGGTCCTGCCGTATGTCATCGTGGCGGTGGTGCTGGTGCTGCTCGCCTTCGTCATCGCGCGCTCGCCACTGCCGGCGATTGGGCGGGCCTCGCAACGCGCCTCGCAGCACGACCGCGCCGGATTGTCGCTGTGGAAGCACCGCAACCTCGTCTTCGGAATTCCTGCGATCTTCATCTACCTGATCGCCGAGATCGGGGTCGCCAACCTGTTCATCAACTTCGTCTCGCAGCCCGAGATCGCCGCGATCACCCATGAGCAGGCGTCGCGCTACCTGGCGATCCTGTGGGGCGGCATGATGGTCGGCCGCTTCGCCGGCAGCTTCCTGATGCGTTCGATCCCGGCCGAAAAGGTCCTGGCGGCGTTCAGCGTCGGCGCTTTCCTGACCATGGTCGTTACCATCGTCTCGACCGGGCCGCTGGCGATGTGGTCGCTGATCCTGGTCGGCCTGTTTCATTCGATCATGTTCCCGACGATCTTCACGCTGGGTATTCGTGGGCTCGGCCCGTTGACGGAGGAGGGATCGGGCCTTCTCATCATGGCGATCGCCGGTGGTGCGCTGGTCGTCGTGCAGGGCTGGCTCGCCGACCACTACGGCCTGCAACGCTCGTTCGTGCTGACGGCGGTGTGCGAGCTTTACGTGCTGTTCTATGCCGTTTGGGGCGCACGCCCGACGCATGCCCTGCCGGACCCGCTGCCCGTGACCGTACCATCGGAGCGGGCGGGCTGAACGATCGGCGGCGTCGCTCGACGGTCAACTGCCATCGGTCCAGAAGACCGTCGTGATGATGAAGCCCGCCGCCGCCACGACTTGCGGGATATTGCTGATCCTTTGCATTGCGGGACTGGCCGTAGCGCAGGCGATGAGCCTGTCCGCCGCCGACCGCTATCTCGAGCGCTCGCTTGCCTCGCAGGTCCAGTCGACCGCAGTCTCCGCGATTGCAGCCACCGTCGCCGGGGCGGTCCGCGACGGCAGCACTGCGGATGCAGACCGCGCTCAGTTGAACACTCAACTGCGCGCCTACCAGTCTTCGGTGGCGCGCGAAGCCGTGGTCGCCGCCAAGCAGTCTGGTGGCCGTGATGACGCCCTGACCGCCGAGCGTATCGCTGCGAAGCAATTCGAGACGCTGGCACGGCAAGCGGTATCGACGCGCGATCCAACCGCAGCCGTGTCGACACTACGTGAACTCAGCGATGCCGTTGCCGCCATCTCGGCACGTGAACAGGCAGAGACGGTCGCCACGGCAAGCGCCATGACGGAGCTGCGTCTTCGCATGAACATCCTTGGCATGGCGCTGGCCGGGGCCGCGGTGGCGCTCGCCGTCGTTGCGGGGCTGGCTCTCGGCGATGGCAATCGCCGCCTGGCCCGGCTCGTCCAGGAGCGGACGCTCGAGCTCGAGACCAAGAACGAACGACTTGCCGACGTCGATCGCAACCGCCGGCTGTTCTTCGCCAAGCTCAGCCACGAGCTGCGAACGCCGATCACGGTGGTGCGCGGCGAGGCCGAGGTCGCGCTGCGGCTCGGCGACGATGCGGCGGCGATGCGCGGCGTGCTCGGCGAGATCGTCGTGCAGGCGGACGTGCTCGACCGCCGGCTGGAGGAACTGCTCGGCGTGGCGCGAGCCGACGACGGCCGGCTGGATCTGGAACGCGTGCCTGTCGACCTAGCCGAACTGGTCACGGCCAGCGTCCAGGCAGTCTCCGGGTTTGCTGCGTCGAACGATGTCGTGCTCGATGTTCATGCGCCGGCCAGCCCTTTGATCGTGGAGGGGGACGCCCGCTGGCTGCAGCAGGCAGCGCTGACGATAATCGACAACGGCATCAAATTCTCGGGCCCCGGCACTTTGCGGATCGACGTGGCAGCGAACGCCGGCGGCGCCAGACTGGTCATCGCGGATGACGGCAGCGGGATTCCCGAAGCCGACCTGCCGTATGTCTTCAACCCTTATTACCAGTCGGCACAGCCACGGGCGCGCAGCGGTGTCGGGCTGGGTCTGGCGCTGGCGCGGTGGATCGTCGAACAGCATGGCGGCACGATCCGTGCCGAGAACGCTGCGACGGGCGGCTGCGTCACGACCATCGAGCTACCGCTCAGGTCGGTTTCCGTATGAAGCTGCTGCTGGTCGAGGACGATCCTGGCATCGCGCGCTTTGCGCTGCGCGGCTTGGCTGCCGAGGGCTATGTCGTGGATTGGCATCGTGACGGCCGCAACGCCGCCGCCAGCCTGGCCACGGGCAGCTACTGCGCCGCCATCCTCGACCTTGGCCTCCCCGATTGCGATGGGCTCGACCTGTGCCGAGACCTCCGCGCCGCGGGGATCGACACACCGGTAATCATGCTGACGGCGCGGACGACGCTGCAGGATCGGCTCGACGGCTTCGACTGCGGAGCCGACGACTATCTGCCCAAGCCATTCGCATTTGCCGAGCTAGTGGCGCGACTTGCGGCGATGATCCGACGGTCTGGCATGCGCCCCGGGCGTATCGCTTTTGGAACCCTGCGTCTCGACCAGATAGCGCGCGAGGCCTTTGTCGGCACCGTCCGGCTGACCCTCAGCCGACGCGCCTTCGATGTCCTTGCGGCGTTGGTGCAGGGCGGCGGCCCGGTCGCGCGCGAAACCCTGTTGAAGAGCGTCTGGGGCAGCGACACCGAGGTCAGCGACAATTCGGTCGATGTCTACATCGGTACCCTGCGCCGGGTACTCGCCGCGCACCCGGACGCACCGACGATCCGCACGTTGCGCGGCCAGGGCTTCCAGCTTGTCCTAAAGAACGAGACAATCTGAGCAAGTCTTCAGGATTTCCCGCCCGGCTCCCTCTAACGACTTGGCAACGCCCAGGATCGGGCGAGTTTGTGGGGGTGCCGCATGGCCCGGATGTTACTCGTCATCGCCATCGTCGCGAGCCCGGCTTTCGCGCAGGAGTCAGACCCCGCTAATCCGACGATCGTCGTGACCGCGCCGGGCGGCGGCGTGGACATCGACGATGCGATCATCGCCAGTTCGGCCGATCTCAACCGTGCCGGTCATGCCGACCTGCTCGGAGGACTGGCGCGGACGGTGCCGGGACTGTCGCTGTCCGAGGCGCAGGGCAATCCGTTCCAGCCGAACTTCGTCTACCGCGGCTTCGTCGCGTCGCCGCTGCAGGGCAGCGCACAGGGCCTGGCCTTCTATGTCGATGGCGCGCGCTTCAACCAGCCCTTCGGCGACACCGTCAGCTTCGACCTCCTGCCGCAGGCTGCGGTCGACACGATCGCCATCCTCGATGCCAGCCCGGTCTATGGCCTCAACGCGCTGGGTGGTGCGGTCGTCGTCACTACCAAAACCGGACGCACCGCGCCCGGGCTGGCGATTTCCGGCGCCGGCGGCCGCTTCGGTCGCGCGCAAGGCTCGGTCGAGGCCGGCTGGAGCGACGGACCGCTCAGCGCCTATGTCGACCTCGAGGAGAACCACGATAGCGGCTGGCGGCGGCATTCGCCCTCGACCCTGTACAACGGCCTCGTCGATCTCGGCTATGACGGCGCGACCGCGGGCGTCCACCTCAAGCTTACCGGGGCCGACAGCGACCTGACCGGCAACGGGTCCGCCCCGGTCGAACTGCTCGCCGCCGATCGCCGCGCCGTATTCACCTACCCCGACAACACCCGCAATAAATACGGTCGCGCCAGCCTGCATCCCTGGGTCGAGCTGTCCGGGACGACCCGGCTCGAAGCCACGCTTTATTACCAGCAGCTCAAGCAGCGTACCTTGAACGGCGACGCAGCCGATATCGAGGCGTGCGACGATGATCCCGGCCTGCTCTGTCTCGAAACCGCCGCCGACGAGGCCCAGCCGCTGCTCGACAGGAATGGCGACGGCATTCCTGACACGCTCGGCGGCGAAGGCTATGGCGTCCTCAATCGCAGCCGCACCAACACGCGGGCGGGTGGCGCGCTGATCCAGTTGACCGACAAGCGCCCGCTGTTCGGCGGCGAGAACCAGCTGACCATCGGTGCCAGCTATGACCGCAGTCACACCCGCTTCGACTCCTCGACCGAGGTCGGCCGATTGACCGAGGAGCGCAGCGTCGAAGGTCTCGGGCCGATCGTCGCCCAGCCCGACGGCTCGATCACTCCCGTCTCGCTCGATGCGCGCACTCGCTACACCGGGGTGTTCATTGCCGAAAAGCTGCCGCTGTTCGGCGGCCTGAGCGCCGAGCTCGGCGTTCGCTGGAACCACGCCCGGGTCATTCTCGACGATCGGATCGGAACGGTGCTCGACGGCAATCACACGTTCAGCCGGGTCAACCCGGGGGCGGAACTCGACTGGGAGATCTCGCCGGCGCTGTCGCTGCGCGGCGGTTACGCCGAGACCAACCGGGCGCCGACGCCTGCCGAACTCGCCTGCGCCGACGAGGACGCGCCGTGCAGCCTGACCAACTTCTTCGTCGGCGATCCGCCGCTCAAGCAGGTCGTCGCGAAGACCTGGGAACTCGGCGCCTCCGGCCGGCTCCGCGAGGGTCCATGGCGGATCGACTGGCTGCTGTCAGGTTACCGCGCCACCAATCACGACGACATCCAGTTCATCGCCGCCGAGACCCGCGGGCGCGCCTTCTTCCAGAATATCGGCCAGACCCGGCGACAGGGTGTCGAGGCGAGCGTCACCGCCGTGCAGGGGCCATGGTCGCTGCGCGCCGGCTACGCTTTCACCGACGCGACTTTCCGTACGCCGCTGACGCTCAACAGCCCGGACAACCCATCCGCCGACGACGATGGCCAGATCAGCGTCAGGCGCGGCGACCGCATGCCAAGCGTGCCCCGTCACCGCGGGCTGGTGTCCGTCGACTATGCCGGGCGCGGCTTCTCCGTCGGCGGAGATGTACAGGCCCAGACCGGCCAGTATCTGGTTGGCGACGAGGCGAACCTCGAGCCACGGACGGGCGGCTTCGCGCTGCTCAATCTGCGCGGCAGCGTCGCGGTGGCAGGCCCCGTGACGCTGTTCGCCGAACTGTCCAACGTTTTCGACAAGCACTACGCGACCTTCGGGACATTCTCGGAAACCGGCGAGGTGGAGTTGTCCGAAGCGCCCAACGCCAGCAATCCGCGCAGCCTAGGGCCAGGGACGCCACGCCGCTGGTTGGCCGGGCTTCGCGCCAGGTTCTGATCTTGCGCAGTGCCGTCGCGCGCCTTGGCTGCCTGCACCCACTGGAACTGAAGCGCTGCAGTATCGTTTGGGAGGCTCAACGAAGGTTCTAAAGGGTTTGTCCAATGCGTAACATCTTGCGTTCCATCAGCGTCTGTGCGCTGCTCGCTGCCTCGACCGTGCCATTCGCTGCACACGCCGCCGACGATGCCGCCAAGGCTCGTGCCGCCATCGCCGCGGCGCGCGGCAAGATCGATGCAGGCGACAAGGTCGGTGCCAGCGCCGAGGCTGCCGGGATCCAGGCTCGTGCCCGCGACGCGTTGCGCTCCGCCGAGCTGAACCTGGCGCAGGGCCACAAGAAGGAAGCGCAGATCGACGCCGCGCACGCCTCGGAGATGGCCGATGCAGCGCTGGTCACCGCCGACCGCCGCAAGGTCGAAGCCGAGCGTGACCGGAGCCGCGATGCGGAAGCCGCCGCCAGCACTGCCCAGCAGAACGCCGCTGCCGCCGACGCTCGCGCCGATGCCGCACAGCAGGGCGCCGCCGCCGCAGCCGCTCAGGCCGCTGCCGCGCAGCAGTCCGCAGCCCAGGCCGCCGCGGAAACCGAGGCACTCCGCAGCGCACCGCCGGTCGTTGCTCAGGCGCCGACGACGACCACGGTAATCCAGAAGGAGACCGTGCGCCGTCCTGCCACGCCGGCCCGCCGTACCGTGACCCGCGTCGTCCGCAAGCCGGCAGTCGCGGCACAGGTTACCGACCGCACCACGACGACGGTGACGACGACGCCGCAGTAAGCTGCAACCTGCCCGATCGACGAAAGGCCGCCACCTTCAAAGCGAAGGTGGCGGCCTTTTGCTGCCAGCGTCGTCGATGATCCCGTTAGAAGGGAATGCCGACGCGCTGGCCATTGGCACGCCGCTCGTCGGCCCATTGGCGCAGCATCGCGGCGGTGCATCCCGTCTGGCCGCCGGCGCCGACCGCCGAGCAACTGTCCGGCCGCTCCGGGCGTGCTGCGTCGTCGAGGGTGGCGACCCGCGCTGACCATGGCTGCTCGGTGCGTTCCGCCTTGTGCTTGCGCAGCTTTGGCGGAATCCGGAAGCGCTCCGCCTCGGGCAGCCGGCCGCAGACCACGATGTCGCCATTCGATGCCGTGGGGCAGGGATCGTTGCCATAAACCGTGGCCGTCGTGATGATCTGTCGGCCAACCAGCGGCGGTGCGGCATGGGCGGGCGCCATAAAGCCCAGTGCCAACAGCGGTGCGACCAACCAAGTCTTAGTCATCGCGGTACTTTTCCATCTATAGCAGCATGTACTCCGCTGCGGTTGTCGCCGTGAACACCCGGTGTATGGTCGAACGCGTACTGATGAAAGGGGATGAGGTTTGCGACGATGCACCTGACGCCGGCGCTGGCCAGCCAGTTCGCCCGCATCGCGCTGGGCCATGTCGCGCGCGAGTATCCCAACAAACTCGACCATGTCCTGCGTCGCGAGGGGGAGACTTATGGCCCCCGGGCGCTCCACCCGATTTTCTTTGGCAGCTACGACTGGCACAGCTGTGTCCATGGCTGGTGGCTGCTGCTGACCTTGCTGCGGCTCGCGCCCGGGCTGCCCGAGGCGGCGTCGATCCGCGAGCTTATCCTCGCGACCTTCACGCCAGCCAAGATCGAGGCGGAGCGCGATTATCTGGACCTGGCGGCGGAGCGTGCCTTCGAACGACCCTATGGCTGGGCCTGGTTGCTGACGCTTCATGCCGAGGCGGCGCGCCACAATTCGCGTCTCGGCGATCAGTTGCGCCCGCTCGCCGAGGCAGTTGCCGATCGCTTTCACGACTGGCTGGCCGGCGCTGCCTATCCCAATCGTACCGGCGGGCACGCCAACACCGCCTTCGCGCTGATTCACGCGCATGCCTGGGCTATCGAGTTCGACAGCGATCTGGCGATGATGTTCAGCGACCAGGCACGCGACTGGTACGGCGAGGACCGTAACGCCCAGGCGTGGGAGCCCGATGGCGATGCCTTCCTGTCGCCGACCCTGACCGAAGCGCATTGCATGGCCCGGCTGCTGCCGGAAGCTGAGTTCGCCCGCTGGTTCACCGACTTCCTGCCGCGCCTCGACGATAGCGAGCCGCACACATTGTTCGAGCCGGCGATGGTCAGCGACCGCAGCGACGGCAAGATCGTGCATCTCGACGGTCTCAATCTCAGCCGGGCATGGAACTGGCGGGCTTTGGGGCGCTACCTGCCGCTCGCCCATGCAGGCCACAGCGCCGGTGAGCGGCACCTCGCCGCCGCATTGCCGCACATCGCCGGCGACTATATGGGGGAACATTGGCTGGCGAGCTTTGCTCTACTGGCGCTGCTACCCGCCGCCCCCTGACTTTTCCGAAAGCTCTCATGCGCCTGCTTGCCCAGTCCCATATCGCCAATCGCTATGCCCAGCCGACGGAGATCATGGCCAAGGTCCAGGTCGCCCGTGCGCCGGGACAGACGATCGTCTCCGAGACGCTGTCGATCAGCCCGGACACCCGTGTCGACGCGGTCGAGCTGGAGGATGGGCGGCTGCTGCGCGGCATTTTCCAGGGCCAGGTCGAAGTCGCCTATTCCGCCGTGATCGACCTCGAGCCGCGCATCGAGATCCACGCCGGTGCGCTCCAGCACCGGTGGAGCGATCTGCCCGCCGATATCCTGCCCTATCTGATGCCGAGCCGCTTCTGCCCGTCGGACAAGTTCCTGCGCTTTGCCGGCCGCGAGTTCGGCAATGTCAGCGGCGGTGCCAAGATGATCGCCATCGTCGAGTGGATCCGCAAGCACGTCGACTACCTGCACGGTGTCAGCACCGCCGAGACCGGTGCCGAAAGCACTTTCATCGACCGCGCCGGGGTGTGTCGTGACTTCACCCACCTAGGCCTGACGCTGGCGCGGGCAGGTGGTATCCCGGCACGAGCGGTCGCGGCGTACGCGCTGGCCCTCGATCCACCGGATTTTCATGCGGTGTTCGAGGTCTGGCTGGGCAACGGCTGGTGGCTGATCGACCCGACCGGGCTGGCCCCGATCGAGGGCCTCATCCGCATCGCGCATGGCCGGGACGCCGCGGACATCGCGTTCCTGACGACGAGTGGCCCGGTGGAGCAGGTCGCGATGACGGTCAGCGTCGCGAAGATCTAGCTGCCTACTGCATCCCTCCCGGAACGGGAGGGAGACGAGCAAAAGACTTTTGTTTCATCGCCGACGGGTTCGCTTCAGCCCGCCCAGCTGTCGCGCAGCTCGCGCTTGAGCACCTTACCAATCGCGCTGCGCGGCAGTGCCTCGACCACCGCGACGCCGCTCAGCCGCTGCGTCTTGCCGAGCTGCGCATTGGCCCAGTCCCGCACAGTTTCGCCATCCCCGCTGCGCAGGGCCAGGAACGCCACCGGAGTTTCGCCCCAAGCATTGGATGGGATACCGACGACCGCCGCCTCGACCACGTCGGGATGCGCTGTCAGGATCGCCTCGATGTCGCTCGGGTAGATGTTGTAGCCACCCGAGATGATCATGTCCTTCTTGCGGTCCATGAGCGTAAGGAAGCCATCGGCGTCGAAGCGGCCGACATCGCCGGTGCGCATGAAGCGACGGCCGTCGGGAGCGGTCCACATCGCCGCCTCGGTCTGGTCGGGACGGTTGTGATAGCCATTCATCGTCGCGGCGCTGTGCCCGACGACTTCGCCGATCTCGCCGGCGGGAAGCTCGGAGCCATCTTCGCCCAGCACGCGCATGTCGTGGCCGGGGGCGGGGCGACCGACGGTGTGGAGCTTGTCGGGAAACAGGTGCGCGAGCAGGACGCAGACGCCGCCGCCCTCGGTCATGCCGAAATACTCGACTAGCCCGCCGGGCCAGCGCGCCAGCACATCGGCCTTGAGTTCGGCGGGAAAGGGCGCGCTGGTGGCGAACTTCATCACCGTGCTCGACAGGTCGTGAGCTTCGAAATCGGGCAGCGCCATGATGCGGCGGTACTGGACCGGGACCAGCATGGTGTGGGTCATGCGGTGCGTTTCGGCGAGCTTGAGATAGGCCGCCGCGTCGAACTTCGGCATCATCACGATGGTGCCGCCGGCGCCGATGGCGGGCATGAAGCTGGCCATGGTGGTGTTCGAATAGAGCGGCGTCGACAGCAACGTCACCGAACGCGTCGTGTAGCCCAGCTTGGCGCCGCCGGTGACATGGCCCCAGCGCATCCGGTGGCTCTGGACGATACCCTTGGGCGTGCCGGTCGTGCCGCTGGAATAGATGATGTGGAACGGCGCGGCGGGATCGACCTGCACCAGCGCCGGCGCATGGTCGGACAGCCATTCCGCCAGTTTATCCGATTGGTCGAGGCGGACGACAGTGCGGGCGGCGAGCGCCACGCCGTCCAGCGTCTCCACCACCTGGCCATCGGCGAACAGGATAGGCGCGCCGCTGTCGGCGATCATCGCGACGATCTGCTCCGGTGTCGACGACGGCGCGATCGGGGCGACCGCCACTCCGGCGCGGAGAGCCCCGAGGAAGATCGCGGCATAGTCGATGGAGGTCGCGGCGCAGATCGCGATCCGGTCGCCCGGCAACAGTCCCTCGGCCTGCAGCTTGCCCGCCACCCGGTCCATCAGGGCGTCGAGGTCGCCGTAGCTCAGTCGTGCCTCGCCGACGACGAAGGCGATGCGCCCGGGCTCTTCGACGGCATGAAGATGGACGACCTCGGCGAGCGTGCCGAAATCCTGCGCGAGAATGTCTTCGACCTGGCTCATGCCCAGCTTCTCGCGCAACCGCGGCGCCCTTGGCAAGCACGCCGCGGCACCCGACATAGACGCGTAACACAGTAGAGCCTTGCCCAACGATCTGCTAACCCTGCGCGTACAACCACCGGAGCTGACCTAGACATGGCCACCCAGACGACGCCCCAGACAACGACGGCGACGACTCCTTCGACGATCACGCTGACGCCGCCCGAGGCGGTCGCCGTGGTCGAGCCGCAGGCGGCGTCGGGACTGGTGCCGGTCGACAACGAGGTGAAGTCGAAGCTCGAGGCCAATGTCGACAAGTTCGTCACCGATCTGGCCCAGCTCGATGCCGCGTCCCCGGCGTTCGGCGCCAAGGTCGATGAGCTGACCAACCTGGGTGCGCGCGAGATCGCCGATGCGGCGGGCCAGTCGAACCGTTTCCTCGACCGCCCGGTGCGCGCCATGGACCGCGACACCGGCATCGGCGCCAATCTGACCGAGCTGCGCGCCACCATCGAGGACCTCGACCCGGGCAAGCGCGGCAACCTCATGAGCCGCAAGAAGCTGTTTGGGCTGATCCCGTTCGGCGGCAACAAGTTGCGCGGCTATTTTGACAGCTACAAGTCGGCGCAGTCGAACATCTCGGCGATCCTGTCGCGACTGGCGGCGGGCAAGGACGAGTTGCTCGAGGACAATGCCGCGGTCGACCGCGAGCGTGCCAATCTGTGGAAGACGATGGGCAAGCTGGAGCAGATGGTCCACGTCTCCAAGACGCTGGACAGCAAGCTGGAGGCCAAGGCGGCCGAGCTGGATTACAGCGAGCCGGCCAAGGCCAAGGCGATCCGCGAGTCCGCGCTGTTCTACATCCGCCAGCGCACTACCGACCTGCTGACCCAGCAGGCGGTCAGCGTGCAGGGCTATCTGGCGCTCGACCTCGTCAAGAAGAACAACGTCGAACTGGTCAAGGGCGTCGACCGCGCCTCGACCACGACGGTCGCCGCGCTACGCACCGCCGTTACCGTGGCACAGGCGCTGACCGCGCAGAAGCTGGTGCTGGAGCAGATCACCGCGCTCAACACCACGACCGCAGGCATGATCGATTCGACCGGCGAGCTGCTCAAGACCCAGACCGGGGCGATCCACCAGCAGGCGGCGTCGTCGACCATCCCGATCGCGACGCTGCAGCGGGCCTTCTCCAACATCTACCAGACAATGGACGCCATCGATACGTTCAAGCTGCAGGCGCTGAGCAACATGAAGACCACCGTCGACAGCCTGTCGAGCGAAGTCGAAAAGTCGCGCGGCTACATCGCCCGCGCCGAGGGTGCCTCGCAGGGCCAGGTCAGCAGCACGCCGGCCTTCACGGCGCTGGAGGGCTGAGGTGTCCCGCGAGGTCGATGCCCGCATACAGCGTTTCACCGAAGTGCTCGACCGCCTGCCGGGCGGGTCCGATGCGCGCGCGGTCCACGGCCGCCGCATCAAGCGCGCCGTCTCGAATGCCGGGCGGCGCCTGCGTCGCGGGCTGATCGCGGTTGCCGTTCTACTGGCCGGGCTGCTCGCCTATTATCTGTTCCTCGGCACGATCGGTATCGGCGGCTTCCTGCTGGTCGCGCTGCTGTTGCCGCTGCTGTTCATCATCGCCGCGTCGCTGCCGCTGGGTGGCGATATCCAGCCCGAGGCGTTAAAGAAGGCGACGCCCGCGGTGCTGCCGGCGCAGGCCGACCGCTGGCTCGACAGTCGCCGCGCGGAACTGCCGCGTCTTGCCGCGCCGACGCTCGACAAGATTTCGGCCCAGCTCAACGCCATCGGACCGCAGCTGGCGACTTTGCCGGAGATGGATCCGCTGGCGCAGGATGTCAGCCGCCTGCTTAACAAGCACCTGCCGGAGCTGGTCGAGCGCTACACCAAGGTGCCTGCCTCGATGCGGACCCAGCCCGACAGCGACGGCGGGCCTAGCATCGAACGGCGCCTGGTCGATGGCCTGAAGACCGTAGAGGGCGAACTCGCCCGCGTTTCGGACACGCTCAGCCGTGACGACCGCGACGCCTTCCTGGTCAAGGGCCAGTTCCTGGAAGACCGCTACAAGGCCGACGGCGGCGTCGTAAAATAGGGCTAAGCATCCGACGCGAGCACGAAATGGGTCGCGAGATCGGACGCGACCGATTCGACGACACGGTAGCCGAGCGCGGGCAGGTCCAGACCCGCGAACATCGCCTCGCCTCGGCCCAGCAGGACCGGCGACAGCGCGAAGTGCAGCTCGTCGACCAAACCGGCCTGCAGATATTGCCGAACGGTCGAGACACCGCCACCAATCTTGACGTCAGCGTCCCCCGCAGCGTCGCGGGCCCGCTCCAATGCCGCATCGATGCCGTCAGTGACGAAGTGGAAAATGGTGCCGCCTTCCATGACGATCGGGTCGCGGGCGTGGTGCGTCAGGATGAAGGTCGGTGCGTGATAGGGCGGATTGTCTCCCCACCAGCCTTTCCAGTCGTCGTCCGGCCAATCGCCGCGCACGGGACCGAACATGTTTCGGCCGAGGATGAAGGCACCGAAGCCGTCCATCGAGCGATGGGCGAACGTTTCGTCGACGCCCTCGGAGCCGCCCTCCTGGCCGATCATGGCCCTGAATGTCCTGGTCCCGAAGAACCAGTTATGAAGCTCCTTGCCTCGCTTTCCGAGGGGGTCCTGGAGGCTCTGGTCCGGCCCGGCTCCAAAGCCATCGAGCGATATTGCAAAGCCGCCGATCCTGACGCGTCCCATGAAAGCCTCCGTTTCCTTCAAGCCCGGCTGAGGTCGCCGCCGATCGCTGCGAGTTCGCCGCTCTCGCGCGCCTTGCGGCCATAGACGAGCTCGAACAGCGGCGTCGCCATCATGGTGGTGACGATCGCCATCAGCACCAGCATCGAGAACAGCGTCGGGCCGATGATGCCCTTCTGCAGGCCGATGTTGATGATGATCAACTCCATCAGTCCACGCGAGTTCATCAGCGCGCCGATGCCGAGCGACGTCCGGTTGTCCTCTCCCGACAGCCGGGCGGCGAGGTAGCAGGCACCACCCTTGGCGATGATCGAGGCGAGCAGGATGCCGAGTGCGATGAGCATCAGCGGCAGCGAGTTTACCATGTCCATCCGGGTGTTGAGACCCGAGTAGGTGAAGAACATCGGCAGCAGCAGGACGACGGCCAGCGGCTCGACCTTGCGCTTCAGCTCCGCCGCAAAGGCACCGCGCGGCATCACCACGCCCATCAGGAAACCGCCGAAGATCGCATGGATGCCGATCGCGTCCATCAGGAAAGCGGACACGCAAAACGCCGCCAGCGTGATCGCCAGGACGGTCATGCTCATCTCGCCCTCGCGCTCCACCATGCGGCCCAGCGGCGCGAGCAGACGGGGTCCGAACAGCATCAGGAACACCGCCCAGGCGACGCCGCCGCCGATTGCGAGCAGCGCCACGCCCGGTCCGCCGCCAAAGGTCGCGAGCACCACCGCCAGCACACACCAGGAGCAGGCGTCGTCGAATGCGCCGGCGGTCAGCGACAGGGTGCCGAGCGAGGTATTGCTCAGGCCGCGCTCGTTGATGATTCGCGCCAGCATTGGAAAGGCGGTGAGCGCGATGCAGGCACCCAGGAACAGTGTCGCGTTGCTCTGGCTGATACCCTCGGCGAACAGTCCGGGCACGTTCAGCAACAGCGGCGCGACGATCACCGCGATCGCGAAGGGTGCTACGATGCCGGCAGTCGACACCAACCAGGCGCTGCGGACCTTCGACCTGAACAGGTCGAGGCGGAGTGTCGTGCCGACGAGGAACATGTAAAGGCCGACGCCGAGCTGGGCGCCGACGTAGAGCATGTTGCGGGATTCCTTGGGAAAGATGGCGTCCTGCAGGCCGGGGAACAGCAATCCAAGCAGGGACGGTCCGAGGACGACGCCGGCGATCATCTCGCCAACGACCTGCGGCTGGCCAAGCAACTTGCGCCCCAACCAGCCGACGACGCGGCAGGCGATCAGGATGACGGCGAGCTGAAGGAAGAAATGGATGCTGAAATCGCCTGGCGCATAGCTGGCGGTTGCACCCTGGGTTGCTGGACCATGAGGTCCCAGCAAGCCCGAGGCAGTCTTCGCAAGGCTCTCGTACCAGTTCTCGAACATCTATACCCCCAAGTCGGCCTTTTCGGCTTGGCGGGACGATAGCGCTACCATCGCTTCACGCAAGGGCAACGGCGGATAGCCGCCAGCCTACATGCCGGCGAGCAGCGAGCCGGTCATTGCGACGAAGCCCATGATCGAGGCGATGCCGAGCGAGATGCCGCTGGCATATATGGCGCTGTCGGAGCGGCTGGGACGGTGCCGGGCGAGGCGCTGTTCAGCGGCAACGAAGCGCTTCACTGCGTCGGCGTGCGCATTGGTATAGCCGGCAGCGTAGAATAGCGGCAGTCCGGTGCTCGTCCCGGCGTGGATGCTGGCGGCATAGCTGCGCAGCGCTTCCAGTCGGGGATCGGCGAGTTCCGCACCGCCGCGGCGGGCCATGACGATGTTGCCGATGCGACGGGAGATCCGGCGTATGCGGCCCTCGACCGAAGTGCTCGGGCGCTCGCTGCCGGACACTGCAAGCCGCAGCACGCGCTGCTCCAAGGACGTGAAGAAGAACGATCCTGTCTCGGCGCGACGTGCGACCGGGCGGCTGTAGCTGCCGATGGACGGGGTGGCGGTATCGATGGAGGCGAACATCGTGCTTCTTTCGGATGACGTGACGAGCGTGACCTATGTGCGATGCGCTGCTGCAGCTAGTTGCACCGACGCAACATCGGGCTGCGCAACCGTTGCACCCGAGGGTTGCAGATGGTGGCGCGCACGGTGGTTGCGATCAGATAAGCGCAACCATATCGGCTGGGTAACGGCACTTCGGCATGGCTCGCATGACGGTTTCGCATAGACCGATGACAGGGCGGAGCAGCGCTCCGCCTTGCCGGCTCAGGACAGGGCGGCGGTGGCGGTCGCCACGGCGCGCTTGGTGCACCGGTACTCGGCGCTGCGGGCGAAATCGCTCGTCGTGTTGAGCGAGCAGACGGCGCGGGCGGCAGCGCGGATACGGGCTTCGAGGCGGGCGCGATCGGCCGGGCGCTGCAGGTCGAGGTCGGCGTAGCTGACCGTTTGGGTCCGGACGTCGGCTTCGTGGGCAGCTGCCGGAGCAACGGCACCGAGCAGGCAGGTCGCGGCAAACAGGATGGCACCGGTGGTGGCGACGACGGCGCGGGCGATGGAGCTGGTGACGAACATGGTGGAGTTCCTGTGTTCGGGGCGGCGGCCAATCCGGCGTCCCATGCCAGCAGCTTTGCAAAGCCTGTGCCAACTCCCAAGGCAACAGACGGTAGTATGAAATTCAACGACTTAGACGAACTCGTGCGTAGTGTCGGGACAACACGCTATGATTGTTCGGCTAAAAGGTAGGAAATAGTCCTATTTTTTAGCGGAGCTAGGTGGCGAGTCATGACCGGCTGGAAAGCCGCCGCTCATGTTCAGGGTCTGGCGATGCCCGCAAAGTCGGTGGGACCGTCCTGACTGTTGTCGAACGACGCAGCGAGCCACAGGCCGACGATCAGCAGCAGCGCCGCACGAAGCAGCAGCCGGGAGCGCTGGCCAGAGGGGCGGCTGGCTCGGCTCAACATGCGCATCATCGTCGGTTCTCCTGGTCCTCTCCTTGCTATGGTTAACCGGGCTGGTGTGCATCCTGGTCTGGAACCGAAATGGACACGCCGCCGGGGCTTCGCAGAGGGGCCGGGGGCTGTCATCATGCCCAAAATCCAGGGGGCGCGGCGAACTTGATCATCGACGATACGGCGACAGGCGCGGCACCGCGGCCATGGTACGCGCAGCTGTATGTCCAAGTGCTGGCCGCTGTCGTGCTGGGCGTCATCCTCGGCAGCCTAGATCCCGCCACGGGCGCAGCGATGAAGCCGCTGGGCGACGGCTTCATCAAGCTGGTCAAGATGATCATCGCGCCGGTGATCTTCCTGACCGTGGTGACCGGCATCGCCGGGATGCGCGACCTCGGCGGGGTGGGGCGGATCGTCGGCAAGGCTTTCGCCTATTTCCTGACCGTCTCGACGCTGGCGCTGGTGGTCGGGTTGATCATCGCCAACACCGTCCAGCCGGGCGCCGGGATGCACATCAATCCTGCCGACCTCGATACGCGCGAAGTCGGCCAGTACACCGCCAAGGCACACGCCACGACGTTGACCGGCTTCCTGATGAACATCATCCCGACGACGCTGGTCAGCGCGCTGGTCGAGGGCGAAATCCTGCAGGTGCTGTTCGTCGCCGTATTATTCGGCATCGCGCTGACCATGAGCGGCGAACGCGGGCGGCCGTTGCTCGAGATCCTGCAGGCCGCGACGGCAGCAGTGTTCAAGCTCGTCGACATCCTGATGCGCGCCGCTCCGGTCGGGGCGTTCGGCGCGATCGCCTATACGATCGGCAAGTTCGGCATCGCCTCGATGGCGCATCTGGTGGCGCTTGTCGCGACCTTCTACCTGACCTCCATTGTCTTCGTCGCGGTCGTGCTCGGTATCATCGCGCGGGTCGCCGGGTTCAGCCTGTGGCGGCTGCTAGTGTATCTGAAAGCGGAACTGCTGCTGGTTCTCGGCACCTCCTCGTCGGAGGCCGCACTGCCGGCGCTGATCGAAAAGCTGGAGCGTGCCGGTTGCGAACCGCGGGTCGTCGGACTGGTCGTGCCGACAGGATATTCGTTCAATCTGGACGGAACGAACATCTACATGACGCTGGCAGCGCTGTTCATAGCGCAGGCCTGCGACGTGCATCTGTCGTTGGGCGAGCAACTGCTACTGCTGGGCGTCGCCATGTTGAGCTCGAAAGGCGCGGCGGGGGTCACCGGTGCTGGGTTCATCACGCTGGCCGCGACGCTGTCCGTGGTGCCGAGCGTGCCGGTGGCGGGAATGGCGCTGATCCTGGGCGTCGACCGCTTCATGAGCGAGTGCCGCAGCCTGACCAACTTCATCGGTAACGCAGTCGCGACCATCGTCGTGGCCCGCTGGGAAAACGGGCTCGACCGCGAGGCTTTGGCCAAGGCCCTGGCGAGGGGTGACAGGCGGCAGATGACAGCGGGCGGGTTAAGGCGCTAACATCGGCTGAGGATCAGTCCGGGGGGTGCGCCGATCATTGTCCAGTTGACCGACGTCGGCCTGTTCAGTCACCTGATCGGGGGCCTGAGCTTCGCCGGGCTGGCGATCAGCGTCCTGCTGCGACGCCGGCGCGACGAGGTGGCTTATTGGCTGGCCGGGGCCGCCGCGACGACGGCGCTGTGGGGCCTGATCTTTGCATTCGGCGCACGCTTCGGAACGCCGTGGACGCTGTTGCTGTCGCCCCTTGAGACATTGCGCACCGCCGCTTGGGTCGCGTTCATCATCGCCCTGCTGCGCGTCTCTTGGCGGCTCGACGATCGGCTGAGGTCGTCCTTCATCATCGCCGGGGCGATCGGCTTCGTCACCACTGCCCAGTTGATGCTCGACCTGGTCGGCAGCGTCGGCGGTGGCTTCGGTGCGCACGACGCGCTGCTTCGCGTGCTGTTCGTCATCACCCGGCTCGGTGTCGCGATCCTCGGGCTGGTGCTGCTCCACAATCTGTACGTCAACGCCCAGCCGGGGGGGCGGACCGGACTGCGGCTGTTGTGCATCGGCCTTGCCGGCCTGTTCGGCTACGACCTCAATCTCTACACGCTGCAGTTCCTGCTCGGCGAGATCTCGGACGACCTGTACAACATCCGTGGTGCCGTCGACGCGATGGTCGTGCCGCTGCTCATCCTGTCGGCGACGACGGCCTGGGTCGCGCGGGTCCAGGTGTCGCGACAGGTGGTCTTCCACACTTTGTCGTTCAGCATCATCGGCGGCTATCTGATCGTCATGGCGCTGGCCGCCTATGGCTTGCGGCTGGCCGGGGGCGACTGGGGCCGGCTGCTCCAGATCAGCTTCCTGTTCGGCACCGCCATCATCGGTGCGGTGGTGCTGGTATCGCCGCGTTTCCGGGCCGCGCTGCGCGTCCAGATCGCCAAGAACTTCTTCGCGTACAAATATGATTACCGGCAGGAGTGGTTGCGCTTCATTGCCACCGTCTCGCGCACCGAAAAGGGCAGCGGCCAATTGTCGGAGAGGGTCGTGCAGGCGGTGTGCACCGTCGTCGACTCGCCGGGTGGCGCCTTGTTCGCGCCGGCCGGCGACGGCGGCTTCGACCGGGTAGCGCGGTGGAATTTCAGTCGCTTCGACGGCGACCATGTCGAGGCTACCAGCGGCTTTGGACCGTTCCTCAGCCAGCGGCAGCGGATCGTCGACTTCGACGAATGGCGCGAGGGCGGCGAGGAATATGGCGGCATGGCCCTGCCGGAATGGGCGGCGCACCGCAGCATCTGGCTGGCGGTGCCGTTGATCCATCTCGACGTGCTCGCCGGGTTCCTGCTGCTGGAGCGGACGCTGGCGCCGCGCGATCTGAACTGGGAGGATTACGACCTGCTGCGCACGCTTGGCCGGCAGGCGGCAAGCTACATCGCCGAGGCGTCGGTGCAGGCGGCGCTGGACGAAGCGGGCGCTTTCGACGCGTTCAATCGCCGGTTCGCGTTCATCATGCACGACATCAAGAACCTCGTGTCGCAGCTCAGCCTGGTGTCGCGCAATGCCGAGCGGCATGCCGATAACCCGGCCTTCCGGGCCGACATGGTGGCGACCCTGCAAAGTTCGGTGAGCAAGATGAATGACTTGCTGGCCCGGCTGGCGCAGCACAACACGGCGCGCCCCGACGTGCCGGAAGCGGTCGATGTCGGCGAACTGATCGCGCAGATCGTCCGCATCAAGCAGCGTGGCCACGCGCCGCTGTACCGGCACCTTGGCCTGGGGCCGATGTTCGTGCAGGCCGATCCGGCGCGTCTTGAGCAATTGTTCGCACATTTGATCCAGAACGCCATCGACGCGAGTCGCGAGGACGGCCAGATCGATGTTGCGCTTGATCGACAGGGGGACACTATCGTCGTTACCATCGCCGACCACGGCACCGGAATGTCGAGCGCCTTCGTCAGGACGGAGCTGTTCAAGCCGTTCAAGTCGACGAAGGTGGGCGGTTTCGGTATCGGGGCCTATGAAGCGCGAGAAATCGCGTTGTCGATCGGTGGTCGCCTCGACGTCGTCAGCCGGGAAGGCGAAGGGACGATCTTTACGGTTGCGTTACCGGCACTTAGCGTGGCGGTGAGCGAGAGGATGAATGCGTGAGTTCGTTGGGAGTACCGCGTAAGCTGCTGGTCGTCGAAGACGACGAGGGGCTGCAGCGCCAGCTGCGCTGGTCGTACGAAGATTATGACGTCGTCGTCGCCGGCGACCGTGCCGCGGCGCTGGAGGCAATGCGCGTCCATGCGCCCGCCGTCGTGACGCTCGACCTCGGCCTGCCGCCGGATCCGGACGGCATCACCGAGGGCTTTGCGACGCTCGACGAGATCCTGCGCGCCGCGCCCGCCACCAAGGTCATCGTCGCGTCGGGGCATGGCGCCCGGGGCAGCGCCATCCGCGCCATCGCGGAGGGCGCCTTCGACTTTTATTCCAAGCCGATCGACATCGATGAGCTCGGCATGATCGTGCGCCGGGCTTATCACGTCCACGACCTGGAGGCGGAGAACCGTCGCCTGGCGTCGGCAGTCGGCCCGCAGGACGTGCTGGGCGGCATCATCACCGGCGCACCGGAGATGCTCAAGGTCGCCCGGATGATCGAGCGGGTTGCCACCGCGCAGGTCTCGGTGATGCTGCTCGGCGCCAGCGGGACCGGCAAGGAACTGCTGGCTCGCGGCCTGCACAACGCCTCGCTCCGCAAGGGCAAGCCGTTCATCGCGATCAACTGCGCCGCCATCCCGGAGAACCTGCTCGAGTCCGAGCTGTTCGGGTATGAGAAGGGCGCGTTCACCGGCGCGGCCAAGATGACCGAGGGCAAGATCGAGCTGGCCGAGGGCGGCACGCTGTTCCTCGACGAGGTTGGCGACATCCCGCTGCCGTTGCAGGTCAAGCTGCTACGCTTCCTGCAGGAGCGAGTCGTCGAGCGCATCGGCGGCCGCCGCCCGATCCCGGTCGACGTTCGCATCGTCTGTGCTACCCACCAGAACCTCGAGGAGATGATCACCACCGGTCGTTTCCGCGAGGACCTGTACTACCGGCTTGCCGAGATCGTCGTGCGCATCCCGTCACTGGCCGAGCGCGCCGGTGACGCGACCCTGCTGGCGCATCACTTCCTCGCCAAGTTCGGGCGCGATCACGGTCGCATCTTCAAGGGCTTTACCCCGGATGCGGTCGCCGCAATCACCGACTGGGCTTGGCCCGGCAACGTCCGCGAACTGGAGAACCGCCTGAAGCGCGCCGTCATCATGGCGGAAGGCACGCGCCTCGATGCCAACGACCTCGACCTCGGGGGCAAGGCGAACGGCGCGGCGGCGCTCAACCTCAAGGTGGCACGCGAGGCCGCCGACCGGCACGCGATCCGGCTGGCGATGGCGCGGACGGAAGGCAATATCTCCAACACAGCCAAGCTGCTGGGGATCAGCCGCCCGACCCTGTACGACCTGCTTCGACAGTATAGCCTGGATGTTCCTGCCTGAGGTCAGGGTAAGGTCTTGCTTTGAACGGCCCCTCCGCCTAGACCCGCCGCCGGTCGGAGCGTGGCGCAGCCTGGTAGCGCACTTGACTGGGGGTCAAGGGGTCGCAGGTTCGAATCCTGTCGCTCCGACCAGGTCCCCTGCTTCCCCTCCTCGCTGATGCGGGGAGGGGGCACAGCAATCTTCCGCGATCGATCGGCCGGCAAAAGCTCTCCGGCTGGCCGTGGCGCACGGTCAGGTGGGAGCGACATGTCCCCAGCAATCACTTCGGTCGTCCTGCTCGCGGCGTTTCTGCACGCCAGCTGGAACGCCCTGCTGCGCGCCGGAACCGACCGCCTGTGGTCGATCACCGTCATGTGCATCGCAATCGCGGCGGTGTGCGCAGCGCTCGTACCCTTCGTGCCGATGCCGGCGCAGGCGAGCTGGGGCTATGCAGCGGCCTCTGCCCTGCTCCATGTCGGCTACAACCTGTTCCTCGTGCGCACCTACCGCAGCGGCGACCTGGGACAGACCTATCCGATCTCCCGTGGCTCCTCGCCGCTGCTGGTCTGCCTGGGTGCGGCGGTGTTCGCCGGCGAACTGCCCGACGCGCTCAGCCTGGTCGGCGTCGCGCTGGTGTCGGCCGGCATCATCTCGCTCGCCTTCCAGGGCCGCAATCGCGGCTTCGGTGGCCTGTGGTACGCGCTGGGTACCGGCTGCTTCATCGGCGCCTATAGTGTCGTCGACGGGATCGGCGTGCGCCTCTCGGGGACTCCAGCGGGCTACACGGTGTGGATGTGCCTGATGTGGGGCGTCATGGCGCCAGCGGCCTATGCCGCGTTGCGCGACTGGCGGACCTTGCGACGGGGGGCGCGGGAAACAACGTTAGCAGCGGCCGGCGGCATCGTCTCGCTGGTCGCCTATGGCATCATTATCTACGCGATGTCGCTGGGGCCGATGGGCCCGGTCTCGGCGCTGCGGGAGACCAGCGTGGTCTTTGCGGCGCTGATCGGCCGACTGTTCCTCGACGAGCGCCTGACGGTCTACCGGATCGGTGCCTGCATCGTCGTCGCCATCGGGGCAATCTGCATCGGGCATGGTAGCGGCGACAGGCACCCGGGCCCGCGCGCCGCCCGCGTCGATGCTTCGAGCCGGGCGGCGTAGGCGCTCGCCGCGATCGATCTCGGAACTGCCGGCAATAAAAAGGGGATGACGGCCAGCCTGCCGTCATCCCCTTTTGTCGGACGCGTTGTCGAGCTAGGCGAGCGCCTTTTTCCGCCGACGGGCGGCGACGCCGATCAGGCCGAAGCCGGTGATCATCTGGATCCAGGTCGCCGGCTCGGGTGTCGCGGAGTTGGCGTTGTCGATATAGGCCCTGGTGCTGCTGATAATCACGTCGCCATACAGCCGGTCGGTGCCGAGCAGGAAGTTGCTGAAGATCAGGTGAAGCGCGTTGGTCGTGATCCCGGCATTTTTCGCATTGCTGCCGGGGAGAGGGACTTGCTCGTTAACCATGATATTAAGGCCCGAGATGGTGTTCAAGCCAAGCAGGGTGAGCAGATTGCTGTTTGCGGGTGCCGTGATGAATTCACTCGCACTCAGGTTGATCAAGTCGATACCAAGGACGGTCAGCTTCAGGCCGCTGATCTTTGACGTACCGGTGGCCGAAGCTGCGTCGACGCCCTCGACTTCGGAATGCGAGGTCAAAGTGGTCGCGGTCAGGCCGAGGCTCGAAGCTCGCGCCGCGGTGAGTGACAAGTTCAGGCCGTTGACCAGCGCATCGGCGTTACCTGTCGGCGTCAGCGGAAATACTGACTCGGCGCCGGTCGTTATCAGCCCGGTGCCGATCTTCAGTCCGGTCAACGTGCCAAGTGCCAAGGTCTGGTTGAGACTGGCTAGTGTACCCGCCGTATCATAACCTGTGCCGGCGATACCGTCGGTAGATGCGAGTGGACCGACCTGGGCCTTCAGGACCGACAGGACGGACAGGTTGACCTCTACGCCATAGGCGCCACTGCGAATAACTGTCGTTGCATTGGCCGATGATGCCAGGAGAGCGCATCCGGCGATGACGGAGATTGTGCCCAGTCGAAACAAGTCTTTGGTATTTCGTTTCGAAATCGTTACCATCATGCCCTCCAGCTCGGCAGACCCGACCCACCGGAAACTGTTGTGCACGAAGCATGCCAGAACTGGATTCCCAGTCGGACACGATGGAACGCCTCCGTTGCAGGCTATGACGATCACGAAAAGTGTAAAGTTCTCCGACTCTTGCCTGGTTTTATCGATTCCAGATGTTCAACCTAGTTTAAGCAATACTTACCATCGGCCACGCCGAATTGCCCTGTCCTGATATAAGCGCCACTATGTTCGCCGACCTTGGAAAATTGTGGAGCAAGCCGTGATCAACGAGGTTCAGGTCTCCCGTGTCGACCTTGCCGATGCGCGGCTGGTCGAGCGTTCCGACGAGATCGCCGACGGCCAGGCGGCATTTTCGATCGAGCATTTTGCACTGACCTCGAACAACATCACCTACGCGGCGCACGGCGTGGACATGCGGTACTGGGACTTTTTTCCGGCCGCGGCAGGATGGGGCGTCGTGCCGGTCTGGGGCTTCGCACGGGTCATCGCGTCCAAGGTAGACGGACTGGCGGTAGGCGACCGCTTCTACGGCTATTGGCCGATGGCGAGCGGCGCGGTGCTGACCCCGGTCAAGGTTTCGGCACGCGGCTTCGTCGACGGAGCGGCGCACCGCGCCGAGCTCGCCGCCGTCTATAACAGCTATGTCCGCGCCGACCCGGGCATGGGTGACGACGCGGCGTACGCGCTGTTCCGACCGCTCTACGTCACCTCGTTCCTGATCGATGCGATGCTGGCTGCGGGAGACGACCGGCTGTTGCTGTCGAGCGCCTCGTCCAAGACGGCGCTCGGATTGGCGCAGGCCGCACGCGCGAGGGGGGCGATGGTCATCGGGCTGACCTCGGCGCGCAACCGGGCGTTCACCGAGACCACCGGCAATTACGATCTGGTCGCCGCTTATGACGAGATCGAGGTGCTGCCGCTCGGTCCGACGACGACCTATGTCGACTTTTCCGGCGACGGCGGGCTGCGGGCGGCGATCCATGCGCGCTTCGATGCGACGCTGGGCGCGAGTTGGGTGATCGGCGACACGCATTGGGACGTACCGGCAAAGACCGCTCGGCTGACCGGGCCGCGCCCGCAATTCTTCTTCGCCCCGACGGTCGCGGCGGAGCGTATGGCAGAATGGGGCGCGGCGGGATTCGAGCAACGGCTGGCCGACAGCTGGACGGCGTTCGTCGCATCGACGGCGCCGTGGCTGCGCACCGTCGAAGGGCACGGCCCGGCCGCGGCGATGTCGGCCTATGCGCGGATGGTTGCGGGAGACATCGATCCGGCCGAAGGCATCGTGCTATCGATCTGAGGAGTCGTCATGGATCTCGCCCGCTTTCCCCGCCGCCGCTACACCGCCGGCCCGACGCCGATCGAAGCGATGCTGCACCTGACCCGTCAGCTCGGCGGGGCCGAGCTCTGGGTCAAGCGCGATGACCTGCTCGGCCTGGCCGGGGGTGGCAACAAGACCCGCAAGCTCGAGTTCCTCGTCGCCGAGGCGCTGGCGCAGGGTGCCGACACGCTGATCACCGTCGGTGCGCCGCAGTCGAACCACTGCCGCCTGACGCTCGCCGCTGCGGTGCGCGAGGGGCTGCGCTGCCGATTGGTGATCGAGGAGCGGGTCGCCGGCAGCTATGCCGCGGACGCGCTCGGCAACAATCTGCTGTTCGACCTGATGGGCGTCGACAAGATCACCGTCGTCCCCGCCGGCACCGATCTTGCCGCGGCGATGCAGCTGGAGGCCGATGCGGTCCATGCCGACGGGCGCAAGGCGTACATCATCCCCGGTGGCGGCTCGACGCCGCTCGGTGCGCTCGGTTACGTCGCCTGCGCGCTGGAAGTGCTGGCGCAGAGTTTCGACCATGGTGTCGCCTTCGACCGTATCGTCGTCGCCAGCGGCAGCGCGGGAACGCACGCCGGGTTGCTGGTCGGGCTGACCTCGGCAAGCTGGGACGGCACGTTGACCGGTATTAACGTCCGGCGGCCGCAGGCCGAGCAGGAGGGCAATGTCCACGCGCTGGCGGTGACGACGGCGAATTTGCTCGGTGTCCAGGCGCCGGCGCGAGCGGCGGTGACGGCGCTCGATCGCTGGGTCGGACCGGGCTATTCGCTGCCGACGCCGGAGATGGTGGCGGCGGTGCGCCTGTTCGCCAGCAGCGAGGGCGTGCTGCTCGACCCGGTGTACACCGGCAAGGCGGCGGCTGGGCTGGTCGACATGGTGCGCTCTGGAGAGATCGGTGCGGGCGAGCGGGTGCTGTTCGTCCATACGGGCGGGTCGCCGGTCCTGCAGGCCTATGCCGGCGTGCTGCTCGCCGCTCCGTCACAGGCATGAGCTACCGCACGCTCGGCGTGATCGGCGGCATGGGGCCGGCGGCGACGGTCGACTTTCTCGCGCGGCTGCTCGCGGCGACCCCCGCCAAGGGTGATGCCGACCATATGCGCGTACTGATGGACTGCAATCCCCAGGCCCCCGGGCGCAATGCGGCGCTGGCGGGGGAGGGGCCGTCGCCGGGTCCGACGCTGGCGGCGATGGCGCGCGGGCTGGAGGCGTCAGGGGCGGAGCTGCTGGCGATGCCGTGCAACGCCGCGCATTTCTGGGCCGACGAGATCCGCGCCGCCGTGGCGATCCCGCTGGTCGGAATGATCGAGGTCGGCGTGGCGGCGGTACGGGTTTCCGGCGCGCGGCGTGTCGGACTGCTGGCGGCGGACGCGGTGCTGCGCTCAGGCTTGTACTCCAAGGCGTTGGCGGCGGCTGGTATCGACACCGTCGAGATTGAGCCCGACGCGATCATGCCGCTGATACTGCGCATCAAGGCAGGCGACACCGGACCCGGCATGCGCGCCGAGATGGCGGCACTGGCGGCGGGGCTGGTCGAGCGCGGCGCCGACACGATCCTCGCTGCCTGTACGGAGGTGCCGCTGGTCCTCGACCAGTCGCAGGTTTCGGTGCCGCTGGTCGACGTTACCCAGGCGCTGGTCGAAGCGGTGCTTGAGAGGGCGCGCCGCTAGCCCGCTTGTTCCGTAACGGCGACGGTCATAAGACTGTCACCGGGACGCTGCGGGTGACGCGGTGAGGGGAATACGGATGGCGACGGCTTCGGCTATGGCTCACGACGGCGGCGCATTGGTCCTCGACCCGAAGCGTGATCGGCTCGTCATCCTGGCGTCGTCGCTGGGTACCGTGTTCGAATGGTACGACTTCTTCGTCTACGGCACGCTCGCGGCGCTGCTCGGCAACATGTTCTTCCCGTCGGAGAATGCCGGCGCGGCGCTGCTCAAGAGCCTGGCGGCGTTCGGCGTTGGTTTCGGCGTGCGGCCGCTCGGAGCGATCGTCTTCGGCTATTTCGGCGATCTGGTCGGGCGCAAATACACGTTCCTGGCGACGATCACCTTGATGGGCATCGCCACGGCACTGGTCGGGGCACTGCCGACCTATGCGACGGCGGGGATCTGGGCGCCGGTGCTGCTGCTCGGCCTGCGCGTCCTGCAGGGCCTGGCACTCGGCGGCGAGTACGGTGGCGCGGCGATCTATGTTGCCGAGCATGCCCCGCCGGGCAAACGCGGCTTCTATACCAGCTTCATCCAGGCCTCGGTGGTCGGCGGCTTCCTGCTGTCGATCGTCGTCGTGCTTGGGGTAACCGCGGCGATCGGCAAGGACGCCTTCAACGCCTGGGGCTGGCGCATCCCGTTCCTGTTCAGCCTGCTGCTGCTGGCGGTGTCGCTGTATATACGCCTCAAGCTCAAGGAGAGCCCGGTCTTCGCCGCGATGAAGTCGGCGGGCACGACATCGAAGAATCCGCTGCGCGATGCGGTGCGACAGCCCGGCAACCTCCGCCCGGTCCTGGTCGCGCTGTTCGGCGTTGCGGCGGGGCTGACGGTGATCTGGTACACCGCGCAGTTCCAGACGCTGTTCTTCCTCCAGCAGGCGGCGCGCGTCGACCAGACCTCGGCGCAGGTATTGCTCGGCATCTCCGCCTGCGTCGCCGCGCCGATGTTCGTGGCTGCCGGCTGGCTGTCGGACAAGATCGGTCGCAAGCCCTTGATGCTGGCAGGGTACGGCGCGACGCTAATCTTCCTGTTCCCGCTCTTCCACATGATCGCCGACGCGGCCAACCCGGCCCTGGCGGCAGCGATGAAGGCTGCCCCGGTGCGGATCCAGGAGGCGTCCTGCGCCTATAACCCCTTCGCCCAGGGCAAGCAGGATAGCGAGTGCGCCCAGGTCCTCGACTATTTCGCCAAGAAGGGCATCGGCTACCACAAGGTGCCGGGAGCCACCGGCGCGGAGGGCGAGATCACCCTGACCACCATCGGACCGGCGCGAATCAGCGGATTGCAGCCGGCCAAGTTCGAGGCGGCGTTGCAGGCAGCGGGCTATCCCGGCTCGGTCGATCCGGTCACCGGCAAATGGGACATGCGCGCCGATCCCGAGGCGCGCGACGATGGCCGCATCCTGTTCGCCTGCATCATGCTCGCCGTGCTCAGCGCGATGACCTATGGCCCGGTCGGCGCGATCCTCGTCGAGCTGTTCCCGGCGCGCATCCGCTACACGTCGCTGTCGGTCCCGTATCACCTCGGCACCGGCTATTTCGGTGGATTCCTGCCGTTCGTCGCACAGTATATCGTGGTCAAGAGCGGCAACGTCTTCGGTGGCCTGTGGTACACCTTCGGGGTGGTTGTAGTGGCGTTCCTGGTGACGCTGTTCTGGTTGCCGGAGACGCGTCACCGCGACATCACGCGCTAGTTTCCGGCGCTGCGGCGACCAGCCGGGCGGGTGCTTGTCGGCGGTGCGGCAGCGGTTCGCCGCGCATTGTGAGAGCCCGGAACGCTTTGCGACTATCGCACTGCAGCAGGCGTGTTAGCATTCGTCACCAGCGGCCGTGACCAGCGGATTGATGCGGCGCGAAGAATACCCATATCCGCTTTCGAGATGCCCGAGCGTAAAGTCGGGCAGTGGAGTTCGAGAAGATGACCGAAGTTCAAACCCTGCCTGTCCTGCCGCTCCGCGACATCGTCGTGTTCCCGCAGATGATCGTCCCGCTGTTCGTTGGCCGCGACAAGTCGGTCAAGGCGCTGGAGGCGGTGATGCATGGCGACAAGACCGTGTTCCTGCTCAGCCAGAAGAACCCGGGTGACGAGGATCCGCGCGCTGGCGATCTGTACGAGATCGGCACCGTCGCCACCGTGCTGCAGTTGCTGAAGCTGCCCGACGGCACCGTCAAGGTGCTGGTCGAAGGCCAGTCGCGCGGCTCGCTGACCTCGCTCGACGAGAGCGGCGACTATCTCAGCGCGGTCGTCGCGCCCGTCGAGGAGGAGACCGGTGACGCGACGCAGGTTGAGGCGCTGGTGCGTTCCGCCGCCAAGCAGTTCGAGGGCTATGTAAAGCTCAACAAGAAGACAGCGCCTGAGATCGCCGTGCAGATCGGCCAGATCGACGACGCCGGCCGCTTTGCCGACACCGTCGCTGCCAATCTCAACCTCAAGATCGCCGACAAGCAGACCATCCTGGGCGAGTTCGACGTCGCCAAGCGGCTGGAGCTCGTCTTCGGCTTCATGGAAGGCGAGATGGGCGTCATGCAGGTCGAGAAGAAGATCCGCTCGCGCGTCAAGCGCCAGATGGAGAAGACCCAGCGCGAATATTACCTCAACGAGCAGATGAAGGCGATCCAGCGCGAGCTGGGCGAGGGCGAGGACGCCAAGGACGAGGCGACCGAGATCGAGGAGAAGATCGCCCGCGCCAAGCTGCCCAAGGAGGCTCGCGAGCGCGCTATCTCCGAATTGAAGAAGCTCAAGGCGATGTCTCCGCAGTCGGCGGAGGCGACCGTCGTGCGCAACTATCTCGACGTGCTGCTTGGCCTGCCATGGGGCAAGAAGTCGAAGATCAAGCGCGACATCGGCTTGGCGCAGAAGGTCCTCGACGACGACCACTTCGGCCTCGAGAAGGTCAAGGACCGGATCATCGAGTATCTCGGCGTGCAGGTCCGGACCAACAAGCTCAAGGGCCCGATCCTGTGCCTCGTCGGTCCCCCGGGTGTCGGCAAGACCTCGCTTGGTCGTTCGATCGCCAAGGCGACCGGGCGTGAGTTCATTCGCCAGTCGCTCGGCGGCGTTCGCGACGAGGCGGAGATCCGTGGACATCGGCGGACCTACATCGGCTCGCTGCCGGGCAAGGTGATCCAGAACCTGAAGAAGGCAGGCACGTCCAACCCGCTGTTCCTGCTCGACGAGATCGACAAGCTCGGCCAAGATTTCCGCGGCGATCCGTCGTCGGCTCTGCTCGAGGTGCTCGACCCCGAGCAGAACAAGGCGTTCAACGATCACTACCTCGAGATCGATTACGATCTCTCGGACGTGATGTTCGTGACCACGGCCAACTCGCTCAACATGCCGCAGGCGCTGCTCGACCGGATGGAGATCATCAACCTGTCGGGCTACACCGAGGACGAGAAGGTCGAGATCGCCAAGCGCCACCTGCTCGCCAAGCAGTATGACGCGCACGGCCTGAAGCCGAACGAATGGACGCTGACCGACAGCGCACTGCGCGACCTGATCCGCTATTACACGCGGGAGGCCGGTGTGCGGACACTGGAGCGCGAGCTGGCCAAGCTGGCCCGCAAGTCGCTGCGCCGCATCCTGGAGGGCAAGGCGACCAGCGTCACCATCGACAGCGACAACCTTCACGAGTTCGCGGGCGTCCAAAAGTACCGCTTCGGCGTCGGCGAGATCGAGGACCAGATCGGGGCCGTTACCGGATTGGCATGGACCGAGGTCGGTGGCGAACTTCTGACCATCGAGGCCGTCACCGCACCGGGCAAGGGCACGATCCGCACGACCGGCAAGCTCGGTGACGTGATGACCGAGTCGATCCAGGCGGCACTGAGCTTCGTCAAGGCGCGGTCGATCCAGTACGGCATCAAGCCGTCGGTGTTCGAGAAGAAGGAGATCCACGTCCACGTTCCCGAGGGCGCGACTCCGAAGGACGGGCCGTCGGCGGGTGTCGCGATGGTCGTGGCGATGGTCTCGACGCTGACCGGCATTCCGGTCCGCAAGGATATCGCGATGACCGGCGAGGTCACCTTGCGTGGCCGGGTCCTGCCGATCGGCGGCTTGAAGGAGAAGCTGATGGCGGCGATGCGCGGTGGCATCACCACCGTGTTCATCCCGGCGGAGAACGAGAAGGATCTGGCGGACATCCCGGCGAACATCACCGAGGCGCTGCGGATCATACCGGTGGCCCATGCCGACCAGGTCCTGGCGGAGGCGCTGGTGCGGCCACTGGTGCCGATCGAGTGGACCGAAGCCGAGGAACTGGCCGTGCGCCCGGACCCGGCGGTGGTGGCAGAAGTCGCGCTTCGACACTGATCGTCGTCCGTACGGCACGGTACGAAGGGAAACCGCTCCATCCGGGGCGGTTTCCTTTTGACTCCGCCCCCCCGGGTTGCGCTAATTAAGTTCGTTACGCGGGAGTATAGGGCGGCATGAACAAGCAGGAACTGATCGGCGCGGTCACGGATAGCTCCGGTCTGGCGCGGGCCGACGCGACGCGCGCGGTCGAGGCGGTCTTCGATGCGATCACCACCAGCCTGGCACGCGGCGAGGAAGTCCGGCTGGTCGGCTTCGGCAGCTTCGTCGTGGCGCAGCGCAAGGCCTCGGCGGGCCGCAATCCCCGCACCGGCGAGCCGATGGACATCAAGGCCAGTGCAGTGCCCAAGTTCCGCGTCGGCAAGGCGCTCAAGGACGCCTGCAACGTCACTGGCTGATACGGTAGCTCTGGACAGCGGGCGCCGGCTCGCCTAGTCCGCCGTCTCCCGGTTTCGGGCGCGTAGCTCAGCGGTAGAGCACTCGCTTCACACGCGAGGGGTCGCAGGTTCAAACCCTGCCGCGCCCACCATTCCCAAGACGTTGAATCGTGACTGTCACCGGGAGGGCTTCCCGGCGGCAGATTCGCCGTTGCGCGCCGTAACGAACCTGAACAAGTCTTAATGTTGTTGCAAGTACTTCAAGATGAATACTTGTTAATATCATGATGAATACTTATTCAGTAAATTATTATGCTCGATCGTGCGTCCAATTGTCTTGATGATCCGTTATTGTTGCATCTGCGGCTTGAGTATCATGGCTGCAGCCCTGTTCGATAAGGAGAACAACATGTTGCGCAAGCTCACGCTGGGTCTCTCGGCCCTTTCGATCCTGTCGATGCCGATCGCCGCGACTGCGCAGGACAATGGCTACCGCGATCGTGACTCGGTCAGCCGCCAGGAACTGCGCGACAACCGCGACAATATTCGCGAGCAGCGCCAGGATGTTCGTGACGCCCAGCGCTATGGCACTCGCCAGGATGTTCGCGAAGAACGCCGCGACCTGCGCGAGGCACGCAACGAGCAGCGCCGCGATCGCCAGGATTGGCGGACGTATCGCAACTATGACTACAACCGTCCGCAGCCGGGCAATCGCGCTTACTACGCCGATCAATATTATCGCGATGGGCGCTACTACCAGCCGCGCCGGCTGAGCGTGAACGACCGGATCTACCGTGGCCAGGACAATCGCTATTATTGCCGCCGCAGCGACGGCACGACCGGCCTGGTCATCGGTGCGCTGGGTGGCGGCGTCCTGGGCAACGCGCTTTCCGCCGGTGGGTCGAAGACGCTCGGGACATTGCTTGGCGGCGGTCTCGGTGGACTGCTCGGCCGCTCGGTCGACCGGAACAACGTTTCCTGCCGCTAACACACAGGTTCGTCCGCGGGAGGGCATCGGCGCAAGCCGGTGCCCTTTTCGCATGGGGTTCTAAGCGCAGTGCTTATCGGCTAGGAGGCGGTCATGCCTGCTTCCGCCTCCCGCGGCTCCGCCATCCGTGCCGCCATCGTGCTGGTGCCGTTGCTCAATCTGCTCGGTGGTGCGTCGGCCAAGGTTTCGGGCTCGGTCGCCGACAGCGCGTGGTTTAAGTCGCTAGTCCTGCCCGCCGCCCAGCCGCCCGGCCTTGCCTTCCCGATCGCCTGGACGATTCTCTACTCGTTGATGGCGGTCGCTGCTGCGCTGGTTTGGGGAACCCGGGTCCGCGGTCGCTGGATCGCCCTGGGGCTGTTCGCCGCGCAGCTCGCGCTCAACCTCGCCTGGGCACCGCTGTTCTTCGGGGCGCACCAGCTGTTCTACAGCCTGATCCTGCTGGGTATCATCTGGCTTGCGGCGATAATCACGACTTTTGCTTTTGGCCGGGTCAACCGGGTGGCAGCGTGGCTGATGCTTCCCTATCTTGTATGGCTGAGCTTCGCTGCCGCGCTCAACTTTGATATCTGGCAACATAATCCGGGCGCTTCCGCCCAAATGCAGGAACGCTGACCATGCAGTCGCAGAACCGCATCTTCGAAGACCTGTCCAAGGTCGCCACCTCCGCCATGGGCACCTTCGCCGGCGTCGGCCGCGAGATCGAGACCGCGGCACGTAACCGCATGCGCGACATGGTCGGCGGCCTCGACATGGTCGAGCGCGACGAGTTCGAGGCGGTCAAGGCGATGGCTGCCACCGCCCGCGCCGAAGTCGAAGTGCTGCGCGCCGAGATCGCTGCATTGCGCTCCGCACAGGCCGGGACCGCCACTGGATGAGATTTATCCCCAGCTATATTGCGAAATCGGCGGTTGCCGAGGTTGCACGTTACACATTCACGCGTCAGCTTGGCGCAATTACCAGGCAGGAGTGTCGGGCATGAACGTCGACTTCGCCTTCTCCCCGGCGCCAGCCGCGCCGATCGATATGCTCGAGCATTATTTCAACGCGAACGGCCATGCCTTCGAGCGTAGCGGCGACGAGGAAATCACAGCGTCGGTCACTGGCGAGTGGGCGACCTATCAGCTCCGCGCGCTGTGGCGAGAGGAGGAGCACGTCCTCCAGCTTATCGCCATGCCGGAACTGCGCGTGCCCGACGGCAAGCGTGCCGCGATCTACGAGACGCTGGGCCTGATCAACGAGCAATTGTGGATTGGTCATTTCGAGATGTGGTCGGCGGACGGTGCTTTGCTGTTCCGCCACGCGACCCTGCTCGATAGCGATGACGAGGACGAGGACATCGACCTGACGCTCGGCCAGGCCGAGATGCTGGTCGAAGCGGCGGTCGACGAGTGCGATCGCTATTACCCGGTGTTTCAGTTCGTACTGTGGGCGGGCAAGACGCCGGCCGATGCCATGGCCGCCGCGTTGCTCGACACCGTCGGCGAGGCTTGAGCCCGGACCTCACCCGGATCGGCAGCGTCTGGCTGCTCGGCTGCGGCAACATGGGCGGCGCGCTACTGCACCGTTGGGTTGCGGCAGGGCTGACCCGGATAACGATCATCGACCCCAGCCCGCGCGACTTGCCGAACGGGGTTGACGCTGGCGCGGCGGCTCCGGCCGGAACAGGCCCGGACGTGCTGGTACTGGCGGTCAAGCCGCAATTGCTTGCGGAGGCCGCGGTGCCGCTGCTGGCGCGGTTGAAGCCTGATACGCTGGTCGTTTCGATCCTCGCCGGCACGACTTGCGCGACACTAAGCTCGTTGTTCGAGGGCAGGGCGGTGGTTCGTACCATGCCCAATACGCCGGCGCGCATCGGCCAAGGGGTCACTGCATTGTTCGCTCCGCAGGCAGCCGGGCGAGAAGCTGCCGAGGCATTGATGGCTGCGGCGGGAACAGCGGTCTGGCTCGACGACGAGGGCCAGTTCGACGCCGTGACCGCCGTGTCGGGCTCGGGCCCCGCCTATGTATTTGCGTTCATCGAGGCGCTTGCCGCGGCTGGCGTCGCGGGCGGATTGCCCGAGAAGCTCGCCGCCGAATTGGCGCTGCGCACGGTCGGCGGCGCGGCGGCACTGGCGATGACCGGGGAGGCAGATCCGACGGCATTGCGGATCGCCGTGACCAGTCCGAACGGCACGACGGCGGCGGGACTGGCCGTGCTTGGCGCCGACGCCGCGCTCGACCGACTGGTCACGGCGACCGTGGCTGCGGCGCAAAACCGCTCCCTCGAACTCGGCAGACCGGTTTAGGGTCGCAACATGGCGACCGACGATCAGATACTGGACGGCTGGCTGGCAGCGATCGAGCGTGACGGTTGGGTGCTGGCCCGCATCGACAGCGCCGCGGTACTTGCGGAGGTCAGCCCGGCGGACGTGGCAGCAGTCTATCCCGACCGCTGGAGCGCGTTGCGTGGGATGCAGCGCCGTCTCGACCGCGCCGCGCTCGGCGAGGCCGGGGCCGACAAGGACGCCAGCATCCGCGACCGGCTGTTCGGCCTGATGATGGCGCGCTTTGATGCCGCCGAGGACTCAAAGCCTGCGATCCGGGTTGTCGCGGAAGCCGCACGTCGAGATCCCGGCCTTGTCGCCTTCTTCATGGTTACCGCACCGGTCTCGATCGCCCGGATTGCCCAGGCAGCCGGGGTCGATACCGGCGGCTGGCTCGGGCCACTGCGGGTCAAGGCGCTGACGATCCTAATGGTCCAGGTGTCGCGGACCTGGCTGGACGACGAGGATCCCGACCTTGGCGCGACCATGAAGGCGCTCGACGCGGCGCTGGAGCGAGCTGAGCGCTGGGGCGCGCGTTTCCAGTCGGGATCGGTCGCCTGACGCCTACAGGGTCGACTGCAGCGCCTCGACCAACGGCCGGTCCTCGGGCGGGATGAAGCCGGACAGTACAGCCCAGAAGCCGGTGACCGCGCCTTGGCCGGCTGCGGCATAGGCTGCGGCCATGCCGGTTCGCAGTTCGACGAACAGTTGCGCCTCCAGTGCAGCGCCGGCGGCCGTCAGGTGCAGCAGCCGCTGCCGCCGGTCACGGGCACCGACCTCGGTGACCACCAGCGCCTTGGTCTGCAGCTCGCCCAGTACCCGGCTCAGCGATTGCTTGGTGATGTTGAGCAGTTGCAGCAGGTCGCTGACCGGCATCGCTGGCCGACGCGCGATGAAGTACAGCGCACGGTGATGCGCCCGGCCCAATCCCTTCGACGCCAGCATGTCGTCGGCACCCCGGATCATGTTGCTGTAGCCGAAATACAGCAGCTCGATCCCGCGCCGGATCTCGGCCTCGCGCAAGAACAGTGGCGATGCGCCGGCTTTGGGGACCAAGGAAAGTGCGTCAGCCATGTTGACGTATTTTACACACAATGTTACCGGCGGCAACCATTCTGTGATATAAACAAACAAGTCCGGAGTAGCATGTGATCGAGGCCACCTTCGACGATCGCGACGGTTTCATCTGGTTCGACGGTGCCCTGCGGCCCTGGCGCGAGGCCAATATCCATATCCTGACGCACGCCATGCACTATGCCAGCGCGGTATTCGAAGGCCAGCGCTGCTATGGCGGCACGGTGTTCAAGCTGCGTGAGCACAGCGAGCGTCTGGTCAACTCCGCCAAGCTGCTTGGCTTCGACATTCCCTGGTCGCTCGACCAGATCGATGCCGCGACCAACGAGACGATCGTCGCGAACGGTCTCAGCGACTGCTACGTACGCCCGATCGCCTGGCGCGGTTCGGAGCAGATGGGCGTCGCCGCGCAAAAGACCAAGCCGCACCTCGCCATCGCCTGCTGGGAATGGGGTGCCTATTTCGGCGACGAGGCGCTGGCCAAGGGGCTCCGACTCAACGTTGCGCCGTGGCGTCGCCCGGCGCCCTATACCGCGCCGACGAAGGCCAAGGCTGCCGGCTTGTACATGATCTGCACCCTATCGAAGCATGCTGCCGCGGCGGCCGGCTATGACGACGCCCTGATGCTCGACTGGCGCGGCCAGGTCGCCGAGGCGACTGGCGCCAACATCTTCTTCCTCAAGGACGGCAAGCTCCACACGCCGACTCCCGACTGCTTCCTCGACGGTATCACCCGACGGACCGTCATCGGGCTGGCGCAGCATCGTGGCATCGAGGTCGTCGAGCGCGTGATCTGGCCCGAGGAGCTTGAGACTTTCGAGCAGGCATTCCTGACCGGGAGTGCGGCCGAGGTTACGCCGCTGGCCGAGATTGGACCGTGGCGGTTCGAAGTCGGTGCGCTGACGCGGCAGCTTCAGGCCGATTACGCCGCACTCGTTCGCGGGTAAATTAGCAACACTCGGGCGCGATGAGCGGGCCGGCCGGCGTGTACAGGCTTGCCGCACTGCATCAATTCGCCTAACTCGGGGTCTCTAGCGTTCACGCAACGGACACATTGTCGGTTCAATGCTCCCCGAAGTTTCGGAATGATGAGTTAGCAACGATGCGTTCGAGCTTTTACCCAGTCCTGGCTGCGGTGATCCTTTCCGGGGTACTTTGGGTCATCCCCTCGCTGGGTACTCAGGGCATGGGGACGATCGGCCAACGCTTTGCGCATGTCGATCGTGACTTGATGAGCGAGGCTACGGCCGCGCCGGGCGATCGCGACTCCGACGCAGTTCGCGCGACCCTGCTGCATGCCGATGCCGTCGTCGAATCGGCTGCGGGGCGCTAAAGCCGATTCCGACTTCCTCACGGCCACCTGCATTTTCGCGTCGATTGACGCCGTACGCCACCAACCCTAAACCCCGCGTTCGACAAGCGGGTGGAGTGATAATGCCAATTCGGCTCGGCACTGCCGCGGTAGCAACCGCGATGCTCATGCTCGCGTCGGCAGCACTGGCCCAGACGATCGATCCGCGCATCCTGCAGCAGGTGCAGGGCCAACTTGGCGCAGGCGGAACGTCGCAGAACCCGATCAGTCCGATCGATCGTGCGCGGGAGGCAAGCGTTCCGGCCGCCGACCCCCTAGGCACCACGCGCCTCGACACGCCCGAGGAGCAGGAACTGCGGCGGCTGCAATCGCGCAACGCCATCGCGCGGCTGTACACGCCGTCGCCGGTGGAGCGCGAGTTCCGCGACCGCCTGTCGGATCCGACATTGCGCCAGTTCGGCTATGAACTGTTTCAGTCGGTGCGAGGCAGCCCGGGCCCGCTGACCGGATCGGTAAGCGACTCCTACGTCATCGGTATCGGCGACGACGTCGTCGTGCAATTTCAGGGCGCCACCAACGACAGCAAGACGGTTCGCGTCGATCGCGAAGGCCGGCTGGTCGTCAACCCGTTGCCGCCGATCCCGGCCAGCGGTCGTACACTTGGTGCGGTGCGCGCCGATCTGGCGGCGGCAACCCGGCGCACGCTGCTCGGTACCGACGTCTATGTCTCGCTCGGCGGCGTGCGTGCCGCGACGGTGTTCGTCGGCGGCGAGGTCGAGCGTCCCGGGCAGTTCCAGTTGACGTCGCTCGCCGATATCAGCGCCGCGCTGGCGCAGGCCGGCGGCGTGCGTCGAACCGGTTCACTCCGCAATATCCGCATCGTTCGCGGCGGCGCGACGATCACGGTCGACCTTTACGGCCTGCTCGGGATCGGCACGCCGCCTTCGGTCAGGCTGCGCGATGGCGACCGGATCATCGTGCCGGTGATCGGCGATACCGTTGCTGTCGCCGGCAACGTCGCGCGCCCGGGCATCTACGAAATCCGGCGCGGCACCTCGGTCGGCGCTCTGCTCGATTTTGCCGGCGGGCCACTGCGTCCCCGCGGCAACTCCGTGGCGATCAGCCGGATCGGGCCCGACGGCTCCGAATCCTTCGTGCCGCAAGCCCTGTTGACCAGCACCTTGCTCCCCGGCGACGCGATCCAGTTGACCGGCGGCAGTGCCGGCGGTGCGTCGGGCCGCGTTCTGCTGAGGGGCTATGTTGCCAATCCTGGGCCGCGCGCGCTGGGCGCTGCCCCAACGGTGCGCGACCTGCTTGGCAGTGTCTCCGACCTGAAGTTCGATACCTACCTGCCGATGGCGGTCCTGGTGCGCCGCGATCCCGAGACGGCGGCCCGCGTCTTCCAGCCGGTCAACCTGCTGACCGCGCTGCGTTCGACGCCGGGTGTCGCCTTGCGCAGCGATGACCGGCTGTACGTCTTCAGCCGCTCCGACATCGAGTTTCTCAACCGCTCGCCGGTGCGCCGCATTGTGCTGGGCCAGCCCAATTCGCTGCGCGAGTGCACCTCGCTCGACCGGCTCGAAGCCCTGGTTCGCGATACACAGTCGTCGCGGTTCAGTGCAGTGACGCGCGGCAGCTTCATCGTCGAGCGCAACGGACAGAGCGATGTCGGTGCTGTCGGCGGGGTGCAGACGTCCATTCGCAACGACGACAGCCTGCGCTCGGGTCCGGATCAGGTCGGCCTGGCACGTGCCGGCGGAGCAACGGCGATGACCTCGCAGGAAGCTGCGCGCGCCAACGCGTTGCGCAATACCAATACCAGCACCAACAATGCCGACGATGGCAGCGACCAGTATCAGTATCAGGACCGGGATTGGGATCGTTACCGTGACACTGACGCCGACCCGACGCTAGGCCAGTCGGCGCGCAGCGTGCGCGACACTGGACGTTGCCCGGCCGTGTTCGAGGAGGAGCCCGAACTGCTGCCGGTGTTGATCGAGAATGCCGTCGCGGTCAGCGGTTCGATCCGCCGTCCCGGTGCTTATCCGATCGCCGGTCCGGTCAGCGCCCGCGACCTGTCCGCCGCGGCCGAGGGCCTGCTGGTCAACGCCTCGTCACTGACCCTAGATATCACCCACGCCGGCAGGGACGGGGTCGCCGCTCAGCAGCAGATCCCCGTCGATCCGTCGAGTACCGTGCTCGCGTCGACGACTATTTCCGCCGGCGACGACGTGCGCTTCAATGCCGCCCAGCCGCAGTACGAGCCTGGTGGCGTGCTGCTGACCGGCGAGTTCGCGCGGCCCGGCCTGTACTCGATCCGCAAGGGCGAGACGCTGTCCCAGCTGATCGCCCGGGCCGGTGGCCTTTCGCAATACTCCTACCCTTACGGCACAGTGTTCACGCGGCGCAGCGTCAAGGAACTGCAACAGGACGGTTTCCGCCGGACCGGGCGCGAGCTGACCAGCGGTTTGTTGGCGGCAACGGCGCGCAAGACCGGGCAGGGCGGCGGCGACTCGCTGATCGCCGCACAGGGCCTGATTACCCAGCTGTCCACCGTCGAGGCACCCGGGCGTGTCGTTGTCGAGGCCGACCCACGCGCGCTGGCGCTGCGTCCCGACCTCGATACGGTGCTCGAATCCGGCGACGCGATCTATGTGCCCAAGCGCCCGAACTTCGTGCTGGCACTCGGCGACGTCAACAACCCCGGCGCGCTGCAGTTCGTCGAGGGCAAGACCATCGCCGATTATCTGGGCGAGACCGGCGGCACCCAGTTCAGCGCCGACAAGAAGCGCATCTTCGTCGTCCTGCCGAACGGCACCTCGCAGCCGCTCAAGCAGGGCCGCTGGCAGCGTACTGCCGCCGCCGCGAATATCCCGCCGGGCTCGACGATCATCGTGCCCAAGAACATCGACCCGCTGTTCGGGCTCGACATCGCGCGCGACATCGCCACCATCGTCGGTACGTTGTTCACCTCGCTGGCTACCGTCGCCGTGCTCGCGACGCGCTAGCCGGCGATGTCGTTCAACAGCTTCGGCCGGGCGTTCCGCTTCACGACCTGGGGCGAGAGCCACGGGCCGGCGCTGGGCGTCATCGTCGACGGCTGCCCGCCCGGGCTGATGCTGACCGAGGCGGACCTGCAGCCCTGGCTCGACAAGCGCCGTCCTGGCACCTCGCGCTTCACCACCCAACGGCAGGAGCCCGACCAGGTTCAGATCCTCTCGGGCACCTATGAGGGCCGCACCACCGGCACACCGATCAGCCTGATGATCGCCAACGTCGACCAACGCTCCAAGGACTATAGCGCCGTCGCGACCAGCTATCGTCCCGGCCACGCCGACTATGCTTACGACGCCAAATACGGTTTCCGCGATCCACGCGGCGGCGGGCGGTCCTCGGCGCGCGAGACGGCGGCGCGTGTCGCAGCCGGCGGCGTCGCGCGACTGGTCATTCCCCAGGTCCGCATCCGCGCCTATCTCGTCGAGCTCGGCGGCATCGCGATCGACCGCGACCGTTTCGACGATGCCGAGATCGACCGCAATCCGTTCTTCTGCCCCGATGCCGAGGCGGCTGCGGCCTGGGAGGTCACTCTCGACGCGGCCCGCAAGTCCGGCTCATCCCTCGGTGCCATCGTCGAGTGCGTCGCTACCGGGGTACCCGCCGGCTGGGGCGCGCCGGTCTATGCCAAGCTCGACAGCGAACTGGCGGCGGCGTGCATGAGCATCAATGCGGTCAAGGGTGTCGAGATCGGCGACGGGTTCGCCGCGGCCCGGTTGCGCGGCGAGACCAATGCCGACGCAATGCGTCCCGGCCCGGACGGCAAGCCAATGTTCCTGTCCAACCATGCGGGCGGCACCGCGGGTGGCATCTCCACCGGCCAGCCGATCATCGTCCGCATGGCGCTGAAGCCGACATCGTCGATCCTGACACCGGTCGAGACGATCAACCAGTCAGGGCAGGCAGCGGACATCGTCACCACGGGTCGCCACGACCCCTGCGTCGGTATCCGCGCAGCGCCGGTGGCCGAGGCGATGATGGCGCTGGTCCTTGCGGACGCCCGGCTGATGCACCGCGGCCAGTGCGGTTGAGAGATACGAAAATCTTATCTTCATAATACCTTAAGTCAGACTGTCGGTCCGCCTTACACTCATATCGGCGCGTTAACGACTGGCACCAAGGGCATCTTCACAGACTCTGCATGGCACGAACCTTGCTTGGCGTGCTCCGTACAGAATCCGGAGTTGGCCATGCGTAATATCCTCGCTTTCGTTGCAACATTGGCGCTGAGCGCGCCCGCACTGGCCGCGACCAATACCGTTTTCGATAACCAGTCGACGTTCACCGGCACCGGACACTGCGTCTACAACACCACCTGCGCCTCGATGCTCGACTTCGGCGGCAACTACGCGGCGCAGAAGTTCAGCCTCGGCGCGGATACCGTGCTCAGCGGCGGCGGCGTCACCAATTATACCGCACCGGGCGTGACCGACATCGGGTCGATCAACTGGATGGTCTTCGCAGCCGACGGCACTGCCGGCATGCCGGGGACCTTGCTGGCGACCGGAAAACGTTCTGCGATCACGTCACTGACCGTGTTGAGCGTCGACGAGCTCGGCTATTACGACCTGTCGCTGGCAAAGTTCTCTATGCCCTCGCTGGAGCTCGGCGCCGGCGATTATTACATCGCGCTGCAGGCCGTGACGACGCAGTTCCGGGTCTATCTCAGCGCCGGTGACGCTATCGACGGCGGTGCCCAGACCCGCAACGGCGGCGACAGCTGGACCAGCGGCTACCAGGGCTATTCGAGCATAGCAGTGTCATTGTACGGCCTCGAGAACGTTGCCGCCGTGGTGCCCGAGCCGGCCAGCTGGGCGCTGATGATCGTCGGCTTCGGCATGATCGGCGCCTCGATGCGTCGCCGCGCCACCACAGTTCGCTTCGGCTAGCACCCGGACCGCTACAGGCGTACCAGCCCTTTAAATCAGCGACATTCGCGCTATCTTAGTCGGGTAACACACCGATTGAGGAGCGCCATGTCAGTCATCGAACGACCCCGCGACCGCAACGTCGGTGAGCCGGCAGACCCAGTTTCAGCAACCGTGCTGACCTATGTCGTGTGGTTCTTCTTGGGCAACCTTGGCGGCCACCGCTTCATCACCGGCCGGGTCGGCACCGGGCTGATCATGCTGCTGCTCCACGGGCTCGGCTGGCTGACCTTCTGGTTCGGCCTCGGCTTCCTGATCTGGGGCGTGGTCGGCGTCTGGTGGCTGATCGACGCCCTGCTGATCCCCGGCTGGATCCGCCGCTAACACTAAGACAGGGACTTAGGCGCGCCGCCTGGGATCGATCGCGCCTCAGTCAAGAAACGGATCGCGCACCAGGATCGTGTCCTCGCGCTCGGGCGAGGTCGAAACCAGCGCCACCGGGCAGTTGGTCAGTTCCTCGATGCGCCGGATGTACTTGATCGCCTGCGCCGGCAGCTCGCTCCAGCTGCGCGCACCGCGGGTCGACTCGCTCCAGCCTTCGAAGCGCTCGTAGATCGGGACGACCGCGGCCTGGTCGGCGGCGTGCGCGGGCAGGTGGGACAGTTCGCGGTCGCCGATCCGGTAGCCGGTGCAGATCATCAGCTCGTCCATCCCGTCCAGAACGTCGAGCTTGGTCAGCGCCATGCCGTGGACGCCGCTGACCTGCGCGGCCTGGCGGACCAGCACGGCATCGAACCAGCCGCAGCGCCGCTTGCGCCCGGTGACGGTGCCGAACTCATGGCCACGCTCGCCGAGGCGCTGGCCGATGGCGTCGTCCAGTTCGGTCGGGAAGGGGCCACCGCCGACGCGGGTGGTGTACGCCTTGACGATACCGAGCACATAGTTGATCGCGCCCGGCCCCATACCGCTGCCCGCCGCGGCTTGCCCGGCGACGACGTTGGAGGAGGTGACGAACGGATAGGTGCCGTGGTCGACGTCGAGCAGCACGCCCTGCGCGCCCTCGAACAGTATGCGTTTGCCGGCGCGACGGGCGTCACCGAGGGCGGCCCAGACCGGGGCGGCATAGGGCAGCACGAACGGCGCGATTTCCTCCAGCGCGGCGACCAGCGCGTCGCGGTCGACCGCCTCGATGCCGAAGCCCGCACGGAGCGCATTGTGGTGCGCTAGCAGGCGATCGAGTTGCGGGCCGGCCTTGTCGAGATGGGCGAGGTCGCAGACGCGCAGCGCCCGACGGCCGGCCTTGTCCTCATACGCCGGGCCGATACCGCGGCGGGTGGTGCCGATCTTGCCCGCGCCCGAGGCATCCTCGCGCAGGCCGTCGAGGTCGGAGTGAAGTGGCAGGATCAGCGCGCAGGTCTCGGCGACCTGGAGGATGTCGGGCGAGATGGCGACGCCTTGCCCGCGCAGCTTCTCGACTTCGGCCTTGAAGTGCCAGGGATCGAAGACGACGCCGTTGCCGATGACCGACAGCGCGCCGCGGACGATGCCGGAGGGCAACAGGCTGAGCTTGTAGACCTGTTCGCCGATGACGAGGGTGTGACCGGCGTTATGGCCGCCCTGGAAGCGCACGACGACGTCGGCGCGTTCCGACAGCCAATCGACGATCTTGCCCTTGCCCTCGTCGCCCCATTGCGCTCCGATGACGACAACGTTGGCCATTTTACTTGTTCCCGGTCATGCGGTTTTGTCGATCCAGGTCGCGAACTTGTCGACGATGCTGGTGAAGAAGGCGCGCGAGCTTTCGACGACGCTGCCGTCGTCGGCAAACAGCTTGGCGGCGTTGCCGATATAGGCTTCGGGCTGCTGCATCGCCGGCATATCGAGGAAGACCAGCGACTGGCGCAGCGCGTGGTTGGCACCGAAGCCACCCATCGCGCCGGGGGTGACGCTGACCACCGCCGCAGGCTTGCCGCTCCAGACGCTGGCGCCATAGGGCCGCGATCCGATGTCGAGGGCGTTCTTGAGCAGCGCCGGTACCGAGCGATTATACTCCGGCGTGACGAACAGCACGGCGTCGAACGGGCGGACCTGTTCGCGGAAGGCGGTCCATTCGGCGGGCGGCGTCTTGTCGTCGTCGAGATCCTGATTGTACATCGGCAACGGTGCCAGATCGACCATCGTGAAATGCAGATGGGCCGGGGCCAGGGCGATCAGCGCCTCCGCCACGCGCCGGCTGTACGATGCGCGGCGCAGGCTGCCGACCAGCACGCCGATATCATGGTCTGCCATGGGTCGGCTCCTGTACCTGGACACCCGAGGCAGTCCAGCGGTGGCTGCAATCCGATACCAGCGCGTCGGCATCCAGCGCGGCAACCGTCATCCAGCCCTGCGCGCGAAGCTCGGCTCCCGCATCCGCCGGGGTCCCGAACGGCAGCCAAACGCGGCGCCGCTCGACCAGCCCGAGTCCGGCGTCGACCAGCCCGTCGACGAACAGCGAGAAGCCGACGGCGCGCTCGTCGCCGGTCTCGTGGATGACCTGGTAGCTGCCGCCGCGCCCGACCTCGCCGCGCACTCCGGCGGCGAACAGCGAGAAGCCTATCCAGCTTTGATATTCGAAGCCGTGTCGCTCGGTCGGGTCCAGCGTCACCGGCAGTCCAGCGGGCAGCGCTGCGACGACCGCCGCGACATCGTCGATGTGAGCCGTGATTGCGCTGGGCAGCGCCAGCCCGCGCAACGTCGCCAGCGCGCTGTCGACCGGCCCGGCGGCCGCGATCAGTGGCTCGTACGCCGCACCACCCGCTGCCCGCAGTCCGGCGACATCCTTGCCGTCCAGCCGCGCGCGAACCTCGGTCAGCTTGCCCTCGGCCAGCGGCCAGACCGCCGCCAGTTCGCCGACGAGGCTCGGCATCGTCAGGTCGACGGTCAGCCCGGTCAGCCCCGCCGCGGTCACCGCCTCGACTGCCAGCCGCAGCATCTCGACCACCGCCGCCACCGAGTCCGAGCCGATCAGCTCGGCCCCGGCCTGCAGCATTTCGCGCTCGGGCGTCAGTTGCGACCCCTTCACCCGCAGCACCGGCCCGGCGTAGCTCAGCCTGAGTGGTCGCGGCACATGCGCCAGGCGCGTGGCGGCGATCCGCGCCACCTGCCCGGTGATGTCGGGCCGCAGCGCCAGCGTCCGCTGGCTCACGGGATCGATGAAGCGCAGCAGCTCCCGCCGGTCGGTGTTCGCCAACCGCCCGGCGAGGCTCTCCTCATACTCCATCAACGGCGGCTGCACCCGCTCATAGCCATGGCTGGCCAGCGTCCCCAATAGGGTCGCGACCAGCGCCGCCGCCGCCTCCGCTTCCGGGGGCAGGCGGTCGCGCAGGCCCTCCGGGAGCAGGCCGGGTGTCATCCGAACTTCAACGCCTTCACAGTCTTAACTCCCGGCAAGCGGCACACCGACCACAGCAACGGCTCGGGGATGCCCGAGTCCACCGACAGGAGCAACACCGCTTCCGACCCCGCATCGCGCCGCCCGAGGTGGAAGGTGCCGATATTCACCCCCGCCTCGCCCAGCGTCGTGCCGATGCGGCCGATGAAGCCGGGCTTGTCCTCGTTGACGACGAACAGCATGGCGCCCGACAGCTCGGCTTCGATCTTGATGCCGATGATCTCGACCAGCCGCGGCTCGCGCCCGGCGAACAGCGTGCCGGCCACCGATCGCTCGCCGTCCGGCGTCCGCACCGTGACGCGAACCAGCGTGTGATAGTCGGTGTCGCGCTCGTGGCGGACCTCGGCGATCTCGATGTTGCGCTCGCGGGCCATGTACGGCGCGTTGACCATGTTGACGGTGTCCGAGTGCGACCGCATCAACCCGGTCAGCACCGCAGCGGTGATCGGCTTGATGTTGAGTTCCGCAGCGGCACCCTCGACCTCGACGGTGACCGCGCTCAGCCCCTCGCCGGTCAGCTGCCCGATCAGCGAGCCGAGCTTCTCGGCCAGCGTCATGTACGGCCGCAGCTTTGGCGCTTCCTCCGCCGACAGCGACGGCACGTTCAAGGCGTTGACGACGCTGCCGGTCAGCAGGAAGTCCGACATCTGCTCGGCGACCTGGATCGCGACATTGACCTGCGCCTCGTCGGTCGAGGCGCCGAGGTGCGGCGTCGAGATGAAGTTCGGTGTGCCGAACAGCGGCGAGGCCTTGGCCGGCTCCTGCACGAACACGTCGAGCGCCGCGCCGCCGATATGGCCGCTGTCGAGCCCGGCCTTGAGCGCCTCCTCGTCGATCAGACCGCCGCGCGCGCAGTTGATGATCCGCACCCCCGGCTTGGTCTTCGCAAGGTTCGCCGCCGACAGGATGTTGCGCGTCGAATCGGTCATCGGCGTGTGCAGCGTGATGAAGTCGGCGCGTGCCAGCAGCTCGTCGAGCGTCACCTTCTCGATGCCGAGGTCGGTGGCGCGCTCCGGCGTCAGGAACGGGTCATAGGCCACGACCTTCATCTTCAGGCCGAGCGCACGGTCGGCGACGATGCTGCCGATGTTGCCGGCGCCGATCAGCCCGAGCGTCTTGGCGGTCAGCTCGACCCCCATGAAGCGGTTCTTCTCCCACTTGCCGGCCTGGGTCGAGGCATCGGCCTCGGGCAGCTGGCGGGCGAGCGCGAACATCAAGGCGATGGCATGCTCGGCGGTGGTGATCGAATTGCCGAACGGCGTGTTCATGACGACGATGCCGCGCGCACTGGCCGCCGGGATATCGACATTGTCGACGCCGATGCCGGCACGCCCGACGACCTTCAGATTGGTCGCCGCGGCAAGCACGTCCTTGTTGGCCTTGGTCGCGGAACGCACGGCGAGGCCGTCGTACTTGCCGATGATGGCGATCAGCTCGTCCTTGGACAGGCCGGTGATTTCATCGACTTCGATGCCGCGAGCGCGAAAGATCTCGGCGGCCTTGGGGGACATCTGGTCGGCGATGAGGACTTTGGGCATGATTTCTTCCTTGTCCCCCTCCTGGAACGGGAGGGGCTAGGGGTGGGTCTTCAACGGGCGAGATCTGGGCGGGTGCAAGACCCACCCCCAGCCCCTCCCGTTCCGGGATAGGAGCTAAGCGCCAGTGACTTCCGAATGCGCCCAGTCGAGCCACGGCCCGAGCGCCTCGATATCGCTGGTGTCGACCGTCGACCCGCACCAGATGCGCAAGCCCGGCGGTGCGTCGCGATACCCGCCGATGTCGAACGCCACGCCTTCCTTTTCCAGCAGCGCCGCGATCTGCTTCGGCACGTCGGGCGACGCGTCCGGCAGCGTAAGGCAGACGCTGGTGTTCGACCGCGTGTGCGAGTCGCCTGCCAGGTGCGCGATCCACGGCGTCTTCTGGACCCAGCGATCGAGCGCCTGCGCATTGGCATCCGCCCGCGCCGACATCTCGACCAGCCCGCCGATCGACCTCGCCCATTCCAGCGCGTCGATATAATCCTCGACCGCCAGCATCGACGGCGTGTTGATCGTCTCGCCGCTGAACAGCCCCTCGATCAGCTTGCCCTTCGAGGTCAGGCGGAAGATCTTCGGCAACGGCCAGGCCGGGACATAGCTTTCCAGCCGCTCGACGGCGCGTGGTCCCAGGATCAGCACGCCGTGGCCGCCTTCGCCGCCCAGCGCCTTCTGCCAGCTGAAGGTCAGCACATCGACCTTGGTCCAGTCGACGCCCTGCGCGAACACCGCGCTGGTCGCGTCGGCGAGCATCAGGCCTTCGCGGTCGTCGCGGATCCAGTCGTAGTTCGGAATGCGAACGCCCGAGGTGGTGCCGTTCGAGGTGAAGCAGACGTCATGGCTCTGCTGGACGCGCGTCAGGTCGGGCAGCTCACCATAAGGCGCGGTGATGACCTCGGGATCAATCTTGAGCTGCTTGAGCGCGTCGGTGACCCAGCCTTCGCCAAAGCTCTCCCACGCCAGCATGGTCACCGGGCGAGCGCCGAGCAGCGACCACATCGCCATCTCATAGGCGCCGGTGTCTGAGGCAGGGACGATGGCGATACGGTGCGTCGCCGGGACCTGCAGGACCTCGCGCGTGAGGTCGATGGCGAGCTTCAAGCGCGCCTTGCCGATCTTGGAACGATGCGAGCGACCGAGGCTTTCGGTGGCGAGGGCGCCGGCGGACCAGCCGTGGCGTTTGGCACAAGGGCCGGACGAAAAATGCGCGCGAATAGGACGTGCGTCGGGACGATTCATTCTGTTCTCTCCTCACAGAGAGCACGCGCCGCGTTGGGGCGGCGTGGCCCGTCGGCGCTTGTAGAGGCGAAAACCGGGGGGTCAAGGCCGGAACGGTCTTGCCTGTGGGTCGATGGTCCTATCCGCTCCTCCGCCCGTCGCAGGGCCGGGGCAGGGCTTTCGCGGCACCAGCCCTGCTGACATTCCCGCCAAACGCGCCTAGACCCCCCGGCCCAACCGCCGAGACCAAGCGATGCATCCGAATCTTCCCGAACGCCTGTTTCCCACCGCCCGCAGCGAGGCGGCGACCGCCAACAAGCCGACCTCCGTGCCGCAGACCGAGCATCCGGCCTATGCGCTGGCGTTCCAGGACAACGACTTCCTGCTGAAGGACGAGATGCGGCCGGTGCGGTTGCAGCTCGAACTCGCCAAGGCCGACCTGGCGCTGGCCGAGGCGGGCATCAAGTCGATGTTCGTCTTCTACGGCTCGGCACGCATCCCGGCGCCGGAGGATGCGCAGGCGCTGGTCGACAATGCCAAGACGGACCGCGAGCGCGCCATCGCCGAGAGCCTCAAGGCCAAGTCGGTCTATTACGAGGAAGCCCGGCGGCTGGCGCGGATGGTGTCGGGCGAGGGCGCCATGCAGCGCTATTTCACCGTTTGCTCCGGCGGCGGACCGTCGATCATGGAGGCGGCGAACCGCGGCGCAGCTGACGTCGGCGCGCCCTCGGTCGGGCTCAACATCGTGCTGCCGTTCGAGCAGGTGCCGAACCCGTACGTCACGCCGGGCCTGAGTTTCCAGTTCCACTATTTCGCGCTGCGCAAGATGCACTTCCTGATGCGCGCCAAGGCCGTCGCGGTGTTCCCGGGCGGCTTCGGCACCTTCGACGAGATGTTCGAGCTGCTGACGCTGATCCAGACCGGCAAGGTCGCGGCCATGCCGATCGTCCTGTTCGGGCGCGAGTTCTGGAACAAGATCATCAACTTCGAGGCACTGGCCGACGAGGGCACGATCAATCACGCCGACCTGGAGCTGTTCCACATGGTCGACAGCGCCGAGGAAGCCTGGGCCATCGTCCGCGAACACTACTCGATCTAAGCCTGCCCTCCCCGCGCCGGGGACTCCCGGGTGGGACGTCTTGCCCCGGGCCGTGGTTAACGAAGTCCTGCCACGCCCTGTTGCCGAAAAGACCCACGCCGGTTACAACCGTGTTAAGTGACCGGTGCGTAACCCGTGCCGGCAAGGTGCCCGAGGCGATTATCATGCCGTTCAACAGCGGGGCCGTGGGGCTGGCCGCGCCACCGCCCGAAGTCCGTGTCGATATCCGCCAGGTCGCGCGACCGCAACGCCGTACCTTCGGTGCGCTCGACCTCGGCACCAATAATTGCCGCCTGCTGATCGCCCGTCCGGCCAGCCACGGCTTCACCATCGTCGACGCCTTTTCGCGCATCGTCCGCCTCGGCGAGGGCATGGTCCAGACCGGCCGCCTGTCCGACGCAGCGCAGGACCGCGCCGTCGATGCCCTCAGGATCTGTGCCGACAAGCTGCGCCGTCGCGACGTCACGATCACCCGCAACGTCGCCACCGAGGCCTGCCGCCGCGCCACCAACGGCGCCGCCTTCATCGACCGGGTCTATGCCGAGACCGGCATCGCGTTAGACGTCATCACCCCGGCGGAGGAAGCCCGGCTGGCGGTCCTCGGCTGCCAGTCGCTGATCGACTGCGACGGCCCGCCGGCGCTGGTCTTCGACATCGGCGGCGGCTCGACCGAGCTGATCCTGGTGCAGAAGGGCGCGCGCGGCGAGGCGATAATCTCGGAGTGGGTCAGCATTCCCTGGGGCGTCGTATCGCTGGCCGAGACCGAGGACACGTACCTCGAGATCGACGAACGCGAGCCTGCCTATGAACGGATGTGCGCCCGTGTTTCGGCGCATTTCGGCCGCTTTGCCGAGGCCGTCGCCCGTGCCGCACCGGGGCCGCTGCAATTGCTCGGCACCAGCGGGACGATCACCACACTGGCCAGCGTCCACCTCGGCCTGGCCGCCTATGACCGCCGGGTGGTCGATGGCTGTACGGTCACCGCCCGCTCCATGCACGAAATATGCGCGATGCTGGCGTGCCGTTCGCCCGCCGAACGCGCCCAGGTCCAGTGCATCGGGCAGGAGCGTGCCGACCTCGTCGTCGCCGGTTGCGCCATTCTCGACGCGATCCTGCGGCAATGGCCGTCGGAGCACGTCCGTGTCGCCGATCGCGGTATCCGCGAAGGCATTTTAAGAACTCTCATGATCCAGGGCGCCCGCTGATGAGCCAATCACCAGGCAGCGGCGGCGGCTCGGGTCGCTCGCAAGGCGGCCGGACGCGGGTGCTGACCGCCAAGCGCCGCACCGTGTCGTCGAACACCTGGCTCGCCCGCCAGCTTAACGATCCCTATGTGAAGGCAGCGAAAGCAGCAGGTTGGCGCAGCCGCTCGGCATTCAAGCTGATCGAGCTCGACGAGCGCTTCGGGCTGTTGAAGGGCGTCGAGCGGGTCATCGACCTCGGCTCCGCACCCGGCGGTTGGTGCCAGGTCATCACCAAGGCCAAGCCGCGCACCAAGGTCGTGGCGATCGACCTGCTGGTCATGGAACCCATCGCCGGCGTGACCTTCTTCCAGAAGGATATCCTCGACGAAGACACCGAGGATCTGCTGCGCGACACGCTCGGCGGCGATGCCCAGCTGGTGCTGTCCGACATGGCGGCGAACACCGTCGGCCACCGCATGACCGACCACATCCGCACCATGGGGCTGGTCGAGACCGCGCTGGCCTTTGCCGTCGACATGCTGGAGCCCGGCGGTGCCTTCGTCGCCAAGGTCCTGGCGGGCGGCGCCGACACCACGCTCGTCACCGAGCTGAAGCGCCATTTCAAAAGCATAAAGCACGCCAAGCCCCCCGCCAGCCGCAAGGATTCGAGCGAATGGTACGTCGTCGCCCAGGGCTTCAAGGGTCGCACCGCCGAAGCCGTCGACCCGGAACTGCAAGGGGTTGCGCCTGACGGCGATTGACTGGCACTCAGCCCCGGTCACACCGCCGGAGTCCCCGATGAAATTGTCCTTGTTCGTGGTTGCCCTGCTTGCCACCACCGCCGCATCTGCCCGGATCACCGACGTCGAGCTCAAGCGCGACACCCAGGTCCTGAGCTCCGACGCCTTCGAGGGTCGCAAGCCCGGCACCCCCGGCGGCGACAAGGCCGTCGCCTACATCATCCAGCGCATGCAGGCGATCGGCCTGAAGCCGGGCAACCACGGCAAGTGGACCCAGGACGTGCCGCTGGTCACCATCAAGGCCGATCCCGCCACCGCGGGCCTGACCATCAACGGCGGCGCCGCCCCGATCGCCCTGAAGTTCGTCGATGACGAGGTCGTCTGGACCCGCCACGAGCAGCGCCATGTCGACCTCAAGGACTCGCCTTTGGTCTTCGTCGGCTACGGCGTCGTCGCGCCGGAACACGGCTGGAACGACTATGCCGGCCTCGACATGCGCGGCAAGACCGCCGTCATCCTCGTCAATGACCCCGATTGGCGCAACACCGACCTGAAGGGCGACTTCGGCGGTCGCGCCATGACCTATTACGGTCGCTGGATCTACAAGTTCGAGGAGGCGGCCCGCCAGGGTGCCGCCGGCGCCATGATCATCCACCAGACCGAGCCTGCCGCCTATCCGTTCGGCGTCGTCGTGACGTCCAACAGTGTCGCCAAGCAGCACCTCGCGACCGCCGACAAGGGCGCATCGCGCACCCTCATCGAGGGCTGGGTCACCAAGCCGGCGTCCGACAAGCTGTTCGCCGCCGCCGGTCTCGACTTCGCCGCGCTCGAGCTTGCTGCGGCCAAGCCGGGCTTCAAGGCGGTGCCGATGGGCCGGCTGACCGCGTCGGTCTCGCTCGACAACAGCGTTGCCTATACCGCTTCGCAGAACGTCGTCGGCATCCTGCCCGGCAAGTCGCGGCCGAACGAAACTGTGCTCTACACGGCGCACTGGGACCATCTCGGCCGTTGCCCGGCGGACAAGACCGGCGACGACATCTGCAATGGTGCGCTCGACAACGCCAGCGGGGTCGCCGGCCTGCTGGCACTCGCCACCGAGGCGAAGCGCGATACGCCGACGGCGCGCAGCCAGGTCTTCATCGCCGTCACTGCCGAGGAATCGGGGCTGCTCGGATCGCAATATTACGCCGAACATCCTATCTACCCGCTGGGTTTGACAGCGGGCGGAGTGAACATGGACGTGATGAGCGTGATCGGCCGGGTGCGCGACGTCACCATTACCGGTGCCGGCAAGTCGGAGATCGAGCCGATGTTCGTCGCCATCGCTGCGAAGCAGGGGCGTTCGGTCGCTCCCGAGAGCAAGCCTGAAAAGGGCGGCTACTACCGCTCCGACCATTTCAGCTTCGCCAAGGTCGGCGTTCCCATGCTCGCGGCCGAGAGCGGCAACGACGTCATCGGCAAGGACGCGGCGCACAGCGGCAAGGCTTATGGCCAGTCGCTCGCCGACGATTACACGACCAAGCGCTACCACCAGCCGTCCGACCAATACGACCCGAGCTGGGACTGGAGCGGCGCGGTCGAGGACCTGCAGGCCTATTACACTTTCAACCGCCAGCTCGCGAACAGCAGCGCCTGGCCGAACTGGTATCCGACCGCCGAATTCCGCGCCGTCCGCGACAAGAGCCGCGCCGAGTTCGCCAAGTGAGCGCCCGCCAGCCCGCCGAATGGGCGCCGCACAGCGCCTGCTGGACCGCCTTTCCCTCGCATCCCGAGCTTTGGGAGGATGATCTCGTCCCGGCGCAGGCCGAAGTGGCGGCGATGGTCCGCGCTATCGCGGCCGGTGAACGCGTCGAGTTGCTGGTCGCCAACGAAGCCGCCGAGGCCGCGGCCCGCGCCGCACTGGCGGGTGCCGATGTCGGTTTCCACCTCTATGCCTTCGGGGACATCTGGCTGCGCGATACCGGCCCCCTGATCCTGTCGTCGCCGGCAGGGCTGGCGGGTGCTGGTTTCCGCTTCAACGGCTGGGGCGGCAAGTACGACCTTCCCGGCGACGACGGCGTCGCGGCCTTCGTCGCGGGCGCTGCCGGGCTGCCGCTGGCCCGCCACGACTGGGTGCTGGAGGGCGGCGCGATCGACATCGAGGGCAGCGGCCTGGCGGTCACCACCGAGGCGTGCCTGCTGAATCCGAACCGCAACCCGCACCTCGACCGTGCGGGAATCGAGTCGCACCTGCGCCGTGACCTCGGCATCGACCGGCTGCTGTGGCTCGGCGAGGGGCTGGCCAACGATCACACCGACGGTCATGTCGACAATCTGGCGCGCTTCGTCGCCCCCGGCCTGCTCGCGCTGCCCTCGGCCTCGGGCAGCGACGATCCCAACGCCGATGTCTTTGCCGACGCTCACGAGCGGGCCCGCGACTACGGTCTCGATATCGTCACCATCCCGTCGCCGGGCCGCGTCGAACGCGATGGCGAGATCGTCCCCGCCAGCCACATGAACTTCTACATCGCCAACAGCGCCGTCGTCGTGCCGACCTATGGCACGCCATATGAAGACGCCGCGGTCGCCGCCATCGCCGCGCTGTTCCCGACCCGCAAGGTTGTCGGCCTGCGCGCCGACCATATCCTGACCGGCGGCGGCAGCTTCCACTGCATCACCCAGCAGGTCCCCAGCCTATGACGATCACCGCCGCGGCGCTCCAGCTCGCCTTCACCGACGAGATGGATGCCGACATCGCCGCGACCGTTGCCGAGGTGCGCAAGGCCGCGGCGGCAGGGGCCCAGGTCATCCTGCCGCCGGAGCTGTTCCAGGGCTATTATTTCTGCCGCCACGAGCACGACAGCTTCTTCTCGCGCGCCTTCCCGGCAACGGCTCATCCCGCGATCGAGGCGATGCAGAAGGTCGCGAAGGAAACGGGCACCTACATCCCCGCAAGCTTCTTCGAGCGCGACGGGCCGCATTACTACAACTCGCTGGCGATGATCGATGATCGCGGCGAGGTGATGGGCATCTACCGCAAGAGCCATATCCCCGACGGCCCGGGCTATGAGGAGAAATTCTACTTCCGCCCCGGCAACACCGGCTTCAAGGTCTGGGACACGCGGCACGGGCGCATCGGCGTCGGCATCTGCTGGGACCAGTGGTTCCCGGAGACGGCGCGCGCCATGATGCTGATGGGCGCGGAGATCCTGTTCTACCCGACCGCCATCGGCTCCGAGCCCGCCGAGCCCAACCTCGACACGCGCCGCATGTGGATCCGCGCCATGGTCGGCCATGCGGTGTCGAACGTCGTGCCCGTCGTCGCCGCCAACCGCACCGGCGTCGAGGAGGACCAGCGCTTCTATGGCAACAGCTTCATCGCCGACCAGCGCGGCGACATCCTGTCCGAGCTGACCACCGACGAGACCGGCCACGTCATCGCCAGCTTCGACCTGGAGGAAGTCCGCGCCAACCGCGCCGCCTTCGGCTTCTTCCGCGACCGGCGTCCCGACCTTTACGGGCGGCTGGCGGAGGATCGCTGACGCTTCGGAACCGTGCGACGGCGGCGCGGTTTTCCGTGATCGCAGCGCAGGCGGAGGCGAAGATGGCGACGCTCGACAGCAAGGATCGCGACGAACTCGGCGACAGCAAGTTCGCGTTTCCCAAGCAGCGGAAGGAGCCGTTGGAGGATGCGAAGCACGTCCGCAACGCGCTGGCCCGCTTCGACCAGGTCAAGGACGTCACCGACGCCGAGCGCGACGAAGCCTGGAAGCGTATCAAGGCGGCCGCCAAAAAGTTCGACGTCGAGATCGGCGAGAAAAGCTGGCACGAACTCGGCAAGCGGAAATAGCCGGGTCGAGCCCTATCCGGCGTCGGTCGCCCTCAGGTCGCGCTCCAGCACTGCGAACTCCAGGTCCGCCGGCGTCACGCCTGGGCGCATGCGGTGGACTGCCGGAAACGGCCGGGTCTCACCGGTGCGCCGATAGCCGCGGCGTTCGTACCAGGCGATGAGCTCGGCGCGTACACCGACTACCGTCATCTCCATTCGCGACGCGCCATAGGTGCGGGCGGCGAGTGCCTCGGCGCGCTCGATCAGCCAGCGGCCCAGTCCCGCCGCCTGCAGGCCCGGTGCCACCGACAACATCCCGAGGCTGCTGAGCCCGTCGCCCTTGTCGGCGACCAGCACGCAGCCGGTCAGCCCGCTCTTGCCCTCGGCCAGCAGCATCGTCTGGCCCGGATCGGCGATGATCGCCGCCAGCGTCGCGTCGTCGGTGCGCGGGCCGTCGAGCAGGTCGGCCTCGTGCGTCCAGCCGCCTCGCGACGAGTCGCCGCGAAAGGCGCTCTCGACCAGTTCGCGCAGCGGCGTGAGATCGGCGAGGGTGGCGGGGCGAAACACGGTCATCGCCGCGCTATGACGCGAACACGGGTGGCAGGGCAAGCCGGTTACCGGCCATGGCCCGCTTGCTGCAGGCTTGGCAGGCATGGCACAGGGTGGCTGGATAATCCGCTCCGGAGACTGGAATGAAGATCACCGCCGCCGTTCTCGACACGCTTGGCACGCCGTCGCCCTATGCGGAGACGCAGCCGCTGACGCTGGCGACGCTGGAGCTCGACCCGCCGCGTTTCGGCGAGCTGCTGGTCCGGATCGACGCGGCGGGCCTGTGCCATTCCGACCTGTCAGTGATCAACGGCGACCGGCCGCGCCCGATGCCGATGGCGCTGGGGCATGAGGCGGTGGCGACGGTGGTCACGCTGGGCGATCCCGGCGACACGATGTACGCGGTCGGCGACCGGGTCGTGCTGACCTTCCTGCCGCCGTGCGGCGAGTGCGTCCAGTGCCGCAGCGGCGAGGCCTATATGTGCCCGCACGGCGCGGTGGCGAACGGCAAGGGCGAGCTGTTGCGCGGCGGGCTGCGGCTGCACGACCATGACGGCCATGACGTCCACCACCACCAGGGCGTCTCCGCCTTTGCCGATCATGCGGTCATCGACCGGCGCTCGGTGGTCAAGATCGACAAGGACATCCCGGTCGAGATCGCCGCGCTGTTCGGCTGCGCGGTGCTGACCGGCGTCGGCGCAGTGCTCAACTCGGCGGCGCTGCAGGCGGGCGAAAGCGTCGCGGTCTATGGCCTTGGCGGTGTCGGGCTGTCCGCCGTGCTCGGGGCGTTGGCCGGCGGTGCCAACCCGGTGTTCGCCATCGACCCGGTCGCCGCCAAGCGCGACCTCGCCGTCGAACTCGGCGCGACCGCCGCCTTCGCGCCTGAGGACGCCGCCGCCGGCATCGAGGCGCTGCTCGGCGGCAAGCCCGACATGGTGGTCGAGACGGTCGGCAAGGCGCGGGTGTTGGAGGCGGCCTATGCGCTGACCCGGCGCGGCGGGCGGGTCGTCACCGTCGGCCTGCCCAATCCGGCGGAAATGTTCTCGATCCCCGCGGTCAGCCTGGTCGGCGACGGCAAGACGATCATCGGCAGCTATCTCGGCTCGTGCATCCCGGCGCGCGACGTGCCGCGCTACATCGGCCTGTGGCGGGCCGGGCGCTTGCCGGTCGAGCGGCTGCTCACCTCGGTCGGCTCGATGTCGGAGATCAACACGCTGTTCGACAACCTGGCGAAGGGCACCGCCATTCGCCAGGTCGTGCTGCCCGACGGCCCGCGCTCCGAGGCGCGGGCCGGCTGAACGCCGACGGCAAGCGCAGGCCGCCTGAGGCTCAGGCGAACAGCTTGTTCGCGGTCTTGGCAATGAGCTCGCCCTGGTGGCGCGCACCGGCAAGATCGATGGCGGTCGGCTGGCGCGCACCGTCGCCGCCGGCAACCGTGGTGGCGCCATATGGGGCGCCGCCGACGATCTCGTCGACGCTCATCTGGCCCTGGTGGCTATAGGGCAGGCCGACGATGGTCATGCCGAAGTGCATCAGGTTGGTGATGATCGAGAACAGCGTCGTTTCCTGGCCGCCGTGCTGACTGGCGGTCGAGGTGAAGGCGCCGCCGACCTTGCCGTTCAGCGCGCCGGTCGCCCACAGGCCGCCGGCCTGGTCGAAGAACGCCGCCATCTGCGACGACATGCGGCCGAAGCGCGTCCCGGTGCCGACGATGATCGCGTCGTAGTTCGCCAGCTCGGCGACGGTCGCGATCGGGGCAGCCTGGTCGAGCTTGAAATGGCCGGCCTTGGCGATCTCCTCCGGCACCGTCTCCGGCACGCGCTTGACGTCGACGGTCGCACCGGCGGCGCGGGCACCCTCGGCGATCGCGTTCGCCATGGTCTCGATGTGACCGTAGGTGGAGTAATAGAGAACCAGGACCTTGCTCATCGCGGACTGCCTTTCGAGTGAATGTGCAGTCCTGATCTACCCAGGCGGCTCAACGCGAAAGCTGCATAATATCGTCGCAGCTTATCAATAAATCCGATCAGCGGCGGATCTGGTCGAGCACCTCGTACAGCAGCACGGCGCAGGCCACGGCGACGTTCAGGCTGTCGGCCTTGCCCAGCATCGGCAGCTTGACGAGTTCGTCACAGGCCTCGGCATATTCCGGCGGCAGGCCCGATTGCTCATTGCCCATGAACACGAACGTCGGCGCAGTATAGCTGACGCTGCGGTAATCCCGCGCCCCCTCCAGCGCCGCCCCGGCCAGCATTCCCGGCCCGGTGCGTAGCCAGCGCAGGAAGCTCGGCCCGTCGGTCTGGACGACCGTCCGGGTGAACAGCGCCCCCATCGACGCCCGCACCGCCTCGACGCTGAACGGATCGCACGAGGCGTCGAGCAGGATCACCCCGCCCGCGCCGGTCGCGTCGCAGGTCCGCAGCATGGTGCCGAGGTTACCCGGGTCCTTGAGCGATTCCACCACCACCCAGATCGCCGCGGTCGACCGGTCCAGCGCCTCCAGCGTCGTCGCGGTCTGGCGGAACACGCCGACCACAGCCTGCGGGTTGTCCTTCTCGGTCAGCTTGTGGAGGATGTCGCGGCTGGTCTCGATGACCGTGCCGCCCGATGCCTCGACGATGCCCGCCAGCTTTTCGATCAGCGGGTGGGCACGGGCATCCTCGGCATAGACCAGCTGGCGCGGCACCTGCCCGGCCTCCACCGCCTCGGCGCAGATGCGCAGGCCCTCGGCCATGAACAGCCCGGTATCGCGGCGGTGCTTCTTGTCGCGCAGGGCGCGGATCGCCTTGATCGTCGGGTTGGAGTGGCTGGTGATGTGCAGCATCTCAGATCACCACGATCTGGTAATCATGCCACATGAAGATCGCCAGCGCGCCGCGGTGCGGGCGCAGATGCTCGACGAGTTCGCGGGTCAGCTTCTCCGATGGCTTGCCCTCCAGCCCGAGGATGCGGCCGAGCTGGACCTGCACCGCCAGGTCACCCGCCGGCCAGATGTCCTTGCGCCCCTCGGCGAACAGCAGATAGATTTCCGCCGACCAGCGACCGATGCCCTTGACCGCGACCAGCGCCTTGATCGCCTCCTCGTCGTCCTCGGGGAGGTTGTCGAAGTCGAGCGCGCCAGACACGACTGCCTCCGCCAGACTGCGGACATAGGTCGCCTTCTGCCCCGACAGGCCGGCGCCGCGCAGCGTCTCGACCGGCACTTCGAGGATGCGGTGCAGGTCGTCGAAGCCGCCGACCGCCGCTTCGAACCGTGTCCAGATGCTCGCCGCCGCCTTGACCGAAACCTGCTGCCCGATGATCGTCCGCATCAGCGTCGCCGCGCCGCGCGCGTTGATGCGTGGTTCCGGATAACCGGCGCGCGCGAGTGCGACCGCGACGCGCTGGTCGAGCGCCGCCAGGCTGTCCATACCGTGCCGGATGTGGTCGGCGGTCAGGCCCATGCGTTATGGCCGGTTGATTGATAATCCATGCCCGCTAATAGGCGGGAAGCTCGCACCGCGCCAACAGGAAGCACCATGCCGAAACTGATCGTCACCGACCGTAGCGGCAAGGCCCATGAACTGGACGGCGAGGCCGGCCTGTCGGTGATGGAGATCATCCGCGACGCCGGCATGGACGAGCTGCTGGCGCTGTGCGGCGGCTCCTGCTCCTGCGCCACCTGCCATGTCCATGTCGCGCCCGACTGGCTGCCGGTCACCGGTACCGCCAGCGGCGACGAGGACGATCTGCTCGACAGCTCAGACAACCGCGTCGCCTCGTCGCGCCTGTCGTGCCAGATCGCCTTTACCGACGCGATGGACGGCCTCGAAGTGGCGATCGCGCCGGAGGACTGACGTTTTGGCGATTGCGGTGCTAGGGTAGGGCGATGCCGCTCGCAACCCTCCGCGACGAGACGTTTTTCTCGGACAAGAACCGCGCCTTCTGGCTGCTGCAGGGCGGTGGCTGGGGCGCTTACCTGCTGCTCCGGGCGCTCGGCGGCCTCGCCAACGCGATGGGCCTGACCTTCGTCCTGCCGACGCTGATCGTCACCGCCACCGGTTTCTCGCTGACGCTGCTGATGGCGGCGGCATATCGCCGGGTCATCCGCATGAAGCCGGTGTTCGTCTGGACCGTGACGCTGGTCATCGTCGGCGCCAGCTCGGCGCTGTTCTCGGTGCTGGAGGTCTGGGCGCACGCGACCTTCTACGAGCCGGGCTGGCAGCCACAGGGCATCGAGTTCCTCGGCGCCATCCTGCTCGACTTCGCCGTCCTTGGGGCGTGGACCGGGCTCTACTACGGGATCAATTACTATCTGCTGCTCGCGGCCCAGTCGCAGCGCATGATCAAGGTCGCGGCGCAGGCCAGCTCGGCGCAGCTGGAGATGCTGCGCTATCAGCTTAATCCGCATTTCCTGTTCAATACGCTCAACTCGATCTCCACACTGGTGCTGCTGAAGGATACGGCGCGGGCCAATGCCATGTTGTCGCGACTCAGTTCCTTCCTGCGATATTCGCTGGTCGGGGGCATGGAGGGCATGGCGACGGTGGCGCAGGAGGCGGAGGCGCTGAAGCTGTATCTCGACATCGAGCGCACCCGCTTCGAGGATCGGCTGCGCACGCGTTTCGATATCGCGCCGAATGCGATGGACGCGCGGATGCCGTCGCTGCTGCTCCAGCCGATCGTCGAGAACGCCATCAAATACGCCATCACACCTCTGGAAGAAGGCGCCGATATCCATATCGACGCCCGGCTGATGGGCGAGCGGCTGGTCATCACCATCGCCGATACCGGGCCGGGCTTGAACGCCCGGGGGTTGAATGGCGTCATCCCGGCCTCCATTTCGGGGACAGGGGTCGGGCTCGGCAATATCCGGGAACGCCTGATCCAGGCTTATGGCGAGGATCAACGCTTCGAACTGGAGGATAATGAGCCGCAGGGCTTGATCGTCCTCATCGACATTCCGTATCAGTCGTTCGAGGGCAAGGGTTTCGACCCGAAAAGCTCAGAAGCCCGGCTCGAACCACGGGCCGAGCCACGACCGGCGCAAACACTCGGGGGCCCGAGGGAAATCGCTTAAATGACAATCCGTACTATCCTGGTTGACGACGAGCCGCTGGCGATCCGCGGGCTCGAACTACGTCTGGCCGCCTTCGAAGACGTCGAGATCGTCGAGCGCTGCGCCAACGGCCGCGAGGCGATCCGCGCCATCAAGACCTTGAAACCCGACCTGGTCTTCCTCGACATCCAGATGCCGGGCTTCGACGGCTTCTCCGTCGTCAGCGGGCTGGCCGAGGTCGAGCCGCCGCTGTTCGTCTTCGTCACCGCGCATCTCGAACACGCACTCAAGGCGTTCGAGGCACACGCCGTCGATTACCTGCTCAAGCCGGTCGAGGAGGAGCGGCTGGCCCAGACCATCGAGCGCGTCCGCCAGCGCCTCAGCGAGCGCCGCGCCGGCGAGGAGACCGAGCGCCTCAAGGAGATCCTGTCGGAAGTCGCCCCCGAGGCGATGCCAGAGGACCTGACGGGTAACGAGGAGCACGCGGCGAATCGCTTCGAGCGCGTCATCAACATCAAGGATCGCGGCCAGATCTTCCGGGTCGAGGTCGCCGATATCGAGCGCATCGACGCGGCCGGCGACTATATGTGCATCTACACCGCCGACCAGACGCTGATCCTGCGCGAGACGATGAAGGACCTCGAGAAGCGCCTCGACCCGCGCAAATTCCAGCGCATCCACCGCTCGACGATCGTCAACCTCGACAACGTCAAGTCGGTCAAGCCGCACACCAACGGCGAGTGCTTCCTGGTGCTGGGCAGCAGCACGCAGGTGAAGGTCAGCCGCAGCTACCGCGACGTGGTGGCGCGCTTCCTCTAAAGGGGAGGCCCCTCTCCCGGGCGACCTCCCCCCGCGGGGGGAGGCGGTGCGCAGCGCCAGGGGGAGGGGGACGGCGCAGCAACATCCTACATGAACAGCCGCTAACAACACGCCTCAGACTCCGTTCACCCGACAAATGCGAATCAGCATTGCATGGCTCGAATCACTCGTAGCCAATCGGATGGAAGCGGAGAGCAGCAATGCGCAAGTTGATCCTCGGAGCAATACTGGCCGCTTCTGTCGCGACGCCTGTATTGGCCCAAGACTATAACGGTCAGCGTTATGACGATCGTGGCGGATACTCTGGTGTCCAGGGCTATGATCGGGACGACATCCAGGATCGTTACCAGGGTGGCTATGACGGGCGCGACCAGGCCTATGACGATCGTGGCTATGACAGTCGCGACGACCGTCGAGGCTATGGCGACGACCGTCGCGGGTATGGCAATGATCGCGGCGAGTGGCGCGGCCAGGGTTCGCGGCGGGTCAGCTACAGCTGGCTGACCGGACGGCAGTTGCCCGGCCAACTCGGCAACCGCTCGTGGATCGTTCACCCCGACCGGATCGGCCTGCCCTATGCGCCGCGTTCGACCCACTGGATCGCGATCCGCGATTCGGCGCTGCTGGTCCGGAACTACGACCGCGTCGTGTTGCGCGTCGTTCCGCTGCGCGGCTGATCCACCAGTTTCGGTGCGGAAATATTCCGCACTGCACGAGTTAGTAAGTTGCGTTGCGTACCAAACATGGGAGAGGTGTCATGCGTAAGTTCATTCTAGCTTCCATCGCTTTTGCCAGCCTGGCCATGCCGTTGGCGGCCCAGGCCCAGCCCGGCGAATATCGCCACGACCGCCGCGAGATCCGGGAGGACCGCCGCGAACTGCGCGAGGACCGCCGCGATTTCCGCCGCGACCGGCGTGAGTTCCGCGACGACCGCCGGGGCGGCTATGACCGCGGCTACCGCGGCGAGCGCTTCCGGGCCGGCAGCTACTACCACCCACGCGGCTATGGCTATCGCAGCTGGAACACCGGCGCCTACCTGCCGCGCGCCTATTGGGGCCAGCGCTACTGGATCGGCAATCCGGTCGGCTACCGCCTCGACTACGCCCGCCCGGGCACCCGCTGGATCCGCGTCGGACCCGACGCCCTGCTGATCCGCACCTACAACGGCAGCGTCATCCGGGTTGTCCGCAATCTGTTCTACTAGCGCAACCAATCGGCGCTAGCGACGTTCGGCCCTCGTAACATTTGGAGTATGACGATGAAACGCCTGCTTATCGCCTTTGCGGCCCTTGCGACCCTGACCACCGGCGTCGCTGCCGAGGCCCAGCCCGGCCGCCACGACCGCATGGAAATGCGCCACGGCCGCCAGGAAATCCGCCACGATCGCCGCGAGATGCGTCACGACCGTCGTCAGATGCGCCGGCACCACCAGATGCGCGGCCGTTATTTCCACCAGGGTCGCTACTACCACAACCGCTACCGCCACAACGGCGCATGGATGTACCGCTAGACCGGTAACGCGGTCATAAAATAATTGACCGAGGCATCGCGGCCGAGGACGAAACCCGTCCCCGGCCGCCATGTCATTCCCGACGTATCGATCGTCTCGAACCCGGCCAGCGCCAGTTCGCTCGCCAGTTCACCAGGCTGGACGAACTTGCTCCAGTCGTGCGCCCCACGCGGGATCGAGCGCAGCACCTGCTCCGCCCCGACGATCAGCGTCGCATAGGACAGCGGCGTGCGGTTCGGCGTCGACATCACCAGCAGCCCGTCGTCGCTCAGCAGCGCCCGCAATGCTGCAAGAAATGCTGCACGGTCGGCGACATGCTCGACGACCTCCAGGCAGGTAATCAGGTCGAAGCGCGCGCCCTCGGCCGCCAGCGCCTCCACCGAAATGCAACGATACTCGACCCCCAGCGCGCCGGCATGCAGCGCCGCCACCGCGATGTTCTCGGGCGCAGCGTCGATCCCGGTGACGCTCGCACCCATGCGCGCCAGCGGCTCGGTCACCAGCCCGGCGCCACAGCCGACGTCGAGCGCCCGCTTGCCCGCCAGCGCCGCCCGGGCGCGCGGGTCCAGCGACCAGCGCAGCACCGCCGCGTCGCGGATATAGCTCAATCGCAGCGGGTTGATCCGGTGCAGCATCGCCGAGCTGCCCTTGGGATCCCACCAGTCGGCTGCCAGCCCACCGAAGAACGCCGCCTCGGCCGGATTCGTCGTTACCGCCGAAACGGCCGGGCTTACCTTGCTTTGCACCCCCTGTCTTTCTATCAGGGCGACGCATTCATCAACCCTCCACGTCGCCGCACAGGAAGTCCCAGCCAGCATGGCCCGTATCGTCATGAAATTCGGCGGCACGTCGATGGCCGGCATCGAGCGCATTCGCGGCGTCGCCGCCCGCGTCAAAGCCGAGGTCGAGCGCGGCAACGAGGTCGCCGTCGTCGTCTCCGCGATGGCCGGCGAGACCGACCGGCTGGTCGGCTTCTGCCGCGAGGCCGCGCCGCTTGCCGATCCGTGCGAATACGACGTGGTCGTCGCCTCGGGCGAGCAGGTCACCGCCGGGCTGCTCGCCATCGCCTTGCAGTCGCTCGGCCTGAAGGCGCGCTCCTGGCTCGGCTGGCAGTTGCCGGTGCACACCAGCGCGGCGCACGGCTCGGCGCGGATCGAGGACATCGACACCGTCGCCGCACTCGCCGCGATGGCCGGTGGCATGGTCGTCGTCATGCCGGGCTTCCAGGGCGTCGATGCCGCGGGCCGGATCACGACGCTGGGTCGCGGCGGCTCCGATACGTCGGCGGTGGCGCTGGCCGCGGCATTGAAGGCCGATCGCTGCGACATCTACACCGACGTCGACGGCGTCTATACCACCGACCCGCGCATCGTGCCGCGGGCCCGCAAGCTCGACCGCATCACCTATGAGGAAATGCTGGAACTCGCCTCGGTCGGTGCCAAGGTGCTGCAGACCCGCTCGGTCGAGCTGGCGATGAAGGAAAAAGTGCGTGTCCAGGTGCTGTCGAGCTTCAGCGACGTACCGGGCACGATGGTCGTCGATGAGGATGAAATCGTGGAACAGGAACTGATCGCCGGCGTCGCGTACAATCGTAACGAAGCCAAGGTAACCGTCATCGGCGTTCCCGATCGCCCCGGCGTCGTCGCCGCGATCTTCGGGCCGCTCGCGGAGGCCAATGTCAACGTCGACATGATCGTCCAGAACATCGCCCATACCACCCGGAAGACCGACGTCACCTTCACCGTGCCGCGCACCGAGCTGGTGCTGTCGCTCGACGTGCTCGCGCGTATCCGCGGCGATATCGGCTATGAGGAAGTGCTGTCCGACGACGCCGTCGCCAAGATCTCGGTGGTCGGCGTCGGCATGCGCAGCCACGCCGGCGTCGCGGTGACGATGTTCAAGGCGCTGGCGGACCGCGGCATCAACATCCAGGCGATCACCACCTCGGAGATCAAGGTCAGCGTGCTGATCGCCGAGGAATATACCGAGCTTGCGGTCCGCGTTCTCCACACCGCTTATGGGCTGGACGCCGCCGCATGAGTCGCCTCGACGATCTGTCGGCCCGCGGCACCGATTTCCTCGGCTCGCGCTACGCCATCATGGCGGGCGCGATGAGCTGGGTGTCGGAGCGCCACCTGGTGTCGGCGATCAGCAACGCCGGCGGCTTCGGCGTGATCGCCTGCGGGGCGATGTCGCCCGCGCTGCTCGACACCGAGATCGCCGCGACCAAGGCGATGACCGACAAGCCGTTCGGCGTGAATTTGATCACCTTGCACCCGCAGATGAACGACCTGATCGACATCTGCGCCAAGCACGGTGTCAGCCATGTCGTGCTCGCCGGCGGCCTGCCCCCCGGCGGCGCCATCGAGCGGATCAAGTCGAACGGCGCCAAGCTGATGTGCTTCGCGCCGGCGCTCGCATTGGCCAAGAAGCTCGTCCGCTCCGGCGTCGATGCACTGGTCATCGAGGGCTCCGAGGCCGGCGGCCATATCGGCCCGGTGTCGACCTCGGTGCTGGCGCAGGAGATCCTGCCCAACGTGCGCGACGTGCCGATCTTCGTTGCAGGCGGCATCGGGCGCGGCACCGCCATCGCCGCCTATCTCGAAATGGGTGCTGCCGGCGTCCAGCTCGGCACGCGCTTTGCCGCGGCCACCGAGAGCATCGCCCATGCCAATTTCAAGCGCGCCTTCGTCCGCGCCTCGGCCCGCGACGCCGTCGCCAGCGTCCAGCTCGACGGCCGCCTGCCGGTCATCCCGGTTCGCGCCCTGAAAAACATTGGCAGCGAGGCGTTCACCGCCAAGCAGCGCGAGATGGTCGGTCACATCGACACCGGCGCCGTCGAGCTGTCCGAGGCCCAGCTCCAGATCGAGCATTATTGGGCGGGTGCGCTGCGCCGCGCGGTCATCGACGGCGACATCGAGAACGGCTCGCTGATGGCGGGCCAGTCGGTCGGCATGGTGACCAGCGTCCAGCCGGTCGCCGAGATCATCGCCGAACTGGTGAGCGAAGCCGAGGCGTCGCTGGCCAGCCGCCACCAGCCGTTGCTGCCGGCCCAGCCGCTCCACGTCGCGACGGCCAGCGGCTAGCATGCCCCCGGTCTCCGCCGCCCGCGCCATGCTGCGCCGCCTCCACGAGGTGATGGCGTCGAAGGGACACGCGCAGTCCAAGCTCAACGCGGTCGTCGGCATCGTCGCCGAACAACTGACCAGCGAGGTCTGCTCGATCTACCTGCTGCGTGACGGCAGCCTCGAACTCTACGCCACCAAGGGGCTGGCGCAGTCCGCCGTCCATGTCACCAAGCTGGCGCTCGGCCAGGGCCTGGTCGGCACCATCGCCGCGACGCGCGAGCCGCTCAACCTGGCGGAAGCCCGCGCCCACCCGGACTTCGCCTATCGCCCCGAGACCGGCGAGGAGGATTATCACAGCTTCGCCGGCGTCCCGATCCTGCGCCGCGAGGCTGCGATCGGCGTCCTCGGCGTCCAGCATGCCGACCCGCGCGAGTATGAGGACGTCGAGATCGAGGCGTTGCAGACCGTCGCGATGGTGCTGTCCGAGCTGATCGCCGGCGCCGGGCTGGTCGATGACCTGGCGGTCGCCCAGGCGCGTGCCCAGGCCAGCGGCCCAATCCGCCTGACCGGCCTCAAGCTGGTCGAGGGCTTCGCTCGCGGCAAGGCGACCCTTCACCAGCCCCGCGTCGTCATCGAGCATACCGTTGCCGAGGACACCGAGGCCGAGCGCCGCCGCGTCTACGGCGCCTTCACCAAGATGCGCGAGCAGATCGACCGCATGATGGGCCAGGCCGAGTTCACCGGCGGCGGCGAGCATGAGGAGATCCTCGATACCTACAAGGCGTTCGCCTATGACGAGGGCTGGTCGCGGCGGATCAACGAGGCGATCGATTCAGGGCTAACCGCCGAGGCGGCGATCGAGCGCGTCCAGCAGCGCACCCGCGCCCGCATGCGCTCGATCCCCGACCCGTATCTGCGCGAGCGGCTGGCCGACCTCGACGACCTGTCGAACCGGCTGATCCGCATCGTCGCCGGTCAGCTCGGCACCGCGGCGCAGTCGGGGCTGCGGTCCGACATCATCCTGCTGGCGCGTAACCTCGGGCCCGCCGAACTGCTCGAATACGACCGGCGCTTCCTGAAAGGGGTCGTGCTGGAGGAGGGTTCGCTCACCGCCCATGTCACCATCGTCGCGCGGGCGATGGGCGTGCCGGTGCTGGGGCGGGTCCGCGATTTCCGCACTTCTATCTCGGACGGCGACGAGCTGCTGCTCGACGTCGGCAACGCCGCGCTGTTCGTCCGTCCGACGGCGGAAATGATCAAGTCGTACAACACCATGAGCGCGCTCAAGGCCAAGCGCCAGGCTAGCTATGCCAAGCTGCGCGACCTGCCTGCAGTCACCCTCGACGGCCTGCCGGTGACGCTGATGATGAATGCCGGGCTGCGCGACGATGCAGAGGCGTTGAAGCTGACCAATGCCGACGGCATCGGGCTGTTCCGAACCGAGTTCCAGTTTCTGGTCGCCGCCACCCTGCCGCGCCGGGAGCGCCAGACGGCGCTGTACTCGGCGGTCCTCGACGCGGCGGGCGACAAGCCGGTGGTGTTTCGCACCGTCGACATCGGTGGCGACAAGGCCGTCGCCTATATGCGCGCCGACACCGCCGAGGAGGAAAATCCGGCAATGGGCTGGCGGGCGCTGCGCCTCGCGCTCGACCGTGCCGGCTTGATGAAGGTGCAGGCGCGGGCGTTGCTCGACGCCGCCGCCGGGCGGACGCTCAACGTCATGTTCCCGATGATCAGCGAGCCTTGGGAGTTCGACGCGGCGAAGGCCATCGTCGAGGCGCAGCGCGAATGGATCGTCGGGCAGGGCAGGGCGATGCCGCTGGCGATCCGCTACGGCGCGATGCTCGAAGTCCCGGCGCTTGCGGAGGCGCTCGACGTGCTGCTGCCCAAGCTCGATTTCCTGTCGATCGGGACCAACGACCTGACCCAGTTCCTGTTCGCCGCCGATCGCGCCAACCCGCGCCTCGCCGACCGCTACGACTGGCTGTCGCCCAGCGTCCTGCGCTTCCTGCGCCGCGTCGTTCGCGCCTGCACCGAGGCCGGCGTGCCGGTGACGGTCTGCGGCGAGATGGGCGGGCGTCCGCTGGAGGCGCTGGCATTGCTGGCGCTCGGCATCGACCGGCTGTCGATCAGCCCCGCCGCCGTGCTGCCGATCAAGGCGATGGTGCGCTCCGCCGAACTGCTGCCGCTGCGCACCGCGATGACCGGCTGGCTCGACGCCCCCGGCAGCGACATTCGCGGCGAGCTCGCGAAGCTGGCGGATACGCTGGGGATCATACGAGGCTAGCGTCGCCGGTCGGCCGCCACGATTGCGGCTTGACCCTTATAAACCTATATGGTACTAAAAAGGTGCCGAGCTGAGCCTGGTTCGCCACCGGGCTCGAATACGACCATCGTACGTGTAACCTTCGTAACCTTATTCATCTTCGCGGCCGGATTTCAGCCTTCGATACGCTCGTTCGGATAGATGCCCCACAATTGGTTGCGCAGGATATAGCCGCCCTTGCCGTCACGCGCGACGCGGCACCACTCGCCCTCGCACAGCACGACCGAGACCAGCGCGCCGGGCTCGATGCGCCACACCGGCGGCGAAGACAGGTCAGGGCGCGTGTACAGCGTCCGGATCTGGCGGGTCACCATCGCGGTGCGCTCGCCGGTCAGCAGGCTCTTGTTGATCCAGCCGGTCGCGGCGCTCTCGTCACGGACCTGGCGCCAGATCTGGTACTCCTTGATGACCTCGACCGGCAGGCCCTTGCGGACATAGACATAGGCCACCGGATACTGGTCGCCGGGGCCGGTGCGGACGAAAGCCTTGCCGGGCTTGATCGAGACGAAGCGCGGGACGGGCAGCCCCGACGTGCCGTCGTCGCGCTCCATCGGCGCCGCTCCGGCCAGCATCGCCGCAGCGGGCAACAGCAGGGCAGCGCGCAACAAGCGGGCGAGAAGGGGAGTGGCGATCACATGCGAGCCTTAGCGCGCCGGGGCTGCGGTTGGGAAGCCGCTTGACGCCGTATCGGCCCGCCCGCTAGCGCATGCGGTGATGTCTATCCGGCCGCGCCCCAAGACCGTCGTCACCCGCCGCCTGCCCGGCGCGGTCGAAACCCGGCTCGCCGAACTGTTCGACGTGACCCTCAACCCCGACGACGCGCCGATGGACGCCGCCGCGCTGGCCCGGGCCGTCGCCACCGCCGAGGTGCTGGTGCCGACCGTCACCGACGAGATCGACGCCTCGGTCATCGGCGCCGCCGGGCCCGACCTCAAGCTGATCGCCAGCTTCGGCGCCGGGGTCGACCATATCGACCTCGCGGCCGCCCGGGCTCGCGGCATCGTCGTCACCAACACGCCGGGCGTGTTGACCGACGACACCGCCGAGATGGTGCTGGCCCTGATCCTGTCGGTGCCGCGCCGCCTCGCAGAGGGCGAGAAGCTGGTGCGCTCGGGCGGCTGGACGGGCTGGACCCCGACCGGGCTGCTCGGCCACCGGGTGCGGGGCAAGTCGCTCGGCATCATCGGCTTGGGCCGCATCGGCCAGGCCGTCGCGACCCGCGCCGCCGCCTTCGGGCTGAGCATCCACTATCACAACCGCCGCCGCCTGCCGCTCAGCGTCGAGGCACTGCTCAAGGCGCACTGGCATGCTGACCTGCATGCCATGCTGCGCAGCGTCGACATCGTCAGCATCAACTGCCCGCACACCCCGGCGACCCACCGCCTGATCGACGCCGCCGCCCTCGCCGCGATGCAGCAGCACGCCTATCTGATCAACACCGCCCGCGGCGAGATCGTCCATGAGGCGGCACTGGTGGCCGCGCTGGCGAGCGGACAGATGGCCGGCGCCGGGCTCGACGTCTTTGAGAATGAGCCCGAGGTCACGCCGGCGCTGCTCGACCTGCCCAACGTCGTGCTGCTGCCCCATATGGGTTCGGCGACGTTCGAGGGGCGGCAGGCGATGGGCGACAAGGTCATCGCCAACATCCGCAGCTGGGTCGACGGTCACCGCCCGCCCGACCAGGTCCTCGAGGGCTGGCTGTAGGCGGAACGCGGCGGCGGAATGTTCGTTGAGCCTCCAGACCTAATCTGGAGAGAGTTATGTACGCGTTGCCCAAGATGACACTGCTGGCGCTGGTTGCTGCGGGGTCGCTGACTGCGTGTACGACGGACCGCTACGGCGATCAGCGCCTCAACGGCACGGGCCGCGGTGCGCTGATCGGTGCCGCTGGTGGTGCCGTCGTCGGTGCGCTGACGGGCAACGTCGCGGCCGGCGCTGCGATCGGTGCCGCCGGTGGCGCGGTCGTCGGCACCATCCAGGACGACAACCGCTACGAGGATCGCGACGGCCGCCGCTACTACTACGACCGCAACAACCGCGACCGCCGCTACCAGTACAACGACCGCCGCGAGCGGGTCTACGACCCCTACTGAGGCTAGGCCCCGGTCATGATCCGGTCGACGAGTTGCTTCACCGTTGGGACGAAGCCATTCGAGTAGAACGGGTCCTGGGCGAAGCGGAACGCCGAATGTCCCCCGAAGACGAGGTTCTGCTCGGTATCGCCGCCATGGGCGACATCCTGCAGAGTCTTCTGGATGCAGAACGACCGCGGATCGGCGAGCCGCCCCGTGGTGTTGGTCTCGGTATCCGCCCAACTCGAAAAGGCGCATTGGCTCAGGCAGCCCATGCAGTCGGTCTGGTCCTTGCGGATCACCTGCCGCTCCTCGGCACTGACGAACACCAGCGTATTGTCGGGCGTCTTCAACGCCTCGGTGGCGCCATGCGCATACCATTCGCGGGCGTGGAGCAGGTCGTCGCGGGTCACATAATAGTTCTTCCGACCGACGCCGACATCCAGCAGGAACTGGTGATCACCGGTTGCCGTCGTCGAGAACGCCACCTGCCGCTCCGACCGCAGCTCGAGCGACCGCAAGAACGGATTGCGGATGGCGCTGGAGTAGAAGCCGGTCGGCGAGAACTTGTGCAGCGAGATGTCGCCCGGCTTGAGCGTCATCAGCCGCGCTTTCCAGCCTTCCGGGATCGGGCTCTCCTGCGTCAGCAGTGGCCGAGTGCCGAACTGGAAGACGATCTTGCCGAGTTCCGGATTGTCGATCCAGTCGGTCCACTCGTCGAGGCGCCAGACGCCGCCCGCCATGATGATCGGCACGCTGTCCGCAATGCCAGACTCTCGCATCGTCGTGCGCAGGTCACGGACGCGCGGATAGGGATCCTGCGGCGCTCGCGGATCCTCGGCGTTGGACAGGCCGTTATGGCCACCCGCCAGCCAAGGGTCCTCGTAAACCACCGCGCCCAACCACTCGGCGGCCTTGGAGTAGGCGCGCTTCCACAGGGCGCGGAAGGCCCGGGCGCTGCTGATGATCGGATAATAATGGACGCCGTAGGAAGCGGCGATCTCGGACAGCTTGTAAGGCATGCCGGCGCCGCAGGTGACGCCGTTGACCTTGCCGCGGGTGCGCTCGAGCACGCCGGTCAGCACCCGCTGGGCGCCGCCCATTTCCCACAACACATTTATGTTGAGGCCGCCGACACCGCGACCGAGCTCCGACGACGCCATCTCATAGGCCCGCTCGACCTGCTGGACAGCGCCATCGATGGCGTACTGAACCAGTTCCTCGTGACGCTCGCGACGCGTCAGGGCGGCGTAGATCTGCGGGATGATCTTGCCGGTCGGGTCATAGCTGTCGGCATTGACCGCACTGATCGTGCCGACGCCGCCGGTCAGCGCCCAGGCGCCCGACGACAGATGGTTAGTCGCTGCTACGCCCTTGCCGCCCTCGACCAGCGGCAAAATTTCACGGCCACCCATCAGCACCGACGTAAGTCCATTCAACATCGTTAGCCTTGATCGCCTGCCTGTCCTGGCTGCTTATACGGCTGCTCCAGGACAAAAGCGCCATAAAAGCGCGCTTGCGTACGGCGACTAAAGCGCCCGCACGATCAGTATTGTTTGAACATCGCCGAAGGTATCGCCGTGTTCGAGTCCGAACCGGAAGCGTTCCATTCGGCAGCCGTCTTGCAGACGCGCCTCGACCCCATGTTCGACCCGGTACGCGGCTCTTCCCTGCGGCAGATTTTCGCCGGCTTGGCCGCGACCTGCGGCGTCGTCTCGCTCGTCGAGGGTACGGCGGCGGGCGGTTCCGCCACCAGCGGTGCCGCTGCAATCAAGCCAAACAGGGCCGGCAGAAACAGTCTCATTGAAGCATCACCCCTAAGCCAAGCTCGACGCCGGATTATGGACTGTCCTGCACCGCGTCAACGTACAACGTCACATACGAAAACGGGCCGCCCCTTTTGCAAGGAGCGGCCCGAATGCGCTTAGTCTAAGATCGTATGGGTTCTAGTCGCGGTCACCGGTCAGGAAGCTCGGCGCGAACGTCGGCTCGGCTTCCGGAGCCTCGGCGCGCGGTGCGTCACCAGCGTCGCGGCGCGGACCACGGTCGCCACCTTCACGACGGGGACCACGATCGCCACCGCCGCCGGAGCCGCCGCGGCCACGATCGCCACCACGATCACCGCCGTCACGACGCGGACCGCGATCGCTGCGCGGAGCGCGCTCCTCGCCACCTTCACGCGGCGGACGGGTGTCGGCGATCTCCTCGCCGGTCTCCTGGTCGACGAGGCGCATCGACAGGCGAACCTTGCCGCGGTCGTCGATGCCGAGCACCTTGACCTTGACCGGCTGGCCTTCGGTCAACACTTCCTTGACGTTCGAGACGCGCTCGTTCTTGATTTCAGAGATGTGGACGAGACCGTCCTTGGCACCCATGAAGTTCACGAACGCACCGAAGTCGACCATCGAGACGACCTTGCCGGTATAGATCTTGCCGACTTCGGCTTCCTGCGTGATGCCGAGGATCCAGGCCTTGGCAGCTTCGATCTGGGCTGGGTCGGACGAAGCGATCTTGACAGTGCCGTCATCCTCGATGTTGACCTTCGCACCGGTGGTGGCGACGATCTCGCGGATGATCTTGCCGCCGGTGCCGATGACATCGCGGATCTTCGACTTGTCGATCTGCAGCGTCTCGATGCGCGGCGCATGAGCCGACATCTCGGTGCGGGTGGTGTCGAGTGCCTTGGCCATCTCGCCGAGGATGTGCTCGCGACCGGCCTTCGCCTGGTCGAGGGCGACCTTCATGATCTCTTCGGTGATACCGGCGACCTTGATGTCCATCTGGAGGGCGGTGACGCCTTCCGAGGTGCCTGCAACCTTGAAGTCCATGTCGCCGAGGTGATCTTCATCGCCCAGGATGTCGCTGAGAACCGCGAACTCCTTGCCTTCGAGGATCAGGCCCATGGCGATACCGGCAACCGGGCGCAGCAACGGCACACCGGCGTCCATCAGCGCCAGCGAGGCGCCGCAGACGGTGGCCATCGAGGACGAACCGTTGGACTCGGTAATGTCGGACAGGACGCGGATCGTGTACGGGAACGCTTCCTTGGTCGGCAGCAGCGGGTTGACTGCACGCCATGCCAGCTTGCCGTGACCGATGTCGCGGCGGCTCGGCGCACCGAAGCGGCCGACTTCGCCGACGCTGTACGGCGGGAAGTTGTAGTGCAGCATGAAACGCTCGTAGCGCAGGCCGTCGAGACCATCGATCATCTGCTCGGCATCGGAGGTACCCAGCGTCGTCGAGACGATCGCCTGGGTCTCGCCGCGGGTGAACAGCGCCGAACCATGAGTACGCGGCAGGAAGCCGACCATCGCCTCGATCGGACGGACAGTCTTGGTGTCGCGGCCATCGATGCGGATGCCGTCCTTCAGGATCGCGGAGCGGACGATGCTGCCCTCGACCTTCTTGACGAGCTTCGAAGCCTTGAGGGCCTCGGCAGGAGCCGAACCGGCGAACAGTTCCTTGACGGTGGCCTTGGCCTTGCCCAGCGCCGATTGGCGGTCGGCCTTGGCGATGATCTTGTAGGCGTCCGCGATGGTGTCGCCGACTGCGTCCTTGATCTTGCCGAGCATCGACGTGTGATCGTCGATCTTGAGGTCCCAAGGCTCCTTGGCACCGGCTTCGGCGAGCTTGATGATCGCGTCGATCACCGGCTTGGACTCGTTGTGCGCGAACATCACCGCGCCGAGCATGACTTCTTCCGAAAGCTCCTTGGCTTCGGACTCGACCATCAGGATCGCGTCGCCGGTGCCAGCTGCGATAAGCTCGAGCGAGCCTTCCTTGATCTGCGTCTTGGTCGGGTTGAGGACATACTGGCCATCGACATAGGCGACGCGGGCAGCTGCCAGCGGGCCCATGAACGGCACGCCCGACAGGGTCAGCGCGGCAGAAGCGGCGACCAGCGCGACGATGTCGGCCTCGTTCTCGCCGTCGTACGACAAGACCTGCGCGATGATCAGGACTTCATTGTAGAAGCCCTCAGGGAACAGCGGGCGGATCGGGCGGTCGATAAGGCGCGATGTCAGCGTCTCGTGCTCGGTAGCGCCGCGCTCGCGCTTGAAGAAGCCGCCCGGGATACGACCGGCTGCGGAGAACTTCTCCTGGTAGTGAACGGTCAGCGGGAAGAAGTCCTGGCCTTCCTTGACGTTCTTCGCGGCCGTGACGGCGCAAAGCACGACGGTTTCGCCGTAGGTGGCGAGAACGGCGCCGTCAGCCTGGCGGGCGACGCGGCCGGTCTCGAGGGTGAGCTTGCGCCCGCCCCACATGATTTCCTGCTTGTGGATATTGAACATCGTCATCGTCTTCGTCTTTCTGTTGCGCCCGGCCCTATCGCCGTGCGCGCCTGCGTTCCGGGTGCTGCGACCATCGCAACTGCGCCGGATATGCGAACGGCCCCGGCCAGAACATTCTGGGGGGCACCGTCCGCGTCGTCTGGGCGGCCTACTTGCGCAGGCCGAGCTTGCCGATAAGGGCGGTGTAACGACCAGCATCGCGGCTCTTGAGATAGTCGAGCAACGAGCGGCGCTTGTTGACCAGGACGAGCAACCCGCGGCGCGAGTGGTTGTCCTTGGCGTGAACCTTGAAATGCTCGGTGAGGTTGGCGATCCGCTCGGTCAGGATCGAAACCTGGACTTCGGGCGAACCGGTGTCGCCGGCGGTACGTGCATTGTCAGCAATGACTTCGGCCTTGCGGCCAGTGGTGATCGACATCGGGATCTCCTCGAATTACAAGTTGAACCCGCGCACGACCCGTATCGCAGTGGACTGGATGTCCACCAAAGCAACCGGAACAGGCCCGTCGGTCGCAAGATACAGCCCGTGGAGTGCGGGGTGCCCGGGGAGCGCGCGACCCTGACGGAGCGCGGATGCATCTTCGGGCGAGACTGCGAAAGCCGGGATGTCGTCCAGCCCTGCAGTCAGCGGCAAGACCGCCTGTTCAAGCGCGTTCGTGTCTAGCAACCCGGCCACTTTGTCCAGTGAAATCGCGTCCGCCAGGGTGAACGGTCCGGCCCGGGTGCGGCGGAGCATGCTGACATGACCAACGGTTCCCAGCGCTTCGGCGATGTCGCGCGCCAGGCTGCGGACGTAGGTGCCCTTCGAGCAGGTGACCTCGAACGTCGCTGCTTCGGTCTGAGCATCGATCAGTTCGAACGCATGGATGGTCAGGTGTCGCGGCGCCAGTTCGACGATCTCACCGGCGCGAGCAAGCTTATAGGCTCGCTCGCCGTCGACCTTGAGGGCGGAAAAGGCAGGCGGAGCCTGGACGATCGGGCCAGTGAAGGCGGGCAGGGCGGCGAGGATCTCCGCGGTAGTTGGCCGGACGGGGGACGTGGCGGTGGTCTCGCCCTCGGCGTCGAGGGTGGTCGTTGCAACGCCCCAGGCGACCGTGAAGGCATAGCCCTTGGTGGCGTTGAGCATGCGGCCGGCAAGCTTGGTGGCCTCCCCCATCGCAATCGGCAGGACGCCGGTGGCGAGCGGGTCGAGGGTGCCGCCGTGGCCGATGCGGGGGATCGGCAGCCCGGCACCGCGAAGCAGGCGCTTGATCGCGGCGACCCCCTGCGCGCTGCTCAGCCCGAGCGGCTTGTCGAGGACGATCCAGCCGTTAATCAAGCCCGACGAGCCCGAGCAGGCCGGTCACCATCGCCTGGATCGGCGGCCCGATCAGGCGCCGCAGCAGGTCGAGCTTGGGGAACAGCCACGGCAGACCAACCAGCACGACGAGCAGCAGGACGAGGCCATACTTGCCGATGCTCGCGTAGCGCCGTCCGAGCGCCGGCGGCAGCAGTCCGGACACTACGCCGCCGCCGTCCAGCGGTGGCAGCGGTATCAGGTTGAATACACCCAGCGAGACATTGACCAAGATGAAGTTGAACAGGTTCAGCCGCACGAAGCTGCCGATTGGCCCGACCACCGGGCCCTCGGCCGCAACCATCAGTCCAAGTGCCAGCGCCGACAGCAGCGCCAGCGCGAAGTTCATCAGCGGTCCCGCCGCGCTGACCAGGACCCCGTGCCAACGCGGGTTGCGCAGCGCCGAGAACATCACCGGAACCGGCTTTGCCCAGCCGAACACCGGCGCGCCGCCAAGGGCCAGCATCATCGGCAGCACCAGCGTGCCGACCGGATCGACATGGCGGATCGGGTTGAGCGACAGCCGCCCCAGGTCACGTGCCGTATGATCGCCAAAGATATTGGCGACCAGGCCATGCGCCACCTCGTGCAGCGTGATAGCAAAGATCAGCGGCAGCACCCAGGAGGCAAGATTGAGCAGCGTAGCAGTTGTCGGCATGGCCGCGCCCTTGCCCTGAATCAGTGACGAACGCCAGCGTAGCTCAGGGTTTGACGGGTACGGCCTTGACCCAGCGCGCTTCGACCGCGGACTTTACTTGCGACGCCGGCAAATGGCGGACGAGGGTGATACCTTCCAGCTCGACCGCGCGCGCCCGCAGCATACGGTCCCGGAATGCATAGCCGACATCATAGAGTGCAACGTCGGTGCGGGTGTCGCCGTCGAGGACGTAAGTGGTAACGATCCCGACCGGCAGGCGCGGCCCGCTACCTTCGCGGCTGGGCAAAGCCTTGCGCAAACCGTCGACAATCCAACCGGCCTCGAGACGCGGATTCCCGGTCGTCTCCACGGGATCGGCGGCGATGCCGACTGGAAAGGTCAGTGTCTGCGTCTGAACGACCGCGTCGCCACTTGCCGGCTTCAGCGCCAAGGCGTCACGCGATGCGTCGGCGGTGCCGGTCAGCAGCAGCGGCGGCAGGTGTTTTGCCGGGGCAGGTGCCTCGGCACGCTCCCGGTCACGATGCGCATCCCAATAGCTTGCAGCCGAGATCAACAGGGCCAGAACGCCGACCAGTTCGGCCAGTGAAATCCAACGCAGGCGACGACGCTTCGCTGCGGGTGTCTCGGGAGTGTCGGTCATGACTTGGGCGTACAGCGTTGCGGGTCGCGCGTCATCCGGGGTTTAGATGGCGTCGGCTCGGTGAGCGAAACGTCGTCGTGCGCTAAAGGACGTGGAACACATACAGAAGGATGATAATCGGCAAGGGCACACCGACAGCCCACAGAATGCAACCCTTGCCCATAATAAATCCTTTATTTGGGAACCGCCCCTGTAACAATTCGCATGGGTGTCGGTTCCGACAGATCAGGCCAGCGCCTGCGCGATCCGGGCTCGCAGGGCAGGCAGATTGGTCGTCTCGAACCACGGGTTGCGCGTCATCCATCCTGTGCTGCGCCAGCTTGGATGGGGCAGGGCGACGATGCCTGGTGGCAGGCCGGTGGGGTCGGCGACACGCGCGGTCAGGGTACGACGGTCGCCGGCAAGGTAGCGGCCTTGCGCATAGCTGCCGACCAGCAGGGTCAGGCGGATATCGGGCATCGCCGCCAGCAGCCGTGGATGCCACCGCGGCGCGCATTCGGCGCAAGGCGGGCGGTCGCCGCCACCCGGAATGCGACCGGGATAGCATAGGCCCATCGGGATCAAAGCCGTGATGCGTGAATCGTAGAAGGTGGCGCGATCGAGCCCGGTCCACTCGCGCAGCCGATCGCCGCTCGGGTCGTCCCACGGGATGCCGCTCAGATGGACGGCACGGCCAGGTGCCTGGCTGATGATCAGGAGGCGCGCGGTGGCGCCAGCCTGCAGGACGGGACGCGGGCCGAGTTCGAGGTCGGCGGCGCAGGCGGTGCAGGCGCGGGCTTCGGCGAGGAGGGATTCCATAGCGGTGGTACCGGCCTGTAGCGACCGTGTCCCTCCCGTGGACCTGGCCGAATTCAGGCCGCCACCGCCGTCGCCGCGAACAACGGCCTCAGCTCGCCTTTCACGATCTTGCCATTGGCGTTTCTTGGCAGCGGCCCGTCCCAGAAGCGGACTTCGACCGGAACCTTGAACGCCGCTAGACGCGATGCGAGAAAGGCGCGCAGCTCGTCTTGGCTCGCTGTCATGCCCGGCACCAGCGTCACCACGGCGGCGGGCTCCTCGCCCAACGACTTGTGCGGGCGGGCGACGATGGCAGCGTCCATGACGGCGGGGTGCTCGTACAGGGCGTTCTCGACCTCGACGCAATAGATGTTCTCGCCGCCGCGGATCAGCATATCCTTGGCGCGGTCGATGATGAAGCAGAAGCCCTCGTCGTCGAGGCGCGCCAGGTCGCCGGTGTGGACCCAGCCTTCGGTGAAGGTTTCAGCCGTCGCCTCGGGCTTGTTCCAATAGCCTTTGACGACGTTGGGCCCTTTGCCCCACAATTCGCCGACGGTGCCGGGCGGCAGGCTGTTGCCCTCGCTGTCGACGACCTTCAGGTCGCAGACAGCAACAGGTGGCCCGCAGCTGTCGGGGCGGTTGTCGTAATCCTCGGCGGCATGGCTGGTGAATGTCGCGCTGGTCTCGGTCATGCCCCAGCCGTTGCCGGCCTGCGCGTTCTTGAAAGTCGCCTTGATCTGGCGGACCAGCTCGGGTGCCGAGGGGGCGCCACCATAGGCGACCGCCTCCAGGCTCGAGAGGTCGTAATTGGGTCGCTCGGGATGCTCGATGATCTGCCAGGCGATGGTCGGCACGCCGCCGCAGCCGGTGATGCGCTCGCGCTCGATCAGCTCCATGGCGCGAACCACGTCCCATTTGCGCATCATCACCAGCTTGGCCCCGGCGAACAGCGACGGCGACATCACGGCGTGGCAACCGGTGGCGTGGAAGAACGGCACGCTGAGCAGCGTCGCCTTCTGCTTGGCGGTGGGATCGGGCGCGGGCGGCATCTCGCCGCGACGCAGAAAGGCGCGGGCCGCCGCCGAGGCGCTGGCGAAGATGTTGCTGACGATGTTGCGATGGGTGCCGAGGGCGCCCTTGGGCTTGCCGGTAGTGCCGCTGGTATAGAAGATCGTCGCGTCGTCCTCCGGCACCAGCGCGACGTCGGGCATGTCGCCGCCGGGCAGCATGGCCCAGGTCGCAGCCGCGCCGATGACGCTTTCGAGCCGCTTGATCAGGGGGTTGGCCAGCGGCTCGCTGAAATCGTCGGTGGCGCGGGTCACGAACACCCGCTGGATCGCCGGGCAGTTGGGCAGGTGCTCCGTCAGCCGGGCCAGCCGCTCGGCATCGACGACCAGCAGGCGGGCGCCGGAATCGACCAGGCCGTATTCCAGCTCGGCCCCCGTCCACCAGGCGTTGAGCGGCGTGACGATGGCGCCGAGCAGCGACGCGGCGAAAAAGGCAACCGGCCATTCGGGCAGGTTGCGCATGACGATGGCGACGCGGTCGCCTTTGCCGACGCCCTCCGCTTTCAGCGCTTCGGACAGTGCCAGCGTTGCCCGGCCGAACGCCTCGAAGCTGACGCGCTCGTCCTCATGGACAAGGAAGATCTTGTCGCCGTGCTGTCGCCCCGCGGCGAAGACGTCACGCAGGGTGGGAGGTACGTTCTTCCAGGTCCGGGTCGGGATGCCGCGGATATCGACCGTCTCCATCTCGAACGGTGCGCCGGGTGCGGTAAGCAGGGCGTGCGCTTCGGCGATGGTCATGGCGGGCCAATTGGCGGTCATCGATCTTCCCCAAGCTGGACGTGTTTTGCGGGCATCATAGCCGGGGGCGGCGGCTTGCCTAGCGGTTAGTTGACGGAAGCGTAAAGTGAACTAGTCGGTCTGGTGCGCGTGCAGGCTGCGCAGTTCCCGGCGCAGCACGGGATTGGCGACGGCGAACGCCATCAGCATCACGAGTGCGCCGGAACCGAGCAGGTAGGGCAGGTTGGGCGACAGTCCGTACAGGCCGATGCCGATGGCGGGCGCTAGGACGAAGCAGGCGCCGTTGACCTGCGTTACGGCACCCGCGACCGCGCCCTGCTCGTGCTGGCCGACGGCGAGGCTGGCGCCGGCGGTGAACCCCGGCCGGGCGAAACCATAGCCAAGGCTGGTCAGCGCATAGGCCAGTACTAGGGTATGGAAATCGTGCGCCAGCGCGATCGCCAGCGTGCCGGCTGCGGCGAGGACGCTGCCCCAGCGCACCATCTGCGAGGGCGTCATCCGCAGCTTGGGGATCAGTCCCCATTGCGCCAGCAGCGTCGCACCCGCGCCCGCCATGAAAACCGTCGAGATCGATGATTGCGCCGACAATGCCGCGCCGTGGCCTATGCGGTCGATGATCAGGAACCCCAGCGCCTGGCCAGTCGCGGCCTGCACGCTGCCGCTGCAGAAGCCGTAGATCATGTACGGCTTGATGCGCGCGTCGGTCAGCGACAGGCGCGGGCTGCGACCGACGTCGGCGGCGACGGCGCTGGCTCCGGTAGCGCCGCCGGCGACGCTGGGCTCGGTCGACGGGGCGCCGTGCTGGTTGCCATCACTCCGGAAGTGAGTCGGATCGTCATCCGGCAACCCGCGCGCCACGGCGAAGAAGACGACGACCGCGATCGCGGCAAAGCCGAACAGCGGGCCGGCCAGTCCCGCGACACCCAGGATGAACAGCGGCGCGAGGGCAGGGCCGATGATGGTGCCGAGGCCGAAAGCGGAGGACAGGGTGGAGAGGGCGTTGGTGCGCTCGGCCTCGCTCGTGCGGGCGGCGACATAGGCTTGTGCAGCGGGGTTGGAGGCCGAGCCGAAGATGCCGAACAGGCTGCGCAGCACGGCGAACAGTCCGAAGGTGGCGACTGGTATCAGCCAACCTTGAAGCCCTGCGAAGATGACGATCCCGCAGCCGAGCATCGAAACGCCAAAGCCTGCGACGCCGATCAGAGTCAGCAGCTTGCGCCCGCGACGGTCGGACTGGCGCGCCCAATAGGGAGCGGAAAACGTCCACAGCAGCGCCGAGAACGAGAAGATCACCGCGACCAGCATGTCGGGGATGTGGATGACGCGGGCGATCGCCGGCAGCACCGACTGCAATGCCGTGTTGCCCGCGGCGACGGTCAGCAGCGCGACGAACAGGACGGCGAAGTGGCGGCGGGGTAGGCTGGCCTCCGTCACTGCGGCGGTTCGTCGGGTGGCGGGTCGCCTTGCTTGAAGCGCCGGGCGAGATCCTCCAGCCGCCGGCCGGACTCACGGGCGCGGTCGCCGTCGAAGTCGCCGCTGCCGATATTGTCGATCAGGTCGCCGGCTGCATCGACCGCGTCGGCGGCATCCCCGGCATTGCCCAGCGCGCCGCCGATCTCGTCGACGATGCTGCGCTCGCGCGACGGCGGCGGACCGCGCATCAGTCCCTCGCGGGTGAGGGCGGCTGACATGAAGCGCTTCCACATCCGCGCCGGCACCGTGCCGCCGACGACGCTGCCACCCATCGGCGAGTTGTCGTCGTTGCCGACCCAGACGCCGACGACGAGGTCGCCCGCAAAACCGACGAACAGCGCATCGCGGTGGTTCTGCGTGGTGCCGGTCTTGCCATAGGTCGGGATCGGCAGTGTTGCCGCCACCCCGGTGCCACGCGCCACCGCGGACTTCAGCAGCTCCATCATCGGGCCGCGTTCGGGCCAGGGCCGCAGCGTCCGCGCGATGCCGCGCAACTGGTCGGCGACGCCCTCTCGCACCGGGTTGGACAGGCCCTTGGGCTTGACCGGATACTCGCCCGCCGCGACCGCTGCATAGGCCGCCGTCAGTTCGATCAGCGGCACGCCGGAGGTACCCAGCGCCAGCCCCTCATAGTCGCTCAGCGGCGTCGTGATGCCCAGCTTGCGCGCCTGCGCCCGGACCGCCGCGACGCCGACCTGCTGCGTCAGCTTGACGGCAACGATGTTGCTGGAGGCGGCAAAGGCGGTAGCGAGCGAGATCGGGCCGCGATACTTGCCCTCGTCGTTCTTGGGGCTCCACGTGCCGATGGTGATCGGCGCATCATCGACGATCGTGCTCGTCGTCGCGCCCGCCTTCAGTGCTGCGAGATAGACGAACAGCTTGAATGACGACCCCGGCTGGCGGAGCGCCTGGGTGGCGCGGTTGAAGGGTGTCTTGTCATAATCGGTGCCGCCGACCATCGCCACGACGCGCCCATCCGGCCGCATCGCGACCAGCGCAGCCTGCGTGATGTTCAGCCCCTTGTATCCCGCCAGCGTGTCGGCAACGGCGCGCTCCGCCAGTTTCTGCATCTCCGGGTCGAGCGTCGTCGGAATGGTGACGTCACCATATTGTGCGGTGTCGAGACCCGCCTTCGCCTGCGGCAGGATCCAGTCGGCGAAATAAGAACCGGTCGGCAACGCCTTGCGGCCCGGCGTGTAGCGCGCCGGCGAGACGTTGCGTGCCTGTTCTTTGGTCAGCGCCCCGGTTTCGGCCATGGCACCCAGCACGACCCTTTCGCGCGCCTGCGCCAGCTTGAGATGACGCGATGGAGCGAGCGCCGACGGCGCCTTGACCAGACCCGCGAGCATCGCTGCCTGCCCGACCGTCAATTGCGACGGATCACGGTCGAAATAGGTCCTCGCCGCCGCGCGCAAGCCATAGGCCCCTTCGCCGAAATAGACGCTGGACAGGTAACGCGACAGGATCTCGTCCTTGGTCAGTCGGGATTCCAGGTAGAAGGCGATGATCACCTCCTGCAGCTTGCGCTTGATGCTGCGCGTCGGGCTGAGAAAGCTGGTCTTTGCCAATTGCTGGGTCAGCGTCGAACCGCCCTCGGAGACGCCGCCGGCTTGAGCGTTGCGGAACACGGCGCGCAGGATGCCCTGTGGATCGATGCCCCAATGCGAGTAGAAGCGCCGGTCCTCGATCGCGATCAGCGCGGCGGGCACGTATTTCGGCAGCTCGGCAATGGTGACCGGGGCTTCCTTGTAATTGCCGCGTCGGGCGATCGGCTTGCCGCTGGTATCGAGCAGGACGACGCTCGGCTCCTTGAGCGGTTCGAGTGCGCGCCCGAGTGGCGCGGTGTAGATCAGCCAGGCCAGCGTGATGGCCAGCAGCAGGAAGACGGCGCCGACGATCAGCCGCCAGTGACGCCGCACGAAGCCACGCTGCGCCCGCCGCTCCTCGGGCGACAGCGGGATCTCGATGTCGTCCCAGGCGGTGCTCATTTTCCGCACCCCTCCCGAAACGGGAGGGGACGGGGATTGGACTTCAGCGAGGTCTGCGTGCCGGCGATGAAGGGCGATGTTGCCACGGGGCCATTAGCGAGCGCGTGGCAGACCCACCCCCGGCCCCTCCCGTTCAAGTAGGGGAGCAGTGAGGTGGGGGCCGGGGTCACTAGGCCCGCTCGCGCGTCGCGGTGAACCGGAGGCCGGTCTCGCGTTGCTGGGTGTAGTTCAGCTCCCACTGGTCGCGGGCCATGAACACCGGGGCGCCGTCGCGGTCCTCGGCGATGGCACCGCGGTGCTCGTCGATGAAGGTCTTGAGCGCAGCGGGCTGGTCGGCAGCGATCCAGCGCGCCGTGTCGAACGGCGACGGCTCGAAGCCGGCGGCGACGTTGTACTCCGCCCCCAACCGCGAGATCAGCACCTCGAGCTGCAGCTGGCCGACGACGCCGACGATCCACTGCGAACCGATCAGCGGGCGGAACAGCTGGGTGACGCCCTCCTCGGCCATGTCGGTCAGCGCGGTGCGCAACTGCTTGCTCTTGGTCGGGTCGCCGAGCTTGACCCGGCGCAGGATCTCGGGCGCGAAGTTGGGAATACCTGTGAAAGTAACCGCCTCGCCCTCGACCAGCGAGTCTCCGACGCGCAGTACGCCGTGGTTGGGAATGCCGATGATGTCGCCGGGCCAGGCTTCCTCGGCCAGTTCGCGGTCCTGCGCGAAGAAGAAGATCGGCGAGTTGATCGCGATCGCCTTGCCGGTCGACACCTGCTTCAGCTTCATGCCGCGCCGGAACTTGCCCGAGCAGATGCGCATGAAGGCGATGCGGTCGCGGTGCTGCGGGTTCATGTTGGCCTGGACCTTGAACACGAAGCCGGTGACGTCGGCGCGCTCGGGACTGACCGGGCCGGTCACCGCAGGCTGAGAACGCGGCGGCGGGGCATATAGCGCCAACGCCTCGATCAGCGCCTCGACGCCGAAATCCTTCAACGCCGAGCCGAACACCACCGGCGTCAGCGCGCCCTTGCGGTACAGGTCGATATCCAGCGTCGCATAGCCGCCCAGCGCCAGCTCGGCCTGCTCGCGCAGCAGCTCGGTGCCCTGGTCGCCGACCAGTTCCGGCAGGCGCGGGTCGTCGAGACCGGTCAGCTGCTCGACCGGGCCGGCGGTGCGCGTGTCGGTGCCGTCGGGTAGCTGCAGCCGGTGGCGGCGCAGGTCGTACAGGCCGCGGAACTGCCCGCCTTGTCCGACCGGCCAGTTAAGCGGCGCGACATCCAGCGCCAGCACGCTCGCGACTTCGTCGAGCAGTTCGAACGGGTCGCGGCCTTCGCGGTCGACCTTGTTGATGAAGGTGATGATCGGCACGTCGCGCAGGCGGCAGACCTCGAACAGCTTGCGCGTCTGGGCCTCGATGCCGCGCGCCGCATCGATGACCATGACGGCGCTATCGACGGCGGTCAGCGTGCGGTAGGTGTCCTCGCTGAAATCCTCATGCCCCGGCGTGTCGAGCAGGTTGTAAGTTATGCCGCCGCGCTCGAAGGTCATCACCGACGAGGTCACGGAGATCCCGCGCTGCTGCTCGATCTTCATCCAGTCGGAGCGGGCGCGGCGGTTCTGGCCACGCGCCTTGACCTCGCCAGCCAGATGGATGGCGCCGCCGAATAGCAGCAGCTTCTCGGTCAACGTCGTCTTGCCGGCGTCGGGGTGCGAAATAATCGCAAAAGTTCTGCGCGCGTTAGGCGCCTGATCAGCCATAGTGGCGCTATGTGGCGATTATCGCGGAGTGCGGCAAGCGCGACGCGGTGGAATACGGAAGCCTGCGCCAGAGCGAACAAGGCGCGCGCCGAAGCCGGTTTGCATGAACCTGCATATTTGTTATGGTTCGCGCTTAGTGGGAGCGGGGAGGTTTCCTTTGCAGAGTCAGCGGCTTCTAATCGGTCTTTACAGCGCAGCCTGCGTTTTGGGCCTTGTTGCGGCACCATCGGGCGCCAAGAGCCTCTACTCGGTACCCAAGTATGCGGCCTTCGTCGTCAACGCCGACAGCGGTGAAATCCTGTACGCCCGCCAGCCCGACGCGCCGCGCTATCCCGCTTCGATCACCAAGGTGATGACGCTGTACCTCGCCTTCGACGCGCTGGCCAAGGGGCGGCTGACCCAGAACGATTTGATCACCATCTCGGCACACGCCGCAAGCCAGGCGCCGTCGAAGCTCGGCCTCAAAGTTGGCGCGACGATCAGTGTGCGGGACGCCATCGGGGTCATCGCAACCCGTTCGGCCAACGACATTGCCGTGGCGCTTGCCGAGCATATCGGCGGCAGCGAGGACGCCTATTGCGCGATGATGACCGCGCGGGCGCACGCCATGGGGATGCGCAATTCGACTTTCGTCAACGCGACCGGCCTGCCCGACAAGCGGCAGCTGACCACGGCGCGCGACATCGCCACGCTGAGCCGTGCCGTGATCAAGGACTTCCCGCAATTCTACGGCGTCTTCAGCAAGGTCGCTTATGATTACGAGGGTCAGGAGATCGGCAATCACAATCACCTGTTGTCGACCCTGCCCGGTGTGGACGGGATCAAGACCGGCTTCACCAACGCCGCCGGCTTTACGCTGGCGGCCAGCGCGGCGCACGATGGGGTGCGGCTGATCGCGGTGGTGCTCGGCGGTCCGAACCGCATGGCGCGCGACGGCAATGTCACCGATCTGCTCGATACCAGCTTCGACGTGCTGACCCGCCGCTCGCGCGGTGAGACGACGACGGTGGCGCAGAACCTGTTCGAGATCGATGATCTGTCGGACGGCGTGCTGGAGCGGCTGACCGAGCAGGGCTCGGGCGACGACAACTCGCTGGCCGTCGGCAGCCCGCAGGCGCACGCGCCGCGTCGGTAATACGCCGCCAGATCGATTGGGGCTCGGCCTTCGAGCGCGAGATCGGCTATGCGCGCGCTGTCGTTTCCGGGGATTGGGTGTTCGTGTCCGGGTGCACCGGAGGCGATCCGGCGTCGGGCGTGATGCCTGCGGATGTCGAGACACAGTGCGCGAATACGCTGGCCAAGATCGAGCGCGCCTTGGCTGAGGCTGGGGCGGGGTTCCCGGACGTGGTGAGGGTCAGCTACATTTTGCCGGTGGCGGCGGACTTCGCGCCGTGCTGGCCGATGCTGCGGGCGGCGTTCGAGGGCGCGCGGCCGGCGGCGACGATGATCGTCGCGGGGCTGATCGATCCGGCGATGCGGATCGAGATCGAGGTGACGGCAAGGGTGCCTTGAAGCAAAGTCTTGCGGGCGAGGGCTCTTCCCTCCCTGCGTCTTCGCGGGGAGGGCGAGAGACGGCGAAGCCGGCCCGGGGTGGGGTGGCTTGCTTCGTTCTTAGTCGATCAGTTTAGCAAGAAAGGAGCGGTCGGCAAAGCCGCCGCTTACGTCGGACGAGGACGGCGCTGAGTGCGCCGTCTCGCCGGCCGGGCTCGACGCGAGTCCGCGGTTAGCGGAGGATTGCGAAGGGCAATCCACCGCTAACCGCTGGCCGCTTACGAGCTGTAATACATCTCGAACTCGACCGGAGCCGGGGTCATCTCGAGCTTGATGACATCCTCCATCTTGAGTTCGATGTACGACGTGATCTGGTCGTCGGTGAACACGCCGCCCTTGGTGAACACGGCGCGCGAGCGGTCGAGGTGGCCGAGTGCCTCACGCAGCGATGCGCAGACCGTCGGGACCTTCTTCAGTTCGCGTGGCGGCAGGTCGTACAGGTTCTTGTCCATGGCCGGGCCGGGATGGATGCGGTTCTCGATGCCGTCGAGGCCTGCCATCAGCAGCGCGGTGTAGCACAGGTATGGGTTGGCCATCGCGTCCGGGAAACGGACCTCGACGCGTTTCGCCTTGGCACCGCTGCCGTACGGAATGCGGCACGACGCCGAGCGGTTGCGGGCCGAGTAAGCCAGCAGCACCGGCGCTTCGAAGCCCGGGACCAAGCGCTTGTAGCTGTTGGTCGACGGGTTGGTGAAGGCGTTGCAGGCCTTGGCGTGCTTGATGATGCCGCCGATGAAGAACAGCGCCATCTCCGACAGGCCGGCATACTGGTCGCCGGCGAACAGCGGAGTGCCGCCGTTCCAGATCGACAGGTGGGTGTGCATGCCGCTGCCGTTGTCGTCCTTGATCGGCTTGGGCATGAACGTCGCGGTCTTGCCATAGGCATGGGCGACCTGGTGGACGACGTACTTGTAGACTTGCATGCGGTCGGCGGTGGTAACCAGCGTGCCATAGGTCAGGCCGAGCTCGTGCTGCGCGGCAGCGACTTCATGGTGATGCTTGTCGCAAGGCAGGCCCATTTCGAGCATGGTGGAGACCATCTCGGCGCGCAGGTCGACGGCGCTGTCGACCGGGGCGACCGGGAAATAGCCGCCCTTGACGCCCGGGCGGTGGCCCATGTTGCCTTCGGGATAGACGGTGCCGGTGTTGGTCGGCAACTCGATGTCGTTCAGCTCGTAGCTCCCGACGTTGTAGCCGATCTTGAAGCGGACGTCGTCAAACACGAAGAACTCGGCCTCCGGCCCGATGTAGACGGTGTCACCGATGCCGGTGGTCTTGAGGTATGCTTCGGCGCGCTTGGCGGTCGAGCGTGGGTCGCGGCCGTACAGCTGGCCAGTCGAGGGCTCGATGATGTCGCAGACCAGGATCAGCATCGGGGTCGCCGAGAACGGATCGATATAGACCGCGTCCAGGTCGGGCATCAGCGTCATGTCGGACTCGTTGATCGCCTTCCAGCCGGCGATCGACGAACCGTCGAACATGAAGCCGTCGGTCAACTGATCTTCGTCGATGATCGACGCGACCATGGTCAGGTGCTGCCACTTGCCCTTGGGGTCGGTGAAGCGAAGATCGACCCATTCGATCTCCTTTTCCTTGATCATGTCGAGAATCGTCGATGCCGTATTAGCCATTTGAATTTGGTCCCTCGCTCGGATTGCCGATGGTAAGCTGACTAGATCGCGTCGCTGTCGCGTTCCCCGGTGCGGATGCGCACCGCCGCGTCGACGGTCGACACGAAAATCTTGCCGTCGCCGATCCGGCCGGTCCGTGCGGCGTTGGCGATGGCTTCTACGACCCGGTCGACCTGATCGTCCTCGACGACGACCTCGAGGCGGACCTTGGGCAGGAAATCGACGACATATTCGGCGCCGCGATAAAGCTCGGTGTGACCTTTTTGCCGTCCGAAGCCCTTGGCTTCGGTGACCGTGATGCCCGACACGCCGACCTCGTGAAGAGCTTCCTTCACCTCGTCGAGCTTGAAGGGTTTGATGACCGCTTCGATCTTTTTCACTTATGTCCCCGCCGATGCGCTTTCTTCATTCCTAGCACATGCCGTGCCAGTCGGTGAACGAGGTGTTTCGCAGGTGCGAAGGCTTTTTTTACTGATTTCACTGCCTGAATCAGCGGCACATGCCTCCAAATCGGGCGAAATGTCGTCAAACAGTGGTCGCGTAGCCGCCATCGACCGGAATAACGGAGCCAGTGACGAACCCGCTGGCCCGCGACCCGAGATAGATCGCCACGCCGGCCATGTCGGACGGTGTCCCGCGCCGCTTCATCGGGGTTGCCGCAAGCGATTCGGCGCTGGCTTCGTCGCTAATTCCCGCGGTCATCTTGGACGGAAAATAGCCCGGCGCGATGGCATTGACCGCGATGTGGCGGGCGGCGAGGTACTTGGCCATCATCCGCGTCAGGTGGAGCACGGCGGCCTTGGATGCGGCATAGCTGTAGGTCTCGATGCCCGAGACATGCATGCCGTCGATCGAGCCGATGTTGATGACCCGGGCGAAATTCTCTTCGCTGCCCGCCGCCTCCAGCCGTTTCACCAGCCGCTGCGTCAGGAAGAAGATCGACTTGACGTTAAGATCCATGACCTTGTCCCAGCCGCTCTCCGGGAAGCTGTCGAACGGCGCCCCCCAGCTCGCGCCGGCGTTGTTGAACAGGATGTCGAGCTTCGGCTCCCGCGCCTCGAACTCCGCGGCAAACCGCTCGACCTCGCTGGATTTCGACAGATCGGCAGGGATCGAGAAGCATTCGCCGATCTTGCTCAACTCCGCCGCCAACCCGTCGCAGACCGCGGCGTTGCGGGCGGTGATATAGACGCGTGCGCCGTTCTCGACATAACCGCGGGCGATCATCTCGCCGATGCCGCGACTGCCGCCGGTGACAATGACGACTTTCCCGGCAACGGAGAACAGGTCGTTGATCTTCATGAATTGCTTCCTCGGTTCAGACAGGTTCGCCGGCCAGCCTGGCCCGCTCGACACGGCTCGCCTCGGCTGTCGGAAGGCCCCGGATCGCCAAGGTGAGTAGCAGCCAGACGATCGGCGCGCCGATGTAGGTCGACAGGATCGCCAGCTTGAGATCGCCCGTCGCATCGCTCAGCAGCCCGACGAAATACGGGCCGTTACCCAGCCCGATCAGTGTCGTGCCCATGAAGAACATCGCGCCAGCCGAGCCGCGCATGCGGGGCAGCACCAGGTCCTGCATCGTCGCGGTGACGCCGCCCAGCCAGAAGGTGCCGATCAGCGACACCAGGAAATAGCAGAGATAGAAGGTCGGCAGGCTGTGCGTCGCAAAGGCGTAAAATGCGATCGGCAGCGGCAGCACCGACGCCATCAGCGTCAGCTTCAGCCGTCCGGTGCCGGAACGCAATTTCCAGGCGTCGCCGACAATGCCGCCCATCGACGTGCCGATCCAGCCGCCCAATGCCGCGCCCAGGCCCAGCGCCACGCCAGCCTCGGCCGGCGTCGCGCCCAGCCTTCGGAAGGCATAGATGTAGATCCAGGCGCTGACCGCATAGCTGCCGAACGAGATCAGAGTGCCCGCGCCCAGCGCCTGCAGGAACACCGGGGTTCGCCACATCAGTTCGTGCAACGGCTTGTCGCGCACCGACAAGGACTGCGACCAGCTGAACACGCCGTACAGCCCCAGCGCCATCGCCGCCCATTGGATGGCGTTCGAGGTCAAGGCGACCCCGCCGACGTGGAACAAGGTCTTCAGTTTGGCCGGCGGCACCAGCGAGTCGGTGAAGCGCGTCATCAGCACGGCGACGCCGACTGCGATCAGCATCGCCAGCAAATTGTTGCGGACGACCGAGGCCGGGGCGCCGATGCGGCGCAGGTTGATGATGGTGAACGGCGGCAGCACGGTGCCGAGTTCGGCGGCGGTCTTGCGGAACGGGTGCGGCTCGCGCGGCCCCTTGGTCAGCAGGCCGTCGGCCAGACCACGCGGCGGCTCGCGCAACGTCATCACCAACGCCGCCAGCATCAGGCCGGGGATACCGATGATCAGGAACGCCGCCTGCCAGCCGGCCAGTCCGAGCGGCGCGCCGCCGCCCTCGAACGCCTTGTTCCAGCCTTGCACGACGACGCCGCTGATCGCGAAGCTGAGGCCGGCACCGATGAAGATGCCGCTGGAATAGATCGACAGAGCGGTGGCGCGCTTTGCCTTGGGGAACCAGTCGCCGATCAGCGAATAGGCGGCGGGCGAGGCGCTCGCCTCGCCGATCCCGACACCGACGCGGGCGGCCGCGAGCGCGCCGAAATTGGTGGCAAAGCCCGATAGCGCAGTCATGCCCGACCAGATCGACAGGCCCAGCGCGATCGTCCACGTCCGTACCCAGGTATCCGCCAACCGTCCCAAGGCAAGCCCGAACAGTCCGTAGAACAACGCGAATACCGTGCCCGACAACAGCCCAAGCTGCCCGTCCGACAGCCCGAGGTCCTTCTGGATATACGGCCCCAGGATGGTCAGGATCGACCGGTCGATAAAATTGAAGATGTAGACGACGACCAGGACGACCAGGACGTACCAGGCATATGGCCCCCCGACGCGCTCGGTCCGTGGCGCAGGTTCCTGGCTCAAGACAATCTCCCCGAAGCATCGTCGAACGCGACGCTGCACCTTGGGTAACAGCGGCTTGACGTTTGGGGAACCCTCCAACCGGCCAGCAAGCTGCAGCTTGTTCGAAGCGCCGAGCCTCGGCCAAAGCCGCCGAACGCGCTCGCTGCGCAGCGCAGCTTTATGGCGATTAACGGGTGTTTTGCTGGTCTTAATGCTGTTCGTCGGATTATTTTACACCTCCCTGCCAAGACATCACCTGAAAGGTCATTCTTTGCTGTAGTTACAGCACGTTAGAGGTTGGTAACTATTTTGGCACAGGCATTGCTTAGCCGCTTGCAGCCGCGGACAGGGTTTTTTCGCGGAGAGCGTACATGGGGGAATTAATGAACAATCTTAAGATATTGGCTGTGGCAGCTGTTGCCGTGAGCAGTGCCACTACTGCCCGAGCGGCGTTCACCGACAACTTCGATACTTTCAATGCGTCCGCCTATACCGTCAGCGGCGGTGGCGTGTTCAGCGATCCGGACGACACGCAAGCGTTCCCGACCGGCAACGCGCTTTACTTCGGTGGCGACGGGCAGCGCTCGCTGGTAGTTGCGCCGCTTGCCGTCGGCAGCAACGCATCGATCTCCTTCAAGATCATCACCGGTAGCTATAACCGCAATTATAACTACTTCGAGGGTCAGGACGATCTCAACGAGACGGTCAACCTGTCGTATTCCAACGACGGGATCGACTGGATCAGCCTTGGTCAATACGGCCCGAGCGACATCGGTGGTATCACCACGGCCACCGACGACTGGACGACGATCAGCCTCACCGGCATCGCGGGCGGCGCATCGACCAGCTTCCGCTTCCTGCAAATCAGCAATAGTGGCAGCTGCTGCGATAATTGGGCGGTCGATGACCTGAGCATCGGCGGCGCGGTACCTGAGCCGGCGACCTGGTCGTTGATGATCGGCGGCTTCGGCATGACCGGTGCAGCGCTGCGCCGGCGTCGCGAGACCCTCGTCACCGCGTAACCGACGCTGACGATTGGATGTGCAGGCCCGGACTGCGAAGTCCGGGCCTTTCGCATCCGCTCGGCTGTGGAATTGGCGTTGCGGACCGCACCCTTGTAGATGGCGCTGAACACTCGACGGGCAGGTGCATGGCGCGCAGGAATTCCAGACTCGACCCCTATGGCGACGCGCAGCGCGAGGATGAGCCCATAGCGGTCGTCGCCTGCTGGTTGTGCGGCCGACCGACCGGCAAGACGATCGTCTGGCACCATCCCGTGCCCAAGAGCCGCGGCGGCCGCGACGTGGTGCCGATGCACCCGATCTGTCAGCAAACGCTCATGGCAAATTTCACCAACTCCGAACTGCAGCGTCATGGACTGGCCGTGGAAGGACTGTTGGATAACCCCAACGTGCGCAAGTTCGTCGATTGGGTGGCGAGCAAGGAGCCCGATTTCACCGCGACGATTGCCAGGAAGCAGCGCTGACCCGAGCCTGCGCATCGTCATTTCATTTTTTACGGGCGCCCCTTCGACGTGATGTTGCTGATCGACTGGCGGCGCAACCGCTCCGGGAAACCATCTAAGTCGACGACGCGCCAAGCGGACGGTGCTGATCGGCGAAAGGCGAGCGCTAGCCCGATTCCGGACAGGACACCGGGACTACCGGACCCGCGACACTCATCCCGTCGCACCCCCCTTGATGTTTGTGCAATGCAGGGTGACATTCAGGACTGACGCGGTGCCGCGTATCTCGGCGCCGCACGGGAGAATGAAATGCCCTCCTTTACGCGTGAACTCGAACACAGCCTCCACAACGCCCTCGCCGAGGCGAGCCGCCGTCATCATGAATATGCTACGCTGGAGCATCTGCTGCTGGCGCTGACCGCCGATGCGCATGCCGCGGCGGTGCTGAAGGCCTGCACGGTCGACATCGACGACCTGGCGGGCAAGGTCACCAACTATCTCGATACCGAACTCGGGGCGCTCAAGGCCGACGCCTCGGTCGATCCGTCGCCGACCGCCGGTTTCCAGCGCGTCGTCCAGCGCGCCATCCTGCACGTCCAGTCGTCGGGCCGCGAGGAGGTCACCGGCGCCAACGTGCTGGTCGCGCTGTTCTCGGAGCGCGAGAGCCATGCGGTGTTCTTCCTGCAGCAGCAGGACATGACCCGCCTGGATGCGGTCAGCTTCATCAGCCATGGCATCGCCAAGTCGGGCGCTTCGGAGACCCGCGCCATCAAGGGCGCGCCGAACCCCGACAAGTCGGAAGAGGAGCCCAAGGAGCAGGGCGCCAAGCCGGGTGCCAAGGCCAATGAGTCGGCGCTGAAGCAGTTCACCGTCAACCTCAATGAAAAGGCCAAGCTGGGCAAGGTCGATCCATTGATCGGCCGCCATGCCGAGGTCGACCGGACCATCCAGATCCTGTGCCGCCGGTCCAAGAACAACCCGCTGTATGTCGGTGATCCCGGTGTCGGCAAGACCGCGATCGCCGAGGGGCTGGCGCGCAAGATCGTCGAGGGTTCGGTCCCCGACGTGCTCAAGCCGGCGATAATCTACTCGCTCGACATGGGCTCGCTGCTGGCCGGCACGCGCTATCGGGGTGACTTCGAGGAGCGGCTGAAGAACGTCGTCAACGAGCTTGAGAAGCTGCCGCATGCGGTGCTGTTCATCGACGAGATCCACACCGTCATAGGTGCCGGTGCAACGTCGGGCGGCGCAATGGACGCGTCGAACCTGCTCAAGCCGGCTCTGTCCAGCGGTGCGATCCGCTGCATCGGCTCGACGACCTACAAGGAGTTCCGCAACCACTTCGAGAAGGACCGCGCGCTGCTGCGGCGCTTCCAGAAGATCGACGTCAACGAGCCCTCGGTCGAGGATTCGGTCAAGATCCTGATGGGCCTGCGCTCCAGCTACGAGCTGCACCACAAGCTGAAGTACACGCCCGAGGCGATCAAGGCCGCGGTCGAGCTGTCGGCGCGCTACATCAACGACCGCAAGCTGCCGGACAAGGCGATCGACGTGATCGACGAGACCGGTGCGTCGCAGATGCTGCTGCCGGAGAACCGCCGCAAGAAGGTCATCGGCGTCAAGGAGGTCGAAGCCGTCATCGCGACGATGGCGCGGATACCGCCGAAGTCGGTGTCGAGCGACGACAAGGTCACTTTGGGCACGCTGGAGGCCGACCTCAAGCGGGTAGTGTTCGGGCAGGACAAGGCGATCGAGCGTGTCGCTTCGGCGATCAAGCTCAGCCGCGCCGGCCTGCGCGAGCCGAACAAGCCGATCGGCAGCTATATGTTCAGCGGCCCGACCGGCGTTGGCAAGACCGAGGTGGCGCGCCAGCTGGCGTCGATCCTTGGCATCCCGCTGACCCGCTTCGACATGAGCGAGTACATGGAGCGGCACAGCGTCAGCCGGCTGATCGGTGCGCCGCCGGGCTATGTCGGCTTCGACCAAGGCGGCCTGCTGACCGATGCGGTCGACCAGAACCCGCACGGCGTGCTGCTGCTCGACGAGATCGAGAAGGCGCATCCCGACCTGTTCAACATCCTGTTGCAGGTCATGGATAACGGCAAGCTGACCGACCACCACGGCAAGACCGTCGATTTCAGGAACACCATCCTGATCATGACGACCAATGCCGGGGCAGCCGACATGGCGCGCGAGGGTGTCGGCTTCGGCTCGATTGCCCGCGAAGGCGAGGACGAGGAGGCGATCAAGCGGATGTTCACCCCCGAGTTCCGCAATCGTCTCGATGCGATCGTGGCGTTCGACTATCTGCCGCCGATCGTCATCCGCCGCGTCATCGACAAGTTCGTCCTCCAGCTGGAGCTGCAGCTGCAGGAGCGCGACGTCCACATCGCGCTGGACGACGATGCTAAGGACTGGCTGATCGAGCGCGGCTACGACAAGCTGTACGGCGCTCGTCCGCTCGGCCGCCTGATCCAGGAGAAGATCAAGCAGCCGCTTGCCGAGGAGCTGCTGTTCGGCAAGCTGGTCAACGGCGGCGAGGTCCGCGTCCACGTCAAGGACGCGACACTTGCCTTCGAGATCACCTCCGGCGTGCCCAAGCCCAAAAAGGGCCGCAAGGGCAAGCCGGCGGTGGACAACGGACCGTCGACCGAGGGAGGCCCGTCGATCGAGACCGGTGAGCCGCTGATCGACGCTTAACGCGAAGACGCAGGACTGAAACGAGCCCCGTCCGGATCATCCGGGCGGGGCTTTTTCGTGTCATGAAGTCGGGTTAAGATCGGTCAGGGAGATCACACATGGCCGGCGAGCTCGTTTTCTACACCAACCCGATGTCGCGGGGCCGCATCGTCCGCTGGATGCTGGAAGAGGTCGGCGAGCCGTACCGCACGGTGGTGCTCGACTACGACTCGATGCAATCCCCGGACTATCTGGCGATCAACCCGATGGGCAAGGTCCCGGCGATCACCCACGGCGGCGCCGTCGTCACCGAATGCGCCGCGATTTGCGCCTATCTCGCAGATGCCTTCCCCGAGGCCGGATTGATACCGCCGCCGGGGCCGAGCCGTGCCGCTTACTACCGCTGGCTGTTCTACGCCGCCGGGCCGGTCGAGGCCGCGATCACCAACAAGGCGCTCGGTGTCGAAGTGCCGGCAGAGCGAGAGAAGATGGTCGGCTACCGCAACATGGCTGCCGTCGTCGCGGCGCTCGAAGGGGCCGTCCAGTCGGGTCCATACATCTGCGGGGAGCAGTTCACCGCCGCCGACGTCTATGTCGGGTCGCAACTCATCTGGGGTATGTTGTTCGGCAGCCTGCCGAAGACGCCGGCGTTCGAAGCGTATAGCGACCGCCTGAAGTCCCGCCCCGCCGCTGCCCGCGCCCGCGAGATCGACGATGCCCTGCTACCCGAGGACAAGCGCGGCATGATGTAGTGCTTGCTACCCTCCCCGCGAAGGCGCAGGGAGGGTAGCGACGGGATTTACATGCAATTGCATCTACTATAAACATCCAGCTATGCCTGACGCCAAGCCCGACCCAGAGACCGAGCGCTTCACGCGCAAGGTCGGCGAGTGCGCGGCTCTCAAGCTGCGGCGCACTGCGCGGAAGGTGACGCAGATCTTCGACGAGGCGCTGGCCCCGCACGGGCTGACCATCGGCCAGCTCGGCATTCTTGCCGGGCTGCGGCGGTCGCGTGGTGTCGGCATCGCTGCGTTGGCGGAGCAGCTGTCGACCGATGCCTCTACCTTGTCTCGGTTGCTCAAGCCCTTGGCAGCCAACGGACTGCTGACTGTAGAGCCCGACCCGGATGACCGGCGTGCCAAGCTGCTGCGGCTGACCGAAGACGGTGCCGTGCGGGTCCGCGAGGCCGGGGTCGCCTGGCACGCGGCGCAGAAGCATCTTCGCGACGTGTTGGGCGAATCCCGCATCGCGGCGCTTCACTACATCCTCGACGATTCATTTTCCAAACTGTGATGAAGGACCGACAAATGCAGAACTTCAAACTCGCCCTGATAGGTGTAATTGCAGCAATCGTGGCAGCGCCGGCATTTGCTGCGCCGATCGACGGCAGCGCTACCTTGGCGGCACCGGCGCGAGCGGATCGCGTCGTCAGCGAAAACGGCATCTGGCATTGCGCCGGTGATAGCTGCACCGGCACGACGCTTGCCGCGACCGGCGCTGCAGTCGCAGCGTGCACCGCCGTCGCCGCGGTCAACGGTCGGGTCAACGCCTTCGCAGTCGGCGGCATCAGCTTTGGCGAGGCCGAGCTCAAGCGCTGCAACCGGCATGTAAAGTCATGACGGAAGAAGCGAGCGGACCAATGCCGCTGGAGGCGATGCAGTCCCGCTCCGGCCTCGAACTGATGCAGGCACTGGCGGCGGGTGAGATGTCCCGCCCCGGCATCGGCAAGCTGATGGATTTCAGCCTCGGCGAAGTCGAGCGGGGGCGGGTCGAGTTCGTCTCGACACCGGGCCCGCAGCACTACAATCCGCTCGGCACCGTCCACGGCGGCTTTGCGGCGACGCTGCTCGACAGCTGCATGGGCTGCGCGGTGCACACGACGCTGGCGGCGGGCATCGGCTACACCACCATCGATATCAACGTCACCTATCTGCGGGCGATGACGGCAGCGACCGGCCCGGTGTCGGCGCGTGGCGAGGTGATCAGCTCTGGCCGCCGGGTGGCGACGGCGCGCGGCACCTTGACCGACTCCTCGGGGCGGGTGCTCGCTACGGCGACGACGTCGTGCCTGGTGTTCCCGTTGCACGAAGGGCCGAAGCGAGCATGACCGGCGCGGCGATCGTCATCGGTGCGGGCGACGCGACCGGCGGCGCCATTGCGCGGGTATTCGCCAAGTCTGGTCTGGTCGCCGTACCGGTGCGCCGGTCGGCGGACGGTCTGGTGCCATTGGTCGACCGGATCCAAGCCGAGGGTGGCCGCGCCGTGGCGATGCCCTGCGATGCCCGCGACGAGGACGCGATGACCGCGTTGTTCGCCAAGGTCGAAGCCGACATCGGCCCGATCGAGGTGGCGGTGTTCAACATCGGCGCCAACGTGCCGTCGCCGTTGCTCGACGAGACGGCACGCAAATATCGCAAGATCTGGGAGCTGACCGCATTGGCCGGCTTCCTGACCGGGCGCGAGGCAGCGCGGCACATGCTGCCGCGGGGCAGGGGGACGATCCTGTTCACCGGGGCGACCGCGTCGATGCGCGGCGGTGCCGGGTTCGCGGCGTTCGCCGGCGGCAAGCACGCGTTGCGGGCACTGGCCCAGTCGATGGCGCGGGAGTTCGGGCCGCAGGGGCTCCACGTCGCGCACGTCGTCGTCGATGGCGCCATCGACACCGCCTTCATCCGCGATAACTTCCCCGACCGCTATGCCGCAAAGGCCGAGGACGGTATCCTCGACCCCGACCACATCGCGGCGTCCTATGCGATGCTCCACGCCCAGCCACGCGACGCCTGGACGCACGAACTCGATCTCAGGCCCTGGACGGAGAAGTTCTGATGCCCGGCCACATCGAGTTCCTGTTCGATTTCGGCTCGCCGACGACCTTCCTGGCGCACAAGCGGCTAGCGGGTGTGGTAGCGCGGACCGGGGCGACGGCGAACTATGTGCCGGTGCTGCTCGGCGGAGTGTTCAAGGCGACGGGCAACACTTCTCCCGCGGTGGTGCCGGCCAAGGGCGCCTATATGAACATCGACATGGCACGCTACGCCAAGGTGCACGGTATCCTGCTTCAGCAAAACCCGCATTTTCCGATCAACACGATTATGCTGATGCGCATGGCGACGGGCCTGCGCGGCACGCCGCGCTATGCCCCGTACGTCGATACGATCTTCAACGCGATGTGGTCGTTGCCGCGCGACATGGGCGATCCGGCAATCGTGGCGGAGGTGCTGACCGCCGCCAATTTCGACGCGGCGGAAACGCTGGCGCTGGCGGGGGACGAGTGGGTCAAATCGGCGCTTAAAGCCGAGACCGAGAAGGCCGTGGCACGCGGCGTGTTCGGCGCGCCGACATTCTTCATAGGTGACGAGATGTTCTTCGGACAAGACCGCCTCGACTGGGTCGAGGCGGCCGTATCGTCCTGACGAGCGTCGCGATTTAGCGGCGGTCGCCCATGAAGCGCAGGAGGAAGAGGAACAGGTTGATGAAGTCGAGATACAGGGTCAACGCGCCCATGATCACCGACTTGCCAACGAAGTCCGAGCCCTGCACCTGGTAGTACATCTGCTTGATCTTCTGCGTGTCGTACACGGTCAGGCCAGCGAACAGCAGCACGCCGATCATCGAGATGATGAGTGACATCGTGCCCGACTGGGTGAACATGTTGATGACCATCGCGACCAGCAGGCCGACGACACCCATCATCAGGAACTTGCCCATGCCCGACAGGTCGCGCTTGGTCGTGTAGCCGTACAGGCTGAGCGCGGCGAAGCTGGCGGCCGTGGCGAAGAAGGTGCTGGCTACCGACGCGCCGGTGTAAACCAGCAGCACGGTCGAAAGCGACGCGCCCATCAACGCAGCGTAGAGCCAGAAGATTGCCTTGGCGCTGGTTTCCGACAGCTTGTTGATGCCGAAGCTCAGCACCATCACCAGCGCGATCGGCGCCAGCAGGACGACCCACTTCATGGGTCCGGGCTGCATGAAGATCTGGGCCGCGATCGACTCCCGGCCACCGCGCGCGAAGAACAGCGCAACGACACCGGTCAACAGCACGCCGCTTGCCATGTAATTGTACACCGACAGCATGTACGAGCGCAGGCCTGCGTCGAAGCTGGTATCGCCCACCTCGGCGCCGACGGTCGCCCTCGGATAGGCGATGCGCGGGTCGAACTGATTGGCCATGGTGAAAACTTTCCCTCCAGGTCCGGCACCTTGCCGGGATACCGACAATATCGTCTTGCGAATGCCTTAGTTCAAGCCCTTGGCCCTAAAGCGTACGCAGCACCTCGTTGGGCCGGGCGGACAGCGCCCGCCAGCTTCCCGCAAGTCCGAGCAGCACCGTCACCGCCCCACCGATCACCACCGTCGCGATCACCGGCCCCCAATCCGGCTGCCATGTCAGCTTGAAGGTCTGGGTAACGACGTACCAGCCGGCGCCGCCGCCGAGCAGCAGCGCCAGCCCGGCGACCATGACGCTGAGCAGCCCGTATTCCAGCAGCGTCGCGCGCACGATCTGGCCGCGTGTCGCCCCCAGCACCTTGAGCAGCACCGCGTCATAGGTCCGCGCCCGGCGACTGGCGGCCAGCGCACCGATCAGCACGGCAATCCCTGCCGCCAGCGTCAACGAGCCCGCCGCGCGGATCGCCGCCGAAAGCTGCCCGAGGATCGTCGAGACCTGACCAAGGACGTCCTTGATCCGCACCACGGTCGCGGTCGGAAAGGCGCGCGTCATCGCTCCAGCGAAGCCGCGCTCCTGCGCCGGTGCCATAGACACGGTCGCCATCCAGCTATGCGGCGCGCCCTCCAGCGTTCCGGGCGCAAACAGGATCGCGAAGTTGAACCCAAGCGACTGCCAATCGATGCGCCGGAAACTGGCGATCCTGGCGGTCACGTCGACGCCGAGCACCGAGACCGTCAGGGTATCGCCGATCTTGAGGTTGAGTGCCTTGGCCGCGACCTCGTCGATCGAGATCAGTGGCGGGCCACTATAGTCCGCCGGCCACCATTTGCCGCCGGTCAGGACATTGTTCGGCGGAAAGTCGGCGGCATAGCTCAGCCCGCGGTCGCCGCGCAGGATCCACGCGTCGTCGCTGAGGTTCTTCAGCCGCGCGACGGGGACGCCGTTGACCGCCGTGACCGGCCCTCGCAGCGACGGTACGGTGCGCGTCGTCGCGCCCGGTGCGTTGGTGCGCACGACCTGGCCGAACTGGGCGATCCCATCGGTCGGCAGGTCGATGATGAAGAAGCTCGGCGCGCGTTTGGGCAGCGACCGCGCGATCTGCCCGTCGAGGTTGGTCTCGATCACCGCCAGCGTCGCGAACAGCGTCAGCCCGAGGCCCAGCGCAACCACCAGCTGGCGGGTCAACGCCCCCGGACGGTGCAGATTGCCGAGCGCCAGCCGCGCCAGCATGTTGCGCGGCCGTGGCACTTTCGCCGCGAGCCATTTGATCGCCGCCGCCATCGCGCCCAGCACGAGCAGCAACGCCAGCGCCCCGGCGATGAACGCCGCCGCGAACAGCCGGTCCTCCGACTGAAACACCGCCAGCGCCGCGATCCCGACCGCCGCCGCGCCGATCAGCACGACCGGCCAGGCACCCGGCCAGGCGCGTGCCTCGACCGCATCGCGGAACAACCGCGCGGCGGGCAGGCGGGCGGCGCTGCTCAGCGGCCACAGGGCGAACGCCAGTGCGATCAGCAGGCCATAGGCACAGGCGCTGAGCAGCGGCGCCGGGTACAGCCCCAGCGCCGGCGGCACAGGCAGCGCATCGCCTGCGACCGCGACCATCGCGTAAGGCACGGCTGCGCCGAGCCCTGCACCGACGATCACCGCAGCCAGCGCAACCACGCCGATCTGGATCAGATAACTGCGAAAGATCAGCCCGCCATCAGCGCCGACGCTCTTCAACGTCGCGATCGTGCCGCTTTTCGCGTCGAGATAGGCGCTGACGCCGTTGCCGACGCCGACGCCCGCGACGATCAACGCGGTCAGCGACACCAAAGTCAGGAATTGCCCAAGGCGATCGACGAATTGCGTCGTACCGGGGGCGGCGTTGTCGCGCGTGCCGATCTGCCAGCCGGCATCAGGGCTGGCTCGGCGCAGGGCAGCGACCGCGGCGATTGGCGACTCCCCAGCGGGCAGGCGGATGCGGTAGTTGGCGCGGAACAGGCTGCCCGGCTCGATCAGCCCGGTGCGCGGCAGGTCCGCCAAATTGATGATGACGCCGGGGCCGAGGCCAAAGCCGGCGCCCGCCTTGTCGGGCTCGGAGTCGATGATCCCGGCGACGCGGAAGGTCGCGGTGCCGATCGCCAGCGGGTCGCCCGTCTTGAGTGCCAGCCGCTCAGCCATCGCTTGCGCGATCGCCGCCGTGCCGGGGGTCAGCCGCACGCCATTGCCCAGCGTGAAGTTGCCATAGAGCGGATAGCGCGCGTCGACAGCCTTCAGCTCGGCGAGGCTGCGTTCGTCGCTGCCGGGCCGCCCGGTCATGGCGCGCAGGCGCAGGACTTCGGACACGGTGCCCAGCTTCGCCAGCTCGGCGCGCTCGGCCAGGGTGGCGCTGCGCTGGGTCAGCCGCGCCTCGAGATCGCCGCCGAGAATCGCTTGGCCGTTGTCGCTCAGACCCTGCCGGATCGCGCCGGACAGGCTGCCGACGCCGCTTAGCGCCAGCGTGCCGAGGACGAGGCAGACCGCGAGGAGGCGCAAGCCGCTGAGGCCGCCGCGAAGTTCGCGGAGCGCGAGGCGCAAGGCGATCAAATCGCCTTCCGGTCGCTCGCCACGACGCCGTCGCGCATTTCGATGATCCGGTCGCAGCGCGCGGCCAGGCTAACGTCGTGAGTGATAAGCACCAGCGTCGCTCCCGACCGCGCCGCCCGGTCGAAGATCAGCTCGACGATGCCGCCGCCCGTCGTCGCGTCGAGGTTCCCCGTTGGCTCGTCAGCGAACAGCAGCACCGGGCCCGGCGCAGTCGCCCGAGCGATCGCCACGCGCTGTTGCTCGCCGCCCGACAATTGTGAGGGGTAGTGCGTCAACCGATGGCCCAGCCCGACCGCCTCCAGCTCCGCCCGTGCCGTTCCCAGCGCATCTGCGCGGCCCGCCAGTTCCAGCGGTACGGCGACATTCTCCAACGCCGTCATCGTCGGGATTAGGTGAAACGCCTGCAGCACGATGCCGATGCGGCCACGTCGGGCGCGCGCCAGACCGTCCTCGTCCAGCGTCGTGAAGTCGCTGCCCGCGACCTCGACCTTGCCCGAGGTGGCGCGCTCCAGCCCCGCCAGGATCGCCATCAGCGACGACTTGCCCGAGCCCGACGGCCCGAGGATCGCGACGCGCTCGCCGGCGGCCACCGACAGGTCGATACCCCGCAGGATCTGCACCGCCGCCTCGCCGCGACCAAGCTTCAGGGTGACATCGCGCGCCGCGATGACGATATCAGTGGTCATGCAAGCTTTCGAAGGGTCTGGAATGAGACAGGCGTTACACCGATATGGCGCTTCCGCCGCGCTTTGCCACCTGTTGATTGCCGCCATCATGAGCCTGTTCGCCGTTCCCGTATCTGCGGCCACTCAGCCTCGCACCATCCTGGCGTTCGGCGACAGCCTGACCGCCGGCTATCAGCTGCGCCCGGCCGAGAGCTTTCCGGCGCAACTGGAGGCGGCGCTGCGCAAGCAGGGCAGGGCCGTCACCGTCCATAATGCCGGCGTCTCGGGCGACACCACGACACAGGGCCGCGCCCGCCTCAACTGGGTGTTGACCGGCATGAAGGCGAAGCCCGACCTGGTCATCCTCGAGCTCGGCGCCAACGACATGCTGCGCGGCCAGTCGCCGACCGTGGCGCGCGCCAACCTCGATGCGATGCTGACCGAGTTCGGCAAGCGCGGCATACCCGTCGTGCTGGCCGGGATGCTGGCGTCGCCAAACCTCGGCGCGGGTTATGGGCGTGAATTCAACGCGATCTTCCCGGACCTTGCGAAGCAGCACAAGGCGGTGCTGTACCCGTTCTTCATGAACGGCGTGCTCGGCGGGCGGGGGCTGCAGATCGGTGACGGCGTGCACCCCAGCGCCGCCGGCGTAGCGGTGATCGTTCGCGGTATCCTGCCGACCGTGACCGCGGCGCTCGACCGGCTGAAATAGCGTGCACCGGCTGTTCGTCGCCATCCAGCCGCCCCCCGACGTCCGCGACCGGTTGCTCGCGGCGATGGGCGGCATCGCCGGGGCGCGGTGGCAGCGCGACGACCAGTTGCACCTGACGCTGCGCTTCATCGGCGAGGTCGACCGGCACCAGGCACGGGACATCGCCGCCGCGCTGGCGGGGGTGCGGATCGCGCCGTTCGAACTGGCGCTGGGGCTGCCCGGCGTCTTCGACCGGCGCGGCCGGATCGACGCGTTGTGGATCGGGGTGACGCCGCATGACCAGGTCCGCGAGCTTCACACCCGGGTCGACCAGGCGCTGCGACGGGTGGGGATCGCGCCCGATGGCCGGGCCTTCCTGCCGCACATCACCATCGCGCGTTTCTCGCGGGGCAGCGGCGGCGGCGCGGCGGGGTTCGTGCCGCTGGTGGCACTGGCGGACACCAGCTTTCGGGTCGATGGCTTCGCGCTGTTCGAAAGCAGCCTGGGGGCCGACGGCTCCGACTACCGGATTGCCGAGGAATACCGCAGCCTTCACCGGCTGCAATGACCTCTCCGCTCTTTTTCCGGTCCGCCGATTGCTCTAGTCGAACGGCATGAGCCAGCCCGATATCGCCGTTCTCGAACCCAGCGTCGCCGCCCTGGTCCCGGGCCTTGCCGACGCCTATCGACTCCATCCGGTCAGCAGCGACCCTGCGACCTGGCCCGCCGCAGCGCGGTCGGCGCGAGCACTGGTCACCTCCGGCGGTCGCGGCGCGACGACGGCGCAGATCGAGGCGCTGCCGTCGTTGGAGATCATCGCGATCAACGGCGTCGGCTATGATGCCGTCGACCTCGATGCGGCGCGGCGGCGCGGCATCCGGGTGACCAACACGCCCGACGTCCTGACCAACGACGTCGCCGACCTCGCGATCGCGTTGATGACCGCCGTGTTTCGCCGCACCTATGCCGCCGAGCGCTATGTCCGTGACGGCGGCTGGGCGTCGGGCGCCTCGATCCCGCTCGGTCGCAGCGCCAGCGGGCGCCACCTGGGCATTCTCGGCCTCGGCCGCATCGGCAAGGCCATCGCCGCCCGCGCTGCCCCGATGATGGCGAGCATTTCCTATACCGGTCGCCACGCGCAGCCCGGCGTCGACTATTCCTTCGTCCCCAGCCTGCGCGATCTGGCGGCCAGGGTATCGGTCCTGATCGTCGTCGTGCCGGGCGCCGCCGACACTGCCGGGCTGGTCGATGCCGCGGTGCTGGAGGCGCTCGGGCCGGACGGCGTGCTGGTGAACATCGCCCGCGGTAATGTCGTCGACGAGACGGCGCTGGTCTCGGCGCTGGTCGAAGGTCGACTGGGCGGTGCCGGCCTCGACGTCTTCATGGACGAGCCCAATGTCCCCAGCGCCTTGCTCGGGATGGATAATGTCGTCCTGCAGCCCCATCGCGGCAGCGCCACGACCGAGACACGGACGGCGATGGCCCGGCTTGTCGCCGACAACCTCGCCGCCCATTTCGCCGGTCGGGCGCTCCTGACCCCGGTGGTCTAGACCAGCTTCGCGTCCAGCGTGATCGTCGCGTTGAGGACCTTGGACACCGGGCAACCGGCCTTGGCGGCAGCGGTCAGTTCCTCGAACTTCGCCTGGTCGATGCCGGGGATGCTGGCCTCCAGCGTCAGGTGCGACGCGGTAATCCCGAAGCCGCCCTCGACCGACTCGATCGTGACGACCGCCGAGGTGCTCATGTGATCGGCCTTCAAGCCGGCCTCGCCGAGGATCAGCGACAGCGCCATGGTGAAGCACGACGCATGCGCGGCACCGATCAGCTCCTCGGGGTTCGAGCCGGCAACCCCTTCGAAACGGCTGGCAAAGCCGTAAGGATAGTCCTTCAACGCGCCGCTCTGAGTCGAGATCGAGCCGACGCCGTCCTTCAGGCCGCCCTTCCAGGTTGCGGAACCGGTGCGATTGATCTTCATGGGATTGTCCTCAGCTGGCGTTGAACGGCGCATCCTTGTCAGGGCGCAAGTCGCCGGGCAAGCCCAGCACCCGCTCGGCGATGATGTTGCGCAGGATCTCGTCGGTGCCTCCCGCGATCCGCAGGCCCGCCGCGCCGATATAGCTGCCCTGCAGGCGTGCGATGTCGACATTGCCTTCGCCGACCATGAAGCCGGCGCTCTCGCTGAGATCGAGGGCGAAGGCCGCCATGTCCTGCATGGTCTTGGCGACGACGACCTTGCTGATCGACGATTCAGGCCCGGGCATCTGGCCCTTCGACAGCGCCGACAGGGCACGCATCTGGGTTAGCTTGATACCCTCGTCGGCAATGTACGTCTGGGCGATGCGGTCGCGCACGGCGGTCTGCTCGATGGCGGCGCCGCGCTCGGTTTCGATACCCTGCGCCAGTTCGATCAGCGTCGCATAGCCCGGAGCGTGGCGCGGCTTGCCACCGACCGCCAGTCGCTCGTGCATCAGCGTCGTCAGCGCGACCTTCCAGCCGTCACCCTCGGCACCCAGCCGGTGACTGTCGGGTACCCTGACGCCGGTGAAGAACACCTCGTTGAAGTCGCTGCCGCCCGACATCTGCTTGAGCGGTCGCACGTCGACGCCGGGGGCATGCATGTCGACGATGAACATCGTCAGGCCCTTGTGCTTGGGTTTCGACGGATCGGTACGACAGACGATGATGCCGAAGTCGGACAGGTGCGCGTTGGTGGTCCAAACCTTCTGGCCGTCGATCACCCAGTCTGCGTCTTTGGCGTCGCCGTCGCGCACCGCGCGGGTGCGGATGCCGGCGAGGTCGGAGCCTGCCGCAGGCTCGGAGAACAGCTGGCACCAGACCTCCTCGCCCGACAGCGCGGTGGCGACATAGCGGCCGATGACCTCGGGCGTGCCGTGGCTGAACACCGTCGGGATGCACATGCCGAGGCCGATAGCGTACAGGCTGGTCGGTGCGTGGAAGCGGCTCTCCTCCTGGTTGTAGATGATCGACTGCATCGGGCCGAGGCCCTGGCCGCCCATCGCCTTTGGCCAGGTGATGCCGGTGTAGCCGGCGGCGTGCTTCTTCGCCTGCCAGGCCTTGGCATGGGCGACGAAGGCCTCGCTGCTGCGGCTGTCCTCGGGCAGGTCGCGGTACTCGCCGATGTTGGCCTCCAGCCAGGCGCGCGCGGCGGCACGGTACTCGGCTTCGGCGGGGGCGTCGTTGAAGTCCATGTTACTGCTCCCTCAGGCTGCGACGGCGTTGCGGCGCTCGAGCGTCCGCACCAGCCGGTCCGCCCACCATGATTTCGCGCCCAGCCCGGCGACCAGCGCGCGGTTGCGGCGATAGTAGAACTGGCAGTCGCTCTCCCAGGTGAAGCCGATGCCGCCGTGCAGCTGGACCGTCTCCTCGGCGCAGTAACCGAGCGCGTCGAGGCTGGCGACGCGGGCTGCCGATGCCGCCTGGCGCAGTTCGCCACCGCCGTCCTGCATAGCAAACGCGCCGTGCAGTGCGTGCGCGCGGGCCAGTTCGAGCTTGATGTACATGTCGGCGCACTTGTGTTTGACGCCCTGGTATCGCCCGATCTTCTGGCCGAAGGCAGTGCGCTCCTTGGCATAGGCGACGGTCATGTCCATCGCCGCGGTGCCGGTGCCGAGCGCTTCGAAGGCGGACAGCACGGCGGCGCGGTCGAGCCAGTCCTGATAGTCGCCGGGGGTGCCGAGCGGCTGGGCCGGGGCGTTGGTCAGGGTCAGCCGGCCGTGACGACGAACGAGGTCGAGCGTCTCCTGCGCCTCGCGGGTGATGCCGGGGTCGGTCAGGTCGATCAGGTACAGCTGCACTCCGTCGGGGCCGACGGCGCTGACGACCGCGATGTCGGCGGCGGTGAGGTCGGCGATCGGCACCTTGATACCGGTGATGCGGTCGCCGCTGACCTTGGCGGCGGCGGTCGCGGGCGAGGCGGCGTTGCCTTCCGCCCAGCCGGTGCAGGCGATCAGCGATCCCGCGGCGATGCCGGGCAGCCACTTGGCCTGCTGCTCGTGCGAGCCGGCGAGGATCAGCGCCTCGGTCGCGAGCAGGGTCGACATGAACGGCACCGGTGCCAGGCTGCGGCCGATTTCCTCCGCCAGCACACAGGCTTCGTCGGGGCCAAGGCCGAGCCCGCCATGCGCCTCGGGCACACGTGCCGCGGGCCAGCCGAGCTCGACGATGGCGTTCCACAGCATCGTGTCATAGGGCGCGTCGGAGACCATTGCGGCGCGCGCCACCTTGGGTCCGGCACGCTCGTCGAGGAAGCGTCGTGCCTGGTCGCGCAACGCCTTGGCGTCGTCGCTGAAGTCGAAGTTCAAGGTGCGCTCTCCCCAGAGATTGAACCTACTTTACGTTAACGTGAGGCTCAAACAACCCTGGAATCCATCGGCCGCCATGCTATTCTGGCGAGATGATAAATAAGCTCGAGACGCAGGTCGCCGACGAACTCATGGAAGGCGCGACGCCCGCGGAGCGACAGGCCCTTGCTACCTGGGCGGGCGCGCTGCTCCGCATCCGCGACAATGGTGAAGACGGTTTCAGCAAGGCGCGCGACGCTTTCATAACGACGATCGACGGCTCGACGGCGTGGCCGATCATTCGGCGGCTGGGCGACGCGATCAAACGCAACGCCTGGGACGAGCGCAGTACCGCCGAGCGTGCCGGGGTCGGTGCCGCCACCGCGATGGTTGCCTTGTTCGGCGGCGGTTTCGCGGTGCTGAGCGCGCTCGGCACCGCGGCAGGGGCGCCCTTGTGGATCGTCTTCGGCAGCGGCGATGGGCTGGCGCGGCGCCTGGTTGCTGCGGGGCTGGAGCCGCCGGTCGCCTAGATCAGCGCTTGAACAGTTCGTCGGCGGCGCTGCGGAACTTGCCGGCACCTTCGCGCTTGGCCCGGGTGCGAACGAGTTCGCTCTCCAGCAGCGCGATCCGCGTATCGAGCTCCGCCAGCGACAGCCGGTCGAGGTCCTCGCGGAGCAGGCTGGTGAGCGGATCGCCGTCCTTGCGGGCGGGCATGATGTCGTCGAGGTCCATGCGGTGAAAAGTTGACCCGGCGGCCCGTGGAGTCAATATCCGGGCATGACCATCCCCACGACGATGACCGCGATCGATCCCGAGCAGGCGGGCGGACCCGAGGTGCTGAAGGCCGTTACGCGACCCGTGCCGGTGGCAGGCCCGGGCGAGGTGCTGATCCGCGTCGCCGCAGCCGGGGTCAACCGGCCCGACGTGCTGCAGCGGCTGGGCCTGTACCCGATGCCGCCCGGCGCGCCCTCGATCCCCGGGCTGGAAGTCTCGGGCGAGATCGTCACCGGCAGCGGGCGCTGGCAGCCGGGCGACAAGGTCTGCGCGCTGATCGCGGGCGGCGGCTATGCCGAATATGCGGTCGCCCCGGCCGGGCAGTGCCTGCCGGTCCCCGAGGGCGTGAGCCTGGTCGATGCGGCGGGATTGCCCGAGACGTATTTCACCGTCTGGTCGAACCTGTTCCAGCGCGGCGCCGCGGCAGCGGGCGAGACGGCGCTGGTCCACGGCGGCACCAGCGGCATCGGCGTCACCGCCATCCTGTTGTCCAAGGCGCTGGGATTGCAGGTCATCGTCACGGCGGGCTCGGCGGCGAAGTGCGCGGCGGCGCTGGCGCTCGGGGCGGATCACGCGATCGATTACAAGGCGCAGGACTTCGTCGCCGAGGTGGCGCGGATCACCGGCGGCAAGGGCGTCGAGGTCGTGCTCGACATGGTCGGCGGCGATTACATCCCGCGCAATATTGCCAGCCTCGCCGACGAAGGGCGCCACGTCTCGATCGCCCTGCAGCGCGGCCCCAAAGTCGAGGTCAATTTCGGCGACGTGATGCGCAAGCGGCTGCACCTGAGCGGCTCGATGCTGCGCTCGCGCCCCGTAGCGTTCAAGGCGGCGGTCGCGGCGGAGCTGGAGCGCGTCGCATGGCCGCTGTTCGCCGACGGCCAGCTGCACGCCGTGACCGACAAGGTCTACCCGCTCGCGGAGGCCGCGGACGCCCACCGCCGCATGGAGGCGGGCGACCATGTCGGCAAGATCCTGCTTACAATGACGTCCTGACCTTGAGCAGCTCGGGGAAGAACGACTTGTCGAGCGCCTCGACGAGGTAGGAGACGCCGCCGGTGCCGCCGGTGCCGTGCTTGTAGCCGATGATGCGCTCGACGGTTTTCATATGGGCGAAGCGCCACTGCTGGAAACGGAACTCGAGGTCGACGAGTTTCTCGGCCAGCTCGTACAGGTCCCAGTAGCGCTCGGGCTCGCGGTACACAGCCAGCCATGCCGCCTCGACCGCCGGGTCGGCGCGGTGTGGCTGGGCGAAGTCGCGCTCCGCCTTAACGGGGAAGCCGCGGCGGGCGAGCAGGCGCAGGCATTCGTCGTAAAGGCTTGGCGAGGCATGCACGGCGAGCAGGTGGGCGTGGACCGCGGGGTCGCTCTCGTGAACGTCGAGGACCGCGCCGCCCTTGTTGCCGAGCAGGAACTCCAGCTCGCGGTACTGGTACGACTGAAACCCGCTGCTCTGACCCAAGCTGGGGCGGAAGGCGTTGTAGTCGCTGGGGGTCATCGTCGCGAGCACGTCCCAGCTCTGGATCAGCTGGGTCTGGATGCGGCTGACCCGGGCGATCATCTTGAAGGCGCCGCCAAGGTTGTCGGCGGCGATACAGGCGCGCGCGGCGGACAGCTCATGGATCGACAGCTTCATCCACAGCTCCGACGCCTGGTGGATGACTATGAACAGCAGCTCGTCATGGCTGGCGGAGCGCGGGTGCTGGGCGGCGAGCAGCTTGTCTAGGCCGAGGTAGTCGCCGTAGCTGAGGTCGGGCCGCTGGTGCGCGCCGGTCATGTCACGGCCCGCCGCTTCTGATGCTGCGCGTCCTTCCACTCCCCCGATTGCATGACGGCCGCCAGCACGGAGACGGCCTGCCAGACGTCGATGTTGCGCACGTACAGCGCTGGAAAGCCGAAGCGCAGGATGTCGGGCGCGCGGAAGTCGCCGATGACGCCGCGGCCGATCAGCGCCTGCATGATGGCATAGGCGGACGCGTGCGACAGGCTGACCTGGGCGCCGCGGCCGTCGCGTGGGCAGGCGATGCCGAACTCCGGGCAGCGCTGCTCGACCAGCGTGATGAACAGGTCGCCGAGCGCGCGCGACTTGGCCGCCGCCGCAGCCATGTCGACTCCGTCGAAGGTCGCGACCCCGGCGCCGAGTGCCGCCATGCCGATCACCGGCGGGGTGCCCGACAGTAGGCGCCTGACCCCGGGGCCGGCGCGATAGTCGCCCTCGAACGCGAAGGGTGCGGCATGGCCCATCCACCCTGACAGCGGCTGCTCGAACTGGCCGTGGTGGCGCGCTGCGACATAGGCGTAGGCGGGTGCGCCCGGGCCGCCGTTCAGGAATTTATAGCCGCAGCCCAGCGCCATGTCGGCCTGTGCCGCGCCGAGATCGACCTCGACCGCGCCCGCCGAGTGGCTGAGGTCCCAGCATGCCAGCGCGCCCGCCGCATGAGCCGCTGCGGTCAGCGCCGCCATGTCGTGGACGCGCCCGCTGCGATAATGCGTGTGGATCAGCATCAACAGTGCGACATCGTCACCCAGCGCGCCCAGAATGCCGTCGCTCGGCACAACCCGCAGCTCCGCGCCGCCAAGCTGGGCAAGTCCCTGCAACATATACAGGTCGGTCGGGAAGTTGTCCGCCTCCGCCACGATCACCTTGCGGCCCGGGCGCATCCGCAGCGCCGCAGCGGCCAGCTTGAAGACGTTGATCGAGGTCGAGTCGGTGACGATCACCTCGTCCGCCCGTCCGCCGATCAGCCGCGCGATCTTGCCGCCGACCTTGGCCGGCTGGTCGATCCAGCCCGCGCCGCCCTCGGCCGGCGAGTTCCAGCTGCGGATCAGCCCCTCGCCCCATTCGCGCGTGATCGTGTCGCTCACCCGGGTCGCGGTGCGCCGGGGCAGGGCGCCCAGCGAGTTGCCGTCGAGGTAGGTCACCCCCTCCGGAATAGTGAAGCGGGCACGGGCGAAGGCCAGCGGATCGGCGGCGTCGAGCGCCAGCGTATCGTCTCGGGTGATGGTCATTTCGCTCCACTATCACCGAACTTTGCTTGATAATACCGTGGCGGGCGACTACATCGAAGGCTTGCAGCCGTCCCGCGAGGGGCGGCTGTTCCTATTTTGGAAGCACCGCCATGACCCCATTGATGCCGCACGCTACCGCCGCCTGGCTGGTCGACAACACTGCCCTGACGTTCCAGCAGATCGCCGAGTTCTGCGGTTTGCACATCCTGGAAATCCAGGCGATCGCCGACGACACCGCGGCGACCAAGCTGACCGGCCGCGACCCGATCCGCTCCAACGAGCTGACCCAGGCCGAGATCGACCGCTGCGCCGCCGACCCGACCGCGCGCCTCAAGCTGGAGAAGCAGCCCGAGCAGATGCGCCGCACCAAGGGCCCGCGCTACACCCCGGTCAGCAAGCGCCAGGACAAGCCCGACGGCATCTTCTGGATCGTTCGCAATCACCCCGAGATCACCGACAACCAGATCTCCAAGCTGATCGGCACGACCAAGGACACGATCGCCAAGATCCGCGACAAGAGCCATTGGAACATCGCCAACATCACTGCGAAGGACCCGGTCACGCTTGGCCTGACGACCCAGCGCGAGATGGACGCGCTGGTCGCCGCCGCCGCCAAGAAGGCCGGCATCGAGATCGTCGTCGACGAAGGCAAGTTCAACGACGACCGCGCCGCGATGATCGACCAGCTCAACGCCGAGCGCGTCCAGGCTGCCTATGTCGCCGAGCACGGCCCGGCGCCGACGGAAGTCGGGACCGCGCAGCAGCAAGGGGATGCGCTTTTCCGGCGCTAGCGCGGCTGCAAGCAGCTCGGAGAACGCTCCTCAGCGTTCACTGAGCAGCGCGCAGACTCGCGCAAGCCCGGCCGGCGGGTGAGCGCAACTTCCGCGCTCAACCCGTCCGACGGCGTGGCTTTGCCACGACGCCTTTCCTACTTATCCCCCCGACGCCCGCGCGCGTCAGGCCGCTTGCAGCCGCGCCCGCCGCCGCATCGCCGTCCCGACCAGTCCGAACCCCGCGATCATCAGCGCCCAGGTCCCCGGCTCCGGCACGAAGCCCGCGGCATCGTATACGCTGCGGTACAGCGCCGCCTGGATCGACGCGATCGGGTGGGTGTTGTCCACCGTCGTGAAGCCGTCGCAGTTGATCCGCCCGTTCACCGGCGTCCGGTGATCGAAGCACGCCCCCGCCTCGGTAAACGGCGCGACCCCGAATGCCACCGGATCGGCGGCAAGCTGGCCGAGGAAGTTCTGGTAGCTGAAGCGGATCAACTGGGTGCCGCCCAGTGTCGGCTCCAGCATGTCGAGCCCGGCCTGTAGCTGCGTTTCCAGCGCGAAGCCGACGGGCGTGGTGTTGGGCACGCCGGTAACCAGGATCCGGGTTGCGCCCAGGCTGCTCAGCGTCTGCACGGCACTTGTCATTCGCTCCACAAAGGCCGCGCTGTACGTCGCCGCCGTATAGCTGCCGATATTGCCGGACTGCAGCCCGAAAACGTCGTTGCCGCCCATGTTGATGACATAGAGCGCCTTGGTATCGACGGCATGGCTGCCGAGATAAATGCCGAGCTGCGCCCCCAGGTCGGGGATGAAGTCACCGGTATCGACCGCGCGGGCACCGCCGATGGCATAGTTGGTGCCGCTGCCCGCGAGAGCAGGGGACTGGAAGCTGCCGTAGAAGCGCCGGTTGAGCAGGTCGGTGTAGTCGGGGCCGTTGGTGAAGCGTCCCTGGAAATAACCCTTCGAAGCGGGCGTGAACTGGTCGCTGCCGACAAGTGCCTTGAGGTTGCCGGCGTCGACCAGGCTGTCGCCGAAGACGATGAGCTGGCTGGGCTTTTGCGTTGCCATCGCCGGCGCTGCGGCGAGCAGGGCAAGGGCAGTGAACGCGGTGCGACGCGACGGCATGACGGATCTCCCTGGGCTGGCGGCCTGGTGCCGCCTTGGTTCGAAGCTAGGCTGCAGCTAAGGCGCCGACAATAACTATTACGCATGCGTTAATACGGAAAACATTGCCCGAACCGGCGTGCGCAGTTGCAACCGTGGCGCCTCGATGCGGCGCCGGCCCGTAGGGTCTGCGCAGCCTGGACGACCTGGCCGTGGGCGCCAGGCGGGATACCCTCAGATTGGTGCCTCAACGCGAAACTGTAAGGTTGAGCTTACAATCCGAAGACCTGCCTCACACCTTATCGAAGGGTAAAGGTCATGGCATGATCGTTGCATGTCAGAAACGTAACGGTTCTCAAGGAAGACTTAACAACCGCACGCGAGAACCTGAGCCGACAGGACAAGACTGCTTCCTCGTACCGATCGCGTTCGCGCGATTGGTATGATGTAACTTACGAGCTTTTACAGTCCGACCAAGATTATTCGACAAGGTTTATACAATTACCGTTAGTGATTTGGTAATTACTGGCGTATGCAGACTATCGAACGACTGTAGTTCAAATTAAATAACGTCATCACCCAGCCAATCTATTGCTGGAATCGGGGGAAATTGAATGAACATGATTAAATCGGCCCGTTGGGCCGGGCTTGCACTTGCATGCCTTGGATCCATCGCAGCGAATAGTGCATCGGCAGCGGTCGTGACGTTCAGCAACATCACCGGATCGTTCTTTGGTGGGCAGTTGCTCAGCCCGTCCTCGCCGGCAATCACCTATGCCGGCGGCGGCACCAGCAACACGAGCGCGTCATGGGGAACGCCTTCCGGTGCGGGCCAGTCCGGCTACACCTTCACGACGCCGAGCACGATCTCGGCGACGGCATTGCCTCCGGTGTCTTCGACAGCACTGATCTCGCTCGGGACGTTCCAGCACATCAACTTTCCGATCAGCTCGGGAACGTCGATCACTGCGATGAAGCTGCTGTTCAGCGCCGACGTCGATATCGATGGATTGTCGATCGGCTCGCGGTCGTTCCTGTACCAGTTCAGCCACGACGAGACGCCGAACAGCGCCGAGCCATGTGCCTATGGCGGTGCCAACAACCAGGGCGTCAACATCGATGGCTGTGCCGATCGCGTCAACGTCAACTTCATCTCGCAGTCGGACAGCTTCATGATCGACGGCGTTGCCTACACGCTCGACGTGACGGGCTTCGTCACCAACGGTACCGACCACGTCACCAACTTCCTGACCCGCGAAGGCGCCGTCAACTCAGCCGAGATCGTCGGCCGACTGGCGCTGTTCACCGAAGCTGCCGCGGTTCCAGAGCCAGCCAGCTGGGCGTTGATGATCGGTGGCTTCGGCATGATCGGTGCCGTCGCCCGTCGCCGTCGCGACAGCCTCGCTACCGCCTAGTCGCGAAACGTTCGCCGGGATCGCCCGGCGAAGTGAACAGCGGGCGTGCCACGGCGCGCTCGCTGTTTTCATGTGCGTGAACCGGCGCGGCAGATCGAGCGCGGCGCCCGGTGCAGCGGTACATCGACCGAAGCCTCAGCTGGCGCGGGTTAGGGCAATCGCCTTGGCGACGGAGATCGGGTGCTGGCCGAACTCGGTGCAATCGATTTCGAGGCCGGTCAGTGCCTGTGGCGAGATCGAGTAGACATACTCCATGACAGCGCCAAGCTTGCCCTGGAACAGCGGGCTATAGGTCATGTCGGTCGACCGGTTGCGGGGGTTGACCGTAGCGAATTGGCTGAAATCGATGATACCCACGCGAGAACCTGACACAAACTTCGTGTCGGAGCCGATACTATTATAAGTCGTTCCACCGCAAGCACAATCGCCGTAATTGAGGTCCGTAAGGGATTCTCAATACTTAAAAACACATCCAGCTTGGTACCGAACAGCACGGTTGGAGGTGCCGAAAGGTTCGACGGTCGGCACCACGAAAAAAGCCCGCCCGCCGGTCGGCGAGCGGGCTTTCATCGTCAGGCGATGATCTTAGACCGACGAATTGTGCCGGGTGACATCACGCTCGTTCTGGTCGCTGTACGCCGTCGCATTGGCATCGAAGCCGGTCCAGCCGGTGCTGCGATAGTCGGCACCGCGCGTCGTCGCGTCGACGGCGTTGTAGCGCTGCAGGACGGCATCCGCCTGCGTCACCAGCGAATCGTCGATGCGGGCGCTGACCAGCGTGCCACCGCGGCGAACACCCTCGGAGTAGACGTTGGCTTCCTCGTCGGAATGGCCGGCGTTCTTCAACGCGCCGACGATGCTGCCGGTCGCGCCGCCGCCTGCCGCGCCGATGCCGGCACCGGTGACTGCTGCGACCAGCCAGCCGGCGGCGACCACCGGGCCGAGGCCGGGGATCGCGAGCAGGCCGAGACCGGCGAGCAGGCCGCCGACGCCGCCGATCGCTGCGCCCGTCGAGACGCCGCGCGACACGTCACCGTGATCGTTGACGTCGGTCACGTCGTGGCTATGGCCCTCGTGGCCCGTCGTCGCGGCCGTATCGCTGCCGAAGACGCCGCCGGTCGTCGCGGCGCCGGTCGTGCCGGTGTCGCTGTCGTAGGCGCTGGTCGAGGCAGCGCTGTCGCCGCCGCTGGCAACGATGCTGATGTCGTCGCGATCGACGCCGATGCTCTCCAGCTCGTGCGCGGCACGCTCGGCGTCGGCGCGGTTGTCGAACAGGCGGGTGATGGTCTTGGTCATGTCAAATCTCCAATGAATTCAGTCTAGCGAACCGAGACGTTGCCCTTGTAGTCGAGACCGACCGCGACCGACTTGCCGCCCTTCATCGCGGTGCCCTGCCAGACGCCATTGGCATCCTTGGCGAGACCGGTGACGCCGGTGTAGCCCGCCTTCTGGATGCGCTTCATGGCCTGGTCCTGGGTGAAGGAGTTGGCACCCTTGGCCGATGGCGTGGTGTGGACGTCGCTGTTCTTGATCGCCGGGTTGTGCGAACCGGCCTGCTGCGCCGACGCTGCACCACCGATCATCATGGCTGCGACGGAAGCGGCGACTAGGATCGTCTTCATGGAAATGATCTCCTCTTTTCCCAAGACCGCGCCAACGCCCGTGCCGCGGGTTGGTGGCATTCGGTAGGCCGGTTGTTTCGCGCTTGGTCCGTTTCACTGTGGACAGCCGCAGCGGGCGCGGGCTAGGGTGACGCTTATGCTGCGCATCGCGTCCTTGCTGCTTCGACTTACGCGCCCTTAGGCGCGCAGTCCGTGTTGGCCCCTCGGGGTCGCCGCCGCGCCTGAGGGACATTCCGACCAGAACCCGGAACCGACAGCCAAGCGAGCCTACCCATGACCAACCAGATCAAGATCTTCGACACGACGCTGCGCGATGGCGAGCAGTCACCCGGCTGCTCGATGAACCTCGAGGAGAAGCTGCGCGTCGCCGCCCAGCTCGAGGCGCTCGGCGTCGACATCATCGAGGCGGGCTTCGCCATTGCCTCCGACGGCGACTTCGAGGCGGTGCGCGAGGTCGCCCGCCAGTGCCAGACCGCCACCGTCGCCAGCCTGGCGCGTGCTTCGATCGGCGATATCGACCGGGCCTGGGCGGCGCTGAAGGGCGCCCGCAACCCGCGGATCCACACCTTCATCGCGACGTCGCCGCTGCACATGGCGGTCAAGCTCAACAAGACGCCCGAGGAAGTGCTGGAGGCGATCCGCCTGTCGGTCAGCCATGCCCGCAACCTGTGCGGCGACGTCGAATGGTCCGCCGAAGACGCGACGCGCTCCGACCCCGACTATCTGTGCCGAACCATCGAGTTGGCGATCAAGTCGGGCGCCACGACCATAAATCTGCCCGATACCGTCGGCTATGCGACCCCCGAAACCTACGGCGCGATGTTCCGGGACGTGCTCAACCGCGTACCCAACGCCGACCAGGCGCTGTTCTCGACACACTGCCACAACGACCTGGGGCTGGCGGTGGCCAACACGCTGGCCGCGGTCATGGCCGGCGCGCGCCAGGTCGAGGCAACGGTCAACGGCATTGGCGAACGCGCCGGCAATGCCGCGATCGAGGAGATCGCCATGGCCATCCATGTCCGCGGCGACGTCATGCCGGTCCGCACCGGCATCGTCGCCACCGAGATCACCCGCGCCTCACGCCTCGTCAGCGGCATCACCGGCATGGCGGTCCAGGCCAACAAAGCAATCGTCGGCGCCAACGCCTTCGCCCACGAAAGCGGCATCCACCAGGACGGAATGCTAAAGGATTCATCGACTTACGAGATCATGACCCCAGCCAGCGTCGGCCAGGGCGCCACCAATCTCGTACTCGGCAAGCACTCCGGCCGTGCAGCATTCCGCTCCAAGCTGGGCGAACTCGGCTACGACCTCAGCGACAATGAATTCGGCGACGCATTCAAGCGTTTCAAGGACTTGGCCGATGCCAAAAAGACCATATTCGACGAGGACATCGTCGCTCTGGTCGACGACGAAGTGCTGCGCGGCCACGACCGGATCCAGGTCATCGAGGTAGAAATCCACTGCGGCACAGGCCCGGCCCGCGCCATCGTCACCCTCGACATCGACGGCGTCGAGGCGACCGCAGCGGTGCGCGGCAACGGCCCGGTCGACGCGCTGTTCAACGCGGTGCGCAAGCTGGTTCCCCACGACGGCACGACGCTGCAATTGTACCAGGTCCATGCCGTGACCGCTGGCACCGATGCACAGGCGGAGGTGTCGGTGGTGCTGTCGGAGGCCGGGCGGACGACGCGCGGCACCGGGGCGCACAACGACACGCTGGTCGCCAGCGCTAAGGCCTATGTCAACGCGCTCAACAAGATGGTGGTGAAGCGCGGGCGCGGTGCGCTGGAAGGCCTCGAAGCCGCCGGCTAGTAACGCGGCGGCGCGCCCTGCTTGCCGAGCTGCATGATCAGCGCAGTGAGCAGGTACAGCCGCGGCGTTACCGTGGTCAGGTCGATATACTCGCCGTCGGAGTGGAAATTGCCGCCGGCCGGGCCGAGGCCGTCGAGCGCGGGCAAGCCTGCCGCTGCCGCCAGCGCCGATTGCGAGGCGCCGCCATTGCCGCCGGTGCCCAATTTCCGGCCGAGGTCGGCGTAGATCGCCGTCGCCCGGGAGGCCAGCGCATCGGTCGCGGCGTTGGTGGCGAGCGGCGGATAGGCGGCCTCGCGCTTGATCGTCGCCGTCGTGCCGGGGACCGCGACGGTCTGCGCATTTTTCTCCAGCCGGGCGACGACCTCCTCTATCTGGGCGGGCACGCGGTTGCGGACGCTGAAGGTGGCGGAGGCATGGTCGGGGATGATGTTGTTGCGTTTTCCCGCCTGCATCATGGTCAGGTTGACGGTCAGCCCGTCGCCAGTGTGGGGGAAGGCGTCGAGGTCGCCGAGTTGGTGGAGAAGTTCGACCGCGGCGTTGCGGCCGTCCTGCGGCGCGACCCCGGCATGGGCGGCCTTGCCGGTGACGTCGATGGTCAGGACGGTCGAGCCTTTGCGCCAGACGGTGACCTTGTCGGGGGCGTCGCCGGGTTCGAGGTTGAGTTCGACGTCGTGGTCGGCGAGCAGGCTGGCGATCAGTTTGCGGGTGCCGGGGGAGCCGCGTTCTTCGCTGGATTCGATGAGTATGGTGATTTTGGCGAAATCGCGGAAAGCGAGTTGTTTCAATAATTTCAAGGCGGTGATGCCTTGGACGACGCCGCCCTTCTCGTCGCCGACGCCGGGGCCGTGGGCGCGGTCGCCTTCGACGCGGTAGGGCCAGCGGGCGGCGGTGCCGGGTTCGAAGACGGTGTCGAGGTGGCCGATCATCAGGATGCGGGTTTTGCCGGTGCCGGTGACGGTGGCGACGATGTTGTCGGGCAGGCCGGGGATTTCGGCGGGCACGGTCCGGACGGTGGCGCCGAGGGCCTTGAGCTGTTCGATGAGGATGGCGCCGACCTTGGTGCCGCCCGCGACGTCGCCGGTGCCGGAGTCGATATTGACGATGGTTTCCAGCAGCTTGAGCTGTTCAGGGCGGGCGGCGGTGGCGGCGGCGAGCAGCTTTGCGTCGGGCTTGGCAGCGGCGGGTGTAGCGACCGCCGCGAGCAGCGCCACCGCGCCAGCAAGACTGAGACTTTGCAAAGGCTTTCCCCTGATGACCCGGGCGCAGCGTCGCCGCAACGCTGCGCCCGGTCAAGCGGTGCTCAGTGCGCCCGGTTCCACTGATCGAACATCTGCTGGAAAGTGCCGCGTTCGGCGGCGAAGCGCAGCGGCGCGCAGCGTCCGACGATGACCTCGGCGGCGTCGGGTTGGTCGGTCAGGATCGCCATGACTTCGGCGGCGAAGTCCGCGAGCGGCATGGCGGCGGGGTCGACATGCTGGTGCGGGCCCATGAGGCCGGTCTGGACGTACGGCGGCGCGATCTCGATGACCTCCACCGACGTGCCCGCAAGCTGGTGGCGCAGCGACATTGAGTACGAATGGATCGCCGCCTTGGTCGCGGAATAGGTCGGCGTCGCGGCCAACGGCAAGAACGCCAGCCCGGAGGACACGGTCAGTACCGCGGCGCGCGGCTGCTCCAGCAGGTGCGGCAGCAGCGCCGCCGTCAACCGAATCGGCCCAAGCAGGTTGGTCGCGATCGTCGCCTCGGCAGTGGCGAGATAGCCGCCCGCCTTGACGTCCTCCGGCACCATGATCCCGGCGTTGTTGATCACCGCGTTCAGTCCGGGAAAGCGCTCGACCAGCTCGGCCGCAAACGTCTCGATCCCGGCCGCGTCGCCGATGTCGAGGCGGATCGACGCCATGCCGGGATTGGCCGCCGTCACCTCGTCGAGTGCCGCCTGGCCGCGACCGGCGATGACGACGGTGTTGCCGAGCTTGTGAAACTCCTCGGCCAGCGCGCGGCCGATGCCAGACGCGCCGCCGGTGATGAGAATGGTATTGCCTGTGACGATCATCCGGATGTTCCTCATGGTTGCGGAACAGCCAGATAATGGCCACACTCTCCATTAGAAAGTAGGCACCTCGAAGTGCCGTACGAACCAAAAGGAGAGCGACCATGCCGGCCTTCACCGCCGCACAGACCGCCGAGGCGAGGGCCTATCTGGAAAACCCGCCGCCCGACGAGATCGATCCACGCATCGAGGCGCTGGTCACCGAACTGATCGGACGCGTGGCGGACAAATGGACGATGCTGATCCTCGAGGAACTGGCCGAGAAGGGCGAGTTGCGCTTCACCCAGCTCGGCAAGCTGGTCCCCGGCATCAGCCAGAAGATGCTGACCCAGACGCTGCGGCACATGGAGCGCGACGGGTTGGTGACGCGCACCGTCCACCCGGTGGTGCCGCCCAAGGTCGAGTACCGGCTGACCGAGCTGGGCCTCAGCCTGGGTGCGGCATTCTGCGGCGTCTGGGTCTGGGCGGGCGATCACCTGGCGCAGGTCGAGCAAGCCCGCGCCGCGTTCGACCAGCGGCTCGCAGGCTAAGCATCGGCTGCACAAGGGGAAAGCATCAGCCTGCAGCGTAGGGTTGCCGGTAGTTCGCAGCAGGGCGACGACCTCTGCGAGCGTTCAACATGATGCGTCCCTTGCCCGTGAACCTGCCTCGCACGCGTCGCATTGCCGACCCGCGCCGCCGCGTCCGGGTTGCGGCGCGGACGCGCGCGGGCTAGGCGCTCCGCCAATGCGTTCGGCGCTCATAACCAACTCACTGGGCGAGCCGTCCGCCGGTCAGGTCTCCGAGCGGAGCCGTGCGCCATTGGCCCGGCGCACGATCATCCTGCTGATCGTCATCGCGATCCATATCGGGCTGATCGCCGTGCTGATCCTGCTGGCGCCGCCGAACACCTTCCTGCCACCCAAGGACCTGCCGCCGATCACCATGACCTTCCTGCCGCCCGCGCCGGTGCGAACCCCGCCCGCCGCGACCAAGCGCGCCAAGAAGGTCAGCGGCGGCGCACCCAAGTCGACGCCGAGATCGGTCACGCCGCGCGCCAAGCCACCGTCTGCACCGCCATCGCCGTCGCTGCAGTCGATGCTGCTCGACGTCGGCTCGTTCGACCTGTCCAAGGTGCCAGTCGCCCCGACCGCGGCACCGCCCGCGACCGAGAGTGCCGAGGGCACCGGCGCCGGCAAGGACAGTGGCCCGGTCTATGGCCCGGTGCTGGGCAAGAGCACCGGCCCCGGTGGCGAGCTGCTGTACCAGGCCGAGTGGCAGACCGAGCCGACCCATGCGCAACTGTCGTTCTACATGCCCAAGACCGGGGCGCCGAAGGACAGCTGGGCCGAGATCGCCTGCCGCACCATCGAGCGCTATCACGTCGACGATTGTGTCGAGCTGGGTGAATCGCCGCCCGGGTCCGGCCTGTCGCGCGGTGTCCGCAACGCCGCCTGGCAATTCCTGGTCCGCCCGCCGCGGATCGGTGGCAAGGTCCTGGTCGGCGCCTGGGTGCGGATCCGGATCGATTTCACCCTGACCGGCGAGAAGGAACCCTGAGCCTTCGGCAGGCTGCCGGCACCCCGGCGCCCTGTCATGAAAGTGTCATCCGCCCCGTGTAGCGCTCCACCGCGCCGATCGGGCCGGCGCGTTTTCCTTCGGCGAGGTCGCGATGTCACTGCGCATGTATGCGACCCTTGCGGCGGGCATTGCGCTGGGCTGCGACGCACCCGCCATGGCCGAGCCGATCTCGCAACAGGAGGCCGAGGACCTCCGCCGTGAAGTCGCGGCGCTCAAGGCGCAGCTGAAGCGGATGGAGGATCGCCTCGGTCCGGATCAGCCGCAAACCGCCGCCGCTGCGGCACCCGCTGCCGTCGTAGCCGCGCCCGCTGCTGTCGCGGCCGCACCCGCCGCCCCGGCTCCTGTCGTTGCCGCCGCTCCCGCTGCCGCCGCGCCGAAGGAAGCCTCGACCTCGATCCTGTGGCGCGGATCGCCGCAGTTCGGTTCGGGTGACCGAGCGTTCAAGGTCAAGGGCCGCATCCAGGCCGACACCGGCATCGTCGACGTGCCGCGCGGCACCGGTGACCGCGGCTTCGGCTTCGCCAGCGAATTCCGTCGCATCCGTCTCGGCGGCGAAGGCAAGCTCGGCAGCAATTTCGGCTACAAGCTGGAACTCGAACTGTCCGACAATGCGGTCGACCTGGTCGACACCTTCGTCACCTACGATGCCAAGCCGTGGCTGGTGACGCTGGGCAACCAGAACCAGTTCCAGTCGCTCGACGAAGTGACCGGCGACACCACCGGGTCGTTCATGGAGCGTGCCGCCTATACCGATGCCTTCAATTTCGAGCGGCGGCTGGGTGTCTCGGTCCAGTATCAGCACAAGGCGCTGTTGCTCCAGGGCGGCATCTTCACCGATGACATCACCGCTCTGTCGAACGCCAGCGATGGGCCGTCCGGCGGCGACGAGAACAACAGTTTCAGCATCGACGGTCGCATCGTCTATGCGCCCAAGGCCGGCGACACCCAGTTCCATGCCGCCGCTTCGGCGCACCGCCGCAAGCTTGCCCGCCTGACCGATTCGCAGGTGCGGTATCGCCAGCGCCCGTACCTGCACGTCAGCAACAGTCGCATCCTGGCGACCCCGGTCCTCAACGTCGAGGAGGAGCTGAACTATGGCGTCGAGGCCGCGGCGATCCGCGGACCGCTGCACGCCGCTGCCGAAGGTCATTGGCTGGAGGCGAAGCGCCCCGGCAACGATACCGCGCGCTTCTTCGGTGCCTATGCCGAGGTCGGCTATTTCCTGACCAAGGGCGACAGCCGCAGCTATCGGGGCGGTATCTTCGGCGGCGCCGATCCCAAGCATCCGCTCGGCAAGGGCGGCATCGGCGCCGTCCAGGTCAATCTGCGCTACGACTATCTCGATCTGAACAGCGGCCGCATCCGCGGCGGCACGCAGGACGCGTACCTGGCGGCGATCATCTGGACGCCGATCAACTATCTCAGGTTCAACCTGAATTACGGCTACCTCGACTATAAGGGCGCCGCGATCCCGGCCAACGGCCGCACCGACTATGGCGCGCATGTCACCGGCGCGCGGATCGAACTCGACTTCTGACGCGGCGCAAGGTCGCCGGGCCCGCCTCCGCGGCCAGCAACGGCGACGCGGCAAATGCTTGCTGTTAAGCCGCCGCGATGACCAGCAAGACCAGCGCGCCCGGCATCGGACCCGGCCTGACGGCGGTGTTCTCCCTCGCCTGCGGGCTGATGGTGGCGAACCTGTATTACGCCCAGGCGCTGATCGGCGAGATTGCGCCGGCGCTCGGCCTGCATGGCGGCGTGGCGGGGCTGATCGTGACGCTGACCCAGCTCGGCTATGGCGCCGGGCTGTTCTTCGTCGTCTCGCTCGCCGACCGTGTCGAGAACAAGCGGCTGATCCTGCTGCTGACGACGGGGACGTGCGTCGGGCTGTGCGGCATCTGGCTGGCGCGGGGTCCGCTGAGCTTCCTGCTGTTTTCGTTCGTGACCGGGTTCTGCTCGGTCGGCGCGCAGATCATGGTGCCGCTCGCCGCGCACCTGGCGCCGGAGGAGAGCCGCGGGCGCGTCGTCGGCAACATCATGGGCGGGCTGATCACCGGCATCATGCTGGCGCGGCCGCTGGCCAACGGGCTGGCGGCCTTTGCCGGATGGCGCGCGATCTTCGCGGTCGCGGCGGTGGTGATGGCGCTGCTCGCGTTGCTGATCGCACGCACCGTTCCCGAACGCCGTCCGACTCCCGGCCTCGGCTATGGCCAGCTGCTGGCGTCCAGCCTGTCGCTGCTGGTGCGGACTCCCGCGATCCGCCGGCGGACGGCCTATCAGGCGTCGATGTTCGCGGCGTTCAACCTGTTCTGGACGGCGGTGCCGCTGCTGCTCGCCGGGCAGTTCGGGCTGGGGCAGGGTGGCATGGCGTTGTTCGCGCTGGCGGGGGCGGGCGGCGCGCTGGCCGCGCCGATCGCCGGGCGGCTGGGGGACCGGGGCTATGTCCGCGCCGGTACGGCGGCGGCGCTGGGGTCGGCGATCGTGGCGTTCCTGATCGCCGGCTGGGCAGCGGCGGCGCACGCGCTGATCGTGCTGGCCCTCGCGGCCGTGCTGCTCGATGCCGCGACGCAGATGAACCAGGTGCTGGGCCAGCGCGTGCTGTTCTCGATCGAGCCCGAGGCGCGCGGCCGGATCAACGCGGCCTATATGACTGTGGTGTTCCTGGCCGGCGCGCTGGGTTCGACGATCGCGACGCTCAGCTATGCCGGCGGCGGCTGGACCGCGACGGCGTCGGTGGGCGGCGTGCTGGCGGCGGCGGCGCTGTTGTTCTTCCTGACCGAGCGACGCGCCGCCGACGCCTGAAGCGGGTCAGCTCGCCTCGGTGAACGGCCCGACCTTGGGCGGTCGCGGCAGCCGCACCTTCAGCACGTCGCGCATATAGTTGACGCTGGCGGTGAGGTTGTCGTGGATCGTGCCCGTGCCCTCGTCGACGCGGGGGGCGTCGATGTCGAACACCGCCCAGCCCTTGAACTTGCGCTGGCGCAGGACGCGGAAGATGCCGGGGAAGTCGACGCCGCCGCCCTGGCCGACCGAGGCATAGACGCTCTTGGTCAGGTGCTGGGCGCGGGTCGGGGTCGCCTTGTTGCCGCGGTACTGCGGGAAGGTGTCCTTCAGGTGGACCTCGGTGATCCGCGGCAGGAACTCGTCGGTGATCTTGACCACGTCCATGCCGCCGAGGACGTTGTGGCCGGTGTCGAGGATCAGGTGGACATAGGTCGGGTCGGTCAGCTCCATGACCCGGCGGAACTCGTGCTCGCGCTCCATCGGGCCCCATAGATGCGGGTGGAGCGCCAGCTTGACGCCGTGCGCCAGCGTCCGGCGGCCGATTTCGTTGCTGGTGTCGGCCAGCGCCTTCAACTGGTCGTCGGTCGGGCCACCCTCGGGCCGGCCGCCCATGTTGTTCTTCCAATGGTCGACGCCCAGCGGCTGGAGGAAGTCGCGGGCGCAGGCTTCCATGTCGGCGATCAGCTGGGCCCGGCCGGCGCCGCCGAGCCAGGGATATTGCGCGGCTGCACCGACCGAGATCGAGGTCGTGGCGGGGGCGGGTGCCGAGCGGCTGCGGGGCAGGTCGCCGACGCTGGCCAGGGTCATGCCGGTCTCGGTCAGCAGGCGCTTGAGGTCGGCCGGGCGGCCGACATAGTCGCTGACCTGCGAGGAATAGGGCTCGAACCCCTCCAGGCCATAGGCTTTGCAGGCCAGCAGCATCATCCGCATGTTCGACGACATCTGCAGCGCCAGCGTCGTCGGCGCGGTGCCGGCCCAGGTCGCGAAGATCGATCCCGTCGTGCCGAAGCGGATATCGGGGTCGAGCGGATCGAGCCCCCGGCCGGCGCCCAGCACCGGCGAGGCACCGCACCAGGCCGCCGCCGCCAGCGTCGAGAGCAGGACCTCGCGGCGGCTTGGCCGGGGCGGGGTAATCGGGTTCATGCGCAGTCCTCCCAGGATTCAGCCCGCAATGTCGCCTCTGACGAGCGACTTAAGACGATGCCAGCGCCGGCAATGTCGGCGAACGGCGGGACTTTGTCGACAGGTTCCGGGTTCGTCGATCTCAGGTTGCGCCGTGGCGGGCGACGACGGCATGGACCGTGCGCGTCAGGATCAGCAGGTCGATCGCCAGCGACTTGTTGCGGGAATACAGCGTGTCGAGCGCTACCCTGCGGCGATAGCTCAGCAGATTGCGTCCGCTGACCTGCCACAGGCCGGTGATGCCGGGGCGGACCCGGCAATAGTCGCGGATATAGCGGCCGTAGCGCGGCACTTCGGCGGCGACGATCGGACGGGGGCCGACCATGCTCATCTGGCCGACCATGACATTGAACAGCTGCGGCAGCTCGTCGAGGCTCGACTTGCGCAGGAACGCACCGAGGCTGGTGATCCGCGGATCTTCGCGCAGCTTCTGGTCGAGCGCCCATTCGCGCGCCGCATCGGGGTCGGTCTCGAGCAGCTCCTCGAGGCGGCGCTCGGCATCGGGCACCATCGTCCGCAGCTTCAGGCACGGGAACGACTCCCCACCCCGGCCGATGCGCCAGTGCACGAAGATCGGGCTGGCGCCGTCGTGCAGCCAGATCACCAGGCACAGGATCGCGATGATCGGCGCCAGGATGACCGCAAGGCTTGCGGCCAGCAGCACGTCGATCACCCGGACGATCCGGTCGGTGGTGCCTTGGGTGATGATGGCCTGGATACCTGTCATGCGTCGTTCGCCGGGATGCCGATCAGCGGGATCCAGGGAGCGACCGAATTGAGAAGCTGGTCGGGAGCGGCAACGGCATCTTCGCCATTGCTGAGGAACCAGTTTTCGAGGGCGGCGTCGCACGGCGTCGGATTGATCATCGCAGCCTCGACCGAAGGTTGACCGCGGTCCGTTTCCGGCAGACCGCGGCCGGAGTGGTCGGGCGGTGACGAAGGCGAACTCTCGTCAGGCACGACCGGCGATTTCTCCGATGGCTGAGCCGATGGTCTGCATCGCCCTGCTTGCCGGCTCGACCCCGCGCCGGTGATGGCGGCGGGGTCGAGCGCGACGCCTCGATCAGGCGGCGACGGCGGCGGTGGTGGTGCGACGGCGCTTGGCGGCACCGACGAGGCCGAAGCCGACGACCAGCATCGCCCAGGTGGCGGGCTCAGGCACGGCGGCGACCGAGATGTTGTCCAGTTCGAAGGAGTTGGTGTCCGAACCGAAGACCAGCTTGGTGACGTTCGACGAGGCAGCGTAGTTCAGCGTGACGAAGCGGTTCGTCGCGGCCGAGCCGATCGCACCGGTGGCCGGCGGGAAGGCCGAGCCGTAGATCGTCGAGACGAGGCTGTCGCCGCTGTACGCCTTGATGAAGTTGAAGCGGTCGATCGAGCCCCAGTCGTAGCCGACCGAGGTGATCCGGCCCATCGCCTGGCTGAAGGTCGCGGTGCCGCCGCCGAGAACGGCGAGGTACTTGGTGGTGTCGGCGACGCCGCCGATCAGCGGTGCAGCGTACTTGTTCTTGACCGAGCCGGAAACGACCTGCGCGAACGGGCTGAGCGTGAAGACGCTCTTGTAGGCATTGTTATCGAAAGTATAAGTCGTCGTGTTGACGGCGGCAGCCATCGACGACGTGCCGAGCAGTACGGCGGTGGCAATGAGCTTGATCATGCTGGTCATGCGGCGTTCCTACAAACCAGCTGGCTCTGACCAGCTGGGAAATACACTTGGTTTTCAGCGGGCCCGGGGAGCGGACCAACCTTGCGGAAGCCTATGCAATGATGATGCCAACTATTTGGCGATTATATTTAACAATGGGTTAGCGTGTGAAAACGAGATCAGTTCGGTAACGGAATGTAAAGTTATATTACAAACTTCTTAACACTTTATGGTTAATCGTCGTCGGTGCCGGTTTTCGGCAGCGTGGCAATCGGCCGGTATCAGGCTGGAGTTGCCCGGAAAATCGACCTCAAGGTGCAGCGCCATCGTCCGGAGCGCCCGCTGCCCGGGCGGCGGCGCCCAGCAGCAACCGTTCAGCATGACTAAGAGAGCAGTCGCGAGACAGAGACTATGCCGGTCTTCGCCGCCATCGAACGAGCAATGTCACAATTCTGCCGAATGGCTGAAATGTACAGGTAACACGCCTTAACTAGATCGGGATCAGGCTTGCACCACGATATCTTGCCACTGGTGCAGGGTTGTCTGAACACTGGCGTTGCCGGTCTACTCAAGGGGCTATTCGAATGCGATTCCTGAAAACCTGTGTCTCTGCGCTCGCGTTGTTGACTGCCGTTACCGGCGCCCAGGCCGCCAACCTTGTGGAAAACTTCAACGAGCCCTTCGTCGGCTGGGAAAGCCGCTGGTTCGGTGCCGAGACCAGTGCCGTGAACTATTATGTCTCCGAGCAGGGACCAAGCAATGCCGACTATCGTGGCGCGCCGGATCATAGCGGCCTGGTCCTGAGCGATGGCGACAGCTATCGCGACGGTGGCAATTACGGCCAGATCCTGATCAGCTTCAGCAGCAGCTTTGGCGCATCGCTCAAGTCGTTCAGCATGGATGTCGCTTCGGCGCTGCCGAACTCGACGCTGTTCTTCTACGACATGCAGGGCGCGACGATCGCGTCGTTCGTCCTCCCCGGCTCGCCGCTGTCGCCATATTACACGCCGACCAGCTACACGAACGTGTCGGTTACCTCGACAAATGGCATCGGCGGCTTCAGCTTCACCGACTTCGCGCAGGGCAACACGATCATCGACAACCTTGCCGCGGCGACGGTCCCGGAGCCGGCGAGCTGGGCGATGATGGTGCTCGGCTTCGGCGCGATCGGCAGCGCGCTGCGTCGCCGCAAGACCGCCTCGACCGTCAACTTCGCTTGAGCAAGCGAAGCATCTGAGACGGCGCGTACCGCCCGGCCGAGTTTCGCCGGGCGGTACGTCATCGCCGCCCGAACAGCTTCTCCAGGTCGCTCTTCGCCAGTTTCACCCAGGTCGGTCGGCCGTGGTTGCATTGGCCGGAGTGGGGAGTGACCTCCATCTCGCGGAGCAGGGCGTTCATCTCGGCGACGCTGAGCAACCGGCCGGCACGGACGCTGCCGTGGCAGGCCATGGTAGCGGCGACGGCGTCGAGTTTCTCCTTCAGCGTCAGTGCGCTGCCCCAGCTCGCGAGGTCGTCGGCAAGGTCGCGGATCAGTCCCGCGGCGTCGGTCTGGCCGAGCAGCGCCGGGGTGGCGCGGACCAGGATCGCGGTGCGGCCGAAGCGTTCGACCTCCAGCCCCAGTTCGGCCAGTTCGGCGGCGCGGTCGGCGATGCGGCCGGCGGCGAGTTCGTCGAGTTCGACGACTTCGGGGAGCAGCAGCGACTGGCTGTGGACGCCCCCATTAGCCAGCGCCTTGTTGAGCCGCTCCAGCGTCAGCCGCTCGTGCGCGGCGTGCTGGTCCACCAGAATCAGGCCGTCGCGCGCCTCGGCGACGATGTAGGTGCCGGCGACCTGGCCCCGCGCCACGCCCATCGGGAAGTCGTTGAGCGGCTGGGCGGGTTCGGTGCGGGCGAATGGCATCGCGGCATCGGCGAACATCGAGCCCGTTGAAGACCCACCCCTAGCCCCTCCCGTTCCGGGCGGGGAACCCGCTTGTGGCCAGTACCCGCCCAAATTTCTGTCCAGTGGGGAATAGCCCGCCCACGCGTGTCCCCCGCCCGAAACGGGAGGGGCCAGGGGTGGGTCTTCTGCGCGGAATGCATTCAGCACCCCAGCCGCCACCGTCGTCGAAGCCCGGTGCCCCGCCGAATCGAGCGCCCGCCGCAGCCCGGAGACGATCATCCCCCGCACCAGCGCGGCGTCGCGAAAGCGCACCTCGGTCTTCGCCGGATGGACGTTGACGTCGACGAAATCGGCGGGGACGTCGAGGAACAGCGCCACCACCGGATGCCGGTCGCGCGCCAGCAGGTCCATGTAGGCGCCGCGCACCGCCCCGACGAGCAGCCGGTCGCGCACCGGACGGCCGTTGACGAACAGGAACTGATGGTCGGCGACGCCGCGATTATAGGTCGGCAGCCCGGCGAGCCCACCGAGCCTCAGCTCCTCGCGGACGAAATCCAGCGCCACCGCATTGTCGGCGAAATCGACGCCGAGCAGCGCCGCCAGCCGGGGTGGCAGGCCGGCATCGCCCGCTGCGCCAGCCTCGGCACTGAGCATCCGGCGGCCGTCGTGGCGGACCTCGAACACGACCTCGGGCCGAGCCATTGCCAGCCGGCGCACGACATCGATGCAGGCGCCGAGCTCCGAGCGTTCCGACTTCAGGAACTTGCGCCGGGCGGGAACGCGTTCGAACAGCCCGTCGACCGAGACTCGCGTGCCGGGCGGCAGGGCGGCGGGGGCATCGACGACGATCCGGCCATTGTCGACGACCAGCGTCCAGCCCTCGGACCCCGGCGGCCGGCTGCTCAGCCGAAGCCGGGCGACGCTGGCGATCGAGGGCAGGGCCTCGCCGCGAAAGCCCAGGGTGGCGATGGCTTCCAGGTCGTCGCCCGCCAGCTTGGAGGTCGCGTGGCGCTCGATCGCCAGCCGCATTTCCGACGCGACCATGCCGTGCCCGTCGTCGGTCACCGACAGATGGTCGATTCCCCCCGCCGACAGTTCGACGATTATGCGCCGCGCCCCGGCATCGAGGGCGTTCTCGACCAGCTCCTTGAGCGCGGAGGCAGGGCGTTCGACAACCTCGCCGGCCGCAATCTGGTTGACGAGATGGTCCGGCAGGCGGCGGATCGGCATGCCGACGCTTTAGCGCACATGGTCGCGTCCGTCACGGTCGCCCTACCATCGACCTTGCATAGAGACGGTCGGCGCGCCTAGACGATTACACGCGCCCTTGCGTTCCCCAAACTGCCGAGATTGCCCCCACATGTCGCTGTTCAGCCGGATGTTCTCCTTCCTCAGCCAGGATATGGCGATCGACCTGGGAACGGCGAACACGCTGGTCTATGTCCGGGGCCGCGGTATTGTCCTGAACGAGCCATCGGTCGTCGCCATCGAGACGATCAAGGGCCACCGCACCGTCAAGGCCGTCGGCAACGACGCCAAGCTGATGATGGGCAAGACCCCGGGCAACGTCGAGACCATCCGCCCGTTGCGCGACGGTGTCATCGCCGACATCGACGTCGCCGAGCAGATGATCAAATACTTCATCGGCAAGGTCCACACCTCGCGCTTTCCGCGCTTCCCCGAAATCGTCATCTGCGTGCCATCGGGCTCGACCTCGGTCGAGAAGCGCGCCATCCGCGACGCGGCGAACAACGCCGGTGCCAGCTCGGTCTATCTGATCGAGGAGCCGATGGCGGCGGCGATCGGCGCGGGCATGCCGGTGACCGAGCCGATCGGCTCGATGGTCGTCGACATCGGCGGCGGCACGACCGAAGTCGCGGTGCTGTCGCTGCGCGGCCTCGCCTATACGACGTCGGTCCGCGTCGGCGGCGACAAGATGGACGAGGCGATCGTCAACTACGTCCGCCGCAACCACAATCTGCTGATCGGCGAAGCCACGGCCGAGCGCATCAAGAAGCAGATCGGCACTGCCAAGGCGCCCGCCGACGGCGTCGGCATGACCATGGAGATCAAGGGCCGCGACCTGATGAACGGCGTGCCAAAGGAAATCACCATCAACCAGGCGCAGATTGCCGATGCGCTGTCGGAGCCGGTGTCGACGATCGTCGAGGGCGTCCGCCTGGCGCTGGAGAACACCCAGCCCGAACTGGCCGCCGATATCGTCGACCAGGGCATCGTGCTGACCGGTGGCGGCGCGCTGTTGCAGGGCATCGACCAGGTGCTGCGCGAGGCGACCGGCCTGCCGGTGACGGTGGCCGATGATCCGCTGACCTGCGTCGCCTTGGGAACCGGACGTGCGCTCGAGGACCCGATGTATCGCGGCGTCCTGACAACCGCCTGAGTTTAAAGTAGGAACCGGGGCGTGGATTGGTCGCCCCCCTCCCGACGATCCGCCAGCCGGCGCGAGCAGAACCTCGCGCTGATCGGCGCCGTGCTGTCGGGGATAGTCATCGCCTTCGGGCTGCTCCTGCTGCTGATCGGGCGCGTCAACCCGGAGCAGGGCGACCGCCTGCGCGCCGCCGCGCTCGACATCGTCACGCCGCTGTGGAGCATCGTCCGCGCGCCGTTCGATGGCGCGGCGCGGATCACCAGCGACACCGGCGACTATCTGGGGACGGTGTCCAAGAACCGCGCGCTGACCGCCGAATTGAACGCGCAGCGCGCGACGCTGCAGCAGGCCTCGGCGATGGCGGCGCAGAATGTCCAGCTCAAGCGCCTGCTCAAGGTCGTCGAGCCCAATGTCCGGCTGATCGCCACGGCGCGGCTGGCGGGCGCGTCGAGCGGGTCGTACATTCGCTCGGCGGTGATCTCGGCCGGCCGCGTCGATGGTGTCGTGCCGGGGTTGCCGGTGCGGTCGGCATCGGGCCTGGTCGGGCGGACGCTGGAGGCGGGCAATCATGCGACGCGGGTGCTGTTGCTCACCGACCCCGGCAGCCGGATCCCGGTGATCCTGCAGCGCACCGGCGAGCCGGCGATCGCGGTCGGCGCCAATGGGCCCTTGTTGGAGATCCGCGACCGCGGCGGGGCGGAAGTGCCGCTGCGCATCGGCGATCATTTCGTCACCTCGGGCGACGGCGGCGTGTTCCCGCCGGGCATTCCGGTGGCGACCGTCGCGACGACCGGCGAACCGGCCAAGGCACGGCTGGCGACAGACCCGAACGGCCTTGGCTTCGTGCTGATCCAGGCGGCGTACCTGCCGGTCCCCGCGCCGCCGCCGGCATCGACGACAGCGCCTGTTCCGGTGCCGCGTGAGGCGGGTGGCGGCACGGCGCGCAAGAAACTGGTGGTGACGCCCGTGCCCGCGCCGCCGAAGACCGGCGCTGCGGCGGTTCGGCCCGCGGTCACCCCGCCTGCCGCCGCGCGACCGACGCCGACCGCACCCGCTGCAGCCCGACCGACTCCGGCGGCGCCGCGGTGAGCGACGACTATCGCCTGCGCTCCCCGGCCGATCGGCTGTACTGGGCGCTCGGCCTGTGGCGCTTCTTCGTGCCCGCGACGATGGTGCTGTTGCTGATCGTCGCGATGACGCTGCCGATCGTGCTGCCGTGGCCGGGGCTGCCGCAGCTCGGGCTGCTCGGGGTGTTCGTCTGGGCGACCTTCCAGCCGGGGCTGATGCCACCGTGGCTGGCCTTCCTGCTCGGGCTGGTCGCCGACCTGCTCGGCGCGATGCCGTTCGGCGTGGAGGCGACGTTGTTCGCCGCGACCGCGCTGTTCGTGCGGCTGTTCGAGGATCGCTTCGGGCACCATCGCTTCGGCTTCGACTGGACGATGCTGGTGCTGGTCGCGCTGGTCCATGCGGTGCTCGGCTGGTGGTTCCTGGGCTTCGCCGGGATCGACGGGCCGTTCACGCCGCTACTGATCCAGGCGGCGACGACGGCGGCGACCTATCCGATCGTCGTGGTGCTGTGCGCGCGCGTCCAGCGCCGCCTGCTGGCCTGAGGGCGGCTGGCGCGTGGCGACGATCACCGAGGCCGGGCACGAGCAGATGTTCTCCAGGCGCGCCTTCGTGCTGGGCGGCGGCATGGCGGCGGTCGGCATGACATTGGCGGCGCGGATGGCGTGGCTGTCGATCTTCGAGGGCGACAAGTACAAGCTGGCGTCGGAGGACAACCGCGTCTCGCTGCGCCTGATCCCGCCGCGCCGGGGCTGGATCGTCGATCGCAACGGGCTGCCGCTCGCCTCCAACGCGCCCGACTACCGGCTGGAGCTGATCCCGGAGCAGGTCGGCGACCTGGAGGCGACGTTGCGCGCCATCATGGGCGTGCTGCCGCTGACGCTCGACGACCTCAACCGCATCCGGGGCGATATCGCGCGCCAGCCGGAATACATGCCGGTCGAGATCGCGCACGGGCTTGCGTGGCCGCAGTTCGCCGCCTTGAACGTCCGCCTGCCCGACCTGCCCGGGGTCCTGCCGGTGCATGGCTTCAGCCGGGTCTATCCGGGCGGCGAGGCCTTTGCGCACCTGCTCGGCTATGTCGCGGTGCCGACGCCGGAGCAGTACAAGCGCACGCACGATCCGCTGCTGATCTTCCCGGGGTTCAAGCTCGGCAAGGACGGCATCGAGCGGACGCAGGATGCGCCGTTGCGCGGTACGGCGGGGGCGCGGCGGGTCGAGGTAAACGCCCGCGGCCGGGTGATCCGCGACCTCGACACGCGCAGCGACATCCCCGGCAAGAGCGTCCGCCTGACCATCGACCGCGGCTTGCAGGCCTATGCGGCGAAGCGGCTGGGCGACAACAGCGCCAGCGTCATCGTCATGGACTGCCGCACCGGCGACGTGCTGTGCATGGTGTCGATGCCGGCCTATGATCCCAACGTCTTCTCGACGCGGGTGACGACCAAGCTGTGGGCGGAACTGCAGGCGTCGAACCATCACCCGCTGATCAACAAGAGCGCGCAGGGACTGTACCCGCCGGGCTCGACCTTCAAGATGATGACCTCGCTGGCAGCGCTGAAGGCGGGGGTCAACGCCGACCAGGGGGTGATCTGCAACGGCACCTATCGGCTGGGGAACGGCATCTGGCACTGCTACAGCCGCCGCGGTCACGGGCGTGTCGACATGCACACCGCGCTGCCGCAGAGCTGCGACGTGTATTTCTACACGGTCGGGCGGGCGGCGGGCATCCAGGGCATCGCCGACATGGCGCGCAAGTTCGGGTTGGGCCAGAAATACGAGCTGCCGGTGCCGGGCCAGTCGGCGGGTATCGTCCCCGATCCGGCGTGGAAGACCCGGCGCTACAAGAAGGACTGGACGATCGGCGAGACGCTGAACACCACGATCGGGCAGGGCTATCTGGTGGTCAATCCGCTGCAACTCGCGGTGATGGGCGCCCGGCTGGCGAGCGGGCTGGAAGTCCAGCCGCGACTGCTCGCCGATAGCCCGCGCGTCGAGTTCCCGTCGCTGGGCATCGACCCGGAGCATCTGGCGATCGTTCGGTCGGGGATGAGCGGCGTCGTCAACGGTCCGCGCGGCACGGCGCGGGCGGCGCGGCTGCAGGTCGACGGCGTCACCATGTCTGGCAAGACCGGCTCGGCGCAGGTCCGGCGGATCAGCATGGCGGAGCGCAAGCGCGGCGTGGTGCGGCAGGAGGCGGTGCCGTGGCAGTACCGCGACCACGCGCTGTTCGTCGCCTTCGCACCGACCGATGCGCCGCAATATTCGGTCAGCGTCATCGTCGAGCATGGCGCGCACGGCAACACCACCGCCGCGCCGATCGCGCGCGACGTGCTGACCTATCTGTTCGAGCCGGAGCGCGCGATGGCGACGCTGGCGCCGCTGGAGCGCGCCCTGGAGCAGAAGCGTGCCGCCGAGGCCGCCGCCCTGGCCAATGCGAGCCCGGAGCCCGCGGAAGAGGACGCTGCGGGACCGCCGGAGTGACGGACGTGCAGGCAATGCCGCCATGCTGAACGGCGCCTGGACGCTGCGGCTGCGGGCGATCCCCTGGGCGATCGTGCTGGTCATCATCGCGCTGACCGGCTTTGGACTGGTGATCCTGTATTCCGCGGCGGGCGGCAGCCTGCAGCCCTGGGCGCTGAAGCAGGGCATCCGCTTTGTCGTGCTGCTGCTTGCCATGCTGGTGCTGGCGCAGATCGATACCGGGGTGTGGCTGAAATGGGCCTATGCCCTGTACGGCGCGGTGTTGCTCGCCCTCGTCGGGGTCGAGCTGCTGGGGCAGATCGGCGGCGGCAGCCAGCGCTGGCTCGACCTGGGCATCATCCAGCTGCAGCCGTCGGAGTTCATGAAGCTGGCCATCATCCTGGCCCTGGCGCGCTTTTATCAAAATCTGCCGCGGCCGTTCCTGACCACCATCCAGGGGCTGTGGCCGCCGCTGCTGTTGATCGCGATGCCGGCGGCGCTGGTCATGCTGCAACCCGACCTCGGCACGGCGCTGGCGATCTCGTTCGGCGGGGTCGTGATGATGTTCCTGGCGGGGGTGCGGCTGTGGCTGTTCCTGGGGGCCGGGGCGGCGGTCGGTGCGGCGCTGCCGGTGGCGTGGACGATGCTCCACGACTACCAGCGCAAGCGCGTGCTGATCTTCATGGATCCGGCCAGCGATCCGCTCGGTGCCGGCTATCATATCACCCAGTCGAAGATCGCCATCGGCAGTGGTGGATTGTCGGGTAAAGGTTTCCTGCAAGGAACGCAGTCTCACCTCGACTATCTGCCAGAACTTCACACCGACTTTATCTTTGCGACTATGGCTGAAGAGTGGGGTTTACTTGGTGGCTTGTTTGTCATCATCGGCTTCGGCACCCTGCTGGCCTGGGGCATCGGCGTTGCACTCAGGGCGCGCACCCGGTTCGAGCGACTAGCCGCGCTGGGGCTGACCTTCACGCTGTTTTTCTATTTGGCGATCAACATGATGATGGTGATGGGATTGGCGCCCGTCGTCGGCATTCCGCTGCCGTTGATCAGCTATGGCGGCTCGGCGATGATGACCGTGCTGATCCTGCTCGGTTTGCTGATGGGGATCGCCCGCCAGACCCGACGCGCCGCCTGACCAGGCGAGCCGCGCGCGTCACCACTGCAAGGCGCTGATTCTAACGGTGCATCGCGCGAATCACGTCGTTCGTCGCGACAAATCAGATAATCGGCGCGGTATCCGGGCCAATCCTTGCCTCGTTATTACCAGAACAGCGCGGCAGGACAGTCACGCTACAAGATAATCGCATCATGACAGTCACAGCACTACGGCTTTACTGACCCGTAACGATCTTTCTTGCGTCGATGGTTAGGTCGAAACAACGCGCGATCGATTAGCCGTTATTTAATAACTTGTACAAACAATAGTCATACCGGTCATGAAACAACCGCTTGCAACTGTTCTATGCTTTTTGTCTATTTCAATCGTTGAGGCTCTGAAACGCAGTAATTTAACTTCAAAGTAAGTCGCCTTAACCGAGTGTTTATTCAAGAGGGGAGAGTTCTAGTGGCGTATTTACCAGGCGGGGATCTACGATCCTGTCGATCAGGTCGCGATGGTCTGGCTGTCGCCCGATCTTCACGCCGCAAGCTCTCCTCGGTGTCGGCGATCGCGATCGCCAGCGCGATGTCGATGGTCTCGGCACCGACTGCAGCAGCAATCCCCAGCTCGCTGGTCAGCGCCTGTTCGGGCGTCAGCCTGCCTCGCTCGGTCGTGACCAGCATTCTCGGGCCGGCCCTGATCGCGACCACCAACGGATTGCAGAGCGCACTCAACGGCTTGCTTGGACCGGTGCTCGGCATCAACGTCGACGCTGCCGGCCTGGTTGCCGCGGCTGCGAACGGCCAGAACATCGGCGTCTCGGCGGTCAATCTGAACGGCACGCTCGTCGGACCGGGCACCAGCTGCAACACCACTTCCAACTCGTATCAGCTCGACGTTCCCGCCGGCCTGTCGATCGGTGGCAACCGGATCACCGGCCTCGGCTCCAACGGCCTAGATGCGACGGCCGGCGAGCTCAACTCGATCGCCCTCGGCAACAGCGCCTCGACCCTCGGCACGGCAACGGGCGCGGTCGGCATCGGTAACGTCGCGGTCGTCAACGGCGCCGGCGGCGTCGCGATCGGCGCGAACGCCGTCGCCGGCACGGCGGGCAGTCCGTTGCTCGTCAACCAGGTGGCGCTGGGTAACGGTGCACGCGCAACCGCAAACAACAGCATCGCCATCGGCGCGGGCTCCCGGGCCATCGCTGCCAACAGCGTTGCCATCGGCAACAACTCGCTGACCGGCGGACGTGGCGCTTCGATCGGCTATACCGCAACGGGCCTGACTGCCCCGCAGAACTCGGTCGGCACCGTGTCGGTCGGTTCGTCGGGCGCGGAACGGCAGATCACCAACGTCGCTGCGGGTTCAGCGGCGACCGACGCCGTCAACGTCCTGCAGCTCGCGACCGTCGCGGCGGCCGGCCAGAATTCACTGAAGTATGATTTGATCGGTGGCACGCCGACCAACACCGTCACCTTGGCCAGCGGCGTGCCGGGTTCGGTCAAGGTCACCAACCTGACCGCCGCGACGCTTACTGCAGGCTCCACCGACGCGGTCAACGGCGGCCAGCTGTTCGCGACCAACACCCAGGTCGCGACCAACACTGCCGGCATTGCCACCAACACCAGCGCCGTCGCCAGCAACACCGCCGCGATCACCGCGAACGGCACGATCACGGCCGGCAAAACGATCAGCATCGCTGCCCTCAACAACGGCACCGCCGGCCTGGTGCAGCAGGATGGCGGCGCACCCAGCGACGGCCCGATCCGTGTCGGCGCGGGAACCGGCAGCACCGTCGTCAGCTTCCTCGGCACCGAGGGTAACCGCCGCCTGACCGATGTCGCCGACGCCACGGCAACGACCGACGCAGTCAATCTGGGGCAGCTCAACAGCGTGGCCGCCCAGTCCGCCAATGCGATCGTCTACGACGTCGATGGCCTCGGTGTCCGCACCAACCGCGCGACTCTCTCCGGTGCCCAGGGCGCCGCGGTGACACTCGCCAATGTTGCTCCCGGTACACTGACAGCCACTTCGAGCGAGGCAGTCAACGGCGCCCAGCTGTTCGCGACCAATGGCCAGGTCGAGACCAACACCGCCAACATCACCACCAACACCACCAACCTGGGTAACCTGACGACCGGCCTCGCCAACGGCACGGTCGGGCTGGTGCAGCAGGCGGGTGGCCTGCCGGACGGCGTCATCAGCATCGGCGGCGCCACCGGTGGTGCCGCGATCAACGTCGCCGGCACCGGTGGCACGCGCACCATCACCGGCGTCACCGCCGGCGTCGATGCGACCGATGCGGTCAACGTCGGCCAGCTCTCGGCGGTTGGCGCTGTCGCCCAGAACGGCGTGCAGTACGACACTGCCGGTGGCGTCAAGACCAACACCGTGACGCTGGCGGGTACTCCGGGCGCCGCGGTGACCGTCACCAACGTCGCCCCGGGTGCGCTGAACGCTACATCGACGGATGCAGTCAACGGCGCCCAGCTGTTTGCGACCAACGGTCAGGTCGAGACCAACACCACCAACATCGCGACCAACACGACGAACATCACGGCCAACACCACCAACCTGGGTAACCTGACGACCGGCCTCGCCAACGGCACGGTCGGGCTGGTCCAGCAGGCGAATGGCCTGCCGGGCGGTGTCATCACCATCGGCAGCGCAACCGGTGGTGCCAGCATCAACGTCGCCGGCACCGGTGGCACGCGCACCATCACCGGCGTGACCGCCGGCGTCGATGCGACCGATGCGGTCAACGTCGGTCAGCTTGCGGCAGTCGGCTCGGTCGCCGAGAACGCCGTGCAGTACGACACCGCCGGTGGCGTCAAGACCAACACCGTGACCCTGGCCGGTACCCCGGGCGCTGCGGTGACCGTCACCAACGTCGCCGCCGGACAGCTTAGCGACACCTCGACCGACGCGGTCAACGGTTCGCAACTGTTCGCCACCAATACCCAGGTGACGACCAACACCAACAACATCGCCACCAACACCACCAACCTGGGCAATCTGACGACCGGCCTCGCCAACGGCACGGTCGGCCTGGTCCAGCAGACCGGTGGCCTGCCGGGCGGCGTCATCACCATAGGCGCAGCGACCGGCGGGACATCCGTCAACGTCGCGGGCAACGATGGCGCGCGCGTCATCTCCGGCGTCGCCACCGGTGTCGCCGCGACCGATGCGGCGAACGTCGGCCAGGTCGCCGCAATCGGCGCCGTGGTCCAGAACTCGGTCCAGTACGACACCGTCGGCACGGTTCGGACCAACACCGTGACCCTCGCCGGCGGCAGCACCGGCACGGTGACCGTCACCAATGTCGCTCCGGCGGCGTTGACGGCGACGTCGACCGACGCGGTTAACGGCGCCCAGCTGTTCGCCACCAACACCCAGGTTGCGACCAACACCGCCGACATCATCACCAACACTACCAACATCGCCGGCAACACCACGGCGATCACGAACCTGACGACCAGCCTCAACAACGGCTCGGTCGGCCTGGTCCAGCAGACCGGCGGCACCCCGGGTGCCGGGCAGATCACGGTCGGCGGCAACACCGGCGGTACCAGCGTGACCATCGCCGGCACCGACGGCAACCGCACGCTGACCGGCCTACGGGCAGGTCTCGCCGGCAGCGACGCTGCGACCGTGGGCCAGCTTGCCCAGGTCACGGGCGGCGCCTTCAACGCCCTGCAGTACGACACCGATGCCGATGGTGGCCGTCTCAACACCGTCACCCTGATCGGTGGCACCGCTGCTCCGGTCGGGATCACCAACGTCGCTGACGGGAATGTCGCGGCGGGCTCCACCGACGCGGTCAATGGCGGCCAGCTGGCTGCGACCAACGCCAGCGTCGCGGCGAACACCGCCGGCCTGGCGGCGACCAACGTCACCGTCGCCAACAACACCACGGCGATCACGGCGATCAACAACGGTGCAGCGGGCGCCTTCCGCTCCAACAACACCGCTGGGGCAGCGGCTCCGTCGGCAACCGGGGCGAACGCCACGGCGGGCGGCTTCGGCGCCACCGCAACGGCATCGCGCGCCGTCGCGATCGGCAACGGTGCGACTGCGACCGGCATCAACTCGGTCGCACTGGGTGCGGGCAGCAGCGACGGCGGCGTCGCCAACGTCGTCTCGGTCGGCTCCGTCGGGGCCGAGCGTCGCCTGACCAACGTCGGTCCGGCGCTCAACGGCACCGATGCGGTCAACCTGTCGCAGCTCCAGGCGGTCCAGAGCCAGTTCGGCGCGGCCACGACCGGCCTGCAGAACCAGATCAACAACCTGAACTTCGACGTTCGTCGCGTCCGTCGCGACGCCGATGCGGCGACCGCAGGGGCGATGGCAGTGGCGGCATTGCCACAGGCCTTCACCCCGGGCGCCGGCATGGTCGGCGGCGGCATCGGCGAATGGCGCGGCCAGGTCGCCTTCGCGGTCGGCGGTTCCAAGATCATCGGCGACCAGACGGTGATCAAGGCCGGCGCCTCGATCAACACGCACGGCACCGGCGGCTTCAATGCCGGCGTCGGATACCAGTTCTAACCTGTCTCCCCTGAAAACTCTGGCCGGGATGAGCAATCGTCCCGGCCTTTTTCTTTTTGCGGTCTACCCGTCGAGCCGACTACAGCGCTCGGCATGGATGACACCGTAGCGCTGCCCCGCAGTTTCTCGCGCCGCCTGCCGCTACGGCCGCTGTTCACCGCGACGGTGCTGCTCGGCTCGTTCCTGCTGTTCATGATCCAGCCGATGTTCGGGCGCAGCGTCCTGCCCGTGCTCGGCGGCGCGCCGTCGGTGTGGAACACGGCGATGCTGTTCTACCAGACCGTGCTGCTGCTCGGGTATCTCTACGCCCATGCGCTGCGCCACCTGCCGCTGCGGCGCCAGCTGATGCTCCACCTGGTCCTGTTCGTCGTCGCCGGGCTGACCCTGCCGGTCGCGGTCGCGCAATGGCTGCCGGCGATCGGCGCGGCGCCGCCGGTGCTGTGGCTGCTCGGGCTGCTGGCGGCGTCGATCGGGCCGGTGTTCTTCGTCACCTCGGCGCAGGCTCCGCTGATGCAGTCGTGGTTTGCGCGCTCCGGTCATCCGCTGGCGGGCAATCCCTACTTCCTCTACGCCGCGTCGAACTTCGGCAGCTTTGCCGCGCTGATCGCCTATCCGCTGCTGATCGAGCCGGCGCTGCGCCTCGGCGACCAGGCCCGGCTGTGGTCGGCGGGCTTCGTCATCCTGGCGCTGCTGGTCGCCGCCTGCGGCTATGCGGTGCGCGGCGGCACCGCGACCGCGACCGCGATCGCGACGGTGCCGGTAACCTGGCGCCAGCGCGGCCGGTGGACCCTGCTCGCCCTCGTGCCGTCGGGGCTGCTGCTGTCGACGACCACCCACCTGACCACCGACATCATGGCGATGCCGCTGCTGTGGGTCATCCCGCTGGCGGTCTACCTGCTCAGCTTCGTGCTGGCGTTCGGGCGCTGGGGCAGGGCGTTCACCAACTGGGCGCTGGGTGGCGCACCGCTGGCGCTGCTGCTGCTCGGCGGCTCGGCTTTCATGTCGATCGGCATGGTGGCGTGGATGTTCGCCGCGGCCGGCGTGGTGTTGCTGTTCGTCGTGGCGCTGGCCCTGCACGGCACGCTGGCAGAGGAACGCCCGGAAGCCGCCTCGCTCACCGATTTCTATCTGTGGATCTCGGTCGGCGGTGCGCTTGGCGGCGTGTTCTGCGCGCTGCTCGCACCGGCGGTGTTCGACTGGCCCTACGAGCATCCGCTGCTGTTGATTGCCGCCGCCGCGCTGATCCCGGCCCGCCTGCTGGTGCCGCTGGCGGGGCGCCTCTGGTCCAGCCCGGTGGCGCGGATCGTCGTGATTGTCGGCGCGCCGTTGCTGTCGCTGTGGATCGGTCGCGCCTTCCTCTCGGTGTCGAGCGGCGTCGCGCCGGCGGACTCGGCGCTCGTCGCCTTGTGCCTGCTGGGCGGCACGGCGGTGCTGGCGATCGGACGTCCGCTGCTGTTCGCCGTCCTGTTCACCTGCGTGGTCCTGGCGTTCGGCGGCTGGCACCAGCTCGAACTATCGCGGAACGGCGTGCGCGAGCGCAGCTTCTTCGGCATCTACACCGTCGAGGACGTGCGCTCGACCAACGTCCGCCACCTGCTGCACGGCACGACGCTGCACGGTGTCCAGTCCCTCGACCCGCGCTTCGTCACGGTGCCGATGACCTATTATGCGCCGGGCAGCGGTGTCGGACTGGCCTTGAAGGCGGTGCCGCCCATGTTCGGGCCGAACGCCCGCATTGCCTTTGTCGGGCTGGGGAGCGGAACGTTGAGTTGCTATGCCCAGCCGGGCCAGGCCTGGACGGCGTACGAGATCGACCCGGTGATCGTCGGCATTGCGAAGCGCCGCTTCAGCTATGTCTCGCGGTGCCGGCCCGACCTGCGGATCGTGCTAGGGGATGCGCGGTTGACGCTGGCGGCGGCGGCACCGGCCGGGCTCGACGTGCTGGCGGTCGACGCCTTCTCGTCCGACGCGATCCCGCTGCACATGGTGACGCGCGAGGCGTTCCGCGTCTACGGTCGCGCCCTGCAGCGTGACGGCGTGCTGCTGCTGCATATCTCGAACCGCTACCTTGAGCTGGAGCCGGTGGTCGCCGCGATTGCCAAGGCAGAGGGCTGGACGGCGCGGGTCCACGACTATACCGCGCCGAAAAACCAACCACGCGGCGTGCAGTTCACCAACTCGTCGTGGATCGTGCTGACGCGCTCGCCGCAGCACATGGACGCGGTCGTCGCCGCGACGCCGCCGGGCAGTTGGCGGCCTCTCCTCGAGCAGCCCGGCCTGACCGCCTGGAGCGACGACTTCGCCAGCATCCTGCCGGTATTGAAGCGTCCGCACTGACGCCTGAACAGGATGGCGTTTTCGTTGCGGTTCCATCATCCTGACGATCGGCGGCAGGGGCCGTCGACAGGAGGCGATGATGAGGATCTTGGCAGCGGCGGTAGGATTGAGCCTGGCAAGTGCGGCAACAGCGGGGATCGTGCCATTCCCGGCCGGCTTCAAGGTCGAGGACATCGCAGCGAACGGCACGACGATCCACATCCGCAGCGGCGGCAAGGGGCCGGCGGTGGTGCTGCTCCACGGCTATGGCGAAACCGGCGACATGTGGGGCGCGCTGGCCGTCGACCTGGCGCGCGACCACCGCGTCGTGGTTCCCGACCTGAGGGGACTCGGACTGTCCGCACGCCCGCCGGGCGGCTATGACAAGAAGACCCAGGGCGCCGATGTCACGGCGGTCCTCGATGCGCTGAAGATCGGCAAGGTCGATGTCGTGGCGCACGATATCGGCAACATGGTCGCCTATGCCTTCGCCGCCGAGAATCCTTCGCGGGTGACCAGGCTGGTCCTGATGGACGCGCCGGTCCCGGGCATCGGGCCGTGGGAGGAGATCCTCAAGAACCCGCTGCTATGGCATTTCCGCTTTGGCGGCCCCGACATGGAGCGGCTGGTGGCGAGGCGCGAGCGCATCTACCTCGACCGCTTCTGGAACGATTTCTCGGCCGATCCCAAGCACTTCGACGAAGCATCTCGGCAGCATTACGCGGCGCTGTATGCCTTGCCCGGCGCCATGCACTCCGGCTTCGCGCAGTTCGCCGCCTTCGACCAGGATGCCATCGACAACAAGGCGTTCCTGGCGACGGGCGGCAAGCTGACCATGCCGGTGCTGGCCATCGGCGGCGCGGCGTCGTTCGGCGAGACGATGGCGACCGTAGTGCGCTTTGCCGCCACCGACGTGCAGGGCGCGGTGATCGCCGGCTCGGGGCATTGGCTGATGGAGGAGCAACCTACGGCAACGGTCGCGGCAATCCGCGCCTTCCTCGACAAGCCGGCGCGCTGACACGCGAAGGCCCGCACCGTTGCCGGTGCGGGCCCCCATGTCAGCTCGGAAGATCTAGAAGCGCGTGCGAACGGTCGCGCCGTAAGTGCGCGGCTCGGCCAGAAAGCTGGAGAACAGCTGGTTGCCGGTGCCGCCGAACGCCGCGACCTGGGCCGCGGAGCCTGCACCCTGGAACGGCGCGTTGAAGGCGACCTGCTGGTAGTTCTTGTTGAAGATGTTCTGGCCCCACAGTTCGACCGACCAGCGCTGATCCTTGCCGCGCAGGCCGATGCGGGCGTTGACCGTGACGAAGCCGTCCTGGGCCTTTTCGGGGAACAGGTCGGAGCCGGTGTTATAGTCGCTGCTCAAGCGGCTATCGACGTAGAACAGCGCGCTCATGCCGTTCGTGCCGACGTCGGGGGTGAAGCCGAGCGAGGCGGTGACGACGTGCTTTGGAGCATTCGAAACCTGGCGGCCGGGCAGCAGGAACAGTGCCGGATCGAGCGCCGCGCCGCTGGTGCTGCCGACCAGGTTCTTGCCGTAGTGCGTGTCGGCATAAGTATAGCCGACGGTCAGCGCGAGGTTGCGCGCCGGGTAGACCGCGGACTCGATTTCGACACCCTGCGAGATGACGCCGGGCTTGATCTTGCCGGTGCAGACGCCGGTCGCGCCGCTGCTGTCGGTGTCGCCGCCGTTCAGGTTGTTGCTGCACGAGTTGATGTTCTGGACGACGAAGACCGTGCCGTTGAAGGTGTTGAGCTGGAAGCTCTTGAACTCCTGGCGGAAGGCGGCGACGTTGAGCGAGAAGGCGCGCTTCTTGAGCTTGACGCCGACTTCATAGGCATCGACCTTCTCGGCCTCGAACTGCAACTGGTCGCCATTGGTGTTGGCGTTGGTCCGCGGCGAGAATACGCCGGTCGGGCCACCGAGCGGTGAGCGGTCGAGGTTGAAGCCGCCGGCCTTGTAGCCCTTGGCATAGCTCGCATAGGTCATCACGCCGTCGACCGGCTTCCACGACAGGATCGCGGTGCCGGTGAACTGGCCGTCGGTCAGCTTGCTGCGCAGGTTGAGTGCGTTGAGCTGGCTGCTCGAGTTGCCGGTGCAGGTCAGCGTGATGATACCGCCGGCCAGCGCCGCCAAGCCGGGGTTGGCGAGCAGCGGGCCGAGGGCGGCCTGCTGCGCCGGGCAGACGGTGTTGTTGTTGTTGAACTCGGCGTCGAACTTCTTGCTCTCGTGCGTGTAGCGCACGCCGACCGTCAGGCTGAGGCGGTCGGTGACGTTGAAGATGTTGTGCGTGAAGAACGCGTAGTTCTGGCTGTCCTGGTTATAGACCGAGCGCACGTCGCCGACGTTGTTGACCGTCGACAGGCGGTTGAGACCTGCGATGATCGGCGCGGCACCGGCGCCAAGGACGGCGTTGAGCGTGCCGATGCCGGTGGCGCTCAGGCAGCCTGGAGCAGCCGGGTTGCGCAGCGCGGCCGCCGGGCTGACGTTGGCGATGACGCGGCAGGCGGCGAACGCGCCGTACTGCGAACCGAAGCGCGAATTGTCGACGAGTTGGAGCTTCTCGCGGCTGTAGAAGCCACCGACCAGCCAGTCGAGCTTGCCGTCGAACAGCGAGCCCTGAAAGCGGGCTTCCTGCGTGAAGGTCTTGAAGCGGCGATAGCTGTTGCCGTCGTCGGCGCGATAATAGAGGTCGACGTTGCCGTAATCCAGGTCGCCGGCACCGCCCGCCTTGTACTGGCGATAGGCGGTGATCGAGGTCAGCTTGACGTCGCCAAGATCCCAGTCGAGCTGGCCGGAGCCGCCCCAGTCGGTCGTGGTGTTGCGATAGGTCCGGCCCGGCGTCGTCGCGATCCCGCGGCCGTACGGGTTGCCCGGGAAAACGCCGCCGAGGCTGCGCAGGATGTCGACGATGCGGTTGTTCGGGTTCTCGGTGACGTTGCGGTCGGTGTTGAAGCCCGGCGTCGTGGTGTTCGGCGTAGTGTCGGTCGTCTCGCGCAGCGACGTGTAGGCGGCGCCGCAGCATGACTCGTTGCGGTGCGTATAGTCGCCGATCAGGCGCAGGCTGATGTCGTCGGTCGGCGTGAACAGCAACTGGCCGCGAACGAAGTACCGATTGCGATTGTTGACGCGGTCGCCGGTGGTGATGTCCTTGTAGAAGCCGTCGCGCTTGACATAGACGCCGTCGATGCGCGCCGCGAGCTTGTCGGGGATGATCCCGCCGGTGACGCCGCCGGCCAGCCGGTAGGCGTTGTAATTGCCATAGGTGGCCTCGGCATTGCCGCCCAGCTCGAACGACGGCTTGGCGGTGATGATGTTGATGAGGCCGGCCGAGGCGTTGCGGCCGAACAGCGTGCCCTGCGGACCGCGTAGCACTTCGATGCGCTCGACTTCGCCAAGCTCGTTGAGGCCGGAGCCGGTGCGCGAGCGGTAGACGCCGTCGATGAACACTGCGACCGAGCTCTCGAGGCCGGGATTGTCGCCGACCGTGCCGATGCCGCGGATACGCGCCGAACCATTGGCCTCGCTGCCGGTCGACGAAACGAGCAGCGACGGGGCGAGCTGGTTGAGCGCGCGAATGTCGTTGGCGCCGGAGTTCTGCAGCGACTCCTGGCTGACCGCCGAGACCGCGATCGGCACCGTCGACAACGCCTGGGCGCGGCGGTTGGCGGTGATGATGATCTCGCCGCCCTCGCCGATGGAGTTGCCGGTATCGGCAGCGGTTGCGGCACCGGCATTGGTGGCGCCCGACGCAGCGGTCGCCGCAGCCGGGGTCTGCGCGGGAGGCGCCGTCACCTGGTTCGGCATCGCCGGCTGGTTGGCGGTATCCTGGGCGGCGGCAAAGGTCGGCAACGCCAGCGCGCACACGGACGCGAGAAGAAGATGCTTCATGATACTCCCAAGGACTTGATACGTCTTTTTACGAGCTTCGTTCGGTAAGGTAGGTTCACGTTTACGGCAAGCTGCGACTGCACTCGCCGCCAGTTGCGGACAAGGCGTTGCACTAAGGGCACAGTTTCTGGCTGGGAGGTTGCTGACCCGTTGCAATACTTGATGCTCGGCCGCCGGCGCCGCGTCGCCGGACGGTGCCCGCTCTAGCTGGCGCCGAGATAGTCCAGCTTGCCGATCGTCACGCCGCCGTGGCGAAGGAGGCTGTAGGCGACGGTGACGTGGAAGAAGAAGTTCGGCAGCACGAAGCCGAGCAGGAAATCCTGGCCGCTTAAGGTCATCTCGCGCTGGCCGGCCTTCAGGTTGATAACGCGCTCCTCGCTGCCGTCGATCTGCTCCGGGGTGATGGTCTGGAGGAAGGCGATGGTCTTGGCGATGCGCTGCTTGAGGTCGTCGAAGGTCACTTCCTCGTCGGCGAACGCAGGAATCTCGATGCCGGCAAGGCGCGCCGAACCCTTGGCGCCGTCGGTGGCGATCTGGACCTGGCGGGGCAGGGCGAACATGTCCGGCGCGAGCCGGGCGGAGAGCAAGGTCGCGGCGTCCAGCGTGCCGGCGGCCGACTGCTCGATGGCCTTGTCAAGAATCTTGGAGAGGGCGGTAAGCTGGCGTACGAACACCGGCACCGATGCCTGGTACATCGACAGGGTCATGGATCGTCCTTGGTTGGATGGTCGCGACGTTGCGGGTCCGATCCATAGCGGACGCCGGCGGGTCCGTGCAAACGACATTGACCCGTCGGTGACTCCGCAGTATAGGCCCGCTTCCGTTCACGAACCGGTGACAGGCTAACGCCCAGGCACGGATCGGGTCGGAATTTTGGCAACGACGGGCTGTGCCGCGCGCGTGGGGCCTCTGCAAGGAGGCCGCTCGCGCTTATGCCGTGAGGGCGGGACTAGTCTGGAGTAGGTGGCCGCAAGCCACCGAACAGCAGGATGACGAATACTCTATGCCGACTATCAACCAGTTGATCCGCAAGGGTCGCGAGCCACAAAAGGCTCGCAACAAGGTCCCAGCAATGGAGGCCTGCCCGCAGAAGCGTGGTGTTTGCACCCGCGTCTACACGACGACCCCGAAGAAGCCGAACTCGGCTCTGCGTAAGGTCGCCAAGCTGCGCCTGACCAACGGCTTCGAAGTCATCGGGTACATCCCGGGTGAGAAGCACAACCTTCAGGAGCATTCGGTCGTCATGATCCGCGGCGGTCGCGTCAAGGATCTTCCCGGCGTTCGCTACCACATCATTCGTGGCCAGCTCGATACGCAGGGCGTCAAGGACCGGAAGCAGTCGCGCTCGAAGTACGGCGCGAAGCGGCCTAAGTAAGGATCAGATAGATGGCTCGTCGTAGGCGCCCGGAGAAGCGCGAAATTCTCCCAGATCCTCGCTTCGGTGACGTGATCCTTTCGAAATTCATGAATCTCGTCATGTACGAGGGCAAGAAGTCGGTCGCCGAGTCGATCGTCTATTCGGCTCTCGAGACCGTCGAGACCAAGACCCGTCGCGATCCGATCGGCGTGTTTCACGACGCGCTGGCGAACGTCCGCCCGGGCATCGAAGTTCGCAGCCGCCGCGTCGGTGGTGCGACCTACCAGGTGCCGGTCGAAGTTCGTCCGGAGCGTTCGCAGGCCCTCGCCATTCGCTGGCTCATCGGTGCGGCGCGTAACCGCTCCGAGCACACGATGGCACAGCGCCTGTCGGGCGAACTGGTCGATGCCGCCAACAACCGTGGCACTGCCGTGAAGAAGCGGGAAGACTCGCATCGCATGGCCGAAGCCAACCGCGCTTTCTCGCACTACCGCTGGTAGTGGCGAGCTAGAGAGTAACAGTCATGACACGCACGACGCCGCTCAACATGTACCGCAACATCGGGATCATGGCGCATATCGACGCCGGGAAAACCACGACCACCGAGCGGATCCTGTACTACACCGGAAAGTCCTACAAGATCGGCGAAGTGCACGAAGGCACCGCGACGATGGACTGGATGGAGCAGGAGCAGGAGCGCGGTATCACGATCACGTCCGCCGCGACGACGTGCTACTGGAACGACCACCGCATCAACATCATCGACACGCCCGGCCACGTCGACTTCACCATCGAAGTCGAGCGTTCGCTGCGCGTGCTCGATGGTGCCGTGGCTTGCTTCGACGGCGTTGCCGGCGTCGAGCCGCAGTCGGAGACGGTCTGGCGCCAGGCCGACAAGTACAAAGTCCCGCGGATGTGCTTCGTCAACAAGCTCGACCGCACCGGCGCGAACTTCGACCGCTGCGTCGAGATGATCAAGGACCGCCTCGGCGCCCGTCCGGCCGTGCTGTACCTGCCGATCGGCCTCGAAGGTGACTTCATCGGCCTCGTCGATCTCGTCGAGAACCGCGCCATCGTCTGGCTCGAAGAGTCTCTCGGCGCGAAGTTCGAGTACAAGGACATCCCGGACAATATGAAGGACGCAGCCGCTGCGGCGCGTTCCGACCTGATCGAGATGGCCGTCGAGCAGGACGACGACGTCATGACGGCGTATCTGGAAGGCGTCGAGCCCGACACCGCGACGCTGAAAAGCCTGATCCGCAAGGGCACGCTGAGCTTCTCGTTCGTGCCGGTGCTGTGCGGCTCGGCTTTCAAGAACAAGGGCGTCCAGCCCCTGCTCGACGCAGTCGTCGACTATCTGCCCAGCCCGCTCGACATTCCGCCGATGCACGGCATCAACCTGAAGGACGAGGACGAGATCCGCGAAGCTTCGGACGATGCACCGTTCTCGGCGCTGGCGTTCAAGATCATGACCGACCCGTTCGTCGGCACGCTGACCTTCGCCCGCATCTATTCGGGCAAGATGGAAGCTGCATCGACCGTGCTCAACTCGGTCAAGGACAAGCGCGAAAAGATCGGTCGCATGCTGCTCATGCATGCCAACAACCGCGAGGACATCAAGGAAGCCTATGCCGGCGACATCGTCGCGCTGGTCGGCCTCAAGGATGTGACCACGGGCGACACGCTATGCGCGCCGCTGAAGCCGATCATCCTAGAGCGCATGGAATTCCCGGACCCCGTCATCGAGGTCGCGGTGGAGCCTAAGACTAAGGCCGACCAGGAGAAGATGGGCATCGCGCTCAATCGCTTGGCTCAGGAAGATCCGTCGTTCCGCGTCACCTCCGACCAGGAGAGCGGCCAGACGATCATCAAGGGCATGGGCGAGCTTCACCTCGAGATCCTCGTCGACCGCATGCGTCGCGAGTTCAAGGTCGAGGCCAACGTTGGCGCGCCGCAGGTTGCCTATCGTGAGTCGCTCGCCCGCAAGGTCGATGTCGACTACACCCACAAGAAGCAGTCGGGTGGCTCCGGCCAGTTCGGTCGCATCAAGTTCTCGGTCGAGCCGGGTGAGCGCGGTTCGGGCGTCGTCTTCGTCGACGAGGTCAAGGGCGGCAATATTCCCAAGGAATATATCCCGTCGGTCGAGAAGGGCATCCGCGAGATCGCCGCTTCGGGTTCGCTGATCGGCTTCCCGATCATCGACTTCACGGCGCGACTGTACGATGGCGCCTACCATGACGTCGACTCGTCGGCGCTAGCATTTGAGATCACCGGTCGTGGCGGCATGCGCGAAGCGGCCACCAAGGCAGGCATCAAGCTGCTGGAGCCGGTCATGAAGGTCGAGGTGGTGACACCCGAGGACTTCATGGGCGACGTCATCGGCGACCTGAACAGCCGTCGCGGTCAGATCCAGGGCACCGACAGCCGGGGTAATGCCCAGGTCATCGAGGCGATGGTGCCGCTGGCCAACATGTTCGGCTACGTCAACCAGCTCCGGTCGATGTCGCAGGGCCGCGCCCAGTACACGATGCAGTTCAGCCATTACGAGGAAGTTCCCTCGAACGTGGCCGAGGAAATCAAGCTCAAGATGGCCTGAGAGTCGTAACGCGGCTTTACATTTTGACTGGCGACAACTAGACGCCCCGCCTTCCGGGCCGGGCAGCAATTCGACGAAGGATAGGACTCATGGGTAAGGCGAAATTCGAGCGGAACAAGCCGCACTGCAACATCGGCACGATCGGCCACGTCGATCATGGCAAGACCTCGCTGACGGCAGCGATCACCAAGGTTCTCGCCGAGACCGGTGGCGCCACCTTCACCAGCTACGCCAACATCGACAAGGCTCCCGAGGAGCGCGAGCGCGGCATCACTATCTCGACCGCACACGTCGAGTATGAGACTGCCAACCGCCACTACGCGCACGTCGATTGCCCAGGCCACGCCGACTATGTGAAGAACATGATCACCGGTGCCGCCCAGATGGACGGCGCGATCCTGGTCGTCTCGGCCACCGATGGCCCGATGCCACAGACCCGCGAGCACATCCTGCTCGCCAAGCAGGTCGGCGTTCCTGCCATGGTCGTCTTCATGAACAAGGTCGACCTGGTCGACGACGCCGAGATCCTCGAGCTCGTCGAGATGGAGATCCGCGAGCTTCTGTCGAAGTACGACTTCCCGGGTGACGACATTCCGATCACCCAGGGTTCGGCAGTTTGCGCCCTCGACGGCAAGCGCGACGACATCGGCCATGACGCGGTCCTGGCGCTGATGAAGACGGTTGACGACTACATCCCGCAGCCTGAGCGTGCGCTCGATCGCCCGTTCCTGATGCCGATCGAGGACGTGTTCTCGATCTCGGGTCGCGGCACCGTCGTCACCGGCCGCGTCGAGAGCGGCGTCGTCAAGGTCGGCGAAGAAATCGAGATCGTCGGTATCCACGACACCCGCAAGACCGTCTGCACCGGCGTCGAGATGTTCCGCAAGCTGCTCGACCAGGGCCAGGCCGGCGACAACATCGGCGCGCTGCTTCGCGGCGTTGGTCGTGACGACGTCGAGCGTGGCCAGGTTCTCTGCAAGCCAGGCTCGATCAAGCCGCACACCGAGTTCTCGGCTGAGGTTTACGTGCTGTCGAAGGACGAGGGTGGCCGTCACACGCCGTTCTTCGCCAACTACCGCCCGCAGTTCTACTTCCGCACGACCGACGTCACCGGTACCGTGGAGCTGCCTGAGGGCACCGAGATGGTCATGCCGGGCGACAACGTCCAGCTGCAGGTCAAGCTGATCGCTCCGATCGCCATGGATCCAGGTCTTCGCTTCGCAATTCGCGAAGGCGGACGTACCGTTGGCGCCGGCGTGGTTGCAACGATCACCAAGTAAGGCTATAGGGCCGCTCTACTTCGGAACATTGATTCGAGGTTTGAGCGGCCCGATCGCTTTCGGGCCGCTTTGTTTTTGAGAATTCGTTCAGGTTGGTTGATCAAGACGTCATGGAAACGCAGAACATCCGCATTCGCCTCAAGGCGTTCGATCACCGGGTCCTCGATATGGCCACGGGCGAGATCGCCGATACTGCGAAGCGCACCGGTGCCGCCATCCGTGGTCCGATCCCGTTGCCTACCCGCATCGAGAAGTTCACCGTCAATCGCTCGCCGCACGTCGACAAGAAGTCGCGCGAGCAGTTCGAGGTTCGCACCTACAAGCGGTTGCTCGACATCGTCGACCCGACACCCCAGACCGTGGACGCGCTGATGAAGCTCGACCTCGCTGCCGGTGTCGATGTGGAGATCAAGCTCCAGGGCTGATCGACACTATGAAATACGCGGAGCGAACTTCATTTGGATCACGCCCAGTATGTCTGGGCCTCTGGCAGGAAAGGAATTGATCATGCGCAGTGGCGTGATCGCGAAGAAAATGGGAATGACCCGGCTCTTTCAGAGCGACGGGAAGCATGTCCCGGTAACCGTGATGGCCCTCGAGGGCTGCCAGGTTGTCAGCGTCCGCACCGACGAGCGTGATGGCTATACCGCCGTCCAGCTCGGTGCCGGCGTCAAGAAAGCCAAGAACACTTCGAAGCCAGAGCGTGGCCACTTCGGCAAGGCCGAAGTCGAGCCCAAGGCGAAGGTCGCGGAATTCCGCGTCTCGGCCGATGCTTTGCTCGAAGCCGGCGCGACTATGTCGGCCGATCACTTCGTCGCTGGCCAGCTCGTCGATGTCACCGGTCACACGGTCGGCAAGGGCTTCCAGGGCGGCATGAAGCGCTGGAACTTCGGCGGCCTACGGGCAACCCACGGCGTCTCGGTCTCGCACCGTTCGCTCGGCTCGACCGGCCAGCGGCAGGATCCAGGCAAGGTCTTCAAGGGCAAGAAGATGGCCGGCCACATGGGCGACCGCCAGCGTACCCAGCAGAACCTCGAAGTCGTCTCGACCGATGTCGAGCGCGGCCTCATCTTCCTCAAGGGTTCGGTCCCCGGCCACAAGGGCGGCTGGCTGATGATCAAGGACGCGGTCAAGGTTCCGGCTCACGCCGATGCGCCGTTCCCGGGTTCGCTCAAGAGCAACGCTGCTGCGCCTGTCGCCGAGACGACCCCAGCGGTCGAAACCGTTGACACCACCGAAGCTACCGGCGGGGAGGCTTGATCATGAAGCTTGAGGTCAAGACCTTCGATAACGCCGCGTCCGGCGACATCGAACTCTCGGAGAGCGTGTTCGGCATGCCGGCCCGCGCCGACATCCTGCACCGCGTCGTGACGTGGCAGCTCGAGAAGCGCCGGGCGACTGCCCGCGGTGCTCGCGAGCGGTCGGACGTTGCTCGCACCGGCAAGAAGCTCGGCAACCAGAAGGGCGGCGGTGTCGCTCGCCATGGTAACCGCGCTGCGCCGCAGTTCACCGGTGGTGGTAAGGCTCATGGTCCGCGCGTTCGCGACTTCGACCCGGGTCTCAACAAGAAGATCCGCCGTCTCGGTCTCGCCACCGCGCTGTCGGTCAAGGCTGCCGAAGGCAAGCTGATGATCGTCGAGAACCTTACCCTGGGTGAGGCCAAGACCAAGACGCTGATCGCGCGTCTCGCGGGTCTGGGCATCACGTCGGGTCTGTTCATCGATGGCGATGCTGTCGACCAGCATTTCGGCCTGGCCTGTGCAAACCTGCACAAGATCGACGCGCTGCCGGCGATCGGTGCCAATGTTTACGACATCCTCAACCACGACACGCTGGTCTTGACCCGCGCCGCGGTTGCGAGCCTGGAGGCACGCGTCAATGGCTAAGGCCCTAAAGACCGCTCCGGCGGCAATCGACCTGAAGCATTACGATATCATCGTAAAGCCGGTTATCACCGAGAAGTCGACCTTGGTGAGCGAGTTCAACCAGGTCGTGTTCAAGGTTGCGAACACTGCTTCGAAGCCCGAGATCAAGGCCGCCGTCGAGGCGCTGTTCTCGGTCAAGGTCATGGCGGTCAACACCATGATCCAGAAGGGCAAGAGCAAGCGCTGGAAGGGTCGTCCCTATACCCGCGCCGATAAGAAGAAGGCCGTTGTGACGCTCGCCGAAGGCGACCGTATCGACGTGACGACGGGAATCTAAGTCATGGCTTTGAAATCCTATAATCCGACAAGCCCGGGCCGCCGCGGCCTGATCCTCGTCGACCGTTCGGCCCTCCACAAGGGTCGTCCCGTCAAGTCGCTGACCGAGGGTCTGCGCAAGTCGGGCGGCCGAAACAACATGGGCCATGCGACGGCACGCGGTATCGCGGGCGGTCACAAGCAGTTGTACCGCATCGTCGACTTCAAGCGTCGCACCTGGGACGAGGCCGCTACGGTCGAGCGTCTCGAGTATGACCCGAACCGCTCGGCGTTCATCGCGCTGGTCAAGTATCCGGACGGCAAGCAGTCCTACATCATCGCGCCGCAGCGTCTTGCGGTCGGTGACTCGGTCATCGCCGGCAAGAAGGTCGACGTGAAGCCCGGCAACGCGATGGAAATCGGGCAGATGCCGGTCGGTACCATCGTCCATAACTGCGAGCTGAAGCCCGGCAAGGGTGGCCAGCTGGCACGTGCCGCCGGCACGTTCATCCAGGTCGTCGGTCGTGACCGCGGCATGGTGATCATCCGCCTCAATTCCGGCGAGCAGCGTTATGTGCGCTCGGAGTGCATGGCGACGGTCGGTGCCGTGTCGAACCCCGACAATTCGAACCAGAACCTCGGCAAGGCCGGCCGCGTGCGCTGGATGGGCTATCGCCCGCTGACGCGCGGTGTCGCCAAGAACCCTGTCGACCATCCGCACGGCGGTGGTGAAGGCCGGACCTCTGGCGGACGTCACCCGGTTACGCCTTGGGGCAAGCCAACCAAGGGCGCCAAGACGCGCTCGAACAAGTCGACGGACCACATGATTATCCGGTCACGTCACGCCAAGAAGAAGAAGGGCTAAGCGCATGAGCCGCTCCGTCTGGAAGGGTCCTTTCGTCGACCTGCACGTATTGAAGAAGGCCGATGCCGCGCAGGCTTCGGGCGCGCGTCAGCCGATCAAGACCTGGTCGCGCCGCTCGACGATCCTGCCGAACTTCGTCGGCCTGACCTTCAGCGTCCATAATGGCCGCAAGTTCATCCCGGTCTCGGTCAACGAGGACATGGTCGGCATGAAGCTCGGCGAATTCGCACCGACGCGGACCTTCACCGGTCACGCCGCCGACAAGAAGGCCAAGCGCTGATGGGCAAGCCCAACAACCCCCGCAAGGTCGGCGAGCGCGAAGCGATCGCCATCGCGACGACGCTTCGTGGCAGCCCGTACAAGCTCAACCTGGTCGCCGGTCTTATCCGCGGCCGCAAGGTTGGCGATGCGCTGAACATCCTCAGCTTCTCGACCAAGGGCATGGCGCCCGAGGTTCGCAAGGTTCTCGCTTCGGCGATCGCCAATGCCGAGAACAACCACAACCTCGATGTCGATGCGCTCATCGTCCACGAGGCGAGCGTCGGCAAGGCGCTGGTAATGAAGCGTTTCACGCCTCGTGCCCGTGGTCGTGCCGCTCGTATCGAAAAGCCGTTCAGCCGCCTTCGCGTCGTCGTGCGTGAATTGAGCGATGCTCCGGTGGAGAACGTTTAATGGGTCATAAGTCCAACCCGATCGGTCTGCGCCTGCAGATCAACCGTACCTGGGACAGCCGCTGGTACGCCGAAGGCGATGCCTATGGCACGATGCTGCTTGAAGACCTGCGGATCCGCAACTTCATCATGAAGACGCATCTGCAGGCGGCGATCTCCAAGGTCGTCATCGAACGCCCGGCCAAGCTTTGCCGCGTCTCGATCTACGCTGCCCGTCCCGGTGTGATCATCGGCAAGAAGGGCGCCGACATCGAGAAGCTGCGCAAGCAGATCGCCGCGATGACCAAGAGCGACGTGTCGCTCAACATTGTCGAGATCCGCAAGCCGGAAGTCGATGCCCGCCTCGTGGCACAGGGCATTGCCGACCAGCTCGAGCGCCGTATCGCCTTCCGTCGCGCGATGAAGCGTGCCGTGCAGTCCGCCATGCGTCTCGGTGCCGACGGCATCAAGGTGTCGTGCGGTGGCCGTCTCGGTGGTGCGGAAATCGCTCGTAGCGAGCAGTACCGCGAGGGCCGGGTGCCGTTGCACACGCTGCGCGCCAACATGGACTTTGCCGAGGCACAGGCACACACCGCTTACGGTGTCTGCGGCGTTAAGGTCTGGATCTTCAAGGGCGAAATCCTGGGTCACGACCCGATGTCGCAAGACCGACTGATGATGGAAGCACAGACTTCCGGCGTCCGTCCGGCGCGCTGAGGTAAAGTAGATGTTGTCCCCAAAGCGCACTAAATTCCGTAAGCAGTTCAAGGGTCGCATTCATGGCGACGCCAAGGGCGGCACGGCGCTCAACTTCGGTGCCTTCGGCCTGAAGGCGATGGAGCCGGACCGGATCACGGCTCGCCAGATCGAGGCCGCACGCCGGGCGATCTCGCGTCACATGAAGCGCGCCGGCCGGTTGTGGATCCGGATCTTCCCGGACGTCCCGGTCACGCAGAAGCCGAACGAAGTCCGCATGGGTAAGGGCAAGGGTTCGCCCGAGTTCTGGGCCGCGCGGGTCAAGCCAGGTCGCATCATGTTCGAGATCGACGGCGTCAGCCACGAGATCGCCAAGGGTGCTTTCGAGCGTGCAGCGGCGAAGCTGCCGATCAAGGTTAAGGTCGTCGTTCGCCTCGGCGAGCCGACTGGCGAGGCATAAGACGATGAAGACGAAAGATTTGAAGGTCCAGTCGGACGACCAGATGGCGACCCAGCTGGGTGAGATGAAGCGCGAGCAGTTCAACCTGCGCTTCCAGGCAGCGACGGGCCAGCTCGAGAAGCCAGCCCGCGTGCGTGAGGTGCGTCGCACCATCGCGCGCATCAAGACGCTGCAGACCCAGCGGTCGACCGCTGCTGCGCAGGAGACGAAGTAATGCCCAAGCGCGTGCTGCAGGGAATGGTCGTCTCCGACAAGACCGACAAGACGGTGGTCGTGCTGATCGAGCGCAAGGTTGCGCATCCGGTCTATGGCAAGATCATCCGTCGCTCGAAGAAGTATCACGCCCATGACGAGGGCAACACGGTCAAGGCCGGCGACACGGTGCGCATCGAGGAGTGTGCCCCGATCAGCAAGCTGAAGACCTGGAAGGTCATCGAGACCGTGGGCATCAACAAGACCGTGGAGGGATCGCACTCATGATCCAGATGCAGACGAACCTAGATGTCGCCGATAACTCCGGCGCCAAGCGGGTGATGTGCATCAAGGTGCTCGGCGGCTCGAAGCGCCGTTTTGCCGGCGTCGGCGATACCATCGTGGTGTCGGTGAAGGAAGCAGCACCCAAGGGCAAGGTCAAGAAGGGCGACGTGCACCGCGCAGTCGTCGTTCGCACCGCCAAGGACATCCGCCGCGCTGATGGCTCGGTCATCCGTTTCGACGGCAACGCCGCCGTCCTGATCAACAAGAACGAGGAGCCGATCGGCACCCGTATCTTTGGGCCGGTGGTTCGCGAACTGCGCGCCTCGGGTCACATGAAGATCATCAGCCTAGCGCCGGAGGTGCTGTAATGAGTGCCGCAAAAATCAAGAAGGGCGACAAGGTCGTCGTCTTGTCCGGTAAGGACAAGGGCAAGCACGGCGTCGTGACGGCTGCCATGCCGAAGACCGGCAAGGTCATCGTCAGCGGTATCAACATGATGACCCGCCACAAAAAGGCCAGCCAGACCAACCCGCAGGGCGGTCTCGAGCGTATCGAAGCGGCGATGTTCGTCTGCAAGGTTGCGATCGAGGATCCAACCACGGGCAAGCCGACGCGCATTGGCTTCAAGATTAACGAAGACGGCAGCAAGGTGCGTATCGCCAAGCGGTCGGGAGCAACGATCGATGGCTGATTCGGCAAACCTCACGAAGATGCAGCGGCTCTACGAAGAGAAGATCCGCGCCGCGATGACCGAGGAGTTCGGTTACACCAACGTCATGCAGGTGCCACGGATCGACAAGATCGTCATCAACATGGGCGTCGGTGAAGCCACGCAGGACAAGAAGAAGGTCGACCAGGCCGCCGCTGAAATGGCGCTGATCGCCGGCCAGAAGCCAGTGATCACCAAGGCCAAGAAGTCGGTCGCGACTTTCAAGCTCCGCGAAGGCATGCCGATCGGCTGCAAGGTGACGCTGCGCCGCGAGAAGATGTACGAGTTCCTCGATCGCCTGATCACCATCGCACTGCCCCGCGTCCGCGACTTTCGCGGCCTGAACCCCAAGTCCTTCGACGGCCGTGGCAACTATGCCATGGGCCTGAAGGAGCAGCTGGTGTTCCCGGAAATCAGCTACGACCGGATCGACCAGGTTCGCGGCATGGACGTGATCATCACCACCACGGCGCGTTCGGATGACGAGGCGCGCTCGTTGCTGAAACTCTTCGGGATGCCGTTCATCGGCATGACCGAGCCGGCGCAGAAGGCGGCCTGACCGATGGCAAAGCTCTCCTCGATCAAGAAGAACGAGCACCGCAAGGCGCTGGTCAAGAAGTACGCCCCGAAGTTCGCTGCGCTTAAGGCGATCGCTGCCGACGAAAGCAAGGATGACGGGGAGCGCCTGATGGCCCGCCTCAAGCAGTCCGAGCTGCCGCGCAATGCTACGCCCGGCCGTGTGCGCAACCGCTGCGAGCTGACCGGCCGTAGCCGCGCTTATTATCGCAAGTTCAAGCTGTCGCGGATCATGCTCCGGGAGCTGGCCAACAAGGGCCTGATCCCCGGCGTGACCAAGAGCAGCTGGTAAGGACTGCCTAGATGTCGATGACCGATCCACTGGGTGACATGCTCACCCGCATCCGCAACGGCCAGCAGGCGCGCAAGGATTCCGTGCTCACGCCGGCGTCGAAGCTGCGCGCCCGCGTTCTCGACGTGCTTCAGCGCGAAGGCTATATCCGTGGTTACAGCGACGCGCCCGACGGCTCGGCGACTGCGATCCTGCGGATCGACCTGAAGTATTTCGAAGGCCAGCCCGCCATCCAGCACGTCGCCCGCGTGTCGAAGCCCGGCCGCCGCGTTTATTCCGGCGCTGCCGAGATCCCGCGCGTTCGCAACGGTCTGGGTATCATGATTGTCTCGACGCCCAAGGGTGTTCTGTCCGACGCGGAAGCGCGTGAGCAGAATGTCGGCGGCGAAGTCCTCTGCCAGGTATTCTGATATGTCGCGCATTGGAAAGAAGCCGGTCCCGGTACCGGCAAGCGTTACCGCCACGATGGACGGTGGTCAGCTGAGCGTGAAGGGCCCCAAGGGCAGCCTCGCGATGCCGATGGTCGACGATATCTCGTATGTCCTCGAGAACGACGGCATCAGCGTCACGCCAGCAAACGATACCAAGCGCGCCCGGGCCTATTGGGGCTTGCAGCGTACCCTGGTTTCGAACCTGATCGTCGGCGTGACGGACGGCTTCACCAAGGTTCTGGAAATCACCGGCGTCGGCTACCGTGCCAACGTCCAGGGTTCCAACCTGAAGCTGCAGCTTGGCTATAGCCACGACGTCGACTATCCGATCCCGGAAGGCATCACGATCAAGACTCCCGACCAGACGACGGTCGAGATCAGCGGTTCGGATCGCCAGAAGGTCGGCCAGGTCGCCGCAGAAATCCGCCGCTGGCGCAAGCCGGAGCCTTACAAGGGCAAGGGCATCAAGTACCGCGGCGAGTTCATCTTCCGCAAGGAAGGGAAGAAGAAGTAATGGGCAAGAACCTCTCCCTCTTCGAACAGCGCCGCCGGCGCGTTCGCACCTCGCTTCGTGCCAAGGGCGGCTCGCGTCCGCGCCTGTCGATCCACCGCACGTCGCAGCACATGTACGCGCAGATCATCGACGACAGCCTCGGCACCACGGTCGCTGCTGCCTCGACGCTCGAGAAGGACGTCCGCGACACCAGCGGCGCGACCTGCAGTTCGGCGACCGAAGTCGGCAAGCGCCTGGCCGAGCGTGCCAAGGCAGCCGGTGTCTCGGCCGTAGTGTTCGACCGCGGCGGATTTCTGTTTCACGGTCGCGTCAAGGCGCTGGCCGAGGGAGCCCGCGAAGGCGGGTTGGAGTTTTAATCGATGGCAGCTGAAACAGCAGGCGCCGGCCCCAACGCGGGCCGTGGTCCCGGTGGCAATCGCGGCGGTCCTGGTGGCCCCGGCGGCGGTCGTGGACGTCCCGGCAGCGATCGTGGCGGCCGTGGTCGTAACGATGGTCGTGGCGGCAGCAGCGATGGCGGCGAAGAGCTCGTCGAAAAGCTGGTCCACATCAACCGCGTCTCCAAGACGGTAAAGGGCGGCAAGCGCTTCGGTTTTGCGGCGCTGGTCGTCGTCGGTGACGGCAAGGGTCGCGTCGGCTTCGGCCACGGCAAGGCTCGCGAAGTTCCGGAAGCGATCTCCAAGGCGACTGCCGCTGCGAAGAAGGCGATGATCCGCGTTCCGCTGCGCGATGGCCGTACCCTGCACCACGATGGCTACGGCCACTTCGGCGCCGGCAAGGTCTATGTTCGCTCGGCATCGCAGGGCACCGGCATCATCGCTGGTGGTCCGATGCGCGCCGTGTTCGAATCGCTGGGCGTGGCAGACGTGGTGACCAAGTCGGTCGGCACCAGCAACCCGTACAATATGATCCGCGCGACGTTTGCTGCCCTGGGGCTGCAGACTTCGCCGAAGTCGGTGGCGCAGCGTCGCGGCAAGAAGATTGCCGACCTGATGTCGCGCCGTGGTGATGCGTCGTCGCGCACTGCCGAAGCCGACGCCGAAGCGGTTGCGTAAGGACCTGACATGGCTACCGTAAAGATCACCCAGACCGGCTCGCACATCCGTCGCCGCCCCGATCAGCAGGCAACGCTGATCGGTCTCGGCCTCAACAAGATGCACCGCACCCGCGAGCTGGAGGATACCCCTTCAGTCCGTGGCATGATCCGCAAGGTCGCGCATCTTATCACGATCGAGAGCTAGAACTTTCGCGCCCGCTTCGGCGGGCGTCCCCATCCGCGCGACTAAAGCGAAAGCGAGTGCACAGCATGAAACTGAACGATCTCCGAGATAATCCAGGCGCCCGCAAGTCGCGCGTCCGTGTCGGCCGTGGTATCGGCTCCGGCGTCGGCAAGACTGCCGGTCGCGGCCAGAAGGGCCAGAAGAGCCGTTCGGGCGTCAGCATTGCCGGCTTCGAAGGCGGCCAGATGCCGCTCCACATGCGGCTGCCGAAGCGCGGCTTCAACAACGTCTTCCGCAAGTATTTCGCCGAAGTTAACCTCGGCACGCTGCAGATCGCCGTCGATGCCGGAAAGATCAATGGCGACACCGTTCTCGACGGCGCGGCACTGGTTGCCGCCGGGGTCATCAGCCACGCTCGCGAAGGCGTCCGCCTGCTCGCCAAGGGCACGCTGACCACGCCGCTCAAGCTCAAGCTGACCGGTGCCAGTGCTGCCGCGAAGGCCGCCCTCGAGGCGATCGGCGGCACTCTCGAACTGCCGGCACCGAAGCCCGAGCCGATCAGCCGCGACGACCAGAAGGTCAACCGCGCCGCTGCCCGGGCGGCCAAGGCGAGCGCCGCCAAGGCATAAGTCATCCGGCCCGCCCCAACCGGGCGGGCCGATTGCTTTCCGGCATGGCGCTATCGTTTGCCCATGCCTATCTAGGCCGTCGAGCCCCTGGCGTTGGGGTCGAGTGGGTGGGAACGTAAATGGCGTCACAAGCGCAACAGATGGCCGCGCAGCTCAGCTTCGCGAACTTCTCCAAAGCAACTGAACTCAAGAAGCGCCTGTGGTTCACCCTGGGCGCGCTGATCGTTTTCCGACTGGTGTCCTTTGTGCCGCTGCCGGGTGTCGATCCGACGGCGCTCGGTTCGCTGTTCAACAGCACCAAGGGCGGCGCGATCGACTTCTTCAACATGTTCTCGGGCGGCGCCTTGCAGCGCATGTCGTTGATTGCGCTCGGCGTGACGCCGTACATCACCGCCTCGATCATCATCCAGTTGATGACCAGCCTCGTGCCGGCCCTCGCCAGCCTGAAGAAGGAAGGTGAGTCCGGCCGCAAGAAGCTCAACCAGTACACGCGCTACGGCACCGTGCTGCTGACCGCTATCCAGGGCTACGGCATCGCTGTCGGCCTCGAGAGCTGGGGCGCCGGCACCGGCGCCAGCGCAGTGATCGATCCGGGCTGGTTCTTCCGCGTCACCACAGTGATCACGCTGATCGGCGGCACGATGTTTCTGATGTGGCTGGGTGAGCAGATCACCAGCCGCGGTATCGGCAACGGTATTTCGCTGATCATCATGGCCGGCATCGTCGCGCATCTTCCCGTCGCACTCGGCCAGTTGTTCGAGCGCAGCCGCACCGGCGACCTGTCGGGTGGGTTCTTGGTCCTGGTCGCCGTCGTGGCGCTGGCAACGATCGCCTTCATCTGCCTGATGGAGCGGGCGCAGCGGCGAATATTGATCCAATATCCAAAGCGCCAGGTCGGTACCAAGCAGTTCCAGGGCGACAGCTCGCACCTGCCACTGAAGATCAACACCGCCGGCGTCATCCCGCCAATCTTCGCCTCGTCGCTGCTGCTGATGCCGCTGACGGTCGCGCAGTTCGCCGGCCGCACCGGCAACGGTCCCGATTGGCTGCTGACGATCACCACGGCGCTCCAGCACGGCGCGCCGCTGTATATGCTGCTCTACGCAGCCGGCATCATCTTCTTCAGCTTCTTCTACACGGCCGTCGTCTTCAATCCCGAGGAGACCGCCGAGAACCTCAAGAAGTACGGCGGCTTCATTCCCGGCATCCGTCCAGGCGTGCGGACCTCCGAGTACCTCGATTACGTGCTGACGCGCATCACCGTCATCGGTGCCGCCTATCTGACCGTGATCTGCCTGCTGCCGGAATTCCTGTCCTCGCAGATGGGCACCGGGCTGGCGCTCGGCGGAACGTCCTTGCTCATCGTCGTCAATGTGACCATGGATACCGTAGCGCAGATCCAGTCACACCTGCTCGCGCATCAATATGAGGGGCTCATCAAGAAGTCCAAGCTGAGGGGAAATCGTCGTTGATCATCCTTGTTCTGCTTGGGCCTCCGGGCGCGGGCAAGGGCACTCAGGCGCAACGGCTGACGGCCGAGCGTGGACTGGTGCAGCTATCGACGGGTGACATGCTGCGGGCCGCGGTAAAAGCCGGCTCGCCGCTGGGCCAGCGCGCCAAGGCAGTAATGGACGCCGGCGAGCTGGTCTCGGACGACATCGTCAACGGCCTGATCGGTGAGCGTCTCGACGTGCCGGCGGATCACCCGGGCTTCATCCTCGACGGCTATCCGCGAACCCGGGCCCAGGCCGAGGCGCTCGACGCGATGCTCGGCGCCAAGGGCCTGCACGTCGACAAGGTCGTCGAGCTGGTCGTCGACGAGGACGCGCTGGTCGACCGGATCACCGGACGTTTCACCTGCGCCAATTGCGGCGAGGGCTATCACAACCGCTACAAGCTGCCCAAGGTCGCAGACACCTGCGACGTCTGCGGCTCGCACGACTTCAAGCGTCGCATCGACGACAATGAGGCGACGGTCCGCACCCGGATGGCGGAATACCGCGCCAAGACTGCGCCGATCCTGCCCTATTACGACGCCAAGCACATCGTTGCGCGCGTTGACGGCATGGCCAGCATGGCCGTTGTCGGTGCCGCGATCGACGCGGTCCTGCCTGGGTGAAATCGTCGGTCGGATGTGATAGGCGTGCGGTATGAACGTACGCCTCGATCATCCGCTGGCACGGTCGGACGACACCCGACTTCTGGTGTTCGACGCCGACCTGTACAAGCGGCTGACCTTGGCCGGGGCGTTTGTCGATGCCGGGCGTGTCGAACTCATCGACGGGGTAATCATACAGATGAACGCGCAGGCGGTGCCGCACATGCGCGTCAAGGGCGACCTGGCTTATCGCCTGCGCCGGGCGATCGATGATCTGGGCCTTTCTCTGAGGGTCGATCAGGAAGGCTCGGTGCAACTGTCGAACATGAGCGTGCCTGAGCCCGATATCCTGATCTGGGACGGCGTCGCCACGACTGGCTTTGTCGACGGCCGCAGTGTCGTGCTGATCGTCGAGGTAGCGGATACTACGTTGGCGAAAGACCTGACGCTGAAGGCTGAACTCTACGCGGCCGCAGGTGTGCCCGAGTATTGGATCGCCGACGTCAATGGGCGGGCGATCCACCGTTACAGTAGTGCTCGGGAAGACGGGTACGGCGCACGCGCGATATTTCGGTTCGGCGAACAGATCGACAGCGTTGCAATCCCGGGACTTGGCATAGATCTCGGGGATCTGTAGCGATCCCGCGGGAAAGATCCATGCCCGAGCTTGACATTACGGGATTCGCTGCCTAGCTACCCTGCTTCCGAATGAACGGATGAACTCACCGGGATGCCCTCTGGCTTTCCGGTGTCACGCTTTGAGATGGACCACTTAGCCCGAGTGGACCGTGGAGCCTGGGAGACCAATCTGTGGCACGTATCGCGGGTATCAACATCCCGACCAACAAGCGCGTCGAGATCGCGCTGACTTACATTCACGGCATCGGGCGCACCAAGGCGCTCGGGATCGTCACCGAACTCGGCTTCCCACGCGAGCGTCGCGTCCAGGACCTGACCGACGCCGAGGTGCTGCAGATCCGCGAGAAGATCGACAAGGACATGACGGTCGAGGGTGACCTTCGCCGCCAGACCGCGATGAACATCAAGCGCCTGATGGACCTCGCCTGCTATCGTGGCCTGCGCCACCGTCGCGGCCTGCCGGTCCGCGGTCAGCGCACCCACACCAACGCCCGTACCCGCAAGGGCAAGGCCAAGCCGATCGCCGGCAAGAAGAAGTAACGAACTACGCTCATCGCGTAATTCCGCTCATTTTCAGTCCGACAGCTTAGCCTTTCAAGGAACGATCCGATGGCCCGTGAACCAGCCCGCATCAAGCGCCGCGAGCGCAAGAACATCACCTCCGGCGTTGCCCATGTGAACGCCAGCTTCAACAACACGATGATCACCATCACCGACGCGCAGGGCAATGCGATTGCCTGGTCGTCGGCCGGCACGATGGGCTTCAAGGGCTCGCGCAAGTCGACGCCGTACGCCGCCCAGATGGCTGCCGAAGACGCCGGCAAGAAGGCCGCCGAGCACGGCGTCCGCACTCTCGAAGTCGAAGTCCGCGGCCCCGGTTCGGGTCGTGAGTCGGCCCTGCGCGCGCTGCAGGCCGTCGGCTTCAACATCACGGCAATCCGCGATGTCACCCCAATCCCGCACAACGGCGTTCGTCCGCCGAAGCGCCGTCGCGTCTGACGCTGCCCTTGCTGCCGGCTGAATCCGCCGGCAGCACTCAAAGATTTACGGATGCGCGGGTGACGATCCGCTGCGTCCCAGCTTCCCGAGGTGGAAAAAATGGCAGTTATCGCAAAGAACTGGACTGAACTTAAGAAGCCGAACCGGCTCGAATCAAAGCCCGGTTCCGACAGCCGCCGCAAGGGCGTCTTCATCGCCGAGCCGCTCGAGCGTGGCTTTGGCCTGACACTCGGCAACGCACTGCGCCGCGTCCTGCTCTCGTCGCTGCAGGGTGCTGCCGTGACCGCGGTCAAGATCGACGGCGTGCTGCACGAATTCAGCTCGCTCGCCGGCGTCCGCGAGGATGTGACCGACATGGTCCTCAACATCAAGCAGATTGCCGTGCGCATGCAGGGCGATCAGCCCAAGCGTGTGCATCTGTCGGCGACCGGTCCTGGCGAAGTCACCGCCGGCCAGATCGCAGTGACCGGCGACATGGAGATCATGAACACCGGCCTGGTGATCTGCACCCTCGACGAGGGCGCGACGCTCAACATGGAGCTGACGATCGAAGCCGGTAAGGGCTATGTTCCGGCTTCGGCCAACCGTCCGGCCGATGCGCCGATCGGCCTGGTTCCGGTCGACGCGCTGTACTCGCCGGTTCGCCAGGTGGCGTACAAGGTCGAGAACACCCGCGTCGGGCAGGAGCTCGACTATGACAAGCTGATCCTGAACGTCGAGACCGACGGCACGCTGACCCCGGACGATGCGCTCGCCTATGCGGCTCGCATCCTGCAGGACCAGCTCCAGCTGTTCGTCAACTTCGACGAGCCGGCCTCGGCGCATCAGGTCCAGCATGCTCCGGCGCACACCGGCGGCCCGATCGAGATCGACGACACCGCTGCACTCAACCGTTACCTGCTCAAGAAGGTCGACGAGTTGGAGCTGTCGGTGCGTTCGGCGAACTGCCTCAAGAACGACAACATCATCTACATCGGCGATCTCGTCCAGAAGACCGAGAGCGAGATGCTGCGGACCCCGAACTTCGGCCGCAAGTCGCTCAACGAGATCAAGGAAGTGCTGACCGCGATGGGGCTGCGACTGGGTATGGAAATCCCCGGCTGGCCGCCCGAGAACATCGAGGAAATGGCCAAGAAGCTCGAAGCGGAATACTAGGCGCCGGTCGCCGGACGATAACGGGAAATTTGCACTTCGCGAATTTCACGTTATCGACCGGGACGACCAAGCGCGGCCGGCGGGTGCAACCCGACCGACGACGCGGCTTTGCCGCGGCGCTAATGACGGAAACTGGGCCGCGCAATCCTGCGCGGCCTGCTCCGGGGTACCTGACACGGCCCCCGAACGAACAAGGACAGACACATGCGTCACGGTAATTCCAATCGCAAGCTCGGCCGGACGACCAGCCACCGCCTCGCGATGTTCAAGAACATGGCCGCCTCGCTGATCAAGCACGAGCAGATCACGACGACGCTGCCCAAGGCTCGCGAAATCCGCCCGTACGTCGAAAAGCTGGTGACGCTCGCCAAGGTCGGTGGCTTGTCGAACCGCCGTCTCGCCGATGCGCGCCTCAAGGACGATGTCCAGCTGACCAAGCTGTTCGACGTGCTGGCCGTGCGTTACGCGGATCGTCCAGGCGGCTACATCCGTATCGTCAAGGCCGGTATCCGCCGCTCGGACGCGACCCCGATGGCGATCGTCGAGTTCGTCGAGCGCGACACCTCGGCCAAGGGCCAGGACAGCGGTCCGGTCGAAAGCTTCGACGACGCCGCCTGATTCGGGAGTGGGCGAGATGGCACAGCCGCCGTATCGCCCACGCTCTGCCTATCGGGCCTATCGCTCCATCCCGACGCGCTGGATGGACAACGACGTTTACGGGCACGTCAACAACGTCGTCTATTACAGCTGGTTCGACACCGCGGTGAACGCGTACCTGGTCGAGGCCGGGCTGCTCGACATCAAGGACGGCCCGCTGATCGGCCTGGTTGCCGAGACTGGCTGCCGCTACGCCCGCTCCTTCGCCTTCCCCGAGACCGTCGAGGCCGGGATCCGTGTCGCTCACATCGGCACGTCGAGCGTCAGGTTCGAGGTCGGGCTGTTCGCGGCAGGCCAGCAGACCGCTGCCGCCGAGGGCTTTTTCGTCCATGTCTATGTCGACCGCGGCAGCCGTCGACCGATGCCGCTGCCTCCCGAATGGCGTGCCGGACTGGCGCTGATCGCCGCCTGACCCGGTTCATCGCGGGTACAATGTGTCCTGTCTAGATAGGGCACAACAAGGAGCACTTCGATGAGCATCGGTTTCCGCATCGCTTCGGGCCTGGCACTGTCGCTGGCACTGGTCAGCGCCCCGCTGTCGGCGCGCGATTATTATCGTGGCGGCTATCACCATTATCATCGCGGTGGCGGCGGTATCGGCCTGGGCGGCGCACTGCTCGGTGCAGCGATCATCGGCGGCGTCGCGATCGCTGCCTCGAACAGCAACAACAACCGCCAGCGCGTCTACGAGCAGGGCTATGACCCCAACACCGGCGGCGAGTACCGCAGCTATGGCGGCGTCCAGAGCTATGGCGGGCAGGGCGGCCCCGGCTATGACGACCAGCAGGCGCAGAACGGCGACCCGGTCGAGGCCTGCTCGCGCGCGGCAGAGCGCGAGGCGCAGAACGGCGGCGGCTTCGCGCGCGTCGCCGGGATCGACCGCGTCGACAATATTCGCGGCGGTGTCCGCGTCCGCGGCTCGGTCGACATCAATGGCGGCGACCGCTCGCCGAGCCAGCGCGTGCCGTTCACCTGCAGCGCTGCCTATGGCGACATCACCGACCTGCGCCTCGGCTAAACTGGACTCGGACGGGATGCGTGCCTAGACCGCGCGCATCCCCGTATCGAAAGCGCCCAGTGCAAGAGCCTGAATCCATCCTCATCCTTGACTTCGGCAGCCAGGTCTCGCAGCTCATCGCCCGCCGCGTCCGCGAAGCCGGGGTCTATTGCGAGCTGGTGCCCTTCTCAAAGGGCGAGGAGGCGATCGCCCGGCTCGACCCGCGCGCCGTCATCCTGTCTGGAAGCCCCGCCTCCGTCACCGATATCGGCGCCCCGCGCGCTCCCGACAGCCTGTTCGAGCGCGGCATCCCTATCCTCGGCATCTGCTATGGCGAGCAGACCATGGCGGCCCAGCTCGGCGGCGAGGTCGGGCCGTCGCTGCACCGCGAGTTCGGCCGCGCCTATATCGACATCGCCGACGACTGCATGCTGTTCGACGGCCTGTGGAAAGCCGGCGAGCGCCACCAGGTGTGGATGAGCCACGGTGACCGCATCGACTCGATCCCGGCGGGCTTCCGTGTCGTCGCCACGACCGAGGGTGCACCGTTCGCCGCCATCGCCGACGACATCAAGCGTCGCTACGGCGTGCAATTCCACCCGGAGGTCATGCACACGCCCGACGGTGCCAAGCTGATCGCCAACTTCGTTCGCCACGTCGCCGGCTGTACCGCGACCTGGAGCATGGCCGGCTACCGCGCCGCCAAGGTCGCCGATATCCGCGCCCAGGTCGGCGACGGCAAGGTGATCTGCGGGCTGTCGGGCGGCGTCGACTCAGCCGTCGCGGCGGTGCTGATCCACGAGGCGATCGGTGACCAGCTGACTTGCGTCTTCGTCGATCACGGCCTGATGCGCGCCGGCGAGGCCGAGCAGGTCGTCGGCCTGTTCCGCGAGCATTATCATATCCCGCTCGTCCATGTGGACGCCGCCGACACTTTCCTGGGCGGCCTGGCGGGCGTCACCGACCCGGAGCTCAAGCGCAAGTTCATCGGCAAGACCTTCATCGACGTCTTCGAGGCCGAGGCGGCACGGATTGGCGGGGCAGGGTTTCTGGCGCAGGGCACGCTGTACCCCGACGTCATCGAGAGCGTCAGCTACACCGGCGGACCGAGCGTGACGATCAAGAGCCATCACAATGTCGGCGGTCTGCCGGAGCGCATGAACATGCAGCTCGTCGAGCCCCTGCGCGAGCTGTTCAAGGACGAGGTCCGCGTCCTCGGCCGCGAGCTCGGCCTGCCCGAGGCCTTCGTCGGCCGCCACCCGTTCCCCGGCCCCGGCCTGGCGATCCGCATCCCCGGCGAAGTCACCAAGGAAGCCTGCGACACGCTGCGTAAGGCCGACACGATCTTCCTCGACGAGATCCGCAAGGCCGGGCTGTACGATGCGATCTGGCAGGCGTTCGCCGTGCTGCTGCCGGTGCGGACGGTCGGCGTGATGGGCGACGGCCGGACCTATGACAAGGTCTGTGGCCTGCGCGCCGTGACCTCGGTCGACGGCATGACCGCCGACGTTTACCCCTTCGACAGCGCCTTCCTCAGCGCCTGCGCCACCCGCATCGTCAACGAGGTGCCCGGCATCAACCGCGTCGTGTATGACTATACGTCGAAGCCACCGGGCACGATCGAGTGGGAGTGAGCTGAGACACTGGCAGCTTCGCTCGGTAAGGTATTGTGCCAAAACGGTACAATCTAGATTGAGATTTTAGCCGAATTGCCGTAAGTTCGCTTCTTGGTAAAGGGGCGAGCAGATGCATGTTGTCGATGACGTATCGGCCGCGCCGGCCTCCAGCCGAAGCTGGTTTGTAACTTACCTTCGTACCGGCAGGCGTGTTCCGATTGAGATCGCTGTCACCGAGGGCCTGAAGTTCAATCACCAGCACGACCCGGCGAATGGCCAGTTTACTTTCGGCAATGGCGGCAACTCGGGGCGGCAGCCACTCAGGGGCGGCGGCGGTGCATCCGGAGGTGGCGGCGCCGGCGGTTCGTTTAGGGGCGGCGGTAGCGGTGGCTCCTGAAGAGAACCCGCGTGGCCGCGGCACACGCCCGGCCACATCTGTAGGGCCCGGGCGGGCGACGAAGCCTATACCAATAACGCCGGCCACTCCGCTTTTGCGCTTGGCGCTACCATCCCAGTTAGCCACGGGTTGGCAGGCGATCACACGCAACGGCTACAAGTTCGAAATCGATTCTGCGCAACGGACGCGCCGGATCTCTGGAGCGATCACGCTTAATCCCAGCAAGCCGCGTTCTCGGCAAACCCAAGCGCGAGCCGGGGGCACTGACCGATTGCTGACCGACGATGGCGGCCACTACATAGCTCGCCAGTTCAACGGACCGACGGACGCGTTCAATCACTTTGCGCAAGACGCGGGGTTCAACCGCGGCGTCTACCGCGTCCTCGAAGGAAGATGGGCAAAGGCAAGGCTGCAGGGCAAGCTGGTATCGGTCGACATCACTCCCTCATACAACGGCACCTCGACAAGACCCACCTCGGTCACCGTTGATTATCGTGTTGGTAGCGCAGAATATACGCATATATTCGCAAACAAAGTTAAGGTGAAACGAGATGATTGACCTTACAGCGGAGCAGATATTGAGAGAAATCGGTGAAGCCGTCGGACACGAAACAGACAGGCTTGCAAGCGAGATATTCCTGTATGTCGAAATTCAGCCAGCGGTGATTTCGCCTTCCATGTTCATGGATTACGGAGAAAAGGTAATACACCATTCCGCCTCCGAAAGGCTGACATTTCTTCTTTACGATCTTTGGCTTGCAGACCCGGAAGCTAAGCGTTGGGCCGCGATGAAGTACATCGTAAACGACGGTCACTTCGAGGCGCTTTTCACTTATCCAAACGAGATCGATCCCGAGGAAGACCAGGACGATCGTCGAGATCGCATCGTCAGCGAACGGTATCACAACAAGCAAATCATCTTTTAGGCGCGATATCGTCGGGGCGGACACCGCCTACGATTTGAAGTCGGGCACAGGGTGCTCGCCCAATGGCTCGGCAGTAATTTGACAGATCGTATATGGTCCCACGCCGGCTGGCGACGCAACACTCGGCGCCACACCTGAAACTTGCCAGCCCAACTGCGCGGGCGACATTTTGCGCGACCTTGCAGGCGCCGTCACTCCGCCGACTACCGGTTGGAGGTTCGGGACCAGGGGCGGACGCGCTGTTCGACACTGGCTAGATCGAGCATGTCGAGGCTGCACGCAACTATGTCGAACCGCACACGACGCAAGGCATTACACCCGCCGCTTCCGGGATGGAATGTCCGCCCGCCTTTGCCCCGCACCGCCCGCTGTGGCATGAGCGGCACCATGTCCACGACCTTCACCCTCGACACCTCGACCAGCCGCGCGACACCGACGCCGGCGCCGATGAAGCGGCTGACGGTGCCGATGATCGCCAGGCGCAAGGGCGGCGAGCCGGTGGTCATGCTGACTGCCTATACGGCGCGGATGGCGCAGTTGCTCGACCGGCACTGCGACCTGCTGCTGGTCGGCGACAGCCTGGGGCAGGTGATCTATGGGCTCGACACCACGGTCAAGGTGACGCTCGACATGATGTGCGCGCACGGCGCGGCGGTGGTGCGCGGCTCCTATCATGCGGTGGTGATCGTCGACATGCCGTTCGGCAGCTATGAGGCGAGCCCGGAGCAGGCGTTCCACTCGGCCTCGCGCGTCATGGCCGAGACCGGCGCGGCCGGGGTCAAGCTGGAGGGCGGGGTGGCGATGGCGCCGACCGTCGCTTTCCTGGTCGAGCGCGGCATTCCGGTGATCGGCCATGTCGGCCTGACGCCCCAGGCGGTCAACGTGCTGGGCGGCTATGGCGCGCGCGGCAAGAGCCAGGCGGAATATGCGAAGATCGTCGACGACGCGCAGGCGATCGCGCGGGCCGGAGCCTTCGCAATCGTCGTCGAGGGCGTCGTCGAGCCGCTGGGCCGGGCGATCACGTCGAGCGTCGACTGCCTGACCATCGGCATCGGCGCCTCGCCGGCCTGTGACGGGCAGGTGCTGGTGGTCGACGACATGCTCGGGATGTTCGAGCGCACGGCGCGCTTCGTCCGCCGGTTCGACGACTTTGCCGGGCGCATCGACACCGCGGCGGCGGCCTATGCGGCGGCGGTTCGCGACCGCAGCTTCCCGGCGGAGGCCGAGCTCTACGCCCCCGTTGCCGCGGGTTAATCGACCCCGCCTTATGTTTTGCGCGAAACGACGGTCATGGCTATGGTCCGCCGCGCAAACGCACCTACACATGCCTCGGAGCGACCCAATTGGCCAACACTGGCGATACTGACGATTCCTTCATCCGCGAAGTCGACGAGGAATACCGGCGCGATCAACTGTCCAGCTTCTGGCGCCGTTATGGCCGTTGGCTGGTCATCGGCGTCGCCGTCCTGCTGATCGCGCTGGGTGGTTGGCTGTGGTGGAAATCGGAGCAGGCGCGCGAGGCCGGGATCGACGGCGAGCAGTTCAACCTGGCGCTGACCAAGCTGGAAACCGGCAACACGCCCGACGCGGTGCCGATCCTCGACAAGCTCGCGGCCGGCAAGACCGGTGGCTATGCGACGCTGGCCCGACTGATGCAGGCGGCAAACGCGGTCCAGGCCGGCGACAATGGCAAGGCCGTGACGCTGTACAATGCGATCGCCGCCGACACGTCGGAGCCGCAGCCGTTCCGCGACCTGGCGACGATCAAGGCGACCCGCCTCGAGTTCGACACACTGACGCCCGCCGCCATCGTCGAGCGGATGAAGCCGTTGAGCGTGCCGGGCAATCCGTGGTTCGGCGTCGCCGGCGAGATGCGGGCGATCGCTTATCTGCGCGACAACAAGGCACCGCTGGCAGCGCCGCTGCTCGCCGGGATCGCCGCCGACATCAGCGTGCCGCCGACCCTGCGCAACCGCGCCCAGCAGCTTGCCGCGACGATCGGGCAGGGCGTCACGACACCGGCTCCTGCCACGGCTGCCGCCACTCCGGCGGCGCCCCCTGCCGCAGCTCCCGCTGCCGCCACGCCTGGAGCGAAGTAGATCATGCGTAAGGCAAATTGGGTCGCGGTGCCGCTGGTGCTCGCACTGGCGTCGTGCGGCGTCTTCAAGACCAAGGTCAAGCCGACCACCGTCGGCGAGCGCGTGCCGGTGCTGGATTTCGAGACCAAGGTCGAGGCCGAGGGCGAACTCGCCGACCTCAAGGTGACGCTGCCGCCGCCCGAGGTCAACGCCGACTGGGCCCAGCCCGGCGGCTCGCCGTCAAAGGCGATGGGGCATCTCGCGGTCGGCGACACGCTGAGCCAGGCGTGGAGCGTCAGCATCGGCAAGGGCAGTTCCTCGACGGTTCGCCTCAACGCCGCGCCGATCGTGTTCGGCGGCATGGTCTATGCGGTCGACACGACGGGCACCGTCCGCTCGTTCGATGCCACCACCGGTGCCGCCGGCTGGTCGGCGGCGATGACGGTCAAGGGGCAGGAGCAGCACGCCGCCTTCGGTGGCGGCGTCAGCGCCGGCGATGGCCGCGTCTATGTCATCAGCGGCTTCGGCATCGCCGCGGCGTTCGACGCCAAGACCGGCGCGGAAATCTGGCGCAAGACGCTGGGTACGCCGTTCCGCGGCGCGCCGACGGTCGCCAACGGCCGCATCTATGCGCTGACCCAGGACAACCAGTTGTACGCGCTCAGCGCCGACAAGGGCGAGACCGTATGGAACGTCGCCGGCACCGTCGAGGTCGCCGGCCTGCTCGGGACCGCGGCACCGGCGTTCGCGCAGGACACGCTGGTCGTCGGTTACTCCAGCGGCGAGCTCAACGCGTTGCGCGCCGAGAACGGCCGCACGGTCTGGGCCGACGCCCTGGCGCGCAGCGGGCGGACGACGGCGCTCAACGCGCTGACCGACATCGACGCCTCGCCGGTCATCGATCGCGGCCGGGTGTTCGCCATCGGCCACGGCGGCCGCATGGCGGCGATCGAGCTGTCGACCGGGCAGCGGGTGTGGGAGCGCAACTTCGCCGGCACCTCGACGCCCTGGGTCGTCGGCGATTTCGTCTATGCCGTGACGCTGGACGGCGAGGTCGTCTGCATGACGCGCGGCGACGGCAAGATCAAATGGGTCCAGCGGCTGCAGCGCTACACCAACATCAAGAAAAAGACCGGCGCGGTCGAATGGTCGGGCCCGGTGCTGGCCTCCGACCGGCTGCTCGTCTCGGGCTCCAACCGCGAGCTGGTGACCCTGTCGCCGTATACCGGCAAGCCGATCTCGACGGTCAAGCTCAAGGCCGCGGCCTTCCTGCCGCCGGTGGTCGCGGGCAAGACGGTGTACCTGCTCACCGACGACGGCAAGCTAACAGCGTATCGTTAAAGGCCAAGGGGCTGTAAGAGGCCCCGCATGTCCACCCCGATCAAACCAATAGTCGTCATCGTCGGTCGCCCGAACGTCGGCAAGTCCACCCTGTTCAACCGCCTCGTCGGCCGCCGCCTGGCCCTGGTCGACGACACGCCCGGCGTCACCCGCGACCGTCGCGAGGGCGCGGCGTCGCTGTTCGACCTCGACTTCACCATCGTCGACACCGCTGGCTTCGAGGATGCCGACGCCGCCAGCCTGGCGGGCCGGATGCGCGCCCAGACCGATGCCGCGCTCGGCCATGCCGATGTCGCGCTGCTGGTCTTCGACGCCCGCGCCGGCGTGACGCCGCTCGACCGGCATTTCGGCCAGTGGCTGCGCGGTCACAACATGAAGGTCCTGCTGGTCGCCAACAAGGCGGAAGGGCGCGCTGCCGAGGGCGGCGTCGCCGAAAGCTACGAACTGGGCTACGGCGAGCCGATCCAGATCTCCGCCGAGCACGGCGAGGGCCTCGCCGACCTGTACGAAGCGCTGATGCCGATCCTCGACCCGATCATCGCGGCGAACGTCGTGCCCGAGGACACCGACCCCGACGAGAGCGAGGAGGCCGAGGCCGCCCGCCGCTATGCAGAGCCGCTGAAGCTCGCCATCGTCGGCCGCCCGAACGCCGGCAAGTCGACGCTGATCAACAAGCTGCTCGGCGAGGACCGGCTGGTCGTCGGTCCCGAGGCGGGGATCACCCGCGATTCGATCGCCATCGACTGGGAATACAATGGCCGCGACGTCCGGCTGGTCGACACCGCCGGCCTGCGTAAGCGCGCCAAGGTCGTCGACAAGCTGGAGCGCATGTCCGCCGTCGACACCAAGCACGCCGTCGACTTCGCCGAGGTCGTGGTGCTGCTGCTCGACGCGACGCTGGGCCTGGAGTCGCAGGACCTGCGCATCGCCGACCTGGTGATCAGCGAGGGGCGCGGCCTGATCATCGCGCTCAACAAATGGGACGTCGCCGCCGACCAGTCGAAGCTGTTCCAGGGCGTCCGCAAGGCGCTGGACGAGGGACTGGCGCAGATCAAGGGCGTGCCGCTGCTCACCGTCTCCGGCCAGACCGGGCGCGGCCTCGACGTGCTGATGAAGGTCGCGTTCGAGGCGCGTGATGCGTGGAGCCGGCGCGTCCCGACCTCCGGTCTCAACCGCTGGTTCGAGGCGACCATCGACCGCAACCCGCCGCCGGCCCCCAAGGGCCGCCGCATCAAGCTGCGCTACGTCACCCAGGTCGCGAGCCGCCCGCCGACCTTCGTGGTCTTCGGCAACCGCACCGACGAGCTGCCCGAGAGCTATCGCCGCTACCTCGTCAATGGCCTGCGCGACGAACTCGGCTTCGAGGGCGTGCCGATCCGCCTGACCTTCCGCGGCAGCAAGAACCCCTTCGACTGACGCGACGAGCGGGACAGCATTCAGTGAAGCCAGAGAGTGGTGCAGGCATGAACGACCGGGTGCTCTACGATTATTGGCGCTCGTCGGCGTCGTATCGGGTGCGGATCGCGCTGGCGATCAAGGGGCTGGATTACACCGCCAAGCCGGTCGACCTGCGCAGCGGCGCGCAGTCCGGCGTCGGCTTCACCATGCTCAACCCGCAGGGGCTGGTGCCGCTGCTGATCGACGGCGACGTGGCGATCAACCAGAGCCTCGCGATCATCGAATGGCTGGAGGAAACGCATCCCGAGCCGTCGCTGCTGCCCGGCGACGCGACCGCCCGGGCGCGCATCCGGGCCGCCGCGCTGACCATCGTCGCCGACGTCCATCCGATCAACAACCTCCGCGTCCTCAAGTATCTGAAGAGCGAACTGGGACAGGAGCAGGAGGCGATCGACACCTGGGGCCGGCACTGGATCGAGCTTGGCCTGTCGGCGCTGGAGGAGATCGCGGAAGGCTCGCCCGGCCCGTTCCTGTTCGGCGCGCAGGTGACGCTCGCCGACGTCTGCCTGGTGCCGCAGATGTACAATGCCCGCCGCTTGCAGGCCGATGTTGCGCGCTTCCCCAAGCTGGGTAACATCGACAAGCGGCTGAACGGCCTCAAGGCCTTCCAGCAAGCGCGTCCGGAACGCCAGCCGGGGGCGGATCAATAACGGCGGGGGGAGAAGCGCCGTGCATCCACACACCATCGTCGCCGAGGGGCTGCAGTTTCCCGAAGGCCCGGTGTGGTGCGAGGACGGCTCGATCATCGTCGTCGAGATCAAGGCGGGGCGACTGACCCGTATCCACCCGGACGGCCGTACCGAAGTCATCGCCACGCCCGGCGGCGGCCCAAACGGTGCCGCGATCGGCCCCGATGGCGCGCTGTACCTGTGCAACAACGGCGGCTTCGAATGGAGCGAGATGGGCGGCATGACGCTGCCCGGCGGCGCCGCGGCCGATTATGCCACCGGACGGATCGAGCGCGTCGACCTGCGCACCGGCACGGTCGAGCGATTGTACGCTGAGTGTGACGGCGTTGCGCTGTCAGGGCCGAACGACATCGTCTTCGACGCGGATGGCGGCTTCTGGTTCACCGACCTCGGCAAGCATTTCCATGCGCACACCAGCCACGGTGGGCTGTTCCATGCCCGCGCCGACGGCTCCCGCATCACCTGCGCCGTCCGTGGTCCGAACCTCAACGGCGTCGGCCTGTCGCCCGATGGCCGCACCGTCTATGCCGCGCACACGCAGGAGCGGCTGGTGCTGGCGTTCGACATCACCGGCCCCGGCAGCGTCGCGCCGTCGCCGCTGCCCGCGCTGCCCGGCCGGGTGGTGACCAGCTTTCCCGGCCGCGTGCTGCTCGACAGCCTGGCGATCGAGGCGGACGGCAACATCGCCCAGGCGACGCTGGTCGAGCATCCCGGCGTCTGCTCGATCGACCCGGCCACCGGCGCGCAGGCGTTCTTCGACTTCCCCGACCTGCTGACCACCAACATCTGCTTCGGCGGCGGCGACATGATGGACGCCTGGGTGACGCTGTCCTCGACCGGCAAGCTGGCGCGCTGCCGCTGGCCGCGTCCGGGCCTGCGGCTGGCGCATTACTGTTGAGCCGCAAAGCGGAGCTTTCGGGCAGCATCCGCTTGGTTGCTGGTCAACCACGGCGAAATGATCGACACGACGCCGGATGACGCTGACCCACCTCGACCGGCTCGAAGCCGAGGCCATTCACATCCTGCGCGAGACCGTCGCCGAGGCCGAGAACCCGGTGATGCTGTACTCGATCGGCAAGGATTCCGCCGTGATGCTGCACCTGGCGAAGAAGGCGTTCTATCCGGCGCCGCCGCCGTTCCCGCTGCTCCACGTCGACACCAGCTGGAAATTCCGCGCGATGTACGACCTGCGCGAAAAGGCGGCCGACGCGGCGGGCATGAAGCTGCTGGTCTGGAAGAACCCCGATGCGGTGGCGCGCGGCATCAACCCGTTCGATCACGGCTCGGCGGTGCATACCGACCTGTGGAAGACGCAGGGGCTGAAGCAGGCGCTCGACCATTACAAGTTCGACGTCGCCTTTGGCGGTGCCCGCCGCGACGAGGAGAAGAGCCGCGCCAAGGAGCGCATCTTCAGCTTCCGCTCCGCCAGCCACGGCTGGGACCCCAAGGCGCAGCGCCCCGAATTGTGGCGCCTCTACAATGCCCGCAAGCACCCGGGCGAGAGCATCCGCGTCTTCCCGCTGTCGAACTGGACCGAGCTCGACGTCTGGCAGTACATCGCCGCCGAAAAGATCGACATCGTCGACCTGTACTTCGCCGCCGACCGCCCGGTCGTCGAGCAGGACGGCATGCTGGTCATGGTCGACGACGAGCGCTTTCCGCTGAACGGCCGGGTGCCTGAAATGCGCTCGGTGCGCTTCCGGACTTTGGGCTGCTACCCGCTGACCGGCGCGGTCGAGAGCGACGCGACGACGCTTCCCGACGTGATCCGCGAGATGCTGCTGACCACCACATCCGAGCGGCAGGGCCGGGCGATCGACCGCGACGCCTCCGCCAGCATGGAGCTGAAGAAGCGCGAGGGCTATTTCTGATGGCGGACCATGCTTACGAGCCCGCCGCGGACATCGCCGGCGACATCGGCGGCTATCTGGAGCGCCACCGTGCCAAGTCGCTGCTGCGCTTCATCACCTGCGGATCGGTCGACGACGGCAAGTCGACGCTGATCGGGCGGCTGCTGTACGACACCAAGGCGATCTTCGCCGACCAGCTCGACGCGCTGGAGGCCGATTCGAAGCGCGTCGGCACGCAGGGCCAGTCGATCGACTTCGCGCTGCTGGTCGACGGACTGGCCGCCGAGCGCGAGCAGGGCATCACCATCGACGTCGCCTACCGGTTCTTCTCGACTGACCGGCGCAAGTTCATCGTCGCCGACACGCCGGGGCATGAGCAATACACCCGCAACATGGTCACTGGCGCCTCGACCGCCGACTTGGCGGTGGTGCTGATCGACGCGCGCAAGGGCGTTCTGACCCAGACGCGGCGGCACAGCTGGATCGCCCACCTGCTCGGCATCCGCAACATCGTGCTGGCGGTCAACAAGATCGACTTGGTCGGCCATGACCAGGCGCGCTTCGACGAGATCGTCGCCGACTACCGCGCCTTCGCGACCAGCATCGGCATCGCGGACTTCGTCGCCATCCCGATCTCCGGGCTTGGTGGCGACAACATCGCGGCGCGGTCGGAGGCGACGTCCTGGTACACCGGCCCGACACTGATCGAGCATCTGGAGACGGTGCCGCTCGACGTCGATGCCGAGGCGGCCAAGCCGTTCCGGATGAGCGTGCAATGGGTCAACCGCCCGAACCTCGACTTCCGCGGCTTTGCCGGGATGATCGACGCAGGGACGGTCGTGCCGGGTGACGCCGTGCGCATCCTGCCGTCGGGGCGGATCACCAGCGTCGCGCAGATCGTCACCGCCAACGGCGACCTGCCACGAGCGGTCGCTGGCCAGTCGGTGACGCTGACGCTGGCCGACGAGGTCGATTGCTCGCGCGGCAACGTCATCGCCGCATCCGCCTCCCCGCCGCAGGTCGCCGACCAGTTCGAGGCGACTTTGGTGTGGATGGACGAGACGCCGCTGCTGCCGGGGCGGGGCTACCTGCTCAAGCTCGGCGCGCAGGTGGTGACGGCAACGGTGCAGCCGCCGAAATATGCGCTCAACGTCAACACCGGCGAGCATCTGGCGGCCAAGACGCTGGAGCTGAACGCCATCGGCGTGGCGACGCTGGCGACCGACGTGGGGCTGGTGTTCGAGCCCTATGCCGACAGCCGGACGCTGGGCGGCTTCATCCTGATTGACCGCGAGACCAATGCCACCGTGGCGGCGGGGATGATCAATTTCGCGCTGCGCCGGTCGCAGAACATCCACCGCCAGGCGACCGACGTCGACCGTGCCCAACTCGCCGCGCTGAAGAACCAGAAGCCGGCGGTGCTGTGGTTCACCGGGCTGTCGGGCGCGGGCAAGTCGACGATCGCCAACCTCGTCGAGAAGCGCCTGCACCGGATGAACCGGCACACCTTCCTGCTCGACGGCGACAATGTCCGGCACGGGTTGAACCGCGACCTTGGCTTCACCGATGCCGACCGGGTCGAGAACATCCGTCGCGTCGGCGAAGTGGCGCGGCTGATGACCGATGCCGGGCTGATCGTCATCACCGCCTTCATCTCGCCGTTCCGCGCCGAGCGCGACATGGTGCGGGCGATGATGGCGCCGGGCGAGTTCATCGAGATCCATGTCGATACGCCGCTCGCCGACGCCGAGGCGCGGGACGTGAAGGGGCTGTATGCCAAGGCGCGGGCCGGGGAATTGGCGAACTTCACCGGGATCGACAGTCCCTACGAAGCACCCGAGGCGCCGGAGCTGAGGATCGACACGCTGGCGTTGAGCCCCGGGGCTGCGGCGGACCTGATCGTCGAGTATCTGATCGACAGCGCCGACTGAAGCACTTGACTAGCATGTACCTTTATGGTACAAGAATATCGCAGGGCTGAACCTTTTTAGGTCTGGGACTCCGAAACAGGCCGCGTCCGTGTAACCTTCGTAACCTTATTCATCTTCGGGAGGCTCTCGGACCGTCTGTTATCGGCGGGCAGAGAAAAATTCCCTGAGCAGCGTGGCGGACGCGACTTCGCCGATGCCGCCATAGACATCGGGCGCGTGGTGGCACGTCGGCAGGGTGTAGATGCGCGGACCGTGGTCGACACCGCCGCCCTTGGGATCGGGAGCGCCGTAGTAGAGCTTGGCGATGCGGGCGAAGCCGATGGCGGCAGCGCACATCGGGCAGGGCTCCAGCGTGACGAACAGCGTGTGCCCGATCAGGCGCTCGCTGCCCAGTGCGGCACAGGCGGCCCGGATCGCCAAGATCTCGGCGTGCGCGGTCGGATCGGAGAGTTCGCGGGTGCGGTTGCCGGCGCTGGCGACGATTTTGCCGCCGGGGGCCAGGATGGTGGCGCCGACGGGGACTTCGCCACGCTCGGCGGCGGCGCGGGCCTCGGCCAGCGCTTGCGCCATGCCGGGGGAAGCGGGGAAGGGCGGGGACATTGCTGCCCCCGCCGTATCAGCGTGCCTTCGACAAGACCACCCACAGAGCGTGGATGACGCCCGGCAACCAGCCGAGCAAAGTCAGTACGACGTTGATCCAGAAGTCGGTCCCGATGCCGCGCGCCAGGAAGACTCCCAGCGGCGGCAGCAGGATCGATGCGATGATCAGCAGGATCGGCATCAGTTGGTCTTGTTCGGCGCGTCCTTCGCCGGCGTCACGTCGACCGTCGGGACTTCGACGGTGGTCTTCTTGGTGCCGACATTGACGTCGGCGGTGTTGACGTCGAACTTGGGCAGCGAACCGCCGCTGGTCTCGACCTTGACGTCGGGCAGCGAGCCCTTGCTGGTCTGGCCGATGTCGATCAGGCCGAACGCGAACGCGGCGACGACCAGCGCGACGATGATGAGCAGGGCGACGAGCCAGCCCATGCCGCCCCGGCGACGCTCGACATAGACCGGCTCGTCGCGAACGACGGTGCGATCGACGACAGGACGCCCGGCTGCATCGGTACGCGTAGTTTCGTATTCGGCCATGTACTCACTCCACCTTGTTGATGCGCGAATAACTGCCGATCCGGATAAAAGTTGCTCAGCCGAAAGGAATGTTGCCTGCCCAAATCGATTTTTGGAAATGCGCATGAAAAAGGCCTCGCACCGTCTCGGGTGCGAGGCCGCTTTCGTCCGCCAGGCGATTGCCTAGGCGGCGTTCTTCGCCCGCGAGGCGCGCTTGCGCTCGTTGGGCTCGAGGTGGATCTTGCGCAGCCGGATGAAGTTCGGCGTCACCTCGACCAGCTCGTCCTCGTCGATATAGGCGATCGCCTGCTCCAGCGTCAGGCGCTTGGGCGGGCTGAGCTGGATCGCATCGTCCTTGCCGCTGGCGCGGAAGTTGGTCAGCGCCTTCGACTTGAGCGGGTTGACCTCGAGGTCCTCGTCACGGGCGTTCTCGCCGATGACCATGCCCTGGTAGACCGCCTCGCCCGGCTCGATCATCAGCGTGCCGCGCGGCTGCAGATAGCCGAGCGCGTAGCCGACGGCCTCGCCGGTCTCGGTCGAGATCAGCACGCCGTTGCCGCGACCCGACACCGGACCCTTGTAGGGGCCGTACTTGTCGAACAGGCGGTTCATGATGCCGGTGCCGCGGGTGTCCGACAGGAACTCGCCGTGATAGCCGATCAGGCCGCGTGCCGGTGCGGTGAAGGTCAGGCGGGTCTTGCCGCCGCCCGATGGACGCATGTCGGTCATCTCGGCCTTGCGGCCCGCCATCTTCTCGACGACCGTGCCCGAATACTGCTCGTCGACGTCGATGACGACGGTCTCGTAGGGCTCGGTGCGCTTGCCGTGGTCGTCGGTGCCGTAGATGACCCGCGGACGCGAAATCGACAGCTCGAAGCCTTCGCGGCGCATCGTCTCGATCAGCACGCCGAGCTGAAGCTCGCCGCGACCGGCGACTTCGAAAGCATCCTTGGACGCGCTCTCGGTGATCTTGACCGCGACATTGCCCTCGGCTTCGCGAACCAGGCGGTCGAAGATCATCCGGCTGGTGACCTTGGAGCCATCGCGACCGGCGTAAGGCGAATCATTGACCGCAAAGGTCATCGACAGCGTCGGCGGATCGATCGGCTGGGCATGCAGCGGCTCGGTGACCGAGATGTCGGCGATGGTATCGGCGACGGTCGCCTTGCTGAAACCGGCCAGCGCGATGATGTCGCCGGCATGGGCCTCGTCGACCGGGACCCGCTCGAGACCGCGGAAGGCGAAGATCTTGGAGGCGCGGCCTTCCTCGGCGATGGTGCCGTCGGGGCGGAGCGCACGGATCTGGGTGTTGAGCTTGAGCGTCCCCGAAAGGATGCGACCGGTCAGGATGCGGCCGACGAAGTTATCGCGGTCGAGCAGCGACACCAGCATCTTGAACTCGCCGTCGACGTCGGCGGCAGGCGGCGGGACATGCGAGACGATGGTCTCGAACAGCGGCGTCAGGTCGCCGGAGCGAACCTCGGAGTCGCGCCCGGCATAGCCGTTGCGACCGGAGGCGAAGATCACCGGGAAATCGAGCTGCGCATCGTTCGCCTCGAGGTTGACGAACAGGTCGAAGACCTCGTCCAGCACTTCCTGCGCACGAGCGTCCTGGCGGTCGATCTTGTTGACGACGACGATCGGGCGGAGACCCAGCGCCAGCGCCTTGCCGGTGACGAACTTGGTCTGTGGCATCGGGCCCTCAGCGGCGTCGACCAGCAGCACGACACCGTCGACCATCGACAGGATGCGCTCGACCTCGCCACCGAAGTCGGCGTGGCCCGGGGTGTCGACGATGTTGATGTGGGTGGTGACGTCGCTGGTCTTGTCGGTCCACTCGATCGACGTGCACTTGGCGAGAATGGTGATGCCACGCTCTTTTTCGAGGTCGTTCGAATCCATCGCACGCTCGGCGACGCGCTGATTGTCTCGGAACGTGCCGGACTGGCGGAAGAGCTGATCGACGAGCGTGGTCTTGCCATGATCGACGTGCGCGATGATCGCAATGTTGCGCAAGCGCATGCGGGGAAACTTTCGTGACAGTGGATTGAGGCGCGGCCATAGCCGTAATTGTGCGTCGCAACAAGGGCGATGCGCGTTGTGGGCCATTGAACCGGCCGATCACGTTCGGCAGAACGGTACGGGACCGCGCTGGACACCGTTGACTTGCATCGGCGGTCAAGCGACGGTGCGGCGTCTCGTCCGTGCCGGCAAAGAACAGCTTTGGGTCAGCGACATGGGGGCCGAAGGGCGTAATCGCGTGGAATTGAAGGACCCGGTCGAATTGAGCCAGATCACAGAGCGGGCCCCGCTGCCCGACCGCCTCGGCGCGACATTGGCCGCGGCGCGTGTCGCCGCGGGCCGCGAACTCGATGACATCGCCCGGGAGACGCGCGTGCCGTTGCGGCACCTCCGCGCCATCGAGGCCGATGCGCACGACAGCCTGCCGGCGCTGCCCTATTCCGTCGGCTTCGTGAAAAGCTTTGCCCGCGCCGTCGGTCTCGACGGCGAGGTCGCCGGGGCGCGTTTCCGTGCCGAGACTTCGAAGACCGCGCATGTTCCCGCCCAGGCACAGCTCGAGCCGCTCGACGAGCGCCGCCTGCCGTCGCGCGGGCTGGTGATGGCGAGTGTCGTCCTGCTGGTGCTGCTGCTCGGCGGGCTGACCGCCTATGGTTCGGGCTGGTTCGATGCGCGTCCCGAAAGCCAGACTGCTACCGCCGTTCCGGCTGCCAGCGAAGCCACGGTCACGCCGCCGGTCACCGAGACCGCGAACGCCGGCACCGCGGCTTCGGTACCGGTACCCGTGCCGACCGAGCCGGCGAGCGACGTGGTGACGACACCGGTACCGGCCGGCCCGGGTTCCGGCGTCGCCATCACCGCCAACGAGGACGCCTGGGTCCGCATCTTCGCCGTCAGCGCCGAAACCGGTCGCCCGGTCACCGTCCACACCGGCGTCATCACCAAGGGGCAGACCTACGACTTGCCCGCGACCCCTGGATTGCGCCTGTGGACCGGTCGCGCCGGTGCCCTGAAGATTACCGTCAACGGCCGTGTCATCCCGTCCCTCGGTGGCCCGGTAGAGACGGTCCGTAATGTCAGCCTGACGCCGAGCGACCTGCTTGCCCGCATTGCACCGCGTCCCGCCACCGCCACCGGAGCCCCATGATCCGTTTCCTGCTTGCAACTACCGCGACACTGTTGATCGTCACGCCCGCTCTCGCTCAGGACAGCGATCCGGTGCTTGGCAAGCGCGTCGGCAAGCTCGAATCCGAGATGCGCGCGGTTCAGCGCAAGGTCTTCCCCGGTGGCGATGCGCGTTACTTCGAGCCCGAGATCGCACCGGCGCAGGCGGCGCCGCCCGAGACCGTCGGCTCGCCTGCGCTGGCGCCGCTTGCCGACCTGACCACTCGCGTCGGCGAGATCGAGACGCAGCTTCGCACCCTGACCGGGCAGGTCGAGGCGCAGCAGAACCGCCTGCGCCTGCTGGAGGAAGCCCAGACCAAGTTCCGCGCCGACACCGAGTTCCGCCTGACCACGATCGAGGGCGGCGGCAAGTCCCCCGTCGCAGCGGTTCCCGGCGGTGCCGCGCCGCCCGAGGCGACCGACGGCCCGGCACCCGCGCCCAAGCCTGCCGCCACAAAGCCCGACACCGCGCCCGCAACGCCCGAAGCGCAATGGCGCGCCGCTTATGCGCTGGTGATCGCCAAGAACTACGACGAGGCCGAGCCGGCGCTGCAGGACTTCATTGCCGCCAATCCCAAGTCGACGCGCGCCTCGGACGCCCAATATTGGCTGGGCAAGACCTATGCGGCGCAGGACCAGCCCGCCCAGGCCGCCAAGGCCTATCTCGATGGCTATCAGAAGTTTCCCAAGGGCACGCGGGCCCCGGATAGCCTGTTGGGCCTGTCGCAGGCGCTGATCGACCTGAAGAAGCCGCAGCAGGCATGCCGCTCCTTGAACGAGCTCGATGCGGTCTATGCGGCGAAGCTGACGCCGGCCTTGAAGGCGCAGGCGGCCAAGGCGCGAACGACGGCGAAGTGCACGGGCTGAGCCGGGACGACCTTGCAAGTAACGTAGCGGCGTTGATCGGTCGACCGCTGCGTGATGACGAGGTCCTTGCCGTGGCGGTATCCGGCGGCCCCGACAGCCTGGCCCTGTTATTGCTCGCGCATGCGGCTTTCGGTTGTCGGTTGCAGGCGGTGACCGTCGATCACGGGTTGCGCGACGCCTCCCCTGGCGAGGCGGCGATGGTCGCGGACATCTGTACGGCGCGCGGCATCCCGCATGCGACGCTGCTATGGCGCGGGGACAAGCCGCTCGCGAACCGTCAGGCGGGAGCGCGGGAGGCCCGCTATGCACTGATGCGCGACTGGTGCTCGGTTCGCGGCATCGGTTGGTTGGCGACCGGGCATCATGCCGACGATGCAGCGGAGACGCTGCTGATGCGGCTCGCGCGGGGTAGCGGGAGCGCCGGGCTCTCCGGTATTCGGCCGCGCCGCGATCTGGGGCAGGGTGTGACATTGCTGCGCCCTCTGCTCGGCAAGCGCCGCGCCGAACTGGCGGCAGTCGTCGCGTCTGCCGGTCTCGATCCGGTGGACGACCCGTCGAACGATGATCCGCACTACGACCGAACGCAGGCGCGGACGCTGTTGGCCGATACCCCATGGCTATCGCCGGAGCGGCTAGCGTCGAGCGCTGCCAATCTTCGAGATGCCGAGGCGGCGCTCGACTGGGCCGCCGGCCTCGCCTGGGACAGCAGGGTCCAGACCTTGGCGGATGACGTGGCGGTGGATGTCGCGGAGTTGCCTGTCGAGCTGGTGCGGCGGCTGGTCCACCGGGCTCTCGAGTCGTTCGAGGCAAACCCGGACGGGCCGCAAGTTACGCGGATGATTGCCGTTCTTCAGGCTGGTGGAACCTGTACGTTAGCCGGCATCCAGGGCCGCGGAGGCGATAGATGGACCTTTCGCCGCGTCGCCGGGCGGCAGAATAACCATCTGCGCTGATTGCGCGCGCGCATATCTCGCCTATTTAGGCTATAACCGTTCTGTTCCTGTCAAAGGCTTACCCGCATGGCCGACCCTAAGCGCCCGCCCAACCCCTGGATAAAGAGTCTTGGCCTTTGGGCTGCGATCCTGCTGGCGCTCGTCGTCGTAGTGAACGTCATCCAGGGTCCAGCGACGACTGCAACCGGCTCGTCGGTGGCCTATTCGGACTTCCTGTCCAAGGTCGACGAGGGCGGCGTCAAGTCGGTCGAGTTTCGCGGTCTGGACATTCAGGGCAAGTCGGCGAGCGACGAAAGCTTCCGCACAACCATCCCGCCGATGGGCGATCCGACCTTGATCACCAAGCTGCGTGAGAAGGGCGTCCGTTTCGACGCCAAGCCCGAGGAAACCCGTGGGTTCCTCGCTCAGCTGCTGATCTCGATGCTGCCGTTCGTCCTGATGATCGGCATCTGGATCTTCGTCATGCGCCAGATGCAGAACGGCTCCGGCCGCGGTGCGATGGGCTTCGGCAAGTCGCGCGCCAAGCTGCTGGTCCCGAAGGAAGGCCGTGTCACCTTCGAGGATGTCGCCGGCATCGACGAGGCTCGCGAAGAGCTTCAGGAGATCGTCGAGTTCCTCAAGGACCCGCAAAAGTTCAATCGCCTCGGCGGCAAGATCCCCAAGGGCGCGTTGCTCGTCGGGCCTCCGGGAACCGGCAAGACGCTGCTGGCTCGCGCCATCGCCGGCGAGGCCAACGTACCGTTCTTCAACATCTCCGGTTCGGACTTCGTCGAGATGTTCGTCGGCGTCGGCGCCAGCCGTGTCCGCGACATGTTCGAGCAGGCCAAGAAGTCGGCGCCCTGCATCATCTTCATCGACGAGATCGACGCCGTCGGTCGTAGCCGTGGCGCGGGCCTCGGTGGCGGTAACGACGAGCGCGAGCAGACGCTGAACCAGTTGCTGGTCGAGATGGACGGCTTCGATGCCAACGAGGGTATCATCATCGTCGCCGCGACCAACCGCCCCGACGTTCTCGATCCGGCCCTGCTGCGTCCGGGCCGTTTCGATCGCCAGGTCGTCGTCGGTCGTCCGGATATCGAAGGCCGCGAGAAGATTCTCGCCGTTCACATGCGCAAGGTTCCGCTGGCACCCGACGTCAATCCGCGCGTCATCGCTCGCGGCACGCCGGGCTTCTCGGGTGCCGATCTCGCCAACCTTGTCAACGAGGCTGCCCTGCTGGCGGCGCGTCGTGCCAAGCGTCTGGTCGCGATGGCCGAGTTCGAGGACGCCAAGGACCGCGTGATGATGGGCACCGAGCGTCGCTCGATGGTCATGACCGAGGATGAGAAGAAGATGACCGCGTACCATGAGGCCGGCCATGCCGTTGTCTCGTGCCACGAGGCTGCATCTGATCCGATCCACAAGGCGACGATCATTCCGCGCGGACGGGCTCTCGGCCTCGTCATGCGGCTGCCGGAGCGCGACCAGTACAGCTACCATCGCGACAAGATGTACGCGAACCTCAGCGTCTCGATGGGCGGCCGGGTCGCCGAGGAACTGATCTTCGGCTACGACAAGGTATCGTCGGGCGCGTCGTCGGACATCAGCTACTCGACCGACCTGGCCAAGAACATGGTCACGCAATGGGGCATGTCCGACAAGCTCGGGCCGCTCAAGTACGGCGAAAACCAGGAGGAAGTGTTCCTCGGCCATAGTGTGACGCGCACCCAGAACGTCAGCGAGGAAACCTCGCGGATGATCGACGCGGAGGTCAAGGCGATCGTCCTGTCGGGTTACGAGCGCGCCAAGCAGGTGCTGGCCGACAACATCGACCAGCTGCACCGCGTCGCGGCCGCACTCCTCGAACTCGAGACTCTGACCGGCGACGAGATCAAGCGGGTCATGGCGGGAGAGACGATCGACCGTGGCGCGGCGGTCGGCCTGCTCGGTGCTGCCGTCACCAGCGGCGTTTCGGCAATCCCGAAGACGGGCCGCCGTGGCGGCTTTGGCGAGCCGGCGCCGCAGGTCTAGCGGCGCGTAATCACAGCGCCGACGATGGCGATGCGCTCGACCTCTGCGTCACGGTACGCAGGCAGGTCGAGCTCCTCGCCGAATACGTCGGGGTCGAGTTGCAGGTAGCGCATCGTGCAGTCGGCCTCGGCGATGACCTTGGCGAGTTCAGCCTGCAAGCCGTCACGGCCGTCGACGATCGCACTTCCTGTATAGAGCAACAGTCGACCGTTGTGGTTCAGGCGCTCGGCGATCGTGCGGGCCATGTCGACAGCGACCTGCGCGCCCAGCATGCCGCCGCCATGCCGGTAGGCGCGGTCCCCTGCATCGATGATGAAGGGCGGATTGGCCAGCGCCAGGTCGATCGGCGCATCGAAGCCGGCAAGGCTGCAGCCGTGCAGCGCTTCGACCTCCAGCCCGGCATGACGCGCATTTATCCGCGCCAGCCGTAATGCGGCCGGGTTGATATCGGTCATCGCCAGCCGCGCCGGTTGCGCCAGCGAGGCGGCCACGATCAGCCCTACTCCGCTGCCGGTGCCGACATCGACGACGTTCCTGCAAAGTGAGTCGCGGGCGAGCTCTGCGACGATGAACTCAGCGAACCGGTAGCTGTCGGGTCCGAAAAACACTGCGTCGCCAGCCTCGGTCGGATAGGCGGAGTGCAGGAACAGTCGGCCACGCAGACGGGCGACGCGTATGGAGCTGCGCCACCCATTCGGCAGCGCTTCGACCACCCGAGCATCCTCCAGCAACTTCCTGATCGGGGCATCAAGGGTGTCGGGCGGTACGACGCGGCTCCAGCCGAGCAGGTCGCGCAGGCCTGTGCCTGTCTCGCTCCTGGCAAACACACGCGCGTGCGTCGCCGGTGTCGGCGGGACGAAGTCGAAGCCGAGCCCGTCGAGGGTGCGGAGCAGCTCCAGCAAGGCATCGTCGCGGCGATCATTGGTCATGCCACGACAAGTGGAACGACGACACGATGGTTCCTTGGCCGTGTACGCCACCACGCCTAGAGTGCCGCTCAAATAGGGGAGACGGGCATGGCGAGCATCCAGACCGCGGCGTGGGACGAGCGCGATGCGGTTGCGATGCGGTCGCTGCTGGACCGCCAGCGCGCCGCCTTCGATGCCGAGATGCCGGTCGGCGTCGCGGTTCGTATCGACCGGCTGCGACGCGCGCTGGCGCTGATCGTCTCGGCGAAGGACGAGCTTGCGGCCGCGCTGTCGGAGGACTTCGGTCACCGCTCGACCGAGATGACGATGATCACCGACATCATGGCGTCGGTCGGGCCGCTTAAGCACGCGATCAAGCACGTCGACGGCTGGATGAAGCCGGAGCGTCGCGCCCTGCGACCGATCCTTTGGCTCCTCGGGGCGCGGGCGCGGGTCGAGTATCAGCCCAAGGGCGTTGTCGGCATCATCTCGCCGTGGAATTTCCCGGTCAATTTGACCTTCGCGCCGCTCGCCAATGTGCTGGCCGCGGGTAATCGGGCGATGATCAAGCCGTCCGAGTTCACGCCGGTCACCTCGGAACTGATGCGCTCGCTGATCGCTGGCGCCTTCGATGAAACCGAGGTCGCGGTGGTCACCGGTGGCGCCGAGGCCGCACGCGCATTCAGCGAACTGCCCTTCGACCATCTGATCTTCACCGGCAGCACATCGGTCGGGCGGCACGTCATGGCTGCAGCGGCGAAGAACCTCGTCCCGGTGACGCTGGAGCTTGGCGGCAAGTCGCCGACCATCGTCTCGCGCTCCGCCGACTTGCCACGCGCCACCGAGCGCATCGCCATGGGCAAGATGATGAACGCCGGGCAGATCTGTCTCGCGCCCGATTACCTGCTGGTGCCGCGAGAGAACGAGGCGGCGGTCGTCGCCGGGCTGAAGGCCGCGGTCGGCGCAATGTATCCGACGCTGATGGCGAACCCCGACTATACGTCGGTGCTGGGTGCCCGCCACCGCGAGCGGCTGGAGGCGCATGTCGCGGATGCACGCGCCAAGGGTGCCGAGGTCACCGTGGTCAACCCGGCGAACGAGGACTTCGGCCAGCAGAACACCAACAAGATGCCGCTCCACATCCTGCAGAACGTCACCGACGAGATGACCGTCATGCAGGAGGAGATCTTCGGTCCGCTGCTGCCGGTGCTTCCCTACGACAAGGTCGAGTCGGCGATCGCCTATGTCAACGCTCACGACCGGCCACTCGGGCTGTACTGGTTCGGTGAGGATGCCGCCGAGCAGCGCATTGTGCTCGACCGCACGGTGTCGGGCGGCGTGACGATCAACGACGTCATCTTCCACATCAGCGCCGAGGACCTGCCGTTCGGCGGCGTCGGCCCTTCGGGGATGGGCAGCTATCACGGCCTCGACGGCTTCCGCGCTTTCAGTCACGCCAAGGCGGTGTATTCACAGCCCAAGATCGATCTTGCCGGACTGGCGGGCTTCAAGCCGCCCTATGGTGCTAAGACGCGCAAGGCGCTCGCCAAAGAGATCGCGATCTAGGCGTCAGGCCCAGGGATCGTAGCTGCCGAATGTCCAGACGTGGCCGCCGGGATCGCGAACGTCGTAGCTGCGCCCGCCATAGTCCATGTCCGCGATGCCCCGGATGATGTCGGCGCCCGCTGCGACCGCACGGTCATGGTGCGCGTCCGGATCGTCCAGCGTCACCGAGATCGTTCCAGTGATGCCGCCCAGCCTTGCCGGCGAGTCGATGCCGTAGATGTTGCCGGCTCGCAGGGTGCTGACCATCACCATGTTGCCATCGAGCAGGAGCTGCGCATGGGCGATGCCGCCGCTGTCGTCCGGATACACGGCCTGGCGGGTAAAGCCGAAGACATCGACCAGGAAGTCGATTGCCGCCGGGGCATCGTCATACTGCAGGGCAGGAATGATGGCGTGGTGGACGGCCATGACGCTATCTCCGTCGTGCACTCTTTCCGACAGGGCAATAACGCATTACATAGCGTAGCTGTAAACAGGAGACTCCGTCATACCACCGCCCCCTCGCCGTGCCATGAATGCGCCTGCGCCGATGAACGGCCCGCGTTACGATGAATTCATTTCAGCGCCGAAGGTGCGCGTCATCGACCAGGACGGCGAGAATCTCGGCGTTCTCTATACCAAGGAAGCGATCGCCACGGCGCACGAAGTCGGCATGAACCTCGTCGAGGTTTCGCCGGGTGCCGATCCGCCCGTGTGCAAGATCCTCGATGTCGGCAAGTTCAAGTACGAGGCCCAGAAAAAGGCCGCTGCCGCCCGAAAGAACCAGAAGACGCAGGAGATCAAGGAGATCAAGATGCGTCCGAATATCGATGACCACGACTACGACACCAAGATGAAGGCTGTCGCGCGGTTCATCGAGGAGGGCGACAAGGTCAAGCTGACCCTGCGTTTCCGTGGTCGCGAGCTGTCGCACGGCGAGCTTGGCTTGCGCCTGCTCGAACGCGTCCGCGATGATTCGAACGAGTATGCCAAGGTCGAGCAGACGCCGAAGATGGAAGGCCGTCAGATGCTCATGGTCATCGCCCCCCGCTAGATCGTGGCGCGGCTTTGTCGCGGGTCTACGGTCTTTCGGGTTGTGCGCGGCGCGTCTAGACCGGTCCCGTGACCCGCGCCGCCGCCATCAAGCTGATCCTCGGCGGTATCCTGATCGCCATTTCCGTGTGGCTGTGGCTGCGACCGCGCGACATCGACGAGCAGCAGGCAGGCGACTTGGCCAAGGCGATGGCGGTGCGATATGCAGCCACCACCGGCGAGCCGGTCGCGCATTTCGGGCGGGCACGCCGCATCGTCTACCCTGACGGTTGGGAGTTCGTCTGGACCTATCGGCCCTGTCCCGACGATGCCAGCCTGCGGGTCTTCGTCCCGCGAAGTGGCAAGCGCCCGCGTTATACCGAGCAGCCGGACTGCGAGTCGCACGACGGCTTCAACGTGAAGCCGGTCTCGGTCTAGCGGGTGCCGCCGACCTCGCCGTGGCACAGGCTACGGTCGATGGGAACGCGCAGCATCGCCTCGCCGCCGGCCGCAGCGGCCTTCGGACCGATGTCGGGAGCGACCGCGGCGCGGACATGGGCCGGGACGTCGTCGGCATCGACGCCGGCGGCCTTGGCGATCAAAGCCGTGGCCCAGGCATCGTCATCGTCGGCGAGGTCGCCGATCCGTTCGAACACCACGGCCTGGGCGTTGGGCGTCAGGTGGCGATCGGCACAGACGGTGGAGAAGATGCCATCGATGCAGTTGGCCCGCGCTTCGGTGACACCGTTGAGGACGTAAAAGCCCATCGAGTCGTCCGAGGCATCGCAGATCACCCCATAGAGCTGCACGGACAGCACCAGCAGCCAGCCGCGCACCTCCCAGCCGCCACCGAAGTGCCTGAAGTTGAGCGTGTCGCCGTCCTGCGAGATCAGTGCGTGCTCGACCATGTAGCGCATCGCGCCTGAGCTCGACAGGCGGGTCACCTTCCACCGGCCCTCATACGCTGCACCCCGGCGCCGGGTTTCGCGTCGGGCGAGTTCGACTAGGCCGTAGGGCAGGGGCGGCAGCGAGGCATTGCGCGGCGCAGCCACTGGCGTAGCCGGCAGCGCCACCGTCATGTCGACGCCGAGGCGCTCGGCCAGTTGCGGCAGGTCGCGCTCCCAGTCCAGCATGGTGAAGCCCGGGCATTTGCCGGCGACGTAGATTGTTAGCCGCTCGAGGTTATAGGCGGACGGCTGGACTGCGCCCGACACCCAGCGGCCCGCGAGCGACTTGTCGATACCGAGATCGGCGGCAAGGCGAGCCCGAGACATCGACAACGCCTTGAGCACCAAGTCGAGCCGTGCCGCGAAACTCGGGCGCGGGTGCTGTCCGGCAGGTAGCGACACCGGCTGGGGTTGGCTTGATCGAGGAAGACCGGAATGGGGCTGGATCGCCATGATGCTTCCTGACGACATGAGCGCGGCTCCGCAACGACCGAAAATTAACAGCATGCAACCGGTCGTGCAACGTTGCATGCCTCGCGACGACGGCTGGTGCATCTGCACGCGCCCAGCTTGTTACGCCAGAAGAGCATTCATGAGCACCGGGTGGGGGCACCCGGTTCTCTCGATCCTTAGCGGTCGAGACTGCGTCGGACCCCTTCCGACAGCGGAATCGATCGCGGGCAGGCGAACGTGTCACGGCCCTGACACGCCAGCCGTATCGTCGACGGTCGCCTGACCCCGATCGTCGATGCACCGCCCCGGTACCAACCAGGTACCGGGGCGGATGCATATGACCGCGCTCGAAATACGGAGTCGGGCAGTCGATAGCGACTCCGATACGGTTTCGCAACAAAGCTGCCAAGCGCCACCGCCGGAAGATGGTGCGCTGCGGCATGGCGGTAGCGATCCAGCGCAACTTCTGCTATCCGCCCGCCCATTATGTTCAGCTTCGAATCAGTCACTGTCCGCCTTGGTGGCCGGACCATCCTAGATCGTGCCACGGCAGCAGTGCCGCCACGGGCGCGCGTCGGCCTGATCGGCCGCAACGGCGCCGGCAAGTCGACCCTGATGAAGGTCGTTGCGGCGATGCTCGAGCCCGATGACGGCCGGGTGGCGATGCCGCGCAACAGCCGGATCGGCTATGTCGCGCAGGAGGCTCCGGCCGGGCAGACGACGCCGTTCGAGGAGGTCCTCGCCGCCGACAAGGAGCGCGCGGCGCTGCTGGCGGAGGAGGAGACCCACCCCGACGCCCACCGCATCGGCGAAATCCACGAGCGCCTGAACGCCATCGACGCGCACACGGCGCCGGCCCGCGCTGCCCGCATCCTGGTCGGCCTGGGCTTCGACGAGGCGGCGCAGCACCGGGCGCTGGATACTTATTCGGGCGGCTGGCGGATGCGCGTCGCGCTGGCGGCGCTGCTGTTCTCCGCGCCCGACCTGCTGCTGCTCGACGAGCCTTCGAACCACCTCGACCTCGAAGCGACCTTGTGGCTGGAGGACTTCCTCAAGAGCTACCGTGCGACCATCCTGGTGATCAGCCACGAGCGCGACCTGCTCAACAACGTCGCCGACCACATCCTGCATCTCGAGCATGGCAAGACGACGCTGTACCCCGGCGGCTACGACCAGTTCGAGCGCCAGCGCAATGAGCGCCTGGCGCAGCTGGCATCGGCGCGCGAGGCCCAGGCCGACAAGCGCGCCAAGCTGCAAGACTTCATCGCGCGCAACTCCGCCCGCGCCTCGACCGCCAAGCAGGCGCAGGCGCGCGTCAAGGCGCTGGCCCGGATGCAGCCGATCGCCGAGGCGATGAACGACCCGACGCTGGTCTTCGACTTCCCGTCGCCGACCGTGCTGAAGCCGCCGCTGGTTCAGCTCGACCACGCCTCGGTCGGCTATGACGGCAAGGCGATCATCGAGCGTATCGACCTGCGACTCGACCCCGACGACCGGCTGGCGCTGCTCGGGCGCAACGGTAACGGCAAGACGACGCTGGCGCGGTTGCTGGCGGGGCAACTACCGGCGATGGCGGGCGAGATGTCGGCGCCGGGCAAGCTGCGCGTCGGCTATTTCACCCAGTATCAGGTCGAAGAGCTCGATGCCGACGACACGCCGCTGGAGCACATGTCCCGGCTGATGCGCGGCGAGAAGCCGGCTGCCGTGCGTGGCCAGCTCGGCCGATTCGGCTTTTCCGGCGCGATGGCGGAGCAGAAGGTCGGCAAGATGTCGGGCGGCGAAAAGGCTCGGCTGGCGCTGGCGCTCATCACCCGCGACGCGCCGCACCTGCTGATCCTCGACGAGCCGACGAACCACTTGGACGTCGATGCGCGCGAGGCGCTGGTGCAGGCGCTGGCCGAGTATGGCGGTGCCGTCGTCGTCGTCAGCCATGACCGGCACATGCTGGAGGCGACCGCCGACCGGCTGGTGCTGGTCGAGGATGGTCGTGCTGTCGATTTCTCCGGCTCGCTGGAGGATTATACCGACCGGGTGCTTGGTCGCGGCGATGCGCGCCCGGAAGGCAGCAAGGCCGGGCCGCGCAACAAGAAGGAAGACCGCAAGGCCGCCGCCCAGGCGCGTGAGGCCGGTGCCGCGACCCGCAAGGCCGCAAAGGAGGCCGAGGCCGAGACCGCTCGCCTCAACGCCCGTCGCAGCGCCATCGACCGCGCCCTTTTCGATCCGGCCGGTGCATCCCCCGAGGATCGCAAACGTACCTCAGCCGACTTGATGAGGGAACGTGGTGAGGTCGAGCGCAAGTTGGAGAAGGCAGAGGCGGTGTGGCTGGCAGCCAGCGAGGCCCTCGAGGCCGGCTTGCGCGACGCCGCCTGAACCCGGCGCCGGTCGAGGCACTGCGATTCGGTCGAGACAGCCGTTCCGTTCAGGGAGACCGACAGGTGGGGCTTGATCGACGCCAAGCCGAACGGCGTGCCGCGATTCGCTCGACCGCCGTCCGCTTCGCCGCCGAGACGATGGTGATCCCTACGGGAATCGAACCCGTGTTTCAGCCGTGAAAGGGCCGCGTCCTAGACCGCTAGACGAAGGGACCAAGCGGGAGGACGCAGCTAGGGCAGTGGGAGCCGTCGGTCAAGCGACGGCTTGCCTTGAAAATAAATTACGAGCTTTCAAAACTATTTCGCGTATATAACGTTATTCTAACTTGTTAGTGTGTATGTAAAAAGGGTGCGTATATGAGTCCGACCTTGGCTAAATTGTTGATGTGCACTTGTGCCGGAGCAACCGGCGCAGCCATGGTCCCTGCGGCAAAAGCGGTCCGGCACCATCTGTCGCCGCGCCACGCCGTCGCCAAGCCAATGGTCGCTGCGGCTGAAGCCTTGCCCTGTTCGCCAACGTTCCTGACCAGCGCGTCACCCGATGCCGGTCTCGGCACGACGGGCTTGACCAATCCCGGCATTGCGCCGTTCGCGGGCGAAGCGCCTGCATCGATCGTCTCGTTTGCTCCCGGCGGCTTTGGCGGCGGCTTTCCCAGCGGTGGCGGGGGCGGTGGCGGCGGCGGTGGCGGCACCAACGTTGCCAACGGTGGCACCCCAGGCGGCGGCGGTGGCGTTCCGGGCGGCGGTGGTGGCATCCCCGGCGGTGGCGGCGGTATACCTGGCGCGGGCGGTGGTATTCCCGGTGGCGGTGGCACCATCACCTCGCCTCCGCCGATGTCGAGCAATGCTCCCGAGCCTGCGGCATGGGCGATGATGATCTCGGGCTTTGGGATCATCGGCGGCGCGATGCGCTACACCCGCACGGCCCGCGCCGCGGCCTGAGGCTCAGTCAGCGAAGGCGATATCATCGAGATGTAGCTCGGCGCACGGGGTCTTGCCCCAATCGTCTCGCTTGACGCGGCCTGCCAGGTAAAGCGGGCGCTTACCAGCCCCGGCCAGCGCCGCCCCCAGCGGCGCATCGGCGGAGCGGAAGGCCATGGCCTTGACCCGCGCGCCATCGGCTCCCGACAGGATGACACGGACGTGGCTCTCGCCGACCACGTCGCACTTGACCACGGTCCAGGGACCGCTGGCGACGCGCGGATGCGGCCAGCCCTGGCCGTAGGGCCCAGCGCCGTCCAGCGCCTCCGCCAGGTCGATGCAGACGCCACGCGGGCTGACGGCGGCATCGAGCATCAATGCGGTCGCCACGGCTGCCCGGGTGACCTCGGCAGCGCAGCGCTGGTTCAGGAACTCGGTAAAGGCCGCGATCCCGCCCGGCGCGACGGTGACGCCGGCGGCCATGGCATGACCGCCACCTGCGACCAGCAGGCCATGCTCCTTGGCGGCCAATACGGCGCCGCCCAGATCAACTCCGGGGATCGAACGGCCCGAGCCCTTGGCGCTGCCGTCGGGTTGCAGGCTGAGGACGATCACCGGGCGGTGCAGGCGATCCTTAAGGCGGGACGCGACGATACCGATCACGCCGGGGTGCCAACCTTCGCCGGCAATTACCGCGACTGCTTCGTTGGCGGAACCGCGGGCCGTCTCGATTGCGGACTCGGTGACCTCCGCTTCGATCATCCGGCGTTCCTGGTTGAGGCGATCGAGTACCTGCGCCAGTTCGCGCGCCTCGACGGGATCGTTGCTGGTCAGCAGGCGGACGCCGAGGTCGGCGCGCCCGACCCGGCCGCCGGCGTTGATGCGCGGCCCCAGAGCAAAGCCCAGGTCTTGCGCTACCGCTGCCCGCTCGATTCCCGCCACTTCGATCAGTGCGTTGAGACCGACGTTGCGGCGTGAGGCCATGACCTTCAGCCCCTGCGAGACGAAGGCGCGGTTGAGGCCGGTCAGTGGCACCACATCGGCGACGGTGCCGAGCGCGACGATGTCGAGCAGGTCGATCAGCTTGGGCTCGCGGCGGTCCTCGAACCAGCCTTGCGAGCGCAACAGGCGATTGACCGCGACCGCGACCAGGAAGGCGACGCCGACCGCCGCGAGATGTCCGAAGGCGGCGCCCTCGGCCTCGTCGAGGCGGTTCGGATTGACCACAGCAACGGCCTGGGGAAGCTCGGTCGAGGCGCGGTGATGGTCGACGACGATGACGTCCAAGCCTGAGCCCTTGGCGGCCGACAGCGCCTCATAGCCTTGCGTGCCGCAGTCGACCGTGACGACCAGGCTGGCACCCGAGGCGGCTAGTGCCCGCATCGCGTCGGCGGAAGGTCCATAGCCCTCCAGCAGGCGATCGGGGATATAATAGGAGCAGACGCCGCCGAGGTCGCGGATCAGGCGGACGAGCAATGCCGCGCTGGTCGCGCCGTCGACGTCATAGTCGCCGAACACCACTACGGCTTCGCGCGTCCTGACCGCCTGCGCGATACGCGCCGCAGCGGTGTCCATGTCGCGGAAGATCGACGGGTCGGGCAGCCAGTCGCGAATCGTCGGCGCGCGCAAGCGGTCGAAGTCGCCGTGCACCGCGCCACGCGCCCGGAACAACTGGTGCAGCAGCGCATCGACGCCGTCCGCGGCTGGATCCGGCGAATGTCCCCCGCGCCACTGCCAGCGATTGCCGAGCAGCGAGGTGTGGACGTTGAAGACTGGAGTCATGGCTCCAGCCTAGACGCTTTCACCGGCCGATGGAATCGCTTCAGTCGGTCCGCTTGTTCGGCTCGCCGCGGCGGGTGCCGAGGACGCGGCGGACGGTACCCGACGAAGCGCGCATGACGACGCTTTCTGTGGTGATGGTGCCGTCGCGGCGGCGCTTGACGCCCTGCAGCAACGAGCCGTCGGTGACGCCGGTGGCGGCGAAGATCACGTCGCCCTGAGCCAGGTCTTCGAGCTTGTAGATGCGGTCGAGGTCGGTGATGCCCCAGCGACGGGCGCGGCCGCGCTCGTCCTCGTTGCGGAACACCAGCCGGCCCTGGAACTGGCCGCCGACGCAGCGCAGTGCCGCCGCTGCCAGCACGCCTTCGGGAGCGCCGCCGCTGCCGAGATAGATATCGATGCCGGTGTCGGGGTTGGTCGTCGCGATGACGCCGGCAACGTCGCCGTCGCCGATCAGCATGATGCCGCAGCCGAGCGACCGCAGTTCCTTGATCAGCGCTTCGTGGCGCGGCCGGTCGAGGACGCAGGCGACGATTTCGCCCGGCTCGACGCCCTTAGCCTTAGCCAGCGAAATGACGTTCTCGGTCACCGACTTGCCAAGGTCGATGACGTCGTCGGCATAGCCCGGCCCGATGGCGATCTTGTCCATATAGACGTCGGGGGCGTTGAGCAGCCCGCCTTCCTCGGCGATGGCGAGCACGGCCAGCGCGTTGGGTCCGGCCTTGGCGGCGATGGTGGTGCCCTCCAGCGGGTCGAGCGCGATGTCGATCTTGGGACCGGTGCCCTGGGCGCGGCCGACCTTTTCGCCGATGAACAGCATCGGGGCTTCGTCGCGCTCGCCTTCACCGATGACGATGGTGCCGTCGAAGTCGAGCTGGTTGAGGGCGTCGCGCATCGCCTCGACAGCGGCGAGGTCGGCGGCATGCTCGTCGCCGCGGCCGATCTGCTTGGACGCCGCGATAGCGGCATATTCGGTGACCCGCACCATCTCGAGGACCAGCACGCGGTCGAGAACGGCGGACGCAGGAGCGGTACCGGCAATCTTGGGAATGGTGGACATCATGACTCCGCGGATGAACAGGTGTGGGGGACTAGGCGGGGTAACGCTAGAAGTCGAGGATGTGCATCATCATCGGCGTTCCGACGACGTTTGCGGAAGCAGCCATGCGGTCGAGCGCCGCCTGGACCTGCGCCTGCGTAGAGACGTGGGTGACCATGACGACGAAGACGCCGCCGTCGCTGCTCTGGCCGCGCTGGATCAGACTCTCGATCGAGACACCGGCGTCGCGTAGCGCGGCAGTCAGCTCGGCCAGCACACCGGGACGGTCGGCAACGGTGAGTCGCAGGTAGAAGCGACCGTGGTGCGCATCCTGGTCGGCCAGCGGCATCGGCGACAGGCGCGCGACCGGCATGGCAAAGGCCGGGCCGATCTCGCCGCGCGCCACGTCGATGAGGTCGGCGACGACGGCGCTCGCGGTCGGGCCCTCGCCGGCGCCGCGTCCCGAGAAGAACAGCCGCCCGACGAAATTGCCCTCCGCCACCACGGCGTTGAGCGAGCCGTCGACATGGGCCAGCGGATGGGCATGCGGGACGAGGCAGGGGTGGACGCGCTGGAACAGGCGGTCGCTTTCGGCGGTGGCAAGGCCGACCAGCTTGATCCGGAAGCCAAGTGCCGCGGCATGCTCGATGTCAGCACTGTCGACGGCGCGGATGCCGGTGGTCGCGACCGCGCCGAAGTCGATGCGCGAGCCGAAAGCCAGCGACGCTAGGATCGAGAGCTTGTGCGCGGCATCGATGCCGTCGATGTCGAAGCTTGGATCGGCCTCGGCATAGCCCAGCCGCTGCGCGTCGCCGAGCACCGCGTCGAAGCTCAGCCCCTCGTTCTCCATCCGCGTCAGGATGTAATTGCAGGTGCCGTTGAGGATGCCATAGACCCGGTCGAGCTGGTTAGCCGCAGCCCCTTCGCGCAGGCCCTTGATGACCGGGATGCCGCCGGCCACCGCCGCCTCGTACTTCAGCGCGGCGCTGCGCTGTTCCGCCAATTCCGCCAGTTCGAGGCCGTGGTGCGCCAGCATCGCCTTGTTGGCGGTGACGAACGCCTTGCCGCGATCCAGCGTCGAGCGCGCCAATGCCAGGGCCGGACCATCGGCGCCGCCGATCAGCTCGACCACGACATCGACATCGTCGCGCGCCGCCAGTGCTCCGGCATCGTCGACCCAAGCGAAGCGGCCGAGGTCGATGCCGCGCTCGCGGTGCCGGTCGCGCGCGCTGACGGCACTGACCGTGATCGCCCGCCCGGCGCGCCGCTCGATCAGTTCGACATTGGTGTCGAGGATCTTGAAGACGCCGCCGCCGACGGTGCCGAGCCCGGCAAGACCGATACGCAAGGGAGCCGCCATCAACCGACCTTCGCCGCCGTGTTGACGCCCATCGACTGCAGGTAGCGCTTCACGTTGCGCGCCGCCTGGCGAATGCGGTGCTCGTTCTCGACCAAGGCGATGCGGACGAAGCCTTCGCCTTCCTCGCCGAAGCCGGTACCGGGGGCTACGGCGACCTGGGCGTGGGTGAGCAACTGCTTGGAAAACTCCAGCGAGCCGAGGTGGCGCAGCGCCGGCGGGATCGGCGACCAGGCGAACATGCTGGCGCGCGGCACCGGCACGTCCCAGCCGGCGCGGGCGAAGCTCTCGATCATCACGTCGCGGCGCCGTTTGTACAGCGCGCGATACTCGGCAATGCAGTCCTGCGGGCCGTTGATCGCCGCGACCGCTGCCGCCTGGATGGGGGTGAAGGCGCCGTAGTCGAGGTACGACTTGACCCGTGTCAGTGCCGCGATCAGCTTTTGATTGCCGACCGCGAAGCCGATCCGCCAGCCCGCCATCGAATAGGTCTTGGACATCGAGGTGAACTCGATCGCGACGTCCTTGGCGCCCGGGACCTGCAGGATCGACGGCGTCGGCTTGTCGTCGAAATAGATCTCGGCATAGGCGAGGTCGCTGATAACCCACAGCCCATGCTCCTTGGCGAAGGCGACGACCTGTTCGTAGAACGCCAGGTCGACGGTCTCGGCGGTCGGGTTGGACGGATAGCCCATGACCAGCACCGTCGGGCGCGGCACGGTATAGCGCATCGCATGCTCGAGCTTCTCGAAAAAGTCGGGGCCGGGCGAGGCGGGGATCGAGCGGATCGTGCAGCCGGCGATGATGAAGCCGAACATGTGGATCGGGTAGCTCGGGTTCGGCGCGAGGATGACGTCGCCGGGCGCGGTGATCGCCTGCGCCAGATTGGCCAGGCCCTCCTTGGAGCCGAGCGTCACGACGACCTCGGTCTCGGGGTCGACCGCGACATTGAAGCGGCGGGCATAATAGGCAGCCTGCGCCTTGCGCAGGCCGGGAATGCCCTTGGAGGCCGAATAGCCGTGCGCGTCGGGCTTGGCCGCGACTTCCGCCAGCTTGGCGATGACGTGCGCCGGCGGCGGCGAATCGGGGTTGCCCATGCCGAGATCGACGATGTCTTCGCCGCGGCTGCGTGCTGCGGCCTTCATCGCGTTGACTTCGGCGAAGACGTACGGCGGCAGGCGGCGGATGCGGTAGAATTCTTCGGTCATCGCTCAGGCTCTCGGGACGCGGCCCCATGTCGCGGGCCGCGTCCTCCCTGCCATAGCGTCGGTGCGAACGCGAGAGCGTCCGGGCGTTATTGTGCCGGTGTCGTCACCGTCGTCTGGGTCGTTGTGGTCTTGACCACGGGATGGCGCGCGGCCCGGCGATGCGCTGAACGCGGCATGGCTGCCGGCGCACCGATCTTGTTGTTGCCGGCATCGCGTTTGTCGGCGGGGTAGTGATCGAGGGCGTATTTCTCGGTCGTCTTGCTCTGGTCGCAGCTGTCCTGGACCTTGGCGGTGCATTTCGGCAGGGCAGGGGGCGCGGCGGCGGGCGCCTCCTGGGCGAGTGCGGCAAACGGCAACAGCATCGCGGCGGCTGCACAAAGAACGAGTGTTTTCATGAGCTAGGGCTCCTCCTCAAGGCCTGGCCGTCATTGCCCGGGCGCAATGACGCTAAACCCGAAACCACCTTGCCGCCAAGTCCTTCGGCGCTATGAACCGCAACACATCGCGATTAAGCTGTGTCGATGGACAAGACCACGCCCGAGAGTTCCGAAACTGCGGCTTTGCCGGTCCTCGAGCAGTTTCAGCGATGGACCCATCTGGTCGGCCGCGGGCAGCAGACCATGCTGGAATTCATGACGCGCAATGCCGACAAGGGCGGCGCCGAGGGTCCTAACCCCGACCCGTTCAACCTGATGGAGACGTGGCAGCGCGTCGCCACCGCCGCCGCCGCCGATCCGGCCAAGCTCGTCGCCATGCAGACGCAGTTCGTGACCGACAGCATCGCGCTGTGGCAGTCTTTCTTGGCCGGCAAGCCCGAGAGCCCGGTCGCCGAGGTCCGCGACAAGCGCTTCAAGGGCGAGGCCTGGCACGACGTCCCGGCCTTCGACCTGATGCGCCAGTCGTACCTGCTCGCCTCGCAGTATGTGCTGGAGGCGACCGCCGGTGTCGACGGCCTGAACCCGCACGACAAGGCGAAGGCGCTGTTTCACACCAAGCAGTTCGTCGATGCATTGAGCCCGTCGAATTATGCGCTGACCAACCCCGAGGTGCTAAAGGCGACGATCGAGTCGCGCGGCGAGAACCTCCTCAAGGGCCTGGACCATCTGCTCGACGACCTCAAGGCAGGTCGGATGCGGATGACCGACGAGACGGCGTTCGAGGTCGGCGTCAACGTCGCGATCACGCCCGGGAAGGTGGTGTTCGAGAACCGGCTGTTCCAGTTGATCCAATACACCCCGACGACCGGTGAAGTGTACGAGATCCCGCTGGTGATCTTCCCGCCGTGGATCAACAAATTCTACATTCTCGACCTGACGGCGGAGAAAAGCTTCATTCGCTGGTCGGTCGAGCAGGGCCTGACGGTGTTCGTCGTGTCGTGGAAAAACGCCGACGCCAGCCTGTCCGACGTGACGCTCGACACCTTCGTCGGCGAGGGGCAGATCCTGGCGATTGCCAAGGCGCTGGAGGCGACCGGCGCCCGATCGGTGCACACCATTGGATATTGCGTCGCGGGCACGACATTGGCGGCGACGCTGGCGTACATGACCGCCAAGAACATGGCCGACCGGGTGGCGACAGCAACGTTCTTTACTGCGCAGATCGACTTTTCGGATGCCGGCGACCTCGGCGTGTTTGTCGACGATGCGGCGCTGGAAGGCATCGCCAAGCTATCTGGGGAGAAGGGCTATCTCGACGGCCGTTACATGGCGTCGACCTTCAACATGCTGCGCTCCAACGATCTGATCTGGAACTACGTCGTCAACAACTACATGCTGGGAAAGGACTATCTGCCCTTCGACCTGCTTTACTGGAATAGCGACGCGACCAATGTCCCGGCAGACTGGCACCAGAGCTATCTGAGGGACATGTACCGCGACAATTTGCTGGTCGTCCCCGGCGGGATCAGCGTCGCGGGGGTGCCTATCGACCTGTCGACGGTCAAGACGCCGAGCTATGTCCAGGCCGGCAAGGAAGACCATATCGCACCGGCGCCCTCCGCCTATCGCATCACCCAGGCCTTCACCGGCCCGGTCCGCTTCGTACTTGCCGGGTCTGGGCACATCGCCGGCGTCGTCAACCCGCCCAGCGCCGGCAAATACCAACACTGGGTCAGTGACGACACGCCCCCCGCCTTCGAGGATTTCGTCGCCGGCGCCCGCGAGGTCAAGGGCAGCTGGTGGCCCGACTGGATGGCGTGGCTCGCCCCCCAGTCCGGCGCCAAGGTGCCGGCGCGCGTGCCGGGCGAGGGTGCATTGAAGGCGATCGAGGACGCACCGGGGCGCTACGTCAAGGAACGCATCTAGGCGCTGTTTTTGAAAGCGAACGGCCGCCCGGTCTATCTGCCCTTGGCGAGGATCGTCCCTGCGGTCGGCACTGAGGGTCCCAGCCCCGTTCCGGGTGCCTAGAAGACAAAGCCGATCGCTGCATAGAGATGATAGCCGGTCTGGTGATCGGCCCATGTCGGACCGGCGGATAGCAACAGCGATGCCGGTCCGCCCAGATGCACGATCGAGCCGAGACCAGCGCGTGTTTGTGACGTGGCGCCAAGCGTATCCGCGCTTTGATACGTCAACTCCGCACCCAGCAGGATCTGGTCGGTCAGGTTCTGGGTTACCGCGATCGCGGCCTGCCAGACGTCCCGGTTGCCCGGGCCCGGGTTGATCAGATAGCCGCCACCGCCGAAGACGCTGGTGCCACCGCCAAAGTCCTTGCCGAGCCACAGCGGCAGGAGGAAGCGCGTTTTCTCGTCCGGATTGTGGCTCGCCGTCGGCAGGATGGCGCGAGGGAAGACAGAGGCGGAAATGCCGCGCCCCTCGTCGTGGAAGAAGCGGTATTTGACCCCGAGCTCGACGTCGCCAGTGCCGCTCTGCCAGCCTCCGCCCCGCACATGAGAGAAGCCGAGCGGGAGCGTTGCGGTCAGCTGAACGTCCTTCACCGGACCATAGTTCAGATCGAGACCGGCATCTCCATCGAACGCCGATCGCTGTCCCTCGGCGGCACCGAACGCATAGATCTCCCAGTGACCGGTATCTGTCGGGATCGGATCGTCGGTGAGAAAGGGCGGCCCCGCCTGCAACGGCGCGGCCAAGGCTGCCATGCCGAAAACCAGCAGCCGGTGCGCGAGCTTCACGTCGCCGCGTCCGCCTGCCCAGGATGTCCACCGGGCCGTTGCGGCAAAATGGCGATCAGCAAGACGATGACGACGGCGAGCACGACCGAAGCGATCGGACGGCTCATCTCGAGCCCACCCTTGGCAACCGGCTTGTCCAGCCAGTCGCCGACCGTTGCGCCCAGCGGGCGGGTCAGGATGAAGGCTGCCCAGAACAGCATGACCCGAGATATCTTCGTGCCGAAATACAGGATCGCGAGCAGGGCAAGGGCCGCGCCGAACACCAACGCGCCGCCCGAATAGCCAAGGCCCCAACCGCCCTCGCTCACCGGGTCTGCGCTCCAGTCACCGAGCGCGGTGCCGAGCGTTTGCGAGAAGGTGATCGTCAGCCAGTAGAAGCTCTCCTCGCGCGGGCCAGAGACCGCGTTGACGTCGACGGTACCAACGGTCCGCCACCAAATGAACAACGACAGCAGCACACAAGCGAGGAGCAGCAGGGAGCCGCCGGGATAGCCGATTCCAAGCGACCGGTCGGCGAAGTCAGCCAGGGTCGTGCCGCACGTCGTCGAGCCGACGATCGTCGCCCAGTACAACCACGGGTTCAGCTCGCGCGAACGAACCTGCGCCCAGACAAGCGCGATCAAGAGCACCCCGAAGATCGCGGTCCCGATCAGATAGCCGTTGGGCACCGGGTGAGCCGTGGTTTCCCCGAGCCAACTCATCGTGACGGTATCGCCGCCGGTCTCGCCGAGCGTCGTCGCCAGGATCTTGATGACCCAGAATCCCAGGGTGACAGCCGGAACCTTTGAAATCACGTCGGCCGGAAACTTCGCACTGCTCATGCCTGGCCGTTCCTCGTTCAGACGCTCTCTATCGTGTGCATACCAATACAACGACGCGACAACAGCGCGCGCAATTCACTCGTCGACAACGGAAACGAACCGTCGCCATCCAGGTCCCGGGCGCCGGCGGTCAGCCCGACGGATTTCGTCGATCAGCGAAGGTGGAAGGTCACCGCGGCTTCTACGGCTCCGCCAAAGCCGCGGTCGGGGCGGGGGCGATCGTCCTGCAGGCGGCCGCCGAGGCTGAAGTCGGCGAACTTGGCGGGGACGACGACGCGCGCCTCCATATAGTTGATGGTCACCGGGGCCGGGCTGACGATGTTGGCGGCGCCGGTCTGCAGGGTCGAGACCCGTGCGCGGTGCAGGCTGAGCGTATAGCTGCGGTCGTGCGCGTCGGTGACGTTGGCCTGCAGCGTCAGCAGCCGCGAGTCGCTGTCGAGGCTGAAGCCCAGTGTGCGGTCGCGGTAGCGCATGCCGTCGGGATAGCGGCTGTTGTTATAGCTGACGCCGTAGCCGACGTTGTTGAAGCTGAAGATGTCGCGGGTGGCGATGCTGCTGGTGTATTCGGTAGTCAGACGCGCCGTGTTGGCGCCGACCGGAACCCATACGCTGGCACCGACCAGATGACTGGTGAACGAATGCGAGAACGGGTTGGTGTCCTCGTTCATGAACTGCGCGTAAATCTCGACCGGGTAGCCGCCGATGCTGTTGCTGTAGCGGACGTCGATATTGCCCTGGTCGTTGCTGTCATTGACGTTCTTGTCGTTATTGCGGATGTCGAAGTAGGCCTTCAACGGGTTGCAGTCATGACCGCTGCCGCACAGCATCTGGGTCCGCGTCAGGCCGATCTCCAAGCCCTTTACCGGCGCGAAGGTAAAGCGGAACCCGTTGTAGGCGGTGTTGCCCGCCAGGCGAGGATCGTCGAGAATGCCGACGAAGAACTCCGCTCGCCACGGCCCGATCCAGCTCAGCAGCGGCGTTCCGAAGCGCTGCGGCGAACTGGTGGCGATGCCGATCTGCGGGATCGGCCGGGCATTGGTCGATGCGCTGAGCGCCGAAACCCAGCCGGGGCCCCACCAATGGTTGACATAGCCGCCATAGACCATCGCGCCGCCGAACTGGTGCGCGATGTAGCTGCCGTCGAGATCGATCTTGGTGCCGCCGGCACGGGTGCTGTCGGTGATCGCCCCGGCCGCGATGTGCGTTGTCGTACCGCCGGCATTATATTCGAGAACGGCCTGCGCCTGCGCCTTGCCCTGGCCCTGTGCGTCGAAACCGCGGATCAGCGCCGGGCGGTTCGTCGCATCGACCACCGCGTCGACGTGCAGCGTGTCCTGCTCGGTCTCGTGCAACGCCCGGGCACGGACGCGTCGGGCGGCTTCCTGGATGAAGCGCGGCTGGCTGGCGAGCGCCGGGTTGTCGAGGGCGGCAGCCACGCCGCGCCACGGCAGCGGCCATTGCGTGCCCAGCGTCGTCAGGACACCAGCGTTGGTCAGCAGCGATACGTCGGAGCGCAATTGTGCGTCCCCGGCTTCGGCCCAGGCCCCAGCGAGCGCCGGCGCGCCCGGCAGCAGAGGCAGCATGGCCACCAGCAGGTAGCGCATTTTCAGCAGATTACGCGGCAAGTCTGGTCTCCCGGCGCCGATGCGCCCGATGCGGCGCCTCGTTAGCTCGCTACGGAGACGGACTCAACCGCGGCGGGCCTCAGCGCCGCGGTGCAAAGCCCGGCATCACCGGTGGCGGCGCGCGGTTACGGTCGCGACGCGGCAGCTGCGCCTGGTAGGCGATGGCGCAATGCTCGGTGCAATAGGGGAAGCTCGCCTGTGAAGGCTTGCCGCAGAAGTGGAAATCCGGCTCGCCGGGATGCCCGATCGGCCATTTGCAGACCTTCTCCGACAGGTCGAGCAGCGTCGTCTTGGCCGGCTTGGCCGGCGGGGCGGGGCGGACGATCTTGCGGACCGGCGGGACGGGGGCAGGGCGGGCGGCGACGGGCTCGACCGGCGCAGTCGCCTCGGCGACGGGTGCGGCTGCCGGCTCGGCGACCGACTCCTCGAGCACCGCGGCGATCGTCGCCTCGCCACCGGCGCGCACCGGCGACGGGCGCGACTTCAGGCCGAGGCGGTGCGCCTTGCCGATCACTGCGTTACGACTGACACCCTCGCCGAGAACTTCGGCGATCTGGCTCGCGGTGAGCCCGGACTCCCAGCTGGTGCGGAGCAGTTCGATACGGGCGTCGGTCCACGACATGGGCGGTCTATCCTTAGGTGCGTCGGCTGAACTGCTTGCAGCGATGCGGTGCGCGGGGGTAGGACGCTCGCATGCTCGACAAGACCGCCCAACTGCCGCTGAGTAGCGGCCATGCCGAACCGGGTGTGGTGATTATCCACTCGGTCAACTGGCAGGGCCTGAAGACGCTCTATCTGAAGGAGGTGCGCCGGTTTTTCAAGGTGCAGCTTCAGACCGTCTGGGCACCGGCGATCACGACGTTGATGTTCCTGGTGATTTTCGCGGTCGCCATGACCCGCTCGCGGCCGACGGTGCTGGGCGTGCCCTATGCCGATTTCCTCGGGCCGGGGCTGATCGTCATGGGTATGATCCAGAACGCCTTCGCCAACACCTCCTCGTCGCTGCTGATCGCCAAGATCCAGGGCACCATCGTCGACGTGCTGATGCCGCCGCTGTCGACCACCGAATTGCTGGTGTCCTGGGTCGGCAGCGCGGTGACGCGCGCCTGGCTGGTCGGCCTGGCGGTGTGGCTGGCGATGCTGCTCGCGCCCGGCGTCGACGTACCGATCCGCTATCCGCTGGTGGTGCTGTACTTCGGCACGATGGGCGCGATCATGCTGGCGCTACTCGGCATCCTGACCGGTATCTGGGCCGACAAGTTCGACCATGCCGCCGCAGTGACCAACTTCGTCATCCAGCCGCTGACGCTGCTGTCGGGCACCTTCTACGCCATCGACAAGGTCAGCCCGGCGATGCGCGCGGTCAGCCATGCCAACCCGTTCTTCTACATCATCGACGGCTTCCGCTACGGCTTCCTCGGCGTGTCCGACGGGCTGGCGGTGCAGGGCGCGGTGATGCTGCTGGTCGTCGACCTGGCGCTGTGGCTGCTGTGCTTCCGCCTGCTCAAGAGCGGATGGCGGCTGCGCGCCTGATCCTGCTGGCGCTACTGGCGGCGGCGGCTCCGGCTGCCGCGCCGTGGGAAGCGCCGCAGCAGTTGGTCAAGCTCGCCGACGGGCGCCGGCTCAACCTGTACTGCACCGGGCAGGGCAGCCCGACCGTGATCTTCGAGTCGGGGTTCGGCGGGACGATCTGGACCTGGGCGAGGACCCAGCCGCTGGTTGCCGCCACCAATCGCGCCTGCGCCTATGACCGCGCCGGGCTGGGGTTCAGCGATCCCGGTCCGATGCCGCGCGACGGCGCCGCGACCGCTGCCGACCTTGCCCAGCTCCTCGCCGCCGCGCGCATCGCACCGCCATATGTGCTGGTCGGCCATTCCGCCGGGGCGATGTCGATGCGCCTGTTCGCCGATGCCCATCCGCGCGAGGTCGCCGGCATGGTGCTGGTCGATCCGTCGATCGAGGGCCAGTTCGATGGGCAGGAGGCTGCCGTCGCCACCCGCGTCGCACGCTACGAAGTCTGCGCTGTCGCCGCCGAAGCCCGCGGCTTGCCCTCGACCGAGCCCGGCCTGCGCCACTGCGACTTCAAGCCGATCGCCCGCCTGTCGGCGCAGATGAACGCCAACTTCGCCGCGGAGCGCCTGAACCCGAGCTATTGGCGCACCCAGGCGAGCGAATATGCGAGCATCGCAGGCGCAACCAGCGCTGAACTGCGCCGCGGCCGCCAGAGCTATGGCGACCTACCGCTGGTCGTCCTGACTGCCGGGCAAAGCGCCGCTACCTCGCCGGGCTGGGTCGCCGCGCACGTCGCGCTGGCCGCCCGCTCGACCCGGGGCGAGCAGCGCACGATCGCGGGCGCCTCGCACAACATCATGAACGACGACCCCGCCGCCGTCGCGACCGCGATACGCGACGTCAGCGGCGCCCCGCGTAGCCCTTAGACCGGAACACCGAAGGCCGCATCGGCAACGGCTTGGCGACCGGCGGCACCGGCTTTGGCTCGATCACCGCCGGCCCTTTGCCGACGATCGGCTTGACCACCGCGCCCGATGCCAACTTGGCCAGCGCTCGCGCCAGCCCCAGCGAACCCTTGAGCCGTGACCGCACGTCGCCCCAGTCGCCGCCGATATACAGCTTGTTGTCCGGTCGCAGCTTGGCCCGCGTGCCAAGCCGGTGGATGTAGTCGAGCAGCGCCTGCGGCTCGGCAAAGCTGTCGTTCTGGAAGGTGATCAGCGCACCCTTTTGCCCGGCCTCCAGCTTTGCCACCCGCGCCTGCAGGCAGAATTGCTTGATCTCGATGACCTGCACCAGGTTCGACACCTCCTCGGGCAGCGGCCCGAAGCGGTCGATGAGTTCCGCCGCAAAACCGTCGACCTGCGAGCGGTCCGCCAGCTCGTTCATCCGCCGGTACAGCGCCATCCGCAGGTTGAGGTCGGGGACATAATCCTCCGGGATCAGGATCGGCGCATCGACGGTGATCGACGGCGAGAAGGTCTCCGGCGGCGGCTTGACCCCCGCCGCACCGGCGCGCGCCTCCAGGATCGCATCCTCCAGCATCGACTGGTACAGTTCGAAGCCGATCTCGCGGATATGCCCCGACTGCTCGTCGCCCAGCAAATTGCCCGCGCCGCGAATGTCGAGGTCGTGGCTCGCCAGCTGGAACCCCGCCCCGAGCGAATCGAGCGTCGACAGTACGTGCAGGCGTTTCTCCGCCGTCTCGGTGATCTGCAGGTCCGCCGGCGTCGTCATGTACGCATAGGCACGGACCTTGGCCCGCCCGACGCGCCCGCGCAGCTGGTAAAGCTGTGCCAAGCCGAACCGGTCGGCACGGTGCACGATCAGCGTGTTGGCGGAGGGAATGTCCAGTCCGCTCTCGATGATCGTTGTCGACAGCAGCACGTCGTAGCGCCGGTCGTAAAAGGCGCTCATCCGCTCCTCGACCTCGGTCGGCGACATCTGGCCGTGCGCGGTGACGAAGGTCACCTCGGGGACGTTATCCCTTAGGAATTGCTCGATATCCGCCAGGTCGGCGATGCGCGGCGTGACGAAGAAGCTCTGCCCGCCGCGATAATGCTCGCGCAGCAGCGCCTCGCGCATGACCACCTCGTCCCACGGCATGACGTAGGTCCGCACGGCCAGCCGATCGACCGGCGGCGTCGCGATGATCGACAGCTCGCGCAGGCCGGTCAGCGCCATCTGCAGCGTCCGCGGGATCGGCGTCGCGGTCAGCGTCAGGACATGGACATCGGTCTTGAGGTTCTTCAGCCGTTCCTTGGCCGTCACGCCGAAGCGCTGCTCCTCGTCGACGATGACCAGCCCGAGACGCTTGAACTCGACCGATTTCGCCAGGATCGCGTGCGTCCCGACGATGATGTCGACGGTGCCGTCGGCCAGCCCCTCGCGCGCCAGCTTGGCGTCGCCTGCGGTGACCAGCCGCGACAGCTGTCGCACCTCGATTGGCAGATGCGCGAAACGCTCACGGAAGCCGGCGTAATGCTGGCGCGCCAGCAGCGTCGTCGGGCAGACGATGGCGACCTGCATCCCCGACATCGCGCCCGCGTACGCCGCGCGCAACGCCACCTCGGTCTTGCCGAAGCCGACGTCGCCGCAGACCAGCCGGTCCATTGGCGAACCGCTCGCCAGATCGCCGAGCACGTCGTCGATGGCGCGCTGCTGGTCCTCGGTCTCGGAATAGGGGAAGCGGTCGGCGAACTCGGCATAGCCCTGCGCATCGGGGATCGCGGCATCGGCCTCGCGCAGCGCCCGGGCGGCGGCGGTCGCCATCAGCTCGCCCGCGATCTCGCGGATGCGGTCCTTCATGCGGCCCTTGCGCGCCTGCCACGCGACGCCGCCGAGCCGGTCGAGCGCGACGCCATCGGAGTCCGAGCCATAGCGCGTCAGCACGTCGATATTCTCGACCGGCACGTACAGTTTCGAGCCGCCGTCGTAGGTCAGCATGACGCAGTCGTGCGGCGCCTTGCCGATATCGACCGCGACCAGACCCTCGTATCGCCCGACGCCGTGGTCGTTGTGGACCAGCAGGTCGCCCGGCGTCAGCATCGCCAGTTCGGCGAGGAACGCGTCGGCCTTCTTCGCCGACTTGCGGCGACGCACCAGCCGGTCGCCGAGCATGTCCTGCTCGGTCAGCACCGCGATATCGTCCTGGGTAAAGCCGTGGTCGAGCGCGACGACGGTCAGCGCGACATTGCCCTTGGCGGCCTCGCCCAGCGCCTCCTGCCACGAGTCCGCCAGCGCGATCTTCTTTACGCCGTGATCGGCCAGCAGCCCGCTCAGCCGCTCGCGCGAGCCGATCGAGTAGCTGGCAAGGATGACGCGTGTTTTGGCCTTGCGCAGCGCGTCGATATGGCCCTGCACCGCCTCATAGACATTGGTCCCGGCGGTCCGCTCCGGCGTGAAGTCGCGTGGCGCCAACGCCCCGCAGTCGATGGTATCGCGCGTCCCGTCGGGCACGCCGAACGGCGAGGTGATATGCGCCTTGGTCGCCACCAGCTTCGCCGCCCATTCCTCGGGCGACAGGTACAGCGCGGTCGTGGCGAGTGGCCGATAGCTGCCCTTCTTCGCCGTCAGCGCCGCCTTGCGGTTGTCGAAATAGTCGGAGATCGCCTCGAAGCGTGCACCCGCCGCGGCCTCGCTGCCGGCGTCGCGGACGATGACCGTGTCCTTGTCGAGATAGTCGAACACCGTCGACAACTCGGGCTCGAACAGCGGCAGCCAGTGCTCCATGCCGGCCAGACGCCGGCCGTTGCTGACCGCCTCGTATAGCGGGTCGCCGGTCGCGGTGGCGCCGAACTCGGACAGGTAGCCGCGACGGAAGCTGGCGATACGGTCGGGGTTGAGCAGCACCTCGCTGACCGGCAGCAGGGTAAAGCCCTCAGATGCCATGATGGTGCGCTGGGTCGACGGGTCGAAGCGCCGGACGGTCTCGATCTCGTCGCCGAAGAAGTCGAGGCGCAGCGCGTCGGACGCACCCGCCGGATACAGGTCGAGCAGGCTGCCGCGGATCGCATATTCGCCCGCGTCGACGACGGTGTCGGTGCGGACATAGCCGTTGGCGGACAGGATCGCCGCCAGCTTGTCGCGGTCGAAACGCGCGCCGGGCTTGATCAGTGCGGTCAGCTCGCGGATGCGCTGCGGGCCGATGGTCCGCTGCAGCATCGCGTTCACAGTGGTGACCAGCAGCTGCGCGCGGGTGGTGGGCGCCGCCAGCGCCGCGAGCGCTGCCAGCCGGTCGCTGGCGACGCGCAGGCTCGGCGAGGCGCGGTCGTAGGGCAGGCAGTCCCACGCCGGCAGGTACACCGTTTCCAATTCGGGCGCGAAGAAGTGCGCCGTGTCCATCATCGTCCGCGCGCCCGCATCGTCCGAGGCGACGAACACCGCGCGACCCTTGGCGGCGCGCGCGATGTCGGCGACCAGCCACGCCAGATAGCCGCCGGGAGCGCCCGCCAAGGTCAGCGGGCGCGAGGACGCGACGACGTGTTTGACTTCGATCAACGCATCACTTTCGAGACATAATCGAGCTTGAGCAGCGCATCGAGTTGCGGACCGTGATAGCGCGGCGGCGCGATCTCGGTGCCGATCGCCCAGGCCATGACGTCGACGTCGATTTCCTCCAGCAACGCCTCGAACCAGCCGAGCTGGTCGGCGTCCCAGGTCTCGACATAACGGTCGCTGAACCCGCCGATCATCAGGTCCGCCTCACGCGTGCCCCGATGCCAGGCGCGGAACTTGGCGCGGCGGCGGCGGAAATCCAGGGTCATGCGGGCTCCAAATAGCGATAGCCGCGACGCCCGTAGTGCGGGCGCGCGGCGGCGTGTAAGGATGTAGATAGAGATGCGGCCCGAACTCCTCAACCCGCTGTTCGCCGAGCTGACTGCGGTCAAAGGTATCGGCGCGACGCTGGCCCGCCAATTGGCGCGGCTGAAGCTGACGCGCGCCGTCGACCTGGTGTTTCACCTGCCGGTCATGGCGATCGACCGGGTCCGGCTGACGACGCTCGACGCGGCCTATGTCGACCGCACCGTCACCGTCGAGATCGAGCCGATGACCTATGAGCCGGGGGCACAGCGGCGGCCATTCAAGGTCCAGTGCCGCGACGTGGGCGGCAATTGGCTGGCGCTGGCGTATTTCGGTGGCGGTGGAGCCTATGCCCAGAAGCTGTTGCCGCTGCACCAGAAACGCGTCGTCAGCGGGCGGCTGGAGCGCTACGGCGACATGCTGCAGATCGCTCATCCGGATTATGTCGTCGCCCCAGCCGACGCCGCGACGATCCCGATGCGGGAGCCGGTCTATGGGCTGACCGAGGGCGTCACCAACAAGCGCATGGGGGCGCTGGTCGCCGCTGCGGTGGAGCGCGCGCCGGTGCTGGCCGAGTGGATCGAACCGAGCGTGCTGGCGAAGCACGGCTGGCCGGCGTGGCGTGATGCGCTGGTCTCGGCGCACGCGCTGCACACGCCGTCGCGCGACCGGCTGGCATATGACGAGCTGCTCGCCAACCAATTGGCATTGCTGCTGGTTCGGGCGGACACGCGACGACGTCGGGGACGACCGCTGGCAGGAACGGGGAAGCTGACCGAGACGCTGGTGGCGTGGCTGCCGTGGTCGCTGACCGATGCGCAGCGGCGGGTGTCGGGCGAGATCGCGGGGGACCTGGCGCAGGCGTCGCCGATGCTGCGGCTGCTGCAGGGCGATGTCGGATCGGGCAAGACGCTGGTCGCGCTGCTGGCGATGCTGGTCGCGGTCGAGAGCGGAGCGCAGGCGGCGCTGCTGGCCCCGACCGAGATCCTGGCGCGGCAGCATCTCGCGACGCTGCAGAAGACGCTGGGCGACCTGCCGGTGCGGATCGCGGTGCTGACCGGGCGCGACAAGGGGCGGGCGCGCGAGGATTTGCTGGCGCGCCTTGCGGCGGGCGAGATCGATATCCTGATCGGGACCCACGCGATCTTCCAGGAAACCGTGCATTACCACGACCTTGGGCTGGTGGTGATCGACGAGCAGCACCGCTTCGGGGTGGCCCAGCGGCTGCTGCTGGCGGCCAAGGCACGGGTGACGCCGCACCTGCTGGCGATGACCGCGACGCCGATCCCGCGGACCCTGGCGTTGACCACCTATGGCGAGATGGACGTTTCGCAGATCGACGAACTGCCGCCCGGCCGGGTGCCGATCGAGACGCGGGTGTCCTCGACCGAGAAGCTCAACGACGTCTTCGCCGGCCTGCGCCGCCACATCGAGGGCGGCGGCCAGGCCTATTGGGTCTGCCCGCTGGTCGAGGGCAACGAGCAGGGCGACGAGGCCGCCGCCGAAACCCGCGCCGCCCACCTCCGCCAGCAGTTCGGCGACGCCCGCGTCGGCCTCGTCCACGGCCGCATGAAGCCTGCCGACAAGGACGCCGCCATGGCCGCCTTCGCCGCCGCCGAGACTGCGATCCTGGTTGCCACCACCGTTATCGAGGTCGGCGTCGACGTGCCCAACGCCTCGCTGATGATCGTCGAGGCGGCCGAGCGCTTCGGCCTCGCCCAACTTCACCAGTTGCGCGGCCGGGTCGGGCGGGGCACGGCGCGCTCGGTCTGCCTGCTGCTGCGTGGCGACAACCTCACCGAGACCGCCACCGCGCGCCTGAAGCTGATGCGCGAGACCAACGACGGCTTCCGCATCGCCGAGGAAGACCTGCGCCTGCGCGGCGCCGGCGAGATCCTCGGCGTCCGCCAGTCGGGCGAGGAAATCTTCCGCATCGCCGACCCCGATCGCCTGCCGAAACTGCTGCCGATCGCCCGTGATGACGCCCGACTGCTGCTCGACCGCGACGGCGGCCTCGACTCACCCCGCGGCGCGGCGGCGCGCAATCTGTTGTATCTGTTCGAGCGCGATGCAGCCGTGGGCTTGCTGCGGTCGGGCTGAGCGCCTAGTCGCGGCGGCGATGCTCCTGCGTTTTACCGTTCTCCTGATGATTGCCGTGCCGCTGTCGTCGATCGCCCCGCCGGCGGCCGCGTCGCCGCCGACATGGGCGATGCCGCTGCTCTCCGATGCGCTGGCCGCTCACCAATCCGGTCGCTTCACCCAGGCTGCGCATAATTTCCGCCGGCTCGCCGGACAGGGCTCCGCGGTTGCCGAGACGATGCTCGGCGTCATGGCGTCGCGCGGGCAGGGCATGGCGCGCGATCCTGCGACGGCCGCGACCTGGTGGCTGCGTGCCGCCCGGCGCGGCTATCCCCCGGCCCAGCTGGCGCTTGCCCGGGCCTGTGCCGAGGGCAGCGGCATCGCGCGAGATCGTGGTTCCGCCTGGGTCTGGGCGCGCCTGGCAGCGAACCGCGGTGACGCTCCGACCGCTGCCAAGGCCACGGCGCTCGCAACCCGGCTGGCGCGAGAGTTCGACGCCCCGACGCTGACGCTGCTAGACCAGCGCCTGCAGCAATGGCGTCCGTGGGCGACGCTGGAGTAGCGGGCTTTTAGCCTGCCACCAAGATCCCGTGGCGCTTCTTGCCCGCCGAGATCCGTGCTCCCGCCTCGACCATCGCCGCTTCGTCGTTGACCGCAGCGCCCTCGATCCGCGCCCCGCCACCGGCGACCAGCCGCCGAGCTTCGCCTTTCGACGCGGCGAAACCCAAACCGACTAGCGCATCGAGCAGGGTCACTGGGCCGCTGACCGCAAAGCTGGGCAAATCGTCCCCCGCGCCGCCCGCCTCGAACGTCGCTGCGGCAGTCGCGCTGGCGCCTGCCGCAGCCTCGGCACCCCGGCACAGCGCCGTCGCGGCATCGGCAAGCACGGCCTTCGCCGCATTGATCTCCGACCCCGGCAGAGCCTCCAGCCTCGCGATTTCGTCCAGCGGCAGGTCCGTGAAGATGCGCAGGAACTTCCCGACATCGGCGTCGTGCGTGTTCCGCCAGAACTGCCAATAGTCATACGCCGGCAGCGAATCTTCGTGCAGCCAAACTGCGCCTGCCGCGGTCTTGCCCATCTTGGCGCCGTCGGCAGTCGTGATCAGCGGCGTCGTCAGGCCATAGGCCGGCTTGCTGTCGACACGGCGGATCAGGTCGGTGCCGTTGACGATATTGCCCCACTGGTCCGACCCGCCCATCTGTAGCGTGCAGCCGACCCGGCGTGACAGCTCAAGGTAATCATACGCCTGCAGGATCATGTAGTTGAATTCGAGGAAGCTCAGCGGCTGCTCCCGGTCGAGCCGCAGCCGCACCGAATCGAAGGTCAGCATGCGGTTAATCGAGAAATGCCGCCCGATGTCGCGCAGGAACGGGATATACGCCAAGCCGTCGAGCCAGTCGGCATTGTCGACCATCACCGCGTCGCTAGGCCCGTCGCCAAAGGTCAGGAAGCGTTCGAAGATCCGCTTGATACTGGCCATGTTGGCGGCGATCCGCGCATCGTCGAGCAGCTGCCGACCGGCGTCCTTGCCGGAAGGATCACCGACCTTGGTGGTGCCGCCGCCGAGCAGAACGACCGGCTTGTGCCCTGCCTGCTGCAGCCGCCGCAGCATCATGATCGACACCAAATTGCCGATATGGAGTGACGGCGCGGTGCAGTCGTAGCCGACATAGGCGGTCACCACGCCGCTGCTGGCCGCATCATCGAGCGCCACGGCGTCGGTGATCTGGTGGATGTAGCCGCGTTCGTCTAGCACGCGGAGGAAGTCGGATTTGTAGGTCATGGCGGAGGCTGCCTAGCATGAGCGGACCAGTTCAGGGAACTCTCGCCGTTGGGCTGATGTCGGGCACCTCGATGGACGGCATCGACGCGGCGCTGATCGAAACCGACGGCGACCGCCAGGTTCGCCGCATCGCATTCGGCGGTACGCCCTACAGCGAAGTGACGCGCGAGCGGCTGCGCGCGGCGTGTGCCGCGGCTCTGGCGATGGAGCGGCCGGGTCCACATCCGGCGATCGACGCCGCCGCCCGCGAGTTGACGCTGGCGCATGCCGCCGCGGTGTCGATGCTGCTCGATCAGGCGGGAGTCGAAGCCGCCGATGTCGAAGTCATCGGTTTCCACGGCCAGACTGTCGCCCATCGCCCGGACCGCGGCTGGACCTGGCAGATCGGTGACGGCGGGCTGCTGGCGCAACTGACCGGCGTACGGGTGGTCAGCGACTTCCGCTCCGCCGATGTCGCGGCGGGCGGGCAGGGCGCTCCGCTTGCGCCCGGCTATCACCGCGCGCTGGCGGCTGGGCTGGAACGGCCGCTCGGGGTGCTCAACCTTGGCGGCGTCGGCAATATCACCTGGCTGGGTGACGACGACTGGCTGAGCTTCGACACCGGGCCGGCGAATGCCTTGATCGACGACTGGGTGCGCGCCGAGGCCGGCCTGAGCCACGACGCTGGCGGCGAACTTGCGGGACGCGGCACGGTCCATCCAGACGTGCTCGACAGCCTGTCCGACAACCCCTGGTTCGACCTGGCACCCCCCAAGTCGCTGGACCGCGGCGATTTCTCGTCGCAGCCGGCGCGCGGCCTCGACCTCGCCGATGGTGCCGCGACGCTGACTGCCTTCACCGCCGAGACCGTCGCGCTGGCCCTTGCCCATGTCCCCCAGACACCCCTCCGCTTGCTGGTCACTGGCGGCGGCCGCCACAATGCGACCTTGATGAGGATGCTTGCTGAGCGCACCAGCATGCCTGCCGAGCCGGTCGAGGCGGTTGGCTGGGAGGGCGACGCACTGGAGGCCGAAGCCTTCGCCTGGCTCGCCGTCCGCGTGCTCAACGGCTGGCCGACGAGCTGGCCCGAAACGACCGGCGTCCGGGCCCCGACCTGCGGTGGCGTCGTCAGCGAATTGCAGCCTCGCGAGCTTTAGCGGCTCGCGACACCGAATAGTTTGACCCTCGCGGGCCGGGCCGCGTCAGGTTCGCGGCTACGGAATTTGCCTGCGTCAGACGGTCGAACCGACCGCATTTCGATCGACCGGTTCCGCACGTCGGCGGCAAGGTGTCGCCGGCCAGCCAAGCGCGGAACGGCATCCGCCACGTCCTCGTTCAGCGACTCCCCTGTCGCCTGCGCGAGTATCCACACTGATGTTTGTCGAACCCGTTGGTGCCACTGAACTCGTTGTAGAAGCTCAAGGAGTTGCCGGTGCGCCGCGCCAGATGGCGGCAATCGGGGTGGTGGCGGCGCGGTTGGCGGAGGCGCTGGCGCAGGGTGACGTGGTCTATGTCGCCACTGACGAGCAGCGCGCCGAGATGGTCGCGACAGCGCTGACGGCCGCCGCGCCGGATGCCGAGGTGCTGCATTGCCCGTCCAGCGACGCTCTGCCCGGCGACACTGCGCCGGCATCGCCCGCCAATGTCGGGCGGCGGGTGGCGGCGCTGCACCGGGCACGTGCTGCGTCGTTGAGCCGAGAGCGCCGAATTGCCCTAGTTACAACCGCCGAGGGAGCAGCGCGCCTCTATCCGCCGGTGACAGCATTCGATGCCGCCCTGCCGCGATTGACGGTCGGAGAGCCGTTCGAGATCGAGGCGTTCGACGCCCTGCTTAACGACCTCGGCTACTTTGCCGACGAGCGGGTCGATGAGCCGGGCGAGATCGCCATCCGTGGGCAGGTCGTCGACATCTTTCCCGCCGATGCCGGGCTGCCGGCGCGGATCGAGCTGGCCGATGGGCGGATCACCGCGATCCGATGCTATGACCCGGTTACCCAGCTCCGCACCGCAGACCTGGAGCAGCTGGAGATAGGTCGCAGCGCCGAACCGCCTCTCGGTGATGCGCCGGTGACGCTGTTTGACCACCTCCCCGACGCGGCGGTGGCACTGGACCCGGACGCAATGCGCCTGCGCGACCGCTTCGTCGGACTGGTGGCGGACGCGGCACGACTGCGACCGGGTTCGCGAGTTGAGCCGGTTGCCGACGCGGCGCGGTGGTCGGCGACGCTTGCCGGGCGGCGGCTGGTCGACGTGGCGCAGGACGGCGAGACAGCAGGCAAGCGCTTCGTCGAGGGCAAGGCACCGCTGCGGGCGTTCGGACGCGCGTTGAAGGCGGCGATGTCGGATGGCGACCGCACGATCCTGGCCGGATCGGCGCGGGATCTGCGGTTCCTGGGGGCGCAGCTTCGCAAGATCGGTGTGGTGACGGAGCCGCTGGCGGGCTGGCTTGGCGAGACCGTCCCGAACACCGTTGCGATGCTGACGATGCCATTGGAGCGCGGTTGGCAACGGCCGGGCCTCAGCGTCTTCGCCGCCGCCGACGTGCTCGGCAGCCGCGCGCTGACCGGCGTTACGAACAGCGCGGCGAGCAATCCCCTGGTTGGTGAAGCCGGCGAGTTCCGCCCCGGCGACGTGGTCATCCATGAAGATCACGGCATCGGCATTGTCACCGGCCTCGAGTTGGTGCCGGGCGATGACGGCGGCGACGCGATCATGCTGGACTATGCCGGGGGTGCGCGGCGCCTGGTGCCCGTTGCTGAAGCAGACCGGATCTGGCGTTATGGGGCCGACGCCGATGCTGTCGCACTCGACCGCCTCGACGGCTCGAGCTGGCTGAAGCGGCGTGGGGAAATCGATGCGGCGATCGCCGAGAGCGCCCGCGCGCTGACGGCCATGGCGAGCGCCCGGGCCGAGCTGACCGCGCCGTGCTTCGAGCCCGATGCCGCAGCCTATGAGCGCTTCAGTGCCGGCTTTCCGTTCACCGAAACCCCCGACCAGGCTCGCGCCATTGCCGCGGTCCGCGCTAACCTCGCTTCGGGCAAGCCGATGGACCGCCTGGTCGTAGGGGATGTCGGCTATGGCAAGACCGAAGTCGCCCTGCGCGCCGCAGCTCTTGTCGCGCTCGCCGGCGGCCAGGTCGCCATCGCCGCCCCGACGACTGTCCTGGTACGCCAGCACCTCGACAGCTTCAGGCGCCGCTTCGAGGGCATGGGCATCGAAGTCGCCAGTCTTTCGCGCCTCTCCACCGCCGCCGAGAAGAAGGCGACCAAGGCAGGCCTCGCCAACGGCTCGATCGCGATCGTCATCGGCACCTCCGCCGTCGCCACCGCGACCTACGCCAACCTCGGGCTGGTCGTCATCGACGAGGAGCAACGCTTCGGCAGTGCCGATAAGGCCCGGCTGCGCAACCTCAACGACAATAGTCACAGCTGCACGCTGACCGCCACCCCGATCCCACGCACTCTCCAGACTGCGCTGGTCGGCCTCCAGCAGCTGTCGATCATCGCCACGCCGCCGGCCCGACGCCAGCCGATCCGCACCAGCGTTGCCAGCTTCGATCCCGCCACCGTGCGCACCGCCCTGCTCCGCGAGAAGGGGCGGGGCGGCCAAAGCTTCGTCGTCGTTTCGCGCATCGAGGACATGGCTCCGATGGCCGAGAAGCTGCGCGCACTCGCTCCCGAACTCGTCATCCGCGAGGCGCATGGCAAGATGACCCCCGCCGACATCGACGATGCCATGGTGCGCTTTGCCGAGGGCGACGGCGACGTGCTGCTCGCCACCAACATCATCGAGGCCGGTCTCGACGTGCCTCGCGCCAATACCATGATCGTCTGGCGCGCCGACCGCTTCGGCCTGTCCCAATTGCACCAGCTGAGGGGGCGCGTCGGTCGCGGCGGGCGTCGCGGCCAGGTGCTGCTGCTGACCGATCCCGGCAGCCGGATCGCCGATGCGACGCTCAACCGGCTGCGCACGCTGCAGGCCTTCGACCGTCTCGGCGCCGGCTTCGCGATCAGCGCTCGCGATCTCGACATGCGGGGCGCCGGCGACCTGCTCGGCGACGCCCAGGCTGGCCATATGAAGCTGATCGGCGTCGACCTGTACCACCACCTCCTCGAAAGCGCCCTGCGTTCGGCGCGCGGCGAGGTGGTCGACCGCTGGAGCCCCGATCTTCACCTTGGCCATGCCGGCAGCCTGCCGCCCGCATGGATTCCTGAAGTCGAAGTCCGTATCGCGCTGTACGGGCGGCTGGCTCGCCTGACCGATCCGGATGCGCTTGCCAGCTTCGAGGCCGAGCTCGAGGACCGCTTCGGCGCGCTGCCCGACGAAGCGCGCATGCTGCTCGACATCGCCGCGATCCGGGCCATGGCCTGTGTCCTGAAGATCGCGCGGATCGACGCCGGTCCGGCCGCCATCGCGTTCACCCCCCGCCGGGACTTCGACGCCGTCATCGCTCATGCCGAACTCGAGCGCAAAGGCGATCGCCTGCTGCTGCTCGACCGGATCGCCGACGGTGGCGAGCGGGTGGCGCGGGTCAAGCAACTGTTGGAGCAGATGCTGGAGAGCGGGTCGTGACGAAATTCATTGTGCCACGACGCAACAAAATAACTGACAGCGCGAAAAGACGCTGCTAAGAGGCCTCCAGTTCGCGCCGGTGGCCTTAACCATCCCCGGCTCGTTCATACCATCGATGGACGTATAGCTCAGTTGGTAGAGCAGCTGACTCTTAATCAGCGGGTCCCAGGTTCGAACCCTGGTGCGTCCACCACCCCTCCGCCGTACCGAAGTCTGCCAGCAGCGCATGACGCCCGGCGATCGGGTCTGCGCCAGCTTACGGCTTGCCAGGCTCCCTGATCGAATTTCCGCGCCGGTCTCGGGTCACTTGCCGTTGGGCAAAATGCCGCGGCGGTATCCGCTCCGATGAGCTCTGCTCATCGCCTTTTTGAGCCTCCCTCACGCGGCCAAAGCAGTTTGTCTGCGTTAATGCTGCGAGCGGCGTGCCGCATGAAGGATCCCTGATGTCGAATTTACCTCAACTCGAAGTGTCTCGCCGTGGCGTTCTCACCGGCGGGGCGGCCGCCGCTATTGCTGTCGGTCCGGTCGCTGCCGCGCCTCCAGCATCGCCCCAGGGGCGACCCGAATCGACGATGCCGGTGCGCTTCACCGTCAACGGCGAGCGACGCGCGCTGGCGCTGGATCCCCGGACGACGCTGCTCGATGCCCTCCGTGAGCATCTTCACCTGAACGGCACCAAGAAGGGCTGCGATCATGGCCAGTGCGGGGCCTGCACGGTGATGGTCGGCGGCGTCCGCATCAACTCCTGTCTCAGCCTTGCGGTGATGCACGAGGGTGACGACATCGTCACCATCGAAGGGCTCGGCACTCCCGAGAAGCTGCACCCGATGCAAGCCGCCTTCATCAAGCACGACGGCTATCAGTGCGGCTATTGCACCCCCGGTCAGATCTGCTCCGCCGTAGCGGTCCTCGCCGAGATCAGGCAGGGCATCCCGAGCCACGTCCAGGAGGATCTTACCAAGGCGCCCAGCGCCACCAACGCCGAGATCCGCGAGCGCATGAGCGGCAATATCTGCCGCTGCGGCGCTTATTCGAACATCGCCGAGGCGATGGCCGAAGTCGCCGGGGCAGTCGCATGAGGGCCTTTACCTACGAGCGAGCGACCGACCCCATCGCGGCCGTGCGTGCCGTGGCCGGACGGCCCGGCGCCAAGTTCATTGCCGGCGGGACCAACCTGCTCGACCTGATGAAGATCGAGGTCGAGACGCCGACGCACCTTGTCGACGTCCAGGATCTCGGCTTCGACAAGATCGAAGCGACGCGCGACGGGGGCCTGCGGATCGGCGCACTGGTCACCAACACCACGCTGGCCGCCGACGAGCGGATCCGGCGCGACTATGCCGTGTTGTCACGTGCGATCCTGGCCGGCGCATCGGGGCAGTTGCGCAACAAGGCATCGACTGCCGGCAACCTGCTGCAAAGAACCCGTTGCCCGTATTTCTATGACATCAACATGCCGTGCAACAAGCGCCAGCCCGGCTCCGGCTGCGCGGCGATCGGTGGCTATTCGCGCCAGCTCGGGATCATCGGGGTCAGCGACAAGTGCATCGCCACTTTCCCCGGCGACATGGCCGTGGCGATGCGCGTGCTCGATGCGGTGATCGAGACGGTCGATGCGACCGGCGGCACCCGTTCGATTCCGATCGCCGATTTCCATCGTCTTTCGGGCGACCATCCCGAGCAGGACACGGCGCTCAAGGCGGGCGAACTCATCACGGCAGTGACGTTGCCACGCCCGCTTGGCGGCAAGCACTTCTATGAGAAGGTGCGCGACCGTGCTTCATATGCCTATGCCCTCGTCTCCGTCGCCGCGGTGATCCAGCCGGACGGTACGGGCCGCGTGGCGTTCGGTGGCGTCGCTCCCAAGCCGTGGCGCGTCGAAGCGGCCGAGGCATTGCTGCCCCAAGGCGCCGCCGCCGTTACCGAAAAAGCATTCACCGGGGCGACCCCCACTCGCGACAACGCGTTCAAGCTGCCGCTGGCGACGCGCGCGCTCGCCGCCGTCATCGCGCAAGCCAAGGCCTGATCCATGAAGTTCGAAACTCCTGCCGGCGCCAACCCGATCGACCGGCTGAAGGTCGTGGGCCGGGCCCATGACCGCATCGATGGGCCGCTAAAGACGACCGGTACCGCGCCTTACGCTTATGAGCATCACAGCGAAGCGCCGGATGCGGCTTATGGCTATGTCGTCACGTCGGCCATCGCCAAGGGTCGGATAACCGCCATGCGCCTGACCGAGGCCAAGGCGGCACCCGGGGTGATCGCCATCGTCACCGCGAAGGAGGCGGGAAAGCTCGGGAAGGGCAAGTACAACACCGTCAAGCTGTTGGGTGGACCCGAAGTCGATCACTACCACCAGGCGATCGCCGTCGTCGTTGCCGGGACGTTCGAGCAGGCACGCGCCGCTGCAGGCCTGCTGCGCGTCGACTACACCCGCGCCAATGGCCAATACGACCTCGACGAGGGATTGAAGACCGCGCCGCTCGACGGGGGATCCAGCGACGAGGGTAGCGAGGCGCCGCCGGTCGATCGTATCGGCGAGTTCGAGCCGGCTTTCGCAGCGGCACCGGTCCAGCTCGATGCCGATTATTCGACGCCCGACCAGAACCACGCGATGATGGAGCCATTCGCCAGCATCGCTGCCTGGAAGGGTGACGAGCTGACCGTCTGGACGTCCAACCAGATGATCGACTGGGGCCGCACCGACCTGGCGACGACGTTGAACATGCCCAAGGAAAAGGTCCGCCTGATCTCCAGCTATGTCGGCGGCGGTTTTGGCGGGAAGCTGTTTCTGCGTACCGATGCGGTGTTGGCGGCATTGGCCGCGCGCGCGGCGAAGCGGCCGGTGAAGCTCGCCTTGTCCCGCCCGATCATGGCGAACAACGCGACGCACAGGCCAGCGACGCGCCAGCGGATCCGTATCGGTGCCGAGCGCGACGGGACGATCACTGCGATCGCACATGAGAGTGGCTCCGGCGATCAGCCCGACGGCAAGCCAGAGACGGCCGTCATGCAGAGCAAGCTGCTCTACGCCGGTGCCAATCGCCTGATATCGATGCGACTGGCCGTGCTGAACCTGCCCGAGGGAAACTCGATGCGGGCGCCGGGCGAGGCCCCCGGACTGATGGCGCTGGAAATCGCCATGGACGAGATGGCCGAAAAGCTTGGGATGGATCCGATCGCGTTCCGCATCAAGAACGATACGCAGACCGATCCGGAAAAGCCCGGACGTCGGTTCTCGGAGCGCCAGCTTGTTCGTTGCCTCAACGAGGGGGCAACGGCGTTTGGCTGGGCGAAGCGCAAATCCAAACCGGCGCAGGTGCGGGACGGTCGCTGGCTGGTCGGCATGGGCGTGGCGGCGGCGTTCCGCAATCACATGAGCATGCCGTCGGCGGCGCGGGTGCGGCTGGGCCGTGACGGCGTGGTCACGGTGGAAACCGACATGACCGATATCGGCACGGGCAGCTACACCATCCTCGCCCAGACGGCGGCCGAGATGATGGGTGTGCCGACGGAAGCGGTGGTGGTCCGGCTTGGCGATTCCGACTTCCCGGTCTCGGCCGGCTCGGGTGGGCAGTTCGGCGCCGGAAATTCAACGGCCGGTGTCTACGCCGCCTGCGTCAAGCTTCGCGCCGCAGTGGCGCAGCGCCTCGGCTATAATTCGACCGATGCGGTGTTCGAGGACGGCAAGGTTCGCAGCGGCAATCGTTCGGCCGAGCTGCGCCAGGCCGCCGCGGCGGGCGAACTGGTCGCCGAGGACCAGATCGAGTTCGGCGACCTCGACAAGACCTGGCAGCTGTCGACGTTCGGCGCGCACTTCGTCGAGGTCGGCGTCGATGCCTATACCGGGGTGACGCGCGTCCGCCGTATGCTGGCGGTCTGCGCGTCAGGCCGGATCATCAATCCCAAGTCTGCACGCAGCCAGGTCATCGGCGCGATGACCATGGGCGTCGGCGGCGCTTTGATGGAGGAGTTGGCGGTAGACAAGCGCTTCGGCTTTTTCGTCAATCACGACCTCGCCGGCTATGAGGTGCCGGTCCATGCCGACATCCCGCACCAGGAGGTCATCTTCCTCGACGAGGCGGACGACAAGGCCAATCCGATGAAGGCGAAGGGCGTTGGCGAACTGGGGCTGTGCGGTGTCGGCGCGGCCGTTGCCAATGCGGTCTATAATGCGACGGGCGTTCGGGTTCGCGATTATCCGATCACGCTCGACAAGCATCTCGACCGGCTGCCTGCGGTGGCCTGAGGCTGGGTCCCGCTCGGCTGGTGCAAGGGTCCAGTTGCACCAGGCCGGCGGGCTGGCAGATAGCGCGCGGTAGGAGTTGGTATGCGGCCGGGTTGCCTCGGCGCCTAAGGGGGACTGTTGGACGCAGGCATAGGCACCCGGCAGCGCATCGGCAGCACTAGAACTCGAACGCCTCGACCTCCGAACGCTTGCCGAGCAGGAAGCAGTCGGCGACCAGCTGGAACGGGGCGACGTCGACGCGCGAGTTGCCCGCTTCGATCATTGCCGCGAAATCACGGTATATGTCCGGATATTCGTCGGTCTGACCGGTGAATGCCGGCTGGCCCTCGATGGTCAGCGTCGCACCGCCACCGGTCAGCCGCAGCTTCAGGCCATCGACCGTTTCGATATCGATTTCCCAGGTCTGCTCGCCGGTCTGGCGCCAATCGAACTCGGCATGCAGGTTTTCATCCGCGGTCAGGCCGGTCGCAAATTTGAGGTTCGCCGCGATCGGCGCCTCGCGGTTGGCCGGGAACGACAGTTCGGCTTGCGACACGAAGATCGGCGCGGGCAGTATCGTCGTCAGGATCGACAAGGCATTGATGCCGGGATCGAAGATGCCGAAGCCGCCGGCCTCGAGGATCCAGTCCTGGCCCGGATGCCAGCGGCGCAGGTCCTCCTTCCAGATCACGTCGAGGGTCTTCACGACCTTGCCGGCCAGCGCAGCACGGGTGCGCTTGACCGCCTCGTTATGCTGCGCGTGCCAGGTGGCGAAGGCGACCTTGCCGGCGGCAGTGGCTCGCGCCGCGATATCGAGGACCTCGGTAACGGTACCGGCCGGCGGCTTTTCCAGCAGCACATGCTTGCCGGCAGCCAGGCACTCGGCGGCGATGGCGCGACGCGGGCCGGGTGGGGTGCAGATCGCCACCGCATCGAGCCCGGGCGTCTTGGCGAGCATCTCGCGGTAATCGGTGTAGAAATAGGTCGCGTCCTCCGGGGTCTTGCCGCTGGTGCTCGACACCGCAATCAGTTCGAAGGCGTCGACACTCCGGATCGCCGGAACATGCTGATCTTGCGCGATTTTTCCAAAGCCGATGATCCCGATCCCGTACTTCGCCATTAAACTTTTCCTTTCGGTCGCATTCGGTTTTTCGAAACCTCTAGACCCGGTCGGCCGGTTCCAACGCGCAGGCAGCGTGCTCCGCCTCGATCTGAACGGTCGGGTGAGCAATCCCATATTCGTGCGCAAGATCATGCGCGATACGGTGCAGCAACGCATCGTGCGGACCCTCACCCGGAACCCCAAGATGCACGGTCAGCGCCACCTCGGTCGTGCTCATCGACCAGATGTGCATGTCATGGACCGCAACGACGCCGGGGAGGCCCGCAAGATAGCGCTCTACCTTGTCGCAATCGATGCCCGCCGGCACAGCGTCCAGCGACAGTCGCAGCGACTCCTTGAGCAGCCCCCAGGTGCCGACGACGATCACCGCGGCGACGACCAGGCTGACCACGGGATCGAGCCATAACCACCCGGTAAAGGAAATGGCCAGCGCAGCGAGCACGACGCCCGCCGACACGATGGCGTCGCTCAGCATGTGCAGGAATGCCCCCTGAACATTGAGATCGCCCTTCCGCCCGGCAACGAACAGCAGCGCAGTGATACCGTTGACGACGATCCCCGCACCCGCCACCAGCATCACCGTGCCTGTCGCAATCGGCTCGGGGTCGGCGAAGCGCCCAATCGACTCGGCGACGATGATGCCGACCGCAACGAGCAGCGCCACCGCGTTGATCAGCGACGCCATGATCGACGAGCGTCGCCAGCCATAGGTGAAGTTGCGCGACGGCAGGCGCCGCGTCGCCCAGGCCGCACCCCACGCCAGCAGCAGCCCGAGCACGTCGGACGCATTGTGCCCAGCATCCGCCAGCAGCGCCAGCGAGTGCGAACTCAGCCCATACACCACCTCTGCCGCAACAAAGGCGACGTTGAGCCCGATGCCGATCGCAAAGGCGCGGTCGAAGTTCGCCGGCGCGTGGCTGTGCCCATGCCCGCCGCCATGCGAATGGCCGCTGGAAGGCGCGTGCGAATGGGCGTGCGAGTGGTCGTGAGCCATGATCCCCTCCACCCGGTTGCGCCGCCGTGGTCAAGAGCTTGTGTCGCCGCCGGAGACCGCGATCAGGTCGAAACGCGCCCGATCGGCCAATAGGTCGCGTAACGCTCGTGCGCGATCCGAAAATACGGCACCAGCCGGACTGGTTGTTGCTCCGCGGACATCACTACGAACTCCAGCGACCTCTCACTGGGACGAATTTCGCGGGCGATCGCCTCTGGATCGCCGGCAAGCTTGGGCGGCGTGAACGGCGCAGCGTTATAGTCGCCGTACTTGCGCTCGTTGACGACGATATCGACACTTGGCGCGATCCCGTCGCGCCCCAGCGCACCGGCCAGCACGAGCGGTCCATAAGTGAATGCGACGATGTCCGGCGCGACCGGTGATCGCTCGACGCCGACCTCCATGACCAAGCTCATCTCGACCGTGTCGCCGTTCCGCCAGGTCCGCGCGAGCTCGACATAACTGCCGGGATCGATCGACCGCAGCGCTTCGACGCCATTGACCGACACCACCGCAGTGCGGCTCCAGCCGGGATGGCGCATCTTCAGGGTCAGCTCGGTCGGGCGCTTCATCGTCCAGCGCAGGGCCGTCGTCGCCGCGTCGGGGAAGGCCGTCGCCTGGGTCAGAGTGGCACCGACTGCCTTCCACGTGACCGTGGAGGGAATAAGCAGGTTCACGTAGATTGCGCGATCATCATGGAAGTAGATCGAGTCGCGATATTTGACATGGTTCTCCATGCCCGTGCCGGTGCAGCACCAGAATGAATTCTCGGGCGTGTGGTACAGCTTCATGTAGCCGGGCCGGGCGCCCTGGAAATAGGTTGCCATGCCGGTCTCGGGATCTTGCGAAGCGAGGATGCCATTGTAGAGCGTCCGTTCGTAAAAATCCGCATAGGCGGGCTGGGGATCGTGCAGGAACAGGGCCCGGGTCAGCTTCAGCATGTTGTGCTGACCGCAGGTTTCAGATCCCTTTGCCGAGAAGACGTGGTCGGCGAAGTTCGCGACCGGGTAGAAGTGCTCGTTGTCACCGTGTCCGCCGGTTACGTAGGAGCGGGTTGTCGTCACCGTCTTCCAGAAGAACTGTGAGGCGGCCTGGTATTCAGGCTTGCCGGTGACGTCCCAAACCCGCGCGAACCCGACGATCTTGGGAATTTGCGTGTTTGCGTGCAGCCCGTCCAGATGGTCGCGGTTCTTCGCCAACGGTGCCATGACCGACTTGTGCGAGAAACGCTCGGCCATGTGGCGGTAGTCGGCCTCGCCGGTTAGCAGGTAAAGATCGGCGAAGACCTCGTTCATGCCGCCGTGCTCGGTCTCCAGCATGGTTTCGAACTGTGCATCATCAAGCGGCCGGGTCGCAGCAACGGCCCAATCGGCGAGGCGCAGCAGCACGTCGCGCGAGGTTGTGCTGTCGGACAATGTCGCTGCATCACGCAAGCCGGCAAAGACTTTGTGAAGCGTGTACCATGGCACGCCGGTGATCTTTTCGCCGCGCAGGTGCGCCGCAATCAGCCTCGGCCCATCGGGGAAAGCGCAGATCAATCCGGACTGCGATGCCAGTTGGCAGGCTGCGAGATCCGCCGCGATATACTCGATCTTCGCCTTGAAGCGCTTGTCGCCGGTGGAGCGCCACGCAAGGGCGCAGGCTGACAGGTAATGGCCCAGCGTATGGCCGTGGCAGTTGATCTCCGCCCAGATCGGCTCCGACTCCCAGCCGCCATAGACTGGCGCCCGTGGCGGCAAGCCAGCATTGACCCGGAAGTTGTGAAGCATCCGGTCCGGCTGCAACGACAGCAGGTATGCTTCGGTCTTGCGTTGGGCATGGAGAAACGGGCCCTCGCCCAGGGTCACGTCGGCCATGTCGAATGCCTGCAGCTTTGCCTTGGGCAGGGTCACATCGACCTCCGCTGCATAACCCGGTGCGGAGCGAAGGCTGGCGACGACCGGTCCGGCGACCAGCGCACTCGTCGCCGTCCCGGCCAGGAAGGTCCGGCGGCTATGGCCTGTGCAGCACGGTCCAAGCATTCCGAGATTCCTTGCGCAATTCCCGTACAATTGTCTGAGTAGCCCAAGGCCCTGCGCAACGAAAGCATGTCCAGCGGGCAGTGCACGCCTATCATCCGTCCGCATGGCAGGTCATAACTGCTGCGACACGGTGGGGTTTGTCGCGGATGCGGAAGTGGCTGAGGATCGGCACGGGGGTCGGCGCGGTACTGGCGACGGTATTCGTCGGTCTGGCGAGCTGGGACAATCTGACCGCCCGGGCGCCTGCCGCCGACCCGGTTGTCGTGCATCATGTCCGCATCGTTCGTGATACCTACGGCGTGCCGCACATCTTCGGCCGCACCGACGCCGATGTTGCGTTCGGCCTGGCCTACGCCCATGCCGAGGACGATTTCCCGACGATAGAGCATTCCATGGCGGCGGCGCGCGGTCGTGCCGGAGCGATCACGGGTGCCGAGGGAGCTAAGCTCGACTTCGCCAATGCGCTGCTCGACGCTCAAGATGTGGCGGAGCGCGGCTTTGCGACCCAGCTCGACCAGCCGACGCGTGACCTTGTCGACGCTTATGCCGCGGGGCTCAACCGCTATGCCGAAAAGCACCCGGGCGAGGTCCGGCTGCGAGGGTTGTTCCCGCTGAACGGGCGCGACGTGGTGACGTTGTTCGCGGTGCGCCTGCCGTTCTTTTTTGGGCTCGACCGAACGTTGGGGATGATGCTCGACAACAAGCCGGCACCACGCAACGCCGGACCGGGCGGCGAGAAGGGCTCCAACGGCTTTGCGGTGGCGCCGGGACGCTCGACCGACGGCGTCACCCGGCTGATCTCCAATTCGCATCAACCTTGGGAAGGCGACGTCGCCTGGTACGAGGCGGTAGTGCATTCCGACGCGGGCTGGGACTTTGCCGGCGCACTGTTCCCGGGCGTGCCGTTCCCGGTGGTCGGGCACAACAAGACCCTGGGCTGGACCGAGACGGTCGATCGGCCGGACCTCGTCGATGTCTACAGGCTGGCAATGGACGCCGACGGCACGCACTACCGCTTCGACGACAAGTGGCTGCCGCTGGAGCAGACGCGCGTCTGGCTGCACGTCCGTTTCGGGCCGCTGGTGCTGCCAATCCCGAAGACGGTGTATCGCTCGGTGCAGGGGCCGGTGATCAGGAACGAGCGCGGGGTGTTCGCGATCCGCTATGCCGGGATCGGCGACGTCGGCGCGGTGCAGCAGTGGTATAAGCTCAACAAAGCGCGCGACTTCGGGGAGTGGAAGGCGATCATGGCGCGTCAGGGCGTGCCGTCGTTCAACTTCGTCTATGCCGACGCGGCGGGACACATCGGCATGTTCTACAATGCGCGCTTCCCCAAGCGTATAACGGGCTTCGACTGGCAGGGCGAACTGCCGGGCGCCACCAGCAAGACGCTGTGGACGAGCTATGAGCCGTTCAGCGCGGACCCGGCCATCGTTGATCCCGCAGCGGGCTGGGTGGCCAACTCGAACAACACACCGTTCCATGCGACCGATCCGGCGAGCGACATCAAGCGGGTCGACTTCGCTCCTGAGCTCGGCATCGAGACCAACATGACCAATCGGGCGCTGCGCTGGATGGACCTGTTTGCGGCCCATCCCGGCAAGCTGTCGCGCGAAGATCTGCTCCGCATCAAGTTCGACAAGGGCTATAGTCACGCTGGCGTAATGGGGGCGTGGATGGCGAAGCTGGCGGCGGTCGATACCAGCGGCGCACCTGAATCTGCGGCGGCGCAGGCGCTGCTGGCAAAGTGGGACTGGGTCCAGGACGGGCAGGGGCCTGCCGATGCAATGGCGGCGATGGTGATCGGCAGTGCAGCAGGAGCGGCCAACGACGGCGATCCGTTGCCGGATGCGAAGGCCGTGCTGGCAAACGACAGCGCTTGGCTGAAAGCCAGTTTCGGTCGGCTGGATCCGCCACTGGCGTCGCTGCAGCGTATTGTCCGCGGCAAGACCAGCCTGCCGGTATTCGGTGGCCCCGACACCATCCGCGCGATCTATAGTCGCGAGGAGAAGGGCGTACGGGTCGCCGACCACGGAGACAGCTTCATCATGCTCGTAGAATGGGGGAGGGACGGCGCCGTTCATTCGGAGAGCATTCACCAGTACGGCGCTGCAACTGCGCGTCCTGACTCGCCGCACTACGCCGACCAGGCGCCACTGTTCGCCGCCGAGAAGTGGAAGCCGGTGTGGTTCACCGAGGCCCAGCTGGCCGGCCATGTAGAAAGGTCCTACCGGCCATGATCGCTACCCCCGCCCATATCGACACCATCGCGCACAACATCCAGCTGGCGGTGGCCCCGGTGTTTCTGCTGACCGGTATCGCATCGATCCTCAACGTCATGACCAGTCGCTTGAGCCGCGTCATCGACCGGGCCCGCAAGCTAGAGTCGGAGCTAAGCAGCTACGACGCTGCGGCGCGGAAGCGGGCCGGCAAGGAGATGGTGGTGCTCGGCCGGCGCATGTCGGCGGCACATTGGGCAATCGGACTGTGCACCCTGTCGGCGCTGTTCGTCTGCATCGTCGTCGCGATCCTGTTCGTCGGCGACGTTATCCCGATGCGTGCCTCCGCCGCCGTCGCGCCGCTATTCATTTTGGTGATGATCCTGCTGATCGCGGGACTACTCGCCTTCCTGGCCGAGGTTCAGATTGCGATGCGCTCGGTCCGGGTCCGAGGCGAAGCACTGGAGGACTTCAGGGGTTAGTGGACGCCTCCGCCGACAGTGTCTCATCGACACTGTCGGCAGATACAGTTGCGGCTAGTTCTTGGCCTTGTCGACGAGCTGGTTCTTGCCAATCCACGGCATCATGGCGCGCAGCTTCTCGCCAACTTCCTCGATCTCGTGACGGGCCTGCAGCTTGCGGCTGGCCTTGAGGACCGGGTTGCCGGCGCGGTTGTCGAGGATGAAGTCGCGAACGAAGCGCCCTTCCTGGATGTCCTTGAGGACGCGCTTCATCTCGGCCTTGGTCTCGTCGGTGACGATGCGCGGGCCGGTGACGATGTCGCCGAATTCGGCGGTGTTGCTGATCGAGTAGCGCATGTTGGCAATGCCGCCCTCGTACATCAGGTCGACGATCAACTTGACCTCGTGCAGGCACTCGAAATACGCCATCTCAGGTGCATAGCCGGCCTCGGTCAGCGTCTCGAAGCCCGCCATGACCAGCTGGGTCAGGCCGCCGCACAGCACGACCTGCTCGCCGAACAGGTCGGTCTCGCACTCCTCGCGGAAGGTCGTCTCGATGATGCCGGAGCGTCCGCCACCAATCGCCGAGGCGTAGCTCAGCGCGACATCATGGGCGTTGCCGCTGGCATCCTGGTGGATGGCGACGAGGCACGGCACGCCGCCGCCGCGAGCATATTCGGAGCGCACCGTATGGCCCGGGCCCTTTGGCGCGACCATGAACACGTCGATATCGGCACGCGGCTCGATCAACTGGAAGTGCACGTTGAGCCCGTGCGCGAAGGCGAGGGCGGCGCCTTCCTTCATGTTGGCAGCGAGGTCGTCGGCATAAATGCCTGCCTGATGCTCGTCGGGCGCGAGGACCATGATGATGTCGGCCCATTTCGCCGCCTCGGCGTTGCTCATCACCTTGAAGCCGGCGCCTTCCGCCTTGGCCGCCGTGGCAGAACCCGGACGCAGCGCGACGGCGACTTCACCGACGCCGGAATCGCGCAGGTTCTGGGCATGGGCATGGCCCTGGCTGCCATAACCGACGATGGCAATCTTCTTGGCCTTGACCAACCCGATGTCGGCATCGGCGTCGTAATAAACTCGCATGTGCTTTCCTTAGTTAGACTTGTATTTCCAAAAGCCAAGACGGCTCCCATCTAGCACGCCACGAGCAACGAGGCGTTGCCGCGCGTACTGGACACGATTTTCCCAATGATTACGGCCATCAAATGCCATTGTAAGTTTTCGCTGCTCTGGACTTAGATTGAAGTGCTTAGCTAGCGCTTCGTATGCAGTTTTTGGTGTTACCCATTCGCCGATAGTTAACAGGTAATCGGTAAGAGCCTCTTCTACTTGCGGCTGCGGCGGAAGCCCTATCATCGTCATTGCATTACCCTCAAACCGCCGCCGCTCCTCGTGAGATGGCCACGACGCCGGTGCGAGCGACCTCGACCAGCCCGACTTCGCGCATCAGGTCGATGAAGCTCTGCACCTTGGCGGTCGAGCCGCTGATCTCGAAGACGAAGCTGCCGGTGGTGGTGTCGACCGGCCGAGCGCGGAAGATGTCGGCCAGCCGCAGCGCCTCGACGCGCTTGTCACCGGAGCCCGCGACCTTGACCAGCGCCATCTCGCGCTCGACGTGCGGGCCGAGCGCGGTCAGGTCGAGGACGCGGTGGACAGGGACCAAGCGGTCGAGCTGCGCCATGATCTGCTCGATCACCGCTGGCGGACCAGAGGTGACCACGGTAATCCGGCTGACCGCATGGTCGCTGCTGACGTCGGCGACGGTCAGGCTCTCGATGTTATACCCGCGCGCCGAGAACAGCCCGACGATACGCGCGAGAACGCCCGCTTCGTTGTCGACGAGAATGGAAAGCGTATGCGGTTCGGATGGTGCGGATTTCACTAAACTAGGGCCTGTGCATCTTCGTCGGCAGCGGCTTTGCAGTCGCCACCTTCGAGCATCATTTCGGTATGGGCGGCGCCGCTGGCGATCATCGGGTAGCAGCTTGCCAGCTTGGTGACCTGGCAGTCGACGAACACCGGGCCGTCCGTGGCCAGCATCTGGGCGATACCGGCGTCGAGCTGGTCCTCGGTTTCGATGCGGATGCCGGTCCAGCCGTACGCCTCAGCCAGCTTGACGAAGTCGGGCAGCGAATCCGAATAGCTTTCCGAATAGCGGCTGCCATGGTTGAGCTGCTGCCACTGGCGCACCATCCCCATGTATTCGTTGTTGATGACGAACACCTTGACCGGCAGGCGGTACTGGATGGCGGTGCCGAGCTCCTGGATGTTCATCTGGATGCTGGCCTCGCCGGCGATGTCGATGACCAGTGCGTTCGGGTTGCCGAGCTGCGCGCCGATCGCTGCCGGCAGCCCGTAGCCCATGGTGCCGAGGCCGCCGCTGGTCAGCCACTTGTTCGGCGCGTCGAAGCCGAACTGCTGGGCCGCCCACATCTGGTGCTGGCCGACCTCGGTGCTGATGATCGGCTTGAGGTGCCGCGTCATCTCCCACAGGCGGCGGATGGCGTGCTGCGGCGCGATCTCCGGTCCCGACTGGGTGTATCCGAACGAGTTGCGCGCGCGCCAACCCTCGATCTTGGCCCACCAGCCCGACAGGTCGGCGGGGCGATGACCGCGCGCCTTCCAGATGCGGATCATGTCCTCCAGCACATGGCCGACGTCGCCGACGATGCCGAGGTCGACGCGCACCACCTTGTTGATCGAGGAACGGTCGATATCGACGTGGATCTTCTTGGAATTAGGCGAGAAGGCATCGAGCCGCCCGGTGACTCGGTCGTCGAAGCGCGCGCCGAGGCAGACCATCAGATCACACTCGTTCATCGCCAGATTGGCCTGGTAGCTGCCGTGCATTCCCAGCATGCCGAGGAACTGCGGATGCGGATCGGGCATGGTGCCGAGGCCCATCAGCGTCGAGGTCACCGGCGCGCCGGTCAGCCGCGCCAGCTCGCGCAGCAGCAGCGTCGCGTTCGGCCCGGCGTTGATGATGCCGCCGCCGGTGTAGAGGATCGGACGCTCGGCCGCGGCCATCATCTCGACGGCTGCCTCGATCGACGACAGCTCGCCCTTGACCTGCGGCTGGTAGGTCTTGTGCTTGATCGTGCCAGGCTTTGTGTAGCTGGCGGTGGCAACCTGGACGTCCTTAGGGATGTCGATGACCACCGGGCCGGGGCGACCGGCGGTAGCGATGTGAAATGCCTCATGGACGACATCGCCCAGGCGCGCAGTGTCCTTGACCAGGTAGTTGTGCTTCGAACAATGGCGGGTGATGCCGGTCGTGTCACACTCCTGGAAGGCGTCGGTGCCGATCAGATGCGTCGGCACCTGGCCGCACAGCACGACGATCGGGATCGAATCCATCAGCGCGTCGGTGATGCCGGTGACGGCGTTTGTCGCGCCGGGACCCGAGGTGACGAGCACGACGCCGGGCTTGCCGGTCGAGCGCGCATAGCCTTCGGCGGCGTGAACAGCGGCCTGTTCGTGGCGCACCAGGATGTGGCGGATGCGAGTCTGCTTGAACAGCGCATCGTAGATCGGCAGCACGGCGCCGCCGGGATAGCCGAAGATGGTGTCGACGCCGATATCGGTCAGCGCCTGGACGAGGATCTCGGCTCCAGTCTGGGTAGAAGGCATGGCGGCGAACTCTTTGAACTGCGGATGCAGCGCGAGTTACGGTATCAAAGTTGCGTGGTCAAGGCATTAAACAGCAACTTACTTGCGCCGTGCTATGCGATGGTGCGTTGGCGTCTGCGCATCAGAGCGCCGGTGAGGCCGAAGCCGGTGATAAGCTGGAGCCAAATTGCCGGCTCGGGCACGACGCTGTCGTCCGCCGAGATGAACTCGATATCGCGAGCATAGGTACCCAGGTGCACCTCGCCGCTCTGGTTGAAGATCTTCGCGACCACCGAACCGTTGACCGGGCCATTGTTGGTGACCGTCGCTGTCGGCGCCAGGATCGAACCGAAGACCGCGCGATTCAAATTGACGGTGCTGGCGTCGGTAAAGTTCCAGATGATCTGCTGGTTGTGCGTGCTGTTGGCACCGCTGACCGGGTTGAGGTTCCAGTTGTATGTCGCCGCTACCGCATTGTGGAGCGACATATTGGAGCTGGAAATATTGATGATGACCGGCATGCTGGTGTTGGCGAAGTCGTATTTGACCTCGCCATAGCTGAAGAAGTTCTCGTTGACGTTGAACACCGCAAAGCCTGCCGAGCTGGCGACGGCATGCAAGGTAGGACCCTGCGAGCCATAGGTGATGGTGCTGGGATTGTTGGCGATGGTCAGGGCGCCAAGCGCTACGGACAATGCCTTGACGTCGGCGGTAAGCTGCGCAGTGTAGCCCGAAAGCGAAGTGACGACGGGCGCAGTGACGGTGGCGTTGCTGAAACCATAGTTGCTGTGGAAACTCGCGCCGTTGGCGTTGGCATTCCCGCTGATGCTGCCGCCGACGTATAGCGCGGTGTTATTGGCACCGTTGACGTTGGTGACGCTGCCGCCGACCTTGTTGATCGTCGGCGAACCGGAAGTTCCTGCTCCCAGGTTGATGTTGGTCAGCGAGCCGCCGATCTCGATCCGGCTGCCGGCGTGAAGGTTGATGTTGCTGGCACTGCCCCCGATCCGGACCACGGCACCGGCTTCGCTGATGTCGAGCTGCCCACTGCTGCCAACGATATAGGCGCCGTAGCTGTCGCCCGAGCCACTGCCGTGCTTGACGTTGAGCTGGGCGGAATTGTTGCCACCGACCGCGAGGGTCGAGTGATAGGAGTCGACCGCTGTCTGGTGATTTGCGGAGTTGCCGATGCCCAGCGACGCTTGGCCGGTGACATTGCCGCCGACGTAGGTCTTGCCTTCTACGTCGGCCCCAGCTTTGTAATTCTCCAGGACGATGAGGTTGATCTCGCTCATTGTTTTCAGAGCATTTTTCGCATCACCGACGGGTGCGGCATAAGTTGGTGTCGCACCGGCAAATGTGCCGATTGCGGCCGCTACCATCACGGCAGCGGCCGTTCCCCCGAATTTCATCATCGACCCTATCGTGCGAAACGTCGCAAACGGCCCTCCCGCTTGTATTAACTCCCTAGCAACTATTATGCCAAAAACATTTATTGTTTCTTTACCAATCGTTTATCGTTCAGGTAGGTTTCTACGCCGTAAAGAAATCCGACACTTTTCCGTTAAGATTAGTTAATCCCGGTTCGTACCGATGCCAGTCAGGCGTCTGGTTGCGAAACCAGGTTGCCTGACGCTTGGCGTATCGCCGCGTAGCATGGATGATCGCTGATTCGGCCGCAGCCAGTGTCATGCTGTTGTCGAGTACCGCCGACAGCTGCGGAACCCCGATCGCGCGCATTATCGGACTGTCGGTATCGAGGTTGCGTCGGACCAATGCTGCAACTTCGTCCAGCGCACCGGCGGCGAGCATCGCCCCGACGCGGGCACTGCAGCGGTCACGCAACTCCGCCCGGTCGCGCTCGACGACGATAGCGACGACGGCATGCGTCGCGGCGATGCCACCGGTTCGCTCACCCTGCCAGTCGGCCAATGTTCGTCCGGTCGAGCGAACGACTTCGAGCGCGCGCAAAGTGCGCTGGCGATCGGCGCGCTCCAGCCGCGCGGCTGCTGCCGGGTCCTCTCGCTCCAGCGCAGCATTGGCAGCGTCCGGGTCGAGCGATCGAACCTTGGCGCGGACATCGGCGTCGATCTCCGGCACCGGTGCGATGCCGTCGAGCAAGGTGCGCAGGTATAGCCCGGTGCCGCCGACCAGCAGGGGCACGCGGCCCGCTTCCAGCGCTACGTCGATTTCCGCCCGCGCCAGAAACGCCCAGTCGGCGGCCGAACAGGCGTTCGCGCCGTCGACGCAGCCGTACAGCCGGTGCGGTACGGCTGCCATGTCTGCATCGCTCGGTCGGGCCGACAGGATGCGCAGGTCGGCGTAAACTTGGCTCGCATCGGCATTGATGATCGTGCCGCCGAGTTCCCGGGCGACATCGATCGCTACCGCGGACTTGCCGGTCGCGGTCGCGCCCGCGATAACGCCGACCATTGGTTTATCGGGGTTGGGCTGGATGTTGATTGCGACGCTCATTGGGCAAGGCTTGTCGCCGGGCGATATCGCCGTGGCAAGCGACGCCTTGCGCGCGGCAGGGGCGGAGCCAGGCACGCCGGCCTGGATCGATGCGGGCGAGGCGGCGGACCTGAACGTCGCGAAGCTCGACCACGCAAAGGTGCGTGCCGCGCTGGAGGCGGCGCTGCCCAGCTACGACGTGGTCGTTCAGTCGGCTGCAATGCCGCGCCGCAAACGCCTGCTGATTGCCGATATGGATTCGACGATGATCACTTGCGAGTGCATCGACGAGCTTGCCGATTATGCCGGCCTGAAGGCTGAGGTTGCCGCTGTGACCGAGGCGGCGATGCGCGGCGAGCTGGACTTCGTCGCCGCACTGGATGCGCGGGTGGCTCTACTCGCCGGCATGGACGCCGGGGTGATCGACCAGTGTCGGGCAGAGCGCGTGCGCCTGAGCCCCGGCGCAGTGACGCTGGTGCGGACGATGCGTGAAGCCGGCGCCGCGACGGTGCTTGTCTCGGGCGGCTTCACCGCATTCGCCGCGCCGGTCGGCGCTGAGATCGGCTTTGCACATGTCGTCGCGAACGTACTGGAGATCGTCGACGGCCAGCTTACCGGGCGCGTCCTCCGCCCCGTCATCGACGCGGCGACCAAGCGCGCCGAGTTGCTGGCGGCGGGCGTGGACCTGGAGAGCTGCCTTGCCGTCGGTGACGGCGCAAATGACATCCCAATGCTGGAAGCGGCTGGCTTAGGCATCGCCTACCACGCCAAGCCCAAGGCGGCTGCCGCGGCAGATGCAGCCGTGCGGGTGGGCGACCTCCGCGTGCTGCTGTGGGCCCAAGGCATCGGGCGCCGGGACTGGGCCGACTAGCTCGACATCGTTGTCGCCTGAACCTTGGGACAACATGAAGACGGCCGGTCTTGCGGCCAACGGCCATCATGATAGCCTATGCAGAAGCGCCTAGGCTGCGACCGAACTCGTCCCGGCTGCCCCTCGGCGCCTGACCACGGTGCCGACCATGCCGAAGCCGATCAACAGCATCGTCCAGGTCGCTGGCTCCGGCACAGCGACGGCCGAGGTGACGTAGCTGATCGAGGAGTCATAATAGTGGCGGAAGACGGTGGGCCGGAACGTGACGAGTGTCGGATTGGCGATCGTACCGCTGAACAGCGTCGGTCCGACGAAGCTCGCCTCGGTGCCATTCGCGGTGAAGACGGTCATGCCACCTTCCTGCTCGGTATCGTAAAACGTTAACCCTGCCAGCGCCGAGCCGTCGGAAAATGTGCCGGGCACATCGAAGACAAAGAAGTTGTCCGGGAACAACGGGTGGGAAACCGTGGTGCTGTCGAGCAGGAAGCTCGCCGCGAAGCCATTGCTCCCCTTGATCGTGTAGCGCAGGTCCACCGCGCTCGCCGGCACTGAAGACAGCACCGCAGCAACAGCCGCGGCGAGGGAGAGCAGGCGTTTCATCGGGCTATCCTTGATGGTGTGCGAGGTGCAAGGCACGCATCCGGATGTCAGGCCTCGGCGTCAGGCCGATAAGTTACTGAATGCGTCGGCCCGTTACCATCGATCATCAGCATTATCTGTGGCGTAGTCATTACAATCTCGCGCATTTGTAGGTTCTGCTGTCCCGCAACGACTAGTTCCCCATCGTGTGTTGCAGATCTGTCCCGGGCTAGGAGTGTGCTGCAGCCCAAGCTGGCGTCTTGCTTCGGACGGTTATAGTGCCGTGCATCATGCACATGGTTTACGGTCCAGACGACCCGGCGGCGGAGGCGATCACATTCGCCGAATTCCTCAAGGTCGACATTCGTGCCGGCACGGTCCTCAGCTGTTCGCCATTCCCGGAAGCGCGCAAGCCGTCCTTCATTCTGATGATCGACTTCGGCGCGACGATCGGCGTGCGCAAGAGCTCGGCGCAGATCACCGAACGCTATACGCCGGAGGCGTTGATCGGCAGGCGGGTCCTCGCCGTCATCAACTTTCCGCCCCGTCAGATCGGGCCGATCAAGTCCGAGGTACTGGTCCTTGGCTTCGCCGATGAAGGCGGCGCGATCGTGCTGGCGACGACGGCCGACGACATACCGGACGGCGCGCGCTTGGCCTGACGGTCGGCGACGGGATCGTCGCCGACCGATCAGGCCAGCATCGTCTTCAGGCGCTCATTGACGACGCCCGGGTTTGCCTTGCCGGCCATCGCCTTCATCGTCTGGCCGACGAAGAAGCCGAACAAGGCTTCCTTGCCGGCCTTGTACTGGGCGACCTTGTCGGCATTGGCGGCGAGGATCTCGGCGATGCGCGCGTCGATCGCGCCGGTGTCGCTAGTCTGCTTGAGGCCGCGTGCCTCGACGATGTGCGCAGCGCCTTCGCCTGTTTCCAGCATGATTTCGAAGACCTGCTTGGCGAGCGAGCCCGACAGCGTGCCGTCGGCGGTCAGGGCGAGCAGTTCGCCCGCTACCGCAGGGGTGACAGGCGAGGTCGCGATGGTCTTGCCGAGGCGGTTGAGCGCGCCGAACAGGTCGGAGATCACCCAGTTGGCGGCGGCCTTGGCGGGCGCGCCGGTCGCGAGCAGCGCCTCGAACCAGTCGGCGGTCTCCTTCTCAGCTGTCAGCACGGCGGCGTTGTACGAGCTGATCCCCAACTCGCCTTCGAAGCGGGCGCGCTTGGCGGCGGGCAGTTCGGGCAGGCTCGCCTCGCATTTGGCCATGAAGGCGTCGGTCAACTCGACCGGCAGCAGGTCGGGATCGGGGAAATAGCGGTAGTCGTGCGCGTCCTCCTTGGAGCGCATCGAGCGGGTGACGCCCTTGTCCGGATCGAACAGGCGGGTTTCCTGCACGATGCGGCCGCCGGCCTCCAAGACCTCCACCTGTCGCTTTGCCTCATGCTCGATGGCGGCCATGACGAAGCGCACGGAATTGACGTTCTTGGTCTCGGTGCGGGTGCCGAATTCCTCGCCGGCGCGGCGGACGCTGACGTTGACGTCGGCGCGCATCGAGCCTTCGTCCATGTTGCCGTCGCAGCTGCCGACATAGCGCAGCACTTCGCGCAGGGAGCGCACATACGCGCCGGCCTGGGCGGGGGAACGCATGTCGGGCTTCGACACGATCTCCATCAGCGCGACGCCGGAGCGGTTGAGGTCGACGTAGCTCAAGGTCGCGTGCTGGTCGTGGACCGACTTGCCGGCGTCCTGCTCGAGATGGATGCGCTCGATGCCGATGGTTTTGGGCTCTTCTCCTTCGGGTTCGACGGTCAACGCGCCCTCGCCGACGATGGGGTGGTAGAGCTGGCTGATCTGGTAGCCCTGCGGCAGGTCGGCGTAGAAGTAGTTCTTGCGGTCGAAGCGCGACCAGCGGTTGATCTGCGCGCCGAGTGCCAGCCCGGTCCGCACCGCCTGCCGCACGCACTCGCCGTTGAGCACCGGCAGCATCCCCGGCATCGCCGCATCGACCAGGCTGACCTGGGTGTTGGGCTCGGCGCCATAGGTCGCGGAGGCGCCTGAGAACAGTTTGGAATTGCTGGTCACCTGGGCGTGGACTTCGAGACCGACGACGATCTCCCACGGGCCGGTGGCTCCCTGGACGGTGTAGACTGTAGGCTCGGTCATGACTGGATCTCGGTTGAAGATGAGAGCTGAATAGCCTGCCTGGTTGGCCTCGTCACCTTTGCTCGTTAATGCCGAAAGTTGAAGTTGTTGCGGCAACGGTGTCTTGGTTGGCATACAGCGACGTGCATACTAATCCTTCATGAGTTCGGGTCTAGACGATCATGTCGCGTTCGACGCGTTGCACTGAAAATTGGCGAGGAACGCGTGTGGACTGCCTGTTCGACCGCATGGAGGCTCATGGTCGCCGTCCGGCGCTGATCGACGAAGCCGGCACCGTCGTCGATTATCTCGATCTCGCCGAACGTGCCGATGCAATGGTGGCAGGCCTGGCCGATCGACGTCGCCTGGTGTTGATCGAGTGCGCCAATACCGTCGACGCGCTGACCGCCTATATCGGCACCCTGCGCGCCGGGCATGTCGCCCTGCTAGGTCCGCCCGGCAGTGCCGACGGCGCGCTTGGACAGCAGTTCCCGCCCGACGCGGTGTTTCGATCGACTGCAGAGGGCTGGCGCAGCGAGCGCCGCGACGGTGGTCCGTCGGTTCTTCATCCTCACCTTGCAGTGCTGCTTGCCACCTCCGGCTCGTCGGGCAAGCCCAAGCTGGTCAGGCTGTCCGACACGGCGGTCGCCGCCAACGCAGCGTCGATCGCCGAGTATCTGGCAATTACGATGGACGACAAGGCGATCACCAGCCTGCCGTTCCATTATTCATACGGCCTGTCGGTGATCAACTCTCACCTGATGAATGGGGCTACGCTGCTGGTGACCGACGGCTCGGTCATCGATCCGGCGTTCTGGAGCTTCTTCCGCCGCGCCTCGGGCACCAGCTTTGCGGGCGTACCCTATAGTTACGAGCTGCTCGAGCGACAGAACTTCCGTAGCGACGTACCGCCGACGCTGCGCACAATGACCCAGGCCGGCGGCCGGCTGACGCCCGAACTTGCAGCTGCCTATGCAGATTGGGCCGACACCCGCGGCGTTCGCTTCTTCCGGATGTACGGCCAGACCGAGGCGACGGCGCGCATGGCCTATCTGCCACCCGACCTGGCCAAGGCCAATCCAGGAAGTATCGGCATCGCCATTCCCGGTGGCCTGCTGGAACTGCGCGACGCCGATCAGACCGGCGAGGGCGAGTTGGTCTATAGCGGCCCGAACGTAATGATGGGCTATGCCGAGCAGCCCGCCGACCTCGCGCTTGGATCCGAGATCGAGACACTGCGGACCGGCGACCTGGCCCGGCGAAATGCCAACGGGCTGTTTTGCATTACCGGGCGATTGAGCCGTTTCAGCAAGATTGCCGGCTACCGCATCGGGTTGGACGATCTGGAGGCACGGCTGGCAGCAAACGAGATTCATGCCGTCGTGGCAGGTGACGACGAGCGGCTGATACTGTTAGTGATGGTTGGCAAACCGGAGACCGCGGCGGCGATGGTCGTCGCGCAAACCCGCCTGCCGCCGTCGAGTATCGTCGCCTATGCCGCGGCCGACATCCCGCGGCTCGCCTCGGGCAAGGTCGACTATCCGGCTATCCTGGCACATGGGCGCGACCTGTTGGCTGCTACGCAAGACGAGGCACCTGCACTCAGCCTGGCGTTGAGCCGGGTCCTAGGACAGCAGGTCGTCCTGCCGGACAATAGCTTCCAGTCGCTGGGCGGTGACTCGCTATCGTACGTCCAGGCGTCGATGGTCATAGAGGATCATCTCGGCAGCTTGCCCGACGGCTGGGAGTCGATGACCATGGCCGAATTCGATCGGCTAGGCACGCCGGCGCTCGTGCCGGGGCCGTGGTCGATGCGTCGGTTCGAGAGCGAGGTCGCAGTCCGCGCCGCTGCGATTACCGGCATCGTTGGGGTACATGCAACGACCTGGACGCTGGCCGGAGGTGCCAGCCTGCTGCTGTTGCTGGCGGGTTATAATCTCGCTCGCTTCCAGCTACCGCGCCTGCGTGCCGACGAGGGACTGAGCCTTTTGGGTTCGTTCGCCGTCCGCATTCTGCTGCCGTACTACCTTATCCTGATCGTCTATTCGCTTCACCGCGAAGTCGACCTGTCCTCATGGCTTTTGCTCAGCAACATCAGCGGGCTGCACCATAGCCTGCTGGAGCCCTTCTGGTTTCTGGAAGCGCTGACCCACTGCTTGCTACTGTTCATCGCAGCCTTTGCCATCCCCGCAGTGCGGCGCGCGTCGCCGGTGCGCGTCGGGCTGGCGATGCTCGTCTTCGCACTGGTGATGAAGTTTGCGGCGATCGAGCTATGGACCGGTCGACCGCTCGACCAGCGAACGGCGGACGCGGTGCTCTATCTCTACGGCATCGGCTTCCTGCTAAAGCTGTGCACGCGCCCGATCGAGCGATTGCTGCTGGTGGGACTGGCGCTGGCGGGTACCGCGCTCGACTGGGGCTTGTCCGACGTCCACATTGTCTGGATGGGGATCGGTTTGGGGGGACTGGCGCTGTTCCAGCATATTCGGTTGCCGCGAGTGCTGGCAACGGTCGTGATGCAGGTCGCCAGCGCCAGCTTCTACGTCTACCTGACCCACAACATCATCGTGAACCTGTTCGTCATCCATCTACACGTCAAGCCGGACTGGCTGGCGATCCCGGTGGCGCTGGTCGCCGGCATCGGCGTCCGCGAAGTGGTCGAGCGGACGATCCGCCTCGTGCAGAGGCTATGGCGCGGCTACCACCAACGCTCAGGTCGCGCCGTGAAGCCCGCAGCGCGTTCGATGACATAGCCGGCGTTGAGCACGCCCGCTTCGTCGAGGGCCGGCCCGATGATCTGCAGGCCGAGCGGCAGCCCGGTTTCCGACAGGCCAGCGGGCACCGACATCGCCGGCAGCCCGGCCATCGAGGCCGGCACGGTGAAGACGTCGTTCAAGTACATCTCCAGCGGATCGGCCTTGTCGCCGGCAGCGAAGGCGGCGCTCGGCGCGGTCGGGGCGAGCAGCAGGTCGCAGACCTCCCAGGCCCGATCGAAATCGCGGGCGATCAGCGCGCGGACCTTCTGCGCTTGGGTGTAATAAGCGTCGTAGAAGCCCGCCGACAGGACGTAGGTGCCGATCATGATGCGGCGCTTGACCTCCGGGCCGAAGCCGGCGGCGCGCGTCGCCTCGTACATGTCCGCGAGGTTGCCGCCCGGCGGCGTGACGCGCAGCCCGTAGCGAACGCCGTCGTAGCGCGCCAGGTTCGACGAGGCCTCGGCCGGCGCGATGATGTAATAGGCGGGCAGGGCGTACGTCGTGTGCGGCAGCGACACGTCGACGATGGTCGCGCCGGCGTCCTTGAGCCACGCCAGCCCCTGGTCCCACAGCGCCGCGATGGTCGGGTCGAGGCCGTCGGGTCGGTATTCGCGCGGCACGCCGATGCGCTTGCCGCGCAGGTCGCCGGTCAGCGCTGCCTCGAAGTCCGGGACGGCGACGTCGAGCGAGGTCGAATCCTTGGGGTCGTAGCCGCACATCGACTTGAGCAGGATGGCGCAGTCGCGCACGTCGCGCGCCATCGGCCCGGCCTGATCGAGCGACGAGGCGAAGGCGACGACGCCCCAGCGCGAGCAGCGGCCATAGGTCGGCTTGATGCCGGAGATACCGACGAACGCCGCGGGCTGGCGGATCGAGCCGCCGGTGTCGGTGCCGGTCGCCCCGGCGCACAGCCGCGCCGCGACCGCCGCCGCCGAGCCGCCCGACGAGCCGCCGGGGACCAGCGGGCGATTGCTGCCGCGCGCGCGCCACGGCGACACGACGTTGCCGAAGGCGCTGGTTTCGTTCGAGGAGCCCATGGCGAACTGGTCGAGGTTGAGCTTGCCAAGCATGCCGGCGCCATCGGCAAACAGCTTGCCGGAGACGGTGGACTCATAGGGCGGGATGAAGCCTTCGAGGATCTTCGACGCCGCAGTGGTCTGGTAGCCCTTGGTGGCGAACAGGTCCTTGATGCCGAGCGGGATGCCGCTGAGCGGCTTGGCGTCGCCGCTGGCCAGCGCTGCATCTGCCGTCGCGGCTGCGGCGCGGGCGTGGTCGGGCGTCTCGATGATGAAGGCATTGAGATCGCGCGCGCTTTCGACCGCGATGATGTGCGCCTCGGCGAGTTCGCCGGCGGAGAAGGATTTGGCGCGCAGGCCGTCGCGCATCGCCGCGATGGAAAGGCCGGTAAGATCAGTCATCTATTCGATTACCTTGGGCACGGCATAGAAGCCGAAGGCCGCGTCCGGGGAGTTGCCGAGCACCTTGTCCTGCATGGCGCCGTCGGTCACGACATCGTCGCGCCATTTCAGATGGTTTGGGATGACGGCGGTCATCGGCGGGATGCCCGTCGTGTCGACCTCCGACAGCTGCTCGATCCAGCCGATGATGGCGTTGAGCTCGGCCTCCAGCGGCGCGACCTCGGCATCCTCGATACGGATCCGCGCCAGATGCGCGATGCGTTTGACGGTGGCGGCGTCGACGGACATTCAGTGCTCCGGTAAGACGCTCGGGCGTCGTGGCGCCGGTTGGGGCCATGCCGCGGTAGCACGCTGCCATGCCGCGATTCAAGCATGTGGAACGACTTCGGCGTTGCACCGGCCTGCGGTTGACCGGACGCGGCGTTCGATTAGCAATGCCGCCATGCTCATCAGCCTGATCGCCGCCGCGCTTGCCGCTGCAACCCCCGCCGCCCGGGCCGCTCCGGCAAGCCCCGTCGTGGGTGCGCCGAGCGCTGCCGGCTTCGCGTTCCCGTATGCCGAGGGCGACTACGTCGCGCGCGACTTCGCCTTCCACAGCGGCGAGCGCATGGCGGCGTTGCGGCTGCATTATACGACGCTGGGCCGGCCGCACCGGGACAAGGCCGGGCGCGTCGACAATGCCGTGATGGTACTCCACGGCACCGGCGGCACCGGCCAGCAGTTCTTCAACCCGGTCTTCGCCAACGAGCTGTTCGTGCCGGGGCAGCCGCTCGATATCACGCGCTATTACATCATCCTGCCGGACGCGATCGGGCACGGGAAGTCGTCGAAGCCGAGCGACGGCCTGCACATGCGTTTCCCGAAATACGACTATGCCGACATGGTCGAGGCGCAGCACCGGTTGCTGGTCGACGGGCTGAAGGTGACTTCGCTGCGCCTGCTGATGGGCACGTCGATGGGCTGCATGCACGACTTCGTTTGGGCCGAGGCCTATCCCGGCTTCGCCCGCGCGATCATGCCGACCGCCTGCCTGCCGGTCGAGCTGGCGGGGCGCAACCGGACGTGGCGTAAGCTGTCGATCGACGCGATCGAGGCCGACCCGGCCTGGGCGGGCGGCGAGTACAAGTCGCCGCCGCTCGCCGGCTTGCGCACCGCCGCCTCGCTCAGCCTGATCGCCGGGTCCGCCCCGGTGCGGATGCAGGCCGACCTGCCGACCAGGGCGGCGGTGGAGGATTGGCTCAAGGGGCGCATCGAGAAGCAGCTCGACGGCGATGCCAACGACACGATCTACCAGCTCGACGCGTCGCGCACCTACGATCCTTCGGCGAAGCTGGAGACGATCACCGTGCCGGTCGCGTGGGTCAACTCGGCAGACGACTTCATCAACCCGTTCGGGCTGGGCATCGCCGAGAAGATGGTCGGGCGGATGCCGAACGCCACCTTCCGCCTGATCCCAGAGAGCGCCGACACCCATGGCCACGGCACGCACACCTGGGCGAAGTTCTGGAAGGCCGACCTGGTGGCATTGCTGGCTCGCAGCGGCGGCTGAGCGTCGCGCCCGCTTACGCTCCGGCGCATGGGTGCTATAGCCCGCCGCGTTGGAGTTGAATCATGCTGGCACGCCGCTTCCTGTGGATCGTCGCGATCCTGGTCTTCCTGGTGATCGCCGCGGCGTTCGCCTATCGGCTGTTCGGCCAGCAGCTCCTCCGCGCCGCAATGGTCCCCAGCGTCGAATTCGCAGCGAGCCCGCAGGCCGACATTCCCGATTACTCCCGGCCCGACGGCTGGGACGCGCATCCCGCACTGCCGCACAATCCGGCGTTGTGGACCCCAGCGGGCTTTACCGCCGTGCCCAAGCCGCTGGTCGCCGTGTTCTTCGTCACACCCACCGCCTACCTCGGCCGCGATCGCTGGAACATGCCGTTCGGCGATAGCGCGACCGACGCGCGGATCAAGCTGTATCTGCAGGGTGACGCCAGCGTCTTCAACGGCATCGGCGAAGTCTGGGCACCGCGCTACCGGCAGGCGAGCTTCGGCGCATTCCTGACCGACAAGCCCGACGCCTCCCGCGCCATCGACCTGGCGTATGGTGACGTCGCCCGCGCCTGGGATGCATTTATCGCGGCGCAGCCCGTGGACCGCCCGATCATCCTGGCGGGCCACAGCCAGGGCTCACTCCATTTGCTGCGACTGCTCAAGGAACGGCTGGCCGGCACGCCGGCGATGAAGCGGGTGATCGCCGTCTATGCCATCGGCTGGCCGATCTCGATCGAGGCCGACCTGCCGGCGCTGGGCCTGCCTGCCTGCGCCAATGCCGAGGCTACCGGCTGCATCATGGCCTGGCAGAGCTTTGCCGAGCCGGCCGATCCATCCTCGGTGCGCCAGGTCTTCGACGCCACCACCGGCTACACCGGCAAGCCGCGACGTGACACGCACATCCTTTGCACCAATCCCCTGCTTGGACGGACGGGCGACGAGACCGTGCCACCGGAGAAGAACCTCGGCTCACTCGTCCCGGGCGAAGCGCTGAACGATGCGACCCTGGTAGCGGGCGGGGTCGGCGCACAATGCGAGCCAACGGGTATTCTGATGATCGGCGAGCCACCCAAGGGCTTCGACAGCTACATCCTGCCGGGTAACAATTACCACGTCTATGACTACCCCCTGTACTGGGCCAACGCGCGCGCCGACGTCGAAGCGCGGGTCAACGCCTGGGAGGCGAGGTGATCCTCGACGCTGCCGGATTCGGCGGCGCGCTGTCGGGCGGCCGACTTGTCGGGCTCGACGTCGGCACCAAGACGGTCGGCATCGCCACCTGCGACGCCAGCTGGACCTACGCGACGCCGCATTCCGTCCTCAGGCGGACCAAGTTCACGCCCGACCTGGCGTTGCTGGTCAAGCTGCTCGATGCCGAGCGGATCGTCGGCGTCGTCGTCGGCCTGCCGCTCAGCATGGACGGCAGCGACTCCCCCCGGACCCAATCGGTCCGCGCCTTTGCCCGCGCCATCGACCTGCCGCTTGGCCGCCCCCTGCTGTTGTGGGACGAGCGCTGGTCGACCCAGGCGGTCGAGCGGCAGATGATCGCCGAGGACTGGTCGCGCGCGCGCCGCGCCGAATCCATCGACAAGCATGCCGCCGCGCACATCCTGCAGGGCGCCATCGACGCATTGACCCGGGAGGTGCTGTGACTGCGATCTACAAGCTGCTGCGCGCTGCGGAATGGGCGGCGTTCGATACTGCGGGCAGCTTTGCCGGGTCGGCGGACGACCTGCGCGACGGCTATATCCACATGTCCGCCGCCGAGCAGCTCGACGGCACCCGAAACCGTTATTTCGCGGGGGAGGCAGGGCTGGTGCTGCTCACCCTCGACGCCGAGGCGCTGGGCGACGACCTGCGCTGGGAGGAGGCGCGGGCCGGGCAGATGTTCCCGCACCTGTACCGCCCCCTGCGACGCGCCGACATTTCCGCAATTACGATGCTTGCGCCGCCTTTGCCCGGATGAACGCCGGGCGCTGCTGCAATCGCTCCCAGTAATCGACCAGTCGCTGTGACAACCGGTCATGCAGTTCAAGCCGGGACGCCAGCATCAGCGCATAGCCCACCGAGATGTCCGCCGCCGTGAAGCGTCCGGCGCACAGCCACTCATTGTCCGCCAGCGCTGCGTCCGCCAGGATGGTCCGCCGCGCAAACCAGTGCGCGTAATCCGCCGCAGCCTCCTGCAGCCCTTTCTCCGGCTCGCGTACCGTATAGCGCAGCACGACCGTCTGCGGGAACGTCAGCGTCGCCTCACCGTGATGCAGCCAGTTGAGCCAGACCCCATAAGCCGCCTCGTCGACGTCCACCGCCAGCGAGGAGGGCCCGTAGCGGGTACACAGATACTGCACGATCGCCGCGGATTCCGTCAGCCGCGCGTCGCCGTCGATCAACAGCGGGATCGTGCCCAGCGGGTTCAGGTCGAGATACCCCGGCGTCGTGAACCGTGGCGGAAACTCCAGCCGCTCCAGCTGGTATGGCAGTTGCATTTCTTCCAGCGCCCATAGCGCCCGGAACGATCGGGCGTCGCTGCAATGGTAAAGGGTGATCATTTGGGCTCCCTCGTTGTTAATTGACGCTTCACCCAGTGCGGGTCAAAGCGCAACCTCGTCCAGCCAGGGGAGGCATGATGACGTTCAAATCCCGCGCAACGAGCATGGCCATCGGTGCCGTCTGCCTGACCACCGGTGTCGCGCTGGCGTTCGGGATCAGCGCCGGTACCGGCGAGGGGCTGATCAAGGCCCAGACCGCCGCACCGCCCGCTGCCGAGGATACCAGGGTGGTGCCGCTCGACCCGACGCGCCTGCTGTTGAGTTACAGTGCCGTGGTCAAGCGAGCGGCGCCAGCCGTGGTCAACGTCTATTCGGCGCGGATCAACCGCAGTCGCCCGGCGATGACCAGCGATCCGTTCTTCCAGCGCTTCTTCGGCAGCCAGCAACAGCCGCCACGCGTCGAGCAATCGCTCGGTTCCGGCGTCATCGTCGGCAGCGATGGGCTGATCATCACCAACAATCACGTCGTCGACGGCGCCGACCAGATCCTCGTCGCCCTTGCCGACCGCCGCGAATATCCAGCGAAGCTGGTGTTCTCCGATGCTCGGCTCGACCTGGCCATGCTGCGCATCGACGTGAAGGGGGTCAAGCTGCCGGTCGTGCCGCTCGGCGACAGCGACCGGGCAGAGGTCGGCGACGTCGTCCTCGCGATCGGCGACCCGTTCGGTGTCGGACAGACCGTCACCCACGGCATTGTCTCGGCCACTGCAAGGACGGGACAGGGCGTCTCCAACTATCAATATTTCCTGCAGACCGACGCCGCCATCAACCCAGGCAATTCAGGCGGCGCGCTGCTCGACATGCAGGGCCGCCTGCTCGGCATCAACACCGCGATCGCCTCGCCATCGGGCGGCTCGAACGGCGTCGGCTTCGCCATCCCGTCGAACATGGTTCGCGTCTTCATGGGCGCCGCCAGGACCGGCAAGCTGGTCACCGGCTGGATCGGTGCCGAGGGCGAGGGCCTGACCACGGCAACCGCCACGCAGCTCGGCCTCGACCGCCCCGGCGGCGTGCTGGTCACCGACGTCTCGCCCAACTCACCGTCTGCCGCCGCCGGTATCAAGCCCGGCGACATCCTGCTCGCTGTCGACGGCAAGGAAGTCGTCGACCCCGGCCAGTTGCGCTACCGCATCGCTGTGCTTGGCGTCGGCACCCGCGTCGAGCTCGACGTCCGCCGCGCCGGCCAGCGCCGCACCGTCGCGCTGACGCTCGCCACGCCGCCCGAGAAGCCGGCCCGGTCGCTGACCCGCATCACCGGCGAGAACCTCCTGACCGGCGTCACCATCGGTAACCTGTCCCCCGCCTTCGCACAGGAGATCGGCGCCGGCCTGCCCGAAAGAGGCGTGGTCGTCACCGACATCCTCGCCGGCGCTCCGGCCGCCCGCTTCGGCTTCCTCAAGCCCGGCGACCTCATCGAGGCGGTCAACGGCACCGACGTCCGCACAGTCTCCGACGTCGCCACCGCCATTCGTACCGGCACCCCCAGCATCCGCTTCAACCGCGCCGGCCAACGTAGCCTGTGCGGCGTCGTGCAGGGGCAACTTGCTTGTAGCACTTGAGGGCATGAAGAGGGGCCCTTGGCAGGACACACCCAACGCAGCCTGCGGGTGCAGGAGGTCGAAAGATAAACGACTTAAACAGAAACGTGATATCCGATCGTTCGGACTTTGTATCAGCGGCGTAGATGCCGCCGGCATCTCAGCCAGTCTTCAACTGGCGACGCTGCCGCTTCACAGCATCCATGATGGTTCGGCTGTATATCTGATGCGTGAGACTAGGGTGTTGAGCCCCTGACGAGGAGGGGGCCACACCCAGCGACGCCGCAGGTGTGAACGTCACCTCACCGAAATATACCCCGTCAGACCCATTATAAAGGTCGACCCGAACATATTCGAACGACGCCGATAAAGCTTGGGCGGCAGATACCATGGCCTTGATGCGTTCAGGCGCGGCTTTGGTGTATGTTTCTGCCGTGACAAGGCCGTCCTGATCATCCATGGGCTCGGATCCGGGAACGCGGAACATCCGGCTCCAGCGCGCGCCGAAGCGGTCATGATCGACCTGATATACCAAGGGCCGTCCGTATACGCAGTGAAATTTGTAGTCGTCCGGTAGCAGGCCGGTATCAGTCGGCACCAATGCCTCGACAATGATCTTTTTTGGCAGCTGCCAATATTGCATCTCGCGCAGGTTGAGAGAATAATCGACTATTGCCATCTGATACAGATGCTGCAAATCAGTGGCTGATCCGACGTCACGCATGAACACTGTAGCTCCACTGGCATGCGTTGGTTTGGCAATCGTGTTTGTCCCGGCAAAGGGCTGAATAAGAGCATACAGTTGAGCGACCGAACGAACGTCTTCCATTGGAATGACAAGCAAGGTTTCGGGTATGCGTAAGTCGGGAAACAAGCGCTTGGCCTGTAGCTTGGCCGTCTCCTTATCAACAAAAGTGCGTTCGAACGCAGACCATTTGGGATCGATCATCCGGTTGAAGATGAGGTCGTTGACCGTCGCGGCGGCATCATCGGTGGGCAGCGGATAACGCCCAAACATTCTTTCGAAGGACGCAGCGGCGTACAGGTAGTTGCTGGTGCGCGTCATGGACGGAATACTCGGCGACGGCGCCGATCGCGTGACGGCGTTCTCGCCGGTTTCGGCAGATGATGGCGTTTCGTTCAACCGCGATCCCTTCAGCAAGCTTGAGTAATTTCATTCTCCGAAAGATGGCCGACCATGTTGCAGTCTTACGGAAGCGTGCGCGTCTGGTTACGCGTGCTCAGAAGCTTCGCCGGCACTGGCCTTACAGTTCGCGGTCCAATTTGAGCGATCTCAAATGCGATTGCGCCTCGTCTCTGACCGAGCGCAGCGGATGCTGGACAAAGGATCCTTCGGGACTAAGACCGAGGTCTGCTTTGTATTTCCAATAGCGAAGACGATCCGACTGTTCTGTCGTCAGTTTTGTCAAATGCGGATAATTGGCGTTACCGTCAAAAATCGACCCGATCGACTTCTGATTCTCGTCGGGGCAGGGCGGGTCGAGTTGCAGAAACGCATAGAGCGCACGTGCAACTGCCGCCGGGTCGGCTACCAGGTCTTCGTATCGAAGAACCATGACAGAATGTAGATATGGCAAATCGACTGCCAAGCGTTCATGAGCATGAAGCCAATGGTCGATTATCTGGGCGGGTAGCATATCGCTCCATTTTGCCATCGCTGCCGAGACTGCCTGCGGGTGACGGAGTACCATGACGAATTGTGCGAGCGGGAATAGCTGCTGGTACAAGCGGGCACGCGTCAGATTGACCGGAGACTTTTCTACTCGCCATGACCGGGTCGTGTCGAACCACGGCGCCCAATCCGCCTCCAGCCGAAGCCGCGTGTGGAGCGTGTCGTAGCGGCACCCTTCGACGAGATGCTCGGCCGGGTCTGTCGCGAAATGCAACGGCCAGCCGTGCTGCGCGGTATGCGGGATGGCGCCCTGTAGATAGACGCCCTCATTCTCGGGGACCGGAGAACCGGAGATCGCCGCTACCTCGGGGTGAAGTGACAATATACGCGCGACCAGGGACGTGCCCGAACGGTGAAGCCCGCCGACAAAGACATACCGATGCCGGATCATCGGCCACCATAGCAGAGGCTGAGCAAATCCAGATTCATTGTCGCAGGGGCAACTTTCGCGGCAAAAAAGCCTTAACTCATCGGCCAGATGGGGTGACCGATGAACGTAATGCATATCGCGCTGGGTGGTTGCCTTAAAGCACCGCCGGTGCACTATGGCATTACCGAGGACACCGGAGGACATATCGCCTATGTTCTTGGCGCAGCCTTGGCTCAAGCGGACGATCAAAACGTCGAGACGGTCCAGATCGTCACCCGCTGGTTCGATGACGATCGCCTCGGCAGTGACTATCGGCGCCCGTTTGAAGCGATTACCGATCGGGTGTCGATCGTGCGGCTGGCGTCCGGTGACAGACGTTATCTCGAAAAGGCCGGCCTGACAGCCGAATTGCCACTGTTTATCGTGGCGTTGCTCGCGCACATCGAGGCGCAGACGACTAAACCCGACATCATCCATGCGCATTTCGCCGATGCTGCGACTGCGGCGATGGCGGTCCGTGCGCGCTTTGACATTCCCTTTTTCTATACGCCGCATTCGCTCGGTATCGACAAGGGCCAGAATGGCGGTGCCGTCGAGGCACTTGGCAACCGGATCGCGCAGGAGCGTGCCGCTATCGCGGCAGCGGACGGGATTATCGTCTCGTCACGCGACGAGGCTGAGCGTCAGATCGTCGCCTACGGCGTCCACGACGCAATTACCCGTGTTCACCGCGTCGTTCCCGGCGTCAACGCGCTGCCGGAGCAGATCGACACCTCCCGGGCTCTTGCCCTGATTGCACCCTTTCTGCGCAATCCCGGAAAGCCGATGATCTTGGCCGTCGCGCGACCGGTGGCAAAAAAGAACCTCGGTGCGCTGGTCGATGCCTTCGCCGCGCGGCCCGCGTTGAGCGAGATAGCGAACTTAGTTGTGCTGGCGGGCCTGCGCCAGTCGCCAGGCTGCGGGACCGACGAGCAGCAAGGCGTAATCCGCGATTTGCTGGAGGCGATCGACCGGCACGATCTCTATGGTCGTGTCGCCGTCCCGCGCCGTCATGAACCCCAGGATGTCGCGGGCTTATACCGCCTCGCTGCCAGGGGCGGCGGCCTGTTCGCCAATCCGGCGTTGCACGAGCCGTTCGGGCTGACGTTGATCGAGGCGGCCAAGGCCGGCTTGCCGGTTGTCGCGACGCGCAACGGTGGGCCGGGCGATATCCTTGGCATGATTGGCCATGGTTTGCTGATCGATCCGCGCGATCCGCTTGCCATCGCCGATGCCTGTTACAGCGTGCTGACCGACACGTGCCTGCGCGACCGGCTGGTCGCAGCCGCACGTGCCAACGTCGGGCAATTCGATTGGGCCGCCTATGCGCGTCGGTCGCTCAAGCTGTACGGTGCCGCCGCACGCCCGACGGTCACTGCGCCGATCGCTTCGACCGGTCGGATGGTTATTTGTGATATCGACAACACGCTGACCGGCTGCGCCAGCTCGGCGCTGCGCTTCGGAGACTGGGCGGGGCAGCGCGACTTGCCGTTCATCGTCGCGACCGGACGATCGCTGCCGGAGGCGCGTGCTGTGATGGACGATTGGGCGCTGCCTGAGCCGGACGCCTATATCACCTCTGTCGGTACCGAAGTCTTCATTCGCGACGACGACGGCCGTCTGATCTCTTGGGAGGCTTTCGGCGACTTGATGGATGCGGACTGGTGCCCGCACACCGTGGCTCGAACGATCGCCGGGCTTGCCATCTCGATGCAGCCGCCAGTCGACCAGCGACGCCATAAGCTCAGCTATTTTGGCTCACGCAGCGACGCCGATGCGATCGCCGGCGTGTTAGCCGAGGAGGGCGTTGCGGCGCGAGTAGTCCATTCGCACGGACGCTTGATCGACGTACTGCCTGCCGGCGCCGGCAAGGCGATGGCAATCGAGGCGCTGGCAGCTCGCATGGGTCTCGGCCTGTCGGACTGTATCGCTGCAGGCGACAGCGGCAACGATATCGACATGCTTGGTCGCTGCGGCAGTGCCATTCTGGTCGCCAATGCCGCGGAAGATCTCGACGTTCTCGTGGCTCGCCCGGGGCTGTTCAGGAGCTTCGGTCGGCATGCCGACGGGGTGATCGAGGGCCTGCGCCATTTTGGCGTCGCGCCCGCCGCCGGTGCGGCGCGATGACGACAGGTCGGCCGATCGGCTATTTCGTTCATCACCAGGGACGTGGCCACGCGGAACGCTGTGCGGCGATCGTCAACGCCCTGCCGAGGGACCGGCCCGTCAGGATTTTTTGCGCCCAGGCCGATATCTTTCCAGCGCTGCCGGCCAACGCCACGATCACCGCCATCCCTTCGCTATTCGAGCCCGACGGCAGCGAAGCCCCCGCGATGAGCCTGGTCGCGACCCCGGAGACGCTGCACTGTGCGCCGCTCGGCTGGCCCGGCATCCGTCGGGCGATGGCGACGCTCACTGGCTTCTTTGCGGCGGAAAACCCGGTGTTGATGATCTGCGACGTTTCCGCTGAAATCGCTCAGCTGGCGCGCATCTGCAGTGTCCCTCACATCAAGATCCTGCAGCATGGCAATCGCGGCGATGCCGGCCATCAGGCTGCCTATGACGGCGCAGTCGGACTGATCGCACCCTATGCCGAAGCACTGGCGCAGCCTGAATGGTCGGCCGTGATGCGGGCCCGGACCTGCTTCGCCGGTGGGCTGGGCGTCGACCTGCGGGTTGCCGAGCGCGAGGTGGCGCGGCAGCGGATCGGCGTCGCCAGCGGTGAGCAATTGTTCGTCGTGCTATCGGGTGGCGGCGGCACCGGCTTTGCGCAGGCGCCGATCGCGGTCGGCGCGCGCGCCTTCTGCGATGCCCGCTGGATCACGATCGGTCAGATCGCGCCCGACTGGCACGCGACTGAATCCGGCAACGTCGAGCATCGGGGTTGGGTCGATAACGCCGCCGACTATATCGCCGCCGCCGACCTTGTCGTCGCGTCGACCGGTAACACCACGTGCCAGCAGATACTTGCCGCTGCCCGGCCGTGGCTTGCGGTCCCCGAATGGCGGTATTTCGATGAGCAGGTGCGCAAGGCCGATGCGCTCGCCGCCGCCGGGGTTGCAGTCATGCGGCGGGACTTGCCGTCATCTGCCGACGATTGGCGCACGTCGATCGCGGAGGCGTTCGCGACGCACGACCCGCAGCGGCAGCGGTCGATGATCGCCGACGAGCCAGCACGTGAGACCGCGGCGTGGCTGGAAACGTTGATCGCGCGCTTATGGTCGCCTGCGGCCACACCTGGTGAAAGGGTCCACCTTGACTGACGTCTCTGTCATGACGATCGCGCGGGGCCGCGCAGAGCACGTCGCCAATCTCGTTCGCGGACTTGCGCAGCAGAGCGAATTGCCGCGCGAGCTGATTATCGGCGTGATGCAGCCCGAGCTCTATACCGATCTGCCGGCCACGCCGTTCGCGATCCGACAGATATGCATTCCTGGAAACGAACTGCCGCTGGCGGCGGCACGCAACGCCGTCGCGCGTGCCGCGACCGGCGAGGTCCTCGTTTTTCTCGATGCAGACTGCATCCCTGCGCCATCATTATGCCAGGACTATGCTGCCGCCACCGCCGGCTTCGACGGCTTGCTGATGGGCGAGGTCCTGTATCTTCCGGGCGGGGCAGCAGCACCCGGCTGGTGCTTCGAACAGTTCGAAAGTGTCGCGGTTCGCCACTCCGACCGACGCGCCCCGCCGCGGGAGGGGATCGAGCGGTGTGGCGACTATCGCTGCTTCTGGTCGCTCAACTTCGCGATGCGCCGTTCGCGCTTTCTCGCCACGGGCGGCTTCGACGAGCGCTTCGTCGGCTATGGTGGCGAGGACACGGACTTTGGAAAGTCGCTCGACAGTGCCGGCATCGCGATCGCCTGGATGCACGGTGCTCGAGTCTATCACCAATACCATCCGCATCACATGCCGCCGCTCCATCATATCGACAGCGTCGTCCGCAATGCGCAGTTGTTCGAAGCCAAATGGGGCTATCGCACGATGGAACACTGGCTGCGGGCCTTTCGCATGATGGGACTGATTGCCGAGGGGGCGGACGGTATCCAGATCGTGCGGCGGCCCGATGCCGACGATCTGTCGCTGACCGGCCAGCAGAGCCACCAGCCCTATGCCAATACCGCGTCGATCATCCGCCTTCTGGAGGCGCGGGCGGCGGCGTCGCAGACCGGTACGCCCTCGTTCGCAGCATGAGGATCGCGCTGCTCGGGCACATCCGTCATCCGATCGCCCAACCGTTCATGGGCGGTATGGAGGCGCATAGCTGGATGCTTGCGGATGGACTGCGGGCGCGCGGTCACGATGTCACGCTTTTCGCCTCGGGCGACAGCGACCCGCGCTTCGAGATTTCGCCGATCGTCGACGAACATTACGATCGGACGTTTCCATGGCACGATTTTCACGGCACCGATGCTTTGAACGGTCACCTCGATGCGGCGTTCGCGGCGACATGCGATCGCTTGGTACGAAGCGATTTCGACGTCGTTCATAACAATAGCCTGCACCGTTTCCCGGTGCGGCTGGCGCAGGCTTCGGCCGTTGCGATGGTTACGACGCTGCACGTCCCGCCGTTCATCGGCCTGGCGCGCGCGGTACGCGAAACAGCGGTACCGTCGAGCCTCTTCACAGTGCCGTCGACAAGCCAACTGAGGGCATGGTGGCCTGATGGTGCCCCTGCCGAGGCCGTCGTCGTGCCGAACGGGATCGATATCGGACATTGGCGCTACAGTTCCGACCACGACGGCGGCGCGATTTGGTTCGGACGGATCACCCCGAACAAGGGGACGCACCTGGCTGCTGCAGCGGCGACGATCGCCGAAATGCCGCTGACGATCTACGGAACGATCGAGCACCGCGACTATTTCGAGACCGAGGTTCGGCCACTGCTTACCGACAGGATCAAGTATGGCGGCCATCTCGACGGCCCGGACCTCGCCGAGCGCGTCCGCCGTTCTGCGGTACTACTGTTCACGCCGCTGTGGGACGAGCCGTTCGGTCTTGCTGCGGTCGAAGCGATGGCCTGCGGCGTGCCAGTCGCCTCGCTCGATAGCGGGGCGGCGCGCGAAGTAATCGGCGATGCGGGATGCTTCGCCGATAGCCCTGACGCCGAGAGCCTGGCAGCAGCGCTACGTCGGGCGATGGCAGTTCCCCGTCGGATACCGCGAGCGCGCGTCGAGCGTTTGTTTACGCTCGACCGGATGATCGACCGATATGAGGAATTATACGGTCAGGTTCGGCGGTCTATCGCGGTCCGGGCGGCCCATTCGACTTCGGGCAACCGAGCCTTCGGAGGTCAAATTTCGAGCCAAGCAGGTCGTAGTTCGATATCCGAAACGTCAACTCTATTGCGTTCGGTTTCGAGCACTCTGTAACTGTACGAACATTAGTCTCTAGGTCCGATAAACTGCAGGGACAGCTTGAATGTTGCCGACTGTGCCTGGTCTGCCTCGCCAAATTCCAGGTTCATGAGCGAAAACTGGTAGGTGCTCACCAGCTTGGCGCCGCCGCCGATACATCGTCACGGTGGACTCGCTGGCTACTCTCGAGCCCGGACGTGATGTTGCCTCAAGGTAACTTGACGGGTTCGGTGATCAGCACGCTCTGCGGCTTTCCAATCGGCATCAGCGAGCCGGCGAGGATGACGAGCGGCTCCCGGGACGGATTGGACGGGTGGAGCACCAACGTCTCGTTCTCGAGCGCAGAGTCGCCAGGCCCCAGCGTCACTGGGTTCGGCCCGGCCCTGACCTCGGTCGCCGGTCCCATGCTGCCATCGGGCAGGGCCCGGCGCACCACCGCGCTGCCACCAAGGACCTGGAGCGAGAGATGTCCGGACAGCACGTAGATGACCTGCATGCCGGAATGCACTTCGCCCGGGATAGTCGCGCCGGGAGCGAAGACCACACGGCGGAGCGAAAGCTCGAGGCCGGGTGCCGCGACCGGTTGTCCGGACCCGAGCACTGTCCGGCTAACGCCTTTGACGCCGGCATCCTGGGCGAAACCAGGCGATCCGAGCGCCAGAAGCGCAAGAGATCCCGCGAAGGTCGTTATCTTCATCATGCGACTGTCCTTGCTGCTGTTCGGCGACGACGGATCGGTGCGGGCTGGACGCCCAATCGTGTAAAATGGCTTTGCTAGGAGTAGATGCATAGACATGCTGTCAAGTAGGTCAGGGTCTGCATCGTTTGCCAATTGCGATGACGATCTTTTGACCATCGTTCAACGCCTGGTAGCGTCCGGCCGCCGCGGGCCCGGCAACGGCGCAGCCCATTTACGTATTCAACGGTCCGCGGCACCGGCCAGACATGCACCGATGCGGCGGCCGCTATCGCGACCGCGGAAATCGACCGTTATCTCACCGGACTGCGCCTCGCCCGAAAAGCTGAAGTCATAGCCGTTCCCGTCGTAGGTACCGGAGCCGTCGACGCGGAGCGCAGGATAGCGGCTGTCATTGCACTCGCCGGCTGCCGTGATCTTACCGCCTGCCATCGCATAACGTGAAAAGCGGCACTGGACGGCCTTGCCGGCGAGCAGGAACTTCTGCGGATCAATCAGGTCCGACGCCGAATGGCACGCCCGATAGCTCGGCGGGGACGGCAGCATGCCTTGCGCCTGGTCAGCGAGAAGCGAGGAGCCGTTCACCTCGTCGACAACGTAGACGACGGTATGCTCCCATAGCCCCGGCAACGGCACAGGCGCAGATGCCGCCGCCAACAGCACTGGCAACAGGACGACGAGCAGGGGGATGCGTCGCATGGTGCTGCTAACGCGCGAACCGACGACATTGCCCGCCGCAGAAGTATCGGTCTTTGCCGGGGTGTCACGATTTCGTGCTGAACAGCCGATCGAGCGGAAGTTCGTGCTTCACGAACGGTACCCGCAACACGATGCGGCTCGAGAACCTGACGATGCCGAGTTCGGCTGCGAGCAGTGCATCCATGACGGTCTGAAAGTGATCGACGCTGCGGGTGACGATCTTGAGCAGGAAGTCATATCCGCCGCTGACGTTGTAGCACTCCATTATCTCGGGAAACATTTCCGCGGCCTCCTCGAAGCGCCGCATGTCCTTTCGCCGATGATGGCTGACCGTGATCTCGGTGAAGACGACGAGCAGATCGCCCAGCATGGCCATCGCCAGATGCGCACCGAAGCCCTGAATGACCCCGATCTTCTGCAGCCGCTTGACGCGCGTAAGGCAGGGGCTGGGGCTTAATCCCACAAGCTCCGACAGCTCGACATTGGAGCAGCGCCCGAGCCGCTGGAGTTGCGACAGGATCCTGAAGTCCATACGATCCAGTTCAAGCCCCGAGCGCATGCGCCTCTCCGCCCCTGTTCAGCCAGCCGATGCCGCCTCGGCCAGTGCCTCGTCGAGACCTTGTACCACCATCGCGACCTGCTCGCTGGTCAGCACCAGCGGCGGGCGGATCTTGAGGACGTTATGGCCATTGGCACAGGCGCTGAGCAGGATGCCCTTGTCGCGCAGCAGGTTGACGACGCGACTGGTCGTCTCGCGGTCGGCTCGACGCGTCAGGCGGTCGGAGACGAGCTCGACGCCGACGAACATGCCGATGCCCCGGACGTCGCCGATCGCCTCGTGCCGCCCGGCCAGCGCCGCGATGCCGCCGCGTAATTCGGCGCCGATCTTTGCGGCATGGGCGATCAGGTCTTCCTGCTCGATCGTGTCGAGCACGGCGACCGCGGCGGCGCACGATACGGTGTTGCCGGCGAAGGTGTTGAAGTAGCGCGAGTCCGCGCCGAAGCGGGCGACGGCATCCTGCGTCACCATCAGTCCGGCGATCGGCTGGCCGTTACCCATCGGCTTGCCCATGGTCACGACGTCGGGGCTGAGGCCGTGGCGCTGGAAGCCCCACATATGGTCCCCGGTCCGGCCAAAGCCCGGCTGCACCTCGTCGGCGACGAACAGCCCGCCCGCCTGCCGGATGGCTGCAACTGCGCCCTTCAGGAACCCGGCTGGGCCCGGCAGCACGCCGTCGCTGGTGAACACCGTGTCGACGATCAGCATCGCCGGCTTGATGCCGTGCCGCTTGAGATCGGCGATTGCTGCCTCGACGTCGCAGGTGAAGCGGTCGCCGAGATCGACGCCATCGGCATGATAGGCCCGCGGTGCGGGCACGACCCGGACGTGCGAGCCGAGATCGACGCTCATGCCGAGCGATGGCGAGAATTGCGAAACCGCGTCGGTGAAGCCGTGGTAGGCGGTCTCGGTGACGATGATGCCGGTGCCGCCGGTTCGCACCTTGGCCATCCGATAGGCGAGATCGTTGGCCTCGCTGCCGGTGCAGGTCAGCATCAGATGCGCCAGATCGGTGCCGGCGACGGTCGCGAGCAGCCGCTCGGCCAGCTCCAGGATCGTCTCGTGCAGGTAGCGGGTATTCGTCGCCAGCGTCGCGACCTGCCGACAGATCGCCTCGACCACCCGTGGGTGGCAATGACCAAGCGAGGTGACGTTGTTGTAGATGTCGAGGTAGCGGCGGCCATCGCCGTCGATCAGCCAGGCGCCCTCGCCACGCACGATATGCAGCGGCCGCTCGTACATCAGCCGGTAGGCCGGCCCGAGCAGCCGGTTGCGACGGTCGATCGTCGCTGCGGTCTCGGCACCGACATCCGCCCGTCCGGGAATATAGGCATTGACCATGTTGAGATCGATCGTGCCGCTCATCCTTGGTCTCCGCTTCGCACGCCGGCCAGCAGGCGGTCGCGTGCGTCTTGTGGGGTTAGCTCGGCAATCAGGCGCAGCGCGGCCCACGAAGCCGGGTTGTGGCGCATGATATAAGCATGGTTCTCGGGATAGCGGCGCGACCGCCATTCGGAGATCAGCACGGTGATCAGGTGGCGCGTCGTCATCAGCTCGGCGACGATGTCCTGCTCCTCGGGCAACAGCGGCAGGACCGCGTGATAGGCACCGACGAAATCGGCGGCCGCGGCGAGCGGGTCGGCTGCGTCGGTCATCTGGTAGGCGGCGCCGGTCGCGACTTCGCTCACCAGCGGCGCGTGGACCATGTCGCCGAAATCGATGATCCCGGTAACCTGCTCGTGATCGTCGGCGGCGACCAGCACGTTGTACAGGTGAAAGTCGTTGTGGATGGCCTGGGCGCGCAGGCCCCCGAGGCGCGGCAGCAGCTTGTTGATGAACCGGTCCATGAAGTGCTGGACGATGCTGCGCTCGGCTTCGCCGACGATCCCATCGACCAGATGGACCAGCCGGTCGGCCCGCGCGATGTTCCACAACAGGTCGTGCGACGCCGCGGGATGGACGAAATCGCGCAGCGCAAGGTCGAGCCTGGCGAGAGCGGCGCCGAGCTGGACCCGCTGCGCCCGGCTGCACGCCGTGCCCTTGGCCTGCACGCCGTCCAGATAGGTCAGCAGGCGAACGGCGCAGCGCCGGCCATCCGCCAGAACGACATGATCGCCGCTCGTGCCGGCCAGCGTCGACAGGATCCGCGGCACCGGCCGGGCCGGGTCGACCCTGGCGATATGATCGAGGCAGGCAGTCTGGAGGTCGACCACCTCGTCCGCATCGGACGGATTGCTGATCTTGAGCAGATAGTTGCGGTCGTCCTCTCCGGTAAGGCGAAAATTCTCGTCACGCTCGCTGGTCAGCAACTCGGCCTTGGTGCGGATGCCGTACAAGCGGACCGCGAGCTGCTCTGCGTCCGCGGGCGACAGGTCGGGCACGCTCGACGCAAGTTGGGCGCCGTTCACAGGCCCAGCAGAGCCGGCAGCTGGCGGATGTCGGTCAATCGATTGACGCCATATTCCGTCGACGTCGGCTCGTGCCCCCGATCGATGAAAGCCTTCGCCATGAAGCCGAGGTCGTCGGCGGTCATCAGGTCGTAGCGGAAGCTGGACGAGCAATGCATCATCCGGTCGGGGCTGGAGCCGAGACGATCGAACATGTGTTCGAACGCCTGCATGCGCGGCTTGTAGGCTTGCGCCTCCTCGGCGGTGCAGACCGCGTGGAACGGCGCACGGAGGTGCGTGACGCTCGCCGGGATGAGATCGACCATCGAGTTCGACAGGATTACCAGCGGGTAATGGGGCGCGATCGCCTCCAGCACTTCGACGACGCCTGGATGGGGCTGCCACGTCGGCACCGCGGCATAGAGCGCCTCGCCGTCGCTTTCGCGGTACTCGACGTCATGCGCCGCGCAGGCCCGGCGAATAGCGTTCGTCACGACGTCGAGGAACGGCTTCCAGGCGCCCAGAACTTCGTCAAGGCGATAGGCCCGGAAGCTGTCGAGGAACGGCGTCATTCGCTGCGCATCGACGCGATCGGAAAACACTCGCTTCGCCGTCGGCCCCATCTGGAAATCGATAAGTGTGCCGTAGCAATCGAAGCTGATGAAGTCCGGCCGGAAGTTCATTGATCGCCCCGTCTCGCGTCGTTTCGTGCAGTATTTTTCTACCGCGCCACGAAATCGGGAAACGCCGTTGTGGCCGCCGAGCCAAGCAGATCGAGCTTATGATGTCGGCTCGAACGGCAGAACGCGAACGCGACACGCGTTGGAAATCTGCGTTCGCGTGACGCCGCGTTTCGTCACAGTCATTGCTACCAGGCACACATCGCTGCATCGCGGCGGATGCTTACTTTCCGCCGCTACCAGTGTTCGGTGTCTCTCGTGAGGTCTGCTGGCAGGACACCAGCAACCCCTGAAGCCAGCTCGGTTGATACGGCTAGGGAAGACGAAGTCGTCCAGCGCGCCACGCGTCATTACAGCCACGCGAGCAGGCTTGTTCAAACATGATCAGGGCCGCGCTGATACCGATCATCGTGAGAGTGGCGAGCGACGCGCTCGCGCCCGAAACACTGGATGTCCGCTTTGTGGTTCAGTCGTACCTGCTGACGGCAGCTTTCTGCCAACCCAGATCGCTCCGATCGCCTGGGTGAATCAGATCAGCTTGGGGGCTGACCGGCTGCTGCGTTTCCGCAGAGTGCTGCCGACCAGGCCGAAGCCCGCCAGCATCATCGCCCAACTGGCGGGCTCCGGAACAGCGCCAGACGCAGGGTCCAACGTGAGAGCGACATTATCGATCGCTGCGGAGTAATCCGTGCTCGGATCAAGATTTCGGAAAACTATCACGGTTGCCAAGTCAGCAGCGACGAAGGTGCTCGTGCAGCGCTGCCAGGTCAGGGTGAGGCCCGGTGCTGCGTTCGTGCATGAAAAGTCGGTTCCACCAGAGCCAAACTCTACCCCCACAGTAGTTGAGGTTCCGAATAGAGGTCCGGTCACGTTACCAACGTAGAAACTCAGCTCGTACCTCGCACCTGGATTGGTGGCGACCGACTGCTGCACTCCGGTCGGGGAATTGCTTACGAATCCCGCTAGATCCAACCAGGTGTTGCCGGCAAAAGCGGGGAAGGTATAGCCGGGATTGCCTGAAAAATCAGACCGGACTTGCGACACCGACTCAAAGGCAGGACCAACGATTTCCCAGCCAGCGAGGGTCGACGAGCCGACCGCATGATTGAGATACTCTGTTGCCAATACAGGACTTTCGAAACTCCCATTCGTTACGAGGTTCGCAGCATTAGCTCCGACAGGGACGGCAGCGGCAGCTATCATGAACGCAAAAGCGTACCTGTGCATCGTCGACTCCTCTTCTGCCTCAAATCTGCAACAGGAAATCTACTATTTCAGTTGCGATTCGTAACAGGCTCCCGGCATTTAATCATGCGTATTCATCGGTATCCGCGCATCATATCAAAATAGTCGCGCCCGCTATTTCGAGATGATCCCGCTCGCACCGTCACCTTCCCGGGAACGGCCAGCGCCCGCCCCTATGTCGTCATTCCAAACGCGCCGGTCGTTCCCGATTCAAGCCTCTCGAAAGTGTCCGCGAAATTATTTGAACGGCGTCTCATGCTGATTCCAACAGCAAAAAGCCCGACGATCATCATCGCCCAGGTCGACGCTTCCGGCACGACCGATGATCCGCCGTCAGCATTCGCGATCGCAATTCCGACGATGCTGTTCTGCGGCAGCAGGTTGGTGATGTTGAGCGGGATTATCGAAGTAGCGTCGTAGCCGAACCCCCCGGCCTGCGTCAGATCGTAGGTGATCAACTCGTTGAAGCCCGACGTCTGGATAAGCCCATATAAGTTGCTTCCATCGACAGCGATCGATGTGATGCTGTTCTGCGGCAGCAGGTTGGTGATGTTGAGCGGGATGACCGAGGTCGCGTCATAGCCGAACCCGCCGGTCTGCGTCAGATCATAGCTGATCAGCTCGTTGAAGCCCGACGTCTGGATGAGCCCGTACAGGGTGGTCCCGCTGATGGCGATCGACCGGATGCTGTTCTGGGGCAGGAGGTTGGTGATGTTGAGCGGAATGACCGAAGTCGCGTCGTAGCCGAAGCCGCCCGGCTGCGTCAGATCGTAGGTGATCAGTTCGTTGAAACCGGAGGTCTGAATAAGCCCGTACAGGGTGGTCCCGCTGATGGCGATCGACCTGATGCTGTTTTGAGGCAGGAGATTGGTGATGTTGAGCGGGATGACCGAGGACGCGTCGTAGCCAAAGCCACCTGTTTCCGTCAGATCGTAGGTCGTCAGTTCGTTAAAACCTGACGTGGTGATCAGCCCGTAGAGGTTCGACCCTGCGACAGCGATCGACGTGATGCTGTTCTGAGGCAGGAGGTTGGTGATGTTGAGCGGGACGACCGACGTTGCGTCGTAGCCGAACCCGCCGGTCTGGCCCAGGTCATAGGTGGTGACCTCGTTGAAACCCGGTGTTTGAATAAGGCCGTAAAGCGTCGGTTCCGCTGCGACAGCTCGTTCTGAGATCGACAGGAGCGCAAGGCAGCCGATCACCGATGCTTTGACGAGGCGAGTGTGCACAATCGTACCTCCAAAAGAAAAGCTGGAATCGGCTCGTCTATTGATTGGAAAGCTGCGACCGATGACGCGACGCTAAAGACTCTCAATTTCCGCCAATGAATACCGCATAGGATCGCCGGAAAATCAACCGCGAATTAAGAGGTCAGTTGACATCCTAGCCTTTCGAACTCGTCCCGAAGTCAGCAATGGAGATTTTGCCCGCAGCACAAATACAAACCGAAACCAGTGTCTGCTTCGAGGCAGCGAAGAAGCCAAGTGAAGGTTGCCTATCGGTATCCGACTTACGCGTGCGCGTGAGTTGGAGACTGCTTATCGTGAGACGAAGCCGGACGGCGTCATCTGCAGGCGCCTCAAGCCGATCCGGAGCAGTCTGATAAAAAACCATCCATCGCGGCTCAAGCGGAAAGGGCGGTCGTGCGGCGACGGCGGGCGATGATGCCAACCATACCGAACCCGACGAACATCAGCACCCAGGTAAGCGGCTCCGGCACTGCTGCCGCCGACGTATCGAAGTCAGAGATGGTGAATGTACCGCCATCAAAGAAATCGCTACGCGTGGTACCCTTTGCAACGTCTGCACCATGACCTATATATTCTTCAGCGCTTGTCGAGTCATAGTCAAAGACCGTTTTGCGAAATCCATAGATGTTGGCGATCTTTTCACCGTATAGGAAGTACGTGCCGTTTTGAAAAAGATTGTTTGCGGTATTTGTGTTGTGATCCCCAGTTGATTTGGATGTGATGATTGTGTCGTTATAGACTTTCGTATGAGTTGCCAGATTGGAGGGATCCACCATAACCAGGTTGTGTTGGAGCGACAAAATAATATTGCCATTATCAAATTTGGTCAGGCTTGCGTAACTACCGCCAATTAACGTGCCAAATAAACTTGTCTGGTAGATAGAAAAGCTGACGGGCGCTTGCTGACCTAAATTAACAGCAGTAACATAAGTGGTGTCGAAGTAACCGTCTATTCTGATCTGAAAATTACCGTTAAGCTTGCCCGTATATGCATCCCTGTCAATATGTGGCAGCGGACGCCCTGGATAGCCATTGAGCTTTGTGTCGACGGCGCTCACGATTGCGTTAAACGACGCCTCATACGAAAAATATTTAATCGTTGCCGCTGCAGGCCCTGCCGATGCGAGCACCGTTACACTGGTCAACATCAGCTTTGCGATTGCTTTTTTCATACTGCCCCCATTCACTCTAACTGTAGAAGCTTCGCGCTAGGTCAGGCGCTTAACAGATGTTGAACGCGATGCCATTTACCGCCCTTGCTGTTTTGGCGGTGAGCTCAATCGATAGCGGGAAGGGTGCGATGCCCGGCAGGTCGCCCGTACGGGGTTAATGGCCGGAGATTCAACGTCGGTGGGCTTTCCCGCGAATGGATACGAATGGTTGCCGTGGCAGGAAAGCTTGAGTTGAGCGGCGAAGCATGTAGCCAATGCACGACGGGGTCACCATCGGTGCGATATTGGTCATGCTGCGGCAACCACTGCGTGAATAGGCCGACGGTCGCACGCCAGATGTCGAGGACGGTGCCATCCAGCGTCGCTTCCGCATGAAGGCCGCCGGGCAATTCTACCAGATCGAGCCCGGAAACGTAATCGAAACCGCGCCTGGAATGCGTTTGCCCGGCGAATACGACGGCGCAGTCGTAACGCCAGCGAGCGCCTGGCGTGACGCGCGGACTGTCATACGCCATGCCGGCCAATTCGGCGCCATCCAGCACGCCTGCGGGAAGTTCTTCAAGAAACTTGCGCCAGTGGCCAGCGGTGTCATGGCCATAGAAGCGCCGAGCCAGAGCTTGTCGACTGCTTCGCTCGACCAAGCGGACTTCGTCTGGGAGCAGCGACGATCCGGATGCTCCGCCACTTGCCGGGCCGAGTTGGGCAGCAGCGTAATCTGCCTGAGTCTGGCCAAGGACGGCTGCAGCGAAACGTAACGGCGGCATGCCGAAGTGACGTGCAAAGGCACGCGTATAGGCTGACTGGCTGGCATACCCAAAGGATGCCGCAACGACGTCCAGCGGCATCGGGTCGTGCATCAACTGGTTGTTTGAGTTCTCGAGCCGAATGCGACGGCTGTACGCAGCACAACTCTCGCCGACCTGCTCCGAAAAGAGGCGCGAGAAATGGAACGGCGACAAGCCTACGCGCGCTGCCACATGGTCATTGCTGGGCACGGCTGTCTGTTCGAACTCGAAGATTCGCATCGCCAGGCGCACCCGCGGGTCCACTCGGCGAGCGTCGAACGGAGGCGTGTCGTTGCTCATGACTGCCATCTACACGTAAACGCATTGGTGCAAGTACATGAACGGATAGCATTGTCGTTCGATAAGCCGGCGTCTTTGCGATGGTTCGCCTGTGCATTCGGTCGGCGCGCGATCGAGGCCTGTTCGCTACTTTCAAGATAGAACGTGGCGATAACCGCACGTCGGCTAGGACAAACCAGTATCTGGGTTTTTGTCACATCTCGGACGTTGCCGGCACTTCAGGTAAACGCCCTCCAAGCAGAAGCCGACGATCCGCTGTCGACCACGTCATGCCAATCAGCCGTCGCCTTGGTGTGCCCGAAACGAGCCATAAGACGGAAAACACAGGGGCGACTTTCGGAGAGCGGTCAATCGCGTCTGAACGGCCGGGATCGGGTCATGGAAGGACGCGTTACGCCCCCCAGCAGCGATCCTCTTGTCCAAGCCATCAGAGCCGCGATCCTGATCGCCACAGCCTGCGCGATGCCGGCCCCTGCAGTCCCCGTACGGCGTCCGGTCAGATCGACGTTCTGATTCCCACGGTCGTTGCAGGATCATGGGCGCGGCGATAGCCGAAGTCGGTCTTTACCGAGGCGCCGCCGTTGGCGACCGACTGCAGGATGGCGTGCATGATGCGCATATCCTGCAGACCTTCCTCGCCGGGTGAGACGTTCGGCGACTTGCCCCGTACGACGTCGCCGAACCAGTTCATCTCGTTGCCAAAATGGTCGATCTCGGCGATCTGCGGCTGAGCGTCGGCGCGGCCTCCGATGATCTTGAGCGCGTTGCCGCCGTAGAAGCAGCCCGGATCCGCGACGATTCGCCGGTCGGTCCCGATCGCCTGCCACGACATCGTGCCCGGCTGGGAGAAGCAGGACGAGCCGTCGCCGATTGCGCCGGAGGGAAACCTCATCTGCCACGCAACCATGTCCTCGACCGTCTTGAAGCGCGGATCGCTGCGGTCCGTCCGGGCCCAGGCGCGGACCTCGACCGGTTCCTCGTTCAGCAGGTAGCGCGTGCCGTTGATGCCGTAGATGCCCATGTCGGCCAGCGCGCCGCCGCCCGACATTTTCATATTCAGCCGCCATGCGTCGGACGGATCGGACAGGCTCGTCTGCTTGCCCATCACCGCATTGACCAGTCGAGGTTTACCGATCGCACCCTTGCGCATGAGTTGCATCGCGGTGACGTTGACCGGCTCGTACTGACAACGATAGGCGATCATCAGCTGCTTGTTGGCGGCCTTGCCGGCTGCGATCATGCGTTCGCACTCGTCGAGCCTTACCGCCATCGGCTTCTCGCACAGCACGTGCTTGCCGGCCTTGAACGCCCGGATAGTGAAGTCGGCGTGCATCGAGTTGGGCAGGACGATGTACACTGCCTGGATGTTCGGATCCGCCGCGATGCGGTCGAAATTGTCGTAATTATAGATTGCGCTGTCGGGCAGGCCGAACTCCGCCGCCCATTTCTTCGCTTTGGCCGGGTGTCCGCTGACCAGGGCGGCCAGATGCGCACCACGGGTCTTCTTCAGGGCCGGCAGGATCTGCCCTTGGCTCAGGACGCCGAGCCCGACGACCGCGATGCCGATAGAGTCGGGAGATCGCCGGCGCGCCTGCGGTACAGCTGCCAGCCCCCGTGAGGCCAGCCCCGGCACTGCCAGCGCTGCGCCCATGCCGAGTTCGATCACGCCCCGCCTGGAAATCTCGCCGGTCATCTTGGCCTCCCTTGGCTTGCATTTCGCCACTTCATGGCACAACGCCTCGGAAGCTGGGAATGTGACGTTTTCAACGAGAGCAGTCGCCGCTTGCGCGGGGCTCTGAGGGAGGTTTGCCGATGGACGAGGCTCGACTGTCACGGCGCACCGTCCTCGCGGCATCGATGGCTGCGGCATCGATGCCCGTGCCCGCACTCGCGCGTGCCCCGCTGACCGCAGGCATGGTGGTGGAGCGGATGGAGGCGAACATCGGCGCCCCCTGGAACAGCCGCGGCGTCGACGGCTTCAAGTCGGGCTCGGCTGATACCGTCGTCACCGGCATCGGCACGACGATGATGGCGACCTTCGATGCACTGAAGGCGGCGGCGCGACAGGGGCTCAACATGGTCATCACCCACGAGCCGACCTATTGGTCGCATCCCGACACGATCAGCGTGATCAAGGACGACCCGCTCTACCTGCGCAAGAAGGCGTTTCTCGAGGCGCACGACATGGTCGCCTTCCACTTTCACGACAATTGGCACGCGTTGCGCCCGGTCGACGGGATCAACTTCGGTACGCAGCAACTGATGGGCTGGACCGGCGCGATGCACGCCGACAACCAGCGCATGTTCAGCATTCCGCCGACTTCGCTGCTCGGTCTCGCGCGGCAGTTCGAGCAACGCATGGGCATCCGGACGATGCGCGTCGTCGGCGATCCGGCGCTGCCGGTGTCGACGGTGTACGAAAGCTGGGGCTATGCGAGCCTGTTTCCCGGCGTCGCCTTCCTCAACAGCGCCGCCGACGTGCTGGTGATCGGCGAGGCGCAGGACTGGGACCTGATCGGCTACGCCTCGGACCTGGTCGCCTCAGGAGCCCGTAAGGGCTTGATCGTGCTGGGCCACGTCAAGTCGGAGCAATGGGGCATGCGCTACTGCGCCGACTGGCTGCGCGCCAAGGTCCGCGAGGTGCCGGTGCGCTACATCCCGCTGATCGAGCCCTATTGGAGCGTCGACCATCCGGTGCTCGAGATCGACACACGGATCTGATCGATGGCCATTGCACCCACCAACAGCGGCATCCCGGCCCTGCCGGCGCATAGCGGGCCGTTGACCGCGCTCCAGCTCGTCGATCGCATCCTGGCCAAGGCCGGTCCCGGATCGCCCAGCTCCACCGATCGCATCGTCGCGGGCGATCCACTGACGCCTGTCACCGGCATCGCCACCACGGCGATCGCGACGATGGACACGCTGGCGGCGGCCGCGAAGCAGCGTTGCAATCTGGTCGTCAGCTACGATCCGACGTTTTGGGCGACCGGCGACCAGCTCGACCGGCTGGAGGGCGACCCGCTGTTCCTGCGCAAGCGCGACTTCATTCGCGAGCATGGGCTGGTCGTGCTCAACCTGCACGACCGCTGGAGTGGCGGCATCGCCGACGGCATGGCGCGTCAGCTCGGTTGGGAGGGGTACCGCGACGGTCCTGCCGGCACCCGGTTCACGCTGCCGCCGACGACGCTGCTCGCGCTCGCCCGCCAGCTTCGAGCAACGCTGGACGACCGCACTTTGCGCGTCGTCGGCGACCCGGCGCTGCCGGTGACGCGTGTCGCGGCGAGCTGGGGCAATACCACGCAATTGTCCGGCATCGCACTGCTCAACAGCCCCGCGGATGTGGTGGTCTGCGGTTATGCCCATGAGTGGGAGACCGTTGAATATGCGCAGGACATGGTGGCGACGGGCGCGAAAAAGGGCCTGATCCTGCTCGGCGAGATCAAGTCGGTGGAGGGCGGCATGCGCCACTGCGCCGACTGGCTGCGCAGCGTGGTCACCGAAGTGCCCGTGACCTTCATCGCCGTCGCCGAACCGTATTGGAACCCGGCCCAGCGCGCTTGAGGCGGGTTGAGCGCGTCAGTCCCAGGCTCTTCCGGCCGAAGTTCTCGATCTGCGCAACGACTATACTGGCAAGGGCTGCGTATTGCGGTAATCGTCGCCTAAAACGTTGAAGCCGCACCCGGCGTCACGTCGTATCGTCTGCCAAGCGATAGACATTCTGCCGAACGTATCGAACAGCGATCGTGATCCAGGATCATCCCTCGAACCGGATGCGACTGCGGCTTCGATAAGATGATCAGTTTCTACTCAATGCGAATAGGCTATCAACGCATGGGACGCGACACACAGGGCTGTGCTGATCATGCCGGATGACGAAGCGGGCAGCGCTGCACCAGATTCCATTCCCGCAGAACTGACGTCACGCCGCCGAGCCATGCAGGTGATGGGTGCGAGCGTTTCCGCTAGCATGATTGCGGCGCTACCTGGGGCAGGCGCATCCGCACGAGCTGCCGCGGCTACACCGCTCACTATCCCAGCTCCGCGGCCCGTCCTCGTACCGCGGACAGACCTGGTAGACGCCCTCGAGTACGAACCTCAGGCGCGTCTCGTGCTGGGAGCCGCGAAGCTGGCCGTGATTTCGGGTAGCGATCGAACCGTTACCGATCGCATCACGCTGCGCCCCCGGATGAACATTCCGACGCGGGATCTGGACCTGACGAGCACATTGTTCGGCGACCGGCATTTCGCGCCGATCATCGTTGGCCCGGTGTCCGATCAGAGGCGCTTCCACCCCGACGCTGAACTCGCCACGGCGCGCGGGTCTTCCGCAGCAATGGCGGCGATGGTCGTCAGCAGCGATTCCAGCTTGCCCCTGCAGGCAATCGCGCAAGCGGCAACGTCTCCATTGTGGCTGCAGGTCTACGCCAGGAGCCCCAAGGTGAAGGAGTTGCTTGCCGAGGCGGGCGCCGCCAGGGTCAAGGCGGTGATCGTGACAGTGAATGCTGGCACCGCCGCGACCGGACCCGCGATGCCGGCTGGCGCGCCGATCGACTGGCCTGCCGTCGAGGCGGTCGTCAAAAGCACGTCCCTGCCGGTGATCGTGAAGGGCATCACACGCCCGGAGGATGCGAAAGAAGCCGTCGCGAGGGGAGCGAAGGGCGTGATGGTTTCCAACTATCGCGGCGGCAATGCCGCAACGCTGCCTGGCACGCTGCTCCTTGTCGCGCCGATCGTCCAAGCCGTCGGCGACAGTGTCCCCGTGCTGGTGGACGGCAGTTTCCGGCGTGGCACCGACATCGTCAAGGCTCTCGGCTTCGGTGCAAAGGGCGTGTTGATCGGCCGGCCCGTGATGTGGGGCCTTGCGGCTTACGGCGCCGATGGCGTGCAAGGCGTTCTGGAGATGCTGCAGACTGAACTGGCGCGGTACATGTGCATGTGCGGCCGCCCGTCGCTCGCAGCGGTGGATGCCAGCGTGCTGCGTGTTCATGCGCCCGTCTCCGCTGAGGACCGGACATGACCGAAATTGAGCGGTCGTGGCTGACGAATCCTTCGCGGCGGACTGCTTTGGCGCGGATGGCTGCACTGATGGCGGCGTCACCGATCGCCGCGGCCGCGGCGCAGACGGACCCCCGGCCCTTGAGCGAGCATCGTCGCGCGCTGAGCCTGGCCGAGATGCAGACGTCCTTTGACTTCGAGCCGGTGTTCTTCGGCAACGTGCCCTTGTCGGTGTACGACTATACGGCGCATGGCGATGGCTCCGAATTTACGCTGAGGCGAAACCGCCAGGCGTTCGATTGGGTCGAGATCATGCCCAGGCGTGCCGCCGTCCCAGCGTCGCGGATCGACTTGTCGTCCGAATTGCTGGGCGTGAAGATGAAATTCCCCATCCTGGTCGCGCCGACAGCGGCGATGCGGCCGTTGCATCCCGATGAGGAGATAGGGATGTTCAAGGCGGCGACGGCTGCTTCGAACACGCTGATGATCCTGAGCGTCAACACCAGCAGGCCGGTTACCGAGGTCGCGCCTGCCTCACCCGGGGGCACCTTGTGGGGGCAATTCTATCCGATCGAGGCCTTGGCCAGCGCGCAGCGGGTATTGGACACTTTTCAGAACGCCGGCTGCCACGGCATCGTCGTGACCGTCGACCAGCAAGCGTCCTATTATGAACGGACGGCGCAGGACCGAAACTTCGGCGGGGTCGTCCGCACGCGCGGCGCTGGTTCCGGCGCTGCAAGCGCAGAGCCCGTCGGGTCGGCAAGGTATCGGATCAACGGCGGACGTCTGTGGTATACATGGCAGTATATCGACGCCGTGCGGAAGATGATTAAAGGTCCGCTATTGATCAAAGGCATCCTCGATCCGGAAGATGCCAAGCTCGCCATCGAACACGGAGCCGATGCGATCATCGTCTCCAATCACGGCGGGCGCTCGATGGATTACGGGCCATCTACGCTGGAAGTCCTGCCGGAAATCGTCGCTGCCGTGAACGGCCGCGTGCCCGTGCTGTTCGATAGTGGCGTGCGTCGTGGCGCCGACATATTCAAAGCCCTCGCGCTCGGGGCCAACGGCGTCATGATCGGACGGACGACGCGCTGGGGACTGGCCGCTTTCGGCACTGCGGGAGCGCAGCGCCTGATCGAGATACTGCAGCAGGAACTCGTCCAAGCCGCCGCCGCCGCTGGGTGCACCAGACTCTCGGAGATCGACGCGACGACGATCAAGACGCGTTTCGCCTAGGGTCGGAACGGCGGGGCTGCCGCGTCGCTATTTGACGGCGAATGTCACCCGGAGTGCGCCTATCAACCGGCGCGGGAGGCGTGAGGGTTTGATCTCGCAAATCCCAGTCCTTCGGCGGCGGCGCCCACGGTGCTGACCTTCGAGGAACTGCTGCCGTCGACCAGCGGGCCTATCCCATGGTCGAACACCGCCGTCCTGACCCAGGGCTATCAGATCAAGAGCGCCGAGAGTTGCTGCACCTACGTCGGCACCGTGGCGCCGACGACGATATCGAATGGCGAGCAGTATCTCTCCTACATGGGCTTCGATACGACGCTGACCACAGTGGACGGCAGCAATTTCCTCGTCACCAGCTTCGATGCCAAGTCGGGGAGCGCGCTGACCACTGCGGACTTGCTGCTGCTGACTGGAATCCGCGCCGACGGATCGCAGGTCACGGCGGCGTTCAATCTGACGCACGCCTACCAGACCTTCAGCCTCATGGGCTTCGACGATCTCGTCTCCCTGACGTTCGGCGCGCCCGGCCAGGGCTATTGGGCTGTCGACAACATCGCCGTCGGCCCGTCGACGGTGCCGGAGCCGGCAGCATGGGCGCTGATGTTTGCTGGATTCGGCGCAGTCGGTGTCGCCCTTCGTCGACGCAAGCCCGCGCTGGCCTGATACCGGCCGTCAGCCGAACTGGCGTCGCGCGTGGCAGCGCGATGCTAGGCAGCAGGATACCGGGGTCCGGAGCTACCGGCTCGGGTCGAACGTACCGGCCTTGATGGCGATCGGCTTGGCGGTGGGATAGAACTGGACGAAGCTCGTCTGGACCGCGCCGTGCTGCTCGTGGCAGGCGTAGCAATCCGCAGTCGACGGGAGGACGCGGGCCGGGGTGTTGCCGCTGACTTCGAAGAATCCCCAGCCGGACTTGAACCGTTTCGTATCGCGGATGTGAAGCTCGATATAGGTCGCGTCGCCGTCCTGGAATTGTCCGGTTTGGTTGATCGACCCTTTCGTCGCGCCGTGCCGTCCCTCCTTGACGAAGGTCGTGCCTTCCGGCCAGCGGCCGCTGGCCTTGAAAGCGCGCCACGAGGCTGGGTCGACGAAGACGTTGTCGAACTCGTCGCCACCGGCGGGCAGGCTTTCGGCGCTGTAGTTCATGTTCAAGCCGGAGCTGAGGAAAATCCATTCGCGATAGTCGGTCGGCGCTGCAATCGTGCCGCTGGCATCGACGCGAGGCACAGGGCCGGCAGCCATCGTCATGACCAGCAGAGCCGGCGTCAGTAGTCTAAACGCGCGCAGCATCGACTGCTCCTTTTTTAGTGGGATGGGGCTACGGCACGACGCCGTCACCCGCCGACACCGTTCAATTCCGGATGATCGAGCGGCCGCGCTCCCGGCGCCGGCCATCGGAAACGCCGATTGGATTCGGCAATCGCCAGGTCGTTTATCGAGGCTTCGCGACGCCGCATCAGGCCGTTCTCGGCGAACTCCCACTGTTCGTTGCCATAGCAGCGGTACCACTGCCCGTCGGTCAGGCACTCATACTGAAAGCGCACCGCGATCCGGTTGCCGTCAAATGCCCAAAGTTGTTTGATCAGGCGATATTCAGTCTCGCGAACCCACTTTCGCGTCAGCAGGTCGACTATTGCGGTGCGACCGGTGACAAAACGGTCACGGTTCCGCCATTCGCTGTCGAGCGTGTAGGCGAGCGCCACCCGCTCGGGATCGCGGCTGTTCCAGGCATCTTCTGCAGCGCGGACCTTGAGGACGGCGCTCTCGCGAGAAAACGGCGGCAACGGCGCACGGGGTATATCGATGTTGGTCATGACGGCGACATCCTGGCAAGCGCGGCACGAAGCGCGGTGTTTTCGGTTTCGAGTTCGCCGAGGCGCGCCGCAAGCGGCGCCGATGCCGCGGCGATCTCGGCTTGGGTGAAGCGCGGCGTGATGTGTTGCGGGCAGTTCCAGTCGAAGGCCTCGAGATGGAGCACGAAGCCGCGCTCCGTGACGCCGCGATAGCCGGTCAGGTCGAGCGCCTCGGCCAGTGACCGGTCACCGCCAAGATCGCGCGCCTCGATCCGCGCGTAGAGTTTGAGCCGGCGGCGGTTCGGGTAATCCATCAGGACGATCGCGACGCGGTCGTTCGCCGCGGTATTGCCGAGGCTGATGTATTGGCGGTTGCCTCGGAAATCGGGGAAGGCGAGGGTGGTCTCGTCGAGTATCTTGAGGAAGCCCGGCGGACCGCCGCGGTGCTGGACATAGGGCCAGCCGGTCTCCGACACGCTCGCCATGTAGAAGCTGTCTCGCAATGCGATGAAAGCCGTCTCGGCAGGTCCGAAGCGGTCCGACGGCCGGCTGCTGCCGACCTTGTCGTAAAGCCCGGCACTGCCGTTCGCGACTTGCGCAGCAAGCACGCTCGGCGTTGTCGCGATGGTGAGAAAGGCGTTGGCCATGATCGAAATCCGATTGTCAGGGTGCCGCCGGCGAGCAGGGGGTCCCGCCGGCGGCGCGTATCAAGCGGCCTGCGCGGCGAGGACGACCGGGAAGTCGATGTCGGTCTGGGCGACATTGTTGACGTAGTTGGTCAGCACGTTGACCGCGACGCTCGCGACGATCTCGATGACCTGCGCTTCGCCGAAACCGGCGAGACGGACGGCGGCGATGTCGGCGTCGCTTACACGACCGCGTGTAGCCAGCACCTTGCGGGCGAACACCACCGCCGCGTCTGCCTTGGCATCACCGGAATGCCCGGCGCGGTTGAGGGAAATCTCAACCTCGTCGATCTTGGCCAGGTTCAGTCCAAGATAGGTGTGTGCCGACAGGCAATAGTCGCAACCGTTGGCCTCTGCGATCGCCAGCGCGATCCGTTCACGAGTTTTCGCATCGAGGGTGTGGCCAAGCGCGCTGTTGAGCCCGAGATAGCCTTCGAGCGCAGCGGGGCTGGTGCCGATGAGGCGGAACATGTTGGGCACGACGCCAAGCTGTTTCTCGACGGCGTTGAGCAACGGCTGTGACCTGGCGGGAGCGTCGGCGCGGGCGGGGATGGTCAGGCGGGACATGGGCGTTCTCCGGAGCGAGGCGCCGGGAAGCTCCGGCACAGCAGAGATGCACCTTTGCCGCTGATGCGATAATCCGCTTATCCTGCACTTTAATCATGTAGAAAGCGGGATAATCATGGATCAGCTCGACATGCTCCGCACTTTTGTCGCTGTCGCCGACAAGGCTAGTTTCAGCGAGGCGGCGCGTCGCCTGCGGATTTCGCCGACCGCCGCCAGTCGCTCGATCTCGGCGCTCGAACTGCAGCTCGGCACTGCGTTGCTGAGCCGGACGACGCGCTCGGTCAGGTTGACCGAGGCCGGTGCGCGCTACCTCGAACGTTGCCGCCCGGCGCTGCTCGACCTCGAAGACGCTGCGCTATCGCTGCGAGGGGGCGCCGCGACGCCGGGCGGGACGCTGGTCATCACCGCGCCGGTGACGTTCGGCCGATTGCACATCGTGCCGACTGCGGCTGCACTGCTGCGCGACCATACGGCGCTCAGGGTCGAACTGACGCTCGTCGACCGGGTGGTGCGGCTGGTCGACGAGGGCATCGACGTGGCGGTGCGGATCGGCGACCTTTCCGATTCCGCGCTCCATGCGCTCAAGGTCGCCGAAGTGCGCCGGCTCCTGGTCGCCAGCCCCGCCTATCTCGCCGCGCACGGTACGCCGGCCAGCGTGACCGCGCTCCACGACCACGCGCTCATCGCCTTCACCGAACTCGATCGTGGTCATGAATGGCGGTTCGGAACTGCCGGCAGGCCAGCGATCCGGATCGAACCGCGGCTGAGCGTCAATACCGCCGATGCGGCGATTGCGGCGGCTGTCGACGGCGTCGGGATCGCGCGGATCTTGTCTTATCAAGCCATCGACGCGATAGCTTCGGGCCAGCTCGTGACGCTGCTCGATGACGCCGCCCCCCCGGCCGTGCCGGTCCATCTCGTCTACCAGGCGAAGCGTAGCGCGTCGGTCAATGTCCGGGCGTTCATCGATGCAGCACGGGCTCGGCTGGCGCGGCTCGACCTGACTGGCGAGAAGGTCTCCGGGAAGGCAGCTCGCGCCCGATCATAGCATGGCGCCAACCGGTGTCGGTGGAATGCGTCGCGCCACGCGGCGCCTCAAACGTTGCGATCCTTCATGATCGATTTCAACCGTTCCGCGACTTCGTCGAGGCGGAAGGGTTTGCCGATCACGGGCATGCCTTCGAACTCGTCCGGCAGGACTGTCGTCGAGTCATAACCGGTGGCGAAGACGATCGGGACGCCGGCGGACTTGAGCATTGCAGCGATCGGCCAAACCGCTTCCCCACCGAGGTTGACGTCGAGCAGGGCGGCATCGAGTGACGGGTCGTTGGCCAGTGCCGCGGCCTCGGCGACTGTGCTTGCCGGGCCGACCATCTCCCAGCCGGCGTCGTCGAACATCATCTCGAGCGTCATCACGATCAGCGCCGTGTCCTCGACCACCAGGATGCGCGGGCGTGACGGTGCGACGATGTCGTTGGTGGCGGCCAGGCGAAGCGGCGTGCCGCTGTCCTCGGCATGCGCATCGAGGCGCAGGATAGCGGCGGCGGGCAGGGTGATTTCGCAAACCACGCCGGCCCGCTCGAAGCGGATCTCCGAGCGTCCCGCAGTTTCAAGCGACAGCGCGCGCTCGATGAGGCGCGAGCCGAAGCCGCGCCGCGACGGGGCGACGACCAGTGGGCCGCCTTGCTCGCGCCAGACCAGCCTGAGGTCGTGATTTTCGAGGCAATGCCAGTCGACGGAGACATGGCCGCCGGCGACCGACAGCGCGCCATATTTGGCAGCGTTGGTCGCGAGTTCGTGGACCGCTAGCGAAAGTGCCAGCGACGCCTTGGGGACGAGGACGACCGAGGGGCCTTCGACGCTGAGCTCGGCGCCGCCGCGGCCGTAGGCGTCCAGCTCGTCGCCGACCAGCTTGGCGACGGAGACGCCCTCCCAATTGCTCTGGGTGAGCAGGCTGTGCGCCTTGGCCATGGCACGGATGCGTCCGTCGAGATCCTCGACAAAGCCGGTCAGCGACGTGGCGCTGCGACTGGTCTGCACGACCAGCGCCTGGATGTTGGCGAGCGTGTTCTTCACCCGGTGGTCGAGCTCGGCCATCAGCAACTGGTCGCGCTCGTAGACGCGGGCACGCTCACTGGTCACCGCATCGATCCGGCGCAGTACGACTTCGAGAAGGGACAGGCGCAGGTCGAAGGCGGCGTCGCTGTCGGGCGGACTCCAGGGCGACGACCGGCCGCGCACGGTCTGCTTCCAGGCGGCAAACGACTTGCGCGGCGTCAGGCGTTCATCGTCCTGATGCATCTCGACCGGCTTTGATGGGTCGCCCGCCCAGGTCACCGTCTCGATCAGCTCCGGCCGGAACCACAGGATGAAGTCGCGCGACTCACGCGATACCGAGATCGCCAGCAGGCCTGAGCCGATATCTGCGAAAGCGGCAGCCGGCGGCCAGAGTTCGCTCAGCCGATCGGTGATGAAGATCCCGTCATTGTCGCGCATCTGCTCGGTCAGCCAATCGGCGAGGGCGGTGATCTGGGACTGGGTCGGTGTCGCGCCGGTCGACTTTACCTCGCTGCGGACACGGACCACGACCCCGCCCTGGAGATCGCCGCGCAACGACAGCCCACCGCCCTGGATATAGTTCAGAAGCAGCGACGCCTGTCGCATCAGGCCAGCCGCATAATCGTCGTCGAGCGCAAGGTTGCGCATCAATTGTTGAAGGATCGCACGATTGGCGAGCCGCTGTTCGAGCTGTATCGCCCGTTGCCGCGCCTCCAGCTGCATCGAGAACATCGCGCCGAACAGTTCGGCGACGGCGCGCAGGTGCCGGGGCAGCCGCTTGGGGCTGTAGTGGTGGCAGGCGATCAAGCCCCACAGCTTGCCCTCGCAGACGATCGATATCGACATCGATGCGTCGACGCCCATGTTGCGGAGATATTCGCGGTGGACCGGCGAGACGTCTCGGAGCATCGCATGGCTCATGTCGAGCGGCTCGCCGGTCAGTGGGTTGAGCGGCGGGATCAGCGGCGCCGGCGTATAGTCGACCTCGGTGATCATCCTAAGCCAGCTGGTCAGGTACAGCGTGCGCGCCTGTACCGGGATGTCGGTCGCGGGATAATGCAGGTCGAGGAAGGGCACGAGGTCGTCTCGCCGGCTTTCGGCGACAACCCAGCCACTGTCATCCGGCATGAACCGGTAGACCATCACCCGGTCGTAGCCGAGAACACGCCGGACGCTGCGCGCGCCCGCCTCGCAAAGCGCTTGCAACGATGGTTGCTCCGCCAGCCCGTCGAGCATGTCCTGGACCGCAGCCAGCGGGTCGGCGGCAATCTCGTCGCTGGTGTCCGCCGCTTCGAACTCAAAGATCAGGCCGGCGGCATTGCGGTGCACGCTGGCATCGGTCGGACGATCGGGGATGACCCGGCAGATGGGGTCGAGCAGATGTCGTGGCCTCGCCAGCGTCGAACTGCGAAGCAGCCTGCCGATATAGTCCAGTTGCGGTTGCGAGAAATATGCCGAGGCAGGTTCGCCGATCATGGCTTCGACCGGGGAGCCCAACAGCCCGGCGGTGTCACCGGCAGCCTGGAGCACGACCAGCGTATCCGGATCCAGCACCATCATCGCGCCGTGCGGCAGTATCGCTCCCGGCGTATGGATCGGCTCGCGATCGCAACTGGTCAGAAGATCGGATCGCAGGGTTTTGATGATCATCTCGATTGACGCAGTCTCGAAGCCGTACCAGCGCCGGCCGCGCCTTGCCTGTCAATAGCACAGGGTTTGGTACGAACACGCACAAAGTTCGGCTGTTCGGCGCCAGGGCCGTGCCAGCGAGATCGCGAATTTGCCTTTGCTTGACCGCGCTTGGGCCAAGCAGCGGCTAGCGTGCGCCCGTCGTACTACACCGCCAATCGACTGCTCCTCATCCGCAGCGTGACGATCAGCCCGGCTGGCGACCAGTCGTGATGGATCGATCCGCCGAGCTGCCCCGAGACGCTGCGCAGCACCAGCTTGCTTCCGAAACCGCTGCCGCCGTCCGCTGGCGCACGGCAAGGCGGGCCGCCTCGCTCGGTCCAGACGATGATCGTTTCTTCGCCTTCGGTGCTGCCCGAGATGTCCAGGGAGCCGGCCGGTACCGACAGCGCCCCGTATTTCAGCGAATTGGTCGCCAGTTCGTGGAGGGTCAGCGCCAGCGTCGTCGCGGTCTTCTCACCGACGCCCATCCGCTGGACTGCGACGCGGATACGGCTGCTGAAGGCTTCGGTCTCGTCGTACGGCGCCAGCAGGATCGCGATCAGGTCGCCGAGCAATGCCGCTTTTCCCTCGCTGCCCGGCAATGGTCGCACGAGATCATGGGCCCGTCCCAAGGCGGTCAGTCGTGCCGTCAGGTCGCGCGCCATCTCGGTCGTGGACGTCGCCGAATTGGCGGTGATGCTGGTCAACCCGGAGGCGATCGCCAGCAAGTTCTTGACCCGGTGGCTCATCTCGCCGGCCAGCAGCTCATGGCTTTCCTCGGCGTGCTTGCGGTCGCTGACGTCGAGGAAGATACCGAAGACGCTCCGGTTGACGACACCAACGTCGTCGCCCTGGCCGCGGGCTGAGATCCAGCGCACGTCGTCGCCGACGATAACCCGGAAGTCGCTCTCATAAGGCCCGACGATGCCGCGGGTCGCGGTGAACGCCGCGCGGACCCGGTCGCGGTCGGCAGGATGGATATGCGCCGACAGGGCTTCGAAGGTCACATGCTCAGTCAAGGGGATGCCCCAGAGCTGAAACGCCCGCTGGTCCATCTTGAGGCTGTCGTCGTCGATATTCCACGACCATAAGGCTACGCCGGCCGCCTGGATCGCGCGGTGCAGGTCATCGGCCTGCCAGACATGATCGTCCTGCGGCCGCGGTGTCTGATAGGCCAGCTTCACGCGGTCACGCCGCTGCTGTGGTGCTTGTCACCACCGAGAGCCGGATGATGTCGCATTTCAAAGTCCAACCGGACCGGCGGGTGGGACAGGGCAGCTTCTCCGACATATCTTGTCATTTGCGGGCTGTGCACGCTCGATCGGCGCGCCAGATCGTCGAATTCACGCCGCATCGGCGGTCTGGCGCGGCTGGCTGTGGAGTTGCTCCGCCAGTTCGCCATAGCGGTCGGCCATCTGGCGATGGAGTTCGATGGTGTCCGCGTCCGGCGCAAGCGTCATCGCCTGACGCTCCTGCGTTTCGCGCATGCGCAGATACTCGACTTGCTGCTCGTCCATTTCCGATCTCCGAACCGTGCCGCGATGGAACTGCGGACCGGGAGCATCGTGCACAGATCGGCTATCGGTTCTTCAATCTCGATCAACTTTTGCACGACCCGGTAACGATCGCGCTGCTCACCGCGCCGAGTAGCGGTGTTTTCCCGACGGCTAGCGTGGGCGGGGCTCGGCATACAGATAGTCGGCGGTGAACTCGGCGATCGCATGAGCGCGTTCGAGATCGTGGAATCGCACCCGCCGTCGCTCGAAGGTCACTGCGCCTTCGGCCTTGCACGTCGCGAGCACCCGGTTGAGGTGGACGCCCGTCATGCCCATGCACTCGGCCAGATCCTGCTGGGTCAGCGGCAGGTCGTAGCCGTCCGCATCCGCCATGCCGACGATGCCGAGCCTGACGTGGAGTTCGCAGAACAGGTGTACGACACGTGCGACGGCGGTCCGGCGGCCGAGCGATAATACCCATTCGCGGTGGATGGCCGCGTCGAGCGTCGTCGAGAACCACAATAGTCGCGTCAGGTGCGGATGGTCTTCGGTAATCTGCATGACCCGGTCATGCGGGACGATGGCGATCTCGCATGGCACCAGCGCCATGACATTATGATCGAGCTTCTTGAGCGGAAAACTGTGCAGGTCGACAAAGTCGCCGGCCACGTGAAGTTCGCAGATCTGCCGCTCGCCGTTCGCTAGATCCTTGTAACGACACATGAAGCCATTCAGCAGCAGGACGCATTCGTGCAACTCGACATCGGCGCGGACGACGACCTGGTCGGTGGCGACTTTCCGGACCTCGCTGATCGAGTTGCGCAGAACTTGCTCCTCCAGCTCGCTGACATTGTCGCGGGCCCGCAGCTTCATCAGCATCTGGTCGATCAACTCAGGCGCTCCACAGTTGCATCCGGGGTCGAGGAGCGCCGGAGCGCCGATCCGTTATAGCGGCGCCGGGCGGCACGACAATGTCCGCTCGGGCTGATCGATCAGAAGTCGCGGCTGGACACGATGGCGTTCGGTTCCTCGAGGTGGCGCCGCAGTATCTCGACAAACATCCTGACCTTGGATTGGGTATGCTGGCGATTGGGATAGACCGCCCAAACCGGCTCCTCCGGTGGCGCGTGGTCGATCAGCAGCGGCTCGAGGAGCCCGGCTTCGATGCGCCTGAGGACGTAGAAATCGGGCAGTTGGCAGATGCCGTGTCCGGCGACCGCGGCATCGGTCACGGCAAAGCCGCTGTTGCAGCGCCAGCGTCCGGCGGGGCGGAAGTCGAGCGGAGCGCCGTCGGCACAAAAGTGCCAGAACTCGTTCGAGCCGACGAGGCACTGGTGCCCGGCCAGGTCCCCGATCGTCTTAGGCCGGCCGTTCGCCTGCAGATAGGCGGGCGAAGCACACAGGTGCAGGTTGCGAGAGGAGATGCGGCTGCCGATCAGGCGCGAGTCCGACAGCATGCCGGTCCGGATCGCGACGTCGTATCCTTCCGCAACGATGTCGACGAGGCTGTTGCTCAGGTCGAGGACCGCCTCGACGCCGGGGTGATCGGCGACGAACTGGCTGAGCAGTTGCGCGACATAGCTCTCGCCGAACGCGATCGAGCAGGTCACGCGCAGGATGCCGTGCGGGCGGGTGCGTTCGCCGACGATCGCGATCGCGTCCTCGCGGTCCTCGATCATGCGGTGGCAGCGTTCGGCGAAGGCCTTGCCGATATCGGTAGCGGTGACGTGGCGGGTCGTCCGGTAGAACAACCGGGACTGCAGCCGGTATTCCAGGCGCGCGATGGCGCGGCTGACATGCGAGGCCGAGACGCCCAGCGCGACCGCTGCGGCGTTGAAGCTGCCACGCTCGTAGACGGCGACAAACTCGTCGATGCCATCCCAGTTCGAAAGCATATTATCCCTAGGCTGCAATAATCTATTGCCGTTCTGCCTATTCCTGAGGGCCGACGCCAGCGCCTAGGCTGACGCACGACCACAGGAGATCAGATGAAGACCCGTGCTGCAGTCGCCTTCGAGGCCAAGCGTCCGCTGGAGATCGTCGAGCTCGACCTGGAGGGGCCCAAGGCGGGCGAGGTGTTGGTCGAGATCATGGCGACCGGCATCTGCCACACCGATGCGTACACGCTCGACGGCCTCGACAGCGAGGGGCTGTTCCCCGCCGTGCTCGGCCATGAGGGTGCCGGCATCGTCCGCGAGATCGGCGCCGGGGTGACCTCGGTTGCGGTCGGCGATCACGTCATCCCGCTGTACACGCCCGAGTGCCGCCAGTGTAAGTCGTGTCTGAGCCAGAAGACCAATCTGTGCACGCAGATCCGCGCGACGCAGGGCAAGGGCGTGATGCCCGACGGCACCAGCCGGTTCAGCTACAAGGGCCAGATGCTGCACCATTACATGGGCTGCTCGACGTTCTCGAACTTCACCGTGCTGCCCGAGATCGCGCTGGCCAAGATCCGCACCGACGCGCCGTTCCAGTCGGCCTGCTACATCGGCTGCGGCGTCACCACCGGCGTCGGCGCGGTGGTCAACACCGCCAAGGTCGAGCCCGGCGCCAATGTCGTGGTGTTCGGGCTGGGCGGCATCGGGCTCAACGTCATCCAGGGCGCGCGCATGGTCGGCGCCGACAAGATCATCGGCGTCGACCTCAACAACGACAAGGAGGAGTGGGGCCGCCGCTTCGGCATGACCCACTTCGTCAACCCGAAGGACGTCGAGGGCGACATCGTCCAGCACCTCGTCGCGCTGACCGACGGCGGTGCGGACTACACCTTCGACTGCACCGGCAACACGACGGTGATGCGCCAGGCGCTGGAGGCCTGCCACCGCGGCTGGGGCGTCTCGGTCGTCATCGGGGTCGCCGAGGCCGGCAAGGAGATCTCGACGCGGCCGTTCCAGCTGGTCACCGGGCGGGTCTGGAAGGGCTCGGCCTTCGGCGGCGCCCGCGGCCGCACCGACACGCCCAAGATCGTCGACTGGTACATGAACGGCAAGATCGAGATCGACCCGATGATCACCCACGTCCTCACCCTCGACGAGATCAACAAGGGCTTCGACCTGATGCACGCGGGCAAGTCGATCCGCAGCGTCGTGGTCTACTGACGTCAACCAAAGGACTGACAACATGTCGATTTTCTCACACGCGGTGCTCGGCACCAACGACCTCGCAAAGGCGGAGCGCTTCTATGACGCCGCGCTCGCGCCGCTCGGCCTGACGCAGAAGGGTCCGTTCGGCGACAACGGCACGATGTACGGCGCCACCGGCCCCGAGTTCATCATCACCAAGCCGGGCAACGGCCAGCCGGCGACGTCGGCCAACGGCGGCACCCTGGGCTTCCTGGCGCCGGACCGTGCCGCGGTCCGTGCCTTCTACGAAGCGGCGCTGGCCAATGGCGGCACCGACGAGGGCAAGCCCGGCCCACGCGCCTTCACCGACACCGCCTATGCCGCTTATGTCCGCGATCCCGACGGCAACAAGATCACCGCCTACAGCTTCAAGGACGAGAAGTAAGCGGATGAGCCCCGAGGCAACATCGGGCGCGCTGGAGACCGTTTCGACCAACCGGGCCTATGGCGGCACGCAGGGCATCTATCGCCATGCCTCTGCTGAAACCGGTACGCCGATGGTGTTCAGCGTGTTCGTGCCCGACCATGCGCCGGGCGTGAAGCTGCCCGTCGTCTGGTATCTCTCGGGGCTGACCTGCACGCACGCCAACGTCACCGACAAGGGCGACTACCGGCGGGCGTGTGCGGAACTGGGGCTGATCTTCGTCGCGCCCGATACGTCGCCGCGTGGCGAGGGCGTCCCCGACGACGCAGCCGGCGCCTATGACTTCGGTCTGGGCGCCGGCTTCTACGTCGATGCGACCGAGGCGCCGTTCGATGCCAACTACCGCATGTACAGCTATGTCACCGAGGAGCTGCCGGCGCTGGTCGCGGCCAATTTCCCCGTCGACATGGCGCGGCAGGGGATCATGGGCCACTCGATGGGTGGGCACGGCGCACTGACGCTCGCGCTGCGCCATCCCGAGCAATATCTCTCGGTCTCCGCCTTTGCGCCGATCGTCGCGCCGGGGCAGGTGCCCTGGGGCGAGAAGGCGCTGGGCGGCTATCTCGGGCCGGACCGCGCTGCGTGGCGCCAGCATGATGCGGTCGCGCTGATCGAGGACGGTGCCAGCGTCGGCGCCATCCTCGTCGACCAGGGCGAGGCCGACCAGTTCCTCGTCGAGCAGCTGCGGCCCGAACTGCTGGCGGCGGCGTGCGAGGCGGCGGGGATCCCGCTGACCCTGCGGATGCAGCCGGGCTACGATCACAGCTACTACTTCATCTCGACCTTCATGGCCGATCATCTCGCCTGGCACGCCGGGAAGCTTGGCTGAGATGGCGGCAGGTCACCCCGACTGGCCCGCGACTTCGGCGGACCCGACGTACACGGGGTGACATTCACGCGCGAATATCCATCTTGAAATGTCAGACGAGAGTAAATGTTATCGAACATAGAATCTAAATATCGATATCGCTAAAGTAAAAGATACGGCGCCAGAGCGATCGCCGACAAGAACTTCTAAAATTGATCCACCGCCTATGCTGCAACGCAATATAAGGACTATTTGCCGCACTGGCGTGTTGATTATTTAAATATCGAATTCGAGATGCACTCATCTTCAGAAGTGCGCTATGGTACGGCTCTTGGGGACGGAAGGTTATTGTGATGTCTGCATCAACCAGTTTATCGATCATGAGGTCCCGCGGTCGTCCGGGCGAGAATGGCGCGATGCCTCCCGGGCTTAGGACGATGGCGGCGTTGCTGGCCTTCGCCGCGCTGCCGGTGATGGTCTCGGCGCAGACCATGTCGCCCCCGGTTCCGGCCGGCGAGATCTTCACCGCCGCGCAGATTGGGCGCGCCCTGTCGCCGCCGACGCCGAATGCCGGCAAGACCGCGCCCAGTCTCGCCAACGCTCCCGTCGACGATGGCCAATGGACGATGCCGTCGAAGAACTACGCTTCGACCCGCTATTCCGCCCAGGCCGAGATCACGGCGGCGAACGTCGCGACGCTGAAGCCGGTGTTCACCTTCCCGCTCGGCGTCGCCAAGGGACAGGAGGCCGCGCCGATCGTCGCCGACGGCATGATGTACGTCGTCACTGCCTACCCGAACCTGGTCTATGCGTTCGACCTAAAGAAGGGCGACGGCAAGCCGGTCTGGACCTACACGCCGGACGTGCTGCCCGCCGCGCAGGGCGTCGCCTGCTGCGATGTCGTCAATCGCGGCGGCACCGTCAGCAAGGGCCGCTACATCTTCAACACCCTCGACGGGCAGACGATCTCGCTCGACGCCAAGACCGGCAAGGTCGTGTGGAAGGTCCGTCTCGGCGACATCAACAAGGGCGAGACCATGACCATGGCGCCCCTGGTCGCCAAGGGTAAGGTCTATGTCGGCAACTCGGGCGGCGAGATGGGCGTCCGCGGCTGGATGATCGCGCTCGACGAGGCGACCGGCAAGCAGGTCTGGAAGGCGCTCGGCACCGGTCCCGACAAGGACGTGCTGATCGGCGCGAGCTTCAAGCCGTTCTACGCGTCCGAAAAGGGCAAGGACCTTGGCGTCTCGACGTGGCCGACCGACGCCTGGAAGATCGGTGGCTCCACCGGTTGGGGCTGGATGACCTACGATCCCGAACTCGGCCAGGTCTATAACGGCACCGGCAACCCCGGACCGTGGAATGCCGAGCAGCGTCCCGGCGACAACAAGTGGACCTCGGGCATCTTTGCCCGCAATCCCGACAACGGCCAGGCCAAATGGTATTACGGCCTGTCGCCGCACGACGAGCATGACTATGACGGCGTCAACGAGCAGATCCTCCTCGACATGCCGTTCGGCGGCAAGATGCGAAAGGTCCTCGTTCGCCCGGATCGCAACGGCTATGTCTATGTCATCGACCGCACGACCGGCCAGGTGCTGTCGGCCGATCCTTTCGGCCCGACCAACTCCAGCAAGGGTGTCGATCTCAAGACCGGCCGCCTGATCAAGAACCCGGTGAAGGGCACGACACCCGACAGCCGGACGACCAACATCTGCCCGACCGCTTCCGGCGCCAAGGACTGGAACCCCAGCTCGTTCAGCCCGCGCACCGGCCTGATGTACATCCCGCACGAGAACATGTGCATGGACTGGCTGAGCAAGCAGGTCAGCTACATCTCCGGCACGCCCTATGTCGGGGCCGAGGTCCATATGAAGCCGGGACCCGGTGGCAATCGTGGCCAGTTGTCGGCCTGGGACCCGGTGCTGCGCAAGCCGGCCTGGACGATCAAGGAGGAACTGCCGATCTGGTCGGGCACCGTCGCCACCGCGGGTGACATCGTGTTCTACGGCTCGATGGACGGCCAGTTCAAGGCGGTCGACGCCAGGACCGGCAAGCTGCTGTGGACCTTCAAGACCGACAGCGGCGTCATCGGCCAGCCGATCAGCTACAAGGGTCCCGATGGCCACCAGTATATCGCCGTGCTCTCGGGCGTCGGTGGCTGGGCCGGCGCAGTGGTCTCCGGGCCGGTCGACAAGCGCGACGGTACCGCCGCCCTCGGCATGGTCAACGCCATGTCCGACCTCGACAAATACACCAAGGCCGGAGGGACCCTGTATGTCTTCTCACTTCCCCGCTAAGTCCGCCACGGTCGCCTTCGGCCTGGCCGCGCTGATCGTCGTCGCCGGCTGTAACAAGTCGCCGGCAACGGACACCGCGACGACGACCGCCGAGACCAAGACCGCCTTCGTCCCGACCCGCACCGCCGGTCTTGCCGCAGGGCAGGTCGATCCGCGCGTCCTGCCGTACCTCAACAGCAAGGCCGTCGTGATGGAGGGCAAGACCCTCTACCAGGCGCATAATTGCAACGGCTGCCACTCGAACGGCGGCGGCGGCATGGGCCCGTCGCTGATGGACGATGAGTGGATCTACGGCGGACGCATCGAGGACATCCACGCGACGCTGGTCGAGGGGCGGCCCAACGGCATGCCGCACTGGAAGGACAAGATGCCCGACGTCGACCTGTGGAAGATCGCCACCTACGTCCGTTCCATGTCGCTGCCGGCGACGCTGGCCGCAGCCAGGAACAACACGCCGTCGCAAGACCCGGCGCCGGTGCCGGAGTCAGTGGAGACCCAATGACCGCGATCGTTCGAAGCCTGCTTGCCGTCGCGATCGTCGCGGCGGCGGGCACGGCCCTGGCAACGGCGAACGCCGTCACCGCGCCACGACGGGTGCTGACGGTGTGCGCCGATCCCAACAACCTGCCGTTCTCCAACCGGGCCGGCGAGGGCTTTGAAAACCGCATCGCCACGCTGCTCGCCAAGGAGATGAATGCCGACATCAATTATGTCTGGTGGGCCCAGCGGCGCGGCTATGTCCGGAACACGCTGACCGAGGCGAAGTGCGATATCTGGCCCGGCGTCGCGTCAGGCGTCGACATGGTGACGACGACCAAGCCCTATTACCGGTCGACCTATGTCTTCGTCACGCGCGCCGACAAGCCATTGTCGGGGTTGAGCTTCGACGACGCGCGGCTCAAGCGCGCCAAGGTCGGTGTGCAGATGGTCGGCGCCGATGCCTCCAACACGCCGCCGGCGCATGCCCTGGCGCGGCGCGGCATCATCGACAACGTCCGCGGCTTCATGCTCTACGGCGACTATGCCAAGCCCAATCCGCCGGCCGCGATCATCGACGCGGTCGCCAGCGGCGAGATCGACGTCGCCGTGGTCTGGGGTCCACTCGGCGGCTATTTCGCGGCGAAGAGCCCGGTCGAGCTGCGCGTCGAGCCGGTCACGCCGCAACTCGACGGGGCATCGTGGCCGATGACCTACGACATCTCGATGGGTGTCCGGCGCAACACGCCGGCCGTGCAAAGCGAGGTCGAGACCATCCTGGCGAAGCAGGCAGGCGAGGTCGCTGCTATCCTCGCCGAGTATCACGTACCGCGCGTCGCGGGCGCCGGTACCCAGTAGCTCGGGCAGGCCTGTCGGATCGGCAGGCCATGATCGACGTCCGAAAACCGCCAGACGGCGCGGCCTGATACGCGTACAACCGCGAGATGCACGACGACCCGTCCGCCTGCTACGCCGCGTTGCGAGCCCGCGATCTCTCGGCGGACGGGCGCTTCTTCACCTGTGTCGTGACCACCGGAATCTACTGCCGCCCGGTCTGCCCCGCACGGCCGCCGCTCCAGAAGAACTGTCGCTTCGTCGCGACGGCGGCCGAGGCGGCTGCGGCGGGGTTCCGTGCGTGCAAGCGCTGCCGGCCGGACAGTGTCCCCGGCAGCCCAGCGTGGCTGGGCAGTGCCGGCAGCGTACGCCGCGCACTCGCGCTGATCGACCGGGGTGCGCTCGACGCCGACGGTGATGCCGCGGTGGAGGCGCTGGGCGACCGACTTGGGCTCGGCGGACGGCAGGTGCGGCGGTTGTTCGCTCGCCATGTCGGGGCACCCCCGGTCGCTGTCGCGCAGGCAAGGCGGCTCGCCGTGGCCGCCGGCCTGATCGACGCCGGCACCATGCCGCTCGGGCAGGTCGCGCTCGCCGCCGGATTCGGCAGCATCCGCCGCTTCAACGAATTGTACCGCAGCGTTCACGGCGAAACCCCCGCGGATCGCCGCCGCCGCTCCCTGAAAGGTCTGGTCATGCAACTGACGCTCAGCCGCTACGATGCACCCGTCGGCGAACTCCTGGTGGTAACAGACAGCGATAACCGTTTGCGAGCGCTGGACTTTGCCGATTTCGAGGCAAGGATGCGGACGTTGCTGACGCGGCATTACGGGGCCGTCGCGCTGAGCGAGGGCAGGCTGGCCGACGATATCGCCGGCGCGCTCGATGCCTATTTCAGCGGGGACGTGGCCGCGCTCGATTCGCTCGCCGTCGCAACCGGCGGCAGCGACTTCCAGCGCAACGTCTGGGCTGCGCTTCGGCGAATCCCAGCGGGCACCACCACCGGCTATGGCGTGCTCGCCGCCAGCCTCGGCAAGCCGGGTGCGGCGCGGGCGGTCGGCCTGGCCAATGGCGCGAATCCGATCGGCATCGTCGTGCCGTGCCACCGCGTCATCGGCGCCTCCGGTGCGCTGACCGGCTATGCCGGCGGGGTCGAGCGCAAGCGCTGGCTGCTGCGACACGAGGGCGCGATCTAGCCTGCAAGCACCTCGGCAAGCGGCCTTGTCCCGCCGCTGAGTCCCTGCTGAATTGCCTGCCTTAAAGCGGTGGTTGCAGGAGCACCGACCAAGCGCTTGAGCTTGTTCGGTCCACAAGAATTCTTATATTCGGCTTGCGTCTTCCGTTGTTTCAGGCACTATTCGTAGTGGGGAATGTGGGGATGGGCACAAACTGTGGTAGCTCCGGGATCGCACCGGCCGGCCACGATGTCACTCCGCAAGACTAGAACGTATCAAGAACATTGCTTCGCCTGTGGATATCGGGGATGCTTTGCCGTCGGCGCCAATCGGCGCATGACGGCAGCGAATTCCGGGTCCAGACAGGGCGGCGAGTATGAGAGTGGAGAGCGTCATGGACTTCAGCGCGGGTACGATCACCGCCGACGACACGGCTACCGAGAGCACGCGGGCGCAGCCTAAGGCGCCCCCACAGGCAGCCCCGGCGGCCGAGCGCTCGTCGACCACGGTCATCCCCTGGGCCTATCCGGTGAGCGTCGACCGGAGTCGCGATGCGTTGCTCACCGACTTCGGTCGCGAGACGCTGAAGGACCGCTACCTGCTGCCCGGCGAGTCGTACCAGGACCTGTTCGCCCGCGTCTCGTCGGCCTATGCCGATGACGCGGAGCATGCGCAGCGCCTGTACGACTATATGTCGAAGCTGTGGTTCATGCCGTCGACGCCGGTGCTGTCGAATGGCGGCACGGGGCGCGGCCTGCCGATCTCCTGCTACCTCAATTCGGTCGGCGACAGCCTTGAGGCGATCGTCGCGACATGGAACGAGAACGTCTGGCTGGCGGCGCGCGGCGGCGGCATCGGCACTTATTGGGGCCATGTCCGCGGCATCGGCGAGCCCGTCGGCCTGAACGGCAAGACCAGCGGCATCATCCCGTTCGTGCGCGTCATGGATTCGCTGACCCTGGCGATCTCGCAGGGGTCGCTGCGGCGCGGCTCGGCGGCGGTGTACCTCGACATCAACCACCCCGAGATCGAGGAATTCCTCGAGATTAGAAAGCCTTCCGGCGACTTCAACAGGAAGGCCCTTAACCTGCACCACGGCGTGCTGGTCACCGACAAGTTTATGGAGGCGGTGCGCAACGGCGAGGAATGGCACCTCGTGTCGCCCAAGACCGGCGAGCGCCGCGCCACTGTCGACGCCCGCGGGCTGTTCACCAAGCTGGTCGAGACGCGGCTGGCGACCGGCGAGCCTTACATCGTCTTCGTCGACCATGTGAACAACGCCATGCCCAAGCACCAGCGCGACGTCGGCCTCAAGGTCTCGACCTCCAACCTGTGCTCCGAGATCACCCTGCCGACCGGCGTCGACCAGTATGGCAAGGACCGCACCGCGGTGTGCTGCCTGTCGTCGCTCAACCTCGAGATGTGGGACCAGTGGCAGGGCGACAAGGTGTTCATCGAGGACATCATGCGCTTCCTCGACAACGTCCTCAGCGACTATATCGAGCGCGCCGAGCCGGAGATGGAGCGCGCCTCCTATGCCGCGATGCGCGAGCGTTCGGTCGGCCTCGGCGTCATGGGACTCCACAGCTTCTACCAGGCGCGCGGCGTCGCGTTCGAGGGCGCCATGGCAAAGTCGTGGAACCTCAAGATCTTCCGCCACATTCGTGAGCGGGTGGATGAAGCATCGATGCAGCTTGCGGTCGAGCGCGGGCCGTGCCCCGATGCCGCCGACATGGGCGTCATGGAGCGCTTCAGCTGCAAGATGGCGATCGCCCCGACCGCCAGCATCAGCATCATCACCGGCGGCACCAGCGCGTGCATCGAGCCGATCCCGGCGAACATCTACACCCACAAGACTCTGTCGGGCTCGTTCTCGATCCGCAACCCGTTCCTGGAGAAGCTGCTCAGCGCCAAGTCCAAGAACTCCGACGCGGTGTGGAACTCGATCCTCGAGCAAGGCGGCTCGGTCCAGCACCTCGACTTCCTCAGCGTCGACGAGAAGGCGGTGTACCGCACGGCGTTCGAGATCGACCAGCGCTGGCTGCTCGAGCTGGCCGGCGACCGCACGCCCTACATCGACCAGGCGCAGTCGCTGAACCTGTTCCTGCCCGCCGACATCGAGAAGTGGGACCTGCTCATGCTTCACTTCAGGGCTTGGGAGTTGGGCATCAAGTCCTTGTATTACCTACGCTCGAAGTCGATCCAGCGCGCCGGTTTCGCGGGCGGGGTCGAGGCCGACAACACCGCGCTCGCCCCGATCATCGAGGTCGAGCAGAAGGATTATGACGAGTGCCTTGCCTGTCAGTAAGGCGCCCCCGCCGGGCAACCGGCGGGACCCGTGCGGTGGCGACACCGGGCGGGCGGGCGAGGGGCCGCGCTGCCGCTTTCCACGGCTCGGCAGCACGGCCCCTCGTCCTTCGCACGACAGGCACCATCTAGAAGTTTCGGAGTAACCCCATGTCCCTCCTCAAAGCGTCCCACGCCTACAAGCCCTTCGAATACCCCTGGGCGTTCGAGTTCTGGAAGCGCCAGCAGCAGATCCACTGGATGCCGGAGGAGGTGCCGCTGGGCGAGGATTGCCGCGACTGGGCGCAGCGCCTGACCGAGCATGAGAAGAACCTGCTGACCCAGATCTTCCGCTTCTTCACCCAGGCCGATATCGAGGTCCAGGACTGCTATCACGACAAATACGGCCGGGTGTTCAAGCCGACCGAGGTCAAGATGATGCTGACCGCGTTCAGCAACATGGAGACGGTCCACATCGCCGCCTACAGCCACCTGCTCGACACCATCGGCATGCCCGAGAGCGACTACAGCGCGTTCATGAACTACAAGGAAATGCGCGACAAGCACGAGTATATGAGCCGGTTCGGGGTCGACAACGACGCCGATATCGCGCGCACGCTGGCGATGTTCGGCGGCTTCACCGAGGGGCTGCAGCTGTTCGCCAGCTTCGCCATGCTGATGAACTTCCCGCGCGCCAACAAGATGAAGGGCATGGGCCAGATCGTCACCTGGAGCGTCCGCGACGAGAGCCTGCACTGCGAGGGCATCATCAAGCTGTTCCACGCCTTCTGCGCCGAGACCGGCGTGCTGACCAAGACCATCCGCGACGACATCGCCGACGTCTGCCAGATGACCGTCCGCCTGGAGGACGCCTTCATCGACCTGGCGTTCGAGATGGGGCCGGTCGCCGGCATGACCCCCAACGACATCAAGAAGTACGTGCGCTTCACCGCCGACTGGCGCCTCAAGCAGCTCGGCATGAAGCCGATCTACCTGATCGAGGAGCACCCGCTGCCGTGGCTCAGCCCGCTGCTCAACGGCGTCGAGCATGCCAATTTCTTCGAGGCCCGCGCCACCGAATATTCCAAGGCCGCGACCAAGGGCAACTGGACCGAAGTCTGGGACGCCTTCGACAAGCGCAAGGGCGCCAAGGCAGCCTCGATGGCGGCGAACGAGAGCGTCGATGATGCGCAGGGCGGGTTGCTCGGCGTGGCGGCGGAGTAGATGATAAATCCGGCCTCGAAGTCTTGTTTTGTAATCGCACCAATTGGTCAATTCGATAGTCAGACACGTAAACGGTCAAACCAAGTATATAATCATATTATCAGCCCCGTCTTGGTCGAATGTGGCTATTCGATTTCACGGGCGGACAATATCGATCAGCCTGGCATAATCACTAATCAAATTGTAGATCGCCTGTTGGAGTCAGATCTCGTAATAGCAGATCTTTCAGAGCGAAACGCGAACGTGTTCTACGAATTGGGGTTAAGGCATGCAATTCGGAAACCGGTAATTCATCTTGTGGGGTCGTCGGATGACATACCTTTCGATAACGCTGCGATGCGCGCTGTTTTGCTCGATGTAACAGATTTAGATGTTGTCGGATTGGCAAAGGAGGCAATCCGAAAGCAAATCCTGGCAATCGAGGATGCCAACTATGAAGTGGAAAGTCCATTTACGACCGCGATCGACGTGAAGGCATTGCGCGTTGGTGGTAATGAGCAGGGCGTGGTGATCGCCAACATCTTTGACCGGATTGACCTGTTTACGGATACCGTTATCAGGATGGAGGAACGTCTAAAATCTATTGAGATCAACTCCGAATATGTTCGGCGACCGATCGAACCGCGGGGCCTAGGGCTGCTGGGCCGTTCGCTCCACTCAAGGGGCCTAGACGAAGTTAGCGATAGCTTTGGGATAAATCCTGATCCCTCATACTTGGAAAAACTTATTGGCCTGCAAAGAGCCAACGATGCACTCGATCCGAAAAAGGCAGTCAGGTCTACCTCGAATGCACCTGAGAAAAAGAAAGCGATCTTCTAGGATCAAGTTCTTTCTTTGCTTCTCTGCAAGTGTCTCGACTGGATCACGCCCGCGTCGGTGGCTTTAAGCGGACAACACACGCTGGCTGAATTTATAGGCGGGGACCGTGACGCCTGCGAATGTTGCGGACGAAACCGTTTAACTGACTAACTAGCGTATTTTATCGGGGAGGCTGGTGACCTCGTCCAGCAGCGAGGTAGCATCTACCCTCCCTGCGGCTTCGCAAAGAGAGAAAGACGGCGGAGCCAGCATGGGGTGGGTTGGCTTGCTTTCGGTTCGGGATCATCCCCTCCCCGGGCCGCGCAAGGGCGCGTCTCTCGCCCTCCCCCGGTGGGGGAGGGTAAGTGGAGGTCAGGGGGCTTCGCCGGTCCACTCCCAGTGCCACGGCTCGAACACATAGTTCACGAAGCCGAACTGCTTCGCGTTGACCAGCAGCCACGCGTACAGCGGCGTGCGGACCATGGCGCGGCGGTTGGGGTCGGCGCTGCTGTCGGCGCCGTAGCCGGGGGCCTGGCCGACGTAGAGGTCGAGCGCCAGGCCGGTGCGGTGGGCGGAGCATTGGGCGCGGACGATGCCCTGGCAATTGCCCTCCGTGGCGCAGCGCAGCGCGTCGGCGGCGGGATCGCGGAAGCCTGAGAAGATCGTCAACCAGCGCGGGTCGGCCTTCAGTCCCGGTACGCCGGCGCGCGCGGCCGCGACCATGCGGCGGTAGGCGGCGAGGGTCGTGGTGCGGAGTTGGATGGGCTTGCCGAGATAGGCCTCCGACGACCGCGGGGTGGCCAGCCGCTCGGGCGGTGGCGGCGGCGGGCAATTGCCCTGGTTGCGCAGCGCGACATAGGGCCGCCGACTCTGCCAGGTCTCCTTGAGCGCGGCGAAGCCCGGCTCGTCGAGGATGCCGGTCGCGGCCAGGTGATGGGCACCCTGCCACTTCGCCAGTGCGGCGGCAAAGCCCGGCGTGGCGGGATCGCAGGTCGTGGCGATCTCGTGCGCCACCGCCGGGACATAGACCTCCCAGCCCAGCTCCGCCCGGCCGAACGGCGACCAGGCCAGCGTGTGCAGCGATGCCGCATTGGCGATCGCCGCCGGTCCCGGCCCGGCGGTGCAGCTCTCGGCGGCCTGGACGGCCACCGGCACCGCGGCGGCAAATGCCACCGCCGCCAGCCGCCACGCCCTGCCTACGCCCGGAACCATCGGAACTCCCGTCCATTTTGTCGACGCAACGATTACCAAGGATTACCCAGTGCATCATCACGCAATCGTCGGACTGCCGCTGTTGATGCTGATCGCCGCCGCGCCGGTGGCCAAACCCGCCAACCCCGCGCCGGTTGCGAAATCCGCTGCTCCGGCCGCGGCGGACAAGCCGGCAGTGGCAGCGGATGGCGGGGCGGCGGTGGCGCCGAGCCAGGTTTCCGCGACGCCGGTGGCGGCGGCGTTCGCCTCGCAGGCACCGGCGGCAACCGCGATCAACCGGCAGGACTTCGTCGAGGGCAAGGATGCCGCGGCGACCCGGCGCATGCTGATCCGGGCGCAGGTGCTGCTCGACCGCGCGCATTTCTCGCCGGGCGTCATCGACGGCAAGCAGGGCGGCAACATGGCGCTGGCAGTGCGCGGCTTCCAGGCGGCAAACGACCTGCCCGAGACCGGCAAGCTCGACCGCGCGACGTGGGACAAGCTGACGGCCGGCGACGACGGCGCGGCGATCCGCGACTATACGCTCGAAACCGCCGACACCGCCGGGCCGTTCGCCGCGCCGGTGGAGCCGGGCGATTACATCACCATGGCGGCGCGGCCCGACATGACCTGGACGTCGCCGCTGGAATCGCTGGCCGAGCGGGCGCACATGGACGAGGCGCTGGTCACCGCGCTCAATCCCGATGCCGACCTGACGCGCGCCGGCACGACGATCCTGGTCGCCAATGTCGCGCGGCCCAAGCTGCCGACGGTCGCGACCATCGAGGTCGACAAGTCGCTGGGCGAGCTGCGCGCGCTGGACGAGGCGGGCAAGGTCGTGGCGATCTACCCGGCGACGGTCGGCAGCAGCGAGCGCCCGGCCCCGGCGGGCTCGTGGAAGGTCCGCACCGTGGCGACGGCGGCGACCTACACCTTCGATCCGTCGCGCCTGACCTTCAAGCCTAAGGACAGCGCGGCGCTGAAGCCGGGGCAGAAGCTGATCGTCAAGGCCGGGCCGAACAACCCGGTGGGCTCGACCTGGATCGACCTGACCAAGGACACCTATGGCATCCACGGCGCCCCCGACCCGCGGCTGGTCGGCAAGGTCGCCAGCCACGGCTGCGTGCGCCTGACCAACTGGGACGTCCACGAGCTGGCGATGGCGGTGAAGGAGGGGACGGTGGTGAAGTTCGACGGGGTCGAGAAGCGGGTGAAGGCCTGACGCCTAGCGGACGCTGACCTGCGCCGCGTCGAGCTGCTTGCCGGCGGCGTCGCGGAGGACGAAGCGGTGGACGCCGGGGATCGGCAGCCACAGCGCACCTGCCGCGGCCGGCCCCAGCGGTCGGCCGTCGACATCCAGGCGCATGGTCGCGGTGGCGCCGCTGGTCCGGACGCCAACCCGCTGGCGCAGCGGGGGAATATCGGGATCGAGGGCGATCACCGCGCCATTGGTCGGCGCAACCAGCCGCGGGCGGTCGTCGACTCCCGCGGTGACGCGCACGGTGTCGAGCTCGGTGCCCGGCAGGAACAGCTCGGTCCGCGGCGGCTCGATGGCCGGCACGAAGGTGACGCGCCGCTCGGTGACGCCCGGGTCGCGCGCCGGCGGACGGCCGGGCCGGTCGCGGTGCAGGTGGAGCATGATCTCGCGCCACGCCGGTGCTCCCCCGCTGACCCCGGAAACCCCGGAACCCATTGAGTCACCTTCAAAATTACCCACCCAAACGGCAACGGTGAAGCGGTCGCTGAAACCGATGCACCAATTATCCCGCAGCGCCTTCGACGTCCCGGTCTTGACCGCCGCCCAGAACGGCAGCCCCAACGTACTGTCCGACCCGAAGGTCGAGGTCCGCGCCGCCCCGTCGCCCAGCATGTCCGCGACGATGCTCGCCGCCGCTGCCGACAGCACTCGCCGCTGCACCGGCGCCGGCCCCGGCTCCACCCTCAGCGCCGACCACAGCCCACCCCGCGCCAAGCTCCGATACGCCGCCGCCTGCTCGGCCAAAGTCACCTCCGCCGACCCTAAGGCCAGGGAAAAGCCGTAATAATCGCCCTCCCGCGATATCCCATGATAACCATAGTCGTAGAGCTGGTCGCGGAAAGCATCGACCCCGACCAGCAGCAAGGTCCGCACTGCCGGCACATTCAAACTGTTCCCCAACGCCGACCGCGCACTGACCGGCCCCCGGAAAATCCGATCGTAATTCTGCGGAATGTACAGCCCCGAAGCCGTGTCGAGATCGACCGGCGCATCGTCCAGCACCGACGCCGCCGTCAGCAACCGTCGCTCGATCGCAAGCCCGTAGAGAAATGGCTTGAGCGTCGATCCGGCCTGTCTCGGCGCCGCGGCTCCATCGACCTGCGCGCTCCGCGACATTGCCCCGACCGAACCGACATAGGCTAGGATCTCCCCACTGGCATTATCGACGACGATCGCCGCGCCATCCCGCACGTTGCGCTCGCCGAGTTCGCCAAGCCGACGGGTCAGCGCCTGAAGGACGAACGCCTGCAAATCGGCATCGATCGTGGTGCGGACTTCCCGCCGCCCGGCGCGGAGCAGCTTCGCCGCGAGTTGTGGCGCAAGGTTTGGATCCGGTGGTGCAGTTGATGGCCCCAGCATGCGTTCCGCAGCAAGGCGCACCGCCCCGCAATCGGGCGCCGCTATACAGGCACGCGCCGCCACGCGCTGCGGCACCGCCGTCGGACTAGGTATCAGCGCCGCCAATACCTGCGCCTCGGCGACGCTGAGGTTCCCGGCCGGATGTCCCGCCAGGCTGCGGGCGGCGGCGTCGATGCCAACCAAGTCGCCGCGCCACGGCAGCAGGTTGAACCATGCCTCAAGAATCTGATCCTTGCTCCACATCGACTCTATCGCCTGGGCGGCGCGGGCCTGGACGAGCTTCTGTCGCCACGACCGGCGACCGCTGGTGCCGAGGTCAGTCGACAACAGCCCGGCAAGTTGCATGGTAATGGTGCTCGCCCCGCGCGCCGGTCGCCCGGTCAGTCGGTCACGAACAGCGCCTGCGACGGCCCGCCAGTCGACGCCACGATGATCACGGAAGCGCCGATCTTCGTTATGGATGGCTGCAGCGATTAATGGAGCGGCAATGTTCGCAAGAGGCACCCAGTCGAGCCGCCGAGACGCGGCATCGATGCGAACGATGTCCAGAACGCGACCGTCCCTGGCGAGCAGCCGAGCCTCGCTGGAAACCCAGTGCGCCCGGGTCGCCTGGTAGCTCGGTATCGTTGGCGGTCCGGTTAGAAGCCAGGCGACCCCAAGGACGATCAGCAAGGCGCCGGCTACGATCCGGACCCGCAACCGCGGCCGCGGCAATTGAGACCGCACCGGTGCTGGCACCTTCATTTCCCGGCCGCAACCTCGACGACGTGGTTGGGTACCATTGCCATCATTTCCGGCGAGTAGAGTGCCTCCACCCGGGTCGGAGGCATTTTAAAGATGCCCTCCGAGTTGAGCCGAACGGTATACTCGTACACCACGGTTTCGCGCGACATGGCTTCGTAGTGCGCGTGTACAGCCTCGGCGCGACGCTCGACGTAGGTAGGCTGCAGCCCGCTTGCATCGCCGCCGGCGAGTAGCTGCGAACGTCCACCCAACGAGCCGCCGAGGATCGTCGCGCCAGCGGGAACAGGGTCGTTGATCACTACCCATTCGACCGGCGCACGCGGCGTCACTTCGATACGGATACGCATGACGTCGCCGCGGCTCCACCGTCCAGGAACCGCCCGGCTGACGACGAAAGCCTGTCGCTTGACGGCGAAACCACTGGCGAACGCTTTGGTAAGCGGCACGGCTGCGCGCGAAGTAACGGTCGCCCATGGCGCGCCGGTGCCGCTGTGATTGAGCGCGAACGAAGTTTGAGCAGTCGGCCATGGCAAGGTCGCGGCTCCCGGATTCCCGCCGCCGCCGGGCCAAGCAAACTCTCGCACTATCGGACCGAGAGTAGCGCGGGTGCTGCCAGTCACCGGTACGCTCTCGAAGCGCCTCGAGAAATCGGCGATCGCCAGCGTGCCAACGGCATTGGCGACGGTCGTGTCCCAATGTCCCTGACGCTGACGCAAGATTAAAGCTTGTGCCAATGCGCCGATATCGGTGCGCCAGTCGGGCAACGCCGCGACGGTCGTCAGCAGGCGAGATGCGGTCGTGTCGGCAGATGCCAGCAACTGCCAAGGATCGTCCGCCCGGGTGATCGTCAGGCGAGTGCCTTGCAGGTCCAAGCGCGCGCGCAGCAAGTGGCCGGCCTGTGCAAGCTTTTCCGCGCTGTCAGGGATGCCAGGCAGCCGCTGCAGAATGTAGGCCCAATCGACGATGCCGATCGTCGGCCACGCATCTGGTGTGAGGCTGAGCGGTTCGACCATCGCAGGCGTGGCGACACCGTTCGCAGCGAGCGCTGCAATGGCGCTTAGGCGGCGGGTTGCTGTATCGCCACCGAAGCCGGTGATTGCAGCATCGCCGCTGCCCTTGTCTATGACCAGTACACGATTATGGCTGCGCTCGGTCTTTCCGGCGACAAAGGACTGCAACCCAGCAATCATCTTGGCCCGAGCATCGTCGGGCAACGGCCAGCCGGCATCTGCAGAAAGGCGAAGGATATATCCAGTCAGGCTGTCATCGCCGCGGATCCAGTCCGCGGGAAAGTACTGGACCAGTCCATCGGGATCGAGGTAGGCGGGAAGAAGCGCTGCAATCGAATTCCACCGTTGCTGATCACCCAATGCGACAGCGCGGCTCAACTGCTGTTCGATACAGTCATAAGGGTAGGCCGCCATGTACGATTTGACACCTGGTAGCGCCCCGCCGAGCGTGCGGCTGAGCGCCAGGTCAAGTCCGCCACGGCCTGGGAGCGCGCCGGCCGGGAGCATCACGGGGAAGCCGGCCGACGGTGACAGCTGCACAAGCGTCGATTGCCAGACCGCCACCGGCACCGCCGCTGCGATGGTCTGGGTGACCCGGACCGCATCGCGGGAATTTCCGCCGGTGGCTTCGACCGCCCATTCGATCTTGCCTTCGGTCGACGGAGCAATAACGCTCCAAGCTATGGTCAACGCATCGTTTGCAGGAATGTTGACGGTCTTGGACGGCAGGATCGCTGTACCAGCGAGCGCGGTCAGGTTGACCCGCATAGGCTGAGCTGTCGCGTTGCGTGCTAATACAGTCGCCACGTAGCGGTCGCCCTCGCGCACCAGTGGCGGAATCCCCGGAAGCAATTGAAGGTTCTGCGTCGTCCTGATCTTGGCGTAGCCGGTCCCGAACAGATCGGAGCCACCTGTCGCCACGGCAATTAACCGGAAGCTGGACAGCGAGTCGTTGAGCGGGATCGCGATCCGCGCTTGTCCTCGAGTGTCGAGCGGAACGCGCGCTTGCCACAGCAGCAACGGCTGGAAGTCGCGCCGAGTTAGTCCGCCATTATCCGCGCCACCGTCCCCACCGGCTGCCAGCGCTTTGCGACCATAGTGACGCTTGCCGACGACCTGCATCTGCGCGGTCGAGGTCTGTACCCATAGAGGACGCTCGGTCATCATCGCCGTCAGGACGTCCCAGCTCGGATTGTCCTGCAGCTGGAGCAGCGCCTCGTCTACAGCGGCAAATGCGATTTCGGAACCAGCTGGCAGGGTGCGGCCGTTCGGCGGGGTCACCTGCACCACAGTCGAGGCGGTCTTTCGGACCGCGTAGCTCGGCGAGTCCGTGGCGATCCGCACGCCTAGCCGATGATCATCCCAACCGACCTTCAGCTTGACCATACCGAGGCGATACGAAGGCTTGGCGAGGTCGATCAATGCGGTCGGCGAGGCAGCGTCGCGGCTGATCCACGGTAAGTTCCATCGCCGCGCCAGATCTGCCAGCCACAACCGCCAGCCGGCAACGCGTCCACGCACGGCGAGCACCGAGACATAGACATCGGGTGCATACCCACGCTTGAGCTGGACCTCGACGACCGGGTCCTTGCCTGACAATGTCGTGACGAAACTGTCGATAACGCCGTCGCGCAGTACGCTCACCAAGGCGGTCGCTTCGCGAAAAGGCATCCGGACCTGCAACCGGGCGACGCCGCCAGCCGGATATTCAGGAGCCTCGGCGACGACGTCCATGCGGTCGCCGTTATCACCGCCGAACCACCAGTCGTCGTCACCAGCCAACCATAGCGACTTGGTTGCTTGCGATACGCGGCCGGCGCTATCCTTGACGATGCCTTGCGCGATTACCTCGCCTGACACGCCCGCGTCGATGGCGCACAGCACTAGGCCCTTTTCGTCACTGGTGCCGGAACAACCCGCTTTGATCTTCTTGGTCTCGCGACTGTTGTCATAGGCGTAGAAGCCGCCAATCAGCCGCTTGCGGTAGGAATAGGACTCCCGGCTGAACAACTCGACCGAGACTTTGGCGCCGCGCACCGGCTTATCGTCTAAATCGAGCACGATCATCTTCAGGCGCAGGTCGCCAGCCTTGGCTATCCAGCCGTCGGAGGCAATCCCCAGGTGAAGCGACGCCGGGTCGAGGTCGATCCGCGATAACACGGTGGCGACCTCGCCGTTGGCGTCGTCGTAATCCATCTCGGCGACCAGCTGTGACGGCCGCTCGATTTTGCCGATGCCGTCGACAAGCACCCTCGCGCCGCCATTCGCGGCAAGTGTCACCGGTTCAACGCGCGCGCGCATTGGTCCGGGAGCGGCCGCTGCCTCGCCTCCATCAAGCGCAACGATACCGGGCACCATCGTTTCCCCGCCGAAGGTGAAGCCGGGATAGTCTGTCGGTGACTCTTCGCGCGGCTCGACCATCGTGCGCAGCTTCACCGGCGCACGATTGACCGCACCGCCGGACAAATACGTCAACGACAGGTCGAGTGGCACCGCCGCGGGCGCAACGAGCTTGGTTGCCGGGCCACGCACGGTGGCGCGGATGGTCGGCAGCCGGAACTCTTCGATCTTGAAGCTGCCGGAAACTTTGCGCTCCGTCGCGCCGCGCTCACCAATACTGACTTGATACTCACCCAACGCCGCGGCCTTGGGCGATGTCCAGTCGCTGACACCAATGCCGTCTGCGCCTAATTTCAACGGCAACTCGTAGGTCTGGTCACTGCCGACGTGCCGGACGAGCAACGTCGCGTCCTTGGGGATGTCCTGCACGACGCCAAAGCCGGCATCCGTGCGCTGGCGGGCGATGTGTTTCATGTGGATCGTCTCGCCGGCGCGGAGCAACGTGCGGTCGAACACCGTGTGCCAAATGCCTTGCTCCTCGCCGTAGCCGGTAGGCAGCTGGAAATCGCCAGGCTGGATGCCGTTGTTCCAGTTGGTCAACGTGAAGGAGTAATCGTCCGACGTTCGTGCACTGACAATCAGCGGATGATTGCCGTACTCGCAATTGCCGTAGCCTGATGGCGGTGGCAGCTTGTCTGGTACATAGGCGCGGCCTTGCGTGTCGGTGGTGCCACGCCAAAGCTCGCTACCGTCGCACGAGTCGCTGATCGCGATCCTGGCATTCGCGACCGGGGTAGCGTCGTGTAGTCGAGTGATCCAGGCAAGGCTGCGGCCTTTGCCCCACTGGAAGTGCACCGCCATGTCGGTAACCAACGCGCCGCTCGCGACATAGCGCGTGCCGCCCTTGGACAGCAGGGCGCGACCGAGCATCGGCGATGCGATCTCGACGATGTGAAAGCCGTTGGTGCGCAATGGAATGCCAACCACCTCAAATATCCGGCCGCCGCCCGGCCGGTTGATCGAGAGTTGGCGCGAGGGTGCCTCGCCGCGGATCAATGGCGTCGAGCGCGTCGTGTTGATGGTCCGGGTTTCCTTGCTGCCGGCGATGGGCTCCTCGACGCTGGTATCGTCTTCGGCCTTGTTAAGGGCGCGCAGCCACAAGGCGACCTGCGCATCGGTCGCTACCGAAATCTCGCGTCCGCGCAGCGGGCCATAATCCTGGGTCGCGACGCGTGCTTCGACGCCGCGCAAGGTGACGGGCAGAACGCCGCCTTCAGCGGCCTCGACGATGCCGAACTGCCCGGCGAACTTGACCAGCGGCGGAAGGTCGCCGGTGCCGACCTCGAGTGGAAAGCGGGCGGCGTTGACCAGCACGCGGTCCGCATCGTCCTTCAGATTGTCCGGCAGGTCGACGTGATAGCGGGCGCGTTCGGCAAACGGTCCTTTGAACTCGACGGTGCTTGCCGACTGCAGATGATCGTCCAGCTTTTCGGGAGCGCGGGCCTTGCCGTCCGGACCGATCAGCCGGATCGCCTTCGCTTGGGCGATTGGCACTTGGCCGGTGAAGCTGACACGCATTGCCTCAAGCGGCGAGCACAGTGCGCCGGCGTTGGTGCGCGAGCATTCGAAGCGGGCGGTGAACGCCGTACGGACCTTATAGTCAAGGCGTCGCGTTGCCGCCGTCGCCAGGCCGTTCGGCGACGCGATGCCGGCGCCCCAGACGATGGCGACGCGGCCGCCGGAGGGCAGGGCGCGGCGGCACTTCACCGCGACGATCTCGGCACGCGGTTCGATCGTTTCGCCGTCATATTCGGCCTTGCGCTGGCCGGCCTGACGCAGCAGTTCGCGGGTTCGATAGTCGCGGCCCGAGCCGGTGATCAGTTCGTCGCGGGTCTTGTCGGGCAGCACGTCGAGCGGCACTGCCTCGCCAACGCCTTCGATGCGGCACGACGCGTGGGCGGCGATGCTGGCGGGCGTTGCCTTGGCGTTCAGCGCGAGCAGGAAGATCGCATTCTCGTCTAGATCGTCGGAGTCTTCGCGGGGCAAAACGGCGCGGATGTTCGGACCACCGGTGTCGAAGGCGAAGCTGCGGCGTCCAGCGACGCTTGCTCCGGCTGCGTCCTTCAGCCCGGGATTGAGCGCGAAGGTGCAGCGCTGCCCGCCGGCCAGTGGCTGGGCATAGTCGACGGCGTAGGTCCGGGCGTCGACCCAGCGTCCAGCGACCGCGCCACCGCAAGTGCCGCTGCCGGGAGCGGGCAGGCGCGGGTCGCCGAAGGCCACCATCGGCGTCGCGAAGCGCAGTTTGACCTGCTCGACCCGCTCGACCGATCCGAGCGGCGAAAACAACTCGACTGCAGCTTGCGGCGCGCTGGTCGCACTACTGGTGAGCAACGCGACTCCCATGACGGGGAGCAGACTGAGCCGGAGGTGATAACGCATCTCCGTCATGATGAAGCCGCCTTGTTACGGGCGCAATACTGTTTGTGAACCGGGGCTTAGAAAGCGCCTGCCGGTCCTGGAAAGACGACCGGGCTTTCCGCTCCGTCGGCGCCGATTGCGGAGACGCCGAAGAACCAGGTGTCGATGTCGATGCCCCGTACGGTCAATGTCGTCGCTCCCGCTGCGCTGTCGAGATGGTTCGTCCAGCTGGGCGAGGTCGTCGAGCGCCACCACACCCGGTACTTCGCAGCCCCCGCGACCGGCTGCCACTTCAGGACCGTGTCGTGCTTCAAGGCGCCTTCGCTGGTCACACCGGTCGGCGGTGCGGGAGCGGTGGCGAGTGCGGCGAGCGTCGCGACGTTGAGCCGGGTCACCTTGGCGAGATAGCTGAAGTCGACTCCGTCGATGGTGTCGCCGTAGACCTTGCCGGCCTCGGTGCGCAGGGTCTGGTGCTGGCGATCGTAGTTCTCCTGCCGCTCGGTGAAGCGGATGGCCGGATAGCCCGCTTCCAGCATCGGCACCTGGTCGCCGCCGCGGCCGTAGCGGTCGGTGCGATAGACCATCTCGACCTTCAGCCCGGCCTTGGGTCCGAGCAGCGCGACGTAGCGTGCCAGGTTGCGCGCCGGGGAGTCGAGTTCTCCGCCGTTATAGCGTCGCCGGGCGGCCTGTTCCGGGGTCTCCGTCGCCTTGGTGCCTTCCGAGAAGATGCGGACGACGCCGTCATCCTTGACCCCGCCGGAGCCGGTGGTGTTGCCGATGATGTCGTTATTGAGGTCGGCCTCGACCTTCCAGCCGCGGCGCTTGGCCTCGGCGGCGAGCAGGGCGCCGCCGTAGAGTCCCTGCTCCTCGCCCGACAGCACGGCGTAGACGATGGTCGCGGCGAACTTGTGCCGGCTCAGGACGCGCGCCGCCTCGATCACGGCGGCGGTGCCCGAGCCGTCGTCGTTCGCGCCCGGTGCGTCGCTGGTCGTGTCCATGACGTCGGTGACGCGGCTGTCGATGTGCCCGGCGATGATGACGACGCGGTCGGGATCGCTGGTGCCGCGCTGGATCGCCAGGACGTCGACGATCTGGGTGGGCGTCGGCAACCGGGCGCCGGTGACTGTCTGCGAAGGCGTCTCGATCGTCAGGCAGCCGCCGCAATCCTGCGAGAATCTGGCGAATTTAGCCGCGGTCCAGCGCCGTGCCGCGCCGATGCCGCGGGTCGGCGAGACCGTGTCAGACGCGGTGTGGCGGGTGCCGAAGCCGACCAGCGCGGTGATCGTCGAGCGTAGTTCGGCCGGCGAGACCTGTGCCGTCGGGGCCGGCGCCGCAGCGGTGGCGGCGAGCAGGACGGTCGCGGTGGCGGCCCGGATGAACATGCGCATGGTCCTTCGTTGATCGCCGATAACGCGGGTGAACGCCAGCGGGTCTCAACCTTCCTGCGATACGCAACGCGGTCGTTCAGCCCAGCCGGGACAGCCGCTGCAACGCGACCGCCAGTGGCAGCAGGCCGCGTGCCGCCTCGCAGCCGCACAGGGTGGCCAGCGCGGCACCGGCAACGTCGGGCTCGTTCGCCTGGCGCAGCACGAACAGCATCGCGCCCTCGTCGGCGAGGATCGACGCCGATCCCGGTTGCGCCAGCAGCAGCGGTCGGCGGGCGTGACTTGCGAGGCCGGCGAGCCAGCAGCGCAGCAGATGCTCGACGCCCAACGCCTCGCTGCCGAAGCGCCGGTGCAGCGCTGCCTGGACCGCGTGGCAGCGCGGCCAGGCGACCACCAGCCGCCGCATCGACCAGATCAGCAATGCCGCGTCACCGGGCAGCTCATCCGGACGATCGCGGCCGGAATCGCGATGCGGCAGGTGTCCCGGCTGGCTAAAATCGACGAACATCGGATTCTCCTCGACAACCCCGAGCCGAAGAATATGCGATTGCGAACGAGTTGCAATAGGGTTTCGTGCGAGCTTGTGTTTATTCGACCGGGGGGCGGGCGATCAGGTCAGACGATCCCGGGCAAGTTGCAGCTACTAACCTAATAGGCGCATCCTGTCAAGGTCGACGAACTTATCCTGATGAACCAGAGCTATGTCCGGCTCGCTCGGCCGGTACTAACCTGACACCCAAAAGCCAGCTAATACATTGAACTCACAAGCAAATAAGCCGCAAGCCGAGCGCACGAACAAAAACTGCCGCCCCGGCGTAAACCAGGACGGCAGTTGATACAGCAACGCTTGTTGAAAGCGCCTAGCGCCGGAAGAAGCGCCTCTGGTTCATCGGCATCGGGGCCGTCTTCTCACGGAAGACGATCCGGCCTTTGTCGAGATCGTACGGGGTCATTTCAACATGCACCCGGTCGCCGACGATCGAGCGGATGCGGTTCTTGCGCATCTTGCCCGCCGTATAGGCGATGATCTCGTGGTCGTTCTCCAGCTTCACGCGGAACCGGCCGTCAGGCAGGATTTCCGCGATGACGCCTTCGATCTTGAGCGCTTCTTCCTTCGCCATAAGCAGTTACGCCAGCGAGAGGTTGATCGCCGAGGCGCGGCCCTGACGGTCGTTCTCGACGTCGAACTTGACCTTCTGGCCTTCGTTCAGACCGTCGAGCCCAGCGCGCTCGACTGCCGAGATGTGAACGAACACGTCCTTCGACGCGCCGTCCGGGGCGATGAAGCCATAGCCCTTGGTGGTGTTGAAAAACTTCACGGTTCCGACCGCCATAGTCACGTCCTTACGTCGATTGCCCGCCCAGAACATCCAGGCCGAGCACCTCAGCTACGCTTCAACGATATGGGGGGCCAAAAAGCGCCACGTCCGTATCAGGCATCTTCGGCAAGGGCGATATGCGCTGTATCGATCGTAAATGCAAGGTCCTCGCAACTACGCCGCCAGTCCCGGCGCCCCGCCGCCCAGTCGTGCCCGCGATAAGCCCGCTCGCTATTGCTGTTAAGGTCCGGGAGGGGCTACATCGGCGGCGCATGAACAGCCGCGCGCTCCAGTCCGACCAGCCTCTGGGCGTACATCCGTTTCCCCACCGCCACCTGCTCGGTATTGCCGACCTGAAGCCGTGGGAAATCGTCTGGCTGCTCGACGAGGCCGAGACCTGGGTCGAGATCAACCGCGGCGCGCGCAAGCACGACGACCGGTTGCGCGGCCTGACCATCATCAACGCCTTCTTCGAGAACTCGACCCGGACGCTGCTGAGCTTCGAGATCGCCGGCAAGCGGCTGGGCGCCGACGTCGTCAACATGACCGTCGGCCAGTCGTCGGTGAAGAAGGGCGAGACGCTGCTCGACACCGCGCTGACCCTCAACGCCATGCACCCCGACGGCATCGTCATCCGCCACCAGGCGGCGGGCGCCGTCCAGCTCATCGCCGAGAAGGTCGACTGCCCGGTGCTCAATGCCGGCGACGGGCGCCACGAGCATCCGACGCAGGCGCTGCTCGACGCGCTGACCATCCGCCGGCGCAAGGGCAGGATCGAGGGGCTGACGGTGGCGATCTGCGGCGACATCCTGCACTCGCGGGTGGCGCGCTCGAACTTCCAGCTGCTCGGCTCGCTGGGCGCCAAGGTGCGCGCGGTGGCGCCGCCGACGCTGATCGGCAGCGATGTCGATCGCCTCGGGGTGGACGTCTATACCTCGATGGACGAGGGGCTCGACGGCGCCGACGTTGTGATGATGCTGCGGCTCCAGCGCGAGCGCATGACCGGCGGCTATGTCGCCAGCCCTCGCGAGTATTTCCACTTCTACGGGCTGACGGCGAAGCGGCTGGCCAAGGCGAAGCCCGACGTGCTGGTCATGCACCCGGGCCCGATGAACCGCGGGGTCGAGATCGATACCGCGGTGGCCGACGACATCGCCAAGTCGGCGATCACCGAGCAGGTCGAGATGGGCGTCGCGGTGCGCATGGCCTGCCTCGACGTGCTGACCCGCGCCCGCCGCGGCATCGAGGGTTGGGCGTGACCGTCCTCGCCTTCATCAACGCCGCCAATATCGGCACTGTCATCGTCCGCGACCGCGTCATCGCGGGCATCGGCGATGCGCCGCCCGCCGACGCCCAGGTCATCGATTGCAAGGGCCGCTTTCTCAGTGCCGGGCTGATCGACGCGGGCGTCTTCAAGGCGGATGCGGCGGCCTGCCTGGCGGGCGGCATCACCCGCGTCGTGCTGATGCCCGACCGCTCGCCGCCGCTCGACGATCCGGCGCTGATCGAGTTTGCCCAGCGCATCGGCAAGCCCGACGTCTGGGTCCATCCGCTGGCGGCGGCGACGCGCGGCCTCGAAGGGCTGGAGCTTGCCGAGATCGGCCTGTGCATGGAGGCGGGGGCCGTGGGTGCCGCGACCGGGCGCAGCGGCATCGCCGACGCCGGGGTCATGCTGCGGCTGATGCAATACGCCAGCGGCTTCGGCATCGTCGTGGTCAGCCATGCCGAGGATGCCGCGCTGATCGGCGACGCGGTCGCCACCTCGGGCGAGTTCGCGACCCGGCTCGGCCTGCCGTCGGCGCCGGCCTTTGCCGAGAGCATAATCGTCGCGCGCGACCTGCGGCTGGCCGAGGCGACCGGCTGCCGCCTGCATTTCCGCCAGGTCACCACCGCCGAGAGCATCGAGCTGGTCCGTGCCGCCAAGGCGCGCGGCATCCCGGTGACCTGCGGCGTCACCCCGGCGCACTTCCTGCTCAACGACCAGGCGGTCAGCGGCTATCGGACCTTTGCCCGGCTATCGCCGCCGCTACGCCACGAGGACGACCGCCAGGCGGTGCTCGACGGGATCGTCGACGGCACCATCGACCTGATCGCCAGCGGCCACGACCCGCGGACGCAGGAGGACAAGCGCCTGCCCTTCGCCGATGCCGAGCCGGGCATGGTCGGGGCGGAGACGCTGCTGCCACTGGCGCTGACGCTCGCCCATGACGGCCGGCTGAGCGTGGCGCAGGTGCTGGAGCGGATGACCGCCGCACCGGCGCGGATCTTCGGCCTGCGCGGCGGGCGGATCGACGTCGGCGCGCCCGCCGACCTTGCGCTGATCGATCCCGGCGCGCCGTGGCGGATCGATGCCGACAGCGGCGCCGCCTCGGCTGGAAACACGCCGTTCGACGGGCTGCCGGTGCAGGGCCGGGTGGTCATGACGGTTAAGGGTGGCGACATCGTATGGAGTTTATGAAACGGTCATGCTGAGCTTGATTGCACTCGCCGCCGTCAGTGCGGCCGCCCCGTCCACGGCTCCCGCCTCGGTCAAGTCCGGCGTCGAGCATTGGCGGCTGGGCGAGTATCCGGCTGCCGTCGCCGCGTGGCTGCCGTTTGCGGCGCAGGGCGATGCCGACGCGCTGTTCAACATGGGCCAGGCGTACAAGCTGGGGCGCGGCGTCGCCAAGGACCCGACGATCGCCCGCGATTATTACCGCAAGGCCGCGGTCAAGGGCCACCTGCCGGCGCAGGCCAACCTCGGCATCGCGCTGTTCCAGGCGGGCGAGAAGCCCGAGGCGGTGCGCTGGCTCAAGACCGCCGCCGACCGGGGCGAGCCGAGGGCGCAGTATGTCTTTGGTATCGCTGCCTATAACGGCGACGGGACGCCCAAGAACCTGGGTGCGGCCTATGCCTATCTGCTGCGCGCCAAGGCGAGCGGGCTGGCGCAGGCGACCACGGCGCTGGGATCGATCGAGCCGGTGCTGACGCCCGATGCGCGCGCTGCCGGTACCGCGATGGCAGCGAACATGGCGAACGGCGTCGCGCCGGCGATCCCGACACAGGAGCCGCTGACTACCCGCATGGCGAGCGCGGCGTCGGCGGCGCTGGCGGCGGTGTTGCCGAAGAAGGCCGATGTGCTGAAGGCCCCGCCGGCCCCGGTGGCGATCGCGACGTCGGCTCCCGTTCCGACGCCCGCCCCGGTGGTGCGCACGCCGACCCCGACCTCGAGCCCGGCCGTCGTGGCGAGCGCGCCGAAGCCGACGCCTGCCGCGACCCCGCCTGCGCAGATCGCGACGGCAACCGTCAGGCCGCCGACGCCCGCACCGATCGTCACCGCGGCACCGGCCCCCAATCCCGCGCCCGTCGTTGCCAATCCGCCGGTCATGACCGGGCCGAAGTCGGTCTATATGGACGCCGATGCGGCCAAGGCGGCAGCGCCGAAGCCGGCCGAGATCGCGACGGTCGACGTGCCGACGGCAGCTGCTCCGAAGCCGCCCGAGGTCAAGCCTGCCGCACCGGTGGTCGCTGCGCCGAAGCCCGAGCCGGTGAAGGTCGCCGAGGTCAAGCCGCCGGCACCGACCGGCTGGCGCGTCCAGCTCGGTGCATTCTCGAACAAGAAGGCGGCGGACGAGGCCTGGACCTCGGTCAAGACCGCGCAGGCGACCGCGATCGGCAAGGCCAAGCCGATCTTCGACACCAGCGGCCCGGTGGTCAAATTCCAGCTCGGGCCGTTCGCCAGTCGCGACGCGGCACGCGATGTCTGCGCCAAGCTGGCGTTCGCCGGCCGCGCCTGTTTCGTGACCCAGGGCTAGGCGGCGGGGGAGGGTGTCCTCCCCCCTTGCGATCAGGCGGCGGCGAGCTGCCTGACGCCCGGCCACTTCGCCCATAGCGCCACCCGCTGCGCCGCGACCTTCTCCGCCGCCGCATCCTTGACGACACCGAAGCCGCGGACCGCCAGCGGCAGCGACGCGATCTCGACCGCCAGCGAACCATTGTCCGGCGTCAGCCCGGCCAGCAGGCGCTCGACCTCGGCCTCATAATCGGTGATCGCCGCCCGCTCGGCGCGGCGCTCATGGCTATAGCCGAACACGTCGAAGGCGGTGCCGCGCAAGCCCTTCAGCTTCGCCAGCATGCCGAACGCGGTGAAGATCCACGGCCCGAAGCTGTACTTGCGCGGCCGTCCGGTCGCCGGGTCGAGCTTGGCGAAGATCGGCGGGCTGAGCTGGACGCGCGGCTTGCCACCGACGAACTGCGCATCGAACGCGGCGCGGAAACGCCCGTCGGAGTAGAGCCGCCCAACCTCGTATTCGTCCTTGTAGGCCAGCAGCTTGTAGTAACTCCGCGCGACTGCCTCGGCGAGTTGCTCGTTGCCCGCGGCGCGGACCTTGGCGACCAGCCCGGTGAAACGCTCGGCATAGGCGGCGTCCTGGTAGGTGGTCAGGTCGGCGACGCGCTTCTCGATCATGCCGTCGAGCGTCGTCGCGGGGGCCTCGGGCTTGGGGCCACGTGCCGCCTCGACCATCGCGACGACCTTCTCGGGCGACGACGCGAGCAGCCGGCCGAGCGCGAACGCCCGCTTGTTGAAGTCGATGGCGACGCCGTTCAACTCGATCGCCGCTTCCAGGCTGGCCAGCTTCAGCGGGATCAGCCCCGACTGCCAGGCATAGCCCATCAACAGGATGTTCGCCCCAATCGCATCGCCGAGCAGCGCCACGGCGATCGTATCCGCGGCGACGAAGCTGGTGGCGTTGGGGTTGGCGGCCTTGCGGATTGCCCGCTCGACCTGCGCCGAGCGGAAATCCAGGTCGCGGTTGCGGACGAAGTCCGAGGTCGGCGCGATGTCGGCGTTGGCGACGACGGCGGTGCGCGTCGGCACCATCAGCGTCTGCGTCGGCTTGTCGGCCGCGACCACGGCATCGCAGGCTAGCACCAGGTCGGCGGCGCCCGAGATGATCCGCGGCGACTGCAACGGGCTCTCCAGCGCGGCGAGACGGACGTGCGAATAGACCGCGCCGCCCTTCTGCGCGAGGCCGGCCATGTCGGCGGTGGTCGCCGACAGCCCCTCGATGTGCCCCGCCGTCCCGAGCAGCGCCGAGACGGTCAGCACGCCGGTGCCGCCGATGCCGGTGACCATGATGTTGAAGCCCTCGCCGGGCGCCGGCAGGACGGGATCGGCAACGCCGCTCAGGTCGATGCTGGCGGCGAGGTTCTTCGCCTCGGCCTTGCGGATCTGGGCGTCATCGACGGTGACGAAGCTCGGGCAGAAGCCCTTGAGGCAGCTATAGTCCTTGTTGCAGCTCGACTGGTTGATGCGGCGCTTGCGGCCGAACTCGGTCTCCTGCGGCTCGATGCTGACGCAGTTCGACTGGACCGAGCAGTCGCCGCAGCCCTCGCAGACCGCGGCGTTGATGAACACCCGGCGCTTGGGGTCGTCCATGGTCTTGCGCTTGCGGCGGCGGCGCTTCTCGGCGGCGCAGGTCTGGTCGAAGATGATGACCGTGCAGCCCGGCGTCGCGATGAACTCCTCCTGAATCGCCGGCAGCGCCGAACGATCGAGCAGCCGCACCGTCGGGGGCAGGGTGACGCCCTGGTAGCGCGACAGATCCTCGGTCAGCACGACGACCTTCTTGGCGTTCTCGGCGACCATCTGGTGCGCGATCTGGTCGACCGACAGCTCGCCGTCGTGCTTCTGGCCGCCGGTCATGGCGACGGCGTCGTTGTAGAGGATCTTGTAGGTGATGTTCACCCCGGCCGCGATCGACTGGCGCACTGCGAGCAGCCCGGAGTGGAAATACGTCCCGTCGCCGAGGTTGGCGAAGACGTGGTTCTCCGACGTGAACGGCGCCTCGCCGACCCAGGTCACGCCCTCGCCGCCCATCTGGGTGAAGGTCTCGGCGCGGTCCATCCACAAGGCCATGATGTGGCAGCCGATTCCAGCCAGCGCGCGCGAGCCTTCTGGCGGCTTGGTCGAGGTGTTGTGCGGGCAGCCCGAGCAGAAATACGGCGTGCGCTTGATCGGCGTCTCATAGGCCGAGGCCTTGTTCGCCTGGTCGGCGAAGAACGCCAGCCGGCCGCGGATCGCGTCGGTGTCGTAGTATTTCTGGATGCGTCCGGCGACGACGTTGGCGATCACGCCCGGCGTCAGCTCGTTGTCGGGGGACAGCAGCCACTCGCCGTTCTCGTCGTGCTTGCCGACGACGCGCGGGCGCACGGCTTCGCGCCAGTTGTAGAGCTGCCAGCGCAACTGGTGCTCGATGAACTCGCGCTTCTCCTCGATGACGAGGACTTCCTCCAGCCCTTCGGCGAAGGCGCGGATGCCGTCGGGCTCGAGCGGCCAGGGCATGCCGACCTTGTAGACGCGCAGGCCGATCTGCGCCGCGACCTCGGCGTCGATGCCGAGCTCGTCGAGCGCTTCCATCGTGTCGGCGTGCGCCTTGCCGGTGGTGATGATGCCGAACCGGGGCTTGGGCGTGTCCCAGATGATCCGGTCGATGTGGTTGGCCTTGGCGAAGGCGAGGGCGGCAAAGCCCTTGTAGCGCTGCAGCCGGGTGTCTTCCTCGCGCCAGATGTCGCCGCCGCGGATGTGGATGCCGCCTTCGGGAAAGTCGAACGTCGGCAGGATGATGCCGCGATGCTCGTTCGCCAGGTCGATGGTGGCCGAGGTCTCGACGGTGTCGGCGGTGGCCTTGAAGCCGACCCAGGTACCGGCGAAACGCGACATCGCGAAGCCGAGCAGGCCGTACTCGACGAACTCGTGCACCGACGACGGCGCGAGGAACGGCACGAACGCCGCCTGGAAATTATGATCCGACTGGTGGGGCAGGGTGGAGGACTTGGCGCCGTGGTCGTCGCCGACGATCGCTAGCACGCCGCCGTTGGGCGAGGTGCCCGCGGCATTGGCGTGCTTCAGCACGTCCATGGCGCGGTCGAGGCCGGGGCCCTTGCCGTACCAGATGCCGAACACGCCATCGACCGTCGCGCCGGGCCGCATGCCGACATGCTGCGAGCCCCAGACGGCGGTGGCGCCGAGCTCCTCGTTGACGCCCGGGACGAAGACGATGTTCTGCTCGGCGAGCAGCTTCTTGGTGCGCCACAGCTCCTGGTCGTAGGCGCCGAGCGGCGAGCCGCGATAGCCGGAGATGAAGCCGCCGGTGTTGAGCCCGGCCGCCGCATCGCGACGCCGCTGGACCAGTGGCAGGCGGACCAGCGCCTGGACCCCCGACATGAAGACGCGGCCGCTGTCGAAGCGATACTTGTCATCGAGCGTGACCGGCGGAAGACCAGCGACCATAAACACTTCCCCAAGCAATTAGGTCAATACTACTGCCCTAACTTTGAAAAGCAAGTGCGGCAATTTCTACAGGGGAAACGACCCGGGTGCGCCGTCGGGTCCGCGCCGGGCGCAGCACTGCGCCGGGGAAATCGTCTGGTACTGGCGGTCTAGCCTAGTTGATCGGTGGGACGGCGGTCGCGGCTTCGGTGAAGCTCGCGGGGGTGTTGCCGCGGACGGGGGCGGGCATGTCGAGCAGGCGCGCCGTGGCGAGGATAGCGTCGATGCGAGCCTCGGCGATCGCGCGCTTCTCCCGCGTCCGGGCCAACTGGCTGGCGAGGTCGGTTTCGAGCACGACGAGCGCATCGACGCCGGCACGCTCCCGAGCGATCAACTCACCAACGCGGTCCGCATTGCCGAGATAGGAGGCAGCGGCAGGCTTGCCCTCCAACTGGGTCGCGCGCGACTCATATTCGTCGGCCAGCAGCAGCGCCGCGGTGGCGGCATGGCCCCGGACACCGGCAACCAGACGCCGGATCTTGGCGGCATGCTCTCTATAATCATCGGCATCGGTCACAGAGATACTCTTTACTAATTACCAACAAATCATTCACTTATCTGGAACAGTTCGGATACGCAATGGTTGATTTGCGGTTTTCCGTCGGGCTGCGTCAAAGCCGCGCCGGACACCCCAAACAGGCCGAAAAAGCCTTGAACCGGCGAGGAAACAACCAAGCCGGCGGCGGAACTCCAGCACGCCCGTCAGGTTCCTCCGCGACCACGATCCCCCCGCATGGAGTACCGACATGAACCCCCAAGCCAGTCGTCCGCTCGCGCTCGTCACCGGTGCCTCGAGCGGCATCGGCCTCGAACTCGCCCGCCAGTTCGCCAGGAACGGCTATGACCTGATCATCAACTCCGAGGATGCCGCCGGCCTCGAAGCCGCGGCGCAGTCGCTGCAGGCGGAGGGCGGACAGGTCACCACGGCGCTCGCCGACCTGCGCACTCGCGACGGCGTCCACACCGTGCTGGAGACGTCGCAGAGCCTCGGCCGCCCGCTCGACGTGCTGTGCGCCAACGCCGGTGTCGGACTCGGTGGACGCTTCACCGAGACCGATCTCGACACCGAGCTCGACATGATCCAGCTCAACGTCGCCAGCCAGGTTCACCTGGTCAAACATGTCGCCCGAGCGATGGCCGACCGCCGCGACGGCCGCATCCTAATCACCGGGTCGATCGCCGGGCTGATGCCGGGCAGCTTCCAGTCGGTCTACAACGGCACTAAGGCGTTCCTCGACAGCTGGGGCGAGGCGATCCGCGAGGAGCTGAAGGAGCAGAACGTCGTCGTCACCGTGCTGATGCCGGGCGCGACCGAGACCGAGTTCTTCCACCGCGCCGAGATGGACGACACCAAGGTCGGCGAGTCGAAGAAGATGTCGGCGGAGGACGTCGCCAAGGTCGGTTACGAGGCGCTGATGGCCAATGACGACCATGTCGTCGCGGGCCTGAAGAACAAGTTTCAGGCGCTGATGACCAACATCCTGCCCGATCCGGCATTGGCCAAGCTGCACCGTGACATGGCCCAGCCGAACGCCGAAAAGGCAGCGGCGGAATAAGCCGCCGGAGGACAGCCGATGCCGGACCACGCGCCACGCCAGTCGATCATGTCGGCCCGACAGTCGACCGGGTTTCGGATGAAGATCGGCAAGTCGGTGCGGATCGGCGCGCGCGTCGACGTCACGCCAGTGGGGCTGTTGGCGATCGGCGCGCTGGTCTCGGCGATCCTGTTGTCGGTGCCGCCGATCATCCGTGCCGCGGCCGAGGTCAAGTCGGCCCGGCACGGCTGAACCCCGGACAGCAAAACGCCCGCTGCATCGCTGCAGCGGGCGTTTCGTTGCGTCCGGGGCGGCTGGTTAGGCGGCCTTGTCCTTGGCGAGCATGCGGATCGGCTCCTTGAGGCCGCCGACGACTTCCTTGTCGACGACGATCTCCTCGATGCCTTCGAGGCCGGGCAGGTCGAACATCGTGTCGAGCAGGATCGACTCCATGATCGAACGAAGCCCGCGGGCGCCGGTACGACGCTCGATGGCGCGCTTGGCGATCGCCGACAGTGCATCGACCTCGAAGCTCAGCTTGACGCCTTCCATCTCGAACAGGCGGGCGTACTGCTTCGACAGCGCGTTCTTCGGCTCGGTCAGGATCTTGATCAGCGCCGGCTCGTCGAGATCTTCCAGCGTCGCGATGACCGGCAAACGGCCGACGAACTCCGGGATCAGGCCGAACTTGAGCAGGTCCTCGGGCTCGCACAGGCGCAGCAGCTGGCCGGTACGACGCTCGTCCGGTGCGGCGACATGCGCGCCGAAGCCGATCGACTTGCCCTGCAGGCGGTCGCCGATGATCTTCTCGAGGCCGCTGAACGCGCCGCCACAGATGAACAGGATGTTCGTCGTGTCGACCTGCAGGAACTCCTGCTGCGGATGCTTGCGGCCACCCTGCGGCGGCACCGACGCGGTGGTGCCTTCCATGATCTTGAGCAGCGCCTGCTGGACGCCCTCGCCGCTCACGTCGCGGGTGATCGAGGGGTTGTCGGCCTTGCGGCTGATCTTGTCGATCTCGTCGATGTAGACGATGCCGCGCTGTGCCCGCTCGACATTGTAGTCGGAGGCCTGGAGCAGCTTCAGGATGATGTTCTCGACATCCTCGCCGACGTAACCGGCTTCGGTCAGCGTCGTCGCATCGGCCATGGTGAACGGCACGTCGAGGATGCGCGCCAGCGTCTGGGCGAGCAGCGTCTTGCCGCAGCCGGTCGGGCCAACGAGCAGGATGTTCGACTTCGCCAGCTCGACCTCGGCGCCCTTGGCGCCGTGGTTCAGCCGCTTGTAGTGGTTGTGGACCGCCACCGACAGGACGCGCTTGGCATGCATCTGGCCGATGACGTAATCGTCGAGGACCTTGCAGATTTCGCGCGGCGTCGGGACACCGTCCTTGGTTTTCACCAGGGCGGTCTTGGTTTCCTCGCGGATGATGTCGTTGCACAGCTCGACGCACTCATCGCAGATGAATACCGTCGGTCCGGCAATCAGCTTGCGGACCTCGTGCTGGCTCTTGCCGCAGAAACTGCAGTAGAGCGTGTTCTTCGAGTCCCCGCCACTCAACTTGGTCATGGGCTTCCTCTCCGGCCAAAGGCCAGTCTAGCGAACTTTACCGCAACGCGGCAAGCCACGGTAACCGCTGACGGTAACAATAACGTAATTGCGGCGGCGATGGGTTAACACCGCCGCGACAAAATAATTGCGGATGCTCGCCCGATCAGGCGGCGCGCAACCCGGTTTCGCCCTCGGTCGGCAGCGGGCGCTTGTCCTCGATCGTGTCGATCAGGCCGAACACCTTGGCTTCCTCGGCGGACATGAACTTGTCGCGGTCCATGGCGCGCTCGATGGTGTCGAGGTCCTGGCCGGTGTGCTTGACGTACAGTTCGTTCAGCGCATGCCGGACGCGGATGATCTCGCGCGCCTGGATCTCGATGTCCGACGCCATGCCCTGCGCGCCGCCCGACGGCTGGTGGATCATGATGCGGGCGTTCTTCAGCGCGACGCGCATGCCCGGCTCACCGGCGGCGAGCAGGAAGCTGCCCATCGACGCGGCCTGGCCGATGCAGACGGTGCCGACCTTGGGCCGGATGTACTGCATGGTGTCGTAGATCGCCATGCCGGCGGTGATCACGCCGCCCGGCGAGTTGATGTACATGAAGATGTCCTTCTTCGGGTTCTCGGACTCGAGAAAGAGCAGCTGGGCGACGATGACCGAGGCCATATGGTCCTCGACCTGGCCGGTGACGAAGATGATGCGCTCGCGCAGCAGGCGCGAGTAGATGTCGAACGAACGCTCGCCGCGGTTCGACTGTTCGATGACGATCGGGACGAGTCCGGCAGCGATATCGTTGTGGAAATTCATACGGTGCTCCGTGCGCATCCGAGCGTGGATGCTGGACTGCCAACATCGGCGTGAACCGCCCAAGCTTCAAGCCCCCAGCGAGGCCGATGCCCGGGCGGTAACGACGATGTTATTCAGCGACCTTCTTGGCGCGCTTGGGCTTGGGCAGCGCCGCTTCGACGGGAGCCTCGGCGACGACGGCGGCGTCGGTCGCGACCGGGGCGGCCTCGACTGCTTCCGGCTCGGCAGCGACGACCTTGGGCTTCTTGGCGCGCGGTGCCTTGGCCGGTGCGGCCTCGGCTGCCGGTGCGTGGTCGTGGGCGCCATGGTCGTGGCCGCTATGGTCGTGACCTTCGTGCGAATGGTCATGGCCGCAGTCGGGACCGTGGACGTGACCGCCCGGGGTCTCGTCGTCGCTCTCGATCTCGGCCATCAGGTCTTCGCGGCTGACGGTGCGCTCGCTGACTTCCGCCTTGCCGATCAGGTAGTCGACGACCTTGTCCTCGTACAGGGGCGCGCGCAGCTGGGCGGCCGCCATCGCGTTTTCCTGGAAGTACTTGACGACCTGCTGCTGCTCCTTGGGGTACTTGCTCGCCTCCTGGGCGATCAGGCGGTTCATCTCGGCCTGGGTGACGTTGACGCCGCCCTGCTGGCCGATCTCCGACAGCAGCAGCCCGAGGCGGACGCGGCGCTCGGCGATGCGGCGATACTCGGGACGCTCGTCCTCCAGCTTGGCCTTGGCACCCTCGGCGTCGTCCTCATGGCTCGCCTCGTGCTCGACCTGCTGCCAGATCTGCTCGAACTCGGCCTCGACCATCGACTCGGGCACGGCGAAGTCGTGCGCTGCGGCGAGGGTGTCGAGCAGCTTGCGCTTCATGTGGGTGCGGGTCAGCTGGCCCAGCTCGCTGCGCTGCTGGTCCTTGAGGATGTCCTTGAGCGCCTCGAGGCTGTCGATGCCGAGGTTCTTGGCGAACGCCTCGTCGATCTCGACGGGGGCGGCGGTCTGGACCTCGTTGACGGTGACGGCGAACTCGGCGTCGCGGCCCTTGAGGTAGTCGACGTTGTAATCCTCGGGGAAAGTCACCTTGACGGTGCGCTCGTCGTTGGCCTTGACGCCGACCAGCTGGTCTTCGAAGCCCGGGATGAGCTGGCCGGAGCCGAGCTCGATGCGCATGCCCTCGCCCTTGCCGCCGTCGAACTCGACACCGTCGACGCTGCCGACGAAGTCGATCAGCACGGCATCGCCGATCGCTGCGACATGCTCCTTGTCGGCGGCTTCGAAGCTCTTCTGCTGGTCCGCCAGGCGGCGCAGCGCGGTTTCCATCTCGGACTCGTCGGGCTCGACGGTCAGCTTCTCGAGCTTGAGGCCGTCGATCTGCGGCGCCTCGATGGTCGGCAGCACTTCGACGGCAACCTTGAACGCGATGTCCTCGTCGCTGTCGATGTCACCGATCAGGTCGACCTGCGGCTGCATCGCGGGACGCAGCTTGTGGTCCGCCATCAGCTGCTGGACGCTCTCGTTGACCGCCGCTTGGACCGCGTCGTTGCGCAGCGCGGCGCCGTGCATCTTCTTGACCAGGTTCAACGGCACCTTTCCAGGCCGGAAGCCGGGCATACGGACCTGCTTGGCAACCTCGACGGCCTGCTTGTCGACCTTGGCCGCGACGGTCGCCGCGGGGATGTGCACGCTGTATTCGCGCTTCAGGCCTTCGTTCAGCGTCTCGGCAATGCGCATGTCGTATTTCCGTCTTTCTATTCGGCCATGGTGCGGGCGAAGGGACTCGAACCCCCACATCTTACGATACTTGGACCTAAACCAAGCGCGTCTACCAATTCCGCCACGCCCGCAAGGGTGAGGCGGGGGTCTATAGCAGGGAGGGGGGCAGGTGCAAGGCGATGGTGAAATGGAGCGGCAATGCGCGCCCCGCGCCTAGGTCAGCCACAGGCGGATGATGAAGCCGACCGCGCCGACCACCGCAACGCTGGCCGCCCATAGCCCGACGAACCATGCGAGCTTCTTCAATGATAGCCCTCGTGGCCGACCTTGCCGCGGAACACCCAATAGGCATAGCCGGAGTAGGCGAGGATGATCGGCACCATGATGCCGGCGCCGACCAGCATGAACAGCTGCGACTTGGCGGGGGCAGCGGCCTGCCAGATCGTCACCTGGCCGGGGATGAGGTAGGGGAACATGCTGACCCCCAGCCCGATGAAGCTGAGCAGGAACAGCGCCAGCGCATGCAGGAACGGCGCCAGTTCGGCACGCTTCGACAGCGAGCGGAAAAAGCCCAGCGCGGCCGCCCCGGCCAGCACCGGCACGACGGCGAGGTAATAGATGTTGGGCGTGCTGAACCAGCGGTCGTAGTAATTGCCCTTGAGGAACGGCGTCGCCAGGCTGACCGCCAGCACCGCGACCGAGGTGGCGATGCCGAACACCCACGCCAGGCGATAGGCGCGGTCCTGCAGCTCGGCCTCGGTCCGGTAGATCAGCCAGCAGGCGCCGAGCAGGCCGTAGCCGACCACCACCGACGCCCCGGTCAACAGGCTGAACGGCGACAGCCATTCCCACCACAGGCCCGAATAGCTGCGCCCGGTGACCGAGACGCCCTGCAATATCGCGCCGAGGATGACGCCCTGCGAAAACGCCGCGACCAGCGAGCCGCCGAAAAAGGCGAGGTCCCAGATCGGCTGGCGCGTCGTCCGCCAGCGAAATTCGAACGACACCCCGCGCAGCACCAGCCCGAGCAGCATGGCGATCAGCGGCACGTAGATCGCCGGCATGATGATCGCGAAGGCCAGCGGGAACGCCGCCATCAGCCCGCCGCCGCCCAGCACCAGCCAGGTCTCGTTGCCGTCCCACACCGGCGCCACCGAGTTCATCGTGATGTCCCGCTGTCGGCCGCGGTCGAGCAGCGGGAACAGGATGCCGATGCCGAGGTCGAAGCCGTCCATGACGACATAGGCGAACACCGAGAACGCCAGGATCAGCGCCCAGATCACCGTCAGGTCGAAGCTGAAGCCCATGCCGCTACTCCGCCGGATTGAGGCTGAGCGCGGGGTCCTGGCCCGGGGCCGGGGTGATGCCGGCGGTACGCGTCGGGCCCCCCTGCGGAACGCCGGTCTCGCCGGGGTGCGGGGCATGGCCCATCAGTTGCAGGATGAACCAGGTGCCGATGCCGAACACGACGAAATAGACGATGACAAAGGCGGTCAGCGATGCGGCGATGGCGGGCGCGCTGACCGGCGACAGCGAATCGGCGGTGCGCATCAGGCCGAAGACGGTGAACGGCTGGCGCCCGCTCTCGGTCGTCGCCCAGCCCGCCAGCACCGCGACGAAGCCCGACGGCCCCATCAGCACCGCCGCCCGGTGCAGCCACGGCCAGTCGAACAGCCTGCGGCGCCAGCGCGCCAACAGGCTCCACAATCCCAGCCCGAGCATCGCGAAGCCGATCGCGACCATGATCCGGAAGGTCCAGAACACGATGTGCACCGGCGGCCAGTCGCGCCTGGGGACGGCGTCGAGCCCGGCCAGCGGTGCGTTCAGGTCGTGCTTGAGGATCAGCGAGCCGACCTTGGGGATCTCGACCGCGTGGCGCATCACGCCGGCCTTGTCGTCGGGGATGCCGAACAGCGTCAGCGGCGCGCCGTTCGGGTGAGAGCGGTAGTTGCCCTCCATCGCCGCGACCTTGGCGGGCTGGTATTTCAGCGTGTTGAGGCCGTGCTCGTCGCCCGCGAAAATCTGCACCGGGGCGACCAGCGCCGCCATCCACATCGCCATCGAGAACATCACCCGGGCGCCCTCGGTATTGTGGCTGTCGTTGCCCTTCGCCGTCTCGCGCCGCCCCTTGAGCAGGTGCCACGCCCCGACGCCGCCGACGACCAGCGCCGTCGTCAGATACGCCGCCAGCACGGTATGGACGAGGCGGTAGGGCATCGACGGGTTGAAGATCACCGCCCACCAGTCGAGCGGCACGAACTGGTTCTGCGCGTTGATCGCATAGCCCTGCGGCGTGTGCATCCAGCTGTTGACGACGATGATCCAGAACGCCGAGATCGCCGTGCCGACCGCCACCGCCAGCGTCGCGACGAAGTGCAGCTTGCGGCCGACGCGCTCCATGCCGAACAGCATGACCCCCAGGAAGCCGGCCTCGAGAAAGAAGGCGGTGAGCACTTCATAGGCCATCAGCGGCCCGATCACCGGGCCGGCGCGGTCGCTGAACTGCGCCCAGTTGGTGCCGAACTGATAGGACATGACGATGCCCGAGACGACGCCCATGGCAAAGGCGATGGCGAAGATCTTCAGCCAGTATTTGAACAGGTTGATGTAGACCTCGCGCCCGGTCCACAGCCACAGGCCCTCCAGCACCGCGAGATAGCTCGCCAGCCCGATCGAAAAGGCCGGGAAGATGAAGTGGAACGAGATGGTGAAAGCGAACTGCGCTCGCGCCAGATCGATCGCCGCCAGGTTGCTGAACATGAACGCCGCTATACCATAGGGTGGGCGCGCGCAGGATAGTCATTGCGGGTGCGACGTTGGCGGCCCGCGCCACGAGACTTGCCCCCACCATCCCGACCCGGCATCACCGTGCCATGTCACACGACCTCGCCATCGCGCGCGCCGCGACCCTTCGCCCGATCGCCGATGTCGCGGCCGACATCGGCATCCCGCACGATGCGCTGGAGCCGTACGGCAAGCATATCGCCAAGCTGACCCAGCCCTATCTCGACTCGCTTGCTGCCCGACCGCCCGGTAGGCTGGTGCTCGTCACTGCGATCAACCCGACACCGGCGGGCGAGGGCAAGACCACCACCACGATCGGACTGGGCGATGCGCTCAACCGCATCGGGCGGCGCACGGTGATCGCGCTGCGCGAGCCGTCGCTGGGGCCGGTGTTCGGGCGCAAGGGCGGGGCGACCGGCGGCGGCCATGCCCAGGTCGTGCCGATGGAGCGGATCAACCTGCATTTCACCGGCGATTTCCATGCCATCGGCGCGGCGCACAATCTGCTGTCGGCGATGATCGACAACCAGCTTTACTGGGGCGGCGGGGCAGGGCTCGACCCGCGGCGCGTGACGTGGCGACGCGTCGTCGACATGAACGACCGCGCGCTGCGCCGGATCGCGGTCGGGCTGGGCGACGGCAAGAACGGCCCGGCGCGCGAAACCGGCTTCGACATCACCGTCGCCAGCGAGGTCATGGCGGTGCTGTGCCTTGCCAGCGGACCCGCCGACCTGGTGGCGCGACTGGAGCGGATCATCGTCGGGCGGACCGCCGCGGGGAAGTCGGTGACGGCAGGCGACCTCGATGCGGCGGGGGCGATGGCGGTGCTGCTGGCGGAGGCGGTACTGCCCAACCTCGTGCAGACGCTGGGCGGGTCGCCGGCGCTGATCCATGGCGGGCCGTTCGCCAACATCGCGCACGGCTGCAACTCGGTCATCGCCACTCGCGCCGCGCTGGCGCTGGGCGAGTTCGCGGTTACCGAGGCGGGCTTCGGCGCCGATCTGGGGGCGGAGAAGTTCCTCGACATCAAGTGCCGGTCGAGCGGCCTGTCGCCCAGCGCCTGCGTCGTCGTTGCCACCGTCCGCGCCCTCAAGATGCAGGGCGGCGTCGCCAAGGACCGGCTGGGCGCGGAGGACCTCGGCGCGGTCGAGACCGGCTTCGCCAACCTTGCCCGCCATGTCGAGAACATGCGCGGCTTCGGCCTGCCGGTGCTGGTCGCCCTCAACGCCTTCGCCGGCGACACCGCGGTGGAGCAGGCGCGGCTGGTCGAGCTGTGCGCCGGCATCGGGGTCGAGGCGCATGTCTGCACCCATTGGGCGGACGGCGCGGCGGGAGCCGAGGGACTGGCCCGCGCCGTCGCCGCACTTACCGATGCCGCACCGGTTGCGGACCTGCGCCTGCTGTATCCCGACGACATGCCGCTCGCCGACAAGGTGCGTACGGTCGCGCAGCGCGTCTACCGCGCCGCCGATGTCGCCTTCAGCCCGGCGGCGCGCCGCGACCTTGCCCGGTTCGAGGCGGACGGCTTCCGCGACTTCCCGGTTTGCATGGCCAAGACGCCGTACAGCTTCACCGCCGACGAGACGCTGATCGGCGCGCCGTCGGGCTTCGTGCTGCCGGTCGAGGAGGTCCGCCTCAGCGCCGGCGCGGGGTTCGTCGTCGCCTTGTGCGGAGCGGTCAGTACCATGCCGGGCCTGCCGCGCGTTCCGTCCGCGACGCATATCCGGCTGGGTGCCGACGGGTTGATCGAGGGACTGTCATGAAGCTGCTCGTCCTGGCCGCGCTGCTGCTCGCCACCCCGGCGCTGGCCGACGACCTGCGTGACCTGTGCCCGGACCGGCCGGGGCAGGGCACGCCGCCGTGTATCGTCGACAAGGGCCATGTCCTGATCGAGTTCGGCGTCGGCGCGTTCGAGCATGACAAGCAGCCCGACAGCATCACCAACAGCTTCACCGGCGGCGACGTCACCGCCCGCCTCGGCCTGACCGACCGGCTGGAAGTGCTGGCCGAATGGAGCGCCTATAACCGCGTCCACGAGCGCGACCGGGCCACCGGGGCCACCACCACAGACCATGGCGTCGGCGATGTGCTGCTGGGGTTCAAGTACAGCCTGGCCAACCCCGACGGCAAAGGCGTGTCGGTCGCCGTCCAGCCCTTCGTCACCGCCCCCACCGCCAAGTCCGCCATCGGCGCCGGCGGCTGGACCCAGGGCATCGAGGTGCCCGTCAGCATCGACCTGACCGACGACCTGCAGCTCGGCCTGACCCCGATTATCGAGCGCCTGCCCGACACCTTGGGCAGCGGCCACCACGCCGCCTATTCGCTGGTCACCGAGCTCGACCGCGCCTTAGGCCCGACCACCATCGGCGTCGAGCTCTACGCCAGCCGCGACACCGACCCCGGCGCCCACGAAACCCAGGCCAGCTTCGACGTGACGTTGGCGCAGACGGTCGGCAAGGACCTCCAACTCGACGGTGAGGTCGACGCGGGCCTGACGCACGACACGCCCGACGTGCGCGTCCTTGTCGGCTTTGCGCGGCGGTTCTGACGCGGCGTCAGCGAAAGCCGTCGACGACGCTGGCGATCAGCACCTGCGGGACCAGTGCCTCGGGCACCTCGACCGTCTCGGTGCCGCGCGCGCCCTTGCGGCTGATCCGGTAGGTAAACCCGTCGGCGACCGGCTTCACGGAGGCGCGCTTGCGGCCCGCAAACAGCGCATCGACCGTCGCCCGGTCGGGCACCGCAAGATCGGAATAAGCGTATTCGCCCCGGCTCTGCAGGTTGGGGCCGCCGAAACCGGCGAGCCCGCCAAGCCGTTCGATGGTCAACCATCCCATGTCGTGCGGTCTTTCGATCGTGCGGCTACAGCCCGACAGACTTCCAGCCGGCATCGACAGCAGCAGGAACGGCAGCATCGTCGGCAAACATCGTCTTGGCCAGTTTGCGCGTCCGGTTGGCAAAGGTCTTCATCGTCATGTTGGGGCTCGGCTTGAAGCCGGTCATCGCCTGATACCAGATCTTGCCGGCGGTTTCCCAGCTTTTGCCGCCGATCGCCCTGGCGATGTTGCAGAACGCCAGATTGGGGATGCCGCTGCTGTAGTGCGGGTCCATGCCCGGCTTGATGTCGGCGAACTTGAATGGTTGCGGCGCCAGGCAGTGCTTCGCCCCCGGGCTCGCCATGTCGCGCAGGCAGGTGAAGCCGCGCGCCTTCGACCCCGGCCCCATGATGTCCTTGCCGATCAGCCAGTCGGCGGCGGCGACGTCCTGCCCGGCCCGCCACTGGCGGAACATCGAGCCAAAGACGTCGGAGATGCTCTCGTTCAGGCCGCCCGCCTGGTTGGTGTAAGCGAGCTGCAGGGTGAACTGCGTCACGCCGTGCGTCAGTTCATGGCCGATGACGTCGTTCGACTGGGTGAAGTCGGTGAACAGATTGTCGTCGCCGTCGCCGTACGTCATTCGCAGGCCGTTCCAGAAGGCGTTGTTGAACTTGACGCCGTAGTGCACCGACGAGCCCAGCGTCATGCCCTGTCCGTCGACCGAGTTACGCCCGAACACCTCCTTGTAGAACCGCGCCAGCGCCGTGGTTTCCTCGAATGCGCTCTTCACCGGCAAGTCGGTCGAGCTGCCCGGCTTGGCGATCGGGGTTCCGGGCAGCGACTGGCTATGCTTGCAGTCGGCGACGGTGATCGCCGGTGTCGGCGCGACGGTCGCCGGCGCCGTGCCGATGGAGCTGGTCAGAGCGCTGAGCCGACCGGCCTGGACGCGCAACTTCCGCAGCTCGGCGCCGACCGCGGCGGTATCGCTCATCGCCTTGCGCTCGTCGTCCGAAAGCTGCCTGTCCTTCGACAGGCGCTCGAGGACGTCGTTGGGAACGATGTAGCAGTGGCAGGTCATGGCGTGGCCTCGTGACCGGACTACCGTCCGGTCGGCAGATATATCTCCGACCCCAGTTCGACGAACTCGGCACTCTTTGCCGCCATGCCGGCTTCGGCATCGAGGAACCCGTCGGCGTTCTGCTTCGCCGCGTACTCGCGCACTTCCTGCGTGATCTTCATCGAGCAGAACTTCGGGCCACACATTGAGCAGAAGTGCGCGGTCTTGGCGCCTTCTGCCGGCAGGGTTTCGTCATGGTATTTCAGGGCGGTCTCGGGGTCCAAAGACAGGTTGAACTGGTCGCGCCAGCGGAAGTCGAAGCGGGCGCGGGAGACGGCGTCGTCGCGGTGCTGGGCGCCGGGGTGGCCCTTCGCCAGGTCGGCGGCGTGGGCGGCCAGCTTATAGGTGATGACGCCGACCTTGACGTCGTCGCGGTCGGGCAGGCCGAGGTGCTCCTTGGGGGTGACGTAGCAGAGCATGGCGCAGCCGAACCAGCCGATCATCGCGGCGCCGATGCCGCTGGTGATGTGGTCGTAGCCGGGGGCGATGTCCGTGGTGAGCGGCCCGAGGGTGTAGAAGGGCGCCTCGCCGCAGACCGCGAGCTGCTTCTCCATGTTGACCTTGATCTTGTGCATCGGGACGTGGCCCGGGCCCTCGATCATCACCTGCACGTCGTTGGCCCAGGCGATCTTGGTCAGCTCGCCCAGCGTATCGAGCTCGGCGAATTGCGCGGCGTCGTTGGCGTCGGCGATGCTGCCGGGGCGCAGGCCGTCACCCAGGCTGAAGCTGATGTCGTAGGCCTTCATGATCTCGCAGATCTCGGCGAAGTGCGTGTAGGTGAAGTTCTCCTTGTGGTGCGCCAGGCACCACTTCGCGTGGATCGAGCCGCCGCGGCTGACGATGCCGGTAACGCGCTTGGCGGTCAGGTGGATGTACGCCAGGCGGACGCCGGCGTGGATGGTGAAATAGTCGACGCCCTGCTCGGCCTGCTCGATCAGCGTGTCGCGGTAGATCTCCCAGGTCAGGTCCTCGGCGACGCCGCCGACCTTCTCCAGCGCCTGGTAGATCGGCACGGTGCCGATCGGGACGGGGGAGTTGCGGACGATCCACTCGCGGGTGTTGTGGATGTTGCGGCCGGTCGACAGGTCCATGACGGTGTCGCCGCCCCAGCGGATCGACCAGACCATCTTTTCGACCTCCTCGGCGACCGAGGAAGCGACGGCGGAGTTGCCGATGTTGGCGTTGATCTTGACCAGGAAATTGCGCCCGATCGCCATCGGCTCGCACTCGGGGTGGTTGATGTTCGACGGGATGATGGCGCGGCCGCGGGCGATCTCGTCGCGGACGAACTCGGGGGTGACATAGTCGGGGATGGAGGCACCGAAATCCTCGCCGTCGCGAATGACGCCGGCAAGCTGGGCGCGGCCGAGGTTCTCGCGGATCGCGACATATTCCATCTCGGGCGTGACGATGCCGCGGCGGGCATAGTGCATCTGCGTGACGTTCATGCCGGGCTTGGCGCGCAGCGGCATATGGTTGACGTTGGGATAGGTCGAGACGTCGGGCTGCATCCGCCCGGTCAGGCCGTTGTCCTCCGGCTTGACCTCGCGGCCGGGGTAGCGCTCGACATCGCCGCGCGCCATCGTCCAGGCGGTGCGCAGCGGCGGCAGGCCGGCGGCGATGTCGATGACGGCATCAGGGTCGGTGTAGGGGCCGCTCGGGTCGTAAATGCGGACCGGGTCCTCGTTGGCGCTGGGGTCGAGGCGGACTTCGCGCATGGCGACGCGGATGTCGGGAAAGCGCTCGCCGGGGACATAGACCTTGTGGCTGCCGGGCAGCGGACCGGTGGTCACCGGCATTTCGATCTTGGACTGGATGTCGGCCATGCGCGTCGCTCCACAAAAATCTCGGGTGGAGGCTATGCGGACGGTTACGGCCCGCTCCCTCCCTCCGCCGGGGTCAACCGGATCAGGTTCAGCGGGTCGTGGCCGGATCGCCACCTCTCAGCCGCACGCGCGGCCCCCCGGGGAAGCGTCGTTTGTGGGCGGCGATGCGCGCGGAGTCTAGAGGAAATACTTCATGCGAATGGTTTCGGTGGTGTCCGCGGCAACGTCGAAACGGGTCGCGGCATAGGTCGGCGCGCTGAACATCAGCTTGGGATTCTGGGAGAAACCGACGCCCTCCTTGGGGATGCCGAGCAGGTTCTTGTCGAGCTTGCCGTTGCCGTTCTCGTCGTGGATCAGCGACACGGCATAGTCGCCGGGCGCGAGTGGCAGCGCGACCTGAACGACAGGCGCGGCGGCGACGGTCAGCGGCGTGCCCTCGCCCTCGCACTTGCCGTCGGGAAAACGCTTGGGGCTGTGCCAGACGCACAGCACGACATTGCCGTCGCTGGAGCGCAATCCGGTCAGCGCGATCTCCAGCCGTACCGGCTCAGGCGCGGGCGCGGTGCCCAGCAAGGTGACTGGCAACGCCAGCGGCAACAACAGGCTCAGGCCCCGAAAGCTCATGCAGCAATTCCCCCGCGTATCCACGATCGGTCCCGCAGAGCCTGTCCCATACACGGAAATACAGGCCGTAGTTACACCGATAGTGGCGGTGGTGAAGATGATGGTGCGATGCGGTAATCATGCAACGCCCGAAATTGCCGTCGACCAGACGGCGCGGAAAGATCTCCCAGCCCATGTGATTGGTCACCCCGAAGAAGGTCGCGACCAGCAGCACCACCATCAGTGCCGCCCAGTGGATCGGCACCAGGAAGACCAGAACCGGAAACACGAAGGCGCCCGACAGTGCCTCGTAAGGGTGGAACGCCATAGCTGCCCAGGCGGTGGGCGGGCGAGAGTCATGGTGGACGGCGTGGACGCGCTTGAACCACCAGGGGCGGTGCATCAGGCGGTGGGTCCAGTAGAACCAGGTGTCGTGCGCGAACAGGTAGATCGCGATGCTGAACGGCAGCCATAGCCAGCCGAGCGTCGTCGGATTGTCGTAGATCAGGGTCCAGCCATGCTCACGCCAGGCGACGGCGACCAACCCGGCGGGCAGGGCGTAGATCGCGGCGGAAACCAGCGACCAGCCGATCTCGCGGCGGATCTGGATGCGGCGCTTGCCCGCATCGGCAGGTCCCGCGACGATGCCGCGGCGGGCGGTCAGCCAGGCGAACATGCCCGATACGCCGAGGTAGCGCCCCGCGACGATCGCGGTCATGCCGAGCACGCCGAGAAGGAAGGGCAGGGCGATCATGCCGGGGGTTTAGCGCCTGCGGCGGCGGGTTGGAAGCGCGACACATGCGCCGGTTCGGGCAAGTGCGGCACCGTGGCGGGGGCATTGGGGGTGCGCTGGCGGGCGGGTTGGGCTAATCCTGCGACAGATGGATTTCGACCTCATCCTAGCGGGCGGTGGCCTCGCCAACGGCTTGATCGCGCTGCGGCTGGCGCAGGTGCGTCCGGAACTGAGCGTCGCGATCGTCGAGGCGGGCACCAGCATCGGCGGCAATCACACCTGGTCGTCGTTCGCGCGCGACCTGACGGCGGAGCAGCTCGACTGGACCGCGCCGCTGTTCGCGCACCGCTGGGACTCGTATTCGGTGCGCTTCCCGGCGCATTCGCGGACGCTGGCGGCGGGCTATGGCAGCGTCACTTCGGAGCTGCTGGACGAGGCGGTGCGCGCGGCGGTGCCGGCCCGCCGAGTGTTCGCCGGGACGCCGATCGTGACGCTCGATGCCGGTTCGATCACGCTGGCCGACCAGCGCGTGCTGACGGCGCGGGCGGTGATCGACGGGCGGGGGCAGGAGCCGACGGCGGCGCTCGACCTGCGCTGGCAGAAGTTCCTCGGGCTGGAGGTCGAGCTGGCGGCGGATCACGGGCTGTCCGGGCCGATCATCATGGACGCGACAGTGCCGCAGATCGACGGCTACCGCTTCATCTACACGCTGCCGTTCGGACCCCGCCGGGTGCTGATCGAGGACACGTATTACAGTGACGGCGCGGCCTTTTCGGTCGAGGGCCTGCGCGCCCACATCGCCGACTATGCCGTGTCGCAAGGCTGGGAGATCGTCCGGATCATCCGCGAGGAGGTCGGCGTGCTGCCGATCGCGCTGGGCGGCGACGTCGCGGCATTGTGGTCGGAAGGGGTGCCGGGGGTCGGCCGCGTCGGACTACGTGCGGCGCGCTTCCAGCCGACGACGGGATACAGCTTTCCCGATGCGGTCCGCACCGCCGATCTGGTAGCGGGGCTGCCCGACTTCTCCGCCGCCGCCGTCGATGCCGCGCTCCGGGCCGCCGCGATCGAGGCGTGGGACACGCGCAGCCTGTACCGCCTGCTCAACAAGATGCTGTTCCTCGCGGCACGCCCCGACGAGCGCTATCGCATCCTCGAAAGGTTCTACCGCCTCGATGCCGATCTGATCGGGCGCTTTTACGCCAGCAAGTCGACCTTCTACGACCGGCTGCGCATCCTGACCGGCAAGCCGCCCATCCCCATTCCACGCGCCGTCCGGGCGCTGCTCCAGTACGAGGTCGACCACCGATGACGCCTGAAACCAGAACCGCCTGCGTGATCGGCAGCGGCTTCGGCGGGCTCGCGCTCGCCATCCGCCTGCAATCCGCCGGCGTCGCGACGACGCTGATCGAGACGCGCGACAAGCCCGGCGGCCGGGCCTACGTCTTCGAGGACGCCGGCTTCAAGTTCGACGCCGGGCCGACCGTCATCACCGACCCGTCGTGCCTGGAAGAGCTGTTCACTTTGTCGGGCCGCAAGCTGTCCGATTACGTCGAGCTGATGCCCGTCACGCCGTTCTATCGGCTGATGTGGGAGGACGGCTTCGTCTTCGATTACGACAATGACGACGAGGCGCTGTTCCGCCAGATCGGCGCCAAGTCGCCCGCCGACGTCGACGGCTACAAGCGCTTCCTGAAATACAGCGAGGGCGTCTTCCGCGAGGGCTATGAAAAGCTCGGGCACGAGGCGTTCCTCGACTTCAAGTCGATGCTCAAGGCGGCACCGAGCCTGATGAAGTACGAGGCGTTCCGCTCGGTCTATTCGATGGTCGCGCGCTACATCAAGGACCCGCAGCTGCGCGAGGCGTTCAGCTTCCACTCGCTGCTGGTCGGCGGCAATCCGTTCAAGACCAGCTCGATCTATGCGCTGATCCATGCGCTGGAGAAGAAGTGGGGCGTATGGTTCCCGCGCGGTGGCACGCATGCGCTGGTGCGCGGCATGGTCAAGCTGTTCGAGGACCTGGGCGGCGTCGTCAAGATGGGCGTCGGGGTCACCGAGATCACCGCCGAGGGCGCGCGCGTGACGGGCGTGAAGACCGCCGACGGCTGGTCCGGCCAATTCGACATGGTCGCGTCGAACGGCGACATCATCCACACCTACAAGGACCTGCTCGGCAATCATCCGCGCGGCAAGGCGATGGCGAAGTCGATGTCGCGCAAGAGCTTCTCGCCGTCGCTGTTCGTCACCTATTTCGGCCTGAAGGGCGTGCGGCCCGACGTGCGCCACCACACCATCCTGTTCGGCGAGCGCTACGAAGGGCTGCTCAAGGAGATCTATGGCGGCGGCAAGCTGGCCGAGGATTACTCGCTGTACCTCCACCATCCGACCGCGACCGATCCGACGATGGCGCCGGAGGGGCACAGCGCCTTTTACGTCCTGTCGCCGGTGCCGCATCGTGGCAAGCTCGACATCGACTGGGATGCCGAGGCGCCGAAGTATGCGGCGAAGATCATGGAGTCACTGGAGCGGCGGGTGTTGCCGGGTCTTTCCAGGGATCTGGTGACGATGCGGACGTTCACGCCGAAGGACTTCTCGACCGAGCTGAACGCGCATCTCGGGTCGGCGTTCAGCCTGGAGCCGGTGCTGTGGCAGTCGGCGTTCTTCCGGACGCACAACCGCGACGACGTGCTGTCGAACCTGTACTTCGTTGGAGCCGGGACGCATCCGGGGGCGGGGATCCCGGGGGTCGTCGGGTCGGCGAAGGCGACGGCGAAGCTGATGATCGGCGACGGCTTGAGGGTCGCGGCGTGACCTGCCTCTTCCTGCTCCCTCCCCCCCCGCGAAGCGGAGAGTGGGGAGGGCCGGGGTGGGGGTTCTCGGGGACAGCAAGAAGGACGCCAAGAGGCGCCCCCGCCCCGGCCCTCCCCACTCTCGGTTCGCAAGAGCTCTCCTTGGAGGGAGGGGGGAGTAAGTGACCGCCGTTATCCACGCTGCCCGCGCTTCCATCGCCCTCGGCTCCAAGAGCTTCGCGCTCGCCTCGCGCCTGTTCGACCAGCGGACGCGTGATCTTGCGACGCTGCTCTACGCCTGGTGCCGCCATGCCGACGACATCATCGACGGGCAAGCTTCGGGCCACGGCATCGTCGAATATGTCGCCACCCCGGCCGAGCGGCTGGCGGCGCTGGAGGCCGACACGCGCAGCGCACTGGCTGGCATGCCGCCGGACTCGATGCCGTTCCAGGCGCTGGCGCAGGTCGTCGAGGCGACCAACATGCCGCTGCGCTATCCGCTCGACCTGATCGAGGGCTTCCGCATCGACGTCGAAGAGCGGCCGTTCGTGACCTTCGACGACACGCTGACCTATTGCTATCACGTCGCGGGCTGCGTCGGGGTGATGATGGCGATCGTCATGGGGGTGTCGCCCGACGACCGCGAGACGCTCGACCGGGCCTCGGACCAGGGCATCGCCTTTCAGCTCAACAATATCGCGCGCGACGTCATCGAGGACGCGATGAACAGCCGGCGCTACATCCCCGACGATTGGCTGGCTGAGGTCGGGCTGACCCCGGCGCATTATTCCTTCCCCAAGCATCGCCGGCAGCTGGCGCGACTGGTGACGCGGCTGGTCGACGAGGCGGAGCGCTACGAGGCCAGCGCGCGCTACGGCACGGCGGCGCTGTCGACGCGCTCGGCCTGGGCGGTGCTGGCGGCGTCGCGCATCTATGGCGACATCGGGCGGCTGGTCCGCGACGGCGGCGCGGAGGCGCTGGAGAACCGCGTCGTGACCTCGCGCGCCGCCAAGCTCAAGGCGGTGATCGCGTCCTACCCGCAGGCGCTCAGCCGTGCGAAATCGTGGCCGCGTCCGGGTCCATCTCGCGACGGACTTTGGAGTTTTCCGTCGGGCGTGCTGCCCTGACCTTGCCGACGCCGCGCGCCTCCAGGTCGGCCAGCAGGGCGCGGACCGGCGGCGCCCACAGGAAGCCGAAGCTGACCGTGCCGTGCTTGCTCTCGACGACATGGTGGAGCCGGTGCGCCTGCATGATGCGCTTGAGATAGCGCGAGCGCGGGTTCCAGCCGTGGCGGACCCGGCGGTGGACCAGCACGTCGTGGAACCCGGCATAGATCGCGCCGTACGCCGTGATCCCGGCACCCGCCCAGATCAGCAGGTGCGAGCCGCCATAGCTTCCCCAGGCGATCAGTGCGATCGCCGGCGCGGCGAAGATCACCGCGAACCAGTCGTTCTTCTCGAAAGTGCCGTGGCGCG